>NZ_JPLZ01000006.1 GCF_000735135.1 Chryseobacterium sp. FH1
AATAAGATGTTGGTTTTGAACAATATACGCAACAAAATCATTCACCGTATTTTTGCAGTGGTGAACTCCGGCAGAAATTACGAGAAAAACTACCAAAATAATTTGGTTTGTCCATAGAAATCAAGTCGGGCTGCGGATTCGTCGTTAAATCAAGATTTGTCCTAAAACCCAATATTGTTATTCCGTAGGAAATCAATGTAGTAGTTTGACGAGGTCAATCTCAAAGGTCTAGATTCCTAAGGAATGACAAAGGCTTTAAAGTTTTATTCTTTGATGAGCGTAATCGTCTTTGCGAACCTTAAAAATATTTTCAATAAGAATCAAAAAAATCTTAGCGGACTTTGCGTTAAAACCTTAAATCTATCAACCAACAACAATTAACTATCAACCAAAAATGAAATACATATCAACAAGAAAACACGAAGAAACCAACATCAAAACAGCCATCCTAAAAGGTTTGGCAGATGACGGCGGACTTTTTATGCCAGAATATATTCCGCAACTTGATGCTGGGTTTTTTGAAAATCTACCGAATCTTAGCTTGCAGGAAATCGGTTTCCAAGTAGCAAAAGAATTCCTCGGCGAGTCCATTTCCGATGACAATTTGAAAGAAATCATTAATGAAGTTTTGAATTTCGAAATTCCAGCTGTGAAAATCTCGGAGAATATTTATTCCCTGGAATTATTCCACGGTCCAACGATGGCTTTCAAGGATGTTGGCGCAAGATTTATGGCGAGAATGATGGCTTATTTCTCAGAAGGAAAACCGATGAAAGTTGTCGTGGCGACTTCTGGCGATACGGGAAGTGCCGTTGCATCAGGATTTTTCAATGTTGTGGGAATTGAGGTTTACATTCTCTATCCAAAAGGAAAAGTCAGTCCGTTGCAGGAAAAACAGTTGACAACTTGGGGCGGAAATATCAAAGCGTTGGAAATCGATGGCACTTTTGACGATTGCCAAGCTTTGGCAAAACAAATTTTGTCCGACGAAGAACTGAATCAAAAATTCACTTTGACATCGGCGAATAGTATCAATATTGCCAGATTGATTCCACAATCATTCTATTATTTCTGGGCGTTTGCTCAATTAGAAAAATTAGGAAAGCCAATTGTTTTCTCAGTTCCTAGCGGGAATTTTGGAAATTTGACAGCTGGGCTTTTTACTAAGAAAATGGGTTTGCCAATTCATCAATTCATAGCTTCAACCAACGCAAATGATGTCATTCCAAAGTTTTTAGAAACCGGAAATTACGAATCGAAACCTTCAAAACAAACCATCAGCAACGCAATGGACGTTGGCAATCCAAGCAATTTTGAAAGAATGAAAAGTCTTTTCAATGATGATGTTTCGGAATTCAAAAAAGAAATCGAGTCGTATTCTTTTTCGGATGAAGCGACAAAAGAGACGATGATAAAAGTTAAAAACGATTTCGGTTATACTTTGGACCCGCACGGCGCGGTGGCTTATTTGGGATTGGAAAAATATTCTGAGAAATCAAATGAAGATTTTGTTGGTGTTCTATTGGAAACGGCTCATCCTGCAAAGTTTGTCGAAGTTGTGGAAGAGGTCTTAAAAGGGAAAATCGAAATCCCTGAAAAACTGGAAGCTTTCAACAGAAAGGAAAAACAGTCTGTGGAATTTCCAGCGGATTTCGAATTGGTGAAAGCATTTTTGATGGAAGAGAAGTAAGAGTATGTATTCAGTAAGTTTGTCATTCCGTAGGAATCTCAACTTAGCTGTCTAGATTCCTACGGAATGACAAAATCGTGTTTTATTGAATAGAATTTATTCCAATAAAAATACTTTTGATTTTAAGTTCTTAATCCCAAATAAAATCCTATCTTTGCACCCGAATTACATAATAATCATTAAATAATATTGGAATGTATTTAACAACTGAAAAAAAGTCAGAAATTTTCGCAAAGCACGGAAAATCTGCAAATGACACAGGAAGCGCTGAAGGACAGATTGCTCTATTCACTTTTAGAATCAACCACCTTTCTCAGCACTTGAAAGCTAACCGTCACGATTTTGCTACTGAGAGATCTCTAGTGAAATTGGTAGGTAAGAGAAAATCTCTTCTTGATTATTTGAAGAAGAAAGAAATCTCTAGATACAGAGCTATCATCGCTGAATTGGGAATCAGAAAATAATTTCCGCTTTCAAGCAAAAAACAAAAGCAACTCAATTTGGGTTGCTTTTTTTGTTATTTTACTGCTCGAATTTTGATACTAAAATTCTCACGATTAATAATACTTTTATAAATTTTGATATGTTTTTGATTGGCAATTTTTTTTAAATACTCTTCAATAATGATATTTGTATTTGCTCCTATTATTATTGATTTGATAGATGTTGCATCATATTTAACTAAGCCAAATTTATCAGATAAAAATCGAAATTCTTTTTCATATTTCCAACCTAAACTTTTATTAAATAAATATTCATCGTAAGAATTTTCGAATAATTGCATTTTTTTACTTTTCGGAGAGTAAATTACTTCAGAAGACTTAGTTACTTTTCTTATGTTTTCTTCAACGTTAAAACTCTCCAATGTAAAATCATATTCAACTACATAACCTTTGTGATTATCACAATAGTGGCTCCATAGAACTAAATTGTTTTTTGACTTTGATAGTGATAAAACTCCAACTGATTGATTTTTTAGAAAACTGCTATCTAATAATTGGTTTTTATATTTCTCAGTTGAATACTTCCTTTTGGGTAATAAATAATCAAAATTTTTGGGATTTTCAAAATTGGCTATACCTTCAAAAGGGTCGTTAAGATATTCTATTTTTGAAAACCAAATTTCATCATTTAGAATACAATTTAAATCTCTTTCCACGTCAGAAATTTTTATTGCATTCTTATATTTATAGAGTTTCATTGGAAGGAGTAGTCTAATTAAGTATTTAAAAATAGTTTATTTAAAGACTAACAATTTCTTTGTTCCTTTTAAACAGAAAATAAACCCCAATCAAACTCAACAAAACAAACAATCCAAAACTTATCAAAGAAAATAATTTCCCAGTCTCGATAACGGCTGGTTCAAATTTCATTTCAATTTTGTGCTTTCCTGCTGGAACGTAAAGCGCTCTCAAAAGGTAATTGGCTTTGATGTAATCCACTTTGTTTCCGTCCAGATAAACATTCCAGCCGTGAGGATAATAAACCTCAGAAAAGACCGCTAATTGAGGCGTTTTGGAAGATGAATCAAATGACAATGCGTTTGGCTGATAAGATTTCAAAGCCAAAAACGCCGTTGAATCTTTTACCAGATTTTTCCCGTTGAAATAAGCTTTGTCATCTTTAGAAATCACCGCGATTTTTTTGGTGTCAAGATTTCCTGTTTCATTCAGTTCCTCGTTTGGATTGTTTACGAATTTGATGTCAGAAACAAACCACGCATTGCCGTTGGCTTCAGGGTTTGGAGAGATTTCTGGTTTTTGCTGGTCGCCAACTAGGAAGTATTTGGTGTTCAGCATATTCAGGATTCGGATGGTTTTTACCTGGTCTGTGGTTGAGAAATATTTGTTGATTAAATCATCGTAACGTCTCAGTTTAACCGCGTGATAACCGCCGATTGAAGATTTGAAATAAGAAGTATTCGTCTCACTGAAAGTTCCTAAAACATTGTTGAAAATCCTGTAATGGTCTTTATCTTTTTCAGCGATGGTTTGTAAGGCTTTGTTCACTTCGGTCTGTTGCAAAAGGCTTTGAACAAAAGAATTGTCGCCCGCTTTGCTCATCAGATATTCCGAGTTTTCGGTTTGGAAGGGATAATCTGCGAAGGTTTTATCAACGTAATTATCATCGTTCAGATAACGTCTGTTCACCGTCCAAAGGTCAAACAAGCTCACGAATCCGATGATTAATAAAACGATGTTGACATTCAGTTTTTTCTTTAATCCAAAAAATAAAACGCCGGCTGTAATCAAAACATAAATAATCGCTTTCAAAGCATCGGTTTGGAACATCGACGCTCTTTCATCAACCAAATAATCCAACACATACGGCGGAAGATAAGTTTTCTCATTCGCGGTGTAGAAACCTAAAATTCCTTTCCCGAAAACCATAAAAATCAATGTGATTCCGAGAACGCTTCCTGAAACATAAAGCAGGATTTTCTTTTTGTATTCCTCGGTCAGATTTTCATCCGTAAAGAATTTATACAAGCCAAGAATCGCAATCAAAGGGAATAAGAATTCCACAACCACCAAGATAGAAGACGGTGCACGGAACTTGTTGTACAACGGCACATAATCGATGAAGAAATCCGTCAGCGCAGAGAAATTGCTTCCCCAAGCCAAGAAAATCGTTAAAATCGAAGCACCCAAAATCCAATATCTGTACTTTCTTCCAGCAAAGAAGAATCCTAAAACTGCCAAGAAACAAACCACAGCACCTTGATAAGCCGGTCCAGAAGTGGTCGGCTGGTCGCCCCAATAGGTCGGACTTCCGAAACCTCTGAGGAACATATCGTATTCTTGTTGGGATTTGATGTTGTCCTGAGCCAAAACCTGGATTTGTTCCATTATTTTGTCGGAACCTTCTTCCTGACTTGCGCCTCCCATCAATCTAGGAATGAATAAGTTAAGTGTTTCTAGTTTTCCGTAGCTCCACATTGTTATGCTTTCTTTGTCCATTCCGGATTTTCCAGCGGTGTGATTTTTATCGTTCAGGATTTGCTTTCCACGAACAGTTTCCTTCACGTATTCGGCATTTGCCATTAGTCTTTGCGAGTTCATTCCAACGCCGATGATTCCAGCGACGGCAACGATTCCTGTCGAAATTAAGAAATGTTTCCATTCGATTTTCCCTTTGATGGCTCTAATCAATTCCGAAAGGAATAAAAATCCTAATCCGAGGAACAGATAATAAGTCATCTGTGGGTGATTCGCACAAATCTGAAGTCCCATAAATAGGGTAGTGGTGATGAATCCGAGAATATATTTTTTCCTAAAGTAAACCAATAAAATCCCCGCTACCAATGGCGCAAAGTAGGCAATCGTATGAACTTTTCCGTTGTGTCCAGCCGAAATAATGATGTAAAAATAAGTTGACAATCCAAAGAATGTCGCGCCCAGCAAAGCATATTTCCAGTTTCTAACAGCCACCATTCCCAAAAAGAAAAATCCGGCAAACAGCAAGAACAGGTAGTTTGCAGGTTTCGGAAGGAACAAAAACAAATCGTCAATTTTCTTGATGACATCGCCACGAAATTGCGCGCCAGTCTGATAAGTCGGCATTCCGCCAAACATTGCGTCGCTCCAATAGGTTTCGTTTTCGTTGTTCGCACGGTATTGCAAAAGTTCTTCCGCGCCACCTTTGTAGAAAACGATATCGTGTTGCATCAAACGTTTTCCAGAGATGACAGGATTGGCGTAAACCACCGCCAGCAAAATGAAAACAACCAAACTTGCAAGGATGAAAATGAGATTTTTCTTGTTTTTGAACATAGATGTTAGATATTAAGCTTTATATATTAGATTTGAAATCAGCGTTTTAACAATTAATATCAATTATCAAATGGCTTTAAACTTTCAAATTCCAAATTTAATATTAAAAAACCTTTCAGACTTAATAATCTGAAAGGTTTTATGTTTATTTTATGTCAGAATCTGACTATTGTTTTTTCTCTTCTTTTATTTCCTCAAAATCCACCGTTTCCGCATCCCATTTTACTTTTTGTTCGGGCATTTTTTTCGAACTGGTTTGCTGGTTTTGCTGTTGATTTTTTGGATTCAGAGTGGGGAAGTTTTTATAAAACGCACTGAAAAACAAGCGCTTCAAAATATTCCAAACGAAGAATATGATGATGGTTGCTATGATGAGTTCTAAAATGTATTTCATTTCCTGTTCTTATTTATAGGATGGATTAATGATGATAGAAGTGGTGGAATTCTTGCTCATACTCTGGGTTTGCTTGCCATCGGAAACCGTTTCTTTTTGATTGGTTTTGATGGAAAGGTTTTGGTTCAGTAGCCAACCAGTGTTTTCATCCACAATGATTTTCCCACTTTGCGAACCGCCCATACTCATCGAGTGTGTCATTCCGTTTTGGGATTGCTTGTCCGATTTGGATGGAATCACCCCAGTTACGGTAATTTCTGCTTTTCCGTCTTCAACTTTTGTCAAGGTGAAAGTCAGGTTTTGTTTCAATTTTCCGCTTGGGTCGATGTCTTCGGAAGTGGTCCATTTTTCTCCGATTTTCGTTCCTTTTACGGGAAGAAGTTTTAGGTTTTTGCCCAATTGTTCCTTCATCATTTCCTCGTTGAAACCAGCTTTGAAGCTTTCTATAAAGCCATCCTGCTGTTTCTTATCTTTCACAGTTCCAGCAATTGCTTTCTTCAAATTGTTGTAAATGGCATCAAATCCTGTAACCGATTTGATATTTCCCGAAGCATCCATTTTCACGTTCAGTTTATTTCCTGCCAAACCTTTGCTCACAAGATATTCCATTTTCAGATTTTCCTCTTTTGGAGCGGGCTGTTTGGTGTCGATGGTCAACGTCTTTCCGTTTGAAGTGCTGGACATTCTTTTGCCCACCATATTCAAAGTCAAATCGTAGATGTTGTCTTTGAAATCATTGACTGTCACAGACATTTCGTCCGTCGTTTCATTGGTTCCAGACATTGTTTTTCCATCTGGCGTTGTCAAAGACTGGATTTCTCTTTGATAAGAAACCAACGGATAAGTCACGCCTTTTTCAAGAATGAATTTTTGTTTGAAAATGCCACTACTGTCAGCAATCGCTTTCGGTTTTGAAGCTTCTTCGTCGGAAACTTCCACGGTTACAGTTTCAGTTTTTCCGGTTTTTGGGTCAACTCTTGTAACGGTTTTTGTTTCCTTTTTACAAGCGACCAATGTTATGGCAATTAGCGCAAGCGCTGTTATTTTTTTCATAATTGATGTTTAATAATAAATTATAATTGATGTTTTGATAATTATCAAGTTGATTTCTATCAAACAAAACTATCAACCAGCAACAACTATCTTCTGTCTCACGGCTTCATAAAGAATCGCGCCACACGCTACAGAGACGTTTAGGGATTGGGTTTTACCTTCGATTGGCAATTTTATTTTTTCATCGGAGTGGTGAAGCACTTCTTTTGAGATTCCCGTTTCCTCATTTCCCATTACGATTGCGCACGGTTCTGTGAAGTCCACGTCGTATATCAATTTCTGCGCCTTTTCCGTTGCTGAGAATACTTTGATGCCACTTTGCTGAAGGAAATCTACCGAGTGGGCAAGATTTTTTTCTTTACAGATTTTGATATTATAAATCGCTCCAGCCGAAGTTTTGATAGCATCAGAATTAATTGGCGCACCACCTTTTTCTGGAATCAAAATCGCGTCAACACCCACACATTCAGCGGTTCTACAGATAGCTCCGAAGTTCCGAACATCGGTCAATCTATCAAGAATTAAAATAAATGGCGTCTTTCCTTCTTCAAAAAGCTGAGGCAACACATCCTCGATTTTGTGAAACGGAACGTCTGAGATGAAGGCCACCACACCTTGGTGGTTTTTTCGTGTAAAACGGTTGAGTTTTTCTACGGGAACGTAGTTTGGGCGGAGATTATGCTTGGCCAAAAGTTGCTTCAGTTCGAAGTAAATTTCGCCCGTCAAAGCGTTTTGTAAAAATATTTTATCTACGGTTTTTCCGGCTTCTAAGGCTTCCATCACTGGCCTTAAACCGAATATGAAATCGTCTTTTTTCTCTGGATTCATTAATGAGATTTTGTTTTGCAAAAGTAGTCTTTTTGAGATTAATTTTATCTTAACAAAATTGTAAAGTTCTTGTTTGAACCACAAAAGTCACAAAAGGAAATCATTTGTAGGAAAAATTTAGAATAAGCGCAAAAAAGAAAATTTTACAGAAAGTCTTTTTTGAACTTTTAAAAAACATATTAAAGAAAAAACTTTTGTCCCTTTTGTGGTTTTTAATCCAACACAAAAACTAAAAACTCGTCATTTTCAGTTTTGAATTTCAAATCGCCCGTTTTTCTGTAATCTTCAAAAAGTGGCGTTGGAAACTTATCATCGAATTGTTTGGTCTTGAAGAATTTTCCCTTTATTTTTAAAGGGATTTTCTTAATCAATTTATCCGTCGTCACCGGAATTTTGAATTTCCTTTTCTCAGGATCTTTGGAATCGACGTAAAAACAATGTGCAATCAATTCAGCCTTGTCAACATATTTTTCGTAGTCAGCAGTTTTTACAAAATTTGGAAGGTTAGTGTCTTCCCAAGTCAGATAAAGAACTTCGATTTCCTGAGTTTTGCTGATAGGTTGGTAATATTTGAATCGCTCATTATCGGAAATCGAAAATGATAAAACTCCCAAGAGGAAAATCGGAAAAAGGAATCTGAATTTCATTAATTATAAACTTAATCCTTCCGCAATCAAAGCTCTTTTCTGAGCCAAAATATAACCGTAATGAATGCTTTCGTGCATATTGTTGAAGATGATAGCGTCCTGTACATTTTTCAAATCAATCCCAAAACTCGTGGAATAAGGGGTGTAATCCGAGAAGAAGTCATCATCATAATCCTTCATCAGGATTTTTGAAGTTTCAATTAATAGGTAAGCCAAATCCTCCATTTCGGATTGTTTGACATCCACGTTGGCGAAAGTTCCTTTTTTGTAAGTTTCCACCCAATATTTGTCGATTCTGAATTGGTTTCCGCTGAGATAATAGCAAAGTAACTGTTGCTGGGCCACGCAATGCGCGATGTTCCAATAAATATTGTTGTTGAATCCGTCTGGAATTGTCAGAAGGTCTTTTTCTGAGGTCGTTTGTAGAATATTTAAAAGGTTTTTTCGAACCTGTCTATGATTGGCAAAATGATAATTCATTTTCGGAGAGAAATTTATTTAGTCCAAAGTTATATTAATTATAAATAAACGACAAATTATTGAGATTTATTAGCAAAAAGTAAATCAGTTTGCTCAAAACTTCCATCATCTGGCTTCCAACTTCCATCTCTTTAACAAATATTTAACGGAAGTTTGGCAATTGTTATGTTTGCTGTTGCTAGATTTTATGTGAAATTTACCAATTATTTTTATTAATTGATATGTCAGAATTGAATCAAGCAGAAGATATCAGACAACTTACCGAAAAAGTTAAAGAACAAAATTACTTTTTCTCCATCTTAAAACAGGAAATCAACCGCGCCATCATCGGGCAGGAATATATGATAGACCGTTTGCTCATCGGACTTCTTGGCAACGGGCACGTTCTCTTGGAAGGTGTTCCGGGATTGGCAAAAACCTTGGCCATCAAAACCTTGTCGGAAGCTGTTGATGGACAATTTTCCAGAATCCAGTTTACACCGGATTTGTTGCCTGCGGATGTTGTTGGGACAATGATTTACAGCGTGAAAGACAACGATTTCAGTATCAAAAAAGGACCTGTTTTTGCGAATTTTGTTTTGGCAGATGAGATCAACCGTGCGCCGGCGAAAGTTCAGTCCGCACTTCTCGAGGTGATGCAGGAAAAACAGGTGACGATTGGCGACGAGACAATGCCTTTACCAAAACCTTTCCTCGTATTAGCCACTCAAAATCCGATTGACCAGGAAGGAACTTATCTTTTGCCAGAAGCGCAAACCGACCGTTTTATGCTGAAGTGTAAAATCGATTATCCTGAATTCGAGGATGAGAGAAAGGTGATGCGAATGATTTCGACGCAGGATATTCCGCAAATCAGAAAAGTGGTGGATTTGAACCAAATTGTTGAAGCCAAGAAACTCATCAATCAAATTTATCTTGATGAAAAAATAGAAAAATATATTCTGGATATGGTTTTCGCAACCCGTTTTCCAGAGCGATACGGCTTGTCCGAAATAAAAAATTACATCAGTTTTGGTGCTTCACCGAGAGCAAGTATCAACTTGGCCATTGCTTCCAGAGCGTATGCATTCATCAAAGGAAGAGCATTCGTAATCCCGGAAGATGTGAAAGAGATTGCGAAAGATGTTTTGAGACACAGAATTGGATTAAGTTTCGAAGCTGAGGCAGAGGAAGTGACTCAAGATGATATTGTGAATAAAATTCTGGCGAAAATTCAAGCACCGTAAATGAGTTTGAGGGTTTGAGAAAATATTGAGAATATTCAGGACAAATCTTGTTCTAAAATTTGGTTAATCTGTTGATAGTGGTCAGTCGTCCTATTGTTTTTGAAAAAACTAAGAGGTCTGAAAACTATCAACCGATGACCGCCAAAAAACAATCTAAATTGCAGATAAAAGACATTGTCAAAAAAGTAAAGCAGATAGAAATCCGAACTCGCAAGAAGACGGAGGCATCGCTTATGGGACAATATCACAGTGCATTCAAAGGTCAAGGAATGACTTTTTCAGAAGTTCGTCAATACCAGTTTGGTGATGACACCCGAAGAATGGACTGGAACAAAACTGCACGTTTTCGCGAGCCATTTGTGAAAGTAATGGAAGAGGAACGCGAGCTCACAATGATGCTTGTCGTGGACATTTCCGCCTCAATGGATTATGGAACGAGAACTCAGTTGAAACGAGAATATGTTGCAGAAATCTGCGCTTCTCTTGGATTTTCGGCCGCTGGAAACAATGACAAAATCGGATTGATTCTCTACGCAGACAAAGTTCTGAAAGTAGTTCCGCCACAGAAAGGTAGAAAACACGTTTTGTCTATCATCAGCAACATTTTGTCGGCTGATTATGTTCCTACAAAATCCAATCTGGATGTGGCTTTCAATTATATGATGAGCGTTTTCAAAAGGAAATCTTTGGTGTTTCTGTTTTCGGATTTCGAAGATGAATTTGACCAAAAAATCCTGAATGTGACCGCCAGAAAACATCAGGTTTTGGGACTTCGTGTTTTTGACGAAAAAGATATGGAGATTCCAGACATCGGTTATGCGCTTTTTCGTGATGCGGAAACTGGTCAGCAAGTTTGGGCAAACACTTCCAGCGCTAGATGGCGATACGATTTCGCAGAACAGCAAAAACGAAAAATGCGCCAGACAAAAGAAGAATTCGAGAATTCATCGGCCCATTTTTTAGATATTAAAACCTCAGATGATTACAGCAAGTTTTTGTATCAATATTTTAAAAAGTAAAAAACAAGAACCAAGAGTCAAGATTAAAGACAGTCAAATAATGCCTTACAGAATTTTCAAAATATTTTTTTCGCTTTTCATATTTATTTCTTCGTTTAGTTTCGGGCAAACCTTATCATCCAATCTTGATAAGACGACTTTGGCGTTGGGAGAGGTGGCGATTTTCAAGATTCAAATTCTGGATCTTAATGGAAAACAAGTACAGGCCGCGCCAAGAAACGAAATGCTTCCTTTTCATTTTGAAATGGTGAATGACAGTATTGCAGTTCAGAAAGATGTTTATTTAAGATCAATAAAATTCGCCGTTTTTCAGGAGGGAAAATTTACCATTCCGGAAATAGAGATCAGAGTTGGAGACCAAATCTTGAAAACTATCCCTTACGAAGTCGAAGTCATCAATACTGCGAAAAAAGATGACCAGATCAATGACATTATGAAGAATAAGGAAGTGGATCTGAATGTCAAAGATTATTGGGATCTCTACAAGTTCTATGTTCTTCTGGCTTTATTAATTATAGCGATCATTGTTTTGATCTACGGAATCATCAAATGGGGAAGAAAACGTAAGGACAGTCCAGCGGTAACGACCAATCAAACCTTGAAGGATTTGGATAAATTAAAAAAGAAAAACTACATCGAAGACCAGAATTTCCGTGCTTTCTACGTTGAATTAATTGAAATTTCCAGAGCCTTCATCACCAAACAATATCAAATTCCAGCAGACGTTTTGCTCACTGACGATTTGATTGTTTATATGAAACAAACCAACGCCATTTCTCCAGAGAATGAAAAAGTGGTAGAAGATATATTCCTGCGTGGCGATCTCGTGAAGTTTGCGAAAACAATCCCAAATCAGGAAATTATGAATCAGGATTTTGCGGAGATCAGAGCGTTTGTAAAGCGTTCCACAAAAGACATTGAAGCCGAAAATCTAAGAAATGTGAATAATGGAGATCAGGAAAACTATAGAGTCAAAAATCCGTAACCATTTAATCAAAATCATTTATCAACCATCATTTATCAATTATAATCACCCGTGAATTTCGAATTTTACAGTCCTTGGTTTTTATTACTTTTTCTTTTGTTCATTCCATTGTTGATATTGGATGCGGGCAAGAAGAAGAGTCGTGGGATTGCGGTGCCTTCGGTTCAGAATATGCGACCGAGCGGAAATATTTCTTTGGTGATGTGGTTTTTGAAGATCTCAAAATATTTCATTCTGTCAGCTTTGATCATCGCTTTGGCAAGACCAAGAACTTACACGGTTTCCCAAGACAGAGACGAGTCAAAGGGAATTGACATCATCCTTTCTGTGGATGTTTCACTGAGTATGTTGGCAAAAGATCTGGATCCCGATCGATTGGAAGCTTTGAAAAAGATTGCCGTCGATTTCGTCAATAAAAGAGAAAATGACAGACTTGGTTTGGTAGCCTATTCTGGAGAAGCTTACACCAAGGTGCCACTTACGACGGATCATCAGGTTGTTGTGGATGAGATCAATTTGTTAAATCCATTGGAATTGCAACAGGGAACTGCCATTGGAGAAGGCTTGTCCGTCGCTGTGAATCACCTCAAAAAAAGCAAGGCGAAAAGCAAGATCATCATTTTGATGACAGATGGCGTGAATACAATTGTCAATGCAATGCCTCCACAAATTGCTGCTGAGTTGGCGAAAAATAACGATATAAAAGTGTACACCGTCGGAATTGGAAGCAATGGTTTTGCGCCATTTCCAACTGGAACCAATATTTTTGGAGACATTGTTTTCACGGAGCAAAAAACGGAAATCGATGAAAATACTTTGATGGATATTGCCCAACTGACAGGCGGGAAATATTTCCGGGCAACGGACAATTCCAGTCTCCAAACGGTTTACGACGAGATCAATCAATTGGAAAAATCGGATGTGAAAACGTCGAAATTATACAATTACGAAGAATATTTCAGGATTTTTCTCTGGATTGCCTTGGGATTTTTGGTGTTGGATGCGATGTTGCGTTGGGTCATTTTTAAAATTTTGAATTAAGCTGATGAATTGGTCTTTAGGAAATTACTGGTATCTTTTACTTCTTCTTTTGTTGCCTATCATCGGTTACTTTATCATTCACTATGTCCGGTGGAAAGGGAAGAGAAGGAATGTTTTTGCGGAAGACAGGTTTCAAGATGTTTTATTTGAAAAGACCTCTGGATTTGCCAAGATTTTTCCGATTCTTTATCTCTTGGGATTTCTGTTTTTAATTTTTTCAATCATCGATCTCTTGGGTGGGAAAGAGGAAATTAGCGTGACTCAAAATCTCAGCAACACGATTTTTGTTTTGGACGTTTCCAACTCGATGAATGCACAAGACATCCAACCAAGCCGATTGGACGAAGCTAAAAATATCATCATCAATTCACTGCAAAAAATGAGCAACGATAGGGTAGGGATTGTGGTTTTTGCAGGCGATGCCTATTCTGTGATGCCTTTGTCCAGCGATTATTCAGCAGCGGAAACTTACCTTGCCGGAATCGAAACCAGCGTGATTCAAAATCAAGGAACGGATTTTCTGAAGGCGATGGAAATTGCTTCTCAGAAATTTAAAAATATCAGCAAAGGTTCAAAAAACGTAGTCCTCATCAGCGATGGCGAAGACAATGAAGGTCACGAGGGAGAAGCCATTGATTTGGCAAAGAAACAAGGCATCAGAATTACGACCATTGGCGTTGGAACCGAAGATGGCGCACCAATTCCAGAATATTATTACGGACAATTGATGGGCTACAAATCTGATCTGTACGGCGAAACAGTCGTTTCCAAACTTCAAACCAAAGCGCTCAACAACATCGCATCTTCCACGGGTGGAACTTATATCAATGGGAACAATCTCGAGGAAGCCATCAGCAGTCTAAACTCTGAGTTGCAAAAATCTACTGGAAGCAGTACAACGACCATCAGCTCTCAGTCTGCTGTTCATTATTACCAATATTTCTTGGCGGTTTCGGTTTTCTTTTTCTTGATGATCTATCTTTTCAATCCGAAGAAGGATTTTAATTTATAGAATTATTTGTTCAAATTTAAACAAAGTCCCAAAGTCCCAAAGGGACGATTGATATTTCAGCGTAGGAATTTATTCCTACGCAAATGTTATGATGGTCATTTCTAAATCACATACTTCTTCAAACCTTCCATAATGCCCTGCCAAACCATATTGAAGAAGCTCTTTTCAGGGTCGCGTTTTTTCTCGATTTTCACGTGTTCTGGTTCTCCAGTCGATTCGTTTTTCACAAACCAATTGGCGACAGTTGATAAGATTTTGCGCTCTTTTCCATTGTTTTTATTAATGAAATTCACGTACATATCTTTGTATTTGAAATAGAATTTACCAGCAATTCCTGCATTGGAACCATAATAATCAAACTTCACATAATCGATTTTCCCATCCAAAGTCACATTCAAATAAGGTCTGACGAACAAATTGACATTATCAGCCGAAAGTTTTTGGATATTTCCCGCAATCGTATATTTATCATCCATATCTTTCACATCAAATTTCCAAGTCGCGGTTGTAGGCGCAGTTCCATAGAATTTGAAATTGGCATCAACGGAAACCAAAGTTGGTAGACCTTTGATTTTCGTGTTGTTGACATTATTAATTGTTGCATTGAAATCATCAAAAGTCAATTTTCCAGGTTTGTTGGCATTCACCGCATTTTCCTCATAGATCAACCCAGAATTTTTCAATTGAATTTGATTGACGAACAGCGGAAACTTCACATCACGCAACTTCTTCCCAAACAAATATCGCACGCCGTGATCTTCTGGTGGCGCAAGGTCGTGGTAGATGTTGCAATCCAGATTGTCGATGATGATTTTATCGAGATGAATGACAGTATTCTTCCCAATTTTCGAATCTTTGTCTGTGATCGAAATGTGTTTCGTTCGGATTGTATACAAATCTTCCTGTTTCGCAATCACTTTGCTGAAAGCATCTCTGGAGTATTTTGGTAGAAATTCAAGATTCTGCAAATCGGTTTGTTTGCCTGAGTTTTTCAACGAAGCCAATTTCAATCTGTAATGCTTTCCAGCGTCCAGATTGATGATTTTTGCAGAGATCAATCTATTTTTTATCGTGAAAGGAAAATCTTCCTTTGCAATATTTTTGTCCGATTTTATTTCATTAAGATTAATGTCAAATTTCCCTACAGACAACTTTTCTTTACCTTCCGAAATTTGTTTGAAAGTTCCATTGGTGATATTCAATTTTCCAATCAACGCTTTGAAGTCAGGTGTTGATGAGGTTTTGTTTTTAGTATTAGATTTATGTTTTGCGGAGTAGATTTTAATCTTTGGATTCATCACATCGATTCCAGCAAAATTCAAATTCAATTGTTGACCGATATATTTTGATTGGTTTTTTGTGATTAATATTTTATCCGTTTTAATGTCAAGGATATCTTTGTGACTGCTCCTTCCAAGCGGAATCATCTCAAAATTATCAATCGTGATGTCTTGATTTTCCGACTTTATTTTTCCAATTTTCAAAGCTTGAAGTTCATCCGTTTTCAGATAAATATTTTCCGCTTCAATATTATGATTGGTAAATCTGAACGGAATTTTTTCTTTCACCGTATTTTTATCAAAAACAATATCATTAAGTTTAAAATTAAAGTTGTCGATTGAAGCCGTTTTCTGAAGATTAGATTGCAAAACCAATATTTTTCCTTGATTGAAATTGATATTCTTCAACCCGATTTTCAGGTTCATTTCCTTCTCTTTTTCCGATTTCTTTTCCACCGTTTTTTTACCTGTCGAAGTCACTTTCAAATCTGGTTTTATGAAATCGACCTGATCCACAATCAAAGAATCTTGGCTGATGACAAAGTTTTTTGCCATCAATTCATCCGCAGAAAAATCGAAAATATTTTTGGCATTATAATTTTTCGCATTTTGAATCGGATTGAGATGGAAACCAAGAATGTTCAAAGTTTTATTCTTTGCAGATATTTTTTTTGCATTGATTTCATAAAATTCATTCGCCGTCACGACAACATTTTGCGCATCAATTTTGAACTCCTCAAATGCAAAAGGAATTTTCGACTCATCTTCACTCTGCTTGATATTTGTGAGTTTGATGTTCACGTTTTGCCCATTGAACAAGGTCTTTTTCAACTCATTCTGGATTTTTACATTGCCGTTGGAAACAATGATGTTTTCCAGAGCAATATCAATTTTTTTCTTTTCCTTCTTTTTCTTTTCCTTTTTCGGAGCGAAAATTACTGTGATGTTTGGGTCGGTCAAAACCACATCTTTTGCCTTGTAACTTTTGCTGAAAACCGCTTTCCAAATGCTGAAATCCTCGATCTTCAGTTCTTTCACGGTTCCATTGATTTGAGTCACCGTAGAATCTTTTTTGTTTTTATTATTAATGACCAAATTCTCTGCATTCAAATTACCAGAAAACAGACTCAGATTGAATTGGTCAAGAGTCAAATGGTAAGGCGTTTTATCGTTGATGATGTCGGGAAGTTTGCGCTTCAAATAAGCATCTAGTGCAAAAGGAAAAATTATTGCCAAGACCAGAATAGAAATTCCAGTGATGGTCAATATTTTTTTTAGTTTAGATGGCTTAGTAGTTTTTTCATTCATTCTGTCGCGGTTTCAGATTTCGGTATAATCAATACTTATTCCAAAATTATAAATCATTATCATTAAAGACTGCATAAAATTTATATAACCACAAAGTCACAAAAGATAAATGAAAAAAAGAGAAATGTTTCAAAGAGCAAAAAAGCTAATTTTTAGAATAGCCTCCTTTTTTGAACTTTTGATACACTTAAGAAAGAGTATAACTTTTGTGACTTTTGTGGTTCGTAATAGTTTTACTCAAGCTCGCAACTTATTCAAAATCTTTGCGAAACTGATAACCATTCTCCGTATGTTCTGCAAAAATATGATGGAGTCCGTTGCTGATGATGATTTGTTGTGCGCCAATCAAGCTGTTGTAGCGCGCAATCTGCTCAAAATGAATTTGTTTCAAAGCAATGTTCGGTGCTTTGCATTCTATGAGGATTTTCGGTTTCGTTTTTTCTGTTACTAGAAGGTCGATTCGCTTGGTTGTGCCGTTTAGTTCTAGTTTTTTTTCTAGGATCAATGACGATAGATTTTTCTTTTTCACAAACCTGAAATAGTGCAACCAATGCTGTCGCACCCACTCCTCGGGCGTGAGCAAGAACCAGTTTTTCCGCACCAGATCATAGATAAAAAATGTATCTTTGTCTTGTTTGATCTGCAGATCAAAGTCATTTTCAAAGTTAAGTTTCGGAACCTGCATACGTTAAGATGAAAGAAATAGATATTATCCTCAAAAATATTAAAAATAAAGAACTATTACCGGTTTATTTTCTTCACGGCGACGAGTCTTTTTATATCGATCTCGCTGTCAAGCATTTTGAGCAGGATGTTTTGGAGGAAGATGAGAAGGCTTTTAACCAAACGGTTGCTTACGGAAGAGATACCAATTATCTGGAAATTCTGTCATTGGCAAGACAATATCCAATGATGGGCGACAAACAGCTCATCATTGTAAAGGAAGCGCAGGACATGAAACTGAATGACGACGAATCCAAAGCTCTTGAAACTTATCTGGAAAATCCCGTTCCGTCCACCATTTTGATTTTTGCACACAAGCTGAAAAAGTTAGATGCGAGGAAGAAAGTCACAAAAATATTAGCCAAATCCGGAATGCTTTTCACAAGCGAGAAGATGAAAGATTATCAACTTCCAACGTGGATCCAAGGCGAAATGTCTGTGATGGGAATCAAATCTGCGCCGAACATCAGCCACCTTTTAGCAGAATATCTTGGTAATGACCTTTCCAGAATTGCGAATGAACTCAACAAACTGAAAATCGTTTTGAAAGACGGCGCCGTTCTGGATGGAAAGATCATTGAGGAACATATTGGGATCAGCAAGGATTTCAACATCTTCGAACTTCAAAAGGCGTTGGCTACGAAAGATCAGGCGAAGGCTTTCAGCATTGCTTATTATATGGGCAAGAACAAAAAATCGAATCCTGTTCAAATGGCTTTCGGCGCGTTGTACAATTTCTTTTCGAACATCGTCATTTATCATACTTTGACGGGACAATCTCCGCAGAACATTGCTTCTCAAATGGGCGTGAATCCTTATGCTATCAAAGATTATTCGGAAGCGGCGCGGTTCTATCCATTGAAGCACGCGACAAGAGTCATTTCCATACTTCGAGAAATGGATCTGAAATCCAAAGGTGTTGGGGTGAGACAAATGGAAGATGACGAGATCTATAAAGAGCTGGTTTACAAAATTATAAAAGTGGATGAGTTGAAGGTGAAGGTTTAAAAATGATAAAGGCTGTAATCTTAAATTTTGTATTTTTAATGTTTGTTACAACATTTTTTGTAGCAATGTTTTTAATCTATCCTCTTTTTGAAAATTACTTTACAAATAAATATTTTGATGTTACTATATTAGAAGATAGAGGTGCATTTGGTTTTGGGAGCTTCAAATTCAATTTTTTATTTATAGTAATATTTAATCTAATTGTTTCAATTATTACTATTTTAGTTTTATCAAAAATCAAAATTACAAATAGTAAATTATCTAAAATTACAGCGATTTTACTTAATCTTACGCTATTTGTTTGGATTAATTATCATATTACAGAATTTATTTTTTTTCCATTTGATCACATTTCTGTGCTTAATACAATTTTGATGATCACATTTTTTAGTATTTATTGGAGCTTTAGATAGCGAACAAATTTTATTTAATAAGAAATAAAAGACAAAATACACAAATGAAAGAAGAATTAATCGGTAACATCAAGCTGTTCGCAAAGATCAGCGGAAAAGCTTCCTTAGCTTGGATCAAAGTTGCGTTGATAGGCGCAATCATTATGATTGTCAATATTGTGATTGCCATTATTTTATTGGGTGACAACACTGGTGGTGGATTTCCGGCCTCGGCGCACGCGGGAATGTTGGGCGCCGTAATGGGATTTATATTGCTCTTTGTGGTCGAGTTTTGGACGGCGCTGCTTATGACTGTCGGGATTTTAGCGCCAATCCTTTTCATTGTTTTGGCCAATAAAAATGCCATTGCTTCCGCCGTTTATAATGTCTGGAAATATAAGATTGCAGATTTTATCGAACCTAAAATTGATTTTTACATCGACAAAATACTCCAGAAACAGCCTGGATTTTTGAAGAACATCACAGAATGGAGCGTTGTAAAAGTGAAGTTGCTAGACACCATCAACAATGATTCTCAGACACCCAAATTGCAGAAGAGAATCATCAAGTTCGTCCTCAAAAAAATCAAAATGGACGATGTTAATTTTAAAGATCCGAATACGAATCTGAGTACCATCTTATCTCTTAAAATCAGACAATTCATAGAAGGATTTGCGGAGCCGGATCTGAAGCTGGTTTGGATTCTTGTTGGGATTGATATTGTGCTGATTATTTTGGCTTTTGTTTTCAATCATCAGTAAATAAATATTATTCATCATTCATATATTTCAAATCGACAGTTTAGATAGGTTATGAATAATTAATTCCCGAAATTTGTGTTCGCTTTTTTCGCGTAAAGATTTATATTTGAAAACTTAAAATCGAGGAAAAAATCGATTCATAAATTAGTCTTAAGAATAAAATAATTTAATTATAAAAATGGAAAACAATATCTTAGATTGTGTGATTGTAGGATCTGGACCAGCTGGTTTTACAGCAGCAATCTACGCTGCCAGAGCAAGTCTGAAACCGGAATTATTCACAGGACTGGAGCCAGGAGGGCAGTTGACGACCACTACAGAAGTAGAGAATTTCCCAGGTTATCCAGACGGAATCACAGGTCCGGAAATGATGTTGCATTTACAAAAGCAAGCGGAACGTTTCGAGACTAAAGTTCATTACGAGATGATTTCCAAAGTGGAATTTTCCAAAGTAAGAGGCGGAATCCACAAATTGAGTACAGGTTCTCGAGAGATTCTTGCAAAAAGTGTGATCATCTCCACTGGAGCAGCAGCAAAATATCTTGGTCTTGAGGACGAGAAAAAATATTCTGGTGGCGGTGTTTCTGCGTGTGCAACTTGCGACGGATTTTTCTACAGAGGAAAAGATGTTGTGGTGGTTGGCGCTGGAGATACTGCTGCGGAAGAAGCAACTTATCTATCAAAAATCTGTAACAAAGTTACTTTGTTGGTTAGAAAAGACCACTTCCGAGCTTCAAAAGTAATGGTGGACAGAGTAATGACAACGCCAAACATCGAAGTGAAATACAACCACGAACTCATCGGAATCGAAGGCGAAAATTTCTTGGTAGAAAGAGCGAAGGTCGTAAATAATTTGACTGACGAAGTTTCTACGATCGATGTTCACGGGATTTTCATCGCGATTGGTCATAAACCAAATACAGGAATCTTCAAAGGACAAATCGATTTGGACGAAAACGAATACATCATCACCGAAGGCAAATCTGCAAGAACCAATCTTCCAGGTGTTTTCGCAGCGGGTGATGTTCAGGATCATCACTACAGACAGGCGATCACAGCGGCTGGAAGCGGTTGTATGGCGGCAATGGATGCAGAGAAATATCTTGGTGAATTAGCTGGTGAAAACCATACTTGGGTGGAGCAAGACTAGTTGATTAAAACATATTATAAAAATAAATACACCGAGACTTTCTCGGTGTATTTCTGTAAAAAAGAACTATTAAAAACTAATATATATTGAAGTGTTTTCTTAGAATTAATCCTCGTTGAAGGCAAGTTTCGGTTTGGCTGTTGTTCGGCTCGTCGTCCTTTTTTCTTCCTTGTTATGGATTTTGTAGTACAAGAAGGCAATCAAGGTTGGCTTGTGATAGATCTTGTAATATCTGTATTCTGTTTGGAAATGTCGCAAGTTGATCTTGTAAAAATCATATCCAATAACAATTAACAAACAAAAGCTAATCACATAAAAAACTCTGAACTCCAGATTGTAATAAGTCAGTCCAGAGAATACAGCGCCTAAAACATAAGCGACCATAATGCTAGATAACAACTTGGCTCTGGCAATCAATTCGGGGTTTTTTCTGAATCTCTTCTGAGTAAACATCGAAACCAAAATACCTAAATCCGTGGTCGTTCCCGTAAGGTGCGTCGTCTTTACGGAGAAGTTGGAGATACTCGCTGTCAAACCATTTTGAAGACCAGTTGCGAACAACATCAGTGCAACCAGCATTTCTGTCTCTTGCAAAGTTTTCTCGTAATAAAACTGACCATAGATTCCAACTGCCAAGAGACACAAGATCTCTAAAATGATCGGAAAGGCGTGTGCAAAATATTTACTCTTCTTGTTGAGGTTGATCACACTCATGTTGGCTACAAAACCTCCGAAGAAGAATAGGAAGATCCAGCCCGCTACGACACCAACCTGAGTCCAGTTTCCTTGGCTAATTTCCGCCGCCAAGATGGCGTAGTGTCCTGTTACGTTGGACGTAAAAGAAAGGAAAATCAATAGAGAAGCTATATTTATAGTTCCTGCTGTAAAAGCAGTCAGCGTCCCCAGTCTTATATTTTCTCCCAATGTCCTGCTGTTACTATAATTTCTTAACATATTACTTACTTTTTAATCTATTAACTTCTTTTTCATCATTCGGTTTTTATGAGAAAACCTGCGCCAGTCTGCCTTTTTCAGGCATGTAATCTACTGCTTCCATTACCACTTCTTGCGGTTGGATGTGTTTGTTTTTTTTGAGGTAAGTTGTAAGTTCAAATTGGTTTTTCTTAAGACTCTTGCTTTTTGTAGAAGAATAGTAAGCCTCATCTATATTAAGTGCTTCCAAATAATGGTTGAAGGTTCTCTGGAAATTTCCTGTGAAAATATCGCAAGTCACTTTGTTGATCAGCTTAGAATATTTGTTGCAAATAATGCTGTACGCATCGCAGAAATCTTGAGATCTCACTTTGCAGATCATCGAATTTTTTGTGGTGAAAAGAAGCTCTCGGATAGAATCTCCCATATCATATCCAGAAACAAAAAGGATATTGTATTGATTCTCGTCACTTTGACTCTCTTTCTTTTTCAACACTTTCTTCAAGATGTCCAAAGATTCCAGTGAAAAGTCCGTAGCTATTAAAATGGTTTTGATCATAACTTTATAATTTTTGTGAGTTGTTGTTTTTTTGATAATACAAAACTATACCCACCAAATTAGAAAGCCTTTGGAATTAAATTAAAATGTAATTAGAGAGATTAGAATGAGATTAGAATTTCTTCTCAGGAGCAAATTATCAGAAATTTTTAGTCTGAGGCTCTTGAAGACTATATCAGATTTGGGCAGCTATTCCGCCTGGAGTTTATCCTGAGCTTGTCGAAGGGCTCACAATCTTTTTTGCAGACGATTTCCTTTTAAATAGAACTTAATTCAAAGCAAAAAAGGATTTCCGCTCAAACCTAACGGAGTGGTTCATCGCTTCAAATAAAAACAATAAAAATTAAGAGATAAGTCGGGCTGCGGTTTCGTTAAAAGAACAACAGCCAATATAAAAACGAAATTTTCTCATTCCGTAGATTCCTGCGAAATAAAAGAATCAATACGTCACAAAAATAGGAAAACTAATCTGAACCGTAGTTCCCACATTCTCCTTAGAATTGATAATCAACTCGCCACTGTGAATCCTGATAATATTCCTTGCCAACGGTAATCCGATTCCATAACCTTCGTAATTCTTCGTATTAGAAGCACGGAAAAACGGATCATAGATCTTATCAAATTCGGAGTCAGGAATACCGATTCCATTATCTTTCACAATGATGTAAACGTGCGTATCTGTTGCGCCAAGTGAAACCTTCACCTGTTGGAAGTTGGAATATTTGCAAGCATTATTGATGATATTTGCCATTGCAAGATGCAGAAGTTGCTCGTTTCCTTGGACTTTCAATTTCTTAGGATTGTCTGGCAACATACTGATGTCCATAAAAACATTATTATTGGAATTGATTCTAGTTGCCGTTTCTATCACGTCCCAAAGCAGTTGATCCATCCGCACTTTGTCCATTTTCTGGATCTTTCCGTCAAAACCAGTTTGGGCAATCATTAGCAAAGCCTTGATTTTTTTATCGAGTTTTTCGGCTTCATTCAAAATGATCTGAAGCGTTTCCTGATAATGTTCTTCCGTTCTCTTCATCGAGAGTGCAACGTCAGCTTCTCCCATTATCGAAGTCAAAGGCGTGCGAAGTTCGTGCGAAACATTCCCGATCAAATGGTTTTGCGTTTCAAAAGAAGTCTCGATTCTGTTCAGCATTCCGTTGAAGGTTTCTACAAGTTCGTCCAATTCTTTATTCCCAGGTTGAGGTTCCAATCGGAGATGTAGATTTTCCGAGCTTATTTCTTTCACTTTATTCGTGATTTTAAGAATCGGTTTGAACAAAGTTTTTGATAAGTAAAACGAGAAAATCATCGAAAAGAACAAGGCTAAAATCATACAAGTGATCAAAGTTCTTTTGAGATAACCGAGATAATAAACCACATAATGATTCTTTGCAGAAGCAATGGCGATGTAATTTTTATCGTGCGATCGGAAACTTTGCCCGATGTAGTAATCCTCTTTGTCCTTATAGTTCGCTTCTCCATTTTTTACAATGTTTTTGAAGAAAGATTCTGGAATGTGAATTTGATGCGATATTTTTTTATAGTTGGAATCCGTCGGAATCTGAAAAACATAATCTTTCTCCATTGGAAGTTCCTCCGCCTGCGTCAGATTGTTGATTTTTGTGTTGACAGAATTTGATATTTCCGATTTGCTTTTCTCGATTTGGACAATCGTGGTAGCGCGAATTTTCAGCAATTCATAAAAACGCTGGTGCGAAAAATTAACAATAGAAAAATAAACCAATCCACTGAAAAGAAGGATGACAACAGAAAAAACAAGCATCAAGAGAAGCATTGTCTTGGTTTGATTTGTATAAGAAAATTTACCTGTCATAGTTTAAGGTTTTTTCATAACGTAACCCATTCCAATAACCGTATGAATGATTTTGTTATCGTCTTGATTGTCCAGTTTTTTTCTGAGGTAATTCACGTAAACATCTACCACATTGGTTCCCAGTTCATAATTCACGCCCCAGACCGCTTCCAGAATTTCGGATCTGGAAATTACTTTTTCCGGATTGTTGAGAAAGTAGAGTAGAAGCTTGTATTCTGTTGAGGTCAGGGAGATCTCTGTACCGTTTCTGGTTACTTTTTTTGTATAATCATTTACGCTAAGATCTGCGAAGTTATAGGTGTTTTCATCATTTTCGGCTTCGCTGTTTTCGTTGCCGTTGCTGTGTCCGCTTCTTCTGAGTAAGGATTTGATTCTTGCCACCAATTCTATAAATTTGAAAGGCTTCACCAAATAATCATCGCCACCGCTTTCCAATCCTAAAACGATATTTTCCGAAGAGTCCAAAGCTGTAAGGAAAAGAATGGGAACGGTTTTGTTTTTCTTTCGAATTTCTTTACAAACCTCCAAACCATTGATGTCTGGCAACATAATGTCAAGAATGATCATATCGAAATCATTGCTTTCCACCAGTTTGATTCCTGTAGAACCGTCAAATGCGACAGAGATCTCGTAGCCAAATTCCATAAGTCCCTTTTTGATAAAAGAAACAACGCTGGATTCATCTTCGATAAGAACGATTTTTTTCATAAAGTTTAATTCAGAATAAAAGTGGAATTTCAAAAATAACAATTTAAAATGTAAGTCTAATATGTAAAGTCAAATCTTACACTCAATTTTCATAATTTAGCACAATGAGAAATTTGGTTTATATTTTCTTGGGAGGCGGTTTTGGAAGTGTGATGAGGTTCTTAATCTCCAATTACACCCAGAAGTTATGGAACGTCAACGCATTTCCGATGGGAACCTTTGTCGTAAATATGACTGGTTGTTTTCTGATCGGATTGTTAACTGCATATTTCATCAAAATTGACAATTCGCTGAAGTATCTTTTGATTACCGGAATCTGTGGCGGTTACACCACATTTTCTACATTTTCTGCAGAAAACTTTTCGCTTTGGCAAAACGGCAACTACAATATTCTTATTTTTTATGCTCTGTTGAGTCTTGTTTTAGGATTATTGATGGTTTTTGCAGGTTTTAATTTGATCAAAAATTAATTTTTCCCTTTGATAACGAAAGAATTAAAACTTTTTCTCAAAAATTATTTGGTCATAAAGCAAAAGCGTTTTATATTTGCACCACTGAAAACGAAGATATAATCTGAGTTTTTAAGGAGAGATGGCAGAGTGGTCGATTGCGATAGTCTTGAAAACTATTGACTGTAACAGGTCCGGGGGTTCGAATCCCTCTCTCTCCGCAGAAAACCCCATAAACATAATGTTAATGGGGTTTTTTAATTTTAGGTGCTAAAATAGGTGCTAATAAAATAAGTTCTTAATGTTTCAATCATCTCAAAGGAACTATCATTACTATTTTATAGGTTACTATTGTGTTTCTACACTGGTACTGGGTACCAAAAACATTAAACTCTAATTGATAATCAATCAATTAGAGTTTTGTTTTTATATAATTGTTCCCCAATTGTTCCCATACGAAGCAGATTACTACATTTAAGAATTATTATTGTATTGTATTGTACTTTAGTTTACACTAAATAAATATTCACTTTAAGTATTGATTTCCTCCAACTCCACTTAAAAAACTTCTCAAATAGTTATATTTATTTAACGGGATTAATTTTTCTAGGTACTACCAACGGATCTAATAGAACTAATGGTTTATTTTTCAATTATTTCTTAGAATACTTAATCTCATCGTAATTTTTTTAAAGTATATTAATATATCAGATAATTCAACATATATAATAATTTTAATTATATATACCGTACTACATCATTAGTAAATAGTCGCATTTTTTATTTAACGAATACTTCTTTGATGATGAGAAAATGCTCTCAATCATTCCCATAATCAAAATCTGGCTCATAATCATCTAACTCGAAATATTCTCTTGGCTCAAAAACTTCTTCTATTTTGTACTGACCACCAAGTTCAATTGCATCTAATTCTTGATGATTTACTAATTCTAAATCACAACACAAACAGCTAAAATGGGTTGGCAAAATATTCATTTTTTGGGTTATCTCATATTCATTCGCCGTACCTTCCATAACTGAAATTAATTTACCAGTCATAACACCATTATTGCCACACGAAGGGCAAGTCTCATCTTTCCTATAAACGCGGCTACCGAACCACTTATCTTTTTCCGAAATTGATATTTTTTCTTTCTGGCTCTCTATTGTGAGTAATGCGAAGTTTCTTCTATAAAGTGAAATTCTATCCCTTACTCTTTTTTCCAGATCTGCATCCCTTTCGGCAATCATTTCTTCAGCTGCTTCTGCCTCATCATTACCCAAAAAATCTAATAGAGTTTTTTCTTGAAATTCCAATAAAATTTTTAAAGTTTTATAGTATTTTGACAACCAAACTTTAGTAGGAAAATTATCAAAACCTAAATTCCCACTATGTAGTTCTTCATTTCGTTTAGTTGTAATCTCTTTACAAAATACTTTTTCACTATCCGTAAAATTAGGAACAATCACTTCACATCTTTCTAAAACTGATTTTGTAGGAATCGAAATAGGTGTATATATTGGTTTCTTTTGAAATCCAAAAACGTAAAGAATATTTTCTCCTTCTCTCGGATCCGCCAGTAAAACAGGATGTATTTTAGCTAGAGAAGCTCTAGCAATAAATTCCAAAGCAATAGCAGCAAAAAAAGGAAACATTTCACTCTCTCTATCTTGTAAAAGTGCTTTGCTAATATAAACTTTACCTTTCAACCACAATTTTTCGTAAGTCCAAGCGCTATCAAAACTCATAATATCATAATTCTTTGAAGGTTTCTAGAATTTATCTCATTGTCTTTCACTTCTGGTCGTGTGTGTAAATAATTCCAATTGTCAATCACAACTGTTTTATTAATTTCCCAATTAATTTGTTCTTTTGGTAATGTTGAAATTAACTGTTCTAAATATATTGAATTGTCGTTTTTACTGTCAGCTGGTTGCATTATACATTTATCGAATCTGAAAATTCGTTCATCCTCTGATAGAATTGAAGAATAAAAAGATAAATCCCTTGATTTAACTTTCCATACAGAATGCTTAAGTATTCGTTTATCAGTTGTAGTAATATCTTTTAAATTACATACTAGCGTTGGTGTTGGATTTGAAATGCCGTTGATGTACCTTAATAGAATAAATTTTGGTGGAATTTTAAAATATGCCCCATCAGTATGAAATGGAAATGCATTTGTTCCAAAATTAGCAGATATAGATTGCTTGTGTGCCTCTTCTTTCCGCACTGGAATTAAATTATCAATCAAAAATCCATTTATTCTTGATGTAATAGGTTTTCCTAATTTGTAAGCAAGCTTTAAAAAATCTTCATCGCTTTTTATTGAAAGTTCTTCCATTTTTTTTAAAATTCTACTGATTAAAATATGTTAATATAGCTTGCAAATCGACTCCAGCTACTGTTGAAATTGAACTTAAAACATTTAGTCCTGAAAAGATTGTCTTTATTACATTTATAGGCAATCGCTCTGACCTTTCTAAAGTGGCTTGTGTAGATAGAATATTTACATTATCCAGTAGTAAATTTCTTTCTTCTTCTGAAATATTTTCATTATTAACCACCTCCTTTAATCTATTAAAAGATTCTGCAATATTTTCCTCTCCTCTATTTTTCAAGATTGTAATACTGTTTTCAATATCTCCATTGGTTCCACCAATATTAACAAAGTGTCCAGTTCCAGTAATTGTCAAATTTTCAACATAGTTGCCAAAAGATGATCTATTATTCCTTTCAATCTTATTTAATTCCTGCTTTAAAAAGAAAAGCGCAGCTTCATAGTTTCCTTCAATAACACAATTACCATTCAATGCCGTACATACTTCCTTATGATTTAATAATCCTTGCTGAAGATTTATTTTATAAAAATCAATAATTCCACGTTTGTCAGTCTCATCAAAGATGTTTTCTAAAAATTCTTCAATCTGAATTCTAATTTTATCTCTTTGATGAGGATTACGTATACTATCAATATTGCGCTTAAGAAGTTCAAATTTTCTAACTGTATAATCATTCATAGCTTTTTCTTTTAAATATTTAATTTTTAAGGTTTACACAGAGACATAGATATTAATAACAGAATTAGCTTGAAATTACTTTTAAGCTTATCCCACCTTCTTTATTTAGATGATTTGCTGTAACTCCTAATAAATTTAAAATTGAAGGGGTTACAGTCGTTTGAGAAAATCCAGGTTGAATGATGTAAATTTGAAATTTCAATTCTTTCTTCCATTTGGCTTCAAATTGTAATTTTTCCAGCAATTCTATGTCACCTTTTCTAATTCGGGTTTGTCCTATTTTATTTTTTTTATCCTCCCTCTTTATTAAATGATTAAAGAACTCTATATTTTCTTTATATTTCCAAATTAAAGATTTTTGTGCTTGACCACAAACTTCGTAAAAGTTTTTGATTTCGGCTGACACCAGACCATTTTGAGCAAACTTTAAATGATATAAGTCTATTACAATTTCATTTTCATTATTTTTTATAGCAACAATATCTGCTATTTCTCCCTTATTATCATCATTAAAAATTAAATCATAATAATCTTCTTGCCTTAATCTTTCTATAGAATGAAACTGAATTGAATCGGTATTTAAAGATGCAAATCCTTCAGATTCATTTCTTAAATTAACTCCACTCCAATCCCAAGCCTCAATTTCATTTTTGGGGAAATCAAGTATTTGTTCATTAAATTTCACATAATCATTTCCCTGTAAAAATGCTCCATCGTGAAACCAAAATTTGGGTGGTAATTCATTGAAAAATTCAGATACTGAATAATTTCTGGAACCTAATCTCACATTTGCATCAATAGTAGTAAGCTTGACAACACTGAAACTAAATACTTTATTATCATTTAGAATTGTTTCATCCAAGTTTATTTGAAAAGCAATACTATCATTTTCAGCATCTAAAGAGAAGCATAAAGGACTTTCATTATCGGGATTGAAAGTATTAAGCTCCAAAGTTGATAAATCATAATCAATTCCATTAATTGTAAAAACAACTCTATCTTCAATTGTCTTATAAATTTCGTGATGCCAATCTACTGAAATTGGATAAGCATTTGGTCTCACAGAAGTCCTGACTGGTTTTATGGAGTTTTTGAATAAAATATTGTTAGGATCAATTTCATCATTTGCCAATTTAACAGCAATTCCATCACACCAATCCAAGTACTGATTTATTGTTCCTCGGGAATATGACCAGATTCTTCCTTTTCTTGAACAACCTATAGAAGTCATATTGCCATCTTCAAATCCGACCCCAAACACATTGTTGCTAATGCCCGATTTTTCTTCTGCCAGAGACAGCCCTTCTTGTACACCTTTTCCATAATAAGATTGGAAAGTGATATCTTTTCCAAGGCCTTTTCTCAGACCTAAGTTAAAAAGTCGAATCCTGTCAATATTATAAAATGTTTTGAAGACCTCTTCATCTTTTATTAGTAAAGAACTTTCACCAATAACAGCATTTGCTAATTCCTTATAAAGACTTCCTTTATCCGACGAGTGTATAAATAACAAATTTTTTGATTGCTCCCAGTAAACTATATAAATATCCCATTCAATATTATAAACGTCTTTAAAACTACCCCAATCAACGGATTTTTTATTTCCTAGAAAAACAATCAATGCCTTTTTCTCTCTATTTAAATCGAAAAATTTATAGTCATAATTTTCATAACCTTTTATACCTTTTTTGAAATTCATTGGATGCCAATCCTCGTTTTGATTTTGATAAACCACGGAGCTAAAAGCTGGACGGACTTCTTGAAATGGAATGAGTGATTCGTCCAAGTGACTAAATCCAGCCAAGAATTCTTGTAGGTCTATCTGTTCTTGGGTAGCTTGTAAACTTAACGCTGGTAATATTGAGTTCCAATTTGATTCTTTAGCGTAAAGAAGACTTAATTCATCACTTAAAGTTGGTTGATGAAGATTTGCAATAAAACTTGCTTTACCCAAATTATTATCTTTGTTCGTCCGTGTAAACCTACCTGCAAATTGCAAAGTGATTGGTAAACTTTTTCTTACATCGTGGAATGCTGCAATTTTCAACTCGGGCAAATCAAATCCCTCTCCAAGCATATCAACACATACAATAATCTGATGCTGTTTATCTATTATATTTTGTTTAATATTTGATTGCCCTTTTAGATTAGAATATATTTTAACAGGATTTAAGTCTGTATATTGAGAGTATATTTCAAAAACTTCATCTGCACGATATTTATCCTCACATCTAGCCATCAAAATATGCTCATAACCATTGGCTATATCTTCTCTTAATTTATTTACAGCTGTTTCGGCAATTTTTAAGTCGGCAATTTTTTGGTCATATTCTCTTATTGGGATAAAATCAATTTCTTTAAAATAACCTTGTTCCTGAGCTTCTTTTAGCGTGAAATTATAAATGATTTTTCCATCGAGTAATTGCCCGTCATTTCTATACGGTGTTGCTGTAAAAAGAACCACTCTATTTTTATCAAAAGATTTAATGAGTTTATTCCAGCTTTTAGCTTTCGAATGATGTGCTTCATCAACAAATAAATGTGAACACTTTTCAATCATTAAGTTTTTCTGCTGAATTGACATTGATGTCAATAAATCCATCGTAGAAACAATGACATTACATTTATCAAAAAACTGATTAAGTTCTTCCTCATTGCTAAAACCAGTATTTAATATTCCCACTTTTGGATATTTAGCGGAAGTATTTACAATTGAATTACCATCACTATCAAGTTTTTTTAACCAACCTAAATTACAAAATTTTCCGGCTAATTGACCTCGTAGAGCATCAGATGGTACAGTAACTAAAAGCTTACTACATTTATTAGCAATCAAGACAGATAACATTGTTTCTGTTTTACCCGTTCCTGTCGGTAATACGACTGTAGCAATTTCAGTAGCATTTGTTAAATGTCCTAAAATAGAATGAATGGCTCCAATCTGAGGTTTACGTAATCCTATTGTATTGTTTTCAACATCTTCTTCTTTGAAATTGAATGTGTTTTTCCAAGAATTCACTATAGTATCTAATAAATTATCAACATTATCAGGATGCTTTACCCATTTAATAAATTTTATATTTCCATTCTCAACATCAGCTTTGAGAAAGCTTTTTGATAATAGCACAAAATTTTTATCGTCAGGAACATCATTCTTATCTGTAGTGATATAATATTCATTGCTATCCAAATCCTTTAAAATGACTTTTCCTCTTTGAAAAGAAACAATTTCAAATTCTATTTCTGCTTCTTCCCTAATTAAATGAATTATTATATTCTTTTTTGCAGAGTTTCCTATTTTCTCTTCTCTTTGTAGTTTGGGTAATTTTAAATTCATTGCTATTATTAGTTTTGTTAAAAATACTATAATTCAATTGTTTGACAACCTACTGTCTAAAATTATTTTAGATTTTCAATCATTTGTAAAACTAAATTTTAAAAACCTGTCATTTTTACGGAATACCGTAACAACGTAAGAAAAGCCTCACAAGAAGAAAGGCTTAGGCATAAAATATATGGTTATGTAATAAAGAAAGAACTTAGTCCAGAATTTTACAATAAAAAAAACACCAACTCTAGTCGGCATTTATTCATTTATAAGTTCAAGAAATTGCTCAAGATTAATTTTTCTTGCTTTGCAAATTCTATATGGTGTTTTAACTATAGTTCTGTACGTAGAAACAATGAATTTAGGCTCTATCTTAAAACAAAACCACTTATTAGGATTTTCTCTTATTTTGATTTTTGAATTTTTCTTCGAGAAGTTTTATCTCGCTTATCATTTCATCAATTTGAGAATGATTTATTTTAGAAAATACTCGAAGTAAATCAATTTCTAGAAAGTTGCAGATAGTAATAATAATCTCAATAGTTGGATTAGTTTTTCCTCTTTCTATTCTACCAATATAATCTTTAGAGAGTTCTATCTCGGTGGCTACTTGAAATTGCGACAATCCTTTTCTTAAACGATATAGTTTAAAAAAGATTCCGATTTGATTTTTTATTTCTTCTGAGTTCCACTTATACATTCAGTAAATTTTATAAATATTTATGTTTTTCATAGAGACTTATAGTACTTACTGAATAAATATTCTTATATTTGGAACAAATTACCTACCAAGGTAGTTATCAATAACTTCAAAGAAACATAGAAGCTATTAATTAGCTCTCGATTGGAAATACTGTGTATGAAAAGAACAGAATTTTTGCCCCGAAAGTTAACCAATCTTCAGCTATACGAACTGCTGAAAGAAGGCAATCCGACCGCACTTGAACATATTCATCTGCGCTACAAAAGACTTCTTTTCTGGGTTGGATGGCAGGTACTTAAGGATGATTTTGTAGTGGACACTATTGTTCAGGATACCTTCCTTAAATTGTGGTTACACCGTGACACCATTGAAACCCCTGATCATATTACTGGCTTTTTACGGTTTGTTATGAAAAGAGACTGTATATCGTATGTCACTGCGCCGAAGAATAAATTCAATCGTCTAATTGCTTCTCTTGAAAGTTTTGAGAATTATCAGGATTATCTTGTGGGTTATGATCCACTAACTGATAAAGAGAATCTCCTCAGTCACGAATCGGATCAGAAAAATTTCGATGAAGTCAAAAAGGTTTTACCTGTTCTGGATCCCAAAAGAAAACATCTGATTGAACTTTGCTTAGAATATGGCTTTCAGCACAAACCAATCGCAGAAGCAATGGGAAGCAGTGTAAAAGACATCAGCAATGAGGTAAGCAGAGCTATAAATGATCTCCGGAAAATTCTTAATAGAAGTTCTTTTGAACAGCCACAGGGAAAGGCTTTCGATAACAAGGAGCAGTCAGTAAAACTCAGTAGTCAACAACTCGATATTTTGAAAAGAAGGTTTGAACAGAAATCTTCATTTGCAGGTATTGCTCAGGAACTCAAATTACCTGAAAAGACAGTACATCGGGAATTTCTGTATGCATATCAACATTTACAAAATCAAAACACTTCTGAAATACCTCTTTGAAATGGAAAAATCCAAAATTACACTTACCCGAAGAATTCAGTTGCTGATCGATCTTCCTGCAAATGAACAAAAAGAGATGTGGGAAAAACTATATCGTTATCAGAACCGGTGTTTCCGGGCGGCTAATTTAATTGTTTCCCATCTGTATGTTCAGGAAATGATCAAAGATTTCTTTTACCTTACAGAAGACATCCAATACAAACTAGCGGATGTAAACAAAGATGAAATGGGAATGTTTACGAGATCGAAAACACACACAACTGCACGGATGATCTTCGACCGTTTCAAAGGGGAGGTTACGACCGATATTCTAGGAAGCCTAAACCATACGATTCAATCTACCTTTTCCAAAAACAAAGCCGACTATTGGCAAGGGTCTCAATCACTGAGAAACTTTAAAAAAGACATTCCCATTCCGCTTCCGATCAAATGCATCAGCAAAATGAAGTATGATCCCGAAAAGAAAGCGTTTAGTTTCAATATGTTTGCGATCCCTGTCAAAACGTATTTAGGGAGAGATTTCTCTGATAAACATTTGGTACTGGAACGTCTCTTAAGAGAAGAGATCAAGCTGTGCAATTCACAGGTACAGCTAAAAGACGGTAAAATATTTTGGCTAGCTGTTTTTGAATTTGAAAAGGAAGACCACGGTTTAAAACCCGACATCATTGCTGAAGCATCCCTGTCATTAGAACATCCGATCGTGGTAAAAGCCAATAATGTACGGATGAATATTGGCTCGAAAGAGGAATTCCTCTACCGCAGATTGGCGATCCAGGCCAGTAATAAAAGGATTCGAGCCGGAGTCGCATATTCCCGTTCCGGACATGGAACCAAACGCAAACAGAAGGCACTGCACAAAACAGAGGATCTGGAAAACCGTTTTGTCAGTCATCATCTTCATCTGTACAGCCGCAAATTGATTGATTTCTGCATCAGGCAACAGGCAGGCACCCTTATCCTTAAAGATCAGGAAGACAAAATAGGAATTGCAAAAGAACAGGAATTTGTGCTTCGCAACTGGAGCTATTATGAACTGCAGACCAAAATAAAATACAAAGCAGAAAAAGCCGGTATCGAATTGATTATCGGATAGCTAAAAAAAATGAGGGTGCTTGTAAACCCGTAGGGTGAGGTCATGAACACTCACTAAATACCTAATAGTATATACAACGGCGTGGGCTTCTTTTTTTATCTAAATCTTGATTGTGAAAAATGGAAGTAACTAATGTGATACAGAATTAATTTGTAAGAAATAATTTTCAAGATAAAAGAAGTATTTTGAATTTTAAGGATTGATAGTTTAATCATGAATTTGAATATTTCATCAAATTGGGGTTTTTACTCTATCTATTTACGCATAGTTGAAAACAAATAACTTTATGAACTTTAATTCATTTAATCTACTTGCAGGTTGAAGTATAGATAAAGCCATGATGATGCGTAGGAAATGCTACTTGACTAGAAATATTAGGATATTTTAATAATTTAATGTTTTTTTGGATCTGTGATTGAATCTGAGGATCTCACCTGTACTAGTATTAGTCAATGGAAATCAATTCAAAAACTCAGCCCCAGGAGTCCGCACACAATACTCACTTCCCAGATAAAGCGGATTTCCATGCTTCTCGGACCAAAAGCCATCTAGGATATTCTTGCTAAGACATCGGTAGACAGCAACGCCCTTGTAGATTTGATGATCGTCGCCTACATAATTAAAATTAACGACCAGAATCTGATCTTTAAAAAAGCACGTCCCATTCTGAATATGATTGCCAATCGTCCATTGGGCGTTGATTCTGTTATTTTCATCAAGACTTAAAGTCAATACGCCGTGATAAGGATACCCTTTCTCCTCCTGATTACTACCTTCCACTGCATAACTTCCTATCAAATCCTCAATTGTCATTGCTCATTTTTATTCAGACAAATTTAAACAATCTAATGTTTATTTAAAACAAGACACTCAAACAAAATTTTCCTCCCTTTAGTGCTAGGGGCAAGAAAATTTCGCCGCCCAAACAAAATTTCCCTCCCTTTAGGGTAAGGGCAAGGAAATCTCGCCTCCGTACCATTGATGTTTTTCCTCTTTTTAAATGCTGTCACAAACTCAACCCTTCAACTTCTAACCGTAAACCCGTCCTCCAACTTCCAAGCTCCAGCCTCAACCCACTTTAACAAACATTTATAATTCTCAAAACCCGCATCGGCATTATATTTTCTTACTTGATGACATACTAATCACAAAAATATATTATTATGTCAAAGAAAATTGCAATACTTGCAACCCACGGATTTGAAGAAAGTGAATTGAGTTCTCCAAAAGAACATTTGGAACAACAAGGCTGGACGGCGCACATTGTAAGTCCTCAAGATGGAAGCATCAAAGCCTGGTCTGGAAAAGACTGGGGAAAGGAATACAAGGTAGATGTGACACTTGACGAAGCCTCAGCAAGCGACTATGATGCATTAGTATTGCCAGGAGGTGTCATCAATCCAGATAAACTGAGAACTAATAAAGCGGCTTTGTCATTCGTGCAGGATTTCTTCAAACAGCACAAGCCAGTGGCGGCCATTTGCCACGGTCCTCAGATTCTAATCAATGCAGGTGCTACAGAAGGCAGAAAAATGACCTCGGTAGAATCCATCAGCGTCGACCTGAAAAATGCAGGTGTGATCTGGGAAGACAGTGAAGTAGTGGTGGACAATGGCTTGGTGACAAGCCGTACACCAGAAGATCTTCCAGCCTTCAATACCAAATTGGTAGAGGAGATCAAAGAAGGAAAACACGAAGATCAGAATCTCTAAACTGATTTTCAAAATTATCATATTTAAGACCTGGGTTTTTGTCTGGGTCTTTTTTTTGTGTTGGAGAGTGGTAGCGCTTGAGGGTTTAAGGGTGACAAAGAAATGTCGAAGGTTATGGGAGGAAGTTTTATAGAGCTGGCTGAGCCAGCGATTGTTATAGGTCTTCGAGAATCTCTGACTGGCATTTGATTAATTTCATTTATTCACAAAGAACTCGAAGATTTCAATATTAGTAGCCATAGGTGAAACCTATGGAACATCGCCAATGGTAATGAAAAAGATATTTTGACATTTATTCACAAAGAACTCGAAGAGTTCAATATTAGTAGCCGTATGTGAAACCTATGGATCGCCAATGGTAATGAAAAAGATAGTTTGACATTTATTCACGAAGAACTCGAAGGGTTCAATATTAGTAGCCGTATGTGAAACCTATGGATCGCCAATGGTAATGAAAAAGATAGTTTGACATTTATTCACGAAGAACTCGAAGAGTTCAATATTAGTAGCCACATGTGAAACCTATGGAACATTGCCCATGGTAGTGAAAGATCTATGTGAAACCTGTAGAATTTTGACAATATTACGATTGTGTGAAACTTTATGTTAAATTCATTCGTATGTGAATTAAAATAATTACTTTAGCGCCCCCGTTATCTATTAGCTAAAAATAATACCGTTTTTTGGTGACGGTCTCAATAAATAATTAAATATCCGTGATTAAATCTGGTCAAATCGTTCAAATACCATTAGACTCTTCAATCTTTGAAACTGATGTTTCTGTATTGGATTCGAAGAAAGATGCACTGACTAAGGCGGTCGAAGTAAGAAATTACGGTTTGTTCGACGGTTTTTTGATCGGCGAGCATCAGGGAACGGAGAACTTCAAGCTTGGACAAAGAAAAGGAATCAATGTGGGCGGAAAGAAATCCCCACTTTATGTGATTGGCATCAGCCACGTTACCAATCAACTGTTTGTTGGCGAAGGAGAACAACATCCCGGTCTGTGGATTAAAGTAATTAAAGTCAGTCAATTTCCATTAGATCAAATGACGAATCCTTCAACTGAAGAAGACTCGAAACAAGGCTTGAAAGTCCAGATCCATTCAGCATTGACGGATGAAGAAGCTCCTGCAAGCTTGTATCAATTTGAGGAAGACGTGTTTTTGGAATTTGATAACCTTGTACCCATCGCCATTCAGGATTACCCTTTTGAGATTCGTTTCGAGGATCATTATAAAGCAACTATTAGAATCAATTAAATATATTTTTATCACATGAAATTAAAATTTTCATTCTTTGCAAGTATCATTTCGTTTGTGGTTTTTGCACAGTCGGCGTCTTCTTACTATTCCGGTGTCAACTTCAACAAAACGAAAAACGAACTGAAAGCTGATCTTGCGACATTGATCACAACCACCCACACGGCTAGTGTTTCTTACTCTGCGGGATTGGCGAACCTCTTCAAAACGAGTGATGCAGATCCAACAAACCCGTCCAATCTATTATTGATGTACGGGTCCACAAGTTCTGGGACACACCAAAGAAGCCGTCCATACAGCGGATCTTGGAACCGCGAGCACGTTTACGCCAAATCAAAAGGAACACCTAATCTAGGTGAGTCTGGTCCAGGTGCCGACGGTCACCACCTTCGTCCAACGGACATGCAGTTGAACAGTACGAGAGGAAGTCTTCTTTTTGATGATGGAACTGGCGTAACTGCAGGTAAAACGAGCAGAGGTGGTTGGTACCCAGGAAGCGAGTGGAAAGGTGACGTTGCTAGAATCTTAATGTACATGTACGTAAGATACAATACAAGATGTCTTCCTTTGAACATCACAATGAATCCGGCAACTTACTCATCCGACTTCCCAGATATCCTGTTGAAATGGAATGCAGAAGATCCCGTTTCTGACTTCGAAAGAACAAGAAACAATGTAGTAGCAGGTGTTCAGAAAAACAGAAACCCATTCATCGACAATCCTTATTTGGCAACTGTGATCTGGGGTGGTCCAGCAGCGCAGAATACTTGGCCAGATACTTTCAATGGTGGATCATCATCTGATACTGTAGCACCATCTACGCCTACAAATCTTGCTGTTGTGGCGGTAACTTCAAACAGTGTGTCGTTATCTTGGACAGCTTCAACAGATAATATCGGAGTTAGCGGTTATGACATTTATGTAGATAATGCATTTAAAGCTTCTGTTTCTACAACAACTGGAACAGTTTCAGGACTTAACTCTTCTACAACTTATTCTTTCTACGTGTTAGCAAGAGATGCGGCAGGTAACAAATCTGAAAATAGCACAAGTGTACAAGGCACAACAGAAGCAGGAGGTGGTACAGGAGAAACTACCACTTGTGGTACAGAAGATTTTGAAAATATGCCAGCAACCAATTCTTCTTATGCGGGTAGAGAGTGGTCTAACAAAAGCATCGTTTGGACTGCAACCAACGCAAGAACAGATAAGCAGATTTACATTGATGGGGACAACAACAGAGCGATCTGTATCAGAAAAGGAAGCTTGAAATCTTCTACAATCTCTGGTGGTATCGGATCTTTGACAGTGAAAACTTACTTGCCATTCAACGACGGTGAGGGAAGTTATACATTGAAAGTGAACGGTGTGGTGAAAGGACAAATTCCTTATTCTAAGACTGCTAAGACTCAAACTATCAGTAACATCAATGTTGAAGGTAATGTGGTAATCGAGTTGGTAGATGATGTTACAAGCAACCGTGTGTCTTTTGACAACCTGTCTTGGACTTGTTTCGCAGGATTGGCAACGGACGATGTCGATGCTCAAAAAACAAAAATCGCGATCTACCCAAACCCAGTGAAAAATAACCAATTCTTCATCAGTGGTATCGAGAAAAACGAAACAGTGAAAATCTACAGCTTAAACGGACAATTGGTTCAAACCATCAACAACGTTGAGAACAAAGGTAAAGTAAGCCTTAACAAGCTCGCAAAAGGTGTTTACATTGTAGCAACTAAAAACCAGTCTTCTAAGATTGTTGTAGAATAATCATTGACAGACATTCAATATCAAAGCCGGGAGTTATCTTCCGGCCTTTTTTGTTAATTAAGACCCTGCTTAAACTTTCATCAAAATTATTTCCCCGACCCTAAAGGCAGTAATTTTGATGAAATTTTCAAGGCGTTTTTCCACCTTTTAGAATTGGGGAAAAGAAATATGTTTTGAAAATTTTATTTCTTAATCATTTTTAAACAAACACTAAATATTAGCTCTGAAAATTAGTTAAACTACATAGATAGAAAAATGAAATATCTGTTTTTAGAAAAGATAAAATAGATTTGAGCATCAAAATATTTTATCTTAAAACATTACAAAAACGATGTGTCTATGTGGTGAAAAAGTGAATGCTCTCAAACAAAAAAAAGACTGCTCCAAATTGGAACAGCCTTATTTATGTTAAAATGAATGTTTCTAATTAAGAGATAATTCGAACAGAGTCTGGTTCGTTCATATCCAATTTATCCATCAGCTTTTGAAGGTTCTCAATATCTTTCAATACTTTCTGATAAGATGATCTGGCGTAATCTGCAAAAGACGCCGTAGTATTCAAATCATCCACATTTTTGAAAACATTGATTTCAGGATTCTCTACCGTGTCGTGTTTGTAATTCTCAAGACAATCTTCTATCGCTTTCCTTTTTCTTTTGCAACTCACTTTGTTCCTCAGTTTTTGAAGAGAACTGATCAGGTACGGGCTATCGTTGTATGGATTTACAAAATCGCTTTGTTCAGATTCCTCCTGATACACGTGATATGCTGTTTCATTGCTGGGCTTGAGGTAGTTTTTGTCGAATATCATAGCGGTAGAGAGTTAAAGTTTAACATCAATAAAAATCGGTTTAGATAGATTTGACATATCAATTTTAAGACCAAGATTTTATCATATTAATAATTATCTTCGTCGTCAGCTACAAATATTTCTCAATTTAAATAACAAATATCAACCACTTTCCCTTCAATAGTTAATACCTTTGACGCTTTAAAAATTTGATTAAATGAAAATATTAGCATTTGGAGCGAGCAACTCCAGAGAATCCATCAATAAGCAACTGGCAGAATACACAGCAAAACAATTCAACGGTGCAGAAGTAGAGCTTTTGGATCTTAACGATTTCGAAATGCCCTTGTTCAGCGTTGATAGAGAAAAGCACGATGGCATCCCAACTTTGGCACTTCAATTTGCTGAAAAGATAGATGCTTCCGATCTATTGATTATTTCTTTTTCAGAGCACAACAGCACTTATACTGTGGCTTTCAAAAACATATTCGATTGGGTGTCAAGAATCAAAGACCGCAAACATTTTGGCGAGAAGCCTGTTTTTGTTTTGGCTACAGCGCCTGGTCCTGGTGGTGGAAAGAATGTTGTGGCAGCTTTTGAAGCAAGAGCCCCTTTCAGTGGAGCTAATGTTCTACAGACCTTTACATTACCAAAGTTCAAAGAGAGTTTTGATGGGGAAAAAGGGATAATTAATGATGAAAAAAAAGCGGAATTCGAAGAGAAATTGACTGCTGTTAAAAACTTTTTCGCTTAACATTTTGGAAAGTCATATTAAGAATGCGTAGCTTTGCAATCAAATAAGGACAATGAAAATTCAACAAGTTCATTTTGAGAAATATCCTAATTCTTGCAAAGAGAATTACATCAGCACCTCCGAACTTGTGGACTAAAATAACGGCCGATAATCTAAAAGATTGTCGGCTTTTTTATTTAACAATTTTGAAAAAGTAAGTTTGAAATAAATCTAGTAAATTCTGATATTCTTTCAGGCCTCAAAAACCTGAAAGAGTTGATGAAGAAAGATAAAAAGTCAAACAAGCCACAGCGTGGCGACCGATTTATCAGCATTGGATTTCAATCCAATGAATAAGAATAAATGAAATTGAAAATCTAAAAATGAGCAATACCTATAAATCCGCCGGAGTCGATAAAGAAGAAGGCTACAAAACAGTAGATAAAATAAAATCTGCCGTTGCCGAAACCCATAACAAAAACGTTCTCAACAATCTTGGAAGCTTTGGTGCGTTCTATGAGATTGCTGGCTACAAAAATCCAGTGTTGGTTTCAGGAACCGATGGCGTTGGAACCAAACTGAAAATCGCTTTGGACACCAAACAATACGATTCTATCGGCATCGACTGTTTCGCAATGTGCGCGAACGATATTCTTTGCCACGGTGCAAAACCCTTGTTTTTCCTGGATTATCTGGCTTGCGGAAAACTCGATTCTGAGATTGCAGCAGAAATCGTTCTTGGAATGGTAAAAGCTTGTAAAGACAACAACTGCGCATTGATTGGTGGCGAAACTGCCGAGATGCCAGGAATGTATCAGCCAGGCGATTATGACGTTGCTGGATTCTGCGTCGGAATTGTAGAAAAAGACCAAATCATTGACGGTTCCAAAATCAGAGCAGGGAATAAAATTATTGTTATTCCAAGTTCTGGATTTCATTCCAATGGATTTTCATTGGTGAGAAAGATATTCCCGGATTTCGAAGAGCAATTTGAAGGAAAACCTTTGTACGAAACACTTTTGGTTCCTACGAGATTATATTATCAAGACATTCATAAAGTGTTGGAAGAAGCGCCACTTTACGGTATTGCGCACATCACAGGAGGCGGATTGTACGAGAATGTTCCAAGAATTATCCCAGAAGGACTTTGCGCAACCATCGATGCTTCAAAAATCCAAATTCCGACCGTAATGCAGGAATTGGAAAAACGTGGCAACATCGCAAGAGAAGAGATGTTCGGAACGTTCAATATGGGCGTTGGAATGGTTCTCGTGACCGACGAAAATCACGTTGATAAAATCCTTGACCTTTTGGAAGACGCATATGTAGTGGGCGAAATCACGGAAGGAAGCGAGAAAATAAAATTATCAATCTAGCAATTTAATAATGTACCAGTTTACCAATTTGTTCAATTGTTAAATTATTAAACTGATACATTGTTACATTTATAAATGAAAAACATCACCATCTTAATTTCAGGTTCAGGAACCAATCTTCAAAGGATTATAGATTGCATTGATAGCGGAGAAATCCGAAATGCAAGAATCATCCAGGTCATCGCTGACAGAGAATGTTACGGATTGGAAAGAGCTCAGAAACATCAAATCCCGAATGAATTAATCAAACGCGGAAAAGACTTCGCTGAGAATCTTGAACAAGCCGTTCCTGAGAATACAGATTTGATTGTTCTGGCAGGTTTTCTATCTATTTTGAAGCCGGAATTCTGTGAAAAATGGGAAGGAAAAATCATTAATATTCATCCGGCATTATTACCAAAATTTGGTGGAAAAGGAATGTGGGGTCATCATGTTCACAATGCGGTCATCGAAGCAGGCGAGAAAGAAAGTGGTGCAAGCGTTCATTATGTGACCTCAGGTATCGATGAAGGCGAGGTGATTTTGCAGGGAAAATTTGAGATTGATGAAACTGATACTGCCGAAATAGTTGCTGAAAAAGTTCATCTTGCTGAATATGATATTTTCCCAAAAGCCATTGATTTGGTTTTAAATAAATAAAACATTAAGTTAAAGTTAAAATAATATTTTAATTTGTAAAGTGTTGTAATATATTATTTTATGAATTTTATTTATAATTAACTTTAAATTAAGAAATGAAATCTAATAGCTCCGTCGGAGCGACCAATTAATAGAAATCCGGAGGTGAAAGAACCGGTAAATCACAGTTTGGATAAAACTGTAAAAAGTAAAATTTGAAAGAGAAGGTATGAGTAAAAAGAGAGCACTTATCAGCGTATCTGATAAAAGCGGTTTGGTAGATTTCGCAAGATTTCTCGAAGAACAGAACTACGAATTGATTTCCACCGGCGGAACATTCAAACATTTGAAAGACGCCGGATTGAGCCCGATTCAAATCGATGAAGTCACAGATTTTCCGGAAATGCTGGACGGCAGAGTGAAAACCCTGCACCCGAAAGTTCACGGCGGATTGCTGGCGGTTCGTTCCAACGAGGAACATATGAAAACCGTTCAGGAGTACGAAATCGGACTGATTGATATGGTCATCGTGAATCTTTATCCGTTTTTCGAAAACGTGAACAAAGAAATTTCTCTTGACGAAAAAGTAGAATTCATCGATATTGGCGGACCTTCTATGTTGCGTTCTGCAGCTAAGAATTTCAATTCTGTTGTGGTTCTTACAGACGTAAATGACTACGAAATCATCAAAAATGAAATGTCAGAAAATGGTGATTCGACCATCGAAACCAGAAAGAAATTGGCTGGAAAAGTATTCAATCTGACTTCTGCCTACGATGCTGCGATTTCCAGAATGCTTTTGGATGAAGAATATCCAACTTATCTGAACGCCTCTTACAAAAAGGTTTCAGACTTGCGTTACGGCGAAAATCCGCACCAGTCAGCGGCTTATTACACTTCGACTTTCGAAAACGGCGCAATGAAGGATTTCGAAATTTTGGGAGGCAAAGAATTGTCTTTCAATAATTTGAGAGATATGGATTTGTGTTGGAAAGTGGTTAATGAGTTCAAGGATGAATTGGCTTGTTGTGCTGTAAAACACTCAACGCCTTGTGGTGTTGCGGTTGGAACTACAGCTTTGGAAACTTACACTAAAACATTCGAATGCGACCCAATTTCCATCTTCGGCGGCATCATCGGAATGAATTATAAAGTGGATGCGGCAACGGCTGAGGAATTGAACAAAACGTTCCTCGAAATCGTGATGGCAACGGACTTTGACGAAGATGCTTTGGAAATCCTCAGAAAAAAGAAAAATCTTAGAATCATCAAAATCAAAAACCAGGTGACAGACAAACAAGCTTGGGTGAAAATTGATGGCGGAATGTTGGTTCAAAGTGCCGACGACCAATTCTCAGACGATATTAAATTAGTGACAGAAACCGCTCCAACAGACGAACAAAGAAAAGCATTACTGTTCTCTCAAAGGGTGGTGAAATATGTAAAATCCAACGCAATCGTGGTTTCAAACGGCGTTCAAGCCATTGGAATCGGTGGTGGACAAGTGAACAGAATCTGGGCAACACAACAAGCAATTGAAAGAGCCAAAGAGAAATTCGACGGCGAGTTGGTTTTGGCTTCGGATGCATTTTTCCCTTTCCGAGATGTGGTGGATTTCTGTGCACAGGAAGGCATTACGGCGATTATTCAGCCAGGTGGAAGTATGAGAGATAATGACTCCATCGAAGCGGCGAATGAGCATCAAATCCCGATGTTGTTTACGGGAATGAGACATTTCTTGCATTGATATTAAAATAGTTGATTTTGTTTGGGCAGCTATTTCCGCCTTCCGCTCCCAATCTTTTTTGCAGACGATTTCAGTCCAAATAGAACTTTAGTTTACGCAAAAAAGGATTTCCGCTCAAGTCGGGCTGCAGATTCAATATAAATCAACGTTTTGTACAAGATATAAAGATGAGTAAAATATAAAAGTCCTTCGACTCCGCTCAGGATGACATCGGAATTTATGATTAAATATGAATGTCAGGCTGAGCGGAGTCGAAGCCTTTTCCAATAAAATTACCCTTTCAAGTTCAAACTTCGGAAGGGTTTTCTTTTTAATAATTAATAAAAATTAGTCTCAAAAATTATCGTTCGTTTGATGGATTTAGAATTATGTTGAGATATTGATTTTGTGGTCATTTAATTTTAAATTAATGATAAAATTTCGGTTAAAAATTCATTTTGAAATCGAAATAATATTTACTTTTGGGACAAATTCTGGATATGAGTATTTTCAATGATACAAAGCTCGCATTTGCCGATAAAACGGATGCTCAGCTGAGAAAAGCGTATTGGATGTTCAAGGCCATCGAACAGCCTGCATTGACGAATATTGGCGTTTCACTGCTCAATTTTACCGTTAAGAACAATTTTCCGTTTGTGGACGGCATCGTGAAGCAAACTTTGTTCGAACAGTTTTGCGGTGGCGAAACGAGAGAGGAAAGTATGTCTGTGGTAAAACAGATGTTCAAACGTGGCGTTGGAAGCATTTTCGATTACTCCATTGAAGGAAAAGAAGAAGAGGAAGTTTTTGATGCAGTTTGCAAGGAAATCAAAGATATCATTAGATTTTCTGTTGGAAATCTAGCGATTCCGTTTATTGTTTTCAAACCGACGGCTTTTGGTAGAATTGATATTTATGAAGAAGTTGGGAAAGGCAAAGAACTCACCACCAGCCAAAAAGAAGAATGGAATAGAGTAGTGACGCGTTTCGACGAAGTTTGCAAACTCTGTTTCGAGAACAACAAAAAAGTAATGGTTGACGCCGAAGAATCCTGGATGCAAGATGCGGCCGACCAACTTTGTGAGGAAATGATGGAAAAGTACAATCAGGAAAAACCCATCGTTTGGAACACTATTCAAATGTACAGAACCGGCCGTTTGGAATATATGAACGCACATCTTGAAAGAGCGAAAGAAAAAGGCTATTTCATTGGTTATAAGATTGTTCGTGGCGCTTATATGGAAAAGGAAAGAAAACGTGCCGAGGAACAAAACTACCCAGACCCAATCCAACCAACCAAGCAAGCTTCCGACGATAATTACAATGCAGGAATTGATTTCGTGATGGCGAATCTCGATAAAGTTTCAGCCTTCTTCGGAACACACAACGAGAAATCCTCCGAATTGGTGATGGATAAAATGCAGGCCAACAATCTGGAGCACAACAATCCGCATATCTATTTTGGACAGCTTTACGGGATGAGTGATAATATTACTTATTACTTGGCGGACAAACATTATAACGTTGCCAAATATCTGCCTTATGGTCCTGTGAAAGACGTCGTTCCGTATCTTACGAGAAGAGCGCAGGAAAATACGTCTGTTGCTGGACAAACCGGACGGGAATTGGGATTGATTGATAAAGAATTGAAAAGAAGAAAAGCGAAATAGAAAATCCTTAATCGTATTTTAGACGGATTTTTTCATTTTATAAAATTAAAAAGTTAAATCATAATTAGTTAAAGTTTTATTAAAATTATTCATATTGAAAATTTGTGGATTAATATTTGGTAACATTACCAAAATCAAACTCATAAAATAAACTATTATGTCAACTAATCTTATCGACCTTATCAAAGGTCAACTGGGACCAGCAACAGTGTCTCAAACAGCAACTCAACTTGGAGAAAGTGAATCTGGAATTTCAAAAGCAATTTCTGCATTATTACCTGCAGTGATTGGCGGTTTTGCCAATAGCAATGCAAAATCAGAACTTTTCAGTACAGTCAAAGACGCATCAACTTCTGGATTATTGTCAAATCTTTTGGGAAATCTAAGTGGGAGTGATACTGTTGTTTCAAAAATCTTAAGTTTAATTTTTGGAGACGGTGATAAACTTGCAGCAATTACAAACGCAGTTTCATCTTATGCGGGAATCAAAACTGAATCTACAAATTCATTATTGAATTTAGTTACTGGAGCGACAGCAGGAACTCTTGGAAGATATGCAACGGAAAATAATTTGGACGTCTCATCTTTCGGAAATCTATTGGACGAGCAAAAAGGACTTTTAACTTCATTATTACCAGCTGGATTTAGTTTCGCATCTTTGGGATTAGGAAATTGGTTCGGGACTGTGGATGCAGAACCGGTAAATGTGAACGTAATTCCGGAAGCAAATCAAACGCCACTTGCAGATGTAAATCCAGTGACGCCAGTTACGGAAAGACCAATCGTGACAGACTCTCCTATCACTGACACTCCAAAAGTCGAAGTCAACAGAAGCGGAAGTACACACGAAATTGTTTCCGATAATAATGGAGGAGGCGGAAGCATTTGGAAATGGTTATTGCCATTGCTTTTATTATTGTTGTTAGGCTGGTTCTTCTGGAAACAATGCAACAAGAAGGTAGAAACAGTTCCAGTGGGAACAACTGATTCATCAGCGGTAGTAGCAGATTCTACAAATACAACACCAGATTCTGTGGTTACAACAAGAGAAACCTTAGTAGTGACTTTACCAAGCGGAAAAACTCTACAAGCTTACAAAGGTGGAATCGAAGATCAAATTGTTACTTTCTTAAAATCTGATGATTACAAAAATTCAACAGAAGAACAATTGAAAGATAGATGGTTTAATTTTGATAATCTTAATTTCGAATTTGGGAACGCGAAATTAACTCCTGAATCTCAAGTTCAGTTGGATAATTTGAAAGCAATCTTGGCTGAATTTCCAGATGCTAAAATTAAAATTGGAGCTTACACAGATAAAAAAGGTGACGAAGCAGTTAACTTGAAATTGTCTGGAGAAAGAGCAAGTGTTATAAAATCTGCAGTTAGCTCGGCTCAAGTCTTGGAAGCAGAAGGTTATGGATCTAAATTTGCAAAAGTTTCAGCAGACGCTACTGACAAAGAAAGAGAGTCTGATAGAAAAACAGCAATCAGATTTACAAAATAAATCGACTTAAAGTTAAATACAAACTGCCAAGCAATTGGCAGTTTTTTTATTGTTAACTTGCGAGTTAAGTAGAGTATAACTAATTTTGTTAGTCTAATCTAACAATGCAGATCATTGGAGCAATTTAATCATAACGGTGGCTGGCGAAAAGAGAAGAGTTCCAACTCTCTCCAAGAGGTTTTCGCAAGCGTCAATATTCCTAAAGACGGAAGTTTCAAAAAGAAATTATTGGCCTATATGGGTCCAGGATTGCTTGTTGCAGTCGGTTATATGGATCCAGGGAATTGGGCAACGGATATTGCCGGTGGAGCGCAGTTTGGCTATGCATTGCTTTCGGTCATTTTAATTTCAAATCTTTTTGCGATTCTTTTGCAACATCTTTCTGTTAAATTGGGTGTTGTTGCGGAGCGCGATTTAGCGCAGGCTTGTAAAGATCATTTTCATCCGGCTGTTAATTTTGTGCTCTGGATATTTTGTGAGATTGCCATTGCTGCCTGTGATCTGGCAGAAGTCATCGGTTCCGCCATTGCTTTGAATCTCCTCTTTGGAATTCCACTCACTTGGGGTGTTGTGATTACAATTGTTGATGTATTTTTGATTTTATTCTTGCAATCACGTGGATTTAGATATATTGAAAGTATTGTTGGCGGATTGATCTTCATCATTTTTGTGGCTTTCTTTTATGAGATTTTCCTTAGCCAACCAGAGATTTTTCCTTTGTTGGAAGGCTTGATTCCACAGAAGGAAATTATTACCAATCCATCGATGCTTTACATTGCAATTGGGATTTTGGGAGCAACGGTGATGCCTCACAACCTTTATTTGCACAGCAGTATTGTACAAACTAGAAATTACCCAAGAACAACGGAAGGTAAAAAAGAAGCGCTCAAATTCGCAAGTATTGATAGCAGTCTATCATTAATGTTGGCTTTCGTCATCAATGCAGCGATTTTGATTATTGCGGCAGCAACTTTCCATACTTCGGGGAACAAAGATGTGGCGGACATTAATGATGCTTATATGTTGTTGACGCCACTTCTGGGAACTACTTTGGCAAGTATTTTCTTTGGAGTCGCGTTGCTGGCTTCTGGTCAAAATTCTACTTTGACGGGAACGCTTGCCGGACAAATTGTGATGGAAGGTTTTCTAAATATTCGATTGAAACCCTGGGTTCGAAGATTGATAACAAGAACGATTGCAATCATTCCAGCTTTTGTTATTTCTTTGATCTATGGTGAGAAGGGAACTGCGGATCTTTTGGTCTTTAGTCAGGTGATCCTTTCGATGCAATTGAGTTTTGCGGTTGTTCCATTGGTAATGTTTACAAACAGCAAAGCGAAAATGGGAGAGTTTGCGAACAAAATGTGGCTTAAAGTTTTGGCGATCATCATCAGTGTGATTATTATTTTCTTGAATCTCTATCTCTTGAAAGAAACTATATTCTAAATAATTTTGGATTGATCTCAAAAATATAAAACCTTCTCGCTATGAAAACGGGAAGGTTTTTTGTATGTTGGATTTGATGACAAATCTTGTTTCTTGCGAAGCGCGCCCCCGAACTGAGTGGACTCTTCGAGAGGCTCAGAGTGACAGCGGGAATCCTTCGACTTCGCTCAGGATAAACTACGGGCGGAAATTGGCGCCCAAATAATTTTAACCCAACTTCTTGGAATCTGCTACGAACTGCGCCAATCCTGAATCTGTCAATGGATGATTGAGCAAATTAAGAATCGATGGAAGTGGCGAAGTGATTACATCTGCACCAATTTTTGCACAATTGATGATGTGCATAGGGCTTCTGATGGATGCTGCAAGGATTTCTGTATCAAACATGTAATTGTCAAAAATCAAACGGATTTCTTCAATCAAATTAAGTCCATCAACGGAAATATCATCTAATCTTCCTAAGAAAGGAGATACGTAAGTTGCGCCAGCTTTTGCTGCCAGAAGTGCTTGTCCTGCAGAGAAAATCAAAGTGCAATTGGTTTTGATGCCTTTGTCTGAGAAATATTTTAGGGCTTTGATGCCGTCTTTTATCATTGGGATTTTTACAACAATTCTCTCGTGAAGTGCAGCAAGTTCGTCTCCTTCTTTGATCATTTCATCGTAAGTTGTGGAAAGAACTTCTGCGGAAACATCGCCGTCTGAGATGTTGCAAATGTCAACGTAATGCTTGTTGATGGCTTCTTTGCCAGAGATTCCTTCTTTTGCCATAAGGGAAGGATTCGTAGTAACACCATCCAGGATTCCAAGATCTTGTGCTTCTTTGATTTGCTCTAGATTGGCTGTGTCAATAAAAAATTTCATATAAAGGTATTTGTTTATTTATTTTTAATTAATAGCAAATATACATTTTTAGTTTGCTCTGTAAAAATCAAAAAAAGAAGCCAATTGGCTTCTTTTAAAATTATTTCATCGCAGCTTCTTTTGCTTTGAACTCGTTGTACTTTGCAGTGTTTTGCGTTGTCATGTACAAACCTTTTAGAATGCTGACCATGTCTTTGTCATCCGGTTTGATGGCATTGTATTTTTCTGCATAAGGAATTGCTTTTGAGAATCTGGCTCTTCTTTCCTCCATTATTTTGTTGGCCGCATCAATCTTTCCAGATTTTCTAAGCTTATTATATTCGTCAACCGTTTTTCCATCATCTCCCATGTACAAATAGACCATATTCTGAAGTGCATTTTCAAAGTTTGGATCTATTTCCAAAGCTTTTTTCAATGATGTTTCTGCATCATTCTGCATAGCTGGATCTTTTAATTGTAGAACGCCCAAGTTGTACCAATTAACTTTATCCCCAGGATTTTTAGCCAATTGTGCTTTTAGATTTGCTACAAATTCTCCAGTTTTTCCAGTTTTAAAATAGGAGTTTCCTTGGATCTGAGAGAGTGTCTTGTTGTTTGGAAACTTCTTTAATCCATCATCGGAAATAGCCGCTGCTTCTTCAAATTTTTGCTGATCAAAAAGTAATGAAGCTAGAATCTCATACAATTCTTCTTGCTTGCTAGGCGTTTTTTCGATTTTAAAATCTGAATAATCGCTACCATCTTTCATCTTTTGGTAAAGATCGTACGCGTTTTTGTCAAGATTTTCTACGGTTCCAGTTTTCTTGTTTTTTGCAGTGTAGTTGGTTTCCTCACCTGTATAATTGGACTTGATCAATTCATTAAGAATCGCAATTCCTTTTGCTTTTTGGTCTTGAGTCTGCGCATACGCTACACCCGCATAGTAGAGATAGTTTTTGTTGTCTTGGCCAGCTGCTTTGAATAAGTAATAAGTCTCAGCAAATTTTTCTCCAGCAACATCATATTTCTTATTGTTGTAATTTGTCGTTGCTGCTGTACTTGCTGCCTGCAACTGAGGATTGATTGCATTTCTAAGTTTTTCGCTTAACGAAGGTGAGTATTTTTCCTGCTTCAAAGAAATTCCATTTCCGAATTTTTCCGATGCTTCTTTTCCTACAAAATAAACTTTGTTCTTATCCGTATCTTTTCCTGTGAAAATAGGCTCTGTACCTAGAGTTGCAATTTTTGCAAGATATTCTGCGCCTTCAGTATTTTTTCCGGATTTCAATAATGAAAATCCTTTTGCATAATAATATTGCTCAAGAAGAGAAGGTTCTAGTAAATAAGTTTTGTCACCAAAAATACCTTCTGCTTTTGATATTTCTGAATTGGCGGTTGCAAGATCTCCTGAATCAACTGCTTTTACAGCATTAGCGATTTCCTTTTTCTGTGCATTGATACATGTTACAGATAAAACTGCTAAACTTAAAATTAATCTTTTCATATGATAATTTTTATTTTTTTATTTAAGGTCAAATGTTATCGCAAGCGATTTGATACTATTTTATTCGTTGTCTTCTGATTCTTCAGCATTGTCTGCGGCTTCCTCGTCTTCAATTTTCTTCAATTCCTCTTCATCGCCGATGTTGATCTGATTGTTACCAGTTTGGGGTTTCACTTTGAATTCCGGATTGTTGCTGTCGTTTTCTGCAACTTCTTCGCCTTCTTCTTCCACAACCTCACTGTCCATTTCTACTTTTGCAATTGCTGCAATTTCGTCCTTGGTTTTCAGATTAATGACTTTCACACCTTGGGTATTTCTGCCCATCACGCGCATTTCGTTCATGTTCATTCGGATGGCGACACCAGATTTGTTGATGATCATCAATCCGTCTTCGTCGGTTACGCTTTGGATAGCGATCAGATTTCCAGTTTTCTCAGTGATGTTCAAAGTAATTACACCTTTTCCACCTCTGTTTGTGATTCGGTAATCTTCAACAGCTGTTCTTTTTCCATAACCTCTCTCTGATACAACCAAAACTGTATCATTTTCCAAATCATTAACAACAATCATTCCGATTACTTCGTCTTTCTCTTCAAGTGAGATTCCACGTACACCAATAGATCCTCTGCCGACCGCTCTCGCTTTTTCTTCAGGGAAACGGATACATTTACCATTTTTGGTAGCGATCATGATCTGGGAATTTCCGTCCGTCAATCTTGCGCCTAGTAAGGCATCATTATCACGGATCTCAATGGCATTTACACCATTCGTTCTTGGTCTAGAGTAAGCTTCCAAAGATGTTTTCTTGATGGTCCCGTTCTTGGTGATCATCACGACATTCATTTGGTTGATATATTCCTGATTTTTAAGATCTTTGGTTCTGATGTAAGCCTTAATCTTATCGTCCTGTTCAATATTAATTAAGTTCTGAACCGCTCTACCTTTCGCTGTTTTAGAACCTTCCGGAACTTCGAAGACCCTTAGCCAGAAACATTTTCCTTTTTCTGTGAAGAATAATAGATATTCGTGGTTGGTGGCTGTAACAATGTATTCAAGGAAATCCTCGTCTCTTGTCGTCGCCGCTCTGTTTCCAACGCCACCTCTGGACTGTACTTTATATTCGGAAAGAAGTGTTCTTTTGATGTAACCAGCGTGAGAGATGGTCAAAACAACTTTCTCATCTGGGATCATATCTTCGATAGAGAATTCTCCACCAGTATAATCGATCTCTGAACGTCTTTCGTCGCCGTATTTTTCTTTGATCTCTTGAAGTTCTTCTTTGATGATCTCGTAACGTCTTGGCTCATTGGTTAAAATGTCTTCCAAGTCTTTTATTAAGGCCATGATCTCTTCGTACTCAGCACGGATCTTGTCCAATTCCATTCCCGTAAGACGAGCCAAACGAAGATCTAGAATTGCCTGCGCCTGAAGGTCAGAAAGTTCAAATTCTTCGATCAAGCCTTCTTTCGCTGCCGCAGGATTTGCACTGTGACGGATGATCGCAATCGCTCTATCAAGAGAATCCTGAGTGCCGATCACTTTCATAAAGCCTTCAAGGATGTGGGCTCTTTCCTGTGCTTTTCTAAGTTCGTATTTTGTTCTTCTTACAATAACCTCGTGACGGTGATCTACGAAATGCAGGATCATATCTTTCACATTCAGTTGTACAGGACGTCCTTTGACCAAGGCGATATTGTTAACTGAAAAAGAAGTTTGTAATGAAGTATATTTATATAAAAGATTTAAGACAACATTTGGAATCGCGTCGTTTTTGAGTTCGTAAACGATACGCATGCCATTTCTGTCGGACTCATCACGGATCTCATAGATTCCTGGGAGTTTGTCATCTTTTACCAACTCAGCAGTTCTGGCGATCATTTCTGCTTTGTTAACCTGATAAGGAATTTCTGTTACGATGATCGCATTTCTGTTTCCGATCTCTTCGAAGTTGATCTTCGCTCTCAAAACGATACGTCCTCTTCCTGTATGGAAAGCATCACGCACGCCGTCATAACCGTAGATGATTCCACCTGTCGGGAAATCCGGCGCAATGATGTGCTTCATCAGCTCATCGATGGTAATTTCTTTATCATCAATGTAAGAGCAGATCGCATCAATACTTTCAGATAGGTTGTGAGGCGCCATATTCGTCGCCATCCCAACTGCAATTCCGGAAGCTCCGTTCACCAAAAGACTTGGGATCCTTGTAGGAAGAACGGTAGGTTCTGTTAAACTATCATCAAAGTTATTTTGGAAATCAACAGTTTCTTTATCAAGATCGGCAAGGATCTCATCAGATATTTTTTTAAGTCTTGCTTCGGTGTAACGCATTGCTGCTGGTGGATCACCGTCCATAGAACCAAAGTTACCTTGTCCGTCAACCATTTGATAACGCAAACTCCAAGGCTGAGCCATTCTTACCATCGCATCGTAAACAGAACTGTCTCCGTGCGGGTGATATTTACCTAGAACGTCTCCAACAATTCTCGCAGATTTCAAATGTTTTCTGTTAGAAAAGACATTAAGACCATACATACCGTAAAGCACTCTTCTGTGAACGGGTTTCAATCCGTCTCTCACATCTGGCAAAGCTCTTGATACGATTACTGACATCGAATAATCGATGTAAGAGGTTCTCATCTCGTCAACAATGTTGATCGGTATTAACCTTTCTCCTTCCTTATGCATAAATATTTTTTAATTTATTGTAAATCAGAATATTAAAATACATTCTGACCCTTTAAGTTTTTCTGTTTTTTATAACGGGCTAATTTACAAAAAAAATACGATTTTTGCATTCTGAATTTATCAACATTAATCATAAAAAAATATAAAAAATGAGCATCCTGAGTATTACATTTCATACAATCGAAAATAAAATTGAAGAATGGGACATCTATGTGGAAAGTGATCTGCATCAGATGGTAGAAAATCTTCTGGATGTTGAAAAATATATTCTTTCTGAAGTTCGGTCTGATATGCTGGGTGAAGGGAAAAACACCAATTTGCTTTTGGTTTTTGATAATGACGATATGAGAGATCAGTTCATGGAAAGTGAATTGGTGAATCTCGAAGAAAGAATTAATCTGAAATTTGGAGAATATGTGATGGTGTTTCCAACTTTTCTTGATCCTAAGAAAAAGAGATTTTAATTAAATTTTAAAATCTAAAAATATGCTCTGGCAGATTATGCTGATTTTTCAGATTCTAATTTTAAATCTGCTTGATTTGCAAAATGTGCGAGATTTTTACTTTAAAGGTCTATCTTAATGTGAGTCGAAGCGTAATCAAATACTATCAAATGTCGGTCTGAGGCTCTCGAAGACTTTTTTTATTAGTAGGAATAATTTTTGGAGTTACTTTGTAGCTCCTTTATTTTTATAAATTATGTTCGATAAACAACAGCGAAAACTTAAACGTTCTGCCAGATTGATCTCGGTTCTCAGCAAATATGGCTTTAAAGATATGATTGCCAGAATGGGGAAAAAACCAGAAGAAAGTTCTGTAAATTCTGATGAGATCATTTCCAAAGGAACTGTTTACGAGAGGATTCGATTGGTTTTGGAAGAATTAGGTCCGACCTTCGTGAAGCTTGGGCAGACGTTCAGCAATCGGGAAGATCTGCTTCCGCCAGAGTTGATTCAGGAGTTGCAGAAGCTTCAGGATAGAGTTGAGGTTGTTGATATGAATGTTGAGGAAATCTTGGAAAACGAATTCAATATTTCGGTCAAAGAATATTTCTCTGAAATTGTTTCCAAACCTTTGGCGACAGCTTCTATTGCGCAAGTTTACAGAGCAACTTTGATCACTGGAGAAGAAGTGATTTTAAAGATCAAAAAACCGGATGTTCTGAGTGTGATCGAGGATGATCTGTTGTTGATAAAAGATTTGGTAAAACTGATTTCGACCTATTCTGAAATTGCTTCAAAATTAAATCTTAAACAAGCGATTGCGACGTTCGAAAAGTCTTTGTTAGAAGAAGTTTCACTGGTGAATGAACGAAATAATATCAAGCAATTTGCATTAAATTTCAAAAATAACAAAGAAACCTACGTTCCAGTTGTCTACGACGAATTTTCCAATAATAATGTCCTTTGTATGGAATTTATTGACGGGATTAAAGTCACCGATAAAACTGAGCTTCTTAATAATAACATCAGTCCAGTTGTGATTTCGGAAGTTGGTTTGAGACTTTTCGTTTCTCAGATTTTGGATTATGGGTTTTTCCACGCCGATCCACACGCAGGAAATATTCTGGTGAAGAAAGATGGGAGAGTGGTTTTTATTGATTTTGGTGCCGTCGGGAAAATTCAGCCGAATGACAAGGAGATTCTTGAAAGTCTGATTGTGGCTTTTGTCGCTAAAAATTCAAATAAAATTGTGAGGTCATTGAAGAAAATGGCAGTCAGTTACGAGATCCCAGATGACAGGCGATTTGAAAATGACGTGGAAGAAGTTCTGAATTTCGTTCACAGCACGTCATTGAAAAATATCGACCCGCATATTATCATTAATAAAATGAAAGATGTTCTGAAGGACAATCAGCTTTATATGCCGGATTATTTTTATCTGTTGTTCAAAGGAATTGGTCTGATAGAAGGCGTTGGGCGAACCATCAATCCTGATCTGGACATTGTTAAAAGTCTGCATCCTTACACTAAGAAAATTTTATCGAGAAAGATCAGTCCGAAAAAGATCTTCAAATCCGGAATGGACAAAATGCTGAATTTCACAGACAACATTGATGAAATTCCAAAAGAATTGCGCTCCGTTCTGCAGAAATTGGATGATAACAAATTCACCATTTCGAGCGAGATCAAAAATATTGAGAAAACCAACAATCTTATCAAATCGAGTATCATTAATCTGATTTTAGCGATGATTTTGGGTGCAAATATCATTGCTACATCAATCGTTTTCGTTTCGGAATCCGGACCAAGGGTTGGTGAAATGTCTTTGGTTGCTGTTTTGGGATTTATATTTTCAGTTGTTCTGGTGATTATTCTTTTGTTGAGAATCATCCGAAAATAGATATTAAGATCAAAGATTTAATTCACTTCTTCCGCTTTTAAATTTCCAGTTTCTCTTAAGAAAATAGAAATGACAATCGCGAAGGAAATTCCTATGACAAAGAATAACAGTGAATGTTGTAATAGAGAATCTGCGTCTAAGCTCTTTGTCAGCTTCGAACCGTACAATTTAGAAAACAAAGGTGCTAAAAGCGTCGTCACACCAAAGGTCAAGAAATTGATGGCTCCTGTTGCGCTTCCTTTCACTTTGTCGGGGTTCACTTCTTTGATGATGGAGTAAGGAATCATTGCGGCGCCAGAACCGATTCCCATTAATAATAGAGAAATATTTTCTGACATTAAACTTGGTAAGTAAGCCAACTGCAATAAGCTTAGGATCATTAAAACAGCGCCTCCGATGATGACCGGAATTCTACGTTTGATCTTATCTGCGACCCAACCCAAAAGCGGACATCCAATTGCCCAACCAATCGGAACTAAGGCGCAAGCTATTGTTGCCGTTTCGTGGGAAAGACCTCGGCTTTTTTGAAGAAAATCTACACCCCAGATCATCGCAAAAATCGTTGTCGGAGCGAATAATAATCCCGAAACCAAACCTGATAAATAACTTTGCGGATTTCCGAAGATGATTTTATAATTATCAAGAAAATTCTTTTGCTTTTCAATCTTTTCTCCAGGTTCTGTTTTGGGTGTGAACAAAAATGCCAGTAAAGCTAAAATTAATGAGGTGACACCAAAAATAATCCAGATGCTAGTAACGCTATTTCCATTGGTCAAATAAGTGTTGCTTAATTTCTGTCCAGCAGAACCTCCCAGCATTCCTAAAGTCTGTGTGATTCCAATCGCTGTGGCAAGATTTTTTCCAGAGAAAGCTTTCACTGCAATGTAAACCGCGGCCGGAAAAGCCATTGCTGAACCTGCGCCCTGCATCAATCTTCCTGCATATCCAACTACATAATGTGAACCTCCAAATAATAATGAGCCAATTGCCAAAACCAAAATTCCAAAAAACACAGGCTTTCTCGCGCCCATTCTGTCCAAAAATAATCCAGCCGCCAAACTCGTGATGGAGTAGCTGATATAGTAGGCGCTGATCATCGAGCTGACTTCTGTCCTTGTCGCGCCGTAAGATTCTTTGAGGTCACCTATCATCACGCTTGGAGAAGATCTGATCGCATATTCCAATGCGTAGAACAATAAGGCCAATATCCAGGAGATAAAGAAGGGATTTTTCAGAAAAGAAGTTTCGGTTTTCATAGGGAAATATTGGAAGTGTAAAAACAATTTTCACCTCGGTTAAAGAGATCTTTTAAGGCTCTTTTGATTAAATCAGCTGTAAAAATAGAATATTAAAATCTATATTTCAATGGAATTTCAGAAAATCCAAACAAAAACTGTAAATTTGCACCACATTTTTAGACGAAATATAATTAATTAAAGCACTCAATACGGAGTGCAACACAAAACAATTTATGAGTATACCTCAAGCAATTACAGAAACGGTCATTCTTGCAGACGGCAGAGAGATCACAATCGAAACAGGGAAATTGGCAAAACAGGCTGATGGATCTGTAGTAGTAAAAATGGGTGGAACAATGCTTTTAGCAACTGTTGTAGCCAGCAAAGAAGCAAAAGATGGCGTAGATTTCTTGCCATTGACAGTAGATTACAGAGAAAAGTTCTACGCAGGAGGGAAGATCCCTGGAAACTTTTTCAGAAGAGAAGCTAGACCATCCGATCAGGAGATCTTGACGATGCGTTTGGTGGACAGAGTTCTAAGACCATTGTTCCCTGAAGATTTCCACGCGGAAGTACAGGTGATGATCTCTTTGATCTCTTACGATGGACAATCCATTCCGGATGATTTGGCTGGTTTTGCAGCATCTGCAGCGATCGCGATCACGGACATTCCTTTCAACGGACCAATGTCTGAAGTAAGAGTGGTAAGAATTGACGGGAAACTTTCTGTTAATCCAAAATTAGAAGACCTAAAGATCGCTGACCTTGATATCATGGTTGGTGCAACGAAAGATTCTATCGTCATGGTAGAAGGCGAGATGAAGGAAATCTCTGAAGCAGAAATGCTAGAGGCCATCAACTTCGCTCACGTTGAGATCAAAAAACAAGTTGAAGCTCAGGAGAGATTGGCTGAAAAAGTTGGTAAATCTTTCCCGAAAAGAGAATACAGCCACGAGAATCACGACGAAGCGATCCGTGAGAAAGTTTGGAAAGAAACTTACGATAAAGTATATGAAGTAGCGAAATCGCCTTCAGGTAAAGAAGAGAGAAGCGATAAATTCAAAGCGGTGCGTGAAGAGTTCTTGGCTCAATACGTTGATAACGCTGAAGAATTGGAAAGAGTAACACCTTTCGTAAAAGTGTATTACCACGATGTTGAGAAAGAAGCGATGCGTCAGATGATCTTGAATGATAAGATCAGACTTGATGGTCGTGATCCTCAAACGATCCGTCCAATCTGGAGTGAGATCGATTATTTGCCAGGCGCACACGGTTCTGCGATCTTCACAAGAGGAGAAACGCAATCTTTAACAGCTGTAACATTAGGTTCAGTGAAAGATGCGAATATGGTTGACAGCGTGATGATCAACTATGACGAGAGATTCTTCCTACACTATAACTTCCCACCATTCTCTACAGGTGAAGCTCGTCCTTTGAGAGGAACTTCAAGAAGAGAAGTTGGTCATGGAAACCTGGCTCAGAGAGCTTTGGCGAATATGATCCCGGAAGAAAATCCTTACACGATCCGTATCGTTTCCGATATCTTGGAATCAAACGGTTCATCTTCTATGGCAACTGTTTGTGCAGGAACTTTAGCATTGATGGATGCGGGTGTTCAGATCAAGAAACCAGTTTCTGGTATCGCGATGGGATTGGTAACTGACATCAAAACAGGAAAATTCACAGTGCTTTCTGATATCTTGGGTGATGAAGATCACTTGGGAGATATGGACTTCAAAGTAACTGGAACTGCAGACGGGATCACCGCTTGCCAGATGGATATCAAGATCCAGGGATTGTCTATGGACATTATGGAGAAAGCCCTTCTACAAGCTAGAGACGGAAGATTGCATATCCTAGATAAATTAAACGAAACCATCTCTGCACCAAGAGAAGACGTGAAACCTCACGCTCCGAAAATGGTGATGCTAGAGATCTCTAAAGATTTCATTGGTGCGGTGATCGGACCTGGTGGAAAGATCATTCAGCAGATGCAGAAAGATACGGATACAGTTATCGCTATCGAGGAAGTTGGAGAGATTGGAAGAATCGAGATCTCTGGTGTGAGTAGAGAGAAGATCAACGAGGCTATCGCGAAGATCAACGAGATCACTTTTGTACCGACTGTTGGTGAAGTTTACCAAGGTAGAGTTGTGAAAGTAATGGACTTCGGAGCTTTCGTAGCGATCGCTAAAGGAACTGAAGGACTTCTACACATCTCTGAGATCGAGTGGGCGCGTCTTGATAAGGTGCCTTACAGTGAAGGTGACCAAGTGGAGGTGAAATTTATGGGTTATGATGACCGTAAAAAAATGAAACTTTCCAGAAAAGTATTGTTGCCAAGACCAGAAAAGCCGGCACCAAAACCAAGACCGGAAAGTCAAGTGAACCCTGAAGGTAAAGACCAACCAGGAGAACACAAGCCTTTGAACGAAGCATAAGATTAAGTCTTAATTATATTGAATCCCCCGAGTTATCGGGGGATTTTTTTTGTTTTAATTATTAATGAGAATAATAAAGCTTTTCCCTTATCTCAACCAAATTCCGCTCGACTTTTTCCTTATTTGAAAAATCTGGCAAAGTAGAATTTTCGCTTAAAACAGAAAGCTCTTCCAGCAGTTCATCGGCGTAAGAAAGTAAATCGTCATAATCCCTTTTTCCGGCTTTTATGTCGAGCAATTCTTCTCGATTTTTCACCCGGATTTCGAGTTTATTATTTTTAAAAATATTGACGGCAGATTGCAACAAACGAATCGTGTGCATCATATTTTTGCTGTCGTAATTTTTCCCATGTTGCTGATTGGTATTGTATCGGTCGTCGTTTCTTTTCGCCACCCAATCCCAATATTCCTTGTAACTTTTGCAATCAGTGGAATAAGAATCTTGGTTGAAAAACAAATACGCTTCCGATTTTTTTCCTTTCGGAACAGAGGATAAACTCACTTCATTGGAATCTTCATTTTTGAAAATTCCGCTATACTTTTTATCGCCAATTTCATCATAGTACAAAGCGAAAATTCCTTTAGAATTCGGCATTTTTACCAAACCGCAATTGTCTTGTGAGAAGTTCTTTTTCTGCAACCAATCTTTCGCAGGAATGGACGCAGAATCTTCCAGAATCACACAAAAATCAAGAATTCCTTTTCGCTCTTTTTCTACAGGATTTACAATTTTTTTGTTTAGTCCTCTCGCTTTCTGAATTTGGGTTGAAGCATATCCTCCAAAAGTTTCTTTGCATAATTTTGATAGAAAATCTTCTTGACGAAAACTGTCCATCATAGGGTTTTTATACAAAATACAATCTTCCGGAGTTGCAAGAATTTCCAAAATATTAGGGTTGTTTTTCAGCAAAAGTTCGGTAAATCTTCCGATTTCGTAATACACAATATCGTTGCTATCGTTAGAAACCTGCGGAATATATTCTAAACCAAAAAACAGATTTTTCGGCAGATAAAAAACACCCTTGATATCCGTATCCGAATTTTCCGTCGCCAATCCGAAAGAACGACTTCCGGAAATGGCTTCGAAAAGGATGAGGTTATTTTGTTTTAAAAATTCTATGGTTAACATATTTCCATCATCATTTCATAGTGAGAAGAAGCATTTAATTTTTCGAAAAATAATTTTAAACTATCCATTGCAATTTGTCTCGATTCATCACACAATCTATTATAATACATTTCATCATTGATTGCCACTTTATGGCTTTCGTCGTTTATGTTTGACAAAAACGATACGCAAACTAAATATTCGGTGGATTCTTCATCCAAATCTAAAGTACTTAATAAATTCCAAAGATTACTTCCACTTATATATCCCATAAAATTCGAATAGCTTTCAATTATTCTTCTCATATTATTTAATAAAGAAATTGTAATCTTATCCGAATTTTCTAATTTAACTTCTCTCCATAATAAACCATAATCATTGATGTTAGAATATCCAATATCTTCAATTAAAGTTTTGTTATTTCTTTTTGATACTTTTTTAAATAAAACTTCATCTTTATAAATTAGTCTTTGGTAAAAAGAAACTTCTTTGAAAAAATAACTATTGTGAGTTAAAATAAAAGCTTGCTCTAAATTTTCATTTTTAAAAATCTTTCCTCCACCAACACCTCCTTTTGGAGCAATCAATTTTCTTATTAAAGTAGAAACAAAGAATAAAACCTGACTATCCATACTTGATACTGGGTCATCAATTACAATAATTTTCTTTTTTGTGGAATTTTCTGTGTCATTAGTCCCTAGACATAATTGATAAAAATATAAGAACGCAATAAAGTTTTTTTCACCTTCGCTTAATGTTTTGAAAACGTGATTTCCGGACGTTTCATCTTCTCTTAGGATGTAATATTTGGTAATATTGTTTTCAGATTCATTCTTTTCTATTTTAAATCCGGTAAAATTATTTTTTAATAATAAATCATTTATATTGTCGACAGCTTTTTGTGTATTAACCGTTTGGCTTTGCCATTCTTTAATTTTACTATTAGAGTCAATTTTTGCATCTTCAAAAACTTTAATTTCTGTGTCTAATTTTTTTATCTGTTTAGAATTACTATCATTGTTTATTTTAAAAGAATTGATTTTGTCTTTTACTTGATGGGAAATATATTTCCATATTTCATCTGTCAATTCTTGTTGGTTCAGTTTTATATTATCCACATCTTCATTATGGATTCTAATAATCTCATTTACTTTTTCAATTTCAATTTTTAATGATTCAAGACTTTCTAATTTTTTCTTTTCATTTGGATTCTCGATTTTAGTTTGCACCTCTTTTTCATTTTTAGTCAAAATATCTGATAATTGTTTTTGGATTTTTAAAACATCGAATTTCACTAAATCTTTTTCTATCAGAGCCTCTAAGTTTGATTCAAAACTTGAAAGTATATCAGTGTAACTGTAATACAATTCCTGAATATTTTTAATTTTTTCTTCTCGAGTAGTGTCAAAATATTTTTCAAACTGATTCAGTAAATTTTTGTCAATTGTTTTTTGTTGACAGAATGGACAATCTTGAACTTCTTTATTTTTATCCAAAAAGTTTATTCCTTGTTTTACCCAAGAGCTATTATTCAATTGGTTAATAATAAAGGCAATAGGAACGTCATTGCTACCTATAATAATTTCTTCTAAAGCATTATTGAATTCTTTTTCAAAATCAAGAATAGTATTAAAATTTTTAAAGGAAATGTTGTTCTCTATTTTATTAAGTTCTTCTAAATAGTATTTCTTATATTTTTCAGTTATATAATTTAATTTTTTTGAAGAATATTCAGTCTGATTTATTTCATTAAGCTTTTCATAAAAAGGCTCTTTTCTTTTCCCTAAATTTATCTTATTAAAGTCTTCTTCAAATTGCTTATTATAAATCCAACAGTCTTCTAATATATTTTTATTAGCTTGATTTTTTAAATTTGTCAGTTTTTGCTTTTCATCTTTTTTTTCAGAAATTGATTTTTCAGTATTTGTTACATTTTGATATTCTGCTTCTATAATTTTATCAATTTCTTCATTTTTTTCATCCAATGAAAAGATTCCGGATAATTCAGGATTCAAGTAAAAATTATTCTGAATAAAATCATAATCAAAAACAAGTATTTCTTCTTCGTCTTTATTAAAACCATCAATAGAAGAGTTGTTGAATGGATATAAAGGAACTTCGTTTTGAGAATAATTGTAGAATAAACGTGCAATTGTGGATTTACCACAGCCATTATTTCCAAAGAAAAAATTAACTTTTTTCAAATCATTTATTTCAACTAAATCTTTATAAGTCGCTACATTATTAAGCTGTAATTTTGTTATCATACTGTTTTTATGGTTATAGTTTTATTTTTTTTCCAGTTTTTCCAATTCATTTGAATGTAAATATATTTACATATTACAATAAAAGATTACGGAAATCCATAATCTTTTATTTTAGTATTTCCACAAACACTTTCTCTGCTTCCTTTTTATCCAAATTTCCAACTTTCAAAGTCTTTGCAACTTCCGAGAGCTTTTCTATTTCCGATTTCAAATATTCGAAAAGTTCCCAATCTTGAGAATGATAATATTTCTCGCCGTTTTCAGATTTTACATTTAATAAAAATTGAACTTTTTTCAAGATGCTTTCTGGTAGCAAATCTAACATTTCGTGGAAGATAACCGGCGGAAAAGTACCTTTTTCAACCACCCATTTTGAAGCTAAAGTGGTTCGCAGACAATAGAAGTAATCTTTCAATTTTACTTCATCTTTGTTGCAGGCTTCCAAATATTTTTTACTCATACTCAAATAATGAAAAACCACTGAAACAGGTGAAAATGCTTGCTCAGCCAAAGGTTTCATTAGTTTTAAAAACTTTTCGTTTTTCACATAAAAGATGTGAGAATACAAATGTTCCAAATTCGGAACGTTCGATTTGTTAAGCAAATGAAAGGCTTTTTTCAAATCCCAACCGGAACCATCCAAATCATCTTCGGTCATAAATTCTATTGTATCGCGTTTTTCCCAAGGTGAAAGATACCAATCTATCGGATGTTTATAGATAAATCGGATGTCGTAATCGCTATCTGGAGATGCAAATCCCCATGAACGACTTCCTGATTCTATTGCCAAAAGTATTTCTATATTTTTCTCTTTTTCAAGAGCTTTTAATTTTTCTATTATTTTAGTTTTCATAGTTTCTAAATTTAATCATTAATTTTTCAAGTCGTCATTCTACACAAATCTTAACCGCCTTTTTACTGTAATAGTTTAGATTCCTCCGGAATGACAAAATGAACGCAGAAAAACCTAAGCTTTTCTAAACTTCTTCTTCCTCTTCCAAGGCGCATTCCTCCCCACATCGCCTGCCATGATACAACCGTAAGGCATCACTTCGTCCAAAACTTCGCAAAGACCGTATTCCTCAATTTGGGCTCTTACGTTTTTGGCACTTTTGTAGGCGCTTGGGAGTTCAGAGATGTCGATGTCGTTGGAGAAGAAACGAATGTCGAGACCTTGCGTTTCTTCGGCGAACACTTCGTCGATGGTTTTGTGGGCCAGGGATTTTTTGTGTTGTGTTCTGCTGAAGTTTCTTCCCGCACCGTGTGGCGCAAAACCCAGATTTCTGCCATTGGTGGTCCCGGAGACGATCAACACAGGCTCTGCCATATTCAGAGGAATCAACCTCGGACCTGTGATGTCGGGCAAAAATTTGTCGTCCAGCGGTGTTGCGCCCTTCGCGTGGTAAAACAGATCACCATCTCTGAATACAAAATTATGTTCGTTCCAATATCGGTCTTGTTTCTCGATATTGAGTTTTTCTAAAACGGTGTTGTGGATGGATTCGTGGTTTTCCTTCGTCCAATCTCTGATGCGTTGCAAGGCTTCCCAATATTGTTTTCCTTCCTCGGTTTTGTAGGGAATCCACGCATTTTCCTTCAAGGTTTCCGGCGAAAGTTCCATTCGGAAACGGTTGGCGACCTTCATCCCTTTGTCGTACAACATGGCACCGGGCGCTCTGGAACCGTGGTGCGTGACCAACATTGTGTTTCCGGTGTTTTTGGAAATCCCGACGAACAAAAAGTGGTTGCCGTCGCCCTGCGTTCCCATATGCGAACGGGCGATGCTGATGAGTCTCTCGTCATTCAAAAAGAAATTCTCCCGGAAGGCGTCCATCAATTCCTGCGACATTGGCATTTGCGACCCTCGGTCTCTACCGCCGTAACCGAAATGCGTGATGGAATGTGCGGTGTCCAAGACCGTCTTCGGGTCTGCCTTTCCAAAATCGGTCAACATTACGGAACAGCAGATATCAGCAGAATGAAATCCCGGATGGATGGCATTTTTCGCTACCACCACACCGCCCACCGGGATGTGACCTTCGGGACCTGTAGGGCAAGCATCTGGCATAATGGCACCGCTGACCAAGGTTGGGGTTTTCATCAAGACCTTCATTGTGTTGATGACTTTTTCCACGTTGTCGGTTTCGCTGTCGTTTTCCGCTTTGATGTTGATGATGAACTCCTGTGGCTCGGAATGGAGTGGGATCGGGTCTGGTGCGCGGAATTGTTCCAGATAGTCCAGCATTTCGGTTTCGCTTAATTGATTTTCGTTGATGTGTTCCAAGGCTTCTGCAAACCATTTCTTTGGTGTGAATCCTAGAGCGATTAATTCGTTTCCTGTGATTGTAGTCATTGTTTTAATTTTTATTTTGGGCAACTTTTCCGCCTTCCGTTCCCAATCTTTTTGCCTTAGCTTTTCCAGCCACAAAAAAGGATTTCTACTCAAACCTAACGAAGTGGTTCATCGATTCAATTAAAAAAAATAAGAAATTAAGATAAGTCGGGTTGCGGGTTTTCAGCTTTTAAGTTGTTTTGTCGTTATTTGATGATGCAAAGTAAAAGTGTAAGTGCGCAATGTTTTTGCGTACATGGTTTTTTTGTTTTTAAAATTAGAATGTATATTCAATATCATCATTCAAACAGTGAAGCTAGTTTATAACTTCTTCGACTTTTACTTTTTCTAAATTGAATTCTAAATAATGAGAAGTCCAACAATCTGAAAATTCTATGGCTACTTCATGTCCATTTTTACAGATTTTGTTCATTTCAGAACCCGAACTTCCGCAACATCCATAAAATCTCGTAGGGTCAGGATGATTGAGTAAATAATAATCAACTAAGTTCGTAACCAAAGAAATTTTATTATTGTGCTCTAAAAATGCACATTCATTACTTTTTAAAATATTACCTTCTTCACTCCAAATGATTTTAGATTCTGAAACTAAAGTTAAAATATCAGTTAATTCTACATTACACGATTTACATGTTATTCTTATATTATTCATGGTTTTGTTTATTTGATGATGCAAAGTAAAAGTGTGAGTGCGCAATGTTTTTGCGTATCTGAAATTTTTTATACATTTAATGAAAATTTTTTAAAAAGCACAATGGAGAATTTGAATTCGGAGCTCTTTCAGGCCTTTCAAAACAAGCTCAAAACCGGAAACAGGAGAGGCGTTCACCTGAATGCGATTCCCGGAAACTCGAGATACAAATTCGACCTTGCGCGTTTGTCGGAGATCAGCAAAAGTCTGCCGGAGCATTTCATCATCGATCTGTTGACGCAGAAAAATGTAAATTTCAAATTCTCTGTCCATCAAAAAAATACGGAGACACCTAAGAATGACAGTTATCTTTTGGAGGACGAAGGGAAAACTAATGAAGAGCTGTTTCCCAATTCTGCGATTTCGGAGGTTCCTCAAGAGAAGAATAAACTAAGTACTCTCGATAAGCTGACGACCAGTCTGGAAAATCTGATCTTTCAAAATGAGGTGATTCAGTCTGAGAAAGGCGTGAATTCTTTGGGTTTTGGTTTTCCAATCCTAATCCGAAAAGATATGGACGGACAAATTTCTGCATCGCCTATCCTGATCTGGTCTGTGACAATAAAATCCGTTAACGAGATGAATACTTGGGAGATCAGCAGAACGGAAGATGACCCTATCTATGTGAATGAGGTGCTCATCAACCATCTGCAAAGTGATTCTGGTATTACAATCAAACAAATTTCGGAAGAAATGCTCGCTGATGGAAAGATTGATAAGCCAGAACTACAGGAAATCTGTCAAAGCTTGTTGAATCAACTGAAGATCACACAGAATCTGGATTTCATTCTCAATAATTATGAAGAGATCCCATTTATAAAAGCCAAAGCTTCTTACGAAAACCGAGTTCCAAATAAAGGTGATTCGGTGATCATGAAGTCTGGTGTTTTTTCCATTTTCGAAGTTCAGAAACAGAATATCATCAATGATTATGAGACTTTGAAGAAGGAATTCAAACCGTTGGGGAACTTTACGAAAGACGGTTTCCAGTCCATCACTTCCGTAGAAACCGACCCTTCGCAACAGGGAATTTTGGAGTCGTTGAAATCTCAGTCCAAGATCTTGATCCAAGGTCCGCCGGGAACTGGGAAAAGTCAGACCTTGACCGCTATTTTGCTGAATGCCTTGGAGAATAAACAAAAAACCATCGTGGTCTGCGAGAAGCAAACGGCGCTGGAAGTGCTTTACAATGCGTTGCAAAAGTTAGGTCTGGGACGCTATTGCATTATGATCAAAGATGCGTCTACCGATAGAAAATTGGTGGTAGATTCGGTGCGGAATACGATTGACTCAGCGGATTTTAAAAAGCTGATTCAGCCTTATTCAGAACAATCGTTGCAAAATCAACTGACGGAAATCGCTCAGCATAAAGATACGATCAATGCAGTCCACGAACTCTTGAATTCTGAGTTGATTCCGGGGAAAAACTGGAAGGAGATCGTCGGGAATCTGTTGAGCTACAAGGATTCTAAAGAAAATATCAATCTGCAAGATCTGAAGTTTTATTTTTCTGAAGATGAGGTAAAAGTCATTGAGAATGTTCTGGAAAATGGGGAAGAATTGTATCAGGATTTTAAAGCATTTGAAGCTTCAACGTTCATCGATCCTGAAAAATTGATCAAAGATAATTTCCACAGCAGTCAGCAGAATTTGGATTCGGCTTTTCAGAATTATGAGAATTCCTGGAAGGAAATTCAGCGTTCGATCAGTGATTTCAAACCGATCTACGAGGAAAAGCGGAAGCAGGATTTTGGGAAGAATCTGCAGGACGTTTCCAATTATATTAATGAAACCGAAGTTCTGACCTCGACTTTAAATCAAAATTCAGAGGAATTACATCCTGAAATCACCAATGGCTTTTTCTACAAATTGACGGCGCTTTTTTCATCAAGCAAAAAAAATAAGATCAAGACCCAGAAGCGATTGCTGGAGTTGAGTTCATTGGTGAAGCAAGTTAGTTTGAAGGAATTTTTTCCAGCCATTAATTTGTCTGATGACCTTTGGAGTAATAGAAATGAGATTATTAACTACAGGCAGAAAGTTCAGGAAATACAGTCCGGTTTTCTTTTAAAATTAGAAACAAGTTTTGCTGAGATTGATTTTCTTAATGCCTTTGATCCCGTTATTTCTGGAAGGGAAACCGAAATGATCTCGCAAAAAATCCACCAATTGCGGAAGGCGATTTCCAGTGAAAAGTGGTTGAACGATCTGGACTTTGGGAATACTTATCAAAACTTCAAAAACTATATTGAGCGCATTTTAAATCTTTATAAAACTTATAAAAATAATCCAGAGAATCCTTTGTTGAAAGAGTTCAGCTGGTTTACTTTTTATTATTCGCTTTCGGATTTTCAGAAGTCGATCTTGGAGAAATTGTATCCGGTCAGTAATTGGAAACCGACGTTTTATTCGGCTTATTATCCATTGTTACTCAATCATTATTCGGATCCGAAACTGAATTTCAGTGAGAAAAATTATGAGGAAATAGCAAAGAAAATCAAGCAATTGGGAATTTCTCAGAAGAGCTTCGTGGAGTATTTTTGGAACGTTGCCCAGCAGAATTCGGTGAAGCAATTTGAGCAGAATAACAAAGATGTGACCGTGGCTAATCTGTATAATAAAAGAAGCAGTATCAATCACAAAAGGTTGACTTTGAGACAAATCGTTCAGAAAGATATTGACCTTTTTACACATTTCTTTCCTATTATTTTGACAACGCCAGATGCTTGCAGTAATCTTTTTCAGGGAAAGAATTTCTATTTTGACAATGTCGTTTTTGATGAAGCCAGTCAGTTGAAACTGGAAGACAATCTGCCAGCGATCTTGAAAGGGAAAAACGTGATCATTGCGGGCGACGAGCATCAAATGCCACCTTCTAATTATTTCAGCAAAGTGTTTGACGGAACTATTGAAGACGAAGATGATATCGAATCTGAAACCGAAGTCATCACGTACAAAAATGCAATGTTGAACATCGAATCGCTGTTGGACTATGCGATGGAAAATAATTATGAAAAGAACCATCTGGATTTCCACTACCGTTCCAAACATCCTTATTTGATCGACTTTTCCAACCACGCTTTTTATAATTCGAGGTTGAAACCACTTCCGACAAAATCTGAAAATAAACCGATCGAGTTTTTCCAAATTGATGGTGTTTTTGATGACCATACGAATAAGGAAGAAGCTGATAAAGTGTTGGAGATCTTGGAAAATATTCAGTCTAAAAAAGATGGAACTTATCCTTCTGTAGGAATTGCGACGTTCAATATTTCACAACGGAATTACATCAAAAGAAAGATTGTGCAGAAAGCCAGTTTGCCTGAAAATGAAATGTTCAAAGAGAGAATCCAAGGGTTGGAATCTGCAGGATTATTCATTAAAAATCTTGAAAACATCCAAGGCGACGAAAGAGATATTATCATTATTTCTACAACCTACGGGCGAAAAGCGAGTGGGAAATTCATACAGAGTTTTGGACCGGTGAATCACACGAAAGGTTACAAATTGCTGAATGTGATCATTACTCGAGCCAAAGAAAAGATCTACCTCTGCAACTCGATTCCGGAAGAGATCTTTTCCAATTACAAAGATGCATTGCAACAAGAAGGTTCCAACAATCGGAAGGCGGTTTTCTATGCTTATTTGGCTTATTGCAAGGCGGTGAGTGAAGAAAATGAGAATGGGAGGCTTGAAATTCTGAATGTTTTGGATCAATTTGGATATTTGAAACAAGCTAATGAAAGTGGCGATTCCAATCTGTTTATTGACCAGATCTTTGAGCGATTGCAAAGGGATTTTCCAGATTACAAATTGTCGAAAAATATGGACTTTGATGGTTATCAATTTGATATTTTGATTGAAAAAGAAGGAAAGAGATCTGTGGTCGTAGAATGTATGAGCAAGGAAAAATACGCTGACGAATTGGGCTATCTGGAAGATCTGCACAAAGAAAAAGTGTTGAGGAATTCGGGGCTTGAGTACGTTAGGATTTGGAGCCAGAATGTATGGCAGAATTTGGAAAATGAACTTCAAAAAATAAATAAAAAATTACTATGATATTTGAACAATTAGAAAAATCAGCGGGCGAGATTCAGTTTAAAAATGTTATCGCATTCCTCGATGAACATTACGATTTTACGCCTACTAAATTTACAAATGGAAACACAGTGAATGAAGCCGACCAGAACAATGGTTCTTGCAAGGTTTTCAGTTTTTCAAAGTTGAATGCGCTTTCAAAAGAAGAAACTTTGGCTTTGTTTGGCGACTTTTACAGAACAGATGTTTTGCAGAATCCGGACGGTGATGATCATCAGAATATCCGAAACTTTATGACGTTTGGTTGGGATGGGATTTCGTTTGATGGTGAGGCTTTGAAGAGAAAGTAGAAAATTTAAACACGAAGGCACAAAGTTTATTTTGCCAACTAAATGCTTTAAGGCACTAGGATTTATCTTCGATAAACTTTAAAAAGTCGAATAGGCGTTGTGTCTTAAATCAATATAAATTAAAATTTTTTGTGCCTTTGTGCTAATCTAAATCCAACAAAATGTCATCCAACAAAAACGCATTGATCCGTTATAAAACCTTAGACAAATGTCTGAAGAACAAGTACAAAAAATACACTTTAGAAGATCTGATGGAAGAATGTTCCGAAGCGTTGTTTGAGTTTGAAGGCAAAGAATCTTTTGTGAGCAAACGGACCGTTCAACTCGATCTGCAGAATATGCGAAGTGAGAAATTCGGTTATGAAGCGCCAATCGAGGTTTATGAAAGAAGATTTTATCGATACAGCGACCCGGAATACAGCATTCATCAGATATCAGTTAATGAAAATGATTTGAAAGCGATGAATAATGCGGTGCAAATCCTGAAGCAATTCAAAGATTTTTCGATGTTCAAAGAGATGAATGGAGTGATCCAGAAACTGGAAGATTCGATACAGTCCACGACTCAAAAATCTATCATTCATTTGGATAAAAATGAGCAGTTGAAAGGATTGGAACACATCGATATTTTGTACGAAAGTATTTTGAACAAAAAGGTTTTGAAGATCTGTTATAAGAGTTTCAAGGCAAGGGAAATGAATATCCTGACCGTTCATCCGCAATTATTAAAGGAATACAACAACCGTTGGTTTCTCATCTGTTATCACAAGAATAGAATTATGAATCTGGCTTTGGATAGGATGGAGGAGATTGAAATCGATGATAAAACGGAATATATCGACAAGGATTTCAATGCTGACCGTTATTTTGGAGAAGTGATTGGCGCGACCGTTTCGGAAACTCAAAGGCCTCAGAATGTGATTTTCTTCATCACCAAAAAACACGCACCTTATGTGAAAACCAAACCTTTTCATCACAGTCAAGTGATTATGGAGGAAGATGAATTGGGAACGACTTTCAAGATCTGTGTCCAGCTCAATTTTGAATTGGAAAGAATGATCCTTGGAATGGGAGAATTCATCAAAGTTTTGGCACCGAGGAAGCTAAAACAGAGAATCCATAAAAGCCTGAAGGAAGCTTTTAATAATTATGAAAATGAAAATTGATCTTGGCTCACTATTTGCAATTTTGTTGAAAATTTAAAATTATGAACCCGAGATTGATTAGAACAGTATTGACGTGGGCAGCGCCCTTTATCATTGGTTATGTAGTAAAGAAATTCGAAGAAAGGCAAGCCAAGAAATCACAAGGAACAGCAGTTTCCAAAGCATAGAAATGCCAACAGATTTGGCAATAATGGTCGAAAAAAAATTTCGGCCATTTTTTATGTTCAAACACATTAGCAGAGCCTATAAAAAAAAATAATATTAAGAAATAAGAATTTACTTATCTTTCGTATTTTATGACCATTATAGGAAGAAAGTCTACACTTTATTGTTTTTAAATTATAAATATTCACAAATTTACTCAAAATTTGTTTTTTCGCTAAATAGCTTTGATCATGTATGTTTTTGACTTCTCGGTCATAGTTGTTTTCAGACTTTTATTAAAATTTTTGAAATCATTTGACAGATGAATTTTCTGACAAGGCTTTTGATGTAATCTTAGTGAAAAACATTTTGTTGATGTAACCAGTAGCGATTGGCGTCCTAATATTATAGCTTTTGTAATATACTTTTTATCTTCAATTTTTAAATTTTGTTTTTTTTAAATTAGTAATTAATTTTACCATTATGTAGGATAAGGTATGTTAATTGCATAATATCCGTCAGTCAAATTATCCATAATGAAAAAGATCTTACTTACGGGAGCCACCGGATACATAGGCAAAAGAATGATTAGCGTCATTACCGAACAAGGCTACAAAGTGATTTGTTGCAGTCGCGATGTCAGCCGATTTTCGAAACCCGAAGGAATCAAAGATGATTTGATTGAAGTCATAGAAGTTGACTTTTTACGAGAGGAAACTTTGAGGAATATTCCAAATGATATTTCTGGTGCATACTACTTGATGCATTCGATGAGCACGAGCGATGACTACGAGGAATCGGAAAAAACTTGCGCAGAGAATTTTGTTTCTGCAATAGAAAAGACGGAATGCGAGCATATCATTTATTTGTCAGGTTTGGTCAATCAAAAAGAACTTTCCAAACATTTGAATTCGAGATTTCAAGTAGAGAAAATCTTGATTGAAAGCAAAGTTGCAACGACGGTCTTACGGGCAGGAATCATCATCGGGTCGGGTAGTGCATCGTTCGAAATCGTGCGTGACCTTGTGGAAAAATTGCCAATAATGATCACGCCGAAATGGCTGAATACCAAATGTCAACCCATCGGAATTGCCAACGTTTTGGACTTTCTGATTTTCACCTTATTCAAAAAAGAAACGTACCACAAAAGCTTTGATATTGGTTGCGATGATGTTCTCACTTATAAAGAAATTTTGTTGGGTTACGCAAAAGTTCGCGGTTTGAAACGAACAATTGTCACACTTCCGATTATGACGCCAAAATTATCATCTTATTGGCTTTACTTCATCACTTCAACATCTTACAACTTGGCAAGTTCATTGGTTGGAAGTATGAAAATTGAAGTGGTTTGTGATAAGGAAAGTCTGGATAGCATTAAAAAGATAACTGGCGTTCAGCCATTTTCATATGTTCAAGCTTTGCAACGGACGATGGAAAAGATTCAGGCCAACGAAATAAGTTCTAGCTGGAAAGACAGTTTTATCAGCAGTAGAAATGATTATTCGCTCAAAGAATATATAGAAGTTCCACATTTTGGCTGTTTCAAAGATATTAGAAGTTACAAATACGATGATCGCGAAGACTGTCTGAACAGAGTTTTTGGTTTGGGAGGAAAGAATGGTTGGTATGGACAAAGTCTGTGGAAGATCAGAGGTTTTCTGGATGTTTTCGTCGGTGGACCAGGTTTGAGAAGGGGCAGAACGCATCCTACCAAACTCCACGAAGGCGATGCTTTGGATTTCTGGCGCGTGCTCTACGCCAATCGAGAAGAAGGCAAATTGATTCTTTTTGCCGAAATGAAATTGCCTGGAGAAGCTTGGTTGATGTTCAAATTGTATCGCGGAAAGCTATGGCAAAAGGCTGTTTTTCGTCCGAAAGGATTACTTGGAAGGTTGTATTGGTATTCGGTTTTTCCTTTTCATGGCGTTATTTTCAAGGGCATGGTAAAGCAGTTGGCAAGCAGTGAAAAATCTCGAGTTTTAGATTAGATTAAATTCTCATTTTTAATTTTAAAGAAAAATAATTTAAAAAATTTGAGTCTTATTCAAAATAAGTTCTATACATTTGCTTCATCAAAATAGCAAAATGACTACACAATTTATGCATCATCATCACCATTTCCTCGCACAGACGGGAAGGTAGTGATATGTCATAACTTCTAAAAATATAAACCGTCTGAGTAATCAGTCGGTTTTTTTTATTCCAAAAATTCTCTGTCGTTTACTCGGACTTATGTCAAAATCTAAAATGAGTAAACTGAAATTAGCCTTACAAAAAAGCGGACGACTGAGCGAAAAATCTCTGAAACTCCTCGAAGAATGCGGAATCAAAATCTCCAACGGCACCAGAAAATTGAAAGCCGTTTCGTCCAACTTTCCTTTGGAAATTCTTTTCCTTCGCGACGATGATATTCCGCAATACGTGGAACAAGGCGTTGCTGATATTGGGATCCTTGGTCTGAATGAAGTTCTGGAGCAGAAAAAACAAATCGAAACCATCCAGAAATTGGGATTTGCGCAATGCCGATTGTCTTTGGCGATTCCGAAAGAAGAAAGTTATGATGGAATTCAATATTTTGAAAATAAAAAGATTGCGACGTCTTATCCCGAGATTCTTTCCAACTATTTCCAAGAGAAAAACATCAATGCACAAATAGAAAAGATTGGTGGAAGCGTTGAAATTGCGCCTGGAATTGGACTTTCCGATGCGATTTTCGACATCATCAGCACAGGTTCTACTTTATTGACAAATGGTTTGAAGGAAGTTGAAACTGTGGTGGAAAGCGAAGCTGTTTTGGTTTCAAATAATGACTTGTCAGACGATAAAAAAGACATTCTCAAAAAACTATTATTCCGAATCAACGCCGTCAAAGAAGCTTCCGAAAGCAAATATATTCTTCTGAATGCTCCCAATGAAAACTTGGAAAAAATCATCAACATCTTACCCGGAATGAAATCGCCGACTATTCTTCCATTGGCAGAAAGTGGCTGGTCATCAATCCATTCAGTGATTAAAGAAGACCAGTTTTGGGAAGTGATAGAGAAGTTGAAGAATGAAGGTGCGCAGGGAATTTTAGTTTTAGAAATCGAAAAAATGATATTATGATGAAGCAGTACAAATATCCAAATATCAAAGACTGGAAATCACTTTGCAAAAGACCTTTGCAAAATCAGGAAGACCTTTCTGAGCAAGTAAAATCTATTTTTGATGAAGTAAAAATTAGCCGTGATACAGCTTTGAAATTCTTTACAGAAAAATTTGATGGCGTTGTTTTAAATGATTTAAAAGTTTCAGAAATTGAAATTGAAAAAGCAAAAAATTTAGTTTCTGATGAATTAAAATCAGCAATAAAAACAGCTTCAGAAAACATTAGAAAATTTCACGCATCTCAACAAGAAGAGAAGAAAATCATTGAAACAACGGAAGGCGTTTTTTGCTGGCGAGAAAGCCGAGCGATTGAAAATATTGGGATTTATATTCCTGGTGGAACGGCACCTTTGTTTTCCACAGTTTTGATGTTGGGAATTCCGGCAAACATTGCAGGTTGTAAAAATATTGCGCTTTGTTCGCCTCCAGATAAAAATGGAAAAATAAATCCGGCTATTTTGTTTACAGCTGATTTCGTCGGAATTAAAAACATTTTCAAAGTTGGAGGAAGTCAAGCGATTGCAGGTTTGACGTTTGGAACAGAAACGCTTCCGAAAGTTGATAAAATCTTCGGGCCAGGAAATCAATATGTGACTTTTGCAAAGCAATTAGCGCTTAATTATAATGTCGCCATCGATATTCCGGCTGGTCCAAGTGAGGTTTTGGTGATTGCGGATGAAAGTTCGATTCCAGCATTTATAGCGTCGGATTTATTGTCACAAGCAGAACACGGAACCGATTCTCAAGTGATTTTATTAAGTGATTCTGAAACCGTTATTAATGAAATCAATGTCGAAATAGAGAACCAACTCAAAGAATTACCGCGTAACGAAATCGCTAAAATCGCATTACAAAACAGCAAATCAATTTTGTTGAATTCCATTGACGAAGCCATTGAATTTTCTAATTTTTATGCGCCAGAACATTTGATTTTGTCATTAGAAAATGCTGAGAATTTTACTAATAAAATCACAAATGCAGGTTCTGTTTTCTTAGGAAATTACAGTCCGGAAAGCGCAGGCGATTACGCTTCCGGAACCAATCATACTTTGCCGACAAATGGTTTTGCGAAAAATTACAGTGGCGTTTCTCTGGATAGTTTTATGAAGAAAATCACTTTTCAAAATATCACAAAAAATGGAATTCAAAACATCGGAAAAACCATCGAATTAATGGCTGAAGCCGAAGAATTGATAGCTCACAAAAATGCAGTTTCTGTCAGATTAAAATATTTAGAAAATGAAAATTGATATTCAAAAATTAGTCAGAAAAAACATTCTGAATCTCAAACCTTATTCTTCCGCAAGAGATGAGTTTGAAGGGGAGAACGGTATTTTTCTGGATGCGAATGAAAATCCTTTCGGAGAATTGAACCGTTATCCTGACCCTTATCAACGGAAAATCAAGGAAAAATTAAGTGCAATTAATCAGATTTCTGCTGACAATATTTTCCTTGGAAATGGAAGCGATGAAGTGATTGATTTGGCGTTCAGAATATTTTGTGAGCCCGGAAAAGATAAGGTTTTGACTTTTTCGCCGACTTATGGAATGTACGACGTTTCGGCTAACATCAATAATGTAGAGCTTATTAACCTAGAATTGAATGACGATTTTCAAATTGATTTAGAGACTTTGAAACCACATTTAAAAGACGAAAATCTAAAAATCATTTTCATTTGTTCGCCAAACAATCCAACAGGAAATTCAATTAAAACCATCAAATACATTCTTGAAAATTTCAACGGAATTATCTTTATTGATGAAGCTTACATTGATTTCAGTCCAAAAGAAAGTTTCAAAAATCAAATTAAAAATTACCCGAATCTCATCGTCAGTCAGACTTTCAGCAAAGCTTGGGGAATGGCTTCTGTTCGAGTTGGAATTGCTTATGCTTCTGAGGAAATCATTAACTTTTACAATAAGACAAAACCGCCTTACAACATAAGTCAACTTAATCAAAACGCAGTTCTGAATGTTTTGAATGATGAAAATATTAAACTCGTTCAAGATAATATCAAACTGATTTTGAACGCGAAAAAAATTCTGATTCAAAGTTTAGAACAATTGAGTTTGGTCAAGAAAATATTTCCTTCAGACGCCAATTTTATTTTGATTGAAGTTGAAAATGCAGATTTGATTTATCAAAAATTAGTTGATGAAAATGTGATTGTCAGAAACCGAAATTCGGTCATAAAAAATTGCTTGAGAATCACCGTTGGTTCTCCAGAAGAAAATTTAAAATTAATAGAAACGTTCCAAAATTTGAATTAGAAAACACTTCGACAAGCTCAGTGTGATAGATATTAATATAAGAAATGTAACCCCATTGTCAGGCTGAGGCTCTCGAAGCCACATAAAAATAAAAAGTCCATAAAAAAATGAAAAAACTACTATTCATAGACCGCGACGGAACATTAATCCTCGAACCCCAAGATTATCAGGTTGATTCTTTTCAAAAGCTGAAATTCTATCCACAGGTTTTCACTTATCTTTCAAAAATCGTCAACGAATTGGATTACGAATTGGTGATGGTGACCAATCAGGATGGTTTGGGAACAGATTCTCATCCGGAAGAAAACTTCTGGACGATTCAGGATTTTATCATTGAAGCATTTGAAAGTCAAGGCATCAAGTTCGAAGATATCTTCATCGATAAAACCTTTGCTAAAGACAATGCGCCTACCAGAAAACCCAACACAGGTTTACTGACGAAATATTTAGATAAAGAAACTTACGACCTAGAAAATTCCTTCGTCATCGGCGACAGAGTTACCGATGTGAAGTTGGCAAAAAACCTCAATTCAAAAGCGATTTTCATTAATACTGATGAGAATCTTGGCGCAGATGAGATTTTAGAAAATGATGAACTCGAAGATGTAATTGGTTTAAAAACAACTTCGTGGAAAGAAATCTACGAATTCCTAAAACTCGAAAACAGAACTTCCGAAATCATCAGAAACACCAACGAGACCAAAATCAAAATCAATCTAAACCTCGACGGAACCGGAAAATCCAACATCGAAACTGGAATTCCGTTTTTCAATCATATGCTCGACCAGATTGCAAAACACGGTCAAATGGATTTGGATATCAAAGTCGTTGGCGATTTGGAAGTGGACGAACATCACACGATTGAAGACACTGGAATTGCCCTTGGAGAAGCATTTTATCAAGCTTTAGGAAATAAGTTGGGAATCGAGCGTTACGCTTTCGTCTTACCGATGGACGATTGTCTGGCGCAGGTGGCTTTAGATTTCGGCGGACGAAACTGGATTGTTTGGGAAGCGGATTTCAAACGCGAAATGATTGGAAAAATGCCCACCGAAATGTTCTTCCATTTCTTCAAATCCTTCTCCGATTCGGCAAAAGCAAATCTCAATATCAAAGCGGGAGGCGACAACGAGCACCACAAAATAGAATCGATTTTCAAAGCCTTCGCAAAATGCCTGAAATCCGCCGTAAAACGCGACCCAGACAAAATGATTTTACCATCAACAAAGGGAATGTTGTAGGAGACAATTAGATAATAGATGGATAGATGATAGACTTTGAATCTTGTATCTATTATCTATCCGTCTATCATCTTTCATCTAAAAAATAAAAATAATGAATACAGTTATCATAGATTACAAAGCCGGAAACGTCCAAAGTCTCTTGTTTGCAATAGAAAGACTGGGTTTTTCGGCGAAGATTACGAGCAATCCAGACGAGATTTCCAACGCCGACAAAGTCATTTTTCCAGGCGTTGGCGAAGCTTCTTTTGCAATGAATTCTTTGCGGGAAACCCAGCTGGATTCGCTGATTCCGGAGCTCAAACAACCACTTTTGGGAATTTGTCTCGGGATGCAATTGCTTTGCAAAGATTCGGAAGAAGGCAATACGAAAGCTCTCGGAATCTTCGATGTTGCGGTCAAAAAATTCCCGGATTCGGTCTTGGTTCCACAGATTGGCTGGAATCAGATTTATGATTTGAAATCGGATTTATTCAAAGGAATTCCGGAGCAAACTTACACGTATCTCGTTCACAGTTATTACGTTGCGAAAAATGAACACACTATTGCAACCACGGATTACTCCGAAGCGTACAGCACAGCTTTGCAAAAAGACAACTTTTTTGGCGTTCAGTTTCACCCAGAGAAAAGTGGAATCTTGGGAAGCAAAATATTAGAGAATTTTTTAAAATTATAAATAGCTTTTAGCAATTAGCTCTTTGCAAATGGTTTTAAAAGCAATGTTTTAATTATTAATTTAAAATTATTTGCAAAGAGCTAATTGACAAAATATTTGTTTAAAATTTTCTCGCAGATTTTGCGAATTGAGCAGATTTTAAAATTAATCTGCCAAATCAATTAAATCTGCGAGAGTTTAAAATTAAAAAGGATAAAGCTCTATCCGCAAAATATTAATAGAAAATGAGAATCATCCCAGCAATAGACATCATCAACGGCGAATGCGTCCGGCTTTCCAAAGGCGATTACAATCAAAAAACGATTTATAACTCCAATGTTCTGGATGTTGCCAAAAACTTCGAAAACAATGGCATCCAGTTTTTGCATTTGGTAGATTTGGACGGTGCAAAACAAAGTCAAATCATTAATTATAAAATCTTAGAACAGATTTCCAAAGAAACCAACTTAATAATAGATTTTGGTGGCGGTTTGAAATCCCAAAAAGACATTGAAATCGCCTTTGAAAATGGCGCCAATCAAGTTACGCTTGGAAGTGTCGCTATTAAAAATCCAGAATTATTTAAAGAAAGTTTTGAAAAATATGGTTCAGAAAAAATCATTTTGGGCGCTGATGCAAGAAATGAAAAGATTGCAGTTTCCGGTTGGCTAGAAGAAAGTGAAATGAATATTTATGATTTCATCAAAGAAAAAACAGAATCCGGAATCGAGTACGTTATCTCTACAGATATTGATAAAGACGGAATGTTGGAAGGTCCTTCTTTTGAATTATATCAAAATATAATTTCTCAAAATCCTGAAATCAAATTAATCGCTTCCGGTGGAATCACTTCTACTAACGATTTAGTTCAATTAAAATCAATAGGTTGTGAGGGTGCAATCATCGGGAAAGCTTTGTATGAAAACAGAATCACGTTTAACGATTTAAAACCATTTCTCTAATGCTAGCAAAAAGAATCATTCCGTGTCTCGATATCAAGAACGGAGAAACTGTAAAAGGCGTCAATTTCCTGGACTTGAAAGAAGTGGGAAATCCTGTGGAAATGGCTATCAAATATTCTGAGCAAGGCGCAGATGAATTGGTTTTTCTGGATATTTCTGCAACGGACGAACGCAGAAAAACCTTAATTCCATTAGTTAAAGAAATCGCGAAAAACATCAATATTCCGTTTACCGTTGGCGGTGGAATCAACGCTTTGGAAAATGTGGAGGAACTTTTGAAAAATGGTGCGGACAAAATCACAATCAATTCTGCATCATTATCGCATCCAAAATTGATTAGTGAAGTCGCCAAACGGTTTGGCTCACAATGTATGGTTGTTGCGATTGATACAAAATTCGTTGGAAATCAATACAAAATTTTCAGTAACGGCGGAAAAATTGAGACTGAAAAAGAATTGTTTTCCTGGGCAAAAGAAGTCGAAAGTCTGGGAGCCGGAGAAATCCTCCTAACCTCAATGAATACTGATGGAACAAAAGCTGGCTTTGCCATTGAAATCACCAAAACACTTTCGGAATTAATCAATATTCCAGTGATTGCTTCCGGAGGAGCGGGAACAATGCAACATTTTGAAGATGTTTTCACGGAAACAAAAGCAACCGGAGCTTTGGCCGCGAGTATTTTTCACTTCAACGAAATCGGAATTCCGGAACTTAAAAATTATTTAAAATCTAAAAATCTACCCATACGATGACTATAAAATTTGACAACAATACAGGCTTGGTTCCTGTCATCATTCAGGATTATCTCAATCTGAAAGTTCTGATGCTCGGTTATATGAATCAGGAAGCTTTCGATAAAACTTTGCAGGAAAAGAAAGTCACTTTTTTCTCCCGCTCCAAAAACAGACTTTGGACAAAAGGCGAAACTTCAGGGAATTTCCTTGAATTAGTCGATTGGAAAATCGATTGCGACCAAGACACGATTCTCATCAAAGCAAAACCATTCGGGCCAACTTGTCACAACGGAACGACGACTTGTTTTGCTGAGGAAACCGGCAAAGGATTTTTATACGAATTGCAACAAACGATTTCTGATAAAATTGATAACAATGATGAAGGTTCTTATACCAATGAACTTTACAAAAGAGGCATTAACAAAGTGGCTCAAAAAGTGGGAGAGGAGGCTGTGGAATTGGTCATCGAAGCGAAAGATAATAACGATGAATTATTCCTAAATGAAGCGGCAGATTTGATGTATCATTATCTGATTTTGTTGAAAGCGAAAGGTTTTACTTTAGAAGATGTGGAGCAGGTTTTGAAATCAAGGGTGAAGTAGGTTTGTCCAAGGTCAGTTGAATTAAAAGATTCTTAATATAAATCTCAACGCCATAATGCAACCTAGATCAGGTTGCTTTTTTTCTGGAATTAAGTTAAAATTTTTCTTTTGGCAACAAAATAATATTTTTAGCATACAATTTGATTGTCCGAATTATCTAATATTTTACAAATAAGATAAAATACATCGAAATTATTATCAACAAGGTTAAGTGCTTAATGTTTCTCACATTAATAAATGTCTATTCTTGTTAATCCTTTAGTAAAATTAATTAGTCTGATATTGAAGTATTGCCATTAAGTTAAGATGTCAAATGATAAAAAAGATTGAATATATTAATTCTCCCGAAGAATTGTTTTTGTTAATAAAAACAAACAGTAAGGAAACCTTTGAATATTTATACCAAAAATATTCGGCTATACTTTACGGCATCGCTATGAAGGAACTAGATTCTCGTGATGATGCTGAGGAGACTGTTTCCATGACTTTTAGAAAACTTTGGAAATGCACAGGTTTTGAAAATAGAGATCTATCCTTAAATATTTTAATTATACAAAACCATCTGAAAACTATTCAAGAATTTCTTATCTCAAAAAATGCCTCACACAATTTGCAGACGAATAATTTCCCAAATTTTAAATTTGAACGACGAGCCGATAATGATGTGCAAATTTCTCCCTTGCAAGCCATCGTCCTGCCAGCTATGTAAAAGAAGTAGCACGATTAATTAATAAAGATTATTAATTCTTATTTTCAACAATATTTATTGTTTAAATAATTTTAAAATATAAATGCAAGTTGTTCTTCATAAGTTGCTTCTCCTAAAAAAAAGGAAAAATCCTTAAAATTTCAATGATCCTATATTATGATAGGATTTTCTCAGAGCAATTCTGTTTCAACAATTCGAAAATTGTCCTGAATTTGCATCTTCACCGTGTTTTTTACTTTGTTTTCAGTAATTTTATATTACATATAATCAAAAAAATCAGAACTATAAAAAGATAAATTTATGAATATTGACCTTAAAAATAAAAACGCATTGGTTGGTGCTTCCACCCAAGGAATAGGAGCTGGCATCGCGATCGAATTGGCAAAATGTGGAGCTAACGTTACATTGATGTCCAGAAATGAAGAAAAACTTAAAAATTCTTTAAACGAACTTCCTGTGATTAATGAAAATCAAAAACACCAATATTTGGTCGCTGATTTTTCTGATTTTGAAAGTTTTAAGATAATAATTACAAATTATTTTGAAGAGAACAAAATCGATATTCTTGTCAATAACACCAATGGTCCAGAGCCTGGAATGGCAGTGGATAAAGGTGTATATGATTTCCAGAAGGCTTTTGACCTGTTGTTTAAAACCGTTTGCGAGACCACTGCTTTAGCCCTTCCTCATATGATAGAACAAAAAAGTGGCCGTATCATCAATGTTTCCTCTTTGTCAGTCAAAGAACCGATTAGTAATCTGGTTTTGTCAAATTCAATTCGTTCTGCAGTTGCAGCCTGGTCGAAGTCCTTGTCCAATGAAGTTGCACAGCACAACGTGACCATCAATAATGTCTTGACCGGCTATTTTGATACCGAAAGAATTCAGGAGTTAATTAAAGTTGAGTCAGAAGACAGTGGCAAATCACTTGAAGAAATCAAAAAGATCAGAGAGGACAAAATCCCGATGAAACGTCTTGGTAGACCTGAAGAATATGGTCATCTAGTAGCATTTCTAGCGTCGGATTATGCATCTTACATTACCGGGACAAGCATTCCTCTAGATGGTGGTTTGGCGAATATATATTAGCATTGACATATTTATTAGGTAAAAAAATCATCAATCAAAAATTTTTAATAGGGCCAAGACAATATTTATTTGTCATAGTATTAATTTTCTCCGTGTTATTCGACGTATCCAAAAGTACAAGTACAAAAAAGTCCACTTCAAATTTGAAGTGGACTTTTTTGTATATGGAAATATATGATCAACGTCTATATATTTCGAATGGAAATGTTTTAAAAATTTGAATCTGCAAAAGATCTGCTTTGAAATCTCAAATTAACTTAATCTGTATATATGGGTTTCAACGAAATAGTCTCCTGCACTCAACTCATTTTTTAAACATTGATATTTCTACTCTAAAGTTTTTTTTTGATAGGTAATCAATGATTTGTATTCGTAATAATCTTACAAATATCATTTATCTTTTAGGTATTTATATTAATAACTAATTATTGTTGATTTATTAGCACGCTTATTGTAATATGATTATTAAGAATTATATTATGTTTAAAATCTATATTTTACCTACGCTATTTTGTACCCTGATCCTATTTGGTCAAAAGACAGCTTCTGAAGTTTCTACAATCAATAATTATAATTCACCATTTAAATTTGATAATAGCAATTCTCAGGACGTCAAATTTACTTTCGGCGAAGGAGAGAAAATGATATCCGATCCTAAGACTGATTTCATCAAGAAAATCGAAACTGATTACACACTAGCACCTAATAGCTATATCTTCTACAGAGACGGCATTCTGCCTGATGGTACCAAAACTGATGGATTGTACATACCTGTTGCAAAAGCCTATCAAATGTGGAAGCAAGGAAGATATATGCAAAATGACATCGGTTCATTTACTCCGATCAGCGAAAATGGCCAGCAGACCGCCACTGTATTTTGGGAAGATGTGAATGGATTGGTAAGTTCAACCTCTATTGTAGGAACAGGAGAGGATGCCAAAATTAAAATTATAATTGATAAGACCAAAGGTGAGGGTAATGCGAGTATAGCATTTAAGGTCGATGGCACAATCTACTGGACATGGCATTTGTGGGTGACGGATGATCCTATGGATGGGGCAACCTATGGGCAAGGCTTTGAAACTAATGTTTTGAATCAGGCATTCACCCCAAAGTATATGGATCGGAATCTGGGTGCAACAAATGCAAGCTTTCTTGGCAATGACTGGCACAAGTCCGGAGGTCTGATGTACCAATGGGGTAGAAAAGACCCCGTACCTCCGTTGATCTATAAAGATGGAACATTCTATGAAGTGACGGGAGATGTCGGAAGCAGAAGACATTCTCATGCAACATTAAAGTCTTCTCCTATATCTGTAAAACAAAGGGGAACGGATACCAATACGAATAACATCAGTGGAAATATAAGATATTCCATTAATAATCCAATTGATATAATCGCCCATGCTACAAATGATGGCACCTGGTTTTCCAATCAGCAGTATAAGACCAACAATTCCAATCCAGATCTGATAGAAACTTGGGATCTATGGGCTGATAACAGAAAAGGTCTGCATAGCAACGCATCCAGTGGTAATACTACTGTTGCTACGGATAGCAAGTCATACGAGTTGAAATCAGAATATGATCCTTGTCCTAATGGGTGGAGGGTTCCTTCCCACTATGGACGGAATACCATAAATAATAATCTCAATCCATTAGGAAGGAAAAATAGTGGTTTCAACGATGATACGAATACAGCTTACAGTCAGATACTACCGAATTCACTAAATGATGCCTTAATCGGGGTGAAAGTGTATCCTGGTAGAGGAATCGATTTTAATGGTACCGACAATAGAAAGATAGGGCTGATTCCAACCACTGGCAACTATATCTACTATCAGGGAAATGGTGGTAATCCAGTACAGGTTGTCTTTCAGGATCAAGCTTCTGATGGTATTTTACTTAGTTCCACCTACGGGATTGGAGGATATAGGGGAACCATTATTCACAGTGATCCAGAAAGATCAGACGTTTCAAGTACTGGCTGGAATGGGATCTACGTCAATCAAACCGTTAAAACAAATGGTCTGGGAGCGGTAAGATGTATGCGAGATCCCAACATGGCGCTTTTGCCTGCTTTTTATGAGACAGAATATGTTTTGTCAACAGATAATGATACTACGGATTATGAAACTTGGACAAAGGAGCCCAATAGTTTTGTGGTCATGACTGGTGAGGTGGATGATGCCGTGTCACAAGACAAAGAGTTGCTGATCAGTCTCAAAAAAGCCTATGCGATGCACAAACTTTATCTATCAGATAATAAAGAACTTCCGTCGGGCAATGTTGAGACAGGCAGTGTGGTATGGACAGATAACCAAAGTTTGATAAAAAAGATTCAAATTATTGGTACATATCCGGATCAACAAATGAAAATTACAATAGCTGCGAAGAAAAAAGGCAATGCTGTAATTGCTTTTCATAAAGGCAACAATGGTGTGTGGGGAACGTCAGATACGGATAAGATCCTTTGGAGTTGGCACATTTGGGCACCGGTTACGAATCCATTGTCTAAAGAAAATCAAATAACATATACGACCGAGTCTATTGAGAATGGTGGAATCATTCCTACCACGAATGGACAAATAATAAATCCTGCCAAAGGTGGAACGCCTCTTACCACCACTTTTATGGATAGAAATCTTGGGGCTTTGCATGTGTTACCGTCATCATTGGTCAGACCGGATCTTGCCACCGAATTGCAATCTAAAATACAAATTCAACAATCTGGCGGACTTCACTATCAATGGGGCAGAAAAGATCCCTTGCCAACATTCCATAATCCTGGTGGGACTCAGTTCATTTCCGCCCATAACAACAGCGTACAGGTTGCCGCAACATATCATGTTTATAAGCAGATCGGTATAGATGCTAACGGCAATGTTGTTTTAGAGATATCAAATCCTATTACCGATGCAATTTTCTCTTCTACAGACATGAGTTCCGGATACTCCAGAGAGTGGAATGTTTATAGATCCTCTGCAGGAATATCTACCGCTGACCCTAAAAATGAAAAGATTAGAAAGGTCGTAAAATATGCTACCGAAAATCCATTATCTTTTCTTTTCAGATCCAGAACTGGCAATGAATTAGGGATGGAAGATGCTGGGACATTGCAAACAAAATCAATACAAGTAAAAGATTGGATCTCCGATGAAAACGGTTTGGCTCAGGATAGATGGGGGCACGCGACAGAAAAATCGCCTTATGATCCTTGTCCTGCGGGATGGAGGGTACCAGATACTAGTGGTGCAAATTTATTTGCCGCAGGTAACAACGGCTCTTATGCAAAAGGTTCATCTCCTTGGTTTTATAATGGATACAACACGACAAGCAATTTTGCAAATTATGGTATTGTCCAAAGTACGATCGCGGATCTCACGGGCGGGTCGAGTAATAATGCCGTAAATGTGAGACAATATCCAGGCTACACGCTTTCAATTACAACAGAAAGCACAACGCCAAGCAGTAGATCAGGTTGGGTATTCAGCTTTCCGGGATCTAAGTATAATATTGGAAATATTCCAGCAACTGGCATACGGGGTATTCTTGGCGGAAACGATTGGAAGAATGCAAGGAGCGGATATCCCACTGCGGATAATTATAAATATCAAACAGGATTATGGACCAGTTCTCCAGCAGACTTTTATACGGGTTATGCTATTGGGCTTGACTTAAGCAGCACTTCGGGGAATGGCGGAAAGCTGGCGTCAGCAACAGGATTTTACCCTCAAGCTGCCATGGGAGTGAGATGTGCAAAGGATACAGAAAGATATATGGGAGATTTGCCTTACACCGTGAATCCTGATGGTACGACACTTAGTTCTGTTATAACAATAAAAGATTATGATAGTGACGATATTCAAATTCACCCAAATCCCGTGAAGGATGTACTCCACATGATTTCAAAAAATAACAATAGGCAGGATTCAGGATTTGTGATTTACAATGTGGCTGGAAGTATTGTAAAACAAGGCCGATTTCGTAACAATAGCATCAACATCGCAAACTTGCCCTCAGGTGTTTATATGTTGACGGTTGATAATTCTCCAAAAGCTTTCAAAATAATCAAACAATAAAAAATATGTGGACTAGAAATAACCCATCATATCTAATTAAAAATGTATTGTAAATAAGCTTCGACGGATTCATAATTGTTCAGTTGCAGTTTTTTCTTAAGTCTCATCTTGCAGGCTCTTGCACTTTGTGGAGAGATGCCAAGGCTGTTTGCCATTTCGTTGCCATTCAGTTTTAAGGTCATAAGAACCAGTATGCGGACTTCTGCCTCGGTAACAGGAATGCCACTCTGTCTTATCTTGCTGAAAAAATCTGGATAAATTTCTGAAAATCGTTTTTTAAACTTGTCCCAGCCGTCATCGGTAAAGATTTTCTGCTCCAATAGCTCACTGACATCATATTCAATGTCCTTGATTGCTTTATCAGGATTTTGCAGTTTGCTGATGATATTATTTTTGTGTGTCAGATCGATGATGTAGGTTTTTAGGTCTTCTTCTTTCACCTGGATCAGATGATTCGAGTTTTCGAGCTCCATCTCTAACTGCTTTTTTTTGAATTTGATGACAGAAAGATAACGGTAGATAAAAAATGCAGAAATAAGCAATATGATCATAAAGCAAGCTCCGACGAACATCAAACGCTCATTGGCGATTTCCTTTTCGTTTTGAAGATTTTTGATACGAAGATTTTTGACCTCGATGCCCAAATTGGCTTGATACTGCGACAGGATTTTGCTTTGATTGGCCTTCATCAGGCTTTTTTCCACCTCGTAATGTTTTTTGAAATAATGCAATGCCGAATCTTTCATTTTGAAAACTTCATAGGTGTGGGAAAGTTCGTTGAGACCTTCACTGATACGAACCTTACTTTTCACCTCGTAACTAAATTTAAGGCATTTTCGACCTGTGTCAAGTGCTTTTTCCTTGTTTCCTTTTTTAGCGTAAATGTTGCTTATGTTTTGGTAGGCGATTGCCTTGGCTTCTGTGTCGTTTATTTTTTCGCATTGTTGCAAAGATAAAAGATAGAATTTCAGGGCCTCGTCATATGCTCCAGAATAGCGATAGATCTGACCTTGATTATTATAAGCGACTGCGAGATCTTTAGGTTTGTCGATTTCGCTGAATAATCTTATCGCTTCATTATTTTGAGAAAATGCACCTTCAAAATTTCGTTGCTCTTTCAGTATTAATGCCCGGTTGGTATGCGTTAAGCCCAAAAGTCTCTTCATCCCATTTTTTTCAGCAAGTGTCGCCGATTCGTTATAGCATTCCATGGCGGCAACATTATTCTCAAGACGCCAATGTACCAGTCCGAGACTATTAAGCAAGGTTGCTGTCTCTTTTTCGTCACCAGACGCTTTTATTTTTTTATAGGCCTTGGTAAAATATTTGAGAGCTTCCTGATAATTTCCGAGATGCCACTGTTGATCACCAAGTGTCCTGAAATTGGTTAATTCATCTTTTGCAGAATAACTTTTTTTTGCAAAGGAACCATTACTTTCGTCATTGCATGAAACGGCAGACAGCAAAACTAAAAACAGAAATATCAGCGAATTTACTTTGTTCATCTTCAGCATAATAGTTCAAATTTAAATTTTTATACTGCATAAACAAAAAAAGGCTCTGGATATTTGTCCAGAGCCTCTGATTTTTAGAGATCAAATTTATTTAACGATCATTTTTTTTGCTTGTTTAATGCCCGAAGATTCAATTTGGTAAAAATATATCCCGGTAGGTAAACCTTTGGTGTCGAATGTTATTCTGTTTTTGCCCGAAGGATAAGTTGCATTTGCTATCTCCCTGATCAAGTTACCTTGGGTGTTGTATAATCTTACGACAACCTTGCCACTATCGATGAGTGTAAATGGTATGGTTGTAATATCTGAAACAGGGTTAGGATAGTTTTGCCCCAATAGACCATTTGTTGTCGAGATGTTAAGGCCGTCCGCAAGACCAAGGGTAGCATCGTGTTCTGTTTCAAAAAAGTAAAGCCCTTTGAAGAAAGACTGATTGCCTACGCTACCTGCCAGCAAAAGTCTGCCATCCGAATGAGGGATTAGTCTTTTTCCAAAAAACTCGGCATATTCTGGTCCGTTAAAAAAAGTCTCACCTTTTTCTTGCCCGTTTTTATCAATTTTGACCAAGGAAGCAATCGGAAAAGGTTGGTTAAAGATTTTGTGAGGGAATGGATCTGTAAGTACTTGGTTCATAATATAGCAAACGTCTGAAGCATCGATGTGGAAGTCGTTGTAGTAACGCATATTTTCTGAAGCAAAATTCCAAAGTTGTTCACCAGAAGCATTGTATTTAATAACCGTGTTGTTGATATCACCACTAAGAGCAAGGCTGTATCCTACAACTGCAACATCGCCATTGCTAAAAGGTTTGATCGTATAAGAGCGCTCGTCTCTATCGGCATCTCCAAAAGTCTTGCTCCAAAGTGTATTTCCTGATGCACTTATTTTTGCAGTAATGATGTCATCAGCATAGGTCTCTTTATTTTTAGTGTAGCCATTGACATAGATGCTGTTGTCGTCTGCGATATAAAGATCGGTTCCATAGGAAGACGCGCCATCAACAGCTACAGAAGCGATCCAACCCGCGGACCCATTTGCATTGAATTGAACCGTTGTTAGATTGACGTCTTCGGACATGAAGCTTCCATTTCCATTTGTACCAGCTAAAATAAAACGCTTCTCAGAATCAACTTTTCCAGCATTTATACGATAAATATTGTTACCATTTGATCCTGACATATAGGTTTTCCAAGCAAGAGAGCCATCTTCAGTCAATTTGATTCCTATAAAGGAGCCTGAATCACTTCCTTCAGTTTCTTTGGCAGTTCCGCCCAAATAGACCGATCCGTCTGCCTGAGGTTCCATCACGTAGACCTGTGGACTGTACAGTTCAATATTCTGTGACCACAACTGACTGCCCTCCGGCGAAAGCTTTATTACTTTTAAAGCCGGTGGATTCTGTTCAAAACCTGGCAATAGACAAACATAACTGTTTCCGTTGGCATCGACTCTCGCTACAATTCCTTCAGCAGTATTCCCGTTTTCTGAATTAAATACGGCGTCCCATGCAACATCACCTTCTGCATTATGCTTCACAAGGAAATAGTTGCTGTTCAGCATTCCATCTGCATAGTTGTAATATGAACCTGTTGAAAAAGTATTGCCATCTTGATCGTTGAAGGAATTGAGCATGTCTGCATCTTTTGTGCCGAGGTTGGCGTAGACGGCATTCCATTGTGGGGCAGGACTGGATGTTTCAAATGTTGATTTTACAGTTTCGAAAACAGCACCTTTTTCTGTATAATATGAATTGACAGAGAAATAGATATTTCCATTAGCATCTGTTCCCACACCTGCCATTTGTCCCATGGTCGCCATACCTGTAGCTGTAGAAATCACAAAAGCTGACTGACCCAAAAGGTTTCCGTCTTCTGAATATTTATAGGCACGGGCCGCAACATCCTGTTCCCATTCTTCTGCGCCTGGCGTCATCCCATTTGCTGATGTTATAATATTGCCTTCTGAATCAAAGGTAATTGTCGCATTATTAATATCGATGAGGTCATTGGTTTCTTTGGTCCAATTCATTTCACCGTTTGTATTGTAAGAAAGCAAAACCGTTCCGTCATCTGAAAAACCACCTGAATGGTTTCCTGCTACGTATAATTTATTATTTTTAAGACCTATCTTCCATCCCGAAGTTCCCTCATTCTCGCTTCTGTAGGTTTGAATCCATTCTTGTTGTCCCTCAGAATTGTATTTGATGGTTCCAATGCGGTTTAGAAAAGTGTCAAAAGTTCCGGTAACATAGGTGTTGCCTTCGCTGTCACTGGTAATTGCTCGTGCAACAGAATTGGTTACTTCGGCTATGTTTTCAGGATCGCTACTTTCGTAATTATAAGCCCGTTCCCAGAGTTTGGAACCATTCGCATCGTATTTAATGGTGTGGTAATTCAACCAGCCGTCTGGATTTGGACTGTAGCCTGTAACTACAACATTGTCTTCGGTGTCTACTGCTATAGCAGTTGCTTCATTCCAGCTTTCTCCGCCTGCCGGATTTTCTGTATGGTGCCATTGCTTAGCCCCGTTGCTGTCGTATTTTATAGTGAGATAATCTATAGAATTGCCAGACCACGCAATTCCGGTGATGTAGACGTTACCTTTGACATCGGTTGTCATGGCATTAGGAACTTCAAGTCCGTCTTTACCATTATCAAAGGTTGTATCCCAAATTTTAGATCCGTCAGGATGGTATTTCACAATCCGTATATCCATATTACGACCATTCCATTTTAAACCAGAAACAATGATGTTTCCTACATTATCAAATGTGATTTGCATCCCGTACTCTACAGCAAACTGTGCCGATTGCTCACGTATTTGCCATAATGTTTGACCATCTGAACCGACCTTTATCGTAAAGAAATCTCCAGAGGCCTGGCTTTCGTTAGAACTTCCTCCTGTAATGTAAGTGTTGCCCAGACCATCAGTAATGGAAGCATAAGGAACGTTATTTCCTTTGTATGCTTCGCCACCGTAGAACTGGTTGGTTTTGGATGATGTCTTAGATTCAGTAGTTGACAAACCCATCTTAGATAACATTTTTTGCTGTGGGTCAGCAAAGACTCTATGTTCATCCTTAGATTTGAAAGAATTCCATCTAGCTAGTAAAGAAATGCTTCCAGTTGATTGGGAAACTAAATATCCGTTCTGTTTTTTTAGATTTGTGTTTTGGGCTGCAGTACCTATATAGATGGATGTAGTCAAAAAGACAAAAATAGATTTGGTGGTAAATTTCATCTAATACAATTTAATTGTTTAGGTAAATTTATTCCAAATATCAGGTTTTAATGAGCTTCTCGTGTTGACATTGGTGTTGACAAATGAGAAAGATTTACGCATGGATAGCATTTGCAGAGCGTATTTGGTTTTGTTGCTTGCAAAAATTTTCAGAAATAATTCAGAGTTGAAAAATTAAAGTATGATCAATTTCTATTTTTCAAAAGTATCCATCCTGTCAGTGTCTTGTCTGGCAGCATCATTACGTACCAATAGCTTGCGGTCGGCAGGCTTCTTCCATTGAATTTGCCATTCCAAACAAAACTGATATTGCTGGTCTGTTCGAACACCATTATGCCATTTCTGTCATATATTTTAAGGGTAGAAGGCTGGTCTTTGTACAAGTCCAAATTGCTGAAAGTCCATAAGTCGTTTTTACCATCTTCATTTGGTGTGATTACATTGGAGATCATAACGGACAGACCGTCTTTTCTATCTCCCAAACATTCTGAATCTTCGAATCTCACATAGAAAGTTACTCTGCCAGGCGGTAGATTTTCGAAAACGTTGGAATTTTGCCAATTGATACCGTTTATGGAGTAGAGTATTTTTCTGCTCCCGCTTGCAATTACCTGATAGGAATTGGCAGATAGTCCGACAAGTTGCGTAATGATAGGTACTTCATAAGCTGCTACTTCGAAATAATCAGTATAAATGCAACCATCGGTGTTTCGAATTGTCAGCGAGTATGTGCCGGCAGTTTTTACATTTTCTATAAAATTTTCTTTAGATATAGTTTCTCCTGCAGGATTTTTCCATGTATATTCTTTCGGATTTAGAGATGCTAAATTTGGTTTTATCGTAATGCCAACTCCAGGGCAAAAGCTGTAGTTTTCCAAATTAAACTTAGGCGCATTTTTCAAACGAATATTAATCTTTACCAATGCAGGACAGAAGCCAGTATCACTTACTTTTATATAGATTGAAGGCTGTTGTAGATTGACATCATACAGATACGCTTTGGGATTGGTGATTTTATTAATGTCCAAATTAAGATCACTTAATGTTGAATAGTATGAATAACTTCCAGTTGATTTATAAATTTGACTTTCAAACTGAGTGATATCAAATGTCTCCTTTCCGTCAGCCTGATCATCGCATTGCTCAATGGTAAAGCTATCGTTATAAATTGGTAAGGTAGTTCCGGTGCTAAAATCGATTGTAGAAGGCAAGGTGAAACAGCCAGCAATGTTTTCTACAAGAACGTAGATTCTGTTAGGGAAAGGTTTTGGTGAAAAATTTTCAGGATTTTGGATTGGTTTATTAGCATCAACGTCAGCGAGAGTGAGATAGAATCTGAAATTATTTTCTGGATCTGTCTCACTTACCATATTCTCGGTAAATTGTGGTAGTAACAGATTCACTTCCGGATTTCCGTCCAGGTTACTATCGCACACTTGGATTGTGGATGGGATGGCTTTCGGGGGGAAATACGTTTTTAAAACAATTGGTGCCACAGAATAACAGCCCGAATTTTTTGACTTGAATCTTGACCAAAATGTAACAGTATTATAATAAGTACTTTGAAAATTGCTGATTGTCGCAACCCCACTTTCTGCATCTTGTTTCGTTGCATGGTAGGAGATATCTACGTCCGTAATTGCATCATTGTTTTGTGATGGCAAAAACATCGTTGACAGGGCATCATTTAAATCATAAGTTTCACCATAATCATAACCTTTGTCGCATTTTGCAATGGTTCCTCCTTGAACGACAACAGATGGCAGAAAATCAAAATTTAATATGATCTTTCCTACGGCGAAACATGATCCTTTTGATACTTTCACAAAGACCTCTGTATTTTTACTTATTCGGAAAGTCTTTGGTGTTGATATGATTTTAGAAAGCGCGCCTGTCGCTGGATTGAAAGATTCGTAGTAACTGTAGGTGAAATTTTCTGTACCACTGTATATTTCCGTTCGATATTTGGTCAGATCAATAGGTTCGGATCCATCGTTGTTGTTGTCGCAGATCATACCCAATTCTACAGTTGTCATCTCCTTGGTAAGAATAGGGCTTGATGTAAGTCTAAGCAAAACAGGATAAACTCTGTAGCAAGGTCCATTGTCTGCCAGCATATCGAGACGCACGTAGATGATTGCTGGACCATTGGAGCTATCTAGCAAATAGGTAGATACAGCTCCCGAGTTTGCATTGGCAGCTGCAGAGTCTAAAAAATAAGTCGCTTTTACAGGTTGCCCAGCGACAACTGCTCCATTCAAACTGCTAAGAGTGATGTTCTCGATGCCATCATTTTTGAAGTCGCAAATTTGTTGTGTTGCTGCGGTGATCGGGTTTCTAAGCTCGATTGTAATTTTCTTAACTGTGAAACATCCATCAGCATTCTCGAAACGGACAAAATAGACGTACGTTACCACATTGCCGTCTTTTGTCAAAAGTTGATTGGCTGGAACAGATGCTGATTCATTAGGAATAGTTGCATCACTTGATGTTGTATAAAAAGTTACTTTGGTAATTTTCGATTCTGGAGTAATGAGCATTTCTGGATAAAGATCATTAAGATCGACGGCGAAATCTTCTGTGCCATCAAAACAGTATAGTTTTTTTATATCATTAGCTTCAATCTTATCCAGGAATTTAATGTCCATATTAACAACGCCGATGATGTAGCAGTTGTTCTGATTTGTGACCCTCGCGTAGACTTTGTATTTTCCACCTCTTATATTTGTTATTCCAGTGCCACCACTCTCAGCAGCGGATTGAGAATTGTAATATCTGACATTGACAGTAGGATCTGTTGTGATGAGCGGTGTCACATTTGTCTGCCAATCGAAAAGTTCGGTATTATCTGCATTGTTGTCACATAACGTGTAAGTGAAATCTATCGGGCTGTTGATGATCGGGGCACTTCCGTTTTGGTCATAGGTGATATCAATATCATCACTTATCTTAAAACTTTTGTCGCAAACCAAATAGTCCAATGTCACGGTATATTTTCCTGTTCTGGTCGGGCAGGCATTGATCGTAGCAGTAGTTCCCACTGTCTGGTTGGCTGAATTTTTCCATGTGATGTTTGGTTGTACTTGAGCGCCGTTTGGACGGAATTTCCAACTCTCATTGCCTGATTGCCAAACGCCTGCGTTCCTGTCTGGCGGAGAAATTCCTTCGTCTCCCGTAGAATTCATTAATCCTATAAGTGACTCTTTGAATTTTGCATCGGAACATGGCAGAACTTTATTTTCTATAATGACATCTATCTCATTTGAAAACTCAGAAAGAACGATCTGGGAACTTGATGTTTCTGTACAACCAGCAATTCTGGCTTTGTAAAAGTTAATCACAAATTTTCTGCACGGCGCAGTTCCGACTACCGAATAGTAAATTTCGGCATCTCCAGTCCGAGAGAAGATCAAATCCTGCATGACTCCGAATATGGAATTCTGTGGTAGAAGAGGACTTGGGTTGTTTTCTAATATATTTGGATTGCTGGCCAAACCCGCCTGTTTGGTATCGAAGGTTATAAAGCCATTGGTGCTTATGACTAGTTTGTCATAAGTTCCACCATAAAAACAGAAATTGAAGGGAATTGGAATTATACCAGAAAAACTATCATCCGAATTGGCATTTAGTCTTGTTCCTTCGTTGAACGGAATTATTGGAGAATAAGATTGAGATTCTACAACATATGAAGTTGTCAAATATGTTGTAGGTACATTGGTGGTCAATTCTACGCATGCGCCACTTCCACAGCTTAACGAAACCGATGTGTTTCCAAAAATATCAGTCGCTGTAATATTGGAACAACTCTGCGAGTAAAGAAATTGACCAAAAATCAATGTTAGCAATAGTATTATCTTTCTCATACCAGAATTTTTTATGCGAGGCAGATTATTGATAATTTCTAAATAAATATCTATAATCGAAATTAGACACTAACAATAATAGAATTATATTGTGTAAATGATAAAAATAATAGATTATTGTTGTGCAATTCTTATTGCTTATGCACATACTGTACCATATTACTCGTACAGATTGTCGATTTACTGATAAACTTTCAGAATATTCTAATTAGAATTATAAGCCACTGTTTATCAGTAAACTATTTATGAGGGCTGATGGGAATACTTTTGATTGGAGTTAATGTGACTTTGATATCCACGGAGGAAAGTTTATTATATTCATAGTTGTGGGATTACCAAACCTTGTCAATAATAGTTGTTGCAAAACATAACTATAGACAGCCAGCATCAGAAGGAGGGAATTGCATTTCTAGGAGCTAAAATCACAGGTGTTGGTAATGTGATGTCGTGTTATTTCCGTTTTCGATCTGGGAATAGGAGTCAGTCGTTTGAAACACTGGTGAAGTTGAATTCAAAGCAATGACCAATGTATCAGCTCCCTACAAATTGGCATTTAATGAATTGAAGATGTCAGGTGCGCATGATCAGTTGCGGAAGTGAATGCTTGACATGGCCAAAATATACTCTACAAATTAAATTTTAAAACAAAAAGGACTCAAAAACCGTAACATCTCGAAACTTCATAAGTGTAAGAAAAGCTAGCGTAGATCCTTTTTGATGACCAGATATTTCAAATCGGTCAGGCCGGAATTGCTGATGCCATGTTCAGCATTTGGAGGACAATACAAACTGGTATTCGGACCCACTTCAACAGTCTTGCCATCGAGATAAAAAGCGGCCTTTCCCTCAAGAATATAAAAGAATTCTTCTTCGGGATGCCGATGAGGTGCGTGTGTCGATTTTACAGGTGCCACGATGCTCATCTTCAATGTGTTCTCTTGGGTAAAATTCTTATCGGCGAACCAGTATTGATAACCTGATTTCGTCTCTTTGGCCTTGTTGATATCAAATTCGTTAACACAGTTTTCTATGGTATAAGCGGGTTGCTCCTTTGCCACCACCTTTTGACCATATCCTAACTGATACGTTATCATGCTGATAGCGATGGTTGCTATGTGTGTTTTTGCTTTTTCCATTTTTTTTGTATTTGATTAATTCGATTTTAATTTTTAAAATTACTAATATTAATTTAAGCAATTCAGCAAATCGAGATTCGTATTTCAATTTATATTTTTTCTCCTCTTTATCTTTGTCACTAAGATTGCAGATCAAATTTATAGGTAATAAACTGATTCTAAATAGTCAGCAATAACTGTTGTTTTTGTGAAAATTGAAAGAAAAACCATTTACTTATATTTGCCCCGCAAAGCAAATTCAAATGTTCAGAAAAGTAATCACGGTATTTATTCTTGGCTATTATTCGGTTTTTTGTTCGGCCCAACAGGTTCGTTCCTCCAAATCGTCTGAAATTTACCGCGAACTCAAAACGCTCAAAAACATTCCCAAAGTTTTATATCTGGCAGCTCATCCCGATGATGAAAATACTGGATTGCTCTCTTGGTTAATCAACGAACAAAATGTAGAAACAGGCTATCTCTCTTTGACCAGAGGTGACGGCGGTCAGAATCTATTGGGAACAGAACAGGGTGCTGCTTTGGGTTTGATCAGAACGCATGAACTTTTAGAAGCAAGAAAGTTAGACGGCGCCCAGCAGTTTTTTACCCGCGCGATTGATTTTGGATTCTCTAAAAATACAACCGATACATTTAAACAGTGGGATGCAGATATCATTACAGCTGATATTGTTTGGGTCATCCGTAAATTTCGTCCTGATGTGATCATCTGTCGTTTTCCGCCTACCGCTGCGGCAGGCCACGGACAACATGCGGCTTCGGCAGTGCTTGCGGAAAAAGCCTTTAAGCTGGCAGGCGATAAAAATGCTTTCCCTGATCAATTAAAATATGTCAATGTATGGCAACCAAAACGCGTATTGTGGAATACTTTCCGATTTGGGTCTAACAATACCACTGCTGAAGATCAACTGAAAGTTACCGTTGGGCAATACGATGCGCAGTTGGGAATAGGCTATGGTGAACTGGCAGGATTAAGCAGAAGTCTGCATAAGAGTCAGGGAGCAGGAACGCAGTCTGTAGCCGGAATCAAAACTGAATATTTCAGTCACGTTGCCGGTGAGCCTTCAAAATCAACACTTTTCGATAGCGTAATAAAATCATGGACGGAAAAAGGAAATGCTGATATTGACCAGTCACTTGATAAAATTATTTCTGCTTTCAATTTTAATCAACCTGATTTGAGTTTGACGGCTTTGCTTGTTTTACGAAAAAAGGTCATGGCGCTACAGAATTCAGACCTGAAAAAGGATAAATTAAAGTCACTTGACCAAATTATTTTAAGCTGTGCCGGATTTATGGGTGAGGTCGTGACCAATCAGGCTCAAGCTGTTGCGGGAGATCAGTATAATTTCAGGTTAAATCTGATTTCAAGAGCTGAAAATCCTGTTATTGTAGATAATGTGAAGTGGTTAGATAAATCAGAAAGTTTCAACAGAAAACTGTCAAAAGATTCTTTGATTACTATTGAACATAAAATTCAAATTCCTGCTGATGCAATACTTACTGAACCTTACTGGTTGTCAAAACCTGCCACAAACGCGGCAACTTTCTCTGTTCCAAATGATACTTTAATCGGTTTGCCGGAAGCAGAATCACCACTGAATGTTTTGCTTGATTTAAAAATAGGTTCAGAAAAGTTTAAGGTTAAACTTCCTTTATCTTTCAAGAAACTAGATCCGGTGCGAGGTGATGTGGTAGAAGCCCTTCGGATTGTTCCTGCAGTGGAACTAAAATTCATGCAACCGCTTTATCTTGTCAAAGAAAATGAAGATTTACATTTGAGTTTAAATTTTAAAATTAATTCCAACAAACCATTCAACAACGGTAAACTTAATCTGATGTATAACGGAGAACGGTTGGGTAGCACTGATGTAAATTCGATAAACGGAAAAGATTTCAATATAGATTACACCATTCCTAAAGCTAAACTTGCCTCTATCAAATCGAATCGTTTGCAACTGGATGCAAATTATCTTGTAGATGGAATAACTTACAATAAAAAACAGGTATTGATTCAGTATCCGCATTTACCATCGTTACAATATTTTGCACCTGCAACAGTAACCGTGATGAAAGGCGATATCCAGGAGAAGGTTAAAAAAGTGGGGTACATAGAAGGCGCGGGCGATTTCATTCCTGAGTTTCTGCGCATTGCAGGTATTCAGGTAGATATCCTGAAAGACGCAGATTTTTATGGCAGTCCGGATGGATCTGGCGGAAACGGAAGTCTCAACAAGCTTTCTCAGTATGATGCAATCATATTAGGTGTTCGTGCCAATAACACAGAGAAAAAGCTGGGTCGCTGGATGCCATTTTTATGGTCTTATGTTAAAGCCGGTGGTAATCTGGTGATGCAGTACAATACCAATCAGGATACAACGGTTAATCAATTGGGAATGTATAATTTCAACATTGCCAATAAGCGGGTTACCGAAGAGAATTCGGCGGTTAAGTTTTTAGATAGAGATCATAAATTACTGAACTTTCCAAACAAAATTACTACAGATGATTTTAACGGTTGGGTACAGGAGCGTGGCGCTTATTTCCCAGATCAATGGGATGCAGCGTATGAACCACTTTTTGAAATGCACGATACAGGTGAAGAACCTTTGCAGGGATCAACTTTATATGCCAAATACGGAAAGGGGAATTTTATTTATACTACGTTGGCATTTTTCAGACAGTTGCCTGCAGGAAATGTTGGTGCTGCGCGTTTATTTTTAAACTTTTTATCTGCACAGAAAAACTGATGAACAATCAACTTAAAAACTGGAACATCTGGTACATATTACTGGCTGTCGTACTGGTAGTCCAGATCGTATTTTATTATCTGTTTACTAAATTCTGGGCATGAGCAATATAGACTGGACCGTTCTTATTTTCACACTGGTTGCGGTAGTCGTTTACGGCGTTTTTATCGGTCGTGGCCAGAAAAGCAACGAATCTTACCTGAAAGCAGATAACAAAATGCCCTGGTACATTGTGCTCATCGGCATTATGGCCACGCAGGCAAGTGCCATTACATTTCTTTCAGCACCGGGTCAGGCGTATACCGATGGGATGCGTTTCGTTCAGTATTATTTTGGTCTGCCTTTGGCGATGATTGTCATCTGTATAACTTTTATTCCAATCTTTCAACGCTTGAATGTCTACACGGCCTACGAATATCTGGAAAACCGTTTTGATAAAAAGACAAGGGTGCTCACTTCGATGCTTTTTCTTTTTTCCAGAGGTTTGTCGACCGGAATCAGCATCTACGCTCCAAGTATCATCCTCTCAAGTGTTTTGAACTGGAATATTTATTTGACGAATGTTTTGACAGGTGGAATTCTTTTAATTTATACTTATGTCGGCGGTGCCAAAGCGATCGCTCACACCCAGAAATTGCAGTTTTTGATTATTCTCGGAACAATGGCTTTTGCGGGTTACCTCCTCATCCAAAATATGCCGAATGGAATTGGTTTCAGCGATGCGCTTTATCTCGCGGGAAAATCCGGAAAGCTGAACGTGATCACCACAGAATTCGACTGGAAAGATAAATACAATATCTGGAGCGGATTGATCGGCGGTTTTTTCCTGGCACTTTCTTATTTCGGTACAGACCAGAGTCAGGTAGGAAGATATATCACTGCGAAAGATAATACGAACGCGAAGATGGGCTTGCTGTTGAACGGTTTGGTTAAAATTCCGATGCAGTTTGCTATTCTACTGATCGGTGCTTTGCTTTTCGCTTTCTTTTCTCTCAAACCGGCTCCGATTTATTTTAACGAACGCTCTTATCAATATTTAAAAGAAACAAAACCTGCACAGGTTGCGGTATTTGAAAAAGAGCATCAGGATTTGCAGACAAAATTCAATGCCGAATCGAAAGAAATTTTAAAGTTAAAAGAAAACAATTCGCCTCAGCTTCAAAAAACAATTGATGATTTTAAAAACACACAAAGTGAAGTGAAAGCACTTCATGGAAGGGTAGAGGAAGCGATTAATAGTTCAAACTATAATGCGGAGAAAACAGATACGAATTACATTTTTCTGTATTTCGTAAAAAATACCTTGCCTGTAGGAATGATCGGTTTACTGTTTGCCGTCATTTTTCTGGCCAGTTGGGGTTCAATTTCCGCAGCGCTGAATTCCCTGGCCGCCTGTTCATTAAAAGATGTTCATTTGATATTCAAAAAAGAAATTCCCGATGATGCAACTGAATTAAAATACAGTCGCCTCCATACTTTAGCGTGGGGAATATTCTCGATTGGCGTCGCTATGTTTGCCACCCAGATGGGTTCCCTGATTGAAGCAGTCAATGTTTTGGGGTCTCTTTTCTATGGCCCGATATTGGGGATTTTCCTTGTCGCCTTTTACTATAAAAAAATCGCCGGGACAAATGTATTTATTTCCGCCATTTTATCAGAAATTACGGTGATTGCGATTTACAATTTCGATATCGTTTCTTTCCTGTGGCTCAACGTCATCGGGGCTGCGGCGGTCATTATATTTTCATCGGTCGGATTGATTTTTTATAAGCCGAAAACAGTAACTTCGTAAGCGAATAATAACAACAAACAAATAAATAAAAATATTATGAAAGCAATGATTAAATCTGCTACCATGGTTCTAGCTGCAATGACGATTTCAGTGAATGCTTTTGCACAGGAAACTAAAAAACCTGCCAGCCCTGCGGCTACTGCAACGGGAAAAATTAAAGATGCAAACATTACGATTGCTTATGCGAGTCCATCTGTTAAAGACCGTAAAATCTGGGGTGATCTGGTGGCTTATGATAAAGTATGGCGCGCAGGTGCCAATGAAGCAACTACTTTTGAAACCGATAAAGATGTTACGGTTCAGGGTAAAAAACTGCCTGCAGGTAAATACAGCTTTTTCTTAGTACCTAAAGAAAGTGGAACGTGGACTGCGGTTTTTAACAAAGAATCAAAACAATGGGGCGCTTATAAATACGAAGAATCTAAAGATGCTTTGCGTGTTGATGTTAAAACAAAAGCTTTACAGACAAAACAGGAAACGTTGGTTTACAAAATAGACAGCAATGGATTCACAATGGATTGGGATAAGATCTCAGTTCCTGTAGAAATAAAATAAATCTTAAATATTAGAAATTAAAGTCCCGTTCGTACGGGATTTTTTTGTTTGAAATTTTGATACTGTATCGGATAACGTTTGACTTTTCTTATAATTGACTATGAAGATAAAAAGTGAAAAATTATTTTTTTTCCACATGATATCTAAATATGCACGCCAAATCACAACCAAAATTGCCATAATACCAAATATAGTAGCTACCCACGGCGTAATGGATCTTTCAAATTTATAAATGAAAAGGCCTCCAATTTATGTTCCCAGCGATACACCTAGATTGCCACATGAAGTTTGGAGACTGTTGGCAAATTCTTTTGCATTGGGTGTTGCAGAAATCATGTAATCGACACCTATCAGAAAGCACGGTCCATACATAATTCCCCAGATACAGGTGACTATTGCAATAGCAAAGAATGAGTTATTGGTATAGGCAAATGCGAAGGGAAAAATGAAAATGTCTGTTATGAATAGTAACGGTTTAAAATAAGGTAAAAAAAAATGTACGTTAATAATTTGCGTTAAAAATCATTGATACCATTTCATAATATGTAAATATGAATTGATCTATCAGCTGATCAATTGAATCAATAGACTGGTCTTCTGATGATGAGATGCAGCGCTTCAAAATAGCCGTATTTTTTGATTTGCTCAAAAAGCAGCGGATGATGCATGTTTTGGTACTTCAAAAACGCTTTTCTCGTGGAGTTCGATAATACTTTTATAATGGTTGATTTTTTCCATAGTCCAGTTTTAAATCCAAGGTTAAATGTTTTTAGTTTTAATTATTTCAAACAGCATAAAAATTTGGTTTCGTATTTCTGTGCTATTCTTCCGCTGATTTGGGTTAGACCATCGGCAACTGCTTGAGATAACTTTGTCCTATCAAAATTAAACAATTAAAATTTTAACAAAATGCAAAAAACAATTTTTATCACAGGCGCATCAAGAGGATTTGGAAAACTTTGGACCGAAGCTTTCCTAAAAAGAGGAGACAAGGTTGCAGCAACATCCAGAAATGCGGATGCTTTCAAAGATTTGGCAGAAAAGTATGGCGACCAGTTTTTACCGCTTTCTTTAGACATCACGGACAGAAAGGCCGTTTTTGAAACCGTTCAGAAAGCAAAAGACCATTTCGGGAGTCTGGATGTAGTGATCAACAATGCGGGTTACGGAGTTTTCGGAGCGGTGGAAGAAGTTGGAGAGAAGGTTGCAAAAGATGTGTTCGAAGCCAATGTTTTCGGTACATTATGGGTAACGCAGGCTGCTTTGCCAATTTTCAGAGCGCAGGGCGGCGGCCACGTGATTCAGCTTTCAAGTGTGTTGGGTATTTGGAGTTTGCCGACTTTAGGGATTTATAATGCTACAAAATTTGCGGTGGAAGGATTCAGCGAAGCGTTGGCAAGTGAGGTTAAAGATTTCGGAATCCACGTAACGATGATTGAGCCGAATGGTTACACCACAGATTTTGGAGGCGCATCCGCAGTGTACGGAGAATCAATTCCTGCTTATGACGAGTTGAAATCGACTTTGGGCGAAATGGAAGGACTTTTACCGGAAGATTACGGAAAACCGGAAGCTACAGTTCCTGCCATTTTAAAATTAATCGACAGTGAAAATCCGCCATTGCGTTTGTTCTTAGGGAAATTAGGATTGCCAAAAACCGAAAGAGTGTATGCGGAAAAAATCCAGACCTGGACAGATTGGAAAGAAGTTTCTGAGGCAGCACACGGATAATTTTTTATCAGACTATATTAAAGCAGAGATAATGGAACTTTCTCTGCTTTTTGATTTATTTAATAGCTGGAAACTTGAATAAAACCTGTTTTCACTTTTGAGATATTCGCGCATTCGTGGCGACGGTAAAATAAAACATTGAACTTTTTTACAAAGTCAATTTGAGCTTTTCTACAAAGTTTTCTGTAAATCATCAGCCTAAATTTGTATCATTAAAATCAACAAAATGAAAATAGTAGATAAAGTTTACATCAACGGCGAGTTTGTAACGCCACACGGAACAGAAATTTTCAATCTCATCAATCCTTCTAATAATCAAAAGATTGGCGAAGTCACATTAGCTGACGAAATAGATACAAAAAATGCAGTTGTAGCGGCTAAAGAAGCTTTCAAAACGTTTTCTAAATCTACAGTTGCAGAACGCATCGACTATTTGACCAGATTAAAAATCGCAGTTGAAAAAAGAAAACAGGATTTCATCGACATAATGATTGAAGAATACGGCGGAACGCATCAGTTTGTAACAATGAGTAACAAACATACCGGCGCCTGGTTCGACAGTATGATAGAAGTGCTTCAAACGTATGAATTCGAAAAAACCATCAATTCTTCATTGGTAAAAATGCAGCCTGTCGGGGTAGTCGGAGTCATCACACCTTGGAATGCCAGCAACAGCTCAGTCACGAGTAAAGTCGCAACAGCCATTGCCGCAGGATGTACCGTTGTGATTAAACCGAGCGAAATGAGTGCTTTGCAGACACAGGTTTTGATGGAAGCTTTTCACGATGCCGGTTTGCCGAAAGGAATTATCAATTTCGTGACAGGTCTGGGAAATGTCGTAGGAACAGAATTGACAACCAATCCTGATGTTTCTAAAATCTCATTCACAGGTTCTACAGCAGTCGGAAAATTGATAGCAAAAACGGCCGTTGATACAATGAAACGGGTCACTTTAGAACTGGGCGGAAAATCTCCCAACATCATTCTCGACGATGCAGATTTGGAAAAAGCAATTCCAATGGCTGTTTATGGGGCTTATATGAACAGTGCTCAGGCGTGTATTGCGCCCACAAGACTTCTGGTTCCGGAAAATAAACTGGATGAAGTGAATGCGATTGCCAAATCAGTTGCTGAAAATATTGTGGTCGGTTTGCCTCAAAATGAAAATACGAATATCGGTCCGATGGTTAGCGTAAAGCAATATGACAGAGTTCAGAATTATATTAAAATCGGTTTGGAAGAAGGCGCCACATTACTTGCGGGCGGCGAAGGAAAACCCGACGGTCTGGAAGACGGAAACTTCGTGAAAGCAACCATTTTTACGAATGTCAACAACAAAATGAGAATTGCTCAGGAAGAGATTTTCGGTCCCGTTTTGTCGATTATTCCGTATAAAACAGAAGAGGAAGCGATAGAAATTGCCAACGATTCGCCTTACGGATTGGCGGCTTACGTAAGTTCTGCAGACCACGAAAGAGCTGTACGTGTCGCTTCGCAGATTGATGCAGGAAGGGTTTGTATCAACGGTTTCAGTCACAACCCACTTGTGCCGTTCGGCGGTTTCAAACAGTCGGGAATTGGCAGGGAATACGGCGTTTACGGTTTGGAAGCTTATCTTGAACCAAAGGCCATTCTGAAATAATAATTTGTAAATTTGATAAGCGTTATCGCAACAGATAACGCTTTTATTTTGAAATGAATAATACAACCAAAACTCCAGATATTACTTATTCCTGTTATCATGAAGTAAGCAGAAAGGGCGAAAATTTTGTTCCGAAACATACACTTTCGTATCAGATTTCGGGCAGTTTTGTGCTGGTAGATGACAGAGAAAATTATACAGCGAATCCTGGAGATTTCAATTTGATAAGAAAAAACCAGTTGGTGAAGTTTATCAAGATTCCACCTGAAAATGGAGTTTTCGAAAGTATGAATATCTATTTGAGTGACGAGAATTTAATTAATTTTTCAAAAGAACATCATCTTCAGGCAGAACATTCAATCACTGCAAAACCTCTTGTTCCGGTAGAAGTTAATGCGGTGCTCCAGAATTTTATGACTTCGCTGAAGACTCTTCTTGACAGCAATTTAAATCATCAGTCTTTAGTTGATTTGAAAATAAAAGAACTTCTGTTAATTTTATTGCAAACGAAGCCTGAACTGAAAAATATTCTATTCGATTTCTCCGAGCCTTTCAAAATTGATTTGGAAGCTTTTATGAATCAAAATTTTCGGTACAATGTCAATCTTGAACGTTTTGCTTATTTGACAGGAAGAAGCCTTGCGACTTTCAAGCGTGATTTTAAAAAAGTTTTTCAAACTTCGCCACACAAATGGATTTTACAGAAACGTTTGAATGAAGCCCATTTTCTCATCAAAGAAGAAGGCAGGTCTGCATCAGATATTTTTGTCGATTTAGGTTTTGAAGACCTTTCCCATTTTTCTTATGCTTTTAAAAAACAGTTTGGGTATAGCCCTACGAAAATTGAGAAAAGTATCCGTATTTAGAAATTTTTCACCTATCAACGTTCGCTATTCTGTTATCTCGAAAAATCCCGTTGCTACATTAATGAAAGCTTGTAATTTTTTAGGGACAGCAAGTTCGTCCGCTTTAGACATACTAAGGACTTCGTTCGCTTTTTCTCCCTTAGATACAAGATTTACCCAATTCGGGTTGATGATAATTGCATGTCCCACAGCTACTAAAGATAGTCCAAGGTTTATGGCTTCAACAGCATCATTAGCCTGTTTAATTCCTCCGGCTGATATCATAGGCATTCTTTGGTCTATGTGATTGAGTATCAATTTTAAAATAGTGGAATCTCCGTTTTCTTCATCTATCGGCTTCTGGTAAAGCAGGCTATATAATGACACGTGGAGATAGTCAATTCCTGATTCAATCAGTTTGTCGATAAAAGGAAACGTATCTCTTACTCTGTAGCTTTCCGGCTCTTCGGGAGATATTCTAAATCCTATCAGAAATGGTCTGTCTGCGTACTTTTTGATAACTTCCTGAATCTCTTTAATTACTGCTAAAGCAAAGTTCATCCGTTTTTCTGCAGACCCGCCCCAATGGTCAGTTCGTTGGTTATAGTGTGGAGAGAAGAAATTCTGTAAAAGAAATCCGTGCGCCCCGTGCAATTCTATGCCGTCAAAGCCTGCTTCTATGGCTCTTCTTGTTGTTTCTCCGAAAGCTTTTATTATCTCCAGAATTTCATCGTGGGAAAGTTCGTGGGACACTACGCCACCTTCGTAAAATGCTGATGGTACCAATGCCACCGCACTCGCACTGACAGGAACATTATCAGGAATAAGTTCTAACACAGCCTTGTTTCCTGCGTGATAGATTTGAAGTATTGCCGGCGCACCGTTTTTCTTTGTGGTAGCGGCCAATTTTTTGAGACCGGGTAGAAAAGAGTCGTCGTAAGAGGCGTATTCATTAGGGAATCCAATTCCGTTTGCCGTGACGCGGGTGCAGCCTGTAATGACAATTCCCACGTCTGTACTGCGAGCTTCGTAATGTCTGAGTTCATCATCTGCCACGGTATAATCGTCGTTGCTTGCCCAGGTTGTCATTGGTGCCATAGCAATCTTGTTTTTGGTTTCAATTCCGTTTTTAAAGCGAAAGGTCTCGAATAACTGTTTTGTTTCTGTATTCATTATAATTAATTTTTAGAGTTTAATACTATATTTATGGTACTGGTTTTAAGGCAAATGCATAGCTAACCCCAGTTGCCTGAAGGTGAAAAAATACTTGAAAAAGTGAATTTTAATTTATAGAGTTGTCTCTGAAAACATTCGGCGGAATTCCTACCTGTTTTTTAAATAATCTTGCGAAATAATTTGGATTTTCAAATCCCAGAGAATAAGAAATTTCCGAGATGTTCATCTTACCTTCCGTCAAAAGATTTTTAGCTTCTTTGATTAAATGGATATGTATCAGTTCAAGAGCTGTTTTCCCTGTTTCCTGTTTTAATAAATCACTCAGATATCTTGGGGAGACATTGAATTTTTCTGCCATATAAGAAACTGTTGGAAGTCCGTACTTCTGAACTTTGTTTTCACTGTAATACTCATCCAGCAATTGCTGAAATCTGCTGGCATAAGCGCTGAGAGTCTCGATGCGGTTGATAAACTGCCTTTTGTAAAAACGTTGTGCGTATGTAAGCAGAGTTCCAAGATGAGCAAGGAGAATCGGTTTACTGTAATCATCTGTATTGTTGTACGATTCCTTATGCATAGTTCGCACCAGATTCCAGATTGTTTCTTCTTCGCTGGGCGCAAGATACAGAGCTTCGTTGGTCTCATAATCAAAATAACCATAACTTTTAATGTCCCGGAACACTGCTGTACCTACTAAAAAATCTTCCTTGATGGTCATCAGAAAGCATCCGTCATCAGATTTTACATTTTTAAAGGTAACGGTCTGATGGGGTTTGAAGAAAATCATTTTCCCACGCTCGTGGTCGAATTCTTTTTTACCGTAAGTAATTGTGCCTGATATAAATTTCTGAAAAGAAATGATGTAAAAATCAGCTGTAAAAATCATATCATCAATACTCCCGTCGCTTTTGTGCCCGAAAGTGATTCCGAACAAGGGATGTTCAGGGATTTCAACGCCAACGTCTCTGCTGAAACTGCTGATATCATTATAATGTTTCATTGCTGAATATTGATTAATAATTTATTTGACAAATTTCCGGTTTTAAAACGGTAATGTGTGGATACAAAAGTAGCAGGTTATAGCACATTTTTACGCAATAATTTCTTTGAAACTATTACGACTTAATATAAGTATTTTGATGAAATTAAAGGAATTTTTTTTAATCTAAAAGTAATAAAAGAAAACCTTACGTAATTTTGTGCTATTAATCCGCTGAAACGGACTATCTGATTTTCTACGCTGAAGCTAACTTTGTCTCATTAATAACACTAAAAATAAAAACAATGAGTAAAGTAATTTTTATAACAGGCGCATCAAAAGGATTTGGAAAACTGTGGGCAGAAGCTCTTTTGAAAAGAGGAGATAAAGTGGCAGCTTCAGCAAGAAACATCTCCGTTTTGGATGATTTAAAAGCTGAATATGGAGACCAGATTTTACCGTTACAGTTAGACGTCAACAACCGTTCGAAAGTTTTTGAAGTGGTTAAGAAGATTGAAAATCATTTCGGAAGAATCGATGTTTTGATTAACAATGCAGGCTTTGGATTGTTCGGAACGACAGAAGAAACAACAGAACAGCAGGCAAGAGACCAGATGGAAACCAATTTCTTCGGTTCACTTTGGGTGGCGCAGGCCGTTTTACCGATGATGAGACAACAGAAAAGCGGGCATATTGTTCAAATTTCAAGCTTTTTGGGATTGACGACCTTACCACTTTTAGGATTATACAATGCATCCAAATTCGCTGTGGAAGGTTTAATTGAAACTTTGGGAAGTGAAACCGCTCATTTGGGAATCAAAACCACCTTGATAGAGCCAAACGGTTTTGCGACGGATTGGGCTGGGGCTTCTGCTGTTCAGACTTCTTCGGACATTGCAGATTATAATCCGGTGCGTGCGGCATTTGCAGAAAGTGGAGACAACCCTGATACCTGGGGAAAACCTGAAGCTACGGTAGAACACGTTTTGAATCTCATTGATAGTCAAAATCCTCCCAAAAGATTATTGCTCGGTAAAATTGCGTACCAAGTTGTAAATGAAGTTTACAAAAAACGTCTGGAAGATATTGAGAGCTGGAAAGAAATCAGCATCGCAGCACACGGACATTAAAAGCAGAAAAATTTTTAAAAAAAATAAATTCTGAATATTGAATTTATAATAATATGAATTAAATTAGATTAAAAATTAAATCCGATGCAACATTATAAAACCTTGACCGAATTGCATTTGGGCAATACCTGGGACGCTCCCGAACATCCACTTTTTAGTATGATTGGCTGTCAGTCGGCGTGTACACTGGGAAACCGGGAATTTACGACAGACTGTTACGTCATTGCGTTTAAGAAAATAAAATCCGGTGTTTTTATGTATGGCAGAACGCCGTATGACCACAACAACGGAAGTATGTTCTTCGCCAAACCCCGCCAAATCATTGAAATGAAAGATTTGGAGTTTGAAGAAACGGGCTATATGCTGATGATTCACGAAGATTATCTGAACGGCCACGAGCTTTTCAGAGAAATCGAGAAATACAGCTTTTTTGATTATGAAGTGACTGAAGCGCTCCATCTTTCACCAAAAGAAGAACAATTGATTTTGGACTTACATTCTAAAATTCAGGGCGAGCATTTTAACAATCCTGATGAGTACAGCCGGGAAATAATTCTCAGCCACATTGCATCCATTCTGAAATATGCGCAACGGTTTTACAAAAGACAATTTATCGACCGCGCGCAGGTGACAGGAAAAACCGCTTCGAAATTCAATGATGCTTTGAAGAAATACATCAGCGAAGGCCAATTGGAGAAGAATGGACTTCCGAACGTAGCACAATTGGCTGACCAGCTTTTTGTTTCGCCACGCTATCTGAGCGATTTATTGAAACAGGAAACAGGAAAAACCGCAATGGAACTCATTCATATTTTTCTCATCTCCGAAGCTAAGAATCTTTTAAGATTAAAAGAAAAAGGCATTACAGAAATTGCTTACGAGCTCGGTTTCGAAAATGCTTCCTATTTTACAAGATTGTTTAAGAAACAGACGGGAATGAAGCCTTTGGAATTCAGAAATATGAATTTGAATTAAACTATAATTTTTTTGATTGATAATCCAAACCTCTAATCTTGATTGGAGGTTTTTTTATGTTCAAAAGGAAGTTTTATTTCAGTAATTCTGTGCTATTCTTCCGCTGAAATGAGCTATTTATTGCTGGCGATTCATTCTAAATTTGTTCTATCAAAATCATTGAAAAAATAGTAAAAAAAGATTATTATGAAAGCAAAATTAATTGCGGTGAGCCTCATTTTATCACTACTCAATCCGGCAAAAGCACAACTGCAAAAAGTGGCAGTTTCCAATACAGTTTGGAATGGTGTAACCACAAGTTCAGACGGAAGAGTATTTGTCAACTTTCCCAGAATCGAAGGCGATAACGGAATGAGAATCGGAGAAGTTTTGAAAAACGGAAAGGTAATTCCTTATCCAGATGAAAAATGGAACGATTGGAAAGTGGGAGTTGATGTTAATGAAAAATTTGTAAGAACCAATTCACTAAGAATCGGACCAGACGGATTGCTTTGGATTGTTGATACCGGAACGCCTGAAATGGGACAAAATCCTTTGGCTGGAAATGCTTCAAAATTAGTTTCAATTAATCTTAAAACCAATAAAATTGTTCAAATCATTCCTTTAGATAAAGTTTCAAAAACCTCCACTTTTATTGATGATTTAAGAATTTCAGGAAATACGATTTATCTGACGGATGCAGGCGAACCGGCATTAATTGTTTTAGATAAAGCGACAGGAAAGGCGAGACGGGTTTTAGAAAATCATTCTTCGACGACAGATAATGTACCGATAAAGGCAGAAGGTCAAGTAATGAAAAACATAAAGGGAAAAGAGGTGAGAATTCACGCTGACCAACTGGAGATTTCACCCGATGGAAAATGGCTTTACTTTCAGCCTGCAAGCGGACCTCTTTGGAAAGTGGAAACACAATATCTGAATAATCCCAACATCAGTGAAACGGAACTGGAATCAAAGGTTTCATTATTCTACAACACTCCATCAACAGGTGGAACTGCCATCGATGCAGACGGAAACATCTACGTAAGCGATGTCAATCTCAAACAAATCATAAAAATTACACCTGACGGAAAGGAAAGTCTGATCATCAAAGATGATAAATTGCTTTGGGCAGACGCTTTATGGATTGATGATGACGGCTATTTGTGGATTCCGACTGGTCAATTGAATCGTCTGCCGGCATTTCAAAATGGAGTTAATAAAGTACAATTTCCGGTTACTGTTTATAAACTAAAAATCGGAGCAAAACCAATAAGAAATTAAATCAAAAAATTAACATTAAATAAAATAGTATGAAAGCAATTGTATTAAAAACAGCAGGAAACGTAGAAAATTTAGAATACGTTGAATTAGAAAAACCAAGCATCAAAGACGGAGAAGTTTTGGTAAAAATTAAAGCCATCAGCATCAATCCGGTGGATGTAAAAAGCCGTCAGGGAAAAGGTGTTTACGGACGAATCAAAGAAGAAAATCCATTGATTTTGGGTTGGGATATTTCCGGAATTGTGGATGAAAGTAAAAGTGAAACTTTCAAAGTTGGCGATGAAGTTTTCGGAATGGTAAATTTCCCGGGTCACGGAAAAGCGTATGCAGAATATGTCGCTGCTCCGGCAAATCAACTGGCTTTAAAACCAAAAAATATTTCATTTGAAGAGGCTTCAGCAAGTACTTTGGTGGCGCTTACTGCTTATCAGGCTTTGGTTCATAACGCCAATATTCAGAAGGGTCAAAATGTTTTGGTACACGCTGGTTCTGGTGGCGTTGGACATATTGCAGTGCAACTGGCGAAACATTTGGGCGCCAATGTGACAGGAACTTCTTCTGCAAAAAACAAAGATTTTGTCTTGAGTTTAGGTGCAGATTCGCATATCGATTACCAAGGTTTTGATTGGAAATCAGCCGGAAGAACTTTTGATTTTGTTTTAGACACGATTGGCGGAGAAAACATCGACCATTCTCTGGAAGTAACCAAAGAAGGCGGTTCCATCATCAGTATTCCGACGGGATTGAATGAAGAAGTCACTGCAAAAGCACAGGCAAAAGGCGTAAAAGGTTATTTTATTTTGGTACAGTCCAATGGGGAAGATATGAAGCAAATCGCTCATCTGTTGGAAACCGGAGTCATCAAACCACACGTTTCAAAAACTTTTCCTTTCGAACAGATTAGAGAAGCGCACCTGGAGCAGGAAACGGGAAGAACGGTTGGTAAAATTGTGGTGACTTTGTTATAAAATTAATGATAAAAATTAAAGAAATGAGCTTTAAAAATTTAACAATTTTAGGTGTTACGATGTTTTCGTTATTTGCCTGTAACAAATCGCCCAATCAAAATTCCGGCAAATCTGACGACGGAATTTCAGCTGATAAAAATGCGAAGTTAGAAGAAGTTTTCTCAGACAGCACGTATCAATTAACAGGCGTTGCTGTTGCAAAAGACAAGAGGGTTTTTGTGAATTATCCTTATTGGCTGGATAATCATTCTTACTCAGTCGTTGAGGTAAAAGATGGAAAACCAATTCCTTATCCCAACGCAGAATGGAACAGTTTTAAAAAAGGAGAAAACGGACAGAATAAATTTGTAACCGTACAGTCTGTAGTCACCGATGACAAAGGATTTCTTTGGGTTGTTAATATTGATAATTTCATAATTTCTGATTATTGGGAATCCAAATACAGAATAAAATAATTTAATTGAAAAAAACAAATTTAATCATCAATATTTTTTTTATTGTATTTACATTTTTTTCTTGTAAAAATATATCCAAAAAAGAAGCAAATACTAATGAAAACAAAATTGAAAGTTCATCTGAAATTCCATCAAAATACTATGGGAATTTTCATGTGAGAGTGGAAACAGAAGCTACAACAACCGGAATGGCTTCAATATCATATTATTTTACAATCAATGAGAAAGGAGCATATTTAGAAACCAACGCCTACCACGAACCAATTAGATGCAATGGGAGATATCGTGGAAAAATGAATAATAACATTCTGGAATTATTTTACATCGGAATTGAACAAAATTGTGAAAATAATTATTCAAATTTTAAAATCAAAAATGAAGGAGATAAATTTTATATTCAAGGTTTAGGAGGTGAAGGTACTTTCAATGTATGGATTGAACTAGAAAGTAAAATAACATCATTTTAGATGGCGATAGAAAGAAGCAATAACTACCAATTGCTTGATCGCATACATTAGCAAAAAAATATTAATAAGGAAAAATTGTATTCTAAATCTAAACACACAAAAATACTAAGTGATAAAAATGTTTCAGATGGTCAAACTACTAGAAGAATAATCTATGAGAATGAAGACATACATGTTGAAATAAAAATACCATGAAAAAAATAAATTTATTCACATTTATATTGGTAACTATAATAATGCTGTTGGTCAATTGTAAAAAGACAGAACCAGTAATATTTAATACTAATGAAACTAAAGAGCAGGCTAACGACAGTATCAACTCATTTATCAGGACTATTGATGGTTTTGAATATACAAAATTAGGTATTAGCTGTAAAAATAATAATCTTCAGGAAGTTAAAGATTTAATAGCTAAAGGTGCTAATATTAACATTGCTAAAAAGGATGAAATATATTAGTATGATGCACTTTCCGTAGCTATTGAGAATAATCATATCCAAATTGTTGATTTTTTAATTAAAAACAAAGCGGATGTTAATAAAATTTATAATGAAGAAGGTTTGACACCTATTGGATTATCTACCAAACTAAATGAAATGGAAGTTGTAGAACATTTGATGAAAAATGGAGCAGAAGTTAATGGTGTTAAAAATATTTCTAATAATTATAAAAGTGTTCCGCTGATTTATGCTATAGAAAATGATAACTACAAATTGACAAAACTGCTTATAGAAAATGGTGCGGATATTAACTTATTTAATGGAGAAACTTCACCTGTAAAACTTCTCCAAAATAAAAGCTCTAAATGGAAGGAGTTTCTCAAAGATTCTGTTACGAATATATACCAAAAATGGAAAGGAATTTATTTTTATAGACCATATAGTAATGATAGTGATTCTATAGGTAATTATTATTTAAATATTCAACCATTAGAGTCAGAATTTGGATTTAGTGGAAATCATTCATTTCAGTTATCTGTTAATTTGCAAGAAAAAAACGATACTCTATTAATGTAAATCGTCAGCAAAAAGTAGACATTAAATATTAAAAAGTTAAGGAGTGTTTTCATAAAAAGAGTAATTTTAATTATGGCAGCACCGAAAAAGAAACCGATCGAAAAATTTGTAAAAGATATTCGGCAGAACACCCGCAGAATATTCACTGCAGAGCAAAAGATTTTAATCGTGATGGAAGGTCTTCGAGCGGAGACTTCCATAGCCGAACTTTGCAGGAACCATAATATTGCACAGTCGCAGTTTTATGCCTGGAACAAGGAGTTTATGGAAGCAGGAAAGAAGCGTCTCAATGGAGATGTCGCTCGCGAGGCTACGAGTGATGAAGTATCAGATCTGAAGAAGGAAAACGCTCGTTTGAAAGAGATCGTAGCTGACCTGGTCGTTCGCTATGACATTGTAAAAAAAAGTTTAGACAGGCTGGATTAATCGATAAATACAGAAAATATATGAGATTATCCGCAGCCGAGAAATACGAGATCATTCAAACGGTAACCACAAGTGAACTCGGCGTGAAACGAACCTTGGAAAGTTTTGGAATTGCAAGAAGCAGCTTTTACAAATGGTACGGGAGCTACCTCGAATACGGCTATGATGGCTTGGAAACTACGAAAAGAACAAACCATAGGCAATGGAACAGCATTCCTGAAAAGCAGAAAGATTTGGTGGTAGAGATCGCTTTGGAACACACCGAATTGTCTGCAAGGGAACTGGCCTACAAAATTACCGATGAGCAAGGTGTTTTTATTTCAGAATCCAGTGTTTACCGTATTTTGAAGCAAAGAGACTTAATCCCGGCACCGAATCATTTTCTTCTTTCAGCAGCAAATGAGTTCAAAGACAAAACGGAATTTGTGCATCAAATGTGGCAGACGGATTTTACCTATTTCAAGATCATTGGCTGGGGATGGTACTATCTGAGCACGATCTTGGACGATTACAGCCGCTACATCATTCACTGGGAGCTATGCGACTCAATGAAAGCCGAAGATGTGAAACGAACGGTGGACACAGCCATTAAAAAAGCGAAATTAAAGACCAAAGTCAAACCGAAACTGCTCTCGGACAACGGCTCCTGCTACGTCTCCAATGAGTTGAAAAGTTATCTGAAAGACGATTTAAGAATGAAACAGGTTCACGGAAAACCGATGCATCCGCAGACCCAGGGCAAGATCGAGCGTTATCACAGAACGATGAAAAACGTAGTGAAACTAAATCATTTTTATCACCCCGAGGAACTCATCCAAGCACTGGAGAAGTTTGTAGAAAACTACAATAACAAGCGCTATCACGAGTCGATAAATAACCTCACTCCGAGGGATGTATACTTCGGAAGATCAGAACAGATTTTGGAAAAAAGAAAGCAGATAAAAGAAGAATCCATCCGAAAAAGAAGACAAATATATAATCAACAAAAATTAGTAAATTTATAAATCGAAGATCCTCCTTAAGGATTTAAACTAAAATGTCTAAGTTGGTTTGAAGACGTACAAAATGAGAACTAATGATTTTTTTAATTGTTGAATCATGGATTGATAAGGATATTGTTAAAATTTTAAAAAATCAAAGATAAATAATGGAATAGCAAACTTTAAATTATTTTTTTAATATTTATGATTAAGAATTTGGTAAAACTTATTGCAGAAAAAACCTCCGATAGAAATTTTATCGGAGGTTTTTATTTTTATTGATATCGTTGATGTTCCTTTGGTTTGGAGAATTTGTCGATAATTGGTTTGAAAAGTGCTCGGTATTTTTCGATGTCGAATAATTGTGAGTCTGTCAAAGCCTTGTAAGTCAACCATACACTGAATGGGAAAAGTACAATATTTGGAATCCAGCTGGCAAGATAAGGATTGATTGCACCCTTCCATGAGAGGTTTTCTACTGTAAGGTTCATCACGTAGAAAATGATGAAAATGACGATCGCAATGATCACCGGAAGTCCCATTCCACCTTTTCTGATGATCGATCCAAGACTTGCTCCGATCAAAAAGAAAATAATACAGGTGAAAGAATATGAAACAATCCTTTGCTGATAAATTACAATTTTGTTGTGCACCTTTACCGTTTCCATGATTGCATTTTCGCTGGATTCTATGCTGGCTTTTACTGCATCGATTTTGCTGTACGCCCCCCAAAGTACTTCCAGTTTTTTGTCCTTTTTTAGCGTGTCGATTTTATATGGTTCTGCGATTTTTTTGTTATCCGACTTCACTTTGTCAATGTATTGCACATAATTATTGGTCTGCGTAATCACGGGAGCTGCGATGGAACTCAACGAGGCGATGTTTCCTTTCCTGTTTTTGTCCAGCGTTTCATTCACTTCCAAGTACGTCTGAAAGCGGTAATCATCCGTTATTTTTTCCTTTTCAATAGCTTGATTGATGAGTTCGCTGATATCAAAATGATACACCAAACTATCAAATTTCACCGATTGATTGGGCTGTTTTTTTCGTTCTTCATAAGCTTTGTTTGCAATATTATCTTCGAACACATAACCGTTGTAGAGAATCAGTTTAAGAAAATTAGGATCTTCGGCAGGTGCGAATTTTCCGGTTTTTGCAACAATGGTTTGCTGGTTGTCGTACGGACTTGCATTTTTATGTAAGAAAACACCTTCCAATTTTTCACCATTAGGTCCAGATATTTTATCAAATTTCACAGAATAACCCGAAATCTGATCGATGAAAACGCCCGGTGTAAAGTTGATCGCAGGTTTGGACGAGATGATATTAAACATCATATTCTTCGCCTTTCGTTGGAAATCCGGAATCACATTATTGGAAAATAGAAACAGAATTCCGGCGAGCATGGAAACCGTGATTAGCAAAGGCATCATCACCCGAAGTAGAGAAATTCCCGCCGCCTTCATCGCCGCCAATTCGTACCGTTCGCCAAAATCCCCAAAGGTCATAATGGAGGAAAGCAAGATCGTAAGTGGTAAAACCATACTCACAACACTGATTCCCAGATAGAAAAGAAACTTCGAAATTTCCCAGTACGTCAATCCTTTCCCCGTCAGTTGCGACATTTGCGTCCAGATGATGTTCACGATAAAGATGAAAAACAACACACTGAAGATAAAAAGAAACGGCCCGAAAAAGGTTTTGACAATATATTTATCTAATTTTTTCAATTCAGAAATTTAAACCTCAAAAATACTGCAAAAAAAGCAATACTGAAATTGATTGGTGGATTTTAGGAAATATTTATAAAGTACATTATTTGGGCGCCTTTATCCGTCCTCCGTTCCCGCTTTTTTTGTCATTGCGATCCACGTTTGTTAATTTGTAGAAATTTTCAAAAATCGCAATGACAAAAAAGAGCTCCACTCAGGCCGGGGCGCGCTTCGCCATCATCCACATTTTCTCAATAAAATTCACCCTTTATCATTTTTTTCGAAGATTCAAAATTAAATACTAATACAAATTTTCACAATTAAATACGGCAAAAAGATAACACTCCTACGGAGCGTAAAAGTCTGACTAAAATTGATTTTCTACAAACATCGTACTCCTACGGAGCATTTATTAGCGAAATTTAAAGTAGAATTTTTATTATACTTATCAAAAAAATAAAATATTAAGTCAATAAACTAAGAATTATTGAACACAAAAATCCGCAACAATCAGTTGCGGATTTAATTTATAAAAAAGTCTATGATCTATTCGTCTATGATCTTCGAGTCGCATTAAAAAATATAATCCGTACTCAAAAAATTCGAATCGTGATCTCTAACGATCGAATTCAAAAGTTCTTTGTTTGCGTCTGTGATTTTTGCCGCGACCAAAGATCGGATCGAGAAAGATCTCAACGCATCGAAAACAGAAAGCGTTCCTTCCGCGCTGTCTTTTCTTCCCGTAAATGGGAAAACGTCCGGACCTCGTTGCGCCTGACAATTGATGTTGACACGGCTCACAAGATTTACAAAAGCGTCAATCAGTTTTGAAACTTCCAAAGGATCTTCACTGAAAATACTCACCTGCATTCCGTGCGAAGCATTCACTTGATAGTCAATTGGCTCTTCGATATCATCAAAAGGAACCACTGGAATCACTGGTCCGAATTGCTCCTCGTGGTACAATTTCATATCGCTGTTCACAGGATAGACCACGGCTGGAAAAACGAATGATGCTTCGTTGTAACCTCCGTTTTCATTCAAGACTTTTGCACCTTTCTCCAAAGCATCGTCAATGCATTCTTTCAGATAAGGCGGTTTGTTGACTTCCGGAAGTGGTGTGATTTTCACATCTTTTTCCCAAGGCAAACCTGCTTTCAGAGCGGAAACAGCTTCTGTCAATTTCTTGGTGAATTCCTCAGCAACCTCTTTCTGAACGAAGATCAACTTCAAAGCGGTGCACCTTTGTCCATTGAAGGAAAGAGCACCCAGAATAATTTCGCTTACTGCAATATCGAGGTTGGCGTGTTTGGTAACGATAGCGGCGTTTTTGGCATCAAGACTTAAAATGGCTCTCAATCTGTTCACTTTTGGATGAAGTTTTTTAAGTCCGTTCGCCACTTTGCTAGATCCGATGAAAGCCAAGACATTCACTTTTCCGCTTTCCATAATTGGCGTGATGATTTCCGCACCTTTTCCGTAAAGCGTGTTCACCGTTCCTTTTGGAAACGCTTCTTGGAAAGCTTTCAATAATGGATAATGTGCAAGAACACCGTGTTTCGGAAGTTTGAATAAGATGGTATTTCCCATTATCAAAGCCGGAATCAATGTGGTAAAAATCTCATTCAACGGATAATTGAAAGGTCCCATACTCAAAACCACACCAAGTGGTGCTCTTCGGATCTGGGCAATCGTGCCTTCCGCCTGTTGAAATCTGGAAGATTCTCTGTCGAGTTCCTTCAAAGCGTCGATGGTTTGGTTGATGTAATCTACGGTTCTGTCAAATTCTTTGGTAGAATCGGGGAGGGTTTTGCCAATTTCCCACATCAGTAATTTGATGACTAAATCCCGCTCTTTGATCATCAGATAAACAAACTTCTGCATACATTTGATTCTGCCTTCCACAGACATCGTTGGCCATTCGCCAAGTCCGTTGTCATAAGCTTTCACCGAGGCTTCCAAAACATCCATCGCATCTTGCGGACTGATGTTTGGGATGCTTCCCAGAAGTTTTCTTTCCAATCCGTTTTCGGTTGGGATGCAGATTGGGGAATAGATTTCGGTAACGTCGCCGTTCCATTCTACCAATTCGCCGTTGAGGAGATAGACGCGTTGGTGGATTTCGGGAACTTTGTATTCTTCGGGGATTTGGTTTTCGTTTTTGAATATGTCTTTGAAAGTCGAATGTTCTGAACTCATTGGTAGTTTATTTTGTGATTAATTAATTCTGATTTTTGATGACAATAAATTTAGCGATAAAGATTGATTTTCCGCACTTGTTAACATAGATTTATTCTATGCGGGAATCAAAAAAAACTCAACATATAGCTGAGTTCTTGATTTAAATATTGGAGATGCTTCGACTCCGCTCAAGATGACAGTAAAATAATATTATTAATAATTGTCAGTCTGAGCGGAGTCGAAGACTTTTATTATAAATGTTTTATTTACCATCCGTCGATTTCAATGCCCAAGCGATCAACGCTGGTTGCATAAACAATCTTGCGAATCTTTTGTTGTCGGTATTCAGTCCGAAGGCGTTTCTCCTTTCTTTGTATTGGGTGTAATTTCCTGGGAAAACGGCAGTGAATAATCCTGCGGTGATTTTCCCCACAAGCGATTCGTATTTCTTAGGTGCTGTGATGACGGCGACGCCCATTGCAATCTCGACGATTCCTGAATAAACTACAGTATCATCTTTTTCCAACGGCACCCATTCCGGAACTTGTGCCTGAAATTCTTTTCTTGCAAAGGTCAAATGTCCGATTCCAGCGGAGATCAGCATTGCGCCTAAGCCATATTTTGCGATGGTCTTGATTGTACTTGCTTCCATAATGAACGATTTTTATGGAAGAGGTTCAAGAATGATTCCAAATGCAAATTCTTGTAGATTTATTCCGCCAGTTTATTTTTCTCCAGCCATTTTGGAAAGTCTTTGTCGATGAGTTTTTGAGGGCTGTCCACGTACCAGCTGTAGCCATTTCTTCTTTCTTCCGAGACGTCGTTGTAATTGTACTTGACGCTTCCGTCGCGGTCTCCGAAGAGCGAATGGTTGTCATTCACATCATAGAATCTGGACCAAATCACCGAATTTTTTTCTGGTGTCAATCTTCGGACGGACTTGCCGTTTTCCTTTGTCACGGCGTAACTGTAACCTTCGATCTTGTTTTGCATGAACCATTGGATGGCGGACTTCACGGCGCGTTCTATCTCTGGTGTTACAGGTTGCATCATCAGGAATTTGACGATATAAACAGACTCTGCACTTGCCAGGGAAACCGGCTCAAATGCTCTGGCTTTCTCTGGAACGAGTGTGATCTCGTTGTATTGATCGCCCCAGATAGTGAGTTTTTCTTTTTGGAGAATCTGAGTTTTAAGAATACAATCGATGCCTTTTTGGACGGCCAGTTTTGATTTGACTTTCAGCTTTTCGTCCACGACATCGAAGCCGTTTTTGCCTTCTGCAACGTTGTACAGGACGGTAAGTGCGTTGATCATCGCGTTGTCGTTGTACGTGATCTGCTTTCTGTACAGCGATTTGTTGGGGTAATATTGTGGGAAACCACCATTCTTGTATTGCATTTGGAGCAGGTAGGCGATTCCTTTTTCAGCTGATTTTAGATAGCTTGGATTTTTGGTGGTTTGATAGGCGTTGATGAGTATGTTTATCTCTTTGGTCGTCGCTTGATTGTCTATGGTGGCGTGGTCGTCTCCGGTTTCCTTGATGGTGCGGGTGAGTTCTTTGCTGAGTGGGAGATCATAGTTCACGGTAGATTTGTTCTCGAGGTGTTTGCCCCAACCGCCGTTTGGAAGTTGATAGACCAAAACCTTCTCCGCCAAAGTATCTTTTGTCTGCGCAGTACACGCCATTGTAAGGAGGCTGACCGCCAGTAAAGCTATTTTAGATTTCATTGTTTTAAATTTTGTGCAATCGGTTGCATATTGCTAAGATAGAGATAATTGGTGATTTGGAAATGCGTGAATGACTAGTAGCTCAAAATTATTTTAGGAGTAGGGTAGAACTCTGTTGATAAAGAAGGTTTAATCTGAGTGGTTTTTGACAGTTTGACAGAATATTTTGGTAGGCTATCGCTGTACACTCGGTGTACTCTTTCTGTACCCAAAGTTTGTTTTTGATGGTTTTGAGTTTTGTCATTTTGATATATTATTTTGAGAGATGATTTCCGTTACATCGCTGTTACCTTTCCGTTACCTTAGTGTGTTTTTTTGGCTTTGAATTTTGGGTGGTTTTTGACAGTTTGGCAGAGCGGTTTTTTATTGTGTTTATTTTGTTGGTTTACGGAAAACCGTAATTGTAAGTGGTTGAGGTTTTGTAGATTTGAAATTAATTAATAAAAACCTTGATATGGCATTGAAGAATGTAAGATTTAATTTAAAACTTTTTCAAATTGATAAATTTAATTATGAATTTACGGGAAAAACTAATGCAGAAATAGTCGAGATAATTAGGAGAAATCATAAAAAGCATCTCTACGCAAATGAAGAGGATATGGCAATTGTAAAACCAAGTTTGGAAAAATTTGAAGATGAAGAATTTACATTTTATACATATTGTTATAATCAACCTAAAGATCAAAATTATTGGAAATTATTTTTACCAGATGAACTTGTAAAAGAGCAAAATTTTGATTTAATAGAATTTTCTTTTGTACTATTTATAGTCTATAAAGATGCAATTTTTTGTGTTCTCGGTGGAAGTGGTATAAATGTGATTAAGCGATATTTAGATAATTATTTTGGATTAGAATTCTATCAGCATTTTGCTAACCCTAATGACGATATTTCTATTGCTGTAAATACGCGTGGAGTAACAGGTAATTTATCGCAGAGATCAAGTACATATAATAATTTACAAAGTATTAAAGATTCATTAATTTATTCTGAAATACCAAAAAAATTAAAGATAATAATTAGAGACGAACTGATAAAAGGTCTGTTTAAAAAATATAAAATTGATAAAGAAAATGCTTTAATGGAAATTGGAGCATACTTCAGTTTGAGGAAAAAACTAAATTTTGAGGAATTGAAAATGCTTGTAGTAGACATTTGCGAAATAATGTCGGATAAGTCTAAATATGTTCAATTAAGTTTATTCAACAGAATTAAAGATCAAAATTTAATTAAAGAACTTGATGATTATTTGAAAGATAAAATTACTGATGATGTAATTATACATAATACACCCGAAAGACTTAACAAAATTAATTCCGATATTATTGAACTTGTAAACTATAAGAAGATTGAAAAATTTTATGAATGTAGTCAGTATAGATTACATCTTCGAAAAAAAAGGGTCAAGAATGACCAAATTGTATTAGGAAGAGATGATCTTTATTTAAAATCGACAAAATACATTTATGACAATTTAGAAAATGTTAATGACAGATTTGAAATAAAAAAGAAGCTTTTTGAGCTTTCAATTATTGGTATGATTGATCTTAAAGATATAACATTTGATCCATTTTATAATCATATTGTAGCGGAAATGCCATTTAACTCTAAAAAATATTTTAAAATCGATAATCAATGGTTTCATCTAGATGATTTATTCATTGAACAGATTAAACAAGAAGCGATAAATAATTACAAACTTTATGAATTAAAAGAAGATATTTTACTTCCTTGGAAAAGTGGTGATGAAGATTATTATAATAATACACACAAAGGCTTAAATTACTATATTTTTGATAAGAGAATTAAAGAAAATATAGAATTATGTGATATTTTATATTTAGATACTAATAATATTTATTTTATTCACGTTAAAAACGGTTTTGACACTAATATGAGGAGTTTAGCAAATCAAGTAACTCTATCCTCACAAAGATTGTGGAACGATATTAACAATGTTAAAGGAAGTAGTTATTTTACGGAAACTTTAAAATATTATAACAAATTTAATCCAAAAAAAAAGCTAAATTCAAAAACAATATTTAATGAAATTTTAAATGGAGATTTAAAGGTAAATTTTGTTATGGCATATAGAAATACTGCTTATAAAAACAATACCTCTACGGAAAAGATTGAATTAAGTAAGTCAAATATTGCAAAGTTTTCGTTAGTACAAACTGTGAGAGATATAAGAAATTTCAAAAATTTTGAAATCCATTTAATAGATATCTCTCAAATACAATAAACCTGCAAAGCAGGTTTTTAATTTATAATCAATCCGTAAATCTACTTCTTCTTCAACCTAACAATCACAACCCCATTTTTCCCCTTCGCTCCATATTTGGAAGTGGCGTCTTTGTCTTTTAGAAGCTTGATGTCGTCAATGTTGTTTGCATCAATCTGCTGAAATTGTTTATAGGTCATCATTTTTCCCTCGACAACGTACAGTGGTTGATTATTTTCGTTGATGGCTAAAGGTGCGCCAGTTCTGAACTGTGGCTTGTTCGGATTCTGTTGATTAGCATCTGCTACTGCAATCTTACCCAATCTAAAAGGTTTAGTCTGATCGATTCTCACAGGTTGGCTTTTAGGAGGCGAAACTTGGACTATTTCCCCTTTGACTTTTAGTGGAACGTCCGTTTTTGCAGGGTGATTCACTTTCGGTTGCGTTTGTGCCGAGACGATGCCTCCGGACGTGAGGACAAAACCAACGGCAAATTTTGCAAACAAGGAATTGATGAAAGAATACCTGAGATTCCTGTCCAATTGATCCACTCGGAAATTGCCGCAGATGTTCGGATTTTCGGAAAGATCTGTGATGATTTCCAGGTCGGACGCGCTGGTGAAATCTCTCACACTTTTGGAACAAACTTGGCAGAATCGGCCTTTTTCCTCGGGCGTCATATTCGACCAGTTTTCGTGACACGGTTTTGGGATGGTAACTTTCATAGCGATGCATTTTTATAGTAAGATGCATTTTTCAATCCAAAGGTTGGAATGACTTTGAAAATATTACAAATTGACCTTCAAAACTTGATGAATTGCTGTCGAAGAATAGATTCAGAGGGAGATTCTGTACACATAGAGATTGACTTTTGCATTGGTCAAAAGTCCCAGGTCTGCCAAACCATTTGTGTTCACGGCAAAGGTGATGGTGTCGCCCGTATTGAGTGAAACTATAGACTGGATGCCGGATGAGGTGATGGGTAATGAGGCAATGTTGATGAAAGCAATAGAAAGTCGTACGCCATCGAAGGCTTTTTCTTCCCAGATTTCATCATTCTTCAAAAGTCCAAGTTTTTTGCCACCAAGCAATTCCAGATTTACACCAGATTCCAATTGCAACTGATAACTTACGGCATAAATACCCGGTTTTGAAGCTTTGTAGACGCCGTCTTTGAATAATTCTGGATTGCCTAATTTGGTGTCAGAATCTCCGGTCAGGTTTAGTTTTTTCCAATCTCCGCCGATGCTGAGGTTCAGAAGCGACCAAGCACCGTTTTTTGTGGCATAATAGGCGGTGTTGCTGTGGAAAAAACGATCACTGCTGATTTCCTTGATTTCCCTTTCACCGTTGGCAGAGATGTCCCTAACCAGAATCGTGTGGTCCGCAGTGACAGTTTCGACATTGGGGACATTGCGGATGATGAGGTTTCCATTGATATCCAAGGTCGATTTGGGATCTGTGGTGTTGATACCAACTTGTGCATGCGTGATGTTTGCCAATAGAATCAAACCAAAAAAATAGAATTGCTTTTTCATAATCTGTAGTTTTATTAGAATTAATATGAGCTTGCTATGAGGTTTAATGCGTTATTCTTGCAAGGCAAAGTTTGGAAAAAAAAGCAAAGGGTAATTCCGTAGAAATACCGCATTTTACCATTAATGAAAAATACCAATGGTGTTGGCAATGAGTGGTTTTAATGAAAAAAACCTGCTAATGTGCAGGTTCAGAGTTGTATAGATTGGAGTTTTACTATTCTAAAGATGGAAATATCTCGGGTCCGGATATTGGAATTCAAAATCGAAATCTGAAATCAGCTTTGCGGGCGAGATGGTTCTGCCGTGGGTGGCTCGTTCGCCGTCGTAAGGCAAATCCTTTTGTGCGTTGATGACTTCCTCTTTGTTCGGGTGGATGGGTGCGACGATGTTGTAAACTTTGGATCGGGTTTGGTTCTCCAGCATCTTTTCGATCGCTGAACAAATATCCGCGTAATGAATGTGGTTCACGAGCAGATCGAGATTGGAAATGTTGTAGTTCTTGAGAAGCCTTTGGTCGCCCATCAATCCAGCCAATCTCAGAATGTTTGTTTGAGGAAATTGCTCTAAAATGAAACTTTCACTTTCCACTTCCTGCGCGGGCTTGTCGTCTTCTGAGAAATCTTTGTCGCTCTCTGGATAAACGCCAGTGGAGCTCATCAAAAACAATTGACCCTTGTAATCGCCAAGAAAGTTCAGCAGGTTTTGACGTTTGTCATTCATCGGAATCTGTGCACCGCGAAGTCCGGAAAACGGTACGCTAATGATGATGGCATCCAAATCTTTTGCGACTTCCCACGGTTTCATCTCGGAATCCAGTTTGTCTGGGAAACTGACTAGAGTGGTGTGGTAGCCTTTGGCGCTGAGGTCTTGTGCTTTGGAAGGTGTGGTGGTGGTAGCGAAGATGTTGTAGTGACTTGATAGTCTTTCTGCGATGTGATTTCCGAGCCAGCCGTAGCCGATGATTCCTAGGTTTTTGTTCATCATTTTTTATTTATCTAAAAGGAATTCACAAACCTTTCGGTTTCATTTGAATGTTAACTTTTTATTGATTAATATTATTTAAAATTTTCTATAGTTTTATGTAAAGATTCTACAACCTCTTTTTTGGTTTCATTGCTCCAAATTTTAGGATCTACGTATTGCGCAATAATTAGTAATTCTTCTGGCGTAAATCGCTTGTCTTTAAGCTTCTTGAAAAAAGTTGGTTTTTTGATTCCAGATCTTTCTATGATAAAGGATAATTTGACTGGAGAGTTTTTCAGAATCTCATCAATGTTGTTTTGAATCTCTATGTATTTTTGGATTTCTGCTATCATTATCTTGTGGTTTTTAGTATCATTATTTGATACAAATGTACTCAATTTTTGACAAATCAGATTTTTATTTTTCTGTAAAACACTATTACTATTTTGATAAATCTTTTATATTTGTAATTATTAAACAAACTTTAATCCATGAATCAACCTCTATCGAATAACTCTGATAATTCTGTAGCAATTATTGATGATGTTCAACTTAAACAATTCCAATCTCTTTATTACTTAATTAAAGGAAAACGTGATACTGACATTAAACTATTTACTGATATTAAACAATTCTCTTTTCAAGATATTTTAGAATTAAATGATAAGGTTTATAAAGTTTTAGAGTTACATAAATTAGTAACAGATATAGTAAATGTTACTATTGGATTTGATAATAAAGAAATCAAAACTTTCGGAAATTGGCATGAATTTAAAAATTCAGATTGGAATATCTCTTCCAGAACAAAATATATTACTTTAGAATGGGATTTTAATTTAGTCCTACCAAATCAATATCATCAAGTTCCTCAAACTCACACGATGAGAATACGTATTGGTAATAATTTAAAGCCTAGTGAAATGATTCAAGTTGTTTTCCAAGGTGATGATGAATACGATTTGGAAGAAGCTCAGTCATTAATGTCTTGTAAAATAGATTTTATTAATGCTCAAATATGTAATCAACTTAAAACTATTGTTGATGAATGGTACAAGGCCTTACCTGAGAATAGTGAAGATCATAAATTAATTAAATTCATCTTAAAATATGATGATCTTATAAAAAGTTTTATTACTCTTTGCTTTATAACTTCTGCAATAATAATCTTAAATTATATATACAAAATATCTGTAGTTTATAAAGTTTCTGTCTTACCTGTTGATTTAGGTCAAAAAATGTTTCTTTTCCTTACAAGTTCTTTAGCTGTTATTTATTTGTTTTATAAATTGGGTAATCAATTATCGGATAGAATGATGAGAATGCAAATTGGTAAACTAAAAAGAAATCCAATATTTGAAATTACTAAAGGTGATAAAAATAGGTTTCTAGAAGTTAAAAAAGAAAATTCCAAATATTTAAAAGGTCTATTTTGGACAATTGTTATTGGTTTATCAACTAATGCTTTAAGTGCATTAATTGGATATACAATTGAATATTTTCTAAAATAGAAAAAGCTTTGTAATTCTTCATTTTTTATTTCGCAAGAACTTCTGTGTTTGTGATAGATGTAAAAGTAAATTATAAAAACTAGCAATAATCGAAATAACAGACAAAAATGAAAAAAAACCTGCCTCACAGCAGGTTTTTCTATATCTAAAAAGTTTTAAAACAAACCCTCATCAACAAAATTCGGCAACGTCACCTTCAAATTCGGTTCAGCTTCCATTGCTCTTTTAATCGCAAAAACAGCACCTTCATTTCTTGCCCAGCTTCGTCTCGAAATTCCATTGTTGACGTCCCAGAAAAGCATTGATTTTAATCTTCTGTCGGCATCATCGCTTCCGTCCAGTAACATCCCGAAACCACCGTTGATGACTTCGCCCCAGCCAACGCCACCACCGTTGTGAATACTCACCCAGGTCGCACCACGGAAACTGTCGCCAATCACATTGTGAATCGCCATATCTGCCGTAAATCTGGAGCCGTCATAAATATTGGAAGTCTCTCTGTAAGGCGAATCCGTCCCCGAAACATCGTGATGGTCTCTTCCCAAAACCACCACTCCGATTTCTCCGTTGGCAATGGCTTTGTTGAAGGCTTCGGCGATTTTCATTCTACCTTCCGCATCGGCGTAAAGAATTCTCGCCTGCGACCCAACGACCAGATTGTTTTCCTGAGCACCTTTGATCCAGGTGATATTGTCTTTCATCTGTTGCTGAATTTCTTCGGGCGACGTTTTTATCATTTCCTCTAAAACGGCACACGCAATATCATCTGTTTTCTGTAGATCTTCAGATTTTCCGCTGGTACAAACCCAACGGAACGGCCCGAAACCATAATCAAAACACATCGGTCCCATAATATCCTGCACGTAACTTGGGTATTTGAACTCCCTTCCAATCGTAGGATTTTCTGCCATTACATCGGCTCCGGCTCTGGAAGCTTCGAGTAAAAAGGCGTTTCCATAATCGAAGAAATAAGTTCCTTTTGCTGTATGTTTGTTGATGGCGGAAGCGTGTCTTCTCAAGGTTTCCTGAACTTTTTCTTTGAACAATTCAGGGTTTTCTGCCATCATTGTATTCGATTCCTCAAAGGTTTGTCCGAACGGATAATAACCACCCGCCCAAGGATTGTGAAGCGAAGTCTGGTCTGAACCGATATCAATTCTTAAATTTTCTTCATCAAATTTCTCCCAGATATCAACAATGTTTCCAAGGTAAGCCAAAGAAACCGTTTCCTGATTTTCCTGAGCTTTTCTCACTCTCGCCACCAGTTCATCCAGATTTTCGTGGATTTCATTCACCCATTGCTGTTCGTGACGGATTTTGGTAATCTTTGGATTCACTTCGGCAATGACCGTAATACAACCGGCGATATTTCCCGCTTTTGGCTGAGCTCCGGACATTCCGCCCAAACCTGAAGTGACGAACAATCCACCTTTTGGTTCTTTATTAATTTTTCTGAACGCATTTAAAACCGTAATCGTCGTCCCGTGCACAATTCCCTGCGGACCGATGTACATATAACTTCCCGCGGTCATTTGTCCGTACTGCGAAACACCCAGCGCATTGAATTTTTCCCAATCATCGGGCTTGGAATAATTTGGAATCATCATTCCATTCGTCACTACCACTCTCGGCGCATCTTTGTGCGAAGGAAACAATCCCATCGGATGACCGGAATACATCGTCAACGTTTGTTCGTCTGTCATTTCCGACAGATATTTCATCGTCAGAAGATACTGCGCCCAGTTGCTGAATACCGCACCATTTCCACCGTACGTAATCAGTTCCTGCGGATGTTGCGCCACGGCATAATCCAGATTGTTCTGAATCATCAGCATAATGGCTTTTGCCTGCTCAGATTTTCCGGGATATTCGGCAATGTCTCTCGCTTCCATTTCATAATCCGGACGGAAGCGGTACATATAAATTCTGCCGTATTTTTCCAGTTCTTCTCTGAATTCCGGCAACAATTCTGCGTGGAATTTGGGTTCGAAATAGCGTAAAGCATTTTTCAGAGCGAGTTTTTTCTCTTCGTCTGACAAGATTTCTTTCCTTTTCGGAGCGTGGTTGATATGGGTTTCGTATGGTTTTGGCTGAGGAAGTTGGTCGGGAATTCCTTGTTGGATTTGTTGTTGGAAAGTCATTATATTGTTGATGGTTGTTTGTGGTTTTAAAGATATTCAATTTGAAAAATATATTGTAATGAAATAAGAAAAAATTCCCCTCCTCTGGAGGGGAGAAATTTGAAATTGTAAATTTCAGATTTCGGGGGTGGTCAATGATGCTGGACCACCCCGTCTTCTCCCTTCGGTCGAATCCACCCCTCCAGAGGAGGGGAATTTTAACATCCGTAATTTTCGATGATGTAATTTTCTAATTCTTTCATTACCAAAGCCAAATTATTCTTTACATCAAAATCAGTAATTCTGAAGACTTTTAAGTTCAGTGATTCTAAATATGTTTGCCTTATGCCATCATAAACTTCTTTCTCATCGTGACTTGAACCGTCGATTTCGATGATTAATCCGAGCGTTTTAACATAAAAATCGACGATATAGTTACCAATAATTCTCTGTCTGTCAAAATCTATGTTATGAAAAGTTCTCGCACGAACTTGCTTCCAGAAAAGAACTTCGCTTAGAATTCCGGTTTTTCTTTTTCCGGGTAAAAGCTTTTTGAGGTGAGAATTGTAGGGTAGGTGTTCAACGAAGTTCCTGCGGATGGGAACTCCGTGGATTTGAGTTAGGATTTCATTCATTTGTTTGTGTTTTTGAGTGACCACCCCGTCAAAAATTCTTTGAATTTTAGTCGCCCCTCCAGAGGAGGGGAATTTTCAAATTCACAAAGTGAATTTGAAAGCAATGGTTTTTCTACGAATCTAATTTATGAAATTTCTTAGAACAGTTTCTATCACTTATATTTGCACCTTCAAAAAACGATTCCAGTACACAACTTTAAAGCAATCAAGAAATGAATTACGAAGATAAAATCCAGCAATCAGAAACACGCGTTTTCAAAGTGGTTTTCCCGAATACGACGAATCATCATAACACGATGTTTGGTGGGAAAGTAATGGAAATGATGGATGAGGTCGCTTTTATGACTGCTACGAGATTTGCGAGAAAGTCTTTTGTAACTGTGAGTTGTGACAGAATCGATTTCAAAAAACCAATTCCAGCTGATACAATTGTAGAGCTTGTCGGAAGAATTAAGTACGTTGGGAACACGAGCGTGAAAGTGAATGTGGAAATTTTTGTGGAAGAAATGTACAACGATGTGCGTGAAAAGGCGGTTTCAGGGGATTTTACTCTGGTTGCCATTGATGAGAATAAAAAGCCTTCCAGAATATTTAGAGACTTAAATTAAAAAATAAAAGCTTACCGATTATGGTAAGCTTTGTTGTTTATTCTACGATGTCTTCGTTTTCTTCTTCGTGATCATCTTCATTGTCGCTGGTGCTGTAATAATTATTTTCTTCGTCAGGCAATTGATTGGTCACCTGTTCAAAATTATCATCATCTTCAGCGCCTGGAACGTCTAGTCCAAAAGGCATTTCGTCATTCACTTGACCTGCATCTCTGATTGGATTTCCGTCGCCATCTAATGGAATGTGCTCTTCTCTGTTGAAAATGTCTTCACCTGGATTGTAATCCAAATCCTCCAAATTTTTTTCGATGTTATCTTCTGGTGTCATAATATTTTATTTTGGTTGAATACTGATAGACAAATATGATTCCAAGCTGAGCGGTTACCGCGATTTTTACTGAAATTAATTATAAACTTCTGGATTCACGCAAGTTGGCATTTTTTCACCTTTAGCAAAAGCGACTACGTTTTCCGAAGCCAGTTTTGACATTCCGCTTCTTGCTTCCAACGTTGCAGAACCGATATGTGGCAGAACGCAAACGTTTGAAAGTTCTAACAAGGGACTGTCCTTCTGCATTGGTTCTGGATTGGTAACGTCCAATCCTGCGCCCCAGATTTGACCCGAAATTAAAGCTTCGAACAAGTCTTTCTCATTATGAAAACCACCTCTCGCCGTGTTGACGAAGATCAGATTCGGTTTCATTTTTTCGAAGGTTGATTTGTTGAAAATATCCGATTGTTCCGGCGTAAAATTGGCGTGAATGCTGATTACATCTGAGGTTTCGACCAACTCATCGAAAGAAACATATTTTGCACCGAGTTCTTTTTCAGCTTCTTCGTTGTGATTTCTGTTGTGATAAATGATATTCATCCCGAAAGCTGATTTGCATTTTTCAGCCATTTCAAAACCGATTCTTCCTAGACCTAAAACGCCGAGCGTTTTACCATAAAGTTCCTGTCCTAATTCTTCCAAAGCATCAAACTCGTTCCAATTGCCCGATTTTACTTTGTCAATATTGTAGCTTGCTCTGCGGGAAACCATCTGCATTAATAGGAATGCGACGTCGGAAGTGGCTCTGCTCAAAACATCTGGCGTGTTTCCGATTGGGATTTTTCTTTTGGTTGCTTCTGCAATATCAACTTGGTCAAATCCTACAGAAAATAGGGCGATTGCTTTTACGTTGGGGCAAGTTGCAAAAAACTCTTTATCGTACTTGCTTTTTCCAACACTAAGGATGATGTCGGCTTTCTTGCAGTTTTCCAGCCATTCTTCGTGGCTTGGATTTTCGTTTTCTGGAAAGATGATTTCAAGGTTTCCTTCTTTTAATATTTGGATTCCGTTGTCTGGAATTCTTTTGTTGATGAATACTTTCATTTCTTATTTTTATTTTAGATTCAATTTGATTGTGACTGTTTCTAATTATGCAAAAACCTTCAACCCTACTTGAGTGGACTCTTCGAGAGCCTCAGAATGACAGATTGGAAACGGAAGGCGGAAAAAGCTACCCAAAATTTAAATACAAAAAACCGGAACTTAAGCCCGGTTTTATATGTTGTTTTGATATTTCAATAGAATAGTTATTCTTCTCTCGTTGGTCTTTCTTTATCTTTTGTAAAAAAGAACTTGATAACGATAGGCAAAGTTGTGACCAAAACGATAATTAGAATGATAATTTCCAGTTTTTTCTTCAGATCGATGCCGAACTGATCCATAAATAATTTGTCCAAATAATGACCCGCAAAGATCATACTGAATGACCAAAGAACTGCTCCGATCACATTGTAAACGAAAAATTTTCCTTTGTTCATCTTCACAATTCCCGCAACAATAGGAGAGAATGTTCTCACGATCGGCAAAAATCTAGATAAAATAACGGCAACTGCACCGTGCTCTTCGAAAAAGTCGTGCGCTTTGAAAAGGTATTTTTTCTTGAAAAGAAATGTGTCTTTTCTCTCGTACAACAATGGTCCACTTTTGTAACCAAACCAATAGCCAACTTCGTTTCCGATAATCGCGGCCACTGCAACGGCAGTTGCCAAAATGGTGGTGTCTAGAAAATCTGAACCTGTAGATCCGAAAGTGGTATCAATAATCTGTACAGCGTAGATTCCCGAAATAAAAAGTAAACTGTCACCCGGTAAAAAGAAACCTACAAAGAGTCCGGTTTCAGCAAAAATAATGAATAAAATAAGCCAAAAACCGCCCATTTTAATGTAAAACTCAGGGTTGAGCAAGTCTTTCCAACTTTCGAAGTGTTCCATAGATATTTATGAGTCGCAAATATATCAAAACGAATTTGATTTTTTCATTTTAATATCATTTTTTAGGAATTATTTAACGAATTGGTTTGCTGTCAAAGATTGTACTTGTCGCCCCATTTTTCTTTCAGCTGTTCACGGATTTTTTTCTCGGTGGAATTGTTTGCCGGATTGTAAAAACTGGTACCTTTGATTTCGTCTGGCAAAAACTCCAAATCGACAAAATTGCCTTCATAGGAATGCGCGTATTGGTAGTCTTTTCCGTAATCCAAATTCTTCATCAATTTTGTCGGCGCGTTTCTGAGATGAAGGGGAACTGGCAGATTTCCTGTTTTCTTTACGAAAGCCATTGCCTCATTGATAGCATTATAAGTCGAATTGCTTTTTGGTGAAACGGCAAGATAAACTGCAGTTTCGCTTAGTAAAATTCTAGCTTCTGGATTTCCAATAATATTAATCGCTTGGAAACAATTGTTAGCGATTACCAATGCATTTGGATTTGCCAAACCAATATCTTCCGATGCCAAAATCAACATTCGTCGGGCGATAAATTTGATGTCTTCACCACCCACCAACATTCTTGCTAGCCAATAGACTGCGCCGTTTGGGTCGGAACCTCGCATCGATTTGATAAAGGCTGAGATAATGTCGTAATGCTGCTCGCCATTTTTATCATACAGCGCCATATTTTCCTGCAAGACGGAAAGAACATCTTTGTCCGAGATTTTATTTTTCTTTAATGATTTGAATTGATTCAAAACCAAGTCAATCGAATTAATCAGCTTTCTTGCGTCGCCGCCAGAATACTGGATGAAAGCTTGTTTCTCGTCAAGGAAAAACTTGGTTTTATGGATTTCGTTGTATTTTGCTACAGAGATTTCTACAAGTTCTTCGAGTTTTTCAAAAGTCAAAGCTTTCAGAATATAAACCTGAGTTCTGGAAAGCAAAGCTGAAACCACTTCAAAACTTGGATTTTCTGTAGTCGCACCTATCAAGACAATCCAGCCTTTTTCAACTGCATGAAGCAAAGAATCTTGTTGAGATTTGTTGAATCTATGGATTTCATCAATGAAAAGAATTGGACTTTTGCCAGAAAACAGATTTTGTTTTTTTGCCTCGTCGATAATGTCTCTTACATCTTTCACACCAGCAGAAACGGCTGACAATTTATAGAATTTACGTCCTGATTTTTCCGAGATGATTTCTGCCAAAGTGGTTTTCCCTGTACCTGGCGGTCCCCAAAAAATCAGCGAATTGAGCGTATCGTTGTCCATCATTCTTTTGATGGTGCCAGATTTTCCCGTAAGATGTTCTTGCCCAAGGACTTCGTCAAGCGTTTTAGGACGTAGGATTTCGGCAAGAGGCGTGTTGTTCATAAAACAAAAATACAAAGATTTTGCTGGTTTATATATTTTTGGATTGTTTATTGATATGAAAATATTGTTAAGAATTTTATAAGTAATATATTTTATTATTGAAGTATAAGTATCACTATAAGTGTTTTGAGTTTTTATTAGTTTTTAATTTTTAAAAAAAGATAATTATGAGAAATTTTAGATTCTTGCCAGTAGTTTTTTCTTCTTTCTTTTCTATCGCAATTTGGGCGCAAGTAGGTATTAATACTACCGAACCGCTTGCAACGCTTGATGTCAATGGAAATGTGATGATCCGAGACACGCCAGAAACCACCGTTTTACCAGGTTACAAAGTGCTTGTTGTCAATCAAAATTCGTTTGAGGTCGGCGATGCAGATCCTTCGCTTTTTCTTTCGGGCAGCAATTCCAACATTGCCAAAGCTTCCGCCTCATCGGGTGTGTCGCTATTAACGCTGGATCTCAGCTTACTTTATCCCAATTGGTATGTCCTAAAGTTTGGAAACGCAGAAATTAATCCAACTCTCTTCACTTCCACAGCTTCGGATTTCTATTACACGGTTCCAAACAAAGGGAAATATTTTATCAATTTAAATTTCAAGATGCGCACACTTTTGTCGCTTGGTGTTGCGACAAATTCCCAGATTGGACTTTTGAAAACCTCTGGAACCACAACCACTTTGATTGACTCAAAACCATTGAGTGTGATTGGTTTGACTTTGTCGAATGATTCCTTTGAAACCATTCATTCCGTTTATGAATTTGAAGCTGGAGACAAGGTACGGTTTGTTTTAAATCGCGGACTTCTAAATCTTGATGTAGGTGTTCTTAGTAATTCGTCTGGAAGAGTTTTGATCTACAAAATATCAGATTGAAATGTTTTTCTGACATAGCAATAAATTTAATTTTAATATCAAAAAATATTTATTGTTTATCAATAAATATTTTTTGATATTTGCAGTGCTGAAAATTATCTGCTATGTCAACAAAACAAATTCTTTCTATCCTGAATGTGCTCGCTTGGATCGCATTTATCGGATTGTGTATCAAGACTGGAACTTTGATGTTTAATTTGATTTTCGGTTTGTTTATGAGTCCGGATGGCTTAAAGGATTTTTATTTGATTATCAATCTTTCGGATTTAGCCAAAAGTAATCCTACTGAGTATCTTTCTCTAATGTCACTCTTGATTTTTGTCTCCGGATTGCAGGCTTATCTATTTTTTCTGACAACACGGTTATTTGAGAAAATCAATCTCGAAAATCCTTTTACAGAAGTGGTTTCGCGATTGATTTTGCGAATCAGTTATACGGCTTTCGAGATTGGGATTTTGAGTATCATTACACAAAACTATGCCGAGAGATTGCTTAAGAAGGGACTTTTTTTACCTGATATCAATGAGTTTGTGAACTCCTCTGCTGAGTTTATTTTCCTAGCTGGAATCATCTATATCATTGCCCAAATCTTCAAAAGAGGAATCGAATTACAGAACGAAAACGACCTAACCATCTAAATTATGCCAATTATTGTAAATCTTGACGTAATGATGGCCAAACGAAAAATTTCATTGAATGAACTTTCAGAAAAAGTGGATTTAACACTTTCCAATCTTTCAATCCTGAAAACCGGAAAAGCAAAAGCCGTTCGTTTTAGTACTTTGGAAGCAATCTGCAAAGCTTTGGACTGCCAGCCTGCGGATATTTTAGAATATCGAAAAGAAGATTAAAGTTTTCTATTGATCACATAATCCAACATCAGTTTCAGAGATTCCTTCGCTTCATTATCAGGGAATTCTGCTAAAATTGCCAAAGCCTTTTGCTGGTAATCCTTCATTGTTTGGATCGCATAATCCATTCCGCCGGAAGATTTTACAAATTCCACAAGTTCACGAACTTTTTTGGAATCGTTGTTATAACGCTTTATGGTTGCGAAATATTTTTTGTAATTCTCAGGACTTGCGTTCTTCAAAGTGTAGATCAACGGCAAAGTCATCTTTTGTTCCTTGATGTCAATCCCAACCGGTTTTCCAATGATATTGCTGGTTTGATAATCAAAAAGGTCATCTTTGATCTGGAAAGCCATTCCCGTGTAGGTTCCAAATTCCTGCATTTTTTTTGCGGTCGCCTCGTCCACATTGTTGGAGAGAACACCAACTTCACAACACGCCGCAATCAAAGTCGCCGTTTTCTGGCGGATGATCTCGTAGTAAACATCCTCCGTAATATCCAGTTTTCGCGCTTTTTCCAATTGAAGCAATTCACCTTCAGACATCTCGCGGATCGTCCTCGCAATCACAGAAAGCAAATCAAAATCCTTGTTGTCGGTAGAAAGCAAAACCGATTTTGAAAGCAAATAATCGCCCACCAATACCGCAATCTTATTCTTCCAAAGCGCATTGATGGAAAAGAAATTTCTGCGCTTGAAACTCTCATCCACAACATCATCGTGCACCAAAGTCGCCGTGTGGATCAGCTCGATCATACTTGCGCCACGAAAGGTTTTTTCGTTCACATCGCCGACCAATTTTGCGCAGAGAAACACAAACATTGGGCGCATCTGTTTCCCTTTTGTAGTGACGATGAAACGCGTGACCTTGTCCAATAGAGCAACATTACTTTTCATAGATTCGTAAAACTTTTGCTCGAAAAGTTTCATTTCATCAGAGATCGGAGCCTTGATTTGTTCTACAGTATTTGCCACTTTTTGCCTTTAGAGATTATATTTTTTTGGAGCAAGACGATTGCATTTTTTTTCAACTTTTCAACCCGCTTTCCGCTGCAATCTTTTTTTCCATCGCTCAGCTCAGCCAAAAAAAGGATTTCCACTGCAATCGGGGCTATGTTGACGATTTGTCTATCGATTGACCCAAAAATTAGTAATAAAAAATTTAGAAGAAAATTTTAGTTTATTGTCCAATAGCTCGCTTCTAATATCGATTTATTATTCTACAAATATAATTATTCTAAATCTTTAAAAGGAATAAAATAAAGACTTTGAGGCACTTTTTTGATTTTCATATCGAATCTTTCGCCAGAAATATAGATTCCGTTTTCCGTCGCCGTGATTCCTTCGATCTGTCCAATGTTGAAAGCTCTTCCCAAAGCAAACTTTTTCAATGGCTTATTAAAGAACAGATTTCCATTCTCATCCTTCTCGAAGATCATCAGAAAAACCCTCGCTTTTTTGGTGTAACCGACAATGTACAATTTGTTATCATAAAACGACGCATCCGTCACCACAAATCCAGTATCAAAACTTTCCAATTTCTGAGCTGGTTGATTTTCACTTAGATTAGGATTGATGACATAATGAGAAACTGTATTCGTGATCCATTCCTTCGTGAAAATATGAATATTTCCATCCAAGAAAATCATTGCTTCCGCATCAAAATTATTGTTGATATTCTTCGGCGCAAAATCATCTTGTTCCGGATAATAAAACGGAATCGCTTTGATGGAATCAATAATTATGTAGTCATTCTTGAAAGGCGCTTTGTAAATTTTCAAATCCTTCCTCGTTCCAAGATTGTTCCCAAATTCTCCAATATAGAAATTCTCACCATCATTCGTTATCGCTTCCCAATCGATGTTTTTTAGTCCCGTTTGAAAAGTCTTCTCGATGTACGAACTTCCTGGTTTTATCTCAAAGATCTCGCTAGTATTTCCACTGTCATTGAAGGAAAATATTCTGTCGTCAAGTTCCATCAGTCCAGAACTTTCTCTGAGCGAATCGCTCAGAATGGCACTTTTATATTTTTTGAGTTTTAGTTTTTGCGTTTTCTGCGCAGAGATTTGAAAACTTAGCAGAATAATTAAGAAGAAGAAAATCCTTTTCATATTTCGTAAAAATAAGAATTGATTTTTTGAAGAGGAAATTTGATGGATTAAAATTTTGTTAAGGAAACTACTCCGCAGATTTATTCGCCAATTGTCCGCAAGCCGCATCAATATCGCCACCACGGCTTTTTCTGACCATAATGGTGATGCCTGCTTTTTCCAATTCACGGACATATTTTTCTTCCGCAGCAATACTTCTGTGGTCAAATTTTCCTTCGCCAATCGGATTGTACTGGATCAGGTTGACTTTGCTCGGAACTTGTCGGCAATATCTGATCAAGGCTTTGATGTCTTCGTCTCCATCGTTGATGCCTTTCCAAACGCAATATTCAAAAGTGATTGGAGAACCTGTTTTCTGATACCAATATTGCAGCGCATCCATAATATCTGTCAAAGGGAATTTCTCAGAAAATGGCATAATATCATTTCGTTTATGCTCGATTGCAGAGTGAAGCGAAAGCGCTAATTTCACTTTGATTTCTTCATCAGCCAGCATTTTTATCATTTTCGGAATTCCGGATGTGGAAACGGTGATTCTTCTGGGAGACATTCCCAGACCTTCCGGTTTCGTGATCTTGTGAATGGCCTCGACAACGTTTTTGTAATTCATCATCGGTTCGCCCATTCCCATAAACACAATGTTCGTCAATGGTCTGTCAAAATATTCTTTGCTCTGCCTATCAATCAAGGCAACTTGGTCCACGATTTCTGCAACTTCCAGATTTCTCATTCTCTTAAGTTTCGCCGTTGCACAGAATTCACAGTTTAATGAACATCCAACTTGCGAAGAAACACAGGCTGTACTTCGGCTTTCTGTTGGAATCAAAACAGATTCTACCATCAAACCGTCGTGAAGTTTCACCCCATTTTTGATGGTTCCATCTGTTGATTTTTGTAGCAGATCGACAGAAATAGGATTAATGAAAAAATCACGCGTCAGATTTTCTCTCAAGTCTTTGGAAAGATTCGTCATCTCATCAAAGGAATGCATATTCTTGCTCCAAAGCCAATCATAGACTTGCTTCGCACGGAATGGTTTTTCGCCAATCGTACCGAAATAGTCTTTAATTTGTTCAAGGGAAAGTGTGCGGATGTCCTTCAATGTCTGAGAAATTTTTGCAAAGATAAGGTTTTTTTGGGTTGGAGCGTTTTAGAGTAGGAGAGTGAGGGTTATTGTAACATTTGATGAAATCAATTATCATTTTCTTTCATCAATTATAATTTAAAGTATTTTTGCATTTCAATCGACTTCAATAATAACTCGATAACATTTTTATTTGCAAGAACTTTACCCAATGGAATTCCAATCCTTTTACGAAAGCCCTTTTAAACTGAATTTTTCTTTTGAAAAACTGATTCAGAAAATGGAGTCCGAAGCTTCTCAAAACCCTGATTATGAAGTTTATCACAGGGATATTTTGAATGAAGTAAAAAATTATCCCGAACTTATTACGGGTATCAAGAGCCTCGATTTCTTCGAAAAAAATGAAAGGGTGATGAAGGAACTTTTGAAAGATTTGTTCCCGCCGATGCTCACGAAAAATGAGATTAAAGCCATTGGTTTTCCTTTTTATAATTTCTTTTTCAATCCGACAGAACGTTTTCAGAATATCATTGATAAAGCCGGTGAAAATTTCGATATGATCATTAAGGATATGGATCCGCACCGCTTTTATGTCATTAGTTGTTGTATTATTCTGCGCAATTACTATAATATTGAACTCAATTTTGTGCAACCTTTTATTTTTGATATTCCGAATGGAGAAGGAATTGTCAATCATTATCGTTTCTTGAATAATGTAGATTTCATTGAGATTAATCCTTTGGAAAATGTTGAAGAATTAACTGAAGACGACATAGCAGAATTGGTGGATAATTTTGAAGACTACGATTTGTGGAGAGAGAAATTTCCGCCTCAAAGCTGGGAGCTCAAAGGTTTTGCTGTGATCAATTTCTTTGATGCGACTACAGAAAATGCAATTTCCAATCTGAAAAGCAAACTCATCAATATTGAAGATGACAAAAATCTGAAAGCCGAAATGAACACGATTTTCCGTTCGATTTTTCAGGTATCGGATTTGGAAGTGGGTTACACTGCGATTAATATTGAAGAAAATAAATTCGTGAGAAGTCCTATCAACGGGATTATGGAGAGTTTCATTTTGTCCTCAACACCAAGAAATTTCAAATATGAAATGCTTTGCGAAAAGAATTTTAACACTTTGGTAGAGTCCAAAAAATTCTTCAGCGTTTCCGATGTTGATAGAAGTTTCCGCGAATTTCCGGAAAGCGCAATGGCGAAACAACTTTACGAATCGGGAATCAAAAGTGCGATTTTTGCGCCTATCATCAAGGATAAAAAAATCCTCGGAATCGTAGAACTGGTTTCCCGAAAAAAGCAACTGAACAGCATCAATGCCAACAAAATGGAAATCGTAATGCCTTATCTGGAAGATACGATGGAAAGGCTTTACACGGGAATTGAGACGAGAATTCAGGCGATTATTCAGCGGGAATATACGTCGATCCATCCAAGTGTTTATTGGAAATTCCGCCAGGAAGCAGAACGACATATTGGATTTTATAAAGAAGAATTTGATTTGCCTTATCGAAATATCAGTTTCCAAAATCTGACACCACTTTTCGGACAAATCGATGTTCGGAATTCCTCGATTTCCCGAAATTTGGTCATTAAAAAAGATTTGGAAATTCAGTTGGGATTGATTTCAGATTTGATTTCAGCTTTTAGCTCAGAAAATGATTTTGATGCTTTGAAAGACCGACTGAAATATTATCAGGAATTACTTCAGACCGACATCAAAGCGGATACGGAAAACATTGTTCAGACTTTTATTTTGTCGGAAATTCATCCACTTTTTCAATCAATCAAGCTTCAAAATATCGAGTACAATCAATTGGTGACCGATTATTTCAAAAAACTGGATCCAAGAACCGATATGGTTTACGATTTCCGGAAAAAATTTGATGAAAGTTTGTCGTCCATCAATCGCAATTTAGCCGATATTCTCGACAAAAGACAGGAAGAGCAACAGCTTCGTTTTCCGTTTTACTACGAGCGTTTCAAGACGGATGGCGTGGAGCATAATATGTACATCGGCTCGTCGATTGCGCCTGAATTGACATACGATCCAATCTTCCTGAAAAACCTGAGATTGTGGCAATTGCGTGTGCTTTGCGAAAGTGAATTGCAATACAATCAATTCAGAAAAAATCTGGAATTTTCTCTGGATGTTTCATCTTTGATTTTGGTTTACAGTACAGCAATAAGCATCAGATTCCGAATGGATGAAAAACGTTTCGATGTCGATGGAAGCTACAATGCGCGCTACGAAATGATTAAAAAACGCATCGATAAATCGACGATTAAAAATTCATCTGAACGCATCACCCAACCCGGAAAAATCAGCATCATTTTTTCTCAGGAAAAAGAAAGACACGATTACCTTCAATTAATCAAAATCCTTCAAAATCAAAATATTTTAGAATTCAATGTGGAAGAACTGGAAGTTGAAGATCTACAGGGAATCAACGGTTTGAAAGCTTTGCGTGTGGGAATTAATTTTGAAGCGGAGGAAGTGGATTACGAGTTTGTGGAAGTTTAATTATGGGTTTGTTTCGTTTTTTATGAAATTAATTGTTTTGTTTCATTTTTTGTGAAATTTTATAGATTATTTCACTATATTTGAAATTATAATTTATTTTAAAAATGAAACATTATATTCTAATGTGCGATGTTTTGAATAGTCGTGAAAAGGATCAAAAAAATCTAATTGAAAATTTTCGGGACTGCAAAAACTACATCAATAATAAGTACAAAAAAAACATATTGTCACCATTAACGATAACTTTAGGTGATGAGTTTCAAGGGATTATCAAAAATTTATCAAATTCTATAAAAATAATTCTAGATTTAGAAGAATTCATCATAAAAAATAATTTTCCAATGAAACTTAGATATGTTTTATATTTTGGAGAGATAGAAACTGAAATTAATTCCGATATTGCTTATGAGATGCTTGGAAATGGATTAACAGATTCACGCAGAATTATTAATAATATGAAGGAAAATGATTCTCGATTTTATATTGACACTAAAGAAGAATCTAAAAATAGCATTTTGAATAATGGTTTTAATATATTACAAAATATTGTAGATAAATGGAAAATTGAAAAAGATCATGAAATTATTGATAGTCTTATAGAATTTAAAGATTATAAAATAGTTTCTGAAAAGTTAAACAAAAACAGGTCTTTGGTTTGGAAAAGAGAAAAAAATCTGAGCATATCTTCGTACACATCAGCTAAAGAAATTTTATTGGTGATTTCAAATATTTAAAAAATGAATTTATTTTGCAAAATTTTAATTGTTGTATTTTTAGAAATTATTCTCACCATTTTTTATACGATAATTACGCCAAGGGAAAAGAATTCAAGATTAATTGATGTGAAATCTATCCTAAAAGGTGTGGTTGAAAGAGCATTTTTAACGTACTCTTTGATTAGTGGATTTCCTCACGTTTTAACATTGTTTGGAGCTTTGAAATTGGGTACAAGATTGAAAAGTGCCGATAACGAAAATACCGAAGAAGGCAGAAAAAAAGAAAGTAGATACAATGATTATTACTTGGTCGGGAATTTTATTTCAGTGGCACTAAGTATTGTTTACTTTAATTTACTTCAGGATTAATTTTGAGGCGGAGGAAGTAGATTATGAGTTTGTGGAAAGTGTTTAAATACTATTCAATTTTATAGATATAATCATTTTTATCTTTAATTGAATGACTTTGTATATCTTCTATTTTTATTTCCTTATTACCTAGTTTAATAAAGTCAATAGACCAATTTCTCCAATTGTAATTGAGCGTTTTTTCCACTCTTGTTGTGGAGGATGGTGATAAAATAACTTCTATTTGATAACCATTAATGACGGTTTTATTAAGTTCTGGTAAATTTTTATTGTTTCTAAACTCTTTTGGATTTGCGATGGCATTTTTATAATTAAAACTAAATCCACCAGAAGAATCATTTTCTAATTGAGACTTAATATTGAATTTATACTTAATAATTATTAGCTGACTCTCATTGGTGAGGTTTTGTATGTAAAAATCACTAAGAACTGAGCAACACGACAATGATAATAAAAATAAAAAAACATATAAAATTTTGAAATGCTTCAATTTTATATGTAATTAATTTTAAACCGTCACATTCCGAAAAGCCACCATAAACGCTACCACAGAAGCCAAAATCCCAATCGTGAAAACCGTGTAAGTCAGTCGCAGTAATTTGTATTTTCGATTCAGCACTATTCCAAGATAGTAAAGGTCTTTGATCATCGTGTCGTAAAGATATTGTCGGTCGCTCATCATTTCCTTCATCGCCCACAGATATTCTTCCATCGGCATTTTGTAAAAATTTCCGAAGAACAGAAGATTCACTTTTTTCTCCTCTATTTCCTTTCTGGTAAACGTTCCGCTCGAAACTTTTGGTCGTGTGGACATTATCGCCAAAATAATACACGCCACACTCGACATTATCATTATAAAGGTCGGAATTATCAGATGCGAATTGCTCGGCGCATCCAATTTCGGAATCAAGGTTGATAAAGCTACAGAAATGATTACAGCGTTGACAGAAAGTAGAATATTCGCTTTGCTGTCAGCGATTTGACTCAATTGTGTGTGGTTGTTCAACGTCACTCGGAACATCGTTTCAATGCCACGTTCCGGCGAATCCATCTTCTCCAATTTCTTTTTGTTGAGGAGGATTTTATCACTTTCCTGTGTGTTCTTCTCCTTCTTTTCATCTTTCAAAGTTTTGATTTGAGCGATGACTTTTTCCAGATTTTTATCCTTGTCCGCTTGCCAATTTTCCTTCGCAAACTTCGTGTAGAATTGATGTTTCGCAAAAAAAGTCGTGTTCAGTTCCGCCCATTTCAACTTACTGAATTTCTGTTGATGCACCTCACGGATTTCATTGCGCAAAGCCTCAGAAATTTTAAAATATTCATTTGAGGCCAAATGCGACATATCCGCGTCTTTCATAATTTCCTCCAACTGATTTTTCGGTTGGTAATATTTGTCCGTTGCCAAAATCAAATCGCCTATTTTACGGATTCTCTCTTCATTGAAATCATTTTCGCGCAAGAAATTTTCAATCGCTTTTTTTCCTTCCGCCTCGTGGTTGTCGCAATCGCTGATGTAACCCAAATCGTGAAACCAGCCTGCCAGAAGCAGATTTTCCGTGTCTTCAGGATTGATGTTTTCCGCTTTTGCCAACATTTTGATTTTCTCCACCACCTGAACCGTGTGATTCAAATTATGATACGTGTAAGCAGAAGACAGACGGTCTTTCAACATATTTTTAACGTAATCTTCCGAGATTTTCAAAATATCCATAAAAGCAATTTGAAACAAATTTAAGAAAGATTGGTGATTAACTGAGATTTAATAAATGTTTTTAAGGCAATTTATCCATCTTCCGTTTCTTTCCGATTTTATATAGTGATTTAATAATGTCGTGTTACGCTTCGCAGAGTTGAAACAATCTGCAATTTCCTAACATTCATTTAAAAAATTTGCGACCTTTGCATTTACATTTTGTATTAAAACAAGTATGAAAAAAAAATATCCGCTTTTTCTTTTAATCATCCTGTCATTTACCGCAATTTCCTGCGCCGTTCAAAACGCTGATTATGGAAATAATGCCAAAAATTTTGAGAGAAATTCTCCCATTCAAGACAGCATTGTCCATACTTTCTATTTGGTAGGTGACGCTGGAAACCTCGACCAAGACGAATCTTTTCATAATATGAATATTCTTAAAGATTCATTATCAAAAGCTTCCGCAAACAGCACTTTATTGTTTCTTGGCGACAACATCTATCCAGTCGGAATGCCCAAAAAAGACGATGAAAACAGACCACTTGCCGAGAAGAAAATGGACAATCAAATTTCCTTGGCCACCAACTTCGCCGGTAAAACAATCTTCATTCCCGGAAACCACGATTGGTACAACAACGGCATCAAAGGCCTGAAACGCGAAGAAGATTATGTTATCGAAAAACTCAACGACAAATCTGCTTTTTCACCTCGAAACGGTTGCCCGATTGAAACCAGGAAAATAAATAAAAAACTCACTTTAATTCTCATCGATACCGAATGGGTTTTGGCAGATTGGAGCAAAAATCCCGGCATCAACGAAAAATGCGATTTGAAAACCAGAGAAGATTTCTACACCGAATTCGAAGACCAACTCAACAAAAATCAAAACAAAACTGTCGTTGTTGCCACACATCATCCATTGATTACACACGGTTCTCACGGTGGTTTTTATTCTTGGGAAAAACAATTGTTTCCATTAGAAAATAAAATCCCATTGCCGATTTTGGGAACTGGAATCAATTTGATAAGAGCAACGGGCGGAATTACGCACCAGGATATTTCCAATCAGAATTACAAAAAATTGGCAGACCGACTCAAAACATTGATTGGCGGAAGAAAAAATGTAGTTGTTGTTTCTGGTCATGACCACAATCTGCAATACATCGAGCAAGGTGATATCCGCCAAATTGTCAGTGGAGCCGGCTCAAAAACGGAATCTGCAAAAGCCGTCGGAAGCAATGATTTTTCTTATGGTAAAAATGGTTACGCCGAATTGAAGATTTCAAAATCGGGAAATGCAGAAGTGAGTTTTTTCAGCTTAAATCAAGAAAAATCGGATTTGCTTTTCAGAAAAACAGTTTTAGGAAAAGAAGAAAAAATCGCCAAAGACTATCAGAAAAATTTTCCTCAATATTCGCAAGCTTCCATCTATGATTCAGCGATGACAAAGAAAAATAAGTTCTACGAATTTCTTTGGGGAAAGCATTATCGTGAATATTATTCCAAGAAAATTAATGTTGAGAATCTGGCTTTAGACACCCTTTTCGGTGGTGTGAAAACCGATAGAGCCGGCGGTGGTCATCAAACCAAATCTCTGCGCCTAGAAACCAAAAACGGAAACGAATATGTCATCCGAGCTTTGAAAAAAAGTGGCGTTCGGTTTTTGCAATCGGTGGCATTTAAAAATCAATATGTGATTGATGAGTTCACAGGAAGTTATGCTGACAAATTTTTGTTGGATTTTTACACGACTTCTCATCCGTACACACCTTTGGTCATCGGGGAAATGTCTGACAAACTGGGAATCCGTCACACAACGCCACAGCTTTTTTATATTCCGAAACAGAAAACCTTGAAGAACTTCAATGAAAATTTTGGAGACGAACTCTATTACCTCGAAGACCGACCGATGGAAACGGAAGAAAATCCAAACAAAGTTGTTGGAACGGATGAAGTAATTCTGAATCTGGCAAAAGATAAAAAGTATAAAATCGATGAAAAAGCGTGGATCAAAGCCCGTTTATTCGATATGCTCATCGGCGATTGGGACCGACATCACGACCAGTGGAAATTCGAAGCGAGAAAGGAAAATGGAAATGTGATTTACAGTCCGATTCCGAAAGACAGAGATCAGGCGTTTGCAAAATATGATGGCTTCATCACAGGAATTTTAATGGAATTTCCGGAACTGAAACATATGCAGACTTTCGACAGTGAAATAGAAAGTGTAAAATGGTTCAACCGCGAGCCTTATCCATTAGATCTTGTTTTTGCAAAAAATTCTGTTCAAAAAGATTGGCTGAAAGAAGCAGAATTCATTCAGAAAAATTTGACAGAGAATGATATTCGTACAGCCTTTAAAAATTTGCCAAGAGAAATTCAGGACAAAGTTTCAGAAGATCTGATCCAGAAATTGATAACCAGGAAAAGTGACCTTCAGAAGTATGCCTCACAATATTACAAAATCTTACAGGAAAAAGTGATTCTTACTGGAACCGATAAAAAAGACAAATTTGTTGTCGTAAGATTACCAATTAATGAAACTCAGGTCAATATTTATCGAGTAAAGAAAAGTGGGGAGGAATTGGCTTCTTCAAAAATCTATCCAGGCGAAGTTACCAAAGAGATCTTGCTTTACGGATTGGATGACGATGACGAATTTGTAGTGCAAGGAAACAACAAAACAAGCATCAGAATTGAACTTTTGGGCGGTTTGGGCAATGATAGGTATTCGGTTCTTAATTCCAAAAAAGTGAAGATCTATGACTACAAAAGCAAGAAGAATGATTTTGAGAACAAGGGCAATGCAAGACTTAAGCTGACCGACGATTATGACATCAACCAATATAATTACCGAAATCCGAAGTATAATGTTTTTACAACATATATGAATTTCAATTTCAATCCGGACGATGCTTTGGCAATTGGTTTCAATGCGGATTATACTGTTAATGATTTTATCAAAAATCCATATTCCCAAAAGCACCATTTCCTGGCCAATTATTTTACGGGAACCGAGGGTTACGAGTTTGCTTATCAAGGTTTGTTTCCCACGCTGACAGGCGGTTGGTTTTACGGCTTGGACACGAGAGTCACAAGTTCACATTACATCCGAAATTTCTACGGAATCGGAAATGAAACCATTAATCCGAAAAATGAGTTTGGAACGCGTTTCAATAATGTAAGAGCGCGTGAATTTGCATTGTCGCCATCCATCAATTGGAACAAAAATGCAGCAACCTTCTCCGCAAAATTGAAATATGAGATTCTCGAAATCGCCAAAACGGCTGACCGTTATATTTCCCTGCCAGGCGTTGTGAACGAGGATGTTTTTAATTCAAAACAATTTGGAGGTGCGGATGTTTCTTTTGTTTATGAAAATTATGACAACAAAGCGAATCCTAAATTGGGAATGAAATTCGATATCAGAGCAGTTTACAATATCAATCTTCAAAATACAGATAGACAGTTTACATCTGTCGAGACCGGACTTGGATTTTTGCATTATTTGACGCAAAATCAAAAATTGGTTTGGTCTTCTTACGCAAAAGCAAAATGGCTTTTAGGAAATGATTACGAGTTTTATCAAATGTCCACTTTAGGCGGAAATACAGATTTGCGTGGCTTCCGATTCAACCGCTTTTATGGGAAAAATTCCTTCTACCAAAGTTCAGATCTGAGATATGAAGTTGGGAAAATAAAGAACTCGATTTTACCGTTGACGTATGGATTTTTTGGCGGATTTGATGTCGGAAGAGTTTGGGTTCCAAATGAGTATTCCAAAAAATGGCACAACTCTTACGGTGGCGGCCTTTGGTTGAATGCTGTGGATGCGATTTCTGCAAACGTTTCATATTTCACATCTTCTGATGGTGGAAGATTGGTTGTGGGAATTGGTGGGACTTTTTAGAGTTTAATAGATAAATTTAATATAGTTTAATAAGATAAAACCCCTTCAGAGTTCTAAACTCTGAAGGGGTTTGTGTTCAGGAAATCTTACTTCAGCTTTAACTGATAAAGATTCCCCGTAATTTTCTTATCACCTTCATCTGTCATCAGGATCGTGTTTTCATCTTTAAAGCAAAGTCCTTCTTTTTGTGTGTGGTGATTCAACTCAATTTTTTCGACATCTCCAGAGAAGAAATTATCGCCTTTCCAATTGGTAAAGATCCATACTTTATCGGAACTTAAAATCGCAACTTTGTCTTTGTTTGGACTGATGTCAGCGCTCGTCACAGCACAATGATTGAACTGGTCGCAAGTCACAAAACTTCCAATTTTTTTGGCTGGTAATTTCTGAAGCGGATTATTTTCAACTTCGTAAAGAACAGTTGTTCCATCAAACTTTGAACTTCTATTTTTCGTGAACAGATAAAATTTATTTTTAAAGATAAAAAACGACTCCACATCAAAGATCCTGTCTTTTTTCTTTGGCGGGAACTCGGTTTGCTCTGGGTAGTAGAATTCTACTATGAACTGTGCTTTTGCTTCGTTTTTATCGAGATCTGATGCATTGATCTTGTAGATCATAAGATTTTGACGCTCGTTGTCATTATTCCCAAAATCACCGATATAGATATTTCCTTCATCATCAGAAGTCAAATCTTCCCAATCGTTATTTTCAACATTGGTAATCGTAATTTCCTTGATTAATTGGCCTTTTTCATTAAACCCGAAAAGAACATTTCTGTTATGATTGTCCTCAATCGTCCAAATCAGGGGCGACGCTTTTGATATTTCTGCGGCCGACGCTTCTTTTATTTTTTTTGGTAATGATGAGATGGTGGAGAAATTCTCCTGCGTTTGAGAACAGGAAAACGTGATGGATAACAAAGCTAAAAAGGAGAAGATTTTCATTGGATGAAATTAAATAAAATATAAGACATAAAAAAATGCGCAACTAGAAGTCGCGCATTTCTATTAATAAAGTTAGATTCTTAAAGGATCAACATTGCGTCTCCGTAAGAATAGAATTTGTAGTTTTCTTTGATTGCCTCCTCGTAAGCTCTCATTATGAAATCTTTGTTCGCGAAAGCGGCGATCATCATGATCAAAGTAGATTTTGGCGTGTGGAAATTGGTGATCATTGCATTTGCAACACCAAAGTCGTGAGGTGGATAGATGAACTTGTTGGTCCAGCCTCTGTACGCGGAAATCTTTTTGTTGGAAGAAACAGATGTTTCCAAAGCTCTCATCGTAGTTGTACCCACGGCACAAACTCTGCGTCCTTCTTCAACAGCTCTGTTGATGATTTCTGCGTTTTTCTCATCGATGATGGCTTCTTCAGATTCCATTTTGTGCTTGGAAAGATCTTCAACTTCAATCGGGTTGAAAGTTCCCAAACCAACGTGTAGCGTGATCTCGGCGAAATCGATTCCTTTGATTTCCAATCTCTTCATCAAATGTTTTGAGAAATGCAGACCAGCAGTTGGAGCGGCAACAGCGCCTTCTACTTTTGCGTAGATTGTTTGATATCTTTCAGCATCTTCTGGCTCAACTTCTCTTTTGATGTATTTCGGAAGTGGCGTTTCTCCAAGTTCTGTCAATTTTGCACGGAATTCTTCGTAAGAACCGTCGAACAAGAATCTCAAAGTTCTTCCTCTTGATGTCGTGTTGTCGATAACTTCAGCAACCAAAGATTCGTCCTCTGTGAAGAATAATTTGTTACCGATTCTGATCTTTCTTGCCGGATCTACCAACACATCCCAAACTCTTGTTTCAGGATCCAGTTCTCTCAACAAGAAAACTTCGATTTTTGCGCCTGTTTTTTCTTTGTTTCCAAAAAGTCTTGCAGGGAAAACTTTGGTGTTGTTGAAGATGAAAAGATCTTTCTCGTCGAAATAATCGATTACGTCTTTGAACAAACGGTGTGTGATGGTTTCAGTTTTTCTGTCTAGCACCATTAGTTTCGCCTCGTCGCGGTTTTCTGATGGATGCTCAGCTAGCAATTCAGCTGGAAGATCAAAGTTAAAATCTGATGTTTTCATAAAATTTACGGATTTTATTTGTTTTAAATTTTTTGGAATGGCAAAGATACAACATTAGAAAGCCTTTGTCAAGCAATTCTGTTTTTTTGAAATGTTGATTGATGACATTATCGATTTATTAATATTTTTTTAGAAAATAAGCAATGTTATTTGGTGTTTTCTACAAAAAACATTTAATTTAGTGCATTTAAAAGTTGTTATCGCCAATTAATTCGCTTTGTTATGAGTATTGAAAACGAAAATCCTGAAATTGAAAAACCAAATTCTGAAGTCAATCCTGCTGAAAATCAATCGGTAGAGAATGTAGCTCCAGAAGAAGTTTCGGAAAACGAAAAACCAGAATCTGAAGTTAGCCTTGTTGAAGAAAAATCAATAGAAGAAGTTGCTACAGAGGAAAAGTCAGAAAATGAAACTGAAACAGAAGCTGAACATCAGGAAATCGAAATTGCACAAGAAAATTATTCCAATCTGTCTCTGAAAGAAACCTTGGACGAAATGGAATCCATCGTGAACAAAGATGATGCTCATTCGTTTTCGAAAAAATTCAGTGCGTTGAGAGATCACGCCAATCATAAAATATCAGACGAAGTAGAAGATAAAAAGCACGAGTTTGTTGAGCAAGGCAATGCAGAAGAGCACTTCGAATTCCATCATCCACAAGCATCGAAATTGACTGCGTTGGTCAACATCTTCCGAGAAAAGCAGGACAATTTCCACAAATCCCAAGAAGCGGATCATCAAAAAAACTTAGACGAAAGATTAGGAATTATCGAAAGACTTAAAAATCTTTATACCAATTCTGAACCTGGCGTCAATCTCTTCAAATCGATCAGAGAAATCAAGGAAGCTTGGGGAAATGCTGGTCAAGTCGCAAAATCTGAGTTTAAAAATCTAAATAATAATTATTTCCATCATTTGAAAATGTTTAATGAGATGTTGGATCTGAACAAAGAATTTCTTGAGCAGGAATTTGCCCACAATCTTGAAAAGAGGCAACACATCATTTCGAGAGCAAAAGAATTGCTTGAAGAAAAAGTAGTTCAAAAAGCTTTGAACGAGTTGCAATATCTGCACAAACTTTGGAAGGAAGAAGCTGAGCCAGTTGCGGAGGAATTCCGTGAGAAAACTTGGGAAGAGTTCAAAGAAGTTTCGAACAAAATCCACGAAAGAAAATCCGAATTGATTGCTGTGATCGAATCCGAGCAATTGGAAAATCTTGAGAAGAAAACCAAAATCATCGAGGAGCTGAAAACGCTTGCAAAGCCAGAATCCATTAATCATATTTATTGGCAACAAGCCATCAAAAGGGTTGAGGAGTTGCGTGCTGAATTCTTAAAATTAGGGACAGTTCCTAAGAAAGTGTCCAACCAGAATTGGACAGATTTCAAAGTGGTTTTGAGGGAATTCAATACTGGAAAAAATGATTTCTATAAAAATCTGAAAGGTTCTCAGATCCATAATCTTGAGGAGAAGCAAGGTTTGATAAAAACCGCTCAGGACAATATGAATTCTGAGGATTGGGAAACTGTGGTTCCACTTTTCAAAAAACTACAGGAAGATTGGAAGAAAATTGGCCACGTTCCTAGAAGTCAGGCGAATAAAGTTTGGGATGATTTCCGTGATGCTTGCAATACTTTTTTCAAAAATTACAGAGAAAAGAATAACGCAACGGGCGACAATTGGAAAGAAAATTACAAAAGCAAAAAAGGATTACTTGAGGATTTGAAAGCTTTGACAGATGAAGAAGGTTCTGTGGAGAAAATCGAGAATATCAAAAATGCCTGGAATGCGATTGGAAAAGTGCCGAAGGATAAATTGTCTATCAATACAGAATTCAATAAAACGTTGAGGGAAAAATTGAAACTCAACAAAATCAATGAGTTCGATTTGAAGGAGGAAAACCTTTCTGAAAGCCAGTTGACAGACAAGGCGAGAAAGATAAAAAATCAAATTGCTGATTTGGAATCCGAAGTGGTTCAGTTGGAAAATAACTTGGCATTCTTTGGAACTGCAACACGTGACAATCCGCTTCTGAAAGATACTTATGACAAATTGGACGGCAAAAAAGAACAGTTGGAAGGCCTGAAGGTTACACTTCACAACATCATTGCTGGAGAATAAAATTTGAATTTTTTAAAATATACGAATCCCCTTTTCTAAGGGGATTTTTTTGTTTACTTGTTTAATGTAAACTATTATTAATAATCAATTTCAAAAAAATAAAAGATATCTTCTAAAAAAATGATATTTTTATGACTCGTTATTAAAACTTTTTTATGTTAAAAAAATACTTATTTGTATTATCTGTTTTTCCAGCATTCATATCAGCACAAGCGCCATCAGCATATTATTCTGGAACGGAAAATCTGGCAGGTTATGCACTGAAAAGTAAGCTTCACGATATCATATCAACCAAAACTTACAATTATCATTACGATGATCTGAAGACTTTGTATGGACAGACCGATATAGATAGATATTATGATTTTGGTGCAGATAACAATACTTATCTGCTTGATATTTATTCCAATAATCCAACTGGAACAACGGCTTATCATTACACGCTTGACAACATTATTGGTTCTGGAAATGCGGAAGGTCTTGGCTGGAATCGTGAGCACATGATGCCTCAAAGTTCTTTCAATAGCGCGTATCCAATGTATTCTGATTTGTTTTTCGTGGTTCCCACAGATGCCAGAATCAATCAGTTGAGAAGTAATTATCCTTACGGAAAAGCGGGTTCTACTACTTATTACACTTTCACCAATGGTTCAAAACAAGCTTCCAATGGAACACCGAATGCAACTTACACAGGAAGGGTTTATGAACCGATAGATGAATTTAAAGGCGATGTGGCGAGAACACTTTTGTACTTTGCGGTTCGATATGAAGGGAAATTAGGAGCATTCAATTTTACGACCAATGCCACTGATCCTACGAAAGATCAAAATCCATTAGACGGATCCGAAGAAAAAGCATACGAAAATTGGTACGTGGCGATGCTACTCAACTGGCACCAGCAAGATCCTGTCTCTCAACGTGAAATTGACAGAAATAATTCGGTTTTCAACATTCAGAAAAATAGAAATCCATTTGTTGATCATCCAGAATGGGTTGGCATGATTTGGAATCAAACACCGGATAATGTTGCGCCTTCCGCACCTTCATCCTTATTGTTAGCAAGAAATTCGGCTTACTTTGTCAATTTGGTTTGGCAAGCAAGTCCGGAATCTGATGTTGTGGGGTACAGGATTTATCAGGATGGTGTTTTGGTAGCAACGTCAAAAACCAATTCGGCTTCAGTAGATCATTTGACGCCTGGGACAAATTATAATTTTACTGTAAAAGCTTACGACAGTGGAAATCTTGAAAGTCCACAAAGTAATACCATTAGCATCACCACATTAGAAAATGATATTTTTGCGAAAGATCTTCAAATCGTGAAATATTTGGAAGGAACGGGAGATAATAAAGCTTACGAAATTGCCAACAGAACTGGACACGCCGTTGATCTTGAAAAATATAAGTTGGGAATCCAGTTGAAAATCACCAACTATTTTTTTGCAGGACCATCTGAATTAGAAGGAAGGATTGAAAATAATGAAAGTTTTGTGGTCATCAATCCAAATGCAAATTTCAGTTGTTTCGATATTTCAAATGCTAAATTTGTGTCAAACGCGCCAGCACTTACTTTCACAGGAACAAATTATGTGGAATTATCGTATAAATCCACAACGATAGATGCGATTGGTAGCAAAGGAGTGGATAACACGAATGCGAACAAATCACTTTACAGAAAGTCAGATGTCATCAATCCAAACTCAACTTTTAATGGCGATGAATGGACGACTTACGCGTCAGATTATTGTCTAAATTTAGGGTCATTAGCAGTTAATGATATTTCGAATAAAACTTTAGATTTCAATATCTATCCAAATCCAGTTACGGATGTTGTAAATATTAATGGCGATGTAAACAAAGCAAAATCAGCCAAGATTTATGATCTTACAGGAAAATTAGTTAAAGAAATCAATAATCCATTCGTGAACAAAAAATCAATCAATGTTGCTTCGTTGTTACCTGGAACTTATATTTTGAATGTTGACGGAAAATCAATCAAGTTTATTAAAAAGTAAAAACATAAAATTTTCATTAATGAACTCCTTAATCTTAGGGAGTTTTTTTGTTTAATAACACCATTGGAATTATAAACAGAACCATCGTTTATATGGATTTAGATTTAACAAATAATTTCGTAAATTTGTGCGTAAATCTAATAGTAAAAAGTTTAAATGGAAATCGTGATGAAAGCGAATTCCGTTTGAAAAAATGAAAGTAATTATGAGTCAAAAGAAAGAAATGCTTTACGAAGGTAAAGCTAAGCAGGTTTTCGCTACAGATAAACCTGACGAAGTCGTTGTACGCTACAAAGATGATGCTACAGCCTTCAATGCACAGAAACGCGGACAATTCGATAGAAAGGGCGAATTGAATAACGCAATTTCTACACTTATTTTCGGATATCTTGCAGAAAACGGAATCCCAACGCACCTTATTGCAAAACTGGACGACAGAGAGCAATTGGTGAAAAAAGTGGACATCATTCCTCTGGAAATGGTTGTTCGCAATTATGTTGCAGGAAGTATGGCTCAGAGATTAGGCGTGGAAGAAGGTCTTAAATCTCCGGTTACCATTTTTGATCTTTGCTACAAAAAAGACGAATTAGGAGATCCGTTGATCAATGATCATCACGCTGTTTTCCTTGGCGCAGCAACTTATGAAGAACTGAATGAGATGTATGCTTTGACAGATAAGATCAATAAACTTTTGATTGATTTATTTGACAAGGCAAACGTTATCCTTGTAGATTTCAAGATCGAGTTGGGAAAAACTTCTGATGGCAAGATTGTTTTGGCAGACGAGATTTCTCCAGACACTTGCAGACTGTGGGACAAAGATACAATGAAGAAGCTTGACAAAGACAGATTCAGAAGAGATCTGGGCGAGATCACAGAAGCTTACGTTGAGATCTACGACAGACTACAAACCGCTTTAGCTAAATAATCCGAAAACCAAAAAAATGGATTTAGAATTTCAAGAATATAGCACATTACCGAAATATGCTTTCCAAAACCGCTATCAGGAATTCGAAGAAACAAAGCATCTTTCCAAAGAAGAAAAGGACGAGCATTATCCTTTTGATAAAATGGAAGAGGAATGTGGCGTTTTTGGATTGCATTCGACGGAAAATCAGGATACGTTTTCACTGTCTCAGTTTGGACTTTTTGCATTACAGCATCGTGGTCAGGAGGCTTGTGGGATTGCGGTTGGTAACAACGGCAAAATCCTTTCTGTAAAAGATGAAGGTCTGGTTTTGGACGTTTTCAAATCGATAGAAGATCCTCAGCAATATATGGGGAGCACCGTCATCGGTCACACAAGATATACGACTGCTGGAGACAAAAAGAAATACAACTTTCAACCGTTTTTTGCGAAGAATGAATATGATCAGATAATCCTTTCTATCGCTCACAACGGAAATCTAACCAATGCAAAACAACTTAGAAAAGAGTTGGAAGATGAAGGCGTGGTTTTCCGTGCAACTTCTGACACCGAGGTTATTTTAAGATTAATTCAAAAAAATCTTGACCTTGGACTTCGTGGTGCGATCAAAGCGACGATGGAAAAGATCGAAGGTGCATATTCTGTGGTTGGACTTACAAGAAACAAATTTTTTGCTTTCCGAGATTTCAATGGAATCAGACCTTTGGTTTTGGGTGCGATAGATGAAAATACATTCGTTGTAGCTTCAGAAAGTTGTGCTTTGGATGGAGTAGGAGCGCAGTATGTGCGCGATGTTTTGCCAGGCGAGATTATTTACACAAGTGATAACGAGAAAGGCTTGCAGTCTTATCTTGTAAAAGATGATTGTGTCAACAAGATTTGTGCTTTCGAATATATTTATTTTGCAAGACCAGATTCTACTTTGGAAGGCATCAATGTTCACGAGGTGCGTGAGCAATCCGGAATGAAGATCTGGGAACAAGCGCCTGTGGATGCTGATATTGTGATTGGAGTTCCAGACTCTGGCGTTCCCGCGGCGATTGGTTTTTCCAAGGCTTCAGGTATTCCTTTCAGACCAGTTTTGATTAAAAATAGATACATCGGTAGATCATTCATTATTCCGTCGCAGGAGATGAGAGAGCATTTGGTCAACCTAAAACTGAATCCAATTGTTTCCGAGATCAAAGGGAAAAGAGTTGTGATCATCGATGATTCTATCGTTCGTGGAACAACTTCCAAACGTTTGGTCAAGATTCTTAAAAAAGCGGGTGTAAAAGAAATCCACTTCCGAAGTGTTTCTCCACCAATCATTGCGCCTTGTTTCTTAGGAATTGATACGCCAACCAAAGACGATTTGATTTCTGCGAATATGAACAAAGAAGAACTCAGAAAATATCTGGATGTTGACAGTTTGGAGTTTCTAAGTGTTGACAATTTGATTAATATTTTAGGATCGCCAAACCATTGCTTCGGATGCTTCACGGAGAAATATCCAGTGAAAAATCCAGACGAATTGGCTTTTGTAGATCAAGGTGATTAAATTTGGGCAGCTTTGTCGGCCTTCCGTTCCCTCCCGATTTTACATCGGGATCCACTCAAGTCGGGCTGCGGGATTTGTTAAATGATCAAATTTCCTAAACAGTTTAACTTAGGTCAAATAATATAAAACCGCCAAAACGATAATCTCGTTTTGGCGGTTTTTTTATTTTCAAATTTTGAGGAATAAAAACAAAAAACCCTGCCGAAGCAGGGTAAAAACTAATAACCATGAAAACTCAAATTAAACATGAGAATCGAATATTAAGTAGCAAACTGTGTGCCAAAAAATATCTTTTCCCAGAAAAGAATTTCCGAGAGCAAATGTAACAAAAAATTATTGTAAATTTGCACTTCTTTAAAACAAAAAATAAAAAATAATGTCAGGAAAAATCACATTTACCATGATCAAGCCAGATGCTGTTGCGGACGGACACATTGGTGCGATCCTTGGAAAAATCAGTGAAGCTGGTTTTAAAATTAAAGCTTTGAAATTGACGCAACTTACTGTTGCTGATGCTAAGAAATTCTACGAAGTACATTCTGAAAGACCTTTCTACGGAGAATTGGTTGACTTTATGTCTTCTGGTCCAATCGTGGCGGCGGTTTTGGAAAAAGATAATGCAGTAGAAGATTTTAGAACTACAATTGGAGCTACAAATCCTGCTGAAGCGGCTGAAGGTACTATCAGAAAGCTTTTCGCAAGAAGCATCGGAGAAAATGCAGTTCACGGTTCTGACTCAGATGAGAACGCATTGATCGAAGCGCAATTCCATTTTTCTGGAAGAGAGATTTTCTAATTTCTTCTGGAAATGAATATAAAAAAACAGGCTATCACTTATGGTAGCCTGTTTTTTTGTAGTATCGTTTTATAGCCCCGATGGGAACGGCATCCTTTTTATTTTTTCTTGTCATTACTTTGTTTGGATGACAAATCTTTTGAAAAAATAAAAAGATATAGTGGACAGCGGGATTAAGCTCCAAATAACTTTATAACTTCAATAGCTCAATCGTTCTTTCTGGGTCTGGGGAAGAAAAAACGGCATTTCCGGCGACCAAAACGTCTGCGCCGGCATCAAACAATTTCGAAGCATTGTCGAGATTCACGCCACCATCTACTTGAATCAATGCGGTAGAGTTGTTGCTCAAAATCAAATCTTTGGTTTCGCTGATCTTTTTGTAAGTGTTCTCGATGAATTTCTGGCCGCCAAATCCGGGGTTAACGCTCATCAGCAAAACCAAATCGACGTCTGCAATAATATCTTCTAGCATCAAAACTGGAGTCGCAGGATTCAAAACAACACCAGCCTTTGCACCTTTGTTTTGGATCAAATTAATAGTCCTGTGAAGGTGAACGCTGGCTTCATAATGTACGGAAACCAAATCTGCTCCTAGCTTTATAAATTCCTCGACATATTTTTCCGGCTCAACGATCATCAAGTGAACATCGATAAATTTTTTGGCGTGTTGCTGAACGGTTTTCATCACAGGAAATCCAAACGAAATGTTTGGGACAAACCGGCCGTCCATCACATCCACGTGAAACCAGTCTGCCTGGGAATTGTTGAGCATCTCGATGTCTCTCTGTAGATTTCCAAAATCTGCGGAAAGAAGAGAAGGTGCAATAAGTTTTGTTTTCATTTTTACTTTATTAGGTATTAGGTTTAAGATGCTTATTAACTGAGAACTAAATCCTAAAACCTTAATGGTATTTCAACTTCATTGTCGGTTCGATTTTCAGAAGACTTTCGTAAATCAATTTGATGACATTGCTAACGTCTTCTTTGGAGACCATTTCCACAGTTGTGTGCATATATCGCAAAGGCAAAGAGATCAATGCGCTTGGAACACCGCCGTTGGAGTGGGCAAATGCGTCTGTGTCAGTTCCCGTTGCTCTGCTTGCTGCTGCTCTTTGAAAAGGGATTTCTTTTGTTTTCGCTGTGTCAATAATCAACTCGCGGATTGTGTGATGTACGCTTGGAGCGAAGAAAACAACTGGTCCATCGCCACATTTTTGGTCGCCTTCTTTTTTCTTTTCGATCATTGGCGTTGTGGTATCGTGGGTCACGTCTGTCACAATTGCAATGTTCGGTTTGATGGTGTCGGCAATCATATCTGCGCCATAAAGTCCAACTTCTTCCTGCACGGAGTTGGTGATGTAAAGTCCGAATGGCAGTTTCTTTTTGTTTTCTTTCAAAAGTCTTGCAACTTCGGCAATCATAAATCCGCCAATTCTGTTGTCCAAAGCTCGGCAAACGAAATATCTGTCATTCAATTCAAAGAACTCGTCTGGATAAGTGATCATACAGCCAACGAAAACTCCTAATTCTTCAACTTCTTTTTTGGTAGTTGCGCCACAGTCGATGAAGATGTTTTCAATCTTTGGCGTTGGTTCGTTTTGGTTTGCACTTCTGGTGTGAATTGCCGGCCATCCAAAAACGCCTTTCACGATGCCTTTTTCTCCGTGGATGTTCACCACTTTGGATGGCGCGATGGTCTGGTCTGATCCGCCATTTCTGATGACGTAGATCAATCCGTCATCAGAAATGTAATTCACATACCAGGAGATTTCATCGGCGTGAGCTTCTATTACTACTTTGAAATCAGCATCAGGATTGATGATCCCGTAAGCTGTTCCGTAATGATCGACTTCAATTTTGTCAACAAATGGTTTGATGTAATCCATCCAGACTTTTTGCCCATTGTGTTCGTAACCTGTTGGAGAAGCGGTATTTAAATATTGCTGTAAGAATTTAATTGATTTCTTTTCGAATTTCATATTGTAAGGAATGATTTTTGATGATGCTATTTGTTAATATAGATGTTGTAAAAGTAATGATTTTTCATAAATTGATTCCGATTCTTTTCCTGTTTACTGGCGTATTTTGTTTTTCCCAACAAGATACTCTGGACCTAAAATCCTTTGATGAAATTCCTAAAAGTAAATTGCAGAAGGATGAATTCGGAAACGAATATTACTATGATGAGGCTCAGAAAGCGAAAATTTATCAGATCAATGGTGAGCAAGTCATAGTTTTGGATGAGCTTACATTAAGAGCGAATCCACATTTTAATAATCAATTGGATAGAAATTTTTACTTTTTCCTTAATAAAAAACTGAATCGCGTATATCCATTGTTTGTAAATGCCCTTGCGCAATACCGGGATATCCAAGCTGAAAGTGCAAAACTAAAAGGCTCGGAGCGAAGTAAATATATAAAAGGCAGACAGAATGATTTGGCTTCAGCCTATGAAAAACAATTAAGAGAGCTTACAACATCGGAAGGGCAGGTTTTTGCAAAGCTGATGAATCGTGCGACGGGAAAAACGGTTTACGAGATCATCAAAGAACTGAGAGGAGGCTGGAGCGCATTCTGGTGGAATGTGAAAGGAAACATTGCAGATGTAAGTTTGAAAACGCCTTACGATCCGCATAAATATCGTGAAGATCTTTTTGTAGAATCACTTCTACAGTCTAATTGGAATCTTGGATATTTACAACCATATCCAGGTGCGAATGACTTTAAAGTTAAAAAGTAAATCATTATTATAAATCAAAAATGCATTACGTTTGGTAATGCATTTTTTTATTTTTATCAAATTAAATTTTACAATTCTGTAATTAAATAATTCTGATATTTTGATTTGTCAAATGTAAATATTGATGGAGAAAGTGCTTGGTTCTCTTTGTAATTGCTAATCGAAATTACAGATAAATCGTTGTTTGAGGAAACTTGTTCCAACTTGATCAATTTCTTTTGAGGTGTGTTCACGTACAATGTCACACTTTTCAATCCATTTGATTTTACCGGAGTCATTTTTATCACATCAACGGGGATTCCACTGATTGTTTTTTTTCCAGAGTAACTTACGTTGTATTCTTTTTTATAAGAATCCAGATAACTAAGTGGAGAAAATGCTGTTTGATTGTCATTTGGTTTTGCAACAGTGACTTCTTTATCCTCGTCGCTAATGTTATAAACCTTGCTGCCATCAAAAATCTGTTCCGTACCCATGATTTTCAATTTGTAACGGTTGTTGTCAGAATAGAAAATGCCAGTTTGACTTGAACCTCCTGCTGAATATGAAAATTTAAAGTACGAGTTTTTTTTGCTCTTATAGTTTTTGGTAATGTCGTCTAAGATCGTTTTTGATTTCGCATCAATTGTTTGACCAAAAACCATTAGGTTAACACCTAAAAAAGCGATTACAGAAAAAGACTTTGTGATATAATTTTTCATTTAATATTAGCAATTTTATAATTATGCAAAGTTAAGTTTTCAATATTGATGCCAATTATTATCAGTGCTAAAGTTTGTTAAGATCCTGAAATAAAAAAAACCTTTCCAAAAAAACTGGAAAGGTTTGTATTAATTGATATTTGCAGATTATTCTACGATCAATTTTTGTGCGTCAGATTTGCCATTTTCTGTGATCACCACAAGGTAAGTTCCTTTTATGAGACCTTGTGTAGAAACAGAATCTGAACTGTTTTTCTTTCTTTCTAATGATTTTACCACTTTACCACTCAAGTCAATGATATCAATTTTTACAGTTGCACTTCCAACTGTTGGAGCAGTTTTGATGAAGAATTCGCCTTTTGCAGGGTTAGGGTAGATTCCAAAAGATTTGTTTTTAACAATATCATCAGTACCAAGGATACATCCTTCCGGAACATCAAAGGCTTCAACTTGATCAGTTATGTTGTTAGCAGCTCCTGCAGAAGCGCTTTGTCCTAAACCTCTTCTTGCAAAAACATTCCAAATAAGGCAATTATCATTGCCTCCATTCAAGGCATCTGCTTGTAAGATAGCATCTCTACCAGAAACAAAACTAGGACTACATGGCTGAAGTTTCAATCCATCCATTACTAGCTGAAGTGTTTTCGCACTTCCAGAATTTGGATCTGCAGTTACATCTGAGTTGTAACCATATTTTTCTGCCATTTTCCAATGAAGGTCCCAAAGCATTGTTGCCCAAATTTGTCCAACTGCGTGAGGTTGACCGCCTGTTGTATTGGTGTTTTTGTATGTTAATGGGTTAACACTCATGTTTGTTGAGTATTTATAAGTTCTGATACCAGTTCCTGTTGTTGTCTGGTTAGAAGAATATGTACCTATACCTCTCGCTGTAGAAGAACTGTCCTCTGGAGTATTTGTTAACATATATGCAAAAAAGTCAGACCATCCTTCACCCATTTGTTCTAAGTTACTTAAACAGCTATAGCCCACGCCGGTTAATCTGTTGGATATACCATGACCATATTCATGAATGACAACACCATTATCTAAACTTGAGTTTTTATATCCAACTCCAAGATCTTTTAATGTAACATTGATCGTTTTTCCATTTGCTATTTCATCTCTTAAAAATGTGGACTCAGCTGTTCCTAAAATAATTGACGGAATATTGATGTCTGGAGCGGGAACGTTAATTCCTACATCGCCTGCGTTTGTTATTGTTCTATGAATAATAACACCAACTGCGCCTGCATTTTTAGCATTTCTAACTTTGGTGTCTAAAGAACAACCAGTATATGTAACCAACGCAATTTTTCCAGATAGACTATTGGCTGTGAGCGCTGTACATGCATCGGCTATGTTTGTATTAGAGTTTAAAGCTGGTATTGCAACATCACCTGTTACTCCGGTTTCCATCAATAGCCTGCCAACCCCTGTGGTAGAATAACTAAGTTGTCCCGTAAATACAGGTGGTCTCGAGGCATACTCTGCATCGTTGTAAAATAATCTTTGTTTTAAGCCAATGCCATTATTCCACAGATACATTTGCATTCTAGGAGCTTGTACGGCGCCGGAAGTCATTTCGAATCCAGGGTTGAAGTTTGCATTATTGTAACCACTACCATCAAAAGCTTCTGCAAAAACAGCATCATTTCCAACACCTCCCTTCCCAAAATTATTACTTTGGAAATTTCTATTTACTTCTGTAAATCCAAATTTGTAAAAAATATCATGGATTAAATTATTTGCATAGAAAAGATTGGTTACAGAAGAACTTTTATTATAATATGCACTTATCGTTGTTCCTTCCTGATATGGAAAATCAAAAGTAAAAGAACCTGTTGTAGAGCTAGTAGGATAAAAGCCAATTGAGTTCGTTGCATTATTATCTACATAAGCAAAAACGTTATTACCTCTTGTATAATTGAAAGTAGTGTTGCCATTAGAATGCCAGCCTTCTGGTGAGGCGCTTAAATCCCAAGGATTGTTAACGATTGATCTTGAGCCAAATGTTGGCGCCTCAATTGGAAAAGGGAAAACATTGTAACTTGCATCAGTAACAGCTTTTGTTTGATTTGTTTTTTGAACTTTGCTGTTAGATTCCTGGTTGTAAATGTGGCTTAACAAATGATTGTTTGGTGTTTCGGTTTCTTCAGAAAAAGCGTGCTCGTCAAAACTACATTCAATTAGCATATTTTGGCTTTCCAAAATCTCGCCATCGGTAAGGCTTACTAATACCAAATAATGCAGTTTTTCTGCAGTTTGGTTGATAACCATTAATTGAGCAGGAATTAAACTATTTTCTTTTGCGTAATAAAAACGGACGCTTGCCACTTTATCATCTGGTAAATTAATCATTTCCTCACCTTTCTCATCAACGATATGAAGGTTTTTGCTTACATTCAAGTGTCTAAGAGCATGGGATAAAGCTTCTGATTTGCCTATTCTGTCATCGATAACGTTTAAACTTTTCTTCAGAAAGTTATTGTTGAATGAAATGACTTTTCCTTCACGAATAATTGCTTTTGCTAAAGAATGATAAATAGGAGTGTTACCATGATATTGTTGAACATTTACAATGTCAGATTTTAAACTTGCGGACTTGTCCTCATTTAAGATTTTGAATTCGGCGTTTTCGATGCCACGCGCGCTGATATCGTTTTTGATAAAATCTTTAATCAGTCTTTCATTAGATTGTGCATTGAGATTGGCAAACAAAAAGAATGCACCGATACCAACACATTTAGGTAGTTGATTTATTTTCATTATTAAAATTTATTTTCAATTAAAAAAGATTAGCAAAAATATTGAAAATTTTCTTTTTTAATGGTTAAAACGCAAACAAATTTCGAATATTTGAATTATGAATAATTTATTAACTTAATTTTTATTTATAATGTAATTAGAATAGTTTGTTTCCAACATACACGATATTTTGTTTTTCTTGAAAAGATGTGATGCCTTGTCGGAATTTCATCATGTGGTCAGAAACCTGATGGCTTTGAAGATCGTCATTGGATTCCCAAATCTCATGGATGAAAAATACACCTTTGTTTCGATTGTCTTCGAATAGATCATATTGAATACAGCCTTTCTCCTTGCGGGTTTCTATGACAAGTTTTTTTAATAATTCGATAGCATCCATCATAGAGTTTTCCTTGATATGAATAATGGCACTTAGGTAAATGTTCATGGGTTGGTTTTTAAAATAAAATTAATTTCAAATTTATAAAAAATGACTGTTACAAATTTTAAAAATTAGAATTATACAATTAATAAAAAAATATGTATTTTTGGGAAAATTCAAAAACAAGACAATGGCAGAATACAAACTATTGCTCCCAAGTATGGGCGAAGGCGTTATGGAAGCAACAATTATCAGCTGGATGTTCAATGAAGGTGATTTTGTAAAAGAGGATGAATCTGTTGTAGAAATTGCGACAGACAAAGTGGATTCCGACGTTCCGACACCAGTTTCGGGGAAAATCATCAAGATTCTGAAACAGAAAGATGACGTTGCAAAGATTGGTGAAGCTATTGCGATTTTGGAAACGGATGCAGATTCTTCATCACCCGAAGTTCCTGAATCAAAAACTTATGAAGAAGTTAAAGATCAGATTCCTCAGCCAGATCCGGAAGTGATCAATACTTTGGAACAGCCACTAACGAATGTTTTTGAAAATTCATCAAATCAGAATTCAGATTTATACTTATCTCCTTTAGTTAAAAATATTGTTCAGCAGGAAAATATTTCGGATTCTGAACTTAAAAATATCAAAGGAAGCGGACTAGAAGGCAGAATCACAAAAGAAGATATCCTTGATTTTGTGAAAAATAGAGGAACCAATACTGAAACTAAATCAGCTCCTGCACAGCAAGTTATTTCTCAACCTGCTCAGACTTCAGCGCCGGCTCCTAAACCCTCAAACGCTCCAACCCTTCAACTTTCCGAAGGCGACGAGATCATCCAAATGGATCGTGTGCGCAAAATCATTGCAGAAGCGATGGTAAATAGCAAACACACTTCTCCACACGTGACTTCTTTCATAGAATCCGACGTGACAAATGTCGTGACTTGGAGAGCGAAGAACAAAGATTCTTATCAGAAAAGAGAAGGCGAGAAATTGACCTTTATGCCGATTTTCATTAGAGCGGTCGTGAAAGCGATTCAGGATTTCCCGATGATCAACGTTTCTGTGGATGGTGATAAAATCATTAAAAAGAAAAATATCAATATCGGAATGGCAACAGCGCTTCCAGATGGAAATCTGATTGTTCCTGTAATCAAAAATGCAGACCAATTGAGTTTGTCAGGTTTGGCAAAAGCGATTAATGATTTAGCTTATAGAGCACGTAACAAAAAACTGACGCCAGCTGATACGCAAGGTGCGACTTACACCATTTCAAACGTTGGAACTTTCGGAAACCTGATGGGAACACCGATTATTCCTCAACCTCAGGTTGCGATTTTGGCAGTTGGAGCGATTGTGAAGAAACCAGCAGTTATCGAAACTGAGTTTGGAGATGTGATTGCAATTCGTCAAAAGATGTTTATGTCGCATTCTTACGACCATAGAGTAGTGGACGGCAGTTTGGGCGGAATGTTCCTGAAACACGTCAACGATTATCTTGAAAATTGGGACCTTAATACTGAAATATAAAATCAAAGCCTCAGAATTTTCTGAGGCTTTTTTTATGTTTTTATATAATGGTTGAATTCTTCTAAAGAAGTTTACAACTCATCCATTTCCCCACTTCCAGCTTGCCCTTCATTCATCAGATAAGCTTTTAAGAAAGGTGTGATGTTCCCGTTCATCACACTGTCTACGTCGGAAGTTTCGTGTCCGGAGCGAACATCTTTTACCAATTTATAAGGTTGCATTACATAATTCCGAATTTGAGAACCCCATTCGATTTTCATCTTTCCGGCTTCGATTTCGTTTCTTGCCTTCAGACGTTCATCAAGTTCGATTTGATAAAGTCGGGATTTCAGGAGTTGCATTGCCTTTTCTTTATTTTGAAGCTGAGAACGAGATTCTGAGTTTTCAATGATAATTCCAGTCGGTGCGTGACGAAGACGAACGGCAGTTTCCACCTTGTTTACGTTTTGTCCACCAGCGCCTGAACTTCGCATTGTTTCAAAACTGATGTCAGCTGGATTGATGTTAATCTCAATTGTATCGTCCACCAAAGGATAAACATAAACGGAAACGAAACTCGTGTGACGTTTAGCATTACTATCAAAAGGCGAAATTCTAACTAATCTATGAACACCATTTTCACCCTTCAAATATCCAAAAGCAAACTCGCCGTCGATTTCTATCGTTACAGTTTTGATTCCCGCAACATCGCCTTCTTGGAAGTTGAGTTCGCGAAGTTTGTAGCCCTGCTTGTCGGCCCACATTGTGTACATCCGCATCAGCATACTTGCCCAGTCGCAAGATTCCGTACCGCCAGCCCCAGCTGTGATTTGAAGAACGGCAGACAACTCATCGCCTTCGTTGGAAAGCATATTTTTGAATTCCAGATTTTCGACTTTTTCAACTAATTTTGGAAAAGCTTCGTCCAGTTCTTTTTCAGAATCCGGATCTTCTTTTGCAAATTCCAACAGAACCTGAAGGTCTTCAAATTCTGTTTTGATATCATCATAACCTTCCACCCATTTTTTCTTGGAACGGAGTTGTTTCAGAAACACTTCAGCTTCTTTTGAGTTGTTCCAGAATTCGGGTGCTGCGGTTTTCTCGTCGTCGTTGGAAATTTCGATTTTTTTCTTTTCGATTTGGAGGAACTTGTGCAGGTCTTCTATTCTGGATTGGATATCTTTTATTTGGTCTGTGTTTACCACGTTTGTTTTAATTTTTGCAAAAATAAGAAGAAATTGATGAATGTTGGGAAATAATGATAGGCTTACAAATTAAACACAAAGGCACAGAGGCTTTTTTTGCCACTTTATGTTTTAAGGCACTAGGTTCTAACTTCGTTTAAATGGAAATAATTTAAAAATTTGATTTTTGTAGAAAAATTTTAATTGAAGACGAATTCCGCAATAGGGATAGTAGTGGAAATCCTTTTTTGTAGTTGGGAAATGTTCTAATTAGATTGGGAAACTTCTTCCACAAAAAAGATTGTAGCGGATAGCCCGACCCGAGCGGTGGCATTCGAAAGGGCGAGGGGATTGCCCAAATTGGAATTTGTTTCTCGCAGATTTGACTGATTGAGCTGATTTTTTGATGATGATCTGCAAAATTTGCTAAATCTGCGAGATTTTATTTTAAATTTATTTATTTGATAGTCAGTTGTTTGTGAATTAATTTCAAATTGTTTTGAAAACAGAGGCAACCATTTTGGTATTTTGCCGTCTTATAGTCAGAAAGAGAAAATGAATCGAGATTTACAACATATCTTTTCCAAAGCAAAGAAAAATGACCGACTGGCTCAGAAGCGCCTGTTCGAGATGTTTTCGGGGAAAATGTTGTCGGTGGCAAATTCTTACATCAATAATCGGGATGATGCGGAAGATGTTTTGATGAATGCTTTCTACAAGGCTTTTACGAAGCTGGAGGATTGTAAGAATTACAAATCGTTTCCGTTTTGGCTGAGGAAAATTGTGGTGAATGACGCGATTAGTTTTATCCGGACAAATAAGCATATCCTGTATGCAGAAACTGAATTTACGGATTCTATTGCGGAACAGACGGAAGATGTGGATGCTATTTCTCAGGACATTGATTTGGAAGTGATTTTCAGGGAAATGCCGATTGGTTATAAATTGGTTTTCAATCTTTCGGTTTTTGAGGAAAAGAAACATCAGGAGATTGCGGAAATCCTGAATATCTCGGAAGGAACCAGCAAAAGTCAGCTGAGTAAAGCAAAAAAATGGCTAACTGATTATTTTAATCAACAAAACACGAAACAAAATGCAGAATCTGAAATCTAAATACGAACAAAAGGAAATGAAAGTTTCCGACGGTCTTTGGGATAGATTGGAAGAAAAACTTGACCAAGTGCCTGCGAAAAAGAAGAAACCGAAAGTCTTTTGGTGGAGATTTGTTGCTGTAATCATTTTGATTCTGAATTTTGGTGGGATTTCTTGGATGACTGATATCAAAAATAAAGTGAAAGAAACTCCGGAATTTAAATTTCCTCGAATCGAAAATCAAATTTCAAGTGTACGTCAGCAGTCTGAAAATACAAACGAAATTCAAATATCATTTTCTACTGACAATGCTGAAATTGATAATCAACGATTGGTGGTTGAAAATAAAGATTCTTCAACTCCGCTCAGAATGACAAAAGGAACTAAAAAAGAAAGTCAAGTTTTTGAAAAAGAAGTTATTGTGAAAAATAATGAGCCACAAATCATTCCTAAATCTGAAGAAAAATTGGCTCAAAACGATATTTCGACTTCGCTCAGCACACAGAAACCGAAAGTGAAATACGTGTCATCATCGGACTTACTTTTCGGAGTGGAAATAGACAAAGCGAAAGCCGAAACACCGAAATCGGCAATGGGAATCAATGTTTCAAAACCTAAAATTGATTCTGATTTTCCCAATCCAAAACGCATCAAACTCTTTGGAATTACGCTCTACGACAAAGATTCTATAACAACTAAATAAACTATTATGAAATTCAAAATTTTACTTTTGGCAATGCTTTCCAGCTTTGCTACAGCCCAAACTACGCTCGATAATCAGATGAAATCCTACACGGAAAAAGTCAATTCCATTGTATCGCAAATATGAAATCTGAAACGGACAAAATTGATGAGGCTTTCTCGTCTGGGAAAATTACAAAAACGGAACAAATTGCGCAGAAAGAAGCGGTTTCTAAAAAATATGAAACAATTATCAATGAAAAAATAGAGAATGAACAGACTCAGTTGGAAGATATTACAAAAACTGCGGTTACCAATTCTGTTTACAATACAAAACCAGATACAACTAAATATAGAAATTCGTTTTCTTGTGAAACTACTGATGGTTTGAAGTTTAAATTCAAAAAAAGAGTTAAATCACCTAAGTATTATATTAATACAAGTACTTTGACTGTCAGCTACGCTTTCGCAAATCTTACAAAAGACAAAGGCAGTTTCAATCCGTTTGAGAATGATTCTGAAATGAGAATCGGAAATTCTCACAGCGTTGAGGTTCAGTTCAGAAAAGACAAACAGCTGGGAAGTTTCACGAGTCCGTGGATTTTGAGATATGGTTTGGCTTACAGAACCGACACTTATATGCCAAAGCGTCCGCAGGTTTTTATTCAGGACAATTCAGAATTGTTTCTTGATGATTTTCAACAGGGTACTTTGAAACGTTCAAAACTTAGAAATGTTTATCTGACCTTACCAGTTGAATTCCAGCTTTATCTGAATCCAAAATACACAGAATACGACGGTAAACAATATCTGGACGTGAGAAAGAAAATGTGGAAGGTTGGAGTAGGAGCTTACGCCGGTGTCAATACGAGAAGCATTGTAAAAGTCAAATATTACAATGAAAATGGCAACTTCAAAAAGTATGATTATACTTTGGACGACGGCGTGAATGCTTTCTTGTTCGGGGGGAAATTTAGTTTTGGTTATGGTGGTGTTAATTTATTTATCAAGAAAGATTTCACACCGATTTTCAATGACAAAGCGAATATCCCAAATAGAAACGGAATCCAGGTTGGAATCGAGATTGCGAACATTGATTTTTAAAACATAACATTTTCATAGAACACCTTTTTATTATTTTCGAAAGCACACTTTTAGGAGTGTGCTTTTTTATTTTAAAATAGTTATCTGTAAATTTTATTTTTCCGGTAGATATCTATCACAAAGTAAATCATTATAAAAGTGGTAATTACGGATGGCAGAATCTGGCTGTAAGGCTTGTAATCTGGCAGAATAGTTCCGATAAAAGCGTCCGTCAAACCTCCCAAAGCACTTATCATTTTGCAGGAATGTTCATAGACCCACAAGTTGCCATATCGATTTTTGGGTATGAAATAGCGGAAAATGTCGTACGAAATGACCATAAAAAGATAACCCACGGTAGAATAAATAATGACCGGATTCCAGTAAAATCCAATGTCCTGCAGGTAATACCAGAAATATGAGACGATGGCAATCGCCGAGACCATAGCCAGCAAATCCTGTAAATAAAATTGATTGGTTTTCGTTTTTATGTTTCTGACGCCTGAGTAGGTATTGTATCCAACCAAAATTGTAATGACAAGCAAAAATATATTCCTTTTGAAAATAATGACGCCAAAAATTCCTGTAATTACCACAATGACCATAAGGTAAACAAAACAAATTCCGAACTTTTTATGAAACAATGTTCCTTTCGATTTTATTAATAGAATGTAACCTAATAAAAGAGCCAAGCAACCACAGATGACGTGAACAATAATGTTGGCAAGATGAAAATTTGAATAATTCATATTTTTTTTCTGCAAACATCAAGAAATATGGAAGTATGATTCGACCGGATTTATAGATTCGGACTCCCGAATTATTTATTAAGACCTCTGTATTCCGAAGGTGTCATCCCGGTTTGTTCCTTGAAAATTTTGTTGAAGGTTGATTTTGTGTTGAATCCGCATTCATAAGCAACACCAAGAATAGAATAATGGCTGTATTTGGGTTCTTTCAGTTTCTCTTTCACTTCTTCCACACGGTAGCTGTTTACAAATTGGTAGAAATTGGTATTAAGCGTTTGGTTGATGATTTGAGACAACTGATTTGTAGAAATATTAATTAAAGAAGATAGTTTTGTAAGGCTCAAACTCTCATCTAAATAAGGTTTCTCTTTGGTCATATAAGCCAATAATTGCTCAGAAATTGCAATGGCTTTGTCATCTGTGGTGAATGGTTTTTCTTTAATCTTATCGATTTTAATTAAAGATATATTCTGATTGATAACAATGCTTTGCCTCAAACTGAAATAGACAATGCAAATAATATAAATACTCTGGATATTGCTTACCAGGCTGAAAATATCCTGCGTGCGGATTATATCAAATCTGGTTCCTGAAGATATGATCGCAATGACAATCAGAAAAATAAAGATTAAGGAAATAACAATCCATTTTAACCAGTTCAGATTGATTTTGTCTAGTGTAGAATAATTTTCGGGAAGGATTTTTTGATATTTTTTTAAAGCTAAAAAGCAAAGCACAATATAAATAACCGGAATTATCGCCATTGGTAAAGTGAGAAGATTTAGCAAAAAACTGTTTCTTTCCGCACCTAAATATGGAATATTATTAATAAAATTAATTCTATCATAACCAAATGAAATAGATAGAAAAACCAAATTGTAAAATATATAAAACAGCGAATGTTTCAATATTACTTTAAAGCTAAATGGAATATTAAACGTTATAGAAATTACATAAAGATAAAGTATCGCAGTACTGAAAACCGGCAGAGTGAAGCCAAAAATCTGAAGAACATTAACCGTATTCGAGGGAAGCAGATAATAAGCAAGATTGCTCCCGCTTATAATCATCCACAATATCAGATAATAATCCGAATGGGTTTTAGTCTTCTTCGAAACAATCAGCAATACACACAACAATGCTACAATGATTCCTGAAAATGTAATGTTGTCGTTTATCATAGCATAAAAATTGTTCTTGAATATCCAGTAAAGTTTTCGATTTATTTAATAAAAAGTCCAATTTAATCTAAATATTTCAATGTCAAAAAAATAAATTGAACAATGAAATTTTAAATCAACATACTTTTGCCGGTCAGGAATTTTTATTTACATTGGCAAGTAAGATTTAAGAATGAAAAATTTACAGTTAATCGGATTGTTTTTGGTTGTGGCAGGCAGTTTTCTGCCGTTGGTCCATATTCCAATTGTTGGGAACTGGAACTATTGGAAAGTAGATAACACACTCGCCATCGTACTTTGGGGATTTTCTTTATTGACGCTGGTTTTCATCCTGATTGGTAAAAATAAATTGGTGAGAATAATGTCATTTTTAATGATATTGCTTTTTGTTTTCACAATTGTCGCCATTAAGTTAAAATCTTTGGATTATTTCAGTTTTTTACCTTTCAAACCCTGGCAATCCACATTCGCCGGAATCGTGAAATTATCTTTGGGATGGTTCATCGAGTTTCTGGGCGCAGTGGTTATTTTAATTGCATCAAGAAAAAGTATCATTAAACCACAAAGTCACAAAGATTTGCACAATGAGCACAATTGATTTTTGAAATTTGACAAAGTCAAACCTTGTGACCTTAAAACATTTAGTAGTTAAAAAAAAAACTTTGTGCACTTTGTGTTAAGAATTAATATTAAATCAAAAAAAATTAAAAATATTATGAAAGAAGTATTCATTGTATCAGCGGTCAGAACACCAATGGGAAGTTTTATGGGAAGTCTTTCGACGGTTCCTGCAACACAATTGGGAACTGTGGCTGTAAAAGGAGCTTTAGACAAAATCAACCTTGACCCGGTTTTGGTTGAGGAAATCTATATGGGAAATGTTTTGCAGGCTGGCGAAGGTCAGGCTCCGGCAAGACAAGTGGCTTTGGGCGCAGGTTTGTCCAATCATACACCTTCCACAACCATCAACAAAGTTTGTGCTTCGGGAATGAAAGCCGTAACAATGGCTAGTCAAGCCATAAAAGCTGGCGACGTCGATATCATCGTAGCTGGCGGAATGGAAAATATGTCGATGGTTCCTCATTATATTGATGGAAGAAATGGCGTGAAATTAGGCGAAATCAAAATGCAGGATGGCCTTTTGAAAGATGGTTTGACCGATGTTTACAACAAACAGCATATGGGCGTTTGCGCAGAATTGTGCGCGAAAGAAAACGACATCACGAGAGAAGAACAAGATGCTTTTGCAATCCAATCTTACAAAAGAGCCGCATCGGCTTGGGAAGCTGGAAAATTTGCAGATGAAGTTGTTCCTGTTTCGATTCCTCAGCGAAAAGGCGACCCGATTATTTTCTCGGAAGATGAAGAATATAAAGCGGTTAAGTTTGATAAAATCCCAACATTAGGCACAGTTTTTCAAAAAGAAAACGGAACAGTAACCGCTGCCAACGCTTCAACATTAAATGACGGCGCATCTGCTTTAATTCTAATGTCCAAAGAAAAAATGGAGGAATTAGGATTGAAACCTTTGGCGAAAATCATTTCTTACGCTGACGCTGCTGTAGAACCTGAAAGATTCACAATGGCGCCTTCGAAGGCTTTGCCAATTGCACTAAAGAAAGCAAACTTAACAAAAGCTGACATCGATTTCTTTGAATTAAATGAAGCTTTTTCAGTAGTTGGATTGGCTAATACCAAAGTTTTAGGATTGGACGCTTCAAAAGTGAATGTGAATGGTGGCGCAGTTTCTATCGGCCATCCGCTTGGAAGTTCTGGTTCAAGAATCATTGTCACTTTGATTAATGTTTTGAAACAAAACAACGGAAAATATGGTGCGGCCGCAATTTGCAACGGTGGCGGTGGCGCAACGGCTATAGTTATCGAAAACCTGTAATAGTCATTAATTAAAATATAATTTAAACCCTTTCAGATTTCAAGTTTGAAAGGGTTTTTGTTATTAAATTTTTGATACAAACGCATTTTTTTGTCAACTTGTAATTCCTTTTTTTACTTTTGTCTAAATAATTATTTCCAATGTCCGAAATAGAAAAAACAATTCCAGAAAACTCAATCAAAAATAATCCGAAAATTATGCGCGCCTGGGCGTTGTATGATTGGGCAAACTCGGTTTATTCCTTGGTCATCACGTCCACAATTTTCCCAATTTATTACGCAATTCTTACGACGGCGTATGAAAAGAAAGAATATGTTGCAGAAACCAAACAGTGGATTGATGTTGCTGTGCCGCATATGATTAAGATATTTGGCAAAGAATACCATCCAGACACGGTTTATGGCTATTCTCTCACGCTTTCCTTTTTGATTGTCGTTTTGCTTTCCCCGATTTTATCGTCGCTGGCAGACACGATAGGGAACAAGAAATCTTTCCTTCAGTTTTTCTGTTATCTGGGCGCGACATCTTGTATGGGATTGGCGATGTTTACAGGAATGGGAACTGTTTGGCTGGGCTTGTTGTTCAGCGTTACGGCGAGTGTCGGTTTCTGGGGAAGTTTGGTTTTCTATAATTCCTTTTTGCCGGATATTGCAACGCCGGACAAGCAGGATGCGCTTTCTGCAAAAGGTTACGTTTACGGTTACATTGGTTCAGTTATTTTGGTAATTATTTGTTTGATTTTGATTCAGGTTTGTGCGGAAACACCTAAGCAGGCGCAGATTTATACGCGTGTGAGTTTCCTTTTGACTGGTGCTTGGTGGTTTGGCTTTTCTCAATATACCTTCAAACATTTACCGCAATTTGGTCAGGTTAAGGAGCAATTGCCGAAAGATTTGGTTTTGCTTAATTATAAAAATATCTTCAAAAGTCACAGAGAACAAGGTGGTTTCTTCGAAGTTTTGAAAGATAATTTCGGGTTTTATTTCGATGTATTCAAACAAAGTTTCCGCGAATTGTTCAAAGTCGGTGGTCATCTTTTTGCCGATAAAAATCTGAAATTCTTCCTTTCCAGTTTCTTTTTCTACAGTGTTGGGATGCAGACGATTTTCCTAATGGCAACATTATTTGGAAAGCGTGAGATCAATATGGCGCAGGATAAATTGATAATGACACTTTTATTAATTCAAATCGAAGCGATTATCGGAGCTTTGTTTTTCTCTTGGTTATCGAAGAAAATAGGGAACAAGAATGTCATTAGTATCACCGTTGCCTTGTGGATTGGCGCTTGTCTTTCAGCCTATTATTTGAACAAAGAAAATCCGAATGTAGAATATCAATTCTACGGAATCGCTGCTGTGATTGGTTTGGTGATGGGCGGTTTGCAGGCGATGTCGCGGTCAACCTATTCCAAGTTGTTACCACAGGATTCTATGGACAACACGACGTTCTTTAGCTTTTATGATGTCTTGGAAAAAATTGCCATTATCTTAGGAACTTTCATCTTTGCAACGTTGATAGAATATTACAACAATATGCGTTACGCCGCTTTATCGATGACGATTTTCTTTGCCATTGGATTGATATTGATTCGTTTTATGAAAGTGAAAAATAATACCAAATAATTATCATTTTGAGAATATTAGGTTTCCTGTTCTTATTACTGTTTACAGCTTTCAACGCTCAAACTTCGGTTTCAGAAGATTTGATTATTGGAAAGAAAATCACTTTGGATTCTAAGATTCTTAATGAAAAAAGAATACTGAATATCTATCTTCCACAGACTTATGACAAGACGAAAAGTTATCCTGTCATTTACATTTTGGACGGAAGTATAAATGAGGATTTCCTGCATTTGGTCGGACTTCAGCAATTTTTCAATATGCAGTTCAAAATGCCGGATTTCATCATTGTTGGTATTGCGAACGTTGATAGAAAAAGGGATTTCACATTCCATACAGATTTGAAGGATTTGCAGAAAGATTATCCTACAACAGGACATTCCGACAAGTTTATTGAATTTGTTGAAAAAGAATTGCAACCTTTCATCAATAAAAATTATAAGACAGATAAGACAAAATACATCATTGGTCAATCGCTGGGCGGACTTTTGGCAACTGAGATTTTATTGAAAAAGCCAGAACTTTTCACCCATTATTTCATCATCAGTCCAAGTCTTTGGTGGGACGATGAAAGTCTTTTGAATAAGGCTAATTCATTACTTTCCCCACAAAAAGATGAAGAAAGATTTGTCTATGTTTCTGTCGGGAAAAATGAACATAAAACAATGGTGAAAGATGCGGATTCACTTTTTCAAATTCTCAAAAATTCAGGAAAAAAGAAACTGAAATTAGAATATAATCTAATGCAGGACGACAACCACGCAACCATTTTGCACAAAAGCGTTTACGAAGGATTTTTGAAATTGTATCCATCATCAGATTAATTTTGGATTATTAATAAAAATTTAAAATCGCGGTTCATTTTTTGATAATAGTCGAATAGTTTATTTTTTGTAAATTTGCAACATCAAAACACACTATGACAAACCCTTTATTTTACGCTAAAATTCTTCTCTTCGGTGAGTATGGCATTATTGAGGATTCTCAAGGGCTCACTTTACCGTACAGTTTTTATAAAGGAACACTCAAATTTTCCGATTTGGACAACGATTTTGAAAAGAAATCCAACCAATCTCTGGAAAAATATTCCAATTATCTTTTGGATTTGGAATTGCCTGAGGAATTTAAACTCAACGTACAATCTTTCAAAGCAGACATCGCAAAAGGTTTGTTCTTCGATTCCAATATTCCGCAAGGTTATGGAGTAGGGAGTTCAGGCGCTTTGGTGGCCGCGATTTTCGAAAAATATTCTTTCACAAAAAGAGAACCTGATACGATTTCCAAAAACGAACTGAAGGATTTGAAAATGATTTTCGGTCAGTTGGAAAGTTATTTCCACGGAAAAAGTTCAGGAATCGACCCGTTGATTTGTTTTATGAATCTTCCGATTCTGATTGAAAGCAAAGACAGCGTTGACAAAGTTTCCATTCCAGCAGAAGAGTTAGGCAAAGGCGCAATTTTCCTGATTGATTCTGGAACGATTGGCGAAACTGGGCCAATGATTCAAATCTTCTTTGAAAAATTGAAAAATGAAGGTTTCCGCAAGACTTTGAAAGAAGAATTCATCCGTTACAACAACGCTTGCATCGACGCTTTCCTTAGAAAAGATATGAATCCGTTTTTCAAAAACCTAAAGAAATTATCGGTTTGGGCTTACGAACATTTCCGTCCGATGATTCCGGAAAATCTTTTCAACATCTGGAAAAAAGGAATCGATTCCAATGCCTATTACCTCAAACTTTGTGGTAGTGGAGGCGGAGGCTATATTCTTGGCTTTTCCAAAGATTACGAAAAGGCGGAGAAAATGTTGGAAGGTTTTCACAAAGAAGTGATTTACAGATTCTAAATTATTTAAAATCAATAAAATATAAAAGTCTTCGACTCTGCTCAGACTGACAGCTCTAAAAAAAACATTATTAGTATAAGCGTTGTCACACTGAGCGGAGTCGAAGTGTTTTCATAATACTCAAAAGCTTACGCACAAAGAACTTTAAAATGACCAACGAAACGAAACCTGCTTCCCGAAATGCCCTGTACCGTGTTTCTCAGTTGATGGGTTTTCTGTTGGGTGCTCGTTTTTTTGTTGCGATTCTACTCACATTTGCACTTTACGTTTCGACATTTTTCCTGTTCAATCGCGAAGAAAGTTTCAGAAATTTTGTCTTCGATTATAAAGTTCATTTTATCATCATTTGTTCCGTTCTCAGCATTTTAGCAGGCGGAATTATCAATCGGTTTTATGATAAGGAAAAAGACCAGTTGGTCAAACCTTTCCGGTCTAGATTGCAGAATTTCCTCAAGGAGAAATATTTTTTGACCGCTTATGTCATTCTCAACGCATTGTCGCTTGGATTGGCGTTTTTTGTGTCGCATCGGGTTTTTATTTTCTTCTTGATTTATCAGTTTTTGATGTGGTTTTACAGCCACAAACTCAGCAAAATTATTGTCCTTAATAACTTCACTTTCGTAGCGTTGACGCTATATCCATTCTTCGGAATGTTGATTTATTATCAGACGTTTTCGCTGAAGATTTTGTTTTTGGCAATCTTCCTTTTCCTAATGCTTTTCATCATCGATGTTACAAAAGATACATTGACGAGAAATGCCGATAAAATGTTTGGTTACGAGACGATTGCGAACCGATTGGGATTTCAAAACACAAGGTCGATTTTATTAATTTTATTAATCATTACCTTGATTGTTTCATTAATTCTAAGTGTTGGAATTGGCTTTAAAAATATTATTGCTTGGTATTTTCTACTGACAATGGTTGTGATTTTGGGAACAGTTTATATGTTGTTCAGAAATCAGAAAAATGATAAATTTAAATCATTGAACCTATTAAGACTTTGGATTTTCTTCGGAATTCTTGCAATGCTTTTGGACGGAATTTATCACAAATATCCTTGGTTAATTTAAAATATTCTCAAAAAAATGTCAGTAATCATTAGAGAAAACAAAGCTGAAGACAACGCCATTCTTGCCAAAATTATCAGAACAGCATTCCACGATTTTGAAGTAAGTTGCACTGATGGAACTGCTTATTCTGACCCGACGACAGATGATTTATATTCATTATTTCAAACTGAGAAATCAGCTTTGTTTGTAGTAGAGGAAAATGGTTTGATTTTAGGCTGTTGTGGAATTTTTCCAACCGACAATTTGCCTGATGATACAACTGAACTCGCCAAATTTTACCTTTCAAAAGAGTCAAGAGGAAAAGGAATTGGAAAATTATTACTCGAAAAATGTCTTGAAAAAGCTGAAGAATTAGGTTATAAAAACGTTTATCTCGAAAGCATTCCGGAATTTAGCAAAGCAGTTTCTATTTATGAAAAACAAGGCTTTCAATATTTAGAAAAACCATTGGGCAACTCAGGGCATTCTGGCTGTAATCTTTGGATGATTAAAAAATTAGACTAAAATTTTCTTATCTTTATTTGAAATGATTTTCGAATGAGATTAAAGCTGTTTTTTATTTTACTCACCATTTCTTTCAATCTGAAATCCCAAAACCAACGATTTCTTTACGAATACAAATCTGTTTCGGATTCTCTCAATCGTGACAAAATTGAGTCTGAACTGATGGCTCTGGATGTCTCAAACAGATTTTCGAAATTCTACAGCTACGATAATTTTAAATATGATTCAATCTCAAAATCGAATGTTGACAAAGGGATTTCTGATTCAAATTTAAAAATTAAAAAAAGTAAAAACTTGTACTTTATCATCAAAAATTATCCTGATTTTTCTGTTTTAATGATTTCAAGAATTGGTCAGGTAAAATACAATGTCAAAGATGATAGAGTTATAAATTGGAAAATTTTACCTGAAAATGATGTTTTAGGAAATTTTAAAATCCAAAAAGCAGAAACTGAATTTGCCGGCAGAAAATGGACAGCTTGGTTCACGACGGAAATTCCAATTCAGGAAGGTCCGTACAAATTCAGAGGTTTGCCAGGACTTATTTTAAAGATTTACGATTCTACTAATTCTCATAGTTTTACGCTGGCTGGAATTCAGAAATTAAAAAGTATCAATGCAAAAGATGATAATTTTGTTTTCGATTTCGGAACCAATCAAAATGTGTCTCAGGAAAAGTATACACGGATTTTAAAAGAATTCAGAGACGACCCGAATAAGTCAATTCGGCAAACTTTGAGTGAGATGGAAGAGGTTAATGATAATGGAAAAATGGTCAACAAAAATGACTATCTCCGCGAAAGAGAAAAACGGTTGAAGGAAGAAATAAAAAAGTCCAATAACCTGTTGGAATTGGACTTGTTAAAATAATTTTTATTTAATAATTTTTTCTCGCTGATTAAGCAAATTCTAAAGATTTATATTAATCTGGAAAATCTATGAAATCTGCGCGAGCTTAAATTACTTTTCTATTAATTTACCCGAAAACATCATTCAGCACTTTCGCCAAACGCAATCCGCCGTACAACAATTGTCTTTCAACAGTCGATTCAAAACGGTAATTGTAATCGTAACTCAATTTGGAATCTTTCGGCGTGTGAAAATAGATAGAATTAGCAATTTTCTGACTGTCATACAACCAATCTTGCAAAGTTCCGCCTTGGATATTTTTCACATCATCTTTTGATTTGATGTCTAAAAGATTGGCAAATTCCGTGTAAGAATATTTTCTGTCCTCTACCATTTTCGAATCCCAAAGTGAATGCAAATTCGTGTTTTGTCCAAAATAAGTCACGTTGATTTTGTTTCCTCCCAAATCTTCAAAACGGCCTACGTGAAGCGGTTGATGAAGGTCGCCCACTAAGTGAACCAGGAAAATCAAAGCATTTCTTTTATCAGATTCCGATGTGTTTTTATCTTTGATTTTCGTCGCAAGACTTTCGATTTGTGTATAAAGATTCGGACTTTTCTGAGCCTCCAAAGAATCTTTGAATTGCTGAAAATTCTTTTGTGCGTTGATGTTCACATAATGCCAGGACGACGTTTCTTTCCAAACGCCAGTAGTATCAGACTTGATGAAATCCGGCCAGTTCGCATAGTAGGCCAATTTCTGATTTTCCAGAAGTTTCTTGATTTTTCTTTCTGCTTTCGAACTCAAGTGATGTTGCGCAATCTCTGCAATCACACGGTGTCCCGTCAATCCCCAAGCGAAGCAGTAGAACGATGAGAATATTAAAACAGCAAATGTGAATTTTGATAAAATACGTTTCATTTTTTTAATTTATTTCAAGTCGCAAAGATAGGTTTATCAAAAATTTATTTATGTCCAAAACTCTGTTAAATATTATTAAACTTGGATTAAGGTAAAGTGCAATCGTCAATTAATTTCCGTAAATTTGCGTTTTCCCAGAATTGGACTTTTCAATGTAATCGCTGTCATTAAAAAGTGAAGAAAACAATAAAAATTAGCGATTCCATTTGACCTTTAAAAAAGAAATGAATATCTATAAATGAAAGATAATCAGGAATTTATCGAAATATACGGCGCTAGAGAACACAACCTCAAGAACATTACCGTCAAAATCCCACGCAACGAATTGGTGGTCATCACTGGACTTTCCGGAAGTGGAAAATCTTCCCTCGCATTTGATACCATTTTTGCGGAAGGGCAAAGGCGTTACATCGAGACGTTTTCTGCATATGCAAGACAGTTTCTTGGTGGATTGGAACGTCCGGATGTTGACAAGATTGAAGGACTTTCTCCCGTAATTGCCATCGAACAAAAAACGACCAACAAAAATCCACGTTCAACTGTTGGAACTATTACCGAACTTTATGATTATTTGAGACTTTTGTTTGCAAGGGTTTCTGATGCTTATTCGATGAGTTCCGGAAAACGATTGGTAAGTTATACGGAAGACCAGATTCTGGAAACCATCAAAGAAAACTTCAAAGGAAAAAAGGTCTATCTGATGTCGCCTGTTGTGCGTTCCAGAAAAGGACATTACCACGAACTGTTCATTCATCTTTCCAAAAAAGGTTATTCGCAAGCCAGAATCGACGGTGTTCTTCAAGACATCGAATATGATTTGAAACTCGACCGTTACAAAACCCACGACGTGGAAGTGGTGGTGGACAGATGGATTATCGGAGAATCGGCGACGGAACTGAGGATGCAGAAATCCCTGAAAACAGCTTCTGATATGGGCGAAGGTTTGATTGCCATTCAGGAAATGGGAAGTGAAGAAATTCATTTTTTCTCTAAGAATTTGATGGACGACATCACGGGAGATTCGATGGCTTTGCCGGAACCGAATACGTTCTCATTCAACTCACCGAAAGGAAGTTGCGAAACGTGCAAAGGTCTTGGAACGGTTAAAAAAGTGAACACCGACTATTTCGTCGAAAACGATAAACTGTCAATCAATCAAGGTGCACTGTTACCTTTGGAGCAAATCAAATCCAACAAATGGATTCTTTCTCAGATTAAATTAATCCTAGAAGTTTTCGATTTGAGTTTGACAACGCCTTTCAAAGATATTCCGAAAGAAGCTTTGGAATACATCTATTATGGTCATAACAAAGACATTACGAAAGAACTGAGACACGCCGGAATCTCAAAAAAAATCAAAATCAACTTCGAAGGTTTGGTTCATATTCTTGAAGAGATTGTGGACGAACGTGAAAATTATGATGCTGTTTTGGTCGAAAGAAATTTCACAACAGAGGAAGTTTGCCCGACTTGTAAAGGTGCGCGTCTTCGTCAGGAAAGTTTGAGTTTCAAGATTGATGGAAAAAATATTGCGGAAATCAACGGCCTTTCTTTATTAGATTTGAAAGAATGGCTGGCCGATGTAAAAGATACTTTCAGCGAAAAAAATAAAATCATCGCGTACGAAATCCTTAGAGAAATCGAAACAAGATTGCAATTTCTTCTGGATGTCGGTTTGGATTATCTGAGTCTCAGCAGAAGCTCGAAAACCCTTTCCGGAGGCGAATCTCAACGAATCCGTTTGGCAACACAAATTGGCTCTCAACTCGTAAATGTTCTTTATATTTTGGATGAGCCATCAATTGGTCTTCATCAACGTGACAACGAAAGATTGATTAATTCCTTGAAACATCTTCGTGACATCGGGAATTCGGTTTTGGTGGTGGAGCACGATAAAGATATGATTTTGGAAGCTGACCACGTTTTGGATATTGGTCCAAGAGCGGGGAAATTCGGTGGAGAAATTCTTTGGCAAGGTCATCCAAAAGACATCAAAAAAGCCAATACAATCACAGCAGATTATCTGACTGGAAAACGGAAAATCGAAATTCCAGCAGAACGAAGAGCCGGAAACGGAAAATCAATTGTCTTGAAAGGCGCAACTGGAAACAATCTTAAAAATGTCAACCTTGAAATTCCATTAGGGAAATTGGTGGTCGTTTCGGGGATTTCCGGAAGTGGAAAATCGTCTTTAATTAATGGCACGCTTTATCCAATTTTGAACCGCCATTTTTACAGAGCGATTCAGGAACCTTTGCCTTACAAAAGCATCGATGGGATTGATAATATCGACAAAATCGTAGATGTTGACCAAAGTCCGATTGGTAGAACACCGCGTTCAAATCCAGCGACTTACACGGGGATGTTCACAGATATTCGTAATCTTTTTGCGGAGTTGCCGGAGAGTAAAATCCGTGGTTATAAAGCCGGAAGATTCTCTTTCAACGTAAAAGGCGGACGTTGCGAAACTTGCCAAGGTGGCGGTTTGAAAGTCATTGAAATGAATTTCTTACCCGACGTCTACGTTCATTGCGAAACTTGCCACGGAAAACGTTTCAACCGTGAAACTCTGGAAGTGCGTTACAAAGGAAAATCGATTTCTGATGTTCTGGAAATGACCATCAATGAAGCGGTAGAATTCTTCCAGCCGATTCCAAAAATCTACATCAGAGTGAAAACTTTGCAGGATGTTGGTTTGGGTTACATCACGATTGGTCAGCAATCCACGACTTTGAGTGGAGGAGAAGCGCAACGTGTGAAACTGGCAACGGAACTTTCCAAAAGACAAACTGGAAACACGCTTTATATCTTGGATGAACCGACAACCGGACTTCATTTTGAAGATGTAAAAGTTTTGATGGAGGCCATCAATCAATTGGTGGAATTAGGAAACTCTTTCATCATCATCGAGCATAATATGGACGTTATCAAGTTAGCAGACCATATTATCGATGTTGGTCCGGAAGGTGGAAAACACGGCGGACAAATCATTGCGGAAGGAACGCCTGAGCAGATTATCAAATCCAAAAAAAGTTTGACGGCGAAGTTTTTGAAGAAAGAAATGTAACTTAATTAGAAGCTAGAGCTTAGATTTTAGAAGTTAGACTTTGTAAATAAATAAAAAATGTCAGTCCAAGTGGAGTGACATTTTTTGTTTGATATTTTTAATTATAAATCCCGTTCGCCTCGGTCAAAATCATTGGTTTTCCTTCAGTTACAACAATCGTATGTTCGTGTTGCGCCATAAAACCACCTTTGTTTCCAACCATTGTCCAGCCATCTTTTTGAGTGTCAGCAATCGTAGAAGTTGTGGAAATGAAAGTCTCAATTGCCACGACAGAATTTTTCTTGAATCTCTGAGTATTGAATCGGTCTCGGTAATTTGCAATCTCGTGTGGTTCCTCGTGCAGACTTCTGCCAACGCCGTGTCCAGTCAGGTTTTTGATGACTTTGTAACCGCGTTTTTTGGCTTCGGTTTCCATCAGATGACCAATGTCCGAGATTCTCACGCCACCTTTAATATTGGAAATTGCTTTCTGCAGGATTTCTTTGGAAGCGTCAATCAGTTTTTGATGTTGGTTGATGTCTTCGCCAATCACAAAAGAACCGCCATTATCTGACCAAAATCCATCCAGCTCCGCAGAAACATCGATGTTAATCAAGTCGCCTTCTTTCAGAATCGTTTTCTCGGACGGAATCCCGTGGCAAAACTCATTATTCACGCTAATGCAAGTGTAACCAGGAAATCCATATGTCAGATACGGAGCAGATTTGGCGCCCATCTCTTCTAAGATTTTTCCACCAAAATCATCCAATTCTTTGGTAGAAATTCCTGCTTTGGCAAAGTTTCTCATTTCCTTCAAAGCGTATGCTACAGCTTCGCTTGCCTTTTGCATTCCGATTAATTCTGACTCGTTGGTGATGGACATATTGATATTTTTTAATTCAGTAAAATCAAATTTATCGATTATCATTAGAAAAAACAAATATGAACAACTTACTTCACCAATAATTTTCAAATGGTATCAATTTTGTCATTAATCGTAAAAATAAAAGTTATGAAATCTTTAAAAATTTATTTAGCAACTGGTGTTTTCCTTCTTAGTTTTTCTTGTGTTGCACCGCCAAGACCACCGAAACCTCCAAAGCATCCAAGACACGGCGCGAAACCAATGCCACCAGGACAAGCTAAAAAGCTTTATGGAACCAAATCCGCAAGACCTTTTGCGCCAGGCCAAAATAAATAATTAATAAAATATTAGTTTAGAATTCCAAGATGTGAAAATGTCTTGGAATTTTTTTTTGAATTCCAATATTAAATTTTCACTGTCAATGTTAATTTAATATGAACGGAATATTAAAATGTTGTAACTTTGTCATTAGGTAAGATAAATATTAACTCAAAATCAATTGATTATGGAAATGAAAATGATTAGCAAAATGGTTGCATTATCAATATTTGTATTGGCAGGTTTGTTCAGTGTGGCTCAAGCTCAGGAATCTGAGAAAAATATACAGGAAGTGGTGCTTCGCTCTGGCGATGCTTTCGGAGAACTTAGGAAACTCGTAAAAGATAATTTCGATTTCACGGCTTCGGAATATAAGGAAGGGATTGTCAATTCGGATGTGAGATTCAGTGTTGCGGAGAATGGAAAGATTACAAACATCCACGCAAACGGTGATTGCAAAAACGTGAGCAAAGAATTGGAGAATGTTTTGGCAAGCCTCATTTACAAAGTGGATGCGGATAAAATAAATTCTAAAATGATGGCGACAACTTACGTAATGCCCGTGAGTTTGAAGATAGATAATAGATAAATGTTTAAAATTGTTAGTAAGAAGCCGTACGCATTTTTGCGTATGGCTTTTTTGTGTTTTAAAGGAAACTTTCTAAATGAAAATGAATAGTTGATTGGATAAGAAAACCCATAGCCCTGATGGGAACGGCATCCTTTTTTGGCATTGCGACGCAGGCCTGAATCAAGATAAACTCCCGTCGATCGCAATGACAAAAAAGATATAGTGGACAGCAGGTTCCCGGCTCCTAATTATGGGAGATAGAGTTTGAGAGTTGGAGGGTTTGAGTTTGGGAGTGGGTTTAATTTCGTAATTTTGCGGGATGAATCAGGACACGATCTGTGCATTGGCCACGGCAAACGGAATAGGAGCCATTGGGATTATCAGGATTTCTGGGGAGAAATCTTTTGAAATTGTGAACCAAATTTTTGAGGGCAAAAACCTTGAAAAAGTGGATTCGCATACGGTGCATTATGGTTTCATAAAGGAGGAAAATGAGGTGATAGATGAAGTGATGCTGTCGGTTTTCCACGCGCCAAGGACGTTTACGACGGAGAATTCTGTGGAGATTTCTTTTCACGGGTCGCCCTACATTGCCAAAAGAATCTTGGAGGTTTTGATAAAAAATGGTGCGAGGATGGCGAAGGCCGGTGAATTTACGATGCGCGCTTTTATGAACGGAAGGATTGACCTGAGCCAAGCAGAATCTATCGCTGATCTGATTGCATCTGACAACGAAGCTTCAAGAAAAGTGGCTCTGAATCAGCTGAAAGGTGGGATCTCGCAGGAGATTTCGGTTCTTCGGAACGATCTTTTGAATTTTACTTCGCTGATAGAATTGGAATTGGATTTTGCAGAGGAAGATGTGGAATTTGCGGATCGGTCGGCTTTGAATCAGTTGCTCAATAAAATTGAAGTTAAATTGAGTTCCTTGATTGACAGTTTTCAATATGGAAATGCGATCAAAAATGGAACAGCGGTTGCGATTATCGGGAAACCAAATGCAGGAAAATCTACCTTGCTAAATGCTTTGCTGAAAGAAGAGAGAGCGATTGTGAGCAATATTGCGGGGACGACGCGTGATACGATTGAGGAGATTTTGCACATCAAAGGTAATGCTTTCCGACTGATTGATACAGCTGGACTTCGTGAAACTGTGGATGAGATTGAGGCAATTGGTGTGAAAAAGGCCAAGGAAAAAGTGGATTCTGCGGATGTTTTGGTTTATTTGGCAGATGCGTCAACGGAGGATTTTTCTGAGGATTTTGAAATTTTGAAACCTTTGTTAAGAGAGGATTTGAAACTAATCATCTGTGCGACAAAAATCGATGAAGTGCTTCCGACGAAATATGAACTTGTGGAAGAAGCGTTCCGAAAAGAGATTGAGACTGATTTTGATTTTATAAAGATTTCGGCGGTTGAAAATCAGAATATTCAGGATCTGAAAAACGAGTTGTCTTCGTTTGTTGAACATTTGAACTCCGAAGAGAACAACGTCATTATCACCAATCAACGCCACTTTGAAGCTTTGAAGAAATCGCTTGATTCGGTAGAAAAAGTTGAGGAAGCTGTGAGTTCTAAAATCACAACCGAACTTTTGGCTTATGAGTTGCGAAATGCGCTGGAACATCTTGGTGAGATCTCTGGGGAGTTCAGCAATGACGAGGTTTTGGGGAATATTTTTTCTAAGTTTTGTATCGGAAAGTAATCGCCATTTTCTAAGTACCATATTTCTACTATACAACCCGCATTAATAAAGGAAATTCAGAAAGTATTAAGTGACATTTTCTGACATTTGTTGACATCTTTTATACCACTAATTGTGATACTCCGTTGTTTTTAATCTCTAAAAAAATGAATTTTAGGATACTCTAAGGGAAATTTAAACGGTAAATAATCGTAGATACACGCAAATACCGCTAAATACTGAGAGAGATTATTAACATACAGAAAATCGGAAAGTATCAAATGAGCAGTAACATTAGGATTGAGAAGATTTGTATCTTCTGCAAAGAGAAATTCATCGCTAAAACATTCTCTACAAAGTATTGTACTCACAGATGTAATCAAAAGGATTATAAGAAAAAAGTAAAGGAGGAGAAACTCCAAAAATCAAAAGAAGAATTTCAAACGGAGATAAAACTCAAACAACTTAAAGTGGTTTCTATTGAAGATGTTCAGAAGAAAACATACCTTACTATAAAAGAAGTTTGTTTGTTGATGAATATCTCTGAATCTACAATCAGAAAACTGATTAAAAACGGAGATTTAAAAACAATCCGTGTTGGTAAGAAACATTTTCTTTTGAAATCAGAATTAAATAATTTCAGTTGAGATTAATCACAAATATTCAAAATTTCCGTTGTATTAAATCCAAAAATCGGTTTTAAACAATTTTCAATGGAACAATACAGATTTAAGAATTAAAATTGTTGTAACTTCTTTAAAATCGTTAATGGTGTTTTGAGTGTTGTTTTCTTAATAGAAATCGTTTCTTATTTCCATTTTGTTAAATTTTGTTGATTATTTTATATTTATATACCATTGAATATAAATATATTATATTAGTATATATATTATATATAATATAAAAGGATATTTATAAAGAGGATATTTTAAGTAGTAGTAGTAGTAGTAGTAGTAGTAGAGAAAAGTAGTAAGATATTTAGTAGTGGAGTAAAATCAGTTAAGACGGTAGTAAATTAAGAGGAGAAATAAAGTAAATCAAACGAAAAATCAGAAAATATCAAAAGAGAAACGAAAATTAAGGAGAAAATTTCAAACCGAAGAGGAGATTTCTTCTGTAAGGTTTGAAATTTTGTAGTTGATTTTCAAAATATTACAAAGATGATAGTATCAAATGATATTATAGAACAAACAGAAAATGATGTTAGAATGATTTTAATATCAAAATTGATGAATTATAATGAAAGAAAAATTACTATGTAGAACTTTTTTAAAAACAGTAGTTGTATTTTTAAAATAAAAGGAAGGACTTTACACCACTTTACAATTGAGGGAGTCGAAGTTTTAATGAAGTAAAGAGAATCCGAACAGAAATGTTTGGATTTTTTTGTTAAAAATTAGGTGAATAACTGATACAGACTACCACTACTTAACTGCTGTAATAATGTGGTTAGTTTCGTATAGAGAAAGTAAACTTAGAAATTCCGAAAAAATGTAATTAGGTTAATACCACACGTTTACTGTTGTCTCCGAAATGAGTTAGAGGGAATGTTACATCACAATTAGTAACAAAACCTAAGAAAAATGAAAGTTTATTTAAAAACCAGAGAGGGGAAACTCAGTAAAAAAAGTATTGAAAAAGGACGTGTAAAAATGAATAGTTTGTTTTTGATGTTCCACGATAGTTCAACTCAAAAAAGGAGTTATGAATTTTTGAAACTTTATATCTATGATAAACCGAAAACGATAATTGAGAAAGACCACAACAGAGAAACATTACAACTTGCAGAATCTATAAAAGCTGAAAAGGTATTGGAATTCAATTCGAGAAAACACGGATTTGTAAATAGTACAAGTGGTAAGATTGGATTTCTGAATTACTTTAATGAGTTAGTAGAGAAAAGATATGATACAGAGGGAACATATGGAAATTGGTTTAGTACCTTGAAACATCTAACTATTTTTTGTAAAGGAGTAGATATTCAGATTTCCAAAGTAGATGAAACATTCTTGGAAAATTTTAAGGAATATCTTTTGAAAGAAAAAATTTCAAACAACGGAGGGAGATTATCACAGAATACGGCGTTATCATACTTCAATAAGGTAAGAACAGCATTGAAAGAAGCGTATAGAAATAAAATGATTTCAGAAAATCCTACACTAAGGGTAAAAACAATAAAAGAGAAAGAAACCAACAGAGAATATCTCACTTTGGAAGAACTACAAAAGTTGGTGAAAACAGAATGTGAAGTACCGATTTTGAAACAATCATTTATCTTTAGTTCACTCACAGGATTGAGATTCTCTGATGTGAAATCTTTGAAATGGAAAAATCTCTACTACGATTCTGAAAATGGTTGGATTTTAAAATATATACAACAGAAAACCAAAGGAGTAGAAAATCTTCCAATAAGTGAACAGGCAATAAAACTTCTTGGAGAAAGGAAAGATGATGATGTGTTGTTGTTTGAGAATTTAACGTATAGTGCCTATCACAATAAAAAATTACACAAATGGGTAAAAGAAGCAGGAATCGATAAACACATCACTTACCACAGTTCACGACATACTTTTGCTACATTACAACTAACAATGGATACAGATATTTACACGGTTAGTAAATTATTAGGACACCGAAATCTGAAAACCACAGAAATTTATGGAAAAGTGATTGATAAAAAGAAGATAGATGCTGTATCTAAAATTCCTGATTTATATTTGTAGATAAAACTTTATCTATGAATGATATAAATGGAGAACATTCCCAAAATTCTTATTTCGAAGAGTTATCTTATAAAGAATACCAAAAGAGAGATATTCTTAATGAGAACAACGGTAAAATTAATTTCTCAGAAATTAAAGATCGATTGAAAGAAATCAGGAATGTTCTTCCCCATTATAACAGAAAGGAAATAATATCATTAGAAGAAAAGTTTTATGATATTAAATCCTATGAGGAAAAACTTCAATTTTGGATTGACAAGGATTTAGGATTGATAAATACTGATTTATCATATATAAAAAAAGATAAAAATAAAAAATTTCGAATACCATTTGCAATTGAACCAATTGATGATGTTGAAGATAATTTATACTTTAACTATCTACTAAAATGGTTTAACGAAAACACGGTAAACTCCAAAATAAAATATTTCACTTTTGAAACTCTTAAAACAAATTTGTTGGATAGTGGTCAGTTGAGAAAAAAATTAATCAATACAGAATTGAACCAAACAAAAAATCGAATAAATGATTTAATTTCCAATGAACAATTTTTCATGCAAAAGTTTGTAGATGGTTTTCGTTTGAATCAGAATCTACTTACAGATTTATATGATGGTTATCTGACTACTGATAAAATTATTGTAATAGCTTACTTATTATCTCCTGTTTTGGGATATTTGGAATATGAAAAATTCCTAAACGAAAAATTAAAGAATGAAGATTTTATTTCGGAAGTTATAATGAAATCAGAGGAGAAAGGAGTCAAAGGAAATCCTGTGTTGAAAGAATATACATTTAGGAAAATACATTTTTTCACAACGGAAAATTTAGATAAGCTAAGAACTGAACTAATTACAAAAAATATTATAGAAGATATTTCCTTTGATGATTTCAAAGATATTTTTTCTGAACAACCAACTACAAAGGTAAAAAGTAGAATAATTTGGAAATTGGAAAATAAGCGTTCATCTGCTACATACATAAGATATGACTGGCAATCATTACTTAGTTTGATAAACGAAGTAGTGGAACCCGATTTTGTAAAGTATAAAGGAGAAATAAAAGAACTACTAAAATGGTATTTCGATTTCCCCGATAACACACTTTCTAACAAAATTGAGGATTCATTTTCTGATTATCTAACCACATTTGAAAAAAATCATAGAAAATCAACCAAAGAAATCATAGAAATTTTCAAAAAAATAAATAAGTAACTGATTATCAGGTACTCATTAACCCCGAAACCTACCAGTTAAAAGATTTCAACTCGACTTAAACTAAATTTCCTTTGACATAAATATAAATTACAATATTATGTCAAAGAAAATTAATTTTTTACAAAGTGATGAGGTTAGATTCCTTTTTGAAAGAAGAATGCTCACCACAAAAGAAGCAGCCTTTTATTTAGGATTAAGTGTTATAACTGTAAGAAGAAAAGCTGGAAAAGGGGTGTTTCCATCATACCGACCAAATGAGGGTAAACTATACTTTGAAATCTCAGATTTGGATGATTACCTATTATCAAAACGTAGAAGCAGTACAGAAAAAGCGAAAGAAGTAGCCTCAATGTTGAATTTTAAAATTTCTAAGAAATGGAAGATTTAATTTTTAATCAATGGGGGTGTAATGCATTTCACGGTGATTTTGTCACGATGCCAAAGTTTATAGAAAAAATCAAAAATGGGTTCTGTGATTTAATTGTTAAGAGAATAAGAGATGAATTTAAATTAAACGGAAAATCAGATTTATATAAACAGAATAAAAGTAAACTTCCAGGCATTACAATTAGTGGTAGATTTTCGACTGCAAGAAGAAAATTAGAAAATTTGGAAGAATATTACGGTTGGAAGGTGTTAGATATTGACAATATTGACAGCGAAGAAAAGTATCAGTTTATTTTTAATAAAGTTAAAGAAATTCCCTATACTAAAGTAGCGTTTCGCTCTCCAACAGGAAATGGATTAAAAATATTTGTAGAAACAAATAATAGAAATTCTACGAAACATTCTGAGTATTATAAGGAAGTAATTAATTATTATGAATCTATTTTGAATGTAGAATTCGATTCTTCAACTTGTGATGTCTCACGTTTGTGTTATTATTCATACGATCCCGATATTTATTATAACGAAGATTCAGAAATTTTTGAATTCTCCATTGAAGAAAAAGAAAGCAAAGTTTTAAATGATGATGATTTTTTTTCTTTGAAAATGGAAGAGATGGTCAGATTCACAAAGAACAAACAACAATACAAATTTGGTAATAGAAATAATTATTTAAGATTGTTAAGTTGGAATTCGTCCAACCATGGTATCTATGAATCGGAATTTTTAGAATTCTGTTTACAAAATTATTTAGAAGATGATTTTGATGAATTTGAAATCACAGAAATTGTTAAGAATACATACAAAAAATATAAATCTGATTTTGGAAAGTGGGAAAATAAATTGAAAAAACTACTTAAAGAAAAATCGGATTCTAAAATTGAAATAATAGAATCAAAACCACAAATCAAAAATATTTCTTTTGAAGATGATATTTTCCAACAATATTATGATGAACTAAGTAAAACGTTTCCAAAAAAATACACCGATTTTATACAAAGTTTGAAATCTGAACGTGAGAAAGATATTGTAATACTAACTATGATGACGGTGTTAAATTCAATATATCGAACAGAATAGTTGGTAAATATCGGATGAAATAATACCTTTACACTAATAAATAAAAAATAAAATTATAGAATAAAAAATAAAAAAACATCATCAACATTTACGAACTGATTTCTGTCCTTGGAAAGTCGAAAATTTAAGTACAACGGAAAAAAGTTTAGCAAATGTTCAAGTCAATGGCTTGAGCGTTGCTTTACTTCGTTGTACAGGGCTTCGACTCCCTCAAGGACAGGTAGAGATTAACGTCTCAAGCCTGTTTTTTTGTTTTTATACCACAGAATACGGTTTTCCGTAAGGATTGTTGAGGAAAGATTTATAAAATTGAAACTTAAATAATTCAACTATGAAAACGAAAAAATCTATCATTACATTATCTTTTTTGATAATAATCTCCTGCAGTAGTAGTAACGATGATGAAACTACAACTGAAACAAAACCCAATTTAGTTAACAAGTGGAGTTTAACTGTTTGGAAACTTAACAATGTAAATCAAACACTAACATCTTGTGATAAACAGGGATACATTCAATTTAATACTAATGGAACCTTTGAACGAAAAGATTATAATTTTAGTAATGGTAATTGTATTTTGGAGGGTGAGGATAATGGTAAATACACTTATAATTCTTCTAACCACAAAATAACATTAAATTTTGTAGATAATACAGATGGACCACAAACAGAAATTTTGAATAATGTAGAATTCACTACCTCAAAATTGAACTATAGTTGGGATGAAGATGGAAATGGAACAGATGAACATTATTTAGAATATACTAAAAATTAAAGATTTGAAAATTAGATTATTACAAACATTAGTTATAGTTATTAATAATGAGAATGTTGATTTTAAACACTAAACTATGATAAGAATATTTTTATTTTTTGCACTACTAACAATTTTTTCGTGTAAACAGAGTAACTCATTAGATGGGATTTACGAATATGAACCAAACAAAGAGAACAAGGGAAATATTTTCCAAATGGGAAGAGAAATGGGATGTTCTATAATTGGAAGATTCGAGTTTAGAGATGGTAAATGTTATTTCAATGTAATGGGAGTTGAGCAAAGAGTAGATTACGAAATTGATAATGATGTAATTTATCTTAATTCTAATAGTCTAAATAATAACGCAGGAGCTGGAATCAGAATTATAGATGATAATACACTAAGTTTTGGAGGATGTACCTTTAAAAAAATAGTAGAGAAAGAAGATGAAACCGCAACAGAGGATAATAATACTTCTACTGAAAATAAATCTGGAAACAGTAAAACTCCTCGAAATGAAAATCAAACAACTGATTTTCCAATATATACGTATAATAAATTGATGGATAAATATAACTATGAAGATAGTGAAAGTATATCCTCAGAAACAATTAAGGGATATGAATTTTTATATGGTGTTGTTAAAAAAGTAATAACAGAAGATGGGTATAGTGATTGTAAAATTCACATAGCTAAAACTTCAAAAGAATTTGATAATTTACATAGTGATATGGGTTCCTTTGTAAATAAAGATATTATAGTTAATGTAGAACCTATTGATTTGTACGATAATAATGGTAATATAAAAGAGGGATGGGAAGGAAGATATGATTTAAGTTATAATGATTACAAAAAACTAAAAGAATTATTGGTAGAAGGAAGAAAGATCAAATTCTCTTATATAAAGGGAGGAGCAGGAACAACAGGAACAGCCACTGCTGGAATATTTTATTTCAATTACATTGAAAAGATGGATTAGATTAAGTTATTCTACGTGCAGAAAATATTCAAAAATCAAATTTAAATATAAATATGAGTTTGTAATCATTTAAGAAAATATAATTGTAGAATCAATTGATTTTATGATGATTGTGGAAAAGTCTTCTTTAGTAAAGAGGACTTTTTTAGTTAAATTTGTAGAAAGACAAACTCATAATCAATAACAAATTATGATTGAAAAATTATCTAATTTTTTTAGAAAGAAAAAAATAGAAGTAGAAAAGAAAACTTTGTTAAGTTCACTTGCACCAAAGGTTCTAACAAAAATAGAAGATATTGAAAAAATACAACCGTATTTAGATAAACTTAATGAAACAATTGATACAAAGGGAATCAGTAATATTGCTTTAACAGGAGGTTATGGTTCAGGAAAAAGTACCATAATAAAAACGTATCAATCTTTAAATCCACAACATGAATATCTAAATATATCGTTAGCTTCTTTTAATAAAAAAAAGGAAGAGGAAAACGATAATCAAACTGATAGTAAAATACAAAAAGAAGAACTTGAAAGATTATTAGAAGTAAGTATTTTACAACAAATATTTTACCACGTTAGACCACAACAAATTCCAGAATCTCGTTTTAAAAGAATAGATAATATATCTGGGTGGAGAATATTTGGAATATCAGTGGGATTTGTTTTGTGGGTTATTTGTACGACATTACTTTTGAAATTTAATTATTTAGATAAGATTAATCCAAATAATTGGATTACGAAAGATAAATTCGATTGGTGGAGCGTACCAATTTTTTTAATTTCACTTAGCGGGTTGGGAATATTATCAAAACTCGTTATCAATTTGTTTAGTAATTCGAAAATTAACAAGGTAAATATAAAAGGAGAGTTAGAATTAGGAGACAACGTTAATAAATCTGTGTTTAATGAACATTTAGAAGAGATTCTATACTTCTTTGAACGAACTGATTATACCGTTGTAATAATTGAAGATTTAGACAGATTTGATAGTACGGATATTTTTACAAAACTTAGGGAAATCAATATTTTGTTGAATAATTCATTGTTGATAAAAGATGAAATCAATTTTGTTTATGCGGTGGGAGATGATTTATTTAATGATAGAAAAGAGAGAGTTAAATTTTTTGAATATATAATTCCTGTAATACCATTTATTAATTCTTCAAATGCTGATGAACAATTAAGTTTACTGATAAAAGAATCGGGATTAGATCCAAATATATTTTCCAAAGAGTTTACATCAGATATTACAACCTTTATTGATGATATTGATATGAGATTATTGACGAATATTTTCCAAGAATTTGTAATCTACCGAAAAACTCTTAAACCGGAATTCATTAAAAAAAATGATGAATTATTCGCAATGATTACTTATAAAAACCTCTATCCAACAGATTTCACACAACTTAACAGAAAGGAAGGGAAATTATACAATTTGATAAATAATAAGAAAGATTATACTGAAAATTTAATTATCAAAATAGACAAAGGAATTGAGGAGAAAAATATCGAAATAAAAGAGATTGAAAATGAATTAATTTCAGATATTGAAGAGTTAAAAAGTATTTATTTTCTAAAAATATTATCAAAATTACCTCAAACTGCTACTGTTGAAATACTTAATAAAGAAAATGATTTCGAAAATTTAATTGAAAATTAAAGTCTAAGTTATCAATATCACAGAATAAATTATAGTGGTTTACATGAAAATACATTAAGTTTTAATTTTTCAGAAATAGAAAATGAAGTTAATCCTAAATTCTCTTATGAAAAGAGAGTTGAATTAATAGAATCAAAACAAAATGATAAAACTAATTCATTGAAAAATGATATAGACAAACTAAAAAATAAAAAATCGCAAATACAAAATTGGGATTTAAAACAAATATTTATTGAAGTTGAAGTTGATCGGTATTTGGTTGATTTTTCAGATAGTAAACTTTTGAGAAACTTGATTTTAAATGGTTATATTAATGAAAATTACAATGATTACATTTCTTTATTCCACGAAGTATCGATAACAAAAGAAGATTTTACTTTTGAAAGAAATGTAAAAAGTGGTTATAATTCAGAGTTTAGTTATAAACTTAGTGATAAAACTGAAAATTTAGTTGAGAAAATAGATGAGAGGTATTTTGAAAGGGAAGCCATACTGAATTTTGATTTGTTGGATTATTTAGGTAGCAACTACAACAGATATTCTATTAAATATGATTCAGTAATTCGATTATTAAGTAGTGAAAAGGAACGTTCAGTACAATTTATCGATGGTTATATTAAAAATGAGGATAGACCGTTAGAAATATTTTTTGAAAAGTTAGTAGAAAATTGGAAAAATTTTTGGGAATATATTGTGGATGCATCTGTTTATGATAGAAGTAAAATAGATGAATATTTGAGATTAATAATTACTTACTCAAAAGTTGAAACTATACTAGATAATCAGAGTAAAAAGTTTTTAAACGAAATGATAGAATCAAATCCACAATTTTTATCATTAGTGCAGAATCGGGATGGAAAAAACTATTACTATAAGATTTCAAATCTTCTAAAAGGATTAAATACTAAGTTTGAAATATTAGATAATCCAAATCAAGAAACTGAAAAATTATTCGAATACGTCTATATTAATAATCATTACAGTATAAACAATGATAATCTATTACAACAAATTTTACTATTTGGAAAAGATGTTAATGAGGAAGATTTTAAGAATTCAAATTATTCAACAATTTTAAAATCAGATTGTAAACCATTAATTGAATACATTAATTCTAATATCACTACGTACATTAATAATGTATATTTAAAGTTAGAAGATAATAAATTTGAAGAAGAGGAAAGTTTAATCAAACTTCTAAATAATGAAAAAATAGAAGAAAAATTAAAAATTAAAATTATTCAAAAAGTAGAAACAAAAATCTCTGAATTGAATAAAATCAATGATTTGAGTGTAAAATCGCATTTACTTTTAAACAACAAAGTGATTCCAAAGTGGAGTAATATTACTAAATATTATATAGATTGTGAGGATGAGATAAATGAAAACTTAGTTGAGTTTTTAAATTTTGAGAATGTGTACACTGATTTATCTAAAGAAAAAATGATACATAAAAGTGAAACTTTTGAGTATGGTACATTTAGAGAAAATTTACTTTTAACTAATGAACTATCTGATGAAAGTTATTGCAAGATATTAGAAAGTAGTATTTATTACAGAGACAGTTTATCATTTGAAAAATTGAATAAAAATAAAGTTGACTATTTAACACAGAAAATATTAAGTACAACTAAATCTAATTACGATTTGTTGAAAAGGGGTTTTAAGAATAATCACATAAGATTATTAGAGAAGAATTTTAAAATTTTTTTAGATGAAAATTCAGAATTTGAAACTGGAGAGATTGATGTTTTACTATTACTCAATTCTGATAAAATAAGTATTGATAGAAAGTTTGATTACATTACAATATTGAGTGAAGATATAATCCAAAGTAGTAAAGAAATATCAAAAAAAGTAGGAGAAATTATTTTACAAAAATCTAAAACTGTTGAATTTGATATTAATACTTTAAAATCTATTTTTATTAATCAACCAAATTCTGAAAAAAGAATACCACTGATTAATTTGTATTTTGAGAATATAACCAATGAGGATATTATTATATTATTGAGTAGTATTTGGAATTACGATAATTTATTTAAAAATAAAAAACCTACATTTAATAAGACAGAATATAATACAATTCTATTGGAAACATTAAAATCTAAAGGGTTAATAAGAAACTATTATGATAATAAATGGAATGATGGAGAATATAGAGTAACAACCAATTATTAATAATATGTGTGAGTTAATGATTATTAATGAGAAACCAATTTTTATTTGTGATAAACATCATCATGTTTTAAAATTTTGGTATTCTCAAAAAAGTGAAAATTTATATCTTCTAACTTTTGATCATCATACTGATTTACATAGAGCATATCAGGGAGAATTAAATAAGTTTCCTTATAAAGCGAAAAATCAGAATGATTGGGATTTAGAACAAAGAAAATTATTAGAGACATTGATAGAAAATGATTTCAAAGACATTAACTTACTGCATCATGATGAACATATTGATGCTTCTATACTTTTAAATATTTTTGAAAAAATTTTAGTTTACAGTTACGACTCATACTGTAATAAACCTAAAAGAGTTTATTGTATTACTGATAAAGAGTATGAAAATCAAAAAGTAATAAATAACTATAATTATCCCGATAGTGATTATGTAATTGAATCGGAAATGCTTATTAATAATTTTAAAAAAATTGAAGTTTGTAATTTAGGAGTAGATGTATGGATTGATAATTTTATATTGGATATTGATTTAGATTTTTTTAAAACTAAAAAATCGATTAATCCGGAAAATGTTGATTTTTTTAAATATTTAATTAGTAAATGTAAGGCAATTACCATTGCAACAGAACCCACTTTTGTAAATTCTTTGAAAGAAGATGAAGACCTAAATTCAGAATATCTTTTAGAAAGTTTATTGAATTTAATAAAAACTGTGTAGCTGTTTTTAATTATGTTATCCTATAAATTTAATGATTCTAAATGTAGAAGATTGTATAATTTCAGTATCTAATACTAATATGAGTTTGTAATCATAAGAAAAAAATAAATTGTAGAATCAATTGATTTTATGATGATTGTGGAAAAGTCTTCTTTTGAAAAGAGGACTTTTTTAGTTAAATTTGTTAATAAACTATATAACGTGAAATCAATTATTACAGAAGAAATATTTAACCAAATTATTAATATTCATAATAATAAGGAATTAAGGGACTTTTTAAGACAAAATAATATCAGGGGAGTAATCTTTTTTACAGATGTAATTAACGGAAATATTTTGGGTGTTGAATTTACCTCAGAATCAGAGTTTAAAATTGACGAGATTATTTTAGATAATGTAGCTTATGATATTACTTTCAGAGATAAATATTTTTATGGAATAACGATTAAAAATAATATTGAAAAGAAAATTGTTTTCAGTAATGTAAAATGTAAAAACTTCAATTCTGAAAGTAATAACTCAATAACATTAGAATTTATCGATTTTACAGTTGATAATATTGAAATTATAAAAGATAATTTTCATCGAATTAATTTCACTAAGACTACAATAACTAACACGGCGAATATAGAAGAAAGCTACTCAAATTATTTTTATATTCAGAATTCGGTTATTGATACAATTGATATACAAAAAAGTGAAGTTAATTATGATGGTTTTTATATTAAATCTTCAATTATAAAAAGAATTAGTTTAAATGAAAAATCTGTTCTATCTCATTTTGATATTTCAGAATCTACAAAGCTCGACTACTTTTCTGCTCACGATTCCTCAATTAAAAACTTTGAAATTTCTCAATCAAATCTTATTAGTTTACATTTTTCAGCTTTAAAGTTATATGATTTTAAAATTGAAAAATCCGAAATATTAAATATTAACATTAATCTTACAAACATAAATAGAATTTTTATTGATAATAAATGTGAAATCGATGGTATTATAATCCAAAATCAATCAAATATTGGTTTATTATCAGTTAAAGATAATTGTTCAATACATCTATTTTCTGTTAATAAAAATACAAATGTTTACTTAATTAATTTTTATAAAAATGTTACAATCAATTATATCGAATCTGATGGTGAATGTATATTAGGAGATTTCGACATTTTTGACAGTACCATAAAATCTCTCCAGTTAAGTAATCAAAAAAATTCATATAATATTCAAAATTCCACAATAAATTTATTGAAACTAAGTAATTGTGAAATTCATTCTTTGAATATATTAAATGGTTGTAAAATAGAGGGATATATTGTCAGATCAAAGATTAATAAGTTAGAATTTAAACAGGTTTTCATTTTGAGAGATACTTTAATCTCTTTTTCTTCTTGTGAAATTTATTCAATCTTAATGGAAGAATTTTCTGTAATTGGAAATCTTTATTTTAGAGATTTAAGAAGATTGGCAAAACCATTGGATAATTGGTCTGACATAAATAAATATACGTTTCAGCCTAATTTACTAATTGATGATGATGAAAAATTCTATCTTAATTCTAAAAAAATAATATTAGAATACATCAAAAATAAAATTGAAGAGAATAAAGATTGGATTTATAATTCAAATGAAATTGAAGAGAGTACTTTAGAGAAGCAGTTAGTAGAGGAAATTTATGACGATTTTGATAAACCTCAAATTATCGAGTTAATTGATAGATTAAGAGATGCTCAAAATATTAATCTTTCAGCATTTGAAAGATTTCTTTTGAGAAAAATAAGAAAGCATAATAGTGAGAAAGAAAAACCTATTTCATATATAAATAGAATTTACGAAATAGTTGATTTTATTTGGAATGTTCTATCTAAGGTAAAACTTATTGATTTAGAATTCCAAAATATAAACAAACCTATATTCAGAGTATTCCACTCATCATTAGGAAAAACGGAGTTTTCTAATTGTGAATTAAATCAATTTGAATTTCAGTATAGTAATTCGAATTTTTTAGAATGTGTTTTTCTTGGAACTGAAATTCCTGAACAAAATTTGAAGATTTTAAAGAATGATAAAATTATTATTGATTCTAATGAATTAGATGAGGTAAATAAGATTAACTATTATTATCAAAAAACTGATTTCTATAATCAGTTTAAAAAAATTTATGAAAAGCAGGGCAATATATATGAAGCAGGAATATTTAATTCAAAATGGTCAGAAAATCAGGAGAAGTTATTATTATTAAAGATAAATAAGAAAGAGGACTACTTGAATGCAACTAATGATTTGTGGAGTTTTATAAAAAGTGCTTTTTTGTTCTTTGATGGTAATAAGGAAAAAGTAATGGATGTTTTTACTTTTAATTTAAATAGAATTTCAAATGGACATGGAGAAAACTGGCTGAAATCATTAAGGTTTATACTAATTCCCACTTTTGTAATCTTCACATTTTATATTTTAAGTATTAGATATGATTTTAGCATTAGATATCTCAATTGTTCTTTGGGTTTGAGTTTCGATAATGAAATATTTAATTATTTCTATATAAATCTAAAATATTATTTTGAATTTTTAAATCCTGCAAGGAAGTTTGATTTTATAAAGTTAAAGGACGGAGAATCACTTAGTTTTTGGAGTTCATTATGGGATATATTAGGAAGAATTATTGTAAGCTTTGGTATTTATCAATTAATTGTCGCTTTTAGAAAAAATGCAAAAAAATAATATGAATTATGACAACGATTACATCAGAAAGGAAGCAGATGATAAACTGAAAGGTAAATTCAGAAAGCTCTTTCATCAAAACAATATGAAGTTAAAAGAACATTCAGCTTCAGCAGGGGAAGATAATGGAACAGACTTCTATTTTGATGTTACAAATGAAAAGGAAGAGCATATTTTTTTCTTTAGAAATCAAAATAAGGGAACTTTTAATGATTTACCAATTATAAAGAATAAAGATGATGTGAATTTTGGAAAAATATATCACACAATTAGTTTAAGAAATGCCATCAATTATTATACGGAATTTGATGAAGCAATTATATTTACTATTTGTGATTTGAATACAAACATTATTTATTGGTATGATATACAAAATGACACTACCTTAAAAGAAAGAATTGTAAAACAACAAAGTGATGGTATTAATTCTATTCAAATATATATATCTACAGAAAACATACTAAATGAAGAGAGTTTTGAAGTTTTTTTAAAAGAAATAAATTTCTCTAAAATCAATCAAATTAGAAAGAAAAAAATTTTAGGAGGAAATATAGAAGCAGATTATTCTAAAACAAAAACTGATACTGAAGATAAACACGTTATTGATAAAATTGATTATACGTTAAAACTATTTGAGGGTATAAAAGTACTACCAGCCAAAATAATAATTCAATTATATCCTTTTAAAGGAACGGAAAATAACACTTTTATTAACGAATTTGAATTATATACTGATAATGAAGAATTCTTTGATTTTATGAATGGTCTGTGTTTAAAAGATGATGAATTAGAAGTAGAATCAAAGGAAATGTTTGTAGAAAATCAGAAAGACAAATTGAGAAAAATTATAAGTTTTTTCCAGGTTAACCATATACACCATATTCGATGGAAAGGTAAAAATCCTAAGTTACAGATTTGTGTTCATAAATTGTATAGATATGGCAAATGTGATTGCGAAAGATGTAATTTAGAAAGATTAAATCTCAAAAGAACAAACACATTATTAAACGATGATTTAAAAGAGGGAGGGAATTATGAAACATTAAGAAGAGGATATACTTATTATCTGTTGGGTGATTACAAAAATTCTGCTGACATATTTTTGAGTGTTTATAACGAATCTGATAGAAGTAATAATCCAATCATTTATACGATATCAACTTATAATTTAACTCGACTTAAAAAATTAATTAAATTTAATTATTACGAAGACGATAGAGATACAATTTTAGAAAAACTATCCTCAATAGATTTTGATATTGATGAACCATTTATAAATAGGAATGCTCCATATTTCTTAGATATTTATAAAGGTATTAAAGAAAGTAGATATTTTGATGATATAGAAGATGAAATTGAAAACAGTTTTAAAGAAATTCAGAAATTAAGTTTTGATGATAAATTTGGAGGTTGGATTTCTGAAAATGGATACTATAAATTAAAATCTACTTTTTTAAGATTTACTACATATTTAGAACATAACTTCATCATTTTTAATCAATATTCAGAATTTAAAAACTTATCAAAAAAAGTATTGGAGAGTATTTTTGCTCTTTACACTTTGAAAAATCCACTGACAGATAAATACGAAAAATTTGATTGGAGTATATTAGAAATGTGGATTTTTAGTGTTGATATCGGTTACTCAAAATATCTTTTGAATAAATATAATATTAAAAGGATTAAAATTGATGATGATTATTTTAAAATCATAGATAAGTTAAATGAATTGATAGAAAATCTTATTAATTCAAATGAATACATTAACGATTTTACAAATTGGTTTAATCCAATGAGGATTGATTATATACTTAGTAAAATTGTTTTAATCACTTCTTTTTTAGATGTCGAATTTAAAGAGAAGGAAAAAATAATTCTAAATATAATACATCTCGGTAAGATGTTGGAGGATAAACATATTATTCCATATGATGAATTAGTAAATTTTGTTGAAAAAAACGAAAATGAGATAAATAAAGATTTAGTAAAAGAAATAATTGATTTGTTTTTTTTCGATGAACACAAAAGATTTGGCTTCGGAAGAGTCTTAAATATTTATTCAGAAAAATCTTCACAATTAGAAATTGAAAATTTGATAAAAACAGTTTTAAAAATTGAAAATTTAGAAGACATAGAAATTAATTTGGATAATAGATATTTGGGTAAATTACTTTACTCGTTTACTTATTTAAATGAGGATTTAAAGATTCAAATAAAAAATAAAATAATTGAGAAATTAAAAGAAAATTTTGATGATAAGCTATATAATTTAGCTGTTATATATGATATTATTGATTTTGATAATGAATTTTTTGAAAAGTTTATTTCTACAATTCCAGATATGTCAAATGTGGAAAATAACAGACACCCTTTTAGATCAGAAGAAAATTTTCGTTTAACACAAACTATAAATCTCATTTTCAAATATAATATTGAGATTGATAATAAACTGAAATCATTAGTAAACAAATCTCACCCAAACTACTTTGAATATTACAGTTGGTTAATGGACATTGATAATTATGATTATTCAAAGTTCAATCCTTATTGGATTTTAGAAAATCAAACAGTACATTATTTTGAGAGATTTAAGAAATCACAAAAACTGAAAGAAGAATTATCCAAATGTTTAAAAGAAAATTACATTGAGGGAGTCGCTAAAATTTACATTGAAGAATTAGTATAATTTACAAATTGGATACTAAAATATTATAAACACCCACAAACAGTAGATAAAAACTTTCTGTATCGGCAAATAAATTAGCTTTTCTTTGATTTCTTTTTTCTATCTTTTATTTGACTATCAGATAGTTATGTAAATTTTATTTTCTCTTATTAGACTATATTTGTATATTTGTACCACTTTTGTACTACTTCAGACTTCAAAAAAGTCAAAAGTAGTACAATTCCGGCTTGCGCGTCCGATCTGGAATCTTCAGTAGATGAAGAGAAATTGATGTTGGTCTCAAGATAGAGATTGGTGTCGTCATCTAAAAATTTAAGATTCTTCTCTTGGGAATATACCAGATTTTTGATACATAGAAATGCTACTAAGCATAATTTTGTTTGGTAATGTATCAAAGTTATTAATGGGTATAATTTTAAACATTAAGTTGTTGAAAATCAATTGAAATAATAATTAAAAAATATTAAGAACGAGGGTGGATTTATCTGCTCTCGTTTTTTTTGCAGAAAAAACATATCTTAAATCATTGGGAGTCATGACAGGTGTATCAGAGTTAGTGATGGAAAAAATTTTAAATAGAATTGCTCATCTTTAGATAATAATTTTTACTTTAGAAACTGAAAATAAAGAATACCCGATAGCTCAGATTTTCAATCAGTGCTTTTAGAATTTTTTCTTTGTAGTTTAGATGAATAGATCCCGGCTGTAGTCAGAATTTTAGTTTCATTATCCTATTTTTGTGGTACATTACCTCTCAAGCTTTTTACTTCGGCAGATGTGCTATTAATTCTATTTCCAATTTTGCTTTGGGCATGTACAATCTTTGTATTTGAATCCAAGTGGCGGCAGGAAAATCATTCTGATAATATTTTTTTCTCACATAGTTGAGTTTTTTCATTTCCTCTATGTCGGTGGTATAAAGATTTTCTTTCACCACATTTTCAAATGTGGCTCCAAAACTCGCCAAGGAAGCTTTAAGGTCATTGTAAACGGATGTGATCCCTTCCGGGGTAAGGTCATTGGTTGCAGCCCCTGAAATGTAGAGAACATTATCGACTTTTAAAACTTGACAGTAGCCTGCAATTGTATCTTGTTTCAGTTTGTTGTTGTTCCAATGCCACTTTTCTTTTTTTATATGCCTTTCTTGTGAGAAAGTACGGTTGGCAAGCAATAGGAGCAGAAGTAGGATAATGTTTTTCATAATATGGTTTAAGGATACGAAAATAATGAAATCTTAAATGAAATGTGATGACATTTCAAATATAACCAAGATATCACAAAAAGTCCCCACTGGTAAACTATTCAATTCTGCTTATTTTCTTCTAGGTGCGCTTCTGGTGTGTGGACTTAAGTAGGTGCCATCTTTTCTCGTATAGCCCTTTACATGGACTGTTCCTCCCGAAGTCGCGGATCTGCAATCTGCTCTTTTATGTGTATTTATAAAACAATAGTACGAACAAAATATAAGCCTGTGGAAATAGAGAAGCTTATCTTTTTACCACTATTAGAGTTCGAGTACTGATATTTTCACAAGTTTCACTTTCTAAAAAGATCATTAAATTAATTTTAAAAAGCCACAATATTTCTAAGTTTGTAAGACTTTACAAAGCTACCTCTTAATAGTTATATTTCATAAAATCTCACAACTTGTACTATAGATCGTTGTAAATTATGTTTTCAACTTCCAAAGAATTGGTTTTGTCTGTATAGGTCAAAATTAGCTTTGCCTGAGGGGAAATAGAGAGTTTGATCGTACCTTCTTCTTCTGTATTGCCATTGAAAATACTGCTGTAAGTACATTTGTCTTCTCTGAGTAAATTAAGCTCAGATCCTGATTTTTTATCAGGCTTTTGGCCACACTTTTCAATACTACTTGGATCACCATATTTTTTTGCCAACAGGCTTTTCATACTCAAGTACTGAGATATCAGAGATTGCCAAGATTCTTTTTCGCTAAAGATGACAGAGACTTCATAAACTGTCTTAGATGTTGCCTTTACCAGAATAGATGCATCCTCGCTTGCGAATTTCCCCGAAAGTTCGGCGTTGGATCGATCGCTTTTGATAAGTATGAAATTTTGTTTTTTAAGTTGATTAACAAATGATCCCAGAGAATCGTTAATTGGAATTTCCTTAAATTTTAGATGATTACCTTTCTTTTCAGTTGAAGTTGGTTCTGCATTATCTTGCGTATATGCTGTTGTGCTTGGATTGTCTCGTTCCGAGGATTTGCCCTTCATCCTATTCTTTGCCCTCAGGTTTAAGTTCGCATTGAACCCCAATGTTATTATCGCTTGATTTCCGCTAAAACCGGGGATGTTGCCATTGCCGAAGTTTGTTAGGTTCACCTGCCCGAAAAAGTTGCTTATTTCCAGTCTTGCACCAAGATTGAAGGCATCGAAGCCCCGTTTCTCCGTTTGAATAAACTCTCTCCTGAGCGCCTTGTTTCCTTCCAGCCCATAGTCACCACCAAGACGCCTGTTAGAATAGCCACCTACTATAAAGAAATCTGCTCTACCATTATTTTGGCCTTCAATGTCCAAGCTCAATAGCCTGTAGGTCAAATGAAGGTCAAGCACTGTAGTCGTGACAGGCATGATAAGCTCGTCTTTTACCCATTCTGTATTGTAGACCGAAAATTGCCCGTAGCCCCCAAACCTTCTCCAATCAAAAAACTCAATCGTTTTATCGTCCCGGACGTCCTCAAATTTATAAAAGCTTTTTGTGCCTAGCAGGAAACTGAAGTTGCTGACATTATTCGAGCTATTGGAGGGTATCAATAGGTTTGAACCGAAAATTTTGATGTCGTTGGAAGCTTCAGATTCAATCTTGTCATTTTTTGAGAATACGGTAAAAAGAATTCTGCCATAAATGAATTTTCTGTCGAATTTAATACCCAAGGTTCCAATTCCGGCTTGCGCGTCCGATCGGGAATCTTCAGTAGATGAAGAGAAATTAATGTTGGTCTCGAGATAAAGATTGGTATAGTCATCTAAAAATTTAAGATTCTTCTCTTGGGAATGTGCCAGATTTTGGATGCATAGCAATGCAGCTAAGCATAATTTTGTTTTCATGATAATGTAGTTTATTGGTGATCATTCAAATGTGCAATTTTCATTGATTTTATTAGCTTATAAGTGCAAACGTAGATGTCTCTGGAGATTATATTCTTAATCCAATGTGTTTGATAAGATAGGCGTCAGCTATTAAAATCAGTCAAAATTAAAAGCTATTTTTATAATTTCAATCAGTATAAATACTTAATTTTCAGTATGGTATGTTAAAAATTGTGGGGGTGGAATTTATGTCTGTAGTGTTCAAATATACCAATATAACCATCCTTCAATGAGCAAGATTGGAAAAATGTAATGACGTTGAGTTTTTTAGATGAAGAAAGACGGATTCTTTTTGATTACAGACGAACCGCAGCAAAATACTTAGGACAATGCTGCTGTAGAGACAGAAGAAGGAAAGCTTTTAACGATTATTTGATCGGTCAAGGTAGGCTATTTTCTGTTGGTTTAAGATCAAGAGATGATATCTTATAATTAGTGGATTTCAATTACGTTGGTTTGGGTTTTTATGATGTTGTAATTACTAACGCATATCTACTATGTACAAAAGAAAGTGGCCGAAAGAAATTTCGGCCACCTCATTATAAATAAGTTTGCTTTTATTTTTTAATTACTTTTCCTGCCTGAAAGTAGCCGGTTTTACTAGTTATCTTATAGTAGTATACACCGGATTTTTTATTTTTCAGGTCTATTCCGTTTTTCAGATTGGTACGGTCCAATACTTTTGATCCTTTGTCATCCGATACTTCAATCTTGTATTCACTCAAGTTTTCTCCTTCGAAATTTACGACGGAGCTTGTTGGGTTTGGATATACCAATATCTTGTTTTCCCTCGAGTAAAGTGGAGTACATGCGTTGATACTGCAAGCTGGTGTTTGAGGGCCGGAAATTTCGGGGATTGCAGTTGGTCCACCTGTGTAATAGCGCTTTACTTGTACTCCATTTTTGTAAACATACAAGCCGTAGGCGATCACCGGATTATTTTCACAATCTATATTGAACTGCGGATTTTCAACATCGAACTCAAGCAAAGTGCCATTCTGGTACTTTATGTACCAATGGTAGGTAAAACACTCATCTCCAACAGGGGCTTGATAAGGAGATCCAAGATAGGCGTAATAAAGGTTAGCATATCCATTTACAGCATCAAAGCCAAAACAGCCAGGCAGATTTGAAACCGAACAGTTGTCAATAGTCCCACAGTAATCTACCACATGGCAACCTGTTTCGTTGAAGTAGGTCAGTCTGACGGAATAGCTTCCTGTCCCGACTGCTTGTATCGTGACGCTTTGATTCATGTCGCTACCAACAATTTTGATATTGCCCACAGTTTGATTGTCAGACGATGTAGAGTTGTTGTTGATGTCCCAATCATAGCAATTGCTGCATTGTGCTGCGGCCGCAGAAGTGATGACTGTCGTCTCACCTACGGAAATTTTCGGGATTCTGTTACAGAATGTTTCGGGATCATGAGGTTGAGGGTCCCCAAATTGTGCAAAGCTGGAAATTCCCAAAAATGTCAGAAAGAATAATTGTAATGTTTTTCTCATAATAAAAATATTTTATTTGTGCTAAGTTAATAAAAATATTTAATTTTTGTTAATTAATTTTAGTTAATTGTGTTAAAAAACAAGTAGAATTGATATTGTCTCATTGGGATAACATGGAATACATAATTCAAACTGATGATCATTTTTTTTAGGTTTATACGAGTAAGAATATTGATCTTTATAAAATGCTCATCAACTGTATCGCCTGATGCGAGCAGTAAATGACAAGAAGAAGAAAAAATAATAAAATGAAATTTATTGCAGACATTATTAGTAGATATCTCCCACATGTTATTAATTATTGTTAATATTTATTCAAAATAATAAAGCAAATTTTAAATTGTGTTAAATTTTTGCTAATTTGCTAATTTGCTAAAATAAAATATTAACCCAATGAAAAAACTCATTACAAGCCTGGGAGTCCTCGCTATGGGATACTCCTTTGCCCAAAAAGTAAGCTGGCAGAAGGATGTGGAATCCGGGACGCAGGATTTCCTGTCAGGTCTGGCGGTTACCCTGGATGGTCAATATCTGGTCTCAGGCTCTTCTATTAAAGCAAAAGACCTGGCAACCCCTGGTCCAAACAAAGGCTATGACTACCACATTCTCAAACTAGACCAGCAGGGTCAGAAGGTTTGGGAAAAATACTATTCCGGCAACCAGCACGACTATCTCAGTTCAACCATTGCAACCCAAGAGGGTGGCTTTTTATTGGCAGGAACTTCCTATTCGTCAATGGCACTCGATAAGAAGGAGAAATCCTATGGATCTTCTGATATGTGGATCATCAAGGTTGATGAGAACGGAAAGGAGGAATGGCAGAAGAGCATCGGGACAAGATATTCCGAGGAGGCAAGATCTGCAATCCAAACTTTGGACAATGGGTTTGTGGTTGTTGGGAGCACCAATCATCCAAAACTTGGATTCGGTTCCAAGGATGTTGTGGTGGTAAAGCTTGATGAAAAAGGAAAGATCGTCAATCAATTGATCCTGGGAGGAAAAGGGCTGGATGAAGTTGAAAAGGTCATCGCGACAAATGATGGAGGTGTCATGTTGGGGATCTATTCCAGAAGTGGCATTTATGATGGAGAGGCCAGACAAAAGATGAATTCAAAGAATCTAAACTCATTTACAGCCAATTCCTCATCAACAGATAATGGATCAGCAGATCAAGGTGCTAAAGAATCCTATGACATCAATTTCCATGGGAAAGCGAATGACAGCTATGGTGAGGGAGATTACTGGATCGTCAAACTGGACAAGAACGGAACTGTTCAGTGGGAGAAGAACTTTGGAGGCAGCGAGGACGACCATGTCCGAACGATGGCTTTGACGGATTCCGGTTACATCATTGGGGGCGAGAGCAGATCCCAGACTTCTGGAAACAAAACGGCAAAACTGGAAGAAGGTACAGACTTATGGATTCTGTCCTTGGATCAGGATGGTAATGAAGAATGGCAGAAGTCATATAATTTCAAAAACAGGGATGTGCTGATGAGTTTGAATGCCATTAGAAATCAAAACTCTGAGACAAAAGGATTTTTAATTGGAGGTTACACCCAAAGCGAAGGAAAGATTCAGAAGGATGACGAGACGTTCTGGATGCTATATATTGATAAGAATGGAAAAGAGGTTTGGAGAAAATATGTGAAAGGGAAAGAAAAGAAGAACGAGGAACGATTGGTATCAGCTCTACTCAACAGAGATGGTTCGTATGTATTGGCTGGCACAAGTGCAGAGGAATTAGGCAAAGAAAATTGGAAGATTTTGAAACTCTTAGACAGCGATGTCGAGAATTTGATCGAGAACAAGGACATCCAGATCTATCCCAATCCTGTAAAGGAATATTGCTATGTTGAGATAGGACTGGACTTTGACCAGGCGGAAATCTATGTTTATGATATGGCTGGGAGGATGTTGCAAAATATCCAAACAAGGAACAAGGTGACGAAGATTAACACCTCGAAACTTCCGCAGGGTGTCTACATCGTCAAGGCGAGCATCCCGACACAGAAAGATAAAAAACTAACCACTAAAATCGTGAAAGAATGAGGATTATGAGAAAGACATTATACTGTTTTCTATTTTTTTTCAGTGCTTATGCCAATGCTCAAACAAATAGCGTAGGAGATATAGCCTCAAAATTATTCCCTGCAAGCCCTGATTCCAACAATCTTATGAAATTTGAGGAGGTTCCGGTAAGTTATTATACAGGTGTTCCGGATGTAATCATCCCTTTGATATCCATTCCTACTTCGAATCCAAATGTAAGTATAGATACCTCCCTAAAATACCACCCTTTGAGTGCGAAATATGATGACAAAGCAGGAGTTGCGGGACTGGGCTGGAATGTTATTGCAGGGGGTACGATTGCTAGGACTGTAAGAGGTGGGATTGCCGACGATAGAAGTGGTAGATATAGTTCAACCGCCGCATCAGATTTAGGTATTTGGGGATTGTATGAGAAAAATCGTAATCCTTTAAATGAAAGGCTTAACGGGAATTATGGATCAATAAGCTTGCCTGAAATGAATTATTATGGAATAAGGGGAGAATATGATACCGAGTACGATCTATACCAATACAACTTCATGGGTCACACGGGACGATTTATGGTGATTTTAAACTCCTCCAATCAACTGGAGGTCAAAAAACTTGATCAAAATAATTTGAAGATTTTTTGTAATACCAATTTGAATTATATTCAGTCGAATAGTCTGACGCCCAGTCAATTTCTAATTATAGATGATATGGGGGTAAAATATTCGTTCGATGTTATTGAGACATCTTCTATATCAAATACGGTTGCCGAAAGCATCGGGTCAAACTTAGGATTTAATTTTGCAGCATATACATACAATAGCAGTTTTCATTTAGGCAATATATATGACCAAACAGATAATCTGCTTGCGGAATTTACATATTCAGAAGAAAACGCCGTACTCGAAGTTCCAGAAGAGGAACAGCTTACAAAAAGAAGTTTTATTCAATCCTATGCAAATACATGCCCCCTGGAGGATGAACTTGGTTCAAAGTCTGTTAGGACAAGGACAACTCAATTAGTGAAAAGGCTTGAGGAAATAAGAGTTTCAGGCAACAGAGTCATTAAATTCCAATATGAAGAGGGTCGTACGGATAGCAATTATGGATTAAACACAACGGGATTGAAAAAACTGACGTCTGTATCAAGTTTGATAAGAACTGAAAATGTAGGCGATAAGATTATTGATAGATACTTACTAGGGTATAAAAATATCAGTACAAAATATTATAAGAATCTTGATATTGGCTCAAGGACTGTTAGTAAATTATTTCTCGATACAGTTGATAAAATTAGAGTTCAGGACAATACCAGTCAGTTTTCATATTCCTTGAACTATGGTGGGGAGGGGAACAATCAGGTCTTCAACATCGATAACTGGGGCTATTACAAAGATGCCACTACAAATCAGATTTCAACAAAAGATGTATTGACTTCAATGATTGTTCCTACAGGAGAAAAAATAGAATACAACTATGAGGAAAATACCTATAGTCATGTACCAAGGGTTAATATTGATGAGGAAGAAGAGCGTTTGGAATTGGTTTGCGATGAGAATAGTTATACTTATGAAGATATTGACAGTGAAATATATAATCTCTCTTCTCAAAAAGTCGATTTGTTTGATATCGATCATGACCAAAATGTTAGTTTTCAATTTTCATTTACTTCACCACAAACAATATATGAGGGTAAATTAAGGCTTTTCAACTTGGACAATATTGAGACTGGGGGTGTGTTATATCCTACCTATGAAATCACGATTAGATTTTGTAACAGTTGCTTCGATGAGGAAAATAATCCTTTGGGAAATAATCTCAACTATTTTTTCTCCCGTCATCTTCCATCCGGGAGATATAAGGTAGAATTGTTGTCGGGTAATGGCTACATCGAAAATTTCCTCATGTCAAGTCATAGAAATAGAACTGAGGTAGGAACCAACTGTGGCAATAGAAAAGGCGGAGGGGTTAGAATCGCAAACATTATCAAGAAGAGTGGTGACAATTATGAATTTACCGACAAGAGGACGGATTATCTATATAAAGATGTTGATAATCCGTTATATAGCAGCGGGGCTACTGCTTACCCCGAGCCATTATTTAATTACAAGGAGATCTATACTTATGCTGGTTCTACAGTTCAGGGTAACGGAGGGTCGTACTGCAATATCTACTATAATACAGACACCAATTACAATGTTTTGCCCTTTCAAAAGACCCAAGGTGGAGATGTGGGCTACCAATATGTTACCGTGCTCAATACAGACGGGGAAAATCACATAGGAAAGACCGTCTATAAATTTACTTCGCCAAAAGATCATTATAACGAAGATATTGTAATGTATAATAGAGATTTGATGATTTTTCCTTTGCTCCCCATACGCAATCAGGATTATAAAAGAGGCTTGCTTCTGGAATCAAAAATTTATAATGAAGAAGGCAAGGTTCTTAATTTTTCCGAGAATGAATACATTTTCAATGAATTTTCCGAAAAAATAGGATACCGAATGATTGATCCTTTTTATAATAATATAGTTGCAGATCGTCAAGCTTACTACTTCGGGTTTATGAATACGAATATGACCCCGGGGTACATACCAAATCATTGGTATAATGTTGGAGGAGATATATTTTTTTTATTGTTTGATACCTATGGTAGCGCTAGAAAAAAAACATCAAAAGATATAAACTACACTTATGAGACTGGTGGTCAAAGAAACAATCAAACAATAACAAGCTATGTCTACAATTCCAACGACTATCCTACCGAGGTAAAGCAGGTGTTTCAGGACGGTGCGGAATCGATAAGTCTGACCAAATATGCCACGGAGACTAACAATACCAGTCTGATCTCAGCCAATATGATAGGGATTCCTCTGGTGACTGAAACAAAGGTTAAAAATTCCGGACATGCTGAAAGAAGAGTCTCTAAAACAGAGACGGAGTATGAAAACAAGCTTCCGAAACGTGTAAAGTCTTACCCTTTCGAGTCTGCAACGCCTTTAGAAGAGATCCGTTTCGATTCTTATGATGACCGTGGCAACCCTACGCAGTACACGGTTCGCAACATCCAGCCCGTGGCCATCGTATGGGGCTACGACAAGACGCAGCCCATTGCCAAGGTAGAAGGCGCGAACTATTCTGATATCGCGTCTATGTCAGTGTTAAGCGAGATGGTAACGGCATCTAATGCAGATGCAACAGCCACAGCCAACGCGGGTACGGAAGCCGCGCTTATCGCCAAGCAGAAAGCCTTCAGGCAGGCATTGCCAAACTTTCAGGTGACGACCTATACCTATGATCCACTGATAGGTGTCACCAGCGTTGCCCAGCCGAGCGGGCTGAGGGAGCAGTACATCTACAACCAGAACACCAACCAGCTGGAGATGATCGTGGATGCGGATGGCAAGGTGCTCAAGCAATTCAAGTACAACTATAAACATTAGGAAAGGATGAAAAATACAATATATTCAGGAATACTTCTGTTCTTAGGGCTTGTAGCACAGGCACAGAATCTTACTCCAAGTCAGAACTATGTCTACAGCCGTGTGATGCTTGAAGCAGTTGATAAAGATAACACGACCGAGCTGCAGAGCAAAAGACAACAGCAGTCCGTGACCTATTTTGACGGGATGGGTCGTCCGATACAATCCATCAGCATCAAGGCGACACCTGGGTCAAAAGATCTTGTGACACCAGTGGAATATGACGGTTTTGGAAGGCAGGTCAAAGACTTTTTGCCTTTGCCACAATTAAACGCAGTTTCTACTAATGGAGGCTATTATAACACATTCGATTCGAATACAAATGATATCGAGGATCTGTATGGGGCAACAGTACTTCATTCAACAAAACAATTAGAGGCTTCACCCCTAAGCAGGGTATTGTCGCAGGGAGCACCGGGCGTTTGGCAGGATCATCCCGTAAACTATTCCTATGGGCTGAACAATGCGTCGATAAGGAAATTTATAGCAACCCGCGATTATTTGACAAATACATCGGGAGGCATCACCATCGGAAGCTATGCCGTCAGTGACCTGTATGTGAACACTGTGGCAGACGAGGACGGCAGTCCCACCTTTGAATACAAGAATGCCAAGGGGCAGGTGATCATGATCAGAAAGCAAATCGCCCCCGGCGATCCTATAACTGTCCCACGTCCCAAGCCTGCGTTGTATGCCGATACCTACTATGTGTACAACAGCTATGACCAGCTGGCCTATGTCATCCCTCCAAAGGCTATGGGGGAAATAGGTGGTGCCACAGTGAATAGCACTATCCTGAACAACCTCTGCTACCAGTACATCTATGACAACCGCAATAGACTTGTGGAAAAGAAATTGCCGGGCAAGGGCTGGGAGTACATGGTGTATGACAGGCTTGACCGTCTGGTGGCTACGCAGGATGTCGAGATGAGAAAGCGAGAGGACTGGCTTTTTACCAAATATGACAAATTCGGGAGGGTGGTCTATACTGGAATTACTGGAGATGCAGGTTCAAGGTCCGACGTTCAGGGCTGGGTAGAGGGCATGTTCCCTAACAACTATGAGGAGAGTGGGTCCTTCTCGCAAGAGGGGCTGACGGTCGAGTACTCCAATGCCACTGCCTATCCCACCTACATCAGACAGCTTCTCACGGTAAACTATTATGATACCTATCCCTCCGGCACGCCTGCATGGTCATCTATTGCATCTCCTGCGCAAACTGTGGTCACGCATGATGTGTCGACTGACGTCAACACCAAGGGAATGCCCACGGCATCTTTTGTCAAGATCATTGGTGCGAGCGATGACAGGTGGGACAAAACGTACATGTGGTATGACGCCAAGCTGAGACCTGTCGGGACGTACACCTTGAACCATCTGGGTGGCTTCACCCGGACAGAGAACAGGCCAGACTTCTCAGGTGCTCCGCAGGAGGTCTACACGCAGCACAGCAGGGCCACCACGGCATCAACAGAGGTCAGCATCAAAGAAAGGTTTGTGTATGATGGGCAGAACAGGCTTCTGAAGCATTACCACAATGTAAACAATGCGCCGGTGGACGAACTTTTGACGGACAACGTCTATGACGAGCTAGGCAGGTTGACCAATAGGAAGGTGGGAGCTACGGCCACTCTGGGAAGCACTGCGGGCGTTCTCTCCCAGCCGTTGCAGGATATGGCGTACACATACAATGCCCTGGGCTGGATGACCGGTATCAATAAGGCCAGCATCACGACGCTCGGAGGGAAACTGTTTGCCTATGAAATAAAATACGACAACCCGACCGACGGCTCACTCAATCCGCCCCGATATAATGGCAACATCTCCGAGGTGGACTGGAACACGGGAGGTATGGGCAAAAAACGCTACGGCTACAACTACGACGGGATCAACAGGCTACTCTCTGCCAGATACCGGATCCCGGGAGTCACCTTGCCACAGCTGGGGATGTACGATGAGGAGTTGGGCTATGACGTGAACGGTAATATCACAACGCTAAAGAGATCTGCCCCAAACAATAATATTTTCAATCCCACGGCGGAGATCATCGACGATCTTTCCTATAGCTACGCAGGCAACCGTGTGACCAGCATCAGCGATGTGAGTGGCAATCCCACGGGCTATGAGGGTGGCGGGCAGAGCATCAGCTATGATGACAACGGCAGTATGACTGCCATGCCGGACAAGGAAATATCGGCTATTGGTTACAACTATCTGGCCCTGCCGGAATCGATGAATCTTCCAGGTTCTCAGACACTGAAGTACAGCTACATGGCGGACGGGAGGAAGGTGTTGAAGTCGCTGAAGGTACCGGTACGGGGAGGTCATAGTACGATCACCACCTTTTATCTGGACGGCTTCCACTACAAGATGGAGCAGGACGACCTAGGCACGATATCTACGGGCAGGTCTGCATCTGCCTTTGAGGAGACGGTATTCGTAGGTAGCGAAGCGTCTGTGGTGCGCTCTCAGCTCGTAACGCCAAGTCTGTTGTTCTTTCCAACGGCGGAAGGATTTTACGATTACGAAAATTCTAAGTATATTTACCAGTACAAAGACCATTTGGGCAATGTGAGGGTCAGCTTCACCAAAGGGACAAATGGCAGCGCAGAAGTAACAGACCGCAATGACTACTATGCCTTTGGGATGAACCAGAAGCCAAGTGATCTCACAGCGCCTACGTATGCGATTGGCGATGAATATACCAATTACAAGTACAACGGAAAGGAACTTCAGGAGACGGGGATGTATGATTATGGGGCGAGGTTCTATATGGCTGATGTGGGAAGATGGTTTGGTATAGACCCGCTAGCAGAAGTTAGCAGACGATGGAGCCCTTATGCCTATGCCTATAACAACCCAATAAGGTTCATAGACCCGGATGGGATGAAGGCGGAGGATACTTCTTCTTTATCAGATGACGATGTAGTGTATGAAGGTGGTTATGGTAGAACTTACACGCAGAAAACAGCTCCATTCAGTACATTTGAAATGGTTGGCAGGCTTAGTGAGGGTGCTGTTGATAGGATTTCTAATAGTTTAGCTGGTGGTAATTCGTCAAATGCAGGTAAATCAAGCGATACAGCAGATCCTCCTAGAAAATACCTACAAAAAAAAACTAAAGCATATTTTGGCGCAATTGAAAGTATTGATCAATATCAGCTTAATCATGCAAATTGGGTTGATGAATATCAAGGTACTATGGAATTTTTAGGCACTACGAAAGAATATTTTGATTCGGCTAGTGATAAATTAGGTGGCGCATCTATTTCAGGATTAGCTATCGATAATTTGAAAACGATAAAAGAGGTTGTTGAAAAATTTAAAAATTTTAATCCTAGCTTAGCTAGTACTGCATCTGCAATAATGGGAGTAGTTGGAACTTCAATTTCAATGGAAAGTGAAAGACTAGGCCAAATAATGGATATTTATAAAAATGCTAGTTACAGATATGACCAACTACACAAACAAAATCCTTATTTGAATAGAGGTGTTACAGTAAATGTTAATTCAGTTATTGGTACTAATGGAGGAGGATATACAAATATTTCAATCTATGATATTTCTACTCATAGATATTTAAGTGGTGGACGAATTTTACATAGAAAATAATATTAGAATGAAAATAGCAATACTACATTTAGTATATACAGTAACAGGATTAGTTATTTTTGGTTTGAGAATTTTTTATAGTATATCAAATAAAAATATTTTTGACAATATTTATAAAATATTTGACTATAAGATGCCAGAAATTAAATCTTTAATTTATTTTTATCTTATTACGACAATGCTATTTGTTAATGCATTTTTAAGAAAAAAAAATACAATGAACCATGTTATTATTATTTTTCTAATAATACTCAATTTATTTATTATAATGTTATCAATGAAAACGTGGTAAAACTGGCAATGTTCCAAAGTTAGTAATGCATATGATTTTAAATATTAACTTATTGGAAATCAGATAAAATAATAATTAATATATTTGGTAATGCCCCACGCTAGTGCGAGTGTCATGCTCGTATTTGTAATAAGCAAAAATCCAACTCAATTGAGGTTAATGTATCAGATGTGTTGATGTAATTATAAATTGTTGAAAATCAATATAATTCCGTTTAAGACTTGATAAGTATATAGAACTTGAAATAATATTTGGGTAGCAAGAGTAGAAAAAACTAGAAAATAAGCTACTTAAAATATTGAGAATCATAATAGGTGTTCCAAATCTCTTGGTATAAGTCTAATTATATTTACCAGTACAAAGACCATTTGGGCAATGTGAGGGTCAGCTTTACCAAAAGGGACCAATGGAAGCGCAGAGTTAACAGACCGCAATGACTATTATGCCTTTGGGATGAACCAGAAGCCGAGCGATCTTTCAGCGCCTACGTATGCGATTGGCGGGGAATACACCAACTACAAGTACAACGGAAAGGAACTTCAGGAGACGGGGATGTATGATTATGGGGCGAGATTCTATATGGCTGATGTGGGCAGATGGTTTGGAGTTGACCCTTTGGCAGAAATAGCAAGAAGATGGAGTCCTTATACCTATGCTTATAACAACCCAATAAGGTTTATAGATTCTGATGGGATGAAAAATGTAAGTGCTACGTCCTCCAGAGATGACGATGACATAGAGATAGACACGGGCTACAGGACTGTGACAAAGAAGACGGCTGCTTTCGGTACTGGTTGGTGGCATGGTGGGCATGCTTTCAAAAAGAGGCGCTTTGAAACTGGCGAGTAATATGTGGGGTCAGATGGAAAGTGGTGGGAGTTCTCAATCAAGTAATGGGGATGATGCTAAATCAGATAGACCACGTCCTTATCTTGTTAATAGTAGTAAACATGTAATTTTCTTTAAGCCTGAAGTGACAATGGTTATAAATGGAGTTGAATATTTAGATGGCGGTTCATATTCGTTGGAACCAGGAGAAAGTTGGTTTCACCCAATAGATGGAGTTGCTGCGCCTCATTTGAGAAGTGAAGAAGTCTTTAAATTATCAAATGGCGTACGAGCCACAGTTACAGACTCAGATATCGATAGAGATTCAAGTACTGCAAATCTCTTGGCAAAAACTTCTATGTGGGCGGGCGGTCTAGGTGTAAATAATATGAATCCCTTTGGCTCTGGAAGTAAGGCTGTATATTCAGGAGGTTGGAAGGATGAAAATTGGCTTAACGAAATATCCTAACAAAAAATTAACCAAACTATTTACAGCTGGAAATCAGGAAGTGGTAATACAACTTCAGTGCACGGCATGGGAGCGAAAAATTTGGTTAAATTATTTTATTCTGCGGGACTAATGAATGCTTCTCAATATCTTAAAAATCATCAACTTAATAAAGTTTATTATGGGAATTAAAAAAATATGTTATTTAGTTTTTAGATATTTGGTATTGACAGCATTATATTATCCTTTAGCTTATCTAATGTTTTTTCTCTTATTTTACTTTAGTGTTACGTACCATTTGGGTTACGAGCCTGATTCCAATGGACTGGATCCATATGCTCTACATCAACGTATTGAATGGTTTGAAACTTGGTCTTTAGAAATTGATAAGTGGTCAAACTTTTTATTGTTTTCGATAATGATAATTTTAATCTATGTTTTAATTTTTGCAATTTGTAGAAAAAATTTACTTAAAATAAATAAAATTCATTTTTATATGTTGCTCATAACTTTTTTTCTCTATCTTCTATCAATACAAAAGATTGGGTGGTATGTTGATTAATTAAATAATCTACTGAAATTAATAGAATTTTATAATTCTCATTATATTTACCAGTACAAGGACCATCTTGGAAATATGAGGGTAAGCTTCACTAAGGGTTCGAATGGTAATGCGGAAGTAACAGACAGGAACGACTAATACGCCTTCGGGATGAACCAGAAGCCAAGCGATCTCACAGCGACTACGTATTCGATTGGCGGTGAATATACCAACTACAAGTACAACGGAAAGGAGTTGCAGGAGACAGGAATGTATGACTATGGCGCGAGGTTTTATATGGCTGATGTTGGAATTTGGGGACAGTATCATCCGCTTGCGGAAATCACTTTCCAGCCTTATGCCTACGCCTATAATAATCCGATCTTCTACAATGATCCTACAGGTATGATAGGCGAAGATGCTGTAGATTGTTGCAAGGAAATAAAAGTACCGGGCGGGACTGTAACAGATATTCCTGGATCATATGATGTCAAGATTGATGAAGTTGTAATCAAGGCACAGCCCAAAGCATCTACACCTTCCTCCTCTTTGGGGGCGTTTATGGGTGGTGGTAATGGTGTTGTTCAAATGAATTTCCAAAATCACAAGTTAGTTCACGACCTTTTGACCCTTATGCAAATTGTGGACATTGCCACGATGGTCTATAAAATATATCGGAGGAGCAGGTGACACTTTAGGGATTTTTGAGATGCTCGGAATATGGCTCTCTAATGAAGATTCCAATGTAAAATATGCTGCAGTGCCACTGCTTGTTTTTAAAGGGCAGACAGATGATGCATTGAAGATTTTGGCGGCGGAGAAGGGGTTGTTTTCTGTTGCAGATTGGTCTAAATATCCATCTGCACTTCCAAAGCCTACAGGACCTTTTAAACTTTTGGAGGGAGCTGAATATGATGCTGCAAGAAAAGCTAATCCAGGAGCATATAAAGGAATGGAGATTCACGAGATACACCCAGTAAAATATGGAGGAAGCCCAACCGACCCTGCGAATAAAATTGCAATTCCCAGAGACTATCATCGAAAAACAGTTACTCCTTGGTGGAATAATAATATGAAATCTACTAAATAAATTAATAATATGAATGATTTTTTTGAGTACCCAAAAGATTATTTGGAATATATGGATAATAATGAAAATGAAATATACTCTGACTCCGGATTTATCGAATTATTTCCTTTAGAAGGATTAGACGCAATAAATAATGACTATGAGACGGAAATTTATGTTCCTAATTTTGTAACTATTGGTACCAATGGTGGAGGTGCGGGAATATTTATAAATAAAAATAATAATAAAATTTATTCCATCCCTTTTATAGGAATGGAGGAAAAAGATGCTGTATTACTTGCTGATTCGTTTACTGATTTTATTGACGGTTTTAAAGGAGGTGGTATAGACGTAATATAGTACTGTTCAATAGCTTGAACTCATAAAATAACAAAGCCAACTCATTTGAGTTGGCTTTGTTATTTTATGAGTAAGCTTTTTTCGATTTGTAATCCCGTATTGTAAGGTCTAGTAATTTTGGTTATCATTGCCCGGCTGCGTCAATACCCAGAATTTCAAAACAAGCTTAAATTTTTTAAATAATTGTCGTTGCAGTAACGCTTTGTAAGCACTAATAAATCTAAGAAAATCTGTTCGAAAATTCGAACTGCATCCAAACCATTTGTAATATCAAGTGGTTTGTTGCCTTCAGTTTAATTGATGATATTTCTTTCAGAAATATTTGCAGTCAACGAAATAAAAAATTGAAAATTGTCCTTCAGCAGGGATTTAAGCATGAAAATTCACGATTATTTTCTATCCTTTGGGGTTTGATTTCTAGCAATTTTGAAAAAATATTTTTCAAACCTGGATTTTCGTAAACGAAGAAAAAAAACTTTCATCAAATTTGAATTTTAATAATTTACCATTTTTAAAATTCCAAAGACCTGAAGATTAATTTTAAGCATATCCAATAAGCACACTGCTTTTACAACACCTTGCACACCCTCCTATACTCCTCAAAAGCCTTCCCAAACTCTTCCCCAGCTTCATAATGGCTGATCTGATATTCTTCATTCACACCAGTGGAGTTGGAGAATCTAAGTCTCCCATATCGAACCACTGGGATTTGATAGTTATTTTTGAATCGCTTATCAGGCGTTCCGTTCTTATTCACTTTTGCCCAGGTTTTACTCGTTACCTTTGAATCTCGTGGAACTGTGCTGGTTTCAGTGAAGCTGACGGATGAAAATGTCAGGCTAAGTTCATCGATGCCTACGATGGCAAAGTTTTGATCATTGGTGTACATCAGGACGAAGGTGGGGTAGAGATACAGATCGGCTCCGTTTATATTCTGAAAATAAAGTGCCTCGTAGTTAGATTGGATGATGGGAAGTGATCTTAGACCGAACTTCACATCTCTTCTGTTGACCAGCTTACTGGCGCTTGATCGCGTCGCCACTCGGTTGTGGTAATGTGCGCCCGTAATATCCCATATCCGGTGAGATGAACTCAAATTTTTAAAAGCATTGTACAGGCGGTCAAATTTTTTCTTCGTGGGATCATCGAATTGGATATCTATGTTGACTGCCGAGTTATCAATTACAAGTTTTGTTTCCTTGATGGCCTCTTTTTGAGCATTGATGTCTTCATTTAGTTTTGGAACAATGCTTTTGTTGATCAGGCCATAGATGAAAAGGTAGCTTGCAATTTTCTTGGTTTTGCTGTAGCTTAGAGCTGTTTTCATTTTCCTGAGGTCAGTTTGCAGTTCTGCTTTTTGCTGTTGGGCCATCAGGATAGATTCTTTTATTCCGGCCATATTCTGAGACGTGATCTCATGCAGGTCGGCACTGAATATATTATCCGATAACTCGGCGTACGAAGGTTGTGGAGTAGAATTGGATTGTGGGACTGTCCTTTGTGATGAGGGACCTGAGATTTTGTATGAGTTTGAAAATCCTAGAACATTGGTGTTCAATCTCGTTCCCGACGCTTTGATATTGAGGCTCGCACCTTTCACGCCAATACTTGTCGAGATGCCGCTTTTGCCAAAATTCAAATGAACTCCCGGGATAATTTTGATTCTTTTTCTGTAAGACCAAGCCATGAGATAGTTCTAATAGTGTTTGTGTATACAAATCTAAATCACGGCTGTTGAGAATTTTTACGGAAAACCGTATCTCATAAAATATTAATTGCAAACAGTTAATGAAAAGCGCCAGCTTATATTGCGTTTGATCTTCAAAAATGAAATTTATAGCTTCTGTGCTATTTTTGAAAAATGTTCTTAAGTTTTGATATTTGCGAGGAACTCTTTCATTATACTATCTTATAGATTCCACTATAACATAAAGTTGGCTGAAACGTAAGATAATGACCTTTTTAAAAATAAAAAACCCCGATTTTGGTAAATATTTTCACCCTATTTGTTAGTTTTTGATTCAATACATTCCATTCAAATATATAGTTGTCATTATTTTTATTATAGTTAACCAAATTTGACCTAATTATCTAATTCTATAAACTCTCAATGTGAATATCAAGATCTGTTATGTTTTTTTTATGTTTTATTAAATCTAATCTAATTTTTTTGCATAATTCAGCATCAAATATAAGTTCACCGGATTTTGTAATAAAACTTTCATTCCCAGTTTCTTCATCTTTGACATACTTTGCATGAGCAAATTCATTTCTCATTTTGATTATATCATTTTTAAGCTCCTCTATGAAATTTTCAACTCCTTCATCGTCCAATATTTGACTAATTGCTATTGCTCTCTGTGCAGAGGAAATAAGTAGAGGATCTTTTAAAATTTTTCCAATCGAATTTTTGTCTTTGTAATCTGTGGCTTTTCTGTGTTTTTCACCATAAAAAGATATTAGACTTGTATAAATAGCATCTTTAACATTTTGGGAGTCTTTCTTTTGTAGGTATTTAACTATAATTTCCAACATGTCATTTTCTAAATTACTAGCCTCTTGGATTAATAATCCCCTCATTGGTACAATGTGCTGAAATTTCTTAACTGTTAGTAAAAACAACTCTTTAGCTTTTTCTATAATTTTTTCATAATGAACTGTTCCTGTGATTTTTCTAGTATCAACAAATGTAATTCTATCCTTTTTAATAGTGTCAGCGACATCTCCCTGAGCAGAATAAAACATTATTTCCGTATAAACATTCTTTTCTCTTACTTCTTCAATAATTTTGTCACCGTCTCGTGCACTTTCACCTGATTCATTTAGATGATAATCCGTAAGAATTAAGTCATAGGAATCATTTAAATTTTTAAAAAATTCCTCCTCATTGCTAACTAAGTTAATTGTAGGCTCAAAGCCTTCGTTGAAAATAAAATCTTGGAGTTCTTCTGCATAATTATCTTCTATTATATCAGATTTTTTATCATCAAGCCACAAAATACTGTAATTAATTTTCATAGGGTAATATTATTTTAAATGTAGTACCAACGTTTTTAATTGATTCTACTGATATAATTCCATTTAATTTTTTAATAATTTCTTTAATCTGAAATAGGCCTATACCAGATCCATTTGTAGTTGAGAATCCTAAATCGAAAATTTTATCGTAATTTTCTTCAGGGATGTAGTTTTTGCCATTATCATAAAAAGAAAGTATAATATTGTTTTTTTCCAAATCAAAGTTAATTTCTAAAACGGAAGCCTTTGATTTTTCGGAATTGTTTATGAAATTATCAATTAACGATGTAATTTCTAATGGAATAAACCTTCTCTTATATTTCAAGTTTTCTTGAATATTAACCTGCAGATTCATTGGAGTGTCGATAACCTTATCTTCTGATAAGTAAATTTCATTTATATAGCCTTTTGTGAACTCAATTAAATCCTCATTAATTTCAGTAGCTTTCAAGTTGAAATTAGCCTTTGTGATATAATTTGCTATAGAATTTATTTTAGCTGACTCCAATGAAATTACAGATAGAAACTTATTAAACTTTTCATGCCCCTCAATTGTTCTTAACTGTTTTAGTAATAGCCCAATATTTCTGTTAATTCTACTGGACGAATGAAAGATCTGGTGCTGAAGGGCAATTATTTTTTCTTTATCGGTTCCTACTATAGAATTAGTCCATAAATTTCTTTTTATTTCAGCATCAATTTGAGAGGTTAATTTCTCATTTTCAATCATTGTTCTTAAAGTTTCTTCTTCTGCCTCATCCTTTGAGGTTTTCAAATCGGTTAACTTTTTTTCAATTTTTCTGACTGAAGAAATAATCTCGTCCGTATTAAAATCTTTATTGTTTACTCTATCTTTTATATCTTCTAGAATCTTTTTAGTGGAATCTTCTTCTTTCAATTCCAGAATTTCGAATAAATCATCTGAGTAATTAATGGAAATTAGATTTTGCGATCGTGCTAGTTTTTGCACTAAGTTTTGTAAAGCGTACACTTTAGCAGTCTCATCCAAATTTATGTAGTCATCTTCCGATAAATCTTTTCCCCAATCTGAAACTTCAACAACATATCTTTCTAATCTTCTTAAAGTAGTATAAAACCATTGATATAGCTCTTGATAAGCCTGAGTCTTAATAAGTCCATCACCACGGCTCGATGTTTCAACCAAAGATTGGTTTTCTCCACCAATATCAATATATCCTATTGATTCTCTGGTTCCAATGTATCTTGCAGTTCCTTGAGCTTTTCTATTATCCATTTTAAGAGGGTCTTCTCCTCTCTCTCCATAGGGATATATTCTTAATCCATTTTTATATACAAAAATATGTCCGTACTCCACTGGTTGTAGTCCCATTCTTTTGGAGAAGGTCAGTTTTGATGAACGATTAAGATAGTATATTATGAAATCGACATCATGTAAGTATAGATTTTTATTCTCCTCAACAATAGAATATACTAATTTCCCACCTTCAAATAATTCAGTTGTTATAGTGTCATCATTAGAAACCTTAGAAACTATTTTTGTTGTTTTTAAATCTAATGTTTCAAAAATTAAATTTTGGATTTCTCCATTTACAATGTCTTTGTAAATGGATTCCTCTGTTTTTTTCTTTTTTTTACCTCTTTCTAAAACTAAATTGTCCTCAATTTTTTCAGCATCGACTATTAATTTTATTTTAAAATTATCATCATCTTTTTGATTGTTAGGATTTATTAATTTTGCTAATGCGCCTTTAAGTCTTAATAATTTATCTCGATCCCAAAGACTTCGTAAATTTGTAATTTCTAAAACAGTACCTTTTGTTTTTCCATATGAACTTTTGCTTAATGTTTCATGTAGAACACTTATATTGATAAATTCGTCATTTAAATCATTGTCAAACTTTTCCCAATCGGTTATTAATGCTTCAACTTTTGATTCCTCTTCTTCTTTAATAGTTTCCAGATACAAATTTGAACCTAAGCGATCACAAGAAAAGCGACCTATCCCTTTGGCTCCAGCATAAGCTCTTTTAACTTTAATTCTATCTCTGTATCTATAATTATTCTCTTCGGTACCTTCCTTTTTTGCTGAATAAGCGACAAATAACCATTTGTTTACTAAATCAAAATAGTTCATTCCTTTGCCATTGTCTGAAATAATAATTTTGTTAAAATTATTACTGACGGCATCATGTTCAAATGTTATATCTACTTGAGTAGCATGTGCATCATAAGCATTCTTCACAAGTTCGAACACAGCAATAAAGTCGTCATTTATTAAATCACGACCTATTATATTTTTTAACGCAGCACTAATTTTAAAATTTAATTCATTTCGCATTTAGAGTAGACTTTTTAGAATTAAGCCAGATTGTTCTGCGAAGAGTGGTGGTATTGCATTACCAATTTGAGTATAGCGGGGCACTTCCTGAGTTCTTCTTTTACCACCAGTTGTATATTTTCCTTTAAATTCATACCAGTCAGGAAATGATTGAATCCGCGCATATTCTCTGACCGTCAATATTCGGGGTTCTAAATAATGAATATAATCATCTGGAAGGGTAGTAATTGTTGGGCTTTTACTACTTCCGCATAATGGTATTATAGTATGTTTTTTTAAATTGTATCTTTCTCTAATATCTTTTGATAAATCTAAATTTCGTCTATTGTTTGATAATTCTAAAATTACTTTAAATCTGTCAGATGTTGACTGTAAATGCTTAGGGAATCTGTGGCTATCAGCAATCTCTTTACGAATGTTTTTTCGCATATAAGCTTGATAATTAGTTTTATTACTACTGTAAATCCCTGCCTGAAAACTTGAAGTGTCTGGTGATTCTTTCGTGCCATTACTTTTCAATAAATCTGAAATTGCATCTTCTAATGTAGTGTCTTTGGATAATCCTTTTCTTTTTAAGAAGCTAAATGAATTAGCACTTAAAGATGTGAAAAAATTATCAACTAATTCTTGTGAAGAATCTACCATATTATTTTTAATTCCAATAAGTATAAATCTGGTTCTTTTTTGTGGAACACCATACTCACCAAAATTAACTAGCATACCTTTAACAAAATAACCTAAATCTTGTAGTTTTTTTGTTACAACTGACGAATATGCAATTCCTTTTTCTTTGTTTTTTTTAAATTCCATTGTAAAACCTTTCACATTTTCAAAGAAAATCATTTTTGGTTGAACATATTCAACAAATTTAATGTATGAATTAATTAAATCATTTCTTTGATCTGTTTCATCACGTCTGCCAGCCATCGAAAAACCCTGGCAAGGTGGTCCACCGGCAATGAGAGATATTTTCCCTCGTAAAGATTTTAAATTTTCTACGTAAGTATCTAAAACTGAATTTATTTCATGGTTTTGTTGAGGAAGCCAATCAGGCCAATCAAAATGCTTTTTTTTGTTGATTAAATTAAATTCTAAAGTTTTAAAAGCATCTGGACTTTTTTCTATTGCGAATAAGCCTTCCCAACCTGCATTATGAAGTCCTAAGGATAGTCCCCCGCATCCTGCGAAGAGATCAATATAAAGTTTTTTTGAAGCCATAGTATTAGTCGCCATAATATACAAATATATTATATAAATCTATTTAAAAAAAACCTTAAATAAAAAAAATATAATTAACTGATAATGAATGTTTTATTGTGTGTTGTATGTTTTTTATAATCTTGATATTTAAAAAATTTATTTATATTTTAGTAATATATCTTTGTATTCTAGCAATTCCTCTTTGCTTTTTTAACAATAAGAAGAATTTCTGCTTAATTACGAATTCATTGCTTTATCAAGGATTTTCTTTGCAAAGATTGTGTTTGAATGCTTTAGCCCATAAATTTTCATATTGATTTCTAATGATTTTTTCAAATATTCTACAGCTAATTCTTTGTTTCCTTTCAATAAGTGAACCGTCCCAAGATTATAATAGGATCCTCCTTGACTTGGCTCAATGTTGATTTCCAAAGCGATCTTCAAGCATTCATGTGCATATTTTATGCAGTTGTCATAATCTCCTAGTTGTAAACTGACATTTGCTAGATTGTGTAAAGACATGCATTCACCTTGTCTATCTCCAATTTGTCTTGTTATATCGATACCTTTCTGTAATAAGATTTTAGATGTTTTATAGTCACCTTTTTTAAATAGAGCGACTCCAAGACTAGTATACATACTACCTTCTGATTGTTTATTTCCTGTTATTTTTGCAATTGGTAGCCCCTTCTGTAAGGTTTTTATAGCCTTCTCGACTTGTCCGGTTTGGTTATAAACAGTTGCGAGATTTCCTAATGAAGGGCATAAACTTTCTACGTAGTAATTCTCAGCTAAAAATACGGCTCGTTCAAATGCTTTGGCAGCATTGTCATAATCTTCGAGATTTCTGTAAACGCTACCAAGTGCTTGTAATTGAGAAATTTCGCCTTGGGTATTACCTATTTCTCTGCAAACTTTGCTTGACTCTTCTAAACATTTTTGAGCTTCCGGAAATCTACCTGTTGCATTTAAAGCCATTCCAAGGTTACCAAGTTGAGCGTAAAAAAACAATTGATTATTTTCACTTTGAGCTATATGGAGACCTTTTTGCCATATTTGTATAGAAATATTATATTCTCCAATATCGTAGAAAAGCCTTGCTGCTAATTGATTTTTTATTGCTAAGGAATATTGAGACTCTTTCTGTATCCATATATTAATATTTTCACTCCAATTTATAGGCTCAGAAAAATGTTTTTTTAAAGTTTCACTCGAAAACTGTTCCCACAATTGTCTTACTAGAAAATCAGTGTTGTAATAGATTCTAACTCCATTGTAGAGATCGAAGGGATTGTTATACTTTTTAAAATCTATTTTTTCAACAACACAACTATTTTCATCAAAGGAATGTTCTATAAAAATTATATGACTTTGATTTTGAGTAATGAGTTGGATTTGTGGAGTTATATCAAAGTGATCTGAACAACTGTATCCCAAAAAAAGGACGTTAGGATTTATTTTTTCTGAAAAAAAGGATGAAATTGTTTTATGTTTATTTTGACTTATATATTGACGTGCAACTAGATCCAAAGTTATTTCAACTTCTTTTTTATTTGAGATGCAACCATGTATTTTAATAAGTTTAACATTACCATCATTCCAATCAATATTTTTAAACTCTTCATCACACGAAAAAACATGATAATGAGTGCTATTAATTAATTTCATTTCCAACAATGCATCTTCAATTAATGTATCAAAATTTGTAGTAATTATATTTTTTACAAATCCCAATTTGATTAATAGAGCTATCAGTTGATGGCTGTCGTTTGGCTGTCCTTTTGTAAAGATATTTAATATGTCATCAATATTTGTTTCATTTGATAACGTTTGAATGAACGCCTCAAAAGGCAGATTTGAGTTTAGGAGGATTTTTGAGTCATTTTCATTGACATCAATTACTTTTAGAATGTATTTAAGTAAATTGTTGACTAGCGGAAGGCCGGAATTGTAAGATATTCCAGCACCACAAAATATTGCAACTTCTTTGTTCTGTAACTTATTTTTAATCCTACAAATTATTTCATTGCATGAGGATGAATTTATATTCATTAAAATAATCTAATAGTGTGTACTATGAGAACCAAATATATCAACTTTTCATTTGTCCTCATTACGGTTTTCCGTAAAACAACAAAAGTAAATACAACGATAAAATTTTCAATCAGTATTTTTACTGAATTTTAATTAGGTATGGTAACATTTATCTTGTGAAACAAAAAATCCCGACTCACGTCAGGATTTTTTCTTTATTTCAATCTCTTTTATATCGTCGTATTTAATTTCATTTATTGGCTCGTTAGAAAAAAATTCTTTTATTGAACTTCCAAGCGATGGCAATAAGATTTAAATTTTTGATATCGAATTTTGCAGTTTTAGACTTTGTATCTACATTAATGATTTAACTTGCGCTCTTTCCAATGATAGGGATTTTGACTTTAGACTTTTAGTATTCTTTTACCTGTTTTGATAAAGTCATCATATTTCATTGCCAATTCATTTTCAATCGAAGAAATATTTTTCCATGCATCATCAAATCTCTTTCTGTCACTATGAGCCCATTCTTTTGGAATCGACAGCCATCCTGGAGTTCCGTGAATACCACTAACTGTATTTACTGTAACAGAGCGTAATTCTCCTATTGTTTTAAGCAATTGTTCCTTTTTCTCCTCTAAAACTGGATTAAGAAATTCAAAATATGCTTTTCTGTTTTCATCAGTTAATTCAATGATAGTGAATAGATTTTCACCGTAAAAAGCGTTGCTTGAAAATATGTTTTGTTTCACATTCATAATCATATCTTCAGTAAGAAATTCATCTCTGATTTTCATATATAAATTACAATCCAATTCAATTGTATCGTCATCATATTTGAATGTTCTATTTTGTTTTAAAATGTAGTAGATCCACATAATGAGTGAAAGAATTATTAGAACCACAATACAAATCCAGAGTTTAATAGGATAATTCCAGAATTTTAGAAATGCATCTTTGAAGGATATTTTTTGAGATATAGAGACTATTTTATTGTTAATTAAAGTAATCAAAAATAAAATTCCCACGGAAATAACTTTGCTCCACACAGAATCATTCCAAATTTTCTGTAATTTTTTAATCATTTTCGAAGATTGATAAATTTTGTATCATTATCAAATGTAACGAATTAGAAGTTAGTTTTTACAATCTTCTTTAAAAACAAAAATACCAACTCTCAACAAAATTTTTTAAAACTTTTATTATCTTTATAAAAAGCACAAATATGAAAACCCAAAAAATCTACAGCATCATAGCAGCCCTCGCTACCAGTGGAGTTTCAATTTTACTAATTAGAAAAGAATACTAGATACCTAAAAACTTCTTAGACAATGTTCTAAGCGTTACTACAAAGTAACTATAAAAAAAATCCTGACATTGTCAGGATTTTACTTTTTTATATTTTGAAACAATTCTTCTAAGGTTATCTCTTTTTTACGACAAATTTTAGCTATCGTTTTAACTGACATATTATACTCTGTTTTCGATGTACCTAGTGCAATATTTTTAATTCTTCTAACAGTACTTTCTTCTATATCACATTTAGACGCAAACTCTCTCTGTGATTTTGCTTTTGAAATCCAGTTTGTATATACGTATTTGCAAATAGCAATAATGACTTCCTGCTCATTCTCCATTAGCGCAAATTAAAAGAAAGAGAAAAAAAATAGTGCGGTTTTCTGTGCGCAATAATAAAATATTGCTATATTTGTAAAATAAGTTACTGTAATGTAACTTTGCGATACTTCAAAGAATTATAGAAGCTATTGCTTAGAATCTTGTACTAGAAAACTGGTAATTTTATTGAGACAAGAGGATAAGTATTGTAGCTCACGACCTAGGCGTGAGCTCTCTTATCTGTCTCAGGGTATACCAGTACCTCTAGTTCGGATTTGTAGAGTTTCATGCCGTTTTTGTTTCCCAATGCTGTCCGCTTTCTCCGCTTACTAAGCCGCTTCCCAAAATATACTAAAGTGTAGTATCAAACACGACACGATACAATGGGGTGTACAACCCATTGCGGCTTCACAGCTTTCACGGGACTTGCAATGTTCTATTCCATATTAAACAAGAATTTCCACCCTCCAGCGCGATGGGCAAAGGAATTCCACCCTTTAGGGCCGGGGAAAAGAATTCCTTTAGAGCCAGGAAAAGAATTCCCTCAAAAATTGGATTAGAACACAAAAAAATTACATTCAATCAAATTAATTTCAAGGATTGTCTTTGGCGGGAAAGTATTACCATGTCAATTAAGCTTTCCCCTAAAGCGATCCGAAAAAACAAAAACAAAAATGAAAACTCAAATCCTCAAAGAAATTTTCCACCCTTCAGGGTCGGGAGAAGAAATTTTTCACCCTTTAGGGTCGGGGAGAAAAAATTTCCACCCTTTAAGTTCGGAGCTAGAAATTTTCCACCCTTTAGGGCAGGGGAAAGAAAATTTCCACAACGATACCTGATACTTTATACACCATACTTTATACACCATACATAGTACATTGTACTTTTTACATCCGACAAAAAAAAGCCCTCCCAGCACCATTAGTATATTGGAGTGTACGTAGTGCAGAGGAGAACCCAAGTTCAACTAATTAAACCTTTATCAAAAGTATGAAAAAAAACTTTTGCAGCCTAAGTCATATCCAATTGGCTTTTGGCATCACCTTGCTCGTCTCAGGCGTAGCAATAGGGCAGATGCGGATCATTACCGGCACTGTCACAGACAATGGGAAACCCGTCTCGGGCGTTTCCGTATTCCAAAAGGACACAGACGTGGTAGTTGTCACGAGCAATTCCGGGGCTTATGCCGTTCAGGTATCTGGTGACAATCCTACGCTGGTTTTCAGACACCATGGCTTACCAGAACGGACGGTCACCACGGACGGTCGCCAAACCATAGACATTGATCTCGCACGGCAGGACAACCAGATCGAGGAGGTCATCCTCAACGCTGGCTACTACAAGGTCAAAGGCCGGGAGAGTACAGGAAGCATCGCCAAGGTCACCGCCAAGGACATAGAAAACCAGCCTGTCAACAATGCATTGTCGGCAATACAAGGAAGGATGGCAGGCGTGAACATTGTGCAGATCGGTGGCAATACCGGAGGTGGCTACGATGTGCAGATCAGGGGACGAAATAGTCTCCGATCCATCACCAACGGCCTGATCAACGGCAACGAACCATTGTACGTCATCAACGGATTTCCCATCGATAGCCAACTGCCCACAAGCTATACCGTCAATTTCGAGCCGGTTCGCAACATCAACCCCCTGAGCGCGATCAACCCCAACGACATCGAAAGCATCGAGATCCTAAAGGATGCCGACGCCACCGCAATATATGGTTCACGAGGTGCAAACGGCGTGATCCTCGTCACTACCAAGAAAGCCTCGTTAAGGGAACTGACGCTCAACCTGAACACCAGTCTCAGCCTCGGTCGTGTCGCGAGCAGATTCAAGATGATGGACACAGGGCAGTACGTCAATATGAGGGAAGAGGCCTTTCGGAACACTGGCATCACAACGATCCCTGCAAATGCCTATGACATAAACGGGATATGGGACAGGAGCCGTTACACCGATTGGCAGAGAAGGCTCATCGGCAACACGTCGGAAAACAGCATGACCCAGCTCTCACTCAGCGGTGCCGGAAACAGAAACTCTTTCAGGGTAGGTTTCACGCACACCGACAACGGTACGGTGTATCCCGCCGATTTCCACAACAAGAACAACATACTGAACAGCGAATTTAATTACGAGAGTGCCGACCGCAACTTTTCTATCGGTTCTTCCAACAACTTGGCATTCCAAAGCAACAATACCATGAACAGCGACTTTACCAGGCGCTCACTTCTGCTTTCACCCAACGCACCGGAGCTCTACGATGCCGGCGGAAACCTCAATTGGGAGAACAACACCTTCACCAATCCATTAGGCGCTTTGAATGGCAGGTACAGCGCAAGATCTTTCCAGCTCAACCAGACCATGCTCGTATCCTATGGTTTTTGGAGCAATTGGAAGGTCAAGCTGAACGCTGGGGTGAACTATAGAGATCTGGACGAGCTCACGCTTTCCCCGAATACTATGTACAATCCAGCATTTTTGTCAGGTTCTAGCCCCGCCTATTCTACGGCGTCGCAGGGGAGGTCGTCATCCTCCTCATACCTCTTCGAGCCGCAGTTATCTTGGAATACAAAAACAGACAATACAAGCTGGGAGGCACTTGTTGGCGCCACCTATCAGGAGTCAACCACAAAAATATCATCCATGAGAGGAACGGGGTACACCTCCAACGATCTTCTGGAGAACATTGCGGCGGCCAAGACGATCAACATCCTGAACCTGAATGAGACCCGATACAGATATGCCGCGCTCTTTGGAAGGCTGAACTGGATGTACAAGAAAAGGTATGTCCTGAACATCACCGGCCGACGGGACGGCTCCAGTAGATTTGGCCCTGACAACAGGTATGCGAATTTCGGCGCCTTGGGCGGTGCATGGATCTTTTCGGAAGAAGGCTTCTTGCGGGACTCGAAGTGGCTGAACATCGGAAAGATCAGGGCAAGCTACGGTATTACAGGAAGCGATAGGATCGGCGACTACCAGTATCTGGATACTTACGCATTGTCGTTTAACAGCTACAACGGCGAGGCAGGCTTTGCGCCATCCCGCCTTTTCAACCCCAACTTCTCTTGGGAGAGAACCAGAAAATTGGAGGTGGCAATGGAATGGTCGCTATTCAAGGACAGGGTCAGCCTTACCTCCGCTTGGTACAGGAACTCTTCGTCCAACCAGCTTGTAGGTTATCAGTTGCCTGCTACCACGGGATTTGCATCAGTGCTCGCAAATCTTGGTGCAGTTGTGGAAAATACGGGCTTTGAGCAGACGGTCGGATTTCAGTTCATCACAAGTAGCGATTGGCAGTGGGGCACAAACCTCAACATCTCCTTCCCAAGGAATAGGCTGGTCGCATTCCCCGGTTTGGAGGGTTCCCCTTATGCAAACCAGTATGTGATAGGACAGCCTGTCACGATCCTCAAGCTTCTCGAATATCAGGGCATTGATCCTGAGACAGGAAAATACAGGTTTAAAGATGCGAACAACGATGGCAAGATCACCATTTTGGATGATGCCCAGACCGTCGAGAATGTCGGGGTACGCTACTTCGGGGGTTTGCAGAACGATATAAGGTTCAAGAACTTTTCTCTCTCGTTTCTGTTCCAGTTCGTGAAGCAGAGGCAGACCAACTATTTCAGGGAGATGAATCTGCCCGGAAGCATGAACAACCAGCCCCAGGCATTTACAAATGTCTGGTCACAGAACAATACGGATGGGGTTATCATGCCATATGCCATTGAGGCCGATCCCGAGACCAGCACATTGACAAACTTTTTGAAATTCAGTACCGCCGCGGTCGGTGATGCATCATTCATTCGGTTAAAGAATGTACAGGTCAATTATACGCTTCCAATAGCAAAAGGTATTGTAAGGGAGGCCCGCATCTACGTGCAGGGTCAGAACCTTATCACATGGACCAGCTATTTCGGGCTCGATCCGGAGTTTCTCATCTCAGGATACCTCCCGCCACTGAAGACCTATGCATTCGGATTTCAACTCACCTTTTAATTACAGAAAAAAATGAAAACTTTATCTATTTACAAACGATGCTTGCTGGGTTCACTGACCCTGCTGTTCACATCCTGCGAGAAGCTCGTAGAAGTGGAGGATCCCACCAACCAGTTGAATACGCAACAGGTCTTTTCTTCGACGGCAACTGCGCAAAGCGCACTTAGTGCACTCTACACGGAGATGCAGATGTCTTCTCTGCTTAGTGGTGGCAACTTTGGGGCAGGCGCGCTGCTGGGTAGCTACGCAGATGATCTGGATGGTTATAATATCAATGCCACAAATGCGGCGACAGATCTATACAATAATATTCAGACGCCTTCCAACACTGCGGTGAACGCCGTTTGGACGAATGCCTACAAGGAGATCTATATGGCAAATGCCATTATTGCCGGTATCGGAAGATCCGTTGCTATTCCTGCAAGCGATGCAAAGAGGATCAAAGGGGAGGCGATGGTCCTTCGAAGCATCATCTATTTCTATCTGTCCCAGATCTTTGGCGATGTCCCGTACACCACCGTCACAGACTATGCCGTCAACCAGTCGCTTACCAAGACATCGGCAGATGAGGTCCTCGATAACATCTCGCTCGATCTGGTGGAGGCTGTCACAATGCTGGAGGACAACTACCGCAATCCCGAACGGATTTTTGTCAACAGGAAGACGGCAGAGCTGTCTCTCGCTCTGGTCTATAGCCGGCAGGGCAAATGGTCAGACGCAGAGGCACTTCTTGGGCGTGTGGTGCAAAGTCCGATGTACACATGGCAGCCCGATATTGCGCGAACATTCAAAAAGGAAAGTGGCAATATCATTTTCCAACTGAAGCCTGTCATAGCAGGTAATGCGACGCCGGAGGCAATGCTTTACTATTTTTATTCAAGTGATCCTAGGGACTATGCTGCCTCGCAAGATCTGATCTCCAGTTTTGAGCCACAAGATCTCAGATTGCAAAAATGGTTTGAGAAGGTCAACAGTGGCCAGCGCACCTACTACAAGATCAACAAGTACAAGACCATCAGTCAGAACAATGATGAATGCTCCGTGGTCTTCCGTCTGGAAGAGGCCTATCTGCTTTTGGCGCAGGCGCATGCCGAGCAGGGAAAAGTACTTCAGTCATTGGCCTATTTAAATCCCGTGCGCCTCAAGGCGGGTCTTCCTGCATTGCAGACAAATATTTCCGTGGAAGACCTCAAGACCGAGGTCCTGAACGAGTCACGGAGAGAATTTTTCACGGAAAGGGGCATCCGCTTTCTTCACCTGAAAAGAAGTGGCAAACTAGAGATGCTTTCCATTGCAAAACCTAATTGGAAATCATTTCATGCTTTATGGCCTTTGCCCGTTTCAGAGCTTTCTTTGAACCCCAATCTAAATCCCCAGAACAATGGTTACTAATATGAAGTGGCGATTTCTGTATGCCTTCTCTATGTTGTGGATGTCGACGGCTATCTGGGGGCAAAATAACATTCCTGAAAAATTCAGGAATAGATACTACAAGATACAAGACCTGCAGATGTCTGACGATCGGAAGCATGTTGCTTTCAACAAGGCCTATCAGCAAAGTACCGATACGGTTGCGCTGGTAGCTGCCAATGGAAGTGATTCTGTTTTGTTGGACTTTCCCAAGACGATTCGATCAGCATTTACCAAAACTGGAAATTTTTTTGTCAGGAATACAAAGAATGCAGAACTGGTGCTGTTGCCTTCCCTTCAAAAGATCAGATGGGAAGATATTCAAGGGGCGGAGTATTCGAAAGACCTCAACTTAATTTTGGTACTGAAAGATCATTTGCTTCAGGTCGTTGATGACAGAGGCAATCTGGTGCGGACTGTACAGGATGTCCATAGTGTCCACAATAAGGAAGGAAATCTATTTTACACCAGAAAACATGACTTGCAGTACCAGTTACATCAGCTGACAGAAAGATCAAGCACTCTGATCTTCGAATCGAAAAACGAGAAATTGGATGTTTTTCAACTCTCACCATACGCTTACATTGTCTTTGAATTGGTGGAAAAGCAAAATGATGTTCATTTCATCGATATTCTGGAAAACCATCAGGCAAAATTGGAGCATCCATCGCTTACCGGTATTTCCTGTCTCATGCAGAAGCCTGTGCAGATAGTCAAAGGTCAGATCTTCATGGATTTGATCGTCAAGACCACTCCCAAGGATAGAAGCGCCGTAGAGATCTGGTACGGCAATGACAATTATATCATTGAGCATACCTACGATAAAGGGGGAAATGTTTTTGTATTGTGGAATCCTTATGAAAATAAGGTTATAAAACTAGAAGATCCGGAATCCACACGCTTCTTTCACAATGGAAGTAAGAAATATGTGTTGGCCTTCGATCCGCTGAAGCACCGTGACTACACAAAAAAGCTTCCGCCATTCACCCTGTACCGTTATGATATTGCGTCGAAAAAGCAGGAACTGCTTGCTGATACAGGAAGTGTCGTTTACGCCGACCCGACGGGGAAATACCTTGCCACGCTCAAGAATGACGTGTGGTGGCTGATCGACGTCGAAACAAAGGCAGAAGTAAAAATCCCATTGAAAACTGCTCGGGCGGCCTATTTTTCAAACGATGGCAAAATTTTGCTGTTTGAAAACGAAAATAGCCTTACAGAATACAATACAGGGTCTGGAAAGCTTCGTGATCTAACTGTTCCCAAAGGATACAGAAGTCGTATCATTTCTGACAACTATGTTCCTATCAGTCCCGGCTCCAACATCAACAGGACCAATTTTGACCATGGTAAAAAGCTGTATGTCCAATTATGGAACAGGTCGGGCAATATGACCGCCATAGCAAGTTATTATAAAGGAAGGTTGGAGATCCTGATGCCACCAACAGAAGATTATATTGGTGACCTTGAGGTAATAAATGACGGCTCGAGTTTGATCTATACACGCAGCAATGTCAACATGCCCCCACAGATATGGTGGAAGAGCAAGCAGTCGGCTCTTGTGTATGATTCAAAGAAACAAGATCAAAAGGCCACAGGAATTAGGTCTGAGAAAATCACGGCCTACAATTCGGAGGGGAAAGAGGTGGTCGGAGTACTGATCTATCCATTGGATTTTGACAAAAATAAAAAATACCCCATGGTGACGGCTATTTATGAATCGCAGACATTCGAGAGCAACAAGTACTTGGTTGACGGGATGTTTGGTTCCACAGAGGGGATCAACGGGCGTCATCTTGTTGAAAATGGATATTTTGTGTTTCTACCGAGTATTGTCTATGGCGCGAGAGGTGCGGGGTTTTCAGCATTGGACTGTGTTGATGCCCAGTTGGATGCTCTTCAAAAGTACGATTTCATCGATTTTTCAAGAGTGGCATTGATAGGGCATTCGCACGGAGGTTACGAGACCAGCTTCATAGCAACCCGTTCTGATCGATTTGCGACGTTTGTCTCAGGTGCGGGCAATAGCGATCTGGTAAGATCTTTCAATTCTTTCAACTATAATTTTAAGAGTCCTTTTTTCTGGCAGTTTGAGGATGGGCAGTACCGTATGCCTGGTCCATTTGCCAGCAATAAAGAGCTATATATCGAGAGCAGTCCTGTCTATCACGCGGAAAACGTCAAAAGACCCATTTTGTTATGGGCAGGCAAAAAGGATGACAATATTATTTGGGATCAAAGTATGGAGTTTTATTTGGCCTTGCGTCGAAACAACAAAAAGGTCACGGCTCTCTTTTATCCGGAAGATGGTCATACGATAAGCAAGATCGAGAATAGGATCGATTTGTACGGCCGTATATACGATTGGTTGGATCACCATTTGAAAGATGTGAAAAAAGATTGGATCCAGAAAATGGACAATTGAAAACTGCCCCATTCCTGGGGCAGCTTTTTTTAGTTAGGTACGCTGTTTCTTAATACGTCAGGGCAACTGGTGCCACTGATATAATGCAGGCTTTCCGTACCTGGACCGGCTACGGTGCATTCATAGGAACCGGCATTATCACACATTTTTGAAACTGCTTGACAAGGTATGGCTTCATTTGGTCTGAAAAGATATCCTTGGATAGTGGTTGATCTTGCTTCTTTTTCTACTTGATGGGCATAAGCGGTCCCAATTCCCAACATACCAATAACAACTGGCAAGATGGCTTTCTTTAAATTGTTCATAATGATAATTTTAAAAATTTATGCTTACTCTGTTTAAGGTTTTTCAGCATTTCCCCTGTTTATCTCTTCCATCAGAGACCTTGCAGGTCGATAACGGACAAGATGATCTCCGACCAATGCGTAGAGGTATTGGTCGGTAACAAGCATTTGGGACAGCGATCTTCCGCTGCGGTGAAGTACATAGAAACTGCCCCAATAGTCGAATGAGTTGGTCTTGTAGACATCAATGATCGATGCCTTCTTCCACATTTCCTTTGGCTCCGATCTGCCGATAAGTGCAGACCTGTTAAATATGAGCCCATTGTGGATGGCCATCGTGTAATTCACCATGGTTGGTGCATGGCTCATTTTTACAGAACCGTCAGTCAGTTGACGGGTCTTGATTCTTGAATCTGAAGTGGTGTCGATCGTTTTGCCTTGGCCTATAAGCCTTAGCTGGTCATCCATTTTCAGGATTTGATTCCGGTGGTAGAACATATAGTACAGCTCATCTCTCTGCTCATCATAGAGTAATCTTCCATCGCTGTCAAACCAATTGTCTTTTTCACGGCTCAAGATGTGCTCCTGGAGTTGCAACTCTGGTTTTGACCCCAGATCCAGTATTGCGAGCACATTTTTCTGAGACGACCCTACATTTGTGCGCAAAGCAAATCGGACTGGTGATCTTGCTATCACTTGGTTATAGTACGCATCACCAAGGCTTATGGTCTGAAGTTGTACATTAGTGGAAAGCAATCCTTTGTAGATGACTGGAACCGTTCCGTCAAAACCATAGATATCGTTTCGTCTTATTTGATATGTCAGTGCCTTGTAAGTATGGTTACCCTCTGGCGTGACCGACAGCCTCTCCATGTTTGAAAGATCATTGCTGACCCTCAGTATATGAAATGGCGAAGTCTTGTTGGCTAGATAAATTCCATTTTTATTTGCGCCTGCAAAATAGTAGGAGTCGGTTTCAAGGTTCAGTACTTGATCTTGGAGGATGGGCTGGTGTGGAAACCTTCTGGTAAAATTGTTCTCCTTTTTGATGATCTGTTCCGAAGAAAAGAAAAGGGAGATCACCACAAGCGAACTGGCGATAAAGATACCTAGTAATAGAGAACATTGCATCAAAAGGAATGGTCTGACATCTTTATCTTTTTTTCTTTCTTCTTGTTTCAAAGAGAGAACAGATAACGCGGCCACCAACACACATGCAATATTAAAAAACAGATGTTCCGTCCATCCCATCTTTTCAAGGATACCACCACAGGAACAAGGCACAAAATCACTATGATTCAAAATAAGGTAGATGTACGCAGTAAACGCACACATGAGACCAAAAGAAGCATAGAGACCTGTGAGCCGGAATTTTGGTACAGTGAGGAGAACGACGATCACAAGCTCCAGTATAACCACGCCATACGACACCTGATTGGCATAAGAACTGAGCAACGGTGACTGCGCTATTTGAACCTGGAAATTTTCAAAATCAAGGATTTTGCTCACAGACGCATACGTGAACAGCAATATAAAAAAGTAGGTCGTCACCTTGGTCAGTATTGAAATGAGAGTTGTTTTCATATCGTTCTCTTTTTATCCGATCCGCACAAGCATCCAGATGGTTTTTTGATTGCAGTAGTAAGGCATTCTATTTCCCTGCGAAACAAGGCATGTCGTTTTGAAGTTCCCGATGCTTTCCCAGATCCCACTCACGGGACAGATGTTGCCGGTCGTGCATAATTGGGTAGAGTAATTGGGGTTCATAGATGGATGTGTTTTTTGTTATTGCTAAGGTTGTTTCCAGTCTTGGCCGTCTCTTACGGGTGGGTCGGGGTCCAGTTCCCATAGGTCGCGATGGCTGTTCGATGGGTCTTGGATACTGTCGGTTGCTCTTTTGTTAAGTTTTGGTATGGCAGAAACTTCGGGGTTGTCATGCTCACGGCATTGTTGGGTCGTGATGCCAAAAGCGAGGATGATTGCAAATAGGATGAACTTTTTCATAAGGTTGAATGTTTTAAAAAGTTGATCCGGCCGGATGTTAATGATTAGAATTCTTTGTCAAATGTAGAAGGCTTAAGAGCTTGTGGCAAGCGCTTGGCGTAGGGATTTATAAATCTGGACGGCCAGATTTATAAATTTTGACGACAAATAATGTTGCCATATTGCGTTATGCATTGGTTTTGTGTGTTTTTATTCATTTATGTTTGTGTAATCTTTCATTTTTGTGTCATATTGATTAAATTTGATTGATTTCAATACAAAAAACACAGACTGTGAAGAATCAAAAATTACTGATGATATGGGCTCTGCTATTTTTCAGCTGGTTTCATGCCCGGCACTCTGGATCGGACGATTACCAGAATATCCGCAGACACTACGAGTTCAAGAAGAAAAATGACAGTTTCGCGCTACCTTACGTTTACCGATACATTGGTCTTGCGAAGAGAAATGGAAGCAATGCCCACTTGTATCAGGCCTACAAGGATGCCGTAATGTTCACGCCTTCCGAGGCCACGAAGTTAAGATATGCAGATAGCACGATCGCTGTGGCATTACTGACAAAAAACGATAGTTATATCACCAGTGCATACCTGGGAAAGGGGATTATTTATTATTTCAATTTTCGGAAGTACAGGTTGGCGCTCAATGAATATCTCACGGCCTATGACCACGCGCAAAAAATTAAAGATGAATACCTGCGGCACAAAGTGATTTACCACATAGGAGTGGTAAAGTCCTATCTGGGCTACTACGATGAGGCAGAAGGTCATTTCTTGGAATGTGCGGCGTATTATAGGGCGCAGTCCGAAAGGTCGGGGCATCCCAACCAGCTGTACAATGATAGGAGAGGTTATTACAAAAGCCTGCATCAATTGTTGGTTTGCTATCGCTATCAGAGAGATTTCAAAAGATCGGACAGCCTTTTGGGTCTGGGGCTTGAACTGACAGGAAAGGATCTTGATTTTGAGGTGGAGAACGCGTATTTTAAAAAATGCCTGGGAATTTCTGAGTTTTATAATGCCAAAAATAGCCAGAGCATCTCATCGTTGGAGGCATCGCTCCCTGCCATTCGCAGGGCAGGCGATTTTGCCTGGGCATCGGTTGTTGATTATTACTTGGCAAAAAATTATGTACAGCTCAAGGAGCAGGGCAGGGCAATGGCATATTTTCAGCAGGTAGATTCGATTTTCAACCGGCACGCCTTTATGCTGCCGGAGCTCCGTCCTGCTTACGAATATCTGATAAAGCATTACAGGCAGCAGGGGGATTTGAGAAAACAGTTGTATTACACAGATCAGCTCTTGAGGGCAGATAGTTTGATCACGAGAGACTTCAGCTATCTGTCGGGTAAGATCCACAAGGAGTATGATACAAAGATGCTGTTGGATGAGAAGGAAAGACTGGAGGTATCTGGTCGTTATAAGGTTCTGTATGGAGTGCTGTCTTCGCTGGTAGCATTGGTGTTATTGCTGTTGCTGATCTTCCATTACAGAAAAGAGAAAAGGGTAACCGTGCAGTATGGGCTGTTGCAGCAGAAGCTTCGTACGGATGCTCTGGAACCGCTGGAACCTGTGGTTTCCAATGACCTTTCCAGGAAAACGGTCTTGAGTCAGGAGAAGAATAGGGATTTTGATGCAAAGATCAGGGATTTCGAAGAGTCAAAAGGATATACGAAGCCGGGTCTGTCACTCTCGAAGCTTGCAACCAGGTTTGGGACCAATACCCAATATTTGTCAACTTACATCAATGAGAACAAAGGGGTTAATTTCAACCGCTATATCAATGATCTGAGAATTAGCTATATCACCCACTTGATGAATACCGAAAAGAAGTATCTCAATTATAACATAAAGGCCTTGGCCTCAGAATGTGGCATGGCATCCCGACAGCATTTCTCCGACCTCTTTTTTGAGATCAATGGCATTCGCCCCACAGATTACATCCGCAAAAGAAAACAGGAATTACAAAATTAATACCTCTTTCATCCCCCAGCTCCCAAACCCTCATTTCCAAACCCTCAAACTCTAAACCCCTCGAACTCTCAAACCCTAAAACGCACATTCATCAATCTCCCACCTCCCTTACCCAACACCCATTTTCCACTTTCTTCGTAAATTATCTCAAAAAACAGACATGGTAACAAACAATTTTTTGAGAAGGGTAGAGAAAGAGTATGAACGGATGGAGCGTTCATTGTCGGAGATTGATCAGCAACAGGAAGACCGGCTGGTAACAGCTGAGCAATGCCTGATGTTGATTGATGGACACGTTAGGAAACTAAAAGCACAGGTGATCAGACATCAGTTTGATTCGATGGCGGATGAGGTTTGTTTCTTCAGGGATCTCAAGCCGAAATTCATATCGAAATATCTCTACTACAATCAGATTTTGGAAATCGAATCTCTAAGACCCAGATCTGGCAAAAAAGCCATCAAAAAGTTTTATGAGAACAGAATGGCAAAGCTTAATGAAGATTACTTGGGCTACATTGAGTTTTACAATTACTTCAAAAGAGGGGCAACGTACCTGGATCAGAAGTATTTTGTACGCAACGCCTACGACCTGAAGATGAGGTTGCCGGATCATTTGTACAGCTTCGACGACGGCTTTACAACTTTTTATGACCACCAGGTCGCAAAGATCATCGCTAATGATGATATGATAAATTTTCTGATGGCTAGGCTTAAGGCATTGGAAATAGGGGAGGAACAGCAAACCATTCCGAAAAACACATTGAAATGGACCGCGCCCAAGGTGGCTTTGATCGAATTGATCTATGCCTTGCACCACTGTCGCTGCTTTAATGCCGGAACGCTGGATCTGAGTGAGACCACCAAGGTCTTTGAGCAGTTGCTGGAGGTGGATCTCCATAATTTCCATAAGGTGATTGCCGAAATTAAGGCGCGCAAAAGCAACCGGACAAAATTTCTGCAGCACCTGCAGCAAAATCTCGAACAACTATTCTTGGACACCGATTTTTAACGGTGTTTTTTTATACCATCATTTTCCACATCTCATCCACAAATGGCGTGTTCATAGGCTTTTTAAAAGAATCGTTCGGTACTACCGAAGACCTACCGAAATAATGTCGCCTATATTTTCAAAATTTGCTTTATCAAATCACAACAAAACCTACCAATATGAATGCCCCATAAATAGATATTATAAAATATAAATTTAAATCCTCGAACTTCCAACCTCCAACCTCCAACCTCCAACCTCCATCTTCCATCAATTATCAATTATCATTTATCAACCATCATTCATCCTCCATCATGAACTACATCAAACACCTCACCGGCTTCTTCGAAAAAGTAGCTGACGAAAAAACACTTAATCCTACGCACATTAGTCTGTACATTGCCTTGTTCCAGTTCTGGAATTTCAACCGGTTCAGGAATCCGATTAGTATTTCGAGAGATGAGGTGATGCGGATCAGCAAGATCAGCTCAAAGGCAACCTACCACAAGTGTCTCAAGAATTTGCATGCGCTGGGCTACATAGATTATCAGCCATCCTACAATCCATTCAGGGGAAGCCACGTCGTGATGTTTGATTTTGCTGGGGAGCTCAAACCTGTTCCAAGGCAGACCAGGACAAAAAATGAACTTTTTTCTGAATCGGTCGATGAACAAGACTCGAACAACCCTTGTTCAAGTGATGGGACAGGCACTGGACAGGCATTGGTATATTCTATAAACAGTACAAACAAGACAAATAATTCAAATGAAATAAATGGGGTTGGGGCAGTTCAAAAATTTTCAGAAAAGGAAAATGGAGAAGCAAATGAAAACATACCCGGAGAAAAGAAGGGACCTGATAGAGATAGGGCTTTTACACAACCTGAACTTTCAGAGGTTCACGCCTATTTCCAACACCAAGATTGCCCTGGGATCGAAGCTGAAAAGTTCTACAATTACTTTTCAAGCAACGGCTGGCTGGTCGGCGGAAAATCCAAAATGAAAAATTGGCAGGCGGCCGCCAGAAATTGGATGCTGAATTCAAAAAAATTCAACGCTTCACCTCCCGTTCAGAGTGTCACCAATAACATCAGACCCAGCAACCTCACCGCCTCCGTCAACAAATCATACCAGGAAAAATTATGAACTTCCCCCCATCCACCACTTCCAGCTCCTGCCAATTCCCCTCCTCTGGAGAGGTGCCCGCGCCAGCGGGTGGGGTGGTTTTTCAAGTATCTAAATCCAAAAACATGAAACTCCCGCACGAATCAATCCAAATGTCCTACGACTATCAGGCTGTCATTTCCCACCTTGTCCGAAATGGTGAAAAGGTTTTAGGCAAAAAATTCCAAATTCCGGAAAGCGAACGTGGCATCATCTTCCGAATCCTTGCGTGGTTTTTGGAAGATGGGCCTGTTGCGGAAAAAATGGAAATTGACCTCGGAAAAGGTATTCTTCTCAGTGGTCCTATTGGCTGTGGTAAGACGACACTTTTTAATCTGATGCAAAGTTTTCCCACAAAAAGAAAGAACTTCCGGATCATTTCCACGCGCCAGGTGGTTTCAGAGTTTATGCAATCGGGCTACGAAATTTTGGAAAAGTATTCCAGGGGGAATGTTAGCCACGATGTGCGATCTCCGAAATCGTACTGTTTCGATGACCTTGGGACAGAGACCACTTCAAAATACTTTGGCAACGACTGCAATGTAATGGCGGAGATCCTTTTGACGCGCTATGACTTATTTAAGGAAAAAGGGGTCATCACGCACATTACAACCAACTTGTCGGCCACCGAAATAGAATCCCAATATGGCAATCGCCTTCGTTCAAGAATGAGAGAAATGTTTAATCTTTTTGGATACGAGGAAACCTCAGAAGATAAACGGAGGTAAAAACAGAACTTTGTATTAATTCTTCTCAAGAAAAGAGACGCTCATGTTTTGAGTGGCCCATTGGTTCCGGAATTACAATTACTTTATTTATGTAAATTGTATTTGATAGAAAATTTCTCATAATTTGAGACCTACAGGAAAAATCCCTCCCTTTAGGGTCGGGGGAAGGATTTTTCTGATGTAACGATTTGCAACTCCAGATGCGGTAGATCTATCTTCTGCATACTTACTTGGTTTTTGTAAGATGTACCCGATACAGAAAAATCCCATTCCCCTCCTCTGGAGGGGTGCCAGCGCCAGCAGGTGGGGTGGTTTTTCACGCCCAGGAGTCATCGCAGATTCGCAATTTATGACTGTAGTTTAGGCATTTCAAAAGAAAAATTCACAAACCATGCAACTCCAACATACCGTGGATCTATCTTCGGCATCCTTACTTGGTTTTTGTAAGATGTATCCGATACAGAAAAATTCTCATTCCCCTCCTCTGGAGGGGTGCCCGCGCCAGCGGGTGGAGGTGGTTTTTCGCGCCCAGAAGATATCGCTGATTTCCATCCCATAACCTTTCTTTAATATGTTTCAAAACAAGAGCCTCTCGAGATACGAGAGGCTCAGTAGTTCCAGAGTCACTACAACTTTATTTCTGAAACTTGTTTTTAAGGGTTGTGATAAGAGATTTGACCATCAAGGTCGCCACAAAGCTGGAAATACCACCCACCGAGGCCAATATGATGGTCTTGATAAGGTCTTCGCTGTGTATGTTTACAAAGATGGTCAACACCGTTCCAAACGCAGTACTGACTTTCGTTGGGTTATCCACGTAATGCATAGCTGATACATTTGCTAATCATCCCTGTGAATGGCGGTTTGACTGATGGCTGAGGCAATACCGCCCGCAACGGCGAGATAACCCGCAGTGGTGATTACAACAGCAGGTAGTGCTATGGGAGCTGTGGCGATCACACCACTGACTGCCGTCAGAAGCAGACCTAGATTTCTTATCACTTTAAAGAATTTCGGAGTGGGCTCCTGAATTCTATCTATTACTTTTTTCATAATATGGGGTTTATTGGAAAAATCCCTTCCTTTAGGGTTTGAGGGAGGATTTTTCTCTTATTTAATGGTTAATGTTATCGTATATCCTTTCTCCAGATACGGAAAAATGACTTCTTTTAGTCGTTCGAAGGCGATCCGCGATCGGAGGCCTTTTCCTTCACCGGTCAGTTCAGAGACCGGGGCAATGCAACCATTCAGTTCTTTCAGGGCATCATTGGCGGGATGAAACAGGATCAGCGCTCTGTTTTTGACATTCACCACTTCCAGATGCCATTTGAATTTTCTGCTATAACGTTTCTTGAGACGGTAAGTGCCTTCGGGAATGCAGGAGATTCTTTTTTGATTGTCCCGCCAGGGCAATTCGATCGTATGGCAGATCTTGTGACCGTTGACGGATAAAGTGCCGTTGCTTCCTGTTGGGAAATACTGTCTTTTTAGCACAAGTTCCATGGTTAGCCAATAACGTCAATGAGCTTCAAAGCATTGTAGGTGCCATTCTTCAGCGGGTAGTTCACACCGTTGACTTGTTGGTAGAATTCGACACCTAAAGCCAAAAAGAGCGGGTGGGTGGAATCTTCGGTAAGTTGCAAAGGGATATCTAGTGCTGCTGTAAGATGATTGTCCCATGCAATTACATCAGACTCTCCGCTTGGTGCCACATACGTCTCGTTTTCGAAATCGATTTCCATGGCGGCGGCAGTGAGTTTAAAATGGGTGGTTCCTCCGGGAGCGGTGATCATCTGGGTCGGGACAAACGGTTGGAAGGATATCCCAGCTTCGCCTGTTGCTCTGTCCAATGTGTTTTCCCACGGCGCGTAGATGGTGTTTCCCAATTTCCCGTTCGCATTGAAATCGAATCCGATCAGAAGTTCCGCCTCGCCATCGATGACGTTTCTAAGACCTCTCGGATTGGTGGTGTCCATTTGTACTACTTTTACCATTTCCTTGGTCAGCCTGCTCACCATTTTGCTGTCATTGATATTTTGCAAAAGGTGACGGATAGAATTTCTCAGCACTTTGCCTGCCTTTCCGGCCCGCCCGAATTCAGCACCGTTTTCCCGGGTTCTTTGGAAGGCTGGGTCGTTTCTGATCCTGTCTGCAGATACGCCACCTTTCTCTCTAGCGAGGTAGCCGTCTTTGGATTTGTAGAAGGTGATGCCTCCGATGGTGCCTCCTAGTTTGATAATACTTCTTTGTCTTGCCATTTGTTTTGAGATTTAAGTTAAAATTGGTTTGATTACACTTCAATCATTTTTTTGTTGCAACAGTTTTGATTGATTTCTACAGCAAATTTTAGCTTAAAAAATAGACCGTCAAAGCCTTGGGTGTTCCAGATGTCCTGAATTGACACAGATGTCTTGAATGATCAGAAAAGACCTGCAGAAAATTTCTTAACTTGCATAGATCAGAATAGATAAACCGAACCAAAGGCATACATAGAGTATGGAAAAGAAGATGAACAGGGTGTGCATCTATCCGAAAGACATACAGCTGATAACGGGTAAAAGTTATCGCCAGAGTACACGATTGATGCAGAAGATCCGAAAAGATCTCAGCAAACGCCCCAACGAGTTCCTGACAATTGAAGAGTTTTGCTCTTATTCAGGCATCAAATACGAGCAGTTGGCTCATCTTATCATCGGATAAGTTTCAAAGGAAAATATAGTTATTTATCTCTTTTACTCTCTTATGTGATCAGGAAACCGGTTCAAAAAGAAGCCTGAATTTTAGTCTGTATAGGATCAAATGCGAAGCAAAAACAAAAGGGCAATTAGACAGGAAGTCTTTGCATCGATAGTCGAAAGTATTATAAATGAATTAGGATATGATGGAAAACAATTCATTTCAATCACTTGCACTGATTCATCTTAATTGAAGAAGGTGATGATCGAAGGTATTGGGAATATGATTGGATATGATAAAGATGATCATTCATAAAGGAAACAGAATGACTAGTAACAAGGATAAAAAAAAGCAATCTATTGATTTCAATAGATTGCTTTCATTGTTTGTACCCAGTGCCGGAGTATTTCGACTAAAGATTGTGACTGATTATTAATAAGTTATAAAAAATTTGTATCTACTTTGTGTCAAGGTGCTTTTTTAAAATTCTTTTCATCTCTATTAAAATGACTTCTGCTTTGTCATTATTGCTGAAATACACATTTTTTTCCTCTGCAACAATATTCTCGTTTTCCTCGTAAAATAAACTTTTCAAGTCTGGATTGTATTTTCTGATAAACCAAACTAAAAAATCCATTGGCATTTTTCTTTTTCCGTGCAGATAATGGCCAACGGAAACATCACTTATCCCCAATTCTTTACCGATTTCTGTAAAGGATATATCGTTTTTTGTAAAATACAATAAAATTTTCTCTCTGATTTCCATAGAGTTACGTGAAAAATTCAACAAATTACATCTAACATATTGTTTGGTTTCTAACAATATGTTAGATTTGCTAATATATAACGATGTATAACAAAGTATAACGATGACAAATTTAAGCAAAATTAAGGCTCCAGATAATATTCATTTGAATATTAGCGAAACCTTCGATTTTATTTATGAATGGCTTCCCCGCAATTACGCTAAGCAGTGTAAAAGAATTCTTCGTGGAAAAGACAAAAAATCGGAAGAATACATTCGTCTGGTAAAGACAAAGCGCATCAACAATCGTAAGATTTACACCGCACTTTATCGTATTGCTTTGTTGAATAAAACTCAGATAGAAGAGATATCAAACTAAAATAATTTTTAAACTTATGACCAAAACTAGAATCTATCCAGGGATGCTCGACAAATCCTTAGAATATTTCCAAGTGCACGACGTAGTTTACTTCCTGCAAAATGGAGTCGTCAAAAAGTTCACAGAACGTGAACATCATTCGGAACTTCAAGAAGTCATTGACAACGACCGGAAACTTAAAACAGTCCTTACGCAACTCTGCGGACCAGAACCAACACAACAGCAGATGCTGTTGGCAAAATGCAGATTTGGAGGATTGGACTTTGAACCCGATTTTAAGGAAGGCAAGTCGTCTCACGATTATAGAGAATGTTCGAAACGTGGCAATTGCATCGGCGAGAACATTGTCTGCAGACCACCACTGATTAACGGAAAGGAGGTTTCACAGCAAGAACTGAAAATCCTTAGGTACTGTTCCGGAAACACCAAGAACGAAGCGATAGCGTCAGAAATGAACATCCCATATGGCACACTGACCGTAATGAAAACGAAGATTTACAAGAAATATAATTTCCAAACCAAACAACAATCGGCGACGACCCTTATGGCGAAAGGCTTATTGTAATTTTTTCCCTTACCCAAGTGCGTCGAGTTTGAGACGACGCACTTTTTAAAATCCAAAATTATGAAAACAATATTCTTAAAAATCTGCCTCCGCTTTTCCGATAAACCCATCATCAAAACCCATTGGTAATTATGAAAAAGACCCACAAATTCCACTTTGATGATCGGAAAACAGAAAGCCGAAACTTTGACCTATCCAACTGCTTTGTCAGTATGAACGGCGTTACCGAGAAAGTAATTGTAAAAATCCTAAATCCTAAAAAATGAATTATTACATCCAAAACAAAGATGCCGGATATCTTGGAAACGCAATTTATTTCTGGCGAAAAGGAAACTGCGGATATACCGCAGATTTAAATGAAAGTCAAATTTTCTCAGAGGAAGAAGCGAAAAGTATATGCAATGGAAATCCATCCAAAAATAAAGCTTGGCCAGTAGAATATATTGATAACAATCAAGGCATTCAGAGGGTTGTTGACAGTCAATATTTATGCGATGAAAACATTAAAATTTTCGACTGATGGCCACAATAAACAAAAAGCGGAAATACAACGCATCCCACAGATTACGCAAGAAATTGGGGGGGGGTAATTTTCCCCAACCGTTCCAAAATAATCTACACAGACCTCGATAGCGACATCACAGCTATCCCAGAAGTAAAAATATTAATCCAAGAATTCGGCTTCATCATCCAGCCGTTATTCTTTCCAAAAATTTAAACAATGAGAACTAAAAAATTCAATAAGTACGAGAAGAGAGCAATCTTCAGCAATAGATTAACACATTTTGAAGAAATAATCGATGATTCCACAGTGTACCCTTACCATAAAGAAAAAAAACTTGAAGATGGTTATTTGGTGAATCCAACCTGGGAGTATGAATATTTTAGATATGGAATAACTGAAAGCGAAAAGTTTCATTGCTATGCAAAGAGAAGTTCTGAAAGAAAACAAGTCGAGGAGCACGGACTTCGGTCAGACTACACTATTTCTGTTAGTAGATTCAAACAAGATGAAATTCTTAAGATTCCAACAAAAGATATATATCTGTACCCTAAAGAAAAGGAAGTTGATACAGGCTTTTTTTATATAAAAATTATAGATGCTAAAATATTTATAAAGGAAAATACATTCTGGTGGAATTATGAATTTGAATTTGTAGGAAATTCATTAGAAGCTTAAAAGACTAATTTTTTACTTGAATAATTTTAAAAATATATTATGAACTGCGATTGCTTTAAAAATACTGCCCAAAAAATTCTTGATAAAGAAACTTGGGAAAAGAGAGAGATATTGGATGTGACACACACTGGAATAATGTACACATTTGGCAACAATGCCGGAAAAACAGGTACACTTTCTTATGAGGAATTTGAATTGGAATTAGAAGGTTTGAAAAAACCTAAAATAGTTAAGGTTAGTCACACATTTTGCCCTTTTTGTGGTGTTAAGGCTGGAAAATTAGATGAAAACGAACCAGACTCCAATCCTCTGGAAGATTTCAAAAAATAATATTAAAAATTATCAAAAATAATGGCAACGAAAAAAATAAAAATAGGAACAAAAGTTAAAGCTGGTCGTGAACCTAATGAGTTCACAGGAGTGATAGATGGTTTTTTGGAATGGACAAATCCGTTTTCAGCATTTAATAAAAAAGGATTCGATTATATAGTCTTGGCAGATGACGATAAAAAGCAATATAAAGTACCGTCAATGCTAGTCCAAGAATTATAAAAACTCCATAACCAACAAACTCAATCCACAAGAATGTCTTTCCTAATAAAAGCTGACGACGTACTTTCCGCATCCAATGGCGGACTGGAAATATTCCTCGAAATATTCAATATCAAGGACCCGAAAAAACACTTTCAAATCCGTGATGATGATGATTCCTTTTCTGCAAAACTCAGAGAAAGCAAAGGTGTTTTCTGGGTCAAGGATTACGGCGATGTGAATGGTTTCTATTCCAAGTCAAAAGATGCCATCAATGCCTATGCTCACGAGCGCGCTTTGAGTTATTTCGAAGCCTTGAGACTTTTGGCGTCGCAATATGGCGTTATCTCAGAAGCCAAAGCGGAGAGAGTGGACTTGATGCGCACCTGCAGACTTTTCGAATATCAGGGAAGACTGAATGCTGAAGGTTACGAAATCAAAACAAAAGAATTCACAGCGGAAGAGTTGCAGACTTTAGGACCATTGGTGACTGCTGAGCTTTGCAAAAAAATGGGATTCCATTCCGTTGCAGAATATTCCTGGCTCAAGGAACCGGAAGAAGGCGAGGACGGTTTTGGCGATCCGAAAATGAACAAAGTGATTACCAAGCGCTCAGATGACAGCTATCCGATTTTTGCCTACATAGAACCGGAAAAGAAAGTCACTTATTCTGATAAGGATGGAAAACCGCAGAATTTCATTATCAAAGAATTTGCGAAAATCTTGCAACCAAAAGACACGAAATTCCGATTCCGGTATTTTGGAAGCAAAGGTCAAGACCATATTTTCGGGATGGATTTCGTGGAGAAACTTCCGAAACCAATGATTGAGAAAGAAGAGGAAGATGATGAAGGGAATGTAACGATTGTAAAATCTCAGGCTTCCAAACATCCGAGGTTATTCATTTGCTCAGGCGAACGTGATTCAATCAATATGGCATCCACAGGAGCGCCTGTGGTCTGGTTCAATTCCGAGACAGCGAACATCAATCCTTTGATGATAAAGAAGCTCTACACCTTAGCGGATGAAATCATCAACGTTCCGGATATCGACCCGACAGGAATCGAAGCTTCCAAAAAATTAGCTTTGGAATTCATCAACATCAGAACAGTCTGGCTTCCGGAATCGCTGACGAAAAAAAACAGCTGGAAGGGAAAACCGCTAAAGGATTTCACAGATTACGTGAAAGAACTTTACAATCCGGATGATGAGAACAATCAGGAGTTTTACCGCCGATTCAATACGTTGGTGGATAATGCAAGGCCTGCCAAGTTCTGGGATGAAGCCCGCACGATAAAAGACGGCAAAGCAGTCGGACCGGTGCGATACAATATCCATTATTTGAATGCCTTCCACTTCCTTACGCTCAATGGATTTTACAGGATGCGGGATCCGCACCAGTCGGATTTATATTATTTCGTTAGGCAGGACAAGCACATCATCAAACCGCAGACCGCTCAGGACATCAAATCCTTTTTCATCGATTTTCTTTTGGAAAAGCAAAAGGAGAACGGAAAAAGATTCTATCCGGATGAGTTAATTAATATGCTCTACGCATCCGAAGCGGTTTCCGACAAGAAGCTGAGCAGTTTGGAACTCAAAGATTTTGATTTCTCAGACAATACGGAATCTGCGCAATATATGTTCTTTGATAAGTTCATCTGGCAGGTCACCAAAGACGGCGTGAAGCAACTCAGCAAAGGCTATCCGCGTTACGTTTACGAAGAAAATATTCTAAACAATATCATCAAAAAACAATGGAGAAAAACAGTCGATTCATCTTCTATCAAAATCGAAGAAGATTATTTCAAAATCTTCAAAGACAAAGAGGGAAACTGGGATATCATTATCAACGAAAAAAACTGTGATTTTCTCAATTACCTCATAAATGCCAGCCGTGTCCATCACAAGAAGGAACGGGAAAGAGTTCCGCCAGCGCTGTGGGAAGCGTACATCAAAAAGAATAAGTTCTCCATAGATGGCGGATTGATACACGAGGACAATCCGGAACTTGGATTTTCATTGACAAAAGATGAGATCTACGAACAGAAGATGCACCTTATCAATAAGATTTTTTCTTACGGATATCTTGGCCACAACTACAAGCAAGGTTCGAAAGCGTGGATGGTGTATGCGATGGACAATGAAGTTTCCGAGGAAGGAAAGTCTGAAGGTAGAACCGGAAAGTCTTTGATGTTGCACAGAGCGATGTTCATCTTCAAAAAAGCGGAATACATCGGTTCCAGAAATCCAAAGGTAATTGATAACGAATTTCTCTTTGGACGGGTTACAGAGCATACCAAATATCTTTTGTTTGATGATGCGCACAAGACTTTTCCATTCAACAGATTGTTTACTTGGATTTCCGGTGATTTGAATGTGAGTGTGAAGAACAAGGATGGCTTTGTGATTCCTTTCTTCAACTCTGGGAAGTTTGCGTACTCCACCAACTTTGCTCCGCTGGATCTGGATGATTCCACGAAAGACAGGATTCTCTTTATGGCATTTTCCAATTGGTACCACGGTCCGAAACCGGATATGCCGGCACACAAGCCAATCAATGATTTTGGTTATGAATTCTTCAACGGTTGGGATAAAGTTCAATGGAACAAATTCTTTAACTGCACCGCACAATGTTGGAGCTTCTTTCTTTCGACAGACGAAAAGATTGGCGCTCCGGAGAACAACATCAGACTGAGGAACATTATGGGGGAAATGGGTGTGAGCTTCTACGAGTGGGCGCTGGATTATTTCGCCAAAGAAAATCTCAATAGAGATATCATCAAGAAACGAGCGTTGGAAGACCTTACGACCAAGAAATCAAATCTTAAGAACATTTCATCAACCGAGTTCAAAAAACGTCTGGAATACTACTGCGAGATATCCGGCTTGACATTGAATCCAGCGACAATGATAACCGACAAAAAGAACAACCGAATTATGAGATTCATCGAGAATCAAACGCAGGAAGTTCTCTATGTAACAGATAACCAAAAAGCCGTGGAAGCGGAGGAATTAATATGAAAGAAGATATAATTTGTTGGTGGTCAGGTGGAGTAACGTCCGCTGTTGCCGTCTGGTTAGCAATCCAAATTTTTGGAATTGAAAGATGCCGAATAATTTTTATTGATACGTTCAATGAACATAAAGATACTTACAGATTTAAAGATGATTGTGAAAGATGGTATGGAAAAGAAATTGAAACCATAACTGCCATTGGTATTGAATTTCAAAAGATTCAGGATGTTTGGATGCGATTTAAAAATTTGCAAACTGCAACCGGTGCAAATTGTTCAACATATCTGAAAAGAAGGGTGCGAGAAAAATGGGAGAAAGAAAATCCGAATTATACACATCAGGTTTTCGGATTTGATATTTCAGAAGCAAGTAGGGCAATTTCAATGAAACTTAATAATCCACATACCAAACCAATATTTCCACTTCTTTTTAACGCTTTGACAAAAAAGAAATGTATTGAAGAATTGCAATTCAATTTCATTCCCATTCCAATAATGTATTTCCTTGGATTCCATAATAATAATTGTTTCGGAACCGGATGTGTTCAGGGTGGAATTGGTTACTGGCAGAAAATGTTCAAGGAATTTAGAATTAAATTTTTGAGAATGGCAGTTATTGAAAGATGGCTTTCTGATTTGGTGGATGAACCCGTAACTATCAATAAAGACCAGAGCAAAATGGCAAAGAAAAAACCAGAAAAGGAACAATTGGTTTTTCTGGTTCATAATCCAAAATTTCCTAACAATAAATGTTTAGCAGATTTCAAGCCTCAGAAAATAGAATCGCTTATGGAATGTAGCGGATTCTGTGGAACCAATGATTTAAAAGCCGTAGTGTAATGGACCCAATAAAAAACAACGCCTTAGGAACCACGTTTTCCGGAACCAAAAAGATTCCGGTGACGCTTCTGGCAAGCAAGGATTATGGCTTCATCAATTTTCATATTGCGCTGGCAGATTATGAAATTGTAGGCGCGCATCTTTTGAAATCGGATGAGTGGATATATGGTCTTTATTTCGGTGCCAATTATTACGGCTACCTCTATTTGGGAGAAAAGCTGACGCTGGAGCAACAGATGAATTGCATAAGGGATTATCTCCCAAAGGACAGAAATGAGCTTACGAACTTCAAAGTCCTCTACAACAAAAGAATAGACTACTACGAATCCACCGCAGACTCTTTCGTAATCGCCGGAGAAATTAATAATAGAAAAGTAATTGTAAAATCTAAGTAATGAAAGTATTGAATTTATGTGCTGGAATTGGAGGTAACTCCCATAAGTGGGAAAACTGCGAAGTTACCGCGGTAGAAAATGACCCAAAGATTGCTGGGATTTATCAAAAGCTAAATCCTACTCACACGGTAGTAATCGCTGATGCTTACGAATATTTTAAAGATAACCATCAAAACTTTGAATTTGCCTGGTGGTCTCCACCTTGTCAGAAGCATTCAAAAATGATGAAAGCAACCCGGCATAAAGTTGCAGATTACCCAGACTTCAAATTGTATGAAGTAATTGTTTTCTGCCAACATTTTTATAAAGGAAAATGGATTGTCGAAAACGTAATGCCTTATTACCAGCCGTTGATTCATCCAACAAAAAAAATAGGAAGACATCTTTTCTGGTCAAATTTCGAAATCGAAGCCGACGAAGTAAAGCAACCTAAAGGATTTATAACAAAATCAAGTTTGCAAGGAAAAAAAGATATGATGGAATGGTTGGGATTGCACTTCAACGAAGTTGTTTACTATAAAAAAAATCATTGTCCAGTTCAGATTCTTCGGAATTGTGTTCATCCGGATTTGGGGAAGCAAATTTTTGACTCGTTCATTAAAAATATAAACAATGACAAAAACAAAATTCAAAGTTTGGGATGTTGACCAAAATAAGATGTTCTACGATGCTTTAGAACTTGTGGCAAAAGGAACAATGCAGACTTTCCAGTTTCAAAACACATCTTCTGATAATCTGATTTGGTTGCAGTTCATTGGTTTGTTGGATAAGAACAAAAAAGAAATCTACAAAGGCGATATCCTAAAAACAGAAACAGGTAAGCTGATGGTTGTATCGTGGTCAGAAAAGTTTGCATCATTTGTTTTAATCAGAGAAGAATGGGCTTTTGCACATTGGTTCGGTGAAAGTTGCAATGCAGATGATTGTGAAATCGTTGGCAATATCTATCAGAATCCAGAATTATTACCCAATTAAAAATTTTAAAATGAAAATAGCAGGTTGCGTTATTAGAAAAATTATCGAAAAAAGTCCAAAATATTTCGAAGCCGAATATAAAGGATATCACATTTATGTTAGTACAAATCACGGATTTGGAAAACCAAAAGATAAAAATCTTAAAAGATTCAACATTGAAGTAACTCATATTGAATCTGGGATTTATGGCGTGAATACTTGGGAAGATTTCGAAACAATTGAAAAAGCGATTGAATATGCATTAGAAGGTTCATTGCTTGCAAAAAATACACTTCCAAAACCTAAATAATATGAAACTACTCATTTTCCCCGAAGACATAGAGATTTATAAAATTTCTAAAAAGATTGTCGAACTCAACGAAAAAATAGAGGGTCTGGAATGCGAAAGACTTCAAGGCGTGATAGATAACAATCTCTACCTGAGAACACTCGCAGAAGACCAACTACGAGAGGCCAAAGCCGAGCGCAACAAAAAACTGGAAGAACTCAAAAATATCTGATGATGGAAAACTTTTTAGAACCACCAAAATACTCAGAAGAGTCACTCATCAAGGTAATCCGGCAGACCACAGATATAGATGACCTCTGTCGCCTTGGCAAACTTCTCACAGCGCTGGAAAGTGCCGGAGACTTTACCATCACGCTCCGGATGCGGATGGAAATAGATGTCACGCACGCGCAACACATCTACGGAAAAAGAACAAATCAATAAATCAATTAGTATTTAAATACCCAAAACATTATGGACATAAAAGGAAAAGTACTCAGAATCGGCGCATTGGAAGAGAAAGGCGCTAGCAACTTCAAAACTCAGGATGTTTTCCTGGACAGAACCAGAAAAGATGATTACTCAGATAAGGTTTTTCCCAATTTTACAAAGCTCACATTTCTGGGAGATAAGACCGCGCTGGTAGATAAGATTACCGTTGGCGACGTTGTGACAGCAAAGTTCAATATCAACGGACGATTCTTCACACACGACGGCAAAGAGCTCTTTAACCAGGACCTAGCGGTTTTCGAAATCACAGTGGATAGAAAAGCGGAACCGGTTGCGGAGAATAGTATTGTTTAATCTACTATCAACTACTAATTGATTTATAATTAGTAGTTGATTTTAAAAATAATTTGACTTATGGCAAACACCCGAATTGTAAAAATAGTTTTTGAAGACGGTTCCGATTATGAATTCAAAGAACTTCCAAAAGAACATTTTGAACAAAAATATCCAGGAAATAAACATTGGATTAATTTTAAATTCAATCGTCAATATCCGGATTTTGAAGAAAGAATAATTTCAGATTTACGGTTGGATGTTGAAGAATATGCAATTGAGCAATATAGCCTGATTCCAAAGCGTGACCAGAAAAAAGTAGATGACTTTGACGATGATGAGATAGAAGCTGAGTTCATCAACAGAGGATTAACCATCGAAGACCATCATATTCAAAATGAGAATATCACCAACGATAGTTTCGTCACGAGATTCATCAACGTTATCAACCGAGGTAACGATGCCGAGATTGAAAACGCACTTACAATGCTTGAAAAAAATTACAGGATAAAATGATTTTCATTTACCTAAACCACGAAATCTGGCGCATCTGCATCTATTGCAAATCTGAATTTGACTGGAAGAAAAATCCAGACTGCAGATGTCCGGACTGTGGGAAATATTTAGATTATTTATAAAGAAATTATGGCAACAATCAAAGACTATCTCAAAACCATTAAGGAAATTTTCACGCTGGGAAATGCGCAAATGCTTAAGAAAATGCACAACGAAATTTTTGAAGCAGATGTGGAAAAACTGACAGGACGTTGCAATTTTCTATCAGCCAAAAAAGCGATATCGGAAATTCCTGTTCACAAGTGGACTATTTTTTTAAACTGTTTAAAATATGGCTTGTCGCCTGAGGATGCAATCAAGTGCACAGATAACATTTTCATAGGAGCAGAGAAATCACCTTTAAGTGCTGATGATATATTTTTCTTCGCTCAACGATATGGAAAATTAGAAACCTTTATTAACCTAAAAAAATAATAAATTTACATTATGGACAAACCAACAGACTTTTTAATTGAATGCAACAATCCTCACGCATTCGATAAAACTATTCAACAACTGGGTCCCGCAGTTTTACTTGATGGCGGAACCAAAGGAAATTATATCAAGAAAGAAGGATATTACGTGATGCGTGTATTTATGAACTCTGGTTATATAAAATTCGCAGTAGAATCTCAGGGCTACGGCAAAATAATAAAAGAATTGGAAGAATTACTGTAGAGTTTCATTTTATGTTATTAATCCAATCCCACTGTATTTCCATACAGTGGGATTTCTTTTGCGCAATACTTACCATATCGTGACATTTCTTAGCAACACCGCAATTCAGACTTTTCCGGCAATCTCCGCTCACCGCCGTCTGAGTTTTCCCCCTTACCCCTAGCTATTAATGTCAAAAATTTTGTAATAATGTAATTAATAAGGCGGAAAGCGTTTTGTAATGCTGTGGTAAAGGCTTTATATATTACATTATTATATTTATTAATTGTAATTTAAAGAAGTCATTACAAAAAAAATGTAATGTAATAAAGCCTTTTTCAGACCTTACAAAAATTACAAAAGCACATTACAAAGTGTTGTGAAGTTTAACGTTCTGACAATCAAAGAATTATTACAACCTTACAGAATTACATAAAAAAGGATGAAAATTTTCATCTGTCAAAACATTATGTTAGAAAATAAACATTTTGTTAATTATTATATTTATATTTGGACGTGGAATTTCTTAGAAAAATAGCAAATAACAACATCCGAAAACTTGAACTGCTTTCAGTGTTGAATAGTGACCCGTTGGAATTGGTTCCCATGGAAGGCGATTTTTCAAAAAACAAACCCATCAATACCAATCTGGACAAACTTTATTTCACGGCCGGCTATGCAGAACTATCGGAATCCGGAGAAGATACCGATGCCGGATATAAGTATGAGCAGGAATTTGGATTTGGTTTCCCTACCAATGACGACCGAAAAAAGATTCTCCAGCGTTACCGTTTCCTAAAACTGATTAGGATTCATCTCTGCAACGGCAAAACGATAGAGCTTGGCAGGAATGATTATCGTCAGAATAAGCCAATGGTCGGGACCTTCAACACAGACAAAAATTTTACAGAACTCAATTTCAAGATATCAACGATTTTCCCATACGAGGCTAAATGAATCTAATTCCCTTCCGGCTTTCTCCGCATCTGATACATTACTTCTTTCAGGAGTTTGAAGGAAGCGTAAAGAAATATGCCGGAAAGGAAGTAAAGACAATCAAGATAGAACCGGACGGATTCATCGGAAAATTCATAGTTTCCAATCTCCGGAAGATAGATTATCCGGTAAAAAATATCTCAAGCTTCAATCTCTTCATAGAGATGACGACAATTAAGTCCAAGCGTTGGTGCAGTAAGCAAAATCTTTTCAAACGTGAGGATCTTTCCAATTCCTATGTCGAACTTCCTGCAGAACTGATGGAAGATGTGGAAGAAATGCTGGAAGACATTCTCCGCCACAATTTCTATTATTATGTTCTGGGTTACATCAAAGGCGATGACGGAAAAGTGATGCGCGGAATTCGCCAGTTTATGGATGAATATTCACTTTGGGATTACGAATTCAATCTTTCCCAATTAAGCCGTCTTTTCTACCGGATGAAAAATGAAGGACCGGCGACCCGTCTTCAAAACAAAGGAATGTACCACGTGAAATATTCCGGCAAGTAATCCTGCGTCACACTTTAATTTTCCTTTACAAATTAGTTTTGCTGGAAACTAATATCGATGTCAAGTACTACTGATAAAATCAATCAATTAATTCCGGATAACAACAAAGGACTCGTCAAACCCGTGGATTTGAGGAAGAGTTTTGCTTTGATTGATAACAGAATTGCCATGTTTGAAAATGGCACAAAAGGTATTCTGAAAATTGCAGATGCCAAACCTGATGCGGATGCTATTGGAATTTATAACCTGCCAGATTTCGGGGAATATGTTAATTTGATTCCTATTGTTCCAATTGGCGAGGACTCGCCATCAGAATTACCAATTACCACCACTGACGGATATTATAACGCCGTCTATTTTGATGGCGAAACTTTTTTTCAAATAAAGTCTACGGTTGCCAGTTTATCAGAACTCAAAGATTGGAACGAAGATTCTGGAAGTTTCCCTATGACTAGGGTTTTTGAAGAGAATATCTACAGGGTCAAGCTAGGTGAATCTGTCACCATTCAAGACATCCCTGGGCAGTCCGAAAAATGGGAAATCATAGGCATTGACGGTGTGAAAGTTGAAAATGAAGAATTTTTGAAAGCCTGGGTTGACAAGGATGGTCTACTTCTCTTTGGGATAAGAAATGACGGTTCATTATATTCTGCAACCTTCGATTTTGAAAAGAACAAAGTACTCACGGAAATTGCATACGATGATGAAAACAGGTTAGAATATACACGAGATTCTGAGGGGAAACTAGTTAAATCTGTAGAAGCTGACGGTACCAATTATTTACCTATAGCACGGATAGATAACCTTGAGTTAGGCGGAATATTCCTAAAGGAAAAAGCCTTGGAAGATCTGGGAAAATCTTTGAAGACCGCAGGATTTGGCGGAGGTAAAGGTGATCAGACCGATAATACCTATATACAGCTTCCTATTCCAAAGACTATCGCATTTGTCAACTTCGAAATCAATCCTGACGAGTTACCTACCTTCAAAGGGTTCGACATTGATACTACTATGCAGTACTGGGACAAAGAAGGCAATTTCTATCAAAAAGATATAGTTCTTTCGGTTCAAGGTACATCATCAGCCGGACACTTGCGCAAGAACTTCACAATCGATTATAAAGATGCTACTATCCGTTATGAGAATTGGGCTGAACGTGATTCATACTATCTGAAATCGTTCTATACGGACGCTTTCAGAGGTCAATGTGTGATGGCTTACAGATTGTTTAAAGATGTTATCAACACACGTCCTTATAATCAAAGAAAAGCCTTCTATTCGGACTATCAAGCCCCAAATTACTGGAACGCAAAAGGCGCTATCCAGACAGATATGTCAAGCGGTGCCAATTATGTTGCAGACGGTTTTCCGGTCGCGATTCATTGCAATGGAGAATTTTATGGGGTCTACACAATCGTTCAAAAAAAGCACCGTGATAATTTCGATATGAAAAAGGGCACGGCAAAACACGTTTGGCTGGATGGTATGTTGGCCTATGATTTCTTCAACGGAAATATTATCTGGACGGATTTCGAAGTCCGTAATCCAGGAATAGACTTCGACATCAACGGGCTACCATACAATGGAGATTTCCCCACGGAAATTCCAGCTTCACCAACAAAGAATTATATCATCGCACTGAGTAATTACGTCAATCAGATAGATGCTCTCACCACGACCGCGAGAAAGGCAAAATTTCTGGAATACTTTGATCTCAATGGAATAATGGATTATTTCCTTTTTTCAAACTTGGTAGTAAACTTTGACGGCTTTGCCAAAAACTGGCAATTCTACACTAAGGATGGTGTTAAATGGTCCATAGCACTTCACGACCTTGATAACATCTTCGGTCAATTCTGGAAAGGCAATATTATTTTAGTGGACGAAATCCCGACAAAGATATACGGGTTAGGCGCAAAAGATCCTACCAAATATATGCACTCGCATTTTATGGACGAAACAAAACTGCGTTACAAGCAATTAAGAGACTCAGGAATATTTTCCGCTGATTATATTACTGATAAACTCAAAGAATGGTTGGATGGAATCACTTATCCAATGCTTAAAAATGACCTTGATAAATGGAAGGATACGCCATCATTTAGAAACTCGAAGACCAATCCTAATTGGGTCGCATACGCAATGGACGAGAGCAATCTAGCAGGTGTTCAATCTTGGAATAGCGCGACTAATTACGCTGTCGGGGCAAAGTGTAAGATGGCATTATTGGATGATGTTTACGGATTCAAGGCATTGACCGCGAATACAAATGTAAATCCGGTAACGGGAAGTTACGAGACCTATCCGCCAGACCTCGGCTTCTTTAACTCCATCGACAGAGTTAGACAAACGATCATACAAAGAATAGCATTGATGGATGCAACCTATAATTATTAAAAAACTTCACAATGAATAAATGTTTAGTAACAACCTTGCCTGGTGTAGCAGTTTCGGGCAATTTGAAAAAGCTTAATGAGATCATATTTAATTTCGTTGAGCGCCCTAACTGGGTCGCTGGTAATTCCAATTATGTAGTTATCAATATCGCTACTATCACCGCTGTGAAGTTTACGATTGAAGATGGTTATTTCACTGACAATCTGGGGAATAATACGGGTACCACTTTTACTACTGTTACGGGAAACAACTCCATCATTATGAGAGTTGCCGGAAGCAATGCAAAGTTGAGATGTGAGAATAAATATTACATCAGTTATTTTGGTCTGCCATTTACGCCATTTTGCACGCCATTCAATGGTATCATTCCGAAGTATATTCCAGCGATAGATTCCATAGAATTGAAGTATCTCACCAATCTGCAATACTTCAACGTTGGAATGCACTTTATGATCACCGGAGAGGCAAGCAACATCAATGGCGAGAGCTTCATCTACTACAACGCTTTCAATCCAAACTACGTCATCGATGTTTCATACAATAATTACAAGCAACCATTGATCGGTAGTGGTTATAATATCATCAAAGGTGCAAATCTGAAAGAGTTTACAACTGGTTTCTTTGCTATAGACTTCAACATAAACGATTTCAACGACGATATAGAGATCATCGACTTTTGGGACGGCGTTTTGAAAGGTGATATAACTAACAAAAGATTTAACAAGATTAGAAGGTTGAATCTTGGTTTTGCCTTAACATTCAAGCCTTTTGAAGTAACTGGAGATGTAGATTTCTTGACCTATGACAATCCTAATGACATTATGATAAACTTTAGGAACGCGCCTCAATTGAAAGGCAATGTAGGTGGTTTTGGAAAGCGTTGCTATCTCTTTATCTCGAATGGGATTTCTGAATTTACCTATACTCAAGGCACTGCAAGAACGCACATCATGGCGCTGAACAATGTAAAGCTTACTAGTGGATTAGATAATTATCTGATTGATATGGCATCATTGCCTATTAATCCTGGCGTTGATACCGGAATGTACAACTCGGGTTCTGAGAAGATCATCAGTCTGATAGGTGAGAGAACATCTGCATCTAACTCGGCTGTTTCCACTCTAGTGAGCAAAGGCTTTGTTGTCATCATCAACGGTTTACCAACATAAAAAACATACAATGGAAAAGTACAACGTAATCTATAAGGACACGCAACACATCGGCACTTTCAAAGGTGGAGAAATCAATTTGCCAACTGGTTTTTCAGTAAAGGTTTTCGACACGATCGAGGAAGCTGAAGAATTTGTGAAGGAAAATCTTAGCACTTCAAAATGAAATGGATAACAAAATATCAGCATTTGACAAACTCACTGGGATCTTCCAAAAAAGACCCATCGCAAGTATGGCGGTGGTTCTTTTCATCTCGCTATATGTGTGCTACAAGGTAGTAACATCTACCTATCAGGAGCAATTGAAGCAAGCTCGTAAGGATGCTGATGTTTGTGAGGACGAGAATAGAAAATTGATTTATAATCTACTAATAAAAAATAAGATTATCGATGCCAACAGAGAGTTGGATAAAGTCGCAGACAGTGTGATAAAGCACGATACGCCCGAAGCAGTTGAAATTATTAAAGATCAGAAATAATGAACAAAAAAAACATTTTAATAGGAATTATGGTATTTGTGATCGCAGTACTTGCGTTGAATACCGTTGAAGGTTGGTTTACTTTTTCCAAAGAAGAAAAACTTGCCGATGAATCGAAAATTGAGAAACCGCAATTGCCTGACCTTGATTTTTACACAAATGCAATTGACAGTACTTTGCATGCCAATTTCGAGACAAACAAAGGGATCGACCCTAAAAACTATATCACTCACAAACATTACAGTTATGTGAGCGACACGCTTGCACCTGCTCTCAAAATAAAAATGAACGAGGTGAAAGAATTGACACAGGTCAGGGCAAAATTGGAAGATAAGGTAAAAGCACAACAGGTAGAGATTGATGCTAATAAAAACAAAGTTTACCACTACAAAACAAAGTTTTTCGAAGCCACAGCAACCGATGCAGACAGCTCTTTGAAATATGCCTACAATGCGGAAATCAACCTTTTGAAATATGATAAAAAAGAATCTCTTTTGAAAGGGAAGAAGACTTACATCGATATTTCAAGTCCTGATAAAAATATGAAGATTAACGGTGTTGAGAATTTCATAAAGGATATTTCTTCACCGCCTACAAAGTTTGGTTTAGGCGTTCAAGCTGGATATGGCTTGAATTCCGAAATGAAAATATCTCCTTACATCGGCGTTGGAGTGAGTTATAATTTAATTAGATTCTAATGGCAAAACATAGCATAGCATACAAAAAAACCGCTGGAAACGAGGGCGGTTGGAATCACGTTAAAGGTGATAACGGTGGCGAAACTTATAAAGGAATAGCAAGAAATTATCATCCGAAATGGGAGGGTTGGAAATTGGTTGACAAGGCAAAACCATTGAAACATAATCAAATCATCAAAAATGATGAGCTTGACAAATTGGTAGTTTCTTTCTACAAAAAAAACTTCTGGGACGTCATTGGTGGTGACCAAATCGAAGATCAATTAACAGCTGATACTCTTTACGATTTTGGAGTTAATTCCGGTCACGGTCGCTCGATTCAAAACATTCAAGAAGTTCTTGGATTGCCTAAAACTGGCAAAATCACAAAAGAACTTTTGTCCGCAATTAATAATCCTGAAAAATATTTATAATGAAAAATTTAATTTTAATTCTCGTCATTTTTTTATCAGTCTTTTCTTGCAAAAGAAATGACGTGAAACCACCTGTTGTTAATGAATCTGTCATTGTTGTAGATTCATTTCCCGTGATTGTGAAAGATACAGTTCAAATAGATTTTGGCTATCAAAAAAAATATGATTCATTGCTTGTTTTGAACTTGCGGAAAGATTTTAAAATAGACAGTTTAACCGGTTTTAATAATAAAATAGCCAAAGATCTACTGCATCATAAATTGATAATCAAAAACGCTCAGTACTATCTCAATATTACAATCAAAAACCCATCTCAAGATAAATTTCTGAAAGGATGGATGAGACGAGCTTTAAACCAAGAAACCGTAAAGTAATGAACTGCAACGCCAAACAACACAACCTTTGCCGACTAATCCAAAATTCCTACAAATCGCCTTTGTTGGCTTTTGGCGATCTTGATGTTTCTGCGGATGCTGTGACTTTGAAAATTTACACAGACCAGTTTAGCAGAATTTTGAAGCAAGAATTTAGTGGTCAAATTGATACTGAAAATAGGTTCTACTTTCCGGAATTTAATTTGCCAAAGTCTGACAACTATTTTTACGAGATCATATGGAACCACCTTGGCAGAAATTACCTCGTAGTTTTCGGTAAATACGAAGTCAAGACAAAAGCAAATGATTGCGGTTGTGGAGATAAGTCTGATGTCATTAATATTTCCGTCAATGATGGCGATACAGTTTTCAATGTATCATTCTCGCAAACTGTGCTTAATGTTGGCGGTGATGGTGATCCAGGTATTCCAGGTCCGAAAGGTGAAAAGGGCGATAAAGGTGATCCGTTTTTATATTCAGATTTCACTGCTGAACAATTAGCTTCTTTGAAAGGGGAAAAAGGCGATCGTGGTGATGATGGAATTGATGGAATTCAAGGTGAACGGGGCGAAAAAGGTGCTACTATTATTCAAGGTACGACAATGCCTACTGGTGTTATTGCTACGGATGGGGATATGTATATCAATGTTTTAACCGGCGATACTTTCATTAATGTGTTAGGAAATTGGAATCAAACGGGAAACATCAAGGGAGTCAAGGGCGATTCTGGGAATAATGGGACATCAGTATTGGTTATTTTAGCACCTGATGAAGCGACGGCGAAAGCTTTGAGCATTTTAAATCCTAACAATGTTTATCACTGGATATAATGGGAGCTGTCAAAAATTCAGGTGTTTTTAAAGGAGTTGCTGTTAATGGTCAAATCGTTAAGGGTTTGGTTAAAAATGGTGTGGTATTCTGGAGGCAACAATCTTATGATGTCTCTACACAGGCAATCATTGATTCTGCCAATTCTAAAGGCTATCCATTGCCGGTTAATCTAACGCCTTTGGATAATTTCATCCGAAATTTGAAAACTATTTCGAGTGGTAACTTTTGGGAAAAAAGGGATTCAATATTTATTTCTTCAATCATCGGTAATTCGGTAAACTACCACGGATTCAGAAAATTAAATCTAAAAAATCCATCAGGACAAGAGCGTGTTTTTTATGGTGGTTTATCGCTCAATTCTTATGGAGGAATTCAAGGTAACGGTACCAATGCTTATACTGATCACGTTACACTTGTTAACGAATACATCAACTTTAAACAAAATGATGCTGGTTTGATTGTTGTAAAAAGCTTGGATGCATCGGGTATTATCGTGGCAGGATTAAACTCAAACAGCTTGTCAATTATATTAAGGGGAAATCTTTCAACTAATGTAAGGTTGAATACATTAACTGTAACTCCTTCTTTTGATAGTGGAGGGTTTGGTACTATCGGATCGTCAAAAAATTCTATTTCCTCGCAAGTTTGTTATAATAAAGCAATATCCGCAAATCATACAGTCACATCTTTGTCGGTTCCCGCGAATGCAGTAATACAAGAATTTAGAAATAGTGCTAATACGGCGGTTTATTACGCTATAGATAGCTTGATAACATTAATTGGAGCAAGCTACACACAAGAAGAATTTTTACAATTTAGGACTTATTTCAATCAATATCTTGTAGAATCGGGATTTTCATCCATAGCATAAACAATTATAACAATGGTAATAGCAATAATAAGTGCTGATAAAGCACACGAATTAAAAGGGAAGGTTTTCGAAAATGAAATCCTCTACAATCCCAATCAATTAGAAGATGGCAGATGGTTTATTTCGCTTCCTGAAGCGCAATATCTAAACGCTTCTGATATTGTAGAATTATTTGACTTCGTTCGGGTGGATGATGAAAGCGAGATATAGTCTCGCTTTTTTATTTTGTTACAATTTTTAACAAGAATTATTTTTCCATTGTTCAGAAATTTGACAACTTTGGAGAATGGAAATTAGTGGAACAATACTTATAGTTGGACCTAATTATATTAGGATAAGAACCGTCAAGAAAAAGCAAGAAATAGATGTCTTCTTTCCAGACAGTAAGGCTAAGGCTATGGAAGCCTTATATGAGCCAAATATGGGTACAACAATAGAAGTAGAAGTTCAATCTTTTGAATTTGAAAATGTGAGATATGCTAAATTTTGGGCGGTTTTTGTTATTAGACCTCGAGCAAGAAGATTAGACGATTGTCCACATATGGCAGCAATCAATTGGAAGAATCTTACTGATACACTATACAAGCCCGAAGATAGAGATTCATCAGATTTTTAATTATTTGTCAAATACCCAAACCATAGAATCACATCTAATCTTGGCACTCTTCCTTCTTTCAAAGAAAAATATATAATATTTCCCTCTCTTCGATAATGCCAGTCTTCTGCCATCGTCAATCCCATTACGCCGTTTTCAAGATGTGATATGATATCGTCAATCACATCGGTCTGTTGACTTATTTTAAATTCTCTCATTCTTCAAAATTACCAAAGACATAAAAGAGTTGGTTACGGGTTTCCGTAATTCGTTAAAATAACAATTTCCCCTGCGTCACACTTTTTTTTTTGCCGGTAAATCATCTTTGCCGGTATGAAAGTCAATCATCTTATTTCCGACATTCTGCGAGGTCCCTGGTTGGTAAATCCAGAGGCTGTTTCGCAATATGAGCAACTTGCCAATAACTATTTGACGGGTAAATTCAAAGGTGCATCAATCAACAGGACAGAAATTCTTGCGGCCGCCAATTCTTATACTGTTGGCTCCGGAAAATCAAGCGAACCTGAAAAAAGAATTGTTAAAATTCCGATGCGTGGTATTTTGGCCGCTTACGGTGACGATTGTATGCTTGGCGCAGATGATTATCTGCAGATTTTCCGCGCATACAATAACAACGATTCCGTTGCGGCGGTCATTCTTGATATCGATGGTCCAGGATCATCAGTATCCGCCATCAATATGATGAAGGAATTTGCATCGGAAAAAAAGAAACCTTTCATTGGGTTGCTCAATACTGCCTACTCCGGTCATTATTGGTCTGGTTGTTTGATTTGTGACCATCTGATGGCCTACGGAAATATATCTTCTGGTTTTGGCTCTATCGGAGTTCTTTCGATGGTTGTTGACAATAGAAAAGCAATGGAGAAAGAAGGCTACAGTGTGATGATGATCCGCGCACCACAGTCAACGACCAAAGCACAACAAGGAAAAGATTTCTACGAAGGCAAAGATGAAGAATTCAGAGCATCGTTGGAGGAAGAAATGAGACCGATGGCAGATGCATTTATCAAGGATATCAAAGCTTTGAGACCAAAGCTTGACCATTCCGCACCAGGAGTTTTCACCGGATCGACTTTCAATGCAAAAGATGCTTTAAAATATGGTTTGATCGATAGCATCGGAGACGAAAAAAAAGCAATCGAGCGCGCAAAAATACTAATAGAACTTTACGAAAATTAATAACCCTATAACTCAATTTCATTATGAAAAAAACAAAATTCGCTGCGGTGATGGCGTTCATCTATACCGCACTCGGAATTACAGAACTGCCAAAAGGAGAGTCCGGAGAATTGGCATTTTCTGAAGATCAGGACAAAACATTGCAAGAGCAATTTGGCGGACAGTACGATATGGCAATCAAGGCGGCCAAAGATGTCTTGGCGGAAGAGTCTGGATTGGATGCTCAGAAAAAGGCGGCTTTGGATGCTTTGGCTGGAGCTGTCGGAGAAGATCCGGAAAAAACTACTACGGAAACTGTTGTGACTGCTGCAACGGAGAAAATCAAAGAGCAGGAAAAAACCATCGAAAAACTTGGTGCTCAACCAGAAGCTGACAATGTTATGAACAGAATCATAAAAGGCGCAAAAACGGCTGGCGTTGCTTCTTTTTTGGCGGCAACTACCGCAACGCAACTTTTCGGAATGCCAAATGCAGAATTCTCAAGAACTGCTCCGTGGAACGAAAGAGCTTACAATGAACTGACTGGAGAAAAAACAGCAGCCGTAACAGATTTCAATGATGTATCTACGGTTACAAAATTGAATGCAGATCTTAAAGAATTCTATACTAAAAATCCGGAAGTTCTTAGAGACCTGAAAAAAAACACTTTCGGTCTTCCTGCTTTCTGGCCAAAACGCTTCAATGTTGTAAATGAAATCACAGATGCTGTGATTGATGTTGCTAACGTAACTCAAGGAAGAAAACCAGATTGGTCTCCGAATCCGGAGTTTATGATCGAAGCAGAAAAAAGAAAGAACTATCCGGTTCAGATTGATATTGAATTCTCAGGATATCAATTGCAACAATTTGAGTCTGCTTGGATTAATACATTGTTTGACTTCAACGGATCTTCGCCTTACAAAACATCTTTCGTTGCTTATTTGGTAAAGAAAATTGACGAACAGGCAAGACTAGAGGACAGGATTTCTTCTATCAATGGCGTGTATGTTTTCAAACCTGCAGGAATCAAATCCAAAGGTTATTTCCTTAACAGACAAAATGGTCTTAGATATCAACTTTGGAAGTTCAGAGATCTTGACAAAAAGATTATTGCCTTCAAATCTAAGTTAGGACAATTGACGGTTGCAAATGCCTATGACTATTTTGCAGAATATGCACTTTGGTTGAAAAATGATGTGAGAACTCAGACTGGTTTGAAGATTTATATTTCTCAGCAGATATTAAATGGATATAATGCTGGTTATAAATTGGCTAATTCGTTGAACCAGGATTATGACGGAAATAAACTTAACTATATTGATGGTTATTCAAATTTGCAGTTCGTTGTTCTGACAGATCTGGAAGGTACAAATGCTTTCTTTATGACAGACGAAAACAATGTTGAGATCTTGGAAAATGTACCAAATGAAAAATCGATCTATAGATTTGAGTATTTGAAAAGAAATACTTACATCCATGCAGATTATTATCAGGCGGCAGCATTTGTTTTTGCAGGTTTCAAATTACCGGCAAACTCTCCATTCTTGGGTCAGGCGCAATTCATCTGGATGAATGATGCTCCATTGTTTTCGAAAGATTTTACGGTACCAATGTATGGAACTGTTCTATCAACGCCTGTTAGTGTTGATTTCAACAGAATCCGCACAGATATCAATCTATTGTCGGATGTTGTCACTGTCAAAACTTCACTTACTGCTGGACAGATCGTGAAAATTGAAGGTAATACAGGTCAGTTGACCAATTCTAAAATAATCAAAAAAACTGGCGGAAACGGTGGTAATTTAGATTTGACAGCGGATTTTGATCCTAAATCTGGCGGTAGTTTGACATTAGTTGTTACAGCTGATGGTGGTTTGAAAGAGTTGAAAAGAACCACTGCCCCAGATGCTCCATCTGCAAAAGCAATTGACTTCACAGGAACTGCAATCGATTATGTGAATGGAACAGAATTCATCTACAAAGGAACAGCAGATGCAACCTTGACAGATATTCTTAATGGACAGGAAGGTGCAGAAGTGAAGATTTACGGCCAAGCCACAAATTCTTTGACTGTCGCCGACGTGGTTGGTAAGATTGACGTAACTGCAAGCTACGATCTGGATGCGCCGGAAAAATTCATCGTACTTAAAAAATTCGATGGAATCTGGTTCGAGATATCCAGAGGATAAAAACAAATAAAGCCGTCAACTCGGCGGTTTTATTTTTCATAAATTTTTAATCTACAAAAACTAATAATATGTCTTTCGAATTACCAGTTGGACAACTGAAAAAACCAAAATCGGGAGCAGGCGGTCCTAGCTTTTCAAACAGCAGACCGGTCTATGCCATCCCTGTGGATATGTTTACTGAAAACGGATATCCGGCAACTGACGAGAAAAAAGTCAGAATGTTGGAAAATATTGTTCTTCAGGCGGGCGCTGTCCCTTTTGATCTCTATCTTACTTCGGGTACAAAAGATTACACCGTAGAAGTAGAAGGTGATCAGGATGCAGAATCTTTCAAGAAAAAAGTAGTTGGAAATTTCCCTGGTGACGAAACTGAAGCCACGGAATTTGCGGTGAATAATCTTGCAAAAGGTTTTGTCCTAGTTGCCGGCAAATGTAAATCCGGATTAGCGTCAAAAGTGATAGGTGATCTTTGTAATCCTTTGTATTTGAAACCTAGCTTCCAAGCCAATAATCAGAAAACAGGATTTGTTTTCACATTTGAGCAAACGAATGGTGACGAGCATATGCACAGAGATTACTTCGGAACACTTCCAACAGAAGAAACCGTATCTCCAGTATTTCCACCAACTGCCATTCAGGTTTTAGCCTCTGACTACAATGTCGTAAAAGTTGCTGTGGGTACTGCGTCCACAGTTATCGCCTTTACAAGTGTAACCAAAGATGCTGATGCTGTTTTTACAGTTGTTGGACAAGATGTAGACTCTACCAAAGCAGGCACACTTTCCTCTACAACAGATTTTGTTGGAAACATCATCGTTTTGCTGAAAAATGGCGTGAGCTGGAAATCTTTGGCTGGAGCTTCTATTTCCTTCAAGGTTTTCAAAAACGGAACAAAAACCTTCTTGATAGAAACCAATAGAAAATAGTTTTTCTTATTTAAGTTGTTATATGAATGCGTCACACTTTTTTGGTGTGACGCATTTTAATTTCGCACTATGGCGAAGACAATTAGCACTTTGAAAGCAATCAGTATTATGAGACAGTTGTCCCGTGATAAAGTGCCATTCAATATTTCCTTTTGTTCACTTAATGAAAGTGACGGAATATCAGAAGGTTTGAAGTCGGAAACTAAAGTAATATTGATGCAGGGTTATCGCAGAAATCAATCCGAAAAACACGAAGTACTGATCAGTTTTCTCCGCACCGAAAGCAATGAAAGAAGACAATTCTATCTGCCATTACTGATGGAATTTAACGGAATAAAAATCAAAAATGACAGATAATTTAACAATAGAACGATATGGTCAGGATGCTGTGGTCTCTACACCTGTGGCGGTTTTTTCCTACGAGGTAGAAAAGAATGTTGTCGATCCACGTGACACCAATTTTACACCGCGTCAGGATTCTCCATATTTATATTCTGAGGCTTTTCAATTTTCTGATAACTTGCAGATATTGCCGTACGGTGACAGAAATGATATGCCGACTTTGCTTCGAGATGTTGTTTCTGCAAATCCTAATATTCTGGGAGTTTTCGAAAAAAAGCAAGGTTTGCTCTGGGGCGGAGGTCCATTGCTTTACAAAGAACAATTTGTAAAAGTTGATAACAAAAGTGTCCGCGTTAGAGAATGGCAGGAAAACAAACAGATTCAGGATTGGTTGGATTCTTGGGATTACCTTGATTATTTGCTGGCGACCATCACAGATTTTAATTTTATCCAGGGTTCTTTTTCAAAATTTAGAAGAGAAAACAGCATCAATTCATCCGGAAAGAAATTCATTCATTCATTAGAACATCTCAATCCGGCTTGGACAAGATTGGCAAAAAAGGTCAATGTCCAGAAACCGACACACGCCATTTTTACAGAGTTTTGGCAAAATCAGAATGCTTTGGATTATCAGATCTATGATCTTTTCAATATGTCAGATCCTTTTGCAAAACCAAATAGTGTGATGTTCAGCAGAACGATGACTTTCGCGACTGATTTTTACGCGATCCCAACAATTTACGGAGCTTTGGAATGGATTAGAAGATCGACCGCAATTCCATTGATATTAAAAGCGCTTTCCAAAAATTCCATCAATGCAAAATATCACGTGACTTCTCCAGCCAAATTCTGGGATGACAAAAGAAAACAGTTGGAAGAAAAAGCAGAAGCCGAAGGAAAAGATTATGATGAGAGAGATTTAATTGCCTACGAACGTGAATTGTTCAAAACGATTATGAGTACTCTATCCAGTGATGATAATGTTGGAAAGATCTGGCATACAAAGAATCTTTTGATAGTTGACGGAATGAACATCCTTGAGCAAGGCTGGTCCATCAAACCAATCGACCAGAATATCAAAGATTTTGTTGCCACTCAGATTAGTATTGGAAACAAAGCAGATTCCGCAGTTTCCGCCGCATTGGGAATTCATAAGTCCATTGCCGGAATATCATCGGAAGGAAGCGCAGACAGCGGTTCAGAACAACTTTACGCTTATCTGATGTACAAGCTTATCGGTGTCGATATTCCAGAATACATCGTAACTAAAGCAATCAATGCGGCGATAAAAGCCAACTTTCCAAACATAGATCTCAAACTTGGATTCTACCACGAGGAAGCGCAACGCCAGGAAGACCAAAGTTCTAAAGACCGTGTAAAAAACAACGTAGCATAATGAAATTACTATTTGATAAAAGTGACGAAAGTGGTGCGGAGTTGCACGATATCCTTGGATTTGTAGATGCTGGTTTTTCGATGACTCAGATTCTTCCGTACATCCGGAAATCTACAAGAGAACTCATCAAGTGGATTGGCGAAAACAATTACGAGAAAGCGATTGAACTGTATGAAAATGGAGATTCGGAAGATGAATTTCTAATTTTTGTCAGATATGCAATTTCCTTAGGCGCTTTCCGTGAGTTTATGCCACTCAGTGATATTTCCTTCACAACATCCGGACGACAGTTCCGTGCAGATGACCATATGAAAGCACCTTGGGAATGGCAGATTGATAAATCGGATGAAGCTTTGGAAAGGTCTTATTACGCATCCTTGGATGAAGTGATTTGCCACATCATAGAAAATTATGAAGAGCCTTTGCTGATAGAAATTTCGGAAGAGGAAGGTTCTGCAGAAGCCGAAGAAATCAAATTCGATTTACCGCCAAGAATCAAGACCATCAAAGAATTGTGTGTGAGCAGTCTGGATGTTTTCCAGGATTCGGTGAAGATCAATGATTCCTATTTGTTGTTTTTCAATCTGGTTCCATCTCTTAAGCTGGCGGAAAATCAATTACTGAAGACCAGAACCGGTGCAAAATTCGAGGAATACAAAGAAAACACACAATCACATATCCGAGAACTGATGCAGACGATTTGCGTCTATTTCGCAATGGCTGACGGCTTGAAAAAGAATTCAGTACAACTGTTCCCGAAATCAGTTTTCCAGGAAAATAAAAATGGAAGAAACTCTGCGAAACGATTGGATATAGAAGCAACGGTTCTTTACTACAACGAGCAAAACAAAATTTTGCTTGCTGATCTGGAAAAGGCCGTCGCAAAAGATAAAAATAGACCCATCACCGGAAGCCTTATCAACTTTGGTTGTGATGATGCTTTTGTAACAATGTAAAAAAAAGTAAATGGAAGTAACAGAATTAAGAATCGGAAACAATGTTTTGCACAATGGGAAAATTAAAACTATAAATGCAATTGAAAAGTTCGCGGTGAATTTTGAAAAAGAAGATCCCGAATTAACATTAAATTACTCAGATGAAATTGAGCCTATTTTAATTTCTGAGGAATGGCTTTTAAAATTTGGATTTATGAGGTTACCTTGGGGTTTGGTTAAAGGCTCTCTTTTATTCAAAGACCAAAACCACGAGTGTAAAGTCCTTACATTGGAAGTGGGTAATGGATTCAGGACGACGGTCACTTACATTCATCAGCTTCAAAATCTTTATTTCACTTTAGCAGGAGAAGAATTATGCACTCAATAGAAGTCAAAGAACTTAACAAAAGATTCTGGATTCCGGAGAATCTTGCAGAATGCAAACGCAAGCAATACCTTGATATGTCCAAACTGGTTTTGATGTATCAGATGGCGGAGATTTCCAAGGAGCAATTCAGAGTTTTGGCACTGTACAATCTGATGAATATGGTGTATTCGGAAAGTGAGTTGCCAAATGTCCAGGAAGAAAAATGGCAGAACATCTATATCTGTTCAGAACTCATCGATTCATTTTTCCACGTGGATGATGCTGGTGTGATGCATCTGGTTCAGGATTACATACACAATCCCGTGAAAGTTGTCAGCTACAAGGCAATGACTTTTAAAGGACCAAAAGACGGTTTTCAGGATATCACCTGGAAGCAGTTGGTGGATGGTTTTGGCGAGGTAGATGCTTTTTTGCAGGATGGCAAAGTGGAAAGATTGGTAAGGCTTTTCGCGATGTTTTATTTGTCACCGAGATCTCAGTACGGAAAGTTCGATATGGACAGAAGATTGAAATTCTTTGATCAATTGGATATCCGCTATGTATATTCATTTTATCTGCTTTTCCTGTCATTTAGAAAATTCCTGCGGGAACAATCTGTGATAAAGATTGACGGCCGTGAGATAGATTTCACAATCCTTTTCGATGGTTCTGCCAACACAGGCGAGGAAGTATCGATTGATCTTCCGGAATTAGGTTTCCGATCCACCAGTTTCCAATTGGCAGAAAGCGGTGTTTTTGGTCCCAAAGAAATGCTGGACCAGACCAACGCCTGGGATGTCCTGACAAATATCTACGATATGGTCGTTCGAAACAAAAAGAAAGAAGCGGAAATGGAAGCTCAAAAAAATAAGAAATAATGATATCACTACAGCAACTCCGAGAAGCTCTTGCCGAAATAAAATCACAGATTCCACAAATCAATAGGATTGAGAGAGTAGGGACGGATGATCAGTTTGTGAGTAGTCTCAAAGATCACAAAATCACGGACAATGCATTGCTTGTTTCCGTGACACCATCATATCAAAGTTTCGGCAATGAAGGATTCCAGGGATATTATTCTTACCTGCAGTTTTTTATCCTTAATAAAATTGATTATAAAAAGCAGAAAGCCGTTGACGAGCAGGAAAAACTACAACCGATTGTCTTGGATTTTGTGGAAAAACTCAGCGAATATTCTGACGGGGAATGCGAGATTTTTGGCGAGATAGATTTTGAAAATTACAAGCTGATGCCTATTACCAATATTGCAGAATGTTGTGGCTGGGAAATCCAGTTGGAAGACAAATCAAACTCAGGAATCAATGGACTTACTTAAACAACGGGAAAATGAAGGGATTGCCATCTTTCGAGCCTTTGCCGAGCGCACGCTTAAACAGCACGCCCAACAGATCAAAGATCATCAGGATGCGGTTCTTTCCGGCTTTTCCGATTCAGTTTGGAATGGTGTTCAGATCCAATCGAGTGATGTGAGTATTGACATGAAGTTGCCCAAGGCGCTCAGGTTCATAGATATGAAGACACGTTTCAAAAAATCTACCAACGAAACAATCCAGAAAAAGCATTACGATGTGTACAACCGGATCATCATGGGGAATTATCACGGCATTCTGATGGATCTCACTTATGGAATGACGGAGGCTGTGGTCGCTGAGATGAAGAAAAATTTTAGATTGAAATAAAGCCTGATGAATTCAGACTTTTATATTAGAGGATAAAAAAAAGGAACAAATTTGTTCCAAAATATTTGCATAGGAACAAAATCGTTCCTATATTTGTATTGTCGTTAGGGAAGACGATCTTTAAATTCAACGTTTATGAAAATTTCAGAATTACTCAAGGTCCTAAAAAAGGACAGTTGGTATCTGCATAAGAATGGCTCCCGTCATGATCTATACAGACACCCAACAAAACCAGGGCAAATTGCTGTTCCAAGACATAGTTCGCAAGAAATTGCAAAAGGTACTGAACAGCAAATTTTGAAAGATGCGGGGCTTAAATAGCCCTCCATCTTTTTTTCAAAAAAATCCTTAATAAATTTAACTAGACAAATAAAAACAAAGTATGGATATCATTAAAGTAATTCTAGAAAAAACAAACACAGGATACAGTGCTTATGCACCGGATGAGAAAGGTTTAGTTACTGCTGGAAATACTTTTGACGAAATTAAAGAGAACTTTAATGAAGTCATAGATTTACAGGCAGAATATCTAGAAGAAACTAATAACAAAGAAGACGCCTCGAGACTGAAAAAAGCAAAATTGGAATTCTATTTAGATGTAGAGCAGTTTTTCGAACATTTTAGTATGATCAACAAAACAGCATTTGCCCACTACATCGGGATGAATGATAGCCAATTAAGAAAAATTAGCAATAATATTGTTCCGCTATCTTCAACTAAAGCATTGCAGATTCAAAATGGATTGCATACTTTAGCTAAAGATTTGAGTTCAGTACACTTTGCTTAGAACCAACTCTGAAATTTTATAAACAAAAATTCCCTCCGAAGCACTACAGAAATGTAGTGCTTTTTTTATTGCCTAAATGGCTGATGCAAAACGTTTTTAGCGCAAAATGTATAACGATAATTTTTTTCTTATTTTTAGAGAAAATTATATACTATGAAAAAACTGTTATTAGTTGCCTTTTTTTTAATTGCAAACTCTGCCTTTGCGCAGGAAACACCAAAGTATGTTTATGCCGAGATTTTGGGAGAATCCAGATTACTGAGCAATAAGATTACTGTATCGATTGATTACGGTCAGGCAACATCCTTTTTCCAAAGCAACAAAGTGAAAAATGAAGATGGTTCCAATAGAATTTTTAATTCTATGGTAGATGCGATGAATTATATGGGCGCGCTAAGTTGGGAGTTTCAGCAGGCATACGTTGTGACCATTGGTCAACAAAACGTTTATCATTGGTTGATGAGAAAAGAATTTTCAAAACTTGATCAGTCGGTTCAGGATGAAATGAAAAAGAATTTTCCTACAAAAAGAGACCTAAATTAAGATGAAAAAACTGTTATTAGTATTCAGCTTCTTGTTTTCTATACTTTTGTTTTCTCAGATTGACTCACTTATAGAATTTAATTCAGTAAAAGTTTATGACGATTCATTTATAGGATTAGAAGTGATAGCTCTACCACGAAGTGAAAATGATTTAACAAGAAATTTTCCAATAGAATTATTTTCAGATGGTAAATTTCAGAATTCAAAAAATTCGGAAGAATATATTCAAAAAATTAGTGGTAAAAAATTCAAGATTTATGATTTAAAGACAACAGAAAAATCAACAGAATTTTATTTCACTAATAACGAAACTGTATTTCGTTGGAGAAAGTCAAATTTATCATATATGAATTACGAAAGATTTCTATTGTCAAGTCCTTTCTACGAACGAATCAAAAAAAAAATATCAAACCAAACCTTTGTTTATGCTGATCAAGAATTTCAATTTGATAATAATTCGAATATTGATTCGAGTGCGATTAAAAAATTTGTAACAAAATCTATCGATTTTTATCCTCCAAACAATAAGGGTTCTAGGACATATTTACCTTTAATAATAGCTTCTGATATAAACAATAAGGAAACTATCTTTAATGTTTTTGATTTTAGTTTTAATAAATATTACAAAGGTGAATTGTATGATTTAGCTTTGGAATTAAAAGCTTTGAAAGAAAAGAGAAAGCAAATAATTGAGAAAAAAGAAAATGAAATCAGGTATTCAAGTCTAATTAAGAAATATGGAAAAAGTATTGGTCAAAAAATTTTTGAAGGCGAAATTTGGATTGGAATGAATAGGCAGATGTTGCTGGATTCTAAAGGAAAGCCAACACGGATAGGATTAATTACAGAAACAAAATATGGCACATCATCACAATATATTTATGAAGATGAATTTTTTAAAACATTAACCTATGTTTATTTGGAAAACGGAAAAGTAAATGCAATCCAGTATAATTGATTTTTTTAAAATTTTACTTGTGCATTAAAAAAAAATATTGCATTTTTGTAAAGCTAAATCAAACTGACGAAGAAGAAGTCTAAAAAAATCTTCACTCAACTTTTTTACGAAATATACAAGCTAGTCTTGATAAGTATTGGAAATCTTCTTCGGATGGTTTGGTTTAGCGACACCAAGAAAGTCAAGGCTTTTGTCTTTTTTTTTCTTGGTTTATTTGAAAATAACTTTTTTAAAATAAATCAAAATGCTAAACCAAACCAAACAAAAACCAGTAACAAAAAAAGACTCACTAGTAGTAGCTTTTCAAGATTTCAACGGCGTTTATCTCGCCAAGATCTCCAATGCGAAAGACAAAGAAACACACGCTTTTGGCGCTACCAAATGCCTAGCTGAGCAAAACGCCATCAGCAACTACAATCTAAAGTATAATACAGCGTATTATAATATGTAACTAATACAATTATACTATGAATACTTATGCTTTTACACGACCGGCCACAGGCTATCCGATTGATGATTTCCAAATGAGGATCTCAGAATTGTTCCTTCGTCTCCAAACCGACCTTGGCGGTGTAGAGAGAATCAACGATGTTTTGTTTCGTATGTTCGAACTGGCTTTTCCGCTGGCAACCGAGCAGGAACTGAAAGACTTTACCAAACTGCAAGGCGCAGCACGATGTATGAATATCCTCATAGATGAGCATACAGAAGCTATTTTCGACTTGCAAAAAGAACAGGAAGAATATGACAAACGTTAAGTCCTACTACAGAAATATCGAAGACCTCATATCTATTGAGGGAATCTTTGTAAAGAAACAAAGTCTTTGGTATAGAGAAAATGGCATTGTAATTTTGGAAAATCCTGAAATCTTTGCGACTGCAGGATTCAATCACAAAGATTTTTTATACGCTTAGTTTATTGGCTCTAATGCCGATTGTTGTTAGGTCGTCTGCTCAAACCAGACGGCCTATTTTTATTTTGTCAATATTATAAAAGAATCTTATTTTTGCGGGATTATTATTTAACAAAACTAAAAATAACTATGAATAATTTATTTAATAAGCGCTACTCAATTAGGATGGTCTGGCTAATTTTTATCTTGTTGGCACTGGTATTTTGCTGTGTTTTTTTATCTTTCAAATTTATGGGATGGAAAACCTCTGCATCTTTAGATTATACTGTAAAAATTACTTTATCTATTTTAGCTTTTTTGACATTGATTTATCATATGCATAATTTAGAAAATCAGATTAAAACACAGGAAAATAGTAACAAGCAGAATTTGGCAAAATATACATACGATATTTGTGCAGATTTTCGCAAACCAGGAATGATGGAAATTAATGAAGACATAAGATGTTTAATTATCAGTCAATCTGATAATTTGAAATCTCAAAATATTCATAAATTTTTAGCCCATATTGATGATCCTGCAAATAGAAAAGATAGACAAGCTGTTATTATTACACTCAATTATTTTGAAAGTATATCTGCAATGGCCTTAGCTGGAGATTTAGACTTGAATATTGTAAAGAGATTATTTGGCAAACTTTTTGGTCGTTATTATTTGAAATTTGCACCTTTCATTTTATCAATCCAACAAGAGAGCGCTAAAAGTTGGTGTAATTTTGAAAAATTAGCATTAAAATGGATAAATGAGGAAAAGATGTAATTAATTTGTTATATTTGACCGACCTAAATACTTTAAAAACTAAACATTATGGCAATTTCCAACGAAAGACTAGATTATTACGGTTTCTAATCCGTAAAATCAAAAAGAAAAAAAGTAACAATCAACAAGGCCTCCATTATTTGGAGGTCTTTTTTGTGCGTCACACTTTTGGCGAACGCCGTATTTTACTTTAGCAGAAAATAAGACAGATGTCCCAATCACATAAATTTTCTTACTGGTTTCAATTTTTGATTCTTATCGTTAATGTTTTCATGTTTACTTTTTTCGGAAGCTTTGGCAGTGCTATCACGGTTCTGCTTTGGCTTCCGTTTTTTGTTTCTGAGATCATCATTCTGGAAAAGCAGAGAAGGACGCCACGCGAACAGATTTTCTATCACAAATCTTGCCTTTTTGGATTTCTGGATTTGGGATTTGCATTGTCATTTTTAACGCTGTTTGCACTTCAAATCTATCATATCATTGTTCAAACTGATTTTGCGGTCAATCAATATTTTCTTATCACACTTTTCACCTATACATTAATCCGAAAAATTTACATCTATAAAAACTATTCCTATGAAAAATAAGGTTATCAAAGTTCTGAAAGATTCAGAATCCTCTCAAGTTCAGAAATATAATGAACTGCTCGATTTTATATCGAGATCTACAAAAAACACCAATCTGGTAAGAACATTCCAGACGGGTTTTAGTCCGTCAAAATATGACCAGCTGGAGCATCAGGTTAAGAAACAATTCGAGATCTCGGATCTCGATATCTATAATTTCCAAGATGAAGAAAACAATCAAGTCCAAGAACTTACTGCAACAGGCGCTGACCAAGGAAACGGAGACCAAACACAATCCAATCTGGAACCGGAAAACAAACTTCACATCGCCCTTGCCGGAAACGAACCAGCGCAGGAAGGATTAAAAATTCGTGATGAATATGAATTTTTGAATGACACCAATTGTCCGGAAGAATTTCACATTCTTGTAGGCCAGAAGATCACGGCGTGGAAAGAATTTGCTAAAGAGCATCAGCAATTGGCAATCATCTTAAGTCCGGAAGAAGCTGAGACCGAAGAAGGAAAAGCTATTTTAACGGAATTCGCAGAGCTGTCTGACGAGGAAAAAGAAGAAGTTATCTACCAGTTAGCAAAATCTACCGTAGAAAATTTCCAGCTGAATGCCGATATCAAAAACGAATTGGATTTCTACAAAGAGCAGGGAAGAGTTCTTGGTAAACATCCAAAACTGAAATTCCTTTCAATGAAACAGGAAATCTATGAGATGTCAGAAGCTGATTTGATAAATCACAGAAACAACGGACAGAAAAATGTTTCCAAAATCAAAAAAGAATTGGAAGCAGAACCAGGAAAAGAATCTGCTTTGGAAAGATTGGAAAACTGGGAATACAGAGTGAAAATCGTTCTGGAAAGATTGGCAACAGAATTTCCACCAAAGGAACCTTCGAAGCCAGTCAAAACTATTACTAAAAAATAAGGTTTGGGAAGCCTATTTAAAACCCGAAAAATAATAAAATGGAAGAATTAACATTTGGACAAAAAGCCGTTGGATTAAATTTTAATCCATCTGGAGATGACAAGGTTGGACAAGTTAAACAAACATTTGCTACTTTAATTGATAACGTGGTTAACGAGCATGAATCACCATCAATATTAAAAAATTTGTTTCAAGAGATGGCTGTGAAAAGCCTTGTTTCTGCACAGATGGCTGTTGTTAAGTTTATTACTTATTCAGAAAATTAAAGGGGGTAGAAACTAGTAACCAAAAACTAAGGCGGAGCAATCCGCCTTTACCTCTATAATACCATCAGATGAATCAATCCGAAGATCTTATCCCATTTGTAAAACCATATATCGAACTCTCTCAGGAAGAATTTGAAAAGGTTATGATTTTGGCTGAATCCGGCATTTTCGCTTCGAGAATTGCTGAGATCCTTCAGAAAGACAAACGTCTTTTTATGCTGGATTGGAAACGCAACGGCACGCCCGTTTTCCTCGCATATTACAAAGGATTGGAGAAAGCAAAGGCGGATGTCAACGCAAAATTGCTCAAGAAAGCCAGAAAAGGAAATGTGACCGCAGCGCAACAGATGGAAAAGATATGGCAGGAACAAAAACTAAACGATATCAAAGAAGAAATATTCAACAGTGAGTGATCGATTTGAAAATATAACCATAGAAGACCTTTACGAATTTCTGGAATTTGGCGATATGACCAAAGCACCACAGGAACTCGTAGATTATATGTTGATGCTGGAAATGATATGGGGAATGCACAAGAGAATGTTCGATTTTCCAAACAATGAAGCCATCATCACGCATTTGGTGTTGACCCAAGGTTACAAAAGACCGAAGGCGAGACAGCTTCTCAAAGACGCATTGGAATATTTCTCACGGGAAAACCAACTTTCCAAAGAAACTTGGCGCTCCATCGTAGCAGAAAAAGGAATGCAGTCTTTTGTTGCCGGAATCAGAATGGCCAGAAACTCCAGAGATATCAAAGATTCGGTTTGGATTCTTTTGGAACTCGGAAAATTTCTTGGTTGGGATGTTCCGGATGCAGAAAAACCAGACGAAAATTTCCTGCGACAAATGCAGATCGTAACTGCAGATATCGAAATGTTCGATTTGCCGAAAGTAGACCGTCGGGAAATCGGAAGATGGATAGACGCACTTCCGGAAGTTTCCGAAAAAATGAAAGCCAAAGCCAAAGCAGAAGTTGACGGTGTTCCATTCAAATTACTTAAAAATATGGATAATGAATAAACCAAAAATTCCAGCGGACAGAGAAGAATACACACCTGGTTGCCTGGGCTTTGTAATGATTTTTCTTCTGATTATAATATTAATATGAGTAATCGGATTTTCGAAGATAAAAACGGCAAGTTTGGAGGAAAGGCAGAGTTTGTTTATGCAAATCCGGCGCATATCTTCTGCGAAGTCGTGGACCCGAAAGATCTCTTCATAGTTGCTGGCCGTGCAACCGGAAAAACCACGACAATATTAGCCAGAAGATCGATCCGAATTTCAAAATCAATGCCTGGAGCCTACTTTGCTTTTGTTGGCGATTACTACTCAAATTTACTTTCCAACACAGTACCAACATATATAGATGGTCTTAAAGATGCAGGTCTAGAAGAAGGAAAACATTTTGTCCTGAACGAAAGACCGCCTGCGCATTTTGACCAGCCTTACAAATCTCCATTAAGTTACAAGCATACAATATCCTGGGCAAATGGTTGTTTTGAGAAATTAGTTTCGATGGATATTGTTTCGTCAGCGGCCGGAGATTCCTTCCAGCATATCAAAGGTGATGAAACAAAATATCTTGATAAAACTAAGATTGATAAGCTTCTGCCTGCGAATCGTGGACAGAGAATGCGCTTCGAGGGCTCCACGTATTACCGTGGGGTAACATTTACCACGGATATGCCTAATGTTCTTGCACCAAACGAATACGATTGGATTCTTGATATGGAAGCCAATATGGACACAGAGCAGATTAAGACTGTTATCTATGCCTCATTAGTTGTCAATGAGATAAAAATGGCGCTCCGTGATGCTTATTTCAAAAATGACAGGGCGGAATATGAGAAGCAAAAAAAATCTTACTACCGATGGAATGAAAGATTGTACCGCGCGCGCGTCGGTTCAACTTGTTTTCATGTGATCTCTTCTTTTGCTAATGCGGATATTCTTACTTTGGACTGGTTTCAGGACCAGCTGAATCTTTCCGGAATAGAAGGCTTCAAGGCTGCAATACTTTCTATGAAACAAGAATTGAAAGCAGGAGAAAAATTCTATCCACAGTTTGAACCAAAACATCTTTATGATGATGGTTTAGTTTCTACATTTTATGATTCGACTGGATTTGGTGAAGAAAAAAAACTGAACAGCACAGGACTTAAATATTGCCTCACTAACCAGCATCTTGAAGGCGGAATGGATTTTGGAAAAATGATGTCTTTAATTATTGGTCAAAAGCAGGGTTGGAGCCAAAGAATTCTTAAGAATTTCCACAGGTTAGGCAAGGATAATATAGAATTTCTAGCGCAGGATTTTATCGAATTTTTTCAATACCATAAGAGAAAGCACCTGAAGCTTTATCACGACCGATCCGGAAATCAAAACCGAAGCTTTGGAAAAGATATGGCAACACTTTTCAAAAAATTGGTAGAGGGTGGCGAAATTAATGGCATTAAACAAGGCTGGAAAGTAGAATTGATGTCTGTTGGACAGGGAACTATCTACCAATTTGAAGAATACAATCTCGTAAACCAGATGTTTTCTGAAATCAATCCTGCGTTACCTCGAATTTTAATTGATAAATTCCAATGCTTGGAGTTGATTTCATCGATTAGTTTGGCCAAAATTGTTATTGATAAAAATAAACGTGGAGAAACTCAGCTGAATAAAAATAAAACTTCGGAAAGTATGCCGTTAAAAAGTCTGCCGATGTTCTCAACAAACTACTCTGATGCTTTCAAATATTATTTTTGCCGACCAGAATATATGAAAGAAGCTGCGAGCCGACTTGGATCTTCCAATTCTTACGCACCAATCATTCATAGTTTGAGTTAAAAATTAATTTATCTTTGCAATCGATGAACGTCATAAGTCATCAAAATTATTTTATCTAGCGGAGCAGTCGAGTGCTCCGCTATTTTTTTTTGCATAAATCCTCAAAACTTCATTATTATTTTTTTTCGCCAAATCTACGTTCGCATTGCAGAGAATTTCGCTTTCATCAATTTGTAATTCGCATTTCCAGCAAACCACTTTCACCACTACATTTTTAAAATCCATTTTCGCAATTCCAAAGGTATCTTTTCAAAATAAAGAAAGGATTTCGCCTTTTTTTATGCCGTAAATATTTCAAAAATGACCAGAAACACATCATAAAACCACCCTACAAAAATTATCAAAATCGTTAATTATTTGATTGTCAATAGATAAACCCTATCGGTTTTCGAAAATTTTCCGCTTGTTTGACGTTTCTGCCCGCCCCGCTCAAAGGCTGTTTTCGCGACCGCAGGGGCAAAAAAACGAGGGAAATATGGCGAAAATCCGATGGATAGGCGGTTTTGGAGGTTATTGATAAATGCGATGAGCGGTTGGTGATTGAGGGCGAAAACTGCGTCACAATTTTGCTCGCGCACCTTCACCACCTTGCGGTCAAACTAAGACCATGGCAAGTAAACAGATCCGTGATGAGATAATGCGGATGACCATCGTTGTCAACTCAGACAAAGGACAACAGGAAATCTATAATCTTAAGAAAGCGAATGATGCATTGGCTTCCAGCACCGCTGACTTGGAAAAGAAGAAGGCGGCGCTGGGAAGGCGAAACAAAGCCAACTCGGATGAGTTTGATAAGTTGACCCAAGAGATCAAGCAAAACAACGCCTCCATCGATGCCAATAAGGATAAGATGGAGAAGCTTCGTGGCGAATTGGATCTGACCCAGATGACCATGGGGCAATTGCGGAAAGAAGCCGAACTGCTCAAACGTCAACTAAAGGAAGTAATACCAGGCACCGAACCTGCCAAGCAACTACAGGCAGAGTTGGATAAGGTGAATGCTCGAATGGGTATTGTGAAGAAGGGAGCTGAAGATTCGGCACTTTCCTTCAAGAATCTATCGGAGCGCTTCAATCACTATTCGGGGATGATGACAGCTTTCGTGGCTATCCTTGTAGGTTTTGGCGTTTCCGTTCAAGCTATTATCGACCGTAATAACAAGATGGCCGATGCCATGTCCGGCATTGAGAAGACCACGGGTATGGCACGCAAGGAAGTGGAAGAGCTCACACGGTCTTTCTCTGACTTTGATACCAGGACCAGCAAACTAGATCTCATGAAGATTGCGGAAGTAGGCGGACGTCTAGGTATAGCAAAAGCTGATATTGCAGATTTTACACGTGAGGTGGATAAAGCATATGTGGCGTTAGGAGACAGTTGGTCTGGTGGAGTTGATGCATTAGCTGATTCATTAGGTAAGATTGCCAGTCTCTATAGTGAGACGAGAGATTTACCGATTGCAGATTCTATCAACATGATTGGTTCTGCGCTTAATGAGTTGGCTGCGCAAGGGTCAAGTAGTGAACAGAATATTGCTGATTTTGTTACGAGGCTTGGTTCTTTGCCTACTGCCTCTAAACCTGCCCTTAATACATTGTTAGGATTCGGTTCTGCATTTGAAGAATTTGGAATCAATAGTGAAATAGCATCTTCTGGATTTGGTAAGTTTATTCGTGTGGCTTCGAACAATGCTGAAGGTTTTGCAAAAGTAATGCGCAGACCGGTGCAAGAAGTTAAAGATTTAATTAATACAGATCCTGCGGAATTCTTCCTTCAATTCTCTGACGGTCTTAAAGGTCTTGAAGGTACTGATCTTCAAAATGTACTTGATAAATTGAAATTATCTGATAATGAAGTACAGCGTGTAATTGGTGCTGCAACTGCTAATACAGATCGCTTTAGAGATAGTGTTGAAATAGCTAACCAAGCAGTAGAGGAAGGTACTTCACTTCAAAATGAGTTCAATAAAGTAAATAACAACACGGCAGCAATCTATGAAAAAATTCAAAAGAGAATTGGAGATGTTTTCGTAAGTAAAACTATCGCGGATTTCATTAATACTTCTGTTACACTTTTCGGGCAGTTCATCGGCGTTGTAGAAGATGCAAACGGTGCTATAACTAAATATAGAAACTTTCTTTTGGTTCTTGTCAAGATTGTAGCTATTACAACAGCGACATTCATAGGAATGAATGTTGTGACGGGCGTTTACAACGGTTTGATGAAAACAGCAATAGAGAGGGTGCTGGGACTGACGGTCGTAGAAAAAGCCAGACAAATAGTTACAGGATTAGGAAATGGCATTAATACACTTTATACAGCTGGTTTAGCATTGATGGGATATGCCTATGCTAAAGTAGCAAAAGATACTGCACAAGCTACATTTGCTCTGAGAGGGTTTTCTGCAGCTTTAACTGCTAATCCAATAGGAGCAGTAGTAACATTAGTATTTTTAGCGGCGTCTGCATATTATTTATTAAGTGATTCTGTAGATGAAAGTGCTGATTCGCTTGAAAACCAAGCAAAGCAAATGAGCTTCACAGGCGAGGTTTCTAAACGTGTGATGGATGAGCAGGCAAAATCGGTAGGAGACTTTAAAAGCAAAATAGATCCCCTGATTATGGTTTTGAAAGATGAGCATTCCAGTCTTCAAGATCGTAAGAATGCTTATAATGAATTAATTAAAATTTCACCATCGTTTCAAGGCACATTGGATGCGGAATTTCGTGCTACTTCCCGTCTTGACGCTATTTATAGTTCTTTGGTTAATAAAATTAAGGATGCAGCTAAAGCTAGAGCTTTACAAGGCATGTTAGATGAACAATATGAAAAGAGAGAAAAAATCCAAGGTTCTGCGGATTTAGCAAACGAAGCCAAAGATAAACAAAGTCCTAGCACAGATGTTACTATTCCAGGAAGTACCATAAAACTTAAAAATAGCTACACTCAAGATCCTGGTAGTGCGGGAAAAATTGAGCTTATAAGTAAAATAGCAGAAGACGCCAATAAAAAATTGGAAGAGGTAGATGGTAATATTAATTCTTTATCAAAGAAAATAGCTGATTTAACAGTTAAGAATTCTGATTATGACACTTCTGATCCAGATGATGAAAAGGCGGCAAAGAAATTAGAAAAAGAACGTTTAGCGGCGGAGCGTAAAGCTCAGATTTTAGCAGAGCGACATCAAAAAGAAATGGACCGTTTGAAAGCCGACGGAGAAAAAGCCGCAGAATTGGCGCGCCAAATCGAACTTGATACGACGGATGCCATTGTAGAAGCTATGGATGAAGGTTTTGAGAAAGAAATGTCTCAATTATTTATTCAAGAAGAGCGTAAAAAAGCTGAGTTGGATAAAAAGAAAATTGGCAAGTCAGAATTTGATATTCTTCAGAGAAAAATTGATGCGGCCAAAGGCGAGGATAAGGCTCTTTTCGAAGCTTTGAAGCAATCTTGGACTTCCAACAACCAAGCGTTGGAAGATGAGAAAGAAGCACAGGCTCAAGTCTTTGCAATGAAGCGAAAAACTATTACTGCTAAATATCAAAATGAAGATTTAAAAACTCAGGAAGATGATTTTCAGGAAAAATTAAAAAGACTTAAGCGATTACAAAATGAAGAATTAGGCACTTACGAAAACCTTGAGCAATTAAAAGAAGGTCTCAAAGGTCGGGTTTCCGATAAAGAACTTAAAGAAATCAAAACGTGGGAAGAGGGTAAGAAGAAACTTGGTAAAGTTTATCAGCAGCAGGAATTGGAGATGCTTACAACTCATCTTCAAGAGATGGTCTCAATGTATGAAGGTCTGGACATGTCTATTCTTTCAGAAAAACAGAAAAAAGAGGTTACAAAACGACTTGAGGAAGTTCGAGATAAAGTTGCCGAGGTTGCATCCAAAAAGCAAGATCTTGCCAATGGTGATGATGATAAAGGTAAAAAATTAGGTAAATCCAAGAAAAAAGGAAAAACGGACATCTTAGGAATGTCCACTGATGACTGGAAAGATTTTTATGATAATATAAAAAACGGCGAGAACGTTATCGAAAGTCTAACAGCGGCGGTTGGTCTTTTGCAAAATGCATTCGGTCAATATTATGCCTTGGTTCAAGCTAAGGAGCAAGCAAAGATCGTACAAGTTGAACGCGGAGCTAGGATTGAAGAAACTAGATTAAAAGCAAAATTAGACAGAGGTCAAATAAATCAAGAACAATATGATGCTGCTATTCAAAAGTTAAATGAGGAGACTGATAGAAAAAAAGCAACATTGGAATATGAAGCAGCAAAACGACAAAGAAAAGTCCAAATTGGACAGGCAATTGTTAGTACGGCAATGGCAGTTCTTAACGCATTAAACACACAGCCTTTCTTTCCATTAGGGTTGGCCATGGGTGCAGTTGCGACTGCGGCGGGAGCTCTGCAATTAGCAACCATTATGGCTACACCACTTCCAGAAGCACCAGGTTACGAGCAAGGTTTTGGTATGGAGTACGATATGAGAAGAGAGCAGGATGGTAAAAAATTCCGAGTTCAGAGAAAACCGCTTAAATCTGGCGAAGTTTACCGACCTACGCATTTTATTGCTGGTGAAAAAGGTACTGAGCTGGTTATAGACTCGCCAACATATAGTCGTTTTCGTCCGGAAGTGAAAAACATCCTTAGAAACGAGATCGCATCATCACGAGGTTTCGAAGGTGGTTATTATCCATATTTGGAAAACAACAGCGTGTCAAATTCTGGAAGTACAAGCCCGTCAGTCTCAACACCGGACAATTCAACAATGACTGGAGTTATCGAAAGAAATACCGAGGCTTTGAACAAAGTCGCAGGAACGAAATTCCGCGCTTATCTGGTGAAGGATATGGACACTGCAAAAGATATAATCGACGTGACAGAAGAATATAACAGCTATAAAAACTCAGCAAGAAAATGATAGAAAGCACACCAAAAACGGAAAAAATCAGCAATAATTTTGAAATTTTGAATTTTTGTCTGGATGATAATTTTTTATCATTCTATAATTCAGAAGCAATTTTCGTCAACGTGATTTACAAGGTCGAAAAACTGGGAGAAATTTACGATTTCGAATCACAGTTTGCGCTTAAATCAGGAAATTTCAAATATAATCCAGGAGAGGACATTCAAGCATATGCGGTTTTGACAGACGAGCAAATCGATAGTTTTTTCAATAATCTAGAGTTGGATATCGCACCGGTGAAAGTTGATTTCAAAATCCAATTTCTGGATGGTTCTTACAACGTTTTGGAAGAATTTGAAATCAAGGATTTGCTTTTTCATGCTGGATACAAATCTTGCATTCCTGCAGATGGCTCCATTATCGAAAGGAGCTTGAATTTCAATTCGATTTTGCCTTTTGCATATTTTTATCCGACTCAGAACATAGCGTTTGATTTCAAAGGAAAAGAGGTCGTTTTTGACAAGCAAAAAGAAAGCGCACCAAACAACATCTATCAATTGTTGTTTTCGCAAAATGCGGGTCAAAACTTAATTCCAAGAGCGTTTTCGGATGGTTTTTCAGATGGTTTCAATTCGAAGGAAAATACATATCCGGAGGCGTTCTATAATTATGAGGAAGCTTACATTCATCATATTAGATCGTCTTATGACGTGAAGGCAATAAACTATCCTTTGTCGATGGATTCGTATAATATTATGTGGATAAATGAAAGCAATATCTTCCAATGCCTGTCATTTTCCGGAAAGAAAAATAAATCAATCAAACTGACTAATTTTTTCAATGAATATGCAAAGAATTTCCGCGAAAGAAAAGCTGGAAGTTTGAAAAATACATCTTTGAAACTGAATCTTGGGTGGTCACTTTTTTCTGAAATTCCACTTTTGAAAGATCTTTCCACTTCCAAAATCGCTTGGATTTTTGAAAACGATATTAATGAAAAAATAGAAATGTATTGCACTTCCGAAGAATTGACGATAGAAGACAGTTACATGGAGTTGACCGAAGATTACACCTTAGAATTTGAACTTGATGAAAAATAGCAGTATTTTTTTTACCGAAATATCCGGAAAATACGTTTTGCCGGTGCCAAGAACCGGATTTACAATCAATGACGAGAACAGCGAGTTTTCCGAAGATATTCTTGTAGAATGGACTTATCCTTACAATATCTATCAAACTGATTTGATCAAAAGAATTTTCCCAGATTATCTAAATCCCAATGCGAAAAAAAGAAAGGAGGACAAAGGGTATATCAATGTTGACGGAGTGGTTTCGCCTTGCATCATTAAGTTTCTTGGTGGTCAGCTGAAGGAGTTGAAAGTTCAGTTTGAATTTGGCGTTGGAGTTTTGGGAATTATGGACAAAAACCTTTCTGAGATTGATTTTGGAACTTTAGAAACAGACGGTCTGTATGATCACATCGACGCCAATATTGGGAAAATATATCCGGAGATTGATATTTGCTTTCCGAGAATTATAAATAGTAAGTATTTTGAAGGTTTTTTAAATGAAAATGATCTTTATGGTGGTAGATTTATATTCAATGATAGTAATATTTACGATGGTGAATCTGCGAATCGAATTCTACGAAATGAATTCGCGGAAAAAGGACAAGTTATCTTTAATCAGATAAAACCTATTCCTTATCTGCTTTTTATTATCAAAAGAGCATTTTTGAATGAAGATTTGATTGTTAAAGGAGATATTTTGGAAGATGAATATGTTCAGCAAATATGCGTTGATCAAAATAATATTGCAGATTCAAAATCAAATTATGACTCAAAAAAAATGCCTTTGAAAAACAACGGTGTTGATATCATTAATTATGAAAAGAAAGAAGAGTTTGAAATTATAGGAAGATATGTTTTGTCTGCCGAAATTTTTAATATTGTACCTGATGAAGCTGAAGTGAAAATTGAACTATTTGATAAAACAAATAACGTGTTACTATTCAATTTTTACCGCAAAGGTAAAGAGTATGTTGGCGAGACAGCTCCTGAAAGCACAATCGTAACATATAATACTGAAACCTTTGAAAGTCCAATAATTGTAGAATATAAAGTATGGTTTAACAATGTAACTTATTATATCAATGATCCAGGCAATACTTATGATGTTTATTTGAATCCTGTTGGGAAGTCTTTTTTTCAACTTCCTGTTAACCTAGAATTAAATAAATATATGCCGGAGGCTACATTCAAGGAGATTTTCAACATGGTTTTAAAATTGAGAAATTACGTAGTGACAATTACGTCGAAGAATGAAGTTTTCATTAATTACAATCTCAATGAACCACCAACGGATTATTTGAATTTGGAATTTAGCGAGCAGATAAATCCCGAAATCCTTGCTAATGACCGCTCAGATTTTGTTCTTACTTATTCCGCTCCTGAGGAATTAGGATTTTCCGATTATTTGGTCAAAAACAAGACTTTGGAAGAAGTACAAAAAGGCGATTTTCCAAAAGCGTCGCTTATTGAATTGAATGCTTATCCTCTAAAGAATTTAACTGGAATCGGTTATGTAGGAAATTTGAAATTGGAAGAACCGGAATCGGAGGTCAAAGGAATTGCGCTATTTAGATATTCAGGATTACAAGATTTTGGCTATAATAATGGAATTTCGATAGAAAATATGATGCAAAGTGTTTATGACCGAATTGATAATTACATTGAAAATCGTTTGAATTGCGACCTTATGAAATGGTCTTTTTTGACCAAACGAAGATTGTCTAATCTAAATTCACAGATGCCAATCTATGCCTATGGCTGTTTCCATAAGGTCAAAACCATCATCAAGACTTTTTATGAAGACAATCTCACAAAGTATGATATTGAGACCGAAAACCGTTACTAATAGGTAACGGTTTCAAGTCCTTCCATTTCTTCACCTTCGACCAGATGCGTGTAAATCAAAGTATTGCTGATATTTGAGTGGCCAAGTAGTTTTTTGAGACCAATAACATCTTTTGTATTTCTGTAGTAAGTTGTCGCGAAAGTATGCCGGCCAACATGCATGGTTAGCTTTTTACTTATTTTGCAACGCTCTGCAATTATTTTTAGATGCGCATTTATTTTCTGCTCCACTATTTTCACTTTGAAAAGATCTGGATTGTGAAGCAAAAGTTTTTTTCCATCTTCATTCAATCTCATTGATTGGAAATTACCCGTTTTTTGATGGTTGAATTGAAAAACGCCGTGCAAAATTTCCTCTCTTTTTCTTTGTTGAATATCGGAAATTCTTAATCCTGTGTAGCAACTGAAGAGAAAGTAACCGAGTGGAAGTTTATGAGATTCCTGGATGAATTCATTATAATAATAGTTGATCAGTTTTTTTACTTCATCCGGCATCAGATAAACTCTTCCTTGCTTTGCAAATCTGATCTTCAAATCTTCCATTTCAATTCCGATTCTAATGCCTTTTTTAACTGCCAGGTTTAGAAATTTCTTCATACATTTTACATCAGAAAAATAAGTCACTTCGCTATTCTTATTGTATTTTTTTCGATATCCCAAAAAGAAATTTTCATCAATTTTATGAAACGGAATTTCTGACTTGTACTCAGATAATTTTTTCAGAACAGAATTATGGTTTTTCAAAGTCTGCTTCGAATAGCTTTGGAGACTTAGATGATGGCGATAAAAGGAAATGAAATCGAAATCCGGAGAACTAGTTTGGAATTCTTCAATCATTGTTTCAGCGTCTAAAAATTGCTCTCTTAGAATGAACGTAGTTTTAATTTGAACCAGCTTTGCTTCTATATTTTCCAAGACCAAGTTGTATGCATTTGATATTTCTTGGATATGCTTATCTGAAGATTTTTTTAGTCGTTGTTTTTTCGGGTCCCAAAGTGATGGATTTATTTTTATTTCAATCGGATATCTGATTCTTTTTTTTGAATCACGAACGTCCAGATAAATTAAGCATTTTCCTTCCTTGTCTTGATAAGTTCTAAGGCTAAATCTGTATGATGTTGTCACAAAAATTTTTTTTGTGTCAAACCTTGTGTCAAAAATTGAGTTTCTCTGTAAAAGCATTGTTGTTGATATTTGTATAAATATTGACAACAATTGGCTGTATATCGCCTATGGGAAAAGAAAAAAGGGAAAAACATACTTTCCACTGAATTCAGTCTATTGTAATGTTTTTCCCTTGAGAGTACCCAGTGCCGGAATCGAACCGGCACATCTTTCGATACTAGAGTTTGAGTCTAGCGCGTCTACCAATTCCGCCAACTGGGCTGATGTTTGTTTTAAATTGGTGTGCAAATATAGAAATATTTTTCAGTCGATAAAAATGATTTTCAAATTAATTGCTATTTATTTTTTAACGAACTGTAAATCAAATTATATTTTTTTCTAAAATTCAATTTCCAACCCGTCATAAGCGAGATGAACGTTATCCGGAAGCTCATTTTCCACTTCATCGTGGAAGCCCAAGTGATGACTGATGTGGATCAAGTAGGTTTTTTTCGGTTTAAGTTCCTCAACCAGATCCAAAACTTCTGGTAAAATAAAATGCGAATGATGAGGTTCTGTTTTTCTGAGGCAATTGATGATAAAGAAATCCAGGTTTTTCAACTTCTCTTTTTCCTTGTCATTGATTTTGTTGGCATCGGTGACATAGGCCAGATTCTTAAATTTAAACCCAAGAATATTAATTTCGGAATGAATGATGTCAATCGGCTGAACTGCCACTTCATCAAATAATTTGAAATCAGCCTCAATTTCAAATAAATCAAAACTTGGCGCGCCTGGATATTTTTGATCTGAGAAAGCATAAGGAAAACGTTCTTTGATTTCTATCCCAACCCGAGAATTGCAATAGATCGGCATCGAAGCTTTATTTTTAAAAATCAAAGGTCGCAAATCATCCAACCCAATAATATGGTCATTATGCTCGTGTGTGATCAGAACAGCATCTATCTGCTCCTCGCCATTGGTCAACATTTGTTGGCGAAAATCGGGTCCACAGTCAATTAATATTTTCTTTCCAGAGTCAGAAGTTACCAATGCGGAGGTACGCAATCGCTTGTCTTTGATGTTGTTGGAGAGACAAACCGGATGATGGCTGCCGATGACTGGAATGCCTTGTGAAGTTCCGGTTCCTAAAAATTTTAAAAGCATTTTTATTTTTGCTGTTATTTTGGTAAATTTACAAAATAAATCTAATTCTTCGTGATAAAGCCAAAACTTACCCCTAAGCAGAAAGCATTAGCCATCAATTTAGATTCATCCATCTACGGTACTTTTGCGGAGATAGGAGCGGGTCAAGAAACTGTGAGACATTTTTTCCGAGCTGGTGGTGCTTCTCAAACGATTGCAAAAGCAATGTCTGCTTATGATAAGGACTTTAGTGATGCCATCTACGGCACAGAAAACAAAAACAGGTACGTAACGCAAAACCGTCTCCGTAAAATGTTGCGCTACGAAATGGCGCTCATAGAAGAGAGGATCCCGAGAGAGAAAAATCCGGGGAAAAAGTTCTTTTCCTACGCCAATACCGTTACTACAATTAATTTTGATAAAACTTCCAAAGGCCATGGCTGGGTCGGCATCAGATACCAGAATGCTGAGCAGGAAGAATACAATGAGATCGTGATCCACGTCAAATTCAAGGAGATCAATCCGACTTTGCAACAGGAAACTTTGGGAAGTCTGGGGGTAAACTTGATTTACGGCGCTTATTTTTATATTGATAATCCAAGAGTTCTAGTAGAATCTTTGTATGATGACCTATCGTTGGATCGTTTGGAAATTGATATGATCGACTTCAGCGGACCCGCTTTCCAATATGTGGACAACCGTTTGATGAGTCTTCAATTGGTAAAATTGGGAATGACGGACGCAGTGATCTTCAACTCTCAAGGAAACAATATGTTGCCGGCAGATATTCTCTACAAGAAAAATATTTTCGCGGTGAGAGGAAGTTTCCGTCCCGTGACGCGTGTGAACATTGATATGTTTGAGCACGGTTTGCAAATGTTCAGTCAGGATAATGCCTGCGACCGCGAGAATACGCAGATTCTTTTCGAAATTACGATTTCAAATCTCCGGGCTTCCGGTGATATTGACGAGCGGGATTTCCTTGACAGAGTCGATATTTTGGGGACTTTAGGTTACACGGTGATGATTTCCAATTTCTCCGAATATTACAGAATGGTGGATTATTTCTCATCGTTTACCAATCAACATATTGGCGTTGCAATGGGCGTTAACAACCTTTTGGACGTTTTCGATGAGGAATATTACAAGAATCTCCCAGGCGGAATTTTGGAAGCCTTTGGCAAGTTCTTCAAAAAGGATATGCGCGTTTATCTGTATCCTTACAAAGATCCAGAAAATGGCGAATTGCTGACTTCTGAAAACCTGAAGGTTCACGACAATTTGAAAGAATTATACAAATATTTCAAGCTCAACAAGAGAATTGTGGACATCGACGACTACAATCCGAAATTCTTGGAAATCTACTCTAGAGAGATTTTGAAGAAGATCATCTCCCAAGATCTGGGCTGGGAAGAGGAATTACCAAAAGGCGTGGCAGAAATGATAAAAGAACGAGGAATGTTCGGATATAAAGAATTAACTTTCGACGGATTAAAATAAAACAATGGTAGAGCTAAAAAAACGACTTTCAATTATCTTGGAAAGTCCACAAGATACAAATGTCAAACTTCTGAAGATCTGCCAAGTTTTGGATAGAGAAATCCCATATTACAACTGGACAGGCTTTTATTTCAAAAACGGCGACAAGGATGAATTGGCTTTGGGACCTTACGTTGGTGCGGTTACAGATCACATTATCATTCCATTTGGAAAGGGAATTTGCGGTCAGGTAGCGGTTTCCGGTGAGACTTTCGTGGTGCCAGATGTTAAGGCTCAGGATAATTATTTGTCTTGTTCAATTGACACAAAAGCAGAGATTGTGGTTCCAATTTTCAAAGACGGCGAAAACATCGGTCAAATCGATATCGACAGTCATTCCATCGACCCTTTCACAAAAGATGACGAGGAAATGCTGAAGTGGCTTTGCGATGAGGTTGCGAAGATTTTGTAGAATATTAAAATCAGAATTACAGATATAAAGTCGTAAATTTATTTTGCGACTTTTTTTACAATTTAATTTTGCTAATTAATTTCCTCCAACAGCTTTCGATAATATTCCCCACACTTAGCCAAGTGAGATCCATACCACGAAAAAGCCTCGCCATCCACAATCATAATTTTCTGATCAACACAAACATCCTGAATTTCCGCAATATGTTTTTCTTTAAAAGGAAAAGGCTCTGACGAAAGGAAAATAAAATCCGCTTCTTTCAAATCCTTCAATCGAACTTCGGGATAACGTTTTTGGTCTTTAAACAAATTTTCAAATCCCAATTCTTCCAAGATCCTCGATATAAAAGTGTCGCCACCAACCGTCATATAAGGATCTTTCCAAATCAAATAAGCGACTTTCAATTTGTTTTCAGGCTTCGGAATATCAAAAGATTCGTAAGTTTTCAGATTGTAAAATTGCGCTTTTTCTTCCTTCCCAAATAAATGTCCAAGTTGTTTGATCAAATAATAATTGTCTTCCAAAGTCTCCACATTCGTTACCAAAACTTTGAAGTCTTTCATCAATTCTTCAACCTGTTCTTTCACATTTTCTTCCTTGTTGGCAATGATAAGGTCGGGTTTTAAAGCTTTGATTTTATCAATATTAAGGTTCTTCGTTCCGCCAATGATCTCAACATCTGTGACTTGCTCTTTCGGATGAATGCAGAATTTTGTCCTTCCAATTATTTCATTAGAAGTCAAACCCAAATCAAACAAGGTTTCCGTAATCGATGGAACTAGTGAAACTACTTTCATTAATATGAAAATCTAATTTGTAAAACGCTTCGACTCCGCTCAGTGTGACAATATTATTACTTTTAAAGATGTCAGTCTGAGGCTCTCGAAGACATATTAACAAAAAACTCTCTCAAAAATAAACATTTCTGAGAGAGTTTTATAAATTTAAAACTAATCAATTTTCTCCCTTTAGAGTAGGGGAAAGAAAATTTAACTAATCTTCTTTTTTAGTGGTTTTCTTAGCAACTGGTTTTTTAGCTGGCTTTTCTTCAGTAGCTTCTGCTTTTTCAGTTTTCTTAGCAGGCACTTTTTTAGCCACTGGTTTTTTCTCAGTTGCTTCTTCAGTTCCTTTTGCCTCTTCTGCTTTTTCTTCAGCTGGAGCTTCCGGTTTTACAAAACTTTCTGGTGTGATGTAACCTGCTTTGTGCAAAAGGTTGTACCATTGCGCCAATTTCTTGATGTCAGATTCGTAAACTCTTTCCAAATCGTAGTTTGGAAGAGATGCAGACATAAATTCTCTTAGCTCGTCGCCAGAAGATTTGTGGCTGATGGTCGCTTTATAATCGTAGTTTTTTGCAACATTTTCAAAAACTTCGAACAAAGGAACCTCTTTGTCAAATGTAAACATTGCAATATTATCCAAAAGGCTCACTTGGCTGGAGTTGGAGATGCTTGTTTTCTTTTTGGTAGAGATATCCTCAACGATAAATCCGTTCTTAAGTTGAGAAACCAATTTGAAAAGTCCCGGTTTTCCGGAGATTGAAATAATTTTTTCTAACTGCATTTTAGTATGTTTTCTTTAATCTATTTTAACTTAGTTGATAGTTGTCTGTTAATGGTTGATTGATTCGAATTGAGAAAACTTCCATCTTCCCGCATCCAATTTCCATCTTTACTTCGGAAACCTCATTTTGTAATTCACGCTCACGTCGCCGTTTGCAATTTTTTGAAGTTTTCCTTTTACGATTTTTTTCTTCAAAGCGCTCAAGTGATCTGTAAAAAGAATTCCTTCGATATGGTCGTACTCGTGCTGGATTACTCTCGCTCTGATGTCCTGAAAAGTATCGGTATGTTTAACGAAATTTTCGTCGTAATATTCTATTTTGATGGTCGATTTGCGCTTCACGTCCTCACGAACTTCCGGAATGCTGAGACAACCTTCGTTGAATTTCCATTCCTCGCCAGACTCTTCCAAGATTTTTGCATTGATGAACACTTTTTTGAAGTCTTTCAATTCGTCCGCAATATCTTCATAATCCTCGTCATCCGCAAGAGGCGAAACATCGATGATGAAAAGACGGATGTCCAAACCGATCTGAGGCGCCGCCAAACCAATTCCGTTGGCACCGTTCATCGTATCGAACATATTTTCGATAAGTGTTTTCAGCTCAGGATAATCTTTGTTGATTTCCTGTGCTTTTTTTCTCAAAACAGAGTCGCCAAAGGCTCTAATTGGTAAAATCATCTTTTTTGTTCTAAAAAATTCTGCAATATGATTGTTGCACTTACTTTGTCGATCAATCCTTTTTCCTGTCTTTGTTTCTTGTTTTTTCCGCTTTGGCTAATGAAAAACGAAGCCATTTTGGAAGTGAAACGCTCATCGAGACGATTGATCTTTTTATCCGGAAATTCCTTTTCGAAGCCTGAAATGAATTTCTGGATCTCAGTTTCGATATCGGACATATTGCCTTTCAAATCTATGGGAAGTCCTATCACGATTTCATCTACTTGGTTCTCGGAAAAATATTTTTTCAGAAAATCCATCAGCTTTGGTGTTTCCACCGTCGTCAGTCCGCTTGCAATGATTTGCATATCGTCTGTCACTGCTATTCCAGTTCTTGCTTTTCCGTAGTCAATCGACAGGATTTGTCCCATAAGTTGGCAAATTTACAAAAATTTTCAGCTTACGGAAATGAGATTGATACAGATTGTAAAATCTTTGGCACAAAATCAGTTGCGCTGTATCTTGAGGCGCTTCGATACTTCTTATTTTTGATGAGATTAAGAAAGATTTTTTTTATATTTAATGATTATAACACTTGGATAGATGAAAAAAATGTTTACTACAGTTTTACTTTTGGCAGGCTTGTTTTCCTTCGCACAAAATGGAAGTTTTGACGAACGGATGGAATACGGCAACAATCAGTTAGATTCCAAAAACTACAAAGAAGCTGTCACCGTTTTCGAAAAGATTTTGACGGAAGATCCCAAAAATGTAAGAGCGTTGAACAATGCCGGAAGAGCTTATTTCAATAGTAAAAACTTCGAAAAGGCAAAGGAGAAATTCCGATTGGCCGCGTTGTACGCATCGCCGGATGACAAGGAGGATTTGGCTTTGTATTATTCCAATCTCTCTGCAAGTTACACTTATCTTAATGATGACGAGAAAGCTTATCAATACGCAATCAAAGCATATCTGATGGACGAAGATTCTGAGCAAAATCTTTGGAACGCCGCATCCAATGCCCAGAATTTTCAGAAGTGTGAAGAAGCCATTAAGCTAATGGACAAAGCGAAGATTGATAAGAAAAATCATTTTAATTCGCTGTATGGTCGTTGCTACAAAAATCTTGGCGATTACGAAAAGAGCATCAAAAGTTTTACCACGTTTTTTGATAATTATGTTGCAGAAGACGATTTCGTGATGTTTGATATTGATGAAGAAAAATATGTTTATCTAGGTGCTCAAATTGCTTTGATGATTAAAAATCTTAAAAACGACGAAAATGTCCAGTACAAGGAAAGCACTCTGAAACTCATCAATGAAATTTCTAAATCAGGAAAACGATATGCAATCTTTGAAAAGTTGTTTGATAATGATTTGGTTTGGGAAGATAAGGAAAGTGCCAAGCCAATCCTGAAAGAGATTTATAAAAACATCGACAAACCGACTTTGTCTGAGAATATCTATCTTTATTACTATCTTCAAGATTACAAAAAGACGTTGGAGCTTACGAACAAATTTCTGCAAGGCAATCTGGATTCCGAGGAATTGATGCACGGAAGATTTTATGACTATTTGGCTTCTTATCAACTTCTTCTGCAAGATTTAAAAAAGAATAACAAGGTGGATGACGCAGAAGTGAATGCTGTTGTCACAAAATACAAAAGTGTATTTTCGGAACATAAAGATTACAATCGCCCAGACCTCGAAAACAAAAAAGAACTGCAATTGCCGATTTTGAAAACGTTGACAATCGCAAAAAAGTATTTTGAATCTGCCGAAGAGCAAAAGAAAGTTGCGCCGATATTAATCAAAATCTTAAATAACACACCTCACACAAAATTCAAAAAAGAATTGAATGAATTCCTGTCAAAAGGCGTTCTGGAAAATTAAAAAACAAATAAATTATGGAAAACAACATTAATGAAAATCAAACAAAATCCGAAGAGATTAAAATCAAAAAGAACACACTTTATATCGGTTTAGGCGTTTTGGCTCTAATCATTGCTGTGATTCTCTTCTTCGTTTTCAAAAAGAAAAATGACCCGGAAACAATCGCTGGAACTGCGAAAAAAGATTCCACAACGCTCGTAAAAGATTCCGCGAAACTCACGACAGATTCTGCTAAAACGCCTGTCAATTATGATGAATACGGCGAAGAAGGTGCACCATTCAGCGAGTATCGAGTTATTGCCAACTCCCTGGCTTTACCATCTGGAAAACTGAATTTCGGCGACAAAGTTTACGTGGATGATTCGCGCTCCAACGATTCAAGAAAAGTAGTTTTTCTCGATAATCCTTACACCAACAAAAATGCGACGACTTATGAGTTTGACGGCAGTTCGTTCATCAGCGATTATCAGTTTGATGAGTACAAAAAGAATTTTTCTCTGGCGCCATTTTCCGGTTTGGCATCTGGCGTCAAGAAGATCTTGCTGGAGGACAATTACAGCAACGGAAACAAATATACGATCACTCAAAACGCTGACCGCGCAAAATCATCAGTGGCTTTCGGCGATTATGATGGCGACGGACTCAAAGATGTCGCGGTGATTCTGGATAATAACGACAAGCAAATCAGCAGAATCCTAATCATCTGCACCAACAGCGCAACCAAATTGCCATACACCGCGTTCTCCGAAAATTATACAGACAAAATGCGAATCAACAGTTTCCGAAAAGGCGCATCTGTGATTATGAATTCCGACGGATTGGTTTCTTCGCCACAAGACGGAATCATCGGAAATGCAGAGGATTTGAAGATTGCAATCATCTATGATTCAAGTTTGCAAAAATTCAAAACTTACTATCAGGAATAATTTGACATCAATTTGAAAAATAAAAATTCATCAAAGTTAAACCCACTGAAAACGGGAATAACTTTGATGAATTTTTTTTATTAATGAATCGAAAAATTTGGATTTCAAATCTACTTCTTCATCTCCTCAACCAAAACCTCGATTTTCGCAATATATTTTCCATAGAAATGTTTGAACCACCAATTTCCGGCAAAGTAGAGCACAAATAAGCCAAACAAAATAGAAAGCAGGAATTTGAAAGCCAAAAGTCCGTCCGTATATTCGTGACTGTAAGGAATAGACTCAGTTACAATGATGATTTCGCAAACAAAAAATGGAACAAAACTCAGATAGAAAGACAAATAATATTGCTTGTTCAGCGCAAATTGATGCATCAAATCTTTTAGCGAATCTAAAGTTCCCAATGTCGGATTGCTGATTTCTTTGTACAATTTAAAAAACTTGCTAAAGAAAAAACCTGTTACCAGCGCCATAGAAGCTACCAAAACTTCAATGTAAAGTTTGAATCTGAAAGGAATCGGGAAAAACCAAATTACAATCAAGATAATTGGCATCAAAACAACCGTTGACCAAAATTCGTGACGCATATTTCTTCGAATCCGTTCCAAGGGATGATGCATCTGTCGCTGTTTTTCTGGCGAAATCTCCGGCGTTTCGGAAACATCTTCCTTATTCCAAAGTGATTTAAGATTATCGAGTTCCATATTTTTGATAGTTGATAGTTGATAGTTGATAGTTGATAGTTCGTGCTGTCTTGAGAATATTTGTCAGGCTGAGGCGAAGTTTATCCTGAGCTTGACGAAGGGAAGCCCACTATAAGATTAATTCCTTCAGTTTCTCCTTCGCTCTGTTCAGTTTCACCCGCGCATTTCCCTCCGAGATTCCCATTTGTTCCGCCATTTCCTTCCCCGAAAAATCTTCAAGATAATAAAAAATCAAGGCTTTGTCAATCGGATTTAGTTTTTGGATGGCTTCGTACATTTGCTTCAGTTTCAGCTCATCTTCCAGATTATAATCTTCCTCTTTGATTCTATAAACCGAAACATCATCGTTTTGGATAAAACTCCGTCGCTTTTCCGATTTCAAGAAAATAATCGCCGTATTCAATGCAATTCTGTAAAGCCAGGTTGAGAATTCAGACTTCCCTTCGAAGCTCGAAAAAGACTTCCAAACCTGATAAACAATCTCCTGAAAGAGGTCATTTTGGTCATCACGGTTGTCCATATACATTTTGGAGATTTTGAAAATAATCCCTTTATGTTTATCGATTTTCTCTAAAAATTCTTTCTCAGAATCCATTCTTGCTTTAACTCTATTCGGTTAGTAGAAATAAAAATTATTTGTTACAAAAAAAGTGGAAGACACAAAAAAGCAAAAGAATCAAATGCTCAAACACTCAAACCCATCAACACTCAAACCCAATTTGGGCGCCTTTATCCGCCTTCCGTTCCCGCTTTTTTTTGCCAAAGCTTATCCAGCCACAAAAAAGGATTTCCACTCCTTTAGATTTGCAATAATAAAATATGATTGGAAAATATTAAATTTAGAAAAGAGAAAAGCATTTAATTAAACTTTGCTCCGCTCCGGGAAAAACCCATGGCTTGATTTAGAATTAAATGCTCTTTCTTTCATTGAGATTCAAATAGAAATTAGGGATCTAAGCCCATTATTAAGGAGTTGAATTGAATGAAAGTTTCTCTTTCCTTTTGTTTAATTGGTAAATTCAAAATTATGAAAAAAACGGCAATCGGCATTGATATCAGTGCAAAGACACTTGACATTTGTGTGAAAAGTGAGTGTGGGGAAGCTTTTTTTGTGATAGGAAACGACGTTTCTTCGATCAAGAAGTTTTTAAGACCCTTTAGAAAAAATATACAGGAAATTGTATTGGGCATGGAAAACACGGGCCGCTACAACTGGAATCTGTATGAAGTTCTGGAAGATTTTCAAGGGACGGTCTTTGTAATCAATCCGCTTCATTTGAGCAAAAGTCTTGGCTTGCAGAGAGGCAAGAATGACAAGGTGGATGCAAAAAGGATCGCAGAATTCATTTTTTCCTTAAGAACCAGTGCGAGATGAAACCTTGGGAAGCGAGCCCTGCTTCATTGAAAAAATTGAAGGTTTTGCTATCCGAGCGTCGATCCAAAATAAAGCTTCGAACTGCATTACTGCAACAGAACAAGAATTACGCTAATTTAAAGTCGATAGGCCTGGATAGGAAATTAATAAAAATGAACAAGGAGGAAATCGCCCTTCTTTCGCATCATATAGAATCTTTGGAAAAGGAAATGGATCTGGTCATCAAATCGGATGGGGAACTAAGTGAAAAGAGTGCCTTGATGCAGAGTATTCCGGGAGTCGGTCGCGTTCTTACGTGGATGTTTTTAGCGAAGACAGAAAACTTCAGAAACATTACCACAGCACGGAAAATGGCCTGTTATTCGGGAGTTGTCCCATTTGACCATCAGTCAGGCAGTTCGATACGGTTTAGGCCACGAGTATCGATGTTCAGCGATAGATCTCTGAAAAGTGTTCTACATCTTGCCTCGATGAGTGTGATACGGTCTGAGAATGACTTGCGGAGCTATTACTTGAGAAAAGTGTCTGAAGGAAAGAATAAGATGTTGGTTTTGAACAATATACGCAACAAAATCATTCACCGTATTTTTGCAGTGGTGAACTCCGGCAGAAATTACGAGAAAAACTACCAAAATAATTTGGTTTGTCCATAGAAATCAAGTCGGGCTGCGAATGATGCGGCGCAAAAAAATCTTTGTCAAGGTTCAAAACCTTGACAAGGATAAAATCACATCAAGAATTATCAATAGGGGCGGGCTTTAGTCTGTTTACGAAAGGGTTTTCAAATCAGGCTTTAGCCAAAACATACAAAATCAGAATTATGAATGTAAAATTCAAATTTATTTTAGGTGCAATTCTTTTTTCAGAGCTCCTGTCTGCACAAAGACAAATGGAATATCTGAAACGGGGAATCGTTGCCATACCTTCAGATTCAGGTATTTTTGTAAGTTGGCGTTTGCTTGGCACAGAAGCTCAGAATACTCATTTTGATTTGTACCGAACTGAAAATAATTCAACCAGAAAGCTGAACGAAAAACCACTTTCAAACGAAACCAATTTTTTAGATAAAACCGCAGACAAGGCAAAAAACTACACCTATTTCGTCAAATCAAATACTCAGGACAAATCGGTTGATATTGATTCTGCAAACTATGTAGCGAATCAAAAACCATATTTTTCAATTCCTCTAAAAACGCCTGCAGGTTATACGCCAAACGATGCTTCAGTAGCCGATTTGGATGGAGACGGTGAATATGAAATCATCCTTCATCAAACCGGAAGGTCGAAAGACAACAGCCAGAAAGGAGAAACCGACCCGCCCATTATTCAGGCTTACAAGATGGATGGAAAGCTTTTGTGGGAAATCAATTTAGGCAAAAACATCAGAGAGGGAGCGCATTATACACAATTTTTAGTCTACGATTTAGACCAGGACGGAAAAGCGGAAATCGTGATGAAGACAGCCGATGGAAGCAGAGATGGCAAAGGAAAATTCATTGGCGACCCGACAAAAAATTACGTCAACGAAAACGGAATGATTCTCTCAGGGCCAGAATTTATGACTGTTTTTGATGGAGAAACCGGAGCAGAAATTCACACCGTGAATTATGAAGTTCCAAGATTTGCCGGCAGTTTAAATCCAACCGACGAAGAAATGACCGAAACCTGGGGCGATGCGAAAGGAAATAGAATCGACAGATTTTTAGGAGCAGTTGCTTATCTGGACGGCAAAACACCGAGCATCATTATGTCGAGAGGTTATTACACCAGAACGGCGATTGCGGCCTGGGATTATAAAGATAAAAAACTCAGGTTACGCTGGCTTTTTGATACCGAAAGTTCGGAAGAAAATAAAAAATACCGCGGACAGGGAAATCATAATCTCAGCATTGCAGATGTCGATAACGACGGAAAAGACGAAATTGTTTTCGGTGCAATGACCGTTGATGACGACGGAAAAGTGTTGAACAGCACAGGTTTCGGACACGGCGATGCTTTGCACGTTGGAGATTTAGACCCATCGAATCCCGGACTGGAAATTTTTGATATTCAGGAGAGATTTGATGATGCCGGAGCACATTTCAGAGATGGGAAAACAGGAAAAGTTTTATGGAAATTACCATCAACTGTTTACAGTGAATCAAGTAAATTTCAGGGCCCGGGACGGGGTTTGTCTTTGAATATTGACCCACGTTATGAAGGTTCGGAATTCTGGGCTGCAGGAGCTGGACTGAAAGGGGTCTATAACACGAAAGGAAAAAAAATCAGCAACAAAAATCCACCAGCGAATATGGGAATCTATTGGGATGGGGATTTTTTAAGCGAAATTTTGGATGGAACAAACGTATCAAAATGGGACTGGAAAAAAGAAAAATCCAATCTGATTTTTGATGCCAAAAATTTCCAGTGTGAATCGAATAACGGGACGAAGAAAAATCCGGCCTTGGTGGCTGATTTATTCGGAGACTGGCGTGAAGAGGTGATATACAGAACGGCCGATAATCAAGAACTGAGAATTTTTTCTACGACCATTCCAACAAAACACAGATTGTACACTTTGATGCATAATCCGCAATATAGATTGAGTATAGTGTGGCAAAATGTTGGGTACAATCAGCCTCCGCATACCGATTATTATCTGGATGAATCAATTAAAGAAATGCCAAAACCGAATGTTGAAACAGTAAAACCTTAGAATAAAATTAATAAAACAATAAATTAAAATATATGAAGAGATCATTAATCAAAAATGGATTTTTCGCCTTGATCATCGGAGCTTTGTCCTCTTGTTCAACTCAAAAATCAAGCTCTGCAAGCACAGTTGAGCTGCCCAACAAAAAAGAAGTTTTGGAAGTTTCAAGAAGGGCAAATCAATACTTTATGAACAAGTGGCCGGATACTAAAAAAGAGATTGTCGGCAAAAAGGTTTGGCCGAGCAATCTTTGGACTAGAGCGGTTTATTATGAAGGTTTGATGGCATTACATTCTGTAGATCCCCAAAAAGAATATTACGACTATGCGATGTCTTGGGCAAACAATCACAACTGGAATTTGCAGCGCGGAACCTATACCCGAAATGCCGATCACCAAGCTTGCGGCCAAACGTATCTTGACCTTTACGAAATCGATGGAAGAAAACATCCTGAGAGAATTAAAAATGTAAAAGCAGCGATGGACAGTATGATTGCTACCTCCAAAGTTGATGACTGGTGGTGGATTGACGCGCTTCAAATGTCGATGCCGATTTTTACGAAGTTGGGAAGAATCACAGGTGAGCAAAAATATTTTGATAAAAATTATGAAATGTATGCCTATACAAAGTATAAGCACGGTGGAAATGGTCTTTATAATCAAGAAGATAAAATCTGGTGGAGAGATAAAGATTTCGTACCGCCTTACAAAGAACCCAATGGGGAAGACTGCTACTGGAGCCGAGGAAACGGTTGGGTAGTCGCCGCGTTGGCAAAAACCCTGCATGATACTCCGAAAACTGATGCTCATTATCAGGAATATTTGCAAGATTATAAAGATTTGTTAGCAGCATTGCTTCCTATTCAAAGAGAGGATGGCTTCTGGAATGTAAGTTTGCATGATCCAACGAATTTTGGCGGAAAAGAAACTACCGGAACTGCACTTTTCGTTTACGGAATGGCGTATGGCGTCAATAATAATCTAATTGACAGAGATATTTATCTTCCGGTTCTTGTTAAAGCATGGAATGCTATGGTGAAAGATTCTGTCCAACCGAACGGATTTTTAGGCTGGGTACAGGGAACAGGGAAAGAGCCGAAAGATGGACAGCCGTTAGCAGTAGATAAAATCCCTGATTTTGAAGATTACGGTTTGGGTTGTTTCCTTCTTGCAGGCAGTGAGGTTTATAAATTGGAATAATACACGCTTTTTGAAATTACAGAAGACTTAACTATGAAAATTGTTAAGTCTTTTTTGTTGTTTCAAATTCTTAATAATTCAACATAACAGTTACTCAGACTTACTTTCGGGGAAATTAACAAAATTAAAATTGTTTGAAAATAAAGATAACAGTCATCAGAATAGCAAGTTGAAAAAAATGTTTGATAAATTATAAAAAATCATATTTTTCAGAACGTTATGCATGACACTACAAGATGCGCAATCGATTACATGTTGTTAATTTTCAATTTCTAGCAATACAACAATTATGAATGCATTATTAGGAGTTTTATTCCATTTCTTAGGCGGTTTTTCATCTGGCAGTTTTTATTTGCCTTATAAAAAAGTGAAAGGTTGGCAATGGGAAACATTTTGGTTGATCGGAGGAACTTTTTCTTGGATCATCGTCCCACCACTGGCCGCATTTCTTACGATTCCAGGATTTTGGGATATCATCAAAAATGAAAGCTCATCTATTTTAGGATTGACTTTTCTTTTTGGTGCACTTTGGGGAATTGGTGGTTTTATGTATGGTTTGGGCGTTCGTTATCTTGGTGTAGCTCTAGGAAGCAGTATTATGCTGGGTTTGACCATGGTTATCGGTTCGCTTGTTCCTTCCATCTTTTATGAATTTTCGCCAGAAGAAGGTAAAGATAATATTGGTTTATTAATGAGCAACAGTTGGGGGCAGTTTGTTTTGCTTGGACTTTTTGTTTGCGTCATCGGAATTACAATTAGCGGAAAAGCTGGCGTGATGAAGGATAAGGAACTTCAAACCAATTCTGTTGATCCTCACGGAATGGAAGTGAAAACTGAATATAAATTTGGTTTAGGATTAACAGTTGCAATCATTTCCGGGATTTTGAGTGCTTGTTTCAATTTTGGATTGGAAGCCGGAAAACCGATGGCGATGGTCGCGAATGAGGCTTGGAAAATTGCAAATCCAAATCAAGGAGAATTTCTTTTTCAGAATAATGTGACCTACATTGTGGTTCTCTGGGGTGGTATGGCTTCCAACCTGATTGGTTGTTTGTATTTGGCTTTTAAAAATAAATCATACACCGATTACACGAAGAAAGATGTTCCTGTCGTAAAAAATATCATCTTTTGTGCGATGGCTGGAACGATGTGGTTTCTACAATTCTTCTTCTACGGAATGGGAGAAAGTAAAATGGGAAATGGACCGAGTTCGTGGATTTTGCATATGGCATTTATCATTTTAATTGCCAATTTGTGGGGTGTAATCATTAAAGAATGGAAGGGCGTTTCCAAAAAAACTATTACGACAATTTCTGTAGGAATGCTTATTATGTTCGTTTCGATTTTAATAGTTGGTTACGGTAATTCTTTGCGATAATATAATTTTTTCAATCTTAAATATTTAGGGCAATGATTTTTATCAGTTGCCCTTTTTTATGAGGGTGAAATGGTTTGTTTTTTTTGAATTTTAATCACATACTTTTCCTTTGTTTTTAACAAGTAGTTAAATTTTCATAAGTAAAAATCACTATTGTTTTTTAAAGATTAATTTATAATTAAGGTATTATTTCCTACGAATATTTAAAGAAAGATCAAAATAAATATTTATTTCATAATGCAGGATATTGCAGGATGCTAAACTTTTTGTAAGGGTGTAACATTGTGATAATAAATTTAACATTACAAAAAATTAATATATGTCACTAATAATTAAACACAAGGATATTAAGCGAATCGTGTTTCCCGCATTTTTGCTTACATCCAGTTTCCTCTTGGGACAACAGGCGGTAAGTGATACTGCAAAGGTTGCTACAAAAGATATTGACGAAGTCGTTGTTATCGGATACGGAACTGTTAAAAAATCCGACCTTACAGGTTCGGTCTCATCCGTCTCTGCAAAAGATCTGGCAGCTACTCCTGCTATGAACGCTTTGCAGGCTTTGCAAGGTAGGGCAGCTGGTCTTAATATTGTTACAGCAAGTGGTGCGCCAGGAGCTAACGCCAATGTTACAATCCGTGGCGGAGCGTCTATTACACAAGGGACGGAGCCTCTATACATTGTAGACGGTTTCCAACTGGACAACGCACTGAATGTCATCAATCCAAATGATATCGAAAGTATCGATGTTTTAAAAGGTGCTTCCGCCATTGCAATCTATGGTGCGCGTGGTTCTAATGGTATTATTGTAATCAAAACAAAAAACGGAAAAAAGGGAAGAACAATTATCAATTATAACAACTTTACATCGTTTGACACGCTTTCCAAAAAATTGGATATGGTTTCTAATGCAGAGGACTATGTAAAGTATCAATATGAGATGGCTAGTTTGGCTGGAAGAACCGCACAATGGAGCAATATTTTTGATAATAACTTGGCACCTGAATCCCCTGGATTTTACACAGGAGCTTATAATAGAATTAGCGACAGATATGCTAACGCGCCAACATTGGATTGGCAGGAGAAAATGTTGGGAGGTTCTGGCGTGACTACCAATCACAACTTTAATTTTTCTGTTGGGACTGAAAAAACACAGGCGTTCGTCAGCTATAACTATAACAAGCAGGATGGATTATTAGACAATTTTAGCGAAACCAGAAACTCTTTGAGAGCCAATGTTAAATCTGAATTGTATAAAGGCGTACGAGTAGATTTCAACACAACATTCAATTCTAATTCACTCAATGGTGGTGGCGCATATACGGGAATGAAAAAGATTTTGCTTCAACCTATAACCGGAGGAACGCGTTTCAATTTAAATCAACTATTCAATTCTCAGAACTATGCTGATTTTTCTGCATTGGAACCTAGTTTTGATACAGAAAATCCATTCATAGAGCTACAGGCTTCCACGTCCAACGCGAGAGCAAGAACCTTTGTAGCGAATGCAGGTGTGGAAATTGACTTTTTAAAGAAATTTACGTTCAGAACTGCTGGACAATATAACTGGAGAAATACCAAATCAACCTCTTTCTCAGACCACAACTCAAGGGCTAATCTAACAGATCCGACGACTACAGGAATCAATGGAAAAATCGGAAACAGCGAGTCTTATGGCTATCAAATCACAAATACAGTAACCTATAACAATACTTTCGGAGAGAAGCACAAATTGAATGCTTTGATTGGCCAAGAGGTTGTGTACTCGCAGTCGGAAAGCAATAATATGACTTTGATCAAATTCCCTTTTCCCAACTTCGGATTGGATGATATTTCTACTGCTACTGTCTCGGAAAAATCAACGAACAGAAGCAGTACATCTTTGATGTCTTATTTTGGAAGAGTAACTTATAATTACGATGACAGATATCTAATGACTGCAACTGTGAGACAGGATGGATCATCTAAATTTGGTCCGAATAGAAAATGGGGTACATTTCCCTCTGTAGCAGGAGCTTGGAGACTGTCGCAGGAAAGTTTCTGGCAGAATTCTAAAATCAACAATGTTGTTAATGATCTTAAATTCAGAGTTGAGTATGGTGTGACAGGGAATAATGACATCGGTAACAATTTGTTCCTTACCACGTATTCTCTAACAGATTATCCGATGAACAATACACCAGGAAATCCAGTTTACGTCACAAGCTCTAATCTTGGAAATCCTAACTTGAAATGGGAAGAGCTAAAATCAACGAATGTTGGAATAGACTTGGCCTTGTTCAATAATCGTATAAAATTGACTTCTGAATGGTATAATAATAATGTTAGCGATATGCTTCTGGAAGCTGTTCTTCCAACGTCAACCGGTTATTCCAGACAATATCAGAATATCGGAAATATGAGAAACAGAGGTATTGAATTTACTTTGAATACCATCAACTTAAAATCAGACAACTTTAGATGGAGCACAGATTTAAACATTGGACATAATAGATCAAAAGTACTTTCATTAGAGGAAGGTAGAGATTTCAGACCTTTCAGTGTAGGAAGCAACAGAGCGGGAGTTGTAACATATTATGCCAGAGTTGGTGAGCAGTTAGGTGAAATGTATGGTTATATTTATGACGGGATTTACACCACTAATGATTTTATCCAAAATGCAAACGGAACCTTGACTCTTAAAGACGGTGTGGTAAAGCCTGCGACAGGAACACCAAAACCTGGAGATATCAAATTTGCGGCAGATAACGAAGCAGGCGACCAATTCACGAGAAAGATGGTTAAGATTGGTGATGCAACACCTGATTTTATCGGAGGTATCAGTAATAATTTTTCTTACAAAGGTTTTGATATTGCAGTATTTATGAAGTTCAGCGTTGGTGGTGATGTGTACAATGCGACAAAGCACAGTTTAAGCCCATATGCTTTGTTCCAGAATGTTCCATCTGAATTTGGAAATAATTTCTATCATTTGATTGATCCGAATACAGGACAGCAAACTACTAATTTGGTAAGATTAAAAGAACTAAATCCGAATGAAGATTCACGTCTTTGGAGTCTTAGCAATACCAATACGCAAACCATCACTTATCCTTCATCATATTATGTAGAAGATGCTTCTTATTTGAGAATTGCACAGCTGACATTAGGATATTCTCTACCTAAAGATTTCCTCAGCGAAATTATGGTTTCAAATGCCAGAATATATGTAACGGTTAATAATCTTGCTACCATTACAGGTTATTCAGGCTTCGATCCAGAGGTTTCTGCTGCAAGTGGTGTGGCTATAACGCCTGGTTATGACAGCTCTGCATTTCCAAGGTCAAGAAGTTATGTACTTGGTATTAATTTAACTTTTTAACTTATAAATTGATTTAAAATGAAAAATATATTTATTCAACATAGATTTATAAAAAAGGCAGTTGTGATGTCTTCAGTTCTTTTAACTGTTCTAATGACCAATTCCTGCAGCGATGATTTTCTGGATCAGCCTGCTTATAACAATACAGATTCAGACAAAGTTTTTGAAAATCTTCAGACAGCGGAGATGTTTGTATTAGGTTGTTACAGAGGTTTGGTACCGACAGAGATGTTTTATCAGCTTGGTGCCGGCGATACTGTGAATCATTCTGTTGAGGCTCTTAATAATTCAAAATACAATGTTGGCAATTATAATTATGATGCCTACACACCTTTTACTGTTACTGGTATTTATTCTGCTATGTACGCCGTGATAGAGCGTACCAATATTGCAGTTTACCAACTAGCAAAAATGCCGGAAAGTGCAAAACGAAATGCGCTGATAGGAGAAGCTAAATCTATCCGTGCTTTTTGTTATTATAATCTCATAAGAATCTACGGTGATGTTCCGGCTGTTTGGGAACCACTGGAAACTATGGATCCTAATGACGAAAATACCTTCTATCCAAAACGCGCTTCTCGAGATGAAATATATGACAGAATTGTTGGAGATCTGCAGGAAGCGGCGACTGATATTCCAACCTTGGCACAAAGTGGTTTTGGAACTACGGAAAGATTATCAAAAGAAGGTGTCAATGCTCTACTTGCAAAGGTTGCTCTTTATGCTGCAGGATATTCACTTCGTTGGGAATTAAATACTTCTAATCCGGGAGTTGTTTCACGCCGTCAGGACAATGCAAGAGTACGAGAACTTTATCAGATTGCAGATGATGCGTGTTCGGCAGTAATAAATGGTGGAACAAAGAGTCTTGTTCAAAGTCAAAGTGGTAAAAGCGGTTTTGAAGCTTTATGGTTCAATTTTGATCGTAGAAACTTTGGAGCAGTCAATTCCGAAATGCTTTGGCATATTGCATCTTTGGGACAGAATACAAATTCAGCATTCCAGATTTATGCACATCCAGGCTATCGTGGGGGTGTTTTTGGCTCTCGTTCTTCTCAACAAATGATATTACCATCATACTATCTTTCGTTTAACCAAAATGATACACGTAGAGATGTGACTTGTACCTCTTACAGCGTCTACTTCTTGGCAGATGGTGGTGCTAACGACACTTTTGTGGATGTGGGTACAACTTATTCTGCAATTATGCCAGGCAAGTTCAGACTGTCTTGGAGTGTAGAACCACAGGCTGCCGCAGATAGAAATCTTAATATTCCAATTCTTAGATATGCTGATGTTCTTCTTATGTATGCAGAAACTCAAAATTATCTGAATAGCGGTCCAACAGCTGCTGCCAATGCCGCTTTGATGACGGTGCGTACCAGAGCTGGAATTGGTACATTACCGATGCCATCAGGACAAGCCGACTTTTTGAAAGCTATTATTCAAGAAAGAAAATGGGAATTTGCTGGTGAGTTCACGCTTCGCACAGATCTAATCAGAACCAACAGCATGACAACTGAGATCGAGGCTACTAGACAGGATATGAAAGATCTGACAAGAAGAATAGGTAAATATGCGAATGTAGCGACTTATAGGCTTTATAAATTTCATAGAAATACACAGGTCTATGGTGATCCCTTCTTAGCTTTGCCTTACATAGATATTACTGACCCGACGGAAATTGCGACGATTAAAAACGTTCCTACCAACTCAGCCAATTTTGCAGCTTATCAAACAGCATTGAGATCTATTGTAGGGGCACACGGACAAACCACATCGCCAGATGATAAATGGTATCCGACACAAATGTTTGAAGCCTACACAAGTACTTTTAACGGCAATGCGAGAAAAGCAGTAGGATTTGGAGCTGGCTTCAACGTATTAGGGATGGGAAATAACATGTATTCTAAACCTTTTGGATACGCCGAAAATGGTGGTGCATATCCTGGTTGGGTAGAGTCTGCAAATGATGGCTTATTCTTCGGTTTCCAAACCAATAAAACAGAACTGTTGCCTTTCGCAGCACAATCAGCAGGTCATCCTATGATAGACAATCCAAACCTAACTCAACTTCCTGGTTATTAATCAGTAAGTTTAATTATCAAAAAAATTAATACCAATAATAAACCAAAATTAGATTGATTTAAAAGATTAATTTATCTCAATGTTAATTTAACTTTAAATAAAGGATTCATCAGTATAGTACGGGATGCAATCGAAAATTGAACAGTCTAATTTTGGTTTAAAATTAAGAATTTATAAAAATGGAAAACGTAAAAACATTTAAATACGTAGATTATTTATGGGACGATGAGAAAGCTGCATCTTTTGGAGATGATCAGGTTGCTTTGTTTTTGTACCGTTCAAACATATTAGGAGCTGATCTCAGAATTACAAATTATGGTGGCGGTAATACCAGTTGTAAAACGATTGAGAAAGATCCATTGACAAATGAAGATGTAGAAGTAATGTGGGTAAAAGGTTCAGGTGGAGACATCGGAACTTTAACAAGAAAAGGAATCGCAGGTCTTTACACTGAAAGATTAAGAAATCTGAAAAACGTTTACGGTGGTTTGGCAGACGAAGACAGAATGGTTGGTTTATTCGACCACTGTATTTTCGATCTGGAAAGCAAAGCACCTTCAATCGATACGCCACTTCACGGTTTATTGCCATTTAAACATATCGATCACCTTCACCCGGATGCTTTGATTGCAGTTGCTGCGGCAAAAGACAGCGAGGCAGTTACCAAAGAAATTTGGGGCGACACAATGGGTTGGGTGCCTTGGCAACGTCCTGGTTTCGATTTAGGTTTACAGCTGGAAAAATGTTTAGCAGACAATCCAGGAATCAGAGGAATCGTTTTGGGAAGCCACGGTTTATTTACTTGGGGCGATACTTCTTACGAATCTTACATCAACAGTTTGGAAGTGATCGAAATGGCTTCGGAATTTATCGCTAAAAAAATAGAAGAAAACGGACAGGTTTTTGGCGGACAAAAAGTAGAATCTCTGCCAGCTGAAGAGCGTAAGGAAAAAGCCGCTCAGATCATGCCTTTGCTAAGAGGTTTGGCGTCTTCAGAAAACAGAATGGTGGGACACTTCACAGACAGCGATGTTGTGTTGGAATTCATCAACAGCAACGATTTAGAAAGATTGGCTCCAATGGGAACGTCTTGTCCAGACCATTTCTTGAGAACGAAAATTCAGCCATTGGTTCTTACTTTAGATAAAAACGAAGATTTAAGCGATTCTAAAGCTGTTCTGGAAAAACTAAATCCACTTTTCGAACAATACAGACAAGAGTACAAAGAATATTACGAAACTTGCAAGCATCCAAACAGCCCGGCAATGCGTGACCCGAATCCGGTGATTATCATTTATCCAGGCGTGGGAATGTTCAGTTTCTCAAAAGATAAGCAGACAACGCGTGTTGCGAATGAGTTTTATGTGAATGCAATCAATGTAATGCGTGGTGCAGAAGCGATTACATCCTACACTTCACTTCCAAGACAGGAAGCTTTCGACATCGAATATTGGTTGTTGGAAGAAGCAAAATTGCAAAGAATGCCGAAAGAAAAACCATTGTCTAGAAAGGTTGCTATCGTAACCGGAGCAGGTGGCGGAATCGGACAGGCAATTGCCGATAAAATGGTTGCTGAAGGTGCTGTTGTCGTTTTCACAGACTTAAATCATGAAGCTGTAGAAACAGTAACTGAAAAATACAGCAAAGACCAGGCTGTTGCCGTTCAATGCGACGTGACAAGCGAAGAAGGAATTTCAAATGCTTTCAAAGAAGCGGTTTTAGCTTTCGGTGGAGTAGATATAATCGTTCACTCTGCAGGTTTGGCGATTTCAAAATCTTTGGAAGATACGACCGTGAAAGACTGGGAGTTGCTTGAAAATGTTTTAGTCAAAGGTCAGTTTATGATGGCTAAATCTGGAACTGAAATTATGAAAAAGCAAAATCTTGGTGGAGACATCGTGAATATTGCAAGCAAAAACGGTTTAGTTGCCGGTCCAAACAACGTAGCGTACGGAACTGCAAAAGCGGCTCAACAGCATATGACAAGATTATTGGCCGCAGAATTGGCCGCTGATAAAATCCGTGTGAATGTTGTGAATCCAGACGGTGTCATCGTTGGAAGCAAAATATGGGAAGGTTCTTGGGCAGAAGGCCGCGCAAAAGCAAACGGAATTTCTGTCGAAGAATTACCAGCTTTTTACGCAAAAAGAAATTTATTAAATGAAATTATTCTTCCTGAAGACATTGCAAACGGCGTTTTCGCTTGTGTTGCAATCTTGGACAAGACGACAGGTAATATCATCAATGTAGATGGCGGAATGGCGAATGCGTTCCCAAGATAAATTTAATTTTTCAAAAGGTTTTTATTTTAATAAATTGAAGGCTTGCTTCGGGTAAGCTTTCAATTTTAAAATTTTAAAAATAGATTATGATAATAAACAAAGATATTATTGATCAATACAACAAAGCAGGCGTTGAAAACTTTAATTCAGATTTCGATTTTCTGCAAAACAAACTGACGAGATCGGGAGCAAACGTTTCTGAGATCGTTAATAAAATCGCCGATTTCCAGGTAGCCATTCCAAGTTGGGCTTTAGGCGCGGGCGGAACTCGTTTCGGGAGGTTTTCTTACGGCGGCGAACCTGCTGTTTTGGAGCAAAAATTAGATGACGTTGGATTGCTTCACGCTTTGACGCATTCTGCGGGAGCTGTTTCACTTCACATTCCCTGGGATATTCCAAGCGATGTAAGTGCTTTGAAAGAAAGTGCAAAATCTCACGGACTTGTTTTCGATGCAATGAATTCAAACACATTTCAAGATCAGTCAGATGCAAAAAAATCTTATAAATTCGGTTCTCTGAATTCTGTTAATGAAGATTCAAGAGCTTATGCTGTTGAACATAACAAAGAAGTCATCAGAATCGGAAAAGAATTAGACTCCAAAAGTTTGACCGTTTGGTTGGCAGATGGCGCAAGTTTTCCAGGCCAATTGAATTTCCAAACCGCTTTATCAAACACTGAAAAAAGTTTGAAAGAAATCTACGCAGATATGCCGGAAGACTGGAAATTGTTCATCGAGTACAAACCGTACGAACCTAATTTCTATTCCACAACAATCCAGGATTGGGGAACTTCTTTTATGCTCGCAAATGCTTGCGGGGAAAGAGCTTTCACGTTGGTTGATCTTGGTCACCATTTACCTAACACCAACATCGAGCAAATCGTTGCAACCTTAATGTACAAAGGTAAATTAGGTGGTTTCCATTTCAACGACAGCAAATATGGTGATGATGATTTGACCGTTGGTTCCATCAAACCTTACGCTTTATTCTTGATTTTCAACGAACTGGTTTATGGAATTGAAACTAACAAAAACAATCCTTATCCAGCTTGGATGATCGATGCAAGTCATAACATCAAAGATCCGTTGGAAGATTTACTACAATCATTAGAAGCTATTTTAATTGCTTATGCTCAAGCACTTTTGGTTGATCAGAAAGCATTAAAAACTGCCCAATTAAACAATGATGTTGTAGCAGCTCAGGATATTTTACAAAATGCTTACAGAACAGATGTTCGGCCGTTGTTGCAGGCTGCAAGATTGCAGACCGGAGCAGCATTGGATCCAATCGCAGCTTACAGAAATCTGAAGGTAAGAGAAACTTTGATCTCCGAAAGAGGCTGGGCAAAGGCAACTGGATTGTAAGATCCAAATTTTAAATTTGATAATTCTAACTTTCACGCGATCTGAAAGTTTTATTATAGCAACCACTCTTTTTTATCATTAAGGAAAAAATGTTTAGTGTGTCAAGTTTCCACTAGTAATGATTTTCTTGATACCTAAACATTCCTTAATGATTAAAAAACAAGCAAAGAAAATTTTAGCATTTCAATATTACTTTACAGCATATTTGTATTTGCTTAATTATATACACTTTAATTCATCAAGAGAATGTCCAAGAAAAAAGTAACGATAGTTTTTGATATTGGAAAAACCAACAAGAAGTTCTTTTTATTTGATAAAAATTACAAAGAAGTTGTTCGCGAATATACAGAGTTACCGCTCACAACAGATGAAGATGGTTATCCAACAGAAGATCTTGTCGCGCTTCAGAACTGGATCAAAGATAATTTCAATGCAATCCTTGACGATGAAAATTTCGATGTCAAAGCCATCAATTTTTCCACTTACGGTGCCAGTTTTGTACACTTGGATCACAAGGGAAATGTCCTGACACCTTTATACAATTACACCAAACCAATCGATGAAGATATTCTCGATTTGTTTTATGAAAAACACGGAAGCAAACTAAAAATTGCCCGCGAAACAGCATCACCACAAGCTGGAATGTTGAATTCAGGATTGCAATTGTTTTGGTTGAAGTACAAACATCCGGAAGTTTTCAGCAAGATCCGTTACAGTCTTCATTTACCTCAATATTTATCGTATTTATTTACCGGAATTTGTGTTTCGGAATTTACGTCCATTGGCTGTCACACCAACTTATGGGATTATGACAAAGGCGATTATCACGATTGGGTTTATGAAGAGGAAATCGATGTTTTGATGCCACCAATCGTACCAACTTCTGCAAGTATCAATACATCTTACAGAAATCAAAAAATCAAGATCGGTGTCGGAATTCACGATAGTTCTTCGGCATTGTTGCCTTATATTTTAAGCAAAAAAAATCCGTTTTTATTATTATCAACAGGAACGTGGAGTATTTCTCTAAATCCTTTTAATGATGAAAGTTTGACTGATGAAGACATCGAAAACAACTGCCTGAATTACATGCGGATCGATGGAAAACGCGTAAAAGCTTCCCGATTTTTTATGGGAAATGAATACCGAATTCAAGTCGAAAAACTTTGTGCTTACTACGGAAAAGAATACGGCGCACACAGAGAAGTGGAGTTTGATCAGGAATTATATTTAAATTTAATGAAAAACAAAGCGGTCTATTTCCGTTTTGAAGGCATTATTTTGAAAAGAAAATTGATTACCGAAACTGATCTCAAATCATTCGCAACTTTCGAAGAAGCTTATCATCAATTAATGATAGAATTAATGGATCTTCAGATTCACACGATCAAAAATGCCATTGGAAATTCTCAGATTGACACGATTTACATCGACGGCGGATTTACAGACAACGACGTTTTTATGAAATTAATGTCGCATCATTTCCAGCATTACAATGTGATGTCAACGCATTCTCCCCTGGGTTCGGCTTTAGGAGCTTCTATGGTGATTTCTAACAAAAAAATAGACGAAACGTTCTTGCAACAATACTATCAGATGAAAGTGCTTCAACCTTTGATTCTTAATTATCATTAATTCATTCTTTGAAGTTTTAGTTAAAAAACCATCAACTATCAACCAAAAACCATCAACCAATTATGTCATTTCCATTTGATACCAATTATGCTTCGCTAGAACTTCTGATCGAAAAAGCTAAAAAGAGAATGCCTCAATTCGCTTTTGATTATCTGGATGGTGGCTGTAATGAAAATATCAACAGAGACAGAAACACAAGCGAACTGAGAGATGTATTGCTTCGTCCGCAGTACCTTCAGGATCATTATCGTGAAGCCAATATGGAAACGGAATTGTTCGGCGTCAAATACGCTGCACCATTCGGGATTTCACCAGTTGGTCTGCAAGGTTTGATGTGGCCGAATGCTCCGGAAATTTTAGCGAAAGCAGCTTTTAAACATAATATTCCTTTCATTTTAAGTACCGTTACAACCAGCAGCATCGAAAGAATCGCTGAATTAACGGAAGGAAAAGCTTGGTATCAACTTTATCATCCAAGAGAAGAATGGTTGCGCGATGATATTCTCGAACGTTGTGAAGCTTCTGGCTACAACGTTTTGGTAGTTTTGGCCGACGTTCCGACTTTCGGCTACAGAGCCAAAGAAATCAGAAATGGTCTGGCAATGCCACCTCAATTGAATTTAAGAACCGTTTCTCAAGCGATGGTAAAACCACAATGGTGTCTGGAAATGCTGAAACACGGCGTTCCTAGCTTTGCCACAATGGATAAGTATATGGACAAAAATATGGGCGTGAAACAGCTCGGACAGTTTATGAATTCTACTTTTTCTGGAAGATTAAACTCAGACAGAATTAAAGCGATCCGTGATAAATGGAAAGGGAAATTGGTCATCAAAGGTGTTGCTTCTGACGAAGATGCTGCAGAATCCGTAAGATTAGGATTTGATGGAATGATCATCTCCAACCACGGCGGAAGACAGTTGGATGCTGGAGAATCCACGATTTCAGTTGTCAAAGACATCAGTGAAAAGTACAAAGATCAGATCAAAATTATGATGGATAGTGGCGTAAGAACTGGTCCGGATGTTGCCCGCGCACTAAGTTGTGGCGCAGAATTTACTTTTATGGGACGAACTTTTATGTACGCAGTTGGCGCGTTAGGCGATAAAGGTGGCGATCATATTATTGAAATGCTGAAGATGCAATTCCGACAAGTGATGGAGCAACTTTGTTGTAATGAAACGACTGAATTACAAAATTTTAGGGTAAAATAATCATTGTGGTAATTTAAATTTAATGTTTATTTTGCGCGAAGCTCCGTAGGAGCGCCACGTTTGTAGAATCATTGTTATCATATATCAAAAAGCTCCGTAGGAGCTACTTACAACGATTCCCTCTCGATAAATTTAAAAACATTATTCACCTGCTCCTTCTTATTTTTCAGAACCATATAGGCCGCAGATTCTGCCATTGCTTTGAAATCTGTAGTAATCACGGTAATTCCCAGCAATTCTTTCAAAGGCGTTTCGTTGTAGGAAATGATGCCGATATCTTCGCCTAATTTCAGATTTTTCTGTCTTATTTGTTTTACCAAATTTACCAGATCACGTTCCTGAATCGTCACAAAAATATCTTTGTCCTGCAGTTCCATATCAGGATAGATGGCGTCCAGAATTTCATAATCAAATTTGAATTCATTACAAAACTTCTCGAAACCACGTACTATTCGGAAAGGATATGGATTGACTGATTTGTTGGGATAAACCAAAATAATCTTGTCATACTTCTTGATCTTCTCCAAACCTTCCTTCAAAGCATTGTAAATATCTTGTGCAAAATCCTGAAAAACCGAACCGTATTCGCCTGAAATATTTGGTTTTGTGTTGTCTAGCATCACCAATTTATTCTTAGGTATTTTCTCGATCATATCAATCACTTCCTGCGTAGAGCTGGTGTGTTTGGACTGGTCATCACGGAAATGGGGCATCACAACGTAGTAGTCAAATCCTCCCAAATTTCGCTTCAAAGCATTGATGAAAAGCGTCTCGTCGCAATGGTAGATATACATTTCAACATTTCCCTTGGTTCCGATGGCATTTACAAAATAATCATAAATCATCATTTTGTAAGTGCTTGGTTTATTGATTAAAAAGAAAATATTGATGACATCACTTTTATTAATCCTCGAAATATAATAACCTTTACCTTTTACGGATTCTATGATTTGCCTTTTTCTAAGCTCTTTGTAAGCTTTTTCAACGGTGTCTCTGGAAAGAAAACAAGCTTCACTCAATTCATTAATAGAAGGTATTTTTTCTCCAATTTTAATTTCTCCGGCGTCAATTCCATTTAGTATAGAATCTACAATTTGTTTGTATTTTGGAACTCGAGAGTTTTCGTTAATATTGACTTCGAATATTTCTGACATAACGCTTTTAAATAGGAATATTACTTTCAGTTCTAAGAATAATCTGACCTTAGAAAATTGATTTAATAAGTAAAGACAAGATACTAAATTTCTATCAATAAGATTTTATTATTTATTATTGTTCAAAATCAGCGTGTTTGCATTATTTAAAGTCGAAAACTTCTCTCAAATTTAACATTCCAAATACCATTTTTTGCATTCTAGGAGACATTAATAAAGATTGTTAGTTCATTATGTTGTTAATATAGATTTCGATGTTCAAATAATTTTTGCAAACTTTACTAGGCTTCAAAGCGTCTGAAGGATCATTGGGATCAAGACCTATTTTCACTTCTACGGAATCCGGAATTCCATCTTTGTCACTGTCTTTTTCAACTTGATAAAATGGGAAATCGCCTAATCCATTATTGGAAAGTGGAAGGTCATCTTCCGTGAAAACATACAAACCTTTTTTTCCTTTAGAATCAACTTCAGAAATAATCAGATCATCCACGTCATCACGCATTGGGAAGTTGGCTCCCGCGTTTTTCAAAACATATTTAAAAGCTTCCTCTGCGGACATTTTAGGATTGGAAAAAGGGTAGGAGAATGGTACACTTTTAAACTTCAGAGGTGTTTCTCCAGGATATCCAATTTCGTTGTGAGGAATCAATGTTCCATCCAATTTACCGTTCTTATTGTCATCAAAATAATTTCCGGATTCATAGAGATTAAAAGTGTTGGTTCCTCTGCTGAAGGGTGTTGTTTGTCTTTCGACATTCAATGGTCCGGCCACAAAATAATTATTAATGATATTCACTTCCGAAATTTGTGTCGAACCACCCATAATATAGCCATCGCCGGAAACAAAATGCCCGTTTTCATTTCCTAAGTTCCCGAAATTATAAATCACATTATTGACAAATTCGTTCTTCCCCTTTACTTTTGGATTCCTCGTTTTGTTGCTTGCATACAGCGATTTGATGATGCTAATGCTACCATTCGTTTGAATCAATCCGCCCGCAGAATGATTGTAAAGATGCAAACCTTGCGCAATAATCGAGTTCTGAAGCGTGATGCTGTCGGGCTCGATTCCTCTTCTGTCCCAGTTGATGGAAAAAACTTCGTCCATTCCCCAAGAAATCGAGAGATGATCGAGAATAATATTTTTACCATTTGAAATTCCAGAAGCATCAGTATTCTTCGAAACCTTGTTTTTATTTCCCAACCTGATTTTCAAATATCTCGCGATTGTATGATTTGCGCCCGAAAAAGAAACCTTTTGACCAGATAGAACGATTCCTTTTCCAGGTGAAGTTTGTCCGGCAATCGTCAAATTTTCAGACACATTAACTGGTGATTTTAAATTAATAATTCCGCTCACCGAAAATACGATAAATCTTCCTGATTTGCTCACTGCCTCGCGGAAAGAGCCTTCGCCACTGTCATTCAGATTGCTTATGGTGTAAACTTCTGGATTCGAAACACCTCGTGCACCTTTTGCAAATTTTCCAAAACCCTCAGCCTCTGGAAAAGCCAAAACCTTCTCTGAATTGCAACTTTCAGATAATTGATTTATTTGATTTTGAGAATGACAGGAGAATAAAAATAGTGAAGCGAAAGACGTTCTGATAATTTTTTTCATACCTAATTATATCCAATCAATTTAAAGTCATATCAATTAAAAATTATCCTGCACTATGCTGTTTATCAGTTAGTTTTTAAAATTTAAAAACAAAAAAGCCTGCCATTTCTGACAGACCTCCTAACTTAAAATATGAATGTGAAATTTTTTAAGGCATCTTTTTAAAACCTTCTGCTTTTATTTTCCAACTTCCGTCTTTCGGGAAACCCGGAAATTCTCCTGTCGAAGCATCCCAACCTTCGAGCATCATCGCAACAGTCGTCAAAACACCACCGTTTCCGGGAAGATAAATTCTAAGACGCTTGTCCTGGAAATTATGTCCGTTTTTCAGATAGGTATTGGTTTGAATGTTCATAAACAAAGCATCCAAAGCTTTATTTGGAAGTCCAAGTCTTGCCGCGTTCATTGCGGTCATCGGGAAATCCCAACCCCACGTATGCTCCCAGTTCCATCTTTCCCAAACGATATCCAGCGTGTTTTTCATAATTTTCTTATCCAGTTTTGGAGATTCGGGAACCATTCCTAATGCGCCCAAAACAGCAGGGTGGTCATTCATCCATTTTGGGAAAGTGAAAGAATCTTTCGCTGATTCTGTCGACAAATAAACCCCATCCTGAACCGGAAGCGGAGCCAGTTTATTGATAACATCATCCCATTTTTGATCTCTCGGCTGTCCCAATCTTTCTTTCCATTCTTGAGCGATTCTCAGTGACCAATCCCAATACGCCACTTCGTAAGTCGGGTTATAAGTATATTTCGCTGGGAAAACTTCCTGAGCCGGAATCACGCCTTTCCCCAAATTGTAGCGATTTTTTTCTTTATCGTAAGTTGCAAAATCAGCCATAAAATCAGCCGTCGCAAAAATCAAATCTTTATATTTTTCTAAAACCTTTTTGTCTTTGCTGTTGCGGTATAAAAGTTCGGTCATATAAATAATGTGCGGCTGTTCCCAAATCAAAAATGCAGCAACTGAAGACGGACTTTCGTTTCCTTCATTATCAGACATTTTAATCCATCTTACCCCTTTATAACCTTGTCTTTCTGCTAATTTTTTAGCCTTATCAAATGACCTGAAATAATAATCGAGTTGCTTTTCCAAAATTTCCGGTCTTCCCCACAAAGCAAAGTGAACGCCGTGCCACCAATGCATTTCCGTGTGCGGTTTTCCGTACCAACTATTGAAGGTCAAACCAGTTTCCTGAGGCGGATTGTTCCCACCACACTGAACTTTTGTTAAATATTCTGAAAGGACAACTCTTCTCTCCAATTCATTGGCTCTTGGGTCTGTACTTCCTTCAAAATCAACGGCAGCACCGCTTTCCCAGAAGTTTTTCCAGCCCGAAATACTTTCTTTTTCAGCATCAGCGAATAAAGTTCTGTTTGATTTCGGACTTTTAGCCGAAAATTCTACACTTAACTCAACGGTTTTGTTTTTCGAAGAAGGTTCGTAAACGAAGTAGTGTTTTCCAGCCTCACGAAGTTTTCCTTCCGTAAAATTTAATTGAGTATAATAATCCGTGCTTTGCAATTTATGCTGAATCAAACCCTGCGTCGACTGTGAAGAAACAATTTTCGTGGTATGTTCGTTTTCTCTTCCGTAAAATGCAGCGTCATCCAAAAACTGTCCTGACGGATGTGGATATTTAGCAAAAACTTTAAGCTTTCCTTTAGCCACCAAATCAGATTCAATTTTCACCCCGATTTTATCTGAATTTTGGAAAGAAGCCGTCCAGACTTTTACCGGAGTTCCTTCCAGAGAAAATTCGCTGGTGATAATTCCCGTCCATAAATCAATTTTCTGATTGACGTTGGTTAAATCTGAAATTTTCGCTTTCTGACCGTCTTTTTTCGTCAGTTCAATCCCGATATTTCCCAACTGCAAACGATGTTGGTTCACACGGAAATATTCAACAGCACCTTTATTTCTTTCCGGTTCTTTGATTTGAACAGAATATAAAGCTTTTCGCCCGTCGTTATTGAAATCGTAAGACTTTAGAGTTTCCTCAAATTTATAATTCTCTTTGTTCGGAAAGCTGTTCCAGCCCCACTCAGACTGCGTGCCGAGAGAAACTCCATTTTTGTAATATTCAGGGAACGACTGCATTCCGGTAATGTCAACCGTGTAGGCAAACTTTCCGTTTCCAACCGTAAAAGTGGAAAGCGTATCGGCTTTTGTGTTGACAATATTATGTCGCTGAACAACCTTTTTCCGGTCGATTTTCTGGGCATTCACTGAAGAAAATCCCATCAGGAAAATCCCTAGATATATTGTAATTTTTTTCATTTTATCTCAATTAATATTTTAAAACTTGCAACTTAGGCTTCGACAGGCTCAGCCTGACAATCCTAATACTAAATGTTCTACCGTGCTGTCAGACTGAGCTTGTCGAAGTCTTGCGCTGATATTTCTATTTTATCTGCCACGAATTCACGAATATTTTTATGATTTTCTAAAACTTATCCAATTTCATCAAAATTATTTACCCAACCCTAAAGGGAGTAATTTTGATGAAATTTTCAAAACATTTTTCCACCCTTTAGGGTTTGGGGAAAAGAAAAATGTTTTGAAAATTTTATTTTAAATAATTTTAAAACATCCTTTTAATTCGTGCATTCGTGGCATTTTCTTCTATTTCAAAACCGTCGCACTCATCATTCCAATCACTACATCATTGCTCACGGCCGTTAATTTTATCGATTTTAATTCTTTACCCGCATCAATCGGCAAATCCAGAATTGTGGCAGAACCACCATCCACCTGACGGTCTGTAAACCCTTTGATACTAGAATATTTGCTCAGAGTTCCGCCTTTGTACAGTTCGCCCGTCTTCAGTTTCACACGGTACGGAATTTTATCGTCCGGAATTTCAAACGCGAAATTATCATCAAACAAATCCTGCTCAATCGGCCACCAGTTCGTCGGATTTTTCAGCTCCAGTTCAGTAGTCGAACCATCTGCATACTGAACCGTAATTTTTCCATTCACAATCTGCGACTGCATCGGATTGGTAGAACCTGCCATCAGAAAATAGATTTTCTTTCCTTTTCCAGAAATTGGAATTTCAAGAGCATCTGAATAATTGTCCCATTGACTTACAAAGGCAATATTTTTATCGTTTTTATCAATTAAAAAAGGAATTCCGAGAAATTCAACTTTACCATTTTTTCTTTTGCTCATCAATCCGCTGTCATCAATTTGAGCGGTGATTAACGGATAACACCAGTTTCCGATTCCCTGCCACGGAAGCTGTAAAGTCGGAACTTCCAGTCTCGGCGAAAGGTATCTCTGATTGAAAATTTCAGTCACTTTTTCATTGTATTTTGATGCCAATGAAATGTTGTTAAACTGACCTTGATTCTCAATGTTCCAGTCTGTAATTTCAATATTCTGTTGAATTCCGTTATAATCAAGCATAATTGAATTGGTTCCTTTGCTTAAAACATTCACAGGAATTTCAATAACTGTATTTTGATTTTTTTGAATCGAAAAAGTTTTATTTAAACCATTAACTGTCAGTTTTCCATTAATTTGATTGGAAGAATTCGACTGAATCTGCAATTTTTTATTCACCCATTTTGTCTCCAAAGGAAAACGGATGTCAACATTCACCGGTTGCCACCAAGTTATTCCGTTTTGCTCGACCTGAACGAAAAAAGTTCCTTTTCTTTCCTGTTGAATTAAGCTAAATTGATTTCCGTTGTGGTTTTTGATTAACTCTTGTGGGTCAAGAACTTGTTTAATTTTCTTTTTTGAATCAAAATTCAACTGAAGATTTTCAGAAATATAATTAACGTAATCAGTTTGTTCATTTTTCAGTTCTTCTCCGGAATAATTGATTTCAATTTTAAAATCTTTTCCTTTTGGCGTTGCAAACTGAACAAATGGTTGCAGAATGGAATTAGGCTTAACTTTCCAATCCACTTTTTTACCGTTCACTTTCACCGATTTGATGTTGGAATAATTCACAGGAATCTGCATTTCCAACGCCACCGGATTCTGATATTTTGATTTAAATAAATATTCGGTTTTCTTTGAAGTTCTCGTAAATTGATAATCCCAATCCGGAAGTTTCAGCTCGGCAGAATTCCAGTCTTTCGGAAAACCGGGTTTGATGCTGATTTTATTCTCCAGCAAATTTGGATAAACCCCGAAAAGTCCTTCCGTCAAAGTCCTCGAAGCCACACCAATCGGGTCGGCAAAATCACGGTATAATTCTCCACGAAACGTGTCGTAATGAGAAAGCTGTTCGAAATTCCCCGGACTGATGCCGTAATACATCGACTCCACCAGATTTCCCTTCCAAAGTTTGTAGGCATCTTCAGTTCTTCCGGCTTGCCAATATGCCAAAGCGGTCTGTAAATTTTCCGCCAAAGCCACATTGTTAATCGACCAGTCGTATGGTTGCCAACTTGTTGTTGCTAAAGTAAAATAGTCTTTATTATCAGCACCTTTTACCGTAATAGGAATTTTTGGTGTGTGATGATTGATGTACTGTAAGTTTTGATAATCCTCAAATTCATTCAGAATAAACGCATCAGAAACGTGATAAATCGACCAAATTCCAGGTTTGTCGTGAACAATTTGATTGCCTAAAGCATCCTTGTATTCAGCAAAATAACCTTTGTCTTTTATCCAAAGCTGGTTTTTCATTGCTTTTAAAATCGAATCCGCTTCCTGTTCGTAAGGCTGAGGATTTTCGCCAATGATTTTCGCCAGTTTTGCCATTTCACGGTTGGCTCTGTAATTATAGGCTGAAGTGTGCGTTACTTTTCCACCTGAATATTGAAGCGCATCACTTGCCCAAATCGCCGCATACGCATCATACAAATCACCACGCTTGAAATTCCGTTTTTCCCAATCCATATGACGAACCATTGTCGGCCACATTTTTTTCAGGAATTCTTTGTTGCCTGTGTAATCGAAGTGTGAAAACATCTGGTCAAAAAACACCAGATTCATATCATAATGGTGCGGCTTTGTGTTGTCATTCGGATTTCTGGAAATGTATCCACTAGAAAAAACAGAAGTTCCCATTTTCTCCTCGTGTCGGGCAAGATGACGTGCCGTATCCATTTCAATAGGCGCAGAATCGGGTTTCAAAACCTGCGAATTGGCATAACTTTCAAAATGTTCTTTCGCTCTGTCGTGCCAGTTCAATGCATCGGCTGTGTAAGCTCCACGCCACGCATTCAACCGCATTCTCCAGGCAACTGCGCCGTGAAGAAAGGTCGGACTTTCCCAGATTCCATCGGCTGCAACTGCTAAATTGGCTCCGAAGTTATTTAAATCCGCATCCGGAGTTTTTAGCTGAATCCTGTTCGTTAATGTTAAACGGGATTTTTCCGCTTCATTGAAAATATTTTTTAACTCTTCATCTGAAAAATTCTTATCTGATTTTCCTTTGGCAACCTGAATGTAAACCGGTTGTCTTTGTGAAGAATACGAAGCGTAAACAATCGGTGATTTGTCTGTTTTATTTTGAGTAAACTCAGCCAGTTTTTCCAAAGTCTCAGCATCAGTTTTCTGTAAAGAATTAACATTTGAAAAACTTCCGCTGACCGTTTGACTTTCTTTTTTCTTATTTAAATAATTAAGCTGAAACTGATTTTTATTGAGTTGAAACTGATTATTCAGACAATATTCCGGCAACAGATAAAATCCTGATTCCGGGTCTGCGCCAATGTCGCCGTTTCTGCTGAAAGTCGTTCCGCTAGCACCACCGTAAACAGCATAGATTTTTGTTGAAGAATCAATATTTAAAGTTTCCATTTTTAAAACCAAACCTTCTTCCTTAGCTTGAGCCAAAACGGTCAGTTTTAAAGTTCCGGTTCCAAGAATCGGGTCTTTGATTTCATACAGCATTGAACCTGGACGGTAACGCGTTTCAATTTTATCAGCCTGAATTACTTTCTTAACCGAATTTCCTTTCTGAATGACAAACTGAAGATTTCCACCCATTCCCGGAAGATACAGCGCAAATTCAGGCAAATCTCCCGCTTCAACTCTCGAAGCACGGTTATCGCCATACAAAGCACGGTTGAATCTGTATTTTCCGTTGACCAGTAAAAAATCGCCTTTGTCTTCTTTGTAATGCAGTTCACGCTCATTATTCTGCCAATGATTCGACTGGGCAAAAGAGTGTGAAAATGCCGATAAAACAATCAGTCCGGCGAAAATGGTTCTTCTTCGCATTTTATGGTTTTAACTCGGTTAATGGCTGTCCGTTAACGGTTACATTTTTCAAAGTCACGTTTTTCAGATAATCCACTTTGTAAGGAATCTGAACGCCAACCATATTAGCATTAATCATTGTAAAATCGGTTACTGGAGAAGATTCGTAAGCATCAGAAAATACAGCATATTTTCCGCCTTTGTCAACGGTTAGATTTTCAACCCAGATATTTCTGATGGTCGGAATGTGATTTCCCGGCTTTTCATAATGCATATTGAAACGAACGGCAGCTTCTTTGTAAGCGCCCACTTTTGTGTTGTAGAAAAATACATTTTCAATCGTTCCGCCACGGCTTGAGCTTGTTTTAATTCTCAACGCTCGGTCAAGATTCTTGCTGTCCATCACGTTTCCGATGGCGTAAATATTTTTCGCACCGCCCGCAATTTCACTTCCAATCACAACACCGCCGTGCCCGTCTTTCATTTCACAGTTTTCGATGATGTGGTTTTCTGCAGGTCTTCCGATATCTCTTCCGTCTTCGTCTCTTCCGGATTTGATAGCGATACAGTCGTCTCCGGTATCAAAATATGAATCTTTAATCCAGACATTTTTACACGCTTCAGGGTCGAAACCATCATTGTTTGGTCCGTGGCTGATAACTTTTACTCTTTCAATTAAAACATTTTCACACAAAACCGGATTCAGATTCCACATTGGAGAATTTTTCACCAAAACATCCGCCATATAAAAGTTTTTAGACTTGTAAGGCTGAACGAAATTCGGTCTTAAATACCATCCGTCCCCAAAAATTCTTTCTCTGGCAGGCGTTCTGTTCGCCATATATTCGTGAAGTTTAGCTCTTGCAGGATTTTGTCTTCCCGGACGCGATGTGTTGTAACCATATTTTGTTGCACCACACCAGAACCACCAATTGTCTAAATCTGAATTTCCATCCAAAGTTCCTTTTCCGGTCACAGCGATGTTTTCTTCTTCGTAAGCATAAATCAAAGATGAATAATTCATACATTCCATCCCTTCCCAACGCGTGAAAACGATAGGGTAATCGTTACTGTCCTGACTGAACAGAATCGTTGAACCGTCCGTCAAATGAAGATTCACATTAGATTCGAGATAGATTGCACCGGTTAGGAAAACGCCGTTTGGAACAACAACTCTTCCGCCACCTTCAGCACTGCATTTTTCAATCGCTTTTTTGAAGGCTTCCGTGTTTTTTGTTTTTCCGTCACCTACTGCACCGAAATCTGTTATCAAATAATCCACCTTTCTGAATTTTGGAGCTTTGATTTGTTTCTTTAAATCTTTGATTTCTTTCAGGGGCTGTTTTGCAGAAGTCCAAGGTTTATATTGAGCCGATAACGACATCGAAAACGTAAATACAATAAGGAAAAAGATATATTTTTTCATAAGATTTAATTGTAAATTAATTGATAGGTTTAGAATGATTCCTTTGTATTGCAATCTAGAAGAATCAATTTGAAGAATTATCCTGCACTGTCGGTTGCTGGAATTTACTTACTGAATAAGGTTTTCAGCCAATCGGAACAGAGTATTTTCCATTTGTCGGTCAGCTCTGTTCTATTGGCGATTCCGATTTTGTGTTCACCTTCCGGAAAGATGAACAGGGCGCCTTTGACTTTATTTTTTGTCATTGCTTGATAGTAAAGCATGCTGTTCATCGCGGGAACTGCTTTATCGTTTTGAGCGTGAATCAAAAGAGTTGGCGGTGTTTTTTCCGTCACGCGGTTTTGCATGGAGTATTCTTTGATTTTTTCTGGAGACGCATTTTCACCCAGCAAACTGTTGCGACTTCCAACATGCGCAAATTCTCCCAAGTCAATCACCGGCGAAACCAAAATTTCGAAATTGGGAATCGTGGGAATTTTCTCCCAATCGCCTTTCAATTCTGTATAATCTGTAGAAATATTACTCACCGAAGTTGCCAAATGTCCACCCGCAGAAGTTCCAATCACACCAACTTGATCGGGCGAAATGCCAAATTCAGATGCGTTCTTTCTGATGTATTTGATGGCCATCTGTACATCTTGCAACGGCGCAATTTCTCTTTGAACAAGGTCGGGAGAGGTGGGCAAGCGGTAATTCAAAACGAAGGCGGAAATTCCCAAAGTGTTGAACCATTTTGCAATCTGAAAACCATTCAAATCATAGGTCAACTTATAATAACCGCCACCTGGAATAATGATGACGGACATCGGTTTTCTATCTTCTTTTGGTGGGAAAAATGCGAAAAGTTCAGTTTCTTTGATTTGGGTAATTCTGTTGTCTTTCTCTTCAGTTTTCAGCTGTAAACCTTTGGAGTTAGGCATTTGACCTTTTGGCCACAAGGTTATTTTTTCCTGAGCAGAATATGCGTTTGCAAAGACTATCAATATAATTAATCCTAATTTTTTCATTATCATTAATATAAAAACAATTAATTATTTGATGTATTTTTCCAAACCGATTTTCAAAGTTTTTAAAGAAGTCAAAGCTAATTTGGCAACCGTTTCAGCGCCCAATTTTGACAAATGCGTGTCGTCTGCTTTGTCTTTTTCATAATAAGGATTTTCCCCAGCTTTAAAATGGAGATGTAGCAGTTTTGATTTTTCAGGACCGGCAGAGATTTCCATTTGTTCCGTCAGTAATTGCATATCGACGAACGACACTTTCATATCGTCAGCAACCAATCGTACGACCAAAGGATAATTGGTATGCGTATCGACCAAAACACCATTTTCTGTAAAGTTTCTTCTGGTAATTGAAGTCATTAAAATGGGTGTTGCACCTTTTGCTCTCGTCTCATTTACATATCTTTCGAGATTGGCTCTGTACTGCGTATAGGGATTGGTGAATTTCGTGGAATCTTTGATCTTCTGGTCGTTGTGACCAAACTGAATCACCACAAAATCGCCTTTCTTCAATTGTTTTTCAACTTTGCCCCAACGCCCTTCTGTGCGAAAACTTTTGGAACTTCTGCCATTCATCGCATGGTTTTGAAGTTCAATTCCTGTGGTCAAAAATTGTGGCAAAACCTGTCCCCAACCGTGTTCCGGATTTTTATCGGGATTGTCTTTGTTGGACATCGTAGAATCACCAATCAAAAACAGAGTAGGTTTCTGGGCAAATATAGTTAAGGATAAAAACAGAAGGAGAATCGAAAATATTTTATTCATTTTACTTGATTTTTAAAAATATCATCGAATTTATTAATTTTTCTCAAATTCGATGCTTGCCAAAATAAATGGTCCGGTTCCTTTCGCATCATTCGAGCGGATTTTCTCGTTGACATAATATTCGTAAGATCCGTCTCTGTAAGGTTTTCCGCCCAATCCGGCAACAGCACAACATTTGTTTAAATTGACAACGCCGTTTTCATCTACTGTAATAAGGTCTTTGATAATTCCGTCATATCCTTTTTTCGCATACGTTTTATAAGATTTTGGGAGATAACCTTTGTTCACGGACTTGATCATCGTGTAAACAAACATCGCCGATGCAGTGGCTTCTTCATAATTGCCATTTGCCAAAGGCTTGTCCAAAACCTGATACCAAAGTCCTGATTTTTTGTCCTGAACTTTAATAATGGCATCAGAAAAAGATTTGATGTAGGAAATGATTCTTGCTCTTCCAGAATGATTTTCAGGTAAATAATCCAAAACATCGACCATCGCCATTCCGTACCAACCCATTGCTCTTCCCCAGAAATTTGGGGAAAGTCCGGTTTCTTTGTCTGCCCAGGCTTGTTCTTTGCTCTCGTCCCAAGCGTGATAAAGCAATCCTGTTTTTTTGTCTAAGAGATTTTTTTGAACAGAATCAAATTGGAAAACAATATCATCATACGCTTTTGTAGCATCGGCACCTTTCACAAAATCTTTTGTATAATGCGTGTAGAAAGGCATTCCCATGTAAAGACCATCCAGCCAAACTTGATAAGGATATATTTTTTTGTGCCAGAAAGATCCTTCGTTTGTTCTAGGTTGTCCGTCAATTTGTAAACGTAAGGTTTGAAGAGCTTTCAGGTATTTTTCCTTTTTCTCACTTTCATAAAGATAAAGCAATACGTTGCCACTATTCAGAAGATCGATGTTGTATTTTTCCAGTTCGTAGGTTGCTATTTTTCCATTTTCGCTAATTAGTTTTTCCCCGAAACCGCTAACATAATCGTAATATTCTTTTTTACCTGTTTTCTGATAAAGAATTTCTGCAGCATCTAAAACAATGGCGGAAGGATAGGTCCATTTTGGGCTGGAACTGAAATCAAGCATCCAGGCTTCTGGGAAACGGTGCATCTCCGAAAGCATCATTCTTTCTGACCATTTTAGGTTGGTAGGAACTACTTTTACAGATTGAGATTTGGAAGTTTCTTTTTTTGAGATCGGTTTGGATTGCGCCGAAGCAAAGAAAAATCCCGAACTCAAAGCTACTACAGCCAGTATTTTTATTTTATAATTAATGAAACCCATTGTTTGAAATTTTAATATTGATTTATTGCAATTTAAAATTAATGTGATGACTGATTATCCTGCACTGTCGGGATGGAGCAATGAGCAGAAAACCAAGGAAGTAATTGTCAATTAAATCTATAATACAAAGAAAGTAAATCATTTTTTTGTAACGCATTATTACCAATAGATAAACATCAAATCAGTTTAATCTTTTCAACCATGTCACACAATGTCACGCCTCGTATCGTGTTGTTTGTATTTCCATTATATAAATTCACTCAACAAAAAAATTTATATATGGAAAAGTTTCTATTTTCAAAAATGTTTGCTAAATCAACTTTATTAGCTTCAACAATTGGTTTCTCATTTGTCTTTGGACAATTTCAGCAATCGGCAAAATTGACGGCATCAAGCAGAGAAAGCCGAGCCGAGTTTGGGACCGCTGTTGCAATCAATAATCAATATTCCGCCGTTGGTGCTTCGAGAGAGGAGATTGCGAAAGGTACAGTTTATATTTATCAGAAAAACGGCGAGAGCTGGGGATTTCATCAAAAAATCAATGCACCTGATGGTTTTGAAATGGCTGAGTTTGGAGGAAGTATAAAATTCGGGAGTGATTTTATGGTGGTTTCAGCAGGAAGGGCTGATATTGAAGGTGTTGCAAGGGCAGGTGGATTGTATATCTATGAACCAAATTCGAATAGTCAATGGATCTTCAAGAAAAAATTGATGGCATCAGATTTTAGCAACGATGCTTTGTTGGCCGTTAATCCAACTTCTCTCGCCGTGTCTGGAAATACAATTGTTGCTGGTGCACCTGGTGTAGATTCTTGGAAAGGTGCAGTCTATATCTTTGAAAAAATTAATGACAGCTGGTCGGAAATACAAAAGATAGAATCTCCTGCAGGCGTTGATTTTGGGAATTTCGGAATCGGTGTCAGTATTTATGACGGTTATCTTGCAGTTGGAGCAAGTGGCGAAAATAACAGCGCGGGCAAAATTTATATTTATAAAAAAAACGATTCCGGACAGTGGATCTTTCATCAAAGTCTGGCATCATCAGATGATTTTGAAAATTCTTATTTCGGAAACTCAATCAGTATTTATGATCAGGAATTGGTTGTCGGCGCTTACACAGAGAGCAATACTGGAAATCCGGCAATGGCTTATATTTTTAAGCTTAATGAAAATGGTTACTGGGAAGAATCTCAAAAAATTGCAAGTTATCAATCTTCAGAACATACTTATTTTGGATGGATGTGTGAAATGAAAAATGACAAGCTTGTGATAACGAGTCCGCATTTGTACGGCGCCGAACCGGGAAAAACTTTTGTTTATAAAAAGAATGTTCAAAACAACTGGGAGTTTGATCAGGAACTGACGCCACAAAATGATGTGGTCCAGGATTCTTATGGTTGGAGCATTGCGATGAATGAAAATGAGATTATTGTCGGCGCATCCAGAGATGACATGGACAGCAACGAAGAAAATGAAATGCAGGATGCTGGTTCTGCCTATATCTTTAATCAGGCAAATTTGGCAACAAACGAAAATAGTCTGTCCATTAGTGATGTAAAAATATATCCAAATCCTGCAAAAGATCTTATCAATATCACCAGTAAAAAAGAAATTTCATCTGTTGAAATCCTAGATCTATCCGGAAAGAAAATTTCAGAAACAAAAGATTCAAAAATTAATGTTTCTCATCTAACTAAAGGAATTTATCTTCTGAATATTAAATTCGTCAACGGAAAATCCAAACTCCAGAAATTGATCAAACAATAATTGATGAATCGGTTTTGAATTAATTTTAAGACCGATTTTAATTTAAAATATATATATTCATATTCTCATCTTTTGCTTTTAAGATTAATTATATCTATATTTCGTTAACGATTTTAATGCAAGATGAAATTATTACTGAGAATAATACCCCTAATCATACTTTTTGTTCTGCCTTCGACAATATTTGGACAATCAGAGAAAGAATGCGAGGTCATCATAGATTCTGCCATTCAAAAAATGTTTAAAAAGGAACATACTAAGTCCCTGGAAATGCTGATCCGTGTGAAAACAGTTTCGGAACATAAGAAATGGAATAAAGCTAATTTTCGTGCAACCAATAATATCGGTCTGAATTATTATCTGATGACGGACTTTGGCGAAGCTCTGAAATTTTATCTGGAAGCTTATGACATCGCGACCAATATGCCAGATAAAAAACACGTGATGACGGTCGTAAACAACATTGCGATTCTCTACTTTGAAGAGAAAAATAATCAGAAAGCCTACGAGTACTTCCTAAAAGCCTACCAAACCGCAAAAGAAAACAAACGAAACGAAAAAGCTGGGGCTTATGCCGTAAACCTTGGTTTGGTTTTGAACAAATTGAACAAAACCAATGAAGCTTATAAATATATTCAGGAGGCGGAAACTTTGACTAAAGATGATCAAAAAGTCAACATTATGAACAAAATGGCTCTTGCGGAAAATCTCTATCTGAAGAAAAAATTTAAAGATTCCGAAGCCATCATTGATCATCTCATTCCTAAACTCGAAGTTGAAAATCAAACTGAAAATCTGGTTTTTATTCTATTGATCAAGGCTCAGATCAGCGAGAAAAAAGGTGATTATGCGCAAGCCAAATCTTTGGCACTGGAAGCGCGAAAACTCTCGCCAAATATTAATAATAGGGAAGAAATCTACAATTATCTTTCTAAGATCAATGCAGAAACCAAGAATTATGATGAGTCTCTGAAGTATAAGGATTCTGTGATCGTGGTCAATGATTCGATTTCTAAAATTAACAATTCTGCTTTGTTCAACAATGGGAAGATCAAGTTCGAAATGCAGAATTACCAATTTGAACTGAAAGAAAGCCAACAGCGTTTGAAAGATGAAAGAAAAATTTTCTATGTCATCATTGCTTCTGCCATTATCATCATTTTGTTGGTGCTTCTTTTTCTTTACAACAATTCGATCAAATACAAACAACAGAAGACAATCACACAACTCGAATTTGAGAAAAAGCAAAGCGACAATCTGATTCTGACCCAGCAGTTAAAAGAACAGGAGACTTTGTCTTTGCTCGAAAAAGAGCGTCTCAAAAACGAAATAGAACATCAAAACCGACAATTGACATCACAGGCTTTGACGATTTCCAGCAGAAATGATGTGGTGGAGGAGATCATTGGGGCCATCATCAATCAACCGGAAATTTCGAATAATTCCAATCTGGTAAAATCGATCAAGGATTTGAAAATTCAGTTGAAGAACAATAATCAATGGGATAGTTTTTTCAAACATTTCGAAGGCGTGAATCAAAATTTCATTACAACTTTGAAAGAAAGACATCCAGATCTAAGTTCTTCCGAGATCAGATTCATCTGTTATGTTTATATGAATTTGAGTCACAAAGAAATTGCGTCCATCCTAAACATAAGTCCAGAATCCTGCAGGAAAAGAAAGGAAAGAATTTCCAAAAAACTGAATTTGACTGAAGGAATTAATTTATTCGATTATATATCAGCGATTTAGATTATTGTTGGTCACGAATAAAAATCAATGTTGTCACAATATGTCACGCCATAATTTGTAGGATTGTTTCTCTTTTTCATCAATTTTACATTAAATAAATTTTTGATTATGAAGAAAATTCTTACTCTTTTTTTAATGGTGATCTGTTTCAGTTTCTCGAACAGAGTTTTGGCTCAGATGACATTATTGACTTCGCCCGATTACGGACAAGTGTTCGATGTGACTTACGATCCAGTCAAACCTAATGTTTTGTATGCGCATACGGTTACCAATCACGTTGTGAAAAGTTCTGACAATGGACAAAATTGGGAAGTTTTATATTCTTTCCCGATAGACCAAATTTTTGCAACCATCAAAGAATTGAAATGGACACAGGACCAAAAATTTCTTAGTTTCATTGTTCAGGCGGAAGGTTCGGTTTATAATCAAATCATCATCATCGATCCTTCCAATGGTTCTGTTGTCAAAAGTATCAGTTCTCCAAACGGATCAATGCCTGGTAATCTGATTGTTTCTTATTCAGTTACCGGTGCTGATCAGGAAAATATTCTTTTGCACACGACATTTATGTTCAGTTTTGGATTAACAACTGATATTTTCTACACCAAAAATGGAGGGAGTGATTGGCAGAAAGTATATTCGAGTTTTGACAATGATGGTATTCATGTGAATAATGTGGCGATACATCCATCGAATCCAAACAAGATTTTTCTGTCAAGAGGTTTTTCTCCGGAAACGAAGTATGGTGGACTATTCGTTTCAGAAGATGCAGGAATTACATGGACAGAAAAACTTGCCGGAACTAATTTTTCTGCCATAACATTTGATCCCGCTGATCCTCAAAGAATTTTTTTAGGAAGTTTTTATCTGGCAGAAGATCAAGTGCAAAATCTTTACAGGTCCAATGATGGTGGAAGTAATTGGAACGTTGTCCCGATTAGTTGGACGGACCTTTCCACTAACAGCATCCAGAAAATAGTTATCAATCCAAAGAACAGCGACGAGATCTTGATCTTGGAAGAAAATGAGATCGTCATTTCGAAAGATGGCGGTAACAGCTGGACGAATTACGTTCATCCCAATGATGATCTCGAAAACACATACTATTACGGACTGAATGCAACTTTCAATCCTTCAAATAATAGTGAAGTGATTATCAGTTCCAACTTCTATCCGTTCCGTTCTTTGGACGGTGGTATTACAATGATAAGATTCAAAAATCCATTTGCCAATAATACAGGCAGAGTCAGTTTCCATAAAGGCACGGAGAAGCATTTGTACTATGGTCTGAGAAGAGGATTTATGCATAAAAATTTTCAATCTGGAGAAGAGACTGCAATTGGTCATCATCCAATTAACTTCTTCCCAAATTTCAATAACAACGGGCTTTTTGCGGATCCATTAGTTGCCGGAAGAGTGTACATCAGTACAAGTGGCTTTATGGGATCAAGCTTTGCTGTGAGCAATAATCACGGTGTTGATTATTCTACAGGTCACAGTGGTTTTGGACTTAATATCATGAAAATAGCGACTTCAAAACAGAATACAAATCATTCTTGGTTGTCTTTCAGTGAGTCTGTCAGAAAATTTGATTTCACTGATATGAGTGCAATTACCAGCGAAGAAGTAATTCTTCCCTCTTTCGGTGTTGTCTTTGGCATCATCGTCGATGAAAATAATGAGAATAATGTTCTGCTTTCTCAGGATAATAACGTTTACAAAACCACAGATGGCGGACAAACCTGGACAGCTTCGGAAAGCGGTTTGGAAGTTTTGGAATCCGGCAATGATTATATTTATGATATCAAAAGTAATCCATTTAATAAAAATCAATTACTGCTTTCTACCACAAAAGGAATTTTCCTCTCTGATGATGCAGGCATAAAGTGGAATCACGTCTACAATGGGAATGTCATCAACAATGCAGAATTTTCACCTTACAAAAACGGTGTCATTGTCGCAACTTCCAATTTTATGGATGGAACAGGTGATGGATATGCGTATCCGCCATCCCAAGTGAGAATTGTTCATTCCAAAGATTTTGGTCAAACCTGGATCGAGGTTTCACCTGAGGATCTGAATTATCTGTTTTCAGAATCTGCATCTATTGATTTTACGGCAGACGAAAAAGTTGATGTTTATATCAGCACATCTGACTTGGGATTGATTCAATATAAGATCAACTTGCAGACTTTATCTGTTGATTCTAATATTTTATCAAACTCTGATTTGGTCATCTATCCAAACCCGACATCTGATTATGTGACGGTGTTGAATGAAAATGTAAAGGACATTAACGTCTTTGATTTCAATGGAAGAAGTGTATTGAGGTCATCTTCCAAAAAAGTAGATCTTTCCAATTTACCAAAAGGTGTTTACATTTTGAATGCAACTTTGAACAACGGAAAATCTATCTCCAAAAAAGTTGTAAGAAAATAATTATAAATAGAACTTGATTAAAAAAGAACGGGAGCAAATTTGTGCTCCCGTTTTTTATGTTTAAAATGGAATTAAATTTATTTTTCAAATCCACATCTTAAGATCATACGCCGCTTCCCAAAAATGATATTCCATAATCGAAGCCGTGATGAACGCTTCCGTCATCTTTTCTCTGATCGCTGGTGTGGTCTCATTGGCAACTTTGTCACAGATGTCGATGGCTTTTTGGACAGCTTCAGCAAATTCCTCTCCGCCGTAAGTGTCGATCCATTTTTGGTATGGATTGTTGTCAGATTGAAGGTTGTTATAAATATGATCCCCAACTTTTTTGTAGATCCAGAAGCAGGGTAGAAGTGCGGCCATTCCCACCTCGACAGGATCCAAAGCTGCTGTGCTTTTCAGATAGTGAACATAATGATGACAAACAGGTTGCATCTTTCCTCTTTCAGTCAATCCAAAATCCTCAAAATAAAATTCGTGCAAAGCATTTTCAACCACGATCGCCGTTTCTGCATATCGCATATATTCTAACGTATCATCGATATGATGGGCTCTTGCTGCGATCAACGACAAAGCTCTACCAAAATGTTCAAGATACAAAGAATCCTGCGCCATATAAAACTGGAACTTTTCCTTAGGCAGGCTTCCGTCGGACAATTCCAAGATAAAAGGCATTGTCAAGATTGATTGATAACGTTCCTCAATTTGTAGCCAGGTAGATTCAGACCATTTCATTTTTGATTAGTTTAATTGGATTATAAAAGTGATTGAGTGGACCATTCCCTTTTCCAGTGACGACGTCTTTTCCGTTTTTTATAGCTTCGAAAACATATTCCTGTGCAAGAGTTACAGCGTTTTTCAAATCTTCGCCACGAGCCAGAAAAGCTGCAATTGCGGAAGACAGCGTACAGCCGGATCCGTGGGTATTGTTGGTGATAAATTTTTCAGTTTCGAAAGAAGTCAATTCTCCGTTTTTGCTTAATAACAAAGATGTAATTATTGGCGATTCCTGATGGCCTCCTTTCAGCAGAATATTATTGCATCCATATTTCAGAATGATTCTTCCTGCATTTTCCATATCTTCTAAAGTTTTCACTTCCATATCGGCCAGGATCGCAGCTTCGTCCATGTTTGGGGTAATGATCTCTGCTATAGGAAAGAGCTTTTCCACAATGATAGCGATGGTTTCTTCTTCAATCAATCGATGTCCGCTGGTAGCAACCATCACGGGATCGAACACAATTGGGATCTTTGGATATTTTTTTAGTGTATTGACGATCGTTTCCACCAATTCTGGTGTATGAACCATCCCTATTTTTACAGCCCTTGGAAAAATATCATCTAAGACCGCTTCTATTTGCTCTTCGACAGCTTCCATTGGAATAGGATAGATTTTCCTCACACCTTGTGTATTTTGTACAGGCAAGGCTGTGAGAACCGATGTCGCATAACATCCCAAAGCCGAAAAAGTCTTGATGTCCGCCTGGATACCTGCGCCGCCGCTTCCGTCAAAACCTGCGATGGTCAATACAGATGGATAAGTGTATTTTTTCATTTCAATATTTCATTTTTAAGTTCGAACGCCGATTTTTGTGGATTCTCGGAGGCGCATATTGCGGAGACCACTGCTAGGGAATTTGCGCCAGCTTTCATGATCATTTCTGCATTTTCTAGATTGATATTTCCAATAGCGATCAAAGGTTTGTCTGTTAAGCTTCTGATTTTTGTAAGGCCATCAATTCCCCATTCAGTCACCGTATCTTCTTTTGTTTTGGTACTGAATATCGGACTTATTCCAAGATAATCTGAAATAATGGTTTGCTCATTTTCCAACTGCTCCAGGTATTCGATAGAGTAGCCGATCATTTTGTTTTTGAAGAATGGTTGATCTCTCAAAGATGTCGGGGATATATCATTATTTCCGACGTGAATTCCAAAGGCATCAGCTTTTTCCGCAACTTCAGGGTGATCATTGATGATGAGCGGAATGTTGTATTTTTCTGTAACGTGCTTTAGTTGCAATGCCTTTTGAAGAAATTCCTTCTTTCCAATATTTTTCTCACGCAACTGGATGATGTCAACACCGCCGAGAATAGCCTCTTTTGCAACCTTCAGAAAATTCCTGCCTAAACAATCTTTTTCAGAGATAACCAAATATAACTGATAAGGAAATTTTGGATGAAGGTTCATTAATAACTCAATTTTAGATGATCTGAAAATTCTTGTTCTGTAATATTGTAAAGCTTATCAATGATATGAAGCTGTAAACTTCCCGGTCCATCACTTAGGTTAGAAGCCAACTCACCCGAGATACTAAGTAAGCTCATCGCCGTAGCTACAGCTTCTGTTTTATTTTCGATGACGCCAATGAATGCTCCTATCAAAGCTGATGCGGTGCAACCAAGTCCGGTCACTTTCGTCATCATCTCGTGGCCATTTTTTAGAAATATACCTTGTTTATCATTAATGATAATATCCGTCTCGCCAGAAATACAGACTATCGAACCATAATTTCTGACCAGATTCTCCGCAGCTTCTATGGCTTCGTCACTTTTTGCTGTGCTGTCAACGCCTTTTGTTGCTGTGATATTAGCTTTTGCCAAGGCGATGACTTCTGACGCATTTCCACGGATTACTGTAGGATTCAAAGTTAAAAGTTCACTTAGTACAGTGTCGCGATAAGAAGTGGCACCGGCTCCAACAGGATCCAAAACCCAAGGTTTGTTTAATGAATTGGCTTTTTTCACTGCCAGCAACATTGATTCTGCCCAATATTCATCCAATGTCCCGATATTCACGACCAAAGAATGAGAAATCGAAACCATTTCTTCCATTTCAGATTTGGCGTGCGCCATAATAGGAGACGCACCGATGGCAAGAAGCGCATTGGCGGTATTGTTCATTACTACATAATTGGTGATGCTGTGTACGAGAGGCGACGATTCTCTCACAGTAAGGATGTGTTTCCAAAGATTATTTTCCATATTAAAATATTTTAAAAATAAATGCTTTAGGAAAATAAAAGAAACAACAGCCATTTAAGTGAATGACTTATTGCTTTTCCCTACGTCGGTGTTAGCCGTATCAGGTTCAAAGGGACTCTCTCAATTCTTTTCAGAATACCCCTAAAGCATTACAAATATAGAGAAATAAAATTGTTTAAATTGATTTTATGGGGTTTGTTTTGAATGAATAATCATTTCAAGTAAGATTAATTAGCAAATCAAAAGCAATCTCAATTCCCCATTACTTTCTAGAGGTGCACGATGAACACAAGGTAAAACGGTTTGGCCGGGATGATTTACTGCCAATCTCCAAAGATGCCCTAATCCTAAATTAGTGGGCTTTGATTCTGTTTTAGCTTGATAATGCAGATCAAAATAATTTTCGGTCAAGAACGTTTCAAATTCCGAATCTGAGCCGTCGTGTAATTCTTTGAGTTTTTCTCTGACTTCGGGAATTAATATTTTTTGTACAGCTTGATCATTCGCCAAGATATCACTTGCAGAACCATGATAAGTGCATAAAAAAGTACTTGTTGCTACAGGAGATCGATCGACGTGAAAAGAATAGACATCTGTCGAAATAAAATCAAATTCATCATCTCGGTCGTAATTTTTAAGTAAGTTTAATGAAGGTGATGCGCCGTATTCGGATAATGATTTTAAGTCATTAATAATAGTTTCGCGCGCTAATTTTCCATTTTCTGACAGTTGAAGCGTTAATAGATCATCAACTGAGATTTCCGTAATGTTTTCTTTTAATTGTAGCCTGGAAACGATTTCTGCAAAATCTCCAATCAGGTTTCTTTCCCAACAAATTGCATTGATCTCGCCCTCGAAATCATTATTTACAAGTTCAGAAAAGCTGGAAACAACACCGATCTGTTTGTTGTCAGAAAATAAATTTCTCATGGATTATTTAGAAACAGACTCAGGTTTGACTGCAAATTTTTTGTAAAGTTGACTCCTGTTTTTAACATCATAAATCTTGTAAATATTTTTAATATGATATTTCACGGTGGTTTCCGCAATGAAGAGTTTTTCCGCAATCTCAGCGTTAGTAAAGCCTTTCAGCATTTGAAGAACTATTTCCTTTTGTCTATCGTTCAAAGAATCGTTTTCTAAAACCTGACTGTCGTCAATGATATTGAGGTTGGGCAAATTCTTGTAAAACTTGACACTTTCCCTCAATCTTCGGAATTCCAAATTCCTTTTTCTGATATATCTTTTATAGAATTTGATCCGCTGATAATTATAAACACTTGTAGAAACCAATAATACCAGAAGTCCTACGATGAGGTGATTTCTGTATCCCAATAAGTTCTGAAAATTTTCATTCAATTGGGAACTTGAGGGATGTTTTGGGTTGTGATAATTTCGAGAATTGTTTTTCAGTCCCGCGACAGATACTTCAGGATAATTATTTCTGAGGGAAGAATAATCTATTACTGAATACTTTGATATCAGTGGGAGAGAAGAGATACAAACTATTTTAATTGCTTTGAGACAAAGAAAACTGTGATATAACATTTGCGTTTTTAAGATAAATGATTGTGCAATGATACAACATCTATTATCAATACGTTAGCATCTTTAACAATAATTTAATATTAATGTCAATTACAAAATCAATTAAACTCATAATTTAATACAACCATACTGAGTATAAAATGTACGAGATCTTCCTCCGCTTTCTTTGGGCTGATTAGCTTTTTCTTGTAATAAGGCGAGCTGAATATGTTTTTTAAGTTAATGTAATTAGTAAATCCCTCACCTCGGATGTACGTGTTCACATTGCCGTCCTTTTTTTCCAAGATTCGATCGTCCAAGGTTCTGACTTTGAAGTGTACCTCGCACAGTTTTGGCTTCAAATTGCTCTTGTCAGAGTATCTTTCAACAATGTTGACTTTAAATGTATTTAGTGTAATCGTGTTAAAAACAACGTTCGACCCAACTTCTTTCATGTTAAGTTCGAGTTCATACTTCATAATTTCAAATTTATGCAAAAATATGCAATTATTTTTCATAATAAATATGATTTGGATTCAAAGAAATAATTAAATGAAAAAAAATCTCAAATCTGCTTATACGTTTTAATTAATATCAAATCTTCAACAATATATTTACATTAAACTGTTAAAATTACCTTCTAATGGCACAAAATCTGCAAGTAGATTGACATCAAATTATAAACTATGCCAGTAAAATTACAATTAGCAAATTGCAGTCATTGCAAAGGATATATTTTGTCCACCATCATCAATACTGAAGATAAATACCATCCTTTGATCTTAAATCATTACCTTCAGCACGGGGAATCCAGATTTACGCTCGATAAGAAAATTTTTGATCGAACCGTAAGTGAAACAATGTCTGAGATCCAAGTTGTAAATTTCAAAGAGCATCTCAAAAATCAGGAAAACTATTGCACTTGCAATTGTAAGGACAAAGGTAGAATTCATCAATTTTATGATAAGAGATCATCCATCAAAACAAAGGATGAAAACACAGATCAGGATGTTTATTTTTACGACTTGTATTTGACATACAACAATTTTCACCAGGATATCCCAACACGTCAGGCAATCTAAGTTTTAATACAATTATTACTTTCGAAAATCGAGCATAGGAGATAAATGTTTCCGAAATTCTAAATTAAATAGAGGGAATCCATTTATAGTATGGTATTTGCTTTAGCAACGCATAAAAATAAACAAGGTTTGAAAAAAATCAACAAAGGAAAAATTCTCAGACGTTTTGTCAGAACCATCATTAGCATTGTGGTTTTTTTTATTTTGCTCATCTTCAGTTTGAGATTGCCGTTTGTTCAGAATCTTATCAAGGACAAAGCCATCACTTATCTCGAAGGTAAAATCAAGACGAAAGTAAGACTGGAGAAGATCTATATCGGTTTTCCAAACAGTGTCGTTATCGAAAATCTGCATTTGACAAGTCAAAATATCGATACGCTTTTGGCGGTGAAAAAGTTTGATGTGGGATTGGATATGTGGCAGTTGATGAAGTCGAAAGCAGATTTGACTTCGATAGATTTGGAAGGCGTTCGCGCAAATGTGGTTCGCGATCCGCAGGGAAAATTCAACTTCGATTATATTATGGAAGCCTTTGCAACTTCCGAAAAAGAGGAGAGTCCGTCCAAACCGTTTATCATTTCTCTTGATAAAATCAATCTGAAAGACATCGGCGTTACGTTCAACGATCAGCAATCTAAAAATGACATCAAGGTTTATTTTAATTCATTCGATACGCGCGTAAAAACTTTCGACCTTCAAAGTAACAAATACGCGGTCAATGACATCAATCTTGATGGTTTGAAATTAAAGCTAAAACAAGATCTTATAGAAGAAGTTTCTAAAAATGTTGAGGAAAAAGTAGATTCTCTCAATCAGAAGAAACCAATGCAGTTGGGCTTGAGCGGAATCAAACTAACGAATTTCAACATCGATTACGGTGACGACAATTCCAAGACTTTTGCGAAGGTTTTGTTTAAAGAATTAAGCACGAAAATCAATAATCTTGATTTGCAAAATAATGCCTTCGACGTTGGAAATGTCTATTTGACGGGCGCAAACATCAACGCCAATTTATTTCTTCCAGCTTCAAACGCAAATCCAAAAGAAGAGAAAACACCTGAAGTTTCTAAAAATACAACACAGGAAAAAGCGATGAAAGTGCTTCTCGGAAAATTGATTTTCGAAGATGTAAAAGTCGCTTACAACAATACAGCCGTTGCGCCAACAAGAAGCGGAATGGATTTTAACCATCTGAATTTTGGAAAAATGAATATTGACGTTCGTGATTTCAAAATGGAAAACAATGGTTTTGCGGGAAGTGTGAAATCGGCTGAGATTCAGGAGTCGCGTGGTTTGGATATTCAAAAATTCAATACGGATTTTGTTTACTCGGACAAAGAGGCTTACTTGAAAGACCTTTATCTTCAAACGCCAAAAACGGTTTTGAGAGATGAAGTGGTGCTTAATTATAATTCCATCGAACAATTATCTTCGAATCTTGGCGCAGTCAAAATCTCTGCAAGCATCAAAGATTCAAAAATCGGTTTTGCTGATATTTTGAACTTGGTTCCAACACTCAGAAACACGGCGCCATTCAACAAATATCCAAATTCAACGTTGAATGTCAATGCCAATGTGAGAGGAACTGTGAACGACCTTTTCATCAATGAACTGAAAGTTTCCGGTCTGGATCAACTTCGAGTGAATGCTTCGGGAAGAATCCGAAACGCGATGAATCCTGACAATTTGTATTACGATTTGAAGATTGGCGAATTGGCCTCATCCGGAAAGACGATTTTCAATTTGGTTCCAAAAGGCACGATTCCATCCAATATTTCTTTGCCGTCTCATTTCAGCATCAAAGGTTTTGCGAAAGGCACGACCAAAGTGGTGAATACGAATTTGAACCTCCATTCAACGCTTGGAAACGCTGGCATCATCGCTCAAGTTGATATGCGTAGAAAAAACCGTGAGTTGTACGATGTCAAAGCCAACCTGCAGAATCTACAGATCGGGAAGATGATTCAGAATAAAGATCTGGGCGCAATCACGGCTCAGATTTCTGCAAAAGGCGAAAGCTTCGATTTCAAATATGCGAATGCGAATCTCGTCGGAAACGTACAATCTGCGACTTACAAAGGTTACCGTTATCAAAATATGAATTTGGTCGGCAAGATCAATCGTGGCGCGTACAACATTGTCCTCAATTTCAAAGACCCGAACGCGAATCTTAATCTAACCGCTTCTGGCGTGTACGATGAAAAAAATCCTACTGTAAAAGTCAATGGAAAAATTAATAAATTAGATTTAAACAAATTAGGATTCTACAGCTCGCCAATGATTTTGGCTGGCGCAATTGACGGCGATTTTACAAGTCTTGACCCAGATCAATTGAATGGTTATTTGAATTTGAAAGACTTCGCGATTTCTGATGAAAAAGAAGTTTATCCGATTCAGGAAATGAACTTGTTGGCGGTCTCTACGGCAGATTCTAATCAGATTAAATTTAATTCCCAAATCGCTGACGTAGAACTCAACGGGAAATATAAATTGACCCAGATTTTCGGAGCGTTGTCGCAGACTATTAATCAATATTATCAATTCCAAAAACCAGGGAAAGCTGAGAAGATTGATGAAGGACAGTTTTTTACGCTTAATGCAAATATCAAAAATGATGATTTGATCAGAAAGTTTGTTCCAGATTTGAAAAGTTTTGAAACCATCAACATCGTAGGAAATTACAACGCAGATTCTCAGAAAATTGAGTTGGATGCGAAGATTCCGCAGGTTTTGTATGGCACAAATTCACTCGAGAATACAAACATTAAAATCACAAATGAAAACCAAGCTTTGCAGTACAGCCTTGATGTTGCGTCTTTGAAAAGTGAAAGTTTTGCTTTGAACAAAGTCAATATCAATGGCGATGTGGCAGAGAATATCATTAATTATAACATCACGACGAAAGACGATAAAGATGCCACTCAATTCCTGATTGCCGGTAACGCCAAATCGATGGATGACATCACCGAAATCTCCTTGAATCCAAACGGTTTGAAATTAAACTATATGGATTGGACGGTTGCGGAAAACAACAAGATCCAAATCGGAGGTCAGGGAATTTTTGCGGATAATTTCAGATTGTCGAATGCTGGAAGTGAGATTTTGGTTCAGTCCGAAAACAATTTGCCAAATAGTCCGCTGAATGTTTCGCTTAAAGATTTTAAAATCGAGACCATCACGGAAATCATCAAAAAAGATTCTCTTCTCGCAAAAGGAACGATCAACGGAACGGCGCAACTTCGGGATTTAAATAAAAATATGACGTTTACGTCGGACATCGATGTTTCTGATTTGTTCGTTTTCGGAAGTCCAGTTGGAAATCTCGATATCAATGTTGATAACCAAACGCCTGACGTTCTGAATGCCAATATCGCGCTTTCTGGAAATAATAATGATGTGAAAATCACTGGAAACTACAATACGTCCGCAAGCAGTTTTGATTTGAATCTGGCAATGAACCAACTTCAAATGCAGACTTTGCAAGGATTCACAATGAACGCGATTACGAATACGGAAGGTTTCCTTTCCGGCGATCTGAAAATTACTGGAACGACGACTGCACCGAAGATTTTGGGCGATGTGAAGATGAATAATGTCGGATTGATGATTGCGCAAACTGGAAGTGATTTTAGAAATATCAATGATAAAATTGGATTCACAAATCGCGGGATTGAGTTTGATAATTTCAAAATCAATGACAAAGACGGCAATTCTCTGAGAATCGACGGTCAGGTTTTGACGCAGACCTATAAAGATTTTACTTTCAATTTGGACCTTGATGCAAAGGATTTCAAGGTGGTGAATTCTGAAAAATCGAACGACGCAATGATGTACGGAATTTTGGCAATCGATGCGGGATTGAAAGTTCGGGGAAATCTCGATCTACCGAAAGTAGACGGAAGATTGTCGGTTTCGGACAATACGGATTTCACATTTGTACTTCCGCAATCAAGCCCGTCGTTACAGGAAAGAGACGGGATTGTGGAGTTCATAGACCAAGATCAGATTGCATTGAATCAAACCATTAAAACAGATTCTCTCGATTCTCAAACTAACCTCAAAGGAATGGACGTGAGCGTGAACATTGAAGTGAGCAAAGAAGCAAAAATGTCCATCATCATTGATAAAGCGAACGGCGATTTTGTGAAACTCCAAGGTGAAGCAGATCTGACAGGCGGAATTGACCCTTCTGGAAAAACCACTTTGGTCGGCGTTTATCAAGTGGAGCAGGGAAGTTATGATATGTCTGTGAGCCTTTTGAAAAGGAAATTTGATATCCAAAAAGGAAGTACGATCACCTGGACTGGCGAACCGACAACGGCAACGCTTGATATCACGGCGGTTTATAAATCGAATGTCGCGCCAATCGATCTGGTGGAGCAACAGATGAGCGATGTGGAGCTAAATCAATTCAAACAAAGAATTCCGTTTAATACTTTATTGATTTTGAAAGGCGAATTGATGAAACCTCAAATCAGTTTTGATATTACAACAGACGAAAAAAATAACTCGGTTTCATCTTTGGTGACCGAAACGATTGACGGTAAATTGGCGCAATTGCGAGAGGATGAAAACGAAATGAACAAACAGGTTTTCGCGATGCTTTTGCTTAATAGATTTATCGGAGAAAATCCATTCCAAAGTAATTCTGGCGTTTCTGCGGAGACGATGGCGAGACAAAGTGTGAGCAAGATTCTTTCTCAGCAGATCAACAATTTAGCTTCAGATCTGATCAAAGGTGTTGATCTTAATTTTGACCTTGAATCCTCCGAAGATTATTCGACAGGAACTCAAAATACAAGAACAGATCTGAATATCGATGTCAGTAAAAAATTACTTAACGACCGTCTGAAAGTGTCTGTAGGAAGTAACTTCGGAGTGGAAGGTGAAGCGAGACAAAATGAAAACACGACCAATATCGCCGGAGATGTGACTGTTGATTACAGCCTTTCCCGAGACGGAAGATATATGCTCCGCGCGTATCGAAAAAATGATTACCAAGTTGCATTGCAAGGTCAAATCGTGGAAACGGGCGTTGGTTTCATCATCACTTTGGATTACAACAAATTCTCTGATATTTTCCGAAAATCTAGAAGAAACAACAGAGATAGCAAGAAAAAACAAGACAAGGAAGTCGTAGAATTTAAATAGTGAAATTGCTGAGAAATAGCGATAACATTAGACTAAAAAAATTAAGTCACTACAAATGAAAATCAATTTAAATACATATTGCAAATATTTTTTGGCCTCGGGAATTACGGCTTTTGCAGTGTCTTGTAGCAATACCAAATTCCTGAAGGAAGGCGAATTGCTCTACACTGGAGGTGAAGTGAAGGTGGAAAATGACAGCATTTCCAAAAAGGAAAAGAAGGCTTTGAAAAGTGCTTTGGAAGAAAATCTGACACCAAAACCGAACTCGTCTTTTTTTGGATTGAGACCAAAATTATATGCCTACAACGCAACCAAAGAACCTGAAAAAGAAAAAGGACTAAGATATTGGCTGAAGTACAAATTTGGGGAAGAACCGGTTTTGTTGGGCGATGTTGATAGAGAATTTAACAAAGATATTATCGTCAATTATTCTGAGAACAAAGGTTATTTCAATGCGAAAGCTAAGTATGACACGGTTTCGAAGAACAAAAAGGCGCAAGTCATTTATACGCTGAATCCTGGTAATCAGTATTTGATCAACAAGGTTAATTATCTCCAAGATTCTACTTTGATCAATCAAGAAATTCAGGCTTTGAAAGACAAAAGTTTGCTGAAACCTGGAAATCCTTTTGATTTGGATGTCATCAAAGCTGAAAGACAAAGAATAGACGATGGTTTGAAGGACAAAGGTTTTTATTATTTCAGTCCAGATAATATCATTGTTCAAGCCGACAGCACTGTGAGCAAAAATCACAAAGTCGAGTTGAATGTCAAACTAAAAGACAATACGCCGAAACTTGCAACCGAGCAATTTACAATTGATAAAGTGGTTGTTTTTCCAAATTACAATCTGCGGGATGCAAAGCGTGGAAAGTACAGCATTCCGATGAATCCGGATTCTTTGAAAGGCTATGAATACAATGATATCTATGTAGTGGACCCAGATAAAAAATTCAAACCGAGAATTTTTGACCGGGCTCTATATTTTGACAAAGGCGATGTTTACAACCGAAAAGACCATAATTTATCACTCAATCGATTAATCAGTTTGGGTGTTTTCAAATTCGTTAAAAATGAATTCATCGTTTCAGATTCTTTGAACCACAAGTTTGATGCTTATTATGTTCTGACACCGAGAGAGTTACAATCTTTGCGTTTGGAGGCTTTGGGAAGAACCAACTCTGCAAATTACGCCGGAAGTGAGTTGAATCTCAACTGGACTCAACGAAACTTTTTCCGAGGTGCAGAACAGTTCAAAGCATCTATTTATGGTGCTTTTGATGTTCAAATCGGTGGACCTGCAGATGCGGAAAACATCTTCCGAGCTGGAGCCAACGCGCAGTTGTCGATTCCGAGAATTGTTGCGCCGTTTACATTTAGTTCGTCAAGTGCGTTTGTGCCTCGAACCAACATTCAGATTGGATATGAGTTTCAAAACAGAACCACTTTATATACTTTGAATACCTTCAACGCATCATTTGGTTATCAATGGAAAGAAAATGTAAGGAAAGAACACGAGCTGAAAGTCATTGATATTTCATTGATCGATCCTGCTAATGAAACTCCTAAATTTACTGCGTTAAAAGAAATCAATCCATACTTGCAGAGAGTGACGGATCAGCAATTGATTTTCGGACCAACCTATTCTTTCACTTATTCCACGACGATGCTTCCAAGAAAAAATACATTCTATTACAAAGGAATGTTGGATTTGGCTGGGAATATCACGGGACTTTTGACGGGCGCCAATTACAAAGATGGCGATATCAAAAATATCTTCGGTGTTCCGTTCAGTCAATTTGCCAAGATGGAAAATGATATTCGTTTTTATCACAAATTCTCTGAGAAAACTTCCTTTGCTTCCAGATTTATCGGAGGCGTGGCAATTCCTTATGGAAACTCAGAGCATATTCCTTTTTCCAGACAATTCTTCGTAGGTGGAAGTAATAGTATCAGGGCTTTCCGCGCAAGAACTTTGGGACCAGGAAGCTATGACCCGCGAGGCGAAAATAACACGAGAGCACTATTTGACCAAGCAGGTGACATCAAACTCGAACTGAATGCAGAATATCGTGTGAACCTCTACAAATTTTTGAACGTTGCCGTGTTTGTAGATGCAGGAAATATTTGGTTGATGAATGACGATATCGACGAAAATGGAATCAACACAAGACCAGGCGCAAAGTTTACCAGCGATTTTATGAGTGAAATTGCTGTGGGAGCGGGCGTTGGTTTACGTTTGGACTTCTCAATTCTGGTTTTAAGATTAGATTTGGCGATGCCTCTCAGAGTTCCTTATTATGCAAAAGATGAGCGTTGGGTTTTAGACAAAGTTAAGTTTGGAGACGGCAGTTGGCGAAGAGACAATTTGATTTTGAATATTGCGATCGGTTATCCATTTTAATTTAAATTAGAGCCTGTTTAAAAACGATTTAAAAATAAAATTTTCAAAACGTTTTTCTTTCCCCCAACCCTAAAGGGTGGAAAAACGCCTTAAAAATTTCATCAAAATTACTCCCTTTAGGGTTGGGGAAAGAATTTTGATGATATTTTTAAGGCTCTTAGTTTAAATAATACAAGAGTGAACCATTTGGCTCACTCTTTTTTTTGTTTCAAATTCAGAAAATATCAATTTTATTAATGAAAAATGGTCGGAAATTTCCGACCATTTCTGTTACCCGAAAGTAACTTTTAACAAAAAATAACTTAAACTTTAATTATTTCCATCCGCCTCCCAAAGCACGATAAAGGTCAACAATACTGCTGAGTCTTTGTCTCTTGATGGAAGCCAGATTCAATTCTGCTTGGAGTGAGTTGGCCTGAGCCGTGATCACTTCCAGATAATTTGCCATTCCGCCTTTGTAAAGGAGTTCGGCACTTTTGATCGCGTCCTTCAACGTCGTCACTTGTTCAGAAGCTTTTACTTCCTGAAGTTTCAGATTTTCGTTGGAGACCAATGCGTCAGACACTTCGCCAACCGCATTCAGAACAGATTGACGAAAAGCCAAAACATTTTTCTCTCTTTGGATTTTTGCCACATTTAGATCTGTTTTCAGCTGTCTTTTTTGGAAAATCGGCTGTGTGATACCGCCTAAAACAGAACCGAACAACGATGCTGGAATCTGAAACCAGTTATCGATTTTAAATGAATTCACGCCACCGTTTGCGGTAATCCTCAAAGCAGGATACATACTCGCTTGAGCAATTCCCACAATTGAATTGGATTCCAACAAAACCAATTCCTGCTGACGAACATCCGGACGACGACTTACCATCGCAGCCGGAATTCCCGCTGAGATATTTTGTGGTAAGGATGAATCGGACATTTCAATCGTTCTGCTGATTTTATCTGGATTTTCACCCACCAAAATACTCAATGCATTTTCCTGAATGGCAATATTTTGTTCTAATTGCGTAATCAAAAGTTCCGTAGATTCTGTTCTCGCTTTCGCTTGCTGAACGCCCAAGGAAGTCGTTTCTCCACCTTTCCAGATTTTCTCCGTCACATCCAAAGTATTTTTGCTAAGTTCCAAATTGGATTTCGCAACATTCATTTGTTTGTCCAGCATCAGCAAATTGTAGTAGCCTTGAGCGATCGCCGCGACAACTTGTGTTTGAATGGCTTTCGAAGCTTCATAAGTTTGGAGATATTGAACTCTCGAAACTTCCTGTTGATTTTTGATTTTTCCCCAAATGTCTGCTTCCCAGCCTAAGTTAAACGCTACATTGTAATCCTCAACGTGGCTTTGTCCTAAAAACAAATTCAGACTTTGCCCGTTCATACTGTTTTTTGAAGGTTTGGAAATCTGACCAGAAACACCAAAACTGATGTCCGGATATTGCAGATATTTTGCCTGAAGTAATCGTTCTTGCGAGGAAGCAACTTGTTTCAAAGCGATCTGCAGGTCATAATTATTTTTGATTCCTTTTTCTATCAAGTTTTGCAAAATAGGATCTTTGAAGAATTGTCTCCACTCCAGATTGGCGATGCTCGCCGTGTCAGCCGTTGCCGTGTACTGGAATTTCTCCGGCACGTCTGGACTCACTTTATCCAAAGCTAATTTCGGCATGCAGGAAACCGCACTAGCGACGACTACTGTTGATACCAAAATCTCTTTTATTTTATTTATGATGTTCATTTGTTTTCTTTTAGTTATATATTATTGATGTCTTGTTTTGGGTAGCTTTATCCGCCTGTAGTTTATCCTGAGCGAAGTCGAAGGAATCCCAATTGTCACTCTGAGGTTCTCGAAGAGTCCACTCAAGTCGGGCTGCGTAGGATTCCGCTTTCAAGACTTTCTTAAGTCCCTCTCTCTTGGAGAAGGATCTAGGGTGAGGATTTTAAATATAATTCAAAGCCGCTTTTTCTTTTTTGAGTCTGCGTTTCTTTCTGCTTGGCATTTTCTCGTGCAGGTATTGGAAGATCACGTACATCACCGGAATGATGAAAATTCCGAAAACGACACCAGTCAACATCCCACCAACGGTACTGATTCCAATCGAATGATTTCCTTTTGCCGCCGCACCTTGCGACCAAACCAACGGCAACATCCCGATGATAAAGGCAAATGAGGTCATTAAAATTGGTCTCAATCTTAACCTTGAAGCTTGAAGAGCAGATTCTATCAACGTTTTTCCAGCTTGTCGTCTTTGAACCGCGAATTCAACAATCAAGATTGCATTTTTCGCTAATAATCCAACGAGCATGATCAATCCAACCTGAACATAAATGTTGTTGTCAATTCCAGCCAAACCTGTGAAAGCGTACACTCCGAAAATACCTGTAGGAATCGTCAAAATAATCGCAAACGGCAGAATGTAACTTTCGTACTGCGCTGCCAATAGGAAGTACACGAACAAAATACTTAGAAGGAAAATAAATCCAGTTTGTCCACCCGTTTTGATTTCTTCACGCGTGATTCCTGTCCATTCGTAGCCGTAACCTCTTGGCAATGAAAGTTTCGCAGTTTCCTCAACCGCTTTGATCGCATCTCCAGTGCTGTAACCAGGTTTTGGCGTTCCATTGATTGTCACGGCATTGAAAAGGTTATTTCGAGTCACTGTTTCTGGTCCGAAAGTTCTTTTCAAGCTTACCAAAGTTTTTACTGGAACCATTTCGCTTTGGTTATTTTTCACGTAGATTCCCTCAAGTGAGTTAGCGTCGGTTCTGTAAGGAACATCGGCTTGAGCCATCACTCGATAATATTTCCCAAACCTGTTGAAATCTGAAACGAAACTACTTCCGTAATAGATCTGCATGGTCTGCATCAGATCGGTTACAGAAACGCCTAACTGATTGGCTTTGTCGGCATCCACTTCAATCGTGTATTGAGGATTTCCTGCGGCATAAGTCGTAAAAGCAAACGCAATCTCCGGACGTTTCATCAATTCTCCAATGAAAGCCTGTGTTGTAGTTCCCAATTGTTCAAAAGAACCATTGGTCTTGTCCTGCAGCATAAACTCGAATCCGGAAACGTTACCAAAACCTTGGACAGTAGGGAAGTTGAAGAAGAATGTGCTGGCATCTTTCACCTGCGAAACTTTCCCTGTCAATGTCGCTGCAATCTGATCTGGGTCACTCACAGCACCTCTTTTGTCGAGGTCTTTTAGCTTGATGAAACCAGCAGCGTAAGGCGATGCGTTGGCATTACTGATGAAATTTAAACCATCTGCAACCCAAAGATGTTTTGTCGATTCTTCTTTATTAATGATGTTATCAATCTGAGAAGTCGCTTTGTGTGTTCTTTCCAATGAACTTCCTGGAGGCGTATTGACGGCAAACAAGACAAAACCTTGATCTTCCGTTGGGATAAATCCTGTTGGCGCTTTGTTAATTAAGAAAATTGTGAACGCCGTGATCAAGACAAGTCCTCCAACGCCGACCCATTTGTTTTTAATCAAGAATTTAAGACTGTAGATATATTTTCGAGTCATCTTATTGAAGGCCAGATTGAAGGCGTTGAAAAACCTCGCTCCAAAACCTTTTTTCTGACCGTGCTCTCCGTGTTCACCTTGAGGATCACTTAGTAGAAGTGCGCATAAGGCTGGACTAAGCGTCAATGCATTGACCGCTGAAATCAAAATCGCAATCGCTAATGTAAATGCAAACTGTCTGTAGAAAACACCTGCTGGACCTTGCATGAATCCAACCGGAACGAAAACCGCTGACATGACCAAAGTGATGGATATAATGGCGCCCGAAATTTCACTCATCGATTCTCTCGTCGCTTGCTCAACTGGCAAACCTGTGTGTTCCATCTTGGAATGGACAGCTTCGACAACCACGATTGCATCATCGACGACAATTCCAATCGCCAATACCAAGGCAAACAATGTCAACATATTGATACTGAATCCGAATAAATTCAAGAAGAAAAATGTCCCGATAATCGCTACTGGAACCGCAATCGCCGGAATCAAGGTCGATCTGAAATCCTGAAGGAAAATATAAACGACAATGAAAACCAAGATAAATGCAATCACCAAAGTCTCAACGACCTGATGGATCGAGGCGTCCAAAAAGTCTTTGGAATTGTACATGATGATTGGTTCAACACCTTTAGGAAGCGTCGTTTTCATTTGCTCAACTTGCTTCTCTATCTCCGTGATAATCTCGTTGGAATTGGAACCAGCCGTCTGTAGAATGGCGAAACCAGCAACCGGTTTTCCATCAACTCTGTTGGATGCGGTGTAGCTGTAAGAACCAAATTCAACTCTTGCCACATCTTTCAATCTCAAAAATGAACCGTCATTATTCGATTTGATCACGATGTTTTCGTAATCTGTGTTTTGGTTGAGTTTCCCTTTGTATTTTAAAATATATTCGTAAGTTTCCTTGCTTCCTTGTCCCAATCGTCCAGGCGCTGCTTCTAGGTTGCTATTTTTGATTGTTGCGAGAACTTCTTGAGGAGACAACCCATTATCAGCCAATCTGTCTGGTTTCAGCCAAACTCTCATCGAGTAATCTCTGGCGCCGAAAACCTGAGCCTGCGCTACGCCGGGAATACGCTGAATTTCTGGAATGACATTGATCTTCAGATAATTCTGTAAGAATAATTCATCGTATTGTTTAGCATCATTGCTGGAAAGTCCCATAAACATGATCATACTGTTCTGAACTTTCTGAGTCGAGATCCCTGCCTGAACAACCTCTTGCGGAAGCTGACTCATGGCTTTGGAAACTCTGTTTTGAACGTTCACCGCCGCGTTGTCCGGATCTGAACCTTGTTTGAAAAAGATACTCAATGTCATCGATCCATCGTTGCTGGAATTCGAGGTCATGTAGGTCATATTTTCCACACCATTTACGGCTTCCTCGATAGGATTGGCTACAGAACGGGCAACAACTTCGGCATTTGCACCGGGATAAGATGCAGTGACCTGAACGCTTGGTGGCGCAATGTCTGGGAAAAGCGTGATCGGCAATTGAAACACCGAGAGCAATCCCAATAATAATAAGATAATCGAAATAACCGTTGAGAGTACCGGTCTTTCTATAAATTGTTTTAGCATAAGAAGTTTAGTTTTAGTTGGCTTATAGCATTTAGCTTTTGGCAATTGGCTTTCAAAAGCAATGTTTAGATAATTGTTAAATATTGAATTGAAAGCAAAAAGCGAATAGCCAGTAGCAAAAAGCAGTTTACAATGGTGTCGCTGTCAATAAGCTATCAGAAGAAATCATTTTTGGTTTGATGGATGCACCGTCTTTTAAGCTGCCTAAACCTGTGAAGACAATCTGGTCACCTTTTTTAAGTCCTTCGGAAATAAAATAATAATGTTCCGTCTTTCCGGAAATCGTGATTGGTTTGCTGGTGACTGTTTTGTCTTTTCCAAGAACATAAACGTAAGTTTTATCTTGAATTTCGAAGGTTGATTCTTGCGGAATGACAACTGCATCTGATAATAATTGAGGCATTCTAACCTTTCCTGTGTTACCACTTCTCAAAGTTCCGTTCGGATTTGGGAAAGTTGCACGAACTGTGATTGCACCAGTACTTTTATCGAATTGTCCATCGATCATTTTCATTTTTCCTTTTTCGGAATAGGTCGTGTTATCAGCAATCACCAGATTTACCAAAGGCATGTTTTTCATTTTTTCTTCCAGCGTTGCGCCGGCGTATTTCTTTTGAAAAGCAATAAAGTCGATTTCACTGATGGAGAAATAGGCATAAATCTCGCTGATGTCCGAAACAAAAGTCAGAGGAGTAGGATCTGATTTGGAAATCAAACTTCCTTTTTTGTACGGAATTCTACCAAGATAACCGCTTACGGGCGCTGTAATCGTCGTAAAACCATTGGTGATTCTGGAACCGCTCAAAGATGCTTTTGCCTGAGCTGCAGTTGCCACTGCGACGGCGTAATTGGCTTTGGCTGTTTTCAGTTGGACATCGGAAACCACTTTCTCTGCAACCAAAGTTGTGAGTCGGTCAACTTCTACTTTCATTTTTTGAATGTTGGCGTTGGCTGCTTGTAGATTGGCACTTGCCATATTCACTTGTTCGCCGTAAGATCTGGAATCGATTTTAAACAATGGTTGTCCAGCTCTTACGAATGCGCCTTCCTCAACGAAGATTTTATCAAGATAACCATCGACTTGAGATCTGATCTCGACATTATTTTTTCCTTCCAAAGCGGTCGGGAATTCCTGAAAAGTTGAAGTGTTAGATGTGATCACCGTGTAGACTGGTAATTCCGGAGCTGGCGGTAATGCTCCAACACCTTCAGCCGCTTTTGTGCAGTTTTGTAAAAGTATGATACTCGATGTAAGTATGAGCAATTTTATTTTAGTAATAGTTTTCATTTTGGGTTTGAATTATGGATTAAGTTAGATATGTTCTTAATAGTTTTATAGTTATTTTTCCTAACAGTGTTAATGATTTGTTCAAAAAAATATAACATTCGGATTGGATTAGATTTCTGTTTTCATAATATTTTGGTTTAATGTTATTCTTAATTATTTAAAGCTGTTATTATATCTAACGGTGTTAATATAGACAAGTAAGTTTATTCGAAAGAGAAGGATTTCAAATCTACTTGAAAATCTTTAAGATTAATTTAATGTTAATTTTCCTAACACTGTTAATTGATGATACAAAAAAAAATTACAATGACTTTATAAAAGCCGAAACAGTTTCGTCCAACGTTGTTTTATTCATTGTAGAAGGAATATCTGCATTTCTCATCATCATGATAGATATCAATCCGTGAACGGCTGAAAACAAAGCGTGAGAAGAGTGGCAGGCATTATCAGGATTTGATCCTTTTTTATTGATGATTTCCAAAGTGCATTCGTAAAGCATATCTTGGAAAGAGGAAAATTCTTCCTTCATCATGCCTTTCCCGCTACACTGCATTCCAAGACCAAACATCAATTGGTAATATTCTTTGTTTTTAAAAGCAAACTCCCAATAAGCATCTACAATCGCCGTCAATTGATCTTCTGGCGTTTCGTATTTTTTCTGAGCTTTCAGCAACTCGATGTGTAATTGATGAAAACCGTTTAGAGAGATTTCGTACAAAATCGCCTCCTTATTTTCGAAGTAGTCATAAACTACAGGAGCACTGTATTCAATCGCATCAGCAATCTTACGTATAGAAAGTGCGGCCCAACCTTCCGTTTTGGCCAAATTGAAAGCCTCCTGCAAAATATTTGCACGGATAGATTCCTTTTCTCTTTGACGACGTTCGTGTAAGCCCATTATTTTAAATTTCTAACAGCGTTAGCAAAACTACAACTAAAAGTTCTTAACCGCCAAATAATTTCACAGTTATTTGATCGCAAATAAAATTCATTTTTGGAAAATCCTTTATTAATGGTAAAAATAAGATTTAAAATTATCATAGATTTAATCTAAAAAAGGATGAACCAACAGATTCATCCTTTATAATATTTAAAGTGTAGTCAAAATTAAGCTTCGATAAACTCCAAAAGGTCTTTATTAATCGTAGGAGCTTCCGTAGTTGGCATTCCGTGAGGGAAACCAGGATATGTTTTTAAAGTTCCGTTTTTCAATAATTTAATAGATTTCAAAGCAGCATTTTGGTAAGGAACAATCTGGTCATCTTCACCATGAAGCACCAAAACTGGGATGTCGGTCGCTTTCAAATCTTCTGTCTGGTCAGTTTCAGAAAATGCTTTGATTCCGTCATAATGAGCCACGATTCCGCCCATCATTCCTTGTCTCCACCAGTTTCTTTGTACACCTTCTTTCACGTCTGCACCTTCTCTGTTGTAGCCGTAGAAAGGGAAAGTCAAATCGATATAAAACTGGCTTCTGTTATTCAAAGTCTGGTCTCTGATACCGTCGAAAACGGACATTGGAACACCATCTGGATTATTATCACTTGCCACCATAATAGGAGGAACTGCGCTGATTAAAACTGCTTTTTTCGCTCTTCCATTAGCATATTTTGCCACATAACGGATCACTTCGCCACCACCTGTAGAGTGCCCGATGTGAACTACATCTTTCAGGTCAAGGAATTCTACCAATTCTGCCGCATCAGAAGCATATTGCTCAATCGTGTGATTATAAATGTCCTGGCTGGAGCGACCATGACCTCTTCTGTCGTGCGTCACCACTCGGTAACCTCTTTGAAGGAAGAAAATCACCTGTGCATCACAATCGTCAGATGATAAAGGCCATCCGTGGTGAAACATCAAAGTTGGTCCTTCGCCTTGGTCTTTGTAAAAAATCTCTGTTCCGTCTTTTAATTTTAGTGTGCTCATAATTTAATTTTTTAAATGTTGTGATTAATTTATTTTAATATTTTGTTGTCTTAATTCTTTAACAAATGTAGGATGGTTCAATTCGTTTCCCGTTAATCTAGTTTAATATCGTACATTTTTGATAATTTTTATTTTGGGCAGCTATATCCGCCTTCCGTTCCCTCCCGATTTTACATCGGGATCCACTCAAGTCGGGCTACAGATTCGTCATTAGTTCACGTTTTCCCTTACCAATTCCAAAAGGTCTTCCGCGCCACCATCTAATTTCTTTCCATTCATGAAGAAGGAAGGTGTTCCGTTCACGCCACTCACGATACCGCTTTCAAAATCTGAATCAACTTTTTCTGCCAATTCTGTATTTTCCAAATCCTTTTCAAATTGAGGAATGTTCAGTTTTAATTGTTCTGCCAATTTCATTAATAAGTTCTCATTCAAATCTCTTTGATTTTCATAAATCGCATCGTGCATTTCCCAGAATTTCCCCTGAAGATTGGCTGCTTCTGCTGCGATGGCCGCCGGTCTTGCGTATTGGTGCATTTCAGACAATGGAAAGTTTCTGAAAACAAATTTGATTTGACTTCCAAATTCTTTCATCAACTCTTTCAGAACCGGATAAGCGGCGCCACAGTATGGACATTGATAATCGCCGTACTCTACGATAACGAGGTCAGCTTCTAAGTTGCCTTGTGCGTGGTCAGCTTGGCTGACATTTGGTTTTAGTGACATAATTTATTTTGTGTTAAGGGTTATTTATTTTGTGTTAAGGGTTTCTAAAGCTTCTAAAATTCCGTCCGCGCCAGGATTGATGGCCGTTGGCGATAGATAACTCCATTCTATGATTCCGTCTTTGTTGATGACAAACAAAGCGCGTTTACATTCACCTTCTTCCTCATCATAAACACCATATTTTTTAGCAATTTCTCCTTTAGCTTCGAAGTCTGCGAGTAAAGGGAAGTGTAAATTTCTGGATTGTGCAAATGCGAGATGACACCATTTGCTGTCCACAGAAATTCCAAAAATCTCTGCATCGTATTTCTTAAAAAACTTCAAAGTTTCATTATATAAAGCCATTTGGTCGCTGCAAACCGGACTCCAGTCGGCGGGATAAAAAGCAAGGATGACATTTTTTCCTCTGAATTCTGAAAGTGTAATTTTCTGGTCTGGCGTTGCGTACAAAGTGAAATCTGGGGCAACATCGTTTTTTTGTAACATAATATTAGTTTTTAGCGTTAATTTTTGAAATCAATATTCCGCAAATCATTAGTAATAATGCAGGAATCATCAAAGTACATTTTCCAAAATAATCGATTAGGAAAGGAGCGATAAACGCACCATATAAAAAGCCTATCCACAAAAGCAAAAGATGAATGGCGTTGGATTGATATTCCTTTTTTTCTGCTTTATCCTTCGTCATCGTCAGCATTGCGGTGTTTCTTGCTAAACTGTTCAACGTTCCTGTCACGAAATCCGTATTTACTTTTTGGTTTCCTACTGAAGTCACAATCGTGTTAATCAATCCCATTGAAAATCCTACAATTGCAATGGATAACAAATTATTGATATCATAAAAATAAGCAATAATCGAATAGAAAATGAGAATTCCGGAAACTATATAAAATGTTAATATTTGGTTCTTAATTCTCTTCCATAATGAAAGACAGGTTCCGGCATAAATTCCTAGTAAAAAACAACTTATGACTGTTACTGATGTGATAATGATTCCAGATTTACCCGTTGAAATGGCTGCGCCCAGTGAAGTGGTATTTCCACTCATAAAAGAGACATACGTTTTCCACTGAATCAATCCTGTTGCATCGATGTAGCCTGCAATCAAAGCTAGAAATATCGCTAATCTCTCTTGCATCTTAATAGAATCAGACGAAACGAAAGGCTTTGATTTGATGACAGAATTATCCATTATTTCGAGAGATTTAAATCTAAACTTATTTCTTAGGCTGGATAAAAACTTTCTCAGTCGGGAATTTCTCAATTTCATCTTCCTTCAAGCCAAAGTTCGTTACAACAACATCTTTCGGATTTCCAGCCAGCCATTCGCTCAAATCAATCGATTCATATTTTCCGCTATTGAAGCCAATCAGAATTCTGCAAACGGTATCACCTGTATTTTTGATGTAATGTCCGGCTCCCATTGGAACATAACCAACATCGCCTGCGCTGAACTGCTCCGTAACACAAGTAGATTCTGCCAGAAAAACCGACATCTCTGCCTGTCCAGAAATAAAATATTGCCATTCGTCCGCATTCGGATGCCAGTGCATTTCTCTCAAAGCGCCCGGCTGAAGTTCCAAAATAGAACCCGACATTGTACTGCTGATAGGAAATTCTTTACTCGTTACCAATCTCTGCAAGCCTCCACCAGGAACAATTCTTGGCTGTTGAGAATGCAAAGGATAACGGTGAAAACTTGTCAGTTCGATATCAGATTCATTCGGACGTGCTTCAGCAACGAAAGACATTTCATCAGGAACAACTCCCGCTGCGAAGTAGGCTTCTTTTTGAGGTAAAGCCGCGACTTCTTCTAAAGTTAAACCTAAATTTTGAGCAACAATTTCAGGTGGTACAGACGAAACAAAATCGGTCACGCTGAACGTATGGTCTTCGGAAAAATTACCATTATCAAAAATCAAAATGAAATGACATTCCTCGGTTCCTGTTGCCTGAATCGAGTGACCGTAACCTTTTGGAAAATACCAAACGTCGCCCGGCTCAAAATTGTCTGTATAACTGTGTCCATCAGGATGAATAATCGTGGTACGAACCGTTCCTGATATGACGTAAGCCCATTCTGCCGCGTTGGCGTGCCAGTGCAATTCTCGCATACTTCCCGGTTGCAGTCTCATAGAAACGCCTGCAATGCCGATAGATGCTGGGAAATCTTTTACAGAGGCACCTCTTGTAGTTCCACCGTCGTTGGTTCTTGGTTCTTTTTTCTCTAATTCGTATTTGAAACTTAATGATGCAGTATTCATAATAGTAATTTTTATAATTAATGATTATTTGTCTTTATTTCTACTGTAAAGCTACCCCGGAATCAAAAGATTTCGAAGTGCTTTTCGATGAATGGGCAAAATGAGTCGGTGGGAATTTGAAAGGAGTAGTTGGTGTCTTTGGAATAAAGAAAATAGAGGAGAGATAATAGACTTTCAATTCGAATTTTATCGATTGAGATTCCTAAAGACGTCCATTTTAATTAATAAAAAATCCTTCTCAATTTAACTTGGGAAGGACGATTTTTTAAATGATAAAAGAATTTATTTTCAGGATAAAGATTTTTTTCTTGTAGGTATCGTATAGTAAGCCGAAATCACAATACCAGGAATCAACATTGAAACCAATCCGAAACGAGCAGAAATCAAAGCGCCAAAGACACATCCAATCAAAAAACCTGTCAGAAGTACCAATGATTTCCTTAGTTCTACTAATTTTTCAAGGGTATGTTGTGTAGAGATATAATTGAAAAAATCAAGGATGGCTTTGGTCACATTGCCTGTCATTACCGTCGTCGGGCCAAAAGCAGAATTGGCGTATAAACGGGTTACCGTATTCTGGATTCCCATCGAAAAAACAATCAGCATCAGAATAGAATGATATACAAATCCTGTTGCAATCTGATTTTGTTTTAATAAAAAAGCAATACAACCTGCAACAATCAAAAATATACCGATGGATGCAAATATTCCTTTTTCATTTTTATAAAGGCTATCCATTTTTCTGGTCAAGATGACTGCCATTATGAAAACGGGAAAGCTGGCAAGATTGCTAAAATCACGCAATTGCGGGTGGTTCGATAATTTGTAAGCAAAAACCACAAAATTCCCTGTGATATGGGCAGAGAATAATCCATCTGCAACCGTAAAGGTGCTTGTATCCACAAAACCTGCACTGAAAGCCATAATCAGGGACGAATAGAAGACCGCATCTCTTTTCATTGGTTATCAGTTTTAAATTTCTACTATCTCACAAGAATAATCTTTCCTGTGTGAGAACCGTCTTCAAGCAATCTGTGCGCTTCCGCAGCTTCTGAAAAAGGAAATGTTTTGAAAATGACAGGTTTGAATTTTTTAGATTCAATCAAAGGCCAGACATTTTTCTGAATTTCTTTAGCCAATTGTTTTTTGAATTCATATTCACGGCTTCTCAAAGTACTTCCTGTAAGGGTCAGACGCTTGGTCATTACTTTCCAGATATCCAAATCTACGTGACTGCCACTTACCGCATTGATGTGAACCAATCTGCCTTCAGGTTTTAGAATGTTGATGTTTTTGGCTAAATAATCACCACCAATCATATCCAAAATGACATCGACACCTTCGTCTTGCAATTCAGTTTCAAAATTCTGGGTCTTATAATTAATGTATGAATCTGCGCCAAGTTCAAGACATTTCTGGCCTTTTTCATCGGAACCAACCGTGACAATTACTTTTGAACCCAACGCGTGAGCAATCTGAATTCCCGTGATTCCAATCCCGCTGTTTCCGCCGTGGAGCAAAAGGGTTTCTCCAGGTTGAAGGTTTCCTCTCTGAAAAACATTAGACCAAACCGTAAAGACAGTTTCAGGTAAGCTTGCTGCCTCAGCAAAACTTAGATCTGCAGGAACTGGTAAACACTGACCTTCTCTCACAGCGACATATTCTGCGTAACCGCCACCAGCAAGAAGTGCACACACTTTGTCGCCAACAGTAAAATCTACGACATCAGGTCCGCATTTTACAATGGTTCCGGAAACTTCCAATCCCGGTATTTCGGCGGAAGCTCCTTCTGGTGCAGGATAATTTCCTTCACGCTGAAAAACATCTGGACGGTTGATTCCGGCTGCTTTCACTTCGATTAAGACTTCGTCTCCGGCTATTTCGGGAGTAGGGTATTCCTGTAATTCCAATACTTCAGGACCTCCAGGTTTTGTAATAACGATTGCTTTCATTTTTTTAAATTTTAATATCAGATTCTTTCAAACTCTCTTCCAGGTCAGTTGATGAGTCACCAACCGGGAATTGCTGGTGAATGGTTTCTCACTTTCTAGATGCAGAAAACCATCTTTAAAGATAAAGATTCTATTCTGCGTTTGTCCCGTCCAGTTGGGGAAAAGGGAGATGTACATCGTGTGACTCACCAACTGTTTTTCATCGTCCGTTTTGAATGGTCCCGAATAAGCAAGATAGGTTGAGCCTTCCTGTGTATATTCTTCCGGCGTAGCATTGGTCCAATGTTCCTGATGAAAGTTTTCCCGATGCGTATCCATAATTTGTGCCGACATATAACCGTCAGGATTATACATAATCAGACCTTTCGGATTTTCGCCCATCGGATGGGTAATTTCTCCGCCGTTGACAGGAACTTCGATAAGTTCTATCAAAGTCCAGGTTCCTACAAGTTTTTCAAAAAGTGTTTCCATAACTTTAAAATAAAATGAGCGTACCGAGATACGCCCATTATGTTTTTTTGAATTAGAAAGGTTGGTTGTATTTTCCGGTCAACGCTTTGTTTTCGATGCTTTTTGCAAAGTTGGGCGTTTCTTCGTGGTTGTGGGCATCAGAAGCGGCTTGTCTGGAAGCGGCTGCATCAGCAAGATTCACGTTGTGTTCTTTCAGGTATTCGAACATTTCAGGTGTGGCTGTTGCGTGGATTTCGTTGGTGTACAAGGTCGTGTTATCATCGATTTTTGTAGCTTTCAGTTCCCATAAAACCTGAACTTTGGTACGGCCGCCTTTGGTAATGGAATCTGAGATGGACAACATTCTGCAGTAATCTGGACGGTGTTCAACGGCAACATAATGCTGCACCATCAAAGCATCCCCGATTGTTTCGACGTTTAGAGAAACCAGTTCACCATCATACGTGGTGGAAATCGCTGCTCCGATGTGTTGTGTAGAACATCTCTGATATTCTGCATCGGGAAGATTTAATAACCAATCTGCGATGTTTACTTTTTCGATTGGGGCATTGATGATCGCTGCCACGGTAGAGTGAGACAATGCGTTTTCTGGTGTTTGAATAATTCCCATAATTTTTTGATTTAAATTGTTTGATTAATTTGATAGTGTAAAGCTACTATCCACTGATTTCAAAATCAATTGAGATTCGATGAACAGGCGGAAAGTGTCGTTGAGTTTTAATAAGAAATAGATTGGCGGTAATTAAATGTATTACAATTGATAAGCTTTAATTGTTAATAATATTTGAATCAGTGTTTTAGATAATGTTGAAAATTATTTTAAATTTTTCATTTCTAAATAAGGAAATTTATATAAATTTGTAACCATTGTGTAAGGTTAATAAACTTGGTTATGAGTGAATATTTGTCATTGTCTGAAGCATCAGAATTAATAGGTAAAAGCAAAGAGACGCTTAGACGTTGGGATAGAGAAGGTAAATTGTCTGCGGTCAGAGAACCTATCAGCAATTATAGAGTTTACAAAAAGTCTGACGTCTTAGAATTATTTACAGATTTTGTAAATGATGATATTGATGAATCTAATTTTGTTGAAGCAGAAAATGATTATACAGTTTTGGAATTGTTTGCTGGCGCAGGAGGTTTGGCTGTTGGAATGGAAAAAGCAGGTTTGAAATGTATTGCTTTAAACGAAATCGACAAGTTCGCTTGTGCTACTCTACGCAAAAATCGCCCAAACTGGAAAGTTTTGGAAGGTGATATAAAAGCTTTTGATTTTTCTGAATATCAAGATAAAGTAGATATCGTGACGGGAGGTTTTCCTTGTCAAGCATTTAGCTATGCGGGTAAAAAATTAGGTTTGGCAGACGCTCGAGGGACTTTGTTTTACGAGTTTGCAAGGGTTGTAAAAGAAGTAAATCCTCCGATTTGTATTGGTGAGAATGTCCGTGGTTTACTGAGTCACGATAATGGAAAAACTTTACAGGGAATGATTTCAATTTTGGACGAAATTGGTTATAACGTAGTTCCTGTACAAGTTTTAAAAGCTATAAATTATAATGTTCCGCAAAAACGAGAGAGATTAATTTTAGTAGGTATTAGAAAGGATATCGATTTAGAATATGAATATCCCAAACCTAATAAGAAAATTTACAACTTGAAAGATGCATTGCAGAAGGGGGAATTGTTTGATAGTAATGTTCCCAAATCTGATGGTGCAAAGTATCCAAAAAGCAAAATTGAAGTGTTGGATTTAGTTCCGCCCAAAGGATATTGGCGAGATTTACCTTTAGATATTCAGAAGTCATTTATGGGAGGAAGTTTTCATTTAGGAGGTGGGAAAACTGGCATAGCTCGTAGAATTGGTTGGGATGAGCCTTGTTTAACTTTGACTTGTAGCCCCGCACAAAAACAAACAGAACGTTGCCATCCCGATGAAACTCGACCATTTACAGTCCGTGAATATGCCCGAATTCAGACTTTTCCAGATGATTGGCAATTTGAGGGTTCGATTGCACAACAATACAAACAGATAGGAAATGCAGTTCCTGTAAATTTAGGTAAAGAAGTAGGATATTCAATTGTGAAATTCCTCAATAAATATTACAATTTGTCAAATCCCAAATAATAACTAAAATTATCAAATGTTATTTGGTCTAAGATACTTCTATTAGAGTTTTCTGTTTGCAATTTTATTTCGTCAATTGCAGAGTTTTCAATTATAGAATGATTGTGTTCAATGGAATGCAAATAATCATCTATTGCTGAAGGAAAAGCCTTATACAATTGCAACAGGGCATCCTCTTGACCAGATAGGAGAGCATAAAATTGGTCACCTGAAATTTTGTAAACTCTGCTGTGGCTATACTCTTTTCCATTGATTTCGCCCCTCCAAAGTTCATTGAAACTGTTTTTAGCTAGAATTTGAACCCAATAGCATTTTGCTTTTTTATAATCGTCAGCATATCTGGCCAATTTTTGAAATAACGCTTCAGACGAACTACTGTTCATCGTATTATGCTTGTTTTTAATGTCTGCAAATAGTGTGTTATCATCAGCTTTCACATCAAAACCACTTAAATTTCCCACTTCAAAACCCTCAATTCCACCTAATACCTGCTCGTGAAAAGTTCCAATTGAGTTGTTAATTGATTTATCAATTTGTCGAAGAATCTCAGATTGAATTAAGTCCTCCTCATCGATGTCGTTAAATTTTGCATCAAAAGTAAGCTTGATTGTATCAACTTTGTTTGAGTAAAAATTTTTCTTTGTAATATTGTTCTTAGCTCTTAAATATGCTTTATGTAAGTTTTCAATACAAAATAATAAATGTTCATCGGTGATAAAATTAACATATTTATTTGCCATTTCTGATTGTAATTAAAAGTTTGATTGCCAATTTACAATTTTTTATTATTCTATTTTACATTCTGTATTCAGATTGTCATAACAATTTATTTATAAAGCCACTTTCTAATCAACTTAGTATAATTCGGCATCACCACGTAAATCACCAGGAAAACCAGACAGCCAGTGCTGACCAACGTATCAAAATACCGATTGGCAGGGATATTCATTAATCTTAATGATGGCAATAACAACAATTGCATCAGCAATGATAAAGGATAGATGGCAGACCAGGTTGCCAGATATTGTTTCCAGCGAACCGGAACTTTGTTTTCTTTTTCTCCATAAAAAAGAAAATCGAGACCGGATTTGATTTCGTAATTGTCTTCTTTTGTGAATAACGGATGCGCCTTGTCAATCAATTTTCTTCTGGTATCAGATTCCATCCAGTTTCGGAGATTTTCAATCGTGTCAAAACGAATGATGACGGTGTAAACAAAAGTCAGATTTGGAATCGGGCGAACGATTTGCCAATCGATAAAACCTTTTGCACTTTTGGAAACGGGCAGAATTTCATCAAGCCATTTTTCATATTCGATTTGTTTTCCGTCGAGAACGTGATGGGTGATGACCACCGATGCGCCTTGAGTTTCCATCATGAAATTGGTTTTTAATTAATTTAATTCTCGATCGACTGCATAAATAACTTGGTTTCGAAGAAAGATTTCAACAAAATATCTTTTACTTCTTCCAAAGCTTTTCCTGATGCCGGATTTTCTTCGGTTGTTAGTTCTAAACTATCTAATTTTTCCTCTAATAAAGGAAGCAAACCCATTATAGCCACACTCGATTTCAAATCGTGGGCTCTCAATTTCAGTAAGTTAAAATCTTTGTTTTCATAAGCCATTTTCATTTCCTGCAAATGAGTGGGAACCTTATCTAAAAACTGTTGCGTCACGGTTCTTTCAAAATCTTTGTCGCCATTGCTGATGGACTTCAGATAATCAAGTTCGATATATTCGTAGACAGAAATGACTTCCTCGCTTTTGATTTCGGTTTTTTCGTTTTCCTGCAATCCGAAATTGGAAATTAATTTAAATAATTCTTCTTCCTTGATAGGTTTGGAAATATACTCATTCATTCCTCTGCTCAAACATTTTTCACGTTCGCCGGCCAAAGCGTGCGCAGTCATTGCGATGATGGGAATATCCAATTCAAGAACTTCGCGGATTTGTTGGGTTGCAACATAACCGTCCATTTGTGGCATCTGAATATCCATCAAAACCAAATCATAAGTCTGATTAATCAATTGTTCGACAGCTTCCAAACCGTTGGATACAATATCAAAATCGATATTCCATTGCGAGAGTAGATGTTTCATCAGACTTTGGTTAATCTCATTGTCGTCCACAACCAAAACCTTCAATGGTGCGTTGGATTTGTCTTTGAAATAGTTCGGATTGGCAGTCGAAATCTTGTTCAATTGCTCTTCAGAAATACCGTATGGAATGTTAAAAATAAAAGTAGTTCCTTTTCCCTGCTCACTGCTGACTTCGATATCGCCATCTTGTAATAATACCAAGCTTTTAACAATCGACAAACCTAAACCTGTTCCTCCGAAATTTCGGGTGGTTGAATCTTCGCCTTGATTAAAACGTTCAAAAACTTCGCCCAGCTTTTTTTTATCGATTCCAATTCCCGTATCAGAAATTTTAAATCCCAGTGTAATGTTTTTGTCAGTTTGAGATTTCTTGAAAACTTCAATATCGATTTTTCCCTGATGGGTAAATTTAATCGCATTTCCGATGAGGTTGACCAAAATTTGGGTCAATCTTGTTGCATCACCAATCAAAGTATCCGGAATTGAGGAATCTACTTTGCTGGAGATTGTTAAACGTTTTTCTTTTCCACGCTCAGCGAATAAAGTTTCCACAGAATTGATTAGACCATTGATACTAAAGGTTCCAATAGTAATGCGCATCATTCCGGCCTCAATTTTTGATAAATCTAAAATGTCATTGATAATCGCCATCAGATTTTCTCCAGACCTTTGAATTGAGGAAACAAATTCTTTCGAAGTCTCATCCAAAGGTCTTTTCTGCAAAAGATTAGTAAAGCCCAAAATTCCGCTCAATGGCGTTCTGATTTCGTGGCTCATATTGGCGAGGAAATTTTCTTTGGTCTGTGCGGCAACCGATGCTTTTTTCTCTGCAATATCCAATTCCTGAATCAGCAATCTTTGACGTTTGAACTGGCGAAGAATATGATAGCCGACAACTGAACCGCTCAAAATCAATAAAAACAATAATGCAATATCATACAATCTCGCTTTTTGTCCCATTTCCTCGCTTTCTCTGCTGAGGTCAACCATATGAAGTTTTCTGCTTTCGTAGATTTTTGCAGTGATAGAAGTGATTTCGTTCGAAATTTTTCTTGCTCTTGGATTGGCAATGGAAGTATTGTCGTCCATATTTCCAAGAGTATGATAACGGAGCAGTAATTTGTCTTTCGTCGTTTTCTTTTCCATTGCAAGAACGCTCAATCTGTGAATCAGCTTTTCTTCAACATCGTCAGAGTTATCTTTTGACAACGAATCGAGGAAGTTTTCTATCTGACTGATTTTTTGGTCGATTCCTTCGAGATGAGTGGTGTCGTTGGTTGCAATGGAAGCTCTGATTCTGCTTTCAACACCCAGAATGTCACGGTCGATTTCACGCAAATGATTGCTGGAGCGTAATTCGTTGAGAAGTCTGTTGTTATTTTGAATGAGTTCTTTGGTATTTTCGGCCGAATTGATTTGAACCGCTATCAATAGGAGAGAACCCGCAATAAATGTGAGGATGATGAAATAACTGAACCGTCTGTTTCCCATTACTGAGGATATTTTTTTCATAATTTATGATAATAATGGATGACCAAGCTTAAACGGATAAATGGAAAATTTTAGAAAACATTCATTCTCGTATTGAGCGCTTTTCTGTAAGCATCTGCGACGGGAATGAATTTTCCGTTTATCATAATTCCGCCGTCCTGGAGCGTGTCTATCTTGCCAACCGAAACGATGTAAGAGCGATGAACTCTGATGAAATGGTCTTTTGGGAGACGTTCTTCCGCCGTTTTCATCTTGCCGTGGATGGCAAACATTTTTTCCCTTGTGTAAAACTTCACATAATCGCCCATTGCTTCGGCATAAAAAATATCGTCGAGCTTCAAACGCCTTGTGATATTGGAATCTCTAACGAAAAGGAACTCGTCTTTGGTGACTTCCACTTCTTCTTTTCTGCTTTCCAAAATCGATTGTGCTTTGCTGACTGCCTGTAAAAATCTCGCTGGCATCACGGGTTTCAGGATGTAATCTGCGATATTCAGTTCGAAAGCTTCGAGTGCATAATCTTTGTTGGATGAGGTGAAAATGATGATAATGTCCTTCCCAGAAAGGTTTTTCGTGAGCTCGATTCCTGTCATTTCCGGCATTTCGATATCGAGGAAAATCAAATCTACGGGGTTGGACTGCAGATGGTTATAAGCTTCAATCGCATTGGAATATTCATTGACAATCGTCAGATTCGGGACTTGTTTTGCCAAATGCGCCAAAGTGGTTCTTGCGATATCGTTGTCATCAACAATTAAAGCTTTCATAGGGATAGTTTATTATGGTTGACACAAATATAATTATTCCTTTTCTTATTTTATTTAATTTCTGAAGTAAGAACGAATCATCCAGGCCATTTCTTCGTGCGTTTCTATCAGGCTTGTGATGAAGTCGCTGGAACCGTAATCTTTGTATTTGTCTGCAAAAGGCGTCACGTTTCCTCTTAGAAAATCGATGATGCTCTCGTGGTCTTTTAGTAAATCTTTCATAAAGCCTAATCCGTCGTTGGTACGCTCGCTGTATTCTGTGAGATGTGTCAATTCCAGGTAGATTTTCATCGTTGCAGGTGCGTAATGACCGATTTTTCTAAGACGTTCTGCAACGCTGTCAATCAACTCGTCCAACTGTTTGTACTGCTCTTCGAAGAAAGTATGGTTGGCGTGGAAGTTATCGCCAGTCACATTCCAGTGGGCATTTCTTGTTTTGATGTAAAGTACAGTTTCGTCAGCTAAAAGTTTTGCCAATTGTTCTGCTACAGCTTCTGTGTTGTGCTCTGTAAGTCCGATGTTTGTTTTCATAATTTTAAGATTTAAGATGGAGCGGTATTGCTCTTTTTTCTGACGTAAAGTTCAGAATGAATCTTAAAAAAATGATGAATTTTTCGGTGAATGGGCAAAATGAGTCGTTGGAATTATTTTATTACTGTATTAGCTTAGTTAGATGGAGGCAAAGGTGCTACAATGGTAGTCTGCGGTAATTCTTTAGGCTCACTTTTCTCTTCGTATTCGATAAAACCACTGTATTTATAAGACTTTTCCGAGCCTTGACCGCAAGTTGTAAAGAATAAACTCTTATTGGAAATACTGTTTTTATTAAAAGCTTTGTCAACATTGGTTTGACCTTCAATTTTCAAATATTTTCTCAGATAACGGTTATCATTGTATTGATCGTTTCGGAAATGGGCTTCGTTGTCTTTCGCGTTTTTGCTGATAAACTGATTGGTTTTCTTGTCAAACGTATAAGCTGAATTTTCGGGTGTTGGAAAATTTTGATAATGCTTGTTGAAGAAAACTCCGGTTTTAATATTGTCTTCAGCTTGGAAATATTCGTTTTTCATTGCGAGGATTTCTTTCCAGTTGTTGTCGTTTTTGTCCTCGTCATTTTTCTTGAAACCTCTGTCGAACATTGAGATATTTAGGATTTTTGATTTGCCTTCAGATTTCACCATTCCCGTGAAGTTTTCTTCATATCTGCTTGGTTTGTTGTGGACGATCACGAGATCGTTGTAGTCTTTTGGAATGTCAAATTTGCTTTGATGCAAAGTACCATCTACCAAACCTAAAAGAATGATTTGCGAAGGCTTAGTTTTGGTTTCGTAAACGTATGGCGAAGCGAAACAATTAGCGTCCTCATTGAAGACTGGTTGTGTCTTTTCATTGTCGAACTGTACAAAACTTTCATCCCGCTCAAAGCCTGAAAAATACAGTCGTGCCGAATTTCCAATCGTCGGATTCTGACTTCCGAAAATCATAAACAATTCCTGTCGGTCTGGATAGAAGTTAATGTAATCTTTCTCAAAAGTATAGGTTCCAAAAATCGCTGTTGCGTAGCCGTACAACATATATTTTCCATCTTCAAAAAGACAGATTCCGTCGTTTCCGCCATATCTTCCAGCAACCTCTTTGTAGCGTTTGTCGAAACTCGGTTTTTGTGCAAAAAGAAAGGCACTGGCGAACAATAGTAGCATCAAATATTTTTTCATAATTATTGTTTTTAAATTAATCCGGAGAATGGTTTACATTCACTCTTACATCATCTTTTTCTTTCTTAAAATGAATGATCGTCACGCCACCAGGAAACAAAATCTCAACTTCCAAAATATGCTTTTGCGGATAGGTGTAAGTAACGGAAATCGGATAATCATTGAAACTGGCTGTGTGTTTACCGGAAGGCATTTTCTTTTCCAGAAATTTCCCATCGTCATTGGCAATGTTCATTTCACGGAATTTGTTGTAAGCTTTTTCAAGAGTATGGTTTTTATAAAGACATTCCGTCACGAACCCATTTTCCATATTGCCACCTTTGTCTTTGTAATCAACGGATTCTGGTGGGAAACATTTGATAATTTTATCTGGTGTTTCTGGTATTTTGACAGGAATGATGACTTGAGGTTTTGGTGCTTTTATAGAGTCACCATTTGATTTCTCCTCCTCGCGAATTTTTATGGATTCTTTAGTTGGAATAGTTTGGTTTTGTTGAGCGACAATGGTTTTCGCTTGCTTTTCTTCGCAGGAAAACATCAGAATAATCAAACCTAAAAACAATATTTTTTTCATCGATTCAAATTTTATTGTTTAATAAAATCACTGTTCAACGCACCGCTTGATTCATAGCGCTTGTCATTTGGATTAATGATTCTCTTCAAAGTCTTGTCGGTTTTAAGAAACTTAAGCATTGTAAAATCTGAGAAACTCCAGTAGGCTCTCGTGAAAAAGTGGAAAGATGAGTAAGGGATTTTATTAAAATCAAAAAGAAAACTTTCGCCTCTCGAACCTGTGATTAGCAACTGATTGTTCGCTGGTTTTTCGATCCTCAGATAATGCAAAAGAATGATATCATCGTTTTTGGTTTTAATCCAGCCATCCTCTTCCAGCTTTTTCCGCTCGGTTATTTTTAAAGGTTTTAATTGATTGTCAATAATGTTAAAAGCTTTGTATTCATCAATCTCCGCAATATTATCAAAGTAGATTTTGACCTGATTTTGATTCACTTTTTCATTGGTCGGGAAGATGTAGGAAAATTTGTTCTTTGCGATTTCTTCGGCCGTCAAATCAATCTCTGTGAAGGATTCGTTCGAAGGCATATCAGAATACAAAATCAAAGTGTCCTGATCCATTTTGAATTTGCCTTTGGATTTTGCCTCGTAACCAACGTCATCGCCGGGTTTCATAATGTATCTTTCCTGATAAGCGTAAGTTGAATCTTTGTAATCAAGCTTCAACTGCGTGATGGTTCTTTTGTCTTTGCTTTTGTAAGTTTCTGATTTTGAAATAATTGAACCGATTTTGTTAATGCCTTTTTCAGAGTCAGATTCCGAAAGCAAAGCCGTATAAGACAATGCGCCAATTAAAATCAGCACAAGAATAATAAATATAAACAGCGTGATCTTTTTTCTCATAAGCGTCTCTTTATTTGTATTCCTTTCCGTTGAATTTCAAATTTTTGATGCCATTCTTAGTCGTAACTTTTTCCTCGCAATTATCATTGACCAGAAAACTTTTTGTGTGTTCTATTTTACTTTTGATGATTAGATTTTTAAAACCATTCGTTTTGTTCTTATCCAAATCAATATTTCCAGTGCTTTCTTCGAATTCTCCTGCACATCTCGTGTCCCATTCGCCACTCGATCTGTTGATTTGGTAGTTTTTCAAAATTCTTTTCATTGCATTGTTCTGAACGATGAACAAAGATAAATCCGAGTAATTATAAGGATTCGGTTTACTGCTTCCACTGTAACTTACGCGGATTCCAAAGGCGCGGTCTTTTTCATTAAGCTGATAAAGTCCCGTATCGATCGTGATGTCCGAAAGAACCATCGCATCCGAGGTCCACGCTTCTTTTTCAACATAATGGCTGAGGATTTTCCCTGTCGCGTTGTCTGCCAATACGATGTAAGCGTCTAAGACGAAGAAGTCGTGTCCATATTCATCGCTTTCATTCACATTATATTTCGGGATGACCAGAACGCTGTTGGCAGTTTTGTTGGGCAGAACTTTCGAGCGATAAAGCGGTTCGTGAATGTCCTTTTTATTAAGCTTCAGTTGCGCCAAAACTTTGGTCAGCAAAACCTCATTTTGTTCCTGAGAATAAGCATTCGCAAAGAACAAGAGCAACAAGAGAACAGCAATTTTTTTTTTCATAATTTCAATTTTTTTAAATAAATTATAATTCGTGGTCACCAACGCCTAAACTGAAAATTTCAAACGTTTCAATATTTGGTAAGGTCGCCAATTTTTGAGTGCCTTCTTTCTTGGTAGATTTCGGAAGATCTTTATTGTCATCCCAATTATCGTAGGTCGAAATATATTTTCCCGTACTCAAATTGTAATCGATGCCGGAATGATAAGAGGCATCGCCATAATGACTTTCTCCACCAATCAGATAAAAACCGCCATTTTGATAGCGATATTTATGCACAGAACCACCACGGATAAAATCGTGATTGATGATGAGCAAACCTTTCTTGATTTCCAGACCGGAGAAATAAACATTGTTCATACTTTCGCCTGCCACCGCGCCATTGCTCTCGGCCACCAATTGATAATTGCCGTCAGATTGTTTTAATAAAATCCTCAATGTTCTGCCCGTGCTGTTTTCTTTCTTCAACAGTTTTTCGGGTTGATAGACCATCACGACATCATCCAATCCATCTTTGTTAAGATCGCCAGTGGTGATCGTGTCAGCTTTTTGACCTTTGGGTAAGAAGTCTTTCCAGTTTTTGGAGCGCAATTCCCGGTAATTGGTTTTGTCCGATGGCGCATTGTCCTTTTTTGTTTTGGCAAGATTGTAATCTTTGAATTGTTGTTCTGCAACGGGTTTGTACGCTCTTAACTCTTTCAAATATCGATTGTAAACCGTTTCCGAAAGTGAGTTTTTCAATTCGGATTCTCCGGGTTTGTAGTAGGTAAAGCTCCGTCTGATCGTACTTCCCGAGCCATCATCAAACACAGAAGTTTGGCTCGTCCAGTTTTTCTGTTCGTCGTAAGTATATTTGTAATGGATGATGTAGGTTTTGCCACTTTCGCCGTCTTCCGTCCTTTTGATGCAGTCGCCATTGTCGTTATAGGTATAAAGATTTCTTTGAAGAAATTTGTTCGGCAGTTGACTGAAGTAACCGTAATGATCACTCTTCAGCTTTCCATCGGCATTGTAAACATAGCGGTGTCCAAAATCTGAAATCTCATTGGCCCTATAAATATTACGCTCTTCAATCTTTTTGCCATCTTCGTAGCGGTGCCAATAGCCTTTTCCAGCATCATAAACATCAGCACCGTTGTAATGGAAAGTGATACGGTTATTTGGATTTCCTTCCTCTATAAATTCAAAAACTACATTGTGGTCATATTGATTTGAAGTGTAATCTCTGCTTTTTTTGATGATGCCTGACGAGCGATTTCTGTCCCAATCGAAGGGAACAAACCCGGCTGGAATATGGTACTTGTTCAGATCCATCGTTTCCTCGGTTTTCTCCAGATAGATCTCGCCATCGGTGAACCATCTGATTTTCTGAACATTCCCCACATAATCGTGGATGAAATAATAATCCCATTTTCCCTGTTTGAGATGGCCACTCAGAAGCGTTTGCCGAGCTTTGTTTTGATCTTCAATCTCGATGGTTTGAGTTTTGGATTCACCAGTTCCGTATGACTTTTTCAGAATTGGTTTCTCATCCGATTTCGTGAGGTAGAAGTGCTCATTAGTATAATTGTACGGCGAAATCTCCTTAATTTTTCTCTGATTTTGGTCATATTCAAAAACCGTTTTCAGTTTGTCCTTTTTATCGCTGGCATTTTCTTTTTCCAACGTCATTGTCTTCACTTTCCCTTTGAAAAAAAACTCCTGCTCAAAAGCCTGCGCCTGCATAAAGCCTGAAACAACAAGCATTACGAAAGTTCCAGTCCATAAAAATCGTTGATCTTTTTTCATAAAGTAAAATTTCTTTTCTAATCTTAAGTGAACTTCCAAATGCGACATAAAAACTCTATAGTAACTTAAGTGTTGTACCTACAGATTTTCCTCATCCTTAAAATAATCCCCCGTAAAAACATTATCCTGCACTTTCTCCGTATATTTTTTCACCCATTCCGGATAGTAATAGGTCGCCTGCAGAACATTATCTTTCAAAACAAATTTTGCAAACGGCTTGCCAATCGCCGGCACATTTTTCAGCCCAAAAGTTTTACCGGTTCCGTTATCAAATTTACAATCCATTTCCCGCGACCAGATCATCTCAAATTCCGTCGCGCTGATTTTGCGAGTCGGGTAGAAGTACATACATTGCCCGTGATACTCAAATGCCAAACCGTCATCGCCGATATGCAAAGTCACCATCGCATTGCTCCAATTGCCATTGAGTGTCTTAGGTGTGATGGTCGTTTTATGTTGATTAATAAACCTGATGTCGGTGATTTTCCAACTGTTGTTTTCCTTAGCTAAAATCACTTTTGAAAGTGGTTCGTCATTCAAATCAATATCGACTGTGGCATTGTTTTCATCAATTTGTTTGATGTTCTTCGCCACAAATTTCTCCGGTCTTTCCTGGCTTTTGATCCAAGACATATAGTACAAATCCGGACAATAATCATCGAAAGTATAAGCGTCAGCCGAATTATAATCGTCGAAATATTTGGTCGCCAGAAACTTGGAGCAGGTCGAAAGTCTTTCTTTTTCTTTGGTGATGAATTGCTCTGAAATCGTCCCAAGATTCCTCAGTTTTTTGAAATAGGTGGCACTATCCAAAAGTGCTCTCCCCTTTTTGTCTTTCACAATTTCATAGTCGTTGAAATCATTGTTGAAATACCAGTCGTATAAGGATGAACCCACTTTTTTAATATTCATCGAATCGGCATTAAAATCGATCTTCACCGAGTCCATCTTTTCAGACTTCGAAGTTTCAACTGGCTCTTTTTTGTCTTTGCAACTTGAAATAGTCAGTGCAATTATCATTAATAAAATCAGAATTCGCATAGTTTTTAGTTTTTATGGACTTACAATCGCTTCTTCAATCGGAAGTAAAAGATATTAATTAAAATCAAAACAAAAGAAACCCCACCCACAATCATCGAAAACATCTGAAAGAACGCCTCCGAAAAAGCCCTGCTTTCTGCATCACAGTCTATTTTGCTTCCCCAAATGTCAATCCCTTTTTCGCCTTCAAACATCGCATCATTGCACGCAGAATATTCCGGAATGATGAGCATCAAGTAGATCAAAAGAATAGGAATCAGAAACACGATCAACAGAATGTTGATGAATTTTAAGATTTTAAGTTTCTGAGGCACAGTCATCATTTAATACAATTGATTGGCAAACGGTACAAAATTTTGAAGCTTCGGCAATGGTTTTACCACGATCTTTTTTTTCTCCAAGACAGTCAATTTATCAGAACCCAATTGCTGGGATTCCACGGAATAGTTGCCCGTTAACAAATCAAACTTGGTTTCTGTTGTCGTGTTTTTCCCATCCCAGATCACATTGAAGTAATGAATCAACTCAAAATTCTCATTCTGAAATTTAAATTGGTGTTGTGAATGATTGGCGTTTAGTTCGGTTAATATGTTTAGGATTCCATTGTCAATCACAACGTCTGGGAGCACATTCCCAGCATATTTTCCATCCTTATTATACTGTGGAGCAAGGAGTTTTGTAGATGACGCTACCAACTTGTATTTCGAATCTTTTTGCTGAAAGAAAATCTCCAGTTGCAAAGGTTTGGTGATGTCGGCCGTGTCCATTTTAATGGCGACTTTATCCGCCAATCCATCGCCATTCAAATCGCCAATTTCTTCACGCACAGAAACGGTAAAAGTACTGTTCGAAATTTGCTGTTGCCCATTTACAACCAACGAAATCAACATCAGATTAATAATAAAAATCTGTTTGAACAAAAGCGAAATCTTTCGGCTATTCATCATCGTTATTTTATTACAATGTTTGTCAAATTATAAATCTAAATCTGCGCCATCTGCCAAATCAGCGAGACCATAATCTCCCTACTACAATTTCTTAAGCGTCACCAATCCGTAGTGAAGCCAAATTCCAAAAATCCCGCTTTCCGTTTTGAAGGGTTTGTCGCCTTTCAGCTCGACGGTGGAGTTGGGGTCGGTATTGCAGATGAAAAAGTGACCGCCGTCGATGCAGTTCATTTTGCCTGCTTTGTGAAGCGCTGTCCACCCGAATTCCTTGTACTCATCATCCTCATCATTTTGCAAAAAGCGTCTTACCAAAATATCACCTTTCTTAGAATCTCTCTTCGATTCTACAGTCCATCTGGCCAAGTCCGCTTCAAGCTTAGAAGGTACATCTTCGGGCTTCAAATCTTTGGATCGGGAAATGACCAATGTATCTTGCACCACCGCATCGTTGTTGGGATGCACACTGTAACTGCCAGACCAAATATCAGATTCTTTTTGTTGCGAAAATGCGCTTGTCGAAATTAAGATTAATAAAAATAGGAGTGGAATTCTCATAGCTTAACTTTTTGATTGGTATTAATTGATGATACAAATGTTGACTAAAAGTAATTGATTTCCGTTACACTCGTTGGTGTTTGATTAAAAATGATTCAAATATAATTTTCAAGACAGTCTTCTTTTTCCCAATTAAAAATGAAAAAAAAACCTCCGCATCTCACTAAAATTGCTCCCTTTGGGGTCGGGGGAAATCACTTTTAGTTAAATGTAATAAGCTTCCAAGAAAAACTAATCCCTATTTGACCTTTACCACCACAAAAATCCCCTTTTCTCTTATGTGCCTATGTGGTTTCAACAACCACCTCATCCATCAAAGCAACTCTCTGTCGAAACAACCTAAACTGAAAATAATTAAAAATCAAATAAATGATGGATAAGATCAGTACAGTCGTCAACAGTGACCTTCCGGAAGAAGCAAAATCAATTACAGCAATCAGCACATAAATTGAAACACCAACTGGAACTGCAACGAAGGTAAGTAAAGACAAATAATACCGACTTTTGATCTGTTTAATCAAATTAAGAAAAAAAGTCAACGCACCAAGTGGAAAAACGACGAGGAAAATCAGCGAAAACCCCAGATTCATAAGGATGTCCAGGATATTGATAATAAATTCTATCCAATCATCATCGGCATAAGCTTTCTCCGAAATCAATACTCTATGAAAGATAAACAGAGCGATACAGAAGAGCGCATTGATGAGCCAATACTTAAAGATCAATTTTGCCATTGGAAATAGTTAGGGTTGATGATACTTAGTTTGAAACTTTACATACCCGTATTCTAACTGAGTTTCGGTCACATCGACCTTTTCATCTTTCTGAACTTCGCTGACATACACAAAACATTTCTTGGAATCTTCTATGGCAATATTTTCTTGCGCCTCTGCCTTCGTAGGACTGTCAGTCACAGGTGGCGGAATAAATTGCACAGCTTTCTTGTGCCCAAAAGCAAAACTACTGCTTACAACAGCAATCAAAAGTAATAGATTTTTCATAGCACATAATTTGTTATTGAGAATCCTACAAATTCACCGCCAAATTGTAAAGTATAATTCTAAATTAGTAATTATTATTCTTCTTATTTATTAAATGTTATATGGTTTGGTCGCATTTTTAGATAAAGTTGATTTTTAAATTTTTGATAATAATAATGAAATATGCTTCTTTTCCTTTTTTGGAACAGCATTTGAATTTATCAGTTAAATATTTACACTATGAAAAAATATATGAATTTCATTCCCTTGTTTTTATTAGCAGGAATGTTGACAAGTTGCGAAGCCGTAGAAACTATCTTCAAAGCCGGAATGTGGTGGGGAATCATCGTCGTAGTAGCGATAGTTGCCTTTGTACTATGGTTATTATCAAGAGGCAAAAACTAAAAATAAAAAGTCCCGGAGAAATTTCTCCGGGACTTTTTATTGATCTGCTGTATCTTAAAGATTATCCAAAACTTCTTTCAGATCTACGTATCCGCCTCCGTTGTATACATCGGTCATTCCTTCGGATTTGAAATATTCTGTCGCCTTTCCCGATCTGTTTCCTGATCTGCAAAAGAAAATCTTGGTTCCATTCAGATTTGTAATTTCTTGTTTTCTGTCTTCCAATTCTCCCAACGGGATATTTTTAGCTTCTTCGATATGCCCGTCCATTTCCAATTCCAACGGTTCACGAACATCGATCAAATGATAATTTCCGGCTCTTAATACATCTTCTATTGCCATAATTTTTATTTTTTACAAATTTAATATTAACAAAATTACAATATAAATTTTTAATCTCAAATAAAAATTAGGCTCCCTTTAGAGTTGGGGTTAAACGAATTTTTGATCGATCATATCAAATTTTAAAACATTAATTTTGCGCTGTAAAATGAACAACCAAGAGAAATACAGCAATCTTATCAAATCCAAGGCTCTGGCTTTCGGGTTTCAATCGTGTGGTATTTCCAAGGCAGATTTTTTGGAAGAGGAAGCGCCTCGTTTGGAAAATTGGTTGAACAACAATTTCAATGGCGAGATGCGCTATATGGAAAATCATTTTGATAAAAGATTGGATCCCCGATTGTTGGTTGAAGGTTCCAAATCTGTCATTTCGCTTAGTTACAATTATTTTCCTGAGGAAATTCAAAACAATCAAGATTTTAAGCTGTCTAAATATGCTTACGGCGAAGATTATCACGAGGTCATCAAAGAAAAACTTAGGTATTTGGTCGCTGAGCTACAAGAAGAAATAGGGGAGTTTGCATTTCGTGTTTTTGTAGATTCGGCGCCGGTTTTGGAAAAAGCTTGGGCCAAGAGATCGGGAATTGGTTGGGTTGGGAAAAATTCCAATTTGATTACCAAGAAGAACGGTTCATTCTACTTTTTGGCAGAGATTATTTGCGATTTGGATTTGATTCAGGATTCGCCAGTTGCAGACCATTGCGGAAGTTGCACCAAATGCATCGATGCTTGTCCAACCCAAGCGATAATTTCCGATAAAATCGTGGATGGGAGCAAATGCATTTCCTACGCCACGATAGAGTTGAAGGATCAAATCCCTGATTTCTTCAAGGACAAAATGGAAGATTGGATGTTTGGTTGCGACATTTGTCAAGACGTTTGTCCATGGAACAGGTTTTCTGCACCAACTTTGGAAGAGAAATTCCGACCGAATTCTGAGATCAAAAACTTTACAAAACAAGAGTGGAAGGACATTACCCAAGAAATATTTTCCTCGGTTTTCAAAAAATCCGCTGTCAAGAGAACTAAGTTTTCGGGACTTAAAAGGAATCTTGATTTCTTGTCAGAATAGAAACTTTATCAGAATTATTTTCTTTTCTGAACTCTTTTTGGGGCAACTTTCACTCGGATTGTAATTCTTTTGTTTGATTGGCGATTTTTTGGCATATTTTATTACTTTTTCGCTAATAAATTTCAAACTAAAATTTCGTAAAACCAAGATTTATTAAAAAAAATTAACATTTTGATTTTGTGTTCAAAAAAATATTACCTTTATAGTTCGCCACGATTCGGAAAACCTGAAAGATGAAAAAAAAACTGATATTAATTCTTAAAATAATCGGCTTCATATTTGGAGCTGTTTTTGTGTACATTATTTTGGGAATCCTACTTCCATTAATCCCTGTTTCAGCCGAGAAAACAGACGACCCGAAAGTCATCGAAGCCTACATTTTGACCAATGGTGTTCATACCGATATTGTAGTGCCTGTGAAAACACAATTCATAGATTGGAGTACAAAATTACCTTACAGCAACACGAAATCCAAGCAAGAAAACTTCAAGTTTATCTCGTTCGGTTGGGGCGACAAGGGATTTTATCTCAACACACCAACTTGGGCCGACCTCAAATTCTCAACAGCCTTCAATGCCGCATTCTGGTTGAGCGAATCTGCAATGCATTGTACTTATTATAATGAAATGAAACTTGGAGAAGACTGCAAAAAAATAATGCTGACAGAAAAGCAATATCAAAATCTCATCAAATTCATAGATGACAAGTTTGACAAAGACGCTTCCGGCAATTATAAATTCATAAAAACCGATGCCGTTTACGAAGACAATGATGCATTTTACGATGCAAAAGGTGCGTACAACTTCACCTACACTTGCAACACTTGGGCAAACGACGGACTGAAAGCTGCTGGTCAAAAGGCCGCATTCTGGACGCCGACGGATTTCGGGATTTTCAGACATTATAAATAGATCGATTTAAATAAACAGTATTCGGGCAGCTTTATCCGCCTTCCTTTTCTATTTGTCACTCTGAGGTTCTCGAAGAGTCCACTCAAGAAGTTTATACTGAGCCTGTAGAAGTAGGCTGCGATAGTTCATCATTTCAAATCAGTTTCACTTTTTCTATGAAGTTCATTTTTTGTCTATTTTTCTCTACAATTATTTCCGGCTGTCAAAAAGAAAATTTGAACAAGCTGATTCCAATCGCCAATGATCCAGTGACTATCACAAAACCTGAAATCGATATTTCGAAAACCAATCAAAAAGCCAAAGAAGCTTTAGAATTTTGCAAAGCCAAAAACTTCAACACAGATTTTTGCATTCTGATAGATATGAGTTTGCATTCCGGCGTGAAACGTTTTTTCATTTATGACTTCAAAAAGAACGAGATCTCTCAACAATATCTAGTTGGTCACGGTTGTGGAACTTCATCGTGGAGTGACGATGATACAAAAGAAAATCCAAGTTTCAGCAATGAGGATAATAGCCATCTTTCGTCATTAGGAAAATATAAACTAGGAGCGAGAGGTTACAGCAATTGGGGCGTCAATATCAAATATTTGATGCACGGCTTGGAAGAAACCAACAACAATGCGCTCAAAAGAATCATCGTTTTTCATTCCTGGGAAAAGATGAGCGATGATGAAGTTTATCCAAATGGTTCGCCAGAAGGTTGGGGTTGTCCCACAGTTTCCAATAATGCTTTCAAAGAAATTGATCCATTGATTAAGAATTCTAAGAAGCCTGTTTTGATGTGGATTTACAAATAAGAATAATGAAATATCCAAAGAAAATATATTACGTTCCAGGATTGATTAGCGCCGTAATCATTCCAATTTTATTTTGGTTCTATGGAAATCGAGAATTGCAAAAGCCAATTCCAAATGTTATAGATATTGGCTTGCCTTCGAAAGTTCATTTAAAAAATTCTGTCGAAGACAAGGATAGGATTTATCAGAATTCTTTCGAGCCTTATAGAAACTGGAATTACAAAAAGATTGTTGTAAAGCCAAATACAGCTAAAAATAATTCGGCTTATTACGTGTCTGAAATCAAAAAACTTCAACAAAGAAATGAGAAGGAAACAGGAATTGAATTTATGATAAATGATGAAAATTCTTACGATGATCTTATTTCTTTACTCAATGATATGGCAATCTCTAAGCATGAAAGGTACGGTTTAGATATGGAAAAAACATGGCATTTTTTTGTATTGGTTGATTATAAAGATCCAAATGCAAAGAATAATTTACTTGAAGATGATTTTGTTATATGTTGAACAAGCTTTCTACATAGATATGACGTTTATGACTCTGAAAACATATTTGAGAAATTAGTAAAAGGATCACTTCCGAAAGATTGTTACTATCTAATTTTCGGATTTTTAATACTCTTAAATATTTCAATGTTTAGTATTAAAAAATCTTTTCAAAATGATTAAATTCGCAACCTATAAAAAGCAATTAGCAAAACGCTAAATGCCAAAAGCCCAAACTATGACTTCACAAGAAATAAGACAGCAATTTTTAGATTTTTTCAAAAGCAAAGAACATTTGATCGTTCCTTCTGCGCCAATTGTTCTGAAAGATGACCCGACGCTGATGTTTTCCAACTCTGGAATGACACAGTTCAAGGATTATTTTTTAGGTTACAAAGAACCGAAATCTTCCAGAATTGCCGATACGCAAAAATGTCTCAGAGTTTCCGGAAAACACAACGATCTGGACGATGTTGGTCGTGATACCTATCACCACACGATGTTCGAGATGTTGGGGAACTGGAGTTTTGGCGATTATTTCAAAAAAGAAGCGATTACCTGGGCTTGGGAATTACTGACAGAAGTTTATAAAATCCCGAAAGAAAATCTTTACGTGACCATCTTTGAAGGTGACGAAAAAGAAAATCTTCAGCGTGATACCGAAGCTTACGATTTATGGAAACAATTCATTTCCGAAGACCGAATCATCAATGGAAATAAGAAAGATAATTTCTGGGAAATGGGAGCGAGCGGACCTTGTGGACCTTGTTCAGAGATCCACGTAGATTTGAGAACACTAGAAGAAAAAGCGAAAGTTTCTGGATTGGAATTGGTGAACAATGACCATCCTCAAGTTGTGGAGATCTGGAATCTCGTCTTTATGCAATTCAACAGAAAAGCGGACGGAAGTTTGGAAAATCTGCCTGCGAAACACATCGATACAGGAATGGGATTTGAACGTCTTTGTATGGCGCTTCAACAAAAAGAATCCAATTACGACACCGATGTTTTCACACCTTTGATCGCTAAGGTGGAAGAACTTTCGGGAGAAAAATATACAGGAATTTTAACGGACGAAAAAGACATCGCCATTCGTGTAGTTGTGGATCACATTCGTGCGGTTTCGTTTGCGATTGCTGACGGACAATTGCCCTCCAATGGTGGTGCGGGTTATGTGATCAGAAGAATTTTGAGAAGAGGAATTTCTTATGCTTACAGATTTTTGGACAGAAAAGAACCTTTCATTTTCGAATTGGTAGCTGTACTTCAAAATCAAATGGGCGCATTTTTCCCAGAACTTGAGAAACAAGGAACTCTGGTTACAGAAGTCATCAAAAGCGAAGAGGAATCTTTCCTTAAAACCATTGAAAACGGTTTGATCCGAGTTGAGAAATTAATTCAACAAACGATTTCTAATAATCAAAAAGTATTGCCAAGTGAAGAAGTTTTTGAATTGTATGACACTTATGGTTTCCCTGATGATTTGACAAGAATTATCGCTGAGGAAAAAGGCTTAACGATTGATGAAGCTGGTTTCGAAGCGGAAATGGCAAAACAAAAACAACGTTCCAAAAAAGATTCTGCAGCAAAAGTTTACGACTGGGTCGTTTTGGAAGAAAAACCGGAAACCTTCGTTGGTTACGATGTTTTAGAATCTGAAACTTACATTACAAGATATAGAAAAATAGAAAACAAAGACGGCGAGTTTTATCAAATCGTTTTGAGTGATTCGCCTTTCTATCCGGAAGGTGGCGGACAAGTTGGCGACAAAGGCGTTATCGAAAATGCAACCGAGAGCTTCGAAGTTTTAGAAACCAAGAAAGAAAACGGATTGATCATTTCATTGATTGATGGACTTCCGAAAGATGCAGGCGCAATTTTCTATGCAAAAGTCAATGTTGCTGACAGAAAAAATTCTCAAGCCAATCACTCTGCAACGCACTTGTTGCACGAAGCTTTAAGAGAAGTTCTTGGAACACACGTGGAGCAGAAAGGTTCGTATGTTGGTCCGGATTATTTACGTTTCGATTTTTCTCATTTTTCTAAAATGACCGAGGAAGAATTGGCTTTGGTTGAAGAAAAAGTGAACGCGAAGATCAAAGAGAATTTGGCATTGCAGGAGTTCAGAAATATTCCGATTCAGGAAGCTTTAGACAAAGGCGCGATGGCTTTGTTTGGAGAGAAATATGGCGACAATGTAAGAATGATCCAATTCGGAACGTCGAAAGAATTGTGTGGTGGAACTCACGTGAAAACTACGAGTGAAATTGGACATTTCAAATTAACTTCAGAAAGTTCAACGGCGGCAGGAATCAGAAGGATTGAAGCAATTTCTGGAGAGAAGTCTGAGGAATATTTCAAGAATCTGGAAACTCAAGTTTCTGAGATTTCACAATTACTAAAGTCAAAAGATTTAATTAAGTCAATTGAGAAATTATTGGAAGAAAATTCAGCATTGAAATCCGAAATCGATTCATTCAAAAAAGAAAAGGCAAAAGGCGAAATCCAAAACTGGAAAAATGACTTCGAAGACAAGAACGGAAAGAAATTATTAGTTAAGAAAACATCTCTGGACGCAGGTTCTGTGAAAGACATCGTTTTCCAACTAAAAAAAGAAACGCCAAATTCTGTCATTATCATTATTTCTGATGCTAATGAAAAACCAATGGTAACTGTTGGCGTTTCTACGGATTTGGAAGCTACTTATCACGCTGGAAATATCGTGAAAGTATTGGCGAAAGAAATCCAAGGTGGCGGTGGCGGAAATCCAGGTTTTGCAACCGCTGGTGGAAAAAACCTGGCTGGGATTGAGAATGCTTATCAGAAAGCTTTGGGAATTTAAATTTTAAATTTATCTAGAGATCTAATATCTAATTAAACTTTAATATCTATTTCTTAACAGCTCCAAAAACCTTTTGTAGAACAGATGTTGTTCTCATCGCAGAATTGTTTCGAACTCCAGTTTCTTTCTCTGCTACCATTTTAAAAACACCATTGATGGTTTCTGTGGTTACATATTCATTAAGGTCTGTGGTGACAGCTTGACCGGTGAAAGTGTTGTATTTTGAAATAATGTTTTTCCAAACCGTATCTGCTCCAACTTTACTTAAAGACGCTTGAACCTTTGGCTGAAAAGCGGTGAAAAGTTGCGTCTGTGTTTTGGTCTGAAGATAAGTTGTTGCCGCATTGTTGCTTCCCAATAGAATATTCTTTGCATCATCAATGGTCATTGAGGTAATGGCTTTCGTGAAAATCGGAGTTGCTTCTATTACTGCATCTTCTGCTGCTCTGTTCAGTAATTTTACACCTTGGTCTGCCAGACTTCCCAATCCGAAACTGCGAAGTGTCGTATCAATTTTTCTCAATTTTTCGGGCATTAAGATTTTGACTGCTTCATTTTTTAAGAAACCATCTGTTACACCTAATTTTTGTACGCCTTCTTTTACACCAAGATTCAAAGCTTCTTTGAGGCCTGATGAAATTTGAGTGGAAGTTAAGTTTCCAAGATTGATATTTGAATTGGAATTTGGACTTGTTGTAGGAACTGGAGTTGTAGAAGTTGCTGGAGTTTGTGCTTTCGGTTGAGTAAGATCTACCCCTGTTTTATCTTTGACAGCTTTCAAAAGGTCACCAATCTGCGCCTGTGCAGAGATTGAGAGTAATAAAGCAGAAGCTAAGAAAATCGTTTTTTTCATTATTTATAATTTTATACAAATTTAGATGATTAATTTGAAGTGTTGTTAAATATGCTATCAAACTAATTTCGCAAATGGTGTTTTACGTACAATCCGCAGCCCGACTTATCTCATCTTTTCTATTTTTTATTTGAATCGATGAACCACTTCGTTAGGTTTGAGTGGACTCTTCGAGAGCCTCAGAGTGACAATTAAAAGTGGAAACTTAAATTATTAAAATATCAATTCTGATTCCTCAATATGACATCGTACAAATCCTGTCGTCTGTCGGTCAAAGTTTTCACGGAACCGTTGTAATGAAGCTCTTTCAATAAGTTCAAATCCACATCTACAATGATGGTCATCTCTGTGTTTGCTGTTGCTTCGCCCTTGATGGCATTGGACGGAAACGCAAAATCCGAAGGTGTAAAAACCGTCGCCTGACCGTATTGGATATCCATATTGTTCACGCCAGGCAAATTCCCTACGCAACCTGCAATCGCAACATAACATTCATTTTCTATCGCTCTTGCGGCCGCGCAGTGGCGAACACGCGTGTAAGCATTCTGAGTATCTGTGAGATATGGCACGAATAAGATCTTCATTCCCTGATCGGCTAATAATCTTGGCAATTCCGGAAACTCGACATCGTAGCAAATGATGACTCCGATTTTCCCACAATCTGTATCGAAAACCTTGATCTCATTTCCACCCGTCATTCCGTAATATTTCTTTTCGTTTGGCGTGATGTGAATTTTTCTGTATTCATCGATTTTTCCGTCTCTGTGAAGCAGATAACTTACGTTGAAAAGTTGACCTTCTTCCAAAATCGGCATACTTCCGGAGATGATGTTCACGTTGTAGCTGATGGCCATCTCGGAGATTTTCTCTTTGATTTCTTCTGTCAGCTCAGCCAATTTTTCCATCGATTCTCTTTCATTGAGATGGTTGAATGGTGCGAGTAGAGGTGTGTTGAAAAACTCGGGGAACAAGCAGAAATCTGATTGATAGCCCGCAACTGCATCTACAAAAAACTCGACTTGCTTGTAGAAATCTTCGATATCTTTCAGCGGTCGCATTTGCCATTGAACCAAGCCAAGACGCACAACACTGTCCTGCATCGTATTTTTCTTTGCCGTGTAATAGATGTTGTTCCATTGCAAAAGAACCGCGTATTCTTCTGACTCCGAATCGCCTTTGAGATAACCTTTCAAAATTTTGACTGGTGAAAAATTGTTCCCGATCTGGAAACTCAAAACAGGATCGTAAATTTCTTTATTTCGGACTTTTGTAATATATTCTCGAGGTGATAATTCTGAGCTATATAGATGATAATTTGGGATTCTGCCACCAACGATGATGGATTTTAGATTCATTATTTCGCAGAGTTCTTTTCGTGCGTCATACAATCTCCTTCCAAGTCTCAAAGCTCTGAAATCGGGATCTACGAAAACCTCGATCCCATATAGCACATTTCCGATATTGCTGTGTGTGTTGAAAGTCCCATTTCCTGTGATCTCATCGTATGTATGTTGGTCGCCGTAAAGTTCATAGTTAACATTGATGGACAAAGCCGCTGCCGCCAGTTTTCCATCGACGAGGATACAAATTTGTCCTTCTGCAAAAATGGACGTCAGCTTTTGGATATTCCTTTTGCTCCAGACATTATCGTCAATTACTGGATAGGCTTTCTGCATTGCTTCTGCCAAATCATCATAATCATCAACGGTCAATTTTCTAATTTCTACCTGCATTATTTATACTTTTCTATTAATATTTGTTTTAATTTCTTCATTCCTTCTGTTGCTGAGGCTTTGAAATAATTCTCATTTCGGGTGAATGAATTTGGATTTTCGAGGTTAGGGTCGATGACAAAAACTTCGCAATGACTTGGAACATATCTCACGACAGAAGCAGCAGGATAAACCTGCATCGATGTTCCGATGACCAGGAACAGATCAGCTTGTGAAGCAATTTCAATTGCATTGTCCATCTCTGGAACCATCTCGCCAAACCAAACAATGTGAGGGCGAAGTTGCGAGCTATCCGTATGAAGATCGCCTAAATGAATATCATCTTCCCAATCCAAAATCTCAGTTTCATTATCGACTGATCTTGCTTTCTTAAGTTCCCCGTGAAGATGAATAATGTTGGTGGAACCGCCTCGCTCGTGAAGATCGTCCACATTCTGCGTGATGATGTGAACATCAAAGAAATCCTCCAGTTCTGCAAGCAATTTGTGAGCCGTGTTGGGTTCTACGTCTTTCAGCTGTTTCCGTCTGGCGTTGTAAAAATCTAAAACCAACTTTGGATTTCTCGCAAAACCTTCGGGCGAAGCGACATCTTGCACGCGGTGATTTTCCCAAAGTCCATTGGAATCACGAAAGGTTTTGATACCACTTTCTGCTGAGATGCCTGCGCCGGAGAGAACGACCAATTTTTTCATTGATTTAAAATTTTCTTTAAATATAATGAATTTTCCACCGCAGAAGTTCCCCAAGTGTTGTTGAACATAACATAAAATTCCGTTTTAGTTTCTTTAATTTTTTCTGCCAATTCATTTAGAAAATCTTCAGAATAAGGAGATTTATAAAGTGTAGGTTTCCCGTGGAGGCGGTAATACCCTATGCTTGGATTTGTGACGATGACATCCTCAGGAAGATTGCTCGGAAAACTAGTTCCGCTGAAAATCCATTTTTTGTCTTTTATTATTTTAAAAATGTCATCATTCCACCAAGATATGTTACGGAATTCTAAAACAATTATAAAGTCATCAGGTAGATTTTCAATAAGCCAATTCAGATTATCTGTTGTGTTATGAAAGGAAGGCGGAAATTGAAAAAGAAAACCTGTCAATTTTTTGCCAAGATGTATTTTGATGTGATTGCAGAATTCTAATATTTCTTCTTTCTTATTTTCAAAAGGTTTTTGATGAGAAATTGTTTTTGGGATTTTAATGAAAAACTTGAAATTATTTGGTGTTTCATCCACCCATTTTTGAAGTGTTTTAGCAGTTGGTTTTCTGTAAAAGGTGCTGTTAATTTCCACTATATCAAATATCTGAGAATACAATTTCAGAAAATCCTTGTTCTGAGAATCTGCAGGATAAAGCGAACCTTTCCAGTCTGCATTATAAAATCCGGAACAGCCAATGTGGTATTTTGTTTTCGAAGTTTTCATTTTAATCAGTGATTAATTTCTATGCCAATTATCATTGAATCAATTAATTAAAATGATTATGATATTTATCATACCGAATTAGTAGGAAATAAATTTGGATGAATAAATGTTTTGCAATTACTTTTGCATTGTGATTAAGAATTGCTGTCATACTTATTAAGAAAGACCGAGGGACCTGACCCAGTGAAGTCTTAACAACCTGCCGAAAGGAAAGGTGTTGCATTCAGCCTTTGAAAAAAGGAAAGATAAGTTTTAAAAGTTTTTTATTTTAGGATCAAACACATCCTCATATAAACTTCTTCTAGACTTGTCTGGAAGAAGTTTTTTTATTTATAGAACGTAAAATTTAGAATTATATGAAACAAGTAACTATTATTAATTCAAGGAAAGGAATTGCGCTCACAGCGGCGGTGATTTTCTTTTCGGGAGTTACATTTGCGCAGGCTCAGGAAACAACACCTGCAAATGACACTGTGTCCAGCAGCCAAATCGAAGAAGTGGTTTTGGTAGGATCCAGAAGTGGTGGAAGATCCAAAGCGGACAGCCCGGTTCCTGTGGATGTTTTCAATTTGAAGGAGATTCAGCAGAGTTTGCCACAGACGAACATCAATCAAATCCTTAATACGATTGCGCCCTCTTTTACATCAACAATTCAGACCAATGCAGATGGATCGGATCATTCGGATCCAGCGCAGTTGAGAGGTTTGGGTCCAGACCAGACTTTGATTTTGATCAATGGAAAGAGAAGACACACATCCGCTTTGGTGAATGTAAATGGAGCTCCAGGAAGAGGAACGGTAGGAACGGACCTGAATGCCATTCCAGCTTTTGCACTTTCCAGAATAGAAGTCTTGAGAGACGGAGCTTCTGCACAATACGGTTCTGATGCGATTGCCGGCGTGATGAACCTTCAATTGAAAAGAGACACCGGAAAACTGACAGGACAACTGAATTACGGTGGTTATCTGACAAAAGCAGCTAATGATCACACTGGAAACTACGACGGTCAGCAATATCAATTGGACCTTAACTACGGAAACAAAATCGGAAAACGAGGTGGTTTCTATAACTTGACATGGTCTTCACAATTCCGTGATCCTACAAGAAGAGCTGGAACAGAAAGTGGAAATATCTATAATGCCTACAACGCGATCGAGAAAAGAGCATCAGAAAATGGCGTGAATCTTTCGTCTTATTTCAACAATATCAACAATCTGAAAGGAACTGCGGGCGAACAAGACTTCGTGAATCTAATTCATCAATATTCTCAAGGTGTCAATTATTTTGACTCAAACTTTCAGACCAACATCCAGAATGCATCAAGCATCACAGCTTTGCAATCTTTGTTGGGAGCCAACTACACAGACCAGGAGTTAGCTTACAGAGGACAAACCAGAAAAGATTTTAATCAACAAGTTGGTCAGTCTAAGCTCAATAACCACCAATTGTTTGCCAATATAGAAGTGCCTATCAATGATGATTGGAAAGCCTACACTTTTGGCGGATACTCTATCCGTGATGGTGCTTCCGGCGGTTTTTACAGAAGACCAAATCAGGCAAGAACTTTTACAGGAATTTATCTAGATGGTTATTTGCCAGAGATTCATACGAAGATCCAGGATGTGTCATTGTCTGCTGGAGTTAAAGGAAATTGGAGCGGATGGAATGTCGATCTAAGCAATACTTTCGGACAAAACAGTTTTGATTACACGATTGAAAATACTGGAAACACAAGTTTAAGATTCAATTCTCCAAACACTTTCAAAGCTGGGGGATTGCAGTTTTTGCAGAATACCATCAATTTGGATTTCAGCAAGCAATATGACGTTTTGGAAGGCATCAACGTCGCTTTCGGAGCAGAACAACGTCACGAGAATTTCAGAATCAATCCAGGGGAAGAAGCCTCTTACACCGCTTATGACATCAACGGAAATGTACAAACGCCAACAACGCCAAACTCATTGAAACCAACTGACTTTTTTGGAGCTGCATTGGCAGGAAGTTCTCAGGTTTTCTCAGGCTTCAGAGCAGAGAACGCAACCAATAGAAATCGAAATTCATACGCTGCCTATGCTGATGTAGAATTCAATTTTACCAATTGGTTTTTGGTAGATGCGGCGGTTCGTTTTGAGGATTATTCAGATTTTGGTTCGACTTTTAATTATAAACTAGCGTCTAGAATCAAACTTTCCGATGATTTGAATTTCCGTTTTGCAGGTTCCACAGGTTTCCGCGCACCGTCAATTCATCAGATCTATTACAACACGACATCAACATTGTTCACAACACTTCCGGGAGGAACAGCGCCATCTTTGGTAGAAGTAGGAACTTTCAGTAATGATTCTACGGTTGCAAGAGGATTGGGAATTAATAAATTGAAACAAGAAACTTCAAAATCTGTTAGTACAGGATTTACGTATAAAATCCCTGCTCTGAATTTGAATATTACTGCAGATGCCTATTTCATAAGAATTGATGACAGAATTGTTCTGACTGACCAATTTAGCAGACCAACCGATGCACAGATTATAGCAAATCCTAACTTACAAGGGGTAAGAGATGAATTTGATAAAAACAATGTGAATGCCGCACAATTCTTTGCCAATTCCATCGATACAGAGACAAAAGGTTTGGACGTGGTTATCAGCCATAACTACAGAACTGGCAATGTGAAACTGAATAACGATTTTGCCATCAACTTCAATAAAACCAAAAAAGTGGGCGATATTCACGCTTCAGATCTATTGAAAAATGCAGGATTGGAGACGACTTACTTTGGTGAAAGATCCAGAGTTTATTTAGAAGATTCAGTTCCAAAAGTAAAAGCGAGTTTGTCTAATAATCTGAAATGGAAAGATTTCAATTTCTATCTGAGAAATACTTACTACGGAAAAGTTTATGGTGCTGATGGTATCAATGGAAATATTTATGAACATCAGTTGATCACAGATAAAATCATCACAGATTTGTCCATTGGTTACGATATCAGTAAGAATTTTAATTTGACAATCGGTGCGAATAATTTGTTTGACATCTATCCAACGAAGAATGTGGCATCTTCCACCAACAACGATCAGTTTATCTACTCACGTTCTACCTCACAATTCGGACAGAACGGAAGATATGTCTTCAGCAAGCTGACCGTTAATTTTTAATTTGACGATTTTAAGGTTTTATATTTGTTTTGAAATGGCATCGGGGTTTTCCTCGGTGCTGTTTTTTTTTGGATTAATATTATAGATGCTTCGAGAGCCTCAGCATGACATCGCGAATACTTTCGATTTAAATCTATACTGTCAGTCTGAGGCTCTCGAAGACAAATAATTATAAATCCAATTTCGCATTATTCAATCTCAAAGAATTCAGAATCACAGAAACCGAACTGAAACTCATTGCCGCGGCCGCAATCATCGGACTCAATAAAATGCCGAAGAAAGGGTAGAGCAGTCCTGCAGCAAGCGGAATTCCCAAAACGTTATAAATAAAGGCAAAGAACAGATTTTCTTTGATGTTTCTCAATAATTTTTCACTGAGGATTTTCGCCTTCGCAACGCCGAGAATATCGCCTTTCAATAAAGTGATTTCGGCACTTTCAATCGCGATGTCGGTTCCTGTTCCCATTGCAATGCCGATGTTGGCTTGTGCCAAAGCTGGCGCATCATTGATTCCGTCGCCTGTCATTGCCACGATTTTCCCTTCGTTTTGAAGTTTTTTGATTTCGTTCATTTTATCTTCGGGAAGACAATTGGCTTTGAAATTTTTGATTCCGAGTTGTTCAGCGACTGCTTTTGCCGTATTTTCATTATCGCCGGTCATCATTATCACTTCGATGTTTTGATTTTGAAGAAGTTCAATCGCTTGTTTTGAAGTCGGTTTAATATTGTCTGAAAAACTTAAAAATCCAAGAACGTTTCCAGCTTTTGCCAAGTAAGAAATCGTTTTCGCTTCGTTTTGTTTTTCGTTGGTTTTTAATTTTAAATTTTCTGGAATATTAATGTTAAAATGATTCAGCAAAGATTCGTTTCCTAACAGTATTTCTTCTTGATTAATGATTCCTTTCACACCTTTTCCTGAAATATTTTCGAAGTTTTCTACTTTTTCAAATTTGTTTTCCTGAGCAGAGTCGAAGGATTTTTTAAATTGACTTAAAACCGCATTAGACAAAGGATGTTCAGAATTTTGATTGAGTGATGAAGCGAGTTTCAGAATTGTATTTTTATCTTGATTTTCAATAGTTTCGATGTTGTCCAGACTTGGTTTTCCTTCCGTCAAAGTTCCCGTTTTATCGGTAATTAGGACATTGATTTTGTGCATTTCTTCCAAGGCTTCGGCGTTCTTTATCAAAATTCCATTCTGCGCACCTTTCCCGATTCCTACCATCAAACTCATTGGTGTAGCTAATCCAAGAGCACACGGACAAGCGACAATTAAAACAGCGACGGCGTTTACAAAAGCAAAAGTCAATTTATTTTCCCCACCGAAAATGTACCACGCAACGAATGTTAAAACCGAAATCGCCATCACAGTTGGAACAAATATCTTCGAAACTTTATCTGCCAATTTCTGGATTGGCGCTTTGCTTCGGCTGGCGTCGTTCACCATTTTGATGATTTTGGAAAGCAAGGTTTCATCGCCGATTTTTTCCGTTTTCATCAGGAAAGTTCCGTTTCCGTTGACGGTTCCGGAGGTGACTTTGTCGCCAGATTTTTTTTCTGACGGAATTGGTTCGCCCGTAATCATCGATTCGTCAACGTTGGAATTTCCTTCGATAATTTTTCCATCCACAGGGATTTTTTCGCCTGGTTTTACTCTTAGAATATCATGGATTTTAATGTCAGAAAGTGGAACTTTTTTCTCATTTTCATTCACAATCAAATTGGCAGTCTCCGGCGAGAGATTCATCAATGCTTCGATAGCTTTTCCTGTTTTTTGATGCGCTCTTGCTTCCAACATTTGGCCCATAATCACCAAAGTCAATATCACACAAACCGACTCAAAGTAAAGCGGAACTTTTCCGCCGTGAGAAAATTCGTGGGGAAGAATATCTGGAAAAATTAAAGCAATCAAACTAAAAATAAATGCGACAGAAACGCCCAACGCAATCAAAGAAAACATATTCAGATTCCACGTTTTGAAGGAAATCCAACCACGTTTCATCACAAACCAGCCTGCGTAAAAAAGGACTGGAATCATTAGAATTAATTCCAAAATCGCCTGGATTTGATGAGAAAACGGCCAATTGATGAACATTCCGCCCATCGAAAGAATGAAAACGGGAACAGAAAATCCTAGCGCAATCCAGAATTTTCTTTGCAAAGTTTGATAGGTTTTGTCCTCGTGTTTTTCACCTTTTATCGGAATCATCACCAAATCCATCCCGCAAACCGGACAACCAACATTGGAATCGTAAACCTTGTCGCCTTCGCAAAACATCGGGCAATAGTATTTTCCTTCTTGATGGGTGTTTGGTGTTTGGTGTTTGGTGTTTTGATGTGTATGTGAACTTCCAGCTTCCAGCTTCTGACTTCTGACCAAATCTTCTGTGATTTCCTCCAAATGCATATGACAAACTGGGCAACCGGAATCTGATTCGTAGGTTTTGTCGCTTTCGCAAAACATCGGACAAAAATATTCGCCAATTTTATCTTTGAAACTTTCGGGAAGATTGGTTTTGGAATAGGTTTTTGGTTTGTTTCGTTGGTCTTCACGCTCTTCAATCGGAACGAGGAACATATTACAAACGGGACATCTGCCTTGCTTGAAATACAGTTTTTCGCCTTCGCATTCCATCGGGCAATAATAGACGGAGCTTGGTGAAATTCTTTGGTTTGGGTGAAGATTGTCGTGGTTATGATGATTGTGGTTTTCCATTTTTTTATTTTAACACAAAGCGCACAAGTTCTTATTTTAAAGATTCAATGTTTTGAAGGCACAAAGATGAGTACGCTTCGCTCTGATAATTATTGATACAAATTTCAGCAAAATAGATTTCAATCTGTTACAAATAAATGGAAAGATGTTATAATCAGAAATTAAAAAACCTCTAGATTTTCTAAAGGCTTTGTTTAGGTTTTCGATATCTACAAACTTAGTTGCTGAATCTTCTCTGTTAATTCCTGATGTATTTTTTGAGTTGAAGGCGTTTCTACTCCCAGCTCTTTTCCGTAATGGATGATGGCGCCGGCAAACAATTCGAGTTCGTTGTTTTGTTGTTTTACATTGATATCCAGTTGCAAAGACGTTGGCGTTGCAGGTGGAAATGTGGACGCTTTTTCAAAAGATTTTTCGATGATGTCGCTTGGGAGACCGATTGATTTTTTATCTGCGATGGCTTTTACTTCTTTCATTATGGCTGTGGCTTCCTGTTTCTGTAAAGTAACATTGCAAACTGTTCCGATAGAAGAATTGTACTTTGCACTCACCAATCCAAAACTGGCTACGAAAATAAATTTGGTCCAAATGTCTGCAAAAGAATTCTTTTTAAAATCAAAGTCGATTCTGCTGTCTGTCATTAATTTGATTATCCATTCTACATTCTCCGAAACATTTGAAGGGTCTTTGCCGAATATCAATTTCCCGGGTTTTCCTTTGTGTTCCACAATTCCTTTCTCTTTGATGTGAGATGCTACATAAACACACGCTGGCAAAATTGTATTTCCGGGAATTATTTTCTTGATTCTATCATAAATATCTACGCCGTTCATCAAAGGAAGCAAGATTGTCTTTGTGCTGATGACCTGTTTTAATTGTTCGCAAACGTTTTCCAAATCATATTCTTTCACACAAATGAGAACAAGGTCAGCATTGTCTATTTCGGAAATGCTTTGAACGATTTCATCAGGTTTTGTAATGTTTTCCGGATGTTCTGGAGAGAGTAGTGTAAGTCCATTTTCCGATACCACGTCATAGGTTTTACTTCTTGCGACAAACGTAATACGAAAAGGATTCTCTTTCTCATTAAACTGATTGATTTTGAATCCGAAATATCCACCAACACCGCCAAGACCTATTACGGCTATATTTTTCTTTTCCATAGGATTATCTTTTGTTAATTTGTTCGGCGCAAATTTGATGAAAAAAGAATGAAATAACATATGAATAAATAAAAACCCTCCAGAGATTTTCTGAAGGGTTGGTATAAGTTTAAGTCTAAGACCATTATTTTCTCGGTTTCAAAGAAAGATTGTCCAAATAAACGGCTTGATGTACGCCATTCAGCATTACTTTCAGACCAAGGTGGCTGTCTTTTTTCAATGAGATGTTGAAGACTTTTTTGTCTTTTCCAATTTTCACAGGTTTTGCGATGGTGGCAAAAGTTTTAGGATTTGATGCGTTTTGGATAGACAAGATTTCCAAAGTTGTTTCTCCGCCATTGTCCGTCACATCAAGGCTCAGCGTGTAGTTTCCAGCTTTGATTTTTGGTGTTACCAGATACATATTTTCCTTAGGATTGGTCATCGAGTAGAAGATGATTTTGTTTTCGCTGGCGTAGAGCATTGCTTCGCCTTTTTGGATAGACCAGCATTTGTTAATATCTTTCCAGTTGTCAAAATTTTCTGTCACTGTGGAAACGGTTTTGCATTGTGCATTAGATGTCACAAATCCGCATAAAGCCACTATTCCTCCGAATATTAGTTTTCTCATTTTTGATTAAATATTATCAGGTAAAAATAAGTAAAAAAGGATGATTGACAAAGTTATTTTTAATTAATCTAAATAGTGAAGTTTAATTAGAAAATAAGGTATGACAAAGTTTCGAAATTAGTCAAGTGATTACTCTTGAGTTATTTTTTGTGATGGTAAACGGTTTTTTTGAACACTATTTTTTATAAGTCTCACATTCGGTTCAACGTACATTATTTTTAGTAAACTATTATTTGAAATATCAAGTTCACTAATTGCTGTTTGATACAAATATAATTGAGTCAATTTTGAATTATTTGATATATCTACTTTCTTCAATTGTTTACAACCGTCCAGGCTTAAAGTTTCAAGATTTATGTATTTGCTTGCATCAAAATCTACAAAATTATTATCGCCTATAGATAGAGATTTTATTTTGTCATTAAGTTTAATTTCATTCAAATTTAATCTTACTGCATATAATACTTCTAAATTATCAATTTTCGAGAAATCAATTTTATTTTTTGTAGGATTAAGTGTGATTGCTAGTGTATGAAGTTTATGAAGACTGTCTAAAGCTGTAAAATTTTGTATGAAATTTTCGTTAATAGATAATTCTTCTAGATTTTTAAAATTTTCTATTCCGGAGATACTGGAAATTCTTCTGTTAGTAAGTCTAAGCTTGGTTACTTTCAAATATTCTTCTATTTCGAAAGTTCCATTATTATTTTCATCGACACCTTCGTCAAATAAAGCATTGGTAAAGTTTTGGTCTGCGAAAATTTCTTTTCGATTTTTACAACTGAGAAAAGTTAGGGCAAAAATCATTAATGCAATTACTTTCATTTGGATAAAGTATAATTTATTCAAATTTATTATAATTAATTAATTAAGAATAATGAATTGATAAATGGAATTAAATCTAATTTCTTTCAGTTTTCATTCCAAAAATCTCCTTCCCATTAAAAACAATCACCGCCAAAAATATCAAAGCGTAAGAAAAAATCTGCAAGCTTCCCAATGGCTCGTGATAAACCACGCCGGCCAAGACGAAAGCAATGATAGGATTGATGTTCAATATCATCCCAACTTTGGAAGAACTGATTCCTGAAAGTGCATAAAGATTGAGAAGCAACGGAACAATCGTGTACATCACTGCGATGATTTCGACGTAGAAATAGAATTTGAAATCGGTAATCAAACCACTGGAATAAACTGGGAAAAATGGCAACAAAATCAATGCTGACAAAAGAATATGAAAGTTGAGAACCAAGAACTTATCAAAATTTTTGTTGATGCTTTGGCTCACAAGATATGAGGCGTACGTGAAACCAATGAGACTGCTGTAGAACATATCAATCAAATTGGCGTAAGACAGCAAGACGCATCCAACAAAACTGAGAAAAACCGACAACCATTGTAGCTTCGTAAGTTTGTCTTTCAAAATAAAATAGGCGAGAATCGTCGTGATAATCGGGCAAACCAAATAGGCGACAGAAGTTGCGCGCACGCTAACGTGATTCATCACAAAAATAAATGAAAACCAATTGGCAGTCAACAAAATACTGCTGAGGACATTGAGACCAATCAGATTTCGCTTGTTCTTCCGAGGAAGTTGTTGAAAATAATCCAGATTATTGGCGAGTTTTTTCCGTTTGAAAAGCAATGAAATAACAGTCATAATCAATGCGCAACTGAACACTCTGTAAAACAGAATATCCAAAGAAGCGTACTCGTGGAGCGGTTTCAAAACCAAACTGAAAGTTCCCCAAAGCGAAAATGCAATGATGGCGGAGAGATAATGTCTTAGATTGTTCAAGATTGTTTCGTTTGGAATCAGTAAAATATTGTGCAAAAATACACAACTTTACCCGTGAATATTTTAAGTAAAAAGAATTTTAATTAATCTTGTTTATATCTTTCCCAACTTGAATTCCTTCAATAGCTTCAAAAACCTCGTCTTGGTTTTGTTTGTTTGTCCACCCGTTTTTATATAATTCATTTCTGACCTCTTCTTCTGTTTTATCTTTTACAAAATAATAAAAAGCAAAGTCAACAACCTCTGTTGGAATTCTACCAATTTTATAGGTCGTTACAACTTGAAATATTCTTAAGTAACAAATGAGGAAAGTCCAGCCAATTTGGAAAATCCAGCTGATTATCAATCCAATCCAAGCAGTATTTACTTTTTCAAGTATTAATCCAGTTTGTAATTTTTGAACAATAAAACTCAGAAATCCAATTCTATCATAGTTATTTTTTCGTAGAATAAGTTCATATTGAAAGTATTGGTTGAGTAAATAAGTTAGCACAATTGTCCCAAAAATTGCGTAAATTATCCTGTCATAATGAGAAAAGTTTGAAAGCTTTATTAAATATTTATAAGAAAAAGTAATTGATAATGCTATCAACAATTCAAAAAGTCCGATAATATATTTACCATTTACTGAGGCTTCTGCTAAAAGAAATCCTAATATTATTGCAAGAATTATAGAACCAATAATTACAATTGGGAAGTTTGGTCTTCTATATTTTTTCTCTATTGGTAAATTTTGAGGAATTTCGTAATCATCCCAATTTTGCAGCTTTTCTACCTCTTTTTCAATTTCTTTTAAATCGCTTTTATCGTAACTTTTTTCTATCTCTTTGAAAGCATAGATGAACAATTTTACTCTTTTAGAATTTTGTCCATTATCCCATATTTCGTTTCCTAACGATTTACTTTTTACAGTGACTTTTCCATACTTAAAATCAACACTTACGCCTTCTGAGAAATGAGTAAACCCCAAAGAGTATTGTTTTCTTTTAGCTTGAATAATATTTTCATCAATATAAGTTAGCTCGCAGTCAATTTTTTCAAAGGTCTCTATAGCTATTTGCTTATAAACCTTTTCACTAACTTGAGTTCGAAATTCTTCCTCATATTTAGGAGTAAAACTAAAGCTATGTTTCTTTTTTATTGATTTTTCAAAAGATTTGAATTTTTCTTCCATTAATTTTCTCATTACTAAAATCTATTATCTAAAAAACTAATTGAAAATTAACAATTCCATTTAATGAATATTTCTATATTACAAACGATGACTTATTTATAAAATATCGTTTTATCTTTCTCAATTTCGTTATTGTTTTTCAAGATGATTTCCTGCTCTTCTTTGGTGATTTTGTTCAGACCTTCAATCGTGTCCACAAAAGTTTCATCTTCTCGGCCAATCGACCAAGTTCCGGGTCTCATACTTCGGAAACGGTTGTACGGATCATTGTAATTGGCAATCATCATTTCTTTGAACTTTGCGTAAGAAACTTTTAGAGGCTTCTTTTTGAATACGTTTTCTACAATATTTTCGTTCGTTTTCTTCGGATTTTGAATTCTTGAAAGTTCGAAACTGAAATAGTTTTGTGAATCTTTCACTTCCACAACGAGTCCCGGAAGATTATTGAATTTATAAGGTCCTTCCGAGAAAGGCAAATCTGTTGTGAACCAAGCTTCCCAGTGTCTTCCCGCGAAATCTGAAGTTGCTTTTTGGACTTTATATTTGTCATTCTGCTTGGTTTCATTGCTGATTTTCCAAATGATTTTGTCATCACTTTCGAAATAAAAATAGGAATCACCCAAAAGAAAGTAATTAGCATTCTTCGATGATGATAATTTTCTTTTCAATTTGGCAAACGATGATGAATAGGTGGAAAAACCAGCCGACTTTTGGTTGGTAGAATCTATTTGAATGGCCATAAATTCATAAAACTGAACATTCTCTCCATTGATATCCAAAACCCACTCAGCTTTGTTTTCTTTCTGAGAAATAGTATCGCTTTTATATTTGAATTCGTAGATAAAACGATGGTTCTGAGAAAAGTAGAGGAATGAGATTAATGAAAAAAGAAAGGTCAGTTTAAGTTTCATGGATTGATTTTATTAATTTATCCAGCAAAATACAAAAAACTTCCAAAAAACACCAGTCAACTCGCAAAATGAAACGAAATCTAAATTGAAAATCAACTTATCCTATCGGCCTAAATTTCCTCAGATTCCACTTTCTCTTGAAAGCTTTTCCATCTTCGAACTTATAAAAATAAGTTTCCTTTTCCCATTCACTGGGGCGGATGACCGTGAAACATTCACCTTCCGGAAGCTCGATGATTTCGTGGATGGTGTTGGCTGGTACGAAATGCGAAGTTCCTTCTTTTCTGTGATGTTCGGAGGATTTGTAAGTGCCGTTTTCAAAGATTTCGTAGATCCTTTCGATGTAACTGCCTTTTAAAATATGCGTCGTAAAACTGAATGGATGATCGTGGATATGTTCGTGCTGATCTTTCTCGCTGAAATGATGAATGACCGCATCGAAAGGCAAACCTCTCAAATGGTGTTTCGTAAAAACGGCATTCATCTTTTCGCGTTTGACCTTAATATTAATCATATAATTTGTTTTATTTTATTGATATTCTGAATGTTAAATCAAGTGTAATCAAAATTTAAACCTTTGATTTAATAAAACAATGAAAAAATCGATTTGGAATTTTACCATTTTCCCTTTCTCGTTATCAATTAATTTAATAATTATCAATTTAAGAAAACCTATTGGTATTAGAATTGTAAATAACTGATTTGTTCTAATATGAGAAGAATTGGTTTATAATTCTAGTTCAATTATTATCTCTAAATAATGCTAAATGATGGATTCCACCGAAAATCACAGTGATTCTTTCTTCTCGAAATTTCAAATTTTACCTAGCGTAAAATCCAGTATTGTGATTCCTGTCAAAGATGAGCAGACTTATATTTTGCAGACACTTTCGTCATTTGCAAACCAAGTTGATATTTTGGGTGAAAGTCTTGATTCTAATCAATTTGAAATCCTGGTTTTAGCTAATAATTGTTCCGATGATTCGGTCGCTTTGATCAAGAAATTCCAGCTTGAGAATCCTAATCTCAACATTCATTTAGAGGAAATTACATTATCTAAATCGCTGGCAAATATCGGCTATGTTCGCAGGAAGTTGATGGAATCTGCTTATTCCAGACTTATGCAAAATGGTGGTGGGATTATTATGACGACGGATGGAGACACTTCGGTTGCCAACGACTGGATCTCGCAAACTCAACAGGAAATCATCAATGGGGCAGATGTCGTAGGCGGTAGGATTTCGCTGTATCAAAATGAACTTGAAAACTTGGACGAATTCACGCTTCTGCATCATTTTAAAGACGAAAAATACCAACTCTTGATTGCAGAACTGGAAGCAAAAATCATCGATTCCGAGTTTGATCCTCATCCAAGACATCATCAACATTTCAACGGCAGTTTTGCAATTATGACAGATTGTTTTGCCAAATCCGGTGGCGTTCCTGAGGTAGATTATCTAGAAGATTGTGCATTTTTTGACAGATTGCAAACCATCGATGCGAAAATTCGACACAGTTACAATGTAAAAGTTCACACGTCTGCGAGGTGGATTGGCAGAACAGAAATCGGACTTTCTCACCAACTGAATGTCTGGAAAAACTTAGGTAAAAACGTCGATAATTATTTTGTTGAATCTTGCCCTTCAATTACACAAAGGCTTGTTCAAAAAAGAAGCTTATTGGATTTATGGAACTCCAAAAATCAAATTACCGAGTCAGAATTTCATCAAAAAATCAAAAAAATAATTCCTGAAATCACCATTGAAAAAGACAATTATAGTTTGTTTAATGATTATCAATATTTTGGAGAATGGTTTGAAAAAATATTGTTCATTAAAAGTAAAATGAGCAAAGAAAATATTCCAGCAGTCTCGATTGATACAGCGATTAAAGATTTGCAAATGAAAATTCAGGAATATTCCAATCACGATTTTGCCCAGACGTCAATTCTGTAAGTTTCAGCTCTGCAGGTGAAAATGTTCATCATTTTGCCTTTCATTAATTTCTCAAAACTCTGATGAACTTCGTCGCCAGTTTGCGGATAATCGTGAACTTCTGGCAACCAATGTACCAGGACGATATTTCCGTCAGTTTTTAATCTTTCAAATAAATTTCCGACAGCCATTTCCCAATCGTTTTGCGAAAGATAATAGGCCACTTCGGAAACCATTATCAGATCATATTCATCCTCCGGAAGTTCATTTTGAAAATTGAGTTTTTTAAATGTGACATTATCCAAATTCTCACAACGTTTTTTCGCAAGATTTAAAGCCTTTTCCGAAATATCTGTTGCCAACATATGTTCGCTTTTCTGAGCCAAAAGTTGAGTCAAAACGCCAATCGAGCAACCGATTTCTAAAACATTTTCATAATGATCTTTGGGCAAAGACGCGACCGTTACCGCATACTTTTTAGCCTCATATTCGCTGGTTTCAAAGTTCCAAGGATCTTCGTTGGCGTCATAGACACCTTTGAAATATTCCGAATCTAAAGATTGTTTTTCTTCCATTATTTTGAGATAAAAAATGTTTCGTAGGGTACATTAAACTGATCCAGCATTTCTAGAGAAAGCCTAAAACCTTCGGGATCATCATTGATCAAATCTGTAATTTGAGAACGGTGTTTAGAAATTGCTTCCTTTTTTTGAGATAAGACATTACTGATGTTCAGTCGGAAAGGCATTGATTCTTCGTTGGTTGGTTCATCTCCAGATTGACCCAATTGCTTGAGCCAGATTGGATATTCATAAATTTTAGCATTGGAAGTTTCAGCAGAATTGATCAATTGAAAAGATGCTTGATGATCCGGATGTGGATCTCTGCGCCACGGCACGAAAATACTTTGAGGTTTGATGACGTCCAGCATTTTGGAAATACTTTTAAGCGAGGTTTCAAATCTTTCATCACCAATTGTCGGCACATTTCTATCGGGATATCTGCCAAAAATGATATTTTCTTCAGCAACGCCAAGAATTGCGCAGGCTTCAATTAATTCCTTTTCGCGCAGATATCTAAGCTTTTCTGCAGGATATTCTTTGCTGTTTGGGTGAGACAAAGTTCCGTCGCTGAGTAATAAAATATAAACCGTCTGCCCATATTTTCGCAACAGCGAAATGACACCGCCACAACCCAAACTTTCATCATCGGCGTGTGGAGCGACAATCAATGTGGTTCCAAATCCTGTGACACATTGTTCTGGTGCCAACGGAATATTTTCAAAATTTATTGGACTCATTTTTTTTAATTTTTTTTAAGTTCATATTCCAGATCTCACTTGCAGGAATATTAGAATTTAGGACGTAGCCACCAACATCTGCCAAGACTTGATCTGGCGCAGGTTGTCTTAGATAAGTACTTAGATCACGAATGATTCTCTCAAAATGATAAGGTTTGTTGAGACCACGTGCACCAACACATTTTTGACAAAGGTTCATCACATCCGTACAGATTTGCTCGATGGCGGTCCGCATCATATTAGCATAAATGACAAAATGTTCCGCCTCACTTTTCGTCGGTTGTTTCATATAACGGTCCATTCTTGATGAAGCACCAACAATCCACTGATTTCCTGATTCTACAGCAATTGCCATTTGACCCAATCTCATTTTTTGAAACGGATCTTGAGTTCTGTTTAGACTCACGAGATATTTTTTTGTCTCATCTAAAAGTTGCTCCGCGGCGCCTAACTGAACAGCCGCAAATCGTACAGCACCACCACTGAATCCTGGTTGTTGGTAATATTCGCCGGCTTTTCCGAGTAGATTAATCTTCTGAAGTTTGGTTTTCAAAAATGTCATTTTGAAACTTCTGCTGGACTGCATTCCCATTGGATTCCACCAGCTGGAATCGCTTTTTACGGATGATTCATCAAGCGGGACGACACACATTTGCCAAGCTCCATCTTTCCTCGCGGCAGTGACAATTGGTCGGCTAACATAATCTGTTCCCGTCGCAAAAGTCTTGGAACCATTTAATTGATAAATATTTTTTTCCACTTTTGTGAGGAAAGTTCCATCCGCAGCTTGCGTGTTCCAAACTCCAAAAAGTTTACCCGCAATTGCATCTTCTGCAAAAAGTTTTTTTTGCTTTTCGGAACCAAATTGGTCAATTAAAATCTGCGCATTGATGTGACCTTCCAAAACTCGTCCCATCACCAGATTTCCTTTTCCAATATTTTTCAGAATGGTGAGCATTGCCAAGTTGGTTCCGGGAATCAATCCTAAATTCTGACCTCCCAATTTTTCTGGAATGCTTGCTGATAAAAATTTTGTGGATTTTAGTTTGGCTAAAGTTTTTTCGGGAAAAGATTTGACAGAATCAGTCTCTGAGGCTTCGGCGAGCGATTCTTCTCCAATCAGTTGAGAAGATTTTACCAATTCTAATAATTTGGATTTATTGAATTGGTTATGGTTTTTTTTCAAATCTTTTATATAAGGTTTAAGATATAATTATCTGTAATTCAATACTACCCATTTTAATGCCGTTAAAATAAGATTGTAAATATTGGTCGTAAAAATACGTGATTATTAAAAGTAATCGCATTGACTACTTAAGATAAACTTAAGACTTCCTCAAAGATAATTGTAAATCTTTGCCTTGGATATGACTGAGGTCATAAATGAAAACCTGTTATTAATTGTAAGGTTCTTATTTTATGAATCTTACTTTCTCTTTATTATTCTGAAAATTGATTAGTTTTTCTTGGTCGCCAAAACAGAATAAACCATCGGAATCTTATCGCCAAGATGCTCGATTCTGAATTTCTTTGGCGCGATTTCTACCGTTTTGTTAAAGCAATTGTATGGAGAATAATCGTATTCATCTAGAGAATTGATCTCGAGTCCGTTTGTAATCAAACTATTAAAAACCTCGCTGAATCCGTGGTTCCACATCACGTAATCTTGTGTGATGTTAGCGGTTTTGTCTGCGTAAGTTCCCGATTCTGTTTCTACAATCGCACCTGAATTAAAATATCGATAAGCGATTTTTTCAAAATTATAATCAAACATCCAAACCACAGGATGGAACTCTACAAAGACAAATTTCCCGTTTGGTTTCAAAAATCTGGAAATCACTTTTGCCCATTTGTCCAAATCTGGCAACCAACCAATCGTCCCATAACTCGTGAAAACGATGTCAAATTCTTTGTCAAGATGATTCGATAAATCGTAAATATCAGAGCAAAAAAAAGTTGTGTCTGCGCTGGTTTCTTTCGCTAGTTTTTTGGCACTTTCAATCGCTTTGTTAGACAAATCAATGCCAATGACTTTCGCACCCAATCGGCTTAAGGAAATAGAATCTTGACCAAAATGACATTGCAAATGCAGAATAGATTTTCCTTTGATATCGCCTAACAAATCAAGCTCAATATTATTAAGCGAAGTATTTCCTTTTTTGAAGCCTTCTAGGTCATAAAACTCAGATTCCAAATGGGCGTCGGTTCTGTTGTTCCAAGATTCGCGGTTGATTTCTATGTAGTTTTTTTCTGGGCTCATTTAAATAGTTTTTTAGAATAATTAGATTTAAACCTTATCCAAAGCAATCCGTTTCTCCTTAGAATTCAAAAATTGAGTAGGAGAGTAGCCCGTTATTTTTTTGAATTGGGAAGAAAGATGCTGAACACTTTTGTAACCCAATTTCTGGGAGATTTCTGTCAAATTAAATTCCTGATAAAGCAACAGTTCCTTCACTTTTTCAATCTTTTGAAGGATGAAATATTGCTCCAAAGTCACATTTTCACTATGAGAAAAAAGTTTGGAGATCGAGCTGTAATCTCGATGAACTTTTGAACTTAAAAACTCTGTCAAAACAAAATTTTCAGAAATATCTGCATTTGAAATCTTTTGAATAATCAGGTTTTTGATTTTCTCGATTTGTTTTTTGGAAGAGTCTTCTAGAATTTCAAATCCGGTAGATTTTAGTTTGAGGTTCAACGTTTCGAGTTCTTCACTAGAAATCTCCTTTTCTGTTTCAACTTCGCCAAGTGAAATTTGATCGATGTCAATTTTCAGTTCATCAAAAATCGATTGAACAGCAGAGATGCAACGGTTGCAAACCATATTTTTGATAGAGATTTTCATACTATCAAATTTAAGAATTTCTGGATTATAATTTTAAATAAAAAAAGCACCACATTTTAGTGGTGCTTTTGGATTCAAGTAAACTTAATCTTGATTAGATTGCATTTACAATATGGTTCAATGTTTCTGATGGTCTCATCGCAATATCTGTCTTATCGAAATTTGGTTTGTAGTAACCATCGATCTCTTTTGGCTGACCTTGAGAACCGATCAATTCTTCATTGATCTTGCTTTCGTTTTCTGTCAATGCTTTTGCAACAGGCGCAAATTTAGCAGAGATTTCGGCGTCCTGGGTCTGGTTTGCCAAAGCTTCCGCCCAATAAGTTGCCAAATAGAAATGCGAACCTCTGTTGTCGATAGTTCCTAATTTTCTTCCTGGAGATTTGTCTTCTGCCAAGAATTTAGCATTCGCCTCGTCCAAAGCATCTGCCAAGATTTGTGCTTTTGTATTGTTTTGAGTCTGAGCCAAATGCTCCAAAGAAGCCTGCAACGCCAAGAACTCTCCAAGAGAATCCCAACGCAAGTAACCTTCCTCGATGAATTGCTCGATGTGCTTTGGTGCAGAACCTCCAGCTCCAGTTTCGAACAATCCACCACCGTTCATCAATGGAACGATAGACAACATTTTTGCAGAAGTTCCTAATTCCAAAATAGGGAAAAGGTCGGTCAAATAATCTCTCAAAACGTTTCCAGAAACGGAGATCGTATCTTTCCCTTCTCTTGCCCTTTCCAAAGTTTCGGTCATTGCATCTTTCACATCTAGGATTTTGATATCCAATCCAGTTGTGTCGTGATCTGCCAAATATTTCTCCACTTTTTTAATCATTTCTCTGTCGTGAGCTCTTGCTTTGTCTAGCCAGAAAATTGCTGGTGTCTCAGACAATCTTGCTCTGTTGACAGCCAATTTCACCCAATCCTGGATTGGTGCATCTTTGGTTTGACACATTCTGAAGATATCAGATTTCTCTACTTTTTGCTCAAGCAAAGTGTTTCCATTTTCGTCAAGAACTTTGATTGTTCCGTCTGCCTCTGCTTGGAAAGTTTTGTCGTGAGATCCGTATTCTTCAGCTTTTTGAGCCATCAATCCTACGTTTGGAACAGAACCCATTGTTTTAGGGTCAAGTGCTCCGTTTTTCTTCATATCATCGATTGCCGCTTGATAGAATCCTGCGTAAGAACGGTCTGGAATAATCGCTACGGTGTCATCTTCTGCACCAACTTTGTCCCACATTTTTCCGCCATTTCTGATCAACGCGGCCATAGAAGCATCAACGATGATGTCAGAAGGAACGTGGAAATTCGTGATTCCTTTGTCAGAATTTACCATTGCCACTTTTGGACCTTCAGAAAGAACTTTGTCGATATCAGCTTTGATTTCTGCTTCTTGCGGAATTCCAGCGATTTTATCATAAAGATTCTGCAATCCGTTGTTTGGATTGATGTCTAAAGATTTGAAAGTCTCAGCATAATTGGCAAAAACATCTTTGAAGAAAGTCTCAACGATTGCTCCAAAGATAATTGGGTCTGAGATTTTCATCATCGTCGCTTTCAAATGCGCAGACAGAATCACACCTCTTTGTTTTGCTTCATCAATTGCAGTTTGAACAAATGCTTTCAATGAATTAAGATTCATTACAGAAGAATCGATCACTTCACCTGCTTTTAGGTTTGCGAAATCTTTCAAGACTTTTTCAGAACCATCATTCCCAAAGAAAACAATCTTGAATTTGGAATCATTTTCCACAGTTGTAGAAGTTTCAGTTCCGTAGAAATCGCCACTGTTCATATGTGCAACATCGGTTTTGCTGTCAGATGCCCAAGCGCCCATTTTGTGTGGATTTGCTTTAGCATAATTCTTAACAGCTTTTGGCGCACGTCTGTCAGAATTTCCTTCTCTCAGAACAGGATTCACGGCAGAACCAAGAACCTTTGCATATTTAGCTTTGATCGCTTTTTCTTCGTCATTTTTTGGTTCAGCAGGGTAGTTTGGCAAAGCAAAACCTTTAGCTTTTAATTCTGCGATCGCTTCTTCCAATTGAGGTGCAGATGCAGAGATATTTGGTAATTTAATAATGTTTGCTTCCGGCGTTGTAGCCAATTGTCCTAATTCTGTCAACGCATCTCCAATCTTTTGATCGTCTGATAGATACTCTGGGAAATTGGCAAGAATTCTGCCTGCAAGAGAAATGTCCTTAGCAACAATGTCAACGTCTGCAACAGATGTGAAAGCCTTTACGATAGGCAAAAAAGAATGCGTTGCAAGCATTGGCGCTTCGTCCGTAAGCGTGTAAATAATTTTTGATTTTTCTGACATTATTTAGTTGATTTTATTTCGTTTTGAATCACAAAAATACATATTTTATAGTAAAATTGTGGCAGTGAGACTATGATTTTTGTTTCAATATTGATTATATCTTTCCTAATTAATACTAAAAGTTAAATTTTATTAAAGTAGAATCAAATTTTTGACATTTCAGAAATCAACCGTTAACTTTGGGAAAAATATTTTATACTATGTCACAGATTACATTCAAAGGAAGTCCTATTAACACGGTTGGGGAATTGCCAGAAGTTGGAACTATTGCACAGGAATTTACGTTGGTAGGCGCTGATCTTTCAGAAAAGCACTTGGCTGATTACACAGGAAAAAAAGTTTTGCTTAATATCTTTCCAAGCATCGATACAGGCGTTTGCGCATCATCTGCAAGAGAATTCAACAAGGAAGCTAGCTCATTGGAAAATACCGTTGTCATCAATGTTTCCAGAGATTTGCCTTTCGCATTGAGTAGATTTTGTGCCGCAGAAGGTCTGGACAATGTAGAAGTTTTGTCAGATTTCAGAGGGAATTTCGGAGAAGATTACGGCCTGACTTTAAGCGATTCTCCTTTGAGAGGCTTATTGAGCAGAGCTGTAGTTGCATTGGACGAAACTGGAAAAGTGATTTACACAGAGCAAGTTCCAGAAATTGGACAAGAGCCAAATTATGCAGAAGCAGTGAATGCTTTGAGATAATTTCAAAAAATAAATCATTAGTAATAACCGAAAATCTATTAAATTAGATTTTCGGTTATTTTATTTATGGACACACTAAAAAATATCTACCAACATCCCGCGTTTTCAGAAGAAGATCTGAAACTGATTTTTGAAAGCCACGAGAAAATATTTTTCAAAAAGGGCGATTTTTTCCTGAAGGAAAATGAAGTGGCCAATGAATATTTCGTTTTGGAATCTGGCGTTGCACGTTCTTTTGTTTTTGATGTTGATAATAATGACATCACCATCAATTTCTTTACGGAATCTGACATTGTGATAGAAGCTTCGTCCATTTTCCAAAGAATTCCTTCGATGGAGAACATTCAGGCGGAAACAGATTGCGTGGCTTGGAAGATAGATTTTGAGAATTTTCAGGAAATGTTTTGGACGATTCCTGCGCTTGCAGAATGGGGAAGAGCGTGGATGTCTTACCAGCTTTTCTATTTAAAACAAAAATCCGTGGAAGTGATAACCAAATCTGCGACAGAACGTTACCTAGATTTAATTAAAGCAAAACCAGAAGTTCTGAAATTTGCACCGTTGAAGAATATTGCTTCTTATCTTGGGATCACGGATACGTCGCTTAGTAGAATCAGGAAAGATATCTTTAAAAGCTAAAATGTAAACTCATTAGAGTCTTAAACAAAAAAAACAGCAATTTGGTTATTGCTGTTTTTTCTTTTTATAGTCGATACAGAAATTACTGTTTCGTGAGATCTTTATTCAAACTTTTCTTTTGCATTTTCTTATAGATAAAGGTGGACATCACTACACTTATCTCATAAAGCAAAACCAATGGAAGCGCTGCCGCCATCATACTCAAAACATCGGCTGGCGTTATGATTGCTGCAACGACCATAATTAAAACAATGGCGTGACGTCTGTATGTCTTAAGGAATTTAGGCGTAAGAATTCCGATGGAAGTTAAGATGTAAACAGCAATCGGAAAAAGGAAAACAACGCCCATCCCTATCGTAACTTGCAGAAATAGAGTGGTGTAATCCGATAAATCAAACAATTGAACAATATTGTCCGAAACCTTGAAAAGCAATCCGAAATTGATAGCGAAAGGCAGAATCAGAAAATAGCCTGTCAAAACGCCACACATAAACAAAATCCAAACAGAGTTGATGTAAAAAACAGAATTCTTCCTTTCAGCCGGCATCAACGCTGGGCTAATGAATCTCCAGATTTCCCAAACGATGTAGGGAAAAGCCAAAATCAATCCCGAGAATATGGAAACCGCCATCATCACGTTGAACTGTTGAAACAATTGCTTCTGCTGAACACTGAATTTGGCCGGCATTATAAAACTGTCTGCTCCGGTCAATTCTCTGGAAAAGTGGTTGACCACTTTGAAAGTGAAAAAATCACTTCTCGTAGGACCGAAAAAAATATGATCCATCACCCAGTTGATGTTAAAGCCAACAATGATCGCGAAAACGATGATCGCCAAAATAGATCTTACCAAATGTGATCTCAGCTCGCCAATATGCCCAAGAAAGGACATTTCTTTTTCTTCACTCATTGTTTTATAAATGATAAATTATGATTGATAAATGATTAAATTTTATTTTCCATAGGTTACACCTACGGCTACTAATATTAAACCCTTTGGGTTTTAAATATCTCACTCCAACTCTCAAACCCTCCAACTCTCCAACTCAATTAATCCCTTCGTCCAGCAATTTATGAATGTCAATAATACCAAAATATTGACCATCATTTGTCACAACCAATTGTCCGATATTATATTCTTTTAAAATCTGCATCGCTTCTTTCGCAAGTTTATTTTTATCGATGGTTTTAGGGTTTTTGCTAATAATTTCAGAAGCTTTCACTTTCGAAATATCGTCTTGGTTTAGAAGCATCCTTCTGATGTCACCATCTGTGATTACGCCAATGATTTGTCCGTTTTCCACCACCACAGTGATTCCGTGTTTGGATCCGCTGACAGAAATGATGACGTCTCGGATTGAAGTTTCGAGGGTCACTTCTGGTTTATTATTCGAAACAAATTGTTCCACTTTTGCCGTCAGATTTTTCCCCAAACTTCCGCCGGGATGGAACTTTGCAAAATCAATTTCTTTAAAATCTTTCAGTTCCATCAAACAAACTGCGAGTGCGTCTCCCAAAGCCATTTGGACTGTTGTTGAACTTGTTGGCGCCAATTTGTTTGGGCAAGCTTCTTTGTCAACGTGTGTATTCAAAATGATGTCAGATGCTTTTCCCAATTTACTTTCTGGATTTCCTGTCATCGAAATAAGTGCGGTAGAATATTCTTTTAAAAATGGCAAAAGATTCACAATCTCTGGCGAATTTCCTGAGTAAGAAATACACAAAACGACATCCTGCTTTTGAATCACACCAAGATCTCCGTGGATAGCTTCGGACGCGTGCAAAAATTGAGAAGGTGTTCCAGTGGAGTTGAGCGTTGCAACAATTTTATTGGCCACGTGAGCAGATTTTCCAATGCCGACAATAATCAATTTTCCTTTGATTTCATTGATCGTCAAAACGGCTTTTATAAAACTGTCATTCAACCTGTTTCTAAGATTGGTCAATTCGTTTATTTCTATATCCAGCGCCTGATGGGCATTTGACAGAATTTCTTTTGGATCCAAAATTTAAAAATTTTTAATTATTTTTTTTAATAATATTTATTTTGTATCTTCACTTCAATAATTTGAAATCAAGGAATGAAGTTTTAGGCTTCATTTTTTTATCTAATAAAAGCTGAGAAATTACTATCAATAATTTGTATAACTTTCAAGCGTATGCAAATTTAGCAAACAATATTAAAGGATGGATACAAAAGACATCAACTTATCTGCCGAACTTAAAAAATATTTCGGATTTTCTAAATTTAAAGGTCAACAGGAACAGATCATCACCGAGCTTTTAGACGGGAAAGATGTGTTTGTCTTGATGCCTACTGGTGGCGGAAAATCACTTTGCTATCAGTTGCCTGCTCTTATTTCTGAAGGAACCGCGATTGTAGTTTCCCCATTGATCGCATTGATGAAAAATCAGGTGGATGCCGTGAATGGACTTTCGTCAGACGAAGGTGTAGCCCACGTTCTCAATTCTTCATTGAATAAAACCCAGACCAAACAAGTGATGGACGACATAACGGCGGGGAAAACCAAATTGCTTTACGTAGCGCCAGAATCATTAATAAAAGAAGAATATGTTGATTTTTTAAAGAATGTAAAAATATCATTCGTTGCGATAGACGAAGCACACTGTATTTCGGAATGGGGACACGATTTCCGACCAGAATACAGAAATCTCAAAGGGATCATTGATAAGATTGCAGATGTTCCAGTAATTGCGCTAACGGCCACAGCGACGCCGAAAGTTCAGGACGATATTCAGAAAACTCTGGGAATGAACAACGCTTTGGTTTACAAAGAAAGCTTCAACAGAGCCAATTTGTTTTATGAGATTCGTCCGAAAGTTAACGTTGATAAAGAAATTGTAAGATTCATCAATCAGCATAAAGGAAAATCAGGAATCGTTTATTGTTTGAGTAGAAGAAAAGTGGAGGAGTTCGCTCAGCTTCTACAGGTGAATGGAATCAACGCTTTGCCGTATCACGCAGGACTTGACCAAAAAACAAGGGTTCTGCACCAAGATAAATTTTTGATGGAAGAAGCTGACGTGATTGTAGCAACAATCGCTTTTGGGATGGGAATTGATAAGCCTGATGTAAGATTCGTTGTTCATTATGATATTCCAAAATCTCTCGAAAGTTATTATCAGGAAACTGGACGCGCTGGAAGAGATGGAGGTGAAGGCTATTGTTTGGCTTTTTACGATCCAAAAGATATTGAAAAGCTCGAAAAATTCTTGGCTCAAAAACCTGTTTCCGAGAGAGAAATCGGCCTTCAACTTTTGAATGAAGTTGTTGGTTACGCAGAAACATCGATGAGCAGAAGGCAATATTTGCTTTATTACTTTGGAGAAATTTTTGATCCTGTGAAAGGTGAAGGCGCGTTGATGTGTGACAATTCAAGAAATCCACCAACTCTGAAAGATGCTACAAAAGATCTTAAAAAAGTTCTTGAAATGATAAAAGTCTTGGGCGAAAAATTCAAGACGAAAGATTTGATCTCACTGATTGCCGGAAAAGAATCTGCAGTGACCAAATCCTATAAATTAGAACAAACCGAATACTTTGGTTTCGGAAAATCTGAAAGTGACAACTATTGGAAATCCGTCATTAGGCAAGCGACTGTACAGAATTATCTTAAGAAAGATATTGAAACTTACGGCGTTCTCAAGATCTCTGAAAAAGGACAAGAGGTCATCAATGGAAAATCCAAAAACATTTTTCAAATAGCTGAAGATAGAGAGTATAATTTGGCTCAATCCAAAACAAAAGCGGATAATGAGCAGGTTCAAATCCAAGCTGGAGGAGGTTTGGATCAGGTGTTATTTGGTCAATTGAAAGAGCTTCGTAAAAATGTTGCCAAGAAATATGGAATCCCGCCTTACACGGTTTTTATGGACCCGAGTTTGGAAGATATGACGGTTCAATATCCTATTTCTGTAGAAGAAGTGGCGAAAATCTACGGCGTTGGTGAAGGAAAAGCGAAAAAATACGGTAAAGATTTTGCTGAATTTATAAAAAAATATGTTGAGGAAAACGAGATAGAAAGAACGCAAGATACTGTTATCAAACAAGTTGCAAACAAATCGAGTCATAAAGTTTTTATCATTCAAAATACAGACAAGAAAATAGACCTAGAGGATATTGCAAAGGCAAAAAATCTCTCAATGATAGAACTTCTTTCCGAGATGGAAAGCATCATCTACCAAGGCACGAAATTGAATATTGATTATTACGTTAATGAAAATTTTGACGAAGACATCGTGGAAGAGTTTATGGATTTTATGAAAAACTCGGAAAGCGACAGTATGAAAACGCTTCTTGCAGAATACGGCGATGATTTGACGGATGAGGAAGTTAGAATCCTGAGAATCAAATTCATTAGTGATATTGCGAATTAATTTTAAAATCAAGAAAAAATGAGCTCTGATTTTATCAATAATAAAAATGAAATTTTGCAATGGATTTCGGAGTTGCAGGATGAGGACATTATTTCAGAATTATTGGAATTGAAAAATAATGTTGAACTCTCATCATATATAAACGAACCAAAAACGGAATATGCTGTGAAAGACGATTTTGAAGAACGTTGGGCGAAAGGCATTTCTCACGAAGAAATGAAAAAGAGAACGAGAGATTACATTAGCAATTTGCCTTGGAAAATTTGATTTTTTATTCAGATGAATTTGAGAGCCAATTCAATGAAATAATTGATGTCTTGTATAAAAAAGAATATTTAGGTTTTAAAGAATCTGCATTGGATTATGGTGATAGAATATATGATTTTATCTTTAAAAATATTAATAAACCAATCTCAAAACTATCACCCAAAGCTTTCCAAAAATTTGGAGAATATTACATAAAATATAAAGCCAACGAAAACACAACTTGGTACATTTTCTTTGATAGGAAGGACAATCGTTTTCTCGTCAATCATATTTTGAACAATCATACAGAACATTTTCCGGAATTATTTTTAGAATGAAAAAATCCATCATTTTCATATTGCCCGATCTGGAAACGGGTGGTGCAGAACGCATCATCACAACGATTGCGAACCATCTTCCGAGAGACAGATTTTCGCCATCGATTTTATTATTAAGAAAAGAAGGCGCTTACCTCGATTTTTTGAAACCAGATGTGGAAATCATTGATATCCAAACGCCAAGAATTCGGCATTCCTTGAAGCCGATTCTTTTGGAGATCAAAAAAAGAAAACCCGATATTGTTTTCTCTGGTTTTGGAGAAGTGAATGCTTACTTATCATTATTCATAAAGCTTTTTCCTAAGACAAAATTCATTGCAAGAGAAACCAACGTTGTGTCCCAACACGTGACGAGAAAAGAAATCCGATTTTTCTACAAATTCTATAATAATTACGACCGGATTATTGCGCAAAGCAATGATATGCAGACGGATTTGATCAATAATTTTGGAATTAGAAAGAATAAATTAATTAAAATCAATAATCCTGTAGATGTAGATTTCATCGAGGAAAAACTGAAAGAATCTGAAAAACCAACCGAGTTTTCACCTCAATACAAACACGTCGTTGCGATTGGAAATCTCTCTGCCAGAAAAGGTTTTGATAATCTTTTGAAAGTTTTTTCCAGACTCAAAAATCAGAATATTCTTCTGCACATTCTTGGTGACGGAAGAGATAAGGAAATGCTTTTGCAGATGAAAGAAATGTTGGGATTGGATCACGTCATTTTCCACGGAAAGAAGAGCAATCCGTATCAATATTTAAAATTTGCCGATCTTTTTATATTGTCTTCTCGCTACGAAGGTTTTCCCAATGTGCTTTTGGAAGCAGGAACTTGTGGCGTTTATTCTTTAGCGAACAATTGCCCAGGCGGAATTGATGAAATAATCATCGACCAGATCAACGGTGAAATTGCGAATATCGAAAACCACAATGATTTTGCCGAAAAAATAAAACACGCAGTTCATCGAAACAACAATAAAGAGGATATAAAAACCTCTATCAAATCTCGCTTTTCAAAAGATATTATCTTGAAGAAGTATGAAGATCTGCTTTGGAATATCTAGTCATTAGTTATAAAAAATTCCTGAAAACTAATTCAGGAATTTTTCTTTTGCAAATTCGAAAACGCGCTTGTCGATTGGTAATGGGAAAGGATTTTCACCCTCCAAAGGAAACCATTCGGTTTTTTCGATGCACGGATCTAATATCAATTGATCTTGTTCGTTGAGGATTTCTGCGAGATAATATATTGTGATCAATTGCTCATTGTCTCTAAATCTGGAAACCAAAAAATCGTCCTGCGTGTAAAAATGTTCAGTCACGTTGATGTCAAGATTCAGTTCTTCTTGGAATTCTCGTTTCAAACATTCGATGGTGCTTTCCCCGAATTCTAATCCTCCGCCGGGTAATTTGATGAGGAAATCTCCTGCATATTCCTCGTGCAGAGCAAGGATCTTATTATCTTTAATACAAAGCGCATAAACACGAATGTTGATCTTATCTATCATAGCTGTAATTTGGAGTGTCTAATTTATGGAAAATTATTTTTTCCAGGCAATCATCATCTCTCTTTTTCCTGGTGGGCCTTGTTTTTTCTCCACTTCAAAACCTAATTCGATGAGATTTCTCCGCACGCTTCCTTTTGAGGCATAAGTAGTAAGCAAGCCTCCGGGTTTCATTTTTGATGCAACGATTTCCAAAAGTTCCATTTCCCAAAGATCAGGCTGAACTCTTGCACCGAAGCAATCGAAATAAACTAGATCGATTGCAGGAAGATTTGTGTTTTTTAAATCAAAAAAATCTTTTTTCAGTTTAGTAAGGTAGAAATCTTTTGTTAATTCATTAGAAACTTCCCAATCTAACTGATGGATTTTCAATGATAAATCTTTCACAAAATTGTTAACAAATAATTCAGAATATGACAATTCTGACGCTTCTTCAAAAAAAATCGGATATTTTTCCACTCCGAAATAATGAATTTTGTTATCTGTATTTTTTTTCAAATATTCATCAATTGTTACTAAAACGTTAAGACCTGTTCCAAAACCTAGTTCTAAAATATTAATTTCACAACTATTAATTAAATTAAGTCCATTATTGATAAATACATGAATTGCTTCTTGTAAGGCTCCATGTTTCGAATGGTAGGTTTCTTCTAATCCATTGATTAGTAAAGTTTTACTCCCATCTTTTGTGGTGATTAATTCTCGTTTCACAGTATTTTTTACAAATTTAAACTAAATTTTTATTATTAAATATTTATTATATATTTGTAATACCTCAACAAAAAATTAAAAAATGATAATTCAAAAATCTACCAACCCAAGAATTTCTAGCTTTGATCCTGATAATTTTTCATTCGGGAACACATTCATCGATCATATGATTATTTGCGAATATGAGAATGGAAAGTGGGGGGATCTTCAGTTGATTCCTTATGGTCCAATCGGTTTTACCCCTGCTATGATGGGGGTCAACTACGGACAAGCTTGTTTTGAGGGTATGAAGGCATACAAAGATAATGACGGCCAAGTGTTCCTTTTCCGCCCGGAAAAGAACTTTGAAAGGATTAACAAATCGGCAAAAAGATTGGCAATTCCTGAGATTTCCGAAGAAATTTTTATTGGAGGTTTGAAGGCCTTAGTAGATATAGACAGAGATTGGATTCCACAAGGTGAAGGAATGTCTCTTTATATTAGACCATTGTTATTCGCAACGGAGGAAGCTTTGAAAGCGAGAATATCAGAAAAATATATGTTTGCCATCGTAGCAACACCAGCGAAAAGTTACTACACAGCTCCGGTTTCTGTAAAGATTGCAGATCACTATTCCAGAGCAGCAAGTGGAGGTGTAGGCGCAGCGAAAGCGGCAGGAAATTATGCGGCATCTTTTTATCCAACACAATTGGCAATTGAGGAAGGTTACGATCAAATTATTTGGACTGATGACTGTTCACATGAATATTTTGAAGAAAGTGGAACGATGAATGTCTTTGTTAGAATTAATGATACGATTTATACACCACAAACTTCTGACAAAATATTAGATGGAATCACCAGAGATAGTTTCCTTAAATTGGCAGAAAGAAGAGGAATCGAAGTTGTAATAGGAAATGTGAAAGTAACAGACGTCATCGAAGCGCAAAGAAACGGAACTTTGAAAGAAGTTTGGGGCGTGGGAACTGCTGTCGTGACAAGCATCTTTGAAGGATTGGGCTATCAAGGTGAGCATTTGAAATTACCGAAACTTTCGCCAGAGGAGAGCTTTGCAGAACAATTGAAAAACGACTTGGTCAACATTCAAACCAATAATGCCGAAGATCCATTTGAGTGGAGAGTTTTGGTAGAAGAAAATGTTTACAGTGCATAAGAATTAAATAAAAAGTAAATTGAAAAGTGAAAACCGGAAATAATCTTCCGGTTTTTGTTTTAATAACAATTAAGTCTGTGAAAATTCTTAATTTTGCCAAAGTTTTTCCAGACAGAAGTTTTGTCTTTCAGAAAAGCACTCTATTATATGAGAAAAATAATTTGTGTCTTATCTTTTGCAGCCATTGCATCTTGTGCTAAGCAAAATCCGGTGCAGAACCCAGGTGAGCAATTCATGTCTGAAAGTGAAATGGAAGTTTCCAAAAACAGAACAAAAGATCTGAACAATCTTGAGAGAACGCAAATTCAGGATTGGATCAAATCTCAAGATGTAAAATATTATCCCATGGGAATGAACTATTGGGTGAATATTGAAAATCTGGAACAAAAGCCTCGCAAAAACAATGGTGAGAAAGTATCGTATCAATACGTCATCTACGATTTTGATAGATCCAAATTGTACGACACTTCTATCGGAAACACGGATGTTGTTTTTGGAAGATTCCAAGAGATGGATGCTGTGGAAGACGTCATCCGATATTTGAACAAAGGAGAGGAAGCGGAAATCCTTGTTCCTTCGGTTTTAGCTTACGGGACTTATGGTGATGGCAAAAAGATCACAAATGATATGCCTCTTATCATCAAAGTAAAAGTATTATAACAAACGATTATCATAAACTATGAAAAAAATTATAGCACTTTCTATAACATTATTAACATTATTAAATTGTAAAACATTGGAAATAGACAAAGAAGTTTATAAAGGTCTGCCAGACGGACTTTATGGAAATTTTGTAACAAGCAAAGGTGAAATTTTGGTGAAATTCGAAGATGAGAAATCTCCGGTGACGGTTGCCAATTTTGTAGGCCTTGCACAAGGAAAAATCGAGAACAAATCTAAGAAAAAAGGGGAGCCTTTCTACGATGGAACCATCTTCCACAGAGTGATCAAGGATTTCATGATCCAAGGTGGAGATCCACAAGGAACAGGAATGGGAGATCCAGGATACAAATTCGGTGACGAGAAAAATGACCTTCAACACACTGGAAAGGGAATCTTATCGATGGCGAATTCTGGGCCTAATACCAACGGTTCTCAGTTCTTCATTACAGAAATTGCAACGCCTTGGCTGGACGGAAGACACACGATCTTCGGGAAAGTTGTTGGTGGTGAAGCTGTGATCGATTCTATTGCAAATGTCGAAAAAGGACCTCAAGACAAACCAAAAACTGATATTGTTTTGACAAAACTTGCTGTTTTCAGCAAAGGTGATAAGTACAAACATTACGACGCTGCGAAAATCTTCGAAGAAGGTAAAGCTAAAATCGAAGAAAAAAACAAAGCATATTTAGCTAAAGCTGAAGAAGAAAAAGCTAAAAAACTAAAAGAATTTGTTGAAAGTCAAGAGAAATTGGTCAATGATATGAAAGCAGGAATGCAATCTACAGAATCCGGTTTGTACTACAAAATCACTAAACAAACTTCAGGAGTAAATCCTACACCAGGACAAACTGTTGCTGTACATTACGCAGGAAAATTGATCAATGGTGAGGAGTTCGACAATTCTTTCAAGAGAAATGCACCGATTGATATTCCAATCGGCGTTGGACAAGTGATCAAAGGTTGGGACGAAGGAATCCTTCTTTTGAAAGAAGGTGAAACTGCAACTTTGTTGATTCCACCAGCTTTAGGCTACGGAGAAAGAGGAGCAGGAGGCGTGATTCCGCCAAACTCCTGGTTGGTTTTTGATGTTGAATTGGTAAGCATCCAAAAATAATCTGAAAGGATTTTCAATCATAAAAAAAGGAGTGAAATTAATTTTTCACTCCTTTTTTGTTGGAAACAATTTTGCTTTAGCTTGCCTTTTTTGCGTGACAACATTTGCTTTGAAACTCGGTTTTGAATTTGTTTTTCAAACCATCGTACTCGTCATCCGTCAGCGTTCGGATTCTGTCTGCGAACCCAAAAGGCGTTCTTTCCTTCACATCGTATTCGTCAAAAATACCTTTTACGAATGCTTTTCTTCTTTGTGCTTTTCTTGCGATGATTGCGATTACAGCTAATCCTGCGATTGCCAAAATTCCTTTTTTCATTATTTTAAAATTTTACGTTTTACATTTAGGAAGACGCAAAGTGGTTTGGTTTACTTTAAAATATTTTATAGCCTTGATGACAGATTCTATTAAGATAATCAGAATTAGGCTTTCTATTTCTTGTTTTTCAACCTCTGAATTTGTTAAATTTGTTCTGTGAAGGATTATTATTACTTTCTCGGGATTCCTCAAAATGCTTCTGCAGAAGACATCAAAAAAGCTTATCGAAAACTTTCTCTTAAATATCATCCAGACAAGAACGAGAATGATGATTTTTTTTCCGACCGTTTCAAAGAAGTGAAAGAAGCTTACGAAACGCTGACAACGCCTGAAAGGAAAAGAATCTACGACCAGAATCTCAGCAGTCAACAGAGAAATGTGAAAAGCATTTTGCCTCCGAAAATCAAAAACTTTTCTGCGAGTAAAATCCGTGCTAGAAAGGATGAAGAAATCACCATCTACTGGAATACTTACGATGCGGATCTCGTGAAGATTGTTCCATTTGGATTAGAAAAACCGAATGGCGAACGGACAATTAGAATTAAGGAATTTGATTCTCACGGTAAGTTTCAGATTTTGCTTCATGCCACAAATACCATTCTGCATAAAACCATTGTTCAGGGAATTACCATTACAGAATTAGCTGAAAGCGAGATTGAATCTGAGGACAAGGAATCATTGAATAATTACGCTGAAACTTCTAAAAACGATCAAAAAAAAGAAACCAAATCTAAAAGATTGGTTTCCTTAATTATATTTTTAGCATTAGCTCTGATGATCATCTGGCTGATGTTTAACTGATTTTTTCGCGACCAGGGCATTTTTTGCAACGTTTCCCTTTCTTGAATTTTTTACAACAATTTTTCTTCCCGCAATACATTTCTTCTGTATTTCCAAATGCTGGTGCTAGAGGTGCAATTCTAAATGCGATAACTGGCTGATTCATATTGCAAATATAAATTAATTTAGAATAATTACAAATAGAAAGTCAAATATTTTATAAATGTACCAATCATCGGAAGTGATATGTCAGTCTGAGGCTCTCGAAGATTATTTTAAATACGGCGCCATCACTTTTGTCCAAAGTTGGTAGCCTTCTGGTTTCATATGAAGCATGTCATCAACGAAAATGTCTGTTCTAACATTGCCGTTTGCATCATTCATCACTTCTGTGATATTAATATATTCTGCTCGTTTTTGAGTTTTTAGATAATCTTCGATCATTTGATTAACATCTTTTACAATTGGCCAAAATTCTTTTCGACTTGGCGAATATTTGATTGAAACATAAGCAACAGGAACTTTAGGATATTTTGCTCTAATTTTCCCAAAAAAGGCTTTGAATCTCTCGAAAACTTCTGTTGCAGTTGGATTGTCCATTGCAACGTCGTTTTCACCACAATAGATCAGGATTTGTCTCGGCTTGTAAGGATTCAAAAGATCATCAGCGTAATAATTGAGATCCACCAATCTTGATCCTCCAAATGCTCTATTCACGATTTTCTTGTTGGGGAAATAATCATTAACATCTTTCCAATAGGTAAATGATGAACTGCCTACCAAAAGGATTGGTTTCTTTGGAATTTTGTTTTCATGATCTATTTTCTTGAATTCCTGAACTTCTTTCCAGAAAGGTTTTTCTTGACCAAAGAATAGGAGAGAGTTGAAGATAAATGCTAAGAATAAAAATTTGAATAATTGATTAGGTCTCATTATATAAAGATTTTTGAAGCTTGAAGGTACAAAAAAACAGTTGCCAAAAGCAACTGTTTCCAAGGTTTTATAATTTTGTTAAGAGAATTAGTCTACGATAAATTTCGTATTCAATTCTCCGGTTTTCAAGATGTAAACACCTTTTGGCAAATTCTTCAAAACGATTGTATTTCCGTTTTGGAAAGGATTTTCAATCGTTTGTACGTTTTGTCCAACGGTATTGTAGATGAATGCTTTTTTGAATTGTTTCAAATCCTTATCTCCCGTTACTGTAATCGTATTTCCTTTCACAGGGTTCGGCGCAACAGTTAGATTCTTGGAGAAAGAAGCATCATCCACAGCCATTACAGTTCCCCAGATCTCAGCGATATATTCTGGATGATCGATGTATGGATTTCTGTTTCTTTGGTAATTGTAAACGGCATTATTTCTATCAATTTCCTTTTGAGAAACTGGATCTTGCTGGTGCCATCTCAATAGCATATTCAAGAAAGGTTCAGCAAAAACTTTTGTTTTAGTGCCATCATACATTGCATAAGTAAAACCTTGAATTTGATTTTCGTAACGCGTTGCAAAGTAGAGGTAGATTCTCGCAATGTCACCTTTGAACTCATTGATTGGTTCGAAAACTGTTCCTCCGTATCCGTTTAGTTTGCTTGATCCAAGTTTGGAACCATTTAAAGATGTCCAAGTTGCAGTTCCAACTTCGCCATACGGAAAATTTCCTCTTTTATTATTCACATCATAATCCGTCGCAAGGAGATGGTGATAATCGTTGTGCATTGGAGTTGTTTCTTCATTTCCACTAGCCGGTTTGAATGTAGATTTAGGAATCGTGTGTTCTCTGTTGTAGCAGGTTCCTTCTGGACCATTAGCAGAACCACATTGATTTACAACGATAGTGTAATTGTAAGGATCTGCTCCTGTTGGGTTTTCAGAATAGATGTCAAGTACAGTATTGTCATTTTCGTAATATTTGTCTCTGTCAGCAGTCGCAAAAACCGTCCAGTTATAGCCTCTGTTTTGATGGCCGTTCGTAACAATCTCAGAAAGTTTACTTTTTAAGGTAAATCCGGTAAGACCATTAGCCTGTGAGTAATATCCTGTTGGGATTTGGGCATTCATAAAACCCGAAAACCCGACCAATAATAAAAGTATAGATTTTTTCATTTCAAAAATAATTAGGACTGCAAAGGTAAAAAATATATTCAGAAGCGGGGAATGAGTTCTTAACAGTTAAGTATAAATTAATCTGTCAACTTGTGATTTTCTACTATAAATTGAATTACAATGTTCTTTTACTTCTAAACAAAAAAAGACAGAAAATAATTCCTGTCTTTTGGTTATGCTAATTTTATTAATTAATCGATAATAAACTTAGTATTTAATTCTCCTGTTTTCAAGATGTAAACACCTTTTGGCAAATTATTAAGTTTTATGGTATTTCCATTTTGGAAAGGATTCTCAATGGTTTGAACATTTTGCCCAACCATATTGTAGATCATTGCTGTTTTGAATTGCTTCAAATCTTTATCTCCCGAAACAGAAATTACATTTCCTTTTACAGGATTTGGTGCGATATTCAAGTTTTTAGAAAAGTTGGCATCGTCGACAGCTAGAGGAGAAGTTCCCCAGATTGTCGTTACCCATTCTGGGTGATCGATGTATGGATTTCTGTTTTTTTGATGTGCATATGCTGCATTGTTTCTGGTAATTTCTCTTTCAGAAACAGGGTCTTGTTGATGCCAAAGTAATAGAAGATTAAGTTCAAAAGTTTGTAAACCTTGATTTACGTTGCTTGTGTTTAGAATATTTCCGCTTGAAAAAGTAGAAAGTTGACTTTGATAACGGGTTACAAAATATAATAAACATCTTGCAATATCTCCTTTGAATTCGTTGATCGGTTCAAAACTAGTTCCGGAAAAACTTCCTACCGTATTATTTCCTACTTTAGATCCATTCTTAGAAGTCCAAGTTGGATTGGTTACTTTTCCGAATGGATAGTTGCTTCTCATCCCATTTACTTTACCATCTGTTGGTAAAATATGATGAATATCTGAAACCATTGGAGGTTTTTCTCCAAAAAGACTTTGCGGAACGGTATGCTCTCGGTTATAACAATCTCCTTCAACTGAGTAATTTCCACATTTTTTAACACCATGTGTATATTTATAAGGATCTGGACCAGAAGGATTTTCCGAATAGATATCCAAAACAGAACCGTCATTTTCATACCATTTGTCAGTATCTGAACTTGGATAGGCATCATACAATGCATCATAACTTTTTGTTTGATAGCCAGCTGTGATGATTTGAGACAGCTTAGTTTTCAAAGTGTAACCAGTAAGTCCGGCGGTGCCGTCATAATAACCTGCAGGAATCTGGGCATTGGCAAAACCAAACATTCCCGTCAATAAAATAAGGAAAGATTTTTTCATTTGAAATTAATTAGGGCAGCTAAGGTAATAAAAAATTGAACACGCAAATTTTTATTTTTCAACCAGATAGCGCTTATTAATTTTCGAAAATAGAAAGGAAATTACAAGTCCGAAAAACAAAGCAACTGCCGAAACTATAAAGTAATTGAAGAGTTCTATTTTCACTGGGAAAGCAAGATTTTCGCTCGCTCGGAAAAACCCTGTTCTGATTTGTAAAAATGAGATCGCAGAACCAATCAAAAGTCCGCAAATGATACCAAAGAATACAATCAACAATCCTGTGAAGAAATACGTCAAACGAAGATCTGTCCTGTCAAATCCTAATGCGATCAATGCTTTTGCCTGCTCTTTTTTATCGAGCTGAAGAATTGTGATCGCACCGGCCAAGTTGAAAGTGGTAATGAAAATCACCAATCCAAAGATCAAATAGATCATCAGTTTTTCGGTATTGATCATCTTCCAAAATGCGGCGTTCTCCTCAGACTTTGTATTGACAATGATTTTATCTCCAAATTCTTTCGTTAATTCATCTTTTATCAATTCAGAATTGACAGATTTTTTCAATTTAATGACAATCTGATAACAATCCGATTTCGGCAATCCCAAAAGTTCCTGAGCCAGTTCTATTGGTGCAATAATGTAGTTATCCAATTGGTCATTTCCTGGGAAAATTCCGCTGACGAAAATATCTTTCTTATTAAAAATATCATTTTCCTGCTGGATGATTCCTTTTCCAGGTTTTGGCATCAAGATCGTTGCAAAATCCTGACTGGAGTTTACAGGAAGCGAAAGTCTGTTGTCCAGACCATTTTCCATAATCACCTCGTTACTGAATTTGAAATCCGGATATTTCCCGTAGAAAATACTTTCATTAATTGGATTCACGTGGATGTAAGCAGAATCCACACCTCTCAAATAGGCAATTTCCCCATTGTCTTTGTAACCGAGATAGACTTTCTCCTCGATGACTTTGGAAAAACGTGCAACGTCAGAATTGTTTTTGAGTGCTTTTTCTATTTTGTCAATCTCAGAAAGTACTTTTCCTGTTTTGCTTTTTATCGTCAGATCCGCGTGCAGATTGGCGATCATATCTTTATTCAGTTCCTCCAAACCAGAAAAAACCGAAATGATAATGAACATCGCCGCCACAGCCGCCACCATTGCAAAAGCCGCGAGCCACGTGATAAAGGTCACCGCTGTGCTTCCTTTTTTAGAGATCAGGTATCGGGATGCTATGTAAAAAGCATTTTTCAATCGTGTAGAAAATTAAAGAATTGGGTTGTCGCCTTCGCCTTTCAGCTCTCTTTCGATGCGTTCTACATCGTCCAGACTAGTGTCAATGTAAAAAGCCAATTGCGGAATGATTCTCACCTGTTTGGCCATTTTTTGTCCGATGTAATTACGGTAAAAAGCATTATTGGTATTGATTTCCTTCATAATTGGTTGTCTCAATTCTGCGGGAAAAATACTGAGATATATTTTTGCGATGCTAAGATCCGGCGTTATTTTCACGTCAGAAACCGAAACCAAAAAGTTCTGTTTGCTTTCTGACGCCTGTTTGCGGAAGATTTCCGCCATATCTTCCTGAATGATCTGTGCTACTTTTCGTTGTCTGTTACTTTCCATAAATGTTGCAAATTTAGTGTTTTTGTTTTGATTTTTGGGAAGCAATTTTTAGCTAGAGGCTAAGATGTCGATATTATAAAATGTTTAACGAGCACTGTAAAATTTAAGGTTGATTTTTCAATTTCAAATCCGTCAATTTACTTCTAACCTTTTTCATAAATTCATCACCTGGATCTGCTTTCCCTGTGAAATATTTCGGGTCAGATTCTTTCCAAAGTTTTGAATTACGGAAAACACCATATTCAGAATGTCCAATAACGTATTCAATCGGATATTTTTTGGTTAAGAATCTTACCAGTTCTGCGTTGGCTTCCACTTGTTTGTCTGTCAAAGGTTGTGCTTTGCTCCCGATATTTTCGACGCCGATGGCGCAATAATTAAGGCCAATCGTATGTCTGGCGAATAGTTCTGGATCAACCAATTGATATATTGTTCCGTCTCTGTCGATGATGTAATGGGAAGAAACATTGAGCGAACTCTGTTTTTTCAAAGTCGATCTTTGATTCTCAAGATGAAGATTGTTGAAATATTTGAAATTAGATTCCACCGTTCCGCCAGCTGTGTAATGCAAAACGATGATTTTCGGTGTGATCTTCGGGGTTTTCTGATCCAAACCGTGATGTTCCTTCATATATTCCAAACTCAACTTGATTTTTTCTTTAGAATAATCAATCGGTTTTTGAACAATTTTGATGTTCTGAGCCTGAACCAAGAAACAAAAACTCAACATTAATATTTGAAAAAGTTTATTCATAAGTATTTTAAAATATCAATTATCACTCATCGACTATTATTGATAAAAATAGTGTCCCGTGATCGTCCAACTAAACAAACAATCCTGCAAAACCTGTCCAGCGCCGATATTGTGGACAATTAGATAACGTTTTCCATCAGCTGATTTCTTGTTAACCACAATTCCAATATGCGTCAGGTTTTTCGGCAGATCCCACGTTACAATGTCGCCTGGAACATAATCATTGGGATTGCTTGTGACTGGTTTCACTTTTCCAAATTTAGCAAAAAATACCTGCAGGTTTGGAACTCGGCGATGATCGATATTAGAGTCAGCTCTTTTCAATCCCCACTTTTTTGGATATTTGGAGAAATTTTTCACCATATCTTCGTGAACTTCCTTTTGCAGATCAATTCCCAATTTTCGGTAAGCACGAATCACAACATCGGTGCAGACACCTTTGTCAGCGGGAACATCGCCGTTTGGATACTTCAAAACGAAATAGGCTGGATCATAAACCACTTTATCTTTGGTCAACTCAAGCGTTGCAGTGGAAAGTTTGGAAGGGAAATTTTGGCTAAAACCTAAGCCCGAAATTAGAATAAATAGAAAAAGATATTTTCTCATTTGAATATTTATAAGTTATGAACGAAAAAACCTGCAAAAATATTCCGCAGGTTTCTGTTAAAATATATAAGATTGATTTGGTCTTATCCAAAGGCATTGATGCCTGTAATGTCCATTCCTGTGATCAGCAAATGGATGTCGTGCGTTCCTTCGTAAGTGATCACAGATTCTAAGTTGGCAGCGTGACGCATCATCGGGAATTCTCCCATGATTCCCATTCCGCCAAGCATTTGACGGGATTCTCTGGCGATATCGATCGCCATTTTTACGTTATTTCTTTTCGCCATTGAGATTTGTGCTGGCGAAGCTTTATGCGCATTTTTCAGATTTCCTAACTGGAAACAAAGCAATTGTGCTTTTGTAATTTCGGTTAGGAATTCTGCCAATTTCTTTTGCTGAAGCTGGAATCCACCAATAGGTTTTCCAAACTGTTTTCTCTCTTTGGAATATTGAACAGCAGTGCAATAGCAGTCGATCGCTGCACCGATGACGCCCCACGAAATTCCATATCTCGCTGAGTTGAGACAAGAAAGTGGTCCTTTCAAACCTTCAACATTTGGCAATAAATTTTCTTTCGGAACTTTAACATTATTGAAAACCAATTCTCCAGTTTTTGAAGCTCTTAAACTCCATTTGTTGTGCGTGGTTGGTGTGGTGAAGCCTTCCATTCCGCGTTCCAGGATCATTCCCCGCACTTTCCCGTCTTCGCCTTTTGCCCAGATCACGGCAATATCGGCGATAGGAGAGTTGGTAATCCACATTTTAGCGCCATTCAAAAGATAATGATCGCCTTGGTCTGTGAATTTCGATTCCATTGAGGATGGGTCAGAACCGTGATTGGGCTCCGTCAATCCGAAACAACCAATCAAATCGCCTGATGCCAATTTTGGTAAATATTTCTTTTTTTGTTCTTCAGAACCAAATTCAAAAATAGGAAACATCACCAATGAAGATTGTACAGAAGCCGCCGAACGAACCGCCGAATCGCCTCTTTCCAATTCCTGCATTATTAGACCATAGGAAATCTGGTCCAATCCCGGACCACCATATTCCTCGGGAATGTAAGGTCCCAAAGCTCCAATGTTACCCAATTCCTTCATCAGTCCAGGAATATCGGTGTGATCCTGCGCTGCTTCATCAATCTTAGGCATCACAAAACTTTCGACCCAACTGCGTACAGATTCGCGGATAAGCTTGTGTTCTTCGGTCAATAGGCTGTCTATGGAGTAATAATCTGGTATGCTGGTTAATGGATAGTATGACATTGTTTTTGTTTTGCCTAAAAATAAAGCTTTTCTTGAATTACCAAAAAGTTTTGTTCACAAATAATTCATTTCTGAGTTTTTTTCCATTGTTTTATTAATCAACTTAAAAAAATAACCTATTGGTCTCCAATTATCAAAAATTCTTGGTATGAATGAAATTTGCCTGATTCCGAAATGTCAGAAACTTCTCAGTTATCTTATGTTTAAAGGATCAGAAACATTATTATAGCTTTAGCAGTGAGTCAATATTTACCAAGGCACAATGGAAAAGGCTGTCGGATGGACTTTTAGAGTTTTAATTTAACTCGAGTGATGATTCGTAGGGAACCAATCAGAAATTGTAAAAACTACCTTCTTGTTTCTTAAGTGAAGGTAGTTTTAGACTTGATATGTCGAGGTGTGTACGTTAAAAGTTGACCCTAATATCAGCGGGCTCTTTCATTTTGATCGTAACTTTGTTTATGTCCTCTTCCAGCTCGTACTCTGCTTCTGAGAGCGATTCATAGTCTTGTCTCTTGTGAACTTCAATAGTTCCGAATCCTATTTCATCTTTCGAAATTTCTATGAAGTAATCGTTTCTTTCTTCATTCTTAGAAAAGTGCTCTGCTTTAAAATCAATAAACTGCATATTGGTAATGTATTTGGTTAAAAGAAAACTCAATCAAATACTGTACAATTAGCGAGCCTTTCATTGAATAATTTTATATTACCATTTAATTATGATATTTAAATCAGGTCATCTGCCATAGGTCATTCGCTGATTTTTTAGAAGAGTTCCACTTACTTTTAATCAAAAAATCCGGCAAATACTTGGACTATATTTAGAGCCTACTTGTTAAAATACGATACTTCGGCATTTCTAAAGGAAAAATTACAATACTACATACGATAGTATGCGATTTGTCTTCTTCTCAATTTATGGCTTTGACAATTCTACTGGCCGCGGTATCACAAAAATCGAGACCTGAATAGTCGGGGTTCAATCCACCAATGAAAGGAACTGCCATTATAAAGAGGCTTTTTACGGCTTGACCGTACTGATCCAGAGACTGGAAATGGTCATTGATCTCGAGACCATGAACCTTCATGTAATAATTGTTATTACTATCTTTGAACAGTTCGACCTCGCTGTCTTCCTGAAGTTCCTCTGCATTACTTCTATCTTTAAAGCTGAGATAGGCACTGCTAACTAACTTTTGAGACCGCAGACCCTCAAAGGGAAGGTCATGCACTTCCAATGGTCTCTGACCGACAGCATCAATATACAGCTGGTAGTGTTTCTGAAACTGTTTGTCTTGTCCTGATCGGTAGTGATAAATACCGCCGATGGCAGAATGAGGTTCTACAAAGCTTTCCTTATCTACCTGGACAAGGTCAATTATCCCGGCATCATACAAAGCAATGATCTCCTTGTAGGAGGATTGTGGAAGGGAGGCGATGATGATGGAGATCAATGGAAGCAGGGTCTTTCTCAAGCGTAGCATATCCTCGGCGGAAAAATGTTTTGCAGGATAGTTCATTGAATAGCTAAAGGCTGAAAGCGTTTCTTTCCAACTTATGGACTGGTGCTTCTGGATGGATTTTTCTGCTTCTGTGTACTCTGCCTTGAAGAGTTTAAAACTATCGAGCTCTTTTCTTATGGTCATCATATCCTCGACAAATTCTTCGATGGTCAGATCCCTTATCCTCTCGTAAAAGCGCGTGTCTTTCTGCATCAATGGTCTTTTAAAGTTAATTTCGAATACGTGATCCAGATCAACAAATCCATTGTGGGCGCTTTTATAATCATATATGTCCTCAAGTGACATTGTCCACTCATTGGAGTAAGCCTCCTCTTCAGAATGGAACCTCAATGCCGGCAAGAAACCTCCGGTGGAAAACATGTCGATCCTGAAGTTTTCAGAACCTTTATGAAGCTTGTACTTTAGCTGGCCGTCAGACATCGTCTCGTAGGAGCCATTAAGTCTTGCATGTGTTTTGACAGCGTCGACGGCAGTGAGGGAAGTGCCTCGGATGGCAATCGGAAAATCTGAGTTGGACTGGAATTTGGAGGGCGGGTAGGGGGAATCATACCATCCTATCGTCTTGTCTTCGTGTTTTTTAGGCCAGTAATGACCTATGCACAAGATCAACCTGTCGGTCAGATACTCCTTACCTTCACTATCAATGATCCTGTATTGTCCATCGCTGTCATCTTTGGTAATATCTACTACTACAGTATTCGTTTTGGTAATGATCTTGATCCCGTTGCGTCTAGCTGTCGTGATGTACAGTTTAAATACAAATTCTAAGTAATTTCCAAGTAAAAGGCGGGGAATCACCTGATACGAATTGCATTTTCCATCCACTGCAAAATCAGGGAACTCATCTGTTGGATTCTGATAGAGATAATCTTCGAAGCTAACCATGAATGTAGGGAGCTCGTTGGCCGAGACATTTGCGACATGCTCCCTCAAAGAGCCCATCTTTCCATAAGGCATGCCAACTCCCAATCTTTCATTTTTTTCAAAAATGTAGATCTTTTCAGGTCTAAGATCACTATCGACGATGTTCTTCAACATCAAAAGGGCGGCCGGGCCACCTCCGATCATAGTGATACTTCCAAAATCATTTCTTTCCATTGATAATCCTGTTTTTCTGCACTGTTCAAAAGGTGTACCTATTTTTTGTACTCATAAATACAAAAAACTTATTTTTTTATGCTTTAAATCATATAGGAAATTATTATTTATATCGGCTATCATTGATTGAGTAAAAGATATGGTAGAGAAAGATAAGATAAAGATGATCTTATCTGCTGACAAGGTTTCATAAGTCTCGAAAAGAGAATAGCGAAAAATAAGATTTTAGTTGTGAAGTCAAAATAAGCGTCAGATAATTGATTCCAAAAACACAAAAAAATATTTTCACGATACCTACGAAAGTTTTTAGAGATGGATAATTTTCTATTAGAGTTAGGACGTTCAAAATTATGATTGATAGCAGAGTTTAAAGCCGGATTTCCGGAAGTAGAATCAGTATTGTTTTACCAGCGAAATGGAATGATAGCACGGAACATGGTCGGTTGATCATTTCCTAATAATTGATGCTAAATATTGATAATCAGTTTGTAGAATACAGTTAACAGCATTGGTCGTCTTCAAATGTATCTTGTCAAAAAATAGATTTTATAATTTAAATCTTAATTTACTTCAAGGTTATTTATTGTAATTGTTTATTTACGAATTTAACGGTCTATGACAGCGGACGAATGCGTGTGCAAGAAAAATATTTTTAGAATTTTATTCATGAGATCAGTAATGGGAAGATCCATCCAAAATAAAAAAGTTTTTCATATTGGAAGAAATTGTGGAAGCGCACACTTTTATGGAACCAATTTCGGAGGCGGCAAGATAGTTGTAGTCCTCTAAGAACCAAAAAACAATATTTATGAATCCACAGGTGGAAACAGAGTTTCAAACGCAAAACGATTCCAAGGACACTTTTCTGGCAGACGTTCTGGAAGGATTTAAGAGCAGTCCGAAAAAATTACATTCTAAATATTTTTACGACGAGGCAGGCGACAGGCTTTTTCAACAAATTATGAATATGCCCGATTATTATCTTACCGATTGCGAGCTGGATATCTTCAAAAATAAAACCGAGCTATTGGCAAAAAGCATCCTGATCGATAATGAGCCTTTCGATTTGATAGAATTGGGAGCCGGTGATGCAATGAAGTCGAGTTTTCTGCTGGAACATCTCACCAAAAAGAATATCGATTTCACTTATATGCCGATTGACATTTCTGGACATATTCTGGAAGAATTAGATGAAAAATTCCGTAAAGATTTGCCCGAACTGGAAGTCATTACTTTGGAAGGCGATTATTTTGATATGCTCGACAGGGCAATGACCATCTCACAAAGACGAAAAGTGGTTTTGTTTTTGGGTGGCAATATCGGTAATATGGATATGGGAGAATCCTATCATTTCTGCCGAGAACTAAGGAGGAAACTCAATCGTGGCGACATTCTTCTGATTGGTTTTGACCTTAAGAAAAATCCGCATACGATTCTCAATGCCTACAATGATGAAGCTGGAATTACATCATCTTTCAACCTGAATCTTCTCATCAGAATGAACCGCGAACTTGAAGCGGATTTCGATGTTCTGAATTACCAGCATTATCAAACCTATGACCCGATTTCGGGCGCTTGCAAAAGTTATCTTGTGAGTTTGACGGAACAAAATGTACATATCGGAAACCAGATTTTTCGCTTCGAAGAAAATGAATTGATTGATATGGAAATCTCGCAAAAATTTTCTCAGGATGATATCAGCAAACTCGCACGGGATTCTAAATTTCACATCATTAATGAGATTGTTGACTCCAAAAAATGGTTTGTAGATTCGATTTGGCAAGTGCTTTAATTTTAAATTTAATACCAATGAAAGAAAATTCAACTCTTACGATACCAAATTCCACAACCAATTGGGCCGAGAAATATTTACAGATTCGAAATCATTCTGTCAAAATCTGCGAGCCTCTGGAAATTGAGGATTATGTGGTTCAGCCAATCGTCGATGTAAGTCCACCGAAATGGCATTTGGGTCACACGACCTGGTTTTTCGAGACTTTTATTTTGGAACCCAATTTTCCCGGCTATCAGGTTTTTGATGCTCAGTATAACTTTGTTTTCAACAGCTACTATGAAACGATTGGCGCCAGAGTTATCCGTACCGACAGAGGAAATCTGAGCCGTCCTTCCGTTTCTGACATTTATCAATACAGAAAATATGTTGATGAGCAAATGAATGCATTTCTCCAAAGCGATTATTTAACAGAAGAAATCAAACCTTTACTCGAACTTGGTCTCAATCACGAGCAACAGCATCAGGAATTGTTGCTAACAGATATCAAATATATTTTAGGTCACAATCCGCTTTTTCCGGCGTATAAAAATGAAGCTTTTTCAACGAAACAACATTCTGAAAACATCGAAATGATTCACTTTAATGAAGGTGTTTATGAAATCGGTTTTCAAGGAGAAGGTTTCAGTTTTGATAATGAACTGGGAAGACATAAAGTGTATCTTAATGATTTTGAAATTGCAGACCGCTTAGTTTCAAACCAGGAATATTTAGAATTTATGGAAGCTGGAGGCTATGATGATTTCAGACATTGGCACGCCGAAGGCTGGGATTGGGTAAAACAGAATGAAGCCAAATCTCCTCTGTACTGGCACTTGATTGACGGGCAATGGATGAATTATACTTTAAATGGACTTCAGGAATTAGATTTAAATGATGCCGTTTGTCACATCAACTTTTATGAAGCTTCAGCGTTTGCTTCGTGGAAAGGAATGCGTCTGCCAACCGAAGCTGAGTGGGAAGTTGCCTCCAATCATTTTGAGTGGGGAAACCGTTGGGAGTGGACGAACTCTGCCTATCTGCCTTACCCAGGATTTAAAAAAGAAGCCGGCGCAGTAGGAGAGTATAATGGCAAATTTATGGTCAATCAAATGGTTTTGCGTGGCGCTTCAGATGCAACGCCAAGCGGACACAGCAGAAATACATACCGCAACTTCTTTCAGACTGGCTTAAAGTGGCAGTTTACCGGAATCAGACTTGCTCAATAACTGCTTATGATTACAGTAGATTCGGTTTCAAAAATTTTCAACGGAAAACCAGCAGTGGACGATATTTCTTTTCAGGCCAATGATAAAGAGATATTGGTGCTTTTAGGAACGAGTGGTTGCGGAAAAACGACCACTTTGAAAATGATTAACCGTCTGATAGAAGCTGATTCTGGAAATATTTTGATTGACGGGAAAAATATCCGTGACCGGAAAGTGGAAGAGCTGAGAATGGGAATCGGTTTTGTGATGCAACATTCAGGGTTGTTTCCGCATTATACGATTAAGCAAAACATCGCCGTTGTTCCGGAATTATTAAAATGGGACAAGAAAAAGATTCAAAACAGAACCGAAGAACTCCTGCACAAGCTTCATCTTCCTGGAGATGTACTTTCCCGTTTTCCCAACGAATTGAGTGGTGGCCAACAGCAGAGAGTGGGAATTGCCCGCGCTTTGATTGCCAATTCACCGATTCTGTTAATGGACGAACCTTTCGGAGCTTTAGATAATATTACAAAGGCTGATATTCATTCGGAATTCAAATCGCTGGAAGAACTTAAAAATAAAACCATTATTCTTGTTACGCACGATGTTCAGGAAGCTTTTGAACTGGGACGCCGAATCTGTTTGATGGATAAGGGAAAAATTATTCAGACCGGAACTCCACAAGAAATATTGTATCGTCCCAAGAATGATTTTGTAAAGAATTTTTTTGCCGAAAACAGACTGTTATTGGAATACAAAGTCGCAAGTTTGAATGATGTCAAATCTTTTATCGATTCAGAAAACATCATCGGTGAATTTCAGTTTACAGAAGAGACGAGTGTCTGGAATGCTTTACAGAAATTAAGTTCTGACCATAAAAATACAGATGCTTACGAAATGTTGATTAAAGCCTTCAACGACTACCGAAAATTACAAATTGTATGACGCAGCAAAGTCTTTGGCAGTTCGTTATCGAACAGCACGAAAAATTACTGACTCAGGTTGTACAACATTTGGGATTGACATTTCTGTCATTACTTTTAGCAATTATCGTCGGTTTACCACTGGGAATTTTGATTGCCCGAAAAAGAAAACTATCAAATCCTGTTCTTGGTTTTGCCGGGATTTTACAGACGATTCCAAGTATCGCTTTATTAGGTTTTATGATTCCTGCTTTTGGAATTGGGGCAACTCCGGCCATCGTCGCTTTGTTGATTTATGCACTTTTACCGATTATCAGAAATACTTTCACCGGAATTACCGGCGTTAATCCAATAGTCATCGAAGCGGCAAAAGCTATGGGAATGAACCGTAAACAAATGCTTTTCAAAGTTGAACTTCCGCTGGCAATGCCTGTAATTATTGCCGGAATTCGCACCGCTGCAGTAATCAATGTTGGTGTGGCGACCTTGGCTTCATTTGTTGCAGCTGGTGGTCTGGGTGAATTTATCTTCGGTGGAATTTCTTTAAACAACAGCAATATGATATTGGCAGGTGCCATTCCTGCAGCATTATTGGCGATTTTGCTCGACCAGACGATTGCTGTTCTGCAGAAATCCGGCTATCAGTTTTTAAAGAAATTAAAATACATCATTCCTGCAGTTTTATTGGTATTTGGAGTTGTTTATTTAATGAATTCCGTTTCAGATAAAAATAAGTTAAAGGCAGGCTTTACACCAGAATTTATGGGAAGACAGGACGGAGATTTAGGTTTGCGTTCTGTGTATGGTTTGAATGTCAATCCTAAAGTTGTGAATGATGCCGTGATGTACAAAGCCGCTTACGAAAATGAGTTGGATTTAATCAGCGGATATTCTACAGACGGCAGAATCAAAGCATTCGATTTGTATGTTTTGGAGGATGATAAAAAGATTTTTCCACCCTATTTTGCGGCACCGATTATTAAGATGAAAACTTTGGAGAAATTTCCTGAACTGGAAAAGACTCTGAACTTAGTTGCCGGAAAATTCAACGATTCGATAATGACCGATTTGAATTACCGTTCAGATTATCTCAATCAAACGCCTGAAAAAATTGCCAAGGATTTCTTAGTGAAAAATAAACTGTTCAGAGTTTCCAGAAACGGAAATTCGGGAACAGTTCGAATCGGTTCAAAGATTTTCGGCGAGCAGTACATCCTCACAGAAATGTATAAAATGCTGATTGAAGGCTACACCAATTATAAAGTGGAAACCAAAACCGGATTGGGCGGAACGAAAATCTGTTTTGATGCACTAATGAACGGCGCCATCGATTTTTATCCTGAATATACAGGAACGGGACTTTTAGTTTTATTGAAACCATCAGCAAAAACCATTCAAAATGTTTCGCAAAGTACCGATAAAACGTATAAATTTGTAGATTCAGAGTTCAGGAAACAATATGAAATTCAATGGTTGGAACCGCTTGGGTTCAATAATTCTTATGCTTTAATGATGCGGAAAAAACAGGCAGAGGAATTGAAAGTAAAAAGCATTTCTGACCTTAAAAAATACCTGGATTCAAAATAGAATTTAAATGGCAAACAAATACAATTTTGATGAAATCGTCAACAGGCGGGGAACCGATTCGGTGAAATGGGATTTGGCAAAGGACGAGGTTTTGCCAATGTGGGTAGCTGATATGGACTTCAAAACGGCTCCCGAAATTACCGAAGCCATTGTTAAAAAAGTATCTTACGGCGTTTTCGGATACGGTAATGTTCCAGATGATTTCTTTTCATCCATTATCGACTGGTGGGCAGATATTCATCAATTTAAAATAGAAAGAAATATGATCATTTCAGGTCCTGGGATGATTCCGACTCTATCTGCCATTGTCAGGACTTTTGTGCGATCTGGTGAAAATATCATGATTCAGCCACCGGTTTATAATCATTTTTATAACATTATCGAAAATTGCAATGTTGGTCTGCTAGAAAATAATCTGATTTATGAAAATGGAAACTATCAGATTGATTTTAAGGATTTTGAACTTAAGGCTTCACATCCGAAAACAAAACTTTTCTTACTCTGCAATCCTCATAATCCCATAGGGAAAGTCTGGAAAAAAGATGATCTGGAAAAGATGGCGGAAATTTGCGCTAGACATCATGTAATGATCGTATCAGACGAAATCCACGCTGATTTGGTTTTTGAAGGCCATCAACATATTCCTTTCGCTTCCGTCGCTGAAAATTACGACTTGGAATCTGTGACTTGCGGTTCGCCCTGTAAGACTTTTAATCTTGCGGGTTTGCCGATTTCTTATGTCATTTCTAAAAACAAAGAAATATTAAATAAAATTCATAAAACCTTTGAAATTCAGGAAACAAGTTATCCGAATCCCATCGCTACTACAGCATTGATTGTTGCATATCAAAACGGAAAACAATGGATGGAGGAATTGAAAATTTACCTTTATGAAAACTATGAATATCTTAAAGGATTTATCAACCGAAATTTATCTGAAATCAAAGTTATTCCATTGGAGGCAACTTATCTTGTATGGCTGGATTGCCGATCATTAAATAAAACTTCTAATGATTTATCAAAAATTTTACTTGAGCAAGAGAAGCTTTGGGTCAATTCTGGAACGTTGTATGGAACCGCTGGTGAAGGTTTTCTGAGAGTCAATATCGGTTGCCCGAGAAATGTTCTAATCGATGGGCTAAAGAGATTGGAAGTTGGTTTTACAAAAATTAAAAATACACATTGATTTGTTAAAGCATTATATTTACTTCTCCAAGATCAATATTCTGGAAAAAGATCAAATACACAAGATGCATTTAAACTGCTGATTGCCTATTGCCCGTTTTAACAACTATTCAATATCCTTACGGCTACCTTGAAATGTGATCTACAAAAGAAATAGCCTGAAATCTGACAAAATGCAAATATAGTTCATTGAAATTTTGATCCAGATGATCGTCAAAAAGATTAAAGCAAATGATCATACTTAATTCGCCATTTTCTTTTCGTCAGATCTCACATTTCGATCTTGTACTTTTTTTATTTTCAAAATTGTAGTGTAACGAAACTGTCAGGTTTTGTCCATCATAGTAGTTGGTGAATTAATAAAATTCTGATAGTAGATCACTGCGACCGCGCTTTTGCCGACCATAGAGATCCCCCGCATTTTCATCAACTCCAATCTGTGGGTTGTTTTTAAGCGCTTATATACCGTCCATTCCCTGCATTATTTCCCATAGGAATAAGCACGGCCTTTAACATTTTTTTATTGTAAAGAACGACTTTTATCATCGCAATTATAATTTATTTAGAAAAGGCGATACAGTAACTTTGGTTTCACCACAATGTCCACTTTGCTAAGATGAAGTAAATATTTATAGATCTTTTCCTGCTATTGCTTTAATTTTATGTGCGTCGGTAAATTCTTTATTAATTTTTTTGACGAGCCATTAATAGAATAGTGTACACAAATACACCACCTATCAATGATGCAAATATATCAAACCAGTCAAACGTACGTCCTTGGATAAAGGTCTGAATAAGTTCATAAAACACCATTGTTCCTGTTCCCATTACACTCACCTTTAATGGGTTGCTATCTTTTTTGCTTTTTTTTGCAAGGTTAAAAATTAAGCTTATCAAAAGTACAGCAGTAAAATTGGGGAGACATCCGACAATGACCGAGTCAAATCCATATATCTGAAATAAAACAGTTCGATAAAATGATACTGCCATAGCAACGCATGCTGCAAGTACTAAATAAATGAAGGGTAAATTTTTCGTCATGCCGCATATAATTTATCTTGAACGTCAATGGGACAAGGCCTGTTCGCTTTTATAAAGAGAACTGCAAAGTTAACCAATTAATGGGTGTTATGATGTCAATGATATTAGGTCGGATCTGATATAAAAGCCATTTTCTTTGTGACGATGACCATTTGCCATTCACCTGGATGTTAAGTTTCAAACAAAAAATCCTGAGATTGTTCTCAGGATTTCAGGCGTTTTAAATAATTAGAGTAACGCCCTATAAGTGAATTCGTGTTAGAAGGAGTATTGTTTGGTGAGATCGGCGCCGTCCCCGGTCAAGGTGACATTTTCATTGACAACCGTTTCGTTGCCTTTTTCAATTTTGTATTTGACAGGCAGTGGTGCGCCGTAATTGATGATCTGGACGCCTCCGGAGAATGCGGCGATGGGCTCTGTCGTTTCAATAACATAGGTCTTTGTACTGCCGGCAAAGTCATTGTCGCCAAGACCTATGGCAGACTCGCCGGTTTTGACCACGCCGTTAACCTTCCAGACATCGGTTTTTCCGCTTCCTGTTCCGCCCGCTACGACCACTGATACATAATCATCGTCGGGGTTGACATTGTCCAGCGTTACCGTGATTTTGTAATGGCTACCCTGGCCGACGGTCTCTTCCATAATGTCATCATCATCATTGCTACAACTCGTTATCACGGTCCCGAATGTCATCACTGATAAGAGCCCGTAAAGGGCGATCTTAATACTTGTCTTTCTCATAATCATACTTTTTTACGTTTAGTGAAACACAAATTTCTACAGAATACAATCGGGAGGCAATCATCTGAAACAATGATTTTATTTCTAATGGTTTACCATTATTTTGAGTGGTGGTGGGACATTGCGTTTTTTTTATTTGGATATTTGTAATATAATTTGGGAATGATGTTTAGAACCACGTTTTTATTACTAGTGCTATTGCTTTTGGGAAATGTCTGTAAAGCACAGCAACTGATTCCGATCGATGAGTCCCGGTACCTCGATCAGATTGATCGGAACATCAAAAGTGGCAAAGATCAAGGGATAATCCTTCAGAATTATCTCCTATTGTCAGAATATTGGGCACCCTCAGACAGTCTGAAAAGCGTACAGGCTCTAAACAAAGTGTTGAATTCTCCAAAAAAGGATGTCCTGTCCCCTGGTTTGTTAGATTATTACCAGGGTATTTTCTCTACCCATCAAGGGAGCAAGGCTGATGCAGCGAAGTTTTATGGGAAAGCCATAAAGCAGCTACAGGACGATCCTGAAAACAAGGGTGTCCTTATAAGGGCATTGTACAATCAGGCCTATGTCCAGATAGAGGACAGAGGCTATGATCTCTTGGTCAAGGCCCTGACCGAGAAATGTATCCCTTTGAGCGAGAAGGCCAACAACACAGAGTTGCTCGCATACTGCTATACGCAGCTGGGACTGACATTTATGTCGGTAGGGCAGTTTGATAAGGCAGAGGAATATCATAACAAGGCGCTGAGTCAATTGAAGAAATTACCCGCCGATAGTTCGGTCCGCCTGATCACCTATCTCAATATAGTCAGCAACTATTGCTACAGGCCAGATAGTAAGACGGCAAAGGTTTATCTGGACAAGGCCAAGGCAATGGTACAACATTATCCCGATTCTCAGCATTACGCGAATTACTACTATCAGGAGGCGATGTATCACACCACGAGAGAGGATTACCCCAAGGCACTCGGCAGCCTGGATGCTGGGATAAGATTGGCAAAGGCTAAAAAACAGTTCAAGATTCTTCATCTTTTATATTTCAGAATGTACAATGTATATCTTATGCAGAAGGATTATTTAAAGGCCAGGCAACAGTTGGAGCTCGTTCTGAAGGAAAATGTTCTGGGGAAGGAGGCTAATAACCGCCGGGTAACCTATACGCAGCTGGCGGCAGTCAACGATGTGTTGGGCAGGCACAAGGAAGCATACCATTGGATGAAGAGGAGCAATGATCTGGGAGACAGCCTGAATCAGCAAAAACTTGTCCAGAAAATGAATGAATATGAGATCCTGCACAAGACATCCGAAAAGCAAAAGACCATCAACCGTCTGGAAAAGGACAAAAAAGAGAGTGAGCTGATGTCCAAAAACAAAAACCTGCGCATTACGATCCTGGCTATCGCACTCGGACTCATCCTCATTATTGCAATTCTCATCTATCTGACGTACAGAAAGCAACAGAAGCTGAACCAGCAGGTCAAAATCAGCCACCAGCTGGATTTGTTACATATGGAAAACGAAAAAAGATATGAGGCTACAAAGGCTGTACTCCAAGGAGAGGAGCAGGAGAGGCAACGTATTGCACAGGATCTGCACGACAGCATGGGCGGGATGCTTGCTAATATTAGGATGTCCATTTCCTCTAATGAAGCTTACCGCGCCACAGATATTGTGGAGAAGATAGATAGATCCATCTCTGAGATGAGAAGGATCTCCAGAAACCTGATGCCAGAGACACTCAAAAACCTTGGACTGGAAACAGCCCTGAAAGAGCTCTGCGAATCGATGACGCACAAGCATCTCTCGATCCAGTTTGAGGCCTTTGGTGTCTCTGACAATATTCCGTTTCCCATTCAGCTGGCGCTCTACCGGATTGCCCAGGAAAGCATCAGCAATGTGATCAAATACGCTCAGGCAAATAATGTGATCGTCCAGATCAGCCAGGATGGCAAGACACTTGCCCTGACAGTGGAAGATGACGGCGTGGGATTTGACAGGTCAAGGATCACTTACGGTTTAGGATTGAGGAATATCGAGAACCGGGCCCGTCTGATGAATGGAAAAGTAGATATTCATTCAGAAAAGGGAGAGGGGACCACCATAAATGTAGAATGTCATGTATAATAAGAACCTATTGAATCTGGCCATTGTAGATGACCATCCTATGATCCTGGAAGGCCTGAGATCACTTCTGCAACAAGATGGAAAATTTCAGATCTTTTCCTTTACCAAAGGCGCAACCGTCTTGGATTTTATCCAGGAAAATAAAGTGGATGTTGTACTGCTGGACATTGTCCTAACTGACGGAAGCGGTCTGGACTTCTGTAAAACTATCAAACAAAAGCTGCCCAAGACCATTGTGGTCGGCATCAGCAATCAGGCGGAACGTAGCATCATATTCCGTTTTCTGGAAAATGGAGGGAATGGATATATTCTCAAAAATGCCGACCCCAAAGAAATTATTAAGGTTATCAATAATGCCATAAGAGGCGATCTTGCCTTGAGCAAAGAAGTGCAGGATATTATGATGCGTCCCTCCTCAGGCTACTTCGAATTGCCAAGATTGACGAAGCGGGAGCAACAGGTACTGCTTGCTATAGCCGATGGGCACACTTCAATCGAAATTGGCGAAAAACTGTTCATCTCTGTCATTACGGTAGAGACGCACCGCAGAAATCTCCTGCAGAAGTTCAAGGCCAAAAATATGGTTGAACTGGTGAAGATAGCGACAGAGAACAAACTGATATAGTTGTTGTTTAGCTCGCTAGTCCTTATCTGAATATCAATCTCAAACCCTTGTCAATAGAAGGAATTTCTAAATTCCAAAGGAGAAGTATTCGTCTTAGCTTTGAAGAGTTTGCTGAAAGATTGCGGATGTTCAAAACCAAGTTCATAAGCGATCTCGCTGACTGTCAATTCCGTGCTCGTCAATCTTTCTTTTGCTTTTTCGATGAGCTTTTCATGGATATACTGCTTTGTGCTCTTACCAATGAGGGAGCGCATCATGTCACTGAGATAACCTGGCGAAATATGCAGACGGTCGGAAAGATATTGTACTGTTGGAACACCCAGATGCAGCATTTTCTGGTTGAGATGATCATCCAGTATACTTTCCAGCTTCTCAAGAATGTCGTCATTGACAGTTTTTCTGGTAATGAATTGGCGCTTGTAAAACCGATTCACATAGCTAAGCATCAACTCTATCTGGGCGATGACCACCTCCTGACTAAATTCATCAACACCGTTATTCAGTTCCTGTTCCATGATCTGATAAATTGAAAGTATTATTGCCTTTTCTTTATCAGACAAATGCAGGGCTTCATTGGACGAATACGAGAAGTAACCATACTCCCTGATTTTTTTCGCCAAGGGATACCCCAGTAGGAGATCGGGATGGATGAGTAGCAGGTAGCAATAGGTCTCGCTGTTGTATTCTGTGGTCCCAACCAATTGATTTGGCGCAAAGAAGAGCATACTACCTTCATTGTAGTCATAGTAATCCTGACCATATTTTAGCTTTCCGCTGTTTTTTGTAATGAAAGTTATCTTGTAGAAATCCAGGACATCATAGATCGGCGCCATCTCCGCATTGAAAGGATTGCCTTCATTGAAATGAACAAGACTTATCAATGGATGCTGAGGTGCTGGCAGTCCAAAGGCCTGATGGCTTTCCGAGATGGAAATAAAGCGTACAAGTTTATCGTCTTTTCTTTTCATACTATAAATTTATTAAAACCTGTGACAAAAAGGTTATCACAGTTTTTTTAGGTTGTTCGGATCTACCAAGGCAAAATGTTGTCAATCCCGCTGAAATTAGCTGGTCCGGTAAAGCTTCCATTGGGAAGATCTTCCGCCAATGCCACTCTGATGGGTTCCTTGGATCCTTCTTCCACCGTTTCTGTTCCCTGAAAATTGTTGAGTGCGGTAGAGGTAAATCCAGGACTTACCAGATGGACTTTCACATTGGTGTTTTCCTGATCTATTGCCAGAGAAAGGAAGATGCCGTTGAGTGCCGTCTTAGACGCACCGTAGGCGGCATCGAAGGCCGAGCGGTAGGGATTTTCAGGATTGGCATTGATCGTCAAAGATCCCAATGCGCTGGAAACGGTCACGATCCTTGCGGCAGATGCTTTATGCAAAAGAGGCAAAAATGCCTGGGTGATGGAAAGCGTGGCAAAGACGTTGGTTTCCCAAACAGCTTTCAGATCATCGATGGGGACGATGCTGGCACGTTGCGATCCCAAGACTTCTTCCATTGTGCGTCCGGATCTTCCCGCGTGTGAGATGGCTGCGTTATTGACCAATAATGTCAAATATCCAAATTCACTTTCAATAAGCTCCACCACAGCTCTTACAGAAATATGATCTGTGATATCCAGCTGGACAGCTTTTGCCTTACCGCCTATCTGGCCGATTGCGGCCTGTCCTTTCTGAAGGTCACGGGATCCTGCATAGACAGTGTAACCGTCATCTGCCAAAGCTTTAGCGATCTGAAAACCTACTCCTGTATTGGCACCTGATACCAGTGCCACTTTATCTTCATTAGTTTGCATAATGGTGATTGTTTTAATTTGATACAGCAAAGGTGGATATTAACGCGGTAATATTTGTAGTCAGATCGAGACTATTTGAAGCCAAATTGAGAGTTTGCTTTTTTCAGCGTAAAATAACGCTCAAAAGTTAGCATACCAAACATCTTTGATCGGCACTTTGATCAATTTCTCTTTCTGAAACTTGGAGTAATTTTGTAATTAGTAATAAAAATGAAATGAATTCGTGATAACTACTTGTTTGATTTGATACTTTAATATTAAAGTAAAGTTAAAACTATGTGCGGGTGAGATCTGACAGAATATTGTTTGTACTTTTATGAAAATGATGCACTAATCAATTAATATGACCTCTTTGGAAAACCCTAAAATTAAAGCCGTCTTTTTTGATGTGGACGGAACACTTTTCAGCTTCAAGACAAAATCAATTCCGGAATCTACGAGCAATGCAATAAAAAGCCTTCGGGCAAAAGGAATCAAGGTCATTGTTGCCACGGGTAGATCGGTCAATGATCTCGATCATATAAAACATATTGAGTTTGATGGTTTTCTTACGTTCAATGGTGGACACTGTACGACCGTTGAAGGTCAGGTAATGTTCCGAAAAGTGATCGACTCTGTTGATATTAGAAATCTTATCGATTACGCGGAAAGATCTGATGTGAGTTTTTCATTGATGTATGAAGATACTGTGAGGATCAGTGACGAAAGTCCAAAGGTCCTTGAGCTATATCGTCACGTTGATATTCCGGTGCCGCCTTTGTATTACAAGGAAGATGTTGATATTGAAAACGTCCTGCAGGTCAATGTATTTATCGATCCTGAGAATGAGGAAACTTTTATGCGTGAGGTCATGCCAAATTCATTGTCTTCAAGATGGACACCGTTATTTGCGGATGTCAATCCACAGGGAATAAGCAAACAAGGAGGTATAGAATATTTTTGTGAATATTTTAATATTGATATATCAGAAACGATGGCCTTCGGAGATGGTGGAAATGACATCTCTATGCTGAAGTGTGTCAAGATAGGAATTGCCATGGGCAATGCCGGAGATAATGTCAAAGAGATCGCTGATTATATCACTGAAGATGTTGATGACCACGGAATAGAAAAGGCGTTGATACATTTTGGGCTGTTAGATGAAACTCGACAGATAGCAGGATAATATTTTTGAAAAAGGGATCTGTTACTGGTTCAGACTGGATGAATTTGTACATCCATGCCCTTGAAATTTAATGTGGCACTCCTATCCATCAGTCGGAAAGATACAAAGCGCATGATTTTATAAGTAAAAGGATCCTGGAGCTGAAAGACAATAATGATATTAAAATATCTCATTACTTTAATTGAGCAACCATGACAGATAGATGACGGTATTTTAATCCAGGCACAACATTATTTGGAAAAGTACCTGCAGTAGATGTATTATAGACGAACATACCTTCAATATTCGAAGTAATGTCATCTACTCATTGGAATTTACATCTTATTTTAAGCAACATTACTTAAGGAAAGAATAAAGCTAAAACAATCCACATAGAAAAGATAGTTGTAATAACAGGTTCTACTTCCGGTATCAGGAAAAATATGTGCAGAATTTTGTTCAAGTCAAGGCTACAATCTTATTACAACTTAAAGGAGATTTTAAAAATGATATGAATTTCAAGTCTATCTTGATTTAATATTTGCAGCCTTTATGGCTTATAGTGCGTCTTTCAATAATACTAATGACATAAAATCAACATTTTTTTATAACTTGCATCAGTTTAATCAAATCCATGCATCAAAAACTTTTCTCATATATTAATCAATATACTTCCTTAACCCTTTCAAGCGAAGAAGAAACATTAATTAGGTCTGCTTTTATACCCAAAAAAGTAAAAAAGAAACAATTTTTTTTGCAGGAAGGAGATGTCAGCAAATATGCTGGTTTTATTGTAAAAGGAGCGATGAGACAATATAGTGTGGACGATAAAGGGGTAGAGCACATTGTCCATTTATATATTGAAAACTATTGGGTCAATGACCGTGAAAGTGCGACAATGCTTACTCCATCTGTTTACAATATTGATGCATGGGAAGATACGGATTTGCTCACTATTACAAGGCCTGATATGCTGGATTTAATAACAAAAATACCATCAATGGCACAGATGATAAGATTAATGGATGAAAGAAATGCCATTGCGAGTCAGCGTAGGTTAAACTCTGCCATCAGCAGCACTGCAGAAAAACGCTACGAAGAATTTGCCAATAACTATCCTCAGTTTATTCAGCGGTTTCCTCAATATTTAATTGCTTCATATTTAGGTGTTACCCAGGAAACGTTAAGCAGAATTAAAAGGCAGTTGTTTAAATAACATTCTGTGTTAGGATAATAGAAAAAAACCGTTGATAAATGTCAACGGTTTTTTTTATCAAATCTCAAGAATTTAAGCCACACTTATACAATAATTTTGCATTGTAGATAACAAAGAAATTTAATTAAAATCAGACAAAATGAACAAGAACAAAATTATTTATTGGGTAACAACCGGAATTGTTAGTGCTATGATGCATTTCAGTGCATTTGGATACTTAACAAATGCTGATATGAAAGCGGCATTCGTACATTTAGGCTTACCGGATTATTTTAGAATAGAGCTTGCAATACTCAAAATTTTAGGAGGCTTCGCATTAATCTTGCCACAGGTTCCAAGCAAAATAAAAGCAGTCGCTTATTTCGGATTTGCTTTGACATTCGTATCTGCATTTATTGCACATACTGCAAGTGGAGACCCAATTTCAGTTGCAATTATACCAATCATCTTCTTAGCAATCTTATCCGTTTCCTTTGTTTTTTACAATAAAGTAAAAGCTTAATTTTTTACTGATATAGTAATTTACCTTTTTTTAAAACATAAATGAAGGTACACAAATTAAACAAGACTTATAAAAAACATTAATTTAGATATGAAAAAGCAAACAAACTTTTCAACAAAAGGCAATGTAACAAATGTGGGGTCTTTAAGTGTCAATAGAATGCTTCCAAATCAATATGTAAATAAAGTAGGCCCTTTTGTATTTCTTGATTATGTTGCTCCTTTTATTAAAAAAATGATAAGCAAAAGCGGTATGGGTGCACACCCTCATCGTGGTATTGCTACTTTAACTTACGTAATTCAGGGAGAAGAGGAACACTACGACAGTTTGGGGAATTATGCAAAGATACATTCTGGAGGAGTGCAATGGATGAAGGCTGGTACAGGAATTCTTCACGACGGAAATTTGAATTATGATACGGAGACAGATAGCAAATTCGTCGAAGGATTCCAATTTTGGATCAACCTCCCCTCACAAAATAAAGCAGAAAAACCGGCACATTTAGCGATTCAGGCAAACGACGTACCTCAAAAAAAACTGGCTGATGAAAGTGGTTGGATAAAGGTAATCGTAGGTAGCTATGAGGAATTGAGTTCACAGATTCCTAACTATTCCGAGCAGTTTTTATACCATATCCACTTGGAAGCGGGGAAACAATTTTCTATCAAACTGAATGATAAAATGGAGAGCGCGGCATTTTTACCTACAGCAAAAGTTACACTAAATGACACTGAATTTGAAGCAGGAGAATTTGTGGAATTTAGCAGGAATGAAGGACTGATAGAAATTAAAAATACTGATCGTTCGGCAATTGATATCTTATTGTTTGGAGGTGAGGAATATATAGAGCCTGTGGTTTCAGAAGGACCGTTTGTGATGAACAGTGAAGACGAAATTATTTTAGCTTATCAGGATTTTTATGAGGGGAAATACGGTAAAATGAATCTAAGCGCTAAAATATAGTATACTGGCTTGATTATTATCAAAAGATTGGTTTGACAATATTTCCTCAGTAACACTTTCTAAGTAGATAAATAAAAAATTTCAATAGAATGATTTCTATTGAAATTTTTTATTGAGGCTAAAAGTCAAATAAAAAATTTGTTAAATGTCCGCCAATCTAAGTAAAGTTTAGAATTCGATTTTCTGGAATAAATTCTTGCTTAGATTGATGCAGTTTGCTTTTAAAATTGAAAATAAATAATCCTAAAATGTAACAAATTCTTGAGGGAAGTTGTTAATATCTTTAAACGAAATATTCAAAGCCTAAAATAAATTATAAACAAGAACAATGAAAAAAACATTTTTTACATTTTTATTTTTCACAATTTTCATTCATTCGTTTGCTCAAAAAAACGTTAACGTGAAAATTGATAGCAGAATTGAAGCAATCACTATTTTTTATACATTGGCAACCAGAGACACTTTGGATCGAAAGCCAACATCGTCAACATATTATAAAGATTTTAATAGTTATTTTGAAAAATATAAAAATCATAAATCATTAAATTGGTATAGGAATCTGGATACTTGGGACAGCTATGATTTATCAATTATAGGATTATTTCTTACAAATGAGTATCCTTTTAAATTAGAGATACCGTATTCAGGATATCAATTAAGGAGTACGGATATGACAACATTCCTAGCAAATTTCAATGAGTTCTATAAAGATTGTAATGTAGGGAACTTTATAAAAACTCATAAAAGGGAATATGCCAAAATAACTTCATTTGCAGAGAAATCGATTTTTGAGAGTAACGTTTTAACGGATGTAGAGAAGTTTTACAATAAACCATCTGATGGAGAAATATTGATTTATGTAGATATTTTGAACAATCTTGGCAACAATTCTATTGAAATTAATGATGAAAAATTTAAAGGTAAAAAGATTTTCAAATTAGCTTATCTACAAGATGACAACATTATTCAGAATAATGAAACTGAAGTAAAGTTCATACCGCTGTCAAATGTCGTAATTCACGAGATTTCACACTTATATTTAAATGACTTTATCCCAAAATACAGAGAAAGATTAAGTAAGAAGAAAAACGTGTTTCTGACAACTGCTAAGAATGAAGTACTGAAAGAGAAGGTATGGGAAAATGAGTTAGACGAATTAATTGTCAGAGTTTGTGTTTCAAAAATATTGGGACAGAAATTTGGGCTTGAAATGGAACTAAAAGAAGTTGAAAATCAATCCAAACATTACAAATATTTTAAAGAACTAAACCTGTTTTTTAATAACTATACAAAGAATAGAAATAAATATAAAGACATAAGTGAATTTTACCCGGAAATAGTAGATTTCATAGAAAATTTAAAGTAGGTAGTGACTAAGTAATATTGCCGATTTAGCATTCGTCTTAAAAACATTTTACGAAGAAACGCTATTTGAGATAGAGATTGAGTTTGCTGTTTTTCTGTACTTTGTTTTGCAACCAAAAGTTCCTAGTAATCATATTTCTAAAAAAACCATTGACATTTGTCAATGGTTTTTTTTATCAAATCTCATGTTTTTTAGCTTCATTAACTCTATAAATTTACATTCTAAATAAGAGAAGAATTTAACCAATTAAAATTAAAAAAATGAAAATCCTTGCATTTGCAGGAAGTAACAGTAATGCTTCCATCAACAAAAAATTAGTAACACACACCGCATCCTTTTTTGATAATCACTCTGTAGAAATACTTGACTTGAATGATTATGAAATGCCATTGTTCAGCGTAGATAAAATAGCCAAGACAGGAATGCCTGAAGTTGCTTTGGACTTTGCTAAAAAGATAGATGAAAGTGACCTTCTTCTAATTTCCCTCGCAGAAAATAACGGATCTTATACTACTGCTTTCAAAAATATCTATGATTGGATTTCAGTGGTTCCGGATCGCAAGGCATTTGGAAACAAACCAATCTTTATTCTGGCTTCATCTCCGGGGCCAAGAGGTGGGTTAACCGTACTAGAAACGGCAAAAAACACATTTCCACACTTTGGCGCAAATGTGATAGAAACATTTTCATTGCCTAATTTCTACGCTAATTTTAATGAAGAAAACGGAATTGTAAATGAGGCTTTTATAACAGAGCTTGAATCAAAAATTAATTCCGTAAAGAACCATTTTTCTGAATTGAATAAAGAATAATTTGATCAATGTAAATCAGTTCATTGTAAAAAGATAGATAGAAAGATCAAATGTAATTTTAAATAAAAAATATGGAAATTGGTATAGACAGCTTTGCGTCCGGAACTATTAAAAATGCCGTTGATGGAGCAGATATAATTGAAAATTTATTATCCAGGATAGAGCACGCGGACCAGGCTGGTCTATCCAGTTTCGGTATTGGTGAACATCATCGTAAGGAATTTTTCGATTCAGCACCCGCTGTTATTTTGTCCGCAGCCGCAGCCAGAACGAAGCAAATCAGATTGAGCAGTGCAGTTACAGTTTTAAGCGCGGCTGATCCGGTAAGGATTTTTCAGGAATTTGCAACGCTCGACCTTATCTCAAGAGGCAGGGCAGAACTAGTTGTAGGACGAGGCTCATTCACGGAATCATTCCCATTGTTTGGATACGATCTTGAGGATTATGATAAACTTTTCGCGGAAAAGTTGGAATTATTGATCCAGATCCAAAATAATGAAAAGGTTGACTGGTCAGGTCAATTCAGGCCATCTTTAGTAAATCAACCTATATATCCAAGACCCTATCAGGATAAAATTCCAATGTGGATAGGTGTTGGAGGAACTCCAGCATCATTCGTAAGAGCAGGGAAGTTAGGTATTCCGCTTATGATTGCTATAATCGGAGGTGAACCAAGACGGTTTCGTTCTTTGGTAGATTTATACAGACAGGCAGGAAAAGAAGCGGGACATTCGCCGGAAAAATTAAAAGTAGGCATCCATTGTTTAGGATATGTAACAACTGACAGCAAAAAGGCATTAGCAGATTATTATCCTGGCTATGCTGAAACTTTTACCCGAATGGGCAGAGAAAGGGGATGGCCGGCAATGACGCCATCTCATTTTTATGCGCAAGTTGGTAAATACGGGGCTTTAACCATAGGCGAACCGCAAGAGGTTGCGGAAAAAATTCTTCAATTCAGTGAAGATCTAGGTGGGATTTCAAGATTGACCTTCCAAATGGACAATGCGGGCTTGACTCATTCACAATTGATGCAATCCATCGAATTAATTGGAAGTAAAGTGATGCCGATAATTAACTCTTAAGTTTATGAAACTACTGCAAACAAGGAAATACGATGTGGGGGAATTAGTTTTGTAATTGTAAGGACTTTATCAAAAAAGAGATTTTTTAAAATTTATTGCTATGATTGAAAATTATAAATACATAAGTCCTTTCAAAATCTTGATTTCTTTCCACAAACTAATAGAAGGGCTGGAAAAGACAGCGTCATCACATATTGGCTACAAATCTCACCACGCAAAAAGTCTATTACATCAGATAAAAGATAAGCCAGAGTTTATAACCGGTATTGAAAATCTTGAGACCATTGACGATAACGAGGAACTGATAAAATCTTTGTTAGCCGATTTGTTTCCTCCTGCTTTGACATATAACGAGATAAAGGCCGTGGCATTACCTTTCTATGACATAACTTTTAATTATACAGAACGATTCAAAAATATTTTAGGTGATGTAGAAGCATCTTTTGATATGAGTATCAGCAGTATGAGTGCACATCAATTTTACGTAATGAACTGCACGCTGATATTAAATGCTCATTATGCTCAAAATATTGATTTTGGGAAACTATTGCTCTATGATATTCCAGACAAAAATGGTAATATTAAACATTATAAAATATTGTATAATGCTGAGTTTTTAGAAATATTCCCCACCGAAGATATAAAGCTTTTAACTCAGACAGAGATTGAAGAATTAATTGATAATTATGACGATATAGCATTATGGAAAAAAGCATTTCCTCCCAATTCCTGGTTTCTTAAAGGATTTGCCATTATTTCATTGGTGGATATAACTGTTGAAAATGCCGTTTCAAATTTGAAATCAAACTTGTTGAAAACAGATACTGAAAAGTCAAAACTCAACGATAGTTTCGAATCTATTTTTAGGTCAGTGTTTAAGGTTCCAGATTTACAGTTAGCAGTAACTTTCTATGACGAAGAAGACTCGATATTTGTAGCACCACCATTTAACGAAAGCAAAACCAAAACCTTTATACTCTTGGATTCAAAGGATGCAGACTGTAAAAATGCCCTCTGTGGATGTTCCTTTGAGCGTTTGATGGAAAATGAAAAACCTTTTATAATTCCGAATGTCTTAGATTATCTTAAAACCGAAGAGAATTATAGGTTAGGGACACATCTGTTGAACCAAGGTATAAAATCCTTTTTATTAGCACCCGTCATCAAAAATAATAAGCTGGTGGGTTTGATACAATTAGCGACCTCTAAGATTAGAGAAATCAACTCTGTCAATGCTACTAAATTAGAATTGATATTGCCCTACATAGCTGATACAGTTGAAAAAAGCAATACCGATATGGTCAACCAGCTGGAAGCAATCATTCAGAAGGAGTATACAGCAATACATCCAAGTGTATATTGGAAATTTAAAAAAGAAGCAAAAAATTATTTCCATTCAGACATCACAGTTAAAGAACATACATTCAAGGAAATTGTTTTTAAGAATGTACATCCGTTATATGGACAGGTAGACATCAAAAGCTCGTCCGAGAATAGGAACAGTGCTATTGTAAATGATTTAAAAGAGCAAATCAATGAGATTATTGTAATCATTGAAGCATTAAATTTTGATATTAAAATTGGACTTATTGAGCAAAAGAAGTTTGAACTGCATCATTTTCTACTGGAATTGGATATGCCACTAAGAAACAATTCGGAACAAACCATCCATCACTATATTGAAACCGAAATTCATCCATTCTTAAAAAGTGCTACTGTCAATCAAAAAACTGAAGACCTGATAAAGGCGTATTTGAATAAACTGGACAAAAAAACAGGAATGTTCTATCAGACCCGGAAAGATTTTGATGATACAATAATGAGCATCAATAAAAAGCTTTCCGCAATTCTTGATAAAAAACAACTGGAGGCTCAGAAAATTTTCCCTCACTATTATGAACGCTTCAAGACAGATGGTGTAGAGCATAATTTATACATCGGCGCTTCAATAAATCCCAAGATAAGGTATGACCCAATATATTTCCATAATCTCCGGTTATGGCAACTGGAAACACTTTGCGAAATGGAATTGGAACATCATCATCTTAAGACCACATTGCCCTATACACTTGATGTTACTTCTCTTATATTGGCTTTTAGTGCTCCTATTTCTATACGTTTCAGAATGGATGAAAAACGTTTTGATGTAGATGGTTCATATAATGCAAGATATGAGGTAGTTAAGAAAAGGATTGACAAGGCGTTTGTGAAAAATTCTACTGAACGAATTACTGAAAAAGAAAAAATAACAATAGTCTATTCCAATTTTACAGAAGAAAGAGAATACCTAAAATATATTAGATATTTACAGCACAAAAACCTATTAGAAAACGAAATAGAAAAATTAGAGGTTGAAGACCTGCAGGGTGTTTCTGGCTTAAAAGCAATTAGGGTAAAAGTAAAACACGATGATAATAGTTTGTTGATAGAAGCAAAAGAATTCATCACATCACTCTTAAAGGAAAGACTTGATTCAAAATATTCCTATCACAATTTAGAGCATACAAGAAACGTGGTCAGAGCTGTTGAAACAATTTGTTATGCCGAAAAGATAGACCCTGAAAAGACCAGTATACTCATTCTGTCGGCTTGGTTTCACGATGCCGGGTATATTGAGGGGACTGCCGACCACGAAAAAAGAAGTATTAAAATTGCTTTGGATTTTCTTCAGGATAGAAATATTTCTGATAATATCCAGAAAAAAATTAGTGCTCTTATATTGTCAACCACATTTGACCACGTCCCAAAAAACCAGTTAGAAAAAATAATGAAAGATGCGGATTACGCCCATTTGGCTGATTATCAATATCCGGATACATTGGAAAAATTAAGACAAGAATGGGAAAATTCAATTAATAAAAAGTATTGCAATGAAGATTGGTTCACGATGAATATTGAATTTCTTAAAAAACATCAATACTACACAAAATTTGCTCAAAATGATTGGCAGATATTAAAAGAAAAAAACCTCAAATTGATTGAAGACAAACTTCTAAACCTCTAATATTATGACAGATAATATACCTAAAGATGAAAACTTAGAAAAATCATTTTTGACAGAAGATGATATCATAAAGAAAAAAAAGAAAGATTTAAAACAGGAAAAGGCTGAAAGAGGTATTGATACAATGTTTAAAACAACCTTGAGTAATCATAATAATTTGAGTCGTTTTGTCGACAACAAAGCGAATATATTATTATCAGTGAATGCCATAATCATTTCGGTTTCACTTTCTACAATTATTCCCAAATTAGACAATCCAGCTAATGCACACTTAATCATCCCCACATTAATTTTAATTATATCGAGTGTAACCTCCATAACATTTGCTATTCTGGCCACTAGACCCAGCGTCACAAAAGGTAGTTTTACAAGAGAAGAAGTGGACCAAAAAGAAGTGAATCTTTTGTTTTTTGGTAATTTTTATAAAATGCCCTATTTAGATTATAACTGGGCGATGAATGAACTGATGAAGGATAGGGCATACATTTATAATTCTATGATTAAGGATTTGTATCATCTTGGAATCGTTTTAGAAAAAAAATACCGGTTATTAAGAACTACCTACACTATTTTTATGTTCGGGATTATTACTTCCGTTCTGGCTTTTCTCATTGCTTTTACATTCCGATAATAATAAATATACTAATGAAAAATAATTTAACTACTCTTTTTTTATTGCTATGTTTACTGCAATCCTGTGCTACATATCAACCACAATACATTGCGGATGCAGAAAAAGAAGTGTATCCGGAAGACAAAAGAGTAGTACATACTTTTTTCCTGATAGGAGATGCCGGTAATGGACAGGTTGAGAATACCATCAACCATTCAAATTTTTTAGAAAGTGCTTTAAAAGATAGAGAGAAAAATAGCACATTACTTTTTTTGGGAGACAATATCTATCCAGCCGGAATGCCAGACACGACTGATACAAAGCGAACTGATGCCGAAAAAAAAATGCAAAACCAAATTGACCTTGCGAGTGTGTCCAAAGGAAAAACTATTTTTATTCCGGGAAATCACGATTGGTATAATGACGGTGTTAAGGGACTGAAAAGACAGCAGGAATTTGTAGAAAAACAGTTAGGGAAAAAATCATTTTTACCAAAAAACGGTTGTGCGATAGAAACTATAGACATCAGTGATGATATTGTACTGATTATTGTCGATTCGCAATGGTATATAGCCAATTGGAACAAAGAACCAACGATAAATGAAAATTGCGAAATCAAAACAAGAACTGATTTTCTAGATGAATTCAGAAGTGAAGTAAAGAAATCTAGAGGTAAAACCACCTTAGTTGCCATTCACCATCCGATGTTCAGCAATGGTCCACACGGTGGACAATATTCCTTTAAAAGCCATTTGAAACCTTTTCCTGTCTTAGGAAGTTTTAAAAATTTGATCAGGGAAACGAGCGGTATCTCCAATGCCGATATGCAAAATGAAAAGTATAACGAATTAAAAAAGAATCTTGTTGCTGCAGCGCAACAAAACGATAAAGTAATTTTTGTTTCCGGGCACGAAAATAGTTTACAGTATATTGTTGAAGACAACTTACACCAAGTCATAAGTGGCTCGGGTTCCAAAACATCACCTACCCGAAATTCTAACGGCGGTAAATTTTCGTATGGTGTGAACGGATATGCCATTGTAGATGTTTTTGATGACGGTTCTTCATTTGTACGTTTCATAAATAGTAATGACAACAAAGTGTTGTACCAGTCAAATGTATTGCCCCCAGATATTAAAAAACAAAACAGTACATTCGATACTGATTTTCCTTCTGAAATAAAGAGTGCGATATATGATAAAAAAGCTATTACTAAATCCAAATATTATAATTTCTTGTGGGGAAAGAGGTACAGAGAAAGCTACGGTATTCCTATAACGGCAAAAACGGTGCGCCTGGATACTCTGTTTGGAGGCTTGACCCCAATTAGAAAAGGCGGTGGAAACCAGTCAAGAACATTGCGTTTAAAAAATAAAGAAGGAAAGCAGTATGTTATAAGAGCAATGAGAAAGGACGCTGGTCAATACATACAATCTGCCTTTTTTAAAGACCAGTATGTAGTGGGTAAGTTTAAAGAAACTGCTACCGAAGCGCTGATTATGGATGTTTTTACGGGCTCGTTTCCTTATGCAGCTTTGGTGGTCAACCCGCTTTCTGATGCAATTGGACTGTATCATCTAAATTCAAAGCTCTATTACATCCCAAAACAGAAAGCTTTAGACCACTTTAATGATGAGTTTGGTGATGAACTATATATGATGGAAGAACAGGCTTCTGATGGTAATTTTGAGATTAAAGACCCCGATTTCACAGGAAAGATAATCAGTACAAATGAGCTCATAGAAGAACTGCATTCCGATGAAAGCAAAACAATGGACGAGCCAGCTTACATCAAGGCGAGATTGTTTGATATGTTGATTAATGATTGGGACAGACACTACGACCAGTGGCGCTGGCTGGAGTTTAAGAAAAATGGTAAAACAGTTTTCAAACCTCTGCCCAGAGACAGAGACCAGGCATTTTCTAAAATGTCTGACGGGTTCATTTTAGGAAGTGCTGTAAAACTGATCCCAGCTGCAAAATTATTGCGGAAATACAGTAATGATCTGAAAGATGTTAAAGGTTTTAATGTAGAACCTTATCCACTGGATGTGGCGTTTATAAAAACGTCAGACAAAGCAGTCTGGGATGAGCAGGTACGGTTGATACAAAATAACCTGACAGAGAAAGTAATAGAAAGTGCCTTTCGGGACTTACCGAAAGAGATAAATGATGAAAACGTGACATTCATCAAAAAAACCCTTAAAGCAAGGATGAATAATCTTCAGCAGATTTCTGACAGATACTTTAAAGTAATCAATAAATACGGAGTGATTACTGCAACTAACAAAGATGATATTATTAAAATTGAATCCAGCGAAAACGGAAATATAACGGTCTCATTATTCCGTAAAAAAAATGATAGCAATGAATTATATATCCATAAAGTGTATGACCCAAAACTGACCAAGGAACTCTGGGTTTATGGACTTGATGACAAAGATAATTTTGAAGTTTCCGGTATTAGCAAAAAAATAAAAATTCGTCTTATTGGTGGACAAAACAATGATAAATTTACCGTTCAAAATGGTAAAAACATATTTATCTACGACTATAAAACCAAAAACAATACAATTGAGGTCGTAGATAATGCGAAAGTAAAGTTGAGAGATGATTATGAGGTAAATACGTATGATTACAAGAAACTAAAAACAAATACCAACCAAATTATTCCAACAATTGGAGCCAATCCGGATGATGGGTTAAAAATCGGATTACAGAATGTCTATACCCTAAACGGTTTCGAAAGAAATCCTTTTACGGCACGACATCAATTAAATGGGGCATATTATTTTGCAACCAATGGTTATGAATTAAATTACAGAGGAGAATTTGCTAATATAATGGGAAGGTTTAACCTGTTGTTAGAATCCAATTTCCATAGTCCCAACTTTAGCCAAAACTTTTTCGGGTATGGAAATGAAACTAAAAATGACGATGACATTTTTGGAATGGACTACAACCGTGTGAAGGTAAAAGAATTTGGTTTTTCACCTTCATTGGTCTGGAAAGGAAATGGAGGAGGTAACTTATCATTTGGACTATCATACAAATCTATAGAAGTAGAAAATACGAAGAATAGATTTATCGGAAACACTACGGCAACACCACAAACCATTTTTGGAAACAATCAATTTGCGGGTGTTAATTCAAAATATGAATTTGAGAATTATGATAATAAAGCTTTTCCTACAATCGGAATTAAAACGGCTTTAGAAGTTGGATTTATATCTAATTTGGAAGACAAAAAAAGGAATTTCGTTTATATGATTCCGGAAGTCAGCTTTAATCATAAGCTTATTCCTTCAGGAAAATTAGTCTTGGCAACCTTAATTAAAAGTCACATTGTTTTCAACAGCAACTATGAGTTCTATCAGGCAGCGTCAATTGGTGGAAATGATGGACTTAGAGGTTTTAGAAACCAACGTTTTGCAGGACAACACTCGCTATTTCACAATACCGACATCAGATATACCTTCAACAGCTTCACGACTGCTATTCTTCCTTTAAAATTAGGAATTTACGGAGGTTTTGATTATGGACGAATTTGGGTAAAAGACGATAATTCCACTAAATGGAATAATTCCTACGGAGGCGGTTTATTCGTTAATGGAGCAGAAATCATAACGGGAAACCTTGGCGTATTTAATTCGATTGACGGTGTTAGAGTATCCTTTGCATTAGGCTTCCAGTTTTAAAAAAAAATTATATGAAAAAAATAGTATTAATAACAGTTCTTATTTTAATTTTCTCGTGTGATAAAAATAAAACCAGTGTCATTCAGCAAATAGCTGAACTGCCAAAGGAATTGAAAGAAATTTCGGGTATAGCCCATTCTAATAATTTGATTTATAGTATTGAAGATAGTGGCAACGAAAATCAGGTAGTTGTTTTTGATACATCAGGAACCATCACTAATCAAATTATTGTTAATAATACTGAAAATACTGACTGGGAAGATGTAACCTTTGATACCAAAGGGAACTTATATATCGGAGATTTTGGTAACAACGACAATGTGAGAAAAGATTTAGCCATTTATAAGATAGACAAATCCAATCTTCAAGGCGAAAAAGCAGATGTTGCTTATAAAATTTCTTTTGATTATCCGGAACAAACTGATTTTCCGCCAACAAAGAAAAATCTGAAATATGATGTGGAGGCTTTTTTGGAATACAATAATCATTTTTATTTATTTACAAAAAACAGGAGTAAAGATTTTGACGGGACGAGCTACATATACAAGATACCCAATACTCCCGGACACCACCGCGCTGAGCTTGTAAAAACTATTACAACGTGTAACGACTATCAAAACTGTGCGATTACCAGTGCAGCGATTAGTCCTGATGGTTCCAAATTTGTGCTATTGTCACACTCCAAAATTTGGCTTTTTGAAAATTATGCTCCGGACAATATTTATGCTGGAAAAATGAGCGAATTGGAACTAAACCATTTTTCGCAAAAAGAAGCGGTTTGCTTCAAAAATAATGATACGTTACTTATTGCTGACGAAAGGGTAAAAAAGACAGGTGGGTATTTATACCAGATGAGCTTAAAATCTTTAAAAAAATAAACGATGCGAAACAGTAACATTCCTTCGGAAATTTCGTGGCTTTCTTTCAATAGTTGCATTTTGGAGGAAGCCAATGATAAAAATAATGCCTTGTATGAACGTATCAAGTTTTTGGCAATACATTCCTCTAATTTAGATGAGTTTTTCAGAGTGAAAATCAATAAGCTGTTAATTGCCAATTCAAAAAAGAAGAATGGGTTACTAAAACAAATTCTTATCGAAGTGAAACGCCAGCAAAATACATTTGGAGCAATATGGAAAGATAATATAGTGCCGGAATTGGCATACCATAAGATTATTCTCTATGAAGATCAAAACATTAAAAAAGAACATTTACACGAAATTGAATACTATTTTAAAAGTATCATTCTTTCCTACATTCAGGTAGTTAATATTTCAGAGCAGAATCAAAAACCTTATTTTTTAAATAATCGAGGGCTGTACTTGCTGGTGAAACTTCAGGATAAGACCGGTCATTTCAACTATGCCTACCTCAATATTCCATCAGATAAACTTGACCGTTACAAGCAATTACAAAATATTGGTGAGTCAAATTATATCATTTCTATTGATACGATTATCAGGAGATGCCTATCGTTCATATTTCCATTAGAAAATGTTGTTTCCTGCTATGAAATTAAATTAAATCGAGATGAGAACTATAAAATTTCTGATGAAACTTCCGGAGATTTAATAGCACAGATACAAGCAAAAATTGAGGAAAGAAAGTCAGGTCTGTCCACACGCTTTCTGTATGATTTCAATATGGATTCCGAGACTGTTTTGGTGTGTAAAAAAGCATTTAAATTAAAGGATAATGAGATGATTGAAGGCGGAAGCCATCATAATCTTTTTGATTTGTTCAAATTTCCAAATCCGATGAAACCGAAACTTCAAGGACAAAACTACCCGGCACTAAAACACCTTCCTTTTGAAAATAACAGTTCGTTTTTTGAAATTATAGACAAGCAAAATCAATTGATACATTTTCCATATCAATCCTATCATTATGTTTTACAGTTTTTTAACCAGGCGGCAATTCATAAAAATGTTACAGAAATAAAAATCACACTATACCGGATTTCATCACAATCGCTGATTGCCAATGCTTTGATAAGTGCTGCAAAAAACGGGAAAAAAGTGACAGTCTTTGTAGAGGTCAAAGCCAGATTCGATGAGTACAATAATTTATTTTGGTCTCAGGAAATGAAGAAAGCAGGCATTAAAATCATTCACAGTATGCCTAATTTAAAAGTGCACGCAAAAATTGCACTGATTACAATGAAAAGTGATAGTGGCAAATATAAATTTTACAGTTATTTATCCACAGGCAATTTCAACGAAACTACCGCTAATACTTATTCTGATTTTGGTTTTTTCACTTCTCAGGAAAAATACACCGCCGACATAAAAAAGGTATTTGCCTTTTTAAAGACCAAAGAAAAAGGAGCAGAAATAAAAAATATTTTGGTTGCAGGCTTTAATATGAAGCAAAAATTGATAGCATTAATAGATACTGAGATTGCTAATAAAAAAGCTGGTCAAGAGGCTTCGGTGTTGTTAAAAGTAAATGGTATCGATGAAGAAATTATCATCAGTAAACTAATTGAAGCAAGTCGGGCAGGCGTAGAAGTTACTCTTTTGGTGCGTGGAATTTGCACTTTATTGCCGGGAATCAAAAATATATCGGAAAATATAAAAATATATCGGATTGTTGATATGTTTTTGGAGCATGCAAGAATTTACAGATTTGCCAATGCCGGAAAAGAAAAAATCTACCTGTCTTCTGCCGATATGCTAAGTAGAAATTTAGACCGAAGAATTGAAGTGGGTTTTCCCATAAACGATAAAAACCATATAACGGAAATAAATACGATCATTCAATTGCAGTTAGAAGACAATACTAAAAAAAGAACCATAGATTCTAATGGTTTGAATCAGCAAATAAGTGAAAAAATAAATAATCCGAGACGATCTCAGACAGAAACATACCATTGGCTTGCAATAAAAAATAAAGAATGATAATGAAAAGTCAGAAATATGGAACATTTCATAAAATCAGAACATTGATTTTATTGGATTTATGGATATTTTTTTTAATTCTAAAGATGATTTTTTCCAAATTTTTTCTTGTTGTCAGACGATTCTTAATCTCATTATGAACAATCAAAATAGGGTGATAATTAAATGTGTAATTTGTTACCTTACCATTGGGATTTTTCAAATAGTTTCTTTTGGTTTTTAAGAACAAGTAGGGTACCTTGCTATCATTAAGAAACAAATTATGTAAGTACAATTTGTATAGAAGAATTTATCTGATGATTTAATAAATAAAAATATATTTGTATTTTTGTTCATAGTTTATGAAAAGGTCTCTCAGAAACTTTTTTGTCTTTTTCTCACTTTTGATATTTGTTTATAATGTCAGTGGCTTGGGTATATGCATAGACCACGCTCAACACAGCAAAAGTATCTCTTCAAAAGCGAAAAATTCAAAAACTGAGAAAGAAACGTCTATTTCTCAGGATGATGAATGCCAGTGCGCACTTCATATGCAGATGAACCACATTCTCTTGCAGGAACCTTTAGCCATCGAATTTCCGATTGATACTTCAGTTGATCATCAGATACCTCATAGCAAATCGATTACTTATCGTTGCTTACTTGACTATTTCAGCTCCAGAGCTCCACCATCTTTGTCTTGATTCTGTAGCACAATACTTATATATTGACTACAGCCAATACAGATCTTCCTGATCTGTAAGACAATATCTATGGACTTTTGCGTAATATCCCAAAAGCAGAATTTCTTTTATTAATAGATGGCATCTCAAAGTGGCATTCTCATCCTTTTTTTATGTATAACAATTTTAATGATTTAGGAATAATTAACTTTATTTCTGACAAAAAGATAAAGCTTTACTTGATAAGTTTTATTTTCTCATCAACCGTCTTCAACGCACAGCAAACCGAAATAGATTCGGCATCTTCAACAATACAAACCGTAGAGATTATAGGACGAAGATCTCAAAATTACGTTTCTGATTATTCTTTTGTTGCCACCAAGATAGCAATGAAGAATAAAGATCTACCGCTAACTTTAAATACCGTTACAAAAGAACTGATGAATGACCGACAGGCCTTTCAGCTTGGTGATGTGATGAAAAATGTAAGTGGAGTTTCGCCATCGAGTTATTATAATCAATACAACATCCGTGGTATCAGTCAGAATGAAGAAGGGCAAATTATCAATGGATTGCGGACAAGGCAATTCTATTTCCTTCAGCCAATGACTGCAAATATAGAAAGGGTCGAAGTTTTCAAAGGTCCTGCAAGTATTACAATGTCAAGCGTCGATCCCGGAGGTACTATTAATATGGTAACCAAAAAGCCATTGCTCATGCCCCGTCACGAAGTCAGCTTTTCAGGGGGAAGTTTTGAAACTTACCGTGTCACAACAGATCTAACGGGTCCTTTGAATAAAAGTAAAAGATTGTTGTACCGCTTCAACGGTGCTTATCAAAATGCAAAGTCATTTAGGGATCATGTCAATAACAGTGGCCTTCTCATCTCTCCTTCAATCACTTATATTCCGAACGAAAAAACGTCTGTCAATGTCGAATTGATCTACAATGACCTTAACGGGAATTTAGATCGTGGTCAACCCATTTTCGGAGCTGTTGCAGGAAAAACAGATCTCAACAGCACGCCAAAAAGCTTAAATATGGGAGCGCCCGAAGACTATTTTAAAACAAAGGAACTGATCATTATGGGGTCTTTTGCACATCATTTCAACAAGAATATTAGTTTCAATGCTTCTTACATGAAACAGTTTTGGCGAGAAGATCTCCAGGAACACCGCACAACTAATGCCTTTGTTCCTGACATTAATAATAATCAGATCTCAAGTCTGGCAATGATGCAGTTTATCCAAAGAAAGCAAAGATGGGAGGTTGATAACGTGAATGCTTACTTCAATTTTAATTTTAAAACAGGACAGATCGACCATCAGACTTTAATTGGTTATGATACCCAGATTTGGGAAAAGCATGTTGGCGGGCAACAAAATGCGGCGAGAGGTTTTCTGTTGAAAGACGGCTCAGTCGCTTCTTCGTATGATCCTGCACAGGCAAACAATTACCAAACAATTTATTATAATGGAATTCTATTGCCTAAACCAAATGTCTCTCCTTTTGATCTGACCCCCGGCACAGAGAACTATCAGGATACGGATCTTTATACAATGAATATAATGACTAATTTGCCTACGGCACTTACAACCACTCACGCATTGTATATTCAGCATCTTCTTATTTGGAAAAAATTGAAAGTATTATCTGGGATTCGTCAGGAATGGTTTCGTGACGTTACCAACTTTAAAAAATCTGATGAAATGTCATTCGGTAATTCAAAATTACTCTACAGATTAGGTATTACCTACAGTATTGCTAAAGATATCAATCTTTACGGAACTTATCTTACAGGCTATCAGCCACAGTCGAATACAGTAACTTTAATGCCTAATACTGGAAGCTTTACCGGCAATAATTCAGCGGCGAGGTTTAAACCTCTAACTTCTGATCTTAAAGAATTTGGAATCAAAACACAATTATTTGGAAAGGTCTCTATGAATATGGCGGTGTATGAAATTAACCAAAAGAATATATTGATCAATGCCAATAATCCAGCAGAACCCGATGAATTGATACAGCGGGGTGCCGACCGAAGCCGCGGTTTTGAAACTGAATTTACAGGATATATTCTTCCGCAATGGCATATTTACGGTGGCTACAGTTATATAGATGCAAAAATTATGAATGATGCCAATTCTGGCCTCAATGGAAAACGAAAAGAAAATACATCCAAAAACTCGGTTAATCTCTGGACACGGTATAATTTTTCAAATATCGAGACATTAAAAAATTTCGGAGTTGGTTTAGGAATGCTTTATCAAAGTTCAAAAGTTCCCTGGTTTACGAGAAGTTTTGAGCTTCCTGCTTATACGACATTGGACACCGCATTATATTACACGCCTTTCAAATATAAAGTTCAGTTCGCAGCGAATGTCAATAATATAACCAATACATCATACTGGATCGGTGCTCAGAATTATTTGAGATTATTTCCTGGAGCACAACGAAACTATCTACTAACAGCTACTTATAAATTTTAAACGATGGCCATATCCACTTTACAACTTATCATCAGAAAAACACGGCAGGATTTGATAAAGGGAAGACAAAACTTGCTAATTATCGCCACCGTGCTCCTCTTTTGCTTCTTGAGCATCGGTGTTGGTTTTACAAAATACATAGACACGAGTTCTCAAATCGGAAAATATCGACAAGAAGTAAGAGAACAGTGGGAACATAGACCTGCAAAAAACCCTCACAGAATGGCGCACTATGGATACTTGGTATTCAGAATAGGACATCCGTTGAGTATTTTTGATAACGGATTGGATGATTATTTGGGAAATGTCATTTTTCTTGAAGCGCATAAACAAAACTCTGCAAACCTGTCGGAAGCAGGAAGTTCAGGGATTTTGGTGAGATTTGGAGTTTTTAGCAGTGCCTTTATTCTTCAGTGTCTGATTCCGCTTATCATTTTATTTTTAGGCTTTGGATTGGTTGCCAAGGACAGGGAAGATGGTATCCTAAAAATTTTAAGTACTCAGGGTGCCTCGAATAGGCAAATCACATGGGGGAAAGTATTAGGCTTGTGGCAGTTTTCATTACTGTTCATATTGCCTGTTTTGCCTTTTGTTTTCATTGCTGCGGTGATGTCAGAAGCTAGTTCATGGTGTGATATCGCTCTGCGTGTACTATCGATCCTTCCCGCATATATGATCTATTATTTTTTTATTAGCTGCTTTACTGTCTTTATTTCTGCAAACAGCAAAACAGCATCGTCCGCATTAGTAAGTTTGATTGGTAGCTGGTTGGTATTGGTGATTTTTTTACCGAAGGGAATTCAGTTCGTGGCGCAAAATATTTATCCTACACCTTCCAGAATTGCATTTGAAACCATTTTGGAAAAAGATATTCTGAAAGCTGGAGACAGTCATAATCCAGATGACCCTCATTTTAAAAAAATCAAAGATTCACTTCTAGCCCATTATAGAGTGGTTTCAACAAACGAACTTCCGTTCAACTACAGTGGTTTTGTGATGAAAGAAGGCGAGAAGATCAGTTCTCAAATTTATCTCAAACATCAAAAAGAATTGGGTGAAAAGTATTATCACCAACAGAGGTTTTCAGATGTTACTGCTTTTATTGATCCCGTGATCGCCATTAGAAACTTCTCGATGATCGCTTCAGGAACTGATTATTATTCTTACACTGAATTTCAAAAACAGGCAGAAGAATTCCGTTATAAAATGGCGCAAAAACTCAACGATCTTCAAATTGAAAAATTAAGCAATATAAAACCGGAAAAAGGTGGGCCGCCAGCTATTATAGAAGCTGAGAACTGGAAAAAAATTCCTGATTTCAACTATCAATATACATCATTTTCCAAAAGTATTCAGGAACAATGGATGCCTGTTGCTGCTCTTTTGTTTTGGTTGGTGGTATGTGTTTTTATGATTGAAATGTCGAGTAGAAACCTAAAATTAATTTAAATGAAAAATTATTTATATAAACAATTCTATCGTAACCAGGCATATATCATTGCCTTGGTTTTCTTATTGCTAGCTGGTTGTATGGCAATCTACACCGGAAAGATGTTTCTGGAAAGGAATCAGGATATCATTGCGAATAGTAAACAGTTTCAGAAAGAAAGTATTGAGAAAAATGTAAAATACCATCAAGAAGATCTAGGCCTCATCTTGTATTATATAAAATTCAATCTCATTAACGAAACTCCAAAACTAGCAACATTGAATATCGGAATGCGTGATTTGAACCCTTCAATACAAGGCGTCACAATACGGAACTTGGAAGAGCAACGCTACAATTCAGATCTGTATAATCCTGCAAACGCTGCAGTCGGTAATTTTGATTTCAGTTTTGTATTGGTTTTTCTATTTCCGCTCATTATTGTTGCGTTTTGTTACAATTTGATTTCGGAAGAAGAGGAGAGTGGCAGGTGGAAATTACTTTCTGTGCAAAGTAGTCACTTAGGTAAACTTATAGATTCCAAATTATTAATTCGATTTTTAGCGATTAGTTTTGTTTATCTGATATTAATTTTAATTGCAACTGTTTGGATATCAATTCCGTTAGATCTACCATTTTTCGTCTTCATTTTTTCAGGTTGGCTGTATATTTTATTTTGGTTTTTACTGTGCAGATGGATCATTTCTTTTAGAAGATCGTCTGCTTATAATGCATTGGTTCTACTGATTATTTGGGTTTTGATGAATTTTATTATTCCGATGAGCAGCAATATGATCATACAAAAACTGTATCCGGTTCAAGAATCTTTAAAAGCCGTGATGCAGCAGAGAGAAGGTTATCACAACAAATGGGATGAGGCAAAATTACCTACAATGAAGAAGTTTTTTAACGCCTATCCACAATTCAAACAGTTTAAGGTGAAGGAAAATGATGAGTTTACCTGGATCTGGTATTATGCGATGCAGCATATGGGCGATATGGAAGCATCATTATCATCAAAACAGTATAAGGAAAAAATGAATAAAAGAAATAGTGCTGCAGAACTTTTAGGATACTTTCTTCCGAACATCCATACCCAGCTTACGGAAAGTCAATTGGCTGAAAGTGGTATGGATAATCAGCTGCGGTATGGTACAGCATTACAAAAATTTCACGAAGATAAACGTTTGCTATTTTATCCGCTTATATTCTCGGGTAAAAATGCAGATGCCATTAATTGGGAATTGCAGACCGTGAAATCTTTTAAAAACGCTGAAAACATCAATTTTGTAAAGATCTTTCTACCTTATCTTATTAGCATCATTTTAATGATTATCCTTTCACAACAAAAATTTAGAAAACTATGCTAAAAACAATTAATTTACATAAGAAATATAATGACTTCACGGCCCTGCAATCACTTGATCTGGAAGTGCGCAAGGGCGAAATCTATGCTCTTTTGGGACAGAACGGAGCGGGAAAAAGTACGACGATCAATATCCTTTTAGGTCTCATCAAGGCGACCTCGGGAGATGCTTTCATCAATAATATCTCTGTAAAGGATCATCCTCAGGAGATTAAAAAACACTTGGCCTATATCCCCGAAACTGTATTGTTGTATCCCAATCTGAACGGAATGGAAAATCTGGATTTCTTTTCAAAAATTGCGGGATTTAATTATTCAAAAGATGAATTGTCAGCTTTTTTAAAGCGTACAGGACTTCAGGAAACTGCGCATCACAAAAAGCTAGGAGGATATTCCAAGGGAATGCGACAAAAAGTAGGCATTGCTATTGCTTTGGCTAAAGATGCGAAAGTGCTATTGCTTGATGAGCCGACAAGTGGATTGGATCCTATTGCCACGGCAGAATTTACCGAAATTGTGCGCCAGTTTGGGAAAGAAGGCAGAACGGTCTTTATGGCGACGCACGATATTTTTAATGCCGTCAGTGTCGCTACAAATATTGGAATAATGAAACAGGGGGAATTGGTACAGAATTTACCTTCAAAAAGCTTTAACGCCACAGAATTGCAGGAATTATATCTTAAAACGATCTAAAGTAGATAATTCTAACTTTAATGTTTAAAATCTGTTCAATGATTAAAAATTAGTTGCGACAGAATCAGCGAATTTTACCATTATAATAGATCAATCAAAATCCTAGTTGCCACTAGGATTTTGTATATAATCCATTGTTGATTTCACAGAAAATATTAACAATTTATCTGTTGAAATTTCTGATCGTCTATTAGAAATTTCAACAGTCATTACGAAAATTAGACAGTTATGACGAATCTTAATTTTATAATTCGTTAAAACAGAATATTTTCACAAGTATGTTTCATAAAAAACATATTTTTTCCTTACACATTCCATTTTTACAATTACGTCCTACTGTACCTAACTATATTTACAATTTATTACAAAATGTAGAGTATGATTGATTAATGTATTTGATATTTTATATAACATTATCTATCACTAACATCATTATGTAATAGAATATTTTGAACTGGAATCTCCTAAACTAAGAAATTAAAATTATTTAAAAATACTATGAAATTATTATTCTCCTTCACTTTAGTTATGCTCGGCTTATTTTCCAATGCACAAAACAAGCGTTTTAGTTATGATTATCAATTCATCCCCGATTCGACTAATGCATCTGATATAAAAAATGAAATAATGAATTTGGACGTCTCAGAATCTGGATCTAAATTTTATAGTTATACAGTCTATAACTCTGATTCTCTGATGAAAATCGATATTGAAAAACAGATGGCAACAACAGGGTTGTCCAATGTTAAGTCAAATAATCGCAGAGGCCTGGTACGATATACAGTTTCTAAAAAATACCCAAAATATCAAGTGTTCTTACAAAATAGAATATTGAGAGATCAATATAATGTTCTGGAGGAGAGACCCATTGTATGGAAGATCACTTCTGAAAAACTTAAAATTGGAGAATGGACAACACAAAAAGCAGAAACTGAATTTGCCGGAAGACATTGGTATGCTTGGTTTACGACTGATATTCCTATTCAGGACGGACCTTACAAATTTCACGGACTTCCTGGCCTTATCGTTAAATTAGAAGATAAGACTCAATCTCACCGTTTCTCATTAATAGGTGTAAAAAATATCAGTTCAATTCCTCAAGATATTTTTGGAGCGAATGAAATTTCAATCAATGCAAAACAATACAATAAATTGTTATCGGATTACGAAAATGATCCTACAAAGGGTCTTAGGCAAGCACAGATGGGAGGTGCAATTATGGTTACAAAAGATGGTCAAAAATCCAATATTAGAAATCAGGAAGAGCAGATCAAAGAAAAAATGAAAAAAGATAATAACAAGATCGAATTGAAACAATAATGATTTTGCTCGGTTCAGCTATAATCTTGTTTGATAAGTTTTCATAAGGAAATTCATTTTAAAATTAACGTTTATATAACTAGAAATATGGGATATAACATAGCAGGTCTTATTATAAAAGGTGAAACTGACCGGGCATCCATCGAAGATATTGTTGGGAGCAAGATTAGCTTTGTGGAGGAAGTAGATTTTGAAGATGCCTCCAGCGGTCTTCGGGAAGATGATGCGATCGATGTTTTACAGACCGAATCTGGAACTTTGATATTTACAGCATTTGGTTCACTATACGACATTTCCAACTTTGATGGTGAGATCATCCAATTTATAGTTTCAGACATTTCAGATACATATTATTTTGAAAAATATACTGATGGAAATCTTGATAGGAAATGTATCTATTCTCAAGGGGAAATCTCAGAAGATGTAGGCACTGGAATTATAGAGGAGGGCGACGATCTGGAAGATGTAATCTGGAAGCAGGCAGATCAATTTCTGCAAAATAATTTTGCTGAAACGATGTTCGATCTTAAATTTAAGAGATACAATCTCTAGTATTGATAATATCTTAATTGATATCGAATTCTTTTAAAATGAAGAACAAAAACGGTTAGATATAAGGCGACATTTTGCCTATAGGATCGACAGAAGAAACTATGTATTTGTTAGAATCCTGCTTGATATTGCTAAACGGATAAAAATAGAAAATCTAAAATCCAATTAAAAATTACGGACTGACCAATTTGATGGAAAAAGCTTTGATCGCAAACTATATCACAGAATAAGCAATACGCTTGATATAGATTTAAACAAACTTTCACAGACTTTGGCTTGGCCATCGTTACAGAAATGAATCGATTGGCTAGGGTCTGGACCCTGAAGAACTTCAAAATTGTATTGCAGACCGATGCAATAAATCTTATTGGGAAAGCAAGCATTTTTATAAAAGAAAATCAGACCTAATAAACCCTATGAACATTGATGTCAAAAGGGAAAAATTTGAGTTTTCTGGATTAGATGCAAATAAAACTTACGAACAAAATTTGATGCTACTAAAAAAACCGAATTCACAATAATTACCACAGCCGTACTCTGTTTTCCGGTTTAAGATAAAGTTTGTCATTTTTATTGATATTAAAAGCTTTATACCAGGCATCAACATTTCTCACTACGCCATTTACACGATATTGGGGAGGAGCGTGGTAGCCTTTTTCAACACTTTGCCGGTATGCTTCTGGAGTATAAAGGCTTCTGTTTACTTGCGCGAAAGACAAAAAGTATCTTTGATCGGGCGTATAGCCATTCAGGCTTTTTCTTTCTTTTGGATGATTTTGAAGATAGATATGGTAAGCTTGGAGAGCCACCACAACACCTGTCAAGTCACCGATATTTTCTCCCAGTGTTTGTTTTCCATTTAAATGAACTCCCTCTAACGGCGAAAAGCTGTTGTACTGCTCAATAAGAAGCTGAGTTCGCAATTCAAATTGTTTTCTTGTCTCCTGGGTCCACCAATCCCGCATCACGCCATTGCCATCAAATTGAGATCCCTGATCGTCGAAACAGTGACCTAACTCATGTCCGATAATAGCACCAATAGCACCAAAATTAACCGCTGGATCCGCATTAGGATCAAAGAATATTGGTTGCAGAATACCAGCTGGGAATTCTATCGAATTGTATAATTTACTGCTTGTGGCATCAACAGTCTGGGGCATCTGATACCATTCCTTACTGGTGAATTTTTTATCAAGAAGTGATCTTTCATAATCCCAATTTGCCTTTGCGATCAACTGTTCATTTGCAACCGGATTTTTTGCATCGAATTTGAGAGATGAATAGTTGCGCCAAACGTCCGGATATCCAATTCTTACCGTTACCGCATTCAGTTTCTCTATGGCTTCTTTCCTGCTTTGATCATCCAGCCAATCCAGTTTTTCAAGTCTGTCCAAAAATGCTCGTCGCACATATCCTACAAGATCCTTGATGCTTTTGAGGGACGATTCGGGGAAATACTTTTCAACATAAAGTTTTCCAACCAGCTGTCCCAAACGATTGTTCACGTATTGAATTGATTTTTGCTCTCTTGGAAGATCTTTTGAGATACCGCTTAGTCTGGTTCCGTAAAAATCAAAATGGTTTTGACGGAAATCTTTTGATAAAATGGTGGAGTGGTTGACAATCCAATGAAATGCAAGATATGATGACCATACGTCTATCGTTGTTTCGGCAAATAATTGGGCTTTTGCCTTGATCGCCGAATCTGCCTGCAAGATTACCTGATTCACATCGGCGACATTCCTTTCCTCTAGGAAAACCTTCCAAGGAAAACCAGGCGCATAAGATTCCAGATCTGCGAGATTCATCACATGCGAATTTATTTTGCTGTCACGCATCTGAGCAGGTGTCCACTGTAACATCGCGAGTTTTGTTTCAAGATTCATAATGCCATCAGCACGCAGGTCAGCATTTTTTATGCCCGCTAAATCAAATGTGCGAATGATATACTCTTTGTAAGCTTCCCGATGTTTGATGTTAATAATATCATTCTTTGTATAATATTCAGGCGAGGGTAGGCCGATGCCACTCTCATTTAATGAGACCAGAAATTTACTTCTGTCGTTAAGATCTGGTGCGGTATGGATAGTGATGATCGAGAAAGACTTTGGGTCGGCCATCCATTTTGCAACCTCTTCGTAACTATGAATAGCGAGAATGTTTTTAATATCATTCTCAATAGGATTTATCCCAAGCTTATCCATATTATCTGTGTCTAAATACCCCAGGTAAACCGAGCTGATCTGTTCCAAAGATTGATTTGTAGAATGACCAGATTTAGCTCCTTCACGAATCATCTCATTGATCCTTTGATTTATCTTATCTCTAGCTTCACTGTAGCTGTTGAATCCCGAAACGCCAGTTGGAATTGATGATGATTTTAGCCAACCTTCATTTACATAGCTATAAAAATCATTGCCGGGTGCAATGGACTTGCTAATGAACCGGGTTTCAATTCCCCAATCTCCAAATGTAGCTTTGCCAGTATTTGCTTCTATTTTTTGGGCTTTAATGCAATAAGACCCAAAGATCATTATGCACAAGGATATAATTTCCCTTACTACATGGGTTTTCATACAATCGGCTTTTATTCTTTTTAAGAAGATGCTGGGGTTTGGAAATGAGATTACTAGATTCATCGTATATCAATTTTGATCTGACGAATTTACTATTATGTGTAATATTAACATTGGAAAAAAGCGAACACGTTATTATTTTTTTATTGTAAGAAAAAATGCCTTTTCATTGAAATTTTTTGGCGTTGTTCCTACAATAGAAGAAAAAGCATTGTTGAAGTGAGGCTGGTCATAATAGCCAGTTGATAAAGCCAGTTGAGTAAATGTCGTAGGTGTATCTGGGTATACGATATCATCCAGTGCCTCCCTTAATTTTATGATGTTAATAAAAAGCTTTGGGCTTATACCGATGAAATTTTTAAACAATTTTTGCAGATGGCGCTCAGAAATTTTCAATGATAATGCAACAGAAGATACAGTTAGTTTTCCTTGACGAGCCAAGATCATATGGGTACTTTCAGTAATTAGAGATGTGTTGACATTATTATGAAATAGGCCGACGAAAGCTTTTGCCATGTATTGGCATATCATCTTATTACTTAATCCCATCATTATATTTAGATTTAAATCCTTCAAAATGCCTATGTCATTGGCCAAGCGAATGGTGTCAGTATATAAGTAAGCATCTGAAATACCAAAAAATGAAGGTGTCCAAGGGAAAAGCTGAAGCATTGTGGCCTTTGTGCCGGATAAAATATCTATATTTATAGTCTCGGTAATCTGACCGCAAAAATAAATCCCTTCTGATAGATAATTTATCTGATTTTTATGTTTGATACTTAATCCATTTCCCTGAATGATAGCAATAGTAAAACAACCGTTAGGGGGAACCCCCTTTTGTAATATGGGAGGATGATTCTCAGGGTTGTTTAAAATCCAAAGTTTCTTAATGAAATTTTTATTTTTCCCATGTACGTAGTATTCATTATATATTGGATCCATTATGTAAAATTAAAAAAACTTAATATAAATGAAAATAAAACAATTCTTTTTAATACTGGTTTTACCACTTTTAACTTATTGTAGTAAAGTTAAGCAAACAGATTTAGCTAAACTAAAATTGAATGAACCCGTGGAAAATCTGCTAAGTGAAACAAGTTTAAAGAGCATCGGGACAAACAGTGTAGAATATCCTTTTGCAATTTTGGCGGAAGATACTGACAGCACGAAATTTGTATTCTCCACCGTCCCTGCGGATAGAGTATATTTTCTTTTATCGGCAAAAGTCAATAATGACAGTGTGATAAAAAATGGGGGAGGACGTTTTGATGGTATATATTTTAAAACTAAAAAACAACTGGAGAATAATCTTCAAATCTTAAAAAAGCAAAATTTTTCGAACGAGATTTTTGGCTTCAGGGCCGAAATTAAAGGTAAAAAAAATCAAAATGCAGTAAAGCAATTGTTAACAAAAATGTATGGTAAGAGTACGAAAAACCCGAATACAGACAATGGGGAATATTGGAACGTAAAAAATGAAAACAAGTATGTTTTCTTCGCACCGGATTATAACAGACTCATCATCCTGAACAGCAAAAATCTTTCAAAAACTTGCTATTGGGACAGTCAGAATGGAATCATCAACATCGGAAAAGAAAATTGTAATTATGATAAATATTTAAGGGAAATGGGTGTAGAAATACCGAAATAAGAATTCGTTACCCGGTATTTTAGCAAATCAAACGAATAGATGAGCATCACGAAAAAATTTCAAAACATCATAAGCCTTCAAAATAGTTATGATGACGAACCTTCAGGAATCTTAAATCCTCCGATTCCTAGTATTGACATTGAAAAAATTGAAAGATTAATAGAAGATAAATTACCGTCCGAAATACTGGAATTATACGGATTTGCAAATGGACAAGATGATGCAGGAAACGGTGTGTTTTTTGGACATAGTTTCTGTAATTCTGCAGAAATCATCAGGCACTTGCAGTTGAGCAGGAAATCACTTAAACCAGAGACTGCAGAAGTACCAGATCCTAAACAATCTGAGCCGTTAATAAAAGAAATCATCGATTTTTATGTAGGTTATGCACCAAAAAATAAGCTCTTCGGTCTGCAAAAATCGTGGCATAAAATGAAGTTTAGCTGTTCACCCCAGAGTAGTGGAGGTCCTTACCTTTATTCAAAAGAGAATACAACCGACAATGACAGGGGAATTTTGGATATCGACATCGATGATCTCAGAAAGGTTCTTAAAATCGTGGAAAACTTGCAGGAAATGGAAAGGAATGGTAACCAATGGGATGAATTAGAATTTACTGTTTACTCAAATGGCCTGTATGAGGTTGAACGTTCTTCATACGACTTTGACAATCAAATTCCATTTACCTCAACGCCGGAAAATGCAATTCAGAAAAAATATTTTCATTACAAATGGTTGCCCGTTTTTTCAGATTCCGGTGGCAATTACATCGGAATTGATCTTGATCCTGATATCAATGGAACAAAAGGCCAGGTCATTAACTTTGGAAGAGATGAAGAAGATATGTTTGTGCTCGCTGAAAATTTGGAACAACGGTTTGATAAATTATTGGCTGAAGCATCTAAACCTGAAAGTCGACTTGTTGATTCCGAAACACATTTGCACGATGTAGTGATAGAAATGATCAAAGCATAACTTTCTAAAAAGGTAGAAACTTATGAATAAGTTGGAGATCATAAACATACAAATTAAATACTTTCGAACCTTCAAATTCTACAAGATTAAAAATGGTGGACTCAGTCTAATTCTAATATTAATTTCAAATGAGAAACTCATCTTTTATTTTTAAATCCAGTAGCATTTATTTTATTCTATCTGCTTTTATGCTGAACAGTTTTCTAGGCTGTAAGGAAGAAAATTCTCGAAGTAATAAGAAGGACTCTATTATTCATAAAGTTAAGGAAGTAGAAACTGATCAAAACAAATTATTCCTGACTTATGTAGATTCTGTATCTAAACTCCCTGAAGCAAAATTCACTGAGGCTGGTATTCGGTCTTTAAATAAAAGATTTTTTAATAAATTACCAGTGGTGATGTACGACCCAACGAAAGAAGATAATGGGCAAAGCATAATCATACAGTATCATAAGGATAAAGAAGAATACCTTAAGATGGGCTCGGAAATTATTATATTGATTCCTGAGACGATTACCGATTCTTTGGTCGTTGCAGATTTTACAGACTATTTTGGTAGCATTAAAAATGAAAAACCGCTCATAGGTGTTACGGCACAACCTCTACCTGTATTTATACAAGTTTCCTCAAACAGGGCAATTAAATTAACTTTTAAAAATAATGAAGATAAGAATCAGGCTGGTGTTACTGCAGTTGAGGTCTTAAATTACAGGTGAGTTTATTTTGGTTGCTAAAATTTTCGAATGCTGTGGAACTCCTTGTCAGTTGGAAGTTTTAATATCATACAATTCAAGAAAATCAATTGAAAAACCGATGTAAACTTTGTACTTCTGAAAGCTTACTGAACCACAATTTCTTATGTATTGCTGTTCGTTTTAATGATGATCTGTATTTTTCCATTTTTAAACGTCAGACAATTTTAATGAATTAAAGTTTAGTGGCTTCTTTAGTATCAGTTTATCACTATCTTCTAAAACATTTTCTATTGAAAGATATTCTTTAAGAAGTGTGTCGCCAAAAACAATGATCAACGATTGGTCAACGGTCTTAATAGGATAAAATTGTTCCTTAATTTTTTCTTTTACAATTATTTTGTTGAGTTCAATGATTAAGTCATAATCGAACCATTCTTCGCACAAAAGTTTGATTTGATAATTTTCATTGTTCAGTGTAAAATTTATTTCAACAATATAATGCTCTCTATTTTCAGTCCACCCTTCGTTCTCGATAATTAGGTTTTGAGGCGAGAATTTAGTTTTGCTAATGGATGATAAATTTCTAATTAATTCAGTGTAAGTTTCACCTTCTTCAAAACTTTCGCAGTCAAACCACACGAAGTCTTTTCCCGCTTCTAAAATTCCATATTTTTCAAGAATTTTCATATTTTTTATACTTTATAATCGCATTCTCAACTTAAAATTACCATTGCAATTTTAAGTTGCACCACAAATTCGTATTAATGGCAGATTTTATTTTCGTTTCTCTTATTTGCAGTCATTAAGGCATTGTCGAGTGTATTTCTCAGATTTCCATAATTGTCAATATGAGATATTGCCTGTTCTAAAAAAGGCATTTCCATTTTATAGATCTTATAATTCTTCAAATGAATTTTCAGTCGTTCTGAACTGTGCTTTCCTAAGTACCGATAAAATTCAAAACGCTCAATATGTCGAAAGTAAATAAATCCGAATTCCGCGGTCCATATACCATTTTTAGAAACCCTAAAAACCAATTTATTTTTTTTAAGTCCACCATAAATGAAAAAACAACCTACAATAATTAATGAAATTCCGTAAAGTATATAGGTTTTGAAAATGATATAAAGAGCAAACACAAGCATTAGAAATCCAAAAATGGCTAAGCCAAAAGGTTGTTTGGTCTCGTAATAGTTACTGTAAAATTCTTCTTTGCCAACTTCTAATTTCTTAGAAATATGATCTTCATAGTTGCGTCTGAAAATAGCGTAATTTTTATTTGTCATTATCTAAGTAAGATGGAGTCGTTTTATCCGGCTAAATTTACGTCTTTATATTTTCCGTTTTCGTCGTTTGTCATTGCTTCTTCGCTGTTCAAAATCTTTAATTTTTTATAATTGCTCTAAGCCTATTTCAATCTGTCCACTTCGCAAAATCCGAAATATCCCTTAGCTTTTTAGGTGTTTTTACTATTTTTATATGATTTGGTTCAATGTTGGTAAATTGTATGTTGAGTTGCAATCAAAACTATATTTTTGGATATGTGACTAAGGGTACTTATATTATTCTTTACTATTAGCAATAAATTTTAAATAATACGTTTTTGGCATTATGAGTCCTAATATAAATTTTTATCAGAAAATTTAAACTCCTGTAATTTCGGCAACGTTCTGACTAATCTGGTTTTCTTTCTCTTACTTGATGGTTCTTTTGCACCTAAAATTTCATCAGTTTCCGTTATAATTCCGTTAACTAAATCAAAATTCATTTCGGTGAAAATTGTATTTTCGTTAGTATATCCCTTGGTCGCATTATTGGTTAACTTTTTTACATTAATCAATTCAAAGTTCCCATTTTGATATTTGAAATTGTACGTAATATTGCCACTTTTAATTTCACTCCACATTGATAAAATCCCATTTTCAATAAAGAAATTTGGAATCTGATAACCACTAAATTTTCCTTGATTTTCAAAAGGATATTGAGGTTCAATAATTTTGTCTGAAGATAAAGCCAAAGTCAATTTTCCTTTGGGTTGAGATAGGAAAATTTGCACTTTAAATGGTCTTGTCTCATCAACTGTATCCATTTTTACCGTGATTCTGTCTGCCTTGCCATCATTGTTCAAATCACCTGTTTCTTCTCTTACCTGATAATCATAATGGTTTTTATTCTTACTATTTTGAGCAAAAAAATTGATTTGGAATGAGATGAAGATAAGTACGAAGTAATAATATTTATTTTTCATAATCTTGAGTTTGTAATTTTCAATTCAAAAAACAATTAATCATATGCCCTTCAGCCCGCCTGACGCATAGCCCTGATTCTATACCATATTATTTATTTTTTCTTTTCAAATAATTTTAGTATTAGTCATTGTCGTTATTTAATTCATCACCAAAAACTTTTTTAGTGGTTGCTTCTTTTTTATAATATTTATGTAAGTAAATCCATCTTCTCAGACGGAATATTGAATACATACTGAACAAGGCTCCAAGTATAAAAATTACCATACCAAAATAATTAACCTCCTTTTCAAAAACAACAACTGATAGACCTCCTAATGTCAGACAAATACCTAGAAATAAATAAAAACTTCTAAAGATAATATTCTGAATTTGTTGTTGTTTTTCATCTTGCATCTCATTCTGATACATTTTTTCGATTTCTTCCTTTGAAGGAGAGGGTGGCAGATTACTTTCTAATTCAGTTTGCAACTCCCTGTTATTCTTCGTTTCAAGGACACCTCTGTAATAAATGAAAGAGGCAATGTTTAAAAATATAGTCCATCCTAACAATGAACCAATGTCGCTATTTAAAGCATATTTTAAAAAAACAGCAACTACTAAAAGAATTGCTGACAGAAATAGAGGTAAAAACCTGTATTTGTACACAACTTTAAAACTAATATTATTGGCATTTATACAGGATTTTAAGTTTTTAAATTTCGGATGGTTTGGGTCACAAATAAAGTCTGATATGCTAAAGTGAGTCCTGAATATTTTTTGCGTTAGTATTGAAAGACAAGCTGTGAAATGTAAAAAATAAGTGTTTCATTTTGAAATGTTTTTGTAAAATTTGCAACCGATGCAAAAACTTATCATTATTCAATTCCGTATTTCTTTTTTACTTCTTCTTTCGTTTTGTCATCGGCCGGCTTGAACCCAAATCCGTCGCCCTGACTCCCAAAAATCTGATAACCGTGTTTCAATCCATAAAACCTGTCGATAAGCATTTTTAAAGGAACTACTTCTAATTCTTTGTCAAGAACAGCTTTTTTAATGACAGGTAAATATTTTTCCATCATTTCCACATTGGAATGCTGAATAACAGCCCACATAACGCTTTCAAATTTCTTACCTACCAAGCTTCTTCCTATGTATGTTTTATGTGTCTTATATAATGAATCAATAATTGCCTGGTTTTTTTTATCCAAAACTTGTTGGCTGTCTGATAATCCATTTTTCCTGTCGGAACTTCGGTATTTCTGGTCATTGATTCCAATATTATATATTTTTTCAACTAAGTAAAAATTCAGATGATTAGACCTAGAATATTCCGAAATATCTAATTCTTTTTCAACTTCAGTATTGGACTGGCATTTAGCTATTTGCTGGTTGTAATTCTCTCGTATAATATCATAGTTCGGACTATTTTTAAAAGAACTTTCAAAAGCTAAAATATATTCGCAACTCCCTTTTGCATTGACAAATTTTTTAAATGCAACATTAATATTTTCATTTGTTTCATTCAGCTTAAGAAACGCCATTAAGATGTTGAAATAATCTGCCAAATTGAAATTTTCGGGTTTATTTTTTACCGAATCCCGTGTCTCTTTTAAAATCATAATGCCATAGTTATAATCCTTATCCGAGACAAATGGAATTTTATTTGGATTATAATTTAGTATTTGATTTTCAAAATTATCTACTGTGAACTTATTAGAAAGTGCTTGAGAATAGATATCCATAAACCCAAATAGAAATATTGTAAGTAGTATCAATTTTTTTATTTCCATCTTTAAATATTGTTTTACTTTTTTTCTTAACAATGCTTACAACTTAAAAATATATGTATTCTTCCAATTACTCATTCTTATTCCCAGATTTCCCACTCGCCATTCTGAAAATCATATTTTGCATATTCTCCCGAATCTGTAAATTCAGAAGCAGTCATTCCCACTTCAAAAATCGAGTCTTCAGTCCAACTTGCCCTGAAAAACAAGGCTTCTTTTGTTAATAATGCAGTCCCTTTATCCTCATCATCGTGGCTGAACTGTAAGCCATAATCATTCTCTTCTGATAGTTGATAACCGTAGCTAATCAATCTCTCTTTTAGTTCTTGAAATTGTTGTTCTGTGAATGCAACTAAATTTTCTTCGTTTTCGAAAAAGCTTTCATCATCTGTGCTTTCTTCTTTTTCTCTGGTTTCGATTCTATAAAGTGAAATGTCGTAACTCATTTTTTAAAATATCATAAGACTTGTTTTGGGGATTTGATTGATTTATCAGTATTGATCTTATCGTTATTTAATAATTCATCTAAAAAGTCATCCATCTCGTTTCTTTCGTCATTCAAAAACTTGCTGTCATTATTAGGAAAATCCTCTGTCCAAATAATTTTTTCAGCTTTTATGTCCGGATTAAGTAATTCAGAGATTAATTCTACTACATAGCTAACTTTATTTTCACTGCTATAATCGTAATTATCATGGTCAAAAAGCTGTTTAACGGTTACTCGATAAAAACCATTTGGGATTTTGATATTTAAATCATCATTAGTTTTGTCAGGTAATTTGGTGTTTTTAAATTGAAGGGAAGAAGTCAGGTCTGTCCAATTGACCAGATAAAGATTTTCATCCGTCACTTCAATACTTTGTTCGAACTGCCGAAAAGCAGTCATATCCGTTTCCTGATTTATGAAGAATTCTAATATCCATTCGTCATCCCACGCAGTTTGAAAAACAATTAGATTATCTTTATTTGTTTCCAGTAAAAATTCGTTGACTTGTTTCCAGGTCCAACTTGTCTGGTTTTTTAATATTTCATTGTATGCTTTCGTATTTGAAATCGCAATGATTGAACCGTCTGCAATGATTTTTAATTTTTGTGTACTCATAGCTATTTTACTCCATACGTTTAAGCAAATAATCACTAATGACTTTTCCTTCCGGTGAGATAACCAAGACTCCTGAGATGTAATCGTGATCCGCCCCAGAAGAATAGTGAACTGCAAAGCCTTCGTTGCACTTCGACGCACTTTTGTAATTAAAAGTTACAGCAGGCTGAGACCAGATAATTGCGCCAGTTTCCACATTAAGGCTTTGCAACATAACAGGTCCATCCGTGTTTGCAGTGGCGCAGGTTGCGATAATTAAATTTTTATCATCCTGATACAGAAGCTGTGGTCTGAAAAACTTGCGATCAGGTAGCAGGTTTACACCAGTTGGTTTTAAAGTGTTTTTGTCAAGTGTCATTTTCATCAGGTTATCAGATAAAAACATGTCAAACTTGAGCCAGGTTTTGGGATATGTGCTGTAGATTGCTTTTTCTACTTCGTCGCGTTCCTTGGTAAGTAGATCTACTTTAGGTACATAATAATATTCCTGACCATCGTTTGTCATCAGATCAAAATAGTTATCATTGAGACTTATTTTAGCAATTCCAGAACTCATTTCGGGATGTTTGCTGAAAATAGATTTAGTGACATCTACAAGTTTATTATTTTTACGGTCAATTGTAAATAACTTTTCTCCAGGATAGGTCATATATATGGTCCCATCCTGATAAACTTCAAATGTGCTAAAATAATTATCAAGTCGCCTGATGCGTTCAAAGATCACATCATCTTTAAATTGCTTTTTAGTCATCGGATCGATAAAGACCGCGTGTGTATTCACATAATCTATACTATTATCTTTTCCAATGATATTTTCACGTCCCAGTCTTAAAAATACAGCTTTCCCTGTGTTGACATTTTGGTATACGATGTCGCTTCCGTAATAATCATATTTTTCTTTTGCAGATTCAGTTGACACAGCTTCTTTCGAATTTCGATTAAAATTTTTTACAACTAAAAAGAGTACAAATAATAACAATATTGTAGTTATTACAATAGTAACTGTGTTTCTTTTTGCTGTTGTGGACTGTTGTGCACCTTGATAAGGCGTATGATTGATATTGATGTTGATGTCATCGTTATCAAGAAAATATTCGGTATCGCAATTAAGACAGCGGAAATGATCCGTTTTGATTTCCGTTTTTTTAATACTGCCGCAATTTGGGCATTTGATTGCCTTAATATTCTTAGCCATATTCAATTCTGATATTATAATTTGGGATGTGCTCTGTTGCCTTTGGTTTTATCATAGTCTTGATTGTTATCTTTTAAAAGAAAACCATAGACGATAATCAGCAAGAGATTTGCTAACCCAAGTAAGAGCAATGTAATACTGCTTTTTATAAGATTTTTAAGACTGATGATCTCAATATTCCAGATGCGTAATATAATGATACCAATTAATGCCATACTTAGAAGTATGATAGCAATTCCAATAATTTTTTTCATCTTTCCAAAATTTAAAATTTATCCAGCCATTCTTTCTTTTTGATGTCGAATTCTTCCTGCGTAATAATATCCTCTTGCAGTAGTAGCTTCAATTGCTGTAATTTTGTTACAATGTCAGGCGCATCAGCATCTAACTGATCTTCTTTGGCAACATCAAACGTTTTGCCCAACTCCATACCAACACCTAATTGCAGACCTGCGCCTGCAAGGCCACCCTCGTTACGAGCAGCGTCACGAAGTGCTTTGAGTTTTTCCATATCGATGTAGGATAATCCACCTTCTCCCGCGGCCATAGATTCTGCCGTGATATCTGCTATCTTGCCGATCCGTTCAGTTGTGGCAGCATCGAACATTGTTCCGTTGAGTTTAAAGTCGGTCAGTAGAAATCCAAGTTCTTTGATCTCTACCTGCAACTGTTCTTCAATGTCCTGAGATAGGGAGGGTAGCTTTGCGTCAATATGCTGATAGGAAATTGCACCTGTTGCAAGAACCGAAGAAAGACTTTGTGGAAATCTTCCTTGCAGGAGCTCTCGTGCTTCTGCCACCAAGTATTGATCTCGAGATCCCACAACATTGGTAAAGAGATACAGAGGATCACTGATCTTAAAAGAAAAGGTACCATTAGCACCCAGTTCTATCGGAATCTTATATACGGGATCAATATATTTGATAGCCTGTGAAGTGCCCCAACCTTGGTTAACAACTTCAGAAGTACGGTAGAAATAGATCTTTAATTTGTGCTCGCTTTCAAAATAGGTGCGAAGTTTTAGCAAAGTTGTGATAAAAGGATGATTATCACTTTCCAGATCAAAAATACCTTCTTCAGACAGATGGTCTGTAACTTTGCCCTCATAGACCAAGATCACGCCCTGTCCAGGTGCTACTATAAGTTTGGATGCGTTCTTGATCTCATCATCTTCAGATGGGAATTTGTGAATCAAAACATCTGGTTGCTGGTCTTTCCACTCAATGACCTGTGAAAGTTGGCTTCTGAAAAAATCTCCTAAACCCATATAAATATTATTTATTAATAATTAATCAAAAAGTATGCAGTACAGCATTTTACCTGATAACTTTATGTTTTACGTAATTGTAAAATGCTAGTAAGTTGCAGGTTTTATTTCAGAAAATTCAGTTGCAACAAAAAAGTTGCTAAATTCGTTACCGGAAGTGATATCTTTAAAATCAACTGCTAGAATTTTCCCGCTAAATACAACATCCGTATTTTCTTCTATGCGACTCAATTTTTCATATAATTTTCCATTTTTAGGTATCGGCTGAACTTCGACGAAAGAAAAAGAATCCTGATAGTTACTGCCGTAATTGTTTGTAATGATTATTCTCATAACAACCGTGTCTTTTGAATAAGCATCGACTTCATCCAAATCAAGCAATGTTATCTTTCCTTTCCAATTTTGGCAAATTTTAATTGAATCTACTTTGTTTTCATATTCAAGCTTCATCTCCTCAAGCCTTTTGACATTGTTACTATCCTTTCTTGCCTCGGCATTGAATTTTTTTGTAAAGTTTATTAGTTTTGACTGTAGCTCAGAATTATCTTTTTCTAAAATCGATTCACTTTTCATTTTTCTCTCACACGATGTACTTATCAGTATAAAAATGAGAAGTATTAAAAATGATTTACTATTTTTCACAATGAACGAGGTAATATGATACATATGTAATAATTCAATTTTCAAAATGATACAAAAGGGTAGAAGAACAATATTTCCACGATGATGTTTAAAGTATTTGACGTAAAAATATGGAAGGGAATCTTAGAAAACTTGTAAAAATGGAATATGGTAATTTCAGCAGTACATATCGAAAGAAAAATGATGTAACTTAAAAAATTTGAAAGTTGGCACTATGGTTGACCGTTGTTTAAAATGTACAATAATTGATATGTTTAATCCAATGATATTTATGCTTGAAAATTTTATGAGAAAGCAATTTCTATCAATAGTTTTTTTGTTGACGGGTAGTTTTGTGTTTTCGCAGAGCGGGACTTATGAATTGAAAAATAAAAATGGTTCTTACTGTTACATTTCATTTCAGAAAGCCGGAGTTAACGTTACAGCGGAAATCTTTGCGTGGTGGAACACACAAAGTGGACAAACAGGTTCGTACTTTGGAAAATCACAATCAAAAGATAATACCTATCTCTTAAAAAGTGATGAAAATGACCCTGACTGCAAGGTGAGTCTGTTGTTGGACAATGGTAAAATGCACGCAAATTTTGACAATTGTAACGTTGATCACCTCCCACAGGATTTCAATGGTGATTATAGAAAAATCACAGATGCTACAGCCGGCGATTATATTGTTTCTGTACCAAAATCTTATTTTTACGAAAAGCCAGATAATGTAAATAAAAAGAAAATTTATCTGATAAAAGGTAATAAGGTAACTCTTAATATTGACAGCATAATACCGGGCAAGTGGATCAATGTGTATTATGTCGATCCCCAGGGTAAAGAGTATAGAGGATATATGGCATTGGCTAACCTAAAAAAGATCTAGTGATCTTGTCAAACAGAAATTTACAGTGCAATTCTTCCATTACAAGCTATGTTTTACTCCTATTTTACAACATTAATATCCGAAAAATCTGTTTCAATATGGAAGTTGCTGAACTCGTAACCAGGGGACATATCGTGCAAACCTGCACCCAGTAATCTACCGCTAAAAACGACTTCGCTATTTTCCTTAATACGGCTTAGTTTTTTATATAATGTTCCATTTTTAGGAATAGCCTTTACTTGCATAAAGGAAAAATAATCTTGATAACCTTTGTCATAGATATTCTCCACGCCAATCCTCATCACAACCGTATCGCTTGAATAAGCATCCACTTCATCGAGATCCAATAAAGTGATTTTTCCTTTCCAATTGTGGCAGAATCCGATGGAATCTACTATACTTTTATAATTGAGCTTAATTTCCTCAAGCTTTTTTAAATTACTGCTGTCTTTTTTTGCAAGCGCGTTAAATTTTTTGGTGTCACTCAAAAGTTTTGACTGTAGCAGAGAATTATCTTTTTCTACAATCGATTCATTCTTGATCTTTCTCTCGCACGATGTCAACATCAGTATTGAAACAAAGATTGTAAGTATGGATATTTTATTTTTCATAATCAATAGCTATGTTATTGTGTTTGTTCTTCATCAAAATTATCATAGTAGGTAAAATCCTTTGTGATGATGCCATTTTCAATGGTTATAACTGAGCAGATTGGCAACTCAAATTTTGAATTATCTGAAGCTGTTCCACTTGAGACAAATTCTACGATTATATGCTTTTTACCAGAGGGGTACATTTGAATCACTTTGTCGTGAAGGTCTGGGAAAACTTGATTAAGTTCTGAATATTTTTCAATGATCTGCTTTTTGGTCTGTTTAATAATTCCTTGTCCTAAGGAAGGATCTTTAAATTCCGCATTTTCAGCATACATATCTGCCATTTTTGTCCATTCGTGTTTGTTGAAATGTTCAAAGTACTGTTTTACTAATTTTTCATTGTCTGATACTTGTACGGTCTTTTCTTCTGTGTTGTTACAGGCGATGAAAGCTAAAATAAGAATAGATAGTGTGAGTAGGTTTTTCATAATTTTCTGTTGTGATTGATGATGATATTTTTTTATTAATTAAAAAAGGGCATAATCAAACATAGTATAAGCCTCTTTATATTTTTTATGTTTAGATAAATTTAAAACAGCGACACAATGGAAAGACGAGTTGTTCCATTCGTTGAAGTAGTAGTAATGAATGCGGCGTATGGTTCATAAACACTATGGAAATAGTGTCATTAACCGATAATGCAAACACAGTAGATGTTATTCCAGGAGCTGTAGTACCAGATCAGAATATGATTTACTAATTCATATAGGTTTTTAGCAATGAAATACAGAGCTCTTTTTTCGATTTTGAGAAAGACTTTTCATATTTTGAAGATACAGAGAACTAAAAAAAAGCATTTGTTATCAAGTAATCAAATGTAATTTAAATCAATCCATTAAGGTTAAATAAAAATAATATGAAAAGATGAATGATAATTCCACCTTTTCATATTATTTTTAAAACTAAAAAGACTAAGGATTGTACCAAGCAGTGCCGTTATAGATCAAAAGTGCAATACGATAATGTGAAAGAAAACTAAAACCGTTTAATCCAGTTCCGTCTTGAGTAATAATTTGTTTCCCATTGCCATTAACTGTTCCTACAGCTGAAGGACAGATCAAATAAATGATTTGACCATTGGTTGGTGATGCGGGAAGATTGATAGTGTAATTTCCAGCAACATTCACAATTTGATTTCCTGTACCCAAAGTTACATTTGAAGTTGCATTAAAATATGAAAAACCTCCGCCACCAGATGATACTGGCGTTGCCCAAGTTCCGTCCCCTCTGAGAAAAGTTGAACTATCTTTGGTTCCGGTTGCCGATAATTTAGCTACTGTAACTGCACCGTCATTGATCTTATCTGTTGTCACTTTAGAAGATCCAATTGCTGTGACTCCAGAAGTATTGATTGTAATGTCTCCACTAACTGAAACTGGATTTTGTGGAGTATAAGGCAATGCCCCTGTCAAATACACCTGAGCAGCATTGGTACCATTAGAAAAGCCTGCTCCTGTATCACCTTTGTCACCCTTCACACCCTGAGATCCAGTTGCACCGATTGCACCGGTATCACCTTTGTCACCCTTCACACCCTGAGATCCGGTTGCACCGATTGCCCCTGTATCACCTTTGTCGCCTTTAATACCCTGAGGTCCAGTTACACCAATTGCACCAGTATCACCCTTGTCACCCTTCACACCTTGAGATCCAGTTGCACCGATTGCTCCGGTATCACCTTTGTCGCCTTTAATACCCTGAGGCCCAGTTGCACCTGTATCTCCTTTGTCACCCTTCACACCTTGAGATCCAGTTGCACCGATCGCCCCTGTATCACCTTTGTCCCCTTTAGGTCCCTGGATTCCTTGCGGGCCGGGTGTTGAGCTTCCAGAAGTTTTAGCATATAGCGCATATGGCACACTCAACAGCTGTGATGTACCGACAATGGAGTAGTTCGTTCCACCATTTGGGTCGGTTTCTGTCTTTATGAAGTAAGTGTCATTACTCCAATCAATGGATGCAAAATTACCACTTACAACTGTTCCATTTCCTATTCTTGATGTCAAAAGTCCATTTGCGTTGGTAGACTGGGTCTGTGTCTCAGAATATACCACTGACCCGGTTATAGAACCTTTTAAGACAGAAAATTTTGAAGAAACGTTTTGATTCTTGATCAAGTCGTTGTTCGAGTTTCTAACGACTGCCTGATAACTCAGTGCATTCGGGGCTTGAGCCAATGCCATTGCAGAAATTAGAAAAAGGCATAAAATAGAGAGTTTTTTCATAATTTATAAGTTTGTTCAATTTGTTATTTATCGGTTTTCAGTACTTTGAATATTTTCACAGGTTTGTTATTTTTTGAAACTTTAAGGAGGTAAGTTCCTGAAGGATAATTTGAAATAGATAATTCGGTGACTTTCCCCGAAACTGCTTTTTTATTCAGTATTTTTCCCGCAAGGTCGTATAATTCGTAGCTGTATTTCTGGTGATCAGTAAAGTCGATTTTCAAGTTCAAGATATCTGTTGTCGGATTTGGGTAGATCTTAAGTGCCAAACCAATTTGCGATATTTCCTGACCTAGTGTTTCCGTAATTTCATAAGCGTTTTGAACACCGGTATTTATGTTTCCTCCTGGCGATGTGCTGGATTCATAGAATATTTGCCCTACAGAATAGCTCACATTTCCAGTAGTTCCAGTAGCGTTGTCGCCACTACTATTTTGTGTTGATTGTGCATTGATCTTCAAAACGCCAAAAAGCGCCAAAAAGCTAAATGTGGTTATTGATTTCATTGTTGTTGTCTTTAGTAATTAATTTTATGGTAACATCAAGTGAAGGGACTTGGGAACAAAGAAACTTTGAGATGATTTCTCAGAATAGGTGATATTGGCTCTAATGTTGCTTTATCAGCAATGGAACAACGTTATGGGTGTGATTGTCATTGTTATTTCTCTTTATTGTTGCAAATAAATAAATTTGAAATCACAAAAAATTGTAAAAATGGAATGTCTAAATAAAAAGCCAGATATTTTCTTTATCTGTGTCGACATTTTTAAAAAATTCTTTTGGTTTTTTACCGGTCAGTTTTTTAAAATCTTTTATAAAATGTGATTGGTCAAAAAATAAATTTTGATGAGATAGTGTTGTCAGATTTTTGCTTTCGCTTTTGTTGATCAAAGCTTTTCTGAAACGATGGATCTTTCGATATTCAGAAGGTGTTTTTCCAACGTTTTTCGAGAACAGGATATTGATATGCTGTCTCGTAAAATTATATTTTTGGGCAATTTCGTCAATCTTCAAATCTTTTTCAATATCTGCTAAAATCTGCTCAACTAGATCTAGATCTTTTTTTACGAAATTTGACAATAAATAATCCTCTAATAATTTGATCTGATTTTCTCTGTCTGATTGTTTAAAAATCAATTCCATTTTTTCTTTGTAATCAGGAAAAGGAGTGAAATCAGAGATCTTTGACTGTTTAAAGAGCAGAGAATTGTCAATGAAATAGTTTATAGCAAGCGGTTTGAAGTAGATTGTAACTTCATTTACTAAATTTTCATAAATGATTTCAAGAGGATTTGAATAGCTGGTCACAAGTCCTGCCACAATATTGCTGTGTTCAGCAGATTTTATTTTGTATTGATTTCCGTAAAAATGCTCATCAGCATTTTGATAAATAGACAGTATACAGTAGTTATTTGGGAAAGTAAGATAGCTGAGAGGCTTCGAAAGAATGTCTTCTGCAATAAAATAATATCCTTCGATGTACTCTTTCAGAATACTATTTTTTGGCTGATAAAAATTGACTTCCATTTTTAAATTATATTTTAACTATATTATAGTTAAGTATTCTTTTTGATGTGTTATAAATATGGATAATTGTTTAATTTTTGCAAATGTATATTTTTTAATTGATTATTTTGAAATTTTATCAAATTTATAAATGATGCCGATAGCCGATTGACTATTTTAAGTATACGAAGACAAGTTATAAATTTTAAAATTCTTCAATTTGTGGGGCTAATTGATCAAGTATAATAAAGCACAAAGGGTGGAATATAGATATTTTACAACTTTATTTCAGTGAGGTAAGTGATTGTTGTAAATGAATTTAGTAAGATTAAATATTTATATTTTTACAAAGGTTTTAAAGAATGGGTGTCCCTCGAACCTAAATCAATTTGGCAAGAAATCTTTGTTCAACTCTTAGACAGCATAATCTGTAATCGAACTATTTGGTAAATTAACAATACATTGATCAACAAATTAAATTTTACATTGTCTCCAAACATTTTGTATGCAATATTAATTTATAAAATACTTTCAAAAATTGAAACCGAAACAGTCCGAATTTTTAATGGATTACTAGTGTCTTGCTTTGACTTTCCATTTTTACAATTTTATATACCTACAAATTTATTTTTTTGCTTGACTAAGTTTTTGTTAACCTTAGCAAAAATGTATAATCCTAAATAAAATGGGCATACCAATGAAGCGACTTACAATCATTATAATGTTGTTTATTTTTCAACAAAAGCTTTCTGCGCAAACCGAACAACAATTTATGTTCTTCAAAACCTGGAACTATATCAAATATTATCATCCTGATCTTGCCAGCGGAAAGGTGAGTGCGGACAGTTTGTTTTTGGTGAATGTTAAAGAAATCAATTCTAAGGATGATTTCAATTCCATCATCACAAAATTAACTTCAAAGCTTAATGAGAAATTTACGATATCAGCTCCTTTAGAGCGATCAAAAGATGTGATGTTGCAAAATCAGAATTTCGACTGGTTTCAGAAAAACAAAAAAATTAGTACTAAAAATAAAGATATTCTCAACAAAATTTACGAGCATCGATACAATTTTGAAAAACTTCCAAAGGATAAATTGGTGAGTGATGAAAAAGAATACACTTTTCCAAAATCAGAAAATATTCCCTACGGATATCGTTTACTTTCTTTAGCAAAAATTCAGGGAGTTATAGATTACCTTTTTCCACATAAATATATCATGGACAAAGGTTTTGATGAATATTTCAAAAAAAGTTTAGATGGAAATTCACAATTAAAAACGAGAAAAGATTTTGAAATTATTTTAGCCGGATTGGTTTCAAAACTGAAAGACAGTCATGCGATTAGCTTTTACAAGCAGTTGCACTACAGAAAGGATATTTATAATATGACCTACCTTGCGCCGTTTGATTTTCAAATAGTGGATGATCATATTTTGATAACACATCTTATTATCCCGGAAATTTGTTCAAAAGCTCAGATTAGCGTTGGCGACAAAATCATTTCTATCAATGGTAAAAGTATTTCCCAGATCATTAAAGAAAAAGGAAAACTTCTTTCGGCTTCAAACGATGAAAAACTGATTCATTATTTATCAAAGTATGAGAATAATCTCATCTGGCCAGATAATCTTCCACAAAAAACGTTACAATTGAAATCCACAAAAAGCAATAAGAAAGTTTCTACAAAGATTGAAATGATAGACACTTCCAAAAAGGCGAGCTATGAGATCCTTGTTGCGTACGTTCAAGACAAGATAAAAAAGGCAGAAAGTCGTCAACTCGATCATGAAGATATTGCCTACTTCAAGATCAGCAACACATATGGCTTTATTGAGGATGTGGAAAATGACAAGATTGACGCAAAGATGGATAGTATTCTATACAATGCTTCACAGAAAAAAGCTATTGTTTTTGACATGAGAGCTTATCCGGATTGGGGAGGCTTTCCATACCATTATATCTACAAATATTTTTCGCCTGCAGAAAATTATTTTTTTAAATATTATGCACCAAATCTCAAAAACATAGGTACGTTTGTATATATTGAAGACGAGGCATATTATTTTCCAAAAATTAAAGATAAAGAGACACATGTTTATCAGGGAAAAGTTTTCTTTCTCGTCAACCCTGAAACCCGCAGTGCAAGCGAATGGTACTCGATGAGTTTACAGAAAATATTTCCGCAATCATTAACGATTGGTCAGCAAACTTCCGGTGCCGACGGAGATTTGGTAAAAGTTAATCTTCCTGGAGATTATATTTTGGAATTTACAGGAAACGGAATCTTTTATCCAGATAATTCACAAACCCAACAAACTGGAATCAGAATCAATGAAATAATTAAATATAAAGATCAGGATATTCTAGATAAAAAAGACCTAGAGTTTGAAAGGGTTTTAAATAGTTTAAAGTAATGGAATACATGAACAAATCTGATTGATTTAGATTAGAGCTCCCCAAAAGCAGATATGCTTTTGGGGATAAAAAACAAAACAATATCATTAAAAATAAAATGCGAATATCCGTTATCTGCGCGATACACTGATGCAATTATTTTTATTTTTCACTCAAGCAAAAAGATTTTTTTAAAGCTCGGTTTGTAGACATCTGTATGTTAATAAAGCACGAGGTCATAGCTTTTTATCATCTAACTTGACAGTGTTTATTTATGTTGTTGCTTATTGAGTTTCTCTAAGTTTATTTAATTCGCTTCATTGGGAACTTCCTTCGGTTTTCTTTTCCATTCTTCAGTCCTGAAATTTCTGCATTTAAAGAATCTTCATTTATTTTTTGATAAGAAATGACCTGTGGGAAATCATGCGTTCTATTTTCAAACACAAATTCTTTTTGAGAAATCAATCTACTTTCAAAACGCACTGGTTGACCCCCATTTTGATCTTTAACAGCTGGTATATAGTATAACTTTCCATTCTCTTCAACTAGCCTAATTTCCTCAAAAACGATGGTGTCATTATTTTTCAGTATATAACTTTTTCCAGTCAATTCATTTTTGACTGTTTTTCTCCAAGTCTCATAGATACTTCCTTTAGCGGTTTTGTGCTCCCAGGTTCCGATCAGCCATTCTGTTTTTTGGATGTTTTTGTTTTGTTGTACTGCACATCCGAACAGTATCAAAAGGGCAGATGCAGTTAAAAAATTTCTTTTTGTTATCATAATTTTGGGACAAGTTATTTGAATTTGATAAAATATACAAGTCGTGATAAACTATGATCCGACCACCCTGCAAAATTGCAATGCATCCCTAACAAAAAATTGTAAAAATGCGACAGGCTCAATCACCGACAAATAAGGATGTCATTTTAAGGCTTTTTCCATAGAATTCCTTTGGGGTGACACCTACAAATTCCCTGAAATCTTTTATAAAGTGTGCCTGGTCGTAATATTCATTTTCATAGGCCAGAGAAGTAAGGTTTGTAAATTCTCCTGTCAAAAGCAACTTGAGTGCAATCTGCAGACGGATGGTCTTTGAAAGCTGTTTGGGACTTAGACCGATTGCTAAAGAAAATTTACGTTCCAACTGTCTGCGGTTTACCCTGGTTATTCTTGAAATTTCCTCAATACTGAGCTGACCGTTTGCAGTTATAATGGTTTCAACGGATGATTTCACGATATGATCAATGGTTTTAGTACTTGTCAGTCTATTGAGTAAGAACTTCTCGATCAGATTGATCTTTTCCTGCGTAGAATGCGAATTTAAAATTATGTTTTGGATATCCAGTCCATCTTTTCCAAACAATTTTTCTAATGATATAGCTGTATTCTCCATTTCCCTTATCGGAATGGAAGCAAAAGGCAAAAAACCGTTTGGATGGAAACGGACAGCAAAGATACCGGTCCTTCCGGTAGGTTCTATTTCAAGAGGACGTGTAAGTTGCCCGATAACAAAGCATTTGGGTTGTGTGATATGATTCCCATTCAAAGTGTGTTGCAGGTACAAATCACCATAATGAAAGATCATTTCCATACAGCCATCGGGAACAATGGATTGCTTTTCCTTTGAATCATCTGCTGAACTTTCCAAAGTCCAGTAACATTTGACAAACATCGTCAAATCATGTGTTGGTTCGAATATATGGTAATTCATTCGGACTTATTTTTTTATAAAAATAAGTCATTTCTGGTAGAAAATAAGCATCCCAAGATTTTTTCCATACGCTCCAATAATAAATTTATCATATCTACCGAGAGGATTAATGATCTGACTTTAAGTCCGTTTGGTAATCTTAAAGAATTTACTTTTAATCGTGTTTTCCATTAAAATTTTTTTGAATTATTTATTTGATATTTACAAATAAAATATGATTTAAATTTTGCCCTGATAGAGAGAAGCAATGATTTAAATTCTTTATTCTGTTGGTTTTAAAATCAAATCTGCTAATAAAATGAGTTCATTCTGTGCACTCTGATCTGCCTCATTGGATAATAAAACAATACCTGAATTTGAATCGGGGTAAAATACCATATAGCTGCTAAAACCTAAACTGCCTCCGGTATGAGAAATACTTCTCCGCCCATCTTCTGTTTTTTTTACTTTCCAATTAAGTGCAACGGCACCATCTTCAATTTTTCCAAAGGTTGGTTGGTGGCTTAATTTTACAACAGCATTTGTTTCATTTAATTGAAAAGCCATATATTTCAGCATATCCGAACTTGTAGAAGCTACGCTGGCCGCAACCATCAGATCTTCCCAATCGATGATGGGCATAATACGCCCCTTACCATCATAACCTGTAGCCATTTTTGCCGGCCGTTTTCCAGGTGATAAAAGATGGGTGTTTTTCATTTTTAGTGGTTTAGCGAAATATATTTCCAGTAAATTTTCAAATGAATTTCCATAGACTTTTTCCATAATGAAACCCAGCAACTGCGCAGCTGTATTACAATGTCTAGAAACACTTCCCGGTGCAACCCTTAGTTTTACATCCTGTAGATCACGGTAAAAATCCTCCCGGCTGTATTTTGTGTGAACGGAATCTAAGATGAAGGGAATCGAGTCAGGATCTGCTTTTCCGAATATATCCTTGTCTGGCATCCAGTTTGGCAATCCTGAGGTAAGATTTGCTAAATTTTGTAGCGTAATCGGTGTTCCATCATATTCCAAATTAGGATAATCTTCCTTCAGATACTTGCGGATGTCATCATTAAGGTTTACTTTTTTATCAATAACAGCCTTCGCAAGTAAAGTTGCACCAAATGTTTTTGTAATGGAAGCAAGTTCATATACCGTATTTCCTGTCGGTAATTTTTGTTTATCTTTTTTGGATGAACCGTAATTATATATGTATGACCTTCCATTTTTAATAATGCCAATTGAAATACCCACTCTGGAATTATTTTTCATAAATGCAGACACTGATTTTTCTACCATTGAATCTAACGGCGTTTTTAATCTGTTATCTGTAGGTATTCTAATTTGATCTGTTTGACCAAAACAGAAAGATAAACTTGCTGAAAGGGCGAGAAATAAAAATAGTTTTTTCATATTAATTTTAGATGGTGTGCCGTTATAATTGATGTGACCTTCTACCTGTATTAATGACAGTTTGAACCTATGTAATATTACATTGATAATCGATTTTTGTTTTTTAAAATACAATTGTCCTAATCAATAATCACAAAATAACTTCAAAATTTATGTCTGTTAATCTAAAAAGAAAGAGATAAGGAAATAAGGGAAAAATTTAATTTGCTATATTTTTATTGATTCAATGGTAATGAAACCTATTCTGTCAATCCAAAACTCCCTTTTTGCCACAATCATTCAATTTACTGATTCAGAAACTTTATTTTTTTATTGATATTTTTTTTGCATCTTTTTAGTATCTAAGTCCATCTTTTTTCATTATATCATCGAATCAAAAATATTTTTACCTGGGCATAAACACTAATTAATAGTACAACAATATAAAACATGATTAGATATGATAAGGTATCAAGAGATACTTTCTTTACCGTTATTTGTCTTTGAATATATGCTGTCAGAATCAAAATATTCATTCCTAGGTAGCCTGCACCAAACATCGCAATATATCCCCACGGACTTCCAAGTTTAATATCAGTTCCTGAAAAATAATTTAAAAAAGGAATTCCTCCGGCACAAAAAAAACCCATTATCAAAGGATAAACCAATATTGATATCAACCTGAGCATCTTCTTATCCTTGATAAAGCTGAAAAAAGGCAACTCGATATACTGTAGTATTTTTAGTGCAGTTGTGCTGTTGTTTCCTTTTAAAATATTCCATAAACGTTCTATCTCAAATATTATAAATACCTGAAAAAAGATGATTATTAAATTTGATAAAATTTTTGCTAAATTGATATCCATATAACAGATAGATAATTCAAATCTGAGTTGAAAATGAAATGATTAAAATCCTATTCTGTTTTTGGAAATTTTGAAGCCGTGACTTTCGGAATAACCACAAGGTAATCATATCCATTTATTATTCTTATTAATTTGACATCTTTAATGATTAATTTTTTATTTTCCAAAGCGGTTCTGAGGGGATGCATATCAAAACAAAACCATTCATCAGAAGTAATGCGGTCAAAAAAAGGCTTTAATGTTTTGAAACTTCCACTATTCTCATCCACCATTTGTTCAGGGAAGCCTTGGAATGGTGAAGCCTGCGTACCAGATTTTCCTATGATCATTATGTGTAAGGATTTTTGAAATCTGCTATCGGCAACATTATTAACTAAGTTTCCAATGTCATATATTTTCATTAGGCTTTCACCCTTTGCAAGATGGTTTGCTCCGAATTTGAATAGATTTTTCTTATCCTTCCATTCTGGATAGACCTTCATCAAATTACTTTTCATTAATTGAATTCGTAGATGGTGACTGTCTTCACCCTTATATATTCTTGCTGATAATTGAAGTGCTTCGACTTTCTCCTTTTCCTCCTGGCTTAAATTTAATAGTAGAAGTTTTTCTATTTCATTTTCAAACTCTACAGTTTTCATGAAAAACGGTTTGTTCTGGTCTTTTAAAAATTCAGCAAAATATGATTTTGATTTGGTCTCAATATTCTCAAAAATTTTCCTTGCTTTAGCGTTTTTTGTCTTTAGTTTCAGTTCATTGCAGACCAGCCTATCAGCTACTAATAATATCTGGTCAGTTCCATGAATAGAAGTTTTTGAACTCACCAACTTTTTTAATAATTCAAATTCGGGATCAAAGGCATAAAAAGAAAATACATTTCCAAAATCAGTCACATAATTTCTCAATTTTTTGTCAGGTAAATTTCTGATTTTGGATTCAATAATTTTTGCGGTATAGGGGTCTACTTCACAAAAGAAATTATCAAACTTAACCTTGTTTGTAAGAGCTGAAAAGAAGAAAGGAATTTCGTTTGTAAAATGATCTTCGCCAATCAGTATATAATCTGACTTCTGTACTTTAGACACTATGGTATCCCAACCTTTTCCTTCGAATGAGTGGTTTTTTACGGAAAACGTCATCATGTTCTGCCTTGCAATTTTTGTTATCAGTGAATCTTGGGAAAATACTATTGAATTAAATAAGGTAAAGAATACTATTAAAGATTTTAATCGACTTACTTTCATATGTTTTATAGGTTACATCTTATTCATAATGCTAAATTTGGACGATTTTTAGTAATTAATTCTTCTGCATTTTACTTTAGAAGAAGTATCACTACCGTAAAAATTAAAAAGTTCATGGTAAGAAAGTTGTTAAGCTGAGCTGAAAAGTCTGAAGTTACAAAGATTAAAGCTATAGCAATATTTATAATTCTTTTAGTTTGGATTTTGGATGACAAACATAGATAGCTGTAAGTACTTAAAATTGTATAAATGGAAAGTCAAAAAGAGATATTTTATAAGTTTTTTTAATTATTTCAGACAAGACACATTATATTGATGCGCCTTTAAAATCTGTAATGAAATCAATTTATGCATATCAAAATGTTTTTTTTGTTTTCGTTTAAGAACAAGTCGATATTAATGCTCGGCTTTTTAATAACTCAAAAACAATTTAAATCAAATAATCATCTTTGGCGAGATGTAGAAATTAATTAGGTTTAGTACTATAAATACTATCCAATAAAACAAATATGCAAAAAACTGGAAATTACAGTATTATTGATCATCAGGCTTTAGATTAAATTGATCATTTAATTCTAAACCAATTGATCAAGGTAAGTAACCGTTAACATTTAGAAGAACGATGTATAATTCAAACTGAATTCTTTGATCACATAAAACAGAATCTGATGGTTCATATTTCAAATATCATACTAACTTTCCATTTTTACAATTTTTTGCGCGTACGATTTCTTTTCTTTGTTTCTCAATCAAAGAGATGAGAAACCGATTTTAGCAACACTATATTTTTAATCGTCATCAGTATAGTTTTTGTCCAAACAAAAAAATCAGATCCCTCAGTATTGATCTTACCGACATTAGGATGGAAAGGTGATTACGAACTGATTGAGAAGTGGATTTAAACTATTTTTTTTGCTAAAGACCAATTTCATTTTTTTAAATCACTGTTATAGGCAAAATTATATAAAGATATTACTACAAAAACAAATTTTAAAATGACATATAAAACATTATTTGTAACAATAGCAGTTACAGGCATATTATTAACAGCTACCTCATGCTCATTTTTTGAAGGAGGGAAAAACCGTGAAAAAGGAACACCAGTGGAATCATCAAAGGCAACAGTAAAAAAAATTGTGGATGACATTGAAGCGAACGAAGGTAAGCGTTTTTCTATTACAGGGTATTTGAGTTATTCCGCAGGATTTACGGTTTATACTAACAGACCTCAAACAGTAACTGTAAATACAGCACCGAACGGTGGAGGAGAGACGATTACACCAGTAGAAATGAAGTGGGCAGAAAACGGGCATAACAGTATTTTTCTTCCTGAAGATGCAGGAAGAGAATCTGATAAAACGATATTTTATGATAATGAAGGCACACCATTGACGACGAATGACAAGGTTGAAGTATCATTTGAGGTTGGGAAATCATCAATTTATCCCGTTGAAATACGGATAGACAAAGTGAAATAATTGGTCAGAACACTAACGAGATTTCAGATTTTATCAGGTTAGTAAAGCTGGATCAAATTAAAAAATTATGGTTGCAAAACCTCGTTTAAGAAATCATTAAAATTATTTACATGCAGGTCAATTATTTAATACTCTTTTTTACGGGTCTATTCTTACTCGGAACTTTCATTAATTACAGGTATACTCAAAAGAAAGGAATGGTGTTTAGGTATAAGCCTATTTTTTTATTTATTGTGGTTGTTTTATTTTTAGTTGCCCTATATGGAGTTATCTTTGGCAAGCCATACAATGAAATTTTACCATTTATACGGTAAACACACAGTGCATTATAAAATATTATAGATTGAATGGAAGGTCATTCTGAATTTTTTCCTTTTATTTTGGTATTCAAACCGCTCTACGTGTAACAAAATTCGAAAAGCTGAACTAGAATAATCTCATATAGCTATAATTAGAAAAAATCTTTGTTGATCTTAATGCATCCTATATTTGATGTGTTTAATTCATCCCCATATTCATAATAATTTTCGGCAATTTCAATCCAATTTTTTTTTATAGCATCTTCCTCAATTTGTTCTACTTTTTTTGTTCATTCATATCTACAAAAAATAGTAGAACTATTCTTGTCATTTCTCTTTTTAAATTTGGGTCTTCGATCGCTTTTTACTTTTCAATTTTGTTGAGAATAAATTTCAATTGAGTGTCAATTCCATTGTAGATGTCTTTTTGATTTGATTTGACCTCGTAATCAGGTTTTATGCCTTTGTCGGGTCTAGGTTTTACATAAGTTTGCCAAATAAGGGGAATATCTATTTCTAATTTAGAATAAGGTAAATTTAAAAAGAAAAACTGCCCTCCGTTTATACCCTTCTTAGTTCCACCAGTAGTCTCACCAATTAATTTACCGGTATGAGTTTGCTGAAAGATGTCAGACATTATAAAAGTACTTGAACTATTACTAGAATTGATCAATAAAAAAATTTCACCATCAAACACATTTGCCTTAGGATAAGTGAGGATACAGTCAGATTGAGAAGCATCAATTTTTTCGTAATAGTCGTCAGATGTTTTTATATAATCACTAGCATTTTTTGGTTTTTTAAATTCTTTATCCCAAGTTTTTAAATATGGCAATAATGAATCTGATACGGAGAGAAACTTGTAAAGTCTTCTCATTGGATTTTCACAACCAAAAGGTTTATTTATTAGATAAGACAGAACTTCTGTTCTTGCATCGTCATCACCTCCTTCGTTTCCACGAATATCAACAATCAAATTTTTTGCAGATGAATTGTGGAGATTTATGAAAATGCTGTCAAGATATTTTTTGTAGTCATCCTTCCATTTCCAAATTGCAAAATCGCCCAATCTTAAATATGCGGTTTCTTCATTAATAAATTTGAATTCCCAATTTTTTTCATTCATAGGAATTGCTCCAAAATTCGAAAGATAAATATCTTGCCTTTCGTTTTTTGATAATGATTTTAGGGTCGTTTTGATATTTTTATGTTCGAAGGTTTTTATCACAAAGTCATATTTTTTGGTATTAAAATTTTTTGGAAAATAAAGAGGGAAATAAATGTCAAAAAGAGAATAGTTTGTTGTGATAATATTGGTAGGAACTATATTGAGATTGTCAATTTTTTTGTTCACTCCATTATTACCATCCGTCCGGCTAACATTTAATAATGTGTGAATGATTTTTTCTACTTTAATTCCATTAATACTAAGGATTTCATCACCTGCTTTAAAGGTTTTATTTTCAGATAAGTTATGTGTAATAATAAATTTATTGTCAATTACCTCATAAAGAAAAGGAATAAAGGACTTAGAAAAGTAATTATTAACTGTTTCTTCTGTCTGGTTATATGGATTTAAATAAGTGTGCCCGCATTTAATAAATGTTGTTAATTCAGAAAGCAAAATAAAATATTGCTCTTTGTTTATATCCTTTGAAATTTTTTGTTTTAATTTTTTAAAATAATTTTCAATTTCAGTAGGTGAATTATATCTGTATGTTCCTGGATGTAAATTAACAAATGTCGATCTGATAATTTCTACTTCCTTTAGTCGCTCTTCTTTTGTGAGATTCGATGTCGTATTTTGACTGTTGATGGTTGAATAGGAAATCAGAAAAAATAAAATAATTATCTGTTTTATCATAAGACATGTAATTTATAAGTTATAAAAATTTCATTTTTTTTAAAATTGACTTTCAACGTTTTTGGTGCTTTGCTTTCGGCGAGAAACCGAAGCACAAAACTGATATTATTACTAAAGTTCAATTGAAAAACTACTGTTGAATTTTGCACTTCAGCCCGCCTGACGCAAAACCTCTGTTGTAGGCAGTGCTTCATTTTGATGATTTAGTCTTTTTTAAGTTCAAAGTTTTCTGTTTTATCCATTGAATCGAAATGTCAAAAGGTGTTGTGTCATTGTCGAATACAGTATTATGTCCTAATGCTGAAAATAAAGTGTATTCAAAAGGTTTGCCTTTAACTTTAAATTTATTTAGTTGTTCAATACACAATTTTACAGGAATTTGTATGTCCTTTTCACCAAAAAGCCAAAGTCCGGGAATCGAAAGAGTACTCAAATAATTTTTGGGGTCAGTTGCTTCGAATTGATACTTATCTGGGTCATTTTTAGTATGTTCAATAGCATCAGCATCTGTATGATTCTCCCAAAAATTATTATTCCCGTTCGTGTAAAATTGAAATCGAAGTTGTTCTAAAGTTGTTATCGTAGGACAACTAAATAAAACCATAAATTCTATTTGTGGATTTTTGTTTGCAGTAATTGGAATTATCCACCCTGCCTGACTGACCCCAATTAAACCAATAGGTATTTTTTTGTTCTTTAAGTAGGTTTGCAATGTTTTTACTGCCTCATTTGCGTCGTTAGATAATAGATTAAGATTAGTACTGTCAATATTATTTGTACCAACAGATGGTCCAACGTATACACCGCCAGATTCTCCAACTCCACGTTTGTCATATGTTAAAACAGCAATGCCTTCTTTTGCAAGACGTTTTGCTAAAGCCATTTCTCTTTTTACAGGGTCGGAGCCGTGAACAAAGACAACTGCTGCAAATGGATTTTCAGGTTTTATAATTGAACCAGCAAGAGTAACGCCCTGACTTTCAAACTTTACATCTTGAATGGTAAATTCAGTCGATTGAGAAAATACAGTTACGGGTAAGGTTATTAATAACAACCAAAGTAATAATTTAGAAAAAAGATTATTGTTCATTTTAATGTATTAAGGAGGTTTTTTTGAGTGGTCGTTTTAGCATTGCCTACAAGTTTTGTGGGTTTTGCGATGGTTGGGCAATCGAAGCACAACAGCTGATATTATTACAAAAGTTTAATTGAGAAACTATTGTTGGATTTTGCATTTCAGCTCGCCCGATGCAAAACCAATGTCAGTTACAACTTTAGTATGTTTTTAATTGTTAGGGTTAACTAAATTCCAATATATCAGATCGTCTTCTGTTTTTATTTGCCTAAAATTAAATTTATTCAAAAGATTTATGGAACTAACATTTTCGGTCAAACAATTTGCTGTGATTTCTTTTATTATTTCATTTGTGAAAGCCCATTTTATTATTTTATTTACTGCTTCTTCTGCGTAACCTTTACGCCTTTCTTCTTTGATTATACCGTACCCCAAATCAATATTTTCTTCTTCATTATTAAACCCTTTAAATCCCAAATCTCCAATAACTTCTGATGTATCTTTTTTAATAATCATCCAAGATTCATAGCCTGTTGGACACTCCACTTTTTTTAAATTATTGATTATTCTTGGTAATGTGTCCAAAACATCTGCATCTGGCCAATTTTTACCTTTTTTTAAGTTCAAAATTTCTAAGTCCCTATAATCGCTGTTCAAAATATTCCTACAAAGGTCTATTGTATATGGAATTAGTATTAATCTTTCAGTTACAAGTCTATCAATTTTTAGTTTATTAGCTTTCATTTTTTTATCAATTTCATTATTTTGTATTTAGGTTAGATGGCTCCGGAAAATTGCAACCAACAATCGAGGCTTGGCAATGGCGGGCAAATCGACCCTGAAATTTTCAACTAAAAACAAATTTCAACCGAATCGCAAAAGTGAATTTTAGACTTTCCGCCCGCTATTGCCAAACCATTGTTTAACTGTAGTTTATTTTTGGATTAATTTAAAAACCATCTCAATAGCTTCATCTCCATTTTCTATTTTTCTATTTAATGACCTGATAAACTTATTTTCGTTTTTCGGATAATCAATTTCCTTATTTGGAGGAACCCCTATATTCTCAAAACAAATTCCCTCAGGATTTTGATAAACTTGATTGGAAATATTTAATGTCCAGCCGTTGGGTAATTTTTTTTCCAGTATGTCTGAAAAAATCCCTTCAGTATTAGATCCCACTCTTGTAATATTCTTAACCGCCATTGAGCCCAGAGCCAATATTTCTGGTGCGCTGGCCGTCTGATGACTTGTTAAAAGAAAGACAGGTTTGTTATATGTTTTCTCAGCAGGGATTATTGAGAAGTTTTGGACTTCAGTAAAACCATTTAATAATTTTGCTTTTTTAGAATATAATTGCGTTTCTTGATCTATAAAATGCCTTAATATTTCTAAAGATACGATATCATAACCGCCCGTATTAAAACGTATATCTAGGATAATTGCATGAGTTTCCTGCAGTTCTGTAATGATATTTTTCATTAGGGAATCTATTCTCTTTTTTTCATCTTCAAAATGATTAGGATTTGTAGAAGACGCTTCTAAATAAGCAAATAAATAATTGTATCCTGACGTAGAATTTGGGATTTTGTACCTATCTGAAAAAAACATCATATTGTTAATCTGAATATAACCCACATTATTTTCTGTAATTCCATAATTTAAAAGACCATTACCCTTAATGCTTCTTCCGTATGTTTTTGGGACTTTTACGTAGTGGTTTAAAAGTTTATCCTCTAATTTTGAAGTTCTGTTATTTGATCTGTAATGATGACTAGAGTAGCTTTTGCGTGATGGAAGAAGTGTGGTGTGTCCATCATTTAATTGGTGTATCGTTTTTTTTAGGATGCGTCGTAATTGTCTTTCGTTCTTGATATCTGTGTCTCCATATTTCTCTCGAATTTCTGACCAGTCGATATTCCTCTCCTTAAAAAAAGGATAGTTTTCATTCATAGTGTTCCAAAACACATCAAAAACGTAGTTAGCATCCGTTGGCTCTTGTGACATGCCTTCGATATTTGGAAATTCAGCTATTCGGTCTAATAGATAATTCATATTACCCTCCTTAAGGGCTAAGACATTTTTGTTTAGCAGTTCAATTTTTCCGAGTTCATCTATTGATGCTTTTTTTATCTGTGAATTCAGTGTGCGTGAAATCGCGGTAACGTCAAAGCTATTTACAATCGAATCATTTATTTCTATAATTTTCCCGTAACCTCTCATTCTCCATATTCCATTAATTGAATCTGTATTTTTTACTTGGGCGTTCACATTATTTATGATTCCTAAAAGTAGGAAGTATAGAATTATTCTGATTTTATTATTCATTTTTTTCTTTTCGCGTTTTTTTTATAATTAAAGTAACTAATTAATAACCAATACACTGTAACACATATAGTCAGAAATTAGTTTACTATACTTAGCACTTCTACTAACTTATGAAAATTTCATTATCAAATTGTAAATTGCTATAAATCGACTAGCAGTACTAAAAGTAATACATATTATCCCAATTAAAATGATGCGAAAGGGTCTTAAAGTCCGGCGCAAATAAAGTTATTGTTCTGGTCTCGAAATATTGTCAAGGATCATCGTTGCTAATTTGTTGTTCCTGAAGTACATTGTTATAAATTGCTTCTTTTCATCAATAAGTAGTAGATCCTTTTCAGAGACATTTTGTCTGGTAATTTGCGCTCCTGCCGGATTCCAGAAATATTTATCAAAACCATCTACCACTCTAATACTGTCTGGCTTACCGTACTTCTTAATAGCTTTCTCTTTTGAGTCTCCTATTTTAAATCCCATGTTGGTAATAAAATACTTTGTGTCAATTTTTTTGGCTTTTGAAAAGAACTCTTGGTAATAAAGCAGGCGATCTTCTTCATTTGATGGATAATTAGCGTTGTCACTAAAATCCATTTTTGAAAATACCTCACTAGGCACATTCTTATGATCAAAGCAAGCAGTTACTAGCCTTGAATTATCAGAAAACAAAATAAACATCAACGTCTGTTGCAGACTGTCATTAGTAAACCAGGCAGTATTTTCAGAACGTAAGTGAGCGGTTATCACAGGTCTGTTTGCAGTTGGCTTTCCAAACATTTTGTCTGTAACAGGATAGTTATCTGCAAAAAATGGTTTTATCAGTTCCTCAGGACTCTTTAACTCTGAGTCCTGCATAGCCACATCTTCATCCTTCTTCTGCTGTTGGCAGGAAAAAAAGAATATCGAAGATAGTAGTAGTGCAATTGAAGCCTTTGTCATAATAATCATTGTATTTAATTAAACATCTCACTTGAAAATATTTTGGTTCTTTGCACTGGTGTAAAAATCTTCAATCCAAAAGTTTTGAGTTTGTAGACTTTTTGATGAAGACCAGATAGTCGAAATCATTGCTTACGTTGGCATCCCAAAATTCACGTTTCAAAACAACCGCGCCTGTGTTGCGAAATTTAGTGATGTCGTTTACGATCCATTTAGCAAGCGGGTTAGCTTCTGACTTTAAGCGCTTCAGGTCAAGAATCAAAATCGGGATATCCAAAGAATTCAATAGATATTCCACTGTTCCCGGAACTGCCGTCTGAGCAATTTGTGGCGTTCGCAAGCTTTCTTTCTTCAGGGTATTGGAGAGCGCAGTATAAGTACCTTCATAAAAAGCGAAGCCGAAGGTGGTGTAATCATTTTTAAGACCGTCTTTCAAAAAACTGCCCATCTCATTTTTCCTATTGTTAATGTGTCCGTTATGGGCTGAAACAACAATTTTTGAATTTGGATAGTTTTCTGCAATCCACATCACATTTTCAGCCATCAGCTTATCCCTGGTGGAGTAGGATTTAGCAAGATATTGCTCTATGATCCGTATATTTTGGAGAAACCATTTTCTGTCGATGCCGGCTGGTATTTTTTCAGCTAGTCTTTTTGTGTTGTTCAGAAGAACATCGATTTTTTCTTTCTGTTTTTTTGAAACAAGGGTGTGTCCTGATTTTTTTTCTCGTGTTTTCGTGTGGATCTCAATTAACAGAGCGGAAAGTTCGTTGACATCACTCTCTGGAAATTGATATTTAGAAAAATCTTTTTTTAAATTAGCAAAAGCACCCTGATAAAACTGCATATCAAATCCCAAAAACTGAATCTTGTTCTGATTCTGGCTATTAAACTCTTTCATCCAATTGACGATGGACAGCATCTCTTCTGTCTGCCAGATCCAAAAATACATTCCTTTCAACAAGGCTTTAGGGTCACCTTCTCCATTGATCACATATTGATTGATGTTGTATGCCTCGGGCATTGCGGCCTCGAGGGAGAAAATGTCATAGCCCTTGTTCTGTGCTAGGTAACGGTACATCCTGTCTTTCAGTTGGTAGATCTCACTGGAACCATGGGTGACCTCTCCCAATGCTACGACCTTGGAATTTCCAACCAGCCCGTTCAGGATCTCCAGGTCATCATTGCCTTGCTTTTCTGGGTCGACAGAAGAGATGGGGTAAACGAAGTTTAGAAGATATTTCTTTTCTTCGTCGGTTAATTGATTTTTGGTTTGCGAAAATGCGAAGCCTGATATCAAGCATAAAAATAATAGTAGAAGGGTTGGACGGTGTGACATATATTCAGAACGATTTTTAATATTTTTTATTGATGAAACTTTTTCATATTCTGAGAGCTAACATTTTTAAAATAAGTAGATTTTCTCTAAAATCAGCTTAAAAGAGATTTGTAAAATAACAGCAATTCTTTACCTCCTGCACGTTGGATAACAAATATATAAAGTTGTAATTACTTAAAATTGTATAAATGGAAAGTCGAGACCAGATACATTCAATGTGGTATATCTGAAACAAAGGCTCGGGGACGGTGGAAATGATATTTGTATACTAAAGGAAGTCTGTAAAAATATGAGTTGCCATGAGGAATGCAGGACAACGTATGGGCCACTTCATTCTGGATTGTGTCGATCACTGAAATTTAGATAGTATTTTTATGGGAAGTGCTGATACAACTTTATTTTAGTATTATATTTTCAGCTCGATGGAGTTTACCCAAACTTGCTCACGGTCTTTGTTATTTTCAAAGTTTTGCAACATAAGCTCTCGATCATATTCTACTTTTCGGTTGAAATATAATTTTCCGTTGATGTAAACCTTAACTCTCTTTTTTAAATTGACCATTTCAGGCGAAATTTTAATCGAAAATGATTTAATTTTTGACACTTTGATGTAGAAAACGTTGCTGTCATATTCCGCTTTTATTTTACCTGAATTTCTTGGGAAATCAAAAGCATTCTTATCTACAGTTTTTGTTATCAGGCTGTCTTTTTCATCATATTCTAACCACTTTGTTATTTTAAAATTTAAATCTTTATGCCAATCAGCTCTTGGTTTTAGCGTGTCTAATTTTATATCGGAAAGCCAATCGATCGTGCCATATTTCTCATCATCGAATTCCCAAGATATTTCTTTTGGAAAAGGATTCCTTTTTCGCTTTGTCAACTCATTGAAAAGAATTTTATAAGCCGGTTCAGATTCATCAAATTTAGGAAACCAATGCGGAAATCCATTATATCGATATTCTTTGTAATCAGCTTTTGTTGCGTTCATCAGTTTATTGAGATCATCATTTGCGTTTGGCGGATAATAATAATCTTGATCCGTCGAAAAGTTGACGAAGAAACGGTTTTTGATGTTTTCTACAAAAGTTCCGCCTGTGAAGACTTTTGGATAGGTATTGAATCCGTAAAAGCCGGCAAATAGTGTTGGTTGTTTCATCAGGTAAGAAAAAGAACCTGTTGCACCGTTTGAATGTCCCGATATAAAAACTTTATTATCGTCAATATTGATCGCTCTTTTGACAAGTTTTACCATTTCAGGTATCATAAAGAAGCCATCATCTGGCGACATCCAATTATATTGTCGGCTACCCTTTGGGAATACCAGAATTACATCGTTTTGTTCCGCGTATTTCGTGTAATATCTGTTCCAATCGCCCAAATTCCAATCGGCAAGCTGGTAGTCTGCCAATGCATTATTTTTAACAGCACCGTGAAGGAAAAAGAGTAGGGGATACTTTTTTGACGGATCATAATTTTTTGGAAGGTGAATGAAAAATGATGTTTTGATAGAATCATTTACTTTAAAAGAAATTGAATAATCACGATTATTTTTCTGCTTGTAGGAATTAAATTTTCGTATTTCTTGATATAAAATTTTGGGATCTCTGATTTCCTTCAGATTGTTTTCAGACGCGTTGTAAAATTCATTTTCTCTTGACAGCAACTCGGCATAAAATTGCTCTTTGTCTTTTAAGGCTTTTGCTTTCAACGAAACCCATCTTGCGTCAGAAAGCAAATTTTTATATTCTGTTTCTGCATCCAATATGTAGGTCCAACCCGGATAGCCGTCTTCATCTGTCTCCATTGCGGCCAGCGGTGCAAGGTACTTGAATGCCTTGTCATAATCTTTCAATTCCGAAGCAATTACGGAAGATTTATATAAACCTGTTCCATCAATGCTGTCAGGATAGATCTTAAAGGCATTTTCGTACATATCTAAGGCCTTTTTATAGCCAGCTTCATCTTTGGCCTTCCACATCGTTTCCAATGCTTTTTGCGCCAATGTTGAGTAGTTCTCCTGTGCGCGGCCGAGAAATCCGAATACAACCAAAAACAATGCTAAGCAATATCTCATAGATCAAAATGTTATAAGACAAAACTATCACTAAAGTATTTATAAAACTTGTAAAAATGGAACATTTTAAATTAAGCTTTTAGGTGCCAAAATTTCTCTATGAGTAGTGGGGCGGATCTCCATAAAAGCGGATGAACTTTGCATTGTCGGTTATCCGTGAGTTAGAGGATGTTATTGGAAAATATGCGGAAGGATCTTTTCTTTTGAAGTTGACTTTCATTTTAAAATAAAAAAATATAGGTTTCTGTTCTCAAGTTTACTAGATCACTAGATTTGGAAGGACTCCAAGTAATAGTCAAAATGTGTGATTTTTTATAATTTCTTAAGCGGTATTATTTACATTTGTACATTAATATCAGACATTGAACAAGATCCTCATCATAGACGACGAAGAAAAAATAAGGACTCTGCTTTCCAGGATTATAGGATTAGAAGGCTTTGAGGTCTTCCAAGCCTATGATTTGAAGAATGCAAAAAAAAGACTAGAAGCATCTGATATCGATGTTGTCATAAGCGATGTCAAACTTCCGGACGGTAGTGGTGTGGATTTCTCTAGAATCATAAAAGAAAAGCATCCATCAATAGAAGTCGTTCTTTTGACGGCTTATGGCAATATTCAGGATGGCGTTCAAGCAATCAAAAATGGTGCATTCGATTACATTACGAAAGGTGATGATAACAACAAGATCATTCCTCTTGTTTACAAAGCGGCAGAAAAAGTGGCTTTGAATAAAAGAGTGATACAACTCGAAAAACAATTGGGAGATAAGCAATCTTTTGATAATATAATTGGAAGATCCAACATAATTAAATCTGTCATTGATTCAGCAAAAAAAGTAGCGGTTACAGATGCAACAGTACTTTTGACTGGAGAAACAGGAACTGGGAAGGAAGTTTTTGCACAAGCCATTCACAATGGAAGTTATAGGAATAAACAGAATTTTGTAGCTGTCAACTGTTCTGCATTCAGCAAGGAATTGTTGGAAAATGAATTGTTCGGGCACAAATCAGGCGCTTTTACTGGTGCTGTCAAAGATTCCAAGGGGATTTTCGAAGAAGCTGACAATGGAACGGTTTTTCTGGATGAGATAGGAGAGATGCCACTCGATTTGCAGGCAAAACTGCTTCGAGTTCTAGAATCAGGCGAATTTTTGAAAGTTGGTGACAGCAAACCAACCAAAGTCAATGTGAGGATCATTGCCGCGACAAACCGGAATCTGCAGATTGAAATCAATAATGCAAATTTTCGCGAGGATCTGTATTATCGGATAAATATTTTCAATATTGTCCTGCCCTCTTTGCGTGAAAGAACTTCTGACATTGCAGAACTTGCTAACTATTTCTTGAAAAAGTTTACTAATAAAACCGGTAAGAAAATAGCTTCCATTTCTGAGGAATATTTAGAGGTATTGAAAAAACATTCATGGAAAGGAAATATCCGTGAACTTCGCAATATCATTGAAAGAAGTGTGATTTTGGAAGAAAGCCATGAATTATCTATCGGAAGTTTACCCTTTGATTTGCAGCAGGGTTCAACATCCCACGCGACATCGCACAAAACTTTGTCAGCCTTTTCTATGGCAAGTGCCGAGAAGATCCATATTCAAAAAACCCTCAACTACACCAATGGGAACAAGGCAGAGGCAGCCAGATTGCTCGAGATCGGCATCGCCACGTTGTACCGCAAAATCGAAGAATACAAAATTTCATAAGATCATTATCATATTGAGAAAAAGCCTATCATTTTGATAGGCTTTTTTATTGGGTGAAAATTCATGTTTGATTTTAATTAATTGATTAATTGTTAGTTATAGACTTTTTTTGCTTGTGGGAATATTTATTGGCATTAGTGATTCAAAACAATTACAAAAATGAATCACACAGAAGCAATACAGGAAATCATCCAGGTGGTTCCGGATTCCAAAGCGGAGTTCGAAGAAGTTTATAAAACCAAAAATTCCTTTATGGTGATCAATGTCTTTACGAGACAGATCAGAAATCTTATAAGGAAAGGTGAAACAACGATTTTGATCCGGTCTTTCGATAAGATGAATGACCTCTACCAAAAAGGCGATCAGGCTCTGAAAAATGCGGTAGAAAATGTATTTGTCTATTCTTTGGACAGCCTGATATTTTCCTGCGACAAAACCTACAAGAATTTGATCTTTTCGAAAATGCCGAAAAGTTTACATCAAGTTTACATGCGTCAGATCTACAAATCAGGACTTTAAAACAAACGATATCATGCATAGAAAAATAATAAAATCGAGAAACTGGGAAAGCTGGAAAAGATCCAAAACCAAACATGACTTTGAGATTCTTATCATCAATGTCGCGGTGATCCTAAGTGTTTTTGTGTTTGCAGCAATTATTCAACCCTAATAAATACACGATTATGACAGCGATTTTAATTCTCTCAGGAGTAGCTCTCTTTGCCATTTTTTTCCTGTTGATAAGAATTTTTGAAAAAATTTGAACGATGCAAAAGATCAATCAAAAAAAGACAGTCGAATATCTGAAGGCTTTTTATCCCGATATCAAGAATGAAATTACAAACCTCTCGGACGAAACAATTTTGCGGGAATCATCCAAACCACGGTAGATTCTATGAAAGACCTTATGGAGCAGACCAAGATCCAATCTGTGATCCGCAATGTCAAAAGAATGGATTGGATCTACAAGCGAAGCAATTCCTACGTGAGATACTTGATAGAAAATATTTTCATCCGCTCATTTGAAAGCCTGAAAAGAAAAACAAATCCGCAGCAATGGCGATTTCTCTTCCAGGAGATTCCCGCAGATTTTAAGAACATTTATATGAAACAGACAAGAAAAGACCACCAATTAATCAACAGATCATGATCACATTATTTATCATTGCTATTGCCGTCTTCGGCTACATAGGCTACGTTTTGATCAATCCGGAAAAATTCTAGAAAGGATGGACGTAAGGACTAAAAGTGAAATGAAAGACTGGCTCGGGATACTGGGCTGGACAGTTTTCGTCACTTCATTCCTCTTTATCATCATCAAGATCAAAACAATCAATTAAATTTTAAAGAAACTATTAATAAAATGGACAAAGAAATATTAGGAATTATATTGATGTTCGCCCTCGCAGTAGGCATTGCAATGCCACTTGGGCGCTACATCTCAAAAATTGTCGGAAACGAAAAAACCTGGTTGGACAGGCTTTTAAATCCTGTAGATCGATTATTCTACAAGATCTCCGTCATCGACCCAGAAAAAGAAATGACCTGGAAACAACATTTGACCGCATTACTAACCATCAATTTTGTGTGGTTTTTAGCCGCAATGTTCGTCCTGACCAATATGAGCTGGCTCCCAATGAATCCGGACAACAATCCATCAATGAGTGGTGATCTAGCTTTCAATACGGCGGTTAGTTTTGTGACAAATACCAATCTCCAGCATTATTCTGGCGAAACAGGAATGTCGTATCTCGGACAATTGACCTTAATGCTGTGGCAGTTCATCAGCGCGGGATGCGGAATAGCGATCGCAGCTGTCGTGTTTTTTGCAATGAAGGAAAAAACGACCGATAAACTTGGGAATTTCTACTTCTTTTTTGTGAGAAGTTGCACAAGGATTTTATTTCCAATTGCGATTGTTGTTGCTTCACTACTAGCATTCAACGGAACGCCGATGACTTTTGAGGGCAAAGATTCAATTATCAATTTACAAGGTGACAAAGTAGAAGTTAGCCGTGGTCCAGTCGCTGCATTTGTGGCAATTAAACATTTGGGAACCAACGGCGGTGGATTTTTCGGACCCAACTCTGCGCATCCTTTGGAAAATCCGAATTACTTTACAAACATTGTTGAAATCGTCACTCAGATGCTGATTCCTCTTGCAATGGTTTTCGCAATGGGATTTATTATCAAAAGAAGAAAACTTTCTTGGACGATTTTTGGCGTGATGACTATCGGATTTTTATTGTTAATGATCCCGACAGTCGTTTCCGAAGTCAATGGCAATCCTGCGATTTCCGAGATGGGAATTTCTCAATCGATGGGAAATATGGAAGGTAAAGAAGTCCGTTTCGGTACCGCAGCTTCTGCTTACTGGAGTATTGCAACCACTGTTATTTCTACTGGAAGTATCAATTCGATGCACGACAGTTTTATGCCTATCAGTGGAATGAATCAATTGCTTGGGATGATGGTGAATTGTTTCTATGGCGGTGTCGGCGTTGGATTCCTGAATTTCTACATCTTCATCATTCTCGCAGTTTTCATCAGTGGATTGATGGTTGGAAGAACGCCAGAATTCCTTGGTAAGAAGATTGAAGCCAAAGAAATGAAGATCGCGATGATCATTGCACTTCTACATCCACTTTTGATTTTGGCAGGAACCGCAATCGCAAGTTATACTTTTGCGAATGATCCAGAAGCTTATGCCAGTTGGCTAAATAATCCAAGCTTCCACGGCTTCAGCGAAATGCTGTACGAATTCACATCGTCAAGTGCCAACAACGGAAGCGGTTTCGAAGGTCTGGGAGACAACACACCTTTCTGGAATATCGCCTGTGGCATCGTGATGTTGATGGCAAGATATCTTCCAATCATCGGTCCGGTAGCAATTGCAGGAAGCCTTGCTGCCAAAAAATACATCCCTGAAAGTGCAGGTACACTGAAAACCGACACACCAACTTTCGGATTGATGGTCTTCGCCGTTATCGCACTTGTTGCTGCGCTTTCTTTCTTCCCAGCTTTGGCTTTAGGACCTATCGCAGAACATTTTTCACTTAAATAATTGAATTAAAATGAAAGGAAATCAAAATAATTTGTTTCAGGCCGACTTGGTGAATGAAGCATTGAAACAGTCTTTTATAAAACTAAGTCCATCCAAGATGTTCCGTAATCCTGTAATGTTTATGGTATGGATTGGAACAATTGTAATGGCCGGCGTTTGTGTCTGGATCGCACTTGGCGAGAAAGATCAAGGAAGTTTGATTTATAATATCATCGTAACTGCTGTCTTATTTATCACCTTACTGTTCGCCAATTTTGCAGAAGGCATCGCAGAAGCAAGAGGAAAAGCACAGGCAGATTCACTCAGAAAAACGAGAGAAGAAACGCCTGCAAAATGGATTCAGCCGGTGGGGGATATTTTTAATGATGAAATCACCATTGTTCCTTCGTCTCAGCTTAAAAAAGGCGATGTGTTCCTATGTGAGCCCGGCGATATCATTGCCTCAGATGGTGAAATTATTGAAGGTCTTGCAACGATCGACGAAAGTGCGATTACTGGAGAAAGTGCACCCGTGATCCGTGAATCCGGAGGTGACAAGAGCAGTGTGACCGGCGGAACAAAAGTACTTTCCGACAGGATCAAAGTCAAAGTGACCACAGAACCAGGCGAAAGTTTCTTGGATAAAATGATTGCTTTGGTAGAAGGGGCGAGTAGACAGAAAACACCAAACGAGATTGCTTTGACAATACTTTTGGCAGGTTTCACATTGGTATTCATCATCGTGACGGTAACCCTCAAACCATTTGGAGATTACGCAAATACGCCAATCACTATTTCTGCTTTTATCTCATTATTCGTTTGCTTAATTCCGACTACGATTGGTGGACTTCTATCAGCCATCGGAATCGCAGGAATGGACAGAGCATTAAGAGCAAACGTGATCACGAAAAGTGGAAAAGCTGTAGAAACTGCCGGTGATGTAGATGTTCTTTTATTAGATAAAACCGGAACGATCACCATCGGAAATAGAAAGGCGACCCATTTCCATATTGCAAACGGAATAGATGAAAAGCATTTTCAAAAAGCCGTGGTTTTAGGTTCTATGGCAGATGAAACGCCGGAAGGAAAATCAATCATAGAACTCGCAGGAATTGACCCTAAAAGTTACGAGGTAAAAAGTCCCGAATTCATCAATTTCACAGCAGAAACGAGAAGTTCAGGTGTGGATTATGACAACATCAGAATCCGAAAAGGCGCTTCAGATTCAATCAAAAACCTGGTTGCACAAGCGGGAAATCCTTTTCCAAAAGAAATCGAGGAAGCGGTAAAAACCATCTCTAGCAACGGCGGAACACCATTGGTCGTTTCCGAGAACGAAGAAGTATTGGGTGTCATGGAGCTTCAGGATATCATCAAACCAGGCATTCAGGAACGTTTTGAACGTCTGAGAAAAATGGGGATCAAAACCGTGATGGTAACTGGAGACAATCCTTTGACCGCCAAATATATCGCTGAAAAAGCAGGCGTCGATGATTTCATAGCCGAAGCGAAGCCTGAAGACAAGATGAACTACATCAAAAAAGAACAAGCCGAAGGGCGATTGGTCGCAATGATGGGTGATGGAACCAACGATGCGCCAGCACTTGCCCAAGCCGATGTCGGCGTTGCGATGAACAGTGGAACACAAGCGGCAAAAGAGGCCGGAAATATGGTGGATCTGGACAACGACCCGACCAAACTGATTGAGATCGTGGAAATCGGGAAACAGTTATTGATGACCAGAGGAACGCTCACCACGTTCAGTATTGCGAATGATGTCGCTAAGTATTTCGCAATCGTTCCGGCTTTATTCATCGCCTCGATTCCGGCCTTGCAGGGACTGAACATTATGAACCTTCATTCACCAGAAAGTGCCATTCTATCGGCAGTGATTTTCAATGCGATCATCATTCCTGTCTTGATTCCACTGGCTCTGAAAGGTGTGGCCTACAAACCAATAGGCGCGAGTGCATTGCTCAGAAGAAACCTTTTGATCTACGGTCTGGGCGGCGTTTTGATCCCATTTGTCGGAATCAAGATTATAGACTTGTTTGTATCACTATTTATTTAAATTATTTGGGTAGCTATTCCGTCCTCCGTTCCCTCCCGATTTTACATCGGGATCCACTCAGGCCGGGCTGCAGATCCAGTATCAAAAGACGCCACAACATAGAATCGAACTTTAAAATTAAATCAAATGAAACAAAATATTCTTCCTGCCTTAAAACTGACATTGGTTTGTCTGCTATTTTTCTCAGGATTTTACACGCTTATCATTTTCGGAATTGCGCAGTTTTCTCCCAACAATGGAAAAGGCGAAATCGTAAATGTCGGTAACAAAAAATATTACACAAATGTGGGACAGGCATTCACAGAAGATCAGTATTTCTGGTCACGTCCGTCAGCGGTAGATTATAACGCAGCAGGAGCCGCGGGAAGCAACAAAGGACCTTCCAATCCGGATTATCTGAAAACGATTCAGGAGCGAATTGACAATTTCATCAAACACAATCCTGATGTTCCAAAAGCCGAAATCCCATCTGATCTGGTCACCGCCAGCGGAAGTGGATTGGATCCGAACATCTCCTTGCAGGCCGCTGATGTTCAGGTGAAAAGGATTGCGAAAATCAGAAATATTAATGAAAACAAAATTCAAGATCTGGTAGCATCCAATACAGAAAAACCTTTTCTGGGATTATTCGGAACGGAAAAGATCAATGTCTTAAAACTCAATATCGCGCTAGACGGTTTGAAATAAAATTAAAATTAATAAAATGAAAAGTTTAAAAATATTATCGCTTTCGATGTTAGGATTATCAACGCTTCTTTTTGCACAGGAAGAAGTTAAAAATCCGCTTAAAATAAGCGTTTACGCTGAGGTCTATTACCAGTACGATTTTAATAATCCTGAAAATAACACACGCCCGGGCTTCATCTACAGCCACAACCGAAACAATGAGGTGAATCTGAATCTCGGATTCGTCAAAGCCAATTACGAGAAGGAAAGACTTCGAGCCAATCTGGCTTTGGCAACCGGAACTTACATGAATTCAAATTATGCTGTAGAACCCGGCGTTCTCAAAAATATCTATGAGGCCAACATAGGATTGAAGATTTCGAAGACCAAAAACCTTTGGATCGATGCTGGAATTATGCCGTCTCACATCGGTTTTGAAAGTGCCATCAGCAAGGATTGCTGGACCTTGACCAGAAGTCTTTTGGCAGAGAATTCACCTTATTACGAAAGCGGCGCAAAAATTTCCTACACCAGCGAGAGCGGAAAATGGTTGGTCAGTGGTTTGGTTCTGAATGGCTGGCAAAGAATTCAACGAGTAGATGGGAATTCGACGCTTGGTTTTGGACACCAATTGACCTACAAACCGACAGATAAGATCACGCTAAACAGCAGTTCTTTCATTGGGAATGATAGGCCGGACAGCATCAAACAGATGCGGTATTTCCATAATCTGTACGGCATTTTTCAGCTGAGTAAAAAGTTGGCGTTGACCACAGGTTTTGACATCGGCGCGGAACAAAAAATAAAAGGCAGCAATCAGCACAACATTTGGTTTTCTCCTGTTATCATTGCAAAATATGCAGCCACAGACAAGTTGAGTTTTGCAGCAAGAGGCGAATATTACAATGATGAAAAAGGCGTCATCATTGCGACGGGAACAGAAAATGGATTCAAGACCTTTGGTTATTCTGTGAATGCGGATTATTGGATCCTTCCAAATCTCGTTTGGCGTACCGAAGTGAAAAATCTCAGCAGCAAAGACGATATTTTCCTGGATCGAGATGATCATTTGAACAAAATTAATTTTATGGCAATTACATCGCTTGCTGTAAGTTTTTAATAGTTTCCATATTACCAAATCCCTTGTTGAATTTTTGACAAGGGATTTACCTAAATTTGATATAGATAATCTGTTATGGATGAAAAAAGGTCAGCTCAGGATTTTCTTAATTTGATAAAAAAGTCTAGACGCGGGAAATTCAAGATCTACATTGGGATGAGTGCCGGTGTGGGAAAAACGTACCGAATGCTCCAAGAAGCGCATTCGCTTTTAACAAACGGTATCGATGTGAAAATAGGATACATTGAAACCCACAACCGCAAAGAAACGCACGCTTTGCTGGATGGTTTACTAATTATTCCGAGAAGAAAATTATTCTATAAAGGAAAAGAGCTGGAAGAACTGGATGTTCAGGCAGTGATCAATCTTCGCCCGGAAGTAGTGATCGTGGATGAATTGGCGCACACGAACATCGAAGGCAGCAAAAACGAAAAACGTTGGCAAGATGTAATGGAAATCCTCGATGCCGGCATTAACGTCATCAGCGCGGTCAATATCCAACATATCGAAAGTCTGAATGAAGATGTGAAAAACATAACGGATATCGAAGTTAAGGAAAGAATTCCGGACAGCGTTTTGGCTCAGGCTGATGAGGTCGTTAACATTGATTTGACCGCTGAAGAATTGATCGACAGGCTAAAAGCGGGTAAAATCTACGACGTTGCTAAGATCAATTCGGCGCTCAGCAATTTCTTTAAAAATGATAATATCCTACAGCTTCGTGAGCTGGCGCTGAAAGAAGTGGCTTCTCAGGTTCAAAGGAAAGTGGAAACCGAAGTTTCAAATATCAAAAATATCAGAAAGGAAAAATTTCTGGCGTGCATAAGTTCCAACGAAAAAACAGCGAAGAATGTCATCAGGAAAGCAGCGAGACTGGCCAATTATTACAACAGCAAATGGTATCTTCTCTATGTTCAGATCCCGAGAGAAAGTGCAGATAAAATTGCGCTCGACAAGCAACGGCATTTGATTAATAACTTTAAATTAGCCACCGAATTGGGAGCCGAGATCATCAAGGTAGAAAGTACGAATGTCACACGAGCAATTATGGAACAATGCGAAAAGCGGAAGATCACAACCGTTTGTATCGGGAAACCACATCTCAATCTTTGGAAAGTGATTGTTGCCACAGATACTTTCAATTCGCTTTTGAATAAATTATCACAGGAAAATATCGACCTTGTAATTTTAAGTTGAAATTAAAATGAAGATAAAAACTAAATTAAACGCTGGCGTAGGCTTGCTGTTTCTCATGATCATTGTGCTATCTGTGCTCAGTGGCTGGTACATCAATCAACTGAAAAAAGATACCAATAATATTCTCGTCGCCAATTACAATACACTCCAATATTCCAGAAATATGCTGTTGGCATTGGAAGAAATCCACTCTAATTCTTCGGCTTTCACGATGTTTGAAAGGCACTTGGATAAGCAAAAGAAAAATGTGACCGAACCTGGCGAAAAGGAAGCGACGGAAAATATTGCCACGCATTTTCTATTATTAAAGGAAAGATCTAATAATCCAGAATTATTATCATCCATTAGAAAAGATATAGCCGAGTTGATGCAGCTGAACATGATCGCTATCGAACATAAAAGCAGTGTTGCAGAATCTACAGCGAAGAGTGCGATCATGGCAATCTCTGTGACTGGAATGCTGTGTTTCATCATCGCCTTCATCCTGATGGTGAATTTGCCTTCCAACATTGCCAATCCTATCCAAATCCTGACAGGAAGTATTAAGCAAATCGCGGATCAGAATTACAAAGAGAGAGTTCATTTCGAGAGCAAAAGTGAGTTTGGGGAATTGGCGATGTCATTCAACATCATGGCAGAAAAACTTCAGGAATATTCGGAAAGCAAGCTGGATAAGATCATCCGCGGAAAACGGCGCATCGAAACATTGATCGATAATATGCACGATCCGGTGATTGGCATTGATGAAGGTAAAAAAGTTCTGTTTGTGAATGATGCTGCCCTCAAGGTCACAGGACTCAAAAAAGAATTCATTGTGGGCAAACAGATTCAGGACGTAGCTGTGACCAACGACCTTGTGAGAAAACTCATCAAAGAGCCCACTCAACCAGACACTTCCGTGAGAAATGAGGAGGCTATGAAGATCTATGCAGATGGTAAAGAAAGTTATTTTGAAAAAGAGATCATTGACATCAACGTCATTCCAACAGGAGAGAAGGAAAGTCAATTCATTGGACAAGTGATCATGTTGAGAAATATAACGCCTTTTAAGGAACTGGATCTGTCCAAGACCAATTTTTTAGGAACTGTTTCACACGAATTCAAAACGCCTATCGCTTCCATCCAGATGGGATTGCAGCTTTTGGAGAACAAGCAGGTCGGAAGTTTGAATGATGAACAGGGTGATCTGATTGCCGGGATCAAGCAGGATTCAGACCGATTGCTAAAGATCACGGGGGAACTCCTAAATATGACCCAGTTGGAAAGCGGTTCGATAGAACTTCACAAAAGGGCGACTGAGATCAAAAGCATTATTGACTATGCAGTGAATGCAAACAGGTCAGCTGCCACGGAAAAGCTAATTCAGATAAGAGTTCAAATTCAGGAAGGACTGTCTACTGTTTATGCGGATACGGAAAAAACGTCTTGGGTATTGAATAATCTTCTTTCCAACGCTATTCGCTATTCCCATGAAAATTCAGAAATTGAAGTGGATGTGCTAAATGATGTGGACAAGGTCTGGTTTTTGGTCAGGGATCACGGACGTGGAATCGAGGAGCAGTTTATTGATAAGGTCTTTGATAGATATTTTAGAATTCCAGGGACGGCAAAAGGTGGGACAGGTCTTGGCTTGAGCATCAGCAAGCAATTTGTAGAGGCCATGGGGGGCAAATTGACTGTGAAAAGCAACTTTGGATCGGGAAGTGAATTCATCTTTTATATGGAAAAATACCAGAATTAAGATCTCTACAATTTGACATATTAATGAAAATAAGTCATATCACTATTGATAAATAAAAAGACAGACAAAAAAGCAATCTACTGACTTCAATAGATTGCTTTTTTTGTTTATACCTCATAAACGAATAGATATAGAAATATTAAATTGAAGATTTATAAAGAATTGTAGAATTATTTAATCCCCTCAAGGAACCTTGGCAAGCGTATCTTCATACACTTTTATAGATGATTTAATTCGTTTGAGTCAAATTTAATAAGAATAGGCTATCCCAAATTTTACATTAAGTATCTAGTAGTCGTAAAGTTTTCCGCAATCTAATTTTTTCTTCTAAGTAAAAATCAAAGTTGATATAGTTAGAACATAGTTGGCTTCGACGTCTTTCTTTGCTGAAGGAAAGATTTTAATTAATAGATTATTGGATTTAAAATATAATTTGGTACATTAAAGTATATTGTTGCCGAGATCAAAATGCTCACAAGATCACAAATTGAACAACTGGAGCAGGAGCTTCAACACATTGTTTCGGAAAGCAAAGAACTTGAAATTAAAACAAAAATAGATAATGCGCTTGATTCAATAGAAAATCTTGAAAACCTTTACCAGCAGGGCGATTTGCTAACAAAAAGAACAATAGGGTGTTTGATATTTCCCCAAAAAGTCGAATTTGACGGAAAAAGTTTTCAAACACCTAAAATGAACATTGTCGCCCGATGTATCTATCAGTATAACAATGGATTAGAAAATAAAAAAAACCGACAAAGAAGTGAAAAAACTTCAAATGTCGGTCTTGTGACCTCGACAGGACTCTATTCAAACCAATTATGGGAGGATATTGATAATATAATAAAGGTGATCAACTACTTATAATAATCCAATTATAAATAGATTTGATTAATTTTGATCGAATAAAAACATTGAAAATCATCTTTTATCCCTATGATGTTTATCTTAATAAACACGCAAGACAATAGAAAAAATTGACCTCATGCCAAATAGAATAACCTACCAAATATGTTATTTCTTTTGCAAACTGCAGTCGAGTAAGGATTATTATTTTTGAGCTATTTTCACAATCAATTCAAATGCCTATACATTTGGAGTATAACCAACGCTTTGTACTTAAAATAATATGAAGAAGAATCTCCTTAAAAAAAGACCGTAAATATTACGGTCCTGTATCTTCTTCTGTATGTCTAATTTTTATGATCTGATATTCTCAGCTATTCCCCTGAATTCCTGAGCTGAATCCTTGATCCTTTTTAATTGCTCACCTATTACACTGGAGCTTTCAGCATCTAGTTCATTTGCGTCTAAAGCTTCCTGGTAGGCCTGAATCGCTGCATTCTCTCCAAAGATAACATTTTGCAAGGTCGATGATTCAAGGTCGCTGATCACGAATGCATTTTTTACATCGATCCACGCCCTGTGCAATGTACCGGTCACTGATGCTGAATCTTCAGGATTTCCACCACGTTGTGTTATCAGGTTGATGATCTCGACCTTCATTATCTTGGTGTAGGAAATGATGTGCTCATACTTTTCCTTTAATTCGCGATTGGTTTCCCATACTTTCCCTTCCACCTTTTCAAAGCCCTCCAGGCGGTCATTGATAATATGCAAAAGGTCGTTTAAAATTGAGATGGTCCTTGAGTGTTCCATTATGAAATAGATTTATATAATGTAGCAATTGCAATTTTGATGCCCAACGAACTAATAATCGTCTTCGTAAGCCTTCTCGCTACATCGCAGCTTAAGTGATTTGGCGTGATTATCGATTGTTGAACAGTATAATTTTTAAGACCATAGTAAATGAAAGATAACAATACTGTAGTCATCATAGGTGGTGGTTTTGCAGGTGTAGAATTGGCAGAACGTCTGTTAAAGAACGACAAAAAGGTCAATGTAATTTTGGTAGACAGGAACAACTATAATTTCTTTCCTCCACTATTGTATCAGGTGGCAACAGGATTTTTAGATGTTTCGAACATCAGCTATCCTTTTAGAAAATTTTTTAGGAATAACAAAAGGTTTTCTTTCAGGATGGGAGAGTTGTTGCAAATAAGACCACAAGATAACAAGATAATCCTGAATAATGGAGAGATCTCCTATTCAAACTTGGTACTGGCTACGGGAACCGTAACCAATTATTTCGGAAACGACAATATACGCCGGAATGCATTGCCGATGAAGACCATTAGCGATGCCATCAACCTTAAAAACAAGATTCTTGAAAGATTGGAACTTGCCACCAGAACTTCAGATGCCAGTGAGCGGATGAAGCTCACGACATTCGTGGTTGCTGGAGGAGGTCCAACGGGAGTTGAGATTGCCGGTATGTTGGGAGAGTTGCGAAAGAACATTCTATCGGAGGATTATCCTGAATTGCAGAACTGTCCTTTCGATATTTATTTGATCGATGGCCTGCAAACCATATTGGCGCCAATGAGTAAGGCCTCTCAGCAATATGCAACCAATTCTCTGAAAGAAATGGGTATAATTTTAAGGCTTGGACAGGTGGTTAAAGATTATGTGGATAATGTGGTCCATTTGGCAGATGATACAACAATCGACTCAAGCAATCTGATCTGGACGGCTGGAGTCACCGCACAGGTATTTCCGGGTCTTCCCGAAAAATTCTATGGCAGAGGAAAACGTCTTTTGGTGGACGGACAAAACAAGGTGCAAGGAAGCCACAATATCTACGCGATAGGTGATACAAGTTTGATGAAAGCAGATCCCGCATTTCCGGAAGGACACCCACAATTGGCACAGGTCGCAATTCAGCAGGCGAGGTTGCTGGCTTCCAATCTCACATTGATTGACGAGAAGAAGAGGCTTCTGTCATTTCAATATAATGATAAGGGATCAATGGCCATCATCCGGAGAAACAGGGCAGTAGCAGATCTGAATGGTCCGGTTAAACATTTTAATGGATTTATTGCGTGGCTGATCTGGGTTTTTATTCATCTTATGTCTTTAATAAACCTTAGAAACAAAATCACCACATTTTTAAATTGGTTGAATTCATACATGACCAAGGATCAGCCGTTGAGGATGATCATAGATCCGTCAGATAAAACATCTGACCAATAAATACAAAAAGCCACCGATGGGATGGCCTTTGTATTTTGATGGTAGTTTCTTTAAGGTTGTCCATTTCCACCTGCAGATCCGTAGATCTGGCCGGTTGCAAAACTGCCGGAGTTATCAGCCAGCTGGACAAATATCGATGCCAGTTCTGCTGGTTGTCCTGGTCTCCCCAGGGGCGTGTCGTCACCGAATTTTACCAGATTTTCCTGCGTCTGTCCGCCACTGACCTCAAGTGCGGTCCAAACAGGTCCCGGAGCAACGCCATTGACCCTGATCCCTTTTGGTCCTAACTGCTTGGCCAATGATTTCACATAGCTTGTTGTCGCGGCCTTGGTCTGCGCGTAGTCGTAAAGGTCAGCGGAGGGGTCATAGGCCTGCACGGAGGAGAGGCCAATGATACTTGATCCCGGCATCAAATAAGGAAGCGCTGCCTTCGTGATCCAGAATGGCGCGTATATGTTCGTTTTCATTGTTCTGTCAAAAGCATCCGTGCTAATGTCCAATATTGATGCATTGGTTTTTTGATGACCTGCATTGTTGACAAGGATATCGAGTCCTCCCAGCTGTTCTGCGGCTTCGGATACCAGCCGTTGGCAAAAGGCCTCGTCGCGGATGTCTCCGGGAATGGCTACTGCCTTGCGACCTGCTTTTTGAATTAATTCGATGACTTCGAGGGCGTCAGATTCTTCCTCAGGAAGATAATTGATCGCAACGTCAGCACCCTCTCTTGCAAAAGCTATCACCGCAGCACGTCCAATTCCCGAATCACCACCTGTGACCAGAGCCTTTCTACCTAACAGTTTTCCGGACCCTGTGTAACTTTCTTCACCGTGATCGGGAACTGGCTCCATTTTGTGCGCCAGACCTGGAAATGGTTGAAATTGTTTGTTAAATGGTGGTCTTGGATGCTTGGTCGTTGGATCTTCCAGATTTGAATCTGAATTATTCAAAGTTCTGTTATCAGAATTTTCAAAATTGTCGGGACTTAGAGCGGATGCTAATTTTTCTATTGCATCTCTTCTTGTTATTTGGTCTTCCATATTGATTGTGATTAGATATAAGTAATTTTCAGGATTGATAAGCAACCAGCATTCCATTTTCAAATTGAAAAATTTGATATATCGCTCGCGTCATAGAAGATGACTCCGCTGCGAAATCTTACATTATTTTAAGAACAATCCGGCATCGATCTAATGTTTGTTTTTTTGATGAGCAGAAACGATCTATTGGCTTATGTGTCAGTATATTTCAAGGTAATGTTTGGCATTTCATTTTTTCAGATAATTAATTGTATGGTGACCTAGATCATAATTTTAGGATAATTCAAGTATTTAAATTTGATTGTAGTGAGGGTAATTCTGTAATGTATTTTAAAATTTAATTAAGATCGAATCTATTATAAATTAAATGTTATATATTTTTCACAGATATTATCGATAGTCAGCAAGCAGAAGTGTCTAATTGCGTATCAAGATCCGTGACAGAAGCCATGGCCCTTAATTTTGCTAAGTTATTTAGTACGAAATGGTCTGTAGCGACCACCGGATATTGCACGTCGCTTCCAATCTCTGCGAATGGAGTATTTGGTTATTATGCGATCGTTTACAAAGGAAAAGTTTTCTAATACGATAGCGATAGATCAGCATACAAAAGCGGTGGATGCAAAAAAACATTTTTCAGAATGTGCACTTATGGTATTCCAAAAAGAACTAAAGAGACCGCTTCCGGTCTACTTAACATTTATAACCATCTAACTGACTCAGCGGAGTATCGATAACAATGTTTTTTAAAGAGGATAATGTGATGTTTCCTTTTATTTCAGAAACTACCACTTATAGTGGTAGTTTTTTGGCTTCTGTATTCCGCCACTTAAGGTTAACATCATATGACTATGAAATATTTGTCGCACGGAATTTGTTAGCTCAAGGAAAAAATCACGTGTGGAACTAAAAAGTAAGGTATGAAAGAAATCTCTGACATTATAGAATCATACAGAAGATCAGTTTTTGAGGGTAAAAAAAGCGCTCTAGCAACAGTTGTAAAAGTCGATGGTTCGTCCTACAGGCAACCTGGGGCAAGAATGCTGGTAACGGAAGATGGCATCTTGACGGGAGCCATAAGTGGGGGATGCTTGGAAGGCGATGCATTGAGAAAAGCTTTGATTGCCATCAATCAGAAACAGAATAAGCTTATCACTTATGATACGAGTGATGAAAGTGCTCTGGAGTTCAGTGTACAGCTAGGTTGTAATGGCATTGTCCATATCTTGTTTGAATACATTGATGTCGATGATCCTCATAATCCATTGGAAATATTAGGACGTCTGGGACAGAACAGGGGCGCTTCAGTAGTTGCAACACTGTTTTCTTTGAAACGAAATGCAAAACAAATTGGAACGATCAATATACTTCAGGAAAATGGAATTTTTGTGGATGACCTCTATTCTCTCAAAAATAATATGTTGGGTATTTTAGAAAGTAAATGTACCGAAATTCAAACTTTTCAAATTGAAAACGAAGAACAGAGCGCAATGTTTCAATATATTGCTCCACCCGTTTCGCTGGTTATTGCCGGCGCCGGAAATGACGTTCAGCCTGTGGTGAAGATAGCGGATATTTTGGGCTGGGAAGTGACTGTTGGTGAGGGAAGAGTGACTCACGCTACTCAAAAGCGTTTTCCAGAAGCGAAAAATATTTTGGTTGTAAAACCTGAAGAATTGATACAGAATATAGTGATCGATGACAGAACTTATTTTGTTCTGATGACCCACAATTATAAATATGACCTTGAAGTTTTAAAACTGGTTTTAAAAACAAACTGTCCGTACATCGGAATATTGGGACCCAAAACAAAACTGCAGAGAATGTTTGATGACCTTCATGCAGATGGTAATATTCTCGCAGACGGAGATTATCAGCGCATCTACGGCCCGATTGGTCTGGATATTGGTGCAGAAACGTCGGAAGAAATTGCTTTGTCTGTCATTTCAGAAATCAAAGCAGTGATCGAGGACAGGAAAGGGACTTCTCTACGTTATAAAATTGATAAAATTCACGTCCAGACAACGGCAAAACATACATAACACATGATTACAGATACTTTCGGAAGAGTGCATGATTATCTGAGGATTTCCCTTACAGATAATTGCAACCTGCGTTGTTTTTACTGCATGCCGGAAGAAAAATATGCCTTTGCTCCCGCCGCAAAACTGATGCAGGTGGATGAAATTGAAAACATTGCTAAGCTTTTCGTCGACCAAGGAGTGAAGAAAATCAGACTCACAGGTGGCGAACCTTTGGTCAGAAAAGATGCTCCGAAAATCTTAAGATCATTGGGCAAACTGGATATCGAGCTCGCAATTACCACCAACGGAATTCGTGTCGATGAGATGCTAAACGAATTGCTGGAAGCCAATATCAAAGCCATCAACATAAGCCTTGATACTCTTCAGCCTGAAAAATTTCTAAAAATTACAAGACGCGATCTGTTTCACCGCGTCAGAAACAATATCAATTTACTCCTGAAGCACAACATACGTGTGAAAATCAATGTTGTTGTCATGAAAGGTTTAAATGATGATGAAATTCTTGATTTTATTGCTTTGACGAAACACAGTAATATCGAAGTCCGGTTCATTGAGTTTATGCCTTTCAGCGGAAATCAGTGGACTAGCAATCAGGTGTTTACTTTGCATGAAATATTATTGAAAGTTAGTTCAGTATATGATGTCATTCCGGTCGAATCCGAACCCAATGATACCGCAAGCCGGTACATCATCGATGGTCACATTGGGTCATTCGCCGTGATCAGCACGATGAGCCAGCCTTTTTGTGATACCTGCAACCGGATGAGGCTGACTGCCGATGGAAAATTGAAGAACTGTCTGTTCAGTAAAGATGAAACTGATCTATTGGGAGCGTTGCGGAATGGTCAGGATATTTTACCGTTGATTAAGCAAACGATGAAGGCTAAGGCCAAAGCTTTGGGCGGACAGTTCAGCGGTATATTTGAAAATATAGATGCATCAAAATTAGAAAACAGAAGTATGATTACAATCGGTGGTTAATGGAAACAGGAATACTCATTTTAGCGGCAGGAAATTCCTCAAGACTCGGACAGCCAAAACAGTTGTTGGATTTTAAAGGAAAAAGTCTCCTGCGACATGTTGCTGAAGAATCACTCAAAATAACAAAATCTGTCGTGGTCGTTACAGGAGCAAATTCAATTGAAATTTCAAAAGAAATCAATGATCTCGAACTCATCGTTACAGAAAATAAAACTTGGAACGAAGGCATGGGCTCTTCAATCCACATCGGATTTGATCAGCTTTTAAATTTAGTCCCAGCCATTGAAAACTGTATTATTTCAGTTTGCGATCAGCCTTTTATCGAAGCGTCGGTTTTCTCTGAATTAATTCAAACGCAACAAGATTCTCAAAAAGGAGTTGTTGCCTCAAAATACGCAGACACTGTAGGAACACCGGTTTTATTTACTAAAAGATACTTTAAAGATCTTTCAAAACTTTCCGGCCAGGAAGGTGCCAAAAAACTGCTACAAAAATTTAAAGACGATATCGCTGAAATCAATTTTGCAAAAGGCGCAATAGATATCGATACCCAAAACGATTACCAACTACTGATTCAATGAAAATGATTTCCGTCAACGAAGCCAAACAAATCATCCTACAATCTGCATTCACGAAAAAAAGCAGTGTCATTCCGCTTTCAGAAGCTTTTGGGTTGGTCACTTCAGAAGATGTAATTGCTTCAACCGACATTCCCAATTTTGCACAGTCGTCGATGGATGGTTATGCCCTGAAATTTGCAGATAAAGATCAGTCCCTTTCCGTAATTGGTGAAATGGCTGCAGGTACATCGAAACAATTTGCAATAAGTACGAAGGAAGCTACCAGAATTTTCACCGGAGCGCCTCTGCCTGAAAACGCAGATACCGTGGTGATGCAGGAAAAAATTCGGTTGGAAAATGAAAAGCTGATTGTTGAAGACGAAAATCTATATGAAGGTCTCAACGTCCGTACAAAAGGTGCCGAAGTAAAAAAAGGAGAGGTCGCCATGACAGAAGGAACCTATCTCTCGGCCGCCGCCATCGGATTTCTTGCCGGTACCGGTTGTGCTGAAATTTCTGTTTACACACCTCCAAAAGTTGCCATTATTCTTACCGGAAACGAACTTCAGGATCCCGGAAATCCATTGGAATTTGGTCAGGTCTACGAAGCTAATTCTTTTCAGTTGAAAGCAGTCTTAAATCAAACTGGAATTAAAGATATTGAAGTCTTCAGAGCCGAGGACGATCGTAAGGAACTGCACAAAGTACTTGAAAGCGCAATCGAAAACAGTGATGTTGTTTTGCTGAACGGTGGTGTGAGTGTGGGAGATTATGATTTTGTCACTGAGGTTGCGAATACCTGTGGCGTTGAAGAAAAATTTCATAAAATCAGACAGAAACCGGGCAAACCGCTTTTCTTCGGAACGAAAGAAAACAAATTGGTTTTTGGACTTCCCGGAAATCCATCTTCATCGCTGACCTGCTTTTACGAATATGTTTTACCGGCGCTCGAAAAAGTGATGGGACTGCCGTCAGGTGTTACCGAGATTAAAGCAAACGTAACTAATCGTTACCCTAAGCCTGCAGGATTGACGCATTTCCTGAAAGCATTTTACAACAATGGAAAAGTAACGCCGCTTCACGCTCAGGAATCTTTCCGTCTGCATTCTTTTGCACAGGCAAACTGCTTTATTGTTCTGCCTGAAGAGTCATTGGGATGTACAGAAAATGAAGAAGTTACGGTGCATCTTTTACCAAATTAATTTAAAATAAAAAATAAAATTCTAACGCATCACGCCTATGTCAGTAGAAATATTTTATGTTATTCTTTTTTTTGTTGCCTTTTTGTATGCCGCTGTCGGACACGGTGGTGCAAGCGGATATCTGGCACTCATGGCTTTGTACGGCGTAGCTCCGGAAGAGATGAAACCGACCGCTTTAGTGCTTAATCTTTTTGTTTCCTTAACTTCATTTATACAGTATTACCGTGGCGGATATTTTTCCAAAAAACTTTTTATTCCCATTGCCGCAGCCTCAATTCCCTTGGCATTTATAGGCGGAATGATCACAGTGGAAGAAAATATTTACAAAAGGATCTTGGGAATTTTACTTTTATTTCCGGTGATCCGATTTTTCTTTTTTAAAAATGTAGACGACAGCGAACTGAAAACTCACAACACGACAATTGCAGTCGTAACGGGCGGAGTGGTAGGTTTACTCTCAGGAATGATCGGCATCGGTGGAGGAATCATTCTTTCTCCTATCTTACTTTTGTTGCACTGGACCAATCAGAAACAGACCGCGGCGATCAGCGCAGCGTTTATCTTCGTCAATTCAGTGGCAGGACTTGGAGGAATGGTCACGAAGGGAATTTCTTTCACCGGAGATATGATGATGTACATTATTGTTGCTTTCACAGGAGGATTACTGGGAGCTTATTTAGGTTCAAAAAAATTCAATCACAATGTCTTGAAATATGTCTTGGCGACCGTTTTGCTGATGGCGTCGTACAAATTATTACTCACAAAAGCCTGACCATGAAGATTCTTTCAATTCTTAGTTTATTTTTCAGTTTGACACTCAATGCTCAGGCTGCCAAATCGATTTCTGTAATCGGAGACATTGTCAAGCCACTGATGATCAGTTTTAATGATCTGAAAAATTATCAGAAACATTCGGTCGACAGCTTGGCGATCTATAATCACAAAATGGATTACAAAAGTACTCTGAAAAAAATAAACGGTGTTTTACTTAAAGCTGTTTTGTCAAAAGTGGAGTTCAAGACAGATTCATCAAGATCATTGAGTGAATTTTATTTGGTCTGCATAGCTGATGACGGTTATAAAGCAGTCTTTTCGTGGAATGAAATTTTCAACAGCGGAAACGGCGATCTGGCTCTCATCATAACAGAACTGAATGGATCCGATGCTTCTAAACTGAAAGAAAACATAATGCTGGTAACTCCGACAGATAAAGCAACAGGAAGAAGATATGTAAAGAATCTGTCTAAAATTGTAATTCAACAGTTGAAATAATTATGGAAATAAAAGTCATCTCATTTGGACAGATCGCAGAAATTACGGGAAAAGAATTCATGGTGGAAGCAACTGATTTAAATTCGTTGAAGTTGTTTTTAATTCAAAAATTTCCCGAACTTTCAGACAGGAAATTTGCTTTCGCGGTCAATAAAAAATTGGTGCAGGAAAATGTCATCTTAGATCAAAATGATGTTGTGGCATTGATGCCGCCTTATTCCGGAGGTTAATATGGAAAATTACAATGAAAGATACGCACGGCATTACGCTCTGTCTGACTTCGGTTTTGAAGGTCAGCAAAAACTTCTGCAGGCAAAAGTTCTTGTCATGGGGGCAGGTGGTTTGGGCTGTCCTGTTCTCCAGTATCTCGCTGCTGCAGGGGTTGGAACCATTGGAATTGTCGATCATGACCGCATTTCACTGAGCAATCTTCAGCGACAGACACTTTACTCCAACGAAGATGTGGGAAAATTGAAAACTGATGTCGCCTCTGTAAAATTAGAACAATTAAATCCCGAAATAACCATTAAATCTTATCAGCTTGAGCTGACTTCAGAAAACGCCTGGGATCTTATTTCAGAGTATGAAATTATTGTCGACTGCACCGATAATTTTGTCACACGGTATCTGATCAATGATGCCTGTGTACTTTTAGATAAACCTTTGATTTTCGGGGCAATTTATAAATATGAAGGTCAGGTGGCTGTTTTCAATTTAGATTTTAAAAATAATAAAACAGTCAACTACAGACATCTTTTTCCAGATCTTCCGAAGCCAGATGAAGTGCAGAACTGCAATGAAGTCGGTGTTTTGGGTGTGCTTCCAGGAATGATCGGATTGATGCAGGCGAACGAAGTGATCAAATTAATTACAGGTGTTGGTGAAGTTTTGGATGGCAGATTATTGACTTTTAATATGCTCAGTTATGAAACTTTCATTATGGATATTTCAAATGAAAATTCAGCCGTAAATTTGATTCCTGAGAATAGAAAAGCTTTTGAAGAAACCAATTATAATTTTCTTTGCGGTGTTTTTGAAATGAATATTGAAGATGTAAATCCTGATGATTTTATTCAACAAACCTTCAATGAAAACACACTGACCATCGATGTAAGGGAAATCGATGAGCAGCCAAAAGCAGATTTTAAACATATTCAAATTCCCCTTTCAGAATTAAAAAGCAGAGTATCGGAAATTGGAAAAGACAATATTCTTTTATTCTGTCAGAGTGGAAAAAGAAGTCTGAAAGCAACCGGAATTTTACTGGAACATTTCGGAAATCAGAAAAAAATAAGCCATCTTAAAGGTGGAATCACAGCATTACAGGAAAGGAAAAATGAGTAGAGCAATTAAAAATATATTTACAGAAGGAGCGATCAGTCCGGTTTTTATTTCTGAAAGCATTGCAAAACATACGACGAAAAAAGACATTGGGGCACACAGTATTTTTCTGGGTCAGATCAGAGAAGATGTGGTTGATGGCAAAACTGTAGCAGCAATTGAATATACAGCCTACGAGGAAATGGTCTTGGAGAAAATGCACGAAATCAGAGAAGAGATTTTTTTGAAATATAAGCTTACCTGCATGCACGTTCATCACAGTTTGGGAACCGTCAGTGCAGGAGAAATCTGTCTTTTTGTTTTTACATCTTCAAAGCACAGAATTGCAGCAATGGAAGCCTGTAATGAACTTATAGAACGCATCAAATCGGAGCTTCAGATTTGGGGCAGAGAAATTTTTAACGACGAATCCCACCAGTGGAAAGTAAATAAATAATATGGTTGACATTACACACAAATCATTTACGCTGCGTAAGGCGATCGCGACGGCAACAGTCAAAACTTCTACAGCAGAAACCATTTCAGCAATCGAAAACCGCACCGTTCCGAAAGGAGATATTTTTGAATTTTCGCGGGCTTCAGCATTGTTTGCGGTGAAAAAAACGAGCGATGTCATTCCGGATTGTCATCCTTTGCCGGTAGAATTTACATCGGTTACTTTTAAAATAGAAGATTTGTCGGTGATTATTTCCGTGGAAGTGCACACTATATATAAAACCGGAGTAGAAGTGGAGGCGATGCACGGCGCATCAGTGGCCGCATTGGTGATGTACGATATGCTGAAACCGATTGACAAACACGTAGAAATTCAGAACATCCGCCTGTTGGAAAAAAAGGGCGGTAAATCTGACAGCAATAAATTTATAAATTCTAATATAAAAGCGGCTGTAATGGTTTGCTCAGACTCAGCATTCCGTGGTGAGAAAGAAGATACTTCAGGAAAAGCAATTTGTGCAGGTTTGGAAAAATATCAGATTACTGATGTAGATTATCAGATTATTGAAGATGATTTTAATACCATCCAATCAACCTTAATTAATTGTAAAGAAAATAATGTTGATTTGGTCATTTTTACTGGTGGAACAGGACTTTCAGCCAGAGATGTTACTCCAGAAGCAGTTGCTCCTTTAATCGACCGCGACATTCCCGGAATTATGGAGACTGCGAGAAATTACGGTCAGCAGAGAATAAAAACCGCGATGCTTTCCAGAGGTGTTGCAGGATTTTCAGGAAATACACTTGTTCTCACCTTGCCCGGCTCCAAAAAAGCGGTTGAAGAATCTATGGAAGCACTTTTCCCACAGGTTCTGCACGTTTTTCAGTTGAATGATAATCAGATTCATTAAATCTCATTTAATTTTAATTACAATTCGGTCTTAAGTACATCGATTATAAATTAGCTTTAATACCACCACATGAGCCGTTATGCAGACATAACGGTTCTTTTTTTGTAATACGTTCATTATACCAAAGCTCAAATTTATGTTAAATAGTGAAAAACAATCCATTACACTTAATGTGAATGGTGAAAATCATCATCTGGAAATACTGCCCTGGGTTTCCCTTCTCGATGCTCTTCGGGAAAGAATTCATCTTACTGGAACAAAAAAAGGCTGTGACCACGGACAATGCGGTGCTTGTACCGTTTTAGTAGACGGTAAACGTGTTTTAAGCTGTCTAAGTCTCGCTGTAATGAAGGAAGGCACAGGAATAAAAACTATCGAAGGAATTGCAGAAAACGGAAAATTACATCCAATTCAACAGGCTTTTATTGATCACGATGCCTTTCAGTGTGGGTACTGTACACCGGGACAAATATGCAGTGCGGTTGGTTTGATTAATGAAAACAAAGCCGAAACACGTGAAGAAGTACAGGATCTAATGAGCGGAAATCTCTGCCGCTGTGGTGCCAATAGAGGTATTATTAATGCTGTCATGTCAGTAAAACAAATGATGTCCCATGAATAATTTTGCTTATACAAAAGCCATTGACGTTGAAGATGCAGTTTCTTTGATCAACGGCCATGATGACAATAAAGTCATTGCCGGCGGTACCAATATTGTTGATCTGATGAAATATTTCGTCACTCAGGCAGATACTTTAGTTGACATCAACCAAATATCCGGGCTGAGTGATATTAAGGAGATTCCGGATGGAGGAATCATAATCGGTGCGCTGCTTACCAATGCGGAAACCGCATATCATCCGATTATCGAACAGCAATATCCACTGTTGTCAAAAGCAATTTTAGCAGGAGCGTCGGCGCAGATCAGAAATATGGCGACCAACGGTGGTAATTTACTGCAAAGAACAAGATGCTATTATTTTTACGATGTCAATACTCCGTGCAATAAGCGTGAACCGGGCTCCGGATGTTCCGCGATTACCGGTTATAACAGAATTCATGCGATTTTGGGACACAGCGAAAACTGTATCGCTGTTTTTCCTTCAGATATGTGTGTAGCGCTTGCTGCTTTGGATGCAGTCGTTCACATTTCAGGACCTGAGGGAGAACGTACCTTGGAATTTGCAGATTTCCACAGACTTCCTGGCGATACACCAGAGTTTGATAACAATCTTAATAATGGCGAACTCATCACAGGAATTGGGCTACCCGAAAAAGGTTTTTCTGAAAATTATTCTTATTTAAAATTAAGAGACAGAGCTTCCTATTCTTTTGCTTTGGTATCCGTTGCGACAGGTTTAATAGTAGAAAACGGGAAAATTAAAGAAGCCCGAATTGCTTTAGGCGGTGTTGCTCATAAGCCTTGGCGTGTTAAAGAAGCTGAAGATTTTTTGGTAGACAAAGAAGCAACAAGAGAAAATTTTTCCGTCGCAGCGGATATTATTTTAAATGGTGCAGTTGGTTTTGAACATAACAGTTTTAAAATTGATCTTGCTAAAAAAGCAATCGTACGAAACTGCATAATGGCTTTAGACCCGAAATCACAGCGTCCAGGCGCAAAACCATCTTTATAAAAATCACTTTCAAATACAATTATTTATGGAAAATACACCATCTGTCGGAAAACCAATCAGCCGTCTCGAAGGTCATTTAAAAGTAACCGGAAGTGCAAAATACGCCGGAGAATATCAGGCTGACGATTTACTGTACGGTTATGTAGTCAATAGTACTGTCACAAAAGGTAAAATCAAGTCAATCGATACTTCGGAAGTCAAAAAAATAGCTGGTGTGATTGAAGTGTTCACCCATGAAAACAAACCTTCAACGGCTTGGTTCGATTTTCAGTATGCCGATATGGATGCGCCTCCCGGAACTGTTTTTAAACCACTTAAAGATGATGATATCAAATACAACGGTCAGCCGATTGCGCTGGTAGTTGCAGATACTTTTGAACTGGCCAGATATGCAGCCACAAAACTCGACATCGTCTACGAACAGGAAGATTTTGAAACCGATTTAAAAACCAATCTCGAAAAATCCCGTGATCCAAAAAAAGGACTCGCTTCAATGCTCAAACCGCCACCTCCAAAACCGACCGGAGATTTTGATCAGGAGTATGAAAATTCATTTATTAAGACAGACAGTCATTTCAGTCACGGGACAGAGCATCACAATCCGATGGAAATGTATGCGTCGACTGTTATTTATGAAGGAAAAGATAAATTAAAGATTTATGATAAGACACAGGGAACGATCAATTCCCAGATGTACGTTGCAAATGTTTTCGGACTGAAAATGAAAAATGTTCAGGTCATTGCACCATTTGTCGGCGGTGGTTTCGGTTCTGGGCTCCGTCCCCAACATCAACTGTTTATGGCCGTGATGGCATCACTTGCCTTGAAAAGGAATGTACGTGTTACCCTTGACAGGGCGCAAATGTATTTGATCGGGCACAGACCACCGACTTTGCAGCAGACAAAATTCGGAGCAGACAAAGATGGAAAAGTCAATGCGATTTACCATAAAGCTACCGGCGAAACTTCAAGATTTGAAGATTATGTAGAGATAGTAGTCAACTGGGCGAACATGCTGTATCCCGCTGAAAACACATTACTGGAACACGAGATAGTTCCTTTGGACGTCTACAGTCCATTGGATATGAGAGCTCCCGGTGGTAGCACAGGAATGCATGCAATCGAGGTCACGATGGATGAGATCGCATATAAACTGAATATTGATCCGCTTGAACTGCGGTTGATCAATTATTCAAAGATCGATAAAAGCAGCGAAAAGGAATACTCAAGCAAGGAACTAAGAAAATGTTTTCTTGAGGGTGCTGAAAAATTTGGATGGGACAAAAGGAATCCTAAACCAAGAAGCATGAGAAATGGTAATAAACTGGTCGGTTATGGCTTGGCTACGGGAATGTGGGATGCAAATAGACTTTTTGGCCGTGCCGAAGTGATCATGTCAGCAGACGGAAAGGTCGAGATCAAAAGTGCTGTGACCGATATTGGAACAGGTACATTGACCATTATGACACAGATTGCTGCAGATGAGCTTGGATTGCCGATAGATGATATAACTTTTTCATATGCTGATAGTAAAATGCCATTTGCACCTATCCAGGGCGGATCATTTACAACTGCAACCGTAGGTCCTGCCGTACAAAATGCTTGTCAGGCTCTAAATAAAAAACTGTTCAATCTTGCCAGAAATTTAGGGGATTCAGCCTTTAAAGATGTTAAATTCAAAGATGTACAGTTTAAAAATGGATGGATAAGCTTAAAAAAAGACTCAGAAGTAAATGTTAGCATCAAGGATATCATAGCTTCCAATGAAGGAAGAATTATTAAAACAACCAATTCGGCGATGCCCAATCCGCTGACCTACGGAAAAAAAGCAAGAGCGGTACACAGTGCTGTTTTTGTGGAAGTAGAAGTGGATGAAGAACTGGGAATCATTGAAGTAAAAAGAGCTTTAACAGCTGTAGCCGCCGGAAAAATTATCAATCCCAAAACAGCCGAAAGTCAGGTTTTAGGTGGAATGATCTGGGGAATCAGCAAGGCTTTACATGAAGAAACAATTCTCGATCATCAGTTTGGAAAATATATGAATGCAAACTTAGGCGAATACCACATTCCGGTGCATGCAGATATTCATGATCTTGAAGTTTTGTTTGTGGAAGAAAATGATCAGTTTGTGAATGACCTCGGTGTAAAAGGAGTAGGAGAAATTGGTGGAGTTGGAATGCCACCCGCGATTACCAACGCTATTTTTCACGCAACAGGAAAAAGGATTTACGACCTACCGATTCATTTTGACAGACTTCTGTAAATCAGTTTTAAATATAAACTCAATCCCACTGCAACCGGTGGGATTTTTTATGCTCTTAACTGATGAACAAGTTCGGTTACTTTTTTAATCGCAAAATCGATTTCCTCCGAAGTTGTAAATCTTCCCAGACTGAAACGGATAGAACTTAAAGCATCTTCGTCCGACGATCCAAGTGCTTTCAAAACATGCGATGGCTTTGAGGTAACCGATGAACAGGCCGATCCGCTGGACACTGAAATGTTTCCTAATGAGATGATCAACTGCTCGGACCAGACCCCGGGGAAACAGATGTTTGACGTATTGTATATCCTACTGGCAACCGAACCATTGATAAAGCTGCCTTCAATCTTTAATAGTTCCTTTTCAAGATGGTCACGGAGTAAGGTGATCCTTGCTTCATCTTTTTGCATGTCGGTTTTAGCAATCTCACATGCTTTTCCCAGACCTATGATCCCTGGTACATTCAAAGTGCCACTTCGCATGTCTCTTTGCTGTCCACCTCCATGAATCTGCCCGGCGAGCTCAATTTTTGATTGGTTTGAAACGTATAGGGCTCCAACTCCTTTAGGACCATAAAATTTATGCGCCGAGATAGTCAACATATCAATTCCTAGATCTGATACATCGATGGGTATTTTACCGACAGATTGCGTAGTATCACAAAGGAGAATTGCCCCTCTGGAATGTGCGATCTTTGAAATTTTTCTGATGTCGTGCAAAGTTCCGGTTTCATTGTTTGACATCATCGCGATTACTAGAAATGTTTCCTCTGTAGCAGAATTTTGAAAGCTTTCCATATTGATCGTCCCGTCTGAATTCACAGCAAGATATTCAACATTGACTCCTTGAGTTTCCAGAAATCCGCATGTATCAAGAACTGCTTTGTGTTCCGTGGAAAAGGTAATTATTTTTTTACCTGCTGGAATCGAAAGCCCTTTGATCGCTAAATTCAGTGCTTCTGTCGAGCCTGATGTCCAGATGATCTCGTTTTCTTTGGCACCGATCAAATCTGCGACTTCCCAAGTTGCGCTATCGACGGTATCCTTTACTGAAAGACCTTCAAGATGCGGGCTGTTGGCGTTTGCATATAATTCTGTGAAGTAGGGGAGCATTGATTCCAGAACCCGTGGGTCTGTCTGCGTTGTTGCGTTGTTGTCAAGGTAAATTCGTTTGGTCTTCAACATCTCGATATAATGATTCTAGCAATAGATCCAACTAAGGTATTTAAAATATAGTAGAAAGTTAGTAATAAATGTACAAATTGATTTTTTAATGTGAATATCTATCAAGCTTGTTATTTATACCGATTATTGATAGAATGCTGACCATTTCCAAGGTATAATTTTTGTTTTTCGAGATTTGTAAATTTTAAAACCAAACAAAATTTTTATATTATGAAAAAAAAGGATTTTTCAAACGAAAAGTCAGATCAGCTTCATCTTCATACGACTGATAGCAGCGATCAGGCCCTCACAACCAATCAAGGTCTAAAGATCAGCAATAACCAAGACTCCTTAAAAGCGGGTGAAAGAGGACCGAGTCTGCTGGAAGATTTTATCCTAAGAGAGAAGATCACCCATTTCGACCACGAAAGAATTCCTGAAAGAATTGTACATGCAAGAGGTTCAGGAGCGCACGGCACTTTTAAACTTAACAAAAGTCTAGCAAAATACACGAAAGCTAAGTTCTTGTCAGAAGAAGGTAAAGAAACGCCGGTATTTGTCCGTTTTTCTACCGTCGCAGGAAGTGCAGGAAGTACAGATCTTGCGAGAGACGTCAGGGGATTTGCTGTTAAATTTTATACGGAAGAAGGCAATTATGACCTTGTCGGAAATAATATTCCTGTTTTTTTCATTCAGGATGCGATGAAATTTCCCGACTTGGTCCACGCTGTAAAACCTGAACCAGATAATGCTATTCCACAGGCTGCATCAGCTCACGATACATTTTGGGATTTTATTTCATTGATGCCCGAAAGTATGCATATGATCATGTGGGCGATGAGTGACAGGGCAATCCCGCGCAGCTACAGGATGATGGAAGGCTTTGGCGTTCATACTTTCAAATTTATCAACGAAGCTGGCAAGATGCACTTTGTAAAATTCCACTTCAAACCAAAATTAGGCGTACACTCTGTAGCTTGGGATGAAGCAACCAAGATCTCTGGAAAAGATCCCGATTTCCATAGAAGAGATCTTTGGGACGCGATTGAGAACGGTGCCTTTCCGGAATGGGACTTCGGGGTGCAGATCATTCCAGAAGAAGATGAACACAAATTTGATTTTGATCTTCTGGATCCAACCAAACTGATTCCTGAGGAAGAAGTACCTGTTGAGCTGGTCGGAACACTGACGCTGAATAGGAATCCGGATAATTTCTTCGCAGAGACAGAACAGATCGCTTTCCATCCGGGACATTTGGTTCCGGGGATAGATTTCAGCAATGATCCATTGTTGCAAGGCAGATTATTTTCTTATACCGATACACAGCTTTCAAGATTGGGATCACCGAATTTTCATGAAATTCCGATCAACAGATCGATCAACACTGTTCACAACAATCAACGCGATGGTCATATGCGTCAACAGATAACTAAGGGTAAAGTGAGCTACGAGCCAAATTCCATCGGTGGAGGCTGTCCATTTCAAGCGATGTGGAAGGACGGCGGATTCGCATCACAGGAAGAAAGAATAGACGCGAAAAAGATCCGTGCGAGAAGTGAAAGTTTTGTCGATCATTACTCTCAGGCGAAATTATTTTACAATAGCCAGTCTGCCCCAGAAAAAAAGCACCTTCAAAATGCTTTGATCTTCGAATTGACAAAAGTGACCATTCCCGCGATCCGCGAAAGAGTGGTCGGGCAGTTGGCTTTCATTGACAAGGATCTTGCGACCTTAGTGGCAAAGAAAGTTGGTGTTGAAGTGACAAAACTGAAACAGCCCAACGGGAGTATTCCTGCTGACGCGGATCCAAAATCTCTTCAAAGTGCAGAAAGAGAGCCCGCCACAAAGAGTTCGGAAGCCCTAAGTATGAAAAATACCGTAAAAGATTCTATAAAAAGTAGAATAGTAGGTTTCATAATGGAAGATGGCGTGAAAGCAGGTGACGTAAATTCGTTGAAATCCAAATTGGAAGGTAAGGGTGCTGTTGTCCAGGTAATATCAGGAGGACTTTCACCGGTCACTGCTGATGACGGAACGAGCTATACGCCAAAACATTCCTTGACCAGCACGTCGAGTGTTTGCTTTGATGCGCTGTACATCGCAAGTGGTAAAAAATCCGCCGATACACTGTTGAACGAGGAGAACAGACCGGGAACAATTCATTTTTTGAACGAGGCCTATAAACATTGCAAGGCCATCTATTTTGGAGATGCAACAGAAGAAATATTGAATTACAGCAATGTCGGCAAGAAAAATCATGATGATCATGCGGTGATAACGTCTGAAAACAAGAAACCTGCCGATGAATTTGTAGCTGCAATTGCAAGCCATAGGGTTTGGGAGTTGGAGACGGAAAGAAATAATCCGGCATAAGCACAGAAGTATCACATTTAACTTATTAACATCAAAAGGCCGTTTTACGGCCTTTTCATGTTTTTTTATAAAGCAGTCTAAAATGATCCTCTCTTCCTTTTTTCATAAGTAGCTTTGGTGGAAGAAGATCTATATAATATGAGCAATCTCAGATATCAATGATCTGACCTGAAGTGGTCTGAGCTTTTTATCAACTTTCAGGCGGTTGTATAGACCTGTCTTCACTATTACCATGTTCTTTTCTGGGATCATGATTATGAATTGACCGAGAAACCCATAGAAGAACCGATGCTTCACGTCATATTCATCATCAGCCCAGATAGAGTAACAGAAAGCATCATTCTCAATTGTAGGAAACAGCATTCTTTGACAATAGGTTCTACTGATGATCTGCCTTCCTTCCCAATTGCCATTTTGCAGGATCAGCTGACCGATCCTTGCAAAGTCCCTCGGTGTCGCATGAATACAGCAGAATGCTTTTTCAACACCTTTGTCATCTGTACTCCATTTCGCTGGAAATTCCATTCCAAGGGGTTGCCATATCTTTCTAGAAAGATAGTCTGCCAGGTCACAACCTACTGCTTTTTTCAAAGCAAGACCGAGTAATTGTGCGGAAACGCTCTGGTATTCATATTTCTCGCCAGGCATTTCTTTCAGGTCAATGTCAAGGGCCTGCTCAGCAAGATCGCCGATAAAGTATTGTTTGGAGTTTGGTGCGAAAGGATGGTGATATTCTTCCTTCCAGTCCAGTCCTGACTGCATGGTCATCAGATGTCTAAATGTGAGATGCTTCCCAAACTTGCTGTCTCTATATTTAGGGATCACGGTAGAGACCAGTTGATCTTCGGAAGTCAGGCGACCATCATCAATCGCACAACCCACCAGCATCGATAGAATGCCTTTTGCCATAGAAAAAGAATTCTGAGCCGAAGTAAAGTTGTGATCCTTCCAGTACTGTTCATAAACAAGTTTGTTGTCCCTGATGACTAAAAGTGAGGATGTCCTGCTTTTCTTTAGCTCTTCAATAAGCCTTCCAGAGATTCGTGCTGAATTGTAATTTTCAGCTTTCTCAAAATCATTAGGATTTTTTGTGGGAATAGGATTAAAGGGGAATTTGTCGTCGTCATCGATAGAAGGGGTGATCGGTCCTTTTCTCAAATTGATGCCTATCGCCTTGAAAATATATCCATATCCGGATAGATAGATCAATGAAACCACGGCTGAAGTTCCCGCGATAAAAAATGCCCACTTTTTGTTCATGTCGTTATGGATGGTCTGTGACCTTGCAATTTTGGAGATATGTGACAAATCATAAGACCCTTAAATTGGAATGACAAAGGCCTTCAGTTCATCCATTTTTCCATCTCTGAAAGACCAGATGTCGCAATAATGATATTCTGTCCATTCATCTAACTCGTTGAGCAGTGATATCCTGCCGAACGCTGTCACATGATTGCCTTCTGCGATCATCTTCTCAACATCAAATCTGGGAGGTCTGGTATATTTTTCATTGATATATAGGCTTATCTGATCCTTTCCAGATATGATCCTGTCGCCTAAAAAATTCCATGTGGCTTCGTCACTCAAATAGCTTAGGAATATCTCGTGTTCTCCCTCTGAAATGGCCTTGTTGGCATTTTCCAATATTATTTTATTGTTCATATCTATGGCATTCTCTTACTGAGAATATGCTTTACTTCCCATTCAAAGCTTATGCCGTCTATGGCTCTGGAAGACTCAAATTCATTGTTGCCGTCCAGTTATATATGATGCGGTGGCTCGAGTCGATGTGAAGACATCACAATCAGTCAACTTCATGGTTTCATATGATCTTTCAACTAGGGCATTATCCATTTGAGCAAATACAATATTCCACTTTTATTGGGCCGGGGCGAGACAGCCCATATTTATTTCTCCCCTTTATCTTGTAAGATCTAATATTATTTCGGTTTCTCGATCCCGATCTAAAACATCTGGATTAAAATTAATGCATTTCCAATAACCGGGTTGGATCGCCGATCAATTCTGAACCATGGATATGGTTACTTGTCAGAATATTTTCATATTGATCAATTAAATATAGTGAAAGCTCATGCTGTAAGTGCAATCTCTTCCAGGATTACGTCAGGATGGAATTTGTTCAACCATGGTCTCTTTTCCATTGTTCCTTCATCTTCGAATACTTAACGTTATTTTCGGCCTCCTTCCACTTGATCTTGTATATTTCAGCAGATCTTGCTTTCTCAAGATCGATGGTTCCACGTTCTAAAAGCTGGTAATCATTTTCTGAGTCATATTTTTTGCCACCCTTGTAATTGAAATAGCGCCGTGCGCGTGTGAAGCCCATTTGAAGATATGTTCTGGCCATATCGGCGCCCACGAAATCATCCCTGTCAAGATATGATATGAACATCTGAAAGATTTTATTTGAACTCTCTGTGGCGATCTCCGAATTTCTAGATCGCCAGTATGGCCCGATCTCCGTTTTGTAAGGTTCGCATATCAGGACACCCTGCTCGCCTTTTCCGACCTTGTACAGTTCGGGATGCTCGCGATAGTTAATATCAGATTTCCATGCATATTCATCAGACCTGAAGTTTAGGTAGCTTGGTTGTTTAGTGCCCATTGGAATTGATCATTATATTTTTTTTAGTGCCGAAGGCTTGTGGACAGCGGTCTTGCCTGTCTTTTCGCTCATCACCTCATACTGGGGACTTCCCCCAGATGCTCTTCGTTGCCTATCCATAAACACAAAATCTTTTGTATGGACCTTTGTTATGATTCCGTGGGTCTCTCCGTATCGGAATTTCCATTGTACCTTGTCTCCTTTTTTCAACATGTTCTATTGCTTATGTTCAGATACCTCCCAAAACTCCCGTGGGGTCCACCTCTTTTCATTGATGTGGTACTTGTTTTGTTATGATCTCGCGTATTTCAGAGCCAAAATTGTTCCACACCAAATTAGCACTTTAGAGTGGAGAATTTGTTATAAATCTCCGGTCTCGTTTAAAATAGCAAACATAAAAAATTTACCGAAGTCTAGATCTGCATAAAAGCTGAATTCAGAAAATAGAAATCCTGAAAATATAATTTGGTACATTAAAGTATATTGTCGCCCTAAATTAATTCCAAAGCAGCAGTATTCGTTTTTGCTTTTGAAGAGTTTGCTGAAAGATAGCGGATGTTCAAACCCTAATTCATAGTCGATCTCGCTGACTATTAATTCTGTATTTTTAGAACGACACAATTAGAAAATTTTGCTGGACTTGACAGGTGGCATTGAGAATTCATTGTATCTATTTGGAAAATGACTTTTTTTATGTCTTCTATTTATTGCTTAGCTCATGAAGAAAATTGATAGTACAAGATGATCCCTGATCAGTGAGAACTTAAAAAATAATTCTAGTATTCTATATATAGAAAGAATTAATATATGTTACAGTTCTTTCATAGAATTCAACCACACAAAGAAATCTATTTCTGTTGGAAGATTGAATTTTTTGCGTAGGTTGTACCTATTACTTTCTATTGTTCTTATGGACTTAAAAGTGTATTCTGCGATCTCCTTGTTTGAAAAACCAAGAGATATGTAAGCAGATAGTGAAATCTCTGAAGGCTTAAGGTAAGGATCGATACGCAGGATATTATCATAAAATCCAGGGTAGACTTCCTGAAATCTTTTTAAAAAATGAGGATTATTTTCTCGTGCAAGACATAGGATTTCATTAAAGGACTCGTTGGCCCTTTGCTTAAGCTCGGCAGCTTCTTTTTCTTTTTCTAAAATAATGATTTCTTTTTCCTGTATATCCTCCTGAGAATTTAAATGTTGTATTTTAAATTTCTTTTTTTGTTTGCGATAATAAGCAATTGTGACAAACAGGATGATCAAAAAGGCGATAGAAGTCAGGACGATTTTCTTCATGAATGAAAGATTTACTACTTCTATTTCGTCTTTCAAAATATTTTTTGAAGTAAATTCGGTACTCTTTTTTTTATTTTCATTTAAATCATCGCTCGCGTGAAAAAATTTTTCATAATACTCTTTTGATTTTTTTTCATCTCCATAAGTCTCATATATTTCAGAAATATCCTGATAAACGGTTCTTAAATTTGTGTTTTCATATGGATTGCTCTCAAGTTCTTTTGTTACCTTCAAATAAATTTCCAAAGCTTTTTTGAAATCTTTACGCATAAAGTAATAGCGTCCTAAAGAGATATTGTAATCAGTTATGATGAAATCGGGCTTATATTTAGTAATGACATTATGAGCCTTATCTAAGTATATTTTTGTAGAATCTAATCTGTGTCTTAATTCTGTATTGCTATTTGCAAAAGAAATATAAGAATAATACAGTTGAGGAGCTACCGCTTCAGGTGGACATTCTTCTAATATTTTTTGAGAAATACGCATGTATTTATCTATGGAATCAGCATTTTCAGGTATATAGTCATATATAAGTCCCAAGTTAAAATAACCAGATGCAATCATTATCTTTAATTCAACATCATTTGTATTTCTAGGAGCTTCATTAATTAAATTCTTGAAATTTTTAACAGCTTTTTCTTTGTAGTTTAGCTGGTTATAGATAATGCCTAAGTTTTTATAACACGATAGCTTATAAAGAATGTTATGGTTTGTGTATTCTTCTTTTAAAGCATAGTTTGCACTCTCTATACTTTCTTTATATTGACCTAATTTTAAATAATTGGACATCATACCCTTATAAGCAGTAGCTCTGATCTTAGAATCATTGAGTTCTATTCCTATTTGTTTTGCCTTAGATGCGAATTGATTGGCCTTTTCAAATTGAAATAGAATATACGAAGAATCATTTTTTTTCATGTATTCATAGGCTAAGCCTTCTTTTGTATTCTGTGAAAAACAAAATTCAAAAGAAAAAAGGAAAAGCATAAATAGTCTAAATATTGACATATACATTATCGAATTTAAGTTAAAGGCTAATGCTGTAAATGTAACCATTTTACTACTGTAGATCCTTACAGATTTCTTTCAAAATAAAGGACATTATAAAAAATTAAAATACACACCTGATCGCGAGAGTCAACATAATCTACGTCAGTGAGTAAGTAGAAGTCTTGACGGTAAAAATATTTTACATCTGGTCTTATATAATCACTTAAAGGATGCTCAGGCGAACATTCCTTAAGTGATCTAATTTGTCAAAAAATCTATAACTACAAAGGCATATATGTAATAAAAAGGGTAGACCCGGAATTTGTCTTGTAAATTTGATTCCCGGGTCTGCCACATCCGGTTGTCACAGATATTATAGCGCCCTCATTTAAAATCACACTTCGCGTAATTGACGTCACTCCATCAGAAGTAGTAAATCTGTCTCCTATTCTCGTTAGTGTCTTTGACCCCATTGTTAATTTAGCACGACATCCGATCCTGCTTCCTTCCGTAGCAGAAGGAATGTCACTGTATTGAATAACTGCTTCCGCTGTATATATACCTGTTTTTTTTACACGATAAGATGTATTGTTTACTTTCTCGATGTAATCTGTGTAAATTCTATCAGGTGCTCCTTCAAAAGCCAATGGTCTCTCAACATCATCTGCATTTCGGGTAACTACATTATTGTTTGTTTCATACAATGCAAAAGAGCTAGCTGGTGGTAGAGAACTTTTCTTGATAGTTCCGTCATTATCTATCACTAGTATTCTATCGTCATCTACGCTTCCATTAGGAACATTTCTAAGGCGTACCGTTCCGGCGATATCGAGTTTTTGGGTAGGCGAAGCCACGCCAATACCAATTGAGCCATTTCCTGCAAAATTCAGATTGTTTCCTGCTAAAGTTACAGTTCTGTCGCCTGACAAGCTTCCATTGTTGGTATAGATGTTAGTGTTGGTATCAATCTCGGATCTGAGAGTAGAGGCAGATACCTTCTTACCCGTTCCGTCACTTCTCAAGACCATTATCCTGTCTGTCGCATCGATAGCTGTGTCTAAAGGTACATTTCTAAGTCTGATGTTTCCACTTGTATCTAATGTTTCAGTCGGCTCGATCATCCCAAGTCCAATCCCGACGCTCCCGGCATCTGTAACCGAAAACTGCCTGAAGCCGTCTGCGTTGGTAAACCGAACTATAGGTTCAGTAACGTCTATGTTACGTACAGCCAAGGTTGCATTTTTAGTGTTATTCGAACTTGATCCGATAACAACTTTACCTTTTATACGGGAGTCTCCAACAACCTCCAACTTTTCCGTCGGATCAGGAGTGGTCCCGATTCCGAAATTACCAGTGCCTGTGAACGCCAGATTAAATCCATTCAAATTTGCATTACGGTTTCCTGTCAAACTACCGTTGTCCTTATAGATGCTGATGTCACTACCGCTGCCGACTGGTGTTCCGGTAGAGAATCTGACCCATTTGGTACCGTCAAAATAGTAGTATCCTTCCTGAGTGACATTAATGGTTTTAGTGGTGGTAGGATTGGTGGCAGATGTTGCGTAGATGATAGCTCCCTGCAGTTGGCTTGTATAAAGGGCGTCTTTTGCCTTTAGCTCATTTCCTGTTAGCTTAGGAGCGATAATCCCATCAGTCTTGGTAGGATCGGAGGCAGATGAATTGACATCCAATGTTGCATATGGATTTTCTGTATTTATACCAACCTGCGAGAAAACCATAGACGAGGCAAATGCAGATAATGCAATAACGTATTTTTTCATTTGTGTAAAAATTATGTTTTTTTATTGTGTGTTCTTTATGAAATAACAACAAGGCAAAGAGTAATTATCTATCCAACCTATATGCTGGTGCTGGAAATATTGTCTAAATCTTTCTAGCATTTTTTCAGAAATAATCTGGCAGCAAATGACCAACTTTATTCAACCAAATACAAAAAAAACGATTACTTAACGACTACTTTATTTCATAAGTATTTGATTATCAATACTTAAAAATCAAAGTACAATACATTAATAGATATTTTGTGAAAGATTAACCTGCCGCATAGTTCATGCCCGTGGAGTTCAATTGTTCTGATTTCTTTAAAAATTCTTGAGGAAAAACTTAAGTGCAAATTAAAATTTACGAAGTTTTTGTTTTTAGGAATCCAAAGGGATCCGCTAAGAAATCCTGAAGAATTCTTTTCAGAAATGATTTGTCCAGAATGTTCGAATGCCATTGCTTAATCTACAAAAAGCAGAGCCCCGGGGAGAATATGTCCCAGGCTCGTAACTTTTGGTCAGTTTTAAGTGGTCAGGAAAATTTTTTTAATTTCTCTAAGTAAAATAAACCCCGGATCGCTAACAGGATGGATTATTTTTAGAAACATCACCAGAGCCCTGCTATTCTTTTATGCAGTTTCTCTTGCAATAAAAAGATAGAAAGGATCTAATGAGATACTACGATATATTTCAGACACTGATATGCTCTCATGAAATAGCTGTGAAATAGCATCTGTGGAAAAATATATAGGCAAGAAACTTGGAGTTTCTTGCCTATATTGCCATAGACCTGGACACATGGTTATTGAAGAAGAATTTAAAAAGAGAGATTTTTATCTGCTGAAAAATGTTGGGTGACAGATTATGAATGCGCGGCCCAAACCTAAATCAATTGTAAGATTAAAATTTGTTACTTAAAAAATTTTTTCCATTTCGTTATAGTATTCCTGCTAAGGCGGAAGTGGCAGGCCAATTCAGTATTGTTTAACTTATTAGTTTTCTGGTATTCGAGTATATTAATTATGGCTGTTTTGTCATATGCACGATACCTCTGATTTTCTTTTGATCTTTCATCTGAGACACCAAAAATCAGTTTGTTTAGTTTAATTACCTCCAATGTTGAGAGATTGTCTTTTCGCAATATAGCTTTGCAGGAATATATCTTCTCAGGATATTTACTTTGTAATATATCCGAATAGATTAGCTTGTAGTCAGGCTTCACTCTTTGTGTTTTAGTATCCATTTGTATAACGTGGTTTTAGGTATTTTGTACCTTTCAATGACTTGTATTTTTGTCATTTCTCCCGATTCTATTTTTTCCAAAATGAAATCTACTACTTCTTTTGTGTAGATGTTTTTACGAAACTGAGGCAACGATATTTTTTTGTTCGTCCTACTTTGGTCGGTTGTAGAGTTTTGTGGTGAATAGAGGATCAGGTGTTGTGTATAGATCCTGAAAAAGTCGTAATCTAGCAATTTGCTCCATTTTAGAAGCTTTTCCTTATCTAGGGTTTTTGATTTGTACATCAGAGCAATCTCGTGTTCAGCAACATTGAAAAAATTACAGATTCGAGTTGATTCCATCCCGAGTTGCTTAACCAGTTGCTCGATCATATTACCTATATGAATGTCCCTGTAGTTCATTGTGTTTTTTTTAAAAGTGAAAGTCGCGAATATTTGTGGAGGGGATAATACAAATTTCCAAGGCTTTGCCCTTTTGGTAGTTATATTGCTATTTCAACCTACAACCATAGACAGAGTGCTTTTTTGTACATATTTTATAAAGCTGTAACACTGAATAAGGCTTTGAAGTCGGAAATGGTAGCATAAGTGAAATTTGATGGATAAGAAATTCCCGAACTATTCGATGATAAGGCATTTGTGCCGTTTACGTAAATAACCGTGTTTAGCGTGTCACCAGCATTTAGTGATACCATTCCGGTAACTACCACAGAATATCGTAAGATCGGTTGCCCGGGAGTTGCCCATCTGATGGTCGCATTGTCCATTATGTTAGTGCCTCCAGAAGGATTTCCTGCACAATTCTTTCTAATTTCAAGATTTACAGGATAGTAAAATCCCATTTCATTCCTATTAGGTGCAGCATTAGGCATTATGTAGGCCGTTATAAGGTAAATGCCTGATTGGAAGACCCTATAAGTGCCGGTACTGACCTCAAATCTATCATTGGGATCAGTGACCATGTTATCAAATTTCTGAAAGAATCTTTGATTTACAGTTGTGCCCCCTGTTCCTCCATTGATTATAGGCGTGGAACCTGATGAAGAGTTGCTCAAAGAGATTGACGCTAATGTTGCAGAAGCGGGATTAACGGGTCCCCATTCTGTTACTCCCAGATCATTAGTTTTTAGTACATAGCCATTGGAAGGTGTATTAGACGGCAGGGTGATAGAACGGTCGGTACCAAGATTTGAAGGCGCCTGCAAAGATACCGAGTTTGTGCCGTTTGAGGAATTTTCGTAGAATTTGACAGATGAGGCTGTCCCTGTCGCGTTTGTGCTTACAGAAATATTACCTGCTACATCCAATTTCGCAACAGGAGAAATAGTTCCAATTCCTACTTGGCCGTTGCCAGTTATAACAACGTCGTTAATTTGCTGTGTGGAATTAGGTGTTCCTGTGGTTGGATTGTCCCTATTTCCATCTACATGGAATAACTGTTGCGGATTTTCAGTATTAATGCCTACTTGAGAAAATGCGATGGATGAAACCAGTACGAATGTAAAAATAATTGGTTTTTTCATTGTTGTGTATTTTATTTAATTTCTTGCTTACTATTTTAATTATTATCCTAAGTAACTGGAAAAGGTTTTCTTTAATCTGAATTCCTTTTGTTTGATTGCTATCAGCTAATAATCTGGATGCAAATAACCTTGTTTTATCCGTTTGATTACAAAAAAACTACTACTTAACAACTACTGTTTTTATTCAACATGCTGATATATTGAGATCTACTCCATGTGACACTGTGTGAGACTCTATGTATGTGAAAATTCCAATTCCTGCAGGTCAATGTCTTTATCGATCCTGATAATGAGGAGACTTTTATGCGTGAGGTCATGCCAAATTCATTATCCTCAAGATGGATACTGCTATTTGCGGAGATACTGTCAAAGAGATCTCCGACTATGTCACTGCTGATTTTGATGATCACGGAATAGACAAAGAACTGATACATTTGGGCTGCTAGATGAAACTTCGACATTCCTGTTTATACCAGTAATCCATCAGATTTTTTTCATCTTCCTTGCTTAAAAATTCTCCGAAAAAAGCATTTGGATTAAACTTTCTGATTTTATTATGAATATCTGAGACATCTTGTTGAGGATATTTCCCATAATTATGTGACACACCGATCAATAATATGTCTAATTTTTGAGCGTAGAAGGTCATCGATACTGATAGGGGCCAACTGTTCGATGATCAACTATTACTTCGGAACAAAGGAGAATTTATATATTCAGATCATTGAAGATCTATGGCCTTTGTGAGATCACATCAGCTCTAACACTGAGGCCGATACGGATATACTGCTGAAAGATTTTGTCTTTAAATAAATTGAGGAAGCTTTTCAAAATGCACAGTTGATACAACTCTGCCTGGAAAACAAAATATTTACTGTTTCCGAAAAAGCGGATTCACTTATAAAAAATGACCGAGAAGCATTTCAGTCATTTTAAAATTATAGCAGAAAAGGCCAAGTATATCCACGTCAAATTTTTATACACTTCTATTTTTGCGCTTACAATCGATCTTGTAAGCCAAATTGCAAAGTCTTCGGACCCGTCGAAAGATAGTCGCAATGAAATGGAGGAACTGTTACACTACATCGAAACTACATTTCTTATGAAATAGATATTCTAATATTTAAGAACACCAAGTATTAAACTTGCACAATTATTTAGCAATCATCTCTTTGTGATTGATTCCCCATTCTTTCAAAGCGTAGATAATGGGTGTCAGCGTATCTGCATAAGGTTCTGATCTGTAAATGATCTTGACGGGATAATCATCAATGACAATTCTTTTGATCAATTTATGCTGTTCCAGATCTTTCAATTCTTTTGCCAGAACTTTCGGTGTAATTCCCTCGATACTGTCCTGAATATCGGTAAAACGCTCATTTCCGACACCAACTGAAATGATGATCGCCAATTTCCATTTACCGTTGATCACCTCCAGCGCATCCTTTACAGGTTTCACAGTATTCAGACATTCGTTGTAAGCTTTCTTTTTTGCCATTTCAAATTGAATTTATTAATCGGTGGAAGCTTTTTCATCATTCAGTTCATCCATGAGTTCGGCAAAAAGCTGTGCCGATTTAATGCGGTCTTCCAGTGCAAAGATATTGGAAACCATTATAATCTCATCAACCTGTGTTTTTTGAAGAAAATCTTCTACCTGTTTTTTAACAGTTTCCTTGCTTCCTACAAACGAATATTTCAGCATCTGATGTAAACTTGGGTGTTTCAAAATCTCTTTTAGATCTTCGGTCATTTCGGTCGGAGCTTGGAGTGGTTTTGAATTTCCGGTCAGGATACCAAAAAACATTCTGATCAGTGACGTAAACGAACGTTCCGCTTCTTTATCCGTATCGGCAACGATGATGTTGACGCCGGCGATTGTGTAAGGTTTCTCTAAAACTTCCGATGGCTGGAATTCTTCCCGATAGATTTCCAAAGCAGGGTGAAGATGGGTGGATGCGAAGTGACTGGCAAAAGCGTAAGGCAGACCTTTCGCTGAAGCCAGATGGGCGCTGTCTGTGCTGGAACCTAAAATGTAGATGGGAACATCAACGCCTTCCGCAATGGGAACTCTCACTTTAGAAGTTTTATTTTCTGTTGAAAAGTATTCCTCGATTTTTTCTACTTCAGCCGGAAACGAATGTGCCGCCTTCATAAAATCTGAACGAATCGCTTGTGCTGTCGGCATATCAGTTCCAGGAGCTCTTCCCAATCCCAGATCAATCCTGTTGGGATAGAGTTGTGCTAAAGTTCCAAACTGTTCCGCAATCACTAAAGGTGAATGGTTGGGAAGCATAATTCCGCCGGAGCCGACCCTGATCCTTTCCGTGTTTTCGGCCACATAACCGATAAGGATTGATGTTGCACTGCTTCCCACTGCTTCCGAATTGTGATGCTCTGCAAACCAGTATCTGGAATAATTATTTTCTTCTGCAACCTTCGCAAGGGCAAGCGAATTGTTTAAAGTTTCTCTAAAACTGCTGCCTTCTGAAACAATGGCAAGTTCTAAAATTGAATATGATGTTTTATTGCTCATTATATTTCTTTGTAATGTTTGAATCGTCATTAAAAAATTAACACTACAAAGTTACAAAATGCTTTACAAAAGATAGTGATTATAAAATAGATAGTCGTGATTGATATAGTCTAAATCTTTAAAAATTCACTTTCCTAAAGGAAAGTACTATCAAAATGAAAGTAAAATTAACCTAACTTTGTCCCAACGAAAATAGATCATATTATATAGATACAAAATCAAGAGATAATGAATAAAACAAACCGTATTACGGAAATTTTAGGAATCAAATATCCAATTATTCAAGGGGCAATGTCTTGGGTAACCAATGCTGAATTTGTTGCAGCAGTAAGCAATGCCGGAGGTCTCGGAATGCTGGGTCCTCACGCAGGTCAGAAAACAAATCCTAAATCTTTGGAAGAGCTCACTGATCGGCTGAGAAGTGAAATTCGCAAGGTAAAGCAGTTGACCAACAAGCCTTTTGCAGTGCCGGTTATGCTTTCTAATGACCTGACTACCGTTGATGTAATCGCTGATCTGCTCCTTGAAGAAGGTGTTGAAGTGGTTCTTATCAACGGCATTGAAGATTATGATTTTGAACCTTTGATCATAAAATTAAAATCACATCATATTAAAATAATTTATCGCGCACTGAATCCAAGTGTGGAAAATGCAAGAAATGCAGAAAAAATTGGAGCTGATATTATTGTAGCTACCGGATTTGATGAAGGTGGTACTGTGCCTGATAAAATTATTGGCACATTCTCTATCATACCGATGATATCAGATGCTGTAAATATTCCGGTGATGGCTGCCGGAGGAATTGCTGACCTCCGTGCTGTTCGTGCATCCTTTGCGTTAGGGGCTGAAGGTGTTTTTGCAGGAACAGTATTTATTGCTACAGAGGAAAGTCCTGCTGCCGAAAATGTGAAACAACTCATTGTTGACCATACAGCCAGTGACCTATTGATTTTCAGAACCAATCCGGCGTATTACCGTTCCATTCCAACACCATACAGCCAGGAACTTTTGGAAATGGACGAACGGGGTGATTCACGGGATGAGATTGCCAGTAAAATGTATGGTGAGCAAGGCTTAAAAGTTGGAATGCTGGATGGGGATATTCATAGAGGGTATATCACTGTGGGTAATGGAATTTCGTATATTAATAGTATTCGTCCTGTAAAGGAGGTTGTCGAAGAATTGATGGGTGATTTTAATTAGTACAGTTTTAAATCGATATTGTAAGGTAGAATTTAAGTTCATCAATCTTAAAACAGGAAATGAATAAAATAGCGAAAAAATTAAAACTAGGTGCCGTACTGGACGGTTTAGGCTGGAATCATATGGCGTGGCAACATCCCGCGATGCCTTCTGATGCCAGCGAAAACCTTGATTTTTACATCAAGCAGGCTCAGTTGGCGGAGTCTGCCAAGTTCGATACTTTGTTTTTGGTGGATGTCAGCCACGTCGGTCCCAGAAATATTCCGCATTACCGGAGTATGTTCGAAGGATCAGCATTATGTCTGCGCTCAGTATGGTGACTAAAAATATTGGGCTTTCTGCGACCACCGCATCTTCTTACGGTGACCCTTACAGTGCTGCAAGGCAGATATTGTCGCTGGACAAAATTAGCAAAGGACGTGCTTCGCTCAACGCCATCACTTCCAATCCTGGCGGGATGGTCAACTTCAGCCGCGGACATTTGACGAAGAGAGACCAGTACCCGATGAACAGGGAATTTATTGAAATTGTCCTTGGACTTTGGGATACGTATGAGGACGATGCCTTTATCCGTGACAAGGAAAGAGGAATCTTTTTGAATCATCATAAAATGCATAACATCAACTATCGTGGAGATTATTTTTCGGTAGAAGGTCCTTTGAACATCAGTCGTTCGGTTCAAGGTCGGCCTGTTCTTTATACCGCAGGAACTTCTGAAAACTTTATGGAAATAGCCACCAGTTACACAGACGGCGTTTTCACGTACGGTTACGATTGGGAAGATACATCGGCGTTGGCAAACAGAATCAGGCAGAAATTTGTTGCAAAACAGAGAAGACCGGAAGATTTCATTATTTCCATCTCACAAAATCCCATTGTGGGTGAAACTGAAAAAGATGCGATTGATAAATATATGGAGCTGATGCAACTCAGCCCACGAAACAGTCTCCCACAACCGCAATTTTTTGGTTCAGCAGATAATGGTGGCAGACCAGGTTCAGAAATGGTACGAAACAGGAGCGATTGATATGCTTTTAATACGGCAGGACCATCCGCACGGTCTGCGTGATTTTATTGATTTGGTCGTCCCAATTCTTCAGGATAGGGGCATTTTCAGAACAGAATATGAAGCGGAAACTTTGAGAGGTAATCTTGAAATTCCAAATCCGCCATTCAGAAAAATCATTTAAAAATTAGAAATAAATTATTATGAAAATAGGAATTATTGGTACAGGAGCCATTGGCGGTACCATTGCAAAAAAGATGGTAACGGCGGGTCATTCCGTAAAAGTAGCTAACTCAGATAATGGCGATAAATTAAAGACCCGTGCCAGGGAATTGGGAGCCCAGCCTTCTTCATTAGAAGATGTAGTCAATAATGTGGATGTCATTATTTTATCATTGCCAACCGTGGCAATTCCAACTTTGGCGAAAAATCTTTTTTCCAGCGTACCTGATAACGTTATTGTTGTAGATACTTCCAACTATTATCCTTTCCGTGACGCTCAGATAGAGGATTTGCAAAACGGTAAAGCAGAAAGTGTTTGGGTTTCAGAACAATTGGACAGACCTGTGATTAAAGCTTTTAATAATCTGCTGGCAGAAACATTATTGAACCGTGGAAAAGAAGCAGGAAGTGAAAACAGAATTGCAATGGCTATTGCCGGAAATGATGAAGATGCCAAGAAAATAATTGCAGGTCTGGTTAATGATGCAGGATTTGATGCGGTTGATTCCGGCAGTCTGGAAGATTCCTGGAGACATCAGCCCGGAACGCCGGCATATTGTACAGAGCTTGATAAGGAAGAACTGAAGGTTTCATTTGATAAAGCAGACAAAGATAAAGCTCCTGCAATAAGGGATAAAGTTGTAGCAGAACTTGGCAGTAGAACAACTTACCCATCACATCAGGAGATTGTTGAGTATAATCGGAATCTTTTTACCGATAATCACGCAAATTAGGCTAAGAAATAATGAAGTAATTTACAAACATCGAAGTAACTATAAGCTGAGCTTTTAACTTGATATCGATAGTTTAGTAATTAACATTTCATTGAAAAAATACAGTTGACATTTAAATCTGGTTTATCGAAACTGTTATCTTTGTACCTATTATGTTGGATAATTTATTTACAGAAAAGAACTCATCCTCAATCTCGACTGAAGAATCTTTCAGAACGTTGACGGAATCATCGAAATCGGGAGAAATCATCAGTTTTTCACGTAAGAAATTTTATTCAGTTATTCTTCTTGATGGTTTTTATCAAATTAATTTCGAAGATACGAGCCTGCCTTTGGAAGGAAAAAATATTTTGTTCACCACCACAAAAGTTCCTTTCGGTATCCATTGTTTCAAGGAAAATAAACCTGTTCAGTCCTGTGCTTTTTCAGGAGGCTTTATTACAAAGGCAAATTCCGGTTACGAACTGCTTTCTTTCAGCGTTTACAAACCAGGCAGTCAGTTTATCTATACTCTTGATGAATTTGAATATGATAAGTTGTCGACAATTTTTAAAAAAATAGCGGAAGAGGATTCAAATGAAGTTAATCCGTTGCAGACATCACTATTGAGGCATTATACAATGGAGCTGATTCTCAATGGGCAAAAATTACATCCGTCCGCATCTTACATTAACAGCAGAAATACCGCCGAAGTTGTTGCCTGCTCGTTTATAAGACTTTTGGAGAGTCAGTTTCCTATTGATGACCTTTCAAAAACCATTGGTATAAAAACCCCTGGTGAATTTGCTGAGGCGCTACACTTGCATCCAGTCTATCTCAACAGGCAGGTGAAGAAAGCCAAAGGACGCACGATGAGTGATTTCATTGCGTCACGAGTGTTACAGGAAGCCAAAATTCTTCTCAGGACGACAACTTGGAACATCAGCGAAATTGCTTCTGCGCTGGCCTTTGAGGAAGCTTCCCACTTTAATACCTTTTTCAGAAAGCACACTAAAGTGACACCGTCGGAGTATAGAAATTCCTAGTTTGAATTGTGCAAGCATTGGTTGCATTGTCGCTATAACTTGACTTGAATAAAGACTGAGATTTGCATCAAACAAAAATCAGTACAATGACACAACAAAAAGTAGCTCTGGTTACCGGTGGTAACAGAGGAATAGGAAAGGAAATCGTAAAGAAATTAATAGAAAAAGACAATGCGGTGATCTTCACCTATCGTTCAAATGAAAAGGAAGCGGAAGACCTTATCGCAGAATTTGAATCCACAGGAACTCGCATAAAAGCTTTGAAACTAGATGTCTCAAAAATGGAAGAGTTTGAGAGCTTTTCTAAGTCGGTTAACTCAGTTTTAACCGAATGGCAGGCTACAGGCATCGATTCATTGGTCAACAATGCAGGAATTGGATTTTTTGTACCATTTGAAGAAGCAACGGTTGCCCAGTTCGATGAAATGTTGAATGTTCATTTTAAAGGTCCCTTTTTCCTTACCCAGAAATTGCTGTCATCAATCAATGACAACGCAAGCATCGTCAATATCAGTTCCACCGCAACCCGTGTGGCACTTCCCGGATTCTCCGTGTACGCTGCAGTGAAGTCGGCGATGGAAACCATCTCATTATATCAATCCAAAGAATTGGGAGCGAGAAAGATCCGTTCCAACAGTATTCTGCCAGGACCAATTGCAACCGATTTCGGAGGTGGGGCAGTCCGTGATATTGAAGATATCAACAGCCGGATCGCTCAGCAACACGCATTGGGCAGGGTAGGTTTGCCAACAGACATTGCATCTGCCGTGGCGTTCTTATGCAGTGAAGATTCTGCATGGATCGATGGACAGGCGATTGAAGTATCGGGAGGTTATATGTAACTAATCATTGAAAATTGAAAATTCAGTTTTAAAAGGATCAGCCACACAGATTTTGATGTGGCTGTTTTTTTAACATACTGATTAAAAAATAAACAAAACTATATTCAGTTGTCAAAATAAGAAATAAATAAAAAGTTCTTTTTGTGCAAAAAAAATATTTTGTTAATTTTGTCATCTATGGAATCCCTTATACCGATTTACACACTTGAGCAATTTGCAGAATTTAATGATCTGAAAGTACTGAACAAGAATATATTGTCTTGCATTTGTGGACCGGACAATCTGGATGCGATCGACCTCAACTATCCAATGAAGATCAGCAGTTTTTCGCTTTTGTTGGTAACCACAGGAAAGGTTCGCCTTAACATAGATTTTCAAGAGGTTGCTTTGCAAGAGAATGATATCATCTTTCTCTATCCTAAAAATGTCATCGAATTTCTTGAAGTTTCAGTTGATGCGTCTTTTGAAAGCCTTTTCATCTCAGGGGATTATTTTTCTAATCTCAACCTACAGATGAACTCTAAGGATGCGTTGGAAATCTTATCGAGTAATTATTCAAAGATACTTTCTCTTTGTCCGAACAGCATTGGTCATATCACAACAAGTTTTGAAAGACTGAGGTTTCTAAATGATCCTGCAAACGAAACTATTTTCTATATGGAAATGCAAAAAGGGATCATCAATCTGATCATGTACGAACTTGCAGGATATTTGCAAAAACAGCAGAACAATTTGCTGAAAATCTATCGTAAGGAAGATATCGCAATACGATTTGCCAATTTGGTAGGTCAACATTACCAAATCAGGAGAGATGTACAGTTTTATGCAGATCAGATCTTTATAACCAGAACCCATTTGACAAGGACGATCAAAGAGGTCTATCTTAAAAATCCCAAACAGATCATCGAAGACAAGATCATCTCTGAGGCTAAAATATTATTACTAAAGAGTGAGTACAGTATCAGTCAGGTGATGACGGAATTAAAATTTGAAGATCAGCCTACTTTTACCAAATTTTTCAAGAAAAAAACAGGATTCAGTCCTAATGCATACCGCAGGTCATTGGCAAGTGCATAATATTCCCTTGCAAATCGATTCAAAAAGAACCAATGAGGTTCTTAAATGTTCTTTTTTGACAATATTTAGATTCTTTCTTACATTGTTGTCTGACATTTTTGTCAATAATTTTGCAGGCATATACTAAGAAAAAATCTTAATCATTTATGAACTATTTAAGCAGAAAGTTTATTTCGGGCTCAGTGATCGCTTGTGGCCTATTTTTACTTCAATCTTGTAATAAAACCGAGCAACCGCCACAGTTTCCGCCGATGGAGTTGCCTGTTTCCAAAATAGAGAGTGGCAACGGGCTGGTCTCAAAAGAATATCCTGCCAGCATAGAGGGTGTGACCGATGTCGAGATCAGGCCCCAGGTATCTGGTTATCTGCACAAAGTTTACGTTGATGAAGGTGCTTATGTACGAGCAGGCCAACCCCTTTTTCAAATCGATCCCAGAATGTATGCCGAGCAGTACAATACAGCGAAAGCCGGCGTTTCTGTAGCGAGAGCGAACCTTGCCAATCTAAAGATCGACCTTGACCGCAGAAAGGAATTGGTGAAAGAAAGCATTGTTTCCAACATTCAGATCCAACAGGCCCAGGCTGCGTATGACGGAGCAAAAGCATCTTTGACCCAGGCTGAAGCAACCGCACAATCTGCAAGGATCAATCTTGATTTTTGCACGATCAAAGCTCCTGTCAGTGGTTATCTTAGCAGAATCAACTACCGTTTGGGAAGTATGATAAGCCCGGCTGGCGTAGAGCCCATTACGGTTCTTTCTGATTCGCACGAGGTGAATGTGTATTTCAGTATGAGTGAAAATGATTTCCTGACATTCCAGAATTCTCAGGTCGGAAGCACTATCCAGGAAAAGATCAGAAAAGCTCCATTGGTAGGATTGCAGATCGCTGACGGTCATCTCTATGAGGAAAAAGGAAAGATCGATGCGGTCGAAGGTCAGTTCAATTCCAATACAGGATCTGTGACTTTCAGAGCTAAATTCAATAATCCCAAAAATATCATTCGTGGTGGGAATACAGGAAAGATCATTATTGACCAACACTATGATAACGTTATTATGGTCCCGATCGCATCTACAGTCAATATTCAGGACAAAGTGTATATTTTTTCAGTCGATAAGGACAATAAAGCTGTGCAGAAAGCTATTGAGGTCTCTGGAAAAAGCGGTACGAGCTATATGGTGACAAGCGGTATCAAAGCCGGCGAATCTTACATCGTTTCTGGCTTCGAAAGATTGCAGCCGGGAATGCCTGTCGTTCCTAAAACAGTAAGTCAACAAGCCAATAAAACTTCATCAAAATCAGCATCTGGTAAAATGTAGGATGTGCCCTGAAGTTTAATTTCAAATAAAAAATCAATGTTAAAAACGATTATAAAAAGACCGGTTCTAGCGACCGTTATATCGGTGTTGCTTGTCATCCTTGGAATTGTAGGGATGAAAACGTTGCCAATAACCTCTTTTCCTGAAATTGCGCCACCAAGTGTCACCGTAATGGCGGTCTATCCCGGGGCAAGTTCTGAGGTGATAGCGAGATCCGTAGCGCCACCATTGGAAAATGCGATCAACGGCGTTGAAAATATGGACTACATCACATCCACGTCCAGTAATGGCAACCTGATGCTAAATGTGGTATTCAAATTGGGAACTAATCCCGATCAGGCCGCGGTAAATGTGCAGAATAGAGTAGCACAGGCAACCAGCCAGCTACCGGCAGAGGTGAATCAGATCGGGGTAACCACGATGAAGCGACAAAACAGTATCCTGGCGATGCTGACCATCTATTCTGAAGATCCTTCCGTAAATGACCTGTTCATAGAAAACTATGCTAAGATTAATCTTGTACCAGAATTGAAACGTATCAGAGGAGTGGGTGATGCAATGGTTTTTGGTAATAAGGATTATTCGATGAGGGTCTGGCTCGATCCTCAAAAAATGGCCTCATACAATTTGACGCCGCAAGAAGTGGCTGGTGCCATTCAAGCGCAGAATGTGGAAGCAGCGCCAGGTAGATTTGGTGAAAGAAGCAAGGAAGCCTTGGATTATGTCATCCGTTACAAAGGAAAAAATACAGAACCTTCACAATATGAAAATATTCTTATCAAAGCAGGTAATGATGGAAGCACGTTGAGGTTAAAGGATATTGCCAAAGTGGAATTCGGATCCTATGATTACGGCGTTTCCACGCTTTATGAGAAAAAACAGGGTGTAATGATCGCACTGTTTCAAACGGCGGGATCCAATGCGAATGAAATTGAGATCGCGGCACAGAACAGAGTGAAAGAGCTTTCTGCATCTTTCCCGGCAGGTGTGAAATATACTTTTATGTACAGTTCCAAAGAATCACTGGATCAAAGTATCGATCAGGTGATCCATACTCTGATCGAAGCTTTTATTCTTGTCTTTATCGTTGTATTCATCTTCCTCCAGGATTTCAGGTCGACCCTGATCCCGGCCATTGCGGTTCCGGTATCTATCTTGGGAACGTTCTTCTTTATGAACCTGTTTGGATTCTCGATCAACCTTTTAACTTTATTTGCTTTGGTCTTGGCGATCGGTATCGTGGTAGATGATGCGATCGTGGTTGTTGAAGCTGTTCACGCCAAAATGGAACACCGGAAACTAAACGGCAGGGCGGCAACAATGTCGGCGATGAGCGAGATAACCGGAGCGATCTTCTCTATTACTTTGGTAATGGCTGCGGTCTTTGTACCGGTTGCTTTTATGGAAGGGCCAACGGGGATCTTCTATCAACAATTTGCTTTAACACTGGCAATGGCGATCGTGATCTCGGCAGTCAATGCATTGACCTTGAGTCCTGCCTTGTGTGCGATCTTATTAAAACAGCATCATACACCTGGACACGGGCAAGAGCCTAAGAAATTATCATTTAAAGAAAAATTCTTTGCGGGCTTCAATGCATCGTTTGATAAAATGACTTTCCGATATGGCAAATCGGTTCTGTTCTTATTGAAGAAAAAATGGGTCGCTTTTTCAGGGCTTGCGGTTGTGATAGGTCTATTTGCGTGGATGTTTATCATTACGCCAACAGGATTTATTCCTGATGAAGACCAATCATTTTTGATGGCAACGGTTACGCTACCGCCAGGCTCCACGCAAGCGCGTACCACAGATGTTGTGAACAGAGCCGAGCTTGCCTTAAGAAAGCATCCTGCGATCAAAAGCATCGTTTCTGTTAATGGTCTGAATATGCTTAATTTCAGCACATCATCATCCAGTGCCGTGTTTATGCTTAAACTTAAAAATCCTAAAGAACGTGGTGACGTACACGACATCAATCAAATAATCGGCCAGCTTCAGGGTGAGGTGAGCCAGATAAAGGAGGCTTCATTCTTTGTTCTGGGTATGCCTACTGTTCCTGGATTCGGTAACACGAGTGGTATGGAGATCGTTCTTCAGGATAAGACCGCTGGTTCATTGACCAAATTCAACGAAACTTCAAATGTCTTTATCGGTGCGTTGATGCAAAGACCGGAAATAGCAATGGCATTTACCACATTCAATGCTTCTTTTCCACAGTATGAGCTGGTAGTTGATGAGGTAAAGGCAAAACAACTGGGTGTTAATGTTTCAGATGTAATGTCTGTGATGCAAGGGTATTACGGAAGTATGCAGGCTTCAGATTTCAACAGATTCGGAAAATACTACCGTGTCGTGATGCAGGCTCCTCCTGAGTACAGGGCAGATCCTAATTCTATGAACGGAATTTCGATTAAAAATAATGTTGGGCAAATGGTCCCTGTCAGTACGGTCGCTTCATTGAAACAGACGGCAGGACCAGAGGTGGTGGATCACCATAATTTGTTCAATGCCATCAGTATCACTGCGATTCCGGCTCCGGGATACAGTACAGGTCAGGCAATGGCAGTGCTCAAAGAAGTCAGTGCCCAGAATCTACCGACAGGATTTTCCTACGACCTAAAAGGAATGGCGCGTGAGGAACAGTCTTCAGGAGGACAATCGGCGGTGATCTTCGGATTGTGTTTCATCTTTGTTTACTTCATCCTTTCCGCACAGTATGAAAGCTACCTGGTCCCATTTGCAGTGTTGTTGGGAATTCCGACAGGATTGTTAGGTGTATTTGTAGGAATTTCAATTGCTGATATTGCAAATAACATCTATGTACAGGTTGCTTTGGTAATGCTTATCGGTCTGCTTGCGAAAAATGCGATACTGATCGTGGAATTTGCGATGCAGAGAAGAAAAGCAGGAAAGAGTTTGACAGCTGCTGCAGTGGAAGGCGCAAAAGCAAGATTGAGACCTATTTTGATGACGTCACTAGCATTCATTGCCGGTTTGCTTCCATTGTTGTTTGCATCAGGGCCATCCGCGATCGGAAATCATTCCATCGGCTATGCAGCGGTTTTCGGAATGTTGTTCGGAACTGTTCTCGGGGTGTTCATCACGCCAGTTCTTTTTGTCGTATTTAAATATCTGCAGGAAAAGATAAGTGGTAAACCACTTGACGAAAGTGTCTGGGACTATGAACCTTCAAAACTCGCAAAACACAATCATTAATATAATAGTTTGAGAGCCCAAAGATAATTCAGGGTAGGCAAGAGTATGATGTCTGCCCAATTATCGGCGGTAAAAAAAATTACAATGAAATCAAATATCAGATCATATACAAATTTCGGAGCTTTTGCAGCATTACTAACTTTAGCATCCTGTAGCGTTCAAAAATATAAAGCTCCTGAAGCAGAATTGCCGGAGAGTTTCAGAGATACAACTCAATTGGATGTTGCGCAGGATAGCACACAAGGTAGCATTGCGAAAATTCCATACAGAGAGTTTTTTACGGATCCGACTTTACTTTCGCTCATCGAAAATGGCGTTAAAAACAACAACGACCTCAAAGTGTCCATCAAGCAGATCGAATCTGCGGCATTGAGCTATAACCGTTCGAAATGGGGAAATGTTCCAAACGTCAATTTAAATATAGCAACGGCGTCCATCAGCAGACCTTCTGACAATAGTATGAACGGACAAATGTTCGGACAGATGCTGGGGCAAAGATATATAGAGGACTACGGAACAAATATTTCAATTTCTTGGGAAGCAGACATTTGGGGAAAGATAAAAGGCAGAAAAGAATCGGCTTTGGCGGCCTATCTTCAAACGCAGGAAGCAGCAAAAGCGGTTCAGACACAATTGGTTGCGCAAATTGCACAAGGCTACTACAATCTTTTGATGTTGGATACGCAATTGGATATTACTAATCAGAATTTAACACTGGTGAATAATACCCTGAGAATGATTACCAAGCAGCAGGAATTGGGAATTACAACAAGTCTTTCCGTGCAACAGCAGGAAAATACACGTGACCAAATGTTGGTGACGATTCCGATAATCGAGCAGTCGATTACGATTCAGGAAAATGCGCTAAGTATTTTGACTGGAAAAATGCCTGGCGAAATCCAAAGAACGTTGAAGCTGACAAATATGGAGACGCCGGAATACAGATCGGTAGGAATTCCGACAGAACTCTTGAGCTATAGACCTGACGTGAAAAACAGTGAACTGAGCGTGAGACAAGCTTTTGCCAATGTGAAAGTTTCCAAGGCAAGTATGTATCCAGCTTTTAATATCACTGCTCAGGGCGGTTTGAACACATTCAACTTCAAAAATTGGTTTGACATTCCAGGATCATTGTTCGGCGCAGCTGCAGGTTCACTCGCAATGCCTCTGATCAATGGAAAACAATTGAAGACCCAATATGAACAGTCGAAAATTGCAATGGAGCAGTCTGAGATCAATTTCAAGCAAACTGTTTTAAGTGCTGTCGGAGAAGTGTCAAATGCTTTGGCAAACATCGAATCAGCCGATAAACAGGAGGTAATTACCGTTGGTTTGGTGGCGAGATCTGACAAAGCTGTGACCATATCTACCAAATTGTTCCAACAGGATATGGCGACCTATCTTGATGTCATCACGGCACAGAATAACAAACTGCAGGCAGAGTTGAGCCTGGCAAACATCAAACTTCAGAAGCTGAACTCGGTAGTGGATCTATACCGCGCCCTCGGAGGAGGATGGCAATAAACTCAATGATATGAACATCGAATTGGACCATAGTTAAAGTTTTTCTTGTTGTAGCAGTTGGTGGATTCCGCCAGCTGCTATTTTTAAAATTATAAAGAATGAGTGATACAGAAAATAAAATAAAAGCGGCCACGGTAGATCTTCTGCTAAAGGAAGGGAATTTCGGATTCACGCTTTACGATGTCGCTGAAAGATCAAGGGCAAACCGTACGGTGATTCACTATTATTTCAGGTCGAGGGACAATCTTCAGACCGTTGTTACAAAAGAGATCCTTAGCACTCTAGTACGACCCCGCTACGAAACATTGATATGCAAAGACGATCTGAAAAGTAAGATCCTCAATTTTTTGGAAGAATCGGACAAGATATGTAGTCTGTATCCCTACATCGATGTTTTTCTGATGGTAAGACTTAAAGTCAGCCAGGATCTGCAATTGTTTTTTCAGAATATTTTAGAGAGTTTTAAAGATCTGATCTTTGAAGTTCAGGAAGCGATCGACCGGAAAGAGACAAATTATCAGAGTGCACAATTATTTTTAAGCGATTTGTTTTCACTTTCTTCATTTTCATACATCTTCAGCAATTTTTTCCAAAGTTTAGACATTCCTCTGCATCAAAAGTCGAATTCTTATGACTGTACAAACAAGAACGGAAGAATTTTGGATATTCTTTTTGGCAGGAATAATTAAGTAAAACGAAGTTGAAAAGGTAATTTTTTAGTTTTGAGATGTTGTTCTCATTAACAAAATAAAAGAAGCACTCACCGATCAAGATGAATGTTCAATTAAAGATAGAGATGTTGCTGTCAGAATAATGATAAAAGGATTTCTTGAAAAGAGAAAATAGGATCAGATCAAAATATTTTCAGCTATATTTTTAGTTATTTAAGTCTTTTAAAAATTCGCATCAACTTTCTGATGTAATAAATGTTTTGAAAAATGCATTATCATTCCGATAAATTTGATAACTTAAATCAATGAAAATAAAGGACGAGATTAAGCAATATACGATCAGGAATATCATCAACTATAGAAAGCTCGACTGGAGTATTTCAGATGATTTCCTGTATCTTACAGATGTACCGGAGATCTTCGAGCCTTTTGAAATGAAACCGCACTATTTCGCCTATGGAATTATCAATTCCGGTAGTATCACCATCGAAGTAGATTACCAGAAATTTCTGATAGATGAACGTTCATTATTAATTTATCGTCCTGAACAAAATGTAAAAGTTATAAAGATAGAAGCTGGTACAAAGGGAATGTTTGTACTGTTTACGAAAAAGTTTATGGACTATCTTTTCGAAAGTTTCTTCTCTATTGCGCCCAATTCTTTTCTGAAAAACAAGTTCGGTTCACAGGTCGTTCTTTCCAAGGAAGACCACTCGAAAATGAATACTTTGTTTGCACGTACTTTGGATTTTTTAATTGCTTCGGAGGCAGACAACGAAAGATGGATCTATTCCGCTAAAAGTATGCTTCTTGCTTTGATCAATGAAAGTGATTTTTTGGTAAACAGGTACATCGAAAACAGGAACACCATTCATCAACCTCGTGAGGAAGAGATTGGATACAACTTCAAAAAATTGGTCTCAAAGCACTACCTGACTTTTAGAAATATTGAATTTTACGCCCAAGAGCTGAATATCACAACCAATTACCTGCATAAAATTGTAAAAAGCCAGTTTTATCAAACGCCTGCAGAGATCATCAATATGGCGCTCCTGTCTGAGTGTAAAGTGCGTTTGTCAGATTCCAGCGAGTCAATAAGTCAAATCGCCGATGACCTTCAATTTACCAATCTTCAATCGTTCAGCCGTTATTTTAAAAAGCAGACTGGTGAGACGCCCACTTCATTCCGTAAATATAATTTGATAAATCCATAAAATGATAAAGTTTGTCCAACTTCGGGTAAGCAATAGGAGATGATCAATCGCTAATTTTATTTTATAATTAAATTTAATTAGTATGGAACGATTAAAAGGAAAAATAGCCATTATTACAGGTGCATCCCAAGGAATGGGAGAGTCGCACGCAAGAAAATTTATTGCAGAAGGAGCCAAGGTGATACTTACGGATCTCAATGAAGAAAAAGGAAAAAAGATCGCTGATGAATTAGGTGAAAATGCTCTGTTCTTAAAGCACGATGTTTCGGATGTCGAACAATGGAAAGATGTCGTAGCGAAAGGAGAAGAAAAGTTTGGACCTGTCAATGTTTTGGTCAACAACGCAGGAATTTTAGGTCCAATCAAAACAGTGACTGAAATTACAGAAGAGGAATATCTGAAGGTAGTCGAAATCAATCAAAATGCTGTTTTCTATGGAATGAAGTACACGATACCGTCGATGCAGAAGGCTGGTGTAGGCTCCATCGTGAATATTTCCTCAGTTGCGGGAATAGTAGCAATTCCTGGATATCCAAGTTTGGCCTATACGGGCAGTAAATTTGCTGTCAGAGGTCTTACAAAAGCAGCAGCTGTAGAATATGGCAAAGAAAATATAAGAGCCAATTCAGTGCATCCAGGATACATCAAAACCCCAATGATGGTGGAAGCCACTGGCGAAGATGGAAGTGGCGCGGCAGATGTTACGCCTCTTGGCAGAATGGCAGATGCAAGTGAAGTTAGCGACCTGGTGGTGTTTTTAGCTTCCGACGAATCATCGTTTCTTACAGGTACAGAGCAGGTAATAGACGGCGGGATGAGCATCCAATAGTTACATATTTGCTTCTAGGAATTAAGTTAAATTTGTTTTTTATAGCGTCACTTTAGGAAAGTGGCGCTATTTATTTTACTTACTACAATGAATTTTAAAATACTTTTTGTAGGTAGTAATGAGTTTAATAACGTAAGCTAGTTTTTGGTTCTGCTCACTATTTCAAAAGCTCTTTATATTAAAGTCTGTCCGAATGTGATCAGGTTATGATCAGGGTCAAGCAATGAAAATTCTTTCTGTCCCCACGGTTTTTCGGTAAGATGTCCTGCCGGATGGATTTCAATTCTTGCTTTTTTGTAAGTTTCGTATATCGAATTTATATTTGTACACCTGATATAGATCTGACCATAATTTTCTTTGGGCAGCAGATCGCCGAATTCAAAAAAATGAATTTCCAGAGCATCTTTTTTCATCATCAAATAGCCTTGAAAATCATTTTGGGAAATCTCAAATCCTAACAACGTGTAGTATTTTCTTGTTATTTCCTTATTGCGCATCGGTAGTTTTGGGATTATTGCTGTCATCATATTTTTTTCTTCAAACTTGATGATAATATCTCAGAGTAGCACTTGATCGAAATCAAAAAGAAACATTCGCTCGTATCCGACTTAAGGTTTCAGGCCTCATTTTGAGATAGGAAGCAATCATAGAAAGCGGAAATGTCTGTATCAGCTGAGGTCTTGTTTTGAGGATGTAATTGTACTGTTCCGCAGGGTTCATATTCTCATCATAGAAGCGCAATTTCGGATTCGAGATGAGAAGTTTGTTGAACTGCAGGAATTTGTTCGAAATATTAATAAGTGTGTGCAGACTGTCAAGGGTCAGTTCCATAACTTCGGATCTTTCAAATGCCTTAAGGGTAGCTTTTGCAGGCTTCTGGGAAACCAGACTTTCCAGATTGAATGCCCATTCATTTTCCAAATGAAGATCTGTAATGATCTCCTCTTCCCGGGCATTGTGATAAGATTGATAAAATGATCCTTTTACAATAAAAAATATAGATTTTGAAACTTCACCTTCTTTGCTGAGGATCTCACTTTTGTCCACATACTTTTTGCAGATATTTTTATTAAAGAACTGTATTTCGACATCAGAAAAATGTGCAAATTGTTCCAGCATTGATTTATATGATTTTTATATCTTACAAATATAAATGATTTCAAATCTTTAAAATTCTTTATTATCAGACAAGATCTACTCGAGGGACCCGATCGATAGAGCAGAATTTTATACGTAAAATAAAAAAAATGAACAACGTTCAAAAAATATTTATATATTTGCATCATAAAATCATTTCATGAGTATCAGCGAAAGAAAACAGAAGGAAAAGGAAGCACTAAGACTGCTGATCCTGAACGGAGCCAAAAAGCTTTTCGTTGAAAGGGGGATAGAGTTTACCACGATCAGAAATATTGCTGATGAGATCAACTACAGTGTCGGGACGGTCTACGTTTATTTCAAAGATAAAAATGCGATCTTCCACGACCTGCATTCGATCGGATTTCAGGAGTTGGGACAATACTTCCATGAACTTTTTACCATAGAAGACCCGATGAAAAGACTGAGAAAAATGGGATCGGTCTATATTAAGTTTGCCTTGGAAAATTCTGAAATGTACGATTTGATGTTCAATCTTAGAGCTCCTATGGATTACCTGGAAACCCAAAAAAATCAGCTATGGTCAGAAGGGAATGAGACATTTGGTTATGTGAAAAAAACTGTGGAAGAATGTATGCACCAGGGGCATTTCCAGGAGCATAATTCCGAAGCCTTGGCATTTATGATCTGGAGTTTGGTGCACGGAATGTGCTGTCTTGAAATTCGCCAGAGAACAAAAGGGGTGAAGTTCAGCAGTCCTGAAACCATTATGTCTGAAGGTTATAATGAATATTTAAAAATATTGGAAAAACTATGAGTTTTTTTGCTCTAAAAAATGAACAATGTTCAAATTAAAAACAATGTATATATAATGAAAAAATTATCAGTCGTATTGCTGCTTTGCTTCGGATCATTCTCTTATTCCCAAAGTCATCTGGATCACTATATCGAAGCCGGTCTTGAAAACAACGAAGTGATCAAACAGAAGAACTTTGACATCAATAAAAGTCTGTATGCGCTGAAGGAAGCACAGTCATTGTTTTCGCCGAACGTCGCCTTTGTCACCAATTACACCATTGCAGACGGCGGAAGAACCATTGACATTCCGATCGGGGATATGCTGAATCCGGTGTACAGCACATTGAATCAGATCACGAGTTCCAACGCTTTTCCACAACTCCAGAATCAGTCGGTACTGATCAATCCAAACAATTTCTACGATGTCAAGATTCACACGACGATGCCTCTGTTAAACTATGAGATCATCTACAATAAAAAGATCAAGGCTCAACAGACGACGTTGCAAAAGATAGAACTGGAGATCTACCAGCGTGAATTGGTCAAGGAAATAAAAATTGCCTACTACAAGTATCTTCAATCTGTGGAAGGTATCAGGATCTATGAAAATGCACTCTCCATTGTTAAAGAAAATCAAAGGGTCAACAGGTCGCTATTTAAAAATGACAAGATCAACAGAACAGCAGTACTCAGGAGTGACAACGAGGTAACGAGAATCGAGGCGAACCTTGAGACAGCAAAAAACACAAGCAAAAATGCAGGATCTTATTTTAATTTTCTTTTAAATCAAAAGTTGGATTCAGAGATCGAAATTGATGAGAATATGGAATTGCCCACGGAAATGATCACAGAAAATACTTCCAGCAGAGAAGAATTGAAACAAATGGGACAGGCAAAGGAGATCAACGAAAACGTTTATCAATTGACGAGATCCAACTGGTTTCCAAAAGTAAGCGGATTCGCAGATCTGGGATTGCAGGATTTTGATTTTAGAGTGGATAGGTCGTCCCGCTACTATTTTGCAGGTCTGAGTTTGGAATGGAATATTTTCTCAGGTAACAAAAACAAATTTAAGCTGAAGCAGGTGGATGAGGACAGCAAAAAGATCAGTTCTCAGATAGACAATGTAAAACAGCAATTGCTATTGCAGTTCGAGGTTTCCCAAAACAATCTGAGGTCAGCATTGGAACAGTATGAGTCGGATAATAAGCAAAAAGAAACTGCCCAAAAATACAACGGAGATGTTACCAAACTGTACAAAGAAGGAATGGCCATTTATATTGAACTGTTGGATGCCCAGAATCAGGTGGTCAACACTCAGCTTAATGCCAATATTTCACTGTACAATTCCTGGATCGCCTTTGCAGAACTGGAAAGGGCCAATGCCACATTTAATTTTAAAAGATAAAATACTAAAAGATCATGAATAAAACATTAAAAGTATCAATGTTTTCTCTCTTCCTAATCATGTCCTGCAAAGAAGAGAAAAAAGAAGCCAAACCCTTTGAAAATGCCGAGGTCATTCCCGTTAAGACCGCATCGGTCGGATCTCTGGCTCTTGCCGGAAACATCAGCGCATCAGGTCTGGTGACGACGGAAAACGAAACGACCTACTCCTTCAAGATTGGTGGAGTAGTGAGTGGCGTGTATGTTGAGGAAGGTCAGTTTTTTAGAAAGGGTCAGCTTCTGGCAACGCTGGATGAGACCGAGATCCGTGCCGGTCTGACTCAGTCCGATCTGAATGTTCAGAAGAATGAGCGTGATTACAAACGTGCAACCAATCTCTACAAAGACAGTGTTTACACATTAGAGCAGGTTCAGAACACTAGAACAGGTCTTGACATTGCGCGCAGACAAAAAGATGCCGTTGCCTTCAATGTAAGATACGCAAAGATCTATGCAAGCTCTGACGGCTTCGTTTCGCAAAAAGTAGCCAACACGGGCGAGATCGTAGGTCCTGGCTCTCCGGTTCTGATGATCAATGAAACTTCCCACAACAACAATTATTTACTGAAAGTCGGCTTGACAGATACCGAATGGGCATCCACAAAGATCGGGCAGAAGGCGGTAGTGACGCTGGACGGTTATCCTGGAAAGAAATTCGATGCCTTCGTGTTCAGGAAATCACAGGTGGCCGATATGGCGCTCGGATCTTTTCAGGTGGAGCTTAAGCTTATGTTGGGTGACAGCAAACCTGCCGTGGGAATGTTCGGAAATGCAGAGATCCAATCCGATCATTCAGAAGACTTCATTGTGATCCCTTATAATTCTCTCCTTGAAGCTGATGGAAACAGGGCGTTTGTCTTTGTTGTTGAGAACAGCAAGGTCAAGAAAAGACCGATCACGATCGCCAAATTTGAAAACAGCAAGGTCTTCGTACAGGATGGACTTCAGAAAAGTGATAAGATAGTGATCTCCAACAGTGCCTATCTGAACGAGCAGTCGAACATTAAAATCATTAAATAACAACTGATGAAAATTACAAATTTTGCTGTAAAGAACTATCAGTTCACGCTGATCATGTTTCTTCTAGTTGCCGTAGTGGGGATGCTGACACTGTTCACAATGCCGAGATCGGAAGATCCTGCTACGCATCCGCCGCAATATCTGATCACGGTCATCTACCCCGGTACAAGTCCAAAGGATATGGAAGAACAGGTGGTGAAACCGATTGAAAATAAGATCTATGGATTGGAGAATATCGATAAGATCCTGACCACTGTGGAAGATGGTGTTGCCGCCTTTGAGGTCAAATTCAAATATGGCGTTGATGTGGACAACAAATACCAGGAAATTTCCACGGAGATCAATGCGCTGAAAAACGGTGAGCTTCCGAAAGATATCTATCAGATCAAAACAGAAAAGATATCCTCGGCCGATGTCAAAATACTGCAGGTTGCCTTGGTGTCGGAAAATGCTTCTGAGAAAAAGATGCACGATGAAGCCGATAAACTTAAAACAAAACTGGAGAAGATCACCAATCTTAAAAACGTGATCTATTCCGGGATTCCTGAGCAGGAGATCAGGGTAGACCTGAAACTGGATAAATTGGCTCAGCTGAGAATCCCTCTGAATGTGGTAATGGGAAGTTTACAGAGCGAGGCTGCCGACATTCCGGGAGGAAGCATCGATATGGACACTAAAGTTTTCAACGTAAAAACGAGTGGTAAGTTCAAAAATGAAGAGGATGTAGCCAATACCGTCATCTACAATGCCAACGGAAAGATCGTCTATATGAAAGATGTTGCCGAAGTGGGCTACAAATCTCAAACGGTAGATCATATCACGAGGATCAACGGACACCGCTGTGTTCTTGTCAGTGCAGGGATGAAGGACAATGTAAATATTACAGATGTTCAGAAAGAATTTGAACCGATCCTTGAGCAGACTGCAAAAGAGCTTCCTGAAAATATCAAACTGGTCAAGAATTTCGATCAGGCGAATATGGTTTCGCAGCGTCTGGGACATTTGGGTATTGACTTTGGATTGGCAATCATATTGGTCATTATCACGCTACTGCCTTTAGGGACGCGTGCCTCGGTGATCGTGATGATCTCCATTCCTTTGTCACTGGCACTGGGATTAATTGCAATGAACGCACTGGGATTTTCATTGAACCAATTAAGTATCGTTGGTCTGGTGGTCGCTTTGGGATTGCTGGTCGATGACAGTATCGTGGTCGTCGAGAATATTGAAAGATGGCTGCGTGAAGGGCATTCCAAGAAAGATGCGGTCCTGAAAGGAACCAGACAGATCGGCTTGGCAGTCGTTGGCTGTACCGCCACGCTGATCATTGCGTTTCTTCCTTTGGCGTTCCTTCCTGATGTTGCAGGAGAATTTATGAGAAGTCTTCCGATGGCCGTGATCACGAGTGTATTAGCTTCGATGTTGGTCGCGTTGACGTTGGTTCCCTTTCTGGGAAGCAAGTTTCTGAAGACCCACGACCACGAAGGCGGAAATATCTTTCTTCAATACCTTCAGAAATTCCTGACCAACAGCTACAAAGGTATTATGCCTAATGCGTTGAAATATCCAAAGATAACGATCGGAATTTCATTGGCCTTGAGTGTTTTGGCATTTGCATTATTCAGTTTCACAGGATTTAAACTATTTCCGACCTCTGAAAAACCGATGTTTCTGATCAATATCAAAATGCCTCTTCAATCCAACATTTCCGAAAGTGACCGTGTGGCGAAGATCGTTGAGTCGGAATTAAAAAATCACAAGGAGATCACCTATTATACTTCGAATGTGGGTAAAGGAAACCCGCAAATTTATTACAATGTGCATCCACAGGACAGAAAACCCGATTTTGCCCAGGTCTTTGTTCAATTGGATGACGAGGCAAAACCAGCTGTAAAGACCGAACTGATCGAAACCTTGAGAGAAAAATTCAAGACAATACCTTACGCGAAAATTGAGGTCAAAGATTTCGAACAGGGAACACCGATTGAAGCCAATATTGTGGTTCGCCTTTTTGGTGAAGATCCAGCGGTGCTGCGATCACTCTCTTCACAGGTTGAAAATATTCTGAGAAAACAGGAAGGAACAGTTTACGTCAACAATGAGTTAAATACCTATAAAACAGATGTCAAGGTAAAGATCAATAAAGAAAAAGCAAGAACCTTAGGCGTGATGACCAGTGAGGTCGATAAAGTGATCCGCCTTGCCATTGCCGGACTTCCTGTTGGAGATTACATTGATGACCGGGGTGATTCAAGAACCGTGACCTTGACTTTGCCAAGGGAAAAATTCTCCACTCTCGATGCTTTGAAAAATCTTTATGTTAACAATGTCCAGGGTGCTCCGATCGCACTGGATCAGATCGCGACTGTTACCTTTGAAACTTCTCCAACAGCGATCAACCACTTCAATAAGTCAAGATTTGCCAAAGTTTCTGCAATGACGGCCAAAGGCTACTATGCCAATGACCTGCTGGTGGATATTGTTCCGAAGCTTGACAAACTGAAAATGCCGCAAGGCTATTCTTACAAACTGGCTGGTGAAAAAGAATCTGAAGGCGATGCGCTGGGTGGTAACTTTATCTCGGTCATTATTTTGAGCACATTTCTTTTCATTGCGGTCTTGTTGTTACAGTTCAAAACATTCAAAGGGATCATTATCGTTTTGTCCATCATTCCGTTGGGAATTTTAGGTGGGGTTATTTTCCTGCTGATCGACGGAAGCCCTATGTCGATGGTTGCGATCATCGGATTCATCGGACTGTCGGGAATTCAAGTTAAAAATTCTCTATTGCTGGTAGATTTCACGAATCAGCTTAGACTGGAAGGGAAGTCGATCGACGAAGCCATTGCCATTGCCGGAGAAACACGTTTTCTTCCTGTGGTTTTAACTTCCATCACAGCAATTTGTGGATTGATTCCTTTGGCATTAAATTCAAATCCATTGATCGCACCTTTGGCCATTGTGTTGATCGGAGGTTTGATAAGCTCAACGATTCTTTCAAGAATTGTGACCCCTGTAATGTACAAACTGATTCCGCCAAGTCTTGATGTCGAAAAAGAAGAAGAGCATTAAAATTTAAAGAAATGAAAGAATATATATTGATCACCGGAGCATCATCCGGAATAGGCTATCAAATGGCCATCCAATTGGCTGAGAAAGACAAAAATCTGATTTTGGTGGCTAGAAGTGAGGAAAAGCTGAGAAAGTTGCAGGAAGAACTGATCAATTTCTACAAGATCTCTGTGTATTACATAGTCAAAGACCTGTCCGTGGTGGACAATGCAATTGAGCTCTATGGTGAAGTCTTGGAGAGAAATCTGCTGGTTACTGGTCTGGTCAACAATGCCGGTGTTGGAACTTATGGAGAATTCATAGAGACCTCTCTGGAAGAGGAACTGAAAATGATCGACTTGAACATTTCCAGTCTGGTGGTACTCAACAAACTTTTTGCGACAGAGATGGTGGCAAGAGGATCAGGCAGGATAATGAATGTTGCATCTCTTATGGCATTTCTGCCGTTTCCATATTATTCTGTTTACTCTGCAACGAAAAGTTTCGTTTTGGCCTTTACGGAAACGCTTGCTTTCGAACTTGGGGGAACGGGAGTTGTGGTCACTGCGCTTTGTCCCGGACCGATCGATACCGGATTTTATACCGAGACAATGCTCAAGGCAAATATGGTGAGAACCAACAAGCCCGTACATCCGGAAGTCGTTGCCGAAGAAGGTGTGAAACTTTTGCTTTATGGAAAAGGGAAGAAGATCGTTGGTTCGATGAATTGGCTTCTTTCCAATCTTCCACGGCTTATGCCGGATTTTCTGATGATGAAGATCAAAAAATATCTAGCCGGTCAATCATAGTCTTATATCAGTTAAAAAACATAAAAAAGTCCACCCAGCTAAGGGTGGACTTTAAGATAACATAAATAAAAACAAATTATTTTTTAATGACTTTAAACGATTTTACACTTCCGTCTTCTATTTGAAGATTAACAATGTATAATCCGGAATTTAAGTTCGATAGATCAATTGCAGAAGATGCTGAAATAGATTTAACTCTTCTTCCCGTGGTATCAAGGACTGAAATAGATTTAACACCTTTGACATTCGATACATTTAGAATGTCAGTAAAAGGATTTGGATACACAGAAACTTTTGATTTGCCTATTTCTGTTGTAGCCAAAGTCCCATCTGCCAATACATCCAAAGTGTAGTCTTCTGCCTGGCCGAAGTTTCTGGCCCTGTCACAAGGATTTGTAAAATTGCTTGTTGACACTGGAGCGGAATATGACCATTCTTTTTTGATACGCATTCTCGTCTGTCCCAATTTCGCGTTGGCAGGAACAGCGATGTTTCCTAAAGCTGTTTTACCATCTTCACCAGTTGAATTGTCTACGAACAGAGACCCATCTCCAAAATACACTTCCCCAGCATCATTCAGGCTTCCGTTCTGATTCCAGTCAACGAAGACAACAAAGAACGATTTCTTTCCGTCATTGGCATCACTTTTTCCAGCGACAGACAATTCGGAAGTAGTTCCTGCTTTCACGTGTCCTATAATATTGGTAAAATCCTGATAGCCGGATGTTCCGTTCAAAACTGCACTGGTGGAATTGTTTATGCCTCCAAATGTAACATTCGTTATAGGCTCCACGGTTGGGAATGAAGGTGTGCAGTATGTGAAATCATTGGTGGAGAAAGTAATTTCCTGACATCCTGTTGCATCTCCTAAATTGTTTGTTGGTACTACTCTTAGATAGTAGGTTTTATTTCTATCCAGGTTTGCGACATATGACAAACCTGTGACAACCGTTCCATTGACAACTTCTGAACCTCCTGCAGTACTCCCTAAATATACTTTGTAGCTTGCCGCATTGTTGGTTGCTGTCCAGTTGATTGTCACTGGATTCGGAACCACATTTGTTGTTGCGTTGGAAGGAACTGTAATTGTCGTGCAATCTGGTGCAACTGTAGGTGCAGCGTAAGAAAATTCATAAGCACCCAGATCTGGTGTTGCAACATTCCTTGTTGTGCCGGCAAAGTCGGTCGCATAGCCATCGATGTTACTTCCCTTATTGTCAAGAAGTTCATTGGCCGATGCGCTTCCATTGATTTTAAGGAAATCCGCGTCGGTTCCGGAAACTGATAAAAACTGGGGTATCAGACTGATCGAATTTGCTTCGCGAGTTGATACTAAAGTTTTGAAATCTTCCAGGTTGTACTTTGTAGTTCCATTGAAATAAACAAAACCAGTTGTGCCGACTGCAAAATCGTTGTTGTCCGATGTCATTGCATAATTTTCCAGATTGACTGCGGAAGTCCTTCTAAAAGCGCTTGTTGTTCCGGTTCCATTCGGAGTAGAGGTGTTTACGATGATATTATTTCTAAGGCTAAGTGCGCCATTGGTAGCATTGATATTGTAAGCGTGCAGTATTCCTGTTGAACTGAAATTGGTACCTGTAGATACGGCATTTAAATTCACAGTGTTGTAATAGACATTTAATTTAGAATTTGCTCCGGTTGCAGCAAGGTTGATCCCTGCCAAGCTTACACTTGTGCCATTTGCGGTAGGTGTTTTCATATCAGAGATCAGATTGTTGAATATGTTTGTCGTTGTATTGGCTGCTGAGCCACCAACATAAAGCCCGTAGGCATTTCCTCCATTTCCGTTAGAAACAATATCGCTGATCTTATTATTGGAAATATTGGTGGTAATTGCCGTCCCGTTCAGATAGATACCACTTGCATTGGAAAATGCCCCCGATGTTGATAAATTTCTAATGATATTGTTGCTGATGTTGGAAAAAGATCCGGTAGTACCAGCATACAGGCCTTGAACTGTATCAACGCCAAACATAGAGATATCATTACCATTGGCAGTAAGAGTTCCACTTGGATTCTGAATGTAAAGTCCATAGGCGGCACTTCCTCCATTGAAACTTCCTGCTATAACTTTTATGATATTACTGTTTGCAGTCAAGTTCATTCCTGATGAATTCGCGTAAATTCCATAATGCTGGGTTCCTGCGTTATTATCTGCATTGCCAAATGCATTGATCATATTGTTGTTTGTAGTAAAAGTGGCGTTTGCTCCCGAAACAAAAATTCCCACAGTTCCTTTTCCGTTTGGGGAAAAATTGATGGTGTTGTTGGATACGTTCAGGTTATTTTGAGCCGTATTGTTGAAGCCGTAATTGTTATTGATATATGCACCACCTGCAACGCCACCAATATCCGTCAATGTATTTCCGGTTGCTGTGGTAGATCCTCCAATATCATTTCCCTGATCAAACAATGTGTAAGGGGAGGGTGCAAAAGCGAAACCTGTGAATATAACTGCGGAGCCCAATGATTTTTCAATCGTATTACTGTAGATCTTGTTATAGCTATGTGTTCCCTCCACAGTTGTAGGGTTCAGTGCTGTGCCTGTTGCATTCTGGTGGGCGAAGTAGATCCCGATCGCAGTGTTGTTAAAGTTTCTCAGGAATGTTATCTTGCTGTTTTTGATGGTGTTGTAATTACACCCGTCTGTGCCAGTCAGATTGTAAAAAGCAAAACCTCGCTCATTTAAAGTAACGGCAGTTGTATTGGCGGTATCTTCTTTTATGTCAATACCATCAATGGTCATATGATCTACTCCGGAAAATTTAAAGATCGCATCGACAGTGGCTGACGTTCCAGTATTTCCTGTAAACAGAGGATTGGCTCCTGAGCCGTTTTTTTGAATGACCAAAGGATTTGCTGATGATAAAGTGGCGTTCAAAACAGTGCTTCCCAATTGAAAACCACCTGATGGTGCTGTTTCTGAATAACCTGCCGGTATGTTCAAAGTCACTCCTCCAGATCCTACACCTTTGGTATTAAGATCAGCAAAAGCTTCGGATAGGGTTGTGTAATCGGTGCCGATCGTTTTTGATCCTGTAACTTGAGCTGATACTAATGCTCCAAGCGCGATCAAGCTAGTAAGTAAAATTCTCTTCATAGTTTTATATATTGTGTAATTGTAAAATTCATCTTATTATCATTAATTATTTATGATATTTTTATATTTAATGTTAAAATATTATATATTTCGTAAATGTGGATTTTTTAAAGAAAAAGCTGTCTAATTTTACTTAGACAGCTTTCCTATCTTCATTTCTACCTGAAATTGATATGATTATTTTTTGATCACTCGGAAAGATCTGGTTGTTCCATCTTCCAAAGAGGCTGTGAAAATGTAAACACCTGTAGGAAGTTTTTCCGTAGAAACATTGCCATTGGACACATTAGGTTTCAATTGTTTTACCTTCTGTCCAGCCATACCGAAGATCTCTATACTCTCAACTTTTTTAGTAGAATCAAAGTTCAAGACGTCTTTGACAGGATTTGGATAGAATTTGAAGTCTTTTCCAGTGATCTCACTTGTGGCAAGATCAGAAGCTGTACACGTACCTTTCAATTCATACACGAAATCACTTCCTGTTGGTGATGGATTCCAAGATCCATCCTCAAACAACATCATCGGTTCACCAATAACACCTGACGTAGAAGCTTCCCAGGCAACTGCATCTGATTCCATAGTCATCCAGTACTTACCAGCTTCCAGTGCAACTTCCTGATTCAATTTGACCTCATATTTGTGAGACCAATATAGTAATGGTAGCCATTGTGTACCCGTGGTGTCCTCTACAATTGAACTGCCAACTGCTAAAAGTTCTTCCCCAGGTTTTCCATTGTCATCCTTGTAGAACTTGAAGCTGAAAGAAGTGGCATAATTTACTGTAGTTGGAAGCACAGACTTGATAGTGAACTTAGTTCCTACAGGCACATCGATATCTACAGCAGCAACTCCGATCCAGCCTTCTTCCTTATCATTGGATGGTACTTCCTGACCACATGCATTAGGATCAGTCACAAAAACCGTAGCAGTTGCGTAGCTGCCATCGACTGGATTTGTTACACGGACCTTAGCGATGCCGGAAGCAAGTCCGGTAACGAGTCCATTGGAGTCAACCGAGATAAAAGTATTTCCTTCTATCAATGACCAATTTACGTTGGAAGTAATATTTCCATTTAATTTCGCTTCCAGCTGAACTGTTTGACCGATCAAGATCTGAGTGTTCTGCCCTTGGACTGCACCTACTGTCAATGGCATCGGCGTGCAATTTCCAACGATTGCAAAGGCGCCGTTGAATCCGCCATCGTTCGCGATAATCCAACCATTTCCGTCTAATCTGTCCTGGTAATAATCAGATCCTAATTCTTCATCTACGGTAGAGTCCCAGAATACTGAAGAACCATCTTGTCCTGTAGCTGAAGGACTTAACCAATAAGTACCTTCGTTAAAAGCAACTGGCTGAGAAAAATAAAGTTCAACCTCATAATGAGCTAGACCAGCGCCATATTCTTTCAGATATTTTTGAGTTGTAGGCACAACATTTAAGACAGATGCTATTTCCTTCCCTGGCTGACCATTGTTTCTGGTATCCAAAAACTTAATGTCAAATGACCCTAATGGTGAAGTTTCTGAGGATATTACATTCAGTCTGATTTTAGTTACTTCAAATTTTGTTCCTGCCGGTACGATGAAGTCGTCCGCACCCTTACGGACATTTTTTGTAATGGTCAATCCGCTACCAAAGAAATTGGTATTGACCGCTTGTCTGCACCCATTTTTGAAAACATCTACACGGATCTCGTCATATAAGGCACTCTTTGTATCAGTAGCACGAATGATCGCAAAACCTTCTGCTAGGCTTGTGACCTTGCCACTCGCATCGACACTTGCAATGTTGGCTCCCTGCGTAATACTCCAGTTGACGTACTGATCAGCTTCTATAGGTAGAGTTTTAGAAGTTAACTGCAAAGTTCCTCCAATGGAGTATATCTCTTTAGGGACCTCATTCAAGGTTGAAACTTTTACAGAAGCTGCCGCCACAGGACTATTCTGATTGGTGATGGTAACATCGATCTCATCAAAAACTGCAAAATTAAGCACAGATGTTGCCTTGATCTTTACGACAGCGTTTGAAGCAATTGCTGTAACCAGACCGGTCTGGCTTACGGTTGCGAATGTACTTCCTTCCTCAACACTCCAAACTACATCTTGGCTTGCGTTAGAAGGGTTGACAACAGAATTTAATTGTAATGTTCCTTTATCAACACTGATAGTGGCAGGAGTGTTGTTCTGCGTGCTAACTTCCAAAGAGGTTGGTGCAACAACAGCCAAGTTAAGTTTTTTTACACATAATTTCTGCAGAACAGAATCTACATATGCCAAGTAAAGATCACCATTGCTTGTCACAGCCAGTGAATTAAACAAGCCTTGTCCCTGCGAGGCATAGCCTGTTCCTACCTGACTCCATGTGTTAGTGGCATCATCATAGCCCATCACATAGTTTCTAAGTGTGTCTGCATTTTCCCAATTGCTTACTGCAACATATAATTTATTATTTGCCCCGATTGCTATACTTGCGTACTTTGTTCTTCCAGGTGAAAAATTTAGAGGACCTACCTGAGACCAGGTAGTGCCATTGAACTTCTTTACATTCAATTTGTTTCCTCCCGCAGTGCTTGAAGCATAAGCTACATATACATTGTTGTTGCTGTCTGTTGCAAGTGAAGAATAGTATTCGTCATTAGTTGGTGATGAGGCAAGGTCTGCCACACCACCTGCTGGTTGCCATGCATCGGTAGGAGATGCATTTTGATCGTTCACATAAACGTGAAGATAACCTGCAGTGTTAAAACTTACATATATTTTCCCGTCTGTTGTAGAGACCATATCAACAAAGGCAGGAAGTCCACCAGCAAAACCGGTATTTCCAACTTGTACCCAAGCACCGTTCACTAATTTTTTAACAGTTCCATTGGCCTCATTGTTAACAGCAAACAAAGTATTGTTTGCTGAAATAGTCGAAGAGTTGTAGTTAATGACCGCATTTGTCACATTTGGTAATGAGGTCCAGGCGTTATTTTGAAAGACCCTTGCCTGGTGTCCAACTTCCGGAGCCGCCGCCGCCTGATTCAGAAAATAAGGTACACCTTGATTGTTTACCGACAGTGAGTTGTATCCGGCAGTGGTAGTCGTCATCCCTTGATTTCCAACGTACGACCACGAAGTGCCATCGAATTTTTGTACAGATCCCTTCAGAGCTGCGGCATCGTAGTACCCTACGTACAAATTGTCCTGAAAGTCATTTACCATTGTAAGACGTCCGGCATTTCCGGCAGAGATGCCAGCCGAACTTCCGACTGACTCCCATACTTGCGCTCTTGCACTATTGAAAAGTAGTAAGCAGAGCAACGAAGAAAAAAATAATAATGATTTTTTCATAAAAAAGGTTGCATTATAAAATTGTGAATAGAATTGGCTTTATTGCCATCACAAATATAAATTATAGAGTTACAAATTATGTAATATGCAAGTCCTCTATTGCTTCCTTTACAAAAAAAACAAAGTACTCATTTGATACCTCATCTTGATAATCAGTAGTTTACATTTTCATTCAAAACCACTGAACCAGACATATATGTCAGTATTAGGTGGAATATTTAATTTTTTTCTGATGCGATATTTTTTGTTTTGAACTGTTTTTGTTTCAATATAGGTTGTTTTGGCAATTTCCTTGGTAGATAGATTCAGCTTGAGAAGTGCGCAAAATTCGATTTCTGATTTCTGTAAGTCAGGATTTATTTTGAGCAGCTTATCGGAAAATGCAGGAAAGACCTGCTCGAATGTGAACATAAACGAAGGATCACCACTGTTTGCCAAATCTACTAATGTGGCATATGATTCTTGTGGTGAGCGTCTTGTCTTGTTTCTTTGTTTTCTGACAAAATAAAAAGTTGCTGTGATGACGATAACAATAACGGCGAGCAAAATGTAAAGCCGGTAGTCAGATTTGTTTTTCTGAGCTTTCTGAGCTTTCTGATCCTCAACAATCACTTTTTTGAGAGAATTGTATTTGCTTTCCAACATTGAGATCTGAAGCTGTTTCAGCTTGTTTTCGAAAATAATTGCGCTGTCCTTTTTGCTGGTCTTTTTGTAAAGATCCACCAAAGAGGTATATACTAATTTTTTATTCAGATCAAGGCCTGTGTTTTCGCTTACTTCCAGTGCTTTATGGTAATATTTGATGGCTTTATTATCTTGAGAATCGTCTTTATATGCTTTTCCAAGCAGAAAGTAATTCATCATCATTACACCGTCATCCTTTTTATCCCTAGGCTTTAACTCTATAGATTTCAAAGCAAAATACCTAGCAGAATCTGAGTTGGAATCCCCATAGAGGCTTGCTATATTCGAGTAGTTGACATATTGAAAATGTTTTATTTCATCATCTTTGTTTAGTTCGTTATAACTTTTTATAACCTCATGTAATTTTTGAATGGCTTTTTTAGGTTCACCTTTATCAGAATAAATATTGGCGTAACTATTTAAAACGTTTGTTTTTGCCAAAAATATTTTTTTCTGTCCACTTTTATCATTTTTTAGAATTGCGTATGCTTTGTCTAACTTTGGAATGGCGCGATCATGAAATCCGTTTATCGAGTATGCCTCTGCCAAATAGATATTGGCCATTGCCTCAAAATAAACATCTTCTATTGATAATGCTCTGCTATTAAGTTCTTCAGCAAGCACGATGAGATCATCAATCTGATTTTTACTGTAATAGTATCTGCATTTTCTGTCGAGTAAAATTAGCTCGGCAGAATAATTTTTACTGTTCTTTGCTTTTTTCAGCAAAGGATCGATCTGATTGAATGCCTTATCTAAATTTTCATTGAAAAGTGTACCATTTTGTTTTACTTCGTCAGATAATGCATTATTTTGCTGACCATAGAGAGATAATGTAGTTCCAATGCAAAACAGGATAAGTAATATTTTGAAAAAAGATTTTGATGCCGCTATCATGCCTCAAATTTATTAAGAATAATTCACTATATGAAGAATGAAGAAAAATAATTGCAATGACACTTTTACGGTATTCGGAAATTAACTCTCTGTTGCGACAAGATCATAGTCGCATGATGTATCATCACATCACCAAAATCTTCTGTAGCCAAAAGCACAATGGAAATACCTTCAGTAAAAGTATGCATGCTTTTGCTTTAAATTTCTTCAAAAGTGAAAAAAATGATGGCCAAAATTAAATTTCGGCCACTCAAATAATTAAAGGATATTTTTAGAATCTGTCCATAAAATCGAAACAGCTAAAACTTAATTTTTTATCAACTTTTCTACTGACTGGGTTCTGTTGCTTAAATTAATTTCCAAGTAATAGATACCATTTTTTAATCCTGAAATGTTAATTCGATCTCCGTCTAATTTTATTGATCTTATTTTTCTCCCGGTAGATTCATAAATTTCAACAGATTCTATTAGAGCAGGATTTTTGAAAGTTACGATGTCTTTTGCCGGATTTGGGTAAAAGGCAATATTTTTGTCTTTTGCCGAAACGTCATCTGTTCCTAGGGAGGCTACCATATTCAAAGTAGAATATCCTCTGCTTCCTCCGTGATATCCCAAGGTTTGACCACCTGCGGTTCTGGCATAGAAGATACTGATCGCTCCTGCGGCATTTGCAATTGCAAAATCACCAGTTCCGCCGGTAAGCGTTCTAGTTGCTACAACTGTCCTAGTGCTGCCGGAAACAGTGTTTGAGGTCTGTGTCCAATCTTGTACTGCATCTGCAGTGGGTGCTGTAAATCCTGAAAAAGTATAATCCCTGTTGGAAGATGAGTTGTAAATGAAACCATCCGAGCCGCTGGCCATACCCATATTGCCAAATCCGATCCCAAGCATTGAATTACTGTCACCGATCAGGGTAATAGTTGCGGTGGTAGGACTTGTTTCTAATTTTACGGTCATTGATGCCGCAGATAAATTGACAGTTCCGGAACTGTATTGAGCTTTAACACCTATTGTAAGAGCCAAAACCGAGATTAGTAAAAGTTTGTTCATATTTAATTTTTTAAAAGATTAATAATTTCCTTGTTTTCTGTTTTTAAAGCATATTCGAATGGTGTTTTATCCATCGAATCTTTCTTTGTCTTATCTGCCTTGTATTTCAAAAGCAATTCTATCAGCTCTTTATTTCCTGATTTAACTGCCCAGTGAAGGGGTGTGGTTCCGGTGGTGTCTGCGATATTTGGGTTGGCATTTTTACTTAGTAAATGCTCTACAAGGCCTTTATTGTAGTGTATGGCCAGTCCTGCCAAGGCTGTGCCTTCATGACTGGTGTAATCCACGTCTTTGACATGGTCTATCAGAAAATCAGCGACCTCGGTATTTCCACGGTAGCATGCTAGGATCAACGGGGAAAATCCGTTTTCATTTTTTTGATCAATGATGTCGGGATCCAGCTTCATTAATTCCAGAAGTTCTCCCACGCTGCCATTCCTTGCTATATCATACACCGATTTACTTTTTGCCTGACCTGAAGTGGCAACAAAAACAAAAATGGACATTGCAAAAACTAATAATTTTCTCATTGTCTGGCCAGTGTATAATTGTATTCGACGTTTACATTCTCAGCTACTTTTTTCATAACCATTTTAGGAATGGTGACTTTAAAATCCGCAGATCGCGCTACAAAGCTCCCTCTGATGAGGATCTTCCCGTCTTTTGAAGAAATACTTGCTGTAGATGATACATTTTTGTCCACCCCATGAAAATTTAATACCCCTTGAATACTAAACTTTTGAGGGCTTTCGCTCAATTTTGTTTTGTCAAAGTTCAAGATCCTTCCCTTGAAAGTTGTTTTTGGATATTTTGTCGACTCCGCATAATTTTCATTGAAATGCTCTTCCATCAATTTTACCTTGAATCTGAAGTTTTTCACCACGGATACGGAAGCCATGTCACCAGTATCAGTATTGAGCACGACAATATTATTGTCATCCTGTGCAAAAACATCTTCAACCATAGGTAGAGAAGCTTCAATGGTCACTTTTCCCGTCTTAGAACTATATTTCTGTGCAAATACAAGATTGCCATACAGCAGCGAAATGCCAATTAAAAGTATATTTTTCATAATATTTTTAGTTTTCTATAAGCCCATCGGCTTTCCATTTAACAATGATATTGATCTGATTTTGGGGTAGTGAACCACCTTGAGGCATTCTTAATGGATCTCCGGCAGGCCTCTGGATCCTGTTTATGATATTGTCAATGTTCGCTCTGACCTGGCTGTAATTTGTCAGTGGTGCAGAACTCGAAGAAGAGTGACAGCTGATACAACTGTTCTCAATGATAGGTTTGATATCAGCTTCATATTTGACAATGCTAGTAATAGGGGTATTGTCAGAAATCTCTTCATAGGTAGTGCTGTCGCACGATGCAGCAGAAAAAAAGAGACCCGCCATGTAAATTGTTTTTTTCATTTTTAAAATACTCTATAAAGATTAAACCCAAAAAAGATCTGTCCTTTTTCCCACTTTCCGGTCGCATTGGTCAAATAGCCAATATCAGAGTTCAGCTGTGAGTTACTGAACAAAAGCTGAAAGACATGACCTCCTGTCTCAATATCGAGTCCCAGTGATAAGGGATTTTTGTAAAAACTATGATCGTCAAAATTCACAAAATACTCTGCATTAACCGATATCCTTTTGGAAATTTTGTATCTTCCACCCAATCCGGTCAAGAATTGATTGTTATTTTCTACTGAAGGCTCATAAAGATTTTTGTGCACGTAGGATGGCGTCAGCTGTAAAGAAAAATTATCGCTGAACCTTCTGGAGATCAATGCCTGTGTAAGGTAGGAAAGTCTGTCGCTAAATTTTAGATCTGGATAATTGTCTGTACTCAGGTCTGTATTTACGGCCAGCACATTGTATCCTACAAGATCCACAGGCATATTGTCGCTCTGTTTCAAAAGCCTGTACTTTGTTCCGGCTTCAAAAGTTTTCATATTGGTTTCTCTCGAAAGACTTAGGGAAATTTCGTCTGTCAGACCATAGATAACACCTAGTTTTGTAGAAGCATCGTCCAATCCGAAGAAATTTTTGAAGCCTGTGCTTATATCACCGAACCTGTGTGCGATCACAACGTACCACTCATTTTTGGCGGTAAGCTTGGTTGACTGCCCAGTAACGATTTGAAGTGCCTTAAAGGCTGGTGGCGCAGTTGTTGTGCTCGTAGAAATAGTGTCAATATCTTTCAATAGATCTTCTTGCGAATAAGCGAAAGTTGAAGAGATCATCAATAAGAATACTAAAATTTTTGTCATAGGTCTGCTTTTTACTTGAGGGCAAATCTACATTGACTTAAAAAAAATGATCGGTGATATTAGTCACTGATATTAGATTTATTAATTATTTACTGAATAGATAAAATCTATCTGTCAATATTTAGTTCTGTGACAAGATCGTTATCCATTGATTTGACTGGCTTATTAAACCTTCATTTTCAAATTTTTTCAGAATCCTGCTAACAACCTCTCGAGCAGTCCCGAGCGTATTTGCTATTTCCTTATGTGATATCTTAATGGCCTTGCCGTCATTTTCCCTTATTTTCTTATCGAGAAGATCTAGTATTCTTTTGTCCAATTTATAAAAGACAGCCTGGGTAACCATTTCCATAATTGCAGTGTAACGCCTGTCATATTCCTTTAAAAAGAATTGATTGAATAGAGGATACTCTATGATCCACCTCAAAACCTTGTCAACAGGCAATAGCAGTACGTCTGATGATTCTTCTGTACAAGCATATATTCTGCTTCTGGAATTCGTAAATATAGACGAGAAAGTCATTGTGCAGCTTTCGTACGGCTTAATGTAGTAGTATACCATTTCCCTTCCGTCAATTAGAGAGTAGACCTTTACAGAACCACTTAGAAGAATTGGGATATAGTCGATCTTTTCGCCTTCGATAATAACATCTTTTCTTGCGCCAACAGTTTTTTCTATGACGGAATCCTCCACTTCATTTAAAAAATCATCACCCAAATGTTCAAATATTTTTCTAATGTTTTCTCTAACTTTCATTTATTTAATTTTATACATTGTTACTACAGTAATAGTTCATAATTGCTCATTTTTTGCTCGATTCAGCATTTAGATCCCATAAATAAGTCGTTCATATACTATTGATGGTCAGGGAATGTATGCGTTGAAGGTTGTGGTTTTATTGAATCACTAGTTTTGAACTTCCATTTCCTCTGAGCGAGATAATTACTTGTCAGAAGTAGTTTGACTTTATTAACGTATATCCGCGAATTATCCGACTAATTCAAATTTGCCCCAGCGTTTACTTCACTACTGTTGAACAAAATTAGATAGACAAGTGTAAGGATGACTAACATTCATCAAACCGATCCTTATGAAAATCAAACTTTTTATTGGTGAGAATGAGTGAAAGATTCTTAATCTTTTTTTAGCTTCCGGTAGTCCGTGGGAGATACCTTATTCTGTTTTTTGAAAAAAGAATTGAAATGTGAAGGTTCCTCAAACCCAAGTGAATAAGCTATTTGAGCGATATTCCAATTGGTAACCTTGAGTAGTATCTTAGCTTCCTGGCCAATCCTAGCTGCTATGATTTCGCTAACAGTCCTGCCTTTTGACAGCTTGACCTGACGGTTTAGATAATTAGGGTGAAGCGATAAATGCTCTGCGAAATCTCCCGCAGTTTTTAACTTAATAATATCCTCTTGTGTATCAATAGGGAATTGAGATTCTAAAAGTCGTATAAATGAACATGTTATTTCCTCAGTGGTATTGTTAACCTTGATGTAAGAGTCTGTAGGATCCAGCTTCTGGGCATGAAAGATAAGCTCAAGCAAATAAGTGCGTTGTAAACTTTCTTGGTATTCTCCACCATTTAGCCTTTCGTCAAAAATTCTATTATAGATATCTATGAATTTTTCAGTCTGGGTATCAGTGATAGAATAAATATTCTGCCTTCCTGGCTTGTATATCGGTAATTCCAGCAACCTGTAGCCAGAATTATTTTTTGTAATAAACTCTTCTTTAAAAACACAGCTTAAACCGCAGTTAGTTCGATTGACAGCTTGAATACCAAAGGGAATTTTATTATTTGTAAATATCAAGTTACTGCCTGTCAGATTAACTTTTCTATCTTCAAATTCTAGAATATAATCTCCCAGTAATAAAGTAGCTGTGTAAAATGTCTTTCTTGAATAATTGAAAGAAAAAAAAATATTATCAACATTTATCCGACTCAAATCAAAAATTTCAAAATCACCGACTGTATGCTGGTTTTTTTCTGAATTATTAAGGTGGTTGAGCTCAAGAGAAATAGCTTTTTCTGATTGGTAATTCATAATACTAAATTAGATAGTTCGTTACCCATTCAGTTTATATTTGGAAATTAAGGTGTAAATTTAACATTTTTTTGTTTTAGTATTAAAAAAAGATAAAAAAAAATGACAGATTGAATCTTTATTGTACGATTACATTTCCTGCACATTTGAACTTTATCAGAAATCAACATTCTGACGTAATTGCCAGCAGTATTACAAACTTAGCTTCCACAAAAGTCATCTTTGCCGAGATGAAGTGAATATTAAATCCTATCAAGGTCAAAAAGCAAATATTATCATCACAGACCAACGGTCAAAACGTTCGCAAGAGTGATGAGAGTCATTTCTTGGAATTCTTTTGCCTCCCATTCTCTTTTTAGTAATCTAATGCAATTGTACTTTTCACCACCAAATGCACTAGAAGATGAATTTTCAGAAAAGTATTTTCAGAATTTCATACATCTTCCTATCTTCCGGTATCTTTCAGATATTTGGCAACTGCAATTTGGTAATTGATCTTTGATTCAATTAATTTTTCGCGGGTCTCACTTACCTGTGCTTGAGAATCCAGCAGATCGGACATTTGGGATAATCCGTTTTTGTAGCTTTGCTCATTTACCCTTCTGTTTTCGAGCGTTTGCACTAAAGTCTCTTCGTTGAGCTGAATACTTTTGTAGGCTTCATCAAGATCCCTCCAGGATTTTTCAATCTGAAGGTTTAATGATCCTACACCTTCTTTTAGTTCATTTTTAGCGATATCTTCTTTGGTGATCGATTGCTTGATCTTGTGTTTATCTTCCCACCAGTTTGAAATCGGAACCGATAGGCCTACAAATGCCATCCCATTAAATTGGCCATCCATGTTTTTGCTTAACTGGTCAAGATAAAATCCTGACAGTCCGACATTCACGGAAGGTCTGGCATCACCTCTTTTCAGTTCCGTCTGCAACTGAGAGGCTGTAATTGAGGTTTCCAGCAACTGATATTCATTCCTCTGCGTAACAGCCGATCCGGGTTCAATGTAATAGAAGCCGGGAGCATTTAAAACATTAGGCTCACCATTGATTTTGAGACTTTCATGGTATGGTATGCCTGTCGTTTGGCAAAGTTGTCTCGTTGCCAAAACCACGCCGTTTTCCAGCTGAAGTCTCTTGAGTTTCAATTCGCTCCTTTTCACCGTGTCACCTTTAGAAGATCATTTTTTATGGTAACACCATTTTTTACTGCAGTTGAGACTTCTTATTTCAGTAGGTATGGATAATCAGAGATTTACTGATATTTAAATAGTGTTGAAGGAATTACTCTAAAAGCCTTAGCGAAAGAACTTAAGGAATTGGAGCAGTATAAGCTCATTAAAAGAAGAATGACCGATTTTATCTATAAATCTGAGCCTGATGCCGATACATTAAACCCCCATTATCTATGCTTTAAATATTGGAGGAGTTAACCATAAAAAATTTATCTCTGAGGAGTAGATTATTATAATTTGTGAATTTGTATTATTACCACTTTAAAAAAATCTCAAAAAACGATCATTAAGCATTTGAAGTACATTTTTTTGCAACATATATCATGATATTATTAACAATTAAGTAAATACCAGTAATTACAGGTACGATATTAAATACAGTTACTTGTAGCGCAGTCAATTTTCTGAATAAATATCAAGCCAAATTTTAACATAATATAACTAAGTTTTAGAAAATTTAAAATTACATGGCTTAATTATTGCTTCCTTATGAAGCGATTCTCAAGTTTAATTTGAGTTTTCATGGTTATTAGTTTTTACCCAGCTTTTTGCTGGGTTTTCTTGTTTTTGATACGAAACAAATTTTATACATAGAAAAGTTTGTCAGGGCAACAATAATACTATACATTATTGGTCTTTTTCTCGGCAGCCTGATCTCATTCTCTTGTGGGTACGGTTTTCTGGAAGTCACACTCACATCGTCCCGAAGCCCTCTCTCGATTTCCAATGATTTTTCTTTGTCCATTGAATATCTCGAATCGGCAATAAGAGGCATCTTCGCCATTTTTGTAATGGTGACGGTCGGAAAATGATAATCAACTTCAACGGTTCCCAATAAAAGATAAATGCCACCTTCCTTAAAAGGAAACTTTCTCAGACTGTCAGGAAAGTGGGCTGTGTCAAAATATTGTCCTTCGGCATCGATCCAGGTCCCGAAATACATATCGTCTTTTTTACCGGGATGGTTTTTCTTTTTGATAGGCACATGCTTTCTTGAGATCAGAGCAGGGAATAGATCACAAAACTGTCATTCAACACAGGATTAGATCTGGGGATAGCGACAGATATAATACTGTTGATTTTCAACCCGAATATCCATACCTACGATCGGCTTGATCCCATTTTCCTGACAAAGTTTGTAGAACTGATAGATACCGGTCACGGTATTGATATAAGTAAGTGCCATAACCTTTAACTTATGGTCAACGGCCAACATTACCAGATCTTCGACAGAAATGGTCCCGTAACGCAGGCTGTGGTAGGTATGGCAATTGAGAAACATAGGTAGTTTATTTATTTTAGAAGGCCGGATGCCCTCCCCACACTGGAAGTTCCGAATCTGTTCTTGATCTTGTCCATTGTCTGATACAATGAAATAAGTTCTTCCGTATCTTCAAAAAGATCCATCTGATGAAGTCCATGAATCAATCCTGTGAACCGGATGCCGATCAGGTGGATACTCATTCTTTTGGTGTACAACTTATTGAAGAGCTCCAGGACATACCGAAGCAAGGTGTGGTCTGCAGAGGTATAGGGAATTCTGCACTGTTTGGTCTCTGTATCGAAATTTGAGTATCTGATCTTCACGGAAACGATTGAGGTCAGCCATTTTTTCTGCCTTAACTGGAAAGCAAGCTTTTCCACCATCCCCGAAATGATGCTCCTGACATTCTGAATATCGATCGTATCCTGTGCAAAGGTATCCTCTGTAGAGATTGACTTTCTTTCAGAGTAGGGTAGCACAGGTGTCTCATCTATGCCATGGGCTTTCTCCCAAAGTATACAGATCCATTCTTTCCGATCAGTTGTTGTAATACGTCGACCGGCATTTCAGAAAGGGTCTTGATGGTCTTGGCTCCCAGTCTTGAAAAAAAGTTGAATGTCTCAGGTCCTACCATCGGTATCTTTTTATAGATAGCGGATCTAAGAAATTTTGTATGTTGGCCTCTTTTACTTCAAACCGTCCGACAGGCTTTGATTCGCCGGTCCCGATCTTGGAGACCGTCTTATTATTGGACAAAGCACAACTTATCGGCAGGCCGCTATTTCGCTGAACAGCATCAGCAATTTCCCTCGTCCACTGATAACAACTGTAGAACCTTTCCATTCCTGATAGGTCGAGATAGAATTCATCGATGCTTGCCTTCTCCAAAACAGGTACTTTTTCCTGAATGACCTCGGTTACCAGATGTGACATATTGGAATAGTGTTCCATATCACCTTTGATCACATTAGCTTCCGGACATAATCTCATTGCCATTTTGATAGGCATTACGCTTCTAACGCCAAAGTATCTCGCCGCATAAGAGCAGGATGCTACCAAACAACGTTCTCCACCTCCTATGATCAAAGGCTTTTTCTCCAATTCGGAGTTTTGTCAGCCGTTCACAGGAGACAAAGAAAGTATCTAAGTCCATATGTGTAATTGCTCTTTCCATTTGACAAACTTAGTTACGTTTTGAAACAAATTTTGTATTTTTGTTGTCTAAAATTGTAACAATGTCAAAGTTCTCTGATAACATCGTGTTCCTGAGAGGTAAGAAAAATATGACTCAGCAAGAGCTGGCAGATCTGTTAATTCTTACCCGATCCAGATATGTCGCCTATGAATATGGAAGAACAGAACCTCCGATTGAAATTTTGCTTAGAATTTCAAAATTCTATAACATCGGCATCGACCTTTTGTTAACTGTAGATGTTAGAAAATTTTCAGTCGATGAGATTATGGAACTTCCCGATAATAGAATTGTTCTTCCTATTAGAGTTGATCAGGATGGAAACGATCAGATTGAGATTATTCCACAAAAAGCTTCTATGGGCTACTTAAACGGCTATGGAGATCCTGAATATATAGAAAGTCTGGAGACCATATCGTTACCATTCTTAAAAGGAGGTAAGTTCAGGGCATTTCCCGCTGACGGAGATTCAATGCCACCCTATAAGAATGGAACCTACATCGTAGGAAAATATGTCGAAAATCTTTCGGACCTGAAAACAGACAGAACTTATGTTTTCATCACAACGAATGACGGGATCAGTTACAAAAGGTTTCAGTTTCACGAAGCAGATGGCATTTGGGTTAAGGCTGACAATCAATTTTATGAGCCTTATAAAATTCCATTGCCTGAAATTAAAGAAATTTGGGAGTTTGCATGCAGTATTAATACAAAGGAATACGAACCTGATGAATTTTCAGAATATCATATTCAAAATTTTATAACTGAGATTAAAACTGATATAAAGCATATCAAAGAAAGAATTGGAAATAAGAATTAAATTTATTTTGAATAAAAATTAATTGAAGATTATGACTCAGTTAAGTTTGTTTGAAGCAATAGAATTTTATGAATTTCCAAAAGACCTTTTGGAATACAAGGAGAATTTCCTGAGTAGAGAAGAGGCGGATCAATTAAAAGATCATCTGCTTAAAACTGCTCCGTGGGAACAGCGTACTCAAAAAATGTATGATAAAATGGTTATAACGCCGAGGTTAACAGCTTGGTACGGTGATTCAAAATACAACGAGTCGGCAGATAATAATATTTCCGGTACCAACTCTTGGACTCCGGAGCTATTATCTTTAAAAGAAAGAATAGAAAAGAAATTCGGCTATCAGTTTAATGGTGTACTCCTTAATTTATATCGCGATAATAACGATTCTGTCGCATGGCACAGGGATAAGGAGAGCAGATATGGAACGCGTCCGGTGATTGCCTCCATCAGTTTAGGCGAAACAAGAAATTTTGATTTCAGAAAGAAAGATCACCATCAAAGCAAATACAGTCTACCACTTCCTAACGGTTCATTACTCATTATGAAAGGTGATCTACAGGAGAATTGGGAACACAGGATCGCAAAATCTATACATCCAATGAAACCTAGGATAAACCTTACATTTAGATTGCTTAAGGAGTTGTAATTTCATTTTGTATCAATTGAAGCAATTCCGGAGATCACATAATAAATATTAGCAGAAATCATTAAATTCAAAACGAAATCATATGTTTATTTCATATTACAATTTTAATAATCTATCCAAGGAATCTCAGATTGAGCTTGTAATTTCTGAAGGACAAATAATTGATGAGACGACCAAAAACAATTTAAGGTTTGCGATATATAAGCTATCCTCATTTTCTGTGGAGATCGTTTACGAAACCATTGACAATAAGATTGCCGGGATTACCGCCTTTCAGAACAATCAGATTGAAAATAGCGAGGCTGCAGATTAAGTTAGCCGTATTGTATTTACGCATTTACCCATTCCTCATGATCACATCTCTGACATCGATACCTTCCAGAATTAAGTTCTGCGGTTTCTCCGCAGTATGTACAGGCATAGATGTCTTTAATGTCGAAATGTTTTTTCTGGTAAGCCTTTGGAAGTGACTAGAACGAGGAATAAAATATTTTTAATTTCATCTTTAATCGTCAATTGTCTGCTTCGTACAAAAAATTCTGTCATATGAATTATTTTTTTAGATTTTCAAGAGCCAGTTTAGCCATATCTTTTACCAACTGAGTGGGAGAGTTGCAGTCACAATTGCTGAATCCAAGCACATAAATATCTTCACTTGGAATATAAACAGCCATCGATTTGAATCCGAAAATACTTCCGCCGTGTTCACGGGTTGGGATGCCGTTGATGTTCTTCAAATGCCAACCGTAGCCGTATTCTATCTCCTGACCGTCATTGAGTTTGTACTTGGTAAAAGCTTTTGTTTCTTCTTTAGAACTTAATAATAGATTTTGATTTAAAGCATTCTGCCATTTGAGCATATCGTCCAAAGTAGACATCAATGAACCTGAAGAAAAAGGAACGCTGAAATTAATGACTGTTTTATTCACGTAACCGGTACTTTTCTTGTGGTAGCCAAATGCTCTGTTTTTGATAATTTTTCTGTCACTGGCATAATAAGAATTCGTCATCCCGGCTTTCTCAAATATATTCTTCTTTATAAAATCTTCATATGTTTCACCTGATACCAACTCAATGATATAACCCAGAACGACATATCCTGAATTATTATATTCGAATTTTTCTCCGGGAGCGAAATCGCCTGGTTCATTTTTAAAGAGGTCAACCATCTGTTTTGGCGTCATTTCCTTTTGAGCAATGTCCTGCAAGACCTTCATTTTCGTAAAATCCTTGATACCTGAAGTGTGGGTCAGAAGATGATGGATGGTGATCTTATCTCCGTTAGGATATGAGGGAATGTATGTGGAGATCGGATCACTGACCTTTAATTTTCCTTTTTCTTCAAGCATTAAAATAGCAATCGCTGTAAACTGTTTGGTCATCGAACCGATCTGAAATACACTATTTGTATTCAGTTTGGCGTCCAATTCCAGATTGGCCATTCCGAAGGCTTTTTCATAGACGGGTTTCCCTTTTTTGGCAATAAGGAAAACGCCGCCCGGTCCGTTGTTATCCTTAAATTCTGATTGGATCAGACTGTCGATTTTTCGATTCAGACCCTGAGCATTCGAACAGACAGAAGACAAAACAATAGAGCATAATAAAAATAATCTTTGCATAGTGGTGTGATTTTATGCAAAGATATATCTATTAATTAATACTATGCAATACAAAGTAGTATTTTTAATGTTAAATTTCCCTTTTTTCTGTTAAAAATAAGAAAGTATGGAAACCTTTAATGACCTGACCTTGTCCGAATCATTCATTGCGATAAAACCGGTTACTGTCACAGCCATCGTCCACACAGTCGATGAAACATAATTGGAAAGGCTGGCTGACAAACTTTTTCATTTACCGCACGATTATGGTGCAGGATTGCACACCACTGCTGAAAAGCTTTCCCACGAAAGATCGAACTCAAGGGCTCTGCTCATCGATGAGGTGAAAAAAGATGTGACGAGGCAGTTTTCAGAACAGGTGGAAACCTTGGAAAAGCAGTTAAAGAAGAAAAACGAGGCGTTCACCGAAGCCCAGAAAATATACAAGGAACAAAGTTAAGCACATAACAAAACCTTGTCAGAAGAGTTTCTGAAACTTCAGGTGACATCCTGGAAACAGTTGGAAGATCTTCAGAAGAATTTTCAGGAGCAGCAAAAACAGCGACAGGCTGAAATGGAGAGCTACAAAAAAGAGATCGCTGTTCTGCATGAGAAGAATGTACAGTCTTCTATCAATGAAAAGACGTCGTCTTTGCAGGTCAATCTGGAAACGTTGAAGCAGGAAAATTTCAGATTGAATCAGGAGGTTCAAAATAGCAAAACTGACTATGTGAAAGATCATTATCGCATTTTTTCTGGCACTCGTCATTGGATTTGTGTTGGCAAAGCTTGTATAATGAAATAAATTAGAGTGTTTTTAGTCTTAATTTGCTCTTATTTTCTGGTGTTAATAGGAATTAGTTTCAACCAAAAAAACAAAATATAGCCTGAACTAAACACATTATAATTGATCATCGATCACAACGCTTTCAATAGCTTTTAACATAGCATTCTCAGATCCAAAAATTGCTTGCCCTTCTACACGAAAAACATTGACGACCTCTATTCCCAGAAGGTTCAGAAAAAAACGAACGTAATTTGTAGTAAAATCGTAAGATCCCAATTCACCTTCAGAATAGATTCCGCCGGATGAGGTAACAATGCATGCTTTTTTCTCTTTTAGCAAACCCTTTGGCAACAGGCCTTCACCAGTATATTGAAAAGTTAGTTTAGCTCGTGCTATCTGATCGAAGTATGCCTTTAACGTACTGGGAATATTCCAATTGTACATAGGAGCCTCGATCACAATAATGTCAGCTTTTAAGAGATCTTCAATTGCCCGGTCTGACCGCACTAAAGATTGTTGATGTGCTTTTGTCTGAATTTCTGCAGGTGTAAAAAATGCTTCAATGTGGTCTTCATCCAAATGTGCTATTGTATTTAGTGCAAGGTCATATTCAGTTATCTGTAAATCAGAATATTTTTCTTTTATCTTTTCAACCACTATCCGACCCAATTTTCTGCTTGCAGAATTCTTAGTTTTCGGACTTGACATAATGTGCAATAACTGTCTCATGTAAATATTTATATATCCGCAAATTTATTCTATATTTACTATTGTTTTAATAGTAGTATATAAAAGGATAGTAGTAATATTTGGGATAGTTATGAAAGGAATTGACAAAAAGCGGGCTTTTACAAAAATTGAATGTGCAGACAATCTTTCAGCAGTTGAAGATGCGATCTATGTATTGGGAGGCAAATGGAAACTTAGGATCATAGTTGCTTTGGTAAGTGGTTATCATCGATTTAATGAGATCCAGCGTGCTGTAAAGGGAATCACTCCAAGAGTCTTGTCAAATGAACTGAAAGTACTGGAACTTAACGGGCTGGTAAAGAGAAAGGTTGATTCGGAAAATTATCCGATTTTGGTCGAATATGTACCGACTGACTATGCGGAAACACTAAAAGAGTTGGTGTCCATGTTGGGCAGTTGGGGAGTCAATCATAAAAAACGGATAACGTCGGAGATTTAAAGTTTAAATTTTTGCAGATCCCATATGTATTATTTATTCCGGCTGGATTATAACAAAATGAACCAATGGAGGATGATATCATCTGCAGGTTTTTTGCTCCTTTCAATCCATACAGCAATAACAGCTGGTATGTGGTATCAATAGTGGAGTGGATTCCCTCAGAGATCATAGAAGAGCCGTTGGTGATTGCCCCGGCAATAAACTGAGTCAATGTGATCAGCAGGTTGGCGACTAGTGCACTGTAAATTGATTTACGGGTATTGGCCCTTTATGGAATTAGGATTTTAGATAGGAGAATTATCGACTCTCCAGAGTATATGGATCATTTTACAATTTGCTGTCCATTTTTCTCTTCATTCCTGAAATAATGCGTTCTCTATGAATGAATCCCCAATCTGATATGGTGCTTGTGAGCTGTTTTAGTGATTCTCCGTACTCGGTTATTTGATATTCCACAGCAACAGGCGCCGTATTTAGGACCTGACGGTTGATCAGTTCATTAATTTCAAGATCTTTCAACTCACGGCTGAGCATCTTTCCGGAAATGCCTTTGACCTCTTTCAGCAATTCGGAGTACCGCATCGGCCTATAGCACAGACATGCAATAATGGACATCTTCCATTTCCCGCTCAAAATTTCCATTGTATCACTGATTGCCAGTATCTTTTGACTGCAATCCTTTACCAGATCAAATTCTTGTTCCATACCATTCACTTGGTTACCCGTTTGTCACTATAACTTTTTGTCACTTGGTTACAAATATACACATTGAATGGATAAATTTGCCCATTAAATTTATAGATAAAAAATGGAATTAATCAAAAATCTAAAATGGCGTTATGCTGTCAAGAAATACTCCGAGGAGAAGGTCAGCGAAGAAAAGGTCGATCAAATTGTTGAAGCTATCAATCTTACCGCTTCATCTTGCGGAATACAGCCCTATCGACTATTTGTCATCACAAATCCCGAAATCAGAAAAAGATTGGGAGAAGGGTCATTCAATGCACAGATCCATGCTTCTTCTCATTTACTGGTCTTTGCCGGATTCAATGAAATAAGCAGCGATTATATCGTCGACTATATTGAGATGATGGAACAGCAACGAAATTTGGAAAACGGAGCATTGAACGTCTTGAAGGATACATTGGTCGACTATTTCTCTGTCCAGACACCCGATCAAAATGTGATATGGTCAGACAAACAAGCATATATCGGTTTGGGTACCGCCCTCATCGCTGCTGCAGAGTTAAAGGTGGATGCAACGCCTATGGAAGGCTTCGACCCAAAGTTATTTGATGAGGTATTAGGCTTGTCGGAAAAAGGTCTTCACGCCTCGGTGATCCTGTCATTAGGCTATCGGGATAATGAAAACGACTTCCTCGCATCGGCTCCAAAATCTCGTCTACCGATCAGTAAGTTTTCCACTAAGATCAATTGATTCTTTAAAAAAATGGTAAACATATTTAGTAACCAGGTTTTCAAGAATCACAGTAAAAATATAAGCTTCGATATTTGTCGAGGCTTATATTTTTTATCATAATAAATTACTTCCCCATAGTGTATCTTATCAATCCAATTCTTCCGGGTTTTACAGCCAGATTGCACAATTAATTCAGGTATCTAATTGATCATACAACTGAAAATTGATTGTTATTTTCAGTTATTCACATATTCAAGTCCCCATTTATAAAGCTCATTAATGATGGGTTCTAACTTTCTACCTTTAACTGTCAATGAATATTCAACTGTCGGCGGCACGGTTGCATAAGCTTTGCGATCCACAATATCATTTTCTTCCATATTCTTTAATTCCTTTACCAGCATTCTTGTACTTATCCCAGGGATCATTCTTTCCAGTTCCTTGAAACGTTTCTTGTCAGGAATTAGCGCATAAATGATGGACATTGACCATTTACCTCCAATAATGTCAAGGATCATTTGAAGCTCACATTTATTTTCAGGTTTTTTAATTTTTTCTTTTTCCATAAGAATCTGGTTTACAGCAAAAGTCACACGGAGGTTATTAGTTCACATTCGTGTAACTACTTGCAAAACTAAAGTAATGGAAATAGATTTACAACTTAATTTATAAAATACAACAAATTATGTATGATTCTTTAAAAGGAAAAGTGGCATTGGTGACCGGTGGCACAAAGGGAATAGGAAGATCCATTGCCGACAAACTTAGTTCAAGTGGGGCGATGGTCGTAACAACTGCCCGAACACAAGCAAAGGATAATCGCAACAGGCATCATTTTATCGCCGCTGATCTTACCGAGGCAGATAGCGCAGAAAAAATTGCAAAGGAGATATTGGAAAAATATGGCAGAATAGATATCATCGTTAACAATGCCGGCGCCAATTTAGGACCTGGGGGAGGTTACAGCACGTTGGAAGATGAAAACTGGTTTAATGACTGGGAACTTAATTTTATGTCGGTCGTCCGGATCAACAAAGCATTATTGCCATCTATGCTTGAACAGAAGGAGGGCGCGATCATCAACATATCCACAGGAGCTGCCAAGCAGCCGATCTGGAACATGACGATGTCCTACTCGGCGGCCAAGGCGGCACTGAATGCCTACAGCAAAGCACTGGCCAGCGAAGTAGGATCAAAAGGAATCAGAGTTAATGTGGTGTCTCCTGGAGTCATTCAAACACCATTGATGAATGAGTTTGTAGAAAATATAGCCCAGCAGTCAAGAGTCAGTTTTGAAGAGACCTTCCAAAATATCATTGATACGGTTGGCGTGCCGATCGGAAGAATGGGTGAGCCTGCTGAAGTAGCCAACATAGTTGCTTTTTTAGCATCATCCGAATCTCAATATATCACGGGAGCTAACATCTTTGTAGATGGCGGCTCTTCACCAACGGTCTGATGCGATCATATTATACGATCATATAAGAAAATAATATTCATTTGTTATTATAAACAAAAGAAGTATTGATCTGACGATCCTGTCAGATCAATACTTCTTTATTTTCCATTTGTCGACCTTTGTCCAAAAGACCAATGAACATATCATATTCAAAAAAGTTAAAAATTTTGCATGTTACTACGAAAAGTTGTTCCTTTCGCCGTAATTCGATCCGACATGGAAACCTTTACAACAATAATTTATGAAAACTTCTTGTAGATAAAGGTTTGGAAGTTATTTTGATCTGAATAAAACGTCGACTTTTCGTTTAACCGCTTCATTAGGACTCACCTTATAAAACTCTTTTATTAAGTCCAAAGTGGTGGGCTTCTTAGGATATTGATTATGTAAAAGAAAATTTTTAAGGGCTTTGTTTACCTGATCTTCACCGATTGTTTCACTCAATTTAACCATCACCGCAGCGCCTCTAGAATATGATATGTGCGTTTTGTCTCCCGTAACTTTATAGAGTGGCTGAATCTCAGATAGACCTTTTTCGTTGTCATAGATCTGTTGGTGCATCTTTATTCTCTCCATCATTTTTTCTCTTCCGTGCATCTTTTTGTAAAGCATCATTTCGGTGTACATGGCCATAGTTTCTGTCAGCATTACTGCGCCTTCTCTTTCATCGGGGTCGATCTGGCTGTTTCCCCACCAGAGATGTGATAGCTCGTGCCCCGCAAGCTCATTGACCACGTCCTGATTCTGATCCGAGTTGATATGTGCGTGAAACAGCATATCTTCTGTCATAAAGATCGATGAAGGATAAGCGGTAGCTGCAAAACCTTTCGTGAAGGAAGAAACTTCTGCAAAGTTGATGGTCTTGAAAGGATATTTTCCAAAATTTTGTGTGCAGTAATCTAAAGTCAGTTTCGCATTTTCAATCAGATGATTCACATTTTCCGGATGTTTTTGATTATAATAGATGTTGATCGCTATTCCTTTGTAGACGGCGGTCTTTACCTGATATTTTGCGGAAGAAACAGCGAAACGAAACGGAATGTTTTCAGCTTTGTACCGGAAATAGGTTCTGTTATTTCTAACATAATGTTGTATTAGATCTCCAGTTCCTACAGCAGTCTGATCTCTTTCTGTGGAAACGAGCATGTCCAAATTAATGAAATCCTTCTTGAAAACTTCCGGAGCTTCCAACTTTTTTAATTCCGATTGTTTTCCCAATTTAAATTCAGTCCGTTTTCCTTCATTTTCAATTTCATTAGTAGCTTGATAACCGAACGTTGGGAAATACCGGCTGATTCTCATAAAAGACCCGTTTTCGATGATTGAATTAAATGAATCGTGACCATTCACGGCAGACCAATGATAAGAAATTTTAAAATCAAGGCTGGCTGTTTCTCCAGGCTGTAAGGGCTTTTTTAAATAAATTTCGGTGACTTCCTCATCGATCTTTTTTGATATAGAATGTTTAATTAACAAGGCTGATTCTATTTTTAAATCAGGATGAAAATTAATTAAAATCTTATGAATTGGCTTGTCAGTTTGATTGACCAATTGATAAGTCCCGTTGATCTTATAAGAATTGTCAGACGGATAAAGTTCAATGTCTGTGTTTATGTCTGTGATTGTTGGCTGTGCAAGATTTTCATAGTGCTTGAAATTCTTTTCATATTGTGCTGACCGTACTAATTTTTCATCTTCATTTTTTGAAATAAAGCCTTTCATATAGAGATTTCCAGTAAAAACTCCAATTGATAATAAAATGACTGTGAAGATGATTGGTTTGATATTCCATCTTTTAGTTTTGACCCATTCAATGATCAACCATAAAAAAGCAATCAGGCCTAGTCCGAATAACAGTCTTTCTGCAAAAGCCGATGCATAGATTCCGTATCCGTTGAAATCACTGTAAACGCCTTTGTAATCTGAGAAAATTCTCAATAATGGATAAGAAATGATCTTCTTTGAAACTGGTCCGGCGAACATAAAACCTGCTAGAACGGAAACTCCTAAAGCGATAAACCGATTTTTGATATTATCATTGATCAACAACATAAAAGCTGAGAAAAGAATCAGAGGAAAAGTATTGAAAAGAACTGTTCCGAGATACGCATTCCAGTTGATATGAAAATAGTTGTAAATAAACTGAAATATCAATCCTTCCAAAATTAGAATCGCTGTAAGAAAGATCAATAAAATACTGATGGAAATAAAATGTCCGCTCAATTTTCTTTTAGAAAAATAGGTGCTTTTTTCAATCAGTGAGAATCCCGATGAATGGCTTCTCCAATAGAGATCGTTGATGAAATAGATAACGATCAGCATTCCAAACAAATGAAAATTTTCCGAAATAGTGGTCGACATCAATCCTGAGCTTGCATATTTCTGGGGAAGACGGATTCCTTTTTCGATCTCGGCATACATTTCCATCCCTACAAAAAATAAAAGCAATATAGAAACGGCTATAATAGTGATACTTTTAAAAAGATAAATGAGGTCGATTTTCGCAAATGACAAAACAGATCTCATCCCGGCAGAAATTCCAAATACTGATTTTGTGGTTGTAAATTGTTCCAAATTATGACTAAAAGAAACATTCACTATTTGATTTTTGTTTTTACTTTTATTTTTAGAAAATGTTGACAAAGAAAACAATCTGTAAGTCAGTAATAGAAGAAGGATTGAAATAATTAGAAATACGATCCTGTTGATCAATAAATATCCCCAGAACGGAACAATGATCTCATTTTTCTGCTGAGCGGATAATATTCTTGCTTCAAAAAAATAAGATGACATTCCAAAAGGATCGATCAATGCCGACAATTGTTGTGTTTCCAATGATTGCGGTAGGCTTCCTGCCATAAACGGTGAATTCGAAAAGACCAGAATAATCATATAAAGTACATAAAGAAACAGTCCGCCGACAACGACCAGAAGCTTTTTCTTCGTATTGAACGAGATGAAAAACAAAAAGCTGCACACTATAAAACAATTGATTCCTCCGAAGATCAGAAGAGGGTAGAAGTAATGCCAAAAATGAAAATAAGGTTGGATCTCACTTCCTGTCCGCAAATTTTGTCCGATCACAAATCCGATCATCAGAAATGTAAAACTTAGAAAAGTCTGCAGAAAAAAGGTGAGAAATTTCCCTTGTAGGTAAGTTTGCTTTGAAAAAGGATAGGAAAAAATAAGAATGTCAAATTTCGAATCCTGATCTTTAAAAAGAATCTGAATGGCAAAAATGATCGCAAAAAAGATAATGACCAAACTCAGCAATCCGGTCATAAAACCAATGGTGTAAGGCGAATTGAGATAAATTCCTTCTCCAACCGTAAAATTGAACTGGTATCCGCAGAAAATGCCGATCAATACTAAAATTACGGCAACAAGGTATGCTGGCCAACGTTTTACAAGACGTCTGCCCTCGAATAAAAATAAAGCATTCATAATTAAGGTTTTTGAGTGAGCGTATTAAAATAAACGTGCTCCAAAGAAGGTTTTACTGAAGAAAAATCTTGAAGCCCCTGTTCCGAAAATGCAGTGATATGTAATTCTCTTTCTATCAATTGTTGACTGATGATCGTGTAGTTGGATTGATAAGATCCCAACTCCTCTTTTCCGATAGGTCTTGACCAGATCTTGTTTTCCAGTTCGGCAATCAACTCGTTTGGATTTCCCTGCCTAAGAAGCTTTCCCTTATTGATAACCGCAACTTCTGAACAGAGATTCCGCACATCTTCAACCAGATGGGTCGAAAGAACAACGATCACGTCATTGCTGATATCATTCAGTAAAGAATTGAACCGGTTTCGTTCTTCAGGATCCAAACCGGCGGTCGGTTCATCCACGATTATGATCTTTGGGTTTCCCAATAAAGCCTGTGCAACGCCGAAACGCTGTCTCATTCCTCCGGAAAAGGTATGGACTTCCTTATTTCTAAAATCAGAGAGATTTACTTTTTCAAGCAAGTTCAATATCTGCTTTTTCCGCTCGGAACTGTCTGTGATTCCTTTCAATATGGCGATATGTTGCAAAAGATCGTAGGCCGATACTTTGGGATAAACGCCGAAATCCTGGGGAAGAAATCCGAGATTTTGTTTGATATGATCCGGATTTTCAGAAACATCGACTCCGTTGAAGATGATAGTTCCAGATGTGGGTTTCTGCAGACCTACGATGGTTTTCATCAAAGATGATTTTCCAGCGCCATTGGGTCCCAATAGACCGAACATTCCGTTTTCTATTTCCAAGGAAATATTTTTAATGGCCTGAAAACCATTTTTGTAGATAAGGTTTAGATCGTTGATGTATAAGGTATTCATAGGATTGATTTTAGGGTATAGAAATCCTGGCAACGTTTCCATTGCTTTCGAAATTATGTGTGAAAATTTTTTACGGTAAAACTTTACGACCTAAAGTCGCAAACACTTTTTTGAGATATTGGATTATTCCTCTTTATACTCTAGGATGTCTCCCGGCTGACATTCCAAAGCTTTACAGATAGCTTCCAGCGTATCAAAACGCACACCTTTTGCCTTTCCTGTTTTAAGAACAGAGAGGTTAACGGTGCTGATTCCCAGTTTCTCTGCCAATTCTTTACTCTGCATTTTTCGTTTGGCAAGCATAACGTCTAAGTTGATGATAATTGGCATTTTTATATAAATAGATCTTGTTCGTTTTGCAAATGTAATCCCTGTTTAAAAATATTAGCGAGGAAAAAACAGAAAATTCCTAACATAAAGTGGATGAAGACCAATCCCCAGATCACAGACTCAACTTCCACAAAAAAACTTGCTATAATGACAATAGGGAGAGGAAAGAAAATATTATAAATGTAAAATCTTTTTAACTGCATTATATTTTCTTCTGTAAATAATTTTGTCTGGCAAAATACCTTAAACACTTTAGCAGATAACCAAAAAAAGATTCCATATGTGCATAAAACCAATAAGAATGAGAGAATAATATATGGGTAATTGTTCTCAATGATCAGGAATGACTGTTCCGTAAAAGGATAATTGATGTGCAGATATAGATTTTCCTTATATGGTGTAACAGCAAAACCGGTTGAAAGGCAAAATACCGAATAGATGAATGTAAGGAGATAGCCCGCTGATAACAAAATGCACAGATAGTACAGGATCTTTGATATGTTCTTACTCTGATTCATAGGATAATCAATTAATTTGTTAATGCAAATATATAATTAATTATCGTAAAACATTAATTAATTAAAATAATTATGAGTTTATTTATTGAGGTTTTCAAAATTTAGGTTCACTTGGAATGATCTATTTTCTGATAATTTTCCGATTTAACGGGTAACCAAATCATTTTCTAATCGTTTCTTAAAGCGTTATTCTGTTTTATCAAAAAAATCAGTTTTTAAGTGTAAGATATTACCAAGTCAATGATTAATTCAATTTATATAACTTACATTTGGAATGTTTCCAATAGTTCCCATTCATTATCATCTGTCTGCTGTATCAGCGAAAATTCTTTGAAAAGGATGGATTCGGGAATTTTTATTTTTTTGATCTCATCAAATATCTCATCTGTGCAAGTAGAATTGCGTGGATGCATTAACGTGATGTGAGGATATGGAAAAGTAAGCGGTATATTACAGTCTTTGAGAATTGCTTGACGTAAATAGTGGTATTGATGATTGTCATGTTTTGCACTTATCATTACACCTTTTTGGTTCGAAAATCTCATCAATTGATCAAAGTTGATCCTGATGGAATCCAAATCAAGCTGGCTGATATTAATTTTGATCTTCGCTAGATCTTCAATTTCGTCTTCACGACAAAGTGTAACGTGAGATCTGATCAGTTTATACTGATCAGGATTGTATTTTCTCCTGATCGTTTCAATTTCTGTTGAATAATGATCATCCAAAAAAAGTGTCAATTGCCTTCTTATCTTATTCATTTTTTCTGCTGTCTTACAATTTTGCTATTGTCTTATAAAATCATAACAATTGCGGGGCAATATTCATTTATAATAATGCCTGTCCAAAGGTGATCAGATTGTTATCAGGATCCAGCAAAGAAAATTCTTTTTGTCCCCATGGTTTTTCACTCAAATCTCCAGCCGGATGTATTTTAATATCTATTTCACAGCAAGTTTTATAGATCAGATCTACGTCGTAGCATCTGATGTAGATCTGTCCATAATTTTGGTCTGGTGAAAGATCTTTGAATTCAAAAAAGTGAATCTCCATATTATCTTTTTTCATCATCAGATAGCCTACAAAATCATTTGCAGAAGCTTCAAATCCTAATTGAATGTAATAGTTTTTGGTGGGTGCTTTACTACGCATCGGCAGTTTGGGAATTATGGTCGTCATCATATTTTTTTTCGAAAATGATGATAAATCCGCATAATAGCACTTGATTAAAATCAAATAGTGACATTCGATCTGACACGGCTCAAAGTTTCAGGTCTGATCTTAAGGTAAGAAGCGATCATTGTTAAAGGGAATCTCTGTATAAGCTTCGGTTTGGTTTTAAGCAAATGACTGTATTTTTTCAGCGGGATTCATATTTCTGTCAAAATAAGACATTTTTGATCCTATACTCAAAAGCCTATTAAATCGAAGAAATTTCTGTGATACCCTAATAAGATGATGAAGACTATCTAACGTCAATTCTAATACTTCGGAATACTCAAAGGTCTTAATAGATGCTGTTGCAGGCAATTGACTGATGAGACTTTCGTGGTCGAATGGCCATTCGTTTTCCAGATAAAGATCAGTTATGATCTCCTCTTCACAAATGTCAACATAGTATGATTGGTAAAATGACCCTTTAGCAATGAAAAATATGGATTTTGAAATATCACCTTCTCTGCTTAATGTCTCATTTTTGTCCAAATACTTTTTACAGATATTTTCATTGAATAACTGTATTTCAACATCAGAAAAATCTGCAAATTCTTTCAGCATTTTTGGATAATTTTAATATTACCAAATATAGAAAAGATTAATGCTTTTGTCTCAGCTTTTTAATCATTTCTTTCGCATTATTATTCTGAAGATGCAGTTTTAATGGTCTGTTCATAATTTTCAACTTCCAGATATGTTTCTCCCAAAGTAGCAATGACGTGTCCAAATCTTGATTCCATTTAAGCTATCCGTGCATTTGGACTACTATTTAATGTAATCTCCTCATAGTTACTTCCTGCTTGATCTTTCCATAATTGAAAATATGGGCAATGATTATTGGAATAAACGCCATCGGAATCAATGTATAGTAACCTGGTCCGATTGTAAATGTAAAATAATTACAACCAATTACAAGGAGGGCGAAAAAAATCATAAAACCGATAAAATGTGTTTTTGCTCTTTTAAGTGTTCTTAAAAGTTCATCATTGGATAATTTAGAAAGGTTGTCTGAATTTTTCATTCTGTGATATATGATCACATACTGCAACTTGAAGACCAAAGATATAACGAAATAATCTTTCTATGGATCGTTAAAACCTAATCAATAGGAATTGATTGCGATTGATTGATTGATTGATTGATGATAGGTGTAGCCGACTTCCTACAGGAAATGCAATTTATTCTCAAAAGATATGATGCAAATAAAAATTTTTAATTCGCCCGGTTCTTTTCCTCAAATCTCACATTTCGACCCTGTGCCTTTACTGTTTTATTTCCAAAACTGTAAGTCAACGAAACGGTCAGGTTTTGCCCATCATAATAGTTGTTGAATGTATGTGTGGAATTCTGGTAGTAGATCTCCCCGTGACTCTTCGCCTGACGAAAAATATCAGAAACGTAGACATTCATCTGAAGATCTTTGTTCATCAGATTTAATTTCACGCCGGAGGTGAGATTTCCGACAAAGTAAGAATAGACATTTCCAATGTTTGACGGCAGGCGGAACCAGTAGTTCATGAAGAACTGGATTGTCTTGTCCTTTTTCAAGGCAAAACTATTCTGGAGGTTGAAGGTCGTGCTGTTTCCTTTTCTGGAAGCAGCATCGGTCGCATAGACCTGGGTTTCCATATGTGAGAGGTCACCGGAGTAGTTGACTTCCCAGAAATTGAACAAGGTGTCGGAAAAGCTCAGTGAAATTCCCGTACTGTTCTTGTTGAAAAAATTATAGAAATTGCTGGTCTTGTTCTCTCCGTCCAAAACTACGATCTGGCTGAAAGCATCCAACTCCCTCTGAAAGTATGCAGAGACGGAAAGCTTGCCCCTATACAGATAAGAAAGTTCAAAATTATGATTGATGGAGGGATTTAATGCCGGGTTTCCGGAATAGTAGGAATTTATGTTCGTGTACCAGCGGAAAGGATTGATGGCTCGAAAACCCGGGCGGTTGATCCTTTTTGAGTAATTGATGTTAAAAGTGTTGTTATCATCGGCTTTGTATGACAGATAGGCGGTTGGAAAAAATTTACCGTAGGAATTTTCGGTATTCTGTCCTGTGGAAGCCGATTCGCCGCTTACGGTAGAATATTCATATCTCAGGCCTGCTTTTAATGTCCATCTTTCAGCAAATTGCCTTTCCATGCTGATGTACGTAGCATAATTCTTTTCCTTGTAGTTGAAAAGATCGCTTCGCAACGGATCTGTGACATAGGTTCCATTGATCAGATCCTGGTATCTGATGTCGGAATTGTTGTCGAAGGTGGTGAACTTGACTCCGGCCTCCGTCCTTGCAGATCCAAACGGAAGCGTAAGATCGGCCTGACCTGAATATATTCTGTAGTTCAGTTCAGACGGTGTCTTTACGACCGAAGAGTTACCAGAATTGCCGATCGTTGTGAAATCGATATTGCTTGAGGGCGTATTGGAGAAGTAATTTCCCGTAACGCTCAGTTTGTTGTCCCGCTTTCCGAATTTCAGGTCGTAGTAGGCGCTTATGGTACTGTTCTTATTTTTTGTGCGATGCTCTGCGTAGGTGGACAGGGTATTGGTGTAACTTTCACTATCAAAATAATCCGAAGTGTTCGTGATGTCCATCCCTGAGTTTCCGAGTCCTTGATCGTAGACCAGTCCAACACTTGATCTTTTATTGAGTTCATAGTCCAGACTATAATTAAGGCCTCCGCCGCTCCAGAAATCTCTCCTGTCATCTGAACTTGCCATTCCGTCTGAGCCAATGATCTTATAGTTCTCATACGAATGTTTCTGACTGTCGTATTGTCTAAGCTTCAGTGATGACCTCAGTTTTCCACCTTGATAATTGACCGTTGCGGAATTGGAAAACCCGGCATATGTGGTCTGAAAGAGACTGGTCGTCAGACTTCCGTTCCAGCCCATGTTCTGGTTTTTCTTCAGAACGATGTTGATCAGTCCGCTGTTTCCCTGGGCCTCGTATCTGGATGGTGGCGCGGTGATCACTTCTATCTTTTCGATGTTTTCCGAACGCAGGCCTTTGAGGTAATTGATGAGCTCGGTCCCGGTAAGGTTCAGCATCCTGTCATTGATCATCACTGCTACCGCGCTTTTCCCGACCATAGAGATCCCCGCGTTTTCATCAACTCTGATCTGTGGGGTGCTGTTGAGAGCTTCTATGCCGTCCATTCCCTGCGAGGCCACCGAATTGGCGACATTGAAGACCAAACGGTCCGCCTTTCTTTCGATCAATCTCTTTTTCGCCGTTACGACAACGCCATCGATCTCTCTTGCAGGCTTGCTTTCGAGAGAAAGATCGTGCTCCACGCTTCCGTTGACAGTGACGTCATCTTTTGAGACTTCGATCCCGTCGACAATGCAAACCACCTGATATATTCCATTTTCAGGAAGTTTCAAAGCATAATCCCCTTGGTCATCGGAAATTGTTGTTTGTTTGAGTTTATCTTTTACCGCAACGATCTCCACATAGGAAACCTGTTTTCCAGATCGTGTGATCTTCCCTGTTATACTTTGCGAGAGAGCCAAAAAAGGTGTGACTAAAATAATTGAAAGCAATGTCTTCTTCATGATCCTGTGAATAGTTCAATATTATGACAATCCTGAGCTATTTTTTGTTACATGCCATAGCACTACTTTTTGATGTAAGGACTGCTGCTTCGCTTAAACTTTGTGCTGGATTTTAGAATTTGGCATATGATGATTTGAGGTGTGAAGCTGGTCCAGGACCACAGATGTTCTTTCGGGACACAGGTCTCGACTGTCCAATGCGTCTTGGTACGCATCTATGGCAACTTTCTCTCCAAATACCACACTTTCCAAAGTGGATTCGTCTTTGTCAGACGAAAATGTGTTCTTAATATCGATCCACGCTCTGTAAAAGAAGTCTGATCGCTAGTGCTGTGATAAAGCTTCAGTGCCTAACAAAGATAAAGCATGATCTTTCAAATGTGCTAGATAAATGGTTTAGTGATCAAATCTACGATACTACCTTGTCATCAAAACGATCTTTATATCAATTTATAAGATCATGCCCTTACTTTGCTTGGAAAATATCCAGACAGAATGCATTATTTCTCAATGATCCTTTCGATTCGAAACTCATTTATGATAATCTAATCTGTTTGAAAATAAGAAAGTAGCGATGCTATTTTTTACTTAAATGTATTCAAGGCTGGTCATATTATACTATCCTAACCAGCCTGATCAGTGTTCGGTATCCCATACTTTGCCAATTCAACTATCTTCTCCTGTAAAATCTGCATTGTACCTTTTCCTCCCTAAGCCTTTTAGGTGCGATATGGATCTGGTAAGTATCTGGCGAAAACTCAACAGTTGCATCGGCGAAAGGTTTCTATCTTTTCAACTTCTCTTCAACAAATGACCGTGTGAAATTAGAAGGAATCAAAATTCAAATATTGAATGACAAAAGATAATGGAACTTGATAATCTCGATAACAACCATCAATCGGTAGTGACCATTCTATCATTATTAAACATGTTGACGAGAAAAATTATGATAATGTGAAAAGAACAAATGAGAATATTACATATATTTCAAATTTTATTATATTTGCAATAATTATTCTCAAATGTTGTGAGACTTGTAGTTGTTTATCGTCATTAATGAAATTTTGTATATGTCTAGAGCTTTTTTTTGTCTATTTGGTTTGGTATTGTTTCAAAATTTTAATGCACAAGTAGGAATCAATACAAGCGTCCCTACGAAAACACTGCATGTGGTGGGCGACTTGGCTGTCAGAAAGATAGTTGATGAGTCTGATAGGCCTTCAACGTATGACCGTATTCTTGTGGAAGACCAGCAGGGAAACATAGACTATATCTTGAAAAGCAACTTGTTGCCGTCGACCAATGGCACAGATGAAGCAAGCAAGGAGGCGTACAGCCAGTTGTTCAGTATGAGTACTGAAAATGGTGATCCTGCACGAATCCTGACTTGCGGGAAATTTTATTTTCTATTTGACAATGGTTCCGATTCACGTATAAAGTTCCGATTGGTCGATGATCCCGTCGAAACTGTGAATATCTTCATGAGCATGGAGCAGAACTGGTCTGGAAATGGATTCCAGTTTTTTCAGGGCAAGGCTTATAATGACCCGGCCACAGTTCCTTTCGTATTCGATTCCGCCAACTATAACATCCCTCAGGAATTTGCAGAGGCAAACGTAGCCGACTCGGAGCAGAACGTCATGCATTTCCAATATCCGAACGATCCCAACTTCTATAGACTCACAATCTATAGGGTAAGACAAAAGATAGGTGTGCCAGTTGTCAATACGTGGGACTTTGCGGCGACTTGCGAAAAATTTTAATTATGAAAAAAACAATCATTTTGCTAATTGTGCTTAGTGGCATGTCAGCGTTTTCCCAGACACAAAATGTGGGAATCAATACAGATAATCCAGAGAGGAAGCTACATGTCAACGGAGATCTCAGAGTGACCTCATTACCAGACGTGACAGGGGACAACGCCTATCCGAAAATACTTTCTGTCAACAAGAACAATGGGGATGTCGATCACATCAGCACTTCGGCCTTTATGCAGTCGGATGTGAACAATGTGGAGGTCAAGCGAAATGTGTACATTTCAACCACACCAGACAATGCGAAAGAGTGCAGTTGTGGGGATATGACATTCAGGATCAACAGTAACAATACTGCGGAATTCAAATTGAATAGTACAGCGACATTTACCACAAACAATATCACGGAATTTGAACTGGACTATGGGATCAAACGGTGGACGAGTACCTATTACAACTATTTCAACGATACCGTCACTTTTACGGCAGACAATTATGCACAGTACCACATCCTAGACCCAGATGGCTTCGATTCCAATGATACTGTTCGCATCTATACGCTGATCCTTCCAAGGCAGAACAATCTGTACCGCCTTACATTATCAAGGCTGGCGAATTCTGCTGTGAATCACACCTTCAGTCTAATTTGCGAAAAATTCTATATACAGTCTTTGTAAAATGAAAAATATACTACTTCTACTGGTCTTTTCGAATTCACTGCTTACATACTCTCAAGTGGGTATCGGAACCCGTACGCCCCAAAAGACCTTGGACATCAATGGTGATCTGCGAGTGGCCGCCACTTCAGACAAGGGCTCTGATCCCCAGTATGATAAGGTGCTGGTGGCCAATGCGGATGGTACGGTCGGAGCTTGGCAAAAAGATAATGTCAAGGAACAGATCGCAAGCACGCTCATGGAAAATAAAAAAGTAGTGGTCTTTTCCAATGCACCGGACATCAATAGGACTATGGAATGTGGCAGATTTGAGTTCAGGTTCAATGTGGGGCCGGTCCCTCAGGTAAAATTGTCAACCAATCCCGCTCAGCAGACCGTGGTCTACTATAGTAGGATACACCGTGAAAACTCTGGTGCAAGCTCTTTTTACGGTAACAATACATTTTCTTCCAATCAGCCATTGACCTTCGAGACCTCTAATGACTGGCAGTCTTTGGATGATTCCTCAAATATTACAGATACGCTGAATGAGATCTATATTTCCTATCCCGGAGACAACAACCTTTACAGGCTTACCTTATTGCCTAGGACGATGCAGACCTCGCCAACGACAGTGTACTTTTATACCATGATGTGTGAGAAGTTTTGATTAAACATGATATTGTTGATAAGATGATGTTGATAGGTGCTATGGCAGGCAAGCAGCGTTCATATTTCTATTGGGACTAGCCTGATTGACACAGTGGAGGGTATTTCGCAATTTCAAGTGATCATTTTTATCGAAACTATAATCGAAACTGTGAAAAGTTCATTGACAAGCTTTCTTATCCTGTTATTCTTACTTGTCTCATTACTTTTATTGAAAATTATCAGCAATGAGTTTCGTATACCCCCCCTCTTGTTGATATTATATTCATTAATTTTGTTTATATTTACTACGTTCGTTCTTCTACAATGACATCTAACGTTTTGGGGCTTGGAGATGGCGGGCAAATAACTGGTCTACCGTGATCTTTTGCCACTCAACTGGAATATCATCCAAATATTTACTGATCGGGTCATTCAATTTGATTTTGTCTTGTTCGACCAGCTGCATTACGGCAACGCCCGTGAAAACCTTTGTGTTGGAATTGATGGGAAAGATGGTTGTATTGCTTACAGGAATATTGTCCTGCAGATTTGCAATTCCATAGGATTTGCTTAAAATAATTTTCCCATTTTGTATAACTGCCAACTGTACTCCCGGGATTTTCCTTTCCATCATTTCTCGGTTAATGATTTCATCAACACTGGGATTCGTTTGCTGTGCGGATAGCTGTAGCGCAAATAATAGCAGTAAAAAGTAGATTCTCATAATGTTGAGACAATCATAACTTACTTTTTATTACATCATAAAAAAAAGAATTTATCAATATTTATCTGTGGGCATATTTTGGAGAGATACCATTAAATTCTTTCCCTAAACTGTAGTGATTTTTTGAGATACTCCTAAACCCTGTGGACAGTATTTCAAACGTATCTCTAACAACATTCTTTTTATTTATTATTCTATCATAAGCAGATCATATTTCAAGCTACCATCATTTCTTATGAGGCTACCTGATTTTCTATAGCAAATATATTCCGTTGTCACTGTGGAAAAAAATCTTTTTGGGTATCCGGGATCGGAGATCCCAGACCCTCCGCAAAAAGATTTCAAGCTTTCATCAATGTTCTTTCTTATTGCTTTCAAGGAATTGATTGCAGTTTTCCTTGTGCCTGCCTGAATGGTTACCTGCATAGAAAAAGTCAGAAACCTCACAAGATGCAATTGCAGTTCATTGAAATTTTGATCCTTATTATTCTCTTGACAAAATCACAAGATGCAAATGGTGTATGGAATTTCTTCTGACCAAGGGATTCATAAAATCAATTTGTTCCTATTTTTGATTAGTTTCCTTTACATAGTTACTTTGAAATTTCAGAGTTTCTGTTAAAAAACATTTATCCATAGCTATCGTTTGCCTTTCAAAAGCCAGATTTGTTAAATATCTGACCTAAATATTTATCTTAATTTTTCGCAAAATAATAATTTATAAATTGATTACATTAAAGCACTTTTTTAATACACAACAATGAGGTCATTTTTCGATAAGTTATTTAAATTCACAGCTAATTTGAAAGCTTTTGGTCATCTAATCAGTCATAATTAAAAATGTTGTTTTTGTAAAAATAAATATTTACAGTTAAGGTATATTTGTTATTATGTTATTTTTATTAAATTGCAGATAACTAAATAACTTAAAACTTACATATATCATGAAAGATTCGTCAATCCCTTTTGAACTTACAATCGGCAATACTATAGAATTTAATAATAAATGTGGTGGGAATCCACTTATGCCATTGGTCCAAGCAAGTTATTCTGACTCCAACAGGGACATTATCCAAATTAGTGTTAATGTGTTCATCAATGAAAGTGTCAGATTAAGTAAGGAAAATCTTATCATCACCCAGGATTCTAATAATCAATACCTTTTTTTCATAGAGTATATAAAAGATAATAAGACAAACGCAGTACGCCGTTTCAGGAATTATAGGCTAGACTTTGAAATAAAAAACTTGAATGCGGATACTAATCACGGTGAATTGGTGATCTATTTAAAGGATGAAGATCCAACCTTATCCAGAGGGACGGTCACAACGGTACTTCATACAAGATAAGACAATATAAGCTGTGTCAACTTAAATAGATTCAGTATAATCTGTAGTTCTTCATTGATCAAGAATGAAATATTACACTCATTTAACTAATGTCATTATTAAATTCACGATCTGTCTAATATTTCCGATTGGTTCGTACAAAGCGCAAAATGTAATTGATCATCAGATTAAAATTACTGCTAGGCAATTTTCAGCAGATAAAAATTTTTGCAGAGCGGCAGGTTTTTTTTTGGACAAAGTAGATGACTCTGCATTAATATATGCAGGAAGACAGCTTGATGAAGGTCAGACAGATCCTGTCGTTAAAGATTTCTGCAATTACTTTAGAGGTGTTGCTTTTAAGGAAAAAAAGATGTTCAAAGAGTCGAAGTCTTCATTTGAGAGCATAAACCCTAATTTTATTCTTAAATTAAAAGTTGACGCTTTTTTAGGTGACATATCATTGGAACAGGGTGATTTTGTCAATGCAATTATATATTTTCAATCAGTCGTGGAATGTAATCGGTATGATCGGTATGGTATAAATGAAGACCATATTATTCATAATTTGGGCCTTTGCTACCTGCATTTGGGTCTTTATGATAAAGCTCAATATTATCTCTTTGCCAGTTTGAAATTGCAAGAAGAAAGGAAGGATACTAACGCAATCATCATTTCTTACATGGATATAGCAGGAATGTACTATGAACAATATAAAGACGATCTGGCTTTGAATTATTATAGAAAAGCATATCAGCTATCAAAAAGATCAGACAATTTTCTTATCAGGAAAAACGCGGCCATCAATATGGCCGTTGTACAAGAGAATAATAGAAATTACAAAGCATCTCTTGAATATAGGAAGGAATCAGAGGTTTGGTCAGATTCTCTAAATGATCAGAGCAGGATATGGTCTGTCGCACAGATGGAAAAACAGTTTGCCATCAAGAGTAAGCAAAGTGAGGTCGATAATCTTACAATAGTAAATAAGCTGAGAACACTGGAGAAAAATAGGATCCTATATGTCACAGTTACTTTGTTGATTATATTGATTGGAGGATTTTATTTTTATTACCAAAATCTAAAAAAAGGTAGAGTCATCATGGAGCAAAAAGAGATGTTGAGCCAATCAAATAAAACCAAAGACATGCTCTTTTCAATCGTCAGCCATGATTTGCGATCTTACTTGAACTCTTTGCATTACGGCCACCGTAAAATGCTGAATGATTATGAAAATCAGAAGTTGGAGATGCTTCATGGCCAGTTGCTAAAAAGTTCGGCGATTGTCAGTTCGACACAGAACCTTCTGAATAATCTGTTGCATTGGGCACTGGTTCAAACACAGCAATTGTATTTTCATCAAGAGATAATCAATGTCAATTCTTTGGTAAGACAAGTTGTCTACAATTACCAGCCATTATTGGATGAAAAAAATATATCATTCGAAAATAAGATATCCGTAAAAGCATTTGTCTATGCAGATCAGGAATCTTTAAAAATTATAGTGAGGAATCTGCTTGATAATGCCATCAAGTACAGCGATCCAGGAGGATTTATCAAGCTGTATGATGAAATTTTATTAGAGAAATATCACAGCATTATCATTGAAGACAAAGGAAAAGGAATGAGTGCGGAGCAGAAGAGTGAAATTTTAAACAAAAATGACAGTGATCTCACCAACAAAAGCACTCAGGAAAGAAGTACAGGTCTAGGTCTACAGCTTTGCCAGATCATGACCGAAAAAAACAAGGGAATCTTGAGAATCGAATCTGAACAGCATAAAGGAACAAAAATAATTATATCACTACTAAAAGCTAACTATGTCCAAAGTTAATGTTCTTATCGTCGAAGATTCATTAGAAGAGGGCACAATGCTTTCAGATGTTCTATTGAATAACCATTACAATGTTGTAGGTATTGCTTCCAGATACGAAGAAGCTCTGAATTATTTTTACAGTTGTAAAATTGATATTCTCATTATCGATATTTTTTTTGACGGTCATCCGGAAGGGATCAATCTTGCACAAACGATCAATGCTACCCCAAATGGCACCAGACCGTTTGTCTTTCTGACCAGTTCCTCAGATCGTCAGATCTTTGAAAAGGCAAAGCTTACAAGACCATTTAGTTACCTTTTAAAACCTTTTAACGAACTGGAGATATTATATGCCATCGAATTGGCAATAGAAAAGTTTTATGGTCAGGAAAATACTATTACTACAGAGGAAAATACTCTAATTGGCAGTGATTCCATATTTATCAAAAAAGGCAAAAACCTAAAAAAGGTTTCTATCGATGAGATCATCTATATTGAAGTGGAAGAGCGCTATTGCAATGTAGTGACCAATACCGAAAAATTTGTTGTTCAAATATCACTTACCAAAATTTTGCCCATTTTAGAAGCATACAAGTTTGTCCGTACCCACAGGAATTTCCTTGTTAATACTGACAAGATCATAGAGGTCACATTGTCTGAAAATGTGGTTCTCCTTGAAGGAAATCACAGTATAACACTTAGTGATAAATATAAAGGTTTTCTTTCCAATTATAAGATCCTCTAATTTACCAAGTCAAGAACTACTTTTTTGACTTCACTTAAATTTTCGTAACGCGGTTTCCGCATCTTATGTCATAGGTTTTCTACCTCATGACATCATTTCCCATGCACTTTACCCAAGGTTTTAATTTCACAGCAGATAAACAAAGAAGCTAGCACTTTAGTTATTGATCATTCTCCCCAAAATCTGTTGATAAGGAATAGACCCACATGTGTTTTACATGATTATCCTTGATTGATTTCCTATTGTACCAATTTAAGGAGAATGAAAAGACAGGGAAACCGAAAACTGAGATAGAGTAGGTGAAAATTATAACATTATTAATTATGGCATCAAAAATTATTTCCAAGCCATCCAGAAACCAGCCAATATATGGTTTTGACGACGTCACAAATGGTGATGAGGTCACAGTACTTGTTAAAGACATCCGCAAAAAAGTCGGAAACACGGTAATGATCTATGTCCTGTCCGGGACTCACGGTGATACAGCCGGCAACCTTGTTGGCGAAGACAACTTCTACCAGGAGGACAAATTAGGAGAATTGCAAACTGTCAAAGCAGTTAGGGTTAATCAGGATACGCCAGCGAACACTTGGAAGTCCTACTTCGACAAGAAAAGTATCTTGGTTTTGGCCTGGTGCTATAGCGACAGATGGTCAGGGTTGGCTACCTACAACAAGTAATTATTATGAGCACTGAAAAGTGTGGAGGATCTTTTAAAATCAGGGAAGCCGAAAACTGAATAGAGTAGGCACTTATTATTAAAATTAAATAAAATGAACGATCAATTATTATCGGTTGCCCAGCAATTTTCAGGGTTGCCAATTGACTCACTTATAGGAGGGCCATTATTAGCGGCAGCCAAGGCTAATGCAAATATGGCATATACACAGACACAATTTTTATTGGACACTTGTTTCAACAAGGATGCAACAAACAATAATTATTCTCCGATCATCATCAATATGGAATTACAGAATAATGTAATCGGTGCTGATGCTAATGGAAATCCTACTGTGACACCATTTACCACTGTATTCAATCTGCCAATTTTGACAATTATCCCATTGAACTCCCTAGCGGTCGACAATGTAGATATTGATTTTGAAATGGAAGTGAAATCAAGCTTTTCTGAAGACACCAAGAAAGAGGCAAGCACTGAAACAAGTGGTAACGCAGGCTTTGAAGCTAAAGCAGGCTGGGGTCCTTTTTCAGTTACAGTCCATGGAAGCGTGAGTTATGATTCTAAAGAATCTTCTTCTGACAGCACGCACTACGAAAAAAGCAACAGTGCAAAATACAGTGTTAAGGTTCATGCGGGTCAACTCCCTCTTCCAAAAGGTGTCCTGACTATTATTGATGCTTACAGCAAAAATATTACGCCGGTCCAACTGCCACCTGCGCCACAAGACAGTGGAAGTAACGGTTCAGCATCTGGAGGAAGCTCTTCGGAAACTAATTAACATATACTTCAATAAATGTTTGGAGGTCACTGCCTCCAAACATCTTTTAACCTAAACATTAACAATTAGCATCATGAGTGAACAAGATCAAAATAATCATCAGGCCGCCTTGATAGAAGATCTTTTAGCAGCTCCCTTTATCGCTGCTGCAAATGCCAATTCTAAAATGGCTCAGGAACAAGTCAAATTTTTGATGGAATCGTGTTTCGACCAAGATGGAGATTCATTCACCCCAAAAATGGTAAGCCTGACCATCAGAAGCAATGGACAGCCCCATAGTGCTGAAGATGAAGTCATAAGTTTCGAGCTGCCCATAATTACCATCATACCATTTAATTCGCTATGTGTAAAAGATATTAGTGTCAAGTTCGACATGGAGGTGGTTTCCCTGGGATCAGACCACGGTATTGAAAATAGTGATGGAAGCAAAAAAAGCATGCAGATGAGAGGCAGTGTTGCATCTTCAAGAAGCGATGACAATTCCACTCAGGCTAGAAACCAGTCTAAGATGCAGGTTGAAATAACCGGTGGCACAATACCACTACCTGTGGGACTTACCACAATTTTAAAGTTTTACTCCAATAACATTCAATTAAAATCCTAACATTATGAGTACGAACCACACGATACCGTGTCCAAAATGTCAATCTGACATAACTTTTAACGCTCAGGCATTAATTGCAGGTGCCAGTTTTGAATGCCAGACCTGCAGATCACAGATCAAAATGTCAAGCTCAAGTATGAACCAGGCAAAAGAGGTCTTCGACAAGTTCACAGACCTAAAGAATAAGATAGCTTCAAAATAATACAGATATGATAAATTTCAAAAATTTGATAGAAGCATTGAACAATGCGGTAAGCATAGCCAACGACTCTTTGATCAGTTCTCACAGCGAATTCATCGACACATATTTTGAAGAGGCTGAAGGTGGCGGTCTCAATGCAAAAAACCTGACAATCAATTACCCTGTCAAGATGCCGGACAACACCTTCAAGAATGTTCCCGTGGATACACCGATCATAACACTTATTCCTGTTTACACGTCAAAAATTGACGAGGTGAAACTTACTGCTGATCTTGATGTCACTTTAGATAAGGAAGATTTATTGGTAAGCTTTTCAAATAAGGCGGATTGTGGCAGTTTGTTCGGAAAAAAGGAAAGGTCTTCCAATGTCAAGCTTGAAATCATTTTAAGGCCAGGCGAAAATACAGAAGGCTTGAAAAATATTATTGAGGGATATGAAAAAATTCTAAGAGCCCAGATCCCAGGCTAATCGATCAAAATTATTATTAACAAAAAAAAATATTATGAACTTAATTTCAAAAATAATTGTAGGATGCACTATGTTCAATTTTGTAAGCCTTGGACTTTTATCTTTTAAAGTTTTAAAATCAGAACAGGAAAATAAGCGGATGTTCAATCAGCTGAAGATTACGATCCCGGTCTCCCAAAACATTCCGCTGGATAAGCAAACCAGTCCGGCGAAAGGGCAATCTGAAGTATTGAAATTTATTTCTCCTGAACAAAACAGCGAAGAGGAATTATTTGGAATAGATGTATCACACTGGAATGGCAATATAGTCATGGATCTACCCAAAAAGGACAACTTAAGTTTCGTTATTTGTAAAGCGACACAAGGGGACAGAGGTATTGATCCTAAATTTAAGAGTAATTGGAAATTTCTTTCGGAACACAAGATGATGAAAGGGGCATACCATTTTTATGAATACTCCAAAGATCCCATTCTACAGGCGGCACATTTTTGTGATACCGTGGGAAAAATAGAATTGTCAGATTTTTCTTTGGTAGTTGATATTGAAGAGATGAGCCTTCCTGCAAAAGATGTAAATGCCCAAAAATTGAAAAATAACTTGCTGAAATTTTTAAATTATGTAGAAGATCATATTCAAAGGGTTCCAATTATTTATTCGGATTATTCTTTTTTGAATAAGTATTTAGATGATCCAATATTTTCAAGATATCCATTATGGCTTGCAGAATACTCCCGCAATGAGAAACCGAAACTGCCGAAGGTCTGGAAAGATAAGGGTTGTTTGATTTGGCAGAAAACAGACAGCTATCATATCAATTCGACAGCGACAGATTATGATGTTTTTTACAAAAAATAGCTTGGTACTATTCAGAAATCCTTTGTTATATCACAAAGGATTTTAATGCATTTCAGGCAGCATTTAGATATAGTCAACTTCCTAATGGGGAATTTCATTCTGATTAGGAAGCAGTTACTAAATGATTACGTGATAACCATGAGAAAAAAGGTTATTTATAATATGGAAATGGCAGGTCAAGTTTAGTATTGATAAGAAGATGAGCGAAGCATTATTTTTTGTATGATCAATCGAATTACTAATTGTTATATGTTTCGTTAATTGTGCTAAATTAGATATTATAAATTACCAGACAGTATTTTTGCAATTTTTCATTATAATTATTTGTTTCTATCCACCCGTCTCTCTGAAATTTATATGTCGACATGGAGATCTTGTTTAATTTTTCATTTTGAAAGGTTTTATGAGGGTGCAGGGCCTGCTACTTTATTTAAGTAGCCAATTCTTTATTATTTTAAAAGCTTAATGTTATTGTACAACTATGAAAATAGCTTCCAACTTACGCATTGAATCGTCTTTTAATGTAATTCCTTAACCTAATCTCAAAAAATTATATAAATAAGATTTTAGAGTTTCAATAAAAGTGTTAGTATTATCATTGTTCGATATAATAATTTAGTTTTGATTACGATTGCGTAAAATTCGTTAGTATGGCTCAATTTTTAAGCTGGCAATACCTTGGTGGCTAATATTAATTAAATATGCATTAAAGTTTAAATATATCATATTTACATTAATTAGGTTGTATATCTGATTAAATTTTATTATTTTTAGAGAAATGCTATTAATATGACAGATGTTTTGTTGTAATAAGTCATTTTATATTCTAATAACCAATTAAAGCACTATTAAAATGAGAAGACGAATAAACTATTTGAAGACCTTTCGAAGTATATCAGCGGATAGCAATGGTGAGATATTAATAGCTCGATCAGGAAGAATGATTCCGGAGATGGCAAATCATTGAATGAAATTCTATGACTATGAAAACCAATATAGCCATTGCAGATCATCATCGTATTTTCAGAAGAAGCTTGGTTGGGTACATGGAGAGGCACTCTGATATTCATATTATTTTTGAGGCATCTGAAAGCTCGGACCTGATGCAGAAACTTTCTGAATATAAAGAGGTTCAAGTTGTACTACTAGAACTTCAGTCTGCAGAAATGGACGGATTTAATTGTTGGAAAACTATTAATAAAAACTATCCAGATATCCGGATTATCATCCTTTCCCACCTTCGTGGCAGTCATTATCTCAAATATGCGCTGCAATCACAAATACTTGGCTACTTTACAAAGGATTCTGATCCCATTGACCTGCTTAAAGCTATTAGGGGAGCAAATAGCGGAGAGTTTTATTATGATATTATTTTAAAACAAGATGTCGCACAGATCACTAAGTATCTAAACCAGAATTTAGATGATCATTTAAATTCAGCTCACTTTTCACCAAGAGAGTTGGAAATCATCTATTGGAGTGCCCGAGAATTAAAAAGCAAAGAAATCGCAGAGAAGCTTAATATTAGCTATCGTACAGTGGAGGGGCACAAAAATAATCTTATCAAAAAGACAGGCTGTAAGACTTTTCTTGGCATTATTCTTTTAGCTCTAGATCTCAATATGATTTCTAAAGAATTGATCTAATATTTAAACATATAAAATCACGTATAAATACGTATTGTTTATATCGAAATTAAATTTGAACTTTGATGCAGGTCTTGATGGTCTGGTTTTTTTATTTTAAAATTTTACAAGCCATTCTTTAGTCCTTGATGTACGCTACGATTCTCATAACCTTTTGAGACGAAACAATTTTCTATAATTGAAAACTAACCATAAAACTTTTATTATGCTTGCAAAAGGGCCACAAGAACAGTACACAGACGAGATGAACCGAAAATTCGGCTATATGGCAACCTGGCTGCCGGGAACACCTTTGAAATTGGGGGATATTGGTGTGATACACGACAACGTATTTTCGAGAGTTGCAGGTTTGGAAGACTTTGATATTACATTTTACATTCGTGAAGATGATACACCAGAAGATCTTGAGTACTCATCTAAAGGGTCTGTATCTGTTACTACAAAACTTTCAGGTGCTGTAACCCCTCCGGGTAGTAGCTTGGGAAATTTAGATGCTGGGTTCATTGTTGAGTTCTCCGGACAGAATTCTATTCTTTTTAAGGCTAATAAAACCAAAACCAATCTTATAAAAAATACCATAAAAATTGGCGAAGAAGTTTTGAAACTTTATAAAGACGGTAAATGGAATAAAAAATGGGTGGTAATCACGGAGCTTGTAGAAGCTGAAACTGCCACGATACTTATTTCGAATGCAAAAAATGCAAGAATAGAATTAAAAGCCAATGCCAATATCAAGTTACCAAAATTAGACATTGCTGAGGCAAGTTTAGATTTAGGTTATACTTCATACAAAGGAATGGATACCAAAATAATTTCACAGTCTGGTCTGTCTCCTCTTTTCAAAGTTAAAGGAATTCGAACAAATATTTTCCTTCCTCCTGCATTCGCAGATAAAGGACTGAAAGCATTTGATTTTGTAACCCCAGCTACAGCAGCAGGAGAGTATAAAGACAACTTGTATTTTGATTATGTTTCATCCGATGAGTGGGAATAAATCACATATATATTCGTATTACAGTTTTTCATCACTTAATTTGAAACACTGGTCATTAGAAGAAATTTACAATATGTGATAATCTATTTTTCAAAAGATCAGTTTGCGATGTGGGAGATTGGTTTTATCATAACTCACCATTTTAAATATTCCAAAAAATAATATTTATGCCTTCACAATTAGAAAATAGCCCTCAATATAAGGATCTGACAACCTCTAATAATGGTACTAATGTCCGGCCAGTTTTGAAACCGTCGTCATTTTTTTTTACAGATGGAGCATATGGGCAATCAGTAAATCAAAAATTTGGTGCAATATCATCATTGCAATACAGAGGAACAACAAAAATGACCTGTACCGGAAAGATTTATACGATTTGTCAGGGACAAATATTTGTTCAACCGCAAGCAGGAAACTCAAATAAAGTTAATATCATTTTAAAACCTTTCAGTCAACCCATAAATGAAATTCCTATAAAATTCGTTATCTATAGGGGACTTAATAAAAGTGATTTTGTATCAGGTTCAGGTGATAATCAAATTGTTGCAGGAAGTGCTACCTCTGGAATTGGATTTTGTCAATATATCTGGTCTGAATTCAACAAGTTTTATCAAGGTCAAAATCCGCAAGACATACCTGCGTTTTTTGCAAAATTTATTGGTTTCCCAAAAGATAATGACAGCTCTCAACAGCTTTCTGATTTAATTGATTCATATTTTTATAAAATTGTAAACTATATTGATCCTGAACAACAAGAAGAAGACCCTGCTACCGCTTACGAGTTACCATTAGTACCAGCCGGAACGGAATTAGGAATGATCAATGGAGAGATTGGAATTGATATTATACTTAATAACGGTGATTTTTTTATTCCTACCGATTCTGGATTTTTTAATTTATCCTTTGCAAGAGCAACAGAAACCTTACTAGATGTAACTACAAGTAATGAATTCGAAAAGAAACTTATAAAAGATGCGTCCACTCTTTTTTTGGATTTAGCATCATTTTATGGTTTACATACTAACGATTATGGAAAACTTTTCGTTGCTGGACAATCATCTCCATTAACAAGTCCTGAAGATATATTTGCAAAATTAAATGGTTTTTTAACAAAAGATGTCATCTATTTTTATATTCAAAGTAATCGCCAGCGGTATTATAATTTTTATGGCAATTATAATTACTCTGAAACAATTGATTTTGATTTAAAGATCGGCAATACTTTTAATGATTTACTTGAAACAAATTTTGGTACAATGGGATGGCCAGTACAAGCATATGTCCCTGAAGAATCAGAAATTGTTCTTCAACTAACAACAGATAACTATTCAGGAGCAGGAATGTATGTCAAAACAGGGGTTCTGTCAGATGATACGCCACAAGAAGAAGGTTTTATAAGAGAAGAAAATCTACTTCAATCTGCTTTGGATACTGCTGTAGATTTAAATTATACAAAACCAATAACGTTTAAAATCCAACAGATTAGTGACATTCCTGTTAGTGGTATTATAGAATTAATATATGAAGGCAAACAGATATATATTCCTGAAGAGGATTACGAGGAAAACTTATTTGAATTAAAAGATATTGATGACGTATTTGGTCTATTAAATGCTCGATCATTTGTTCAAAAGACACGAGAGCTAGAACTTCCATCAGTAATGGACAGCCGCTTACAATTAATTAATTTTCCAAATAATCAAAAAGCAAATGACATCAGTACAGTGCAAACAAAAAAAGTAGAGGATGTTATACAATTTTCTGATGATCAATTATTGGAAAGAGTAACCTACGAAACATTACTGGCAGGCATAAAGCGTAATACATCCTTATTTTTGACTTCTTCCTCACCGCTATTAGATAGTACAACTTCGAGTTCTGTTCATTACGGAACGGAGAGGAATAATTTCTATCAACCCGAAGCTCCATATTATTTAAAAACTGTAATATTTACAGATAGCTCCCAAACAGTTACCGGACTAACACTTCAAATTACAAATGGAAGTATTGCTACAAAAAAACTTTTAGGGATTACAACTGAGGAAAACCAAAGATTAACCGCGGTTATAGAAGATAATGATTTAGTTAACCCTAAAATATTTTTCAGAGGACTTTTGGAAGAGAGTGACAACCCCTCAGTTTCACCAGAAAATATATCTTACAGAGCTTACATTCTAAATATTGTCGGAGAAACTAAAAGCAATGACGGAAATTTAAAACTATATTCTTCTGGAGAAGATATTATTGTTTATTCAATAGACGGGTTTGTTTTTACGAGTGATATTTATTCAAAATATACACCAGCTATAAACATACCGTCAAATAATGCTTATTTAAATTTTGGACCATGGCAGCAGCAGGAATAATAATTATCAGTCAATTAGAAAACAATAAGTATATAAAAATTAAGAAAGTTATTAGTACAATAAACTTCCTTGATTCAATTTTCTATGACAAATATGGCAACATATCCAAATTTCGTATAGATTTGGATGATTCATATTACATTAAAACTGTAGAGACTACACAACAAAATGGAACAAAAATTATATATTATAATGAAGCGGATTACAGTGAATTTAAATCTGGAATAAAAGAATTAAATAAAGTAAGAATATTTGATATAAATAAATTTATCCCAGCTTCAACTGGAGATGAAATTTCAATTTATCTGCGTCAAATAAATCTGATTTCGACACCTTCATCTTATTGCTATAATTTTATCAAGTGGATTTATGATGAAACAATATTTAGCAATACAAATTCCGATAAAATAGATATCCCTACGATTCATACTGTAGTTTCAACCAATTGCTCAATTCTTTCGTCAGAGGCAGATAATTTTTTTCAATACTATTCGAATAAATTAAAAACAGCAGAATTAAACATTGGTATTAATCAATATGAAGAAGTACATAATTTAATCGCAGATATAGCTGGACTACTAGATTCAATAGATGATGGAATTTATAAACTATATGAAACTGATCCAAATTTTCAAATAAGTTTCAATCCTCCACTTTCAACGTTGATACAAAATCAATTGCAAGAATTATCACAATCTTCTATTTCACTCTATGAACTGAATACTTTTGAGGATTTTCAAAATCATTATATCAAAGTAAGTAATTATTTTAATGACTTTTTTAATGACCTAATGGTCTTAATAAAAAATGGAACTGATTTGGATAAAATTGTTAAACTTTTAATTTCAATAAGTCCAAAAATTTTAATTCCAATTAGTATTGAAGATAAACTTAAAATACTTAGTTATTTAGCTGCAAAAAAATTGGAAACCTCCCTAGAAGAGGGATTCAAAAGTGTCATTACTACTGCGGCTCCTATTATAGGTAATTTGTTTTATGAGAACAACATTGATAAATATGAAAATCTTGTTGTCAAAATTTGTCAGTCTTTTGACCAGAGCAGTCTTGATGATTATAATCCAAATAATCCTGGAGTTTCATGTATTGATGTTTTTCTGGAAGGTTTGCTTAAAAATTATAAGGATGGTAGTACCATCACATTATTTGAAGCGGTATATAGTAGGTTAAGTACTAGTTGGAATGCAACAGAAACCGTTATAAGCTTGACTAATTGGGTACTGAAAACAGATTATAAACCTAAAAATACAAAAGGCGCTTTTGTGCAAGCGATTTATTCTTTATGGGAGTTTAGCAAATATAATCCCTTCGACATCAATGGTAATATAAAACAGGGTACAATAGGTTTTAATATTTTAGATGCTAGTTTGGTTAATTTCAATAATGCAAATGATCCGAATAATCAAAATACTTTGTTTAAGTACACCAGCGAAGTATCTTATGAATCTTATTTGCATATTGATGAAAATATTATTGGGCAACAATTTGAAAATACTTTATATAAAGTTAAGTGGGGAAATGCCTCTCCTATAACAATGCCATATGAATCAAATAAGTTCATAGGTATATATTTTGATAATTTTGACTTTGAGATAAAGAATAAACAAATAATTGCGAAGCAAAAGGGGTTACCGACATCCACAAGATATGATACTGAAATGAATGCTTTCGACCCCGTATCAAAACCTATATTGTATGGCTCGTATGATTTGTTTCAACCAGTAAGTTTATTGAATATAAATTCCGAAACTAAGTTTCCGATTTTGACAACTACTAATGACCCTGCCGATTTTGGCGATTTGAATTTAAAAGTCAATTCCTTAATCCCGATTTTTGTATTATATCATATAGATTCGGCAGGTGATAGAAGTGATGCAGAAACAATGCTTGGTTATTCTGTAGACGCAGTCCTAACATTCTCAGGAGTTGGTAATCTCACTAAATTGAGACACCTTCGATGGATTGCTTTAGGAGCAAATGAGGTTTCTTTTTTTACAAGACAAGGCTTAAGAATATTTTGGAGTGGAATTGAATTTACAACAGGTGCACTTGGGTTTTTTGCCAATTTTATAGAATGTAATACAGGGGACGAATTTTGTCATAGGATGAAAGAATTCATTTTCTTGTTTGAAATCTTTGTTGGAGGTATTTCTGCGACAGATACCATTGCATCATTGGCAATGAGGAATAAAGCCAAGCAAGTTGCTGCGTTAGCTGGTGGTACAACTCCTGACCAGATAAGGGCTAATCTCAAAAATCGTTTCCAGCAGCTTCATCCCAATGAGAATCCTGCTATTTTACAGCAAGCAGCAGACGCAGTTTTCTATTCTAGTATTGTGCCTATTCCTATTGCAGCTATTAAGCGAATAGTAAATAAAATTACCGCTTATGTTGCTAAAAGAAAAAATTTAGGAGGGCGCAAATTATGGGATTTAGATGCTTCCTATACCAATGCATTTTTGGAAGCGTATACCCAGCTTTGCAAAAACCAGCTGGGTCTTACAGATGATTTTATTTTGGATTATGTTTATTTCGCTAACAGGAAATATTTTAAAAACGGGCAATGGCATATCATAGATCCAGACACTGGAAATGTTAAATTTATTGCAACTGAACAGTTGGTTAAAAGAACCAATTTTCATAAATTGGAAATAGTAAAAAGAGGATTTGGCGGTGGCTTTAATAACCTAGGACAATATAAGCAATATTGCAACAGTGCAAGGAACAGATTTATTAATAATTTGCAGGCAATGACGTTAGATGTTTATGATACCAATTTTACGCAATACATTTCAAGTCTTGAATGTTCAGTCAAAGGTAGTTCTGTAACAGTTCCGAGAGTTGGAGACCCACCACCCATACATCATACGACAGATCTTCCTATAGGATTTGCGGACGATATTGATAACAAATTCGGGCTTTCGCAATCAGATTTTGCTGGGTTTCTTGATGAATTGGACATTTATGTCGAAGCAAATCACGTACGAATAGATAGTAGACAATTAGATAAAATAAAAAGTGAGATAACTTATGCAAGGAATACAGGTGCACTTGGATATTCTACATTAGAAAAAATTCCAATAGGAAATTCCAATTTTACCACATTAATGAAACAGGCTATGAAACCACACACGCAATTTCCTGAGAATAAAATTAATTTTTTTATTATGGTAAACCGTACCGATGGAGCGGAAAACGTGAAAAAAATTACCCAATACGATAATTTACCGGAATTACCCTATTCTTACTAAAATTATAAATATGGCAACAGAAATCAAATACACTAATAGATACGATAAAATTTTAACTCCTCAACAGTTAAATCAGACAGAAGATTTTGTTAAGCAAACCTATGTAGATGGAATGCTAAAAATGAAAGAGGATAATTACAGAACAAATAAAAATAATAAAAAGTTTAAGAGGGTAACTTATTTTCTTGACGATGTTGCGGAAGACAAAAATACTATCGCAGAACAGTTTTGTAATGTAGAAGAAAATGCATCCTGTACTATAAGATACAATAAACAAACGGCTAATGGGTTTACGCTTTGGGATGTACAGTTTTATGATATAGATGGTCAACCAGCAGGTGCGGGTGGTCAGGAAGTTTATGATAGTCAAGGAAGAATAGTTTACTCAAGTAGTTTTTATGAACAGACTGGTCAATTAAGAAGCGTGACCAAGGTAATGTATGCTAACCAAGTTGAAAATGCTTGGGAAGATGCACTTTTTGATTTTCATTTTAGTTTTGACTTTGATACTGGCGGGATAAATTTTACTATTAGTGATACCAACCATCGATATCATTGGTTGATGCCACAGAATATAGATGTTGAATTTGTTCAGGGTGAAGGTTATTGGGACAGTCATCCTTATTATCACAGCCATTTGCCTGTACTACCCCAAACACCCATAATTTAATATTTTGTGGAAATAGAAATCAAGTATAGGGAGACATAACAAAAGTTTTAACTCCTCGGCAATTTAATTATGAGCAGACGTGCAGAATATAATTTACAATTTCAAAAGATAGAAAGTAATGGCTGGTCTACATACTATGATTGTATTGGAACAACATCTGATGGCAGGTCATTATTTATTGCCAATATTTTAAGAGGGCATAATGATGCTGGCGCACCCGAAGCATTTATTAATGAGATAGAATTAGCTGAAACTGGCCAGTTTGAGGAAATGGATGAGTTTTGGCAGCCGGATAGTTTAACAGATAGTTTTAGATGTTTTATAACACCTCCCAACATAATATTAGGAAAGAATCATAATTACACGCTACCATTATTAAGTTTTAAAGAATTGCTTCAAGAGTGGGCCGCATTTTTACAGCAGTAGATATGAACTTCAAAATATTAAATCAATATAATATAAAATTTAAAAAGAGTAATGAACTTGTATTTACGACGACAGCCAACTTTAATTTGGGAGCACTTATATCTCTATTTAAATCAAAAGAAAGCGTTGAACACCTGATTAGTGATATTAATTTGGCTTTAAATGGAAATTACAGCCAAATTTTGGATCCTAATTACGCTATGGAATTAGGTCAGGATATATATTTTGGAATTATAAATAATGATATGACATTTAGTGTTTATTATGAAAATAATCCTATACAGTCTATTGATTATCCACTAAATGATATAAAAGAAATTTTTAGTTCTTGGTTAGAAATTATATCATAAATTTTATAATGATTGACCCAATTAAGAGTTACCAGTGATGTAGGGAAAACCTGCCACAATTTTAGTACATATTTTACATAATTAACAAATATTCTGTTATGCCAAATGGAACTACGCCTGTTATAGCTAGAAGATATTATCCGACACTATCCTCTGTTATCACTAAAGAAGACATCCCGGAAATATTAGGCTTTCTTAAAGAAGGACTTCAAAATTTGCTTGACAAAATCCATTATAAGGATTTACAATATAGTAAGAGCCCAACAGGAGATGCGGCATTCTATAGCCTATCGCTTGTAACTCCTAATAGATTGGATATAGAACTACCTGGTACAGGCATATATTTGGTCTTAAATCCGGATATTACCGGAGGAGATTCACATATATCTGCATTTCCCATCACCGTAGAGTATCAATGGAAAATCTTGGCATATCTTCGAGCATTCAGTATAGACAGTTTTTCTTTTTCTCCACAACAGATCTTTGAAGTGGCACTACGCATTCTTAATATTTCGGAAGAACAAGCAATTGCAAATTTCATTAATCTTTTTGTCGTTCCGATAGATGACAATACAACAGCATTAGAACAGTTTGTTACAGATATTAATGATCTTACAGACTTAAATCTTCCTGCACCAACAGAAGATACTACTATAACACAAATCGTTATGGAAATGTTTAGCCAAAGTAGTGGTCAGTACGCTTCGGTTATTGCACTGGGTGCTTACATATCGGTTGATCCTAATCAGGCCTTAGACAAGCTAAAAATATATTTTAAATCATTTTTACCTGAAAATATAGATGATTACATCAAGGAAATTCTAATTCCAAAATTCAGAGCTACACTGACCCTAATTGCTGGAATAGAATTCCCCCGTAATATGTTGATTCCAGTTTATCCGGAAGGAACAATTATCAATAATACAGATGTATCTTACGAACCTATACCTGTCACTAATCCCAATGCTCCTATAAAAGATCAGGAACCCAAAGCTCTTTTTACCTTTGCGGAAGCTCTTTTCTATGCAGATACAACACAAGGTTTTGGATATAATATGGACATTGTTATCAATACAATTACTCCAGTACAAATAGGAAATACGGGGTTAATTGTTAATATTCATAACCTAAAGATAGATCTCAGTACAAAAACAAACTTTCCGGAAGCAGATGTAGACGGTAGACCTCCTGAATTTATGGGAGTTTACACGGAGCAAACTGATATTGTTCTTCCAAAAAAATGGTTTTCTAAAGATTCCAACATCAGTCAAACATTAAAAATATCAGGAAAACATTTATTAATAGGCACCGGAGGGGTTTCTGGAACTATCGCCTTAGAAGCAATCAATACAGGTAACCCTCCGGGGCAAACGGATTTCTTTTGGGTGAACTTGGGAAAGGATGAAGCTACAGCTTGGAAATTAGGATTTAATTCATTTGATATAGCATTTTCTCAAGGCGATATTGTTTCCTCTAATATAAGAGCACGACTTGAAATTCCAACATTTACTGATGACGATGGTGATGAAGCAATGATAGATGTTGTTGGTCATATAGAACGTAATGGGGATTTTCTTCTAACTGCTTCTGCAGTACCTCCTTTTAATCCGACAATAACTTTTTTAAACGTATTCAAACTGCATCTTAATTCCATCGAACTTGGAAAAGAAGGTGATGAATTCTTTATTGGAGCAACTGCTGATCTTGAATTTATTGATGATTTTTTAGGTGGTTTGTTAGAAGGTCAAGCAATCACGATATCAGCTTTACGTATATACAGCAGTGGTCGTATTGACTTCCGAGTGAATGGAGGTAATCTTACACTCCCTAAACCAGTTAAATTAAAAATAGGACCTACCGAACTCTCTGTAACCGCCATCCATTTTGGTTCCCATGAAAGAGAATATAAAGGGAAGGTCAGAAAATACAACTACTTTGGATTTGACGGTGGAATCAGCATAGGATTAGCGGGAGTTGATGCAAGAGGTGACGGAATCAAATACTACTATACAATAGATGATGATCTGTCAGAAGATAAAGGACCGGATTCATATCTGCATATTCAGACCATATTTGTAGATATGGTCATTCCTGCAAATTCGAGTGATCCAAGTGTCGCCATAAAAGGCTGGCTTACTATACCGGAACCTGGCGCTTTCCAAGAATACCAAGGTGGTGTTGATCTAAAAATAAAAAATCCTAGAATCAATGGCAAGGTCGATATGAGACTTGCTCCCAAATATCCCGGTTTTCTGATTGATGCAGCCATTGAGCTGCCCAATCCAATTGCGCTTGGCCCTATCTCGATCTATGGTTTCCGGGGTCTCTTGGGTTACAGGTATGTTGCCGAGAAGAAGGCAATAGGGATGAATGAAAACAACAGCTGGTATGAATATTATACGGCACCGCAACGAGGGGTCAATGTGCATAAATTCAGCAGACCGGATCAAACGGAAAATTACGGTTTCCCATTCTCACTGGGAGTAGGTGCCATTCTTGGCGATACTATGGCTGCTGGAAATATAATATCTGCCAATGCGATGCTATTATTGTCATTGCCTTCCATGATAATGGTCGATGCCCGAATGAAGCTGTTGGACCAGAGGGTGAGCTTTTCAGATGATCCGCCCTTTTTCGCTTTCTTTATCTTTGGAGATAACTCGTTAGAATTTGGATTTGGGGCCGATTACAAGTTTCCGGATTCAGGGGCGATTATTAAGTTGTATGCAGAGATTCAAGCTGGATTCTTCTTTAATAACCCTTCTAATTGGTACATCAATTTCGGTACAGAGCAAAAACCTATTACCGCGAAGCTTCTAATGGAGATCTTTACTTTGAAATCATACTTAATGATCTCAGGGAAAGGAATCAAAGCTGGCGCAAGAGGGGAGTTCAGATTTGACAGGAAATACGGGCCAGTCAAAATTTTCGTGCTGGCGTATCTTGAGCTTGGAGGCAAGGTCAGTTTCCAAAAGCCGCAAATGGGTGCCTATATCGAAGCTGGCCTAGCCATCGATATCAATGTTAAGATCTTTAGGATATATGCCTCTGTAACAATTCTACTTGCCGTTGAATCACCTCAACCTTTCTTGATTTACGGTGCATTTATGGTGGAGTTTAAAATCAAGGTGCTATTCTTTAAAATTAAATTTAAAGCGAAGCTGGAACTGAAATGGGAATTTAACAGTAAAGTGGACAGAGACCCTATCAATCCATTTACAGAGATCAGAGATCAGAGGGGGAGTCTAGTAAAGGGTGTAAGTATGCTGACAAATGAAACCTTTGATCTGAAAGAATTTGAAGATCCTGATATTTTAGATACGAATCCAAGGGCTGCCGCAGAATCTATCGACAAGGTCATACCACTTGATACATACATTGACATCAAAACGACAAAGGGGTTGCTTCCTAATTTGGTGGACAATATCATAGGCGGTTACACAAGTCCAGCTGATCTATATACTGATATGGTTCCACCTGAAAAGGTGATGAGAGGTCTCGAGCTACGTCAGGTAAAACACCAGTACACATTGGAGGGCATTGATATCCGAGCCTATAGCACGACAGCAAGAAAATGGATCAAATATAATCCATATGTCGCGCTATATCCCAATGACACCGAAAACAGCTTTGGCGCATTGAAAGTAGGACAGTGGCAGAAAAAAGACAATCAATATAACGCCATAAGAATATTGGCCACAACACCATTTTCTTATACCGAACAAGGAATTCCCGGATGGTATGTCCCTGAACAATATGGTGTTTTATCATCAACTTTGTTTTGTCAAGGCCAAAATATTGAGTCTTCAGTTTCTGACTTCCTTGATAAGGAAATGAATACAAAATATTATGCTTCTTCATCAAACTATTTTCACAGTAAAAAAGCTTCATACCAGCTTCAGGGAGATGTTCAATATATCGTGAATCCTGATGGATCGGTCACCATGCAGGGCGACTACGCTGAGGTGACAAATGAAACAAATTTCTTTACATTTGATAAATCCTTGAAGTTTCCTAATAATGCACCTTTGATTATAATGCTTCCAAATCCATCATTGGAAGTTGAGCTGAGATTGAGTACATATAGTTCTGGTGTTTGGGTTACGATGTTTGCAAAAGATCTTGATAGTACAGTATACGACCCTCAGTACGAAAGAATTTTCAGCGAATATCGTACGAAGGATGATCTTACAACTGCAATCAGATATGAAGATACTGATACACAGATGGGTATTACAAAAATCGTCATTACTCCAGATACGCCAGATTATGATACCATAAGTCAGATCGAGCAACAAATGGCCGTTCTTATGGATGAAGGATATCAGAATGCATTGGCTGAAGGTGGCGAGATCATTGAGATCATTCCAAGCAATCCTAGACTGTACAACAATCTGTCCAGAACCTTAAGACAATTAAAAGCGGTTGGATGTGAAGGCGTCTCACAGGAATTATTTCCTGAAGTGTGTGGCTTTTACATGGAAATGATCTCATATTATAATAATTATTTCAATGAGATGTATGCGTTTCATGACTTTTTTATTCCCGAACCAGGCCCAGAAGAACGAAAGGAAATTTATGCTGAGTTCATAAAAAATAATCTTGGCAGATACTGGTATGCATATTCTGTGATCAGTGCCAACGATATCACACCGATCTATGATAAAAATGTCGAGCTGTACAGAACCTACTACAACATCCTTGCAGATTATATTGGCCAACATCCTGTAAATTTTGATGGCATCATCTCCAGATTTGAGATTTTGAAAGCTAAGTTCGAGCAGATTTTGAGTTGGTTGCAAAGTGCAAGACCTTGTGAGGATCAAATTCTGTGTGATCTCGGTCAATACCTAAGCCATCAGGATTTTGGACATTTCTATGATAGGCCACCAGTCAGCAGATCGCCGCTTTTAGAGTCATATTATATCTTTGTCAGTCAAAATCCACGCTATAACTATCTGGATCTTGTTTTAGAGCGCCAGATCAATTTTATTCAGAATATTATTGATCAAGGTTGGGTAATCTATTCGCAAAATGAAGAAAATTATAAGAAAGCTTGTGAGGCACTGATTCAAATCATTGTTGACCTGGGAAATTGTAAACCAGAGCACAAGTGTTTCACTTTGCTTCACGACATCAATTGGTTGTCTGTGGAAGATTTCACCTACAACGAGCAAATTCCGGGATTGGAGGTCATTGATGAGGATGTTCAGGCTACATTGGATGCCATATCCAAGTCGATACAGCCGATATGGCGTCCTGACACCAAATATTATGTCAAGTTTACTTTGCGAGATATGGTTGATAACGTTGGCAACAACAACCAGGTCTTTCATCAAGCATATGGCTTCAGGACAGCTGGTCCTCTTGGATTCTTCCATCTGGACGATCAATCAGACTATGGTGATAGGATTGTACCAAACTCGACACATACACTTAAAGATGCTGTAGGCAAAATCGTGGACTCTGAGCAGAATTTGGTAGAAAATACCACTGCCCACCCTGACCTGTATCCGCATACCAATCTTCGTAGTTATATTGATTATGAGAGATCCTATCCTAATGCTGACGGGAATATTGTCAATGCCAAACCTCTTTTCTATGGAGATGATACAACCAAAATAAGCTTGTACTTCAATAAAACTTATGTTCAAAAACTTTTGGAAGGCTGGGAAGCGATGAAAGATCCTGAAGATCCTTCTATGGTCGCTCTTCCTGAAGTAGGAGGCATAATGAAAATTATTATCAAGGATCCTGTAGAAGGGGTCGAGATCAGCAACCCTCCTAGCTTGGATAATACCGTAGTTGATATTGATGTCCCGCAAACTATCGAGAGTTGGGATGAAGACGATGATCCTCCGTTGCCGGCAATCTATCAACAGTACTTTAATATGTTGCTTAACAGCGAGTGCCATGGATCTATCCAATTGGTCAAGCCGAAATCTACGTACCGAACAGTGACACCAAAGCTCTTAAAGCCACAGAAGCTTTACACGGCCCAGGTTCTTAACTTTTACTGGGGTAATAATGAACTAGATCTTAGTAATATAACAGAAGACGATAAATTGAGATATGCTAAAGAAGTACACAAATTTGTCTTCCAGACATCCCGATATATGAACTTCCGTGAACAGGTGACAAGTTGCTACAAAGAATATCAGGACGAAAATAATGAAACCCAGTCTAAAATGGCTGTTTACGAAATACATCAGTCAATTGATGCTTCGAGAATTCAGGCAGCATTTGATATGCTTCGTGGTATTTCAAATCAAATGTCGGAAGAAATTTCGTCACAATATCCTGATCTTTTTGATAGAATAATGGAAGGTATCTTTCGCATAAGTCCACTTGCCAATGCAGAAACTACGGAGTTCAATAAAATAATCGATACTGTTACAGGAAAAATTATTGCTTTGCTGGTAAGGAATCCAGAACCGTTCAACCATCCAAAGATTCCTCTTGCTCAGATTAGCCGCAATGATAGAGATGCAGGAATGATAGAAGTAATGATCCCTCCGCTAAGGCCAGGTGCCAGACCGACGATCAACAGAAATTATCATGCTCTATATTCCAAAGATTATGCAAAAGCTATAATCATGCATAATGATATGTTCATATCAGAGACAGCTCTTAGATTTCAGTTCATTTTCAAAATCTGGGATGGATCGAAGTATGAGCAAAAAGATGAAGTAACAACCAGAATCAACCTAATATAAAAATATGTCTTTCGTAAATAACTATAGCAGCAATATAACATTTTCGCAAGAATTTGTCGAATATGATGGATCTTACATCTATTTTGTATCATCGCAAACAAGAGGGAGTGATCAGGTCCATATTACTAAAGTAGATCTGAGTGGAAACGTGATATGGTCCAGATCGATTACCAATTCATCTGTCACACAAGGGGAAAGGGATCTTGTCATGGTGCAAATTACTGCAATGCCTGCAAAGCAAGAAAATGGCAGCAATGAGGATCTGGTTGTTGAAAATGAGAAAGAGAGTGATGTATCTAGTGATTTAATATCTAATGATGTAGTATCTAACTATGATGGTCAATACGTACTAATTGCTAGAAATACAGACAATCTTACACAAAATATTCTTGCCATTGATGCAAACGGCAATCTGAAATGGTCAAAGGCATACAATTTTCAAGAAAATGGCCATCATCAGCAAACGATCGTGTCAAACTATGCGGGATTTTATATACTTGCCTCGGAAACAAATGAGTCAAATTCAGTAAGATATCATACGCTTTCAAGCTTTGATACAGGCGGGGTTGTCCAACAAATCGTGAGTTTGGAAGACATCATCGATGCATCAGACCTGATATTAGTTGGATCGTCATTGCTAGTCTCGGGTATTTCGGGTCAAGCTGGTTTTATAGCTGAATTCAATACCTGGGATCTGTCAAATATCAATAATTACGAGTTCAGTGGCTTTGGAAATATATTTAGAATCAAGGCTAATGACTACGGAAGGATTGCTTTGAAAGTGGCCCGGAATGACAGTACCTTTGGAATTGCCATTATATCACTATACAATAATGAATCTGTTGCAGAAGCAGTTCCTACCATACCACCGGTTTACAGATATATTTCAGTAGGGGACGATGTTTCTGATTTTGCCATAACGTCGGACAATGTATTTATTGTCAAAGAAACCCATATCCATAAGACGGATCTAGCATTGAACGTTCTCTGGGTCAAAGAAATGGTCTCAGACAAAGGTCAGATCATTGTAAATGGCATTCACTATTCCTCTTATTCAGGCCAGTTGCTAGTATCATCTTCTGCTCATGGTGTCATTGTGGATGGGTCCGCAGGAATGATCTTCTACATGAATCAAGATGCAAATGTCTGCCTGACCGTTGACAGGCCTCTTAGCAACTTTCCGAAAAGCATTTTTTCAATAAATAGTTCATTATCAAAAATTCCTTCACCTCTGCGTAGTCAATCGGGACCTTTACGCTACAGGTTAAGCTCACATGAGAGCACCTTCGAATCGATCTGTGATCAAACAGGTACAGATGAGGCCGCACTTGTTCAATCCAGTTGCATCTATCTGCAGGCGGCAGGTTCCAAAGGTACTGATAGCACGGCGGGCATACATCTTCGATGGATGCTTAAAGGAGCACTTGCAGAACATCTTCCAAAGGGAAATTATTACCAATCTCCTTCGGGGTTCAACCGGCGCAATGATTTTGTGACCTTGCTAAGGGCCCCATATGTTCCTGTTGTAATAAAATTGAATCTTTCTGTTGCACCCAATGCTATAGTTGATTCGGAGGCTTTATGGTTGTATGAGGTTGGAACTAAAAAGTTTTATGTCTATTTTAGAAGTGTGACAAAATACCAACAGGTCAGGGCATCAGTAAGCCCGCTGAATAATCCATTGGGTTTTTTACAACAATATGGTAGTAATCTGGTTGAAGTCGAGTGTAAGGAACAACTATTTTTTGCTGCAAGATTATACATTTCAGGTATCTCAAATACTGCATCTATAAAAACAGAAATTCAGTCCGTAGAGACAAATCAGATGAATCTGCCAAAGCATACTTCATTCCGAAAGCAACTGTCAACTACGGAATTGGGCCAAAAGATCTTCGCTGAGAATGCTAGAAGCATCAGGTTTGCTACATCTGAATTGTACATAAACGCCATTGATTTTGAATTTTACAGTGATTTCGCAAAGTTTGCAAATGAAACCTCAAGCTGGAAAAATATCGGCGAACATGCTTTGACTCTTGAAGATAGTGTAGCTTATCAGCGTTTAGATCCAGATCCCGAAAACCATCCAATTCATGCCGTCTGGCCACGATATAACGGAGGAGAGTTCGTGAACATAGACAATTATCGAACTAAATGGAATGGTAGATTAGACGATGACAGAAACAGGATCAAGCATTCAGTGGAAAAGTACATCGAGTATAGCACCGATCTATTACATCCAGATCCACTCGCCAATGAAACTTACTTTCTTGAAAATGAAGATGGTGACATTATTGATCCTGATAATGGTTTACAAGTTTCCCATCTTACTATTCTCAATATGGCCTCTTTGGATTATCATGTTGCCAGGATGCTTGGATTGGGCTTATTGGATTTCAGCGCAGAGGTCTATACCGGTCAGAAGTTTATCTATGCAGCACAATATACAACAGATGCTGATCTGAATGATGGACATGGTCAAAGGACTGTCAATCATTTGGCCCTGTCACTTCCGACTTCTAAAAATGATGAAAGATCAACACGTCCGGTCGAACTTTTGCAACCTGTTCCAGGAATTGCCACTTCATCTACTGATACTGAAAATACACAAGTCATTACTGATGCGGACGGTTATACCCATGATGGAACGGCACGTTACCTGAGCCTATTTACCAGAGAGGTAACTCCTGATGAGCCCGCAAACAGCAGTTTCTTTTTTACCAATCAACGATTCGATCTCTCAACATTTACTTATCCGGTCTATGTAGGAATCGAATATAAAAAAACCGGTGACATTGCATGGCGAAGCCCTGAACTTCCTAATGACAGAGACTATAAAAATGTCAATGGTCAAGGTATTATATCATCCAATGAAACCGTTGCGATTGCATTGCCAGATTACGGGCAGCCTGCATTTATACACCACGAGACCAAGTCTGGAATGCATACATACGGCTCTTACGGAGTCAACTGGTTTTCACGAGCAACAGCAGCATACACAAGCTGGGACATCAAAACTGAAATCAGGGCAACCAATAGCTTATTACCTCCTTCAAACATCAATTCTGTGCTGATCCAAAAAGAATCACCACTGATGTTCACTTCTGAAAATGAACAGAATGCATTGGCTACGCTTCTAGGAGACAAGACCTTTATCAGATTGACCTTTGACTACGATGCATCTCAAGATATGATCACCTATCTATACAAGGTGAACGGCGTTGAGGTTCCTGACTTTGGTCCGCTTCCCGATGATGAGGAAGTTTTTGCTGATGAGGTTGAAATATTTTTTAGGCCAGATATTCCAAAGCAGTTATTCGGCATGATTACAAGTGTTGTAGATCTTCCGCAAAATCCTTTGATTTCCGTTGTTCAATCTGGTAATTTTACGCTACACAGTACTGGCCAGCCAAATGTCGAAGATTCCTCACAGACTTTATCTCCAGCTATCCCTTTATCGGAAATTGAAAATTACATCGGTGCAGTATTTACATCTGGAGGAAATGAATTTATCATCCATGATATCCTTCCTGGAAATAATGACCTGCCTATTTTTCACATTCTGAAGCAACAGGTTGGTAACGCATTTGAGCAAAATAGCAATACCTCTTATGATCCGTCTGATTTTATTGCACCAGTTGTTGAGCAATCTTTCATGATTGTTGAAAATATGCAGAATGAAAGTACTTGGGGCAATGTTAATCCACATCCTTTAAAAGTGAGAGTTGGATTTGAGTGGCCAATTTACACTGAGGAAATACAATCAACTGCCGGGCAGGCCCCTGATCTTACTGAAAATACATATTATCGCAAATTTAGAGGAATTTACAAGCGGGCTACAATTACAAAATTTGTTGATGAAGCTATAGGTGAGTTCCAAGGGGTATACATCATAACATTTAATGGCTATACTTTAGGAAATCATCCGCAGTACAGGTCAATTACAGGACAGAACAGCGTTCAATGGTATCAGGGTACTGTAAGAGTTGCTCGTGATGGTCAATCAGGTACAGAGCTGAAAACACTTAAGGTGCTTAGAATTGACAATGCGTCACTGTCATCAGGAGACTTAAAACTCTATGTGGTCGATGAAACATATAATGATGATCCCATACAATCTGTCAACTCAAGAACAACAGCGGTAAACTACTATCCAGGCTACAGGGTCTATTTGTTTAAAAATGATCCTTGCAGGCTTAATGAGGATCATATCTATTCCAGCAATGAGAACCAACCTGACAAATATTCTATCTTTGGTCTAAGAAGTATTGATATTCAAGAGGATTACAAGTCTGCGATATCAACACCGACCCTGATGTTTGCAAGAACTATAAAAGAGCCTCAGCAACCATACGCTCCTTTAGGAGCTAACTACGCAACCAGACCTGATTACTTTGGTCGTTCCACCTATGCTTTTACCACAACCTTCAAACAAAAGCCGTTCAGTGTTAATTTTTTGAGGAGTAATGATGATATACTCCTAAGCTCGCTGTATAAACAAACAAAATACGGTGATGAGATCGAACGAAATTCAGTAGGTGACATCAGAAGAAGAAATAAGGACGGTTTCGAAAACGACAGGCTTCTCGGTCTGGCAAATTTTCACATAGACCGTACTACAATGCTATTCAAGATCGTCAATGGATATCGCCTTCCTCTTCCTAACAATCCTCAGTTATTTGACAATATCAATAATTTTATAACTGAGCACAACCTATTTTATGGAGAATCACTATTACCGGTCAACCCATCAAATATCACCAATTTCGGAACTGTGATCATACAAGGACATAGCAGCAATAAACATGGTTCATATGGAACACTGACTTTCGAAGATTTTATCAGACAGACCATCCAAAACACCTACGTACCTCTTACAGAGATTCCTGTCATCTATCAACATATAAAATCAGGAAAATACCAGCCGGTCAATAAAGCGCAGGTGATCAGAGATAGAAGTGGGAACCTCCTAAGTCCATCTTCACCAGATTTTGAAATGGCCCCGATGGCCAAATCTCTAAATGACGACCCGCATCAGGTTCTATTCGTCGATTTCAACCTTGATGGGAACTCAAACAGTCTTTATTTCTATGCTGTGAAAGAATTGAACTCGCAAATGGAGCAGAGCGATCTTAGTGAAGCTGTAGGTCCTGTCAAACTGGTTAGTTCATATCCTGTCAAGGCGCCTGAAATCAAAAGCGTCACACCTGTTCTTGAAAATAGAATATTGTCCATCACTCCAAAGATGCAGATCTCGATAAATTCTTATGATAAGATCTATGGCGTTAAAAAAGCAAAACTCTATCGGGCATTAAATATGTCAGATGCCTTGTCTGTAAGAACAATGACGCTGGTTCAGGAAATCGATCTCGAAAACGAGGAAATGCTTGATGAGGAGAGCTGGAACACAATTGACAGCTACATTGACCTTCCTGAGATTCCTTTTGGTGATCCCTTGTATTACAGAGTCACAGTGGAAACTGAAATAGAATATTCAGAACCGGACTTTTCAGGATCAAACCCGCAGGTTATAGTTGACTACGCACCTTCCGAAGCCTCCAAATTATTGATCACTACGATAACAGAAAGTGTACTACCTAATTCACCGGAGTTGTCATATAGTGCATTTCCCCTAGCTGATCAAAATGTAATTACTGGTGTCAAATTTACCTGGAAAAAGCAGGCATACAATGCAAAATATCACCTGTACAAAATGAATAGTCAAGGAAATTGGGTAGAACTTGCAACGGTCCAGAGCAATGACGACATTACAGTGGTATACCTTGATGAGACAACGTGGCAGAGTGATGTTCTCAAGACTTTGGACGATGACGGCAATCCATTATACCACCATTTCAAGGTGTTGACGGAAAACACGGCGGGGATGATGAGTGTAGAGGAAAATATTCTTACGATAGGCGGTGAATTTAGCAGTTTGATAGAGACTGATGTAAATCTTGTCCGATACAGAGCTTATGTTCGTACTTCTGATCTCACAAGGGATAATAATCTCCTCATGCCTCCATTTTTGTTCTTTACAGGAAGCGGAGACCGAAACAACAGTCATAATGAATCGAACATACCTAGCGATCTCGCGGTATGGAAACAGATGCCTGATGACTATTTGGTTCTCCCTGAAATCAATACGGATCTTAAAAAGAATCCGCACACCTATAATTTGCTAACCAAAAAATTCGGTTGCTACTATACTGTTTCAAAAATGTCTTATGGCTCGATTGAAGGAAGTTCACACCATTTTTTGAAGAATTCAGTTAAGAAGGCAAGAAAAGCAGGTGCTCGAGAATGTATAGTTGATCTTGGAAACAATGCTTTGTTTATTCAAAAGAACATAGATATGCTTAAGGCTGCATTGTTGGAAGGCAACGATAGAGGAATTGACAGAATCAGTCTTATGGTTGATAATGTAATTAGACATTACACCATACAGCAGATACTCGATCTATAAAAAAGACAACCCTCCCAAATGGGAGGGCAATCCTACATCACAAATATACAATTTATTTTTAAATAAAAAATATTTAATGGATGCATTCGAAATTAATTATCAAGACGACAAGATCCATATCGGTCTTGTGCTTGCAGGCGCCGTGACAGCTGGTGCCTACACAGCTGGCGTGCTGGATTACTTGTTTAATACCCTGTTTCTTTGGGAGGAAAAACATAAGAGCCATCCTGCTAATATACCGAAACCCAATGTGATCATTGATATTTTTACAGGAGCATCTGCTGGAAGTATAGCCGCCGCAGTCTCTCTTATAGGGCTTGCGAAGAATTCTTTGAATGAGGTATCTGATCCATATTCTACGGATGCAAAGAAAAATATTCTGTTTGATACTTGGGTCAACTTTGGACTGAATGATGATGAGGACATATCTGAATATCTTCTTTCGTCCGATGATCTTGAGACAGGCAAACTTGAATCCCTTTTGAATGTGCGTTTTATGGATCAGCTCATTGATAAGATTGTCCTTAAATCTCAATCGATCGAAATCAATGTCCTACCTCAATTTATCAATCCCAATCTAGACGTTCTATTTACACTAAGCAATCTTAAGGGCATACCTATCGACCTATATTATGATTCAAACAAAAATAAAGTGGCCCATACAATGTCATATCATAAGGGATTTGCCTATTTTCAAAACAATAAAAACGATAATGATACCTCGAAACTTGATCTGGATTTAAATGACGACGACTCGATAAGATTCTTTTTAAAATGTGCCAGGGCAAGTGGTGCCTTTCCTTTGGGGTTGAAGAGTGTGTCATTTGAGAAGGTCCCGAAGGACTACATTATTGGGAACCTTAAACGGATATTTGGCAATGAGTTTAAATTTGTGCCCAGAATTGACCACTTTTATAATTTTTCAGCTGTTGACGGTGGCCTTACAAATAACGAGCCCATTGCGGAAGCGCTTAGAGTAATCGGAAAGGAATTCAATAAAAATTACAAATTGATCATGATCGATCCGTTTCCAAGCTATATCCTACCTACAGGAACGAAGGAAAAGATAGTTGACGAAGATCTGTTCACCACAATTCCAAAATTGGTGTCCACTTTGCGCCAGCAGGCCTCTTTTAAAGAAAACGACATCACGGACATGTTTGATGACAACACAGACAAGAATATGATCTGGCCGACAAGATACAATGAAAAGAATGAGCTTCTCCCTAATACCATTGCCTGCGGTTCTTTGTCTGGTTTTGCAGGTTTCATCAACAAGGATTTTCGTATTCATGACTACATGCTTGGCAGGAAGAACTGTCAGAGCTTCCTCAGATATTACTTCCATTTAGAGGAAGAACTACATCCATCAATGTCTGAATGGTCAGAGTCATTGAAAGATCAGTATGCTTTCATTGACAATATAACTAAAAAAATAATGATTCCCATAATACCTGACTTCAGGATAGAATCAAAGGCAATACAAGGCGACAATACCCGTTTTTACCCCTACATTAACGAATCAAATACCAATGGGCTCACTTTTCCGTCTATAAACTATCAGGAAAATTTGATACCGCTTGAAAAAGTTTTGAATAGAAGATTGAAGTCCATTGTAGACATCACTTACGATCATCTTCGCAAAAATGATGATAAGGCGACAATCCCTGTCATCAAAAGGCGAAATGAACTGGTATTCATCAAAAATTTTAAGGTAAGGGTTTGGAGATTCTTAGGATATACTTTTATGAAATCGGTTGGAAATCGTTTCATCGCCAGAACATTGAGCAATAAAATCACAAACATCATTATTGAAGAACTTTTTAAATATGAACTGTTAAAATAGAGGATAATGGAAACGAAGTACGGTTTTACAAAAATGGACTCAAAGGAATTTGCCAGCTATATAGATAAATTGAAAGTTGCACGTACGGTGATAGTTATACAGCAACATCATACCTACATTCCTTCATATATCCACTTTAAAGGAAATAACCATTTTGAATTGCAGAGAGGAATGAAGAATACCCATGTCAATCTTAATGGATGGGCCGACATCGGACAACATATCTCCATTTTTCCCGATGGATCTGTCGTTACAGGTAGAAGTTTTGAGAAGTCGCCTGCTTGTATACATGGTAATAATGCAAACGCTTTTTGCATCGAAAGCATCGGTAATTTTGACAAAGGGGGAAATGTTATGACGAAAGAACAAAAAGATGCGATTATCGCGGTGACAGCAAATCTATGCAAAAAATTCAATTTGATTCCTGATACCAACAGGATTGTCTATCATCATTGGTTCAATTTAGCGACAGGTGTCAGAAACAATGGTTCTGGAAACAACAAGTCTTGTCCAGGAACTAATTTTTTCGAAGGCAACAAGGTGGAAGACTGCAGAAAATATTTCATTCCATTAGTTTCTTCCCACCTGAAAAAATTGGTGACGACAAATGATGGCAATAAAATTCTAAAATATGTGAGCGTTAACTCTGATACACTTAATGTGAGGTCGGGACCTTCTTCTTCCAGTTCCATCGTGAAGGATCGTGATGCCGCTCTTTTTGGTGCTATCCTACGAATCTATGAAGAGAAAAACAAATGGTACAGAATATCGTCGTCTTCCCAACACTGGGTCTCATCGTTCTATACGAAAGAGGTTCAAAGATCACTTGTGAATGCTGATGTTCTTAATGTCCGTTTAGGACCTGGGACCAGTTTTCCAAAGATAAGCTCAATAAAGAGGGGAATCGAGGTCTTCATTTATAAACAGGAAAATGGATGGTCAAAGATCAGTATTGATGAAAAATGGGTGAAGGATTCTTATTTATCTAGTTAAATGCCAAATGATTATTTATGTGCCTTAAAAAATAACAACTACCAAATTTTCAATTGGTAGTTATTATTTATAATAGTTTATTTTATTTATCAACAGATCTGAAATTGACAAGAGGAATATCAATCTTAATACCGAGATGAAAAATGGTAGCATCAAAAACTCTATCATTGATTGGATTTCCATTGATGAAAGTTGTTTTGAGTGGTAGAAATTTAACACCAGCAGATACTACAAAAGGGCTATTTGTTATTCCTGCCAGAAGCGTTATACCTGGACTGAATATCTCAGAAAAATGAACCTCTTTACTGTAATCAGTATTTGAAACAAGATAATGATTTACAATATTTCCTAGATCAACCGCATCAAACGTGACACCTGTGTTTTTAAGAAACCATAGCTTTTTACTGGACGTAACTGCGACACCAATTGGAGCAGTGATACCTCCCACGACTCGATGAGAATATGATGAATTTTTACTTGGAATCATAAATCCACCAAATGCGCCCACGTAGGCATTCAGATCAACGGAGGATTTCATCTTTCTTTTCAATTTGTAAGAAGTTGAGGGGAGTGCATGCGAATCAATGACATTAGCTAATTCTTTATCATTTTTGACACTTAGTATAACACCGAAAAATGAAGTCAGTTTTATTAACTGTGACGCATATCTTTTGTTATATTTTTCAATAGGTGTCTCAAGCGAATGATCATCAATTTCTATGTTGTCAAAATTCTTCAATGAATTTTTAATTCTTTCTTGTGAATTTTTGATAATAGTATCATTATGCAGATAGAAGTAATGAAGCAACTGAAACATCTGAATTTCAGTTAAGCGTAAAGCACTTGAAAAACTTTTAAATGTCTTCTTATATTTTTCTTTGCCATTTTCAGCAATCATTTCGTCAATAAAGTCAAAATTGTCATTTTTTAAAGTGAGGAATTTAAATGCAGGTGCAATCTCTTCAATGTTTTTGATATGATAAAACTCCCCAGATCTGTTATAAATTTTAATGAGATTATTTTCACTTTCAACCTCCACAATTTCATTATCTCTCGACAAGGTTAACTTGTATGTTGAACCGGTTGACGTTTCTTTTAATACGACATTGTTGTTTAATTTTATCTTATTGACTGTGATGGAATTCGAAGGCTTTTTCTCATCGATCAGATCAAATGTCTTTTTAATTGCTGATGAAAAATTCTTCGACTGAAGATCACCGTACAATGAAATTAAATCTTTTAAGTATTTCTTCAATTCAGTATGTTGTTTATTTTGGCTCGTATGATTGTCCAGCTGATTGATGATCTGATCTATTAATTGCCATGTAGTGTAAAAATTTTGTTCCGAAATATTTTCGTTGTTGGTATCAGTAGAAGAACGGTAATCATTTTTGATCTTATCGAATTGTGCCAATGAGATCAAAATATTGCTAATCCATTTTGTGGTCTCTGGTCTTCCTTTAATCAGGTCTTTTGTAGCACTTATGAATTCTTTATCATTGAGTAGTTTATCTTTATACTTTAAAGATATTAATTCAAATAAGATTTTCCATTGGTCGTCTGTCAAGCTTTGTAATTCTTCGAAGGATAGAAGGCGGTGATGAGGATTCCCCTCAGCTGTTGTATCAATGGCGAAGAGTTCATTTGTAATGATATACAGCCTCGTCATATTATTATTGATAATTGAGTCAATGTTGGAGCTTTCTTTCATAGGATTGATATAGAAGTATCGGATAATATCTTTGTAATTGTACCGCTCCGTCATTACTCTGTTAAGGTCATACCCAAAGCTAATTCCAGATTTTAGATTTTTAATGTTGTTTGTATCAACTATATTTTTCACCCAGGTACTTGATACAATATTTTTTGGCATTTCAACAAAATCCTTTGCTATGGCAAACCGCCATTCTGCACTAAAATTTGGCACTTTGTAATCTTCAAGCCTGCTGATCAGTTTTATCGTCTCAGGGAAAGCATCATAGATCAAAGGATTGCTCAAGCGTGAACGAACTTGGTCCATAAACCATATGGCTGTTTCCTGTTTAGCCCGATCAGCCAAGACTGTTGCGACTGCGATGATGAACTCGGACTCACTAGGTATGTTCAGTCCTGACGAGCTATCTTTTTGTGCGGATTGAACAATTGAATTGATGTTGATAATGTTTTTAGCACCTTCTTTAGACGGCTGAAAATCAGATTTTTGATTAATAATTCGATTGTAGCGAGGATACAGAATGAAATATTGTTTTCTTAAATGATCTATTTCATTAATGTATTGTTTTTCTTTCTCCAAATATTGGTGTTCAAGCCTTTTAATACTTGTCTGGTATTCCACGATTTCATTTTTGATATTTAGTAGTTGGGCATTATACTCTGCTACTTTCTCTATGCTGTTAGCAATAGAGTCTGTTGGTGACATTTTTTTGTCGTTCTCTAACCTGATCTCATCATTAACCCGACTATTCATATCTTTTTTCAGTTTCTCAATCTCACTTTTATAAAGTATTAATTCTTCACCAATTTTTTGAATGCTTTCATAACCAGATATTAGAGTTTTTTGCAACTTTATATTTTTATAATAATCTGTTTGTTTATAAATATTAACAGGTAATGTCTCTATTTGTTCTTTAAAATTTTTGTAATGGGGTGATTTTTCGAGATAATCATGTAAAAAATATTTTACCTTACTGCTATCATTGCCAGTCTGGATAAAATTTTGAACTTTTTGTTCGCCAATTTGTGAGAATAGGTGAGAATAGACAATCTCTTGTTGTTCAGGAGTTAAATTGTCTGCTGAGATAAACCTGCTGAGATAGTAAAGATTGTAAATTGGTATTTCGTCTAGTTTCTTTGTGTTGTCAGTAATTTGAACTGTGAACTTTGGTGCTGTTTGCGAAAGTAGTTTGATGTTCAAAAAGCACAGGATTGCGATCAATAAATAAATTTTTGATTTCATAGTGTAGTTTTTTTTGGTTAGTACTAAGTTAATAAATTATTGATTATCAAATACATAAGTTATATTAAATTTACTTTAATCAAATTGTTTAATAACAACAGTTAATTCAAAGGGAGCTTATTTTAATTTAGTTCTTTGTTACTTTTAGACTTATGCAAAGGGTGTTAAAATCATTATGAATAATATATATCAATAATATCAGATGCTACAGTACTGTATAAATGACAGTAGGTCAAATGGTAATTTCTTTATGATATTTCATTACTGCATAGCTAAAGATTATATATGATCTATAATTTCAATTTTGTAAAAGTACCACTCATAGCAGACTACCAAACCACTCTCGTTATTTATTGACACTATAATAAGCAGATCATATTTCAACTTCTGTAATTCTATTGAGGCTACCTGATTTTCTATAGCAAATATATTCCGTGGTCACTACGGAAAAAAATCTTTTTGGGTATCCGGAATCGGAGATCCTGGAGCCTCCACAAAAATATTTCAAGTTTACATCAATCTGCTTTCTTATTGTTTTCAAGGTATTGATTGCAGTTTTCCTTGTGCCTGCCTGAATGGTAATCCGCATAGAAAAAGTCAGAAGCCTCACAAGATGCAAATGCAGTTCATTGAAATTTTGATCCTTGTTATTTGATTGGTATAAATCATCTTATCAGATGTTAGTATAAAATAACTCAATAGACATTGGTATAAGTCAATTGATCAGAATCTTTATAATCCACTTCTTCATATGATATTGTCAATCAATTTATAAGATTCTTTAATAAGTCATTTGTAAAATGTGATTATAGCATAAAACTAGAAGAAGAAAAAATCAATTACATAGAATCCGAAGGTAACTATGTGCTTTTCTACACAGATGAGAAAATCTATAAAATACGTTCCACAATAAAAAATATATTAAGTGAACTTTCCGAATCGGATTTCATTCAAACACACAGAGCTTATATTATTAATAAGAGTAAGATAGAAATATTTAGTAGTAAGAGTCTTATTATTAGAAATGTCAATATTCCTATCTCAGAAAATTATTTGGATAAGGTAAAGTTGTTTCTCTAATTCATCACTGAAAAAACAAAAATAAAGCGTTTCGATATTGATATTAGAACGCTTTATTTTTTAACATATTCTATCTATAATCAATTACGCTTCATTTTCTATCCCAAAATTTACCATTATATCCCAGAAATTTCAAAATCTAAAATTAATTATCAACATTTACACTATAAAAAATAAAACAGTGATAATAAGAAAGATATATTGTTCAAAAATATTTTTTAATAAATTCTTATGTGGTAATTAATTTCAAATCATAGCAAATATACTATCACAAACATTTATATAATCATTATTCTGAGTTTTTATCAATATTTGAAGTAATTACAATTAAATTTTTATGGATACAAAAACTAATGAAACTAACACTAAAAACGATTTATTCAACACATTAAAAATTAGCAAGGGCGGATATATAAATATTCCTTCCAATGATGCGTATAAGTTTAGTGATGGACCATTTACAGTAATGGGATATATAACACCTAAAAAATTAATTACGGGAAATACCGAATTGACTTTAGGAACTATTTTTTCTTCAAAACCCGCTCCTGGCGGATTGAGTAATGGTGGATGGCAACTCTTGTTAGAGAAAGTTAATGAAGAATATTACCTGTGTTTTAAAGTTGATGATGGTTTTGGTTATCATTTATTAAGAGCACCATTAAATAATCTCTATGATAATAAAATTAGAGTCTTTAATCCTGATAATATCTTAGAGAAAACTCTATCGCAGACTTTGTTTATGGAATATACTCATTTTGTAGCAGCTGTAAATGGAGGCAATGGAGATTTAAGTATTTATGTGGACGGTTATTTATTAGCCACGGCAACTCCAGTTAATAAAGGAAAAAAAAGTATGGACGCTAATAGTTTTCAATTAAAGACCATCTACAAAGAAGCTAAAAAAGATACTCCTACACATTTTTTTACACTAAAAAAAGATGAGAGCTCCTTTATTGTTGGTTATGGAAATTGGGATAGCGATGATTTCACTCAACTAGGTGAAAGCTTTCAGTTAGAAAATAATTTCAAGGAAATTACAATTCCCGATAAGGATCAAAGCGATTGCGGAATCTCTGCAATAAGGGTACAAAAAATAAAAAATGTTACACCCGCAAAGGGGATGATTCCTTCAGATGAGATAGTATTCTCTGTAATCCCATTAACAACAGATTCTTCAACAAGAATTCAGCAGAAAGGAAATATAATTGAAGGTAAGGTTCTCTCACAATTTTTAGCTAGTGGTTCGGACGTTGGTTCTGTAAATAATAAATTAGGACTAAGGATAGGGAGTACTGAACAATATCTTGAAACAGATCTATTTGAAGGATTTGTGAAACATATATCTTTATGGAAAAAAGCTTTGAGCCAACAAGAAATCATAAAATTTATGGATCATGAAATGATAGAGTCTGACGATCTTGATTGTATTGGATTTTGGAAACTAGAATCAGACTTTAATGATTCTTCGCATTATAAGAACCACGGAACAAAAATTGGCAATACAGAATTCGTTAGTTTACCTCATATATTGCCGGTTTATATGGAGGAGCAGATCGAGACACAATGGTGCTGGTCAGCTACAGGTTTAGCAATAGTAGAATTTTATGATCCTTTGTCCAATTTAACCCAAAAAAACATTGTAGATGATCAAGCGGCCAAAAACCCTGATAATTTTAGACAAAATATTAATAGTGGATGGCATGTATCCCATTTCCTAGATGAAAAAACAAAACACATAAGAAATAGATATTTTAGAGATACAAACACATTATTCAATTCACTTAACTCTCTTGAAGACTTAGAAAAAAAGAAAATAGAATTACAAAATAAAATTGCCGAATTACAAAATGAAGAGAAAAATGCTCGTGAAAATATTGTAATAAGAGAAAACGAAAAAAAAATAGAAGAATTACAAAATGAAGAGAAAAATGTAATTCAAAATATTGAAATAGAAAAAGAAAAAAAAATTGCCACGGAATTTCAGGATGGGAATGGAAAAGAAATCGTGTCATTTGATTTTATTAAAAATGAAATTAACAATATCAATCCGCTAATTGCAAACGTATTTTGGTCAGATAAAAATAAAGAAGGCAAATATTGTTTTAACGGTGGTCATTCTATGTGCATAACGGGTATAAAAAATGACAATATACTAATAATTAATGACCCTTGGAATGGTGTAATGGAAATTGATTTTAAGATATTTTTAAAGAGCTATAATGGCAATGGTTATTTAACAGACGTATTTACAACGTGTACAAATAACAGTATTAACAATTAAGTCTTCGTATCGCTTAATACACTTATTTAATCGATTTAGATAATAAAAAAACAAAAAAAATAGAATCATGCCAATAAAAATAAATAATGCACCCGCTGAAAGTTTTGACATACTAAAAAGCAAAGCTCAATCCCATCATCATGAACTTATTACTCATGATACTAATGGCAACCAAAATCATTATATACCCCACAAAGTATATGACCTTAACATTTTCAATCTTGCAGAAGGTGGCGAATTATCTAATACTCAACAATCAGCTTGGCGCTACATAATACAAGATGAAAATGGTCACAACCATGTAGTCGAAATAGGAATAAATGAAGTATTGGATGAGCACAATTTACATTTCATAAACACAGGAAACCATGTAAATAATTTTTTAAAAATATACGAAAACATTAGCGAACATGAGTATGTAAAATATAAAGATTATGAGATAAATCTCGTACGAAGTAATCAAATTTATCTACTTGCAATATGGTTAAGAGGAGTAAACCATGATCATGAGTTCTTCATTCCGATTCCTCCTGTCAATAATAGATTTGAAGCAAATAAAACATATTCCTATGGAAAATTCTCAAATCTTTTGAAGAAGATTTCTCGTGAATATGTCAAGAATAATATGAGGCGTTGAAAAGACATTAACTTTTTATCCACATAAACTTGCTTAGATAATAGGTATATAATCATAAAAATTAGGGAATAAATAAAACACAGCAAATGGTGTTCAAGCTTGTGGTTCAAACAATGTTACCAGTGCAAATTCCTTTGCGCGCTTGTACAATCTTACTTCATTAGGCTATAGTAGTTTTGCAGTTACTAAGGTAAGCTTTGCGGTTCAAGGGTTTCAACTTGGAACCGCAACTACTTTCCCAGTTAACGTAGAAGTTTACTCAAGCACAGGAGGAGCTGTTACCAATAATCTTACTTTAAGAGGCACTGCTACAGTTAATATAACTGCTTCTATGGTAGGTAAAGTTGTAGAGGTTCCTCTGGTTGCCCCAGTATCTGTCTCATCACCAGAGATGTTGATTGTGGTTTCCGTACCTGATGGTCAACCGACTTCAACAGGCTTTTACCTTGGAGGCAACTCGAATGGCCAAACAGCAACGGGCTACATAAAAGCGAGTGCTTGTGGAGCAAACGATTATATGACTTTTGCAGCTATAGGAAATGCAAATGCTCATATTGTTTTGTTCCCAACAGGAAACGCAACTTTAGGTGTGGAAAATTTGGATTCTGTTAACAAATCTATTTAATTCTATCCCAACCCTGTAAAATCTGGTCTTAATTTCTCTGAGGAAGTTTCCAATATCAAAATAACAGATTTAACTGGTAGAACAATAAAACAAATCCCAGCTTCTGCAAAATCTGTAAATGTTGCAACATTAAAAAGTGGAAATTATATCGTAACAGCAACTACAAAAGATGGTAATACGGTAACTAAAAAATTAGTGAAAGAATAAATTTATTGGGTTTAAACTGAGTTAATTTTTCAACCTTTCAGATTAACATCTGAAAGGTTTTTTTATTTATTTCTTCTTATATTCTTTAATTTCCTATTCAAACCTGATAACTGTAAATTCCAGCGATATTGACTACCGAATTCCAATTCAAAGTGGCCAGATAATTTCGATCTAAATTGCTCACCATCAATATTGATTAAAACTCTTGTTTTTCATTCATTAAAAATTATTCGTTTTTTATGATTGGAAAAAAGTGGTTAATCCCTTGAGTAGTAATCGAAATTTTTAAATATTTAGACAATGATTATTGATCTAGCTTAGCCTAAGCTAAATATTTAAAAATTATCTAATTCAAAAATATATTTCATATCAATTTTACAATAATATGAGAATTGTTCAACTCTGATTTAAAATTCCAATTTTGGAATATGAACATACATCGAAGATATGCCGCATCATTCTCTATATTTACGAGAGTTATCATAAGCAGATCATATTCCATTGTCCTAATCCCATATGAGGCTACCTGATTTTCTATAGCAAATATATTCCGTGGTCACTGCCTAAAAAAATCTTTTTGGGTATCCGGGATCATAGATCCCAGAACCTCCGCAAAAAGATTTCAGGCTTCATCAATGTTCTCTCTTATTGCTTTCAAGGAATTGATTGCAGTTTTCCTTGTGCCTGCCTGAATGGTGATCTGCATAGAAAAAGTCAGAAACCTCACAAGATGCAAATGCAGTTCATTGAAATTTTGATCCTTGTTATTTGATTGGTATAAATCATCTTATCAGATGTTGGTATAAAATAACTCAATAGACATTGGTATAAGTCAATTGATCAGAATCTTTTACAGATCGATTTACCAGATTCTTATGTAAACCACTTCGTCAGAAGTTATTAAAAATCAATTTGTCAAACGCGATTATAAATCAATCCATCAGATGATACGCTCAAATAAAGAATAGAAAAAGGTCAAAGTTTCCTTCAATCTGCAATTACAGAATCTACAGGTTTTTAAAATGCAAGTGCGGGAAAAACAGGTCTCCGCCGTACTCGGAGCAGGAAATTATGAAATTCAATATTGTCAACGAAATTAAATTGAGCTACTCAAGAAAGGGAAATTGTGAGAGGTCTATATCGTCGTCATTGGATGCGGTGGATGTTTTCAGGGAACATTTTGATTCGGAAGAAATGGACTATAGGGAATCATTCTTTGCGCTGTATCTGAATCAGGCGAACAAGGTTTTGGGTATTAAGAAAATATCGGAATGCGGAATTTCTTCAACATTGGTAGACGTGAGAATTATTATGCAGGCGGCTCTTCTTTGCAATGCTTCGGGGATCATTGTTGCCCACAATCATCCTTCGGGAAATTTGAAACCTTCTGGTTGTGATATTAAAATGACTGCACAGATCAAAGAGGCTGCGAAAATCCTGAGTCTATCGTTGCTGGATCATGTGATATTGACTTCGGATTCGAATTTTTCATTTGCTGCTGAAGGAATAATCTGAGTAGTAAAATGATAAGCAATCAAAAATAATTAGGATTAAATAATATCTAAAATAATCATCATGAACAAAATAGAAAATCATACAGCAATTTCAGAGGTCAGCACTTTATTGGTACTTCGTCACAGTAGCAATTCCATCGGAATTGTACAGGGCATCGAACACAACGGAAATCTCATAGACGTGCAGCCTGACCGTAATAAGGTAGACACAATAATGCGGATCGATTCGGCGGAGAATTCTTTTACGGACTTCTATTCAGATTTTTATCATCAGCTGAAAGATCCCTCTGAATATTCATTTTTTAAAGTGAGGGAATTCGAGGCGCACGATACAGCTATAGATTTACAGGAGTACATTGATTGTTTATCGGAGGTTGAGAGACAAGATCTGAAAGCGGTTGAAGTTTCTATTGAGGCGGTAGAGTCCATCAGAAATAGGAAAACCGCTGACAGGGATTCTTCTGTTGTTAAGAATGGTTGTAACAACGGTTCATCTATGATTAGTAATCGTTCGCAATACCGCTATCAGATCGAAGATGTTCCGTGGAACACGATGGCTGAAATGGGTCTTGACAGGGAAAAATTGGAAGAGATTGGGGCGTTGGATGCTCTGTTGAAAGGCTATAAAACACCGATGCTGATCCCGATACTTTTTAATGATGGGGAAGTGGTAAGTCAGATTGATGCACGCTTACAGTTGAGGATTGACGATGATGGAGAATTGATTGTTAAAGTGCATCGGGTTTGTAAGAAAGTGGATTTCAGAAAGAAGTTTAAGGGTCATAAGTTTACAAAAGAGGATAGGGTCAATCTTTTAAGTTCAGGGAATATGGGAAGAGTGGTGGATCTTATTGATACTGTGACAGGCGAGATAACTCCATCATTGATAAGTTTGGACAGGCTGACCAATGAGCTGATCTCTTTGAGGAAAGAGTTTGTAAGGATTCCTGATTTGCTTTGCGATGTGAGGTTAGATTCGGAACAGAAACAAATGCTTCGTGATGGAAAACCTTTGTTTATAGAAAATATGGTGTCGAAGAAAGGAAAGCTTTTTTCTGCGACGGTGCAGTTTAGTGCTGATAGGCAATGGGTGGAGTTTATGTTTGAGAGTAAATTTAGAAGTTCTGGTTTTAGAGAAGTGAATCATTCTGAAAGGGAAGTTCCTTCACATTTCAGAGGGATAAAGCTTCGTAGATGGCAGATGGATAAGCTGAAGGCAGGGGATGTGGCTTATATTACGGGATTGGAGAGCAAAAAAGGGAAGAACTATCAAGGTTATATTAGCTATGATAAGTCGATAGGCAAGATTGTGTTTTCATTTAAGAATCCAAAGAAAAAATAGGAAGTGCTTACGATGTTTTGAGACTCAAGAGGAAGGAAATAAGTAACTTTGAACATAATTTTTTATTAACCTGCAAGGTCTATTGACTTTGCAGGTTACTTTGTTCGAGTTTTAAAAGAAATGGCTGAATGAAAATCTGGCGGCAAAAATGCAATTCCTTCCTGTGGTCGGAAACGCATTTTTGCGGAAAATGGAGCAACCCCATTTCTAAAACATTGCCGGGTGGGGCTTTCCTATGTTTTTGAAAAAAGGTTGCGGAAATTTAGAATTGAGGACTATAGCAATTGAATTTTAACTGTTTTCATTCTTCCTCATATATTTATTCTCAAAAAGTTCAGGAGAGATCCTGAAAGCAAGAGAGCTGTATGGATAGTGTTTTTGATCGACATTGATTGCAATAACCAACGTGCCTTTCATACCTTCCATTTCGTCACAATATAAAATATCACTGATCATTTCATTCCTCTCATTTTTCAGACTGTCTGTATAACAATACACAGCAATCGTGAACTGGCGCTTTTTTTCTGCGGTCTTCAGTAAGATCCAGTTATGCTTTTTCTCAGTCTTTCCGGTCAGGATTGCATTTGTCAATTGATCCTTCATTTTTGCAAGGACTATTTGATCTTCATATTTGACATTATGAAGCAGGTAGGAAATCGTAAGCCAGTTTTCCGGCTTTTTGCTTTCCAGTCTATTCAAGATATCTTTCCACCATGGGCTTCTACGGAGGAAAGGTTTAGTCACTTTTTCTTTATTAGCCGTTCCTATAATGTAATGGTCAAGTTCTTTAGATTTAAGGTCCATTTTAAAAAGTCCGTACTTTTCCTGATCCTCACCTAGATTAAAACCTTCATCCAGGTACCATGCCAGCAGATCCAATTCATCACCTATATACTCAATGTTTGATTCCAATTCCCTACGACGTTGCAGGTAATGTAGTTTTTCCGCGGTATTTGGAAGAAGGTCAAAAACCACTTCCAGATCTGTAAGACTTATGGAGGTGGCAAGATTCTCGATTTTTTTATTGGTGACACCTGCTCTTATCAATTGTTTAAGATTGGTGCTTGTCATTCCAAGGTGCGATAACGTAACACCTAATGGAATAAAATAGCATAGTTCGGTAGAATTAAAATTATTGTTGGGGCCTTTTTTGACTTTTAGTGATAGGTCTCCCTTGTTTTCAGTCAGAAATTCAATGAAACGAATTGCCTGTTCTGAGGGTTCTTCAATCAGTTCTTTCAAGGTTTTGAACAGGCGATCAGGTGCTCCCCGTTTTGCAGGAGGACTGACCATACCTGCTTTTGCTTCAATAACCAATGCGAACTGATCGATAATCACTAACAGGTCATTCTCATATATTTTTCCATCTTTTGCTTTCCATTTGCTGCCAGCAAAAATTTTTGCTGTTGGAAAAGCTTTTCTGAAAAGTGATGAGATTTCCTCCTCAAGGTAACCTGCCCTTGCAATGTTATATTTCTCCCTCAGTTTTACATCGGCCGCGCATAAACCTTCAAGCAGACCGATGCTGAAATGCGTTAGTACAGTATACATTGTACTGAATACGGTATCATTTTCGGTAATCTGTATAAAAGGTTTTTCTTGTACGGGATTTCCAAGCAGAAAATGGTCTGTGTTATGTTTTTCAAGATCACCAAATTCAAAGCTTACCATTTTAAAAATTTGTTTTAACTTTTCTCCTGAAATGATACTCTGGGTATATGATTCCAGTGTTTTATAGTCAAAAGAGAATATATCTTCTAGATAAAAATCAGAATGCAGCAAAAACAGGGATTTCAGTTTATTGAGATTCTTGCCGCAATTTTCCCAGAACATTTTTTGCTTTTCTTTAGGCATTTTTTGAACAGGAAATAGCGATTCATAGGAATCAATAACTGTACTGTAGCTTGCTTGTGTTAAGAATTGTCGGGTCTTAAGACCGTGTTGATTTATTTTGATTTCCACTTCCTGAGTCATGCGATAGAGCAGTTCCAAGAAAATGACAGGATCAAATCCATGATGTTCCATAAAGGCATCACTGACCTTCCTTGCAAGATCCAATGTAACCTTTTTCATATTATGGTCATAGGACCAGTTTCTAACAGCGGTCGTCTGCATGATCATTTCTGTCCTTATCAAGTGGATGGGCATATCATCAATTGTCAGAACTGAATCCGGAAATTGCAGTTGTTTAGACCTATACAGATCACCGATTTCCCTAAGACTATTCTTGAAATCCTGAACCTCTTGAGAAAAAGGATCTGCTTTGTAAGATCTTGGAAGAGTCAGTGAAAAAGCCTGCAATAATTCCTGGTAAAATGGTTGAAAGTCAATCTTTCCTGTTATGGCTTCTTCATCGTAGCCAGCGGGAGCTGTCAAAAAATAGTAAAAAGAAAATGCAAGGATCTTTGGCTGGTCGTATTTTCTGAACCATTCTTGGATACTTTTGTATTTATCAGGAAATTGTTCTGCAGCTTTTCTTCCTATCCCTTTGAGCATTTCCAGCCGCTCTTTAAATGTGTGAGGTAGCCCATCCTCAATCGAAGATTCAAAATATTTCATTTTGATGGGAGCCGGTGCGATATTACCAGTAAACTTATGTTTGTCTGACAATAACAAAGCTTTTTGATTGGGTTGTACTTTTTGAGATTCCCTTTTACTTTTTTTCTTTTGTCGTGACATTTGGTTTGCGGTATTAAAATAAAATTGAACTAAAGAACCCAGTTCTCTGCATTTCCCATCATCTGTACCTGTTTTTTTTCTTCTCCAAAAATTCTTTCTTCTCCTCATTTTTCTTATAAATTTCAGCAGAGATTCTCTTAATCTCTTTCACTCAGTTCCTTTTTTGATGGTAAAAGGATGAAAAATATTAATGAATCCTGAAATTGTGATAAAGAAAATAATAGTTTGTGCCCATATATTATTAGCTATAAAGTTGATCAGGGAATTTTCTTTGGCAATATTGAAAATGTAGAAAAGATATGAGAGAAAAAATGCCAGAGCGAATACGAAAATGGTGTATTTTCTCTCAAATAGAGCGATCTTGAATTTGTAAAGTCTGTCGTTGATCGGATGTTTGTTCATTAAAAATCTTAATACAAAGAATTTGAATGAGTTGACCTGAACTTCGTCATAAACGCCCTGATGTAAGAATTTGGTTATCGTGTTAGTGTCTTTATCCACTAGCATTGGCCAGTTGATCAGAATGAATTTTTTACGACCTGTGTTTCTGAAATCGAGTGATGTTTTCCACCAAATACCATCGATCAGCGTTTCAGATGAATTATTATACCGTCCCCAATCCTTCCAGAATTTATTATTTTCATTGTGTTTAGTCCTGATTCGGTATTTTCCGACACTAATCTTCACGGGCTTTGTATTTAAGATATTTATCAAATATACCTAATTAATCATCCAGATTGATCTGTACATTTTAGTTTAGAATCATTTGTTTTTGTATCTAACAACATATTCGCCATACAATTTATAACCTGCTTTTTTAAAAGATCTATTCGAGTATGGATTATAGCCATCGGTCATCAGGGAGCACTTTGTGCTCCCTGTGCCGAGAAGTCCTTTTGAAATTTCGTAGACCATAGACGCACCAATGTTCTTCCCGCGCATATTTTTGTCAACATAAATAAATCCAATTAGGGGAAAATCAAAATCAGAAAAATTAACCTGAGCTATGGCTACAAGTTTACCATTGATGCTCCACTGATAAAGGTCATTGTTTTGGATTCCGCTCCAAGCGACGTGAATACCTTCTTTATCAATATTATTTTCTTCATAAAATTCACTATTGAAATTATCAATGTACTCAGCTAAAAGTTGTATCTCATTGATATCAGCCATTTCCAGTTTGCCTTCAGCAGCAACAAAGTCAGGATCTATTGATTCTATATTATAATAACAGCGGTATTTAGTTTCTTCATAGGAAACATCGAACTTCTTAAAAAGATAATCTGTAGTATTTTTAGAACCGCTAAAAATGAAGCGTTTAAAATTTTCAAAACCGATTTCCTTCGCAAAGAAATCAAACAGCGCAACATTGTGGTTCAACGAATATGAGATAAACTCATCATCTTTCCAAAGACAAAATAAATAATCATCATGGTCTTTGATGTATAAGAATCTTTCAAAAGGAATTTTATTATGTGCAACTTCTCTGATTGAATTTTCCAAGTGATAGTAATAAAACGGATTATAGTCTTTTAATTTCTCAGTTAAATCAAAGTATTCCCGAAATGTTCTAAAATTATAAACTTCCATGATGTATTTTTTTATTGTCTTGAAATTATGCGTTGTAGCTATACCAAGCTATCAAATCTCGCAGATGTTCTACCAATAAATGAACGTAAGTACAAGGATTGGCATCAATAGGACTTTTATTTCCGTGGTGGATCAACAATCTTTTAGCTCGTTTAATTGCAACTTTTTCATTGCCTATATCTATCACTGCATCGATAATATTGCTTTTACCGTGTTTATAGACAAAGTCATTGTAATGCTCCGAACTTTTAATCAGCTCTTCGAGTAATCTGTAAATTTCATCTCTAGGTAATTCGACATCCGGATCAACATCCGATAAGTGGAGGAGTAGCCACAACTCAAAAACCTCGTTGCTGAAAGCAATATTCATCTTTTCGCTTTCTGCTAATGCCCAAGCCTCATTAAAGCTAGCAAGTGTCTTTACATTTTTTCCTTCATCATCCCTGTCAAAAACGATCCAGACTTCATCTAAAGATTTTTTGATTTCCTCTGAAAGTTCGTCTCTTTCACTGATTGCTCTTGCTACAATTCCCTTGGGTTTCAGACCCGTTCCAATTTCTTTCAGATATACGGTGTCGGCAGGAAATTCTTTTTTGATCTGACGGAAATAGTAGGGTTCGGTATTCTCATCTTCACAAACAATGAGGATGAATTTTTTATAAATTTTGTGGCGTATTGGACGGCTGTCTTGTTCAACTGCCTTTTTTCTGTTTATTTTTCCTCCTCTAGCCATTTCTTAGTTTTTATGGTTTGCAGAAATTCTCCTAAGGCCGGAATAGCACCATATCTCCCTTCAAAGTACCGTTTTTCCTTATCCGTATCAGGTCTTTCCTTTTCGGATCTGAATTCTCCATCTTTTTCTTCAAAATAAACAAAGTCAGATAAGGAGTATAGTTCAGTACTTTCCCATTTATTCTTTTGAGCAAAACATATCTGGTCTCTTCTCAGTGTCGAGTAGCTCAAAAGGTTGGTGTCGTGGGTTGCAAAGATCAATTGGGCATTGTTTGGGTTATTCTCTTTATTTAAGAAAAGTTCTATGGTCTTTAAAGTCATGATGGGATGCATTGCGGCTTCAATTTCATCAATGATCAATACATTGCCATTGATCAATGCCCATAAGATGGGACCACTCATCTTAAATGCCTTCTGTGTTCCTGCGGACTCGCGCTCATAAAAATCCCAATGGTAGGTGTCTCCAGAAAATTCTCCCTTTTTGTTGTAAATTTTATGTACAGCATTAACCTGATAATCTTTAAATTCACCTTTTAGATATTTGAAAAAGGTTCTCCTATCACCTTGTCTGTGGCCGATATCGTCATTATCCCGTTCAGTAATCTGTATGTCGAATAGGCTGACACCAATATTGGTCAGGTAATCCCTAATTTTCTGCTCATATTCAGCGGAATTGTAAAGACTTACGGTATTTAGATTCAGGTCATCTTCAGTGGTCAGTCCGTCCAGCATCGTAAAACCGGCAAACCATTGCATAATCATCTTTGCTTCTTCAATATTGAGGATGTCACAGGTAGACAAAAAGAGAGCATTGTCTCTTGTTGCTTCTATTGCAGCATTGATAAGTGATTTGGAGCCTCTGAAACCGGAGCTGACGTCGATAACGTCGAATTCTCTTTCAAAAACGATAACCTCTCTTCCTACACTTTTCCGAAAAAGCCACTCATTGACAATATGGGTTTCATTGAAATCCACACCGTAGCGATATCTTTCCTCATTAATGATAAAAGATATTTCAAACTGGGTCGGTTTTTGTGCAGAGCCCTCCTTAAGCAAGAAAGGGTCGTAAGGTAACTTGGTCGTTGAATTTGAGCGTGCTGACCTATTGACAAGCTTATCCAGAAGACTCATTGCTTTTAGCAGGTTAGACTTCCCTCCTCCATTAGGACCATATAAAGACAAAGCATTTAGGGCCTGATGTTTACCTTCGTGGAGAATGTTTTCCACGTGTTCTCTCTGATTGGTTGCGGGAACAAGACTAATTATCTGTTCTTCACCAATTGATCTGTAGTTGGTGACTTTAAATTCTAGCAACATAATGTTTTATGTAATATTTCTACAAAAATACTAAAGTTCGTTGATATTTAATGTGTCAAATAATAAATATTTATCTTTTTTGATATAATAATTATCATTTGATGCTTGAGAAATAAACTGATGATAGAATTTATAGTTACGAAGATTTGAAGTTACAAGTTGTAAATTATTTATTGTTGATGAAAAAGCAGTTGATTTAAATTTAGTAAAATCTATATTATTTTACAGTTCAACAGCAGGTCTTGTTGGAAATTTAATAAAGCTGTACATTTCTGTTACTTCTCTTTAGTCTTATAAAATTTTTCATACTCTTCAAATACATCAATAATTTTAACGATTGCGGCGAAATTGACGTAGTTCTTCCATTTTAAATTAAAGTCCTTGAAATTTCCATGAATTATCTGGTTTCTATCATCTTTATATTTTCTGACAAGAAAATTGAGCATCACAGGTAAATTTATTTTGATTTCTGTATCGTCATCTTTCATCAGATCATTTGTGTCATTTTTCAAGTTTTCAACCAAATTATGGATTTCAGATTCTGTAATAGCACCAGGTGAAAATTTTGATAATCTCTTTTTAATTCTTCTCTGTGCAGACATGTGCATCTTGTGTTTTGTACGTAGGTAATTAAGTGAATCATCGTTAACATCCTTATACTTTACTAACGCCTCTGAGAATTTAATAGGAAAATCAACGGTCCAGTTACCTTTCGTTATTAAACTTTCTAAGGAAGTATATTTATTATAAATATATTCATGAATATCTCTATCATTTAAATCAGGATTCTGATATTGGTATATTCTAGATGACAAAAGCCTCACCAGACTTTCGCAAGCCGTAATCAAAAGAATATTACTTGTAATAAAACTATTGTTTTCTGATGATTCTATGGCCACCTTAAGGACCGATAAAATTTCTTCAAATTCCTTATTGCATTGCATTATGGGAATTATTCTATCTTTTACTTCGCTAATTTTGGAGGGAAGAAACTTATCCAGAATACTAATATCTTTTATGTTAAGATAGATATCTAAATAATCACTGACATTTCCGTCTGTCAACCATGAAATATCAAGCAGTAAATTTGATTCAGGAGATAATCTCGCAATATCAAAGATCATAGTTCCGACCTTTATCTGCATCATCGTGACATTAAAAAACTCTGACAACTCTTTTGAAGAAATTTTACCATCTTGAAATTTTGACTGCAGACCACAAAAAATCTCAACTTGTTCAGTTTGTAGATCATAGTTTATGTCTAATATTATATGCTTTAACTCTTCAATAGAAATTTCACTCTTTTTTTCAATCCAAGACTTATTTTTGTCAAACCTTAAATTCTTATATTTTTCGAGAGTTGCATTCGCTAATTTTTTTAAGTCCTTCAATTGAGTAATTCTTTCTTGTTGTGTCATTCTATTCTTTTTTTTAGCTCCTAATAACTCATGAATATTAGTTCGATTAAGATCCAATCATTAAAATTTATTACTTTGGTAAGATTTGAAAACTTTATGTGAAACTTTCGATAAAATGTTCTTTTACCTTATAATTCGTTTAGCCTATGGATCAACCTTTCCCTTTCTCCACTTCCAGTAGTTGAAAATCTCAATATAGGAACTCCATACTTATCCAAGACCTCATTCTTCATTAGATCCCTTTCTCCTTGTCGGCTATCTATTTTATGATATTCGTAGCCATCCACTTCAATGGCGAGAACAGGATTTTTACCCAGTTTGTTGTAAATCAGAAAATCAAGATGCGTGGCGTGATGTCTGGCATATCTCTCTTGTTCGTCAGAAAGTTTTTTAAAATCCAAAAGAAGATTTCTTAAAGGAAAATGAAGCACCACATCGTATTTGTTAAATTCATCCAAAGACAAAACTTCCTTAATCAATCCATACATTAAATTTTCACTAGCAAAAATTGATTTCTTCTCTTGACCTGATAGCAAAGCTCTTCGTTTCTCTTCATATCCTTTATACAGATAATCGAAAATAGAGTGGAGTTCACTGTTGACAATGTCGAAATTATGATAATCTATGTACTTTATCAGGTCAGAGATATTGCTGTCTCTCTCATTTTCATTTCCATTAACGACAAGAATTAGCTGATCTTTTGCTCTTGAAACAGCAACATTCAAACGGTTGGGATGATCGGTGAAATCTGATATTTCATTATCCACCGTAGAAAGAATGATTACATCATTTTCCCTTCCCTGAAATTTATCTACTGTGTCCGCTTTAATATCGGTTCCTACAAACGTATTTTGCAAAGCCGATGTCTGATTACGATAAGGAGTTACGATTCCCAAATCTACTGCCTGAAGACTTTGCTGAGGAATAATTTCGTGCAAAATAACATCAATCTGTCGCTGATTCATTCTATCTCGTGCGTGATTACCGGCTACGGTCTTATAAACAACCAAAGGATTTCTGTCCGTCTTTGCTTCAGATAAGATGATCAACTGATTATTGTAAAATTTCCGGTTACAGAAATCAATGATCTGAGGATGACAGCGGTAATGTTCTTTTAAAAGCGTTTTGGTAATATCGGGAAACAGTTCTGTTACCGATGATAACAAACTGTGATTTGAATAGCGGTATGCTTCAGGAAGATTATATGCCTGAAAAATGAAATCTGTCTTATGTGTCGTTTGAGCATCGACCACATTGGGAAGCTGCTTTAAATCTCCAACAATCACCGCTCTATTGGCGCACGATAGAGCTAAGACTCCCGTTGCCAGATCTACTTGGGAAGACTCATCAATGATCACAAAATTATAGACTACGTTTTCAGCGAGACTCCTTCTCAGCGAATAAGTTGTACTCATGATGATGGGATAGTCTAGAATAAATTCAGCTGATCTGAAACGAATATCTCTTTCAATATATTCGGAACGTTCACCATCTTTATATCTTTCACATAGTTTACTTTTAAACAACTGCATCGAAATATCCGTATATTCCTTCATTTTCTCATTAAAAGAAAAATCTTTTAGCACGGCTTCTAACTCAAGTTTTCTTAGCTTAAGTTCTGAGATTTTTGTGGTGTAATATTTTGACTGCACCAATCTGATCAATTCCGGATAAGAAAATTCATAAAAATTTTTATCTCTTACCCCATAAAGAAAAGGAAAGGTCAGTTTACGCCACCAGTTCAATTTTTTGCCTGACTGCTCATAGTTTTCAATAGTGATCCAAAGCGAGAGCAGTTGATCAGAACTGACATTCTTTTTAAAACGGACATCTGCAAATATATGATTGGAGCTGGTGAAATGATGATATTCTGTTTGTATATTTCCAATTTCCAGTTTCAGAGAAGCCAATTCATTTTTAAGTTCAAGTTTTTCTGAAAGCTCCACGAATAATAGTTTATTGGCTTCATTGAGTGAAAGAACCATAGCATCAGATAATCTCCAACTTGATAAGTCTGGGATTTCAGTCTGGGATTCAATAAATTCTTTTTTATTTTGTGAGTTCCCTAAAATTGCTGCGATGAAAGAAATGCTATTCTTTTCCAATTTTTCAAAAACATTCTTTATTGCAGAATTATTGCTTGAAACCACTGCTACGGTTTGATCATTCATCACCGCATTCGCAATGATGTTGAGAATGGTCTGTGTTTTTCCAGTTCCCGGAGGTCCTTCAATTACACTTAAAGGATTTGAAAAAGCTTCGTTGACTCCATCTTTTTGGCTAAGATTAAAACCAAAAGGAAAGATTTCAATAGGAGAGGAAGTAACATTTTTCTTAGGCTGAGTTCCATTAAGATAACTCGAAAGAACTGAGGTATCAGGAATAAATGATATTCTTGAGTAGCTGTCGGCAAGTATATTATTTCCTTCTTTCTTAAGCCCGATCGTTTGAGCAATTTCTTTCAAGTAACTGAAAATACTTCCTGCTTTCTCACTTTGAATAGCAGACTTCACAATCCTGATCTTGTTTTGATGATAAGAATACGATTTACCATTGCTCTTGTAAATCACCACACATTTATTACCTTCCAACGAAAAGGATTCAATCTCATCGGTTCTGTCTTTGCCATCGATGTAGATGGCTTGAGATTTAAGGTTTTGGGCACTATTATGCATTGGTCTATAGTTTATCTTAAGTATATTAAACTAATCTTAAAATATATCTTAACAAATTAAACAGATACAAAAGATGTATTAGGTCAAAATTAACTGAGGTTGTTTTTAAAGAAATTTAAAATTTATTCTCTTAAAACAATTTTTGTAATCTTACCATCCATTACTGTAAAATCAACATTCCTGTACCAAAGGTTTGTGAAGTGATATTCATCAGTATCGGCAAAACGATTATTCTTGATACCTATCGTTAAATAAGGTAGTTTTATATCCCATTTTGATCTTATTATAAGATTCTGTCTACAAAGCTTCTGTTCTTCTGATTCACTATATTCTACGAAGTCAGAGATCCCTGAGCATTCAAAGATGGTCTTCCATCCATTCTTTTGTTCAAAAGCCAGATCTGGATGAAGATTTTTTGTAAGGTCTTCGGTATCTCCTGAATTGCATGCATTAATAAAATCTCTGACTATTTTTCTTGGAACTCTTTGTATTTCTGTAATTTTCTTCTTTTTGTTGGCCTTGAAAATTTTAAAATCCTCCTCTGCTATATCTTGTATCTTGTAGAATCCAAAATCGAAAGCTTCCAATGGAGACTTATACATTCTATCTTGCAATATTTCAGAGTTCTCCCGCTCCACAGGTTCTCTAAAATTATTAAGAAGTAGAAATCCTTTCTCTTCCGTACGCTTGTTCATTCCGTCTATAATATTAGTTTGATAAAAGAACTCTTGATCATCAAATAAAACAGTTATTTTCTGACTGAATCTAACAGGCTCATCTTTTTTAATGATTTTCTTTACAAGATATTTAGTTTCGTTAATAGGATTTTCATTTCTTCCTCCCCAGCCATCCGTTACAAATTCGGACTCACGCCTTGATAGCTCCAGCCTAATTTCTCTTCTTCCTGTGTCGGGATGACCTATAAATTCATATTGAGGAAAACAATCCAAAATAGCGGTTTCCAATTCCCACTCACCATAATCACTTGTAAACGCAATGCGATAATGATTTTCAAATTCTAAAATATAGACTGGAAATTGAATATTGCTGTCTATTATTTTTTGTTTGATAAGATCTAAATCTGATTTTCTATTGATTAGAATAGTGATCTCGGTTTCATTCATTGATTAAGTATTAAAAAAAAGAAGTCTACAATTAAAGAGAATGATCGTTTATGATTTCATCAAGTTTCAGCTCCAAAATCTCATTGAAAATCTTTAAAATTTTAAAAGAATTTTCCCACCCGCCACAACATTCAGGACTAAGTGCTATTGTTAAAACATCAATCTCAGCCATTCTCTTTTTGATTTCCTCTGCTACTTTTTTAATTGCCTCATCAGAATACAATTGGATTTGAGGTCCGCCTACACTGGCAAAGAAATAATCGAGATCGAGATTGACGATACATCCATTTTTAGGATACTCAATCCAATGTTTAAATTCTCTAAGAAAATGTTCTATATCATATTCATCTTCCACAAATTCAGTCTTTGAACCCGCTTTTTTTGTAACGAAATATTTGTTTCCAAACAGATTTGGAAATAGATTATCAATGTGGTGGATATAATTATCCCAACGAAATAACTTAACAATCAGATCAGGAGGCCCCTCCATATCTTGCTTTAAACCACAATATTCTTCAAAGTTCAGGTTTTGAACATCTATGTTTCTTTCTACAATGTTCGCTTCTATTTCTTCTGGCTGATCGATCAGATCATAATGTCTGTCAATATGAACAAAAGTATATTTTTGAAGAACATCAATCTCTTGCAACCAGCACCAGGCAGCAGCCAGATGATTGTCTGACACATATATTTTATTTTTTTTGTAAAGGAAGTTCACATTGATAGATCCTGATTCTCCTAAGACTTTTGGCATTTCTTTTATCCACATTAAACTCTTCTTTTATTAAATTTATATTTTGAATTGACATAGATTAAGAAATCTTTATATCATAATATAGTAAACTAATTTTTTCTTTCTGTAATCAATACTATTCCTGAACTTACCAGTTCTTCCAAAATAACTTTGATTTTATCAATGCGCTGTGTCTTTAAGCCGAAGCGTCCCTCCCTCAGCTTGCTAAAAGTGAACACAACTCTTTCTTTGGCTCGTGACAAAGCAACAAAGAATGCACATTTGTCTTCATCAGGTTGGCTCTCGAATGACCAAAATGCCCCATCTTCTAATCCAATGAAAATTACGGTGTGATATTCTAGGCCTTTGCTTTTATGTATAGTCATAACTGGAATGGTATCTTTGCCAACCAACATGTCTAAAGCCAAAACAATATCATTTGATTCCTGATAATTTTTTATAAACTCATTTTCCAGGTTTTGTAAAACATTATCTAAAAAATCACTATTTCTTAACGAGGGAAATGATGCCCTGATGAGATCTTTACCTGCAAAATTTACGACCTCTTCAAAAAGCTTTTTGATTACCTCTTCATTCATTTCGTCTACATTGTAATTGTTATTCATTTTCTTTACAAAAATCGAAAATGAAATTTCCAATTTTAATAATTGAGAATCTTCTAGTTCTGTATGCAGTTGACTTAAGAAATTGAAAGCTTTATCCTTTTCATCGATGGACTTTTTTTTGAAAATGACATACAAGACATTAATGACGTATACCGATACTTCTTGTACTAAAAGGTCCTGTAATTTATTTTCATCTCTAGCTTTTACACCATTCTCATTAAAATACCTGATTAATTCGCCAGCATACTGATCTAATTGCTGCTTGACTAAAATGCAAATATTTCTGGGATCTATCTTTTCTTCATTGATCCATTTTTGTACCTCAGTAAAAAGTATCTGTTTTTCTAAATTGGGATTTTCAAAAACCCAGACGGAACACTCACCTTGTTCAGGATGCCATTTTTTGGAAGGTGTTGCAAAATCAGTTTTTTGCAATAATTTTTCGGTTAAATGGTTCAGCAGCATTACTAATCTTGGTGCACATCGAAAGTTCATTGTAAGTGGGATGCGTTCCGCAGTTGTATCTGCAATAAAATCTTCAAAAATAGATTCCTGTGCGCCAGCCCACATCATAATCCTCTGTTTATCATCACCGACAGCTGTAAATTTTGTTGTACTATCTAAAAAACAACTTTTAAAGAAATCATATTGAATTTCAGTAGTATCTTGAAATTCATCTAAAAATACAAAATGATAGGTCTCCTGTAAGTACTCTTTAATTTTTGGATTAATGTTGATTATATATTCAGCTAATCGCATGATCATTTTAAATGATAATTTTGATTGCCAAATCATAGTTTTCCAAACCTTGTTTCGTATATTTTCTCCCAGATTTAAGTTTGTATGTGGTAATTTGTTGTGATGAAGACTAAGTATGTCGGCTGTTGTTACACTACTAAAATAGGTAATATCCTCCGCTTTATAATAGTCTAAAATAGTACGATCATCCAATACAACATCATATTCCGATTTAATCTTATAGTTGGTTGGGACAGCCTGATTAAACCTGTCGAACAATTGTTTAGCAAACGAATCAAAAGTCAGGGAATCAAACCTCTTAGCCAATTCTTCGCCACATCTTAATCTTACTCTTTCTTTCAAATTATGTGCAGCGTCTCTTTTAAAACTAATTGCCAATATTTCATGTGGAAATTTGCAGGTATTTGTCTGCAATAAAAAACATGCTTTTTGAGCTAGCAATTCTGTTTTTCCTGCCCCAGGTCCCGCAACTACCAAATTATTATCAGTCGCAATCGCTACATCAAAGGCATTTTGTTCAAGCTCCAGACCATAGGTTGGAATCCACTCATCGTTTTTGATTGGTTTCATGTTATTCTTCAGCTTTTAAAAGAGTAGAAATTCTTTCGAATATTTGAGTGAAAACTTCAGGTAGATTCTCCTTTATATCTTCATCGGTCATCGATGACAAAACCTGAATATGAGTGGTCGGTTTTCCTCTTCCCAAAAAATGATAGTTGTACCAAATCATTAATTCCTTCTGGTATTTGGTGTAGGTTGCTGCAGTAGCCTGACTGGATTTAAGCGTTGCATGGACAGCTGATTCCACTTTTTCTTCGAATTTTTCTGCTTCTTTGGCTTGGTCAGGAATTTGCGGACCACCATTTTTAGGAATTGCTTTTTTGTAAAATTCTGGATAATGTTTAAGCATCAAAAAATCAAGGTCAAGAGGAGCTGAAAAATAAATATTGTATTGCTTTAAAAAATTTATCCAGCCATTCAGAGTTGCTTTCTGTGAAACTTTCCAAGAATGCATAGCATTAAACTCTACATCAGATAGTATTCCTTCGTCAGTCTCTAGCAAATCATCTTTTTTAATTCCTATTTTTAGTAATTGTTTTAAGGCGTATTTGATTCTTCCCCAGCCACCTCCTTCTCTTTCAAGATCAAGGTCAAGTAGGGTTATATATGGAATATGTAATGTCTCAAGTAATTTCCAGATATGATTTACAAACCTATGTCCTAATGGAGCAAAAGTGATTATATTATCATCGAAATCAACATCCATTACTTCCATCAGCCGATTGAAAATCACTTCTTCACTGTCGCCTTCTCCAATAACTACAAGCTTAGCAAAGTACAACTCCGGATAATTGTGTACCGCTTCTTTCACATATTTATAGGCTTCATCCGTTTTTTCAGGAAGTAAAATTTTATTAACCTCTGTTTCATATTTTTCAGTGATCCTAAAATGCAGGATACTTTCAGGATTTAATCTTTTGACAATTGCCGGCGTGTGTGAAGAAAGAAATACTTGAGAATTTTCCTGTCCTGCAATTGTTTTAAGAATTTTAATAACTCTTCCTAATAGCTGTGGTGCAATATGATTTTCTGGTTCTTCAATTGCTAAAATTGTCAGTAGAGGACGGTTAATTCCAATATTTTCTTTATCTTGCTCATCAGCCAGTTTTTCTTCTATATCTAATAAGGCACATACAAGAGTTAAGTAGAAAAGAGATCTATATCCTTCGCCTAGTTCATCAATTTTGTAAGGCTTGTGAACGCCCGTTGGACTAAAAGATATTTCTAGTTTTTTAAGGATAGAATCGAAATCACTTCCACCGAATGAAAGGGTAGCATCCTTGTAGCGATTGTCTTTGTGAAACTGTTGCCAAAATCCTGTAATCGAAGTTTGAACGGTATTGAATTCAGACAATGCTTTAAATTCAGCATTTATTTCCTCAACTTTCTCATCAAATTTTGCCTTAAATGCATCGTCCCATTTGATTTTTTTTAAGACTCTAAATAATATACTGCCTGAAGCAAACTTTAGTTGTTCAGCAGGCCTTCTAATAGCAGGCACATACATAATTTGTATAAGACTTTTAAAGTGGCTTGGGTAGATGGGCTTGTTTTCGTCTGATTCCTTTTCGCCTTCTGGAACTTTAATGAAATAGGTCTTGGTTTCAATTTCTCCATCAGGTACAAGTTCAGATTTTTTCCAACTTGCCTCTAATCGGATCCGTATGTAAGGGTTTTCACCTTCATCATCGATAACCATATTACTAAAGAAATGAGGAATAGATTCTTTTTCATCGTTGGAAAAGTCTATTCTGGCTTCGATAGAAAGTTCTCTTTCATATACTTCGTCAACCTCTTCGTCTTTGCCTATATGAAAATCTTTTCTTGTGAGTTCTCGATCAGCTAATGATTGACCAAATAATTTTCTCATTGCTTCAAGTGCAGTTGTTTTGCCTGAACTATTAAGACCGACAAAACCAACTAGATGTTCGTTGATTGGAATGATTATGTTTGAGGATCCAAACGATCGAAATCCCTTAATTTTTAGAGAGCTTATTTTCATGTAATAGTTAGTTTTTTGTATCACTAAAATAAACATATCTATTCAAATAAATTGATATGTTAAGTTTAATTGCATCAAAATCTGTAAAATACATTTTGATTTAGTGCATATTTTCAAATATACATGTAAAGTTTCAATGCGTTTTACGGTTTTCCGTAAACATAAAAGTTAATCACTTTTCAATTAATATCTTTGACTTACATCAAAGCTGATTATGAATAAGAAAACAAGGTATGAAATCTAAAAAATATTAGAATTTTTGATTTTTACACGTCTTTGTCTATCTTAATTTGAAGAAATTTTAATGTGATTTTAAATATCTATAGCTATTAAAAACTATACCCCAAAGATTAATAGCATCACTGGCTTTCTCATCACGAACGGGATATTTCTCGGGCATTACCTAACCGATCAATTCTTGAATATTAGACTCATCCGGTAAACATAGTAAATCTTTTAGAGCTACATAATTATAAGATGTTGCAGAATCGAAGTCTATAATAAATGTTTCTTCATCTGAAACTCTAATTTGTTTGTTTTCTGTAGTCGAAATTGTTAGTTTTTAACCCATACTATTTTTTATAATTATATTAATTAATCCTTTGAAAAAAAACAACCAATATCAATCCTATGCTTTATTTCCGTTAGATTTCAATTTGGAGAATATTTGTTGTCATCACGTTAATAACTGCGTACCGGATAAAAGCAGGCATTAATTAGAGTAATGTTCTCTATAACCGGGAAAATGAATTATAAAAAAATAAAATGAATTTCGGATAAAATAACCAAATAAGCAATCTAATCTAAATCAAAGCACCATTTTTTATCAATTGATTTTTTGTAACATTATCAATTCCTATAGTGTCTCGAAAATCGACATCATTAACATGTAAGATATTACTAAATTGATCTACTATCTCGTCAAAATAAAGATTAAATAAAACAATTTGGTTTGATGTTGATATTATCAAATTATTTTCTACAGTATCTAATGTTATGCTATTAATTCCTTCATGTGATTTCTTTCCTAATTCATTAAGAACTTCGATTCTATGCTTTTCAACTACTATTTTTGTATTAACATCAATAATAAAAACTTCGTAGTCGTTATGTGTGTATATAAAATCTCCTTCTAATGAGAAACAGAAGTCTCCTATGCCTTGAATTTCAATTTCAAAATCAAAGTTGTCAGTTAAAATGTTGTAACATCTAAGTCGATTTTCATCAGTGATAAAGAGAAGATTTTTCAAAGGGTGAAATTTTGAAATAACTTTAATAAAAGAATCTTTATTTATTCTTTCAAACTTTATTTTTCTATGATTTTCAAGATTCCAAACACTAAACGCATTAAACTCTGAGCATACTAAATATTTTTCGTCATACGAAAGTGATACAGTTTCTGCGCCTTCAAAACATTGGAATATATTACTTTCTTCCTTTTTGATCAAATCAAATTGATAAACAAATGAATTGTTATTACTAATAAAAACTGTCTTACTATCCTTCGTGAAAATAAAACCACCTGTCCATAAATTTTTTCCATCCTCTTGTGCGTTTTCATTATATTGACTAGATAAGGATTCATTATATACTACTTCGAAATCCTCTGTATTTCTGAGAATTAAAACTCCATATCCGGAATTTATAAGATATTTACCATCTGGAGAAAATTCTAAATTCCATCCGCTGTCATCTATAATTTTTATTAATGTAAGATTTTTTGCATTTAAAAGTCTTACTTGATTTGGAGAACCAACCGCAATTATATTTTTTTGTGGCAAAAATGCAACAGAATCTATCTGTAATAAAACAAATTTAAAATTATTTAAAGTTGCATTCCTAAACGTTGAATGAAGAAGATTATTTTTAGCTAAGAAGTAATGCGTATGATTAGTAAAGTCAACATTTGTAATATGACAGTTATTAAAGTTAGTATTTGTGAAATCTGGGACCTTCAATTTTTCAATTGGGTGGTCAAAATTATTTTCACGATGGGGTACAGAAAAATCTTTTATGACCAAGAATGATAGGTCGTATCCTCTAAAGTAATCATGTTGATATTCTGTTAAGAGAAGTAATAGATTTGTTACGATATATCCCACTTCTTCAAAACTTTTATAACGACACTTTTCAATTAACTCATTCAATTTGTTAAATGTTTTGTTAAAATTAAAATCAATCATATTAACTATCAAATCTAAGATGGCTCTAGATAATACTTGTGCGCCAAAAGTTAGTTTTAATTGTTTAATACTGATAGTAGTAAAAGTACTTAACATGCTATCATTAGAATTCTTAAAGTAAAATTCCCATTCACATGAAGTTGGTACGGAATTTTTGTTTTTATTATTATTTAAGATAAACGATAGAAAGTCATTATTCATTATTCCTAACTCACCTGCAAACTTGTAAGCAATAAAAAATTCTAAAAGAGATCTGTGTGACGGTTTATACTCACCATCATCATTTCTAATGAGCATCGACTGTCCCATCATGTCATATTGCCAATGATCAATGTCTTTTTGCTCTTGAACTTTGTCATCAAACAAAAAACGTATTCTATCAGGAATTAATCGATAGTGAATATTCATATTTTCTGTCAAAAGCATTTCCCAAGATAATTCACACATGAAATAAACTTTATCTGAAAAGGAGGTGAATGTTCTCTCTTCTTTTATATCTTTATTAAGCTTTTTACTAATAGCATACATATATATACGAGATATGTCGATTTGTTTTCCCTCTTCAATATCTCTTAAAGAATCTATTATTAGCTCCGTCATTATTGGTCGACTGGCTAGATCCATCAAATTTTTATTTTCCATTACCTTTTTAACCACAGCCTTGTTGGTGTGCAACAAAAGTAATTTTTTAATCTGCTTTCTATTTAGCTTTAATAACTCTAGTATTTCAAATTCAGGTGATTTAATTACTATATGCTGTGTGGATGCTTTTAGCTTTGCATTCAGAATATCACGTCCTTGCTTTGACTCTGGAAAATGTTCATTTCGACATGTTAAAATAACTTTTGAATTAATATGGATAGTTCTCGCTAATTCCCAAAAATTATTTATCATTTTTTGAGAATCAATTTTATCTGCCATTTCATCGAATCCATCAAAAATTAAAAGCAACTTCCCCATTTTATTAAGCTCTATAAATGCATCAAACGTAGGAATAGGACTGTTGTGCTTTTTAAAAAAGAATTCTGAAAAAACACTTTCTATGCTGACAGCTTTAGAAAAATCTCGTAATGCAACTAGAATTGGTATTCTAGGCCTGTTAATCCCTCTTTTCATTGCTGTTTTATATTCTTGCAATTTAATCCAAGCATAATGCAGTGTAAACCAGGTTTTTCCAGTGCCAAATTGACCTAAAATCGATATGTGCTTTTTTGCAGGATCATCAAGCCATATATCAACGTAACCTTCAATTTCATATTTATTAGAATCCAGTTTTATATTAGATTCTTTATCGAACAGATCTTTTTTACAATAAAGTTTTATGTAATTGTCATTTATCTGTTTAGACCTTACTTCATTTTCTAGCCACTCAAAATATCCTGTAAAATCAATATCGCCATCAATTAATTCATCCAATGTATAGCAAAACAAATTTGAATAATTTTCTTTTTCAACCTTGTTTCTAACTGAATCACTAATTCTTTTATAAGTAATTACCCATCCCTCGTCACACCCATATTTATTAGTATATTCTAATAATTCAGTTAATTCAGTTATTTCTACAGACTCGCTGACACACATTACAAAAATTCTGTCGTAGCCTCTTCGCTTACTAATATTGATTATAAATCCATTTGTAGTTCCGCTATTTAATAAATCTTCTAATTCTAATTTATACCCTATAGCTTTAAACCAATCTTTAACTTGAATTGATAAATTTGTCACTGGTATATTAGAATTCTCAATAACTATGTTATCTCTTATCTCCTTTACGGCTTCTAGCGTAATTTCTGAAGTTCTTTCAATTTTTGCAAGTACATCAATAATTTCAAAATTACTTTCAATTAAATAAATAATTTCCTTATTTAGTTTATCAGTTATGCGCTTTTTCAAATCGGCAGAATCCAAAATATTTTGTAATATTTCATTATTCAGGAGTCTGTCCTCTTCTTTATTTTCACATGATTTTTCAATTACTGTATTCAAAAGATATCCCAAAATAAAATTTTCATTGATAGCTTTATCAATTTTTAAATCACTAGATAATATAATTTTTTTTACCTCATCAACTAATGTTCTGATCGCTTGATTAGTATCAGTAATATCATAAAACTCCCACCTAACTAACTCAAGAAAGTTTAAAAAAATATCTGAGTTTATATTTTCTTCAAAATCTTTAAATATATTGCTTGCTTTACTAATTTTTACTTTATCAGTAACTTGTAATTTATACTTACGTAGTTTTTCAGACATTACATTTATTAGTGTAGTCCTAACTTCTGTTATAAATTCTATAGGTGAAAAGTTGCTATTACGCTGATTTTCAAACCATTTCTGAAGAGATTTTCCACTTCTTTTTTTATGACTTGAATTTGTTTGAAAATAGAACAAGCCTGTGTAGTAGTCCTTATATTGTAGATATAATTTAAAAAAATTTAATAAAGAATTAGCTATCTCAGGACTTTGAAGACTAAAGCCATCACTGTAACATTTAATTTGCCTAAAAGCATATTCCTTCTTTAAAATATTAAGTTCAAAAATATCGTCTTCTCTTTCACAAAAAATCTCATTAGATATATTTCCTAAATAATTTTCTAACCATATTTTTGTTGTGGAAAGATATTGATAATAAAAACCTTTATTTGTAGCTATAGCATCAGTATTTTTTTTAAATACATGAAAGTCCGTCATATTTAGATTAATAGTAATTATTTTACTAATTTACTGAAACAATTTAATTTATATAAAAAAACCTACTTAAACTTTTATTTTCCTCATATAAAAACTAGAGAAAGCTAGCATTAGGAAGACCGATAAAATCTTCCAAATTAAAATGTTCTATGACTACGGTCGAGAACAATTTTAATAAGAAGTATTATATTATCTCCAAAAACAACAAATATGAAACCGTTAAAAATCTACAGTGTGGTTGCAACTCTTGCAATAATCTTATTATCCATCAGTCTTTATCAGACCAACAAAGAGTGCAACAAACCCAAAAAAGTACTCAAAGAAACAGAAGAAGTTTTACAACAATGTTCTGAACGATATTATATAGCCATTGGAAAGTAAATTATGAATAAAGAAATATCTTTTTATGAATTCACACAATTGTCAGATGAAGAACAATATGAGTTAGTCTTTAAAGAAGGGGAATTCCTAAATTATTCTATAAAAAACGATTTGAGATTTACACTATATAAATTAAAAAATTTTTTTGTTGAAGTGGTATATGATGCCAGAGAAAATAAGATCGTAAATCTTAGTAGCTTTATGAATGCTAAGAATTAAAATATATTCTTTGGTGTAAAGAAAAATCCCAACTTTCGTTAGGATTCTAATCAGTTTTAAAGTTCAATAAATCTTTAGGAGATATATTTAAGCCTCTGGCTAAGTCTATCAGGGTAGTAAATGCGAAATTTCTTTTTCCATTCTCTATGTCGCTCACCGTGCCTTTAGTGATTTTGCTGCTATTCAGTACAACGTCATCTTGTGTTAGTCCAGATTTAATTCTTAAATCTTTAACGTGTTCTCCAAATTTTCTTAGTATTTCATCTTTTGAAATGTCCATTTATTAGTACTTTATACAAAGTGCGTAATTTTTCCGACATATTTTGTTACAAGTTCTTGTAACAAAGTGAAAAATTCTTATATTTGGAAATAATTACTTATTAAAGTAATTTTGCGATACTTCAAAGAAATATAGAAGCTATTCGCTTAGAATCTCGAAGCAGAAAACTGGTAATTTTCAAATAACAACGAGACGATAAGCAGAAAGCTCACGACCTAGGGCGTGGGCTCTCTTATCTGTTGTTATGGGTATACCAGTGCCTCTGCTCGGATATGTAGAGTTCCACGCCATTTTATTTCCCATGTTGTCCGCTCACTCTACAATCTAAGCCGCTTCCTCAAAATATAGTATCAGACTGCACGATACAATGGGGTGTACAACTCATTGCGGCTTTAAAGCTTACACGGGACACAAATTTCATTCATATTAATTTTTTAAGATATGCTGGGGCAGGAGGTTTTTGCTATGTCTTTAATGAGACTTCCTCCCGAGCGTCATCGCAGTAAACTATGTCTATGCTGATAATGAAACTGAATTTTTAAGAAACAGATAGTATGAAATTAAAGAACTAGCCATAGAAACAAGAAAGCCCTCTTAGCACTATAAGTATTGTGGAATTTACGCAGTGCAGAAGAGAGCCTAAAATTTAACGAATTAAATCTATTCAAAAGTATGAAAAAAAACTTTTGCAGCCTGAGTCATATCCAAGTGGCTTTTGGCTTCACCTTGCTAGCCTCCGGCTTAGCAATAGGGCAGATGCGTGTGATCACAGGCACTGTTACAGATAATACTAATAATAAACCCATTTCAGGGATAAGTATATTTCAGGAGGGTAGTGATGCGGTCGCTACTAGTAATAGTTCTGGTATTTACAGGGTTGAGGTGTCAGGTGAGAATCCTGTCCTTGTGTTTAAGCATCCTGATTATCCGGAACGGAAAGTACCTTTGGGAAATAAAACAGTGGTCCATGTCTCATTGGGTATTAGCAGTGACGAAAATGAAATTAAGGAGGTCGTCCTTAATGCGGGGTATTATAAGGTTGCTGAGCGGGAGAGTACGGGAAGTATTGCCCGTATCACTGCCAAGGATATTGAGAACCAGCCTGTCAATAATGTGCTGCAATCGGCGCAGGGCAGGATGGCGGGTGTGTCCATTACCCAGAACTCTGGTGTTCCCGGTGGTGGCTTTGATGTGCAGATCAGGGGAAGGAACAGCCTTCGGAGTTATGCGACCACAGGCTATGACGGCAACAAGCCCCTCTATGTGGTGGACGGCGTGCAGCTGCCGCAGGTCAATGACTTCAACAGCGGGATGTCGGCATCCATCCACCCCTACAGCGATACGAATCCGCTTAATTCGATAAATCCTGACGACATCGAATCCTTCGAGGTACTGAAGGATGCGGATGCCACGGCCATCTATGGTAGCAAGGGCGCCAACGGGGTGATCCTTATCACCACGAAGAGGGGCAAGAGGGATAGGACGGAGGTCAATCTGAAGACCAGCTACGGGCTGGGTAACACGACGAACCTGCCGAAGATGATGTCCCTTGACGAATATGCGACGATGAGGAGGCTCGCCTTTGCAAACGACGGTGTGGCGGTGCCGGGCATCGCCTATGACATCAACGGGGTCTGGGATCCTGGCAGATCCACGGACTGGCAGAAATACTTTGTCGGAAACACCGCTGAGTTCTCAGATGTGCAGGTCGGGGTGTCGGGAGGCAGCGGCGGGACGCAGTTCTCCATATCTGCTGGACACAACGAAGAGACGACAGTGTTTCCGGGAAGCTACCGCTACAAGCGGAACAACATCGGCGTGAACGTCCAGCATGCGAGTTCGGACAAGAGGTTCAGGATAGCCTTCAGCGGGCTGGGCTCTTTTCAGGACAACACGCTTCCGCCGACAGACTTCAATCTGGTGTATTCTGCCTTGGCGCCCAACGCTCCTAACCTTTACAACAGCGACGGGAGCATCAACTGGGAGAACGGCACGTTCACCAACCCGATGGGGCCTGCGACGCAGACCTACACCGTGGACACGAAGAGCCTGAATGCGAACCTTACCTCAAGCTATGTCCTGGGACGTGGGCTGAGCGTCAACCTCAACACGGGCTACAGCATCCACAATGCCTATGATCAGAAGATATTTCCAAAGACGACCTACAATCCCAACAGCAACATCGGCAGCAATGTCTCTTCCATCAGGAAGGGGGAGAAGCTGAACCAGAGCTGGATCGTGGAACCTCAGCTCAACTATGAACTGAAATGGGGCGAGAACCGGTTCTCGGCATTGCTGGGGACGTCCTTCCAGGAACAGCGGTCGGAGAATATGGTGATGGTGGGCAGGGGCTTTGCGTCCGACGAGATGCTGACCAACATAGGTGCCGCCACTACGGTCACCGTTCCAAGCGCCTACGAGTCATTGTACCGCTACCAGGCCATCTATGCTAGGTTCAACTACGGTTATAAGAAGCGCTACTTCCTGAACCTGACGGGACGCCGTGACGGTTCCAGCAGGTTCGGCTCGGACAGGCGGTATGCCAACTTCGGCGCGGTCGGTGCGGCATGGGTGTTCTCCGAGGAGGGTCTCCTTAAGGACAGTCCCTGGCTGAGCTTCGGGAAGCTGAGGACGAGCTACGGTGTTGCGGGAAATGACCAGATCGGTGACTACCAGTACTATGATACCTACCAGACAACGGGCGGTTCCTATGGTGGTTCCTCGGGTATCAACCCGCAGCGGCTCTTCAACAGGAACTTCAGCTGGGAGGTCACCAGGAAGTTCGAGGTCGCCGTGGAGACAGGGATGTTCGACAACAGGCTGATGCTCAACCTCGGCTATTACCACAACATCAGCTCGAACCAGCTGGTCGGCGTACCGATGCCTGCCACGGTGGGCTTTGCGTCGATGCAGGCCAATCTGGACGCGACCGTCAGAAACAGGGGACTGGAGGTGACGGTGCAGTCGGTCAATCTCAAGGGCAGGGACTGGAAGTGGACGACGGGACTCAACTTTACACTGCCCGAGAACAAGCTGCTGGAATTTCCGGACCTGGAGCGTTCGACCTATTCCAACAGATTCGAGGTGGGGAAATCGACCTCGCTTGTCAAGCTCTACCGTTTTACGGGGATCGATCCTGTGACGGGACTCTACACCTTTGACGATGCCAATGGGGACGGGATCATCAACACCGCAGACCGCAGCGTTTCAAAGGAGATCAGGGAGTATTGGTACGGTGGCATACAGAACAGCGTCCAGTACAGGAATTGGACATTCGAGGTCCTGGTGCAGATGGTGAGCCAGAGCCAGTACAACATCTTATCGACGTACGGGGACGTCGGCTACATGGGCAACAGGCCGTCCGTCTATCTGGACTACTGGACGCCTGACAACCTCGATGCACAGTTTCAGAGGCCGAGTGCGGGATACAGCACCGCGGCGGCGACCGCAAGTACGAGGTTTGCGACGAGCGATGCCACCGTGTCGGATTCTTTCACAGTGCGTGTGAAAAATGCATCCCTGACCTACCGTATCCCGCTGCCCGAAGAAAGGAAGCTGGTGGCGAGGGTCTTTGTCAACGGGCAGAACCTGTTCGTCTTCTCAAACAGAAAAGGCCTCAACCCTGAATTTCTGGTGGCTGGATACAGCACGCCACTGCGTGTGGTCAGCTTCGGACTGTCCGTAAATTTTTAAAACCATTCAATACCTATGAAAAATACAATACTATCAATTTGCGCGATGGCACTTTCAATGTGCCATAACTGTGACGACTTTACGGATGTGGGACTGCCGAAAAGCCAGGTGACCCGTGACGTGGTCTTCAAGGATGACGAGTTGGCGAAGTCCGCCATGGCCGGCGTGTACAGGTCTCTGGAGGAGACGGGATTTCTGTCGGGCTCTCAGAACGGTGCACAGGTCGTGCTCGGTGCCTATGTCGACGAGCTTCAGTCCTATGCCCTGGCGACGAGCGACGTGTCTGTCTTCTACACCTTGTCCCACAATGCATCGTCCAACAAGGTCAGTACCTTGTGGACGACGAGCTTCACCCAGATCTACTACATCAATTCGGTGATCGAGGGTGTCGAGAACTCGAACCAGATAAGCGCGTCTGTCAAGAACAGGCTGAAGGGAGAGGGTCTGTTTCTTAGGGGACTGCTCCATCTCTATCTGGCACAGACGTTTGGGTCTGTGCCCTACGTTGACAGCACCGACTACGAGGTGAACCAGTCCATCGGCAAGAGCAGCGTAGCGGAGGTCTTTGCCAAATGCAAGGCGGATCTTTTAGTGGCAGAGCCACTGCTGACCGCGACATTGCCAAAGGGGAGCAGGGTCTATCCGACGAAGATGGCGGCATACGCCATCCTTGCGAGAATTGCATGCTATGAGAAGGATTGGGATGCGGCGCTGAGGTATTCTGATCTTGTCATCAACCAAGCGCAGTACCAGATGGAGCCTGAGCTGAACAAGGTATTCCTGAAGGACAGTTCAAGCAGCATCTGGCAATTGCTGCCTTTCAACGCGGTCTACAATACCTATCAGGGAAATGTGTTCATACTGAATACGGCACCGCCGACCAACGTGGCGCTCCGTCAGGACTTTGTGGCATGTTTCGAGGCCGGTGACGCCCGGCGTGCGTCATGGGTGGGGCAGCGGAACAGTTCCCAGAACCAGACCTTCTATTATCCATTCAAGTACAAGCAGTATTCTACCAGTACGAGCTCTCTGGAATATTCGGTGGTACTCAGGGTCGAGGAATTGTACCTCATCAGGGCAGAGGCCTATATGATGAAAGGGCAGTATGCGCTGGCGCTGAACGACCTCAATGCCATCAGGGGGCGTGCAGGTCTGCCCACGTTAACTTCCACTGGTGATGCTGTTGTTTTGACCAGTGCACTTGTAAGGGAGAGAAGGTCAGAGCTCTTCACGGAGTTCGGGCATCGTTTCTATGACCTAAAGCACTACGGCCTATTGGACGAGGTGATGTCTGCAATGAAACCGGCGTGGAGGACCCATTTCGGGCTACTGCCACTTCCCGAGAAGGAGCTGCTTCTGAATTCCAACTTGAACCCGCAGAACAATGGTTATTAGAATACTGGCACTGGCCCTGATGTTGATCCATGGCCTTTACCTGTCACAGAATATCGACAGTGTGGACAATGTCTACAGGAAATACCATGTGACGGCATTGCTGACGGCAAGTCCGTCAGGGCGACATGTTGTATTGAACCACTACAATATCTATGGCAAAGACGAAGATGAGCTGTTTGATGTGAGGTCAGGCAAGGGAATCACTCTTGAAAAGCATCTCAAATACCAGTTTCTGGGGGACGACCGCCTGCTTATGACAAACATTGCGCGCACCAGGTTCCATGACCTAAAGCGCAACCTATCTGTTGATGTGGCAGGAAACTATGTCGCAACGATCGCTGATGCATCAGGACAGGTAGTGCTTCATGATGCAGGCGCCAAAGTACTTGCTCTGGCCTCGAAGGATGGCAAAGTCATTTGGAAAGTGCCAAATGTCAAGAACTACCAGTTGGACAATGAACGTGGCCGCTTGATATATGTTGCCGGTGACGAGCTATGGACAAGGGAGCTTAAAAATGGAAGGTCGAAGACCTACATGCTCGACAGTGAGATCCAGTGGCTGTCTTTCAGTGCGAATCGGATCTACTGTGCCAATATCAGGGCGGCAAGAGTGGAGCTCTACACCCTGGACCTGCTGTCGGACAAGTTGGAGAAAGAGCTCATCGACAGCCCCGAGGCGTTCGAATTTGCAAGTAGCCTGACCTCTTATTTTGAGATCAGGGAGGATGGGAAGTTCATATTTCCATTCTATATGAAAAGCAAGCTGCACGAGAAGAAGGACCCCGAACTGAAGATCACCTATTCCAACAGGAACAGCAGGGACAAGGTCATGAACTACCATATGGGAATCTATGATCTCGGGGGTGGCAGATGGGACTACAGGCCTGACGAGCGGATCCATCTTCCCATGTACAGATTTTTGAACGGAAAAGGTGATTTTATAGTGTATGACCAAGGTGGTGATATCGTGGAGGAACAGCAGAACGTCGTTCTCGACTTCCAATTGGTCTTGGATTACGGCAAGAGCTCACATATACTTCCAAAGAAAAGGGTGGAGGATGGCAATTACCTCTGGGACCGCAATACAAGGCAGTTCATTTACTTCGATCGCAAAAGGTGGTGGTCCCATAATATAGGGACAGGTGCAGATCAGGAACTATTGCCTTTGGATTCCGAGGGATGGGAAAGTCGCTCGCAGAACGGACTTGTTCAGGCGCCAGAGACAAATCCTGTCCTCGTTAAAGGCAGGTCGGCGATCATCCTTTCCAACCAGCATGACTATTTTTTAGTAGATCTTGAGATTCGTCGATCGGAGAGGATCACAAAGGGTGGGGATCAACAGGTGAAATACAGTTTGCAGCTGTCAAAAGATCAATACCCGAGATCGTCATGGACCCTAAAGCTTGCAGAGGTCGATCTTGGAAAAGAGCTGACGTTCAAACTTTTCAACGAGATCAGTTATGATTCGGGATTCGCTACCTATCTGTATGGAAAGCAAAAGACCAGATTGTTTCGACAGGGTCATTACAAGGAGATGATACCATATAGGAACGGTTTGTTTTTTACCTCTGATTTTGCTCTGGAACCTTTCAAGCTGACGAAGGTGGAGCAGGGGAAATATGCAGTTGTATATGAATCTCTGAAAACAGAGAAAAAGGATCTGGAAAGCATGAGGCATAAGGTCTTTCAGTATAAGACGAGATATGGTACGGCCAATGCCGCCGTAATGTTTCCTATGGGCTATGACAAGAATAAGAAATACCCGATGGTAGTCAATGTCTATGAAAAATTTTCACTTTTTACATTGGATTTCGTGCCGCCATATTTACGGACAAATGGTGGATTCAACTACTTGCATTACCTGATGAACGGCTATATTGTTTTATATCCTGATCTGCAGTATGAAACTTCCAATGTCAAAAACAGTGTTATGACATCCTTGGAAAAGAGCATAGATACAGTCAAATTGTTGGCTTCTGTCGATGAAAAGAACATCGGTATTCTGGGCATGTCATACGGTGGCTATGAGACGGGACTTGCATTGACCAGTTCCAAGTATTTCAAGACGGGAGTGGCAGGAGCCATGATCTCTGATCTGGTCACACATGCGCTCAGTAATAATGAATTTAGACCGTATCCCAATTACATGCGGACAGAAAATCAGCAAATGAGAATGGGAAACAATGTATTTGACGATTGGAGCAGCTATTTGGAGAGCTCACCGGTCTATCATATGAAAAATATCGATGCGCCAGTACTGATCTGGAATGGATCCAAGGACAAGAACGTTCCACCTGCCCAGTCGAAAATGTTCTTTATAGGGATGAAGAGGCTTCAGAAAAAAGCCGTATTGCTGGAATATGCAAATGAGACACATAACATATTGTCTGCACCCAACCAATTGGACCTGGACATCAGGACGTGGCAATGGTTTGACCATTATCTGAAAAAGAAGTCTCCGGCAGACTGGATCGAACCTCTAACTAAATAGAAGGGGCGTGTATTATTGATGGTCGGAATTTGATTCCGGCCATTTTTATTTAAGTTTAAAGAATTTATTGCATCTCTCCATCAGCCGTTTTTGGGAGATTTTGTGCATACCTATGGATAGATAATGGCTTTGTCCAGCTCTATAGGGTTGTTATATTTCTTAAGTTGCTGCTGTTGTTTCAAAGTCAGTTCTCTACCGTCCATCTTTTTTACATTGCCATACTGGTCCTTGACTATCAAACTTTGATTGCTGTAGTCTTTTAGCGGATTTGTATAGTAATCCAATCTCAATTTTCTCAAAGTACTTTCGCTAATTTTCAAAGGTTTCAATTGATTGAGGTTTTCAAGATAAAATGACGTATCATAGTTTGACGTCAGATTGGTATTTTTGGCAAGTTGAAAAATGAACTGCTCTCTATCATCCTTTAACTCCACGATAAGTCCCGGCAGACCTCTGAATTTATATGGTCCTTCCTGAAATGGAAACGAAGGAGCAAACCAGGCTTCCCAATGACGTCCTCCAAAAAAAGTTGTAGCTTTTTGCACCTGCAGGTCATGTGTTTTTTTTGTCTCGGTACTTATGATCCATTTCTGGCTGTCTTTTGTCTCATAGGAATAGTAGAGAGGTGAAATAGCGGTAAAGTTGGTGTTTATGTTTGTGTTCCTGTCTCTAATTAATTGATAGTCTATATTGTTGTTGGAATAATCATAATTACCAGTGTTTTTTCGCAAGGAATCTCTTACCAGAAAATCCTCCGGATAGAACTTGACAAAATCACGTTCAATATCGAGAACAGATACCTCCTTGGAATATTTGTCTGATAGCGAATCCTGCTTATAGGAAAAGTTATAGTAAAATCGATTGGTTTGTGCTGATAACATTATTAAAATAAATAACAGGGCAGCTGTTATATGGAATTTAATCATAGTAGAATTTATATATAAAAGTAAGCCTAAAAAATTAGGCTTACAAATAATTTAGAAGTAATAAGTTAGTGTAAAAAGAATTTTGGCGATCAGATCAGTTTGAGTATCTAGCTTCTGTTGTGGAAGTTGATCTTTGCAACTTCGAGTTCCAATTCTCAGTAATTCTGACTAATAAATCTAGATCTTTTGCGCCAAGTATTTTTAGGACACTAACATCTTAAATGATAAAAGATTTCTTATCCAGTAATAAATTAAGGATTTGTAATGATCACTGCAGGACACTTGACTTCAACTAGTTTTCCGTCCTTGTCGTAATCATAGCATTTTGACGTGCCTGCGATCAATACAACTAAAGATGAAGCTTTAATTGGCTTGATCTCAATCTTCTCAGACTTTTGTTCTTTTGAACCTTTAAGGTCAACTAATGGATTAACAGTGTTTGCGCTAACTAATCCTGCAACAGAAATTGTTGCTAACAATAATAATTTTTTCATGAGTAATAAAATTTTAATTAATATTTGAAATACACTTTATTTATAATCCATTTCGTTTGCATTACGTACTACAAAGTTCTACGGAATGATAAATCATTTTATTGTTTCAAATGCCCGCCGTACTTGATGGGAGGGTCTTCTTTTATAGTTGTGGCAGATTTTGCACTATCCTTCGCAACCGTAGAGTTTTCTGAAGAAAAAGGTCGGAAGATCTTTCTTCCGACCATAACTAATTTCGGAAGCTATCTTTAATTGGATAATCTGTATAGCTCAACGTTGGCAGTCTCAGGATGATCAACCTCCGGACCATCGGTTCCGAAGACCTGCTGACCTGCTGGTAGACCGTTGACGGTGCAGATGACATCTTCGATATCACTGCACATGACACTTTTGTCCCACTGATTCGTCGAGCTGTTAAAGATATAACCTTGACGAACAGCAAACTTCTCGTTGCTACTTTCTGCTTTGTGAGTAGCGAATGCAGTTCCGGTTCCTATAAGAATTAGAACTGCGGGTAATACGAACTTTTTCATTTTTGTTAAAATTTGATGTTATGCCTACTCTTGATCGACAGGTTTTCGGCAATCCCTGCTCTGTTGGCCAACAGATATTATTTAAATGCATATCTTGTAATACGTTCACTCGATAGTACATAGAAATATTTTTTTGTTCTCAATATTCCTTTCACAGAAGACCTGTCTTCATTTTTGAGCTTGTAGCTGTACAGGTATTTTTTCTTTTTAAGATCATAAATGTCGATGACGATCGATTTTCTGAAATCTCTGAACGATTCGTCCTTGCCACGGATCTTTGAAATATTGTACAGCCGACCTGCGAAGACGGTTTGACGTACATTGATCTCTTGGGGTGACCGCATCATTTTGGTCTGTCCGTTTGATAGTTCTTTCACTTTGATGTCAGATCTTGAAAAAGAGTCAATGGTATTGAACATTTCTAAATTGTCAAGGTCAAAGTCTGCAGAGACAATCTCGTTGCGATAGAGATAGGTGTAAAGTATTCTTCTATTTTCCATGTCTACCCATAAATTGCCGTCGACATCAAAGATGCCGTCAACATCTGATTTTATGACCTTTGGTTTTAGAGTGTACCTATTTTCTACTGTATTTAACACGCCTAGTTCACTTTTTTTTGTTTCCGTGACAAAAGCTCTGAAGACATATTGATGCTGACCTGTCGGAGACAGTTTTGAGAAATAGAGATTTCTGACAGCTGTCTTATTGGCATCCATCGACGGAAGTTCTCCTTCAAAGATCACCGGAACCTTTCCATCAGATAGACTGAAGTAAGGGTAGAGGACATTGATCCTGACACTCCGAAATTTCAAACTGTAGTCATCTAATCTTATCTTATCCGTTTTTATCTTATCAAACTTCGGATCCACTGTTCTCAAAAGCAGGGGTGTCTTGCTGTCGGCTAAAAAAATGGTGTCATTGTAATTGCCGGCAAAGTAATGGTTGCTTTTTTCAAGGTCTATCATCTTCAGTTCTGAAGTAAACGGATCTATAATTTTTCTGACGAAGCTGTCCTGATTCTGCTTGATGACAGGGTAGAAGGTCATTGTCAACAATACCGACGGAATGATCATCTCTGCCGGCATAACAGCAAGCAAGATCTTCCTTTTGTTCTCCGTACTGATCACTATTGCAATGAGTGCGATTGCCGCACAGACCAGATTGAAAATGAGATGCTCGGACCATCCTAGTTTTTCAAGTACGCCACCACATGAGCAGGGTATGTTATCGCTGTAGTTCAGAATTATATAGATGTAAATTGTGAACAGGGACATCAAAGTAAAACTTGCATGAAGACCTATCAGCCTCAATCTTGGAACACATAGTAGGCAGACGATGATCAATTCTACGAGTATTACAGTATAAGAGATACTGATTGAATAGGCATTGGTCAACGGTGACTGCGCCAACTGGACCTGAAAGTTCTCAAAGTCGAACATCTTGCTGATTGCCGTATAGCAAAAAAGAAGAATGAAAAAAAAGCCTGTCAGTAAAACAAATTTTGTCTTGAATGCTTTCATCGCAATTATTTTTTAACCGTTCCTTACTAATTTCCACTTCACTGTTTTCCCACAGTACAAAGGCATTGGATCACCTTTTGAGACATAGACCGTGGTAGCGATCGGACCTTCCGATTCCCACTCTCCGCTCACAGTGCACTTCCTTCCAGATGCTAAAATGATATTCTTTGGAGGCTTTTTCTTTTCCAGACCATCTTTTTCCTCTCTGTGAGAATTGGTCATGGCCGAATCGTGTCATTGGCCGTCCGCCAGTGCGACTTGTCTTTACGCGGTTCATCGTCGTCACCTGTTTCTGTCTTATTCATGACCGAATGATCTTCTTCGCTCGGATATTCATAAGATACAAATGATCTTGCCTGTGATTTTTGCCCTCTGTGTGAGATCTGTTCTTCAGGATCTGACATGAGGTCTGACCTGTCACATGACTGCAGTGCAAATGCAGCCGCTAAACTTAAAATTGAGATATACTTTTTCATAGCGTTAAATGATTTTTTAAAGTTATCCCGGCCGGTCTTTTACTTAGAATTCTTATTCGAAATTAGATGATGTGCCGTGACTAAAAAAGACATTGTGGTCACCATAGATACATTGTGACGTCATCATTGATCATCCGTTACCACTATGTTTGGGTGTATTCGTTTGGTTATCATAATTTTATATCAGTTTAAGATACGTAGTCTCCTGATAAGCAAAATTTTGGGAACAATTTTTTAAATTTGATCCAACAATGCCATGCGAAACTTTACAAAATTCCTTTTATCACTGCTGATACTTGCATTCTGCAATTTTGAATGCCAGGATGTAAAGGCGTATTCCTATGCCCATTTGAACGATCTGTTCAGCTCCTATTCCGAAAATGACGAGCAGGCAATGGTCTTTGTCAATATGTACATTGCAAAAGCTAAAAGAGAACAGAGGTTTTCCAAATTAATTGCAGGATATGAGGAGGCTCAGTTTTACAGCAAGTCGACAGATACGAAAATTAAATATGCTGACAGTGCAGTGGCCGCTGCAATTAGATCAAAGGATGAAGATCTCATCGCCACTTCTTATTTGAAAAGAGGCATCATCCATTATTATAACCGAAGGGACTACCGTCGTGCTTTGAAGGAGTACCTGTCAGCTTTCAAAAATGCAAAGAACACCAATGACCTTTATCTATACAATAAGATCTTGTATCATTTGGGAATGGTAAAATCCTATCTGGGCCTATACCAGGAGGCTGTCGTCCATTTTACTGAAACTGCCGGCTATTACGAAAAACATATGTCAGATCAGGACCATCAGAATGTCAGATCGAATTATGAGCACGGATATCTCAACAGTATCTACAGGCTCAGCACCTGTTACAGAAAACTGCTGCAGTACAGGCAGGAAGATTCACTGATCGGTGTCGGAAAGAAGAGGGTGGTTGATACAGAAGAATTTTCATTGGAGTTCGCCTATTTTGAAAAGGCGCAAGGCATCCAGTGTCTGAGAAACGGAAAGGATGCCATTGCGGAAGATCATCTTCTGCGGGCTGAAGACATTCTTAAAAGAAATCAGGATTTTGCTGCTCTGGCGACCGTTGACTTCTACATCGGAAAGCTTAAGTACAAAGATGGCAAGAAAGGTGAAGCCATAAAATATTTTAAAAAGGTAGATTCTATAATTGATCAATATAACTTCGTCACTCCAGAGATCATCGACAACTATAAATTCCTGATCCACTATGCGAAAGAAGATCATAATGGAAATCTGCAACTATATTATACCAATAAACTGCTGCGTGCGGACTCCATCGTTCGGACAGATTTCGCTGCCCTTTCTTCGGATATCATCAGGGGCTATGATGTCGATGTCCTGGTTGATGACCGTGACGAACTTGTGCGGAAGCACGAGTACGGAAGCACTTTTTTGATCGGAATCATAGTCTGTGGACTTCTGGGGTTTTACTTTTTTCTATACCGTTCGAGAGAGAAGGAAAAAGACCTCACGAAAAAGTACGGCGATCTCTTGGAGAAGTTGATGAGAGTTGATGAGGAAGGTGAAGAAACAACTTATGCCGATGATCGGATCAAAAGTATCTACAACGATCAGGTGATAGAAGTTGTCAAGAGGGGGCTTAAGATCTTTGAGGAAGAAAGGCAGTTTCTTGACAAAGACCTTAAATTACCTGATGTTGCCGCTCTGATCAACAGCAACAGATCCATTGTTTCATTTGTGCTGAACGAGCACTTCAACATCACATTTAGTGAATACATCAAGAGATTGAGAATACAGTATATCACAAAAAAACTTCTGGAAGAGAGAATTTACCTGAAATACAGCATGGACACATTGGTCGCAGAATGCGGAATGAAGAACAGGCAGGTGTTTTCCAACCATTTTTTGCAGATCAACGGCATTCGTCCTAAAGATTTTGTGAGAAAAAGACTTGAAGAGCTTGAGAAATCATAGTTTTTATTTTTTTAGCCCGATTTTTACGTTAAAAATAATGACGTATGAATGGACAACAATTTAAGAAGAAAGTTGATCAGCTTTGGAATACACTGACCACAAATGTAGATCAGATCAACAGAAGAGACAATGATATGATCAGCCGGGCAGAGGAGATCTTGATGGAGACCGATGTGGCCATCAGGCAGCTGAAAATGTTTCTGAAGCAATACCGATTTGCAGACTGGAGCGAGGAGATCTACTTCTTTAAAAATACAAAGCCCCAGTTTGTGGCGATCTACATCTACTATTCGAAGCTTCTGGCGATAGAAGCATCGAAGCCTTTTGCCGAATCACCGGCATTGAGATCCTATTATGAGGATGAAAGAAAAAATCTGCTGTATTTTTATAATGAACAGAAAGACTTTATCAATTACTACCGGCGTAAATCGACCTTCCTGGACAAAAAATATTTTGTCAGGTTCAATTTTGACTTCAAACTAAAGCTAAGTCCGGAAATGTACAGCTACGACGAGGAATTTTCAACATCCCACGACCATTTGGTCTCTCAAATTATGGCAAATGATCTTTTAGATCAATACCTGACAAATAAAATTGATTTTAAAACTGCCAAGGAAACTTCGATAGCGAATATCAAGAAATTGGAATGGACTGCTCCAAAAGTTGCCCTTATTGAGCTTCTCTATGCACTTCATCAGACCAGGTGTTTCAATGGCGGTTATTCTGATTTGGCAGAGCTATTTCGATGGGCAGAGAATACAATGAATATCAGTTTAGGTAATTATCATAAGACCCTGAGCGAAATACGTTTAAGGAAAACAGATCGGACAAAATTTATATCACTTCTGCAACATAACTTTGATCAATACTTAGATGACTTGGATCTCTAGAGAGGGATGTTTTACTCTGCTTTTATTTCTTCGCTAGTACCTTTAGCCTACCGATATTTTCTGCTTTTATAATGGCAAATTGAGAAAGGATTGAAGAGGAGAATAGAATTAGGGAATGGTATCAAACTGACTTTCAGGCTAGAGAGAAAAACTAAAAAAAAATACTTGCCAGTCTAAAAAACTTTTATACTTTTGCACCCGCAATCAGGGTCAACAATGACAGATCAAGATTCCTGAGGAGGCGAACAGAACGCAGTTCATTGACATAACATATAACAACCAAATTAAGAAAACCAAAGCGTCAATTTTAAATTGAGTTTGAGTATAGGGACGAACAAACATACAATGGAGAGTTTGATCCTGGCTCAGGATGAACGCTAGCGGGAGGCCTAACACATGCAAGCCGAGCGGTAGAAGACCTTCGGGTCTTTGAGAGCGGCGCACGGGTGCGGAACACGTGTGCAACCTGCCTTTATCTGGGGGATAGCCTTTCGAAAGGAAGATTAATACCCCATAATATATTGAATGGCATCATTCGATATTGAAAACTCCGGTGGATAGAGATGGGCACGCGCAAGATTAGATAGTTGGTAGGGTAACGGCCTACCAAGTCAGTGATCTTTAGGGGGCCTGAGAGGGTGATCCCCCACACTGGTACTGAGACACGGACCAGACTCCTACGGGAGGCAGCAGTGAGGAATATTGGACAATGGGTGAGAGCCTGATCCAGCCATCCCGCGTGAAGGACTAAGGCCCTATGGGTTGTAAACTTCTTTTATACTGGGATAAACCTACTTACGTGTAAGTAGCTGAAGGTACAGTATGAATAAGCACCGGCTAACTCCGTGCCAGCAGCCGCGGTAATACGGAGGGTGCAAGCGTTATCCGGATTTATTGGGTTTAAAGGGTCCGTAGGCGGATCTGTAAGTCAGTGGTGAAATCTCATAGCTCAACTATGAAACTGCCATTGATACTGCAGGTCTTGAGTGAGATTGAGGTAGCTGGAATAAGTAGTGTAGCGGTGAAATGCATAGATATTACTTAGAACACCAATTGCGAAGGCAGGTTACCAAGTCTTAACTGACGCTGATGGACGAAAGCGTGGGGAGCGAACAGGATTAGATACCCTGGTAGTCCACGCCGTAAACGATGCTAACTCGTTTTTGGGCCTTCGGGTTCAGAGACTAAGCGAAAGTGATAAGTTAGCCACCTGGGGAGTACGATCGCAAGATTGAAACTCAAAGGAATTGACGGGGGCCCGCACAAGCGGTGGAGCATGTGGTTTAATTCGATGATACGCGAGGAACCTTACCAAGACTTAAATGGGAAATGACAGATTTGGAAACAGATCCTTCTTCGGACATTTTTCAAGGTGCTGCATGGTTGTCGTCAGCTCGTGCCGTGAGGTGTTAGGTTAAGTCCTGCAACGAGCGCAACCCCTGTCACTAGTTGCTAACATTCAGTTGAGGACTCTAGTGAGACTGCCTACGCAAGTAGAGAGGAAGGTGGGGATGACGTCAAATCATCACGGCCCTTACGTCTTGGGCCACACACGTGCTACAATGGCCGGTACAGAGGGCAGCTACCAGGTGACTGGATGCGAATCTCGAAAGCCGGTCTCAGTTCGGATTGGAGTCTGCAACTCGACTCTATGAAGCTGGAATCGCTAGTAATCGCGCATCAGCCATGGCGCGGTGAATACGTTCCCGGGCCTTGTACACACCGCCCGTCAAGCCATGGAAGTCTGGGGTACCTGAAGTCGGTGACCGTAACAGGAGCTGCCTAGGGTAAAACAGGTAACTAGGGCTAAGTCGTAACAAGGTAGCCGTACCGGAAGGTGCGGCTGGAACATCTCATTTTAGAGCGTCTTCTAGACGATAAACAAAATTAAGTTTTTTATACTTGAAAAAGCTTTGGTTTACTTTGGTTGCTTATATAACAATATACCCCTAAAGATTAGTAGGAGGGAACAGAGAGATAGAGAATCTTGAGGAATGATAGAGAGTAGTCGTTTATTATTCATCAAATATCACTCACAGAGAGTCTCGTAGCTCAGCTGGTTAGAGCGCTACACTGATAATGTAGAGGTCGGCAGTTCGAGCCTGCCCGAGACTACTAATTTTGCGGTTAGCAAATAGCTTATAGCGGATGGCATCAGCCAAAGGCAAACGGCCAATAGCTATCGGCATTTAAAGGGGGAATTAGCTCAGCTGGCTAGAGCGCCTGCCTTGCACGCAGGAGGTCAAGGGTTCGACTCCCTTATTCTCCACAATTACTGGAAGGTAATGAAAAAGTTACAGAGGTGTAACAAGAACAGAAGATTATACATTTACGAAAGACAATATCTATGGACAGACGGGTCCGGCACTGTAATGATGGAAGCATTATTGGGTGTAGAGAGTTCGAGCCTCTTATATATAGCTGTTTTACAAGATCGATTTAAAAGTTACGGATAGAGCCAAAAACAATATCTGTTCATCGGTCGGGTAGGAAGAACAAAGATCATTGACATTAACGATAAGAACATCACAAAGAGAAAACCGAGTGCAATTGGGCACTTGAGTTTATAAGAATACCGCTTGATAGCAATATCGAGCAATAAAAATACTGAACTAATTAATAATTAGGAAAGAAATCGTTAAGGGCGTATGGCGGATGCCTAGGCTTTCAGAGGCGAAGAAGGACGTGGTAAGCTGCGAAAAGCTCGGGGGATCGGCACACACGAATTGATCCCGAGATGTCCGAATGGGGCAACCCGTCTGGTTGAAGACCAGTCACTCCATATTTATATGGAGAGCAAACCCGGAGAACTGAAACATCTAAGTACCCGGAGGAAAAGAAATCGAAGAGATTCCGTAAGTAGCGGCGAGCGAAAGCGGATTAGCCCAAAAGCTTTTATATGTTTAATAGAACGTTCTGGAAAGAACGGCCATAGACGGTGACAGCCCGGTATATGAAAGGCATACATAAGTGATAAATGAGTAGGGCGGGACACGTGAAATCCTGTCTGAATATGGGGGGACCATCCTCCAAGGCTAAATACTCCTGAAAGACCGATAGTGAACTAGTACTGTGAAGGAAAGGTGAAAAGCACTTCGAATAGAAGGGTGAAATAGAACCTGAAACCGTACGCCTACAAGCGGTCGGAGCCCACAAGTTGGGTGACGGCGTGCCTTTTGCATAATGAGCCTACGAGTTAATTTTACTAGCGAGGTTAAGGACTTAAGGTCCGGAGCCGGAGCGAAAGCGAGTCTGAACAGGGCGCTTAGTTAGTAGGATTAGACGCGAAACCTTGTGATCTACCCATGGGCAGGTTGAAGCTTTGGTAACACAAAGTGGAGGACCGAACCGGTTGACGTTGAAAAGTCTTCGGATGACCTGTGGGTAGGGGTGAAAGGCCAATCAAACTGGGAGATAGCTCGTACTCCCCGAAATGCATTTAGGTGCAGCGTCGAGACAAGTTTATTAGAGGTAGAGCTACTGATTGGATGCGGGGGAGTCAAATCCTACCAATTCCTGACAAACTCCGAATGCTAATAAATGTTTCTCGGCAGTGAGGGCGCGGGTGCTAAGGTCCGTGTCCGAGAGGGAAAGAACCCAGACCAACAGCTAAGGTCCCAAAATATATGCTAAGTTGAAATAACGCGGTTGGACTGCATTGACAGCTAGGATGTTGGCTTGGAAGCAGCCATTCATTTAAAGAGTGCGTAACAGCTCACTAGTCGAGCGGTCCGGCATGGATAATAATCGGGCATAAGCATATTACCGAAGCTATGGATTTGTAATTTATTACATCTGGTAGGGGAGCATTCTGTTTGCGCAGAAGCAGTGTCGCGAGGCATTGTGGAGCGGACAGAAAAGAAAATGTAGGCATAAGTAACGATAAAGCGGGCGAGAAACCCGCTCACCGAAAGACTAAGGATTCCTCAGCCATGCTAATCAGCTGAGGGTTAGTCGGGACCTAACGCGAACCCGAAAGGGGTAGTGGATGGACAATGGGTTAATATTCCCATACTTGCTCACACTAAAAAGGGGACGGAGTGCCGTACCTGCTGGAGACTGACGGAATAGTCAAGGCCTAGCCTTCGGGCGAAGCTGCTGCAGGGAAAGTGCTTCCAAGAAAAGCCGAAGTGAAGCAACCCGTACCATAAACCGACACAGGTAGTCGAGGAGAGAATCCTAAGGTGCTAGAGTGAATCATGGTTAAGGAACTAGGCAAAATAGTCTCGTAACTTCGGAAGAAGAGACGCCAGCAGCAATGCTGGCCGCAGTGAAGAGGCCCAGGCGACTGTTTATCAAAAACACAGGACTCTGCTAAATCGAAAGATGCTGTATAGGGTCTGACACCTGCCCGGTGCTGGAAGGTTAAGGAAGGGCGTTAGCAGCAATGCGAAGCGTTTGACTGAAGCCCCAGTAAACGGCGGCCGTAACTATAACGGTCCTAAGGTAGCGAAATTCCTTGTCGGGTAAGTTCCGACCTGCACGAATGGTGTAACGATCTGGGCACTGTCTCAACCATGAGCTCTGTGAAATTGTAGTCTCGGTGAAGATGCCGAGTACCCGCAATGGGACGAAAAGACCCTGTGAACCTTTACTATAACTTCGTATTGACTTTGAGTAAGTAATGTGTAGGATAGGTGGGAGACTTTGAAGCAGGCACGCCAGTGTTTGTGGAGTCGACGTTGAAATACCACCCTTTACTTACTTGGAGCCTAACTTCTTTCAGAAGGACATTGCGTGGTGGGTAGTTTGACTGGGGTGGTCGCCTCCAAAAGAGTAACGGAGGCTTTCAAAGGTACCCTCAGCACGCTTGGTAACCGTGCGTAGAGTGTAATGGCATAAGGGTGCTTGACTGTGAGACCTACAAGTCGATCAGGTGCGAAAGCAGGACATAGTGATCCGGTGGTTCCGTATGGAAGGGCCATCGCTCATAGGATAAAAGGTACTCCGGGGATAACAGGCTAGTCTCCCCCAAGAGCTCATATCGACGGGGAGGTTCGGCACCTCGATGTCGGCTCGTCACATCCTGGGGCTGGAGAAGGTCCCAAGGGTTGGGCTGTTCGCCCATTAAAGTGGCACGCGAGCTGGGTTCAGAACGTCGTGAGACAGTTCGGTCTCTATCTATTGCGGGCGTTAGATGTTTGAGAGGGCTTGAATCTAGTACGAGAGGACCGATTTGAACAAACCTCTGGTGTATCAGTTGTACCGCCAGGTGCACCGCTGAGTAGCTACGTTTGGAAAGGATAAGCACTGAAAGCATATAAGTGCGAAACCTGCCTCAAGATGAGACATCTTTTAAGGGTCGTTGGAGATGACGACGTTGATAGGCTACAGGTGTAAAGACAGTAATGTCATAGCCGAGTAGTACTAATTACCCGTAGATTTATTGCCTAATTGGCATAGTGCCCAACTGCACGACAAGGTTCTCTCTTTGTGAACGTTTTTATCGATAATAAATTCGATATTCCAAGTTTGAAGTTCAATATTGTAAAAATTTTGAATCTCAAAATGTAGAATTCTGAATTTAATAAATATACCGTACATCCTTTTGTACGAACAGCCTTTAGGGTGGTTCTAGCAGAGGGGCTCACCTGTTCCCATTCCGAACACAGAAGTTAAGCCCTCTAGCGCCGATGGTACTGCGAAAGCGGGAGAGTAGGTCGCCGCCAGTTTTTTTCAAACGCTCATCATTCACTTGATGGGCGTTTTTTTTTGTTTAGATTCAAAAGTGATCAAAGCGAATCTTGATAGGATTTGAAAAATGTAAAGGAAACCTTCATCAGTTAGAGGAAACTGAAATCGCTACTTTTTATGAAATTCTTTTGGTTCCTTGGATCTAATTATCTTTCAGAACTTTATTACCGAGATTTACCATCTGCTCTAAAATAAGGTAGATTTGTATCAGAACGTTTCAAATTTTAAGTGCTTCTTAAATCAAAATTATAAAATGTCTTTATCTTCAGCTTGCACGCATATTCCATTCTTAAAAATGAATTTTGCAGGAATCAAATCATTAGCGATATCAGCAAAAATGTAGAATTTTTCGTTGTTGTACAGTAAGGTTTGTTATATATTTCGTTCCAATAGCAAAAATTTTAAGTTAGAAATTGAGAGTTTTCACTTTTTAAACAAAGTTCTATCAATATCTAATATTCCTATCAAATCAATATTAATAATTTCTAATCATTAAATGTTGACTTTATTCTTGATACATTTAATGGGATTTCTAAAATTTGGCAGTTATATAATATTAGCGATTTTTCACATAATATTATCATTAAATCAATGTTTTATTGCGTAAAATTTATTATTTTTACGATAAAGATACAATGTTGATAAATTTTAAATGATTTATATTAAAATAAATAAATTGATTGGTATTTCTTGTTTTGATAAGAAATGTATCATCTTTATTTTATTTTTCTTCTGTCATGCTTTCGGTGCACAGATTTATATCTCACCAGACGCAGAATTAAATTTTAGCAAGGGAACTATCGTTATTATTAATGATAATTACAGTGAAGGATCTAAAATTCTTGAAGATAGACATCAAGTAATCGTTTCGAAAAGTTCTACTGTCAGCAATTATAAAAATTCTAAAAACAGGAAGTCTACAAATAGGAAACTATCAAAGAAGAATTATAGTTCTTCATCTCCAAAATTACCAAAAAGCATAAAATCTAAGAAAGCACCATTTAAGTTTTCTCCAATTTCTACTTCAGAGTATTTTAGTAATGATTATGTAAGATCACATTTCATTATATCTAATATAAATTTTCATTATTTAAAATTTTATATAAGGCAAGAAAGTTTCATACTTACGTATTGTACATGTGACAGAAAGAAAATTAATTTCTTCGATGAATATTTGTCTTTATACAGGATATATTCTAATCATCTTTTCGCTAGGCCACCTCCAAATTTTAATGTTTAATTTTTTATAATAATTTCAGAGTAGTACAATTAACCAACTATTTGGTTTAAAATATTCTGTGTGTATAATTATTATAGCAATCTTAAATTCTTTAATAAAATTACATTAATTAAAAACATACATCATGAGAATATATAAAATTACTTTTTTAGCTTTGCTTAGTTTCGTTTCGGCCACATCAAACTTAAAAGCACAAACTGGTCGCGTCGGCGTTAATACAGATGATCCAAAGAGTACTTTAGATATTACTGGGTCTAAGAATATAAATGGTGAACTTCTTGCAACAGATGTGACAGGTCTACAAGCGCCTCGTCTTACCAGGGCGGAGCTCACAGCAAAGGGAAATAGTCTCTATGGCACTGACCAAAGAGGTACTTTAATCTATATCAATAATATTACAGGCGGAGATAACCTTAGCCAGCGGCAAAATGTGACCGCAATAGGTTACTATTATTTTGATGGTAACTTTTGGCAAAAATTTTTGGATACAGATACGATTGTTACACCAACGGGTTTTGAAAGAAGACCTGATATGGGAGCTTCAAATTTCTACTGGAGACTTATAGGTGCGCCTGTCGCAAATTATGGTGTAGAAGGAAAATATGGATTGGATGCTACTTGGAATCCTACTGATCTTTCTGAGGTTTTAATTCCAGGGTCTCCAGATTTTACGTATAGCATGCTTTTAGGAGCAAGTGGGCTTACAGTAGCTAATTTAGGAGCTATGGGGAAAAACTCTTTCGTTGCCGGGACAATAAATAGTGCCTCAGGGATTGGTAGTACTTCTTTAGGTATAGCAAATGAAGCAAGTGGTATGGCAAGCTTTGCAGTTGGAGCTTTAGTGAAAGCAACAGGCCAATTTTCCACAAGCATGGGTAGGGGTACATTATCATCAGGGATAAGTTCCTTTAGTGCTGGCCTACTTTCACAAGCAACCAACCAAGCTGCTATTGCCATGGGGAATACCAGTATTGCTTCCGGAGAGAATTCCGTAGCAATAGGTCAGGCGAATACGGCATCAGCACAAGGTACTTTAGCTATCGGAAATACCAACACAGCATCAGCTATAAGTGCAGTAGGTATTGGACAAGAAAATAGGGCGTCAGGACAAGGATCATTGGCTATTGGAAATACAAACAATGTTTCTAACACGAGTAGTGTTGGGATTGGGCAGGAAAATATAGTCGCTGGGAATGCGGCTGTTGCTATAGGAAACTCAAATAATTTATCTTCAACCGCTACCAGTTCTGTTGCTTTAGGATTTATAAATAGTGTAACTGCAGAAAGTTCTTTTGCAATTGGAAATTCTAATACCTTGTCCGCTACAAGAACATTTGCGATGGGAAGTTTGAATGTTTTGACAGGACAATATTCGAAAGCAATTGGTTATGGAGCTACTGCCTCTAGTATGTATGCTACATCATTGGGAGTGTATAATACTCTTGAGGGTACACCAGAAGCAAGTTCTTATTCAAATCTATCCAAAAGACTCCTTGTAATTGGAAAAGGTAGTTCTTCAAGTGCTAGAGGTGACGCCTTAACAATTTTGAGAAATGGTAAAGTTGGTATTGATATTAACAATTTTGAAGGTACAAGTAGTAGCGGTGATGCAAAACTACAAGTCAACGGAACTGTGAAAATAGCAACACTTTCTACATCTTCTACTTGTAATGCAGCTAATGAAGGTACTATCCAATACGTGAAAACTACTGGAGTAGGAAGCTTTCAAGGTTGTACGCAAACCGTGTCATCACCAGCTACATTTGCTTGGGTGAATCTTAACTAATGATTTTATTGACAATAGAAATGCTGGGTATTTTTGCCCAGCATTTTTTTTGATTAATGTTTAGAATTAAGATGAAGAAGTCCAAAGAATATTGATAGTATATGAGTGAGTTGAACTGCTCAAATTATATTATTCAAATTATCGATCTAATTTCTGTTAATCTTATAATAAAAATTGATTTTCATTTTTTTTAAAATCTTAATTAAGTTATTTTTGCACAAATTAATTTTTTAAAATGAAAAAGTACTTATTTCTTCTTTTACTCACTTTGCTAGTCGTTTCTTGCTCCAAAGTCAAAGTGGAAGGAAATGTAAAAGGAGGTTCTCCTTTGGAAAGAATAGAATTTATAGAAGCTTCTGGCGTGGCAACACTGCCACTTGTCAATTTAGGTGTTGATGACAAGGGAAATTTCAAAGGTGAATTCAAAGCACCCAAAAACGGAATGTACGCAATGACCTATGCCGGTAAAATGAATTTCATTTATCTTAAAAAAGGTCAAGATCTCAAGATCTATGGAGAAGCAGGAACTTTCCCAGAGGTTTTCAAAATCGAAGGTGATGCTAAGAAGAACAATGATTTTATTACAGAAACTCAAAAGTTTTTGGAAACGTACAGTTCAAAACTGAATATGCAAATGCTTCAGAAAAAAGAACCAGAATTCTTAGCTGAAATAAAAAAAATCCATTCCGACCTCGAAAAAAATCTGGATCAAAATGCAGACAAAATTGGGGCAGACAGCGATGTTGTAAAACTTAAAAAAGATGAGTTGATCACAAACATATTGACTTTCTTGGTTCAATATCAATCTGCTCACGGACAAGTGACTGGCGACCCAACTTTCAAAGTTTCAAAAAACTTTACAGATTACGAAAAGTCTTTGACAAAGAATAATGATAGAATGGTAGAAAATTTACCAGTTTACAGAAATTATTTATTGAACAAAGTTGGTCAGGACTTCCAAACCTTCGCTGAAAAGCAACAAGATAAAAATACGGCCAGTATGTCCGCGATCTTCGGAAGATTCTTGGCAACCAACAAAGAAATGTCTCAAAAAACTAAGGATTATTTGCTGGCATTTGTAATTGCTAAATTTGATTTAAATCCTTACACAAGCGAGGTAGAAAAAGTAATCAAAGTAAGTGACGAATATATCAAAGATTCTGAAGTGAAAAAAGATTTGAACTCTGCAATCAACGCTGTTTTCGGTTTGAAGAAAGGTGAAGTTGCTCCGAAAGTGAGTCTTGCTAAATTGGACGGAAAATCTGGAAACTTCGAATCGAACGGCAAACCAACTTTGGTAATGAGCTATGCTTCTTGGAATCCGTACATCGGACAATCTACAATTCCAGTTTTGAAAGAGGTAGTGAATTTCTATAAGGCTAAAGTTAATTTCGCATTCGTCAACTTAGATGATAAAAAAGACCAATTCACGAAAACTGCCAACGCAATGTTCAAAGGAATCCCTGGAACCAATTACTATGCAGAAGGCGGATTGTCATCAGAATATGCTAAGAAATATTTCATCTACGGTTTCAAAATTCCAGGATTTTTCTTGATTGACAAAGATGGGAAAGTAGCGAGCCAAACTTTCTATAATTTGGGCGATGCTAAATTTGTAGAAGAGATGAACAAGATTTCCGGTTTGCAAGCGCCAACTGTGAATCCGCAAGCACAAATGCAAAACGACCTTTTGCAACAGAATCCAAACGCAGATTCTACGCAAACAAAATAATAGATGAATCAGCCATATAACTTTGAAAGAATAGAAATATGGCTGATTCATTTGACATTGAAAAACAATGAAAATTAGCAGATGAAACAAAGAAGAAATAAAATTCTTGAAAATATCAGACTCCTTTCCGCCGGTGCGAAAGGAGTTTCTGTTGGTAAGACCGAGGATGGAAAAACGGTTCTAGTAAAGGGCGCAGTTCCTGGAGATCTTGTCAACGTAAGAGTCAAAAAATCGAAAAGTAATTATGTAGAAGGAGAAGCTGTTGATATCTTGGAATATTCGGAGCATAGAGTAGAACCTAAGTGTATCCACTTTGGAACGTGTGGTGGTTGCAAATGGCAGAATATCGCGTACGAGAAACAACTCGATTTCAAACATAGCGAAGTCGTGAACAACATCAGAAGAATCGGTGGTTTTCCAGAGTTTGAAGAAGTTCCGATCTTGGGAGCGCCAGATCCATATTTCTACCGAAACAAGATGGAATTTTCTTTTTCCAACGCACGTTGGTTAACGCAATACGAAATCAGTTCTGAGGAAAACTTCGGAAACAGAGATGCATTGGGATTTCATATTCCCGGGATGTGGAGCAAGATTCTCGATTTGAAGGAATGTTGGCTTCAGGAAGATCCGTCGAATCAAATCAGATTGGCAGTTAAGAATTATGCTGTTGAAAACGGATTGGAGTTTTATGATGTCAAAGAGCAAAAAGGTTTTTTAAGAACTTTAATGCTTCGCCAGAATTCCAAAGGCGATTGGATGGTGCTTTTCCAATTATATAAGGATAATAAAGTGGAGAGGATCAAATTGTTTGATTTCCTTTTGAGCCAATTCCCGCAGATCACGACTTTGGTCTTTGCCATCAATCCGAAAGGCAATGACAGCATTTACGATTTGGATATTCAAAATTATTTTGGAGAAGGTTTCATCTATGAAGAAATGGATGGACTTAAGTTCAAAATCGGACCGAAATCCTTCTTCCAGACCAATTACAAACAAGCTTTGGAATTATACAGAAAAACATTAGAGTTTGCGGATCTTACAGGCGACCAAGTCGTGTATGACCTTTACACAGGAACAGGAACGATTGCGCAATACATTGCAAGAAATGCTAAACACGTGATCGGAATCGAAGCCGTTCAGGAAGCCATCGACGCGGCCATCGAGCATGCAGAATTGAACGGTCTTAAGAATACAACTTTCTATTGCGGTGATATGAAAAACGTTTTCAACGACGAATTTTTGGAAACTCATCCAAAAGCCGATGTCTTGATTACAGATCCACCAAGAGACGGGATGCACCAGAAAGTGGTGGAGCAGATTTTGAAACTGGCGCCCGAAAGAATTGTTTATGTAAGTTGTAATTCGGCGACACAAGCGAGAGATATTGCTTTAATGAAGGAAGATTACGAATTGGTGAAAATCCTTCCCGTAGATATGTTCCCACAAACGCATCACGTGGAAAATATCGCTTTGTTGATTAAAAAATAAAGGCTTAATTTTAATTATTAATCTAATACTAAAGTCTAAATTTTCATTAATGAAAAACTTAATATGGATTTTCGGTTTTTTGATGCTTCTAATAAGTTGTGGGAGCGACGATGATATTTGCCTAGGCGAAGAATCCACACCAAGATTGAAATTACTATTTCGAAATGCTAATAATAATCAATTAGTAAGATTGCCATATTTGAAAGTAGATGTAGATTACGGAAATCCAAAAACTACAAATATCATTACTTCGAATAATGTAGATTCTGTTTTTATTCCGTTGAGAATTGATGAAAGCCCTTTTACAGACATTTACATCAAAACAGCAATTCAGGGCGATAGTTCCAAAATTAGAATCCGTTACGAAGCCAAGTCCATCTATGTTTCGCCACCTTGCGGTTTCAAAAGAAATTATGAAAACCTGAGTGCTGAACTTTTAGAAACAGGCCCAGTACAAAGTATCCAATCCAATCAAACATCATTGACAGATGAGACTAGCATCAATTTTTATCTGCGTTTTTAGCCTTTTGTCGATTTCCGTTTTTTCTCAGACCCAAGCTGAAAAGAAGAAACAGGATTCTGTAAAATGGAAGTATACGCCCAACTTTACTGTAGGCGTAGATCTATTGAATCTTGGAACTAGCTTTTTCGGTGACAGACAAATGATTCAAGGTTTCGTTTCCAGCAGAATTAGCAAGAAGGTTCACGCGGTCGTAGATTTTGGGTTTGACAAGAATATCTATCAAAAAAACGGTTACGATGCAAAAGTTGACGGTCTATTCGCAAAGATCGGTGGATTTTATATGTTGTCAATGGATCCCGAAAATGACCTGAATGGTTTCTACGCCGGCGCAAAACTCGTAGGAAGTTTCTACAACCAAGAGTACAAAGCGATTCCCATAAAGGGGATCAACAGCGAGGGCGTTTTCGTTTCCTTCGATCCATCTTCTCAAAGTAGTTATTGGATCGAGGCTTTTTTAGGAGCCAGAGTTCAGGTGTTCAGCAGCAACTTTTTCATAGATGTCAATGTGCAACCGAGATATTTGGCTTACACTACGAAACAAGAAGAGATCAAACCGATGATAATCCCAGGATTCGGAAACAGTTCAGGCAGTTTCAATATGGGTTTCAGTTGGAGTCTCGCTTACAAATTTTAAATACAAAAAGTCCACAAGTTGTGGGCTTTTTTTTGTCGGAAATATTCAAATTCAAAATACTTAAAATATCATCTTAAAATGGCAGGCCTACTATTCCTCAATAGCAAAGGCATCCTTTTTTAGATTAATTGATAAACAGTTACAGTTTATTTTTGCAAAATCGATAAAAAAAAGCACAAAACCGATCATCGGTTTTGTGCTTTTTTTTTGATAATACGTACTTAAGTTTTTTATTAATCCAACTTGATGCTGAATGGTGTTTCCATCATCACAGTCGCTTTTGCATTAGGATCTGTCATCTGTTGGAATATTTTGAAATTCTCTTTACCTATTTTATTTCTAATCACTCTTGTCGAGAAATCCTCATCAGTTTCTGGAGAGAAAAATTGTTCAAACTTAGACACTTTCGCAGGATAAGTTGAAACGCCATAATCCTTCAACTTCGCAGATTTTGCAGCATAATTGATGGCATCTTGCAAATTACCCAACTCATCCACCAATCCGATTTCTTTGGCTCTTACTCCAGACCAAATTCTTCCGCCACCCACAGCGTCGATCTGTTCGAAAGATTTTTTTCTGTTTTGCGTTACGAAATGCACGAAACGCTGGTATGTAGATTCAACACTTCTAGTCATTATGGTAACTGCTCCAGGACTCAATCCATTGATTGCTGAGATCATATTAGAATTCGCATTCGTTGTCACAGCATCACTTCGGATTCCGTTTTTCGCCGCCAACTCTTTGAAGTAAGGAATCACACCGAAAACACCGATAGATCCAGTCAAAGTGTTAGGCTCTGAGAAAATTTTGTCAGCACCCATTGCGATGTAATAACCGCCGGAAGCCGCATAATCTCCAAAGGAAACAACAACAGGCTTAATGCGTTTCAATTGTTGCATTTCGAAAAGGATCTCGTCCGAGGCATTGGCGCTTCCACCCGGCGAATTGATTCTGAAAACTACAGCTTTAACATTTTTATCTTTTTGAAGTTTTTTGATTTCTTTCACAAAGTTGTCTGCGTAGATAGCATCATAGCCTTTACCATTGTATATAGTACCAGAAGCATATAAAACAGCAATTTTATCTTTGCCACCATCATCTTTTATAGAATTCGTGTACTTGGCAAAAGAAATTTTATTTATTTTTTTATCTGCATCGATTTTCAATTTTTTCTTGATGATGTTGTCGTATTCAGATTTTTGAATCAGTTGATCTGCCAATTTGTATTTCAAGCTCAAATTAGGAAGATAGCCATAAAGACTGTCCGTGATCATTTTGAAATCTGATGCTGGAATGTTTCTCGAAGCCGCTATTCTGGTAGAGGTGTTATTCCAAATGTCGTTAAGCAAAGTAGAAAGTTGCTCTTTGTTCTCTGGCGATATTTCATCCTTTAAAAAAGGTTCAACCGCTGCTTTGAATTTCCCATGTCGAATCACCTGGATCCCGATTCCATACTTCTCAGCAAAACTTTTATAAAAGGTAACTTCCGCAGAAAGTCCTTGCAAATTGATACCTCCAGATGGATTTAAGTAGTATTTGTCGGCAACGGAACCTAAATAATAGGCACTCTGAGAAACGGTGTTGCCATAAGCATAAACAAATTTTCCGCTTTTTTTGAAATCAACCAAAGCTTTTCGAATATCATCCAATTGAGTGATCCCAGCGCTGATGAAATCAGATTCTATGCTGATTCCTTTTATTTTATCATCTGTTTTTGCTTTATTGATGGCTTGTAAAACGTCATACAATAAAACTGCTTTTTGTTCTTTATTGATAGCGAAAAAATCTTCTTGATCTTCGGAAGGGCTGTCTATTATTTTAGTTTTAAGGTCCAAAGTCAAAACAGATTCGGATTTTACGTCCGATGTTTCAGAAACTGAAGATATTAATATGAAAAAGAGAAAAAATGCAAAAAAACCTGCAACAACAATGAAAATTGCAGTTAAATTTGCGAGAACGAGTTTGAAAAAACTTTTCATTATAAAATTATTTGTTTGATATGTCGCACAATAGTGTCGTTTTGTTACTGGGAAGTAATATTAATAATCCAGAAAATAATATCCAAATTGCTTTGAAAAAAATCGTAGAAAATATTGGTTTAATATTAAATAAATCTGAATTAATTACTTCTCAACCTGTAGAATTTGTTAGTTCTAATAATTTTTGTAATATTGCAATTCAAATTAAAACACAAATTTCGCCTATAAAGCTATTGGATAAATTGAAGGAAATAGAAAGATCAATGGGTCGTACCAGGGATTCTTCTTATTTCGGAGGGTATCAGGATAGGATTATAGATATTGATTTAATATTATATAATGATATAAAATTCATCTCTCGCAGATTAATTATTCCTCATTATAAAAATCTTTTTGAAAGAGATTTTGCAATAGGATTGATCAATGAAGTGAGATAAACAAACTTAACACAAATGATTATGAAGAAAAAACTATTTCTACTTCTCCTTTTACCTGTTCTCGGTTTTGCACAGACCAATGAGACAACAAGTGATACGGAAATCAAAACACAACCTTTTAACAACAAAAGCAGGCTTTTTAAAGATTGGTCCATCTCTGTAGGTGGTGGCGGGGCTTTTATGTCCCATGCAGATATCACTTCCTTTTATGGTGGAAAAGTCAATTGGGGCTGGAATGGCTATGTAAGCTTGGATAAGCAAATTAGCCATACTTTCGGAATTTCCTTATTATATACACGTGGAGAAACCAAACAAAAGGCATATTTGAATGACATTGCTGGGGTTGCACATGGCCATACAAAGTTTGATCAGATTGCTTTGATCGGAGATGTTAATTTCTCTAATATTATGAGAAGAGTAGATAATAAATCTAACTTCAGATGGGCTTTGCATGGCTACGGAGGAGTTGGGTTTTTGGGATACAAAACTTTCTTGCAAGATAATGCAGTGCTAAGCAAATGGCCACTTTACATTGAGCAAAAAATTGATATTTCCTCATTTAGTTATATTGGCGGTATCGGTCTAAAATATAACATTTCCAGATTGCTTGATATCGAACTTAGAACTATGTACATCATGAGTGGTGATGAAGAGTTTGATGGTGGCGGATGGACAAGAGATGCAGCTCCTGGATATAACTTAATCAATGATACTTATTCGGACAATGCATGGTTGGTAAATCTTGGTATTTCTTTCAAATTGGGAAGACATCAAGACCATCTGCGTTGGGTAGATCCATTGCAAAATGCTTATGCTAAAACTGCAGCTTTGGAAGAACAATTTATAGATTTCAAAGTTTGTGATAAAGGAGATGGTGATAATGATGGCGTGTGTGATGATTGGGACAGACAACTTGATACTCCAGCAGGAGCTAGAGTAGATGGGTCTGGTGTTGCATTGGATTTGGATTTAGATGGCGTTATCGATCTTTATGATAAATGTGTTACAGTTCCTGGGCCAATTTCTAACAATGGATGTCCATTAGAAACTGCTCAGCCATTAGTTTCAAAACAAGTTGCCATAGAAGAGATTAACAAATATTTCAATGGAATAGAATTTGAATTGAACAAAGACGTTATCAGACCACAATCTTTCCAAGATCTAAACCATGCTGCGGACATTATCAAAACATTAGGGGCAGGCGACAGCTTCATCGTTGTAGGTGCCACAGATAGCAGAGGATCTAGTGCTTATAATAAAAAACTTTCTCAATCAAGAGCAAATGCTGTTCTTAAATATTTAGTAGAAAAAGGCGTATCTTCATCTGTCCTTACGGCGGAAGGAAGAGGAAAAGAAGATTTAAAATATACCGAATGCGATCCGGCAACAAAATGTCCGGAGTGGAAAAATGAAGCAAACAGAAGAGTATATTTTGTAGCAAAATAATTAATAAAAAAAACATTCAAATATGAAACAAAATTTATTATCATTAGTAGCAGTGAGCTTATTGCTGCCTATGAGTTTAGCTGGTCAGGAAGCATCTACGCATGCGAATTCCGGGTCTCAAAATGTTTCCCCATTTACACAAGAGTCAAAAAGATTTAATGATTGGTCGATTTCTGTTGGTGCAGGTGTCCCCTTGATTCAGTCTGCGGATATGACATCCATTAAAAATGGAAACGGTAAAAACCTCTTTGGTTACTCTGCATACTTAAGTGTAGATAAAGCTATAACTCACGCTTTCGGTCTTAATTTGCAATACGACAGAGGCGAAACAAGACAAGGTTATGCAAATACAAAAGATCACACGATATTAACAGGAAGACAGATTGCTGGAAGAACTCAATACAATGCGATTTCAATCTTGGGAGATCTTAATTTCTCCAACCTTCTTAGAAGGGTAGATAACAAATCTCCTTTTAGATGGGCATTACACGGTTACGCAGGTATTGGAACTTTGGCCTATAAATCTTACAGACAAGATCCAGGACCGGTTTACAACCAAACGCTTAATTTTGAAGCAAAACCTTTCAAACTTAATTCACTATTCGGACAAGCAGGAGCTGGTCTTAAGTTCAAAATTAATAATAGATTGGATCTAGAAGGTAGAGTGATGTATGTTGTAACTGGTGATGATGAGTTTGATGGGGCCGGAGTTGGACAAACTGGCTACAACCTTATCGAGGATCAAATCTCTGACAATTTCTTCAACACGACTTTAGGACTTACTTTCAAATTAGGAAAACACGAGTCTCACTTGATGTGGCACGATCCATTGCAGGAGATCTATTACAAATTGGATGTTCTTAATGAAAAAACTCAAGATCTTGAAGTTTGTAAAAAAGGAGATGTTGATAATGATGGGGTTTGCGACGATTGGGACAGACAACTTGATACACCTGCTGGAGCAAGAGTTGACGGCGCTGGTGTAGCATTGGATGTGGATTTGGATGGTACAATTGATTTGTATGACAAATGTGTAACAGTTCCAGGACCAGTTGAAAACCAAGGTTGTCCTTTGACAAATACAACAACAGGTCTCGTGACAGATGCTACAGCAATTATGAAAGGAATCGAGTTTGATTTGAATTCTGATAGAATCTTACCTTCTAACACGCCAATTCTTAATAATGCAATTAACTATATCAATGGATCAAACAGTACTTTCAGAGTAATCGGAGGAACTGATACAAGATCTACAGAAGAGTACAACCAAAAACTTTCTGAGAGAAGAGCAAATAATGTTAAAGATTATTTGATCCAAAATGGAGCAGACAAAGCTAAATTAGAAGCAATCGGAAAAGGAGAGACAGACCTTCTTTACCCAGAATGTGAGCCAGCTGAGAAATGTCCAGAATGGAAAAACAGAGCAAACAGAAGAGTATATTTTGAAGTTAAATAAAAATATATTTTCATCATAATCAAAAACCGTTTCGTTTTATCACGAGACGGTTTTTTTTGTTTTAAAGAATTGATTAAATTTACAAATGCTTTCTTTCACAGACTCACAAAATATTTTAATTCATCAAACGCTCAAACAATTTTGGGGGTATGATGAGTTTCGGTCTTCACAGGAACAAATAATCCTATCCATCATCAATGGTAAAGATACTTTGGCGCTTCTGCCAACAGGCGGTGGGAAATCGCTTTGTTACCAATTGCCGGCGATAATTCTCGAAGGAACTTGCCTTGTGATTTCGCCTTTGTTAGCTTTGATGAGAGACCAACTGCAATCATTGCAAGCTTTAGGAATCGAAGCCGAATTACTAAGTTCCGACTTAGATGAATTCGAGGAAGAGACCGTTTACAACCGTTGCAAGGAAGGTTTGACCAAAGTTCTTTTCGTCTCGCCAGAAAGATTGCAAAATCAATTATTTTTAAGAAATATTCAGGAAATCCATATCTCGTTTATTGCAGTTGACGAGGCGCATTGTATCTCGGAGTGGGGACAGGATTTCCGCCCAAGTTATCAGAACATCAAAAAGTTTCGTCAGGATTTTAAGAATGTGCCGTGCTTGGCATTGACGGCAACAGCGACAGACCAAGTCGTTGACGAGATTTCAATCAAGTTGGGACTTCACCAACCTCAGGTTTTTAAACAAAGTTTCCGAAGAGAAAATCTCAACATTATCGTTGGGAATACTGCCGATAAGTATAATAGAATATTAGAATTCTTAAGACAAAATCCATCTTCCGGAATTATTTATACCAGAACCAGAAAGGAAGCGGAAGAACTCACGCATTATCTCAAAAATAACAGATTCCAAAATGTGGATTTTTTCCACGCCGGAATGACTGCCCGTGACAGAGAGAATCTTCAGAAAAAATGGATTACCAGCCAATTCCACGTTTTGGTTTCGACCAACGCTTTCGGGATGGGAATCGACAAAGATAATGTCCGATTTGTAATTCATTTTTCACCTTCCTCAACTTTGGAAAATTACTATCAGGAAATAGGAAGAGCGGGAAGAAACGGACAAGAGGCCATTGTCCTGCTACTTTGGAATGAACAGGAATTGAAGAATATCGATGATGTTTTCAAAAACCAAATCCCCAACAAAACCGAATACGAGAAAATCCTGATGTATCTGTATTCCATTTTTCAGATTGGAGATTCGGATTTGCCGGAACGGACTTTCCAATTGGACATCAACAGAATCAAAAATTTGACAAAATCATCAACGGCAAAAATCAAAAATATTCTGACGTTTCTGAATAATCAGGAATTGATTTATTATAAAAATTCAATCTCATCTTCCACCCTTCAAAGTTTTATTAATTCCGAAGATTTGGAACAATTGGCGCCGTCGGATGCTTATTTTATGGAATTGTTGTTCCGTAATTTGCCAGGTTTGGCGATTCAAAAAGTACATTTCAGCGACTTGGCATTTTGCAAAAAGAATGGATTTGATATCTTGACTTTCAAAGGAAGACTTAAACAATTGCAGAAAGCAGGACATTTGGAATATCTCGACGGCAGTCAACATTCCATCAAGTTCCTGAAACCTCGGAACGACCGACATCTTTCGGGCGAATATTGGTCGCTTTTCAATCAGATTCAGAAAAATAAATTAAAGAAATGGGAGGAAAATAAATTCTTCATCAAGGACACAGATTTCTGCAAAATGAAATTGATTCTCAGTTATTTTGGAGAACGTGATGCCGATAATTGTGGCAAATGTTCTGTCTGCAGAAAGAAAACAAATACGAAGAGAACTTTGTCAACAGAGATTTTCGAACAACTTGCCAAGCGACCGATGGCTTTGGAAGAGGTTGCCGCCAATCTCAATTTTCACTCCAAAGAATCCATTTCCGACACGTTAATCTTTCTTTTGGACATAGGTAAAGTCAAAATGTTGAATTACAAAACCTATATGTTAAACCAATAAAATTATTTGAATAAGTCGAACCACTTTGTTAGGTTTGGGCAGCTTTATCCGCCTTCCACTCCCAATCTTTTTTGCATACCATTTCCATTTAAATAGAACTTAAGATTACGCAAAAAAGGATTTCCGTTCAAGTCGGGCTGCGAGTGATTCGAATCAAAAATCAATTATCAACTATCATTTATCAATTATAAATCAATGACGAAATCCCTTAATGTCGTTTTTTTCGGAACTCCCGATTTTGCCAAAGCTTCTCTGGAAGCCATTTTCAAATCTCATCATAAAGTAGTCGGTGTTGTAACTGCTGCCGACAAAGCAAGCGGACGAGGAATGAAACTCACACCTTCACCAGCCAAAGTTTTTGCAGAAGAAAATGGGCTCAATCTTTTTCAACCCGAAAAACTGAGAAACCCGGAATTTTTGGAAACCATTCAAAATCTGAATGCCGATGTTTTTGTCGTGGTAGCTTTTAGAATGATGCCTCAAGTCTTGTTTTCGATTCCGAGGTTGGGAACTTTCAATCTCCACGCTTCATTGTTGCCGGATTATCGTGGCGCGGCGCCAATCAATTACGCGGTTATCAATGGCGAAACCAAAACAGGAGTCACCACGTTTTTCATCAATGAAAAAATTGACGAAGGAAGCATTCTTCTCCAAGCTGAAACAGAAGTTTTACCTGAAGACAACGCCGGAACTTTGCACGATAAGTTGATGAACATCGGCTCGGAATTAATCATCAAAACTTTGGATGGATTGGCTGATAATTCAATCGAAGAATTACCTCAACCTGACAAAGAAAATCCAAAAACTGCCTACAAAATTTTCAAAGAGAACCTGAAAATCGACTGGAATCAAAGTGCTGAAACCATTCATAATTTTGTGAGAGGAATGTCGCCTTATCCAACGGCTTTCACGATTCTGAAAGTTGGAGACGAAGAAAAATCCTTGAAAATATTCAAAGGAAAATTCGAAGTTGAATCTCATTCCCGTGAAGCTGGTGATTTTGATATTTCCAAAACCGAATTCAAATTTTATACAAAAGACGGAATTTATTATCCTGAAGATGTTCAAATCCAAGGTAAGAAAAGATTGCCAGTCAAAGATTTTTTGAATGGAATCCAGAATTTTGAAGATTATAAAAAATAACCCAACCCATATGCAAAATAGTAAAATCAAGATTCTAAAAACAGAAATCCTTTCCAATAATTGGTACACTTTGAACAAAGTGACTTTCGAATATCAGAAGAAAGACGGAACGCTGGAAACCCAAAGCAGAGAAGCTTACGACCGCGGAAATGGTGCGACGATTTTGCTATATAACAAAGAATTGAAAACCGTCATTCTGACAAAACAATTTCGACTACCAACTTACATCAATGGCAATGAAGACGGAATGATGATTGAAGCTTGCGCCGGACTTTTGGATAAAGATAATCCCGAGGATTGCATCAAAAGAGAAACGGAAGAAGAATTGGGTTATGAGATTTCGGATATCAAAAAGGTTTTCGAAGTTTATATGTCGCCAGGTTCTGTGACGGAGATTCTCTATTTTTTCATTGCAGAATATTCCAAATCGATGAAAATCAATGACGGTGGCGGACTGGAAGAAGAGCAGGAAGAAATAGAAGTTCTGGAATTGGATATTGATAAAGTGCTTGATATGATTGATAATGGCGAAATCAAAGATGCTAAAACGATTATGCTGATTCAGCATCTTAGGCTTAAAAATATATTATAAGAACCTTAAATCCGATATTATCAAAACTTAAATATCTAAAATGAAAAAATTATTATTTGGTTTAATGTTCTCTTCCAATTTCTTTTTTTCTCAGGATTTGAAAGTGATGACCTACAACATCCGATTGTCATTGGAAAGTGATAAAGAAAACGCTTGGGACAAAAGAAAGGACGATGCTTTGGCGCTGATGAACTATTATCATCCGGATTATTTCGGCGTGCAGGAAGCCGTGCCTCAGCAGATGATTGATATCAAAACCAATTTGAAAGATTACGATTATGTGGGCGTTGGTAGAGACGATGGCAAAAATCAAGGCGAATATTCGGCGATTTTCTACGACAAGAATAAATTAGAAGTTCTGAAATCAGGAACATTCTGGCTCAGCGAAACGCCAGAAAAACCATCGAAAGGTTGGGATGCGGCTTACAACAGAGTTTGTACTTATGCGTTTTTCAAAATCAAGAAAAGTGGGAAAAAATTTCTGGCGATGAATCTTCATTTTGACCACGTTGGTGATGTGGCGAGAGTCAATTCTTCCAAATTAATCCTTGAAAAAATCAAAGAACTAAATCCTCAAAATCTGCCTTTGACCTTGACAGGCGATTTCAATTTGACGGAAGATACAGAACCAATCAAAATCATTTCTCAGTCCTTGGACAATGTCTATTACCATTCGAAGAAGCCACATTACGGACCAAAAGGAACATTCACGGCTTTTGATGTGAATACCATTACAAGAGAAAGAATTGATTACATTTTTGTAAAAGGCTTCGAAGTCCAATCGAACCGGACAATCAATGACAGACGAGAAAATCTGCTTTATCCATCAGACCATTTTCCGATTTTGGCGGAGATTAGTTTTAAGAAATAATTATAAAAGCAAAATCCTCTTGTTGAAAGAGGATTTTTTGTTTTAACGGAAAAGTCTTCGACGCCGCTCAGACTGACATTGTTAAAAAAATAGTTTTTAGTATTAGAGTTGTCACACTGAGCGGAGTCGAAGTGTTTATGCTACTTTTCCCAAACAATCTTCTTCGTCATCACTTCACTGGAATTGGTCCCAACCATTATTTCAAATTCGCCAGCTTCCCAATCGTAATTCAAAGCGTCATCGTAGAATTTCAAATCCTCAGGAGTCAGTTTAAAAGTTACATTTCTGTTTTCGCCTTTCTTCAAAAATATTTTCTGGAAACCTTTAAGTTCTTTGATTGGGCGAACCACTTTTCCGAAAAGGTCGCGGATGTAAAGCTGAACCACTTCTTCACCATCAAATTTCCCCGTATTGGCAACATTCACATTGACGGTCAAAGTTTGATTGCCTTTCAGATTTTCAGAACTCAAATTGAAGTTGGAGTATTTGAAATTCGTGTAGCTCAATCCAAATCCAAACGGGAATTTCGGGTCGTTGTCCAAATCGATGTAAGCGGAAACGTAATTTCTGTCTGTGGATTTTCCAGCTGGTCTTCCGGTGTTGTAATGGTTGTAATAGATTGGGATTTGACCTTCTGTTCTTGGGAATGTCATTGGCAGTTTACCACCAGGATTCACATTTCCGAAGATGACATCGGCGATAGAATTTCCGGCTTCTGTTCCCAGCCACCAGCTGTAAACGATGGTCGAAATATTGTCCGCTGCCCAATCAAAAACCAAAGGTCTTCCGGCGTTTATCATCAAAATAATTGGTTTTCCTGTTTTGGCAATTTCTTTCAACAATTCTTCCTGAACACCGGAGAAATGTAGGTTGCTTCGGCTTTTCGCTTCACCACTCATTGCGTGTCCTTCGCCCAAAGTCATTATCACAACGTCTGCTTTTTTGGCCGTTTCGATAGCCTCTGCAAACATAGATTTGTTGTCGTCGTTTTCATTGCAGCCTTTCGCATAAAGCAAAGTTGAGTTTTTGTCTAATTGATTTTTGATGCCGTCAAATTGAGTGACGATTCTCTGCGCATCATCTTTAAATGGAACCGACCAAAATCCGTGCATCGCAACTGCTTCTTTTCCGAATGGTCCAATCAAGGCAACCTTTTTGGTTGATTTGGAAAGTGGAAGGATTTTCTTTTCGTTTTTCAAAAGAACGATGCTTTTCGCCCCGAATTCTCTTCCGAATTTTCTGTGCTCAAGATTATTGGTTTGTTGTTTTTGTCTTTCGGAATTTGAAAATTTGTATGGGTCGTCAAACAATCCCAATTCGAATTTCTTGATTAAGATTCTTCTCACAGCATCATCCACAAATTTAATATCCACTTTTCCTTCTTTTACCAGTTTTGGAAGTTGTTCCATATAGATTCTGCTTTCCATATCCATATCGGAACCTGCGAGGATGGCTTTTTCTCCAGCTTCGGCATTGTCCTTTGCAAAACCGTGTTTTATCATTTCGCCGATGCTTCCCCAGTCGGAAACCACAAAACCTTGGAATTTCCATTGGTTTTTCAGTAAATCTCTCAAGATATATTTGTTCGCGGTTGCCGGAATTCCGTTGATGTCGTTGAAGGAATTCATAAAGGTAGCAACGCCGGCTTCAGAAGCCGCTTTGAAAGGTGGAAGATAGGTTTCGTGAAGTTGACGAAGACTCATATCAACCGAGTTGTAATCTCTACCACCAACTGCTGCACCGTAAGCGGCGAAGTGTTTCGCGCACGCCATTATCGCATCGATGTTGCCTAAGCCTTTGCCTTGGAAACCTTTGATTCTCGCCAATCCGATTTTGGTTCCGAGGTAAGTATCTTCACCAGAACCTTCCATCACGCGTCCCCATCTTGGGTCTCTGGCAATGTCCACCATTGGTGCAAATGTCCAATGAACACCGAATGCCGAAGCTTCTATTGCAGCGATTCTTTCGGATTTTTCTATCATTTCCAAGTCCCAGCTTGCGGCCTGACCGAGGTTAATCGGGAAAGTTGTTCTGAAACCGTGAATTACATCTTGACCAAAAATCAATGGGATTTTGAGTCGAGATTCTAAGGCTAATTTTTGGAAAGCTTTTGTTTCTTCTGCGCCAGTGACGTTCAGCATCGAGCCGACTTTTCCGCTTTTTATTTCGTCCAATACTTTTTTGGAGTTGGAGTTTTGTGGTCCTGTGGCGTATTCGAAGCCGCTGTATTGGACGAGTTGTCCGGCTTTTTCTTCCAGGGTCATTTTGGAAAGGAGTTCGGTGACTTTTTGGTCGATGCTTTTTTGGGCGGAGATGGTGATTCCGAAGATTAGGAGGAGGAATGAAAGGCTGTATTTTTTCATTGTAATGTTGTTGTCTCTTTTTGAGAAATTGATAATTGTAAAAGTAACATTCTTTTGTAAATAAACTAAAATCTGATATGATTTTAATGATTTAAGTTTTTGTCATTCCGGAGGATACCTAACGAAATGGTTTGTCAATCTAAACAGTCTAGATTCCTACGGAATGACAAAGCAACGTTTTTATATTGACTCTTGTTATATACTGAATCTGCAGCCCGACTTGAACGGAAATCCTTTTTTGCGTAATCTTAAGTTCTATTTAAAAGGAAATCGTATGCAAAAAAGATTGGGAGTGGAAGGCGGATAAAGCTGCCCAAATAATTATTCTAAATCTTAGATATTTGACAAATGACGCTCAGCGAGGGAATTGGTTTTAATTCTTTATTTTTGAGTTTTAAATTTTGGAAATGAAAAAACTATTATTGGGATTGATGCTGATGGGAACGGCGATTTTTGCGCAGGAACTGTATATGCCGAGGAATATCAAGAATGCTTATGCGAAAGGGACTCGCGATGTTTCTGGAAAACCCGGAAAAAATTACTGGCAGAACAAAGGCGTTTATGATGTGAATGTGAAAGTGGATGCGAAAACGAAAATAGTTTCGGGTTCCGAGACGATTCAGTATTCCAATAATAGTCCGGATGAGTTGAAGGTTTTGGCGATTCGGTTTGTGAATAATATGACTAAGCCGCAGTCTCCGAGGGCTGGATATGCTTCGAAGGAATCTTTGACGGAGGGTTTGACAATCAAATCTTTCTCCATCAATGGTGAAAAATACAACATCAACAGCGACGATTGGGGAACTGTGGAAGCGGTAAAACTGACGAAAGCGATTGCCTCAAAATCCAAAACGGAAATCAAAATCGATTGGGAATATCCATTGGCAAAGGAAAGTGGGAGAGAAGGGCAGATTGATCCGGAGACTTTTTATGTGGCCTATTCTTTTCCGCGAGTTTCTGTTTATGATGATTACAACGGTTGGGATATGTTGGCGCACAACGGCAGACAGGAGTTTTATAATGACTTCAATGATTATTCTTTTGCGATTTCTGCACCTAAAAATTTTGTGGTCTGGTCAACGGGCGATTTCCTGAATCCTGAGGAAGTTTTGCAACCGCAATTTTTGAAACGTTTTAAAGAATCTTTGAAATCAGATAAAATCATCCACGTTGCGAATGAAACTGAAATGAAATCGGGGAAAGTGACGAAGCCGAATGAGTGGAATGTCTGGAAATTCAAAGCGAACAATATTGTAGATTTTTGTTTTGCCTTGAGCAATCATTACGTTTGGGATGCGTCGAGTGTTCAGTTGAAAACGAAACGAGCTAGCGTTCAGTCCGCTTATAAAGTTGGGGCGAAAGATTTCGAACAATATACAGAATGGATGCGCTACAACCTGAAATGGTTTTCGGAAAACTGGCCTGGCGTGGAGTATCCGTTCCCTGCGATGACGGCTGTCCAAGGTTACGCCGATATGGAATATCCGATGATGATTAATGATACCAGCATTCCTGATGATTTGCAAGATGCGAGATTGACGGCTGACCACGAGATTGCGCATACTTATTTCCCTTTTTATATGGGAATCAATGAAACCAGATATGCTTTTATGGACGAAGGTTGGGCGACGATGCTGGAATATTTGATTGGAATCTCGGAGAACGGACAAGAATCTGCGGACAAATTTATGAAGAACTTCCGTGTAAAACGTTGGATTAATGATGCTTCGACGGAGCAAGACCAACCGATTATCACAATGAGCTCTCAGCTTTCGGGTGCTGGATATGGGAATAATGCATATGTGAAATCGGCGTTGTCGTATTTAGCTTTGAAGGATTATTTGGGTGATGATTTGTTTAAGAAATCTTTGCATCATTATATGGACAATTGGAATGGGAAACATCCGATTCCGTGGGATTATTTCAATTCGATGAATGCTGGTTCGGGGAAGAATTTGAATTGGTTTTTCAACAATTGGTTTTACACGAACAATTATATTGATTTGAAGATTGCGTCTGTTTCTCAGGATAAAAATCAGGTGAATTTGATGGTTGAAAATGTTGGTGGATTTGCAGTTCCGTTTGATGCGGTTGTGACTTACGATGATAATTCGACGGAGAAAATTCATTTTACGCCAGCGGTCTGGGAGAAAAATCAGAAGCAAACTAACTTGAATTTCGCAGTTAAAAAGAAAGTGAAATCTGTGAATTTGGATGGTGGGATTTTTATGGATTACACACCGGAAAATAATTTGAAATTAATAGAGCAGAATTAATTAAAAATAAATTTAACCACATAGACACATAGTTTTTTGTAAGGATTCAAGATAAAATAGATGAGCTTTATCTTTTATGAAAAAATAACCTCAATTATCTATGTGTCTATGTGGTTTCAGCTCACCAAATTTAATACCGATGAAGAAAATATTTTTATTAATTGTTGCTATTTCGATGCTGGTTTCCTGCGTTTCCAACAAGACGAAAACCCTTCAGCAGAATATCCTGACATTGCGTGACAGCTATTGCAAAGCGCCATTGCAGTACAATTACAACCAAAAGTTGCCTTCCTATAACTCAGATTCTATCATCTTGGCGAACAGTCATTTGAAAATTTATTTTTCTGACCAAAGTATTCTCATTCTGAATGCCTTGCAAAGCATAGATGAGGTGGAAGATATTTTGAAATATAAAAAGGATGGCTCGCTGGAAGCTCAGGTAAAAGTGCTTCAATTGAAGACTAAAATTAACAGTAAAATCAGTATTTCACTCACGGAATTGGACGCGGTCGCGGCGGAGTTTGACTGCGAAGGCGAACGTGTGGCGCAAATGGCGAATTATGTCGATAACATCAATAGCAACAATAACAACAAACTGATTCTCTTTTCCATCATCACGGGTGCAGTAACTTCGGTCGCGAGTGGGATTATCAAGAATGACAATGCAGAAAACATCGTGAGTATTGGTGGTGGGCTTTTGGGTGCTGGTCTTGGTTTGGCGACTTTCAATCCGAAAGGGAAGAAGGTAGAGTTCATTCATGAAAGAAATCTATTGAAAGATATTTGGGATGAGAAATTGCAGTCTCATAATTTTCCGCCTTTTATTTGGTATATGTACACGGAGAAAAAATTTACGGGGAATAGGGAACATTCGATTATCCAAAATATGAAACAGAGATGGATTAATTATCAGTTTGATAACGATGAGGATTCCGCCAACAAATCTGTAAATTTTGGGACAGGTGGCTATTATCGCTCATCGGATTTGCAGAATCGTGCCTCGATGTTGAACCAGATGCAGTCTGCGACGAGGACCATTAATCAAAATATTAATTATCTGCTGTTGGATTTGGATAAGATGATTTCGGAATCTTGAAATGAAATTTAAAAATCAACAGTAGAAAAATTCATTCTAGCAGGAAAGTTTCTATTATTAATAATAGATTTGCAACCATTAATTCGTAATCATAAAATTATAAAATGAAAAGACAGACTATTGCATTGTTTTGCGTAGCAACACTTAGTTTTTCGTGTGCTGACAAAGGTGACAAGAAAGACGACAGCAAATATACAGATGAACAAAAAGCTTCTTATTACATAGGAATGAGTATCGCTCAAAATATGAAACAAGAAGGCTTCAAAGTAGATGCAGAACTTTTGGCTCAAGGTATCAAAGAGGAAATGGACAGCACGAAGAAAAAGATGTTACCAGCTGAAGAAATGAACAGCTTTATGCAAGACTTTATGATGAAGCAACAGCAAAAAAAGCAATCTGAAGCGGGAGCACAGTCCAATGACAATAAGAAAAAAGGTCTGGATTTTCTTGCGAAAAACAAAAGTAATCCAAAAGTAAAAACCACTGCGTCAGGTTTGCAGTACGAAGTTTTGCAGGAAGGAGATGGTAAAACAAAACCAAAAGCTTCCGACGTTGTCCAAGTAAAATACACCGGAAAACTTTTGGACGGAACCGTTTTCGATTCTACCGACAAAAATGGCGGCGCACCCATGGATATCAATCTTGGTGGTGTCATCAAAGGTTGGACAGAAGGAATCCAGCTGATGAGCAAAGGTTCTAAATATAGATTTTACATTCCGTCCGATTTGGCTTACGGAGACCAAGGCGCTGGAGGTGCAATTCCAGGTGGCGCTACGATTATCTTTGATGTGGAATTGATGAGTATTAAGTAAAGTCATTCAATTCGACAAAATTAAAAACCTCAGCTAAAATGTAGCTGAGGTTTTTCTTATGTACTTAAATAATCTTAATTTGGAATAATCACTCTAATCAAGATTTTTGTTTCGACCGTATAATGGATTTTCTTGTTTTAATTTGATATGACAATTTTGTTTCGGCTAGTTTCTGTGCTTTTCGCATTGTTATAAACTCACTGATTTCTTTTTGTTCGGCTTCGTTAAGAGGTGGACTTTGTATAATAAAATTGACACCTTTTGGTTCTTTTATAATTCCCATACTTTTAATCTTTAAAATACTTTTGTACTAATAATCTTGCAGGCTCAGTTTCAATAATCATTTTCTGGTCTTTGAAATGATAAGCTCCCAAAGTCTCTTCGTAATGTTTTATCAATTTTGTTTTGGCAACAAAAGCGATATATCCATCAAATCCTTTTTGGAATGACACTTTACAGGCGTATGCTACGAGATTCCCCGCAACCCCTTCGTAAAGTTTATTGCCACCAATATTAAATGGTGCACTTTCCAAAAGATTCATATAAATGTGGTCATTCATAATGTTGATACTCAAAAGCCCTTGAATGATATTTGGATTATTGACGATGGTAAGTTTGTAAACTTCTTTGGAAATATCTTGAAATTCAGATTTCCAATTAAAATTCCAACCATTCTTTTTTGTAATGTTTTTCAAATCATCTTTTGTCAGTAAAGAAATTTCGGTTTGAAAACTATCTCCTGAAATCAGATTTACAATTGAGTTTGTAAGCTTGTCAATTGTAAAAGCAAGTTCTATTTGAGTGTTTTTATGCATTACTCAAATATACTAAAATTCAGTTTATGTATGTTTTAAAAACCTACTTAATTATGAAAATAACCAAAAACCTCCGCCAAAATTAGCTGAGGTTTTCTTTGTTTTAATATGTATGAAGAAAATTTAACTCTTATTCCACCGGTCTGAAAACCAAACCTGTTTCCTCAAAATAATCCAAGGTGATTCTATCGCCGTCATTCACGGTTCCTGCGAGGATTTCTTTTGATAATTTATTTAAAACTTCCTGCTGAATCACTCTTTTTAAAGGTCTCGCTCCAAAAACCGGGTCGTACCCTTTGTTGGTCAGATAATCCAAAGCATCCTGAGTTGCGGTCATAATGATGTTTCTTTTCAGCAACAAATCATTGAAACCTCTCAATTGATACTGAACGATTTTTCCGATTTCTTTTTTTCGTAAAGGCTGGAACAACACCGTTTCATCAATCCGGTTCAGGAATTCCGGACGAAGCGTTTGTTTTAATAAATCAAAAACCTGAATTTTTGTTTTGTCCACAATCTCATCCTGATTTTCCTCGGTAATATTCTCAAAATTCTCCTGAATAATATGCGAACCAAGATTCGAAGTCATAATGATAATCGAGTTTTTGAAATTCACCACACGACCTTTGTTATCGGTCAATCTTCCATCATCCAAAACCTGCAGTAAGGTGTTGAAAACATCAGGATGCGCTTTCTCAATTTCATCCAAAAGCACGACTGAATAAGGTCTTCTTCTCACAGCTTCGGTCAATTGTCCACCTTCGTCATATCCAACATATCCAGGAGGCGCGCCAACCAAACGAGAAACGGAATGTCTTTCCTGATATTCACTCATATCAATTCTCGTCATATTGTTTTCATCGTCGAATAAAAACTCAGCTAAAGCCTTTGCCAGCTCGGTTTTACCAACTCCGGTTGTTCCTAAAAATAAGAAACTTCCAATCGGTTTTTTCTCGTCACTCAATCCCGCTCTGTTTCTTCTGATGGCATCAGCAACCGCTTCTATCGCTTCTTCCTGACCAACAACTCTGTGATGAAGTTCTGTTTCAAGATGCAGTAATTTTTCTCTTTCAGATTGCAGGAGTTTGGTCACAGGAATTCCTGTCCATTTTCCAATCACTTCTGAAATATTATCGGCCGTAACTTCTTCCTTAATCAATTCATTCTGATGGTTTTGCATTTCCAGTTCGAGTTTCTGCAAAGCATCTTCCTTTTCTTTTATTTTTCCGTATTGAATTTCGGCAACTTTCGCGTAATCTCCAGCTCTGGAAGCTCTTTCTGCTTCGAGTTTTAAGGATTCAATATCTTTTTTGATGGATGTTAAATCCTCAGACTTTTGTTTCTCTTTCAGCCATTTCGCATTGATTTCGTTTCTCTGTTCAGAAATTTTCGAAATATCTTCTTTCAAATGGTCGATTTTCGTCTGGCTTCCTTCTCTTGAAATAGCAGCCAGCTCGATTTCCATCTGCATCAGTTTTCTGTCGAGAACATCCAGCTCTTCTGGTTTAGAATTGATTTCCATTCTCAGTTTAGCAGAAGCTTCATCAATCAAATCAATCGCTTTATCCGGTAAAAACCGGTCTGAAATATATCGTTGAGACATTTCCACCGCCGCAATAATCGCTTCATCTTTGATTCTTACTTTGTGGTGCGCTTCGTATTTATCCTTAATTCCACGAAGAATTGAAATCGCAGATTCCGTATCAGGTTCTTCCACCATCACTTTCTGGAAACGTCTTTCCAATGCTTTATCTTTTTCAAAATATTTTTGATATTCATTCAAAGTCGTTGCACCGATTGCTCTTAATTCTCCTCTTGCCAAAGCTGGTTTTAGGATATTTGCCGCATCCATAGCACCTTCGCCACCGCCGGCTCCCACCAAAGTGTGGATTTCGTCTATGAAAAGAATAATTTGTCCGTCTGATTTTATCACTTCATTCACAACAGATTTTAATCTTTCTTCAAATTCACCTTTGTATTTTGCTCCGGCAATCAGTGCGCCCATATCCAAAGAGTACAAAGTTTTATCCTGCAAATTTTCTGGAATATCGCCGCTGATAATTCGGTGTGCAATTCCCTCAGCAATCGCCGTTTTACCAACGCCAGGCTCTCCAATCAAGATCGGATTGTTTTTAGTTCTTCTCGAAAGAATCTGCAAAACTCTTCTGATTTCTTCATCACGTCCGATTACCGGATCCAGTTTCCCTTCTGCAGCGAGTTCATTGAAGTTTTTAGCATATTTATTTAAGGACTGATAAGTCTCTTCTGAACTTGCAGAAGTGGCTTTCGAACCTTTTCTTAGTTCTTTGATTGCGCCCTCGAGAAGACTTTTGGTCACGCCCATATCCTTCAAAGTTTTTGAAACTTCAGAGTTGGTTTCCAAAAGTGAAAGCCAAAGATGTTCGATGGTCACGAATTCATCACCCATTTTTTTAGCGATGTTCGGTGCGTCCAACAAAACTTTGTTCGCAGATTGTGAAAGGTAGATATTTCCGCCCTGTACTTTCGGGAGTCTTTCTAGATTTTCTCGGTTTCGCTCTCTTACTAAATTTGAATCTGCTTCAGATTTCTTTAATAAGAATGGAGATATATTTTCATCAACTTGGAAGATTCCTTCCAGTAAATGTTGCGGTTCTATTTGCTGATTGCCAAATTCCATCGCCACTTGCTGAGCGGCCTGGATGGCTTCTTGTGATTTTACGGTATATTGGTTTAAGTTCATATCTTTATTATAATTGATGATTGATAGATGATAATTGATTATAAAATTGCATCAAATTTTGTTTAATTTTTAGTTTTGAAAAGATGATTTTTATTTTTAAAAAACATTAAGAAAGTAATTTCTGAGGTTGACTTTCTTAATGCTTTATCAATTATTTAATTCGAATAGCTTATCGCAAAAAGTGTTCTTTTATTGAATTTTTAGAATTATCAGACAAAATTTCCGAATAATTGAATTTGTATTAAGTTAAAACGACAAAATTTCCGAAAATCAATTAATTAGATTAAAAACGATTGTCAATTTGGTAATGGTTTTTGCTCAATCAAATTTTATTACCCAATTATTTAGCGTTTTTTATTCATAAATTTGAGTCTATAAAATCTGATATTGACCCGTCTTGTAATTTTTTTGATGACTTTTTGCTTGCTGATATTTTGTTCTGCTCAAAAACAAAATCAAGAAGACTTGTCTGGAACTGAAACCTTTGATAAAAATAAAATTTCACCAGAAACTATTATTGAACAAAGCATCAAGAAACTGGAACAACCCATTTCTGAAGAAGAGAAATTTGATGTTCGAATGAAAATGGCGGATGCTTATATGAAAATCAAAAAGCCTGATTTTGCAAAGTCTACGGAAATGCTTTTCAAAGCGAAAGAGATTGCGGAGAAATTGGATAATACCAAACTGAAAGCAAAAATCTACGGTTCTATCGCCAATCAATATTCTTTTTTGAATTTTCCGGATAAAATAAAACCTTACTTAAACTTATCGAAACAACAAGTTGATAAATTACCAAATGGTTACGAAAAGAATTTCCTCACAGCCAGGTTGTACATCGAATATGGGAATCTTGAGGCGGACAAAGAGAATTTTCTTGTTGCGAAAAAAGATTATCAAAAAGCTTTGAAATTTTTAGGGAATATTGGAAGTCCCAGCAAGAAGAATATTTTCCAATTTCGAAGAGCGTTTTATAATTTGGGTGTTTCTTACGCTTATCTCAAACAAAATGATTCGGCAGAATATTTTCTGAACAAAGCTTTGGTCATTCGTGATAATGAAAATAAGGAGTTTAAGTATTTTATTTACAATAATTTAGCTAAAGTTTATGCTGGCGAAAATGAACATCAGAGAGCAATTGATTCTTTGGAAGTGGTTTTGAAAGAAAGTGCTTTTAAAGATAACCGATTGAAGGCAGATATGTACAAAAAGCTCATCGCCTCTTACAAAGCTTTGAATAATAAAGAAAAATACATCGAATATTCTGAAAAGCTTTTGGAACTTGAACCTGATGTGAAAGACAGTAATCTGAAGGCCATCAATACGGCGGTGACAATCGAACAGAAAGGCCTTTTGGATCAAATTTCTAACAAAGAGGGACATAATCAACTGCTGATTATTGGTTGTGGGTTTTTAATTCTAATTGGGGGAATTTCGATTTTTCATATTAATCAAAAAAGAAAAAAAGAGAAGTTGCTTTATCAGAATTTTATTTCGAATCTTGAAAGAAATGAGATAAAGGAAACTTCAGAACCGAAAGAAATTGTTCAGCCGGAAATTGAAGAAAAGGAAAAAGTAGCGTTCTCTGTTCCCAGTTCTGCAGAAACTATGATTCTTGAAAAATTAAGCAAGTTTGAAGAATCGGTGAAATTTACCAATTCAAAACTGACGGTTGCAAGCTTGGCTGTGATGTTCAAAACCAATCCAACTTATCTCTCCGAAACCATTAAAAAACATAAAGAGAAGAACTTCAATAATTATCTGAATGAGCTCCGAATTAATTATATCTGCAAACAGATTTTGGAACGTCCAGAATTCCTTAATTACAAAATAAGTTACTTGGCAGAAGAGGCTGGTTTTTCTTCGCATAGTTCATTCACAACGGTCTTCAAAAACGTAACGGGAATCTCTCCATCGGCTTTTCTAAGAGAAGCAGAAAATAAACATAAAAATTTTTAATCCTTTACTTATCAATGTTTTAAAACCTTGTTTTGATTTTAAAAATATGATATTTCGAAAGTCTAAAGCTTTTTTTTAATTCTTAGAGTATATACATTTACTTCATCAATGAAATAAAATTTATTTCCATTTGATAAGATTATCACAACGAAATTTATTAAATCTTAAAAAATCAATTATGAAGAAAATTGTATTATTTGTTTGCGCAATGGGTTCGGCACTTTCCTATTCTCAAGAGCTTGGTTATGGGAAATCGTTCTATGACTCTACGCCTAGAGTTGTTTCCAAATCGCAATCTCAGAAAGCTGAAAACTGCAACGTTGCAGTCATCAACGATACAGACGAGCAAACCGGTGTTTTCATTGTCGGGACAGCTGGGCAGAGAGCGGCAGTTGATATTCCTTTGGCGTCCAATCAAACGATTAAAATCAACAGCATTACGGTGACGTTAAGCAGTAAGTTGGCGCCAACATTTGTTAATTTTGTTTTCTACACCAATGTACTTTCTACGCCGGAAGATCCTGAAGACGCAAGAAGAAATATTCCAAATGAGCAATTTATGCAGGTCGAAAATACAAGTATAGAATCTGTAGAAATTATTGGTTACGAGCCAGATCACGAATTTTATGTGAGAAAAGTGAAAGTGAAATTGGCCACTCCAATTCTTTTGGACGGAACGATGTCTGATGGCAGAGTTTGGATGGGCGCAAAATCCGATGCCAATGCCTGGGCGATGACACCGCATTATCTCACTGGGGAAGGCGTTGTTGGCGAGAGCCTTGCGATGGGAGCTCCAGCATACGGATGGTTCCAATTGTTGAACCAGGAATGCCTTTACGAACTCGAGGCGGAATGTGATTTCTTGAATGTTGCAGACGCCAACTTCAAGTCAAAGGTTGCCATCTATCCAAACCCGACGCAGGATTATTTTGAATATAAAAACATGGAATCAATGAAGGTTGTTTCTGTCAATATCTTCGATGCGACTGGAAAAATGGTGAAAACCTTAAACGGAGATAGAACAAGAGTGGACGTTCAGGATTTGACAAAAGGGGTTTACATCATCAAAACTAAAACTTCTTCCAAAATTACTTTGACCAATAAACTGATTAAAAAGTAATTCATATTTTTAAATTTAATTGAACCCGTTTGATGGATTTTCGTCGAGCGGGTTTTTGTAATTTAAACTAAGGCGAATTGTTGACTTTTTAATCATACAATAAAATATCTTGGGATTTGATTTAAATATTTATGTTTGATTGTCAAGGTAAAGTCACATTTGTATTTTTTTTGTTAAAAATTATTATTTTGTTTTGAGAATTCTTAATTTGCGGAAAAATTATATATGAAGAAGTACTTACTAATGTCAGCATTGGTTTTGCCAATGTTGAGTTTTGCCCAATGGTCGAAGGTGGGCAACACGACCAAGCAGGTGAAAGCGGAGTTTGCAAGTCTTAAAGAGAAGCAATTGTTTTCTTTGGACAAAGCTCTTTTGAAATCAAAATTACAGAATGCGCCACAAAAATTCTCAGGACAGAATGGTGTTGAGATTCTGATGCCTAATGCAAATGGTGTTTTGGAAAGATTCCAGGTTTGGGAATATTCCAATTTTACGCCTGAGTTGCAAGCTATGTTTCCTGATATCCGATCTTACATGGGAGTTGGTATTACAAATCCTACGGCTTACATCAGATTCAGTATTTCGGATCTGGGTCTTTCTTCTACCACATTTGGTGCTGAAAAATCTAGTTTTATAGAAGCTTACACAGCTGGTAATGATGTCTACGCGGCCTATTCTTCAGCATCTAGGATTTTGGATCAGAAAGATGAATTTATTTGTTCTACGATGGATGAGATCATTGAAGGAGGTCAAGGAGAGGTGGCATCTTCAAACAAATCAAACAATCAGGTTTTTAAAACATTTAGATTAGCTGTTTCTGCACAGGCAGAATATTCTCAGTATCATATCACCAGAGCAGGTGCTGAATCTGCAACGGATGATGAAAAAAAGGCGGTAGTTCTTGCTGCGATCAATAATACTGTTACAAGAGTGAATGCCTTGTATGAGAAAGATCTTGCGGTGCACTTCAATTTGATTGATATATTACCAATTATTTATTTAAATCCTAATACCGATCCTTATACAGGTAACTTTAATTCGCAACTTCAGGCAACTTTGAATAATACTTTGCTTGTTGGTCCCGCAAATTATGACATCGGACACCTTCTAGCTTATGCAAGTCCAAATGGTAATGCAGGTTGTATTGGTTGTATTTGTACAAATTCAAGCAAAGGTTCTGGATTTACTTCACATTATATTCCAGTAAGTGATATTTTTGATATCGATTACGTAGCACACGAGATAGGACATCAGGTAGGTGCTAATCATACACATACTTATGCTGGATCAGAAGGATCTGGCGTTCAAGTGGAAGTAGGTAGTGGAAATACAATTATGGCCTACACTGGTATTACCGGAAATTATGACACTCAATTTAATTCAAACGATTTCTTTACGTACAGAAATATTCTTCAGATTCAGAATAATCTTGCGAATAAAGCCTGTGCTGTAAATACACCAATTACCAATACACCGCCAGTTGTAAATGCTGGTCCAGATGTTACCATTCCAATCAGTACACCATTTGTGCTAAAAGGAACAGTGACTGATGCTGAAAATGATGCATTGACTTATGTTTGGGAACAAAACAATTCTGCGAGTGGAAGTGCACAATTTGGAACTGGTTCTTATGCTTCTCCTACAAAAACTGGAGGTCCAAACTTCAAAATGTTCCCTCCAACAGAAGAGCCTGTAAGATATTTCCCTGAGTATGGTAAAGTTCTAGCTGGTGTCAATGCAACTCGTTGGGAGGCATTATCTAGCGTTGGTAGAGTTTTAGACTTCACACTGACGGCTAGAGACAATTCTCCGGAAGGTCCTCAAACGCAAACCGATGCTATGAGAATTACAGTAAGTGCAGCAGCTGGTCCTTTTATAGTTACAGCTCCAACTTTCGGAGAGAGTCTAATATCTAATGAAACTTATAATGTCAAATGGAATGTTGCGGGAACTAACGTAGCTCCTGTAAACACGGCTAATGTAAACATAAAATTATCTCTGGATGGTGGAAAAACATTTACAACTTTAGCAGCCAATACTGCTAACGATGGTGAAGAGTCTATAACAATTCCTGCAAGTTCGCAAGCCGCAAATGCTTACATAATGATAGAAGCAGTTGATAATGTTTATTTTGCTATGAGTCCTAGTTTTGTAATAGACTACACTGCAAATGGTGAAGTTTGTACAACTTACAATTATGAGGGCCCAGCAGTAGATATCAATGATGGAACAGGAAGTACAGGAGGTCCAATTTCATCTCCTCAGATTATGGTTCCAATCGATGTTCAGGATTCTGGAGTAATTACAAAAATCAGAGTGAAGCCAACAGTTGAGCATCCAAGAGTAAGTCAGATTGTTGTTGGAATCCAAGGTCCACTAGGTCAAAGTGCTTGGTTATGGAATAAAAAATGTAATACCTCTGGACTAACTGCAACATTCAGTGACGAAGGTGCTGCTTACGTTTGCGCATCTCCAGTTGCTGGAACAGTGAAACCAGATGAGTCCTTATCAATCTTTAAAGGTAATGATACTAAAGGGGTGTGGAATTTATTCGCATCAGACAATATTTTAAATCTAACTGGTAAAGTAACGACTTGGTCACTAGAATTATGTACCAGAGAGGCACAGACATTAGCTGTAAACGAAGGTGCTTTTAATTCTAATAATATCAAAGTATATCCAAATCCATCCAATGGTAATTTCTTTATCAAGTCCAAAGATCTTGGAGGAAATGCGAAAGTTGCAATTTACGATATGAATGGCAGAGTGGTTCATACTTCAGGTTTTAATGGCTTGACAGGAGAATCTACAAACGAGTTTAATGTTAATCTAACAAAAGGTATTTACTTGTTAAAAGTAACTTCTGTAAAGGGTAATTACACTCAGAAATTAATTGTAAAGTAATTCAAAATACTTCTAAATCTAAATAGCCGGTCAGTAATGATCGGCTTTTGTTATTTTGAGAATAGAACTTTCTCCAGCACTTTCAATAAAATACATTAAATTGCATCTAACAATAATTATGTAAGATGAATTACACACAAATAGAAATAGATGGCCAATTTGAAGGAAAATTACAAATGATCTACCTCAATCAACCCGAGAGTTATAATAGTTTGACTAAGGTGATGTTGGGCGAATTGAGAGATGCGGTTCACAAATTCAGTAATGACGAGAATGTGCGTTGCGTTGCGATCGCCGGCAAAGGAAAAGCATTTTGTGCCGGTCAAAATTTGAAAGAAGCCTTAAGTTTTGGTGAGGACGATGACGAGCGCGCCATCCAGCGTTTTGTGATTGAATATTACAATCCATTGGTTTTGGAAATTGTAAAGTGTAGAAAACCGGTAATTGCCTTGGTCAATGGTCCTGCAGTTGGAGCTGGTGCGATGTTGGCTTCTATTTGTGATTTCACTTTGGCGGTTGAAAGTTCATATTTTTCGTTCGCTTTTGCTAATATTGGTTTGATTCCAGATACCGCGGGAACTTACTTTTTACCTAAATTAGTAGGAAAGCAATTGGCGAGTTACTTGTCTTTCACAGGGAAAAAGGTACCTGCGCCCGAAGCCAAGAAAATGGGCTTGGTTGCCGACGTTTTCCCAGATTCTGAATTTGTGGAAAAGTCTATGGAAGTTCTTACACAATTGGCTCATTCTGCAACAACAGCACTTTATCTCACTAAGAAAGCCTTCAGCAAATCTTATGATTTCACTTTGAAAGAGCAGTTGGATTACGAATCCATCATTCAGCAAGATGCAGCAGAGACAGAAGATTTCCGCGAAGGTGTGACTGCTTTTATCGAAAAACGTTTACCAGATTACAAAGGGAAGTAGGTTGGAGCGTTTTAGAGTAGGAGAGTAGGAGAGTTTGAGCGTTTTTTCTTCCAACTTCTAACTTCCATCATTTATCATTTATCAATCATCATTTATATCTTTTATGACTCCGAAAGAGACCGCCGAATATATGTTCGGGAAAGACCTGTTTTCTCAATGGTTGGGAATTGAGCTTGTCGACATCAAAGAAAATTATTGCTTTCTGAAAATGCCGATCAAACCTGAAATGATCAACGGATTGGGAACAGTTCACGGTGGTGTGACGTTCGCTTTTGCAGATTCGGCCCTTGCCTTTTCTTCCAATAATTCTGGCGATGCGGCGGTTGCGCTTAATTGTTATATTAATTTTACAAAAGCTGTAAGAGATGGTGATATTTTGACTGCAGAAAGTATTTTACTCACAGATACAAGGAAAACTGCAGTCTATGACATCACGATTAAGAATCAAAACGATGAGGTTGTTGCAGGTTTCCGAGGAACAGTTTACAAAATAGGGAAAAAGTTGATAGAATTATAGTTTTTTTGATCTAATACAAATGGTAGTTTAAGTTTTCCAGATAATCAATATTAATTCTTCAAGTTTGTTTTAACAAAATTTAAGAATATTAAGATTTTTTTATATTTTTGGGAAACTTTTATTCATGAAAAAATTCTACAGTTATTGTTTGATGTTATTTCTGATATCAACAATCAACATTTATTCTCAAAATCAACAGGATTTCAGTAAGATTCAACAATCTTCCAACGTCAATTCTTTAAGATCGTTTTCCGAAAACAAACAAAAGAATTTCGAACTTAATTTCAATCGAGCCTATTCTTTGGCTGACAGATACCAATGGAGAAAGGTGATCATAACAGATAGCACCTACTCCAGACTGATGGGTGTCACGGATGATCTGAAGCCTATCTATTACATTACGGAAAATCGAAATGCTGGGATTACATCACGTGCAGACAGGCTTTATACTGGTGGCAGTCTTGGACTTTCTATAGAAGGGCAAGGTATGCTTGCCGGCGTTTGGGATGCTGGAAGTCCGTTGCTCACACATGAGCTGTTTTCCAGCCGACTTTCTCTGAGAGATAACTCGCCTTATATGCATCCTCATGCCTCTCACGTTGCAGGAACCATTATCGGAACAGACGCCGTACAAAGTGGAAACGCAAGAGGAATGGCTTTCAAGGGAAGTGCAAATGCCTATGATTGGGACAATGACGTCGCTGAAGTTGCCAACGCGGCGGCCGCTGGATTGTTGATTTCCAATCATTCTTACGGTTACAATCCTTCATTTCTAAATGTAGAAAGATTTGGAAAATATGATCAGAATTCAAAAGATTTTGATAATATCCATTTCAATGCACCTTATTATCAAATGGTTTGCGCTGCCGGAAATTCCAGGATTTATGGTGTAAACACGGGTAAAAATGGATTTGATCTTATTACTGGCCACGCGCTTGGGAAAAATGTCATCACTGTAGCGGCGGTGCAAGAAGTTCTCAACTATACCAATGCTTATTCTGTAGTTATGTCAGAATTCAGCAGTTGGGGGCCTTCGGATGATGGACGTATAAAACCGGATATTTCTGCAAAAGGAGTTGGTACATTTTCTGCGATCAACAATTCCAACAGTTCCTATGATTATTACAATGGAACCTCTATGGCGTCCCCAAGTGTGGCTGGAACATTACTTCTTCTGCAACAGTATTATCATCAGGTAAATAATTCTTACATGAAGGCATCAACGCTAAAAGGGTTGATGATTCATTCTGCAGATGAAGCTGGAATTGCGCCTGGACCAGATTACAAATTTGGTTGGGGATTGATCAACGCAGAGAAAGCAGCGAATATTATTAAAGATAAAAATCTTTTTTCTAAGATTGAGGAAAGTACACTTAATAATAATGAGACGAAAGATGTAATCATTAATAGCGATGGCGTAAATCCTCTTGTAGTCACTATTTCTTGGACAGATCCAGTTGGAAATTTGCCTTCTGATACTTTAGATGATGCAACGCCTAATTTGGTCAACGATTTGGATATTCTTCTTTCAAGAGACGGTGTTGATTATTTTCCATGGAAACTCAATCCTGCAAACGTAAATTCGCCAGCTGTAAAAGGTGTCAACAATGTGGATAATGTGGAGAAGATTGAAATTAATAATCCAACTGCGGGCACCTACATTCTTAAAATCAAGCATAAGGGAACGCTTGCCAATCAGTCTCAAAATTACTCTCTGATTGCCTCTGGAATTGTTACAACGGATTATTGGTTTAATACAGCTCAAAGTCATATCAGTATCTGTAAAAGTTCGACTGATAATTATTCCGTTAACTTTGATTACTACGTAAAAAATGGTTTCTCAAGCGAAGTAAACCTGTCAGCGATTAATTTGCCTAATGGTTTATCTGCATCTTTCACGCCTTCAGTTCTATCCAACGAAAGTAATTTTGTACTTAACCTTAGTGGAATTAAGAACGTTCAAAAAGGAAAATATAATATTATTGTCAAGGGTGAAAATGGCGCAGATAGTTTTGAATTTCCTTTAGCGATTACAATTTATGATGATGCTCTTACAGCGCCCACTTTGCTAACACCAGCAAGTAACAATGTTGCTGTCAATTATTCTAATACCGAATTTACTTGGTCTTCGGACACTAACGCAGAATCTTATATATTAGAGATTTCCCAAGATTCAGATTTTTCTGTAAAAGAAACTATTACAACGCCGATCAATAGACATGCTCAAAATCTAAACACAGGTACACAATACTATTGGAGAGTGAAAGCAGTCAACATTTGTGGAGAAAGCAGTTTTTCCCAAGTTAATACTTTTAACACTGTCTGCACGGGTTTGAACTATGTGGAATTGGTAAATGCTGGAACTAATAGCCTTAATATTAGATGGAATACAAATGCTCTATCAGGAAAATGGGAAGTTGAGGTTGTTCCTACTGGACAAACGCCAAGCGGAGTCGGCGTTTTGGCTACCACAAATCCTTACACCATTACAGGTCTTACCAAAAATACTTGTTACGATGTTTACGTCCGTGTTGTCTGTGGCGTAGCGGGTAGCAATTCTGAGTGGGTCAAAGGAAGTAACTTTTGTACAACTGCAGACTATTGTGGCGGTGATCATTTTTACGATTCTGGTGGGGCTACAGGCAACTACCCACCATCCGAAAACTTTACAAAAACAATCTATCCGGAAAATGCAGGAGATCGTGTTACGGCTATTTTTAATAAATTCAAAGTAGAGACTTGTTGCTCATATTTTTACATTTTTGATGGACCTAATGAAGGATCTCCTATTATCTTTTCAGGTTCCAGTATGAGTCAATTGCCATACACTTACAGATCTTCTCATCCTACTGGTGCCCTGACTTTTAGATTCTTCTCCTACGGAACTGGTGATGAGGGCTGGGATGCAACAATTCTTTGCGAGCCAAAGCCTGCCTGCCAGGTTATCCCAAAAAATATTTTATTAACATCATCTACGCCATCTTCCATTTCTTTTAACTGGGAAGATACTTCAAATGCCACACAATGGGAAGTAGAAATCGTACCGGAAGGATCTACACCTACAGGTGCTGGCTACGTAACTTCAGAAAAACAATTTACTCAGTCCGGGCTCACGAAGAATACTTGTTTTGATATTTATGTAAGATCTATCTGTGCTGGAGGGTATTCAGATTGGTCAAATCCTAGTAGACTTTGCACATCGCCAGATTATTGTGCGGGTGAACATTTCTACGACTCAGGAGGTGCGAATGGTAACTATTCAAATAATGAAGACTGGACAAAGACCATCTATCCATCGATTAGTGGTAACAGGGTAAGAGCTGTTTTTAACGAATTTTCTCTAGAATCTTGTTGTGATAGATTGACGGTTTATGACGGGCCTAATAAGACTTCACCAATTTTATTTTCTAGCGGATCTATGTCGGAGTTGCCTTCTGTCTTCAGATCTACTCATGCTTCGGGTGCATTGACTTTTGCCTTCAGATCAGATGGAAGTTCTGTGAGATCGGGTTGGGATGCTGAGATTTTCTGCGAGCCAGTTCCGGCATGTTTGGAATATCCAAAATCTATTGTTCTGCAAAATTCTGCACTTAATAGTCTTACTATTAATTGGACAGACAATTCAAACGCTACTCAATGGGAAATTGAAACCGTAAAAGATGGTAGTTTGCCAACTGGTGCAGGGACAATTATTAATACAAAACCTTATACGATCCCAGGTTTGCAGTCCAACACAATGTACAAAGTTTACATCAGATCGTTATGTTCTGGTGGGACTTCGGAATGGAGTGTTTCTAAATTATTCACAACAGTAGCAGATTACTGCGGTGGTGATCATTTCTACGATTCAGGTGGTGTAGCGGGTGGTTACTCTAACAATTATGAATCCTATACAAAAACAATTTATCCTGCAAATAGTGGCGACAGGGTAAAAGCTATTTTTGAAATGTTTGATGTGTACCAATACGATCAATTTACAGTTTATAATGGTGCTAATGCCTATGGCAATAATGTCCTCTATAGTAGTTATGGAAACTCAATACGACCGGGGACTTTAGCCTCAACTGATTTATCTTCAGGCGCCTTGACGTTTGTTTTCTATACATCTGGGAATAGTAATAATTACGCTGGCTGGGATGCGCAAATAATCTGCGAACCAATGCCTGCCTGCCCAAATGCACCGGGAGAAATAACACTTCAGACATCAAATCTGACTTCACTCCGTGTTACTTGGCCCGAGAACTCCAACGCCACACAATGGGAAATTGAAGCGGTAAAAGATGGCGATGCTCCTACAGGAATTGGTACCATCATCTCTTCAAGACCTTACACTATAACTGGACTTACAAGCAACACTTGTTATAAAGTTTATGTCCGTTCCATTTGTGCTGGTGGTAATTCTGAATGGACCGTTTCCAAATTGTTCTGTACTCAGGGCGACTATTGTGGCGGAGACCATTTCTATGATTCGGGTGGTGAATTAAGTGGGTATCCTACAACTTATGAAAATTATACAAAAACTATATATCCTTCCGGTAATGGCAATAGGGTAAAGGCTGTCTTCGAAATGTTCGATATCAATCAATATGATACTTTTTCGGTTTATAATGGAACTAATACATCTAGCAGTAATCTTTTATATAATAGCTATGGAAACTCCACGCCACCTACAACATTATCATCAACAGATATTTCTACTGGTGCGTTGACCTTTTATTTCTATTCATCTGGTAACTCTAATAACAAAGCAGGATGGGATGCGAAAATAATTTGTGAGCCAATGCCTGCCTGTCCAAATCCGCCAAGCTCAATCTTATTACAAAATGCTGGCCTTAATACACTGAGAGTAAATTGGACAGATAATTCAAATGCAACGCAGTGGGAAATTGAAGTAGTAGCAGACGGAGGTTCACCTACGGGGATTGGAACTATTGTTTCTACTCGTCCATACACCATTAGTGGTTTACAAAGGAATACATGTTATAAAGTTTATATCAGATCAGTTTGTACAGGAGGAAAATCAGAATGGGGTGTTTCTAGGCTTTTCTGTACGCAAGCAGATTATTGCGCTGGAGATCATTTCTATGATCTGGGAGGTGCTTTGAGTAATTATCCTTCTGGTGAATATTTTACAAAAACAATTTATCCAACTGGTTCCGGTAATAGAGTAAAGGCTATTTTTGAGATGTTTGATGTTTATCAATATGATCAGTTTTCGGTTTATAACGGAACATCGACTTACGGAAGTACTTTGCTGTATACAAACTACGGAAATACTACACTTCCAGGTACTATAACATCTACAGACGTAGCAACTGGAGCGTTGACTTTTGTTTTTAGTCCTTACTCTAGCAATATCAATAGGGCGGGGTGGGATGCACGGATTATTTGTGAGCCAATGCCACCATGTGCCAATAAACCAACACAACTTCTCCTAGAGTCTTCCAGCGCAAATACGTTAAAGATCAATTGGGTGGAAAATTCTAGTGCAACGCAATGGGAAGTAGAAGCAGTACCAGCTGGTAGCTCACCAACGGGGCACGGAATCATTGTTAATAGCAAATCATATCTGTTATCAGGACTTTTATTTGACACTTGCTATGATGTATATGTGAGATCCATCTGTTCCAATGGAAACTCAGAATGGACCAAATCTTCTACTCCTTTCTGTACTATTCCGAATTATTGTGGAGATGCACATTTCTATGATTCTGGAGGTGCAAATGGAAATTATACAAATAATGAAAATTGGGTCAAAACAATCTATCCAATGTCTGCAGGAAAATTAGTAACTGCTACTTTTAATTTCTTCAGTTTGGAGTCTTGTTGTGATAGATTGACAATCCACAACGGACCAGATACACTTTCACCAGTTCTGTTTTCATCTGGAACTATGCCTGCTATTCCAAAAGTTTATAAGTCCTCCAATCCTACAGGTGCGTTGACTTTTAAATTCACCTCGGATTCTAGTTCCACTTATGCAGGCTGGGATGCTATTATTAATTGTGAAGCAAGCCTATCTGTAGAATCCAGTGAAAAGGAAAACATCAAAATATTTCCTAACCCGGTAACGACAGGAATTCTAAGCGTAAGTTCACCAATTGAAATCAAGAAGTACGAGATTTTTGATGTCAGTTCAAAACTGATCATGCAAAAGTCCGTTTCAGATAAAAATCTAAAGATTGATATCAGCCAATTTGCATCAGGAAATTATGTGGTGAAGATTACGGATCGTGATTCTGTAATTCATACATTCAAGATTATTAAAAATTAAAGAGAGAAGGGAACATTTGAGTTCCCTTTTTTTTATTTCAAAAAACTTCAAAATTTATTTTGGAGTTTTAAAATAAGTTGTAGCTTTGTAATTCAAAGTTCTTTTTATGGAATCGAAAAATTATCAGGAAGAGTTAGCGCACATCCGTCAGATGATGGAACGCAGTTCGAGATTTATTTCATTGAGTGGCTTGTCTGGCGTGATTGCAGGAATCGTGGCTTTGCTGGGTTCCGTGTATGTGTATTTCGTTTTCCAGAGAGAAGGCATCGATTACTTTGATGGCGAACGCAATATCTACGGACCAGCTCTGGCAAAGGAATTATTCTTTGTCGCTTTGGTTGTTTTGGTGTTAGCGATTTCCAGCGGATATATTTTCACAGCAAGAAAAAGCAAAAAGAAGAATCTTAAGATTTGGGATTCGATTACGAAGAAGTTGTTGTTCAATTTTACAATTCCATTGGTTGCAGGCGGAATTTTTTGCATTGCGCTTTGGTACCATAACTTTTTTCCTTTAATTGCGCCGGCAATGTTGATTTTCTACGGATTGGCCTTGATTAATGCTGAGAGATATACGCTAAGCGATGTCAAATATCTTGGGATTTGTGAAGTCGTTCTTGGAATGATTGCATTATTCTGGCTTGGTTGGGGATTGATATTTTGGGCGATTGGATTTGGGGTTTTGCATATTTTTTATGGGATTTTGATGTATAGGAAATATGACTAATAAGATTCTCTAATCTATGTGGATGTTTTTTTCTCTTGCATTACTTCTCTTCCTGGGATTAATTACTTTGATGTTGTTATTAATCAATCATTTAACAAAGAAAAAAATATTTATAAAGCTGTCATTTGGAATATGGATTTTGGTTGTCATATTATCTTTAATGATTATTTTAAGCAATTTTTTAAATAGTAAAACCAATGTTGAAAAAAATGATTATTACGGAACTTATATTATTGACAATAATAAATTCAAAGGTGAAAATGCTGATTGGCAATACAATCATTACAGGTTTGAGATTACAAAGGACGATGAACTGAATTTATATGTCACAGATAAAAATAAAGTATTAAAAGTTTATAAAAGAAAAATTGAATTTATAGAAGGAAGTGCAAGTCCACATTTGAAAATCATTAATGAAAATCCAAATTTTATTTTAGATTCGGAGCCAACATTATACAGAAACTCTTGGGATTTTTATTTAGTTTTTAAAACCAAACCGTACTCCAATATGTTTTATAAGAAAGGAAAGTGGAAACCAATAAATAATTAAGAAGTGTTAAACATCAATCAACTCAACAAAGAATTCGAAAGTCGTGTAAGATTGGGCATTATGTCCGTTCTTATGGTCAACGATTGGGTTGATTTTACCGAAATGAAAAACCTTCTCAGCGCCACCGACGGCAATCTCGCCAGCCACAGCACAGCGCTGGAAAAAGCAGAATATATAGAAGTGAAGAAAGAATTCGTCGGCAAAAAACCGAGAACATCTTACCGCGTCACACAAAAAGGTCGAGATGCGTTCACAGAACATATCAATAACCTGGAAAAATTGTTGGGAAGATAGACAATGGATTTTGCTCCCTGTAAGGTTGGGGAAAAAAAATTATTGGGATGATAACTCCCGATTTTTTTTGAAAATTAACTTTGTAATTCAAAGAACTTTATAAATAAAAAAATGACTAGAAGAAAATTTATTACCAAGTCTTTACTCGCAACTGCAGGAATCTCATTATTCTACAGTTGGCAAGTCGAGCCATTTTGGTTGGAGTTTGTACATCAAGACTTACCAATCAAAAACCTGCCTTCAAAACTTCACAACAAAACGCTGATGCAAATCTCAGATTTACACGTTGGAAATAGATTCAACTACAATTTCCTGATTGATTCTTTCAAAAAAGCAAAAGCTTACAAACCAGACATCGTAGTTTACACCGGCGATTTTGTCTGCTGGGAAAATGACAAAGAACAATTCGAACAACTGAAAATCGTAATGAAAGAAGCTGTTCTGGGAACTCTCGGAACAAAGGCAATTCTCGGCAACCACGATTATGGCGCAGAATGGAGAGAAGAATATGTCGCCGACGAAATCTCAAAAATCCTGACAGATTTCAACATCCAAATGCTGAGAGATGAAAAAGCTGACGTTTCCGGACTCAATATTTTTGGTTTCGAGGAAGTTTGGGGAACGAATTTCCATCCAGAAAATCTAACGAAAACCATCAATCCCGATGAAGCCAATCTCGTCCTTTGCCACAATCCCGACGTTTGCGATCTGGATGTCTGGAACGATTATCAAGGCTGGATTCTCGCGGGACATACACACGGCGGACAATGTAAACCGCCCTTTCTCCCACCATTAATTTTACCAGTTAAAAACCGAAAATATACTTCTGGAATCATCGATTTGGATGACGGGCGAATGCTTTACATCAACCGTGCTTTGGGACATTCTTACCAAGTTAGATTCAATTGCAGACCAGAGATTACAGTATTTACTTTGAAATCAATTTAAAAAACCTTGTGCTCTTTGTGTAGACGTCCGTGCCCTCTGTGGTTAAGAAATCGCAAAAAATAAATTTATCAACTATTAAAAATCATTTATAATTATGAAAAAACACCATCTTATTTTCATTACAGTTTTGGCAGTTGTCGTTCTTTTTTACAAAGAATACATCGCGCTCAATCTCGGGATTTTCGCAATTTTTCTGAGCATTTTAACTTTTACCCAAACCAAATCAGAGTTTCGGAACAAAACGTTTCTTGCACTTTTTGTCACATCCATTTTCTCTTCGTTTGCATTTGCTTGGTTTGGCGATGCTATTTCTTTCGTTGCCGTTTTCGTTTCTGTATTTTTATTAAGGTTTCAAGGCACTTATCCGAAACTTAAACCATTTCTTTATATCGAAGTTCTATTAATCAACCTTTTCTCTTTTTTGGGAAGAGTTTTCAACACAGAACAATGGTATGAGAAGCCGAAAGAAGGGAAAAGCTTTGCCAAGAAACTCATCACTTTTGTTTTGATTCCAGGATTGTTTGTCACGATTTTCTTCTTCATTTACTCTTTTGGGAGCGACCATTTTGCTAATCTTTTCAACGATTCTGAATTGGATTTTGAACCACTTACAGTGATTATTCTTGCAGTTATCGGTTTCTACATTGGGTTTATTTTCTGGAATTCCGGTGTGGAAAGATTTATCTTCAAACAAAATCACCATTTGAAAGACGACTTTTTCGGCATCATCAAATTGGAAAAACCAACCTTTTCTTTCCTCGACATCGATTCCGAAAGAGTGAGTGGATTCATCTCATTGTCAGCGCTTAATATTTTGTTAATGATTTTCATTGTCACTTACAATTATGAGCAATTTTATGAGGTCACATCATCCGCAGACACTTTGAGCGCAGAAACGCACGATCGCGTGAATGCTGTGATAATGTCTATCATAATGGCAATTCTCGTGATTTTATTTTACTTTAAAAATGGATTTAATTTTGATGAAAAAGCCAAAACTTTGAAAATTTCCGCAAAAATATGGATTGTTCTGAATGGGACTTTGGTGCTTTCCGCAATCATCAAAAATGCAGAATATATCTCGGGTTTTGGTTTGACTTACAAGCGTTTGGGCGTTTATGCTTTTCTCACAATGGCTTTGATTGGATTGATTTTAACTTTCATCAAAATCCAGAAAAAGAAGACCAATGCATTCCTTTTCAACAAGATGTTTTGGGCATCGTATGGCTTGATTTTGGTTTGCAGTTACGTCAATTGGGGCGGAATCATCACCTTCAACAACATTCAAAGAAAAGATTTCGCGGACAATTACCATTTGGTTTCCATTAATTATAATGAAAAAATTTTGCTGGATTATGCAGAGAAATCTGGAAATACGGAAATGAAAAACAAACTGACAGAAAGAATCGAATCTTATCAACAAGAAACTTTCCTCTCAAAAATTTTATATTATGAAACGATTAATCTCGAAAAGTTCAAAAATGAATAACTTGAAATATTTGGCGCTAATCCCGTTGTTTTTGGTCGCTTGTAAAAAGGAACCAGAAGTAAAAGATACAAAGGTGGACACCCTCACGACGATTGAAAAACCAATCGATTCGCTTTCTACCATTTTAAAAACTGAGAAAGAATCCAACCAAAACATTATCACAGTCGATGCATCCGAAATGCCAATCCGACTCAATCTCGAAATCAAAAATCCGGATGACCAAATTATTTTGAAATTAGAAAATCTGAATCAGTCCAAAATAAAAGGTTATTTAAAAACCGAAACACCAATGAATGTGAGATTCAATCAAATCAGAATGCCAGACAATACTTTTGACGGACCATTCGGACCGACGATTGAATATGACACGAAACAGAAAGGAGAATATTGGCTAATCTTCGCCAAGAATAATATGGCAGATGGATCTCCAGTCGGAAAATTCTTTGTGAAAATTGAGTAATATACGAACCGCATAGGCACATAGAATTGTGATAAAAATGGTTGCTAAACTAAAAAAGAGAAAATAGAACATTTACTATTTTCTCTTTTTGTTTTTAAGACTGATAAAAATCTATGTGCCTATGTGGTCAAATTACTTCAAACTCAGAATTGCTAGTCTATAACCTTTCATTCCGAAACCAGAAATCACAGCATCGCAACTTTCAGCCGTCACAGATTTCTTGCGAAATTCCTCACGTTTGTAGATATTGCTGATATGAACTTCAATTTTTGGTAGTTTGATATTCTTAAGGCAATCCGAAATCGCGTAGGAATAGTGCGTGAAAGCTCCAGGGTTGATCACCACAGCGTCGAAGTTATCTTCCTGCAAACGGTTGATCAACTCACCCTCGATATTGGATTGGTAGTAAAACAAATCATCAGATCCGAATTCATTTTTCAAATCCGAAAGATAATCTTCCATAGAAACCGAACCATATATTTCCGGCTCACGCGTTCCGAGTAAATTAAGATTTGGACCGTTGATGATGAGGATTTTCATTGATTTTTTTTTAAATTAATGTAAAAATAAAAAATCCCCAGAGATTTCTAAGGATTTTATAAAGATATGTTTGTATTGCAATTATTTAAAAAGATTATTCAAATCCTTTTGAGCCTTATCAATTCTTTCGTTCGCTGCTTTTTTTGTTTCTTCAGTAGATTTTTTGAGGTCGGCCTTTACTTTTTCAGCTTCCACTTTCGCATCTGACACTTTTTTATTCGCATCTTCTACAAGTTTTGCTTTTTCAGCGTTCACTTTATCTTTTATTTCTTTTGCTGTATTGTCTATTTCAGCGTTTGTTTTTCCAGTGATGATGCTATCAGTTTTCTTAATTGCATTGCTTACGATACCACTTGAAGTATTTCCTAAGATTTGGGTAGATGTTGCCAGATTGTTTTCATATTCGGCTTTCACCGTTCCACCTTCTGCTACATACACGTTTTTAGATTCCACATATTTGTCTTGTGCTTTTTGCAATTCGATTTTCGCCGATTCTATTCTGGCTGGGTCATTGCTTGCAACAGCTGCTTGATAATTTTGTTGAGCTGTCGCCAATGCCAAAGCCGCATCTTCATAAGATTGTGTGAAATCTATTTTTACATTTGCAGTATCATTTTTTTTGCAACTGTTGGCAGTCATAACAATTCCAGCTAACGCCAATGTTAAAAGTGTTTTTTTCATAAATTATGGTTTGTTCATTATTTGTTGTGTTAATTTTTGTAGCTCTTGGTTTTCATCAGACTCGGAGATGTCTCCGTTCAGCCTTTTTATTTCGAGCGTGTTCACTTGTTTTGCAAGACTTAGGTAAGCCAAATACTTTTCCAAGATCTGCGTTTTTTTCTCTGCGCTTGCATTGGCGGCGTTGGCGCCTTTCACAAAAGTTTGCAGATTGTCGTTACACAAAATATATGCCTGAAAAGCATTGGACAGAAAATAATCGCTCACCAGAGAATTGGTTTCAAGATTAGTATAAAGCTTCGGTATTTCTATTGGTGAGTATTGGATGATCTCTGCAACGTCAACACCTTTTTTCGCAGGATTGAGATACATTCCTTGGGTTTTCATTTCACTGTTTTCCAAAGAAAGATTTGTAGCATCTAATAGTTTAACTAGATTTTTTTTCTGATTGATGTCAGATAAAATGGTGTTAAGACTTAAGGCAAAAAAGAAACCGATAAAAGTTGAAATCAATGAAATGAAAAATTCCAAGGTTCTTCCTCGCTTGCTTCGGAAACCATCAAGCAAAGTGGAGTTGATGAGGAAGACAACAACTAAGATTAATAAGATAACGACTAAAATATACATAAGTGTTTTTTTTGATATTGAAAAATAATGGTAGAATTCAATTAACTATCAACGATAGAAGAATCAAATTATTTTGTTTTTAAACCAAAAAAAATCCTTAGAATTTTTCTAAGGATTTTTAAGTAGCCCGTAGGGGAGTCGAACCCCTCTTACCAGGATGAAAACCTGAGGTCCTAACCGATAGACGAACGGGCCTGATTAATTTTTCTGTTATTTATCATCTGCATTCTGATTGTAAAAGACAGATTTTAAATGTTTCATAAAAAATACCTTCAGAAAAATTAGTGAAGGTATTTTAAGTAGCCCGTAGGGGAGTCGAACCCCTCTTACCAGGATGAAAACCTGAGGTCCTAACCGATAGACGAACGGGCCAAGGACTTATATTAAGCTAAGCTGTTTACGTGCTTAGTTAATTTGCTTTTTAGGTTAGAAGCTTTATTCTTGTGAATAATGTTTCTTTTAGCTAATTTATCAAGTAAAGAGATTACTCTTGGTAATTGCTCTACTGCTACTGCTTTATTCTCCTCTGTTCTAAGAGTTTTCAAAGCTGTTCTTGCAGTCTTGTGGTTATATTTGTTACGAAGTCTTCTTACTTCGTTTTGTCTGATTCTTTTAAGTGCTGATTTATGATTTGCCATATCGTTCAAATGTGGGTGCAAAGATAAAAACTATTTTTTAATTTGCAAACTTTTTTTAAAATTAATTTATATTGCCTGATCGAGGATAATCTATTCTTTAAATCATTTTAATGATGACTATTGGGCATCATTCTTTTCTCCCGTAAGGCGATGCAAAAGTATGTATATTTTTTAAAATTCAAAATATTTTGAATGATTTTTATAGAAATTTTTAGAGTTAGAATCAGATAGTTCCCATCACCACCATATTTTCCATCGTCGGAGATGTGCTACCTCCCTGCTTTTCAAGGGTTATGGCAAAGGCTTGTGCTTTTGGAATATTTGATAGAATAATGACAGAATCTTTCTCTTCTGAGTACATTCCTGCATCCACAGGCTTGCCATCTACCAATGCCCAAAGTTGATATTGCATCCCTTTTGGTGCCTTTGGAAGATTTTCTGCGTTTAGATAAACGTTTTTGGATTCCTTGTTCCAATATACGATTGCTTTGGAATCAGGATGTTTTTCAACGCCGTTCAATGGAACTGAAAGAATATTTGGGTCAGTAAGAAGTGCTAATTTCTCTTGAGATTTCTGCAATGAGAGATCTTGGGTCTTCTTTTCGGATTGCAATTGTGCGATTTCCTTTTTATTATCAGAAATATCACTGATCCAAAAGAAATTCCCTAAAATACTTATAAGGAACAATACAGAAGCCGCGATCGCATATTTCTGCCAATTGATGGTTTTATTAGGATAGATCTCAGGATTTATTCCGTATGTTTTCTGCTCTTTTTTATCAGCTTCCAACTTGGCTACCTCCGAGTTTTGATCACTTTGCAATCTGTCCCAGATTTTGGTTTGCAAATCGTTAGGCGGTGTAACAGCTTGAGCTGTCGCCAGATCTTCCAAGGTTTTTTGTGCTTCCTCCAATGCTGTTTTTACCTCAGCATTATTCTTCATTACACACTCCAAGATGCTCGCCTCCTCAGGAGAAGCAAGACCTAGAATATAAGATTCTAAGATTCCGGATGATATGTATTCTTCTATGTTCACTTTATTTATAATCTTTTAGTAGATCTTTCAGTTTGATTAGAGCTGTCCTCATTTTGGTCTTTATGGTACCTAGCGGAACATTCAGTTTTTCTGATATTTCGTTTTGAGTATAACCTTGATAATACGCTAAATTAATCATTTCTCGTTTATCAACGTCCAAATTCGCCAGAACATCATTGAATCCGATAAAATCCGAAGACTTATTGGTCGTTGAAAGTTCCGTGCTGTTATATACGAATTCTGGCAGAGATTGGTTTTTGAGTTCGTTTTGGAAAGACTTGGATTTTAGATAATCAATCGCCGTATTTCTGGCAATATTGATCATCCAGGTGTAGAATCTGCCCTTGACAACGTCGTATTGATGGATGGAGTTCCATATTTTGACAAAGACATCTTGGATTATTTCTTCAGTATATTCTTTTGACTGTACTATCCTGAAAATAACACCATACAACGCACCGGAGTAGTGGTTGTATAAATATTTGAAACCTGTTTCGCTCTTTTTTCTGAGCAGTTCCAAAAGTTCATCTTCGGAATAGGCTGTTTTGATAATCTGTTATTTTCAATCCAAATATAGAAAAATTATACCAATAATGATTTATTAATTCATTTTGTTAAATTTTGTTATCAGTGTCACATTGTTTTAAGAAATTTTGGGCGCCTTTATCCGCCCTCCACTCCCAATCTTTTTTGCTCCACCATTTCATTTGAGGTAAACTGTATCCTTATGCAAAAAAGGATTTCCGTTCAGGTCGGGGCGCGCTTCGCAGAGGTGAAACATTTCATTTCCAATTTATAGTTTCCATAAATTACGGAACTAAAACCAATTTTTCTTCCAGCTCGTAAGTAATGATAAATATTTACGACAATGAAAAAGCTTAAAAAAATATTCCTCGTCAGCTCCGTCGCCTTGATGCACGGAAACATCACCGCACAATCCGGAAACTTCAAAACCAAAAATCCATACTATTCGAAAACCGAAACCTCAAAACTAAAGGTGAGCAACGAAGAGTGGAAAAAGATTTTGAAACCAGAACTATATCTGGTAGCAAGAGAAGCGGCAACAGAAACCGCTTTCACAGGAAAGTTTTATGAATTTGACCAAAAGGGAACTTACTTCTGCGCTGTCTGTGGCAACGCATTATTCCTTTCCACTTCCAAATTTGCAACTACTTGTGGCTGGCCATCATTCTACGAACCCATTCGGAAAACCAGCGTGATCTACAAAAAAGACACTTCTCATAATATGGAAAGAACGGAGGTGCTTTGCGGAAGATGCGATTCCCACCTTGGTCATATCTTCGATGATGGACCTGCGCCAACCGGAAAACGATTCTGTATGAATTCAGTTTGCTTGGATTTTGTTCCTGTCGCTAAAAAATAATAGACTGATTATTAGTGGTTTAAAATAAATATTCAATTATTTCAATCCAAAAGTAAACTTTAATCGTAACTGCACTTAACACACAAAATATTAATATTAAAAAAATAAAAAAATGAACCCAAGAACAAAAATCGCAGCTTTCGGAATGATCGCGTTATCATTCGCATTCAGCGGAAATGTGGCTGCACAAGCTACGAAAGAAAAAACGGTAATGGTAGGTGGTGCTGCAATGTACCCTTCTAAAAATATTGTAGAAAATGCAATGAACTCCAAAGATCACACAACACTTGTGACTGCAGTGAAAGCGGCAGGATTGGTAGAAACGTTGCAAGGGAAAGGTCCTTTCACGGTTTTGGCACCAACGAACGAAGCTTTCGCCAAACTTCCGGCAGGGACTGTTGAAAGTCTTGTGAAACCAGAAAACAAATCGACATTGACCAAAGTTTTGACTTACCACGTTTTAGCAGGAAAATACAATGCAAAACAAATCTGGGCAGCGGTAAAAGCCGGCAACGGAAAAGCAGCAATGAAAACTGTAGAAGGTGAAGAAGTAACATTTTGGACCAAAGGAAATGACCTCTATGTGAAAGATGGAAAAGGAACAAGCGCGAAAGTGACCATAGCAGACGTAAACCAATCCAACGGCGTGATCCACGTGATTGATACAGTTCTGATGCCTTAATAATGACTGAAACCAGCATAATAAATAATGCTGGTTTTATTTTTTTAAACCAAACTTTAAAAATAATATTATGAAAAAAACAATCAGCGTGTCCAGTGGCTCAGCTACTTTGGATACCAACAGAAGAAACTTTTTGAAACTCAGTGGCGTTGGACTTGCGTTGGCAGGACTTGCACTGGTGGGTTGTAATGACGACGATGATTTCACAATCATTGACAACAGCGTTTTTGATCTAGGAAAAGGCGACGTAGGTGTTTTGAATTATGCTTATGCACTCGAGCAATTGGAGGCGGATTTCTACAGCAAAGTAGTTAACAGCTTCTACACAGGAGTTTCGGAGGCGGAAAGAACAATTCTTACAGATTTGTATCACCACGAGGTAATCCATAGAGATTTCTTCAAAGCGGCAATTGGTGGCGCGGCCCCGAACAGTATTCTGCCAACTCTGGAATTCCAATATCCTAACGTGGATTTTAAAAGTAGAACTTCTGTTCTTGCAACTGCGAAAGCACTAGAAGATACGGGTGTTGCCGCTTACAATGGTGCAGGGAAATATATTACCAATCCAGATTATCTTGTTTTGGCAGGGAAAATTGTTTCGGTAGAAGCAAGACACGCTGCTGCGATTCGTGATCTGATCAATCCAAAATCAGCAGATTTCTCTGGCGATGATGTGATCAACGCGATGGGATTGGATCTTGCAAAAGAACCGAAAGACATTGTGACTGTAGCAGCAGGCTTCATCAAAACGCCATTCACTTGGAAAGAGAGAGGTATTTAATTCGTTATTAATTTCAAAAATTTACTATTATGAACATTCTTAAGATATTAGACAAGCTCTCTGATGACAAATTCTTCACAGGAGAAGCTTCAAGATTACAAACTTTAACTGGTATTGCTGACTTTGGAAAAAAAGCAGCCGTTGCATCTGTCCCACTTGGACTAGGCGTATTGATGTCAACACCAGCAAAAGCAGAAACTACAAGTACAAGCGCTACCGCATTCAAAACACCGCTGACGGACGCTTTGCAATTGGCACTGACATTAGAATATTTGGAAGACGAATATTATCGAATGGGCTTGGCAAAAGCAGGGCTTATCCCAACTGCGGACAGAACTGTTTTCTCTCAAATTTCAAAACATGAGACGGCACACGTTGCATTTCTTAGAACAGCATTGACGTCATTAGGAACAACGCCAGCTACAAAACCAACTTTCGATTTTACAGCTGGAGGAAATTTTGATCCGATGAATGACTACCAACAATTTATGATTTTGGCGCAAGCTTTTGAAGATACGGGTGTAAGAGCCTACAAAGGACAAGCTGGAAACGTAATGTCCAACAAAGATGTGTTGACTGCAGCTTTGCAAATTCACTCGGTTGAGGCAAGACACGCTTCGCAAGTTAGAAGAATGAGAGCGCAAAAAGGATGGATAGAATTGGCAAATGGCGGTAATATGCCAGCAGCAACAAATCCGGTTTATGCAGGAGAAGGTGTTACGAACCAAGCTGGTTTCAACACGGCAACAGCATTTGGTGCGGAAGCAGGTTCTGCAGCTTATGACGAAGTAATGAGTGGTACAGATGCTGCGACAATTGCTGGATTATTCATTGCATAAAATTATACATAAGTGGTGATAGTTTATTGATCCTTTTCCTTTATTGGGAAAGGATTTTTTTGTTTTAATTGATGATGGAAATCAGTTTAATCAAATAAAAAAGGATCAACAAAAATATTGATCCTTTATAATAGATGACCTTAGATTTTAAGGAATTATTTTTTCTTCTTTTAATTTTCTAAATAGATCTTTAAAGGAATCTAGTGTGCTTTGATAAGATGTAAATCCAAGTTTTCTGCTATTCGCCATATCCGTCATTACCTCGATTGGTCTTCCGAGGTCAAGATCTGTATGCCAAGCTGAGGCGATTTTTGACAGGTTATTTTCTTTGAGATGATATTTTTCAGAAATATTTTCCCAAAGCTCCTGATCATTTTGAAGTTCTTTTTCCAAAGGTCTGATATTATTATCAAAACCTTCAAACTCGATTTGAAAGTGATCTGCGATTTTTTCCCAAAGCCACTTCCATCGGAAGATATCTCCGTTTGTAATATTGAAAGCTTGATTTTTTGCACCTTCGGTTGTAGAAGCCCAAATCAATTGTTTGGCTAAGATTCTCGCATCGGTCACATCAGACAATCCATTCCACTGTGCGGAAGATCCGGGAAAGATAAATTTACTGCCAGTTTCTTTGCAAATACTTGCGTAAATAGCCAATGTAGTTCCCATATTCATCAGGTTTCCAACGGCGTATCCAATAACGGTGTGTGGTCTGTGAATGCTCCAAGTAAAGCTGTCTCTTTCCGACGCTTCATAAACTGCATCTTCCTGAGCATAATAGAAATTCGGATATTCCAATCGTGGTTGCTCCTCTCGAAGTGGTGTTTCTGGTAACGAACCCGATTTTGCATAAGCTTCAAATGGACCCAGATAATGTTTCAGTCCTGTAACCAAAGCAACGTGTTGAACAGATTTTTTGGGAGATAGAACATTTAAAAGATTTCTGACCAAGGCGCTGTTGACCTTGATGTTTTCTTCTTCGGTCTCATTTCGCATCCAAGTCGTAAAGAATATGTGGGTAGGAGAGATGTTTTCCAAGGCGACCTTTAGATTGTCCTCATCCAGCAAATCCGCTTTTACAGGAATCAATCCTGATATGTTTGAATTGGGATTTCTTGCCAATCCGTATGTTGTCCAGCCATTTGTGACCAATTCCTGAGCAAGATTGCTTCCCGTGATTCCGGTGGCTCCGACAACTAATGCAATATTTTCCATAAAAAAATGATTTGATTGCAAAGTTAGAGACCTCAAACCCGACAAAACTTGATGTAGGTCATCAGTTTTAGTTAATTCAAATTTTATTGAAGGGAAATCTTTTTCCTGATTCTGCTGACTGTTTCGGGACTTAAACCAAGAAAAGAAGCGATCAGCGCGTGAGAAAGTTTCTGGGTTATTTTAGGATGGCTTTCGACCAATTGAAGATATTTTTCTTCTGCGGTGAAATTATTAGAAATGATCAATCTGTAATCTTTCGTCACCAAACTATTTTGATAAAGAATTCTAAAATACCTGTCCATTATTGGAATTCGCAAAGTCAGTTCCTCGTAATTCTCCCGACTTATCATTAACAATTCTGAGTCTTCAATCGCATCAATATTAAGAAAAGCTTTTTCGTGATTAAGGAAACTATTGAAATCTGAGATCCACCAACCGTCAAAAGCAAAAAGATTGATCCGTTGATTTCCTTTTTCGTCCAGGATATAAGACTTGAGAATGCCTTTGCTCACGAACGTCAGGTTTTTGCAAACTTCCCCTTCCTGTAGCAGATATTCTTTTTTATGAAGTCTTTTATGAGTGAAAAATGATTTTAACAATTCAATCTGATTTTCATCAATGTCAACTTTTTCTCGAATGTGGGATATTAAAACATCGAACATCATATCATTTAATGTAAATATATAACAAAAGCGCCTTAGAAAAGCGCTTTGTTGTTTTAAAATGTAGCCTATAGGGGAATCGAACCGCTGTTGCAAGAAAGAAAATCTTGAGTCCTAACCACTAGACGAATAGGCCGTTTGGCGTTGTGGACTGCAAAAATAGAGACTTTATACAGTTTAGGCAAATGATTTTGTCTATTTCAATTTTTTCTCGATAATCGTATTTGTGATTCCTTTGCCCTCCAGATCTTTCTGAGCTTTGATAGCATCTTCCAGAGTTTTGTATTTTCCATGGGTATAATAGAAAATGCCGTTTTCCTTGTTTCTGGTCATATCTGGAAGCGTTTTCATTATGATAGACTTAGAATCCAACTTGTCTTTTCCAGCGTAGATTTCCAATGTGTAATAACCGCTTCCCAAAGATTGATTCGGAACAAAACTGATGGCCATGGAGTTTCTGAATCCTGCATCTTTAGCCGTTTTCAGATTCGTGTCTTTTACGGAGGCAAAGTTTGTGGTGCCATAATAATATTTGTAGAAACCATTTTCTTTGATTGGCAAGATATATTTCAAGCCTTTCAATGCTGGGTCTTCGTCTGTGTATTTTGTTGGCGAGCTCATCAGCAAGATTCTAAAATCATTTTTCAATGGTTGCTCCGCTGGTTTTTCTGGCTCAGGTTCTTTTTGGTTTCTGTCTACCAATTTTTTATAATTTACGATAGCGTTGAAGATACTCTCTGCAATGGACTGTTGCCCATCTTCTGTAGAAATGTATCTAGCATCGTCATAATTATTTACGAATCCAGTTTCGATAAGAATGGATGGCATTGCATTCATTCTCAAAACGTGCAGGTTGGCTTGTTTTACACCTCTGGATAGTCGTTTGTCTTTTTTAACAAAATTATCCTCGATCATTCCACCAATCGTGAGACTTGCTTCAAGATATTTGCTTTGCTGAATTTTTAGTGCAATTAGAGATTCCGGAGAACTGGGATTGTACGATGCAAAATTTTCCTTGTCCTTTTCGTCAAGGAAGATTACGTCGTTTTCTGCTTTTGCAACATCAAGATTGGCTTTGTTTTGATTCGGACCTTGTACGAAAGTCTCTGTTCCTTGCGCTGTTGCGGTTCTGCTTGGTGAAGAATTTACGTGGACTGAGATGAAAAGGTCTGCTTTGCTTCTGTTGGCAAGGTCGGTTCTGTAAGTTAACGATGGATATTCATCAATTTTTCTCGTGTAGATGACTTTGTAGTCTTTGTTTTTTTCCAACATTCGGCCAAGTTTGAGAACGATACCCAAGGTGACCATTTTTTCCTGTACTGTTCCGATGTCCGAGTAGTTTCTATTGGCTCCTACATCGCTTCCACCATGACCTGCATCTAGGACAACCGTGAATTTTTTCTGCGAATGGAGGCTACCAAAACCAATCAAAAATGTTAACAGAAAAAAAAATTTATTATAAAGTGTTGGCCTAATCATTTTAATCTTTAAAATTTAATTAATTTTGAACCCAATTTCAGAATGACTGCATTGGCTCGAAGTATTTTCAAAAGTATATTACTAATTTTAAATATCCTAATTTTTAACAATATTTTAGCACAAATTGTGCCTCAAAATACTGCTGGAAATAATGGTGTTCAAGATTCATTAAATATAACCAGAAATTCCGTTGGAATTAAAAAAGACACCATCATCCCAAAGGAACAACTGGATGATGTCGTAAAGACCAGAGCTGAAAACAAAAGCAGTTCCTCCATCTCCAACAAGCAGACTTTCCTCAACAAAAAAGCGCAGATCATCTATCAGGATATGCAGATAGATGCAGACTACATCCGTATCGATTGGGAAACCGGAAAGATCTACGCAAGAGGTGAGCAAGACGAAAAAGGAAAAATTACGACGCCCGCAATAGCTACACAAGGTGGCAAAAAATTTGAGTACAGCGAGGTGATCTATAACTTCAAAACCAAACAGGCCATTGCCTTCAACGCTAGAACGGAGGAAAGTGAAGGTGTCATCGTTGCAGAGCGAACCAAGAAGTATGATGACTCGGTTTTTGTAATGAGAAATGCGATGTTCACGACAGACGAATATTTCCTTAAGAAGAAAGATTCCCTCGCGGATTATCACATGTCGGCGCCCTACATCAAACTATTGAAAGGAAAAAACAGTTCTCAAATAGTGACTGGACCTATCCAAATGTACATTGAGCAAGTTCCGACACCATTAATATTACCTTTCGCCATTCTTCCTTTTTCTGATAAACGATCAGCGGGGATTTTGATCCCGAGTTTTGGAGAAAGACAAGATGTTGGATTTTTCCTGAATGGATTAGGTTATTACCAACCAATCGGCGATCATTTCGATTTGAAGATTCTCGCAGATGTTTATACGAAAGGAAGTTGGAATTTGAAACCAGAACTTAATTATCTCAAAAAATACAGATATTCCGGAAACTTCGCAGCGGATTACGGTTATACAGTCCGTGGAATCAAAGGCTTGGATGATTATTCCAGAACCAAAACGTTCAGGATTGCGTGGCGGCATTCTCAGGATTCAAAGGCAAATCCGTATTTTACATTCAACTCGAGTGTGGATATTGTGAGCAGTAGATTCTATAATAATACAGTTAATAATAATTATATCTTCAACGAGAATGTTCTGAATACGCAACAGACTTCGAGAGTGAACGTCACCAAACGTTTCTTAAATCTTCCCGTGACGATAAGTGCGAGTATGGCTTATGCCCAGAATTTTGCTACTGGACTTACGGATCTTCGTTTGCCGGATATGACGGTGGCGATCAATCAGTTTTATCTTTTCAAACCGAAGACCGGCGTGCGAACTGGTTTGTTGGAGAATATCAACGTGAATACTGGATTGGCATTAAGCAACTATGTGCAGACGACAGAGGACAAGCTCTTCAAGAAAGAAATGTGGGACGAAATGAAAACCGGCGCGAAGAACAACATCTCGATGTCCACCAATACAACCGTTGCGAAATTTTTCACATTCTCGCTTAGTGCCAATGCAGACAATGTAGTGACGACCAAAACACTTGAGAGAAATTATAATCCAGTTACAAATGCTATAGAAGACAAATTTAACAAAGGGATTGCCGCTTACTCCACATTCTCAGCGAGTACAAGTATGCAAACCGTTTTGTATGGGCAGAAAAACTTTAGCAAAAATTCTCCGATTGTCGCAATTCGACATATGATCACGCCAAGTTTCAGTTTCACTTATTCTCCGGATTTTGGTGAGGCCAGTTGGGGTTATTTCAGAAATTATTCTAATTCGAGAGGGGAGATGGCTCCGTATTCTATATTTGACAATGGAATCTATGGAGCTCCAACTTCTGGACTTACGCAGAGTTTAGGATTTAATATTAATAATAATCTGGAGATGAAGGTAAGATCCAAATCGGATTCTACGGGCGTGAAAAAAGTGAAGATCTTTGAAAACTTAAATATCTCTGGAGGCTACAACTTTGCAGCAGAAAGATACAAATGGTCTGTCTTTTCTGTGAATGGACAATCTTCTTTCTTTGATAATAAATTGAATGTCAACACCAGCCTTACGATAGAACCTTACGAGATTGTTTTCCAGGACGGAAGTAATGTTGGCGAGAGAACGGAGAACTTTGGACATTTTAGTTTGCAGGGTTTCAATCTTCAATTGTCGTATCCAATGAGTGAAGCCATCTTCGGCAAAAAAGAAGAAGCCTCGAAAAAATATAAGAAGAAAGGTGAAATCCGAAATGAGAATTATTTCTTTGATGATGATAATTACTCCCACTATTCTCCAACATGGACTTTGAACATCAACGGAAATTATTCCTACACAAGAGGATTGACTCGACTTGGTCAAAAAGTTGCAACGCTTGGTTTGGACGGAAGTATCAAACTGACACCATATTGGAATATCAATGGAAGTACTAACTATGACATTCAAAACAAAGAGTTGGGCTACACACGACTGGGATTTGCGAGAGACCAGCGTAGTTTTACGATTACATTCAACTGGGTTCCGTTTGGGCAGTACAAGGTCTATGATTTCTTTATCGGAATCAAAGCCAACATCCTGAAAGATGCGGTGAAATATAAAGAAAGAAGTTTCACGCAACCCAACAGCAGTTTTTAGAAATGTAGTGCTAGAAATTCGAAGAATGTCAATTTATAAGTTGCTAAAATGCGGAATCAAGAAAACTTCCGACATCTAACTTCCAACTTTCGACTAATTTATATAGTTTTGTAAAAATTAATATTAAAAATGAAGAAAATCATTCATACATCAGAAGCTCCGGCTGCGATCGGCCCTTATTCTCAAGCAACTTTGGTCAATGGAACATTATACATTTCCGGACAAATTCCTGTAGATCCGGAAACTGGGAAATTGGTAGAAGGCATCCAAAAAGAAACGCATCAGGTCATGAAAAACTTGAAAGCCATTTTGACTGCGACCGATATGGACTTTAGCAATGCCGTGAAAGCTTCTATCTTCCTTAAAAATATGGATGATTTTGCTGAGGTGAATGATATCTACGCTTCATACTTCGAAAACGAAATCTACCCTGCGAGAGAAACAGTTCAGGTTTCTTGTCTTCCGAAAAATGTGGACGTGGAAATCTCTATGATCGCTTTCAAAGATTAAAATGAATTTCTGTAGGAATACTTTAGGTGTTTTGGCTGGCTTGGTGGTCGCTGCTCTCATTATCACGTTGGGGATAAAGATTGATTCATCGTGGATCACCTACAAGCAGTTTGCGCCGTTTGAGCATTGGGAAACCTTGCTTCGGTCTGTGCAGCACAAAAATTCCTTCTTCGTTGCGCTTTTGTTTTTCGGTGGATTGGGAGTGACTTTTGGTGGCGTTGTAACGGCAGTGATTGTAAAATATGCGAAGGTTGCCTACGCTATTTTAATAGGCTTCATTATGTTGTTCATTGCGATGTTGGATATTATCATTTATCCTTATCATCCTGTGTTCTACAAAATATCCATCTTCCTCATCTTCTTCCCATTCTCCTGGATCGGCGGAAAAATTACCGAAGTCATCTACGAAAGACGAAAGAAAAGAGAAAAGCAATTGTTACTAAAAAATAAAAAACCACAAGTCTAATACTTGTGGTTTTTCTTTGTAGTTAGTGTATGTTAGTTTAATAAGCCGTCTCGTGCACTTTCACCGCTCTTCCGCTTGGATCATTGGCATTTTTGAAAGCTTCATCCCATTCCAAAGCAACGGGCGTAGAACAAGCTACTGATGGAACAGATGGAACACAACTTGCGGCAGAATCACTTGGGAAATGACTTTCGAAGATCGTTCTGTATCTGTATTCCTCTTTGCTCATTGGCACATTGATTGGAAATCTGAATTTCGCATTCGCCATCATTTCGTCTGTGATTTCATCTTCAGCAACTTGTTTCAAAGTGTCGATCCAAGAGTAGCCGACACCATCGCTGAACTGCTCTTTCTGTCTCCACGCAATACTTTCTGGCAACAAGTCTTCGAACGCTTTTCTAAGGACCCATTTTTCCATTCTTTCCGGCGTGATCATTTTATCTTTTGGATTGATTTCCATTGCAATGTCCATAAATTCTTTATCTAAGAAAGGAACTCGCCCTTCAATTCCCCAAGCCATCAGAGATTTGTTGGCTCTAAGACAATCATACAAGTGAAGTTTTCCGAGTTTTCTCACAGTTTCTTCGTGGAAAGCTTGTGCAGATGGCGCTTTGTGAAAATAAAGATAACCGCCGAACAATTCATCCGATCCTTCGCCGGAAAGAACCATTTTGATTCCCATCGATTTGATGACTCTTGCCAAAAGATACATTGGTGTGGATGCTCTGATTGTTGTAACGTCATAAGTTTCCAAATGGTAGATCACATCTTTGATAGCGTCCAAACCTTCTTGAACTGTATATTTAATTTCGTGGTGAACAGAACCGATATGATCTGCCGCTTTTCTTGCCGCTGCCAAATCTGGCGAACCTTCCAATCCAACTGCAAAACTGTGCAATCTTGGATACCAAGCTTCTTGAGTATCGCCACTTTCGATTCTTTGTCTTGCATATTTTGCCGTAACAGATGCGATAATAGAAGAATCCAAACCTCCGGATAGCAAAACACCGTAAGGCACATCGCTCATTAATTGTCTGTGGACAGCTTCTTCCAAACCTTTTCTGATGGCTGCGATGTCGGTCGGATTATCTTTTACATTGTCGAAATCTGTCCAATCTCTTTTGTACCATTGTTGAAGTTCCTGTCCTTCTTTGCTGTAAAGAAAATGTCCAGGCAGAAATTCTTCAATCTTGTTGCAAACGCCTTCAAGAGATTTCAGTTCGGAGGCTACGTAGAAACTTCCGTTTTTATCCCAACCCATGTATAATGGAACGATTCCCATATGATCTCTTCCGATGAGGTAAGCGTCATTTTCTTCGTCATACAAAGCAAATGCGAAAATTCCGTTTAGTTTTTCTAAGAAATTTTTGCCGTCTCTTCTATATAATGCCAAAATCACTTCGCAGTCAGATTGAGTCAGGAATTCATAATCCGGGAATTCTAATCTCAATTCTTGATGGTTGTAAATTTCACCATTCACAGCTAATGCGACTTTATTATCTTTTGTGAACAAAGGTTGTTTTCCAGATGTTGGATCCACGATTGCCAATCTCTCGTGAGAGAAGATCACATTGTCGTGTTGGTAGATCCCTGACCAGTCCGGACCTCGATGTCTGATTTTTTTTGACATTTCCAGTATCTGAGGTCTTATAGATTCGTTTTTTTGTTTAGTGTCAAAAACACATACAATTCCGCACATTTCTTTATTTGTTTTTGTTTTGATTAAAATTATAATGCAAAAATAGGTGAGTTAATTCAAAATCAAAATTATATTTGCTTTTATATTAAAAAAATTAATATAAATATTTAAATTTAATTATTAAATTCCGATTAAGTATTGAAATACATTAATCTTCTTTATATTTTATATTAATAATAGTTTGATTTGGAATTTATTCAAGAAAAATGTAAATGTATTATTACTTAATGCAATAAATTAAAAACTTCAAAAAGAACAAAGTGTATATTTATGTGGTTTTGTGTTTAAAATTTTAAAAATAAAAGATTATTGTATTAATTTATTCAAGTGATATGAAAATTTATTGTTTTTTCTTAGGATATATTGTAAAAAATGTACGATTTTTGCTCCGAAAATTGTATTGTAAATGTGGGATAAGAAATTATCTCAATTGCATTTATAATTTTTTTTCATCATTTGTGTTTTTGCCCTCTTATTTTCATCGATAAGAGGGTTTTTTGTGCAATCGATTTTGTCATGCAGTATTTAAGATTTAACTTTGTAAATAATCTAATAAAAAAGAAAAATATGTCAACTTACGTAGTTGTAGGTCTTCAATACGGAGACGAAGGAAAGGGAAAAATAACAGACGTTTTATCGGCGAAGTCAGATTACGTGGTGCGCTTCCAAGGTGGCGACAACGCTGGTCACACGGTTTACGTGGGCGATGAGAAGTTTGTATTGCACCTTTTGCCATCCGGCGTTTTGCAATGCAAAGGGAAATGTATCATTGCAAATGGCGTTGTTGTAAACCCGAAGGCATTCGTGAAAGAGATCAACCAAATCGAGAGCAAAGGTTTGCGAACAGATCACGTTTTCATCAGCAGAAGAGCGCACGTGATCATGCCATATCACATTTTGCTTGATACCTACAGAGAGGAGGAACAAGGCGGAACACAGATCGGAACTACAAAAAAAGGAATCGGACCTTGCTACGAAGATAAGATTGCAAGAATAGGAATCCGAATGATCGATCTTTTGAACCCGGAAGTGCTAAGAGAAAAAATCGAGAAAAACCTTAAGACAAAAAATTCACTTTTCGAAAAATATTTCGAGAAACCAACTTTGGATGTTGAAGAGATCTATCAGGAATTCATCGCGTTGGGAGAGTTGTTGAAAGACAGAATCGTTGACACCGAATTGGAAATCAATGAAGCCATCAAAGATGGTAAAAATATCCTTTTCGAAGGTGCACAAGCTTTGATGCTGGATATCGATTTCGGAACTTATCCTTACGTGACTTCTTCTTCGCCTTCTACAGGCGGTGTTTGTACTGGCGCAGGCGTTCCACCAACAGCGTTGCAAAACTTGATTGGGGTTGCAAAAGCGTACACGACAAGAGTAGGAAACGGACCTTTCCCAACGGAATTGGACAATGAATTAGGCGAGAACATCAGACAAATCGGAGCGGAATTCGGCGCTACAACTGGAAGACCAAGAAGAACCGGCTGGTTGGATCTTGTTTCTTTGAAGCACGCTTGTATGATCAATGGGATCAATAATTTGGTGATTACTAAATTAGACGTTCTGACAGGAATTCATCCTTTGAAAATCGCTACAAAATACAAAACAGAAGACGGAAAAATCATTGATTATTTTACATCTTCAACAACTAAATTATACGATTACGAACCGCAATATGAAGAGTTGGAAGGTTGGGACGAAGATATTACCAACGCAAGAACTTACGACGAACTTCCTGTGAATGCAAAAAAATACATCGAGTTTATCGAGGAGCATTTGGGAATCAATGTTTACTTGGTTTCAGTTGGGCCAGAGCGTTCGCAAAACATCATCAGAAAAGAACTTTTCTAAGATTTCAAAAAATATATTTACAAAGCTTTCTCTTTTGGGAAGGCTTTTTTGCTTAACAAACTTTAACAGCGAATTTAATTTTTGGAATAATAATTGAAAAGACTAATTCAATAATTCACTTTTTGTGATAAAATGAATGATTATGAAAAAGTTATTTTTAACAGGATTCGCAGCTGCATTGATTTTGACATCTTGTAACAAGGATGAAAAGATTCAGACTGCTTCTCTTGAACAGCAAAAATTAGATTATCAAGCCAGACAAATTGATATTGAAAAACAAAAACTGGCAATCGAAAAAGAGAAAATAAACTTCGAAAGACAAAAAGATAGTCTCAATAAAGTAACAGAAGAAAAAGAAGCTGAGAGACAAGCTGAAGCCAATAGAGTTGCCAGAAAATCTACACCTAAGAGAAGTTCATCATCTGGGAACTCAGGTGGAGGAAGCTCATCTTCATCAGGATCAACTGCATCGAATTCCGGAACGTCTAGCTCTGCAGGAACGACTGCAAATCAGAAAAAAGGATGGAGTGGCGCTGCAAAAGGAACCGTAATTGGAACCGTTGGGGGAGCCGCAGCGGGAGCTATTATTTCTAAGAAAAATCCAGGTCTAGGCGCTGTAATCGGCGGTGTTGCAGGTGGTGCGACTGGATACACAATTGGTCGTGCAGAGGATAGAAAATCTGGACGCGTTCAGAAGTAAATTCTTCATATATATATTTAACACGGAAAGATTGCTTATTTTTAGGCAATCTTTTTTTATGATTTTTATTTTACTCACTGTTTTTTCACTGTTGGCGATCAATTTCGGAAACGGATTGATCGTCAGAAATATCCTCAAAATCGAGACTCGAAGTTTTGTTTTGATTTCGTTTTTGGGAATGATGGGTATTACAATGTTTGAGACGATTCTCGCGTTCTTTTTTCCGCTGGGTTCAATGATAGAATTAATTTTTATCACAATTGGATTGCTTGGAATCATTTGGTTTTTGAAAAGCGAAAGATTGTCATTGTCAAATTTCAAATTCAATTTTTGGTTTTACTTTTTTTCCTTAGTTATTCTTTTTTCTGCTTCGTTTTCGCCGTATTTGTTTGATCATCAGAGTTATTACGTTCCAACGATTTCTTATTTGAAGGAATTTGGTTTTGTGAAAGGCATTTCCAACCTTGATTTGTTGCTGGGACAAACTTCATTTTGGCATATTTACCAAGCTGGATTTTCTCATTTTGTTGATCCGTTTTTAAAGATCAACGCCTATTTGTCAATCCTTTTTCTGATTTATATTTATGAGCGAAAGCAATATTTTTTATTGATTTTCCTTCCCATTTTTTTATTGTTCGTTCAACAGCCAAGTCCCGATTTACCGATTCTGATTCTCACTTTAATAGTTGTTAACGAATCGATTAACAAACAAGAAAGTCCAATAATTCTTTATTTGGCACTTTTTGCATTTTGCATCAAACCGATTGTGTTTTGGTTGCCACTTTTTGTTATTTTGAATTTTGTTTATCAGCATAAATTCAATTTTAAAGTTCTTATTCCAATAGTTATTTTCGGAAGTTTATCTGTTGTGAAGAATCTCTGGCTGTTTGGATTTCCAATTTTCCCGGTTTCTTTTGTCGATTTCAATTTGCCTTGGAAACCGAGTCAGGAGATTTTGACCTATTCCTCACAGATTGGTCTGATGAAAACTTATGATATGAAATATTCCTATCAACAAGTTATAGAATTTAATTTTTTTGATAAAATATACCATTGGTTTACAATTGGTTACAAGTCTGTTTTGAATGTTGGAATCATCGTTTCTTTAATGATCATTTCAATTTTTACAATTAGGGAAAAGAATAAATTTTATTATCTATTATTAATTTGTATAATCTTAAAAACAATTTTAATAATTTCATTTTCAGCGCAGTATCGCTTTTTCATTGATGTTTATTTGATCGCCATATTTTTAATTTTTAAGAATATTTCAGAAAATAATTCTGTTACGATTGCCGTTTGTCTTTCCGTATTTATTTCTGTGATCTTTACATTTCCCGGATTTCTTCAGCAGTTCAATATCGGAAAACGACTTTCAGATTTTAGTTGGTCTCAAATTTATAAACCAAAAGTCAGTTCTGTAATGAACTTCAATTCAGACTATCAAATAGGAAATTTCAAATTTGATGTCCCAAAATATCCATTTGAGAAAGATTTTTTTCCTTCCATCAATATCTATGATTTGAAACTTTATGATTATTACGGAGTCTTCCCGCAACAGATGGGGAATGATTATAAAGATGGACTTTATCAAAGAAAATTAACAGCCGAAGAGAAAATCCAATTGAAAAAAATCATCACCGAAACCGAAAATTACCAACCATAATTCCTTTATTTTTTCATTATCTTTGATTGATGATATACGTCAAGAATTATCATTTATCAAACATCATTCATCAATTATTTACAAACAATGCCCGATTTTTTACATCCCGATAAGGAGAATTATTCCAATGACGACTTGATTCAGGAAGAAAAAATTCGTCCGCAGAGTTTCCAGGATTTTGCCGGACAAAGAAAAACGCTGGACAATCTGGAAGTTTTTGTGGCGGCAGCGAAGAATCGTGGTGGTGCTTTGGATCACGTCCTTTTGCACGGTCCGCCAGGTTTGGGAAAGACAACTTTGGCAAACATCATTGCGAATGAGTTGGGTGTTGGTTGCAAAATCACTTCCGGTCCCGTTTTGGATAAACCAGGGAGTTTAGCTGGATTATTGACCAATCTTGAGGAAAATGACGTGCTTTTTATCGATGAAATCCATCGCCTTTCGCCGATCGTTGAGGAATATTTGTACTCCGCGATGGAAGATTACAAGATTGATATTATGCTGGAAACCGGTCCCAATGCACGTTCTGTCCAAATTGGACTGAATCCGTTCACATTGGTTGGCGCAACGACACGTTCCGGAATGTTGACCAAACCGATGCTCGCAAGATTCGGAATCCAAAGCCGACTGGAATATTACACCATTGAACTTCTTGGAATGATCATCGAAAGAAGTGCACGAGTTTTAGGCATCAAAATATACGAAGACGCCGCATTAGAAATAGCACGAAGAAGCCGAGGAACACCCAGGATTGCGAATGCACTTTTGAGAAGAGTTCGTGATTTTGCCGAAATCAAAGGAAACGGTGAAATAGAAATTGAGATCACAAAATACGCACTTAATTCGTTGAACGTGGATGAGTTTGGTTTGGATGATATGGACAACAAGATTATGCGCGTGATGATTGAAAACTTCCGTGGGAAACCGGTGGGAATTTCAGCTTTGGCAACTTCCATTGGCGAAAACCCTGAAACTTTGGAAGAAGTTTACGAACCATTTTTGATTCAGGAAGGTTTCATTATCCGAACGCCACGAGGAAGGGAAGTGACGGAAAAGGCGTATAAACATTTGAATATTGCTGTGCCAAGAAGACCGGATCAATTGTTTTAATTGAAATTGTTAGGTCATTAATTGTAATTCTAAATGTCAAAATAGAATATACACTTTTCAATTTAAATTAAAATATGTTCATCCCCAAAATATACAAAAGCCAAGACCAGGAATTGATGAAGAAAATCATCAGTGAAAATGCTTTTGCGCTTTTGATTTCGGATAAAGAAAAATTATCGGCGACTCATTCGATGTTTTTGTTGAATGAAGATAATGATGGCTTTTATCTTGAAACGCATATTTCCAAAGCGAATTTTCAGGCGAAAGTTTTGAAAGATGATGATGAGGTTTTGTGTGATTTTCTCGGAGCGCATTCTTATATTTCATCGTCGTGGTACGAGAAAACGAATGTTTCAACTTGGAATTATGAAGCTGTTCAAATTCGAGGAAAAGTGAAGTTGATGAGTGATGATGAGTTGTATAAACATTTGACAAAGTTAACTTTCAAATATGAAAAAACTCAGAAATGCCCGATGTTTGTTGAAAATATGGGCGATGAAATGGTGAGAAAGGAAATGAAAGGCGCTTTTGGAATTAATATCATTCCGACAGAAATTTTTATCGCCAATAAGCTAAGTCAAAACCGAAATGAATTTGATTTTGAAAATATTATTCTTAATTTAGAGCAATCAGATTCAGCCAACGAAAAAAAAGTTGCAGAGCTGATGAAGAAAAATCGAAGTTCGCTTTAAAACTTTCTCAAAATAAAAATATTTATGAAACTATATCCGATCCAGTGTGGAAAATTTAAATTAGATGGTGGCGCAATGTTTGGCGTGGTCCCAAAAACGCTTTGGGAAAAAACAAATCCAGCAGACGAAAGAAATCTGATTGAACTTGGAACGCGTTCTCTTCTTGTGGAAGATGGCAAAAAATTAATTTTAATCGATTGTGGGCTCGGTGACAAACAAGACGAGAAATTCTTCGGACATTATTCACTTTGGGGCGATGATTCTTTGGATAAGAATTTGAAAAGATATGGTTTTGTGAGAGATGATATCACGGATGTTTTTCTCACGCACCTTCACTTCGATCATTGCGGTGGTGCAGTGGAGTGGAATGATGATAGATCCGGTTACAGACCAGCGTTTAAAAATGCACATTTCTGGACCAACGAAAACCATTGGCAATGGGCAACCGAACCCAACCCGAGAGAAAAGGCAAGTTTTTTGAAAGAAAATATTCTGCCAATGCAAGAAAGTGGACAACTGAACTTTCTACCTTTGCCAACCACGGGAAATTATGGCTTTGCGCCAGACTTGAAAATGGATGTCATTTTTGTGGATGGTCACACGGAGAAACAAATGTTGCCAGTTCTGCAATATCAAGAGAAAACCATTGTATTTGTGGCGGATCTGATTCCGACTGCTGGTCACATTCCGCAGGTTTATGTGATGGGATATGACACGCGACCACTGTTGACAATGGAGGAAAAGGGAAAATTTTTGAAACAATGCGTGGACAATGACTATCTTTTGTTCTTCGAACACGATGCACACAACGAATTGGCGAGTCTGAAGATGACGGAAAGAGGCGTGAAGCTGGATCAGACTTTTAGTTTTAATGAAATTTTTGGATATTAAATTATGGACATACAAGATATAAATCAAAATCAGGAAGACATTCCTCCTCCCAGGATCATTGGGTTGACAGGCGGCATTGGGTCAGGAAAAACTTCCGTTGCAAAATTGCTGGAGGAGAAAGGTTTTCCGGTTTACTATTCGGACGATGAGGCAAAAAATATTGTCAACAAAGATTCTGAATTGAAGGAAAAAATCATAGCACTTCTAGGCCAAGAAGCTTATCAAGATGGGAAATACAACAGAAGATTTGTAGCGAAGAAAGTCTTCATCGATTCTGAGGTTTTGAACGAACTCAATCATTTGATTCACCCAGCGGTTAGATTGGATTTTGAAAAATGGGTAAGTTCCCAAACTTCGGAATTCATTTTCAAAGAAACGGCGCTTTTGTTTGAACTTAATCTGCATGAGCAATGTTACAAATCTCTTTTGGTAACGGCAGATGACAATCTAAGAATCAAAAGAACGATGGATCGCGACAATAAAACCTACCGAGAAATTGAGGCGATAATGCACAAGCAAATGCCAGAAAAAGATAAGATAAAACTGGCGGATTATATCATTTACAACAATTCGGATTGGGAAAATCTACAAAGCGAAACAAATGCTTTCCTTGATAAGTTGCATTAATCTCCATTGTTGTATGACCAAAATCTAATTACAATTTTTTTATAAATACACTCACAAAAAATGCGTCAAATTTTGACGCATTTTTTAATAATTTCAGATTTTGTTGTAAATCTAATATCACTTTATTTATTTGTAACCATCCTGTATAAAAACAGTAATAGTACAGAACCTCCAATTGCAACAAGGAAACTAGAGAAATTGAATCCAGATACATCCACGCCCAAGAGCATAGAGCCTAACCAACCTCCGAGCATTGCGCCTAAGATTCCAATAATGATTGTTACTACCCAACCTCCAGGATCATTCCCTGGATGAATTGCTTTTGCGATTGCTCCGGCGATAAGACCGAAAATAATCCATGTTAAAATACCCATAGTTTAAATTTTTTAATGTTAATAGTGTGATTTGTTTATCTCTTTCTAAAGAATGAGTTTACAAATTCCATACCATTAAAAATTTGAAGGTCTTGCATTTTTTCACCAACGCCAATATATTTTACAGGGATTTGAAATTGATCAGAGATGCCAATCACAACGCCTCCTTTTGCTGTTCCATCTAACTTTGTAACTGCCAGTGCAGTAACTTCTGTTGCGGCAGTAAATTGTTTTGCCTGTTCAAATGCATTCTGACCAGTTGAGCCATCCAAAACCAATAAAACTTCGTGAGGCGCATCCGGTAAAACTTTTTGCATCACACGTTTTATTTTCGAAAGTTCATTCATCAAGTTCACTTTGTTGTGAAGTCTTCCTGCGGTGTCGATAATGACAACATCAGCATCCTGAGCAACCGCAGATTGTACGGTATCAAATGCCACAGAAGCGGGATCTGATCCCATCTCTTGCTTTACGATCGGAACGCCAACTCTTTCGCTCCAGATTACCAATTGATCTACAGCGGCCGCACGGAAAGTATCTGCCGCACCAAGAACCACGTTCAGTCCTTGAGATTTGAATTGATGAGCAAGTTTCCCTATCGTAGTTGTCTTTCCAACACCGTTGACGCCTACAACCATGATGACGTAAGGTTTTTTACTAGTATCAATGTTATCCGTATCAAGATGTGGATTGTCTAGTAGTAGCGCAGAGATTTCTTCTTTAAGAATTTCGTCAAGTTCGCTTACGTTAACATATTTATCTCTTGCAACGCGTTCCTCGATTCTTTTGATAATCTTGATGGTCGTTTCTGCGCCTACGTCGGAAGCGATGAGAACTTCTTCCAGATTGTCAAGCACTTCGTCGTCCACTGTGTTTTTGCCGACAACGGCTCTGGATATTTTATCAAAAAAACCTTGGCTGGATTTTTCCAATCCTTTGTCAAGTGTTTCCTTATCTTCTTTTTTGAATATTTTTTTAAACCAACTCATTTGATGTATAAATGATTAATGATAATCGATAAATGATTTTACTGGAAACAAATATAACAAAAAAACTACCCTTAAAAAGAGTAGTTTTCTATATTGTATCCGGTTGAGAGATTATTTTTTAAGATAAGCTTCAACTTCGTCAGCGTTCATTACTTTTTCTTCAAAAACGTAAGCTTCAGATTTAGAAGACTTCACCATTTTGATAACTTTGGTCATTTTTTTTGATCCAGCACCACCTTGAAGCGTTGCTACTACTTTTTTTGCCATTGTAAAATATCTTTATAGATTACTTAATTTCTTTGTGAACAGTATATTTCTTAAGAACTGGATTGAATTTTTTAAGCTCCAATCTCTCTGTAGTGTTCTTTTTATTTTTTGTAGTAATGTATCTTGACATTCCTGCTACACCGCTTTCTCTATGCTCAGTACATTCTAGAATTACCTGAACTCTGTTACCTTTTTTAGCCATTACTTAGTAGTGTTTTTAATAAATCCATTTCTAGCTGCTCTTTCAAGCGCCTCCTCGATACCAATCTTATTGATAATTCTCAATCCGTGTGCAGAAACTTTCAGGGTTACTGATTTATCTTGCTCAGGAAGAAAAAATTTCTTCTCTAGTAAATTAATTTCAAAACGTCTTTTCGTTTTGTTATTAGCGTGGGAAACGTTGTTTCCTACCATTGCACGCTTACCTGTTATTTGGCAAATTCTTGACATATCTCGATGTTCTTTTGACTAATGAATATTTGAGAGTGCAAAATAAAGGATTATTTTCCGGATAGGCAAATTATTTTAAAAATAATTCATAAAAAAACAGACGTGGAATATTTAATAATTCATATTTCACGTCTGTCTCTATGTTTCTTTATTTTGTCTTAATTCTCGATAAAGAATTTTACGTTTTCCAACGGATTTCCCGGCATTGCGATCTTTCCTTTGATCAGGATAGGGCATTGTATCAATTCGGGATTCAAGGCGATGACTTCCAAGGCTTGCTCGTCATTCACAGATTCGGAGTCTGAGAAATATTTTTTGAATAGCTCTGTAGAATGTCTCAAAATCCGGCTTGGATTTTTGTTGAGTTTTTTGAAAAGTGTTCTCAGTTCAAAAAGGCTCAATGGATCTTTCTTGATATCGATGATTTGAAATTTGATATCGTTCTCGTCCAGATATTCCAAGATGGCTTTGGACTTTGGACAGCTGTTGTTGTGGATTACTTTTATCATAACGGTGATGCTTTCAATTATAACTTTGGCGATTGTAATTTTTCAGATTTGTCAAACTATTTCGCCAAAAATAATTTAAAACAAACCGTTCAACTCTGCATCAATTCTTTCTAATATGTAACCGAAATCTTCCGGTCTTTCTACAAAATCCAGATCATCAACATCAATAATAAGAAGTTTCCCTTCCTTGTAGTTTTCTATCCAGCTTTGGTATTTGTTGTTCAGTTTAGATAGATAATCTATGCTGATTCCGGCTTCATATTCTCGTCCTCTTTTGGAGATTTGTCTCACCAAAGTAGGAACGTCTGCTCTGAGGTAGATTAGCAAATCCGGTGCCGAAACGAAGTCTTTCATCAATGAAAAAACTGATAAATAATTGTTAAAATCACGTTCGGAAAGGAGATTCATCTCAGCTAGATTTTCTGCAAAAATGTGTGCATCTTCATAGATCGTTCTGTCTTGGATCACGTTTTTTCCACTCTCACGGATTTCCTTCACCTGTCGGAATCTGCTTCCCAAAAAGTAGATTTGAAGTGCAAAACTCCATTTTGACATATCACCATAAAAATCGTCCAAATAAGGATTGTGATCCACGTCTTCGAATTGTGCTTCCCAATTGTAATGTTTTGATAACATCGTCGTGAGGGTTGTTTTTCCGGCTCCAATATTTCCTGTGACAGCGATATGCATTTCTAATTATAATTGATAGGTGATAATTGATGAATGATAAAATTGATAAACCGAAATTTTTAAATCATTTATGAATTATCGATTATCATTTATTTGGTGTAAAGATAAAGTTTGTCTTTTATGAGTGCCAAAAATCCAGAGTTATTTTTATCCACAATTTTTGCGCTTTCGTTTTGGAAGATTTGAGTAAGGTCTTTGCCGTCGAATTTGTGGATGCTTTGGCTTCCGAAGATCCAAATATCATTGTTGAATCTTCGAAGTTTTTTCGCATTGGAAATAGGCGTGGAATAGAGTAGTGTGGACTTTGTGCTGTAAACTTCGAACGTGCTTTCGCGGAGAATATAGACTCTGTTGTTATACACCAAAAAATCTTTGAGCGAAGTCAGATCGATGTTGAAAGGAAAAGAGCTGATCGTGGAAGTGCTTCGGAAATTGTATTGGATCAAGGTTTTGTTGCTCTCATCTATCATCCATGCAAATTGTAGATCCTCTGCATAAACAGCTTTGATGAAACCGAAATTTAAACCCAGATTGATTTTCTGGATCTCATTAAGATTTTGGTCAACAAATTTGATTTCCTGAGCATTTTCAGAAAACATGACGATATTCAGCGGATTTGTAACGCTTTGAATTTTGTAAGGGAAAGTCAACATCAGTTTTCCAAGTTGATTTCCGAGTGAATCGTATTTTGTAAAACTAAGATCTTTGTTCTTATAAAGATAGATGCTTCCGTAGTCATCGCCTAACATTTCCTGAACGTCTTTGGTGTTCAAAGAATCGACGCCGATTTTCTTCTGAGAAAAAAATAGGGATGAAACCAGAATGAGAGTAATTGAAAAAAACTTCAGCAAAGTATATTTTTTGGGAGCTTATCTTTTTCCGCCATTTAGCGTAATGATCACGTCTTTTGTGAATGCTTTGTTTTGATTGTAGGCCGCATCGCAGATGGATGTCGTTACATTATAACTTCCCTTGTCCACCAAGATGTAGTTTTGTCCGTTGGCCGGAACAGTCAGGTTGTAAAATTTCTTACCACTTATTTTGATGATCAGGTTACACTGTGATTTGTTCACAAATTGTACGATTGCTTCTTTCTTATTTGGATTGTTACTGAAAAGGCTGGTTAGAACGGCCGCTGTATTTTTTGCTTGTTCCGATGGTTGACCTTTAGTAGATGATGTTCCAACGGTTGAGGTTCTTTCGATCCTGTTTTCCGTCATTTGGCTCACGCTTGGTTTTGCAACCTGGGAAGTTCCGCCATACTTTAGAGAAAGTGCTCTTTGTCTTAATTGAGGAACGGCGGGATGGTTTGGGTTTGCTTTGATGAACTTCTCAACTACGGCTCTGTCTGTTGTTTGCTTGGCTTCAAAAACGCTCTGTGAAAATGCAGAAATACCAATCGTGATGCATAAAAGTAAAAATATCTTCTTCATTATAATAAATATCGTTGTGGTCTTTAAAACGTAAAAATAAATTAAATCTTGTTAAATGATGTGAAATTTCTCATAATAAATTAGAAGTTCACCAATTTTTATTTAAGAAAAGACAGTCTGGCTTTGCATTTAATTAAGAATAATAATGTGCATTATTTTTTTATAAAAATCACTATATTTGCACGCTGAAAAACGTGAAAGCGTAAAATCAAAACAAATAATAAAAAATAATTTCATTATGTATACACCAGTAGCTGCAGATGTAGCAAAACTAAGAAACACCACAGGTGCAGGAATGATGGATTGCAAGAAAGCTCTTACAGAAGCTGAAGGAGATTTCGAAAAAGCAATCGACATCCTTAGAAAAAAAGGACAAAAAGTGGCTGCAAACAGAGCAGACAGAGATTCTTCTGAAGGTGCAGTTATCGCAAGAGTAAACCAAGACAACACATTGGGAGCGATCATCTCTCTTAACTGTGAGACTGACTTCGTTGCTAAGAATGATGCTTTCGTAGAATTGGCTTACGAATTGGCTGAGCAAGCTGTTGCATATTCTAACAAAGAAGAGTTTTTGGCTTCTGACTTCCACGGACAATCTGTTGCTGATAAATTGATCGAGCAAACTGGAATCATCGGAGAAAAAATCGAGATCGGTGCTTTTGAAAGTATCCAAGGTGCGTTCTTAGGTGCTTATATCCACGCTGGAAACAAAATTGCTTCTATCACTTCACTTTCTGCAAAAGTAGATGGGGCTGACGAAGCTGCAAAATCTGTTTCTATGCAAGTTGCTGCAATGAACCCAATCGCTCTAGACGAGACTCAAGTTTCTCAGGAAACTATCGACAAAGAATTGGAGATCGAAAGAGAATTGTTGACAAAAGAAGGTAAACCTGCAAACATCATTGATAATATCCTTAAAGGTAAAATGCAGAGATTCTACAAAGACAATACTTTGGTACACCAGTCTTTCATCAAAGATGCTGGAATCAGTGTTGCTGACTATGTGAAGTCTGTGAACGGAGATCTTAAAGTAACAGGATTCGTAAGAGTTGCTCTTTCTTAATTGAGATTCAAATAAATAAATTAAATCCTGCTATATTTTTATGGCAGGATTTTTTTGTGTTTATTATGGAATTTCGAAAAATAAAATAGACTAAATTTGTCGTCCTAATATTTAATATTTTGAAAAAGAGCTTTCGATTCTTATTACTTTTTATTTCGTCATTATTTTTTGCACAGATGGATGTGGAGCATTGGTTTGCGCCTATGGCCAATAATTACGGATCGTCGAGTAGTAATTATCAAGCAGTCTATCTTTCTACAAAAGAAACAACACCTTTTTTAGTTGAAATCTACAGTGCTGGAAATCTGATAGGAAATGAAACGATAGCCAAGGGAAGTCCAGCAGTTTTTAAGATACCAAAACAATACATTGTTACAAATGAAGATAGTGATAGATTGTCTGTTCTGAATAAAGGCTTGCACCTCGTTGGGTCTAAAAAGTTTTTTGCGAACCTTAGATTTTCCGTTACGAATCATGCAGAGATTGTAACATCTAAAGGTTTGGGTGGCTTGGGAGAGCTGTTTTATCTTGGGATGCCCGAAGTGAATTTGGGAAGTCCCACTGCGAATTCTAATCATACGGCAAGTGTAATTGCAACCGAAAACTCCACAACAGTTACATTGTCAGGATATGATGCTGGTCTCGGTTTTACAAACGATTATGCACCATCTGCAACCAAAAGTGTAGTTCTCAACAAAGGAGAATCTTATATTTTTGAGATTAATAACAGTAGAAGTCAAGATTTTAAAAGAGGTCTAATTGGTTCAAAAATAGAAAGTGACAAACCTATAAGTGTTTCTAATGGTAGCTTTTCTGGGAGAATTGCTGATACTGGTATAGATATATTTATGGATCAGTCCATTCCGGTTAGTAAAACGGGACAAGAATTCATTGTAATGAATGGGAATGGCAATCTCAATTCTCCAACGCCATCCATAATGGAAAAGACACTCGTTATTGCAACAAAACCTAATACAAATGTTTTTTTAAATAATAACACAACATCAACTCCTGATCATACTTTGGCAAATGCTGGTGATTTTGTTTTCGTGGACAGTAATAAATATTTCCCCGTTGTGCCGACAGATAACATATTTGGGCTTTATGTACGAACTTCGGAAAATGTTTATGTATACGAATTATTGGCCGGAAGTTCTGCTAATGAAGAGGCTTCAGGTGGTATGAATCTTATTCCGGCCTTGTCTTGCTTCCTTCCGAGTAAAATTGATGAATTGAGTGCTGTTGATGAAAATGAAGTGAGTACGAATTTTGGAACGTTTGTAAAACATGATGTTAAATTAAATATAATAGCACAAAAAGGAGCTGATGTTTATGTGAATGATTCCAAAACAGGTTTGCTTGGTCCCTATCCTGTTTTAGGAACTGCCGAATGGGAATTGTATTCTGTTCTTGCTGTAAAGGATGATATCACAGTTGAATCTAAAAACGGTAGTGCAATAACAGCTGGTATTGCTGGTGGCTCTACTAATGTAGGATTTGGAGGTTACTTTGCAGGGTTTAGTTCAGTTCCTGCTATTGCGAAAGTTGGAGATTGTGCCAAGGGGCAGGAGTTGGTAGTGGACGATATTTATGATCTTTATGAATGGACATACAGCCCAGATGATACACTTGGTTCTTATGTTCCTTATCCTGGATCAACTTATTTTATAAGTCCAGGTTTGAAATTTGGTTATTACAAGTGTAACGTAACCAAATATTCTTGTCTTCCCGCAAGAGAAACCAACGAGTTCAAATATTTGAAATGTGCAGAGCTTACTACCAGCAGTCCTTATACAATAGGAAACTGCATGAGTATTCCTACTATTGTGCCTACTTTTACCAAAGCTTCTGCAGGATCAATTGATGTTTCAAGAACATTTATTTCGCAACATCCGGCGGGAGGCAGAGCATGGGTAGATAAGGCTACTGGCAATGTTTACTTTGATGCAGAAAATACCAGTTTGGAAAAAGTTACTTTCAAATATTATTTTGAGAGTTTTGGAACTTTTCCTGATTCAGAAGAAGTGACGGTAACTGTTGATATTGCCCAAATAAAATTGACAAATATATCAGATGTTCAATGTGTTAATTTTGATGGAAAAGGAATGTACAACCTGAAAGATATTTTTGAAAAACCAATCAATCAAGACGTTACCTATGATAAATATGAGTATTTTAAAGATTCTGCACTGACACAAAAAATACCAGTTTCAGACCTTGAATATTACAAATCTGAACCTGACAAAACGGTTTATGTAATAGTTACAAATATCTATGGCTGTAATAACAAATCCAAACCAGCACAGATTCTCCTTAAAACCTTTGAATTGCCCACTATTAATACAATTGATGTGGAAGGACAATATTCTGTAACAGTAACTGTCAGCAAAGGAAATCCACCTTATTCATATTATCTTAAGAAAGATGGTGATTTAGACTATCTACCCGCTGATTCAGATTACAGCACACCCACAAACAGTTCTTCCTATACACTACCTATAAAAGATGGCAAAGGAACTTATACTTTATATGTAAAATCAGCGGATGATTGTAATCCAGTAGTTCAGGTATTTGCTGTTATCGAAATTCCTAACGTCATCACACCTAATAATGATGGGAAAAATGATAACATAGATATGTCTATGCTTTCTTACAAGCTAAATCCAAAATTTCAAATATTTGATAGAAATGGAAAAAAGCTTTTCGAGGGAAATGCTGTTAATCATTACATTTGGGATGGTAAAGAAAATGGAAATCCACTTTCGACAGGAACTTACTGGTACCTTCTTCAATGGCAGGACTACGAAGGTGCGCCACCAGATACATTGACAGGTTGGATCCTCCTCAAAAACAGAAACTCAGACTAATCAATTTGTTTTTAACAATTGTTTTAGAAAACAGATTATTATTAAAAGTACTTAACAAAAAGCCGACAAAGTTTAATAAAATTTTAACCTTATCAGCTTTTTTTTGTGCGTATTCTCTATTTTATTCTCTATAAATTTGCCGAATAATTATGAGGAACATTTTTACCATTGCGCTATTGTTTTGCCTGTCGTCTGTTTACGGACAGGAATTGCAGGGCGAGATTTTTATCAGAGATAAATCCAGTCTGTATCTCAATCAGGTTTACGTTACCAATATCAATGCGCACAAAAGTGTTGTTGCAAATTATAACGGCGAGTTCAAAATTGCTGTGAAAGAAGGCGATATCCTCAGATTTACATCCATCGCGACGGAGAGAAAAGATATCGAAGTGACTGCTCAAATGTTGGGAATGCGAAAAAACTTCATCGAGTTGCAGATTGCTTACTATGAGATTCAGGAAGTGATCATCAGCTCTTTCAAACCGACTGGGAATCTTAGACGAGATGTTGCAATGCTGAAAGGTTCCGAAAAAGCATTTGAACTCCGAAAAATGATTGGACTTCCAGAACCAAAAGGCGATGGCAATTCTCCGGAAATCCCTGTAATGTCTTTCAACCAAGGTCTTAGTTTTAGTATCGATAGTATTTTTGATTTGATCTCTGGTGAGAAGAAGAAAAAAGAGCGCTATTATCAGTACGAGAGAATGGCAAAAAACATCAAAAATCTTCAGGATTATTATGGTGACGATTATTTTGTGAAAATGAAAATTCCAAAGGAATTAATTCCTAATTTCCTTCAATTTGTCTACAGTTCGGATAATATTACGGACTATTTGGCGAATAATAATTACGAAGCAGCGAAAATTTATATCGAAAAATATCTTCCAATTTATCTTCGCAGATTGCAAAACTCTCATTTGATGCAGGTTACATCTCAAAATTGATAAACCTTATTTATTTTTATTAAATCTTAAATAAATCTTAATTATTTTTGTGACTTCAAGATTAATCTTTATTTTTATTGCGGTTTTAAAACAAAGAGAAAACTGACTTAATGGGAAAGAATAAAGCAGCAAGATTCCGAGAGAACAAAATTTTACCAAATGTGATCCAACCGACAAGAGAAGAGGCGATCAGTAATTTTGAACACAAGGGAAAATGGAACGAATTTTTTGGTAACGATAATCCAATTGTTTTAGAACTTGGTTGCGGAAAAGGTGAATATTCCGTTGGACTAGCAAAATCTTTTCCAGATAAAAACTTTATCGGCGTTGATATCAAAGGTGCAAGATTTTGGTTTGGAGCCAAAGAAGCTATTCAGGATGATCTTAAAAACGTAGCATTTCTTAGAACTCAAATTGAATTGATCGACAATCTTTTTGCAGCGAAAGAAGTTTCCGAAATCTGGATCACCTTTCCAGATCCACAAATCAAATACAGAAGAACCAAACACAGGTTGACCAATCCGGAATTTCTGAAAATGTACAGAAGCATTCTGAAACCAGACGGTGTTATGCATCTAAAAACAGATTCTGAATATTTGCATGGTTACACATTGGGACTTTTGCAAGGTCTAGGTCACGAGATATTGACTGCCCATCACGACATTTACGGTGCTCCGGAGTATCAGCCAGATACGCCATTGCTTAGAGATATTAGAACTTATTACGAGGATTTATTTTCATCCAAAGGAAAAACCATTACTTATATCAAATTCAGATTGAAAAATGAATAGAATTTTTTTGCTTCTTCTTGGTGGTTGCTTAGTGAGTTGTGCATCTACCCAAACTCTTTCGCCGGTTTTCGGAGGTTCAAATGCCAGCGTCATGTTGGAAACCAATCACATGAAAACAAAGCATGTTCGATTACCCATCGAGAACAAAGCAATCTCATTGCTGAATCAACTTTTCAATTCTGATCCTTCAAATACAAATATGGTTTTGGTCATTAATAATGATTCTGACTGTGATTTCACAATGAACATTGTAGGAGATACAAGTCACAGCATTCCAGTGGGCTCCAAAAAAACAGAAAGCGTTGTTCTTCCGCAGGGAGATTATGAGATGAGTTCCAATGTTTGCTCAAGCCAGTATTTGTCCCGTAAAAAGCTAGTGGAGAATACGCAAGTTGTTATCAGGCATTCTGTTATTAATACAACTTCCAATACGCCATTCAAGTTAGCAGACAATAATAGTTCAGGTAATAGTAATGTAACAAAATAAAAAAGAAGCTTCATTTGAAGCTTCTTTTGTTTTATCATTAAGGTTTATTCTGAGAATTATTTAATTGTGATCTCGTAGATTTTATTCCAGTTCTTTCCTGTTACCAACATATTGTCACCTTTGAAAGCGATTCCGTTCAGGACATCATCGTTTCCGCTTGTATTTTGCTTTGCAATGTTGGTAAGGTCAATGATTCCTATGACTTCTCCGTTTGCAGGATTGATCTGTAGAATGATTGGTTTCTGCCAAACGTTGGCGTAGATAGAGCCGTTGTGATATTCCAATTCGTTCAATTGATCATAGCCTTCTGTGTTGCTTGCAACTGCAATCGTACGCAGAACTTTTGAAGGATTTTCTGGATTGATGAAATATAGATTTTTGGTCCCATCGGACAAGATCAGTTCTTTCCCGTCATAAGTCAATCCCCAGCCTTCGCCTATCATATTGTCGTAAGGGAATTCGCTCACTAATTTCAAGGTGTTTTTATCATAAATAAAACCTTTCTTGTTTTGCCAAGTTAATTGATAGACTTTATCACCAACTATTGTACTTCCTTCCGAGAAATATTCTGCAGCTTGTGGAACGCTGATGATAGGTTCTGTTGATCCAAGATTATATTTTATGATTCTAGATTGTCCCTGTTGTCCGTCAGATTCATAAACAGTATTGCCTTCTAATTGGAAACCTTGTACAAAGTTTTTGGGATCGTGTGGATATTGGTTTATAACCTCATAAGATATTGTTCGGGCTTTTGCTTTTGCAAAAACATTGATGGTTGCATCTTGTTGTAACGTTTCACCACTTTTTGTTTTAATGTTAAAAGTGACGTCATTTTCACCTAAAGTAAAAAAGTTTGGGTCAATTGCCAGGTTATTGCTTTCCTTGTCTCCAAAACTAATGGTAATCGCTTCCGCATAATCCAAAACGTCTTGTGGGATTTGAAGTTTATCACCAAAGTTGTACCCTTTGTTTTGTTGGCTTAGGTTGTAATCATTCAAAGAATTAAGAATGTCTTTATCTTTATTACAGCTCACCAAGACCAAAAATGTAAAGGCAGATGCTAAAAAAATCTTTTTCATGTGTAGATTCTAATCGGATTTTATTTAAAATTAATTTTTTATGTTTCAATTTGTATCAATCAAACTCCAAACTTCAAAGTCTTTTAGCGTCCAAACTCCATAAACTTTGCCAAAAATACAAATTATGAGAACTAACATATCATAATTTTTTCTTAATTAAACATAAAAATGTAGTTTTGTAGATATTATGATTACGATAATTGCAGCAATAGGAAAAAACAACGCATTGGGCAAAGACAACCAACTGCTTTGGAAACTTCCAAAAGATCTGAAACATTTCAAATCGCTTACCGAAAACCATCCCATTGTTATGGGAAGGAAAACCTTTGAAAGTATTGGCAAGCCCTTACCAAACCGAACCAACATCGTGGTAAGTAGAAAAGAAAATTGGTTCTCGGAAGATATTCTGATTGTTTCAAAACTGAAGGAGGCAATCAAATTTGCAAAGAAAATTGACGAGGATGTTTTTATCATCGGTGGAGGCGAGATTTATAATCAGACAATGGAATTAGCCGATCGATTGGAAATCACTTTTGTGGATGAGGATTTCGAAGCTGATACCTTCTTTCCAAAAATCGATTTGAAGATCTGGCAGAAAACTGATGAAGAATTCCACGAAAAAGACGAAAAAAACAATCATAACTTTTATTTCCAAACCTACGAGAAAATCAACAAAGACTAATACATCTAGACTCTTAGATCTATTGTCTTGTATCTTAAATTATGGATTATCCAAGTAAAGTTTTATCGAAAGCTGTTGAAGAAATATCTGGTTTGCCTGGAATAGGGAAAAAATCGGCGCTTCGTTTGGCTTTGCACTTGTTGCGTCAGCCGGCTTCTCAAGGTATTTCTTTGGGGAACTCAATCCAAAAGCTTGTCACGGAAATCAAATATTGCAAAGAATGTCATAACTTTTCAGACTCGGAGGTTTGTGATATTTGCAACGACCATAAGCGAAATGATGATTTGCTTTGTATTGTGGAAGATGTTCGGGATGTGATGGCGATAGAAAATACGGGAAAGTTCCGTGGAAAATATCTGGTTCTTGGTGGGAAAATTTCACCGATGGAAGGCATCGGACCAAGCCAGCTAAGAATCGGCAGTATAGAAAAAAAACTAAACGATGGCGTGGTGAAGGAACTCATTTTTGCACTCAGCGCAACGATGGAAGGCGACACGACGGCATATTATATTTATAAAAAATTCAAAACTTTTCAGGTGATATTTTCCAGTATTGCCAGGGGGATTTCCGTAGGTGACGAGCTGGAATATGCAGACGAAATATCACTTGGAAGGTCCATTACCAACAGAACTGTTTATAACGAAGCCAGCTGATGAAAGTAAGTGTGATTATTGTACATTATCAGGTGAAGGATCTGTTGAGAAACTGTATTCTTTCCATTAATAGATATTTTCAAGGGTTTGATTATGAAATCATTGTCGTGGATAATGATTCCCCCAATCCGGAGTGGAAAGTTTTGATTAATGAGTTTCATAATGTCCATTTTATTGAATTAAAAGAAAATCTTGGCTTCTCCAAAGCGAATAATATTGGTGTGAGATCTGCAAATGGTGAATATGTTTTTATCTTAAATCCGGACACAGAAATCGAAGGAGACTACTTTAAAGAGATTCTTGATTTCGCAGATTCTCAAAAGAAAATCGGAGCATTGGGATTGAGGATGCACGATACAGATGGTACGTTTTTGCCGGAGAGTAAAAGATCTGTTCCGGCATTGATCAATTCATTCGAAAAATTATTTACCAAGCTTAATAATGATTCCAAAACCTATTACAGAAACGATGTTGCAGAAACGGAAATCGCAGAAGTGGAGGTAATGACCGGTGCAAATCTCTTAATGAAAAAGTCTCTTTACGAGGAAGTTGGAGGTTTTGACGAGCGCTATTTTATGTATGGCGAAGATATAGATCTCTGCTATACGATTTTGAGAAAAGGTTACAGAAATATCTATTACGGAAAGTATTCAATTCTTCATTATAAAGGTGAAAGTACGGTAAAAGATAAGGTTTATCTTGATAGATTCTTCGGAGCGATGGATATTTTCATCAAAAAATACTACAAGAAACAAAAACCATTTCAGTATTTACTAATGAAAATCGGATTGAAATTCAAACATTTTATAGAAGAAAAGAAAATCAAAAATTAATCTTCTTTTTCCACATGGAGCGTAGATTCTTCTGCAAATCTCCTCAATAAACTCATTTCATATTTGGCTTTATGTTGCCCAAATCTCGCGCCTGCGTAAGTGACAGCAATCAAAAACAAAACGACAAACGAACATGGCAAACTCCAAGGGTAGTTGTCTGTTTTGATTTGTTTTTCGACATAATATAACGTGAAGAAAGTCATCCAAGAAACCGTCAGCAAAAAATAAAGAAACATAAAAAAAGTCCACACGGAAGCACTTGGCCCAAAAACACCTCGGATGACAGTTGTGTCGTCTTCCTTCTCAATTCTCAGCGAGAGGTTTGGTTTCCAGTAGTCGTCCAATTCTGTTCTCACAAAGATAGTTGCCACTTCCTTATTGATGTTTCCGTAAAACTGATCGTGATTTTTGTCGAGATAATCTTTCAGATTAGCCTCGTATTCTTCCAAAGAAAGATCCGTATAAAGCTTGAATCTCGGTCTGTTTCGGATGCTGTTCAAAGTTTCCTTCATAATTATAGTTTATTGGTAATCACTTAGCAATTCCTATTCCTCAATATAGGGAATGGGATCTTCCAGTGTAAATTCAAATTTCATTGGAAGTCCGTTTCGTTGGATTTCCAGATTTATTTTTCGGCTGACATCCGTTTTCAGGATTTGATGGATTTTGTTTAAGGTCAAGTCTTTCGCAACTTTTCTATCGATGCTAATCAGTTTGTCATCTTTTAGAATTCCAGCTTTCTGCGCTGGTGAATCTTTACGCGTTCCAGACACTATGAAATTTGGTTTTAATGAGAATTTGTACTGGAAATTTTCTTGAATATTGGTTACGTGAGATTCATTATTTCCTACTTTTACTCGCACCGGTTCTATTCTCACTTCTTCTTTTTCCCAGAGCAATCCGTTTTGTTTGATTTCCAACCCGCTTCCGTCGATCAAAAAGGGATCTCCGATATGTTTATTGGATCTCATATAAATTTTATTATTAGGATAATCAAAAATAATGGTGAATCTCCGAAGAATCTCCGAGCCAATCGAACCTTTTCTGTCCTTTACGATTTTCAAATGTTGAATAGAAAACTCGTCTGGCATTGATGCAATCGGTTTGTTAAGCGTAAATTTTCCAAAAGAAAGCGAGTTGATTCTGCTTCGTTTTCCAAAAATATCACCACTGAATCCGCGTCCCAAAAAATCATCAATATTCGGTCTATTGTAGATGAAATCCTTTATTAGTGCCGGGAAAAGCCAAACCGAATCTGTGTTTCCAAGATCCAAAAGCAGTTTCGAACTTTGTTTCTCGTGTTTCATTTCCACATCGGCGTTCATATAAGGTTTGTTCATTTCCACGCTCATCGGGAACTCAGAAAATCGTTTTACTTTTTTTGGAAATTTGGATTGGTCTTTGTAAATGGTGATGGTTTTTTTAATATAATTAATTTCGATCGGATGATTTTTGAAAAAGTAATAACCAATGATTCCGTTGATGGGAACGCCAACATCCTGAGAAATATTAAATTCCTGATCCAAAACCAGAAAAATAGTATGGGATTTATCCACAAAGTTTTTCCCGATGGTAATGTTGTTTTTGATAGATTTTAAAGCTTCGATGCTTACAGATTCTCCCAAACCTTTGAAAGTGATTTTCTCTATATTTTTAAAATCGACATCTTTGTTCTCCAAACTGAAAAGCAAAGTTTCCGCCACACCCGAGTCCAAAAGAAAATTGAGTTCCACACCATTTACGGTCATAGGAATGAAGATGAGGTTGTTGATTAATTTAAATTTGATAACAGTTTTCTCAGTATTCTCCAATACAAATCCATCCTGAGCCTTCGTCCAAAAACTTAAAAGTAAACTGATGATAAATAAGAATTTCATACGGGTGATTTGAATTTTTTAAAGATCATTGAACTGTCAAATGTCTTTTGATTATGCAATCAATTTCATAACATTAAATTACATCTATTTCTGTGATTTCCAATTCTTCTGATAATGAATTTTATAAATATGTATGTTATTCATAATTTATTTGAAAAATAGTTTAAAATTTGGAATGTTGTTTGATGTGTTCTCAAACTATATTGAAATACTTTGCTAATTATTTAATTTAATACTTTTATTTATCATGAAAAATTTTTCATCTCTTTTCGCGAAAGACAATTTAGACGAGATTGTTTTCTCAAATAGAAATAAATCTTACGGTGCTTATGTTCTTAGAAACGAATACTCTGGCAACCTTACAAAGGCAGTTTACATTGGTGTCGCCTTTTTTGCTTCATTGTCCATTGTTCCATTGGTAATTTCTGCATTTTCAACCACGGTGATTCCAAATGATATTACTACGTATGAAAATCCTCGTAAATTGATAAGTGTAGAAATTCCTGACAAACCAAAGCCGGAAATTGCATCTACAGTTCCACCCGATATCAAAACAGTGGCTAGCCCGATTTTCAAACCAGTGAGAGAGGTGAAGAAAGAAACGCCAGTTCCAACCAAAAAAGATTTTGAAGGCGCTGCTATTGGGATAGAAACGAAGGCAGGAAGAGAAACTACGATTCCGTCGGCTCCTCCAATTGCAATAGCAGGTCCGCCATCTGTTCTTCCATCTGCGCCACCAGCAAAACCTGTAGATCCAAATGAAGTTTTCAATCCTAATAGTGTTGATGTTGCTGCAAATTTCAAAGGCGGAATCGATGCTTTTCGTCAAAAAGTAGCACAAGGTTTTGATACAGAATCTTTGGGTCAAGAAGGTGCAGTTGTTTCTGGCGTCATTACATTTGTGGTAGAGACAGACGGAAGTATTTCTAATATAAAAATATCTGGAACTAACTCAGATTTCAACAAAGAAGCAGAAAGAACAGTGAAGTCTATCAAATCAAAATGGACACCTGCACAATTAAAAGGCAAAGCTGTAAGATCTTCTTTCAGAATGCCGATTTCCATGAAAATTGAATAGTCTGAAAATCAAGACTATGTAAATATTAAACATCACGTTTTTTATAATTATCCACATTTTGTAATGAAATGTGGATAATTTTTTTTGAAGTCAATCGTTTAATTAACAACACTTTAACGGCATTGGGGTTTTTAGAAATCTTTCTAAGTGCTAAAAAATCGTATTTTTGAGGATTAAATTAATGTTTATGGCAAAAATTATAGGTGTTGCAAATCAGAAAGGTGGCGTTGGAAAAACTACCACAGCTGTCAATCTAGCTTCAGCTTTGGGCGTATTGGAAAAGAGAGTTCTCTTGATCGATGCAGATCCACAAGCTAATGCGAGTTCTGGTTTGGGTGTTGAAGAAATCAATTTTTCTACCTATCATTTGTTGGAGCACAGCGCAGAAGCAGCCAAATGTATTTTGCCTACAACTTCGCCAAACGTGGACATTATCCCTTCTCATATCGATTTGGTTGCGGCAGAAATAGAATTGGTAGATCGTGAAAACCGGGAGTATATGATGCGCGAAGCTTTGAAATCAATCAGAGAGGATTACGATTACATCATCATCGATTGTGCGCCGAGTTTAGGTTTGATCACCATTAATGCCTTAACTGCTGCAGATTCTGTGATCATCCCGATCCAATGCGAATATTTTGCTTTGGAAGGTTTGGGCAAATTATTGAACACTATCAAAAATGTTCAGAAAATTCACAACCCAGATTTGGATATCGAAGGTTTGCTTTTGACGATGTACGACAGCCGATTGAGATTGTCCAATCAAGTTGTGGAAGAGGTAAATTCCCACTTCCCAGAAATGGTTTTCGAAACAATCATCAGCAGAAATGTAAGATTGAGCGAGGCACCAAGTTTCGGAGAAAGCATCTTGAGCTATGATGCAGAAAGCAAAGGCGCCATCCAATACATCCAACTGGCAGAAGAAGTTTTGCTGAGAAACGAGAAATTAATAAAGAATTAAATAGCTTATTGCAGTTGGCTTTTAGCTAATTGTGGATAAAATTATAACATATTTAAAAAAGCAAAAAGCTATTAGCTAATTGCCATTTGCAAAATGAAAGACAAAACAAGAGCAATGGGTCGCGGTCTCGGCGCAATTTTGAATGCCGAAAGCAAGTCGAATATCAACTCCGCTTCGGATGAAGGTGCAAAATCTTTGGTAGGTAATATCGTAGAAATTTCCATCGATGATATCTACCCAAATCCAAATCAGCCAAGAACTTACTTTGATGAGAAAGCACTGAATGACCTTGCCGAATCGATCAAAAGCTTAGGTATTATTCAGCCGATCACACTTAGAAAAGACGGACCGAAGTTCGAAATCATTTCTGGAGAAAGACGTTATCGTGCCTCTAAGATTGCAGGTTTGGAAACGATTCCGGCTTACATTCGTTTGGTTAATGACCAAGAATTGCTAGAAATGGCTTTGGTAGAAAATATTCAAAGAGAAGACCTTGATCCAATTGAAGTTGCTTTGACTTATCAAAGATTATTGGACGAAGTTGGGATGACTCAAGAAAATCTGAGTCAACGTGTTGGAAAAGAGAGAAGTACGATTACGAATAGTGTTCGTCTTTTGAAGTTGTCTCCGGATATTCAAAAAGGCGTGAGAAGTGGTCAGATTTCTGCTGGTCACGGTCGTGCAATTATGGGATTGGATTCTGAAGAGAAACGTCAGATCTTGTTTGATCGAATCGTCAAAGAACAATTGAACGTGCGACAAGCCGAGCAGTTGGCTGGTCTTATGAAAAATGCTCAGGACACGGAAAAAGTTGCGAAGCAATCCATCATCCCAAATCATTTCAAAAAAGCTCAGAAAAGTTTGTCAGATATTTTGAATGTAAATGTTGAGATCAAAACTTCGGCAAACGGGAAAAAAGGGAAGATTGTTCTCGATTTTAAAAATGAAGAAGAGCTGGAAAGCATTCTTGCACACATTAGATAAATGCAGAAATTACTCACACTTTTTTTGTTCTTTTCTTTCAGTTTTGCTTTTTCGCAGGTGAATCCCAACGATACGATTCGTGTGGAAAATCATCCTAAAGACAGCATTCCTGCTGCGAAACCAACTTCTGAAGCTCAGATTTTGAAAGACATCGATCAGAAAAATGCACCTTTGAAAGTCACAAAATTAAGTCCTGCGAAAGCTGGTCTCTACTCTGCTGTTTTACCTGGATTGGGACAATTCTACAATAAGAAATATTGGAAAATCCCGATTGTTTGGGGCGCAGTGGGAACCGGGATTGGAGTTGCACTTTGGAATGAAAATCAATATAAACGTTACAGAAATGCCTTTGTTTCTGAACTTAATGGACTTCCTCACGAGTTTTCCGGAATTAACGGAATTGACAAAAACGTGCTGGGAAATGCACAAGACAGATCCAAAAGACAGCGAGATTACGCCATCGGAATTTCCGCTCTGATTTACATTCTAAATATTGTAGATGCCGTTGTAGATGCACATTTGTACGAAGGTCGGAATGATCCGGATCTTGCCGTGATGCCGACCATCATCAATGATCAATTTACAAATTCCTACGCACGAGCTGGATTGAGCCTTAATTTTAGATTTTAATTAAAATACTTAAAATAAAATTTCTCCCTTTAGAGTTGGGAAAACGAATTTTATTTTCCATTACAAATAATAAAGAAAAATGAAAATAGCATTGGTAGGTTACGGGAAAATGGGAAAGATCATCGATGAGATTTCTCAAAGTCGTGGTCACGAGATCGTTGCGAGATTGCGCGAAACACCAACTACCGAAAACTTAAACAATCCCGATGTTGTCATAGAATTTTCCAATCCGGAAGTTGCTTTTGAAAACATCAAAACTTGTCTTGAGAATAAAATTCCTGTCATTTGCGGAACAACTGGTTGGCTGGATCAAAAACCAGAAATCGAAAGGATTGCTCTGGAAAATAATACAGCGTTTTTGTACGGCTCAAATTTCAGTTTAGGCGTGAATTTGTTTTTCGCTTTGAATGAAAATCTGGCTAAAATGATGAGCAAATTCTCTGAATATAATTGTCAGTTGGAGGAGATTCATCACATTCACAAATTGGATGCGCCGAGTGGAACAGCGATTTCTCTGGCAGAAGGCATCATCAACAATTCAAATTTCGAAGCTTGGAAACTGGAGGAGACCAAAGAAAAAGAATTAGGTATTTTTGCCATTCGCGAAGATGAGGTTCCAGGAACACACAGCGTTTTTTACAGATCCGAAGTAGATGAAATCGAAATCAAACATACCGCCTACAATAGAAACGGATTTGCTTTAGGCGCCGTGATTGCCTCAGAATGGATTGTTGATAAAAAAGGGATTTTCACAATGAAAGATGTTTTAGGATTGTAATATTTTTGAAATTAATTCTCCCTTTAGGATTGAGGGGAAAATTAATTTCATCAAGTTATTTCTGTAACAAAAACCATACATCAAAAACTAATAATAAAAATCAGCAAAAGGCGAACAGCCAATTGCCAAAAGCCAATATATGAATTACATCATTACCTATACCATTTATGTCCTCATCCTGAGTGTATTGATGGGACTTACAACTTGGAAGTTATTCAAAAAGATGGGTTATAATCCATTGCTTTCTTTCGTTCCTTTTTATAATTACGTTATTATTCTAAAAGAAACCAACCATTCAAAATGGTGGGCGATTTTAGCTTATTTGCCAATTGTAGGACCTATTATGATGTCTGTTTTCCACATTTTTCTAATGAAGAAATTTGGGAAAAGAGGCGCTGTAGATGCATTCTTGACGGTGATCTTGCCATTTATCTATATGGCGACGGTAAACTATGGAAAAGATCCACAAGTAGAAACTGAAGAAGAGGAGGAAGAAGGCAAAAAGAAAGAAACATTCTTGGGTTCTGTGACTTTTGCAGTCGTTTTTGCAACCATCATTCATACTTTCATTACGCAACCTTTCGGGATTCCGACGGGATCTATGGAAAGAACTTTGTTAGTTGGAGATTTCTTATTCGTTAACAAATGGGCTTACGGTTACAGAATGCCGATGAGACCAGTGGCTTTGCCATTTTTACAAGGAACTATTTTCGATACGGGACAAAAAGGAAATCCAAAAGACGATCCGAAATCTTATGTTGATGCGGTGAAATTACCTTATTTAAGATTGCCAGCTTATGACGAGATTAAAAGATACGACATCGTTGTTTTCAACTACCCACAAGATTCCGTTCATACTTCTATCGACAGAAAAGATCCTTATGTGAAAAGATGCGTCGGGATTCCTGGCGATGTGATCGAGTTTCGTGCAGGAAGATTATTTGTAAACAACGCACCAGAGAAAATCCTAGGCGATGAGTACCAGCAACACGGTTATCTTGTGAAGTCAAATTCTCAATTAGATATTCTTCAATTATACAAGGCTTATGGTTTTCTTCCAGCTCAGGAAAATCAAACCAACGAAGGATTTGTTTACGCTTTCCAAGGTTTAACGGATCAAACAGCCAAAGAAATCAAAGAACTTCCGGGCGTGACAGAGATGACCGAAATCGTCGAAGAAAAAGGAGAAGGCGCAGTAAGGTACAAAGTGAATGCAGATAAAACAGCTTACACAAAAAACATAGACACAACCAATTCCATCTATCCAGTCAACAAACCGTGGAACCAAGACTGGTACGGACCACTTAGAATTCCCAAAAAAGGAGATGTTGTAAAATTGGATCAGGAAACACTTCCAATGTACAAATGGATCATTTCCGAGTACGAGCACAACAAATTGGAGAACAAAAATGGAAAAATATTTGTTAACGGTCAGGAAACCAGCCAGTATACCATCAAACAAAATTATTATATGATGATTGGAGACAACCGCGATGCTTCTTTGGATGCAAGATTTTTCGGAGTCGTTCCAGAGGAAAATATCGTTGGTCGTCCAATGTTTACTTGGCTGAGTGTTGAAGGTTTATTCGCAGATGCGAATTCCACGTACCAAGCGCCAGGAAAAAAGATCCGTTGGGACAGAATGTTCAAAGCGACCAATACAGGCGAGGCGAACAAAACCTCATATTGGTGGGTTGCAGTAGCTATTTTGGTGCTGTTTTTCGGATGGGATTTCTTCGCAAATCTCTTCAAAAAGAAAAAAGAAGAAGATTAAATTTAACTAGGAGCTAATCCCGCTATCCACTATATCTTTTTTGCTTTCAGAACATTTGTAGTCAAAACAAGATTTTTAAAAAAGCAAAAAAGGATGCCGTTCCTATCGGGGCTATGGGATTTGTCATCCAAATAAAATTTCCAAACTTGATTGACGTTTCTTGACATCAAACAAGTTTTAAAAAATCACCACTTTGTCAAAGTTTCAAACCTTTGACAAAGTTTTTTAGTTTTAAAGAACATCCGAATTTTTATGCTAATTTAAAATCATTCCTATCTTTGCTGAGTTTTACGTCCTTGCGAACCTTTAAACATTTAGTAATTAAAAAAAAATCTTTGCGGACTTTGCGTTTAAATTTCAAAGTGATAAAAAGATGGTCTTACAACAAATATGAATAACAAGATTCTTTTACCCATATTTTATTTGCCACCAATCTCGTGGTTTTCAGTTTTTTTAGATTCAGAAAACGAAACAACGTTTGAGCAATTCGAGAATTTTCCAAAACAAACGTACAGAAACCGCGCAGTGATCTATGGTGCCAACGGAAAATTACCACTTATCATTCCCATCAAACACACAGGAAAGAGAGAACTCAGAGACATTGAGATTTCTTATGCAGAAGATTGGCAAAAACTCCATTGGAAATCCATCAAAACCGCTTATCAAAGCACACCTTATTTCGAATATTACGAAGACAAACTGAGATCCATCTTCGAAGAGAAAATCGATTCTTTGGTAGCCTTCAACCTCAAAGCTTTGAAAGTGGTTCTCGCTATTCTTAAATCCGAAAAGGAATTTACATTTAGCGAAGAATATTTCAAAAATCCAGAATCAGAAGATTACAGAGAAAAATTCTCCGCAAAAACGGAAACTGAGATAGAAATGGCACAATATTATCAGAGCTTCTCCGACAAAAATGGCTTTCTCAAGGATCTCTCGGTTTTAGATTTGATTTGTAACATTGGTCCAGAAAGCTTGACTTATATTAAAAATATCAAAATCAATTAAAAGATAGTAAATGAAAAAATTATTGATAGCAGCTGCTTTTTATGGCAGTTTTGCAATGATAGCAGCACAAACAGTTGCGCCAGAAAATGACAAAGATCTTAAAACCTGGTATCACAAAGATTTTTCTAAAACAAAAGTTTACGGAGTCAATACAGAAAACGCTTATAAGTTTTTAGAATCCAAAGGTCTTAAACCAAAGTCTGTGGTAGTTGCAGTTTTGGATAGTGGCGTAGAAGTGGATCATCCAGGATTGTTGAAAAATATGTGGAAAAATCCAAACGAGATCCCAAACAACGGAAAAGATGACGACGGAAATGGATATATCGATGATGTTTATGGCTGGAACTTCCTAGGTGGAAAAAACGGTGACATCGACGTTGATAATATGGAAGTGACGAGAGTTGTTAAAAAATACAAACCACTTTTTGAAGGCGATGATTCCACGAAAAATAAAGAGAATCAAGCCAAGATGCCTGATGAGTTTTCGATGTATATGAAGTCTAAGCAACTTTTCACAGAAAAGAGTGAAGAGGCAAGACAAAGGCTACAACTTTATACAATGATCAATAATTCGATTCCAGATATGATCAAATTGTTGAATGGAAAAAACTTGACAAAGGAAACTCTGGCAAGCATCAAACCATCAACTCAGCAAGAAGCGATGGCAATGCAAGTACTTGCTCAGGCTGTCAATGATCCAGAAATTACAGGAAAACCTGCCCCAGAAGTAGAAAAGTATATGACAGCTCAAATGAAAGAAGGGTTGGATCACTTCAAACCTCAAGCAGAAAAGAGTTATAATTTAGATTTCGATCCTAGAAAAGAAATCGTTGGAGATAATTACGATGACTATTCAGAAAAAAGCTATGGAAACAACCACTACGAAGGCCCAGATGCAAAACACGGAACGCACGTTGCGGGAATCATTGCAGGATTGGCAAATGGATCAGAAACCCAGTATGGTGTCGCTTCCAGAGTTGCAAAAATTATGACTGTAAGAGCAGTTCCAGATGGTGACGAGAGAGATAAAGATGTTGCAAACGCAGTAAGATATGCAGTTGACAACGGTGCTAAAATCCTTAATATGAGTTTCGGGAAACCAGTTTCTCCAGGGAAGAATGTGGTTTGGGATGCCTTCAAATATGCGGAAAGCAAGGGTGTTCTTCTTGTAAAAGCAGCAGGAAATGAAAATGAAAATATCGCTGAACATCAATATTATCCTACCAATTTCAAATCTCAGTCAGACGAGAAACCATTCATCAATAATATGATTGTTGTAGGAGCAAACACCAACAATGCTGAGATGTTGAAAGCAGGATTCTCCAACTTTGATGCGAAGATGGTAGATGTTTTTGCGCCAGGAGATAAAATTTATTCCACAGTTCCAGACGGAAAATATGAATACTTGCAGGGAACTTCTATGGCTTCACCTGTTGTAGCCGGAGCTGCAGCGGTAATGTTAGCTTATATGCCAAATCTTAAGCCTGAACAAATCATAGAATCTTTGGTCAAAACATCCAATGTTACTGCAACAAACGGATTTGATAAATTATCAAGATCTAATGGTGTTATAGATGTTGCGAAAGCGTCAGAATATGCGTACAGTAATTTTTACAAAGCAGATTCGTCTTCAAAATCTACAAAGAAACCTGCAACGCAAAAGAAAAAATTGAGCAAAACGATTGATAGAAGCAAACTTTAGTCGATCACATTATCTTAAAATTAAAATCTGAGAATTCCTCAGATTTTTTTATTTTTGTCTTTGGCATACTTTTTATAATACTTAACTGTATTAAATTTACAACTATGAAAAAAATATTATTTATAGGACTGGTTGGTGGCTCATTGATAGCAACCTCGTGTTCTTCCAACAAGAGTGGAGTAAGTGCTGGTGAGGCACAAGCTGTACGTGCTGATGTAATGAAACTAAAAGGGCAATGGGATATTGCTAATATAGATTATGATAAGAACTACAGCGTAAAACCTTTTGACGAAGGTGTAAGCATCAGCTGTTTCGTTGGGAGCTCTTGGACTTTGATTCCAAATAATTACTCAGGAACTTACGCATTGCACGGAAGTGCGGCTTGTCCTGAAAAAACCCAGCCTATTACTTTCAGTGTAGATAAAAACAGTGTTGTATCTATCAAAAAATTAGGTGAAGGTGAAAAAGCTAAAAGAGTGACCAGTGGTTACAAATTAATGTTGGAAAACCCAACTGCAAACAACTTTACTTTGGTTCAATCTGTTAACGCGGATGGAAAATCAATGGACATCCGTTACAATTTTGTAAGAACTAAATAATCAATAAAATAAAATTCAAATGAGACTTAATAAAATTAAAATTGCAGCATTCTTCATCTCAGGTTCACTATTGATGACAAGCTGTGAAGCTGTACAAAATGCTAATAACACACAAAAAGGAGCAGCGATAGGAACAGCAGCGGGTGCAGTTCTTGGAGGAATCCTTGGAAACAACTTGGGTAAGGGTGGTAATGCACCATTGGGAGCTGTTCTAGGTGGCGTAGTTGGTGGTGTTGCTGGTGGTGTCATTGGTAACAAAATGGACAAACAAGCCAAAGAAATTCAAGATACATTGCCAGGTGCAGAAGTAGAGAGAGTAGGAGAAGGGATTAAGGTGACGCTTAATGAAAATACGGTTAACTTCGATTTCAATTCTTCAAATTTGACTGCTCTTGCTAAAACTAACTTGGACAAATTAGTGACTGTACTTAAAAATAATCCTGATACAAATATTAACATCTACGGTCATACGGACAGTGTTGGTAGCGATGCTGTAAACTTAAGAATCTCAGGACAGAGAGCTGCCGCAGTAAAAAATTATTTTTCTGCACAAGGCGTTTCTGCTTCTAGATTGTTCACAGAAGGCTTGGGGAAATCTAGTCCTGTAGCTTCTAATGATACTGACGCAGGTAGAGCTAAAAACAGAAGAGTTGAGTTCGCAATTACAGCAAATGAAAAAATGATTCAAGACGCCGCACAGTCTGGAAATTAATATTCATTCATTTTCAAATAAATACCAAACCGCAATTTGCGGTTTTTTTATTTTAATAGTACTTTTGCAGGATTATTAAAAACTATTGATGAAAAACTATTTAAAATTAATAAGGGTAGAACAGTGGGTTAAGAATCTATTTGTTTTTGCCCCATTATTTTTCTCTGGCTATATTGCAGTCCCAATTTTATTTTATAAAAGCGTTTTTGCGTTTATCATATTCTCTATTACTGCTAGTTCAATTTACATCATCAATGATTATTTTGATATAGAATCCGACAAAAAGCACCCTGAAAAAAAGAACCGACCTTTAGCAAGTGGCGCTATTTCCAAAACCAGTGCTAAAGTTTTATTTGGATTTTTGGTTGCGCTTTCAATATCGCTTATTTTTTTAGGAAGTTATATTTTCGAGACTAATTATTGGAAGTTTGGAATCATCATCGCTGCTTATTTTGTAATGAATATTTTCTACACATTCAAACTAAAGCACGTTGCGATCGTTGATATCTGCATTATCGCTTCAGGTTTTGTATTGAGGATTTTAGCAGGTGGATATGCCGCGGATATCCAAACCACGCAATGGGCGATTTTATTGACGTTCGTTTTGGCTTTGGTGCTAGCAATCGGGAAAAGGAGAGGAGAATTGATCAATGCACAAATCTCAGGAAAGACAAGGAAATCTTTGGATGGTTATAATGTTCAGTTTGCTGATATTGCATTGTCGATTTCTGTGACTTTGGCAATTATCTGTTATTTGATGTTTACATTGTCACCGGAGATTCAGAAGAAATTTCACCCGAGGGTTTTTTACACCGTGATTTTCGTGGTATTCGCATTTCTAAGATATTTGCAACAAACCTTAGTTTATAACAAAACCGAATCACCAACCAAGATCGTTTACAAAGACCGATACATCCAGATTACAGTTGTGCTTTGGGTCATCGTTTTTCTATTGCAAATCTATTTTAAAAAAGAATAATCACTAAAAGAGAAAAAACATAAAACAATGATGAAGAGATTATGGGGATTAACTTTGACCTTAAAAAATACTAGCAGATGAAACCGAATTTTGTTCAAAAAGTCACCAATTGGGGAAATTTTCCAGTGGTAGAAAAAGAAATGAAGTCAGATGATTCTGTTTCGAAAATCAAACAATTTGTAAGAGATAATAATGAGGTCATCGCAAGAGGAAACGGACGTTGCTATGGCGATGCTTCTCTTGGCGAACATATTTTCTCAACCAAAAGACTCAATAAATTTATTTCTTTTGATAGACTCAATGGCGTTATCGAATGTGAAGCGGGCGTTTTGCTGTCAGAAGTTTTGGAGATTTCTGTTCCGCAAGGTTATTTTCTTTACGTGACGCCGGGAACCAAATATATTTCTATTGGAGGCGCAATCGCATCCGATGTTCATGGGAAAAACCACCATGCAGAAGGTTGCTTTTCGGAATATGTAATTGAATTTAAATTGGTGAACGAAAATGCCGAAGTCATCACTTGTTCACGTGAAGAAAACTCAGATAAGTTCTGGGCAACTATTGGCGGAATGGGATTGACGGGAATTATTCTCTCAGCCAAATTTAAACTGAAAAATATAGAATCTGCTTATATCAAACAAGAAAGCATCAAAGCTGAAAATCTGGATGAGGTTTTCCGATTGTTCGACGAAAGTGAAGATTGGACCTACAATGTTGCTTGGATCGATTGTTTCCAAAAAGGAAAAAATTTAGGTCGTTCAATTTTGATGAGAGGAGAACATGCTTTGAAAGCCGAATTGCCATCCAATCTTCAAAAGAAAACTTTGAAGCTGAAAGAGAAACCAAAACCAACGATTCCATTTTATTTTCCTGGATTTGTATTAAATTCTTTGAGTATTAAGATCTTCAATTTCCTTTATTACAACAAGCAGACTAAGAAGCAACTCAATAATTTCATTGATTACGAAACATTTTTCTATCCATTGGATGTCATTAATGATTGGAACAAGATCTACGGAAAAAGTGGCTTCATCCAATATCAAATGGTCATCCCGAAAGAAAATGGAAAAGAAGGAATGCGACAAATCCTTAATACCATTGCAAAAAGTGGAAACGGTTCTTTCTTAGCAGTTTTAAAGTTGTTCGGAAAAAACAATCCACAAGCCTACAATTCTTTTCCAGTTGAAGGTTACACTTTGGCTTTAGACTTTAAAGTCAACAAAGGACTTCGAAAGCTGGTTGACCAACTCGATACAATTGTCGAGAATTTTGGTGGAAAAATATATTTGACCAAAGACAGTATGAGCCGTTCATCTCTCACGAATTATCTTCAAAACGTTGATTCTTCGAAGTTTGTTTCACTTCAGTATAAGAGAATTGTCAGTGGAAATTAAACGCAAAGTGCGCAAAGAATATTCTGATTATTGAAAATAGTCGATACGCAAAGACGCTTCGCTCATCAAAGAAAAAGCACAAGATCATGACTGAAAATGAAATTTCTAAAATTATTTTTGATGCTGGTCTCAAGATTCACAGAAAAATTGGGACTGGACTTTACGAAAGGGTTTATGAGGAATGTCTCTATTATGAGTTGAAGAAGTCAGGACTAAAAGTTGAAAGACAAAAAAGTTTATCAATACAATATGAAGAGCTGATGATTCCAGACGCTTTTCGAGTTGATTTGCTAATTGAAGAAAAGGTGGTTGTTGAATTAAAATCAGCCTTAGAATCTGGACAATCAATCTTTGAAGCTCAATTATTAAATTATTTGAGATTAGGAAAATATAAACTAGGGATGGTTCTGAACTTTAATCTTCCTTTTTTCAAAGATGGTGTAAGGAGAATTGTAAACGGACTATAAAAAATATAATATCAATTAACCTTGATGAGCAAAGCGTCCTTGCGAATCTTAAAACATTAGTAATTCAAAAAAAATCCTTGCGAGCTTTGCGTTAAAGTCAGCAAAATATATAACCATAATGATAGTATTAGGCAGTAATTCCGAAGTTGCACAGGCGTTTGTAGAAGAATGTTTGGCGAAAGGCGAAAAATTCTCAACCATTTATCTCCTAAGTTCCAATCCGGAAACTACGGAGAAATTCGCTGGACATATTCAGGTGAAGTTTTTTCAGGATTCCGAGATTATTCCTTTGGATCTGATGAATGACATCGATTATAAAACTCTGGAAAATATCAATTCTGATGTTCTGTTTTGCGCGACTGGCTATCTTGGTTTGGGAACTGAGGAAGGACTTTACGATGATGAAAATACGGAAAGAATTATTGATGTGAATTATGCGAAATTAGTTCCTGTCCTCAACTTCTTCGCCAAAAAAATGGAATCCAAAAGAACTGGAACAATGATTGTGCTCTCATCTGTCGCAGGCGAAAGAGGAAGACAAAGTAATTTCATTTATGGTTCTGCGAAAGCAGCTTTAACAGCTTATTTGAGTGGGCTGAGAAATTATCTTTTCGATAAAAAAGTCCACGTGTTGACCGTGAAGCCAGGCTTTATAGATACCAAAATGACAGAAGGCTTACCACTGAATCCAGCTTTGACAGCAAGTCCGCATAAAGCGGCCGAAGGAATTTACAAAGCTTTTAAGAATAAAAAAGATGTCTCCTACGTTTTACCAATTTGGGCGATCATCATGCTAATCATTAGAAATATTCCTGAGTTTATTTTTAAAAAACTTAAATTATAATTGATGAATGATAGATGATAATTGATTCAATTCTGAGATAGAAAAGCGATGCAACTAATCATTTATCATTCATAATTCATCACTTATGAAAAAACTATATCTATTCGACTTCGACGGAACGCTCACTTACAAAGACACGATGTTTTTGTTTTTGAAGTTTTACAATCCTGCCAAATATTCGTTTCAATTTCTAAAGCACGTGCCGCTTTTTGTACTGTTAAAAGTAAAATTGGCCAGTGCAGAAGCCGTGAAGAAAAGTTTTATTTCATCAATTTTAGAAGGTGAGTCGAAGTATCAAATCGAAAAAAAAGCAAAATTATTCTTCGAGGAAAATTATCCAAGTTTATTCAGACAAAACGCTTTGGACTTCATCAATAATATCAACAGAGAAAGTACAGAATCTTACATAGTTTCGGCATCTTTGGATATTTGGGTAAAACCATTTGCAGAGAAATTCAATATGAAATTACTTTCCACGGAAGCAGAATTCCAAAATGATATTTTTACAGGTAGATTCGTTGGGAAAAACTGCAACAAGGAAGAAAAAGTAAATCGAATAAAAACTGAACTAAGAGATAAGAAATACGATAAAATCATAGCGTTCGGAGACACTTCCGGAGACAAAGCAATGTTTAAGTTTGCCAATGAATCGCATTACCGATTTTTTCACTAATTTAGTACCTTAATTTTTCGAACTTTTTCGGCTTTCAAATCTAAATTTAAAATGGAAAGAATTTATCTGGATAATGCTGCAACTACGCCTCTCGACGATGAGGTGATAGACTGTATGGTGAATGTTTTAAGATTCAACTACGGTAATCCGTCGTCCACACACAGTCTGGGACAGGAGGCCAAAACCATTTTGGAAGAAGTAAGGCGAAAGATCGCAGATTCTTTGAAAGTCATACCTGGAGAAATCGTTTTTACCTCTTGTGGAACGGAATCCAACAATATGATCATCAAATCCGCGGTCAATTATCTTGGCGTGGAAAGAATCATCACTTCTGCTTTGGAACACAAATGTGTCGCTGAAACTTGCCTCGAAATGAAAAAATTGAAAGGCGTGGAATTGGTTTATCTAAGACCAGATGCCAACGGCGATTTCGATTTGAATAAATTAGAAGAAGCGCTAAAATCATCAGATAAGAAAACTTTGGTCACATTGATGCACGCCAACAACGAGATCGGGAATCTTCTCGACATCGAGAAAGTAGCGCACCTTTGCAAAGAAAACAATACACTTTTCCATTCGGACACAGTTCAGACAATGGCACATGTCGATTTGGATTTTTCTAAAATTCCAGTTGATTTCGCCTCTTGCAGCGCGCACAAATTCCACGGACCGAAAGGTGCTGGCTTTGCATTCGTAAGAAAATCCTCTGGGTTGAAAGGAATAATCACTGGTGGTCCGCAAGAAAGAAGCTTGAGAGCTGGTACGGAAAACGTGACTGGAATTGCAGGTTTGGGCAAAGCCTGGGAAATCTCTCAAGAAAAAATGGTGGAATATAAAAGCCATATCCTCGACATCAAGCATTACGCAATCCAACAATTGCAGGAAAAAATATCCGGAATCAAATTCAATGGGAGAAGTGCAGATGATGAAAGTCTTTACACAGTTCTAAACGTTTTGCTTCCATACAAAAATCCATTAATCGGATTGCAATTGGATATGAAAGGCATTGCTATTTCTCAAGGAAGTGCTTGCAGTTCGGGTGCTTCGAAGCCTTCAATGGTTTTAATGTCCGTATTGTCAGAAGATGATCTGGATAATAAAACACCATTGAGAATCTCATTCAGTCACTACACCAAGAAATCTGATATAGATTCGTTAGTGAGCGCATTAGAAGAGATAGGAACACAATTTGTTATAGAAAAAGCTGATAGTTTACATAGATAATCAACAGAATAAATAGAAAATATAATTTGTAAATTTGTATTACAAAATTAATTAAAGAACAAGAATCATGGCAGTAGAAATTACAGATCAGTCCTTTCAGGAAGCAGTATTAAATTCAGATAAACCAGTTTTAGTTGACTTTTGGGCAGCTTGGTGTGGACCTTGTAGAATGTTAGGACCAATCATCGAGGAGATTGCAGAGGATTTTGAAGGTAGAGCAATAGTAGGAAAAGTGGATGTGGATAACAACCAACAGATTTCTGTAGATTACGGAATCAGAAATATCCCAACAGTTTTGATCTTCAAAAATGGTGAAGTAGTAGATAAAATAGTAGGCGTATCACCAAAAGAGGTGATTGCTGAGAAGCTTAATTCTTACTTGTAAGAAATTAATATAATTGAAAATGAACGCTTTTCCTCTGGAGAGGCGTTTTTTTTTGTTTAAAATTTGTAGTTGTGAATTATTGTTGTATTTTTGCAACCACAATAAACGACGATAGTTTTTCTTAGTTTGTTGGGCAAGAGATCCGGTAGTTCAGCTGGTTAGAATGCCGCCCTGTCACGGCGGAGGTCGCGGGTTCGAGTCCCGTCCGGATCGCATAAAGTTTCATCAATTACTTTTCAAAAAATTGATCCGGTAGTTCAGCTGGTTAGAATGCCGCCCTGTCACGGCGGAGGTCGCGGGTTCGAGTCCCGTCCGGATCGCAAAAGAGTTTCACAATCGTGAGACTCTTTTTTTTGTTCTCATCTTACTGTTAACTCAATTAAATTTATTTATAAAAAAAACTCTCCCAAAAAAATGAAAGAGTTTGTAGTTTAAATTACGAATGAAAATCTGGATTTAGTTTCAAATCGTTCAGATCCAATTGGAGCTCTGCTTTTCTTATTTCTTCATCTTCATAATACTTTTCTTTTCTCATTTGGAATATCTCAACTCTTTGCTTGTCGTAGATTTCTTTTAAAATCGTTTCGAAGTCGTCAATTTCTTTTACGGAACAATCGTTACATTCCAGTAAGTCAAGTTGGTTTTCTGTATTTTCTGTTTCTAACGATATTTGATTCTGATAATTTCGGAGAAGATTGCTTTTCGGTATCACATCATTATAATTAGCATTAATGTGGTTTAACGCCAATCTATTGAGTCTAATTTGGATTTGTGCTTCTTGCTGTTCCTGTGGCAACACGACGTCCATGGCAGGAATATTAAGCTTATTTACGATATAAGGCAGTGATAAGCCCTGAACTACGAGTGTGATGAAAATAACGATGAATGTGATCAATAAAATCAGATTGCGATGAGGAAATGGAGAGCCATCCGGCATCAAGTACGGAATAGAAAGGGCAGTTGCCAAAGAAACAACACCTCGCATCCCAGCCCAGCCAATCACGAGTGGCCCTTTCCAGCCTGGCGATTGCTCTTTTCGAACGGATTTGAAAAGCCAACGGGGAACAAATGCGGCAGGATAGATCCATAAAAATCTGATGGCAATAGCGACCACGCTGATCACAACACCATATTTGATTCCTTGAATGAGGGTAGCTTCTTCCAGCCCGCGGATGATGGATGGCAAAGACAATCCAATTAATATGAAGACCATCGCATTCATTACGAAAATCACCGTGGTCCAAACCCCAAGCATATTCAGTCTTGTGTTTCCATTTTTGAAAATCTCGTGCGATCTGTAAGAAATGAAAAGTCCCCCAGTAACTACCGCCATCACTCCCGAAAAATGAAACTGCTCTGCACCAAGGTACAAAATGTAAGGTGTCATTACTGTGAGCGCTGCATCTATGGCAGATGTTGTCGGGAGGAAACGATGAATCAAATACATGATGGCGCCTCCAACTATCCCACAGACAATTCCCATTCCTGCAACGAGGAAAAATTGCCCAACAGCTTGATTCATGGAGAAACTTCCCGTGAGTATGGCGGCTAATGCAAATCGGAAAACAATCAAAGAGGAAGCGTCGTTTACCAAACTTTCACCTTCCAAAATGCTGACAATTCTTTTTGGAATTGGTAATCCTTTTAAGACGGAAGTGGCAGCGACAGCATCGGGAGGCGAAATAATCCCGCCCAAAAGAAATCCTAACGCCAATGTGAAGCCGGGAATCATAGCCTGGGAAAGATATGCGATAATCAATGAGGTTGCGAAAACCAGTCCGAATGCCAATAGTGAAATTGGTCTTTTCCATTTCCAGAAGTCATTCCATGAAGTGTACCAGGCGGCTTCGTACAAAAGTGGCGGAAGGAAAATAAGGAAAACAAGTTCTGGATCCAGTTCGATTTCGGGAATTCCGGGTAAGAAACTAATCATTAAGCCTGCGATGACCAAGAATATTGGATACGCAATCTTCATTTTTTTTGCCACCATTACCATCATGAATACGGAAAATAGCAAAGCAAGAATTAATAGTAAATTATGATGCATTTGTGTGAAAATTGAATTGAATTTTTTGTAAAAATATCATTCTATCTTTTAATATCCAATCGATATGATCAATTTGATGAAAAAGTTAATTTGTTATGCCCTCATTAATTGTTAATCCATTTATATTAAGCAAATTATAGAGGAGTTTTATTTATTAATTTAAATTTACTTTTTTGAGTTTTTCCATAAAAGAACTGTAACAAATCTAATTTTATCAATACAAATACAACAATATTATTAATTAAAAATGAAAAAAATATCACTTACAGCTTTTATGTTGGCTACGATGGTAAATACACTTTCTGCACAAGCAAAACAAAAAGCTTTGGAATTGACGTACATGGATACTTCTGTTCGCCCACAAGATGACTTCTACAATTATGTGAATGGAACTTGGATGAAAACTGCCAAGATTCCTGCGGATAAACCAAGTTGGGGGTCATTTACTCAATTGAGAGAAACTACTGATATGAACTCTCTTGGACTTTTGGATAATATCTTAAAAGAAAAATTTGAAACAGGATCAGAAGGTCAAAAAATCCAAGCACTTTACGAAACCTACATGGATATGGACAAGCGTAATACTGATGGTCTTAATCCTGTAAAAGCTGATCTGGCAAAGATAGATGCGATCAAAAACTTGTCAGATCTACAAAAATATTTGGTGGATGCTACCAAAAGAGGCGACAACTCTTTCTATGCGTGGGGTGTTGACGGTGATCTTAAGAACTCTAAGATGAATGCGGTCTATCTAGGTGCTGCATCATTGGGTCTAGGAAGAGATTACTACCAGAAAGACTCCCCGAAGAATACTGAAACAATCGAAGAATATAAAAAATATGTCGCTCAGGTTCTTACAGAAATCGGTTACAAAAATTCTGCTGTAGTTGCGGGACAAATTGTAGATTTCGAAAAGAAAATTGCTAAGACTTTTTTGACAAATGAGCAGATCCGTGATGCTAATTTGCAATACAATCCCAAGACTTTACCAGAATTAAAATCATTAGTAAAAAACATCGATCTTCCAAAATATCTTGGAGAAGCTGGTGTGAAAACGGATAAGGTGATCATCGGAGAATTGGGTTATTACAAAAGTCTTGACACTTTCCTTACTGAGAAAAATATTCCTTTGATCAAGGATTATCTTAAATTCAACCTGGTTTCTGGAAGTGCTGGTTATCTTAATCAGAAGATGGATACCATGAAATTTGATTTCTACAGCAAGTATCTACAAGGGCAACAAGAACAAAGAGCGCTTAACAAGAGAGCTTTGGGTTTGATCAATGGTGTTGTAGGAGAGGCTTTTGGAAAAGTATATGTTGAGAAATATTTTACACCAGAAGCTAAGGCACAGATGCTGACTTATGTGGATTATCTTAAGAAAAGTTTTGCAGTTCATATTCAAGGATTGACTTGGATGTCGTCTGTGACCAAAACGAAAGCTTTGGACAAACTGAATAAATTCACTGTGAAGATTGCTTATCCAGATACTTGGAAAGATTATTCCAAATTGACGCTTAAATCTGAAAAAGACGGCGGTACACTTTATGGAAATCTTCAAAGCGTTTCCAACTGGCAGTACGGAAAAGAGTTACTTAAAATTGGAAAACCTGTAGATAAGGCAGAATGGGGGATGTCTCCACAAACGGTGAATGCTTATTACAATCCTGTGAACAACGAGATTGTTTTCCCAGCTGCAATTCTTCAGCCACCATTCTTCAATCCGGATGCAGATGCGGCTGTTAATTTTGGAGGAATTGGCGCTGTGATTGGCCACGAAATGACACATGGTTTTGATGACAGCGGTGCGCAGTTTGATGGCGACGGAAATCTTACCGATTGGTGGACTGCCGAAGACAAAGCGAACTTCGAAAAGGCAACGAAAAGCTTGGCTGCCCAGTATGATAAGTATGAGCCGGTGAAAGATGTGAAAGTGAATGGAACTTTCACAAATGGAGAGAATATTGCCGATCTTGGTGGTGTCAATATCGCTTACGATGCATTGCAAATGTATTTGAAAGACAAAGGAAATCCGGGTAAAATTGATGGTTATTCTCCAGAACAGAGATTCTTCTTCAGCTGGGCGACAGTTTGGAGAACTCTATCGACAGAGAAATATCTGACCAACCAAGTGAAAACAGATCCGCACTCTCCAGGATTATTCAGAAGTTTTGGACCATTGGTAAATACAGAAGCATTCTACAAGGCATTTGAGGTGAAAGAAGGCGACAAGCTTTACAAAAAGCCAGAGGAAAGAGTGAAAATCTGGTAAGATAGATTTCAAAATGATATAGAAAAGTCCTGCAATTTTTTTACAGGACTTTTTTTTTGCTCAAACTTGATTGAAGTTTTATATGATTAATTAATTTTTGAATCAGAATAAAATAGGAGTCAGTATTAATAACAAATAAACTTTACATTAAGGCAAATTAATTTTTTAAGCTATGATTTTACTAAAGATTCTAGGTATTAATAATCTTTGTTTAGTCTTAAGGATAGGTTATTTTAAATTAATGTAGATAATTAATTATAACTAGTACAAGCAAATTATGTTATGATAACCAGAATTTAGCACAAATAAAAACCCGCTTCGTTTCATAAACGAGGCGGGTTACTTATTAATTATAATTCCTTAGAATTACTTTTTGATAGCTTTGAAAGTTTTTACGCTTCCGTCTTCCATTTTAAGGTTTACCATGTAAAGACCAGCTTTAAGGCTAGAAAGGTTAAGTTCTGCAGATGGCGCTAGAGATTTAACTTCTCTTCCAGAGATATCGTTTACAGATACAGATTTCACACCTTTCACGTCAGAGATTTTAAGTAAATCTGTGAATGGGTTAGGATAAACAGAGATTCCAGCTTTGTTGAGATCAGAAACACCTAAAGTTTTATCTTTGATATCAATTGTATAATCTTCAGTTTGTCCATAAGCTGTTACTCCACACGCAGGTGGCACAACATTTAATAAGTTCAATCTTATTCTCATTCTTGTAGTTCCAAAATCAACACCCTCAGGTATAACAATTGTTCCTGTAGATGTTCCTGGTGCTATTGTGCCGGTTGTAGTAAGAAGTGTTTGCTCGTTTGCCGAGAAAACGCCATCTCTATTGTAATCAATCCAAACAGCAACTCTGTTTTGATTGCCTGCATTATAGTTTGCATGAGTAACTGTAATTGTGTTGCTACTACCATTTAAAACATTTCCAGTGATAGAAGTGAAATCTTTATAAGCATTATTATTTCCTACAGATGAGTTCGAAATATCTGCAAACACAACATTAGAGATATTTCCAAAATTCTGATGATCTGGTGTTGAAGATCCTGTGCTACAGTATCCTACATTTGAATTAGTTGTGAATGTAATTTCGGAACAACCAGTAGCGTCTCCAAAATTGTTAGAAGGGACAACTGTTGCGTAGTATGTCGTGTTTTTGTTTAAAGGAACAGATACTGATGTTGTTGTAATCGTTTGATTATAGATATCCGATCCGCCAGTAGTAGTTCCAATTTTTAGTTTATAAGTTTGTGCTCCCGTAACAGCAGTCCACTTAAAGTCAAATGTTCCAGCGTTTGCAGTACCATTGTTTATAGGTGAAGTAAATGTTGTACAAGCTGGTGCAGCTGTTATTTGAGTTCCTTTAATAACAACATCGTCAATACTTAATCCAGGTTGAAACTGATCTATATTGTCCGATGTAAAACGCCATCCAATCCAAAATGATTTTTGGTTAAGGTCAGCAGGAAGAGCTAAATCTGTCACAGTTTGTGTATTCACATTACCAGATCCTAATCTATTTCCAATAAGAGTCCAACCGGAAAGACCTGCAGGATCAGTCGAATACATTAATTCTCCGTAATCAAAAAGAGTCCCATTGAACAAATCTCCATATCCTTTCCAGTTGTACGATAATAAAAGGTTGGCATATTGGCTTGCATCAATTTGTTTACGAACCAATGGCTTAAAGGTCGTGTTTGGAGTAGAGACATAACCACATCCGTAAGCTGAGGCAGATGTAAAACCAACGATAGACATTGATTTTCCAGTAATGCTGTTTACAGGGCAAGATGTTGCGTCTACAATAGTAAATCCGTTACGAGGGTAAGCAGGAGCAGTGCCAAAATTAACGACGCTCCAAGTAATTGCACTTTCAAAATCTTCTGTAAAGAAGGTTGTCTGTGCATTTGCGCTAAGACCCAATGCTAAAGAGCACGATAGTAAAAATTTCTTCATAATTATTTAGTTTTATTTAACCGATGGCAAATATAATTATTTTTTCAATAATACGTGGGTATTTTTGAATTAATATTAGTGATTCCGTTTTATTGTAATAGATTGAATAATTGAATTTGTTTTTAAAAAGAAAAACCGTCTCACTGCAAAGTGAGACGGTTAATTATTAATTATAATTCTAAAGAATTACTTTTTGATAGCTTTGAAAGTTTTAACGCTTCCATCTTCCATTTTAAGGTTTACGATATATAAACCGGCTTTAAGGTTAGAAAGATTAAGTTCTGCAGATGGTGCAAGAGATTTAACTTCTCTTCCGGAGATGTCATTTACAGAGACGGATTTCACACCTTTCACATCAGAGATTTTAAGTACGTCTGTGAATGGGTTTGGATAAACAGAGAGACTAGATTTTTCAACATCGGTAACTGCCAATGTACCCATGCATGTTACTCTTCTTACGTGATTTGTCATGGCAGTTCCGCAAGCGGTATTCACATGACTGTAAAATCTTAATGTCCCACTTGTTGTTGCTGTGTATGTTACGGTTCCTGTGCCAGAAGCAACGCCTGTAGTACCATTAGCAATAGTGATAAAGTAAGACGGTTGACCGATAGTTTCAAATTTATAAGTTCTACCTGCTACTACAGTTACATTAGAATATTCACCAGCCCAAGCATCAGTTGGTGAATTTACTGCCGTCGTGCCATTACATGTGGAAGGAACTAAAGCGGCTGATGGGTATATGGATCCATTCGTGCAATATGTTATAGGTGGTGGTGGAGTGGCGCCTGTAGTGAATGAGTATATGGTGCAAGTGGAAGCTTCTCCTATTGCATTCTTGGGAACGACTTTCCAGTAATATGTTGTGTTTGGAGCCAAACTACTCGCCGGTGCGAATCCTGTTCCGATAAAATTGCCAACCAAAGTTGTAGGGTTTGCATTCGTGTCAAGATATACATCGTAAGAAGTTGCGTAGGAAGAAGCAGCCCAAGAAAGGAAAAGCCCTGAGTTGAGTGCTGTAGCTGGTGTTGGATTTACACCAGTTGATCCGTTTGCTGGTAGAACTGATAATACGCAACTTGGGGCAGTAGTCGGTGCCACGGAAGAAGTTACTCGGAAATCATCAATTGAAAGTGCAAATTGATCATCGGAAGTACAACGAATTCCAATATATATCTGCTGTCCTTCATATGCGCTCAAATCGTAAGTGAATTCTCGCCATGTAGTATCAGCAACTGTTACTATAACTGGAGATATTGAAGTGAAATCTGCAACTTGAGTTCCTGTTGTAGATACAAATACTTGAAATTTTTCAAGCCCGTACAATGCATTTGCTGCTTTTGCCCAAAAACTAACTGAAGAAGTACCACTTCCTGGGATTCCAACTCTTGGTGTAATCAACCAGTCATCATTCCAAGGTGCCGAATCCGCATTAAAACATGCCAATGATTTATTTCCGGTTCTAGGAGTAAAACCAGCAGTGGATGCTGGGATTGTGGCAGAAGCATTGAAAACCTGAAAAGATTTTGCGACCCCTGAATTTGCAAAAACAACAGGAGCACCCCCAGAAGTTATCCCATAAGTTGTTTTAAGATCAATGTCTCTTAAAGTCCAGCTTCCTACATTAGTGATACTAAAATTCGTGTAGTCTTCAAAACCGTCTTGGAAAACCACATTTTGTGCATTTGCGCTGAGTCCTAGTGCTAATGAGCACGAGAGTAAAAATTTCTTCATAATTGTTTAATTTATATTAATCAAACAAATGTAATGAACTTTATTTAAATTAAGCAATGTTTTTATGGTAAAAATGTATTTTTTTTAGATTTTTTATGAGTTAAAGTTTATTTAGCTGTCTTTCTTCAAATAAAAACCGAATTTTAAACAAAATTCGGTTTTATCAATGAAATATTTTTCAATAAGTAATTGTGTTAGTTGACTTTTAGTGTCAATTCAAAAAAACTTCATAATTATTTATAGAATGAATCACCTCCAAAAGATCTTCATTGATATTGATATGATGTTTCATACTCACCACTTCCAAAACAGACTCGTCTTCTGGATTTTTTATAAAGAAATTCAATTTCTGCTCACCGTGATTCTCAATGATCTTCTCTCTAAAGAATTCAATATCAGTTTTACGCAAAGAATCGAGAGGTACTACAATGGATAAACTACGTGCAAATCGGTCAAACGCTTCTTTCAATTCCAAGACATCATTCACATTGACAAAAACCCGCCCGTCTTTTCCTTGCGAGAATTTGAGTTTCATAATGACAAAGCGCTGAACTTCCAATTTGTCTTTCAACCTCATATAATCTCTATCGCCCAATCGGAAAGAGTAGGAGCCTGTGTAATCTTCCAGCAAAACAAACGCCACTTTTTCCCCACTGCGGAAACCATCCGCCACACGATATTCCGTGATCAGCCCCGCAACTGTGTATTCTTTGGTGTTGTCTTTTTCATTCATCTTGTCCTTCCAGCTTTTCTTTTCTTCAAAAAGTTCGGGCGCTTTTGGCGGAAAGGCCAGATCTTTGAAAGCTTCCACTTCATCCAGATTCAGGAAGTTGAAATTTCCTTTTGGCTCTGCTTTTTTGCCAGATTCTTCAATGATCTCATCTTCCAATCCGACTTCATCAGAAACCAAAATGTCAGGTACTTCCTCATCAGGCGTATTGTCGGTTTCAAGAATTGGGATTACTTCATCCAAAACTGGAATTTCGTCTTTCTTCTCATCAAGGATCGCTTTTTTGGAAAGCACGCCTTGTATAAATTTAAATTGATATTTGAACTCGTCCAGAGGATGCGCTGATAAATAGAATCCAATGATTTCCTTCTCTTTATTAAGTTTATGCATATTCGGCCATTCTGCGCAAGGCAAGAGTTTCGGTTGTTCGATCTGAACTTCCTCGGCAAAATCTGCAAATAGAGAATTATCCATTTCATTTTTGCTGTCCTGGAAACTCTGTCCGTAACGCGAAAGTCTTTCAATGTTCGTTTTCCCGGAAGTGTCGATGTCGAAGTATTGTCCGCGGTGATACGTGTCCAATTCGTCAAACGCTCCGGCGGTCACCAAACTTTCCGCAACCCTTTTGTTCACTTGCGAAGGCGGAATTCTCTCAAAGAAATCATAGACGTTTTTATATCTTCCGTTTTGTCTAATGGTGGCAATCGCCTCACTCGGACCTTCACCAATTCCTTTGATAGCGCCCAATCCAAAGCGGATTTGACCCTTCTCATTAACCGAAAATTTATATTGAGATTCATTCACATCCGGACCCAAAACATCAACACCAATAGCTTTGCAATCCTCCATAAACATTGTGATGGAAGCTGTGTTGTTAATGTTGTTACTCATTACACTCGCCATATATTCTGCTGGATAATTGGCTTTCAGATAAGCAGTTTGATAAGCGATCCACGCGTAACAAGTCGAGTGGGATTTGTTGAAAGCGTACTCTGCAAAGGCTTTCCAGTCATTCCAGATTTTCTCGAGCCTCTCTTCATCAAGGTTGTTCTTTCTTCCGCCTTCAATGAATTTCGGGTACATTTTGTTCAGAACTTCGATCTGTTTTTTACCCATCGCTTTTCTCAGAGTATCGGCTTCACCTTTGGTAAAGTTGGCCAACTTCTGAGACAGAAGCATTACCTGTTCCTGATAAACTGTGATCCCGTAAGTTTCCTCAAGATATTCTTTCGTTTCTTCGAGGTCATAGATGATCTCCTCGGTTCCGTGTTTTCTGTTAATGAAATTTGGGATATATTTAATAGGACCTGGACGATACAAGGCATTCATCGCGATCAAATCGGCGAAAACAGTTGGTTTCAGTTCTCGCATATACTTCTGCATTCCGGGACTCTCGTATTGGAAAATTCCGATTGTTCTTCCTTCCTTAAATAATTGATAAGTTTTGGCGTCATCTAGCGGAATTTCATCTGGGTCGATATCAACGCCGTGACGTTCTTTTACAAGCTTCACTGCATCTTTGATAATGGTCAAAGTCCTTAATCCAAGGAAATCCATTTTCAAGAGACCCGCATTTTCCGCCACCGAGTTATCGAACTGGGAAACCAAAATGTCCGCATCTTTCGCCGCAATCGTGATCGGAACCAAATTGCTAACAGGTTCCGGCGTAATGATCACACCACAAGCGTGAATTCCCGTATTTCGGATGCAACCTTCCATTTTCTTCGCACTTTCCAAAACCGAGAATCTTGAATCATCGGAGTTTGAAAGAATGAACTTCATTTCATCCACCAATTGCTGGTCTTCCGGTTTTAACTTGTCATATTTTGAAAGCGCTTTCGCAATGTTCATTCCCGGACTTGGCGGAATAAGTTTCGCGATCATATTCGTTTCTGGAATCGAAAGATCGAGAACTCGACCAGCATCTTTGATCGCCGATTTTCCTCCCAAAACCGAATATGTGATGATCTGCGCCACTTGTTCCTGACCATATTTTTCAACCACCCATTTGATGACTTTATCACGTCCTTCATCATCAAAATCGATATCGATATCGGGCATCGAAACCCTTTCCGGATTCAGGAATCTCTCAAAAAGGAGATCATATTTGATCGGATCAACATTAGTGATTTTAATACAATAGGCAACTGCCGATCCAGCCGCCGATCCACGACCCGGACCAACCGAAACACCCATATTTCGAGCTTCATTACAGAAATCCTGAACGATCAAGAAATAACCGGGATAACCGGTGTTGGCGATAACTTCCAGTTCAAAATCCAATCGCTCCTGAATTTCAGGCGTAATGACCGGATAACGTTTGTTCGCACCTTCGTAGGTCAAATGTCGCAGGTAGGCCATTTCACCACGTTTTCCGCCATCAGCTTCATCTTCTGGATCAATAAATTCTTCCGGAATGTCAAACTTCGGAAGCAAAACATCACGTTTCAAAGTATAAGGTTTGAACTTTGCTAAAAACTCCTCGTAAGCTTCGAAAGCGTCTGGATAATTTAAAAAAGCTTGTTTTAATTCATCTTGACTTTTGATGTAATATTCGTTGGTCGTCAAACCTTTTCTCTTTCCGAAACCTTTGCCAATCGGCGTTGATTGCTTCTCGCCATCTTTGATGCAACCCAAAATGTCTTGGATATTCGCATCGTCTTTATTGGTGTAATACGTTTCGTTTTGAGCTAAGATCTTGACATTATATTTATCTGCAAATTGCAATAGAACTTCATTCAAATGCTCTTCCTCGGGCAAATTGTGATTCTGGATCTGCACGTAGAAATCATCACCAAATTCCTCTTTCCACCATTGGAACAATTCTTCCCCTTTTTGTTCTCCGATATTTAAGATCGTATTCGGAATATCGCCGTTGATCCCGGAAGTCAAGGCGATCAATCCTTCTTTGTATTGAGAGATCAATTCTCTGCTGATCCTTGGAACGCCAAAGTAAAATCCTTTCTGAAAACCAATGCTGGAAAGTTTGATCAAATTTTTATAACCATTGAAATCTTTTGCCAGCAAAACCATTTGCGTCCGTCTGTCCGGATCATCTTTGGTAAATTGCTTTTGCTCGTATCGATTCGAAATGAAAAATTCGCAACCAACAATTGGAATCAGTTGATCTGTAATTGGTTCTTCTTCGTTGAAAGCTTCTCCTTTTTCTTCGGCTTCCTGTTTTTTAGCCAAATATTCTTTGTGCTTTTTATTTCTTCCGGAATTCGTGTCTTCAACCGCAGAAACGAATTTGAACGCGCCCATCATATTGCCAATATCCACCATTCCAACGGCCGCATAATTCTCATCTGTCGCTTTTTTGATAAGGTCGTTGATATTGGTCGTAGCCGTCAAAGTGGAGAAAACACTGTGGTTGTCGAAATTGAAGTATTTTCCAAGATCGATATCATCAATGCTACCAACGTCGGATTGTTTTTTCTTGTTGTTAAAACTCGCAACCTGTCTTCTGATGACGATTCCGAAAGGTTTTATCGGGTTTGGATTGTGGTTTTGAAATTCTTTTAACTGCGTTTCATTGATCTTCAAAACATCCGTTGGAATCACGCCGATTCTCATCATTTCGAAGAAAACCTGCGCAGTCGCATTCACATCGGCTGCAGCGTTGTGCGCTTCATCAAATTTATGTCCGTAGAGTTTCTCGTAAAGTTCTTCCAGTTTTGGCGATTTGAATTTTCCGCCACGTCCGCCAGCCAATTGGCAATAATCTGTTCCCAGAATCATCGTGTCGGCTTTTGGTTTTTCCTGAAGATTATCTTTAATGTTTTTCCTGAAAAATTCTGCTCCAACGATATTGTAATCGAATTCCACATTGTGTCCGGAAACAACTCTTATATTTTCCAAAGCTTTAGAAAATTCTACTAAGATTTCTTCAAGATCTCGACCTTCTTCATTAGCGATTTTAGTCGTGATTCCGTGTATTCTTGCCGCGTTGAACGGGATGTCATAACCTTCTGGTTTGATGATGTAATCTTGGTTTTCTATCAGGTTTCCATTGTCATCGTGGATCTGCCATGCAATCTGGACCATTCGTGGCCAGTTGTCTGAATCTGAGAGCGGTGCGTTGAAATTTTTAGGTAAACCGGTGGTTTCTGTATCGAAAACTAAGTACATCTACATTGTAATTTTGCGTAAAGTTAAGGTTTTAAACAGAGAAATAAAATGCTTTGGAAATCCGATTTTGTTAAATGTTCACAAAAAAGTTAATCCTGGTTAAATGTCATTTGAAAGCCGGAATTAAATTTATTTTTGATAAAAAATAGCCTTTGAAAATATTTCTATTCTCTTTCTTTTTACTGATTTCACAACAGCTTTCTTCGCAACAGATCAAAGGAAAAATTGTATCTGATTCTGTGAATGTCAATCAGGTTTTAATCATTAATATTAATTCTCAAGAAAAAACATATTCCGATTTTGATGGTGGATTTATTATTAATGCAAATATTGGAGATGAACTTCGAATCGTCAAAGAAGGTTATGAAAGGAAAATATTGACCGTCAGAAATTACAATGAATTACTCATTAATATTAATAAAATTGCTATCGAAATAGAAGAAGTAGAAGTTCAACAAAAGTTATCTGGAAATCTTGGAAAAGATTCAAAATTATTCAATGAAAATAAGAAAAAAGTAACGCTCAATAATGATTTGAAAGTTTATTTCAAAACGAAATCCAGTGGAGAATTAATGAAACCAAAGCCAGGCGAATTTGTACAACCCGTGAGTGGTGGAATTGGTTTTGGTAAAATTGATAACAAATGGACGGTTCCTGATCTGGTGGATTGGATCCGGGAAAATTTGACAGATGATTATTTCATGTCTTTAGGATTGGATTTTCAGGAAATCAATTCATTTTTATTCTATTCGCTTCAAAATTATAACACCAAAAATATTTTGAAATATGGTTATTGCAATAATGAAGATGTTGGCAATCTGAAACTTCACTTCGAAACTTCATACAAGAAACTCAAGGATAAATAACTGAATTTTTTATCTTTGCAAAAAGTTTTTAGATGAAGAAAATTGTACTAAGTGTAGGAATGTTATGTTCGTTTTATTTTTCCAATGCACAAGATCTCAAATTGAAAAATGAATTTGGAAAACAAAGGATAAATAATGAGAAAAGGTTTGATGCTTTTTTTTCAAAATCAAAACAATCTGCCCAAGTCAAAGATAGCCTTAAACAAAATCTTGCGGGTTTTGTTGGAGAGATTCCTGTTTTTTATTCAATCGAAGAAACCGGAGCAAACGCTACAGCCAATGTCGATTTGTTGCAGTCAGGAAATGTCTCTGGAGCAGGAACTGTGACTGGGGATGGAATTAAAATCACTGTTTTCGATGCAGGAAGAGTTCAGGACACACACGAGCAGTTTACCACCGGCAGAGCAATTAATAAAGAAGCGGCAACAGAGCCGAAACATTTCCACGCGACCAATGTCAATAGTGTTTTGATAGGTAATGGAACTGCAACAGGCACTTTCAATCAAGCCAGTGTTGCTTATCCAAAAGCTAATGCAAAAGGTGTTTTGCCAAAAGCAACTACAGATAATTACCGTTTTGCAAACACAGCACTTGGTGATAATTTTCAGAAACTTTCTACTTTGCCAGACCTTAATATTTCAAACCATTCTTATGGTGTAAACGTTGGCTGGACCAATATTACGGCAGCAAGTCCACCAGTCTATCCCGGCGCTGGATGGTACTGGGTTGGGAATTACGAGCTCAATACACTGGATACTTATTCTGGAACTTATGCCATAAACGATTATAATTTTGATAAAATTGTTTACCAACAACCACAGCAGATTATCATAAAGTCAACAGGGAATTATTATGGTTTTGGTCCAACGGGCAGTCAAAATAAATACAAATATGATTCTCAACTTAAGGTTTATGTTCCTTTTGAATCTACAGATATTATTCCTGCAGCCAATTGTAGCCTAGGTTACAACTGCATTGGCTACGGATCGTTGGCCAAGAACATCATCACTGTTGGAGCAGTCCATCAATTGACGACGCCCGATCATAAATATACGCAAGCTAGCGATGTAATAAAGGGAAGTTTCAGTAGTGCCGGACCAAGAAAAGATGGCGCAGTGAAGCCGGATCTGTCAGCAGTTGGTGTAGATATGATCATGGCAAATTATACCACAGGAAGTCCAAATGCAACTAATTTGTATGTTTTGAATTACGGAACTTCTTACGCAGCAGCGGTTGTGTCTGGCATAGCAGGTGCAATTACGCAGGTTCAAAGAAACATATCGGGAAATAGTAGTTTTATCTTCAAAGCTGATGAGATGAAAGCTTTGCTCACGCACACTGCAAACGAAGCAGGAAGACCTGGTCCAGATGTTTGGTACGGTTGGGGATTGATAGATGGAAAAAAAGCAGCTCAGGTATTAATTAATAAACTTGAAGAAAATTCTTATTTAGAAAGAAAGCCTCTAACCTCTGGAACTCCGTTTGAAAAAGAAATCAAAGCAACCGGCAATGAACCTTTGAAAGTGACTATTTCTTGGGTAGATCCTGCAATTACGCCATTCACAGATGATGTTGATATGCAGAGCAACCACGCTTCCAGAATTGTAAATGATTTGGATCTGCGCGTTGTAGAAGTTGGGTCTGGAAATATATATTATCCATGGAAATTGGATGTCAGCAATCCCAATGCAAATGCTACAAAAGGTGATAATTTAGTTGATAATGTAGAGCAAGTTGTGATTGATAATCCTACACCAGAAGGCATCTATAAGGTGATTGTGACCAACAAAGGAACATTGGTAAATCAAGATGGAAATTTGGCTGATCAGGATTTTGCCTGGGTTGCAACTGGAACCAAAAAAGTGACTTTGGCGAGTTCTGCTTTTGATAAAGATGAAATCAAAATCTATCCTACCAAAACCAAAGACGCTGTAAACATCACTTCACCAAATGAAATTGAAAGAATTGCTCTTTTTGATATGAATGGAAAATTAATCCTTGAAAATCTTAAAGCTTCAAAATCACACTCAATTAATTTGAACAAATTCCCAAGTTCTGTTTACATCATCACGATAAAAACAAAAACTGGAACGGTTTCTAAGAAAATCATAAAAGAGTAATTTCTCTGAAGTTCATCAAAACAACAAAGCCAACTCATTTGAGTTGGCTTTGTTGTTATTTTAAATCCGAATTAAATCGTAGATAATCTTAATGTATTGGTTTTTCCACCATTGTGAACCGGCATTGCATTCAGGTTGATGACATAATCACCTTGCTCTACAAATCCGTAATTATGCGTCAACATATTCACTTGGATCACAGTTTCGTCCGTAGATTTTTCCATATCGTAATGGAAAGCTCTTACACCCCAAAGTAGGTTCAGCATCGTGATCACACGTTTGTTGTTACTGAAAACGATGATGTGAGAAGAAGGTCTGTGTGCAGAGATTTGGAACGCTGTGTAACCAGAAGAAGTCAAAGTTACAATTGCTTCTGCTCCTGTAGATTTTGCAATATCAACTGCAGAACGACAAACTTTATCTGTGATGAAACGCTCATCTACACAATTGATTTTCTCTTCTACAACGTGGTTTAATTTTTCGTAAAGCGCAGTTCTTTCAATGTTCTTAACGATTTTGGCCATATTTTGAACCACTTCCACAGGATATTTTCCAACAGAAGTTTCTCCAGAAAGCATCACAGCATCAGCACCGTCTAACACAGAGTTTGCAACGTCATTTACTTCCGCTCTGGTTGGCGTCAGGATATTGATCATTGTCTCCATCATCTGAGTTGCAATGATCACAGGTTTTGCATAAAGTCTAGCCTTATTCACCAAATTTTTCTGGATTACAGGAACTTGCTCCATTGGAACTTCAACACCTAGATCTCCTCTGGCAACCATCAAGCAATCACATTCCATAAGGATTTGATCGATGTTTTTTACACCTTCAGGTTTCTCAATCTTAGCGATGATTGGTGTTTTGATTTTATTATTTGGATGTTTCGCCATCAAATCTTTTAGATCGATGATATCCTGAGCGTGACGTACGAATGATAAAGCAATCCAGTCAAACTCATTGTCCAGCATAAAGTTTGCATCTTCGATGTCCTTTTCTGTCAATGCAGGAAGAGAAACGTTTGTATTAGGAAGATTCACACCTTTCTTAGAACTCAATGGTCCACCTTGGATTGTTTTTGCTCTTACGGTGTCAACATTATTCGTTTCGATAACTTCGAAAACCAATTTACCGTCATCAATCAAGATTCGCTCTCCAACTTTTACGTCTTGAGGAAACTGCTGATAAGTCATATAAACTCTCGTAGCGTCACCTTCTATTTTTTCATTGGTGAAGGTAAGAATGTCTCCAGGATTAAGGAAAGATCCTTCTTTTACGACACCAACTCTTAGTTTTGGTCCTTGCAGATCTCCAAGAATAGAAACTGAGTAGCCATATTCTTTGTTGATCTCACGGATGATATTTACATTTTTCATCACCAGATCGTAATCGGCATGAGAGAAGTTTATTCTAAATACATCAACACCAGCCTGGATCATTTGGATCATCGTCTCCTTGCTAGAAGAAGCGGGACCTAGTGTTGCAATGATTTTTGTTTTTTTAAGGTTTTTATTCATAATATTGAATTAATTGATAAAGTTCTTCTTCAGAACTCAATGGGTATTCCTGAGTTTGGAACACGAAATTTTCCGGTAGCAAAATTAACGAAAATTCCGCAAACATATCAGAATTACTTAAAATGTAATCCACATCTTGGTGCAGATTTAGTAAAAATTTAATATTTGATTCATCTGAAAAAAGCTGATTTTGCTCTTTTTTCTGAATTGAGACAATAGACTTGTTGGAAATGAAATTGTAACAGTTTTTCGAAGATTTGTCATAAGCCTGATATCTTGAAAAAGAATGGTCAAAATATTCGCCTTTTATCAGGATATCCTCAACTCTTTTGAATTTGAAAGTATTGATTTCATTGATGGAAAAAAACAATTCGTGTTCTGGGATTGGTTTTGCAAGCCGAATCAATCCTACGTTGATCTCTGATAGATCTTCTTCTAGTTTAAGATACTGTTTTTTGATGCTCAATAATGTTTTCTTTTTTACTCAAAACGTAGAATGCTCTTTGCGCCGCTTTTTCCTCTGCTTTTTTCTTGGAAGTTTCTACTGCGTTGGCAATTCTTTCATTGTGAAGCCACACGTGGCAACGGAAAACTGTGGCCTTATTTGGTTGAATCTCTTCGCAAGTTTCATATTTGATCGGGATCTTTTTCTTCTGACTCCATTCCAATAGAAGACCTTTGTAGCTGATAATTTTGTTCTCCAACTTATTGATTGTCGAAGGTGTCAAGATTCTATCAAGCACAATTTTCTTACAGAATTCATAATCAATGTCGAGATAAAGTGCACCAATCAAAGCTTCCAAAAGATTGCCCGATATATTTTCACTAAGGATTGTTTGGCTGGTATCCTCCTGCAAAAGACTACTCAATTTCAAATCATCTCCCAGTTTGTTGAGGTTTTTCCTGTTCACGATTTTGGATTTCATCTGCGTGAGAAATCCTTCGTTTTCATTCGGGTAGGTTTGAAAAAGATGACAAGAAATAATGGTTCCTAAAACAGAATCCCCTAAAAACTCAAGACGTTCGTAATTTTTTTTATTCGTGCTTTTTGAAGAAGACTTCAACGAAAAAGCTTCTTTAAAAATTTCGAGATCGTGGATGTTGTAACCTACGATGTTTGAAATATTTTTGCGAAAAAGAATATCTTTTTCCGAAAGTTTTTGTGCTCTGTTTTTTGGAAGGAATTTAGAAAAATAATTTTTCAACTCCATAAAAACATTTTATATTTTTTTGAAAAGAACGCAAGCGTTGTGACCTCCGAAACCAAAAGTATTACTCATTGCGATGTTAACTTCTTTTTCAACTGCAGTATTGAATGTAAAATTCAATCTTGGGTCGATGTTCTCATCATCAGTAAAGTGATTGATCGTTGGTGGAACAATGCCGTGAATAATGGCGTGCAATGCAGCAATGGCCTCAATAACTCCAGCTGCTCCCAAAAGGTGACCGGTCATTGATTTTGTAGAATTGATCTGAATGTTGAAGGCGTGTTCTCCAAATAATTTTGCAATCGCGTTAGATTCTGCGATGTCTCCCAGTGGAGTAGATGTACCATGCATGTTGATATGATCTACTTCATCGGCAGTTACACCTGCGTCTTCCAAGCAATTTTTCATTACCAGATAAGCGCCAAGTCCTTCAGGGTGTGGAGCTGTCATGTGATGTGCATCAGCACTCATTCCGCCACCAGCTAATTCTGCATAGATTGTTGCACCTCGTTTTTTTGCGTGTTCGTATTCTTCAAGGATGATACAGCCTGCGCCTTCGCCCAATACAAATCCATCTCTGTCTTTGTCAAAAGGTCTTGAAGCCGTTTTTGGATCATCGTTTCTTGTAGAAAGTGCGTGCATTGCGTTGAAACCTCCCATTCCGCTCGCTGTAACAGCGGCTTCTGAACCTCCACAAACAATGACGTCCGCTTTGCCTAAGTTAATAAGCATTTTGGCATCGATCAGAGCATTGGCAGATGAGGCACAAGCAGAAACGGTCGTGTAATTAGGCCCGTGGAAACCATATTCGATAGAAATATTTCCTGGCGTAATGTCCGCAATCATTTTTGGAATAAAGAAAGGATTAAATCTTGGAATGCCTTTGGATTCTGCAAAACCTAAAACTTCTTGTTCAAAAGTCTCCAGTCCGCCGATTCCTGATCCCCAGATCACACCAACGCGATTTTTATCGACATTGTCTTCAATAAGTCTTCCGTGAGCGATAGCTTCTCTTGCGGCAATCTGCCCAAACTGAGAATTTCTATCCATCTTTTTCGCCTCTTTTTTATCGAAATAATTAAGCGGGTCAAAGTTTTTCACCTCACTGGCGAACTTGGTTTTAAAATTAGTGGAATCAAAAAGAGTAATCGGGGCAGCGCCACTTGCTCCTATTTTAAGGCTTTCCCAGTATTCTTTAGCGTTATTTCCGATTGGTGTAATAGCGCCGAAGCCGGTTACAACTACTCTCTTTAATTCCATAAATTTTTTTTGTCTTGAATAAATATTATTTATTTACAACTTCCTCGATGTAAGCGATAGCGTGACCAACAGTTGTAATTTTCTCTGCTTGATCATCTGGAATCTGAATGTTGAATTCTTTTTCGAATTCCATGATAAGTTCAACAGTATCCAAAGAATCAGCTCCTAAATCGTTTGTGAAGCTAGCTTCTGGAGTCACTTCTGTTTCTTCAACGTCAAGCTTATCAGCGATGATAGCTTTTACTCTTGATGCAATGTCTGACATAGTATTTTATTTTTAATTATGTTAATTTGGTGCAAATATATAAAAAATCAAATCATTTCAATTTTTTTTTAGTTTTTTAGATGCTTTCTAAATCTATTCTTTTTATAATCAAATCTTTAGATTTTGTCTCGGCGGACTATCTATTTTTTGTTTATTTTTGCTTCTTATTACTAATGATATTATGGAACACATTCCTGACAATGATGATGATCTGTTTACAGGAAAAGATCACACGCCTCTCAGACCAGACGCTTTTGATCTGAAACCGGAAGAAAAAGTAAAGAAGATTGAAGGCTTATTTAGCGAGATTATGGAAACATTAGGTCTTGATATGACCGATGATTCCCTGAAAGATTCTCCAAAGCGTGTGGCGAAAATGTACGTGAATGAAATCTTTGGAGGCTTGCTTCCGGAAAATAAACCTGGGATTTCAACCTTCAAAAATCAATATAAGTACCGCCAAATGCTGGTGGAGAAAGATATTACAGTTTATTCTTTCTGTGAGCATCATTTCTTGCCGATCATCGGGAAGGCGCACGTTGCTTATATTTCAAGTGGTGAAGTGATCGGTTTGTCTAAAATCAATAGGATCGTGGATTATTACGCCAAACGTCCGCAGGTTCAGGAACGATTGACAATGCAGATTGTTGATGCTTTGAAAGAAGCTTTGGGAACAAACAATGTCGCGTGTATCATCGATGCAAAACATCTTTGCGTCAATTGTCGTGGGATAAAAGATACCGCAAGTTCTACAATCACAGCAGAATTGAGTGGGATTTTCAGAACGAATCCAATTACGAGACAGGAGTTTCTGCATTATGTAGGAAGTCACGCGAAATTTGATTAAAATGATAAAATATAAAAAACTGACGCATCAAATTTTCATAACAACAATTATTTGTTGTTGATGTTTTGTGTCAATATTTAAATCATTTATCAATTATAATTTATCATTCATAAAACAATGCAACTAAAAATATACAACTCGCTCACTGGCGAAAAAGAAGTTTTCAAACCCATATTGGAAGGTAACATCGGAATGTACGTTTGTGGACCGACAGTTTACAGTAATGTGCATTTGGGGAATGTGAGAACTTTTTTGTCCTTCGATTTTATTTATAGAAGCCTTCAGTTTCTGGGTTATAAGGTTCGTTATGTCAGAAATATTACGGACGCTGGACATTTGACGGATGATGGCGATATCAATAATGACAGATTCATCAAGCAATCCAGATTAGAAAAACTGGAGCCGATGGAAATCGTGCAAAAATATACCGTCGATTTTCACGAGGTTTTGAAGAAATTCAACTTGCTTCCGCCAACGATCGAACCGACTGCAACGGGTCACATCATCGAGCAATTGGAACTTGCGAAAGATCTGATTGAAAAAGGTTTTGCTTACGAAAGTAACGGTTCCGTTTACTTCGATGTTTTGGAATACAATGCGAGAGGACTCAGTTATGGTGAACTTTCCAGAAGAAACATCGAAGAATTATTCGCCAACACAAGGGATTTGGACGGACAATTTGAAAAGAAAAATCCACAAGATTTCGCCCTTTGGAAAAAAGCTTCGCCGGAACATATTATGAAATGGCCGTCGCCTTGGGGAGAAGGTTTCCCTGGCTGGCATCTTGAATGTACTGCGATGAGCACGAAATATCTGGGCGACCAATTCGACATTCACGGAGGTGGAATGGATTTGAAATTTCCACACCACGAATGTGAAATTGCTCAAGGAAAAGCCTGCAACGGCGTAGAACCTGTGAAATATTGGATGCATGCTAATATGCTGACAATGAACGGGCAAAGAATGAGCAAATCCACAGGAAATTACATCCTTCCAATGGAATTGATTACCGGAAACAATGATTTCTTTGAAAAAGCTTTTCATCCAAGTGTATTGAGATTCTGCTTTTTGCAGGCGCACTATAGAAGTGTTTTGGATATTTCCAATGACGCAATGTTGGCGAGTGAAAAAGGTTTCAACAGATTGATGGAAGCCGTAAAAATCCTAAATACACAAGTTCCTACAGAAGGTGTAGAAACTTCTTCTTTTGATTATAAAAATTGGAAAGAAAAAGTGTTGGAAGCTTTGTCAGACGATTTCAACAGTCCGATTTTGATTTCACATTTGTTCGAGGCAGTGAAGTTTATTTCAGCTTCGAAGCTTGGAAAAGAAAGCATTTCGACCAATGATTATGAAGATTTGAAACAATTCTTAAATGCGATTGTCTTCGATGTTTTAGGATTGGAAACTATCGAAGAATCAAATAACGATAAGCTTGACCAAACCTTACAGGTTTTGATCGATTTAAGAAATCAAGCGAGAAAATCCAAAAATTGGGATTTATCTGACCAGATCCGCGACCAGCTTCTGGAAAAAGGAATTGAGTTAAAGGATGGAAGAGAGGGAACGACTTATCAATTATTGTAGATTCAAGACTTAAATCTTAAATATTAAGAAATACGGTTAATGAAAGTTAAACCGTATTTTTTTGTTTCAATAAAAAACTATTTTTGACGAAAATTAAGACCATTTGAAGAAATTTCTATTCCTTTATTTTCTTTTGATTTCTATATCAATCTATTCTCAAACGCTTTCTGGTATTGTGATGACGGAGGAATCTGCGCGCATTCCAAAGACTTTGGTCGTCAATATGCGTTCGGATCAAAAGGTTTTGAGCAATGAGCTCGGGGAGTTTTCCATCCCTGCAAAAACTGGCGACGAAATCCGATTCGTAAAAGAAAACTACGAACGTGAGAAATGGATTGTCAGCGATAATCTTACCATCACAATTCGATTGTCCAAAATTCCGATGGAAATTGAAGAAGTCACGATTGAGAATAAAAGAGTGGCAGAAGCAAAGAAAGAAGAACTGAGACAATCCATTGGTTTGCCAAAGGGACCAGAGAAACCAAGGGAAAAACCGGCAGATGCAGTGGACGATATTGTGAGACCTTTGATAAGAATTCCTCCAATGGTCAATATTCAGGCGATTTATGATGTCATGAGTGGAAAGTCCAGACGAATGAAACGGCTTTATAAATATGAAGATCTACAGGAAGGTTTGGCTTGGATCAACAATAATGTGGATTTGGAATATTTTGCAGAAGCGGGAATTACGCCTGACAAGTTTAATGATTTCCTAATGTTTTCCCTACGAGACGAGAAGGTTTTGATGTATATGAAAGCCAAGAACATCGGTGGAATTACGATTTCTCTTGATAATAATATTAAGGACTATCTGGAAAGAATTGCAGGAAAATGATTTTTTTGATGGAATAATAGTTATAATTCAATAAATCATTAAATTGCGTCCATATTAATAGACCTTAATAAATGAAACTATACTTTAATGTTAACTTCGGAACAAAAGTTGGCCAACGGCTCGTTTTGCGCCTATACGACGAGAAAAACGACCACCGGGACTACGACTTGAACTATTCCGAAAATAACAACTGGACAGCAGAAATTGATTATTTCTCAAAATCAATTCAGTACAAATATCTTTTGTTGAATGAAGAAAATGTGGTTTTGGACGAGGAAATCCCAACTCACAAATTAGATTTGCCAAACAGTTTCAAAGAATTTGTGATCTTTGACCAATGGAATCTTAAAAATTTCCCAGAAAATTATTTGACCAACAAAATTCTTCACAACCGTTTGCAAGGTTTCAAACCTGAGAAACTATCGGTTGTCAAAAAACAAACCCATCTTTTCCGTATAGAAGCGCCACTTTACCATCCGAACTGGACATTGGTGTTGATCGGAAATGTTGATGCCTTGGGGAATTGGAACGCTGAAAAATCGGTAGAGCTAAAGCAAACAGATTATGGGATTTGGGAAGTTGGCGTTGAAATCCCGACGCACCAAACTGTTCTCTACAAATACGCGATCAAAGACAAAAATACGGGACAATTAATTTACATAGAACCAGGCGAGAACCGATGGGTTTTCGGAAATCCGACCAAGGATATTTTGTACGTGAAAGCGGATCATTATTTTAAATTTGATAATGAAACCCTTTGGCATTCTGCAGGTGTTGCAGTTCCTGTCTTCGCTTTGAGAACAGAAGATGGTTTCGGAGTTGGCGAATTTTCTGATATCAAAAAATTAGGCGATTGGGCCAATGACGCAAAGCTTTCTGTGATTCAGATTTTGCCGATCAATGATACGACGGCGAATTACACTTGGACCGATTCTTATCCGTACGCGGCGATCTCGGTTTACGCACTTCACCCGCAATATCTTTCGGTTGAGAAGTTGGAATATGCTTTACCGAAAAAGTTAGTAAAAGAATATCAAGATAAAAAAGCTGAATTAAATGCTTTGAGTTTAATCGATTACGAGCAAATGATTTCCGGAAAATGGAAGTTTACAAAAGCTGTTTTCGAGGAAAATCAAGAAGCGATTTTGAAGGATAAAAACTTCAAGAAATTCATTAAGGATAACGAAGAATGGCTGATGCCTTATTCCGCATTTTGTGTTTTGAGAGACAAATACAAAACACCAAATTTCAACGACTGGAAAACCCATAAGAAATTTGTTGCCGGAAAAGTAGCGACGCTTTATGCGCCTAAACATAAGGACTATGCAACCATTATGCTTCACGCTTGGGTTCAATATCAGTTGCATTTGCAATTGCAGGATGCGGTGTTATATTTGCATCAACTAGGACTTTCGGTGAAGGGCGATCTTCCAATTGGGATTTACAGATATTCCGTAGAAGCTTGGACGGAACCAGAACTTTTCGGAATGGATTTCCAAGCTGGAGCACCACCAGACCAGTTCTCCGATCTGGGTCAAAACTGGGAATTTCCGACCTATAATTGGGAAGTGATGAAAGCCGACGATTACCAATGGTGGAAAAAACGTTTCAAAGTCTTGGAGCAATATTTTGATGCGATGAGAATCGACCATATTCTTGGATTCTTTAGAATTTGGAGAATGCCGATCTCTGCGACACAAGGTTTGTTGGGCTATTTTTATCCGGCTGTTCCTGTGACAGAGAAAGAGTTTTCTGACAGACAGATTCCTTTCAACTATGATCGTTACATCAAACCATTTGTGAACGAACCGATTCTTTGGGAAACGTTTGGCGAATCGAAAGAGAAAATTCAAAATCATTTCTTTGATCATCAGAATGGAAATTTCACCTTCAAACCGGAATTTGATACGCAAAGAAAATTAACCGATTACTTCAAAAAAGAATCGTGGGATTGGGCAGAAGAAAAATTGATCTCTTTGGCCGGAAATGTTTTGTTCTTGACCGAAGAAACTGAGAACGGAATTGTTTATCATCCAAGATTCAATATCGCTAAAACGACATCCTACAAATATCTGCCAGATTGGGAAAAGGCGAAGTTGAGTGATGTTTACAACGATTATTTCTTCAAACGTCAGGACGGACTTTGGTACCAGAAAGCGATGGAGAAATTACCAGCTTTACTCAATTCGACTACGATGTTGATCTGTGGTGAAGATCTTGGTTTGGTTCCAGATTCTGTACCTGTAGTGATGGATAAGTTGGCAATCACCGCTTTGAAAGTTCAAAGAATGCCTTCCGACAATATTCCGTTCTACGACCCGAAAAATGCAAGTTATTTGAACGTAGTAACAGCTTCTTCCCACGACAGCTCTACCTTGAGACAATGGTGGCACGAGGACAGAAATCTGACTCAGAAATATTTCAACCAACAATTGGGACAATATGGAACTGCGCCTTGGGATTTGACGCCGGACTTGTCAGAGATGATAATGAAACAACATCTTTTCACAGAAGCGATGTTGGCGATTTTCCCAATTCAGGAATTTTTGGCGACAGATGATAACTTGATGAATCCCAATATGGACGAAGAAAGGATCAACAATCCTGCGGTTTTCCCACATTACTGGCGTTACAGAATGCATTTGAAATTGGAAGATTTGAAAGAGCAAACAGACTTCAATCAGAAAATTGCTGGCTGGATAGAAGCAAGCGGACGAGATTAAGATAGCTCCAGGCAATTGGCTTTTTGCAAATTGCTTTAAAAATTTCACTTTGTCAAAGTTTACATACAAAACCCCTTCAGAGTTTCAAACTCTGAAGGGGTTTTCTTTCCCCATTGAAAAATAATATCATTGATTATCAATCATTAATCTCAAATTCATCATCGTTTTTAGAAATATTAATTCGTCAGACTTTAACTTTTATTCTTATCCAATATCAAAAAGGTAGAAAGTTTCATTAGAGAAAATGGATTTTCTTAATTAAATAAAATTTAAAGAAATGAAAAAGATATTTTTTACCCTAGCTATAATTTTTGGAGGATTGATCTCTGCTCAAGATTATTATGATACTTATCCAAACGAATATAACGGATACGAGTATTATGATAACTCTTATGATTATCCTGAGGATTATTATTACAATTTTCCAACGGACTATTATCCAGACCAATATTACCAAGGTTATTATAATGACTACAGAAAGGCAGTTTACAATGTCAATTGGAACCAGTTTTTTATACAACATCGTTTGAGTCCGTTTCAGATAGAGCAAATTATGATGTTGAATAACAGATTTGCTTCTTACAACGCTTGGAACTCTTACTACAGATGGAATCCGGATAGATGGTACTACGACAGATTCTATGCACTGCAAAATATTCTGGGACCAAGGATTTTCGTAGTTTATCAAAATGTTTACTTCCGAGGCGCGAGTCCATTTGTGTTCTACAGAAACAGAAACGTGAATTTCTATGCGAGAAGATATCCCGTTCGACCAATTTACAGAAATGTGAATATCAATATCTACAAAGTGAACCGTGGGAATTTCAAGGAAGGCTTCAGAAATGATGGAAGAAATCAAAATATGATCACGCCGAATAGAAATGATGGAATTCGCACGCAACCAATCAGAAGTGGAGCGAATGGAAATAACATCGGCGGAATCAGAAATTCACAAAATGGAGGCGGTCGAATTGATAATAATTCAGGAATCAGAAACCAAGGCGGTGTGAGAAACGGCAATGAAAACATCAGAAAGCAATCTGCTCCAGCGATTAAAAATGAAGGAACGAGAGGCCAGAATAATGGCATCCGACAAAATCAAAATTCTATCAGAAAATCTGAGGTGAAAGGCAATGGCGGACAGAGAAGTGCGTCTCCAAAATCTGACAATAGCAACAGAAGTTCGGGAATGAGATTGACTTCAAGATAAGTTGGTTGAGAATTTAACAAAATTTTATAATTTATTAGATTAACCTTATTATTTTTTAGACATCAAACAAATAAGTAAAATATATTAATATTAAAAATCAATTTAAAATGAAAAAAATAATTTTAAGCGCCGCATTTCTTGGACTAGGAGTTTTCGGATTTGCACAGCAATCAAAATCTATAAGCGGAGATCACACTCAGAAGAAAGCTGAGCATCTTCAAAAAATGAAACAAGAATTGAATCTCACCGATGCGCAAGTTCTACAATTGAAAACGCTGCACGAGAAAAAAGCAGTAGAAAGAAAAGCAGATTTTGAAGCTAAAAAAGGTGACAGAATACAGAAGATGAAAGAGAATGAAGCGGAAATGCAGAAAATCCTGACGCCAGATCAATTCAAAAAATATCAGGAAATAAAAGCAAAAAAAATGGCAGATAGAAAGGCCAATTTTAAAGATAGAAAGAAGGTTGATGCAACGGTAGTTAAGTAATATGTTATTTTGTGGTTAGTTTTAGTAAGAGTCGTTAATTTTAACGGCTCTTTTTGCTATATTTGGGAAAAATTAACAATAATGGTAAGCGAAACAATAATAAACCTGGTAAACGAGCAAATCACAAAAGAACAATATGCGGCACAGCTTTATCTATCGATGAGTGCGTGGTTCTATGCTCAAGATCTTGAGGGAATTGGAAACTACTTCAGAGTACAATCCAAAGAAGAATTGATGCACGCAGACAAGATGTTTGACTACGTGAACGACATCGGAGGAAAAGTAATCCTTAATGAAATCCCAAAACCACCGAATGAATTCAACAACGCGCAGGAGATTTTTGAAAAAGCTTTGGATCATGAGAGATTGGTGACAAAAAGTATTTTCAATATCGTAAAAGCGGCAAATGACGAAAGCGATTTTGCTACCACAAGTTTCTTGCAATGGTTCATCAATGAGCAAGTGGAAGAGGAAGCTAGCGCATCACTTTTGGTAACGAAAATCAAAATGGTGAAAGACAATCCTTCGGCGTTGTATCTATTTGATCAAGAGTTGGCACAAAGAGTTTTTGTTCCGGCAGCGAATTAATTTCCTTCAAAAACTAATGAAAAAACTAATAACCGTATTGGTGTTAATGTCAGTCAAGGCGTTTTCACAAAATTATGCTATCTCAGAAATTCCGGAAGAACTTAAGAAAGATGCGAATGCTGTAGTTCGGAATTATTCTTCGGAATATTTGATAAAATCTTGGAATGATATGGAAATCAAACAAAAACAAGTGGTTTCTATACTCAACAAAGCGGCAGAGAAGTTTTCTTACGTCAATATCCCCTATGATAAGAACAGAAAAATATCGGAAGTAAAAATAAAAATACTGGATGCAAATGGCAAGCAGCTCAAAACCTATTCGAAAAGTGATTTGAATGATGTGAGTCAATCTGATGACTCCGATTTGTACTCAGATTACAGAGCTTTGGCCTCCAGAATTATACAGCCGACTTATCCTTATACAATAGAAGTAAGTTATTCTATAAGAACAAATGATACCGCATTTTTACCAAAATTGCAGCCTTACTTCAGCAACAATATTTCCATTGAGAACTTAAATATAGAATTCAGAAATGAGTCAGGTATCAATCTTCGAAAGAAAATTACAGAATCTGATTTTGGAAAAGTAGAACTTTCAGAAAGTGGTAATAGTCTGAAAGCATCTTACAAAAACATCCCAGCCTACAAGTATGAGAAATATGCTCCAGAACCTGAAACGCTTTTTCCAAAGATTGAATTCGCATTAGATAAAGCTTGTCTTAAAGATAAATGTGGCGATTTTTCCAGTTGGCAGAGTTTGGCAAAATGGTACAATACTTTGATGGAGCCGGTTTCTGTTATCACACCTGAAATACAGAATGAAGTGAATAGCCTGAATTTGAAGGGTTCGACTTCTGAAAAAGTAAAAACAATCTACCAATACATGCAGAAAAAAACAAGATATGTTTATGTAGGAATTGGGATTGGTGGTTGGCAACCGATGGTAGTAGATGATGTCAGGAAAAAGGCTTACGGTGATTGTAAAGCACTTACAAATTATATGCGTGTTTTGCTCAAGGCAGCTGGCATTCCTTCATATTATGCTACGATCACTATGGACAATACGCCGGTCCATTATGATGAGAATTTTCCAAAGATAGGCGGGAATCACGTTATTTTATACATTCCAACGGAGCAGGGAGATATTTGGTTGGAGAATACAAATCAGAATATTGCATTCAATCATTTAGGATATTCTACCAGAAACAGAAATGTAGTTTTGATGGATACCCAAAATGCCAAAATTATAAATACACCGACTTACAAGGCAGAAGATAGCGAGGAGGCAATGCATTTTGTAGCTACAATTGCCGAAGATAATTCACTCTCGGGTAAATTCAAATTCGATTTTTCTGGAGGATTGTATGATTTCAATCTCCGCAAAGTTACTATGACGCCTGAGCAGATGAAAGAGTATTTGAAATCAGAATTATACATGTTGAATTTTTCTTCTATTGATTACAATAACCTTTTAAATGACAAGGATAATGGTAAGCTATCTTATAATATAGATTTTAAAGCTAATAATTTTTCTAAAAATTTGGGGAATGATTTGTATTTTAGAGCGTTGCCGGTTTCTGACAGTGGATTTTATTTAGAGAATTCCGAAGACAGGAAATTCCCGGTTGAAGTTGCGTTTGGCTTTACAGATAATTATGAGGTAGAATATACAATTCCTAAAAATTACAAATTTTCTGAGGTACCATTGGCGAAAAAAATTGATTCGGAATATGGTAATTATTCTATCGAGTTCTCCCAAAAGGATGATAAAATCATAATTAAAAGAAAATTTAGGCTTAATAAAGGTTCTATTGCTGTAGAAAAAATCCCAAATTACATCAATTTCAGAAAACAAATCAATAAAATTGACGCAACCAAAATCCTGATAACCAAACTATAAAATTATACAATCAATGAAAACGAAAATTTTACAACTGATTTTATGTTGTTCAATCATATCAATTTTTGGGCAAACCAAGTTTTTAGACCTTCCAAAGTTGGACAAAGCTGATTTACAAAGTACTTCCTATGCGAAAAATCCCTCTGAAGCAGCCGAGGTGCTATACAGAACGTACCACTACTGGATAGAGTACAGCGGTCAGATGCATCTGGAAGTGATTAGCCGTGTTAAGATTTATAAAAAAGACCAAGCAGACAAATTTCTGAACCAAGAGATTTATACCTACGATGGCAAAAACAACAATTCTGAAAAAGTCAATTCTCTAAAAGTCACGACATACAATCTTGAAAATGACAAAATAGTTACGACAGTTGTAGATAAAAGTTCCAAATACAAATCAAAGGAGTCAAAATATCATTCTGTTACAAAATTTGCATTTGAGAATGTAAAAGATGGTTCTGTGGTAGAATATAAATACGAGGTTCTATCACCATTCTATTGGAATGTTGATAGAGTTGGAGTAGAAGATATTGTTCCCGTTCGTCATTTCGAGTATGTTTTTGACCATCCAAAGTTCTTAGGCTACAACATAGATTATAAAGGTGAGCTTTCTCCAAAAAAGAGAGAAGTTGGAGATAGATACATGTATGGTGGAGATTATTATACCTACAGATTTACTTATGACAACATTGCACCATACAGAAATGAAAAATATGTGCATAATCTGAATAATTATAAGACTTCGATCCGAGCAGAACTTAACTCCAGCAATGTCACTCATAATTCTAGACCCTACGAAAATTCGGATTCTGGAGGTTTCAAATCTTACGCATATACTTGGAGCGATATCAGAAAACAACTCTATGACTCCAAATTCTTCGGTGAGGAAATCAAAAGAAAATCTCTGGTCAAAGATGTGCTTCCCCAGGATATTAAAAATATTGCAGATGCAGAAGCGAAAGCGGCTGCAATTCTAAAATTTGTTCAAAGCAACTACACTTGGAACCGAAATTATGGCGAAGGCGTAGAAGATGGAGGTGGTATAAAAAGATTGTTGCAAACCAAAGTTGGTAACTCTGGGGAGATTAATCTACTGTTGGTGATGCTAATGAAATCTGCAGATCTGCAAGCCGAACCTTTGGTGCTTGCGACTATAGGAAAAGGTTTGCTGATGGATCATTCCCCTTCCTATAACCAACTTAATTATGTTATTGCTTTTGTAGATATCAAAGGAAAACCATTTCTTTATGATGCTACATCCAAGATGTCTGTTCCAAATCTCATTAGACCAGATGCGCTCAATTATGTAGGCTATATCATGACAGAAAAAGAAGCTAAAAAAGTGAATGTCTTTACGCCGGGAAAAAGTACAACTTATCTCACAGTAGATGCAAACCTTAGTAACGAAGGAACTTTTTCTGGCAAATTTTCTGATAGAGATACCAAATTATATGCATTCATGAACAGTGAAAGATATTCAGAAGATAGCGCGGCTTTCCAAAAAAACTATTATAAAGACAGATATACTTTCCCCTTTACCAATATCAAATCTGAGGTAATGGAGAACAATGATTTCCAAACCAGTTTTGATTTTGATGCGGATAGTTTTGTAGATGGAATCGGGGGTAAATTGGTTTTCAATCCACTTTTGTTTTTATACAACAAATCCCACGAATTTGACCAGGCAGACGAGAGACGTTCACCAATCGAACTTTATACAGGCTACGACAAGATCAAAAAAGTGACGATTACTCTACCTGATGGTTACGCTTTCGAAAATGTGCCAAAATCCAAAAAGTTCAGAACAGAAGACAATGCGATCCAATACATTTACAAAGTGACTCAAGAAGGTAATAAACTGACTGTAGAAACCACAACAACGGTTGAAGACCCGGTTTATCCGAAAGAATATTATCCAGCATTCAAACAGATTTTCGATAATATCACAAAAATGGAAGGCCAAGTTGTAACGGCTGTTAAAAAATAAAAAATAAAATCCCGAGATGTATTTCTCGGGATTTTTATTTAAAGTCGCAGAGCGCGACGAACTTAAAAGCAATAATATATTATTGAGCAAAGCTCCAGAGGAGCGATATGTTTGTAGAAAATCAGCAATCAAGCAACAAAAAGCTCCAGAGGAGCGACATGAATTTCCTCACTAAATATAAATCACATCCGTTTTCAAAACCTTTTCCCCAAATTGCTCCAATTTTTCCTGATAAAGCGCCACCTGTTTCTGGTCTTTTTCTTTCTCACTTCCTGTTTTGAAATCCACAATGATGAAACCATTTTTTGTCTTAATCAATCTATCCGGACGATAAGTTTTCGACGTTCCATCTTCCACAGAAAGCATATCTCTTTCATTGATGATGGTCAGATTTTCTTCGAAATAGGAAGCGTAATTGTTATCATTAATGATATTCTCAATGCGTTCCAAAATCGAAGTTTTCTCTTCATCCGTAATTGTTCCTTCCAAAACATAAGAATTCAGAACTTTCAGAACATCTTTTTTTGTTTTGATTTTTGATAGGATTTCGTGTGTGAAAATTCCCATTCTCACGTGTTCCACACGGTTTTGATAACTTTTGGATGAAGTTGCAATTTCGATATTCGAAGCTTTCTCTGTTTTTTGTGAAATGGAGCTAATATTTTCTGACAGATATTCTTTTTTTTCTTTTCTTTTTTGTTTTTTTAATGACTGTGCTGAGGTTTCATAAACATCAAATGAATCTAATAATTCACCATTTTTCGTGGGCTGAAATTGACTTGCAAAATCAAATAATTCCAAATGATTTGCAGATTTATTCGGTTTTTCCAGAAAGAAGAAAAGTTGTTCCACAGGTCGCGTCGTTGCCACATATTGAATGCAAAAACGGTCGATTTTATTTCGGTAAGAATTAATCAAATTAAAACCTGCCAATTCTTCATCATATCTTTCCAGTTCAGGCGAAAATTGGTTTAGAATCACCGTTTTCAGTTCATCTTCGCTTCCCAAATCAAACCATTCCGAGAATTTGCCATCATTATTTTTATTTTCCATAGGAATGAAAACGATGGGAAATTCCAGACCTTTCGCTTTGTGAATCGTCATAATCTGAATCGCATCCACATTTTCACTCGCCTGAATACTGATTTTTGAAGCTTCATCATCCCAATATTTCAGGAATTCTTTCAGCGTTGCGCCCGTGTTTTGCGTGTAATTGTGGAGCATTTCAAGGAAATTCAACAGGAAGTCCGTTTCCTTATTTTCGACGGAAAATTCGTGAACGTAATATTCAATGAAATTGTAAAGATTAAGTTGCGGAATGTCTTTCTGAATGAGCGTTACATTATATTTTTCATTAATGAAATCTTCGATATCTTTCTTGTTATCAAACTTCAAAATCTCTTTAATTTCCGACGTAAAATCCGTCATTGTAATTCTTCCCGAAACATTCAAGAAGTACATCATTTTAACTAAAAACTGACGGTTTTTCGGAACCAGATTCCATTTCAAAAACTCAATCAAAGCTTTGATGGTAAAGGCTAAATCGAGAGTCAAACCTTTTTCGGAAATCGTTTTGATGTAAGTTTCCTTTCCTTTGTAATTGACTTTCAAATTTCCCAAAAGCTGAGAATAATTAAAAATATCCGAATTTCCCCTGCAAAGAATCGTGATGTCGGAAAAATCAAAACCATTGTCCAAACTTTCCTGAATGTCATTCTGCATTTTCGCCACCGTTTCATCGTAGAAAACATTTTTGGTGGAGTTTTCCAAAAGATGAATTTTCACTCTTCCTTCCAGTTTGGATTTTGATTCCTGCAAAGCATTTTCGCCGAAGATTTTCTGATGCTCATCATTCAAATCGCCGGACATAAAATCGTACAACTTATTATTAAAATCAACAATATTCTTCGCGCTTCGCCAATTGAAACCGAGGTTTTCTGCTGTTGCAAATTTTGGTGTAATTTCTTTTTTATTAATGATGTTAAGCATCAACTCACTTTCGCCACCACGGAATCTGTAGATGCTTTGTTTCGGGTCGCCAACGATGGTGAAACTCGTGTCGTCCGACGTGATGCTGTTGTCCCGAAGCGGAAGGAAATTCTGCCATTGCATCGTGGAAGTGTCCTGAAATTCATCAAAGAAATAATGCTGAAACTGCGTCCCAACTTTTTCATAAATGAAAGCGGAAGGTTCATTCCGAAGATTTTCATTAATCAAAATATTGAACTTAGAAAGCAAAACCAAATCGTTTTCTTCCTCGATTTCCAATAGCTTTTTCTGAATATCGGCGTTCACCTTTAAAGGCAAAATCGCTTGCAGAACTTTTTCTTTTTTTTGAGAATTAATGTAAAGGTCAATGATTTGTCTTCGCCACGAAATCAATTGTGGTAAAATATCCTGAATCTCTGCTTGCTTATGTTTTCCTTTTGTGGAAGCGCCTTTCAGAAACGTTTCAATCTTCGAATCTTCGGAAGTTGTCGGGAACGGAAATTTTTTATCCTTGATTTTATGAAACTCAAGGATATTGACAAAAAATCCACCAATTCCACTTTTTCCGCTCGCAAAATCCTCAATCTCAATATCTCTGCTTTTGATTAATTCTAAAGCTTTCTTTGCAATTTCAAGCGATTCTGATTTTAGATTTTTAATCGTTTCCCTAAGTTCATTTTTCTTGTTTTCATAAGCTTCCCATTCGAAATCTTTGTTGTCCTGCAAAGGTTTGTAGTGCACATCGCTCACAAATTTCTTCGCCGAATTGTAAAGCGTTTGATTGAGATTGACGCGCTCGTTATTATCCAGATTATAATTAACATAATCCATAAAAGCGTCGGAAACGGTTTCGTCTTCGCCAATTTCGTCCAGCATTTTGTCAACCGCTTCAATCAAATAAGGTTCTGGCTGAATTTCCAGATTGAAGTTCTGCGCCAATCCCAATTCGTAGGAAAAACTCTTTACCAATCGGGAATTGAACTTGTCAATCGTTCCAATGTTCAAAGTCGAGTAGTGGTGCAAAATATAATCAAGCACTTTCTGCGAACGGTGATGCAAATCGTCCAACGTAATCTTGTAACCCTGATTCGCCAATGCTTCCTGAACATTCTTCAAATCCTGATTTTCAGTGTAATTATCTTTTACAAATTCGCCGAGATAGAAGAGGATTCTTTCCTTCATTTCTTTGGCCGCCTTGTTGGTGAAAGTCAATGCCAAAATCGTTCGAATAGCATCTGATTGATTGGGAAATCGAAGGCAAATCATCAATAAACTCTGAACCAGACGGTAAGTTTTGCCAGAGCCGGCGGAAGCGTTGATGACGGTGTATGAGTTTTGCATCCTTATATAATAGGTTAAGGAAGCAATTTACAAAATAGTTTTAAAAAAAATTAATCAATCTCGACATCGTAGTCCAATCGGAAAGATTTCCTGTGGTGAATTGTAGGCCCAAATTTTTTAAGTCCTTTTTGATGCGTTTTGGTACAATAGCCGAAATTGGTATCCCAGCCGTAATGTGGGAACTCATCGTGAAGTTTTATCATCAGATTGTCACGGTAATTTTTTGCGATGATAGAAGCGGCGGCGATTGAAAGAAATTTGCTGTCACCTTTGATGATGCAATGGTGTGGTGTGTAATTATAAGGATGGAAACGATTGCCATCCACCAGAATCAATTCTGGTCTGTTTTTCAATTGGTCCAGAGCCAGATGCATCGCGTGGATACTTGCGTTCAAAATATTATGTTGGTCAATAAATTCCGGAGAAAGTTCGGCAATTGCAAAATCTACTGCATTTTCACGAATGTACAGGTCGAGATTCTGTCTGGTTTTAAAATTTAACGTTTTAGAATCATTAACTAAATTTTGCTTAAAATTTTTGTCAACTATCACAGCGGCAGCAACAACGGGACCAGAGAGACAACCTCTTCCGACCTCGTCGCATCCGGCTTCTAAAAGTGTTTGTGAAAAGTTTTGTAGTAGGGGCATAATAAATATAACGATGCAAAGTTATAGAAATAGTAAACTTTGCATAATATCATTAACAAATTTTTAACAATTTGTATTGTGTATATTAATAAAGTTTTGCATTTTTGTTTATTGAAAAATTTGATTTGATATGAAAAAATTAACAACAAGCGTGTTGGCTGTAGTTCTTTCGTCCTCTTTTGCAATGGTTTCTGCGCAAACGGTACAAGACACAGCTAAGACACAAGATATCGAGGGCGTTGTAGTGACGGCTTTGGGTATCAAGAGAGAAAAAAAATCTTTAGGATATGCTACTCAGCAAGTTTCCGGAGAAACCCTTTCTGACGCAGGACAAACAAATGCTTTAAGTGCTTTGTCTGGAAATGTTGCAGGAGTTCAAGTTACTGCTCCATCTTCAATGGGAGGTTCTACTAGAATCACAATGAGGGGGATTAGCTCTGTAACTGGTGAAAACAGACCTTTGATTATTGTTGATGGTGTTCCTTTGGATAACTCCAATGTCAATAGTGTTGACACACAAAGAGGAGCGGGAGGTAGAGATTACGGTGATGCTACATTTGATATCAATCCAGATGATATCGAAAGTGTAACTGTTCTTAAGGGTGGTCCTGCTGCTGCGCTTTATGGTTTTAGAGCTGGTAATGGTGCCATTATCTACACGACTAAATCTGCAAAAAGAGGTAGGACTGAAGTCCAGTTAAATACTGGGGTTACTTTTGAAAGTATCAATATCAGACCAAAATTACAGAATCAATATGGTGGAGGTAGTGAAGCTACTCTTCAACAAGTTGAAATTAATGGAGTAACTTATAACGTTCCAGATTATAGTTATGATGAGTCTTGGGGTCCAAAATATGATCCTAATTTGATGCATTTACCTTGGAATGCTTTTGATCCGGAATTTGCTGGTGATTATTTAAAAGAAATGCCTTGGGTCGCACCTAAGCATGATGTAGATTCTTTCTTCAACACGGGGGTAACTTACACAAATAACTTCTCAGTTTCCAAATCTTTTGAAAATACTAATGTAAGATTATCTTATACAAATACTAACATTAGTGGTATTGTTCCAAATAGTAAAATTAATAAGGACAACCTTAATATTAACGTTAATACAGCTCTCTCTGATAAATTAAAAGCTGAAGCGAACATTAACTATGTTCGTACTGCAGGTTTCAACAGACCAGAACAAGGTTATGGTGATAACTCTATTGCACAAAAGATGTATCAATGGGGTCAAAGACAACTTGACTATTCTAAGTTAAAAGATTACAAACTTTCTACTGGAGAACAGAGAACGTGGAATAGAACTGCTTATGATGATGCTACGCCTTTGTATTCTGATAACCCATATTGGACTATCTATGAGAATACATCTGCAGATCAAAGAAACAGATTCTTCGGTAGCGCAGGTTTAACATATAATTTCAGCAAAAAATTGTTCGCTACAGGTAAAGTTTATGGAGATACTTATTCTCAAACAATTACTTCACAGGTTGCAATCGGTTCTGCTGCGCTTTCAGAATTTAATATTCAGAAAAGAAACAGATCTGAGTTCAATTATGAAGCTAAATTACATTACAATGATAATTTTGGTGATTTAAGCTTAAACTCTTTTGCTGGATTTAACATCATGGACAATAAAGTGGATGTCCTAAATGGTAATTCTAATGGAGGACTTGTAATCCCGAATTTGTATAACCTAGCAAACAGCAGAGATAATGCTACTTCTACAAATAGTGCTAGTCACTGGTCAACTAGAAGTTTATTTGCATCCGTTTCATTAGGATATAAAGATTTCTTATATGTTGAAGCTACTGCAAGAAATGATTGGTTTTCCATGTTGAATGATGATCAGTTCTATCCATCTGTAACCGGTAGTTTTGTTTTCTCCAGCTTATTAAAACAAGATTGGCTTAGCTTTGGTAAATTGAGAGCAGGGTGGTCTAGCGTTGCAGGAGGAGGAAATCCTTATATTAGAGGAACTTATACTGTGATTAATAATCCTTTCCAAGGGGATCCAAGTTATTCAATGCCAAACACATTTGGTAATCCATTGATTCAACCTGAGCTTAAGAAAACTAAAGAGATTGGTTTAGAAGCAAGTTTCTTTAGAAATAGAGTTGGTTTTGATGTAACTTACTATGACGTTGAATCTACTGATCTAATTATACCATTACCAATCGATCCTGCTTCAGGATATGGATTTAAAACTGTAAATGCAGGTTTAATGACTAATAAAGGATTAGAAGCGATGGTGAATATTACACCAATTAAAACAAGTGATTTCTCTTGGGATATGACTTGGAACTTTGCTCAAAATAGAAACAAACTTGTTGAATTAGCTGAAGGTTTAGATACTTACGTATTGACCAATGCACCTTTTAGAGCTCAACTTGCTGCACAAGTAGGATATTCTTATGGTGTTATATTAGGAACTGATTTCGTTTATGATGATAATGGAAATAAAGTTGTTGGTTCAAACGGTCAATATTTAGCGTCAGCAATTAAACCTTTAGGTTCGATCTTGCCAGATTACAATATGGGTCTAAGAAATACCTTCAAATATAAAAATCTTAGTTTGTCATTCTTATTTGACATGCAACAAGGTGGAAGTTATTTCTCAACATCTCACATGTGGGGCATGTACTCCGGAATGCTTGAGGAGTCTGCACTAGGAGGAAATAGAGAAGCCGGTGTTATACTTCAAGGTGTGAAACAAGATGGAAGCATTAATGATATTTTGTTAGATGCGCCAACTTGGGGTGGTACATATTATAGTACTGTAGATGCGCAAAACGTATTCGATGCTAGTTATATCAAATTAAGAGATATCACAATTGGATATGATTTACCTAAATCTATTATTGGTAACGCTTTCCAAGGGATTAGAGTTTCAGCATTTGCTAGAAATCTATTTGTTTGGAATCTAGATTTCAAAGGAATTGATCCAGAAAACGTTTCTTACGGGTCAGGTAATTTCCAAGGTTTGGAAGGAGGTTCTTTACCTTCAACCAGAACTTACGGATTTAATGTAAACTTTAAATTTTAATTAAAATGAAAAAAATATTTTCAATATTATCAATTGTAGCCTTATCACTAACGGTTACAAGTTGTGCAGATACATTTGAAGAAATCGATACTAATCCAAACTCTACCGAAAATCCACTTCCTACAGGCCTTTTTAATAGTGCTAACAAAGAGTACATGGATTATACAAGAGATGGATGGGTGTCTGCAAGAATGATTTTACCTTGGGTTCAATATTCGGCTCAAAGAATTTATACTGAAGAAGATAGATATCAATACAGATTAAGTACTGATGTTCAACTTTGGACAAGATCATATTATGTAGCGACGGATTACAAAAAGATAATAGATCTTAATACAGATCCAGAAACAAGAGATCAGATGAAAGTTTACGGATCTAATGAAAATCAGATTGCGGCAGCAAGAATTATGTTGTCTTACGTATTCTTAAATATGGTAGACTCATTTGGTGATGTTCCATATTGGTCTTATGGTAATAAAGATGCTGATTTTCAAGCGCTTAATGTTGATGATCAAGTTCAGCCAAAATTTGCGTCTCAGATGAAGATTTATACCGACATCTTGAAAGAGCTTAAAGAGTCTGCTGAAATGATTACAGGGAGTCCTACTAGTAGAGTTTTTTCTGAAGGAGATCAAATTTTTGGAAGTACTGCTAAACTTAAAAAATTCGCAAATTCATTAAGACTTAGAGTTGCTACAAGAGTAAAAGGAGTTGTTCCTGGAGCGGAAGCACATATTACAAATGCAATTGCTTCTGGAGTTATGACTTCGAATGATGATACGGTTGGGATAACTTACGGTAATACAAACTTAACTGCTTCACCTTTTTGGTTAACTTATGTATCTAGATCAGATTTCTCTATTTCTAAAACATTTGTAGAATTGTTGAAAGGTCAAAGAGGTAATTTTGGTGAAGATCCAAGAATTTTCAAATATGCTGCTCCAACATCTGTGAAAGTAGGTAATATTAGAAATCAAACAATGACTGAAGCTACTGATGTGGATGAGATTGTTGGTATGCCTTACGGTGTAACTAGTCAAATGTCAACTACACAAGCTCCTACGGCTAGTTTCTTTGGAAAAGATGTTCTTAAGTTAGATTATACAGAAATATTTATGGAATATGCTGAAGTAGAATTCTTATTAGCTGAAGCTAATGGATGGTCTCAAAGCCACTATGAAAATGGTGTGAGAGCTTCTATGGAAAGATGGGGGATAGATTCTGCTAAGATAGATTCTTTTGTAGCTTCATTGCCAGCAGCTTCTCCTGCAACTGTAGGCGGTCAAAAATATGTAGCTTTGTTTATGCAACCTCACGAAGCTTGGGCGGAGTATAGAAGGACAGGATACCCTAACACATTGTTATTGCCTGGTCAAACTGGTGAGTTAAATGTACCAACAGCAAGTGGTCAAACTACTTATGTATTTACACCTTTAATCGCTGGATTGACAGATGTTCCTAAAAGAATTTTCTATCCGACGACTGTTCAGAACTTGAATGGTGTTAACTACCAAGCAGCTGTTCAATCAATTGGAGGAGATAAAATGGACACTCCATTAATCTGGGACAAAAACTAAGAATAAGTTTTCACTCCAAATATTAAAACCCGCATCTTGCGGGTTTTTTTATACAAAAAATTCACATAAAAAAAACCTGAGAAAATTTTCTCAGGTTTTATATTTACATACGATGAAGTAATCTACTTCCCAAACAATCCGCCGCCCATTCCCGGCATATTCGGCATTTTGCTCATCATTTGCATCATTTGTTTACCTTGTGGGCCTTGCATCATCTTCATCATTTTTCCCATTTGATCAAATTGTTTCATCAAGGCATTTACATCTTCCAATTTTCTACCAGCACCTTTAGCAATTCTCTGTTTTCTTGAAACATTAATGATAGAAGGTCTTCTTCTCTCATCTGGCGTCATAGAGTGGATGATCGCTTCGATGTGCTTGAACGCATCATCATTGATGTCCACATCTTTGATCGCTTTCCCGACACCTGGGATCATTCCCATCAGGTCCTTCATATTACCCATCTTCTTGATCTGATTGATCTGCTTCAAGAAATCATCGAAACCAAATTCATTCTTGGCGATCTTCTTATGAAGTTTTTTCGCCTCTTCTTCATCAAATTGCTCTTGAGCTCTTTCCACCAAGGAAACAACATCTCCCATTCCCAGGATTCTGTCCGCCATTCTTTCCGGATAGAAAAGATCCAAGGCTTCCATTTTTTCTCCAGTCGAGATGAATTTGATTGGCTTCTCTACAACAGAACGGATTGTCAAAGCGGCTCCACCTCGGGTATCACCATCCAATTTCGTAAGGACAACACCATCAAAGTTTAGTGTATCGTTAAACGATTTCGCCGTATTCACAGCATCCTGACCTGTCATAGAATCTACAACAAACAAAGTCTCATTCGGCTGGATCGTGCTATGAACAGACTTGATCTCGATCATCATCTGCTCGTCAATTGCCAAACGTCCCGCTGTATCCACGATCACCGTATCAAAACCATTCGATTTTGCATAGTTGATGGCGTTGGATGCGATAGAAGTTGGATTTTTATTTTCAAGTTCTGTGTAAACTTCAACATTGATCTGTCCACCAAGAACTTTCAACTGATCGATTGCCGCAGGTCTGTAGACATCACAAGCTACCAAAAGTGGCTTCTTGCTACGTTTTTGTTTCAGGTAATTGGCCAACTTTCCGGAGAAAGTAGTTTTACCAGAACCTTGAAGTCCAGCAATCAAAATAACGCTTGGTTTCCCCGAAAGATTGATGCCTTCCTGGCTTCCACCCATCAATTCCACCAACTCATCGTGAACGATCTTCGTCATCAATTGTCCTGGCGTAAGAGACGTCAGAACGTTTTGTCCTAGCGCCTTATCTTGCACGCGTTTCGTCAGATCCTTTGCAACTTTGTAGTTCACATCGGCATCTACGAGTGCACGTCGGATTTCTTTTACAGTTTCTGCAACGTTGATCTCAGAGATCTTTCCGCGACCGGAAATATTATGAAGCGCCTTATCTAGCTTATCTTGTAAACTGTTGAACATAACTTTGTGTAATATATTAAGGTTGCAAAAATAAGAAAATTTAAACAAAGGAAATAGACTCATCCATTACTTATCGATCATCATTTAGCATTTATATTATTTGGGTAGCTTTATCCGTCTTCAGCTCTTAATCTTTTTTGCAGATGATTTCCATTTCGATAATAGAACTTGAGTCCACACAAAAAAAGGGTTTCCCTTCTCGCCGAGCTACAGATTCAGTATAAAGCAGCTCCTGTATGATGCGTAGTAAAATTTCGCGTGATATTTAATTTAAAACGGGATAAGAATTTAAAAAAAATATAAAAGGCCATAGAATGGCGACCTGTCGGTAGAAATCAACAGATCACTGTAATCTAAGTTCCAGATGAGCAAACTTTAATACATTGATTTTAAATTACGAAATTATTATAATATTTCTTCAGAATGTTAAATCATTTCAAAGTATCATTTTACACAGAGATATCCATTAAAATATATCTTTGATTATTCTAATACCTATAACAGGTCGCTCCTACAACTTATATAGAGTCTTTTACTGTTTGTTCTACTGGTTCTATGTCTTCGGTTTTGTTCATTTGTTCAATCTGTTTCGGGATGAACATCATATAACCGAAATAGCCTAAAAGGAATAATACCACAATCACAATGATTGCAATCATCGGTCCTTTGTTGGTCTCACTGTCTGGTTTTGGAATATCTGATCGCATAGCTTGATTTTTTTAATCTATTGCAAAACTAATGCCTGAATATTATATGAATAATTTTGAATAGATTAATTTATTATCTGTAAAAATTATGAGGGTTTTGTTTTTAAAATATATGATTTTTGAAATTAACCCCATATATTTGCAGGGTTAAAAATTAAAATCATTAAAATGAAAATCGAGAAGCGCTGGATTATTTCTTTTGTCATCATCAGTCTTATTTCAATCACAGCATTATTCTGGCCAGAGCAGACATCGCTTCCAAAGCCAGGAACATTCTTGGGCGAGGAAGATATTGTTGGCTCAGATGTCGCTTGGATCTTGGCATCTTCTGGTTTGGTTTTGTTGATGACACCCGGACTTTCATTCTTCTACGGCGGAATGGTCGGGAAAAAGAATATGATTTCCACGATGTTGCAAAGTTTCATCGCATTGGGCGTGATCAGTATTTTGTGGGTTGTAGTTGGTTTTAGTTTGTCTTTTGGAGAATCTATAGGGATCACAATCGATGGTCAACATTACGGATTGATAGGCAATCCCACCACATATTTGTTTTTTAATAATGTTGGCGTTTTGCCTCACAGTCAATTGGCTTCTACGGTTCCGTTCGTTTTGTTTGCGATGTTTCAGATGAAATTTGCGGTTATCACGCCTGCTTTGATTACTGGTTCTTTTGCAGAACGTGTTCGTTTTATTTCCTATCTGCTATTTATGGTTTTGTTCAGTTTAATGATCTACACACCGCTATGCCATATGGTTTGGCATCCGGAAGGGTTGTTGAATAAATATTTCGGCGTCAAAGATTTCGCTGGTGGAACAGTTGTTCATATGAGCGCGGGATTTGCCGCTTTGGCTGGTGCGATGATGATTGGAAAAAGAAAAAAACCGCACCACGAACCATCGAATATTCCATTTGTCATCTTAGGAACAGGAATGCTTTGGTTTGGCTGGTTTGGTTTCAACGCGGGTTCAGCTTTGGCTGCCAATGCAACAGCTGCGATGGCTTTCGGAACCACGACAGTTGCTTCTGCTACAGCGATGTTGTCTTGGATTTTCTTTGATAGGATGAATGGTCGCAAGGTTTCCGCTTTGGGCGCTTGTATCGGAGCGGTTGTTGGTCTGGTTGCGATTACACCTGCTGCCGGATTTGTGACGATTCCACACGCTATTTTCATTGGATTTATTTCTGCCATTATTTCAAATTTGATGTGCAACTGGAAACGATTGAAAAGAGTTGATGATACTCTGGATGTTTTCGCTTGCCACGGTGTTGGCGGAATTATGGGAATGATTCTGACGGCAATTCTTGCACAAGGAGAAAACGCGAGTCTTCTACACGGCGGTTTCGAAGTGTTTGCGCATCATATGATGGCCTTGGTCTTGGTTTCCGCCTTCACATTCTTAGGCTCATTGATTTTATATAAATTAACAGATATGATCATTCCATTGAGAGTTGCTGAGGACTCAGAGAATATTGGATTGGATTTATCTCAGCACGATGAAAGTTTTGCATAATAATGCAGCGATGCATATTTGATTTTGATATGAAGAAAGCCTCACTAATAATGTTAGTGAGGTTTTTGTTTTATTTAGAGTAAATGTTTTTAAATTTGTTATTATTAATAAAAACTAATGAAGACCAGAACTTTAGTATTAAGTTTTATCATCTTTTTCTTTAACTGCAAATCGCAAGATTGTCCACAAGGTATCAATGTTTTACCAATGTATGGAAATGCGAAAAAATGTAAGGAACAACTCGAAAGTGACAAGGAATTTCTTGCAGAGATGGACAAAGAATTTGATAACAGAAAAGATGCTGCAAAGAGTCTGATAAAATCTGGATGGGATTATTTTTACAAAAATGATTATAATACTTCGATGAAACGCTTCAATCAAGCTTGGTTGATAAATAAGGAGATTTATGAGATTTATTGGGGTTTTGGTAATTTGGTGGCCGTTCAGGGAAATCCTGAGAATGCTCTAAAATACTTTGATTTGGCAAAAAAATAAAATCCACAAAATTCAGATTTTTACAGTTCGACTGCGATCGCATATGCTCAAATTTATTTAAAAAACAACAATAGTGAATTACTAAGAAAGGCCATAAAAGATTTGGAAACAGGATTGAAAATTGATCCAAAAAATGCAAAACTCTATTCATTGATGTCAACTTCTTTTTTTTATTTGAATGATGTAAAAAAAGCAAAAGAATTTTTCAAGAAAGCAGACGAAATTGATGGTTCTGCTATAAATGAAGAATACAGAAAAATTATCAGTTCCAAATAATAGATTAATTCTTGTCGGAAGCGAAAATATTTCTAATAATTCCCAAACTTTCTCCCCAAAGCACAACCAAAATCCGCCGAAAAATCTTTAAATTCGTGTCTTAAATTTTTTATGAGATGACGAAATTCGGAGTGGATGCGGCCAGTTTTTATGTGCCTTCTTTATATTTAGAAATCAAAGAACTTGCAGAGAAAAGAGGAATCGAACCAGCAAAATTGGAGAAAGGTCTGGGGCTTCACAAAATGGCTTTGCCAGATGTTCACGAAGATGCGGCAACGTTTGCAGCAGAAGCTTTACTCAAATTAATTCAAGATTACAATCTCAATCCTAAAGAAATCTCCAGAGTTTACCTCGGAACGGAAAGCGCTTTGGACGCAGCAAAACCAACTGCAACCTATGCGGTTCAAATGGTGGAAGAATTCTTAACAGAAGAATTTGGTGAGAGGGTTTTCAAGCACTGTGACGTTGTTGATATGACTTTTGCTTGCATTGGAGCTGTGGATGCTTTGCATAACGCTTTGGATTTCGTAAGAGCAAATCCAACAAAGAAAGCTGTCGTCATAGCCAGCGATTACGCAAAATATGAATTGGCCTCATCAGGAGAATATACGCAAGGCGGTGGCGCTGTTGCCTTATTGGTTTCCGCCAATCCGAAATTAATCGAGATTGATAACAATTGGGGAGTTGCCACAGAAAGTGTTTTCGATTTCTTCAAACCGAGACGTCATTTTTCCAAAGCCGATTTCCCAACGGCTCCGGAAAATTTCCCTGACAAAATTGAAGTTTTTACAGACGAACCTGTTTTCGATGGTCAATATTCGAATGTTTGTTATCAAGACAGAATTCGTGAAGCTTATGAGCATTACAAAGACCAGACTTTCACCGTACGACCTTATGAGAATTGGCGCTATTTGATTTTCCATTTGCCATACGCTTTCCACGGAAAAAGAGTTTTCACCGAAATTTATAGTTTAGAAAATCACCTGGATTATTCTGACGCAGAAAAGCAAAAAGCCATCGCAAAATCCGAAGATTATATCAATTTCATTAATGAAAAAATAGAGAAATCTCAGCGCGCATCTTCTGAGATTGGAAATATGTACACGGCTTCAATTTTTATGGCGTTGCTGTCAGCATTGCAAACTTCACTTAATGAAAATGAAGATTTGGCAGAAAAAGAAATCGGTTTCTTGGCTTACGGAAGTGGTTCCAAATCAAAAGTTTTCGTCGGCAAAGTTTCCCCTGAATGGAAATCCGTCGTTGAAAAATGGAATCTTTTCGAGGAACTAAAGAATAGATTGCCAATCGATTTTGAAACTTACGAGAAACTACATCGCAAACAACTAGATTTTTCGGTTAACCAAAATTACAAAGGTTTTGGATTGACGAAAATTGAAAAAGAAAGTCCGGTGCTGAAAGGCGCGAGATATTACAGCTATCAGAAATAAAAATTGGTTAACCACATAGAAACATAGATTTTTATTTTCAAAAAGAGAAGATAGATATGGTAACTATTTTTACTTTATTATCTAAATTTTTAATTTTAAAATAATCTATGTGCCTATGTGGTTCAAAACAAAACATATAAAATCGAAAACGAGCAAAAATTTCTGCTCGTTCTCTTTTGAAAATCTATAACTAACTACTAACTTAATTCAAATTATTTTTTTGTTCTGAAATATTTTCGGTGTCACACCTTCCACCTGTTTGAAAACCCGAATGAAATAATTCGTATCCGAAAATCCAGTGCTGAAGGCCGTTTCACTCACCGAGTTCTGTTGGCTCAATAACTCCTTCGCTTTTTTGATTCTCTCGTGGATGATAAACTCATTCGGAGAAAGTCCCAATTCCTGTTTGAACATCTTGAAGAAATTAGATTTGCTGACGTAAGCCATCTTCGCAATCGCATCGATGGATAATTTCTGATGAAGATTCTTCTTGATAAAATCTGCTACAAAACCAATTCTCGATTGATTTTTCAACGTATTTTTTTCAACCAAGTTTCTCGCTTGCGTCTGCATCAATCGGATTAATAATTCCTTCAAAGCAAAATCTGCAATCACATCTTTATGTGAATTATCGTCCATCGCAATTCTCATAATGTTGTTCGTTGCTGAAGCAAGTGCTTTGTTATTAAGCAAATAAAACTCGTCAAGCGAAATATTCCAATGCGAAGAATCATCGATTTTTGTGGATGTGAAATTTAGGTTTTCCAAGGATTCTTTCACAAATTCAGGACTCAAAGTCAAAGAAACACATTGTGCTGGCTGAACATCAGCTTCCGGAAAATCAATTACCATTGTTTCGCCAGGCGCCACCAAAACGCTTTCTCCTGGCAAATATTCGAAGTAGTTGCTCTTGTCCTGAAGCTTCATCCATTTCTTTCCTCTTAACATTCCAGTGAACGCCAGATGCTCAAAATGCAATTTCACATCGTAAGCCGTCTTGTGCGTTTCATAGACACTGAGTTCACAATTATTTAAACTGAATTTGGTTTGATTTTCTACCAATGTATTCAATTTGTTTTCGTGTGTCAGGCTTGGTTTGTTAAGTTGAAAATGATTTGGATTCATAATTTCAAGATTTGTAACATCCTGTTTTTCAAATATAAGATTTATTTATGACTTCAGCTCTTAAATTTTGTTAAGGACTTATAAACTATTATAAATGTAGGATTTTACTGTTTATTTGGAGGATTGTGCTATAATTCTTGTTGTATTAGTAATTAATTTAGCATTAATCAAATATTAATTCAGTATTAATAAAACCAAATATTATTATGAGTACAACAGCAGAACAAACAAAAAATTCAACCACTTTGGCTTGGCCAGAATTCAAATCAAAATATGATAATTACATCGGCGGAAAATTTGTGCCGTCAGCAGGCGGACAATATTTCGATGTGATTTCTCCAATCAACGGACAGGTTTTCACACAAGCCGTTCATTCCAACAAGGAGGATTTAGAGAATGCCGTAAATGCTGCGTCAGAGGCTTTCAAAACTTGGAAACTTACCTCTGCAACAGAGCGAAGCATCATTCTAAATAAAATCGCTGACAGAATAGAGGAGAATTTGGAATATATTGCAACAGTTGAAACGATTGATAATGGTAAAGCCGTGAGAGAAACTCTGGTCGCCGATATTCCTTTGGCGATTGACCATTTCAGATATTTTGCTTCCGTAATCAGAGCAGAAGAAGGTTCTCACAACGAGTTGGACAAAGACACAGTTTCGTTGATTGTTCACGAGCCACTTGGTGTCATTGCGCAAATTATTCCTTGGAATTTCCCAATCTTAATGGCCGTTTGGAAACTCGCTCCAGCTTTGGCCGCAGGAAATTGCGTGGTGTTGAAACCAGCAGAAAGCACGCCAGTTTCTATTATGGTTTTAATGGAATTGATTGGCGACCTACTTCCAGCAGGTGTTGTAAATATCGTCAATGGTTTCGGAGCAGAACTAGGAAGAGCGTTGGTTACGAATCCAAAAGTCAACAAGGCTGCCTTCACAGGTTCTACGGTGACTGGACGAATGGTAATGCAATATGCGACAGAAAATATCATTCCGGTAACTTTGGAATTAGGAGGTAAATCGCCTAACATTTTCTTCAATTCGGTGATGGATGCAGATGATGAGTTTTTGGATAAAGCTGTTGAAGGTGCTGTAATGTTTGCCTTAAATCAAGGCGAGATTTGTACTTGTCCTTCAAGACTGCTGGTACAGGAAGATATCGCAGACGCTTTTATTGCAAAAGTGATTGAAAGAACGGAGGCTATCAAAATCGGAAACCCGTTGGATAAAACCGTGATGATGGGAGCACAGGCTTCGAAAATCCAGAAAGATAAAATTATGGGTTACCTGAAACTAGGTAAAGAAGAAGGAGCGGAAGTTCTGACAGGAGGTGAAGTGAATGAAATTGAAGGTCTGGAAGAAGGTTATTACATCAAGCCTACCATCTTCAAAGGGAACAATAGAATGAGAATTTTCCAAGAGGAGATTTTCGGACCAGTTGTGGCGTTCACGACTTTCAAAGATGAAGCGGAAGCTTTAGAAATTGCAAATGATACAATTTATGGTTTAGGAGCGGGCGTTTGGACGCGTGATGCGCATCAATTGTACAATATCCCAAGACACGTGGAAGCGGGTAGAGTTTGGGTGAATCAGTACCACGCTTATCCTGCTGGTGCACCTTTCGGAGGTTACAAACAGTCGGGAATTGGTAGAGAAAATCACAAAATGATGCTTGACCATTACCGTCAAACCAAAAATATGTTGATTTCTTACGATAAGAAAAAATTAGGGTTCTTCTAGTCCAAACCTTCAAGGTTTACAAAACCTTGAAGGTTTAAAATAAACTCTGAACCCGGCAGAATTTTTTGCCGGGTTTTGTTTAATTTTAAAATAAAAAAAGATGCAAACTAAAGATAAAATCTCAAGACTATCCGTCACCGACGAGGCGATGGAAGTCATTTGGGGACTCGAGAAAAAACACGGCGAACTGATGTTCTATCAAGCGGGTGGCTGTTGCGAAGGCACGCAACCACAGTGTTTCGAAAAAGGCGGTTATTTTCCAAGAATGAATGATGCAATGATTGGAACCATTAATGGTTTCGAATTTTGGATAGACCGCGACCTTTTTGAATATTGGAAATATGCGCACTTTACCTTGGATGTTCTCGAAGGTTGGGGACCGGGCGGATTTTCTTTGGAAACGCCTTTGGGAAAAACTTTCAAAGTTCATTACAGACTTTTTACGGCGGAAGAATTGGAAAATCTTGAACCGATAAAGCGAAGTGAATAGATTGTAGAATCGTCACATAGCCCCGATAGGAACGGCATCCTTTTTTGCTTTTTGTATCAACTTTCTTTCGAAGAACAAATGTTCTGAAAGCAAAAAAGATATAGTGGATAGCGGGAAATAGCTCCTAATTAATATATCAGACGGTTTCTACTTTCACGAATTTTGAGACAATCATCGACGCCAAAATGTTTCCGACAGAATTGAGGACGGTCGCCAATGGGTCCACCAAAGTGCCGATGATGATGACAGCTGGAACGACATCGGGCGGGATTTTGTAAACCGAAATCATCAGCATTTCGCCGATGTAACCGCCATTCGGGATTCCGCCGGCGACTGCGCTGACGAAAACGGTGATGCCGAGCGCCATTATGAGATTCATTGGTTCGAAGAAATTCCAGCCCAGGAGTTGGAACGCGACATAAATTTTGATGATGGAGGAAATGGACGAGCCGTTTTTATGAATCGTAGTGCCAATCGGAATCACGACGTTGGCGATGGATGCGGGAACGCCCATTCTTTTGGCAGACTCGATGGCTACGGGCATTGTCGCCAAACTGCTACACGTGCTGATGGCAGTTGCGGTCGGTAATAGACTTTCTTTCCAAAATGCTTTCACGCCGTTTCCACCTTTCCAAACGAAGGCGTAAAGACTGAAAAACACGATGAAATAAATCGTTCCTGCAATGTAGTAAAGTCCTAAAGGTTTCGCGTAAAATCCAAAAAGCTGAGGTCCAATTGTACCCACTTGGTACGCAAAATAAGCGCCTAATCCAACGGGCGCGACTTTCATAATTAATAGCAAAAGCTGTTTCATCACTTCGTTTCCTGAGAGGATGAAGTTTTGAAAAGCCTTTCCCATTTCGCCAGATTTTCTGATGGAAATCCCGACCAAAAAAGAAAATACCAAAAGTGCGAGCATATTTTGTCTCGAGAATAAATGATAAAACTCGCTGACGGTGAAAAATCCGACAATCTGGTCGTTGATATTGGCGTTGTTTTGAAGGCTTTCGGTGATGGTTTCTTGAATGTTACTGGGTGTTTCTGTTGGGAAAAGATAAACCATCACGATGCAAAACGTGGCGGAAATCAAGATGAAACTGAGGAAAGTCAAAACCATTGTTCCGATGATTTTTCCCAATTGATTTTGTTGTTCGATGCCTGAAATTGCGGAGACAATCGCAAAAAACACGAGTGGAATGACCGTAACGAAAAGTAGATTCAGGAAAATGTCACCGATTGGTTTTAGGTAAACGACAAAATCCGGCGCGAAAATTCCCACGAGACTTCCGATGAAAATCCCGATGAGAAGCAGGAGGATGTTGCTGTAGTTTTTCCAGAAAGATGATTTCATTCCTCAATTTTAATCAAAGATAAATATAAAAATGTTTGGAATTTTATTTAAAAACCTAATTTTAGAATTGAATTATTCCCGAAATTTGTTCTTATGAAAACAGCAGTTTTAATCACCATCGGAGACGAGATTCTCTCAGGAAATACCGTAGATACCAATTCTAATTTCATTGCCACCCAACTCAAAGAGATTGGTGTGAAAGTGACTTCCATCTTCACGATTCCTGATGATGAAAGTGCGATTGTTTCGACTTTAGGAAAAGCATTTGAGATGGTAGATGTGGTTTTCACGACTGGCGGATTAGGCCCGACTAAAGATGATATCACCAAGAAAGCTTACGCTGAATTTTTCCAAGACGAATTGATTTTTTCTGATAAAGTTTATGAACATTTGCGTGCTTATCTCGAAAAGCGAAACCGACTTTGGATTTTGGAACACAATAAAGAACAGGCGATTGTCTTGTCGAAAGCTGAGGTTTTTCTTAATCATTTCGGGACAGCGCCTTGTATGGTTTTGGAGAAGAATGGAACGTTTTGTTTCAGTTTGCCAGGCGTTCCTTACGAAGTGAAACCTCTGGTGAAAGACCAAATCATTCCATTTTTGAAAGAAAAACTGTCATTAGAACATATTGTGACGAGAATCGTTTCGGTTGTGGATGTTCCGGAAAGTATTCTGTCAGAAAATATTGAAAGTTGGGAATTGGCTTTGCCGAAACATATTGCGCTGTCTTATTTACCAATCGGAACGAGAGTGAAATTGAGATTGACCGCTTCGGGAAGTTCTCAGGAAATTTTAGAACAAGAATTAGAAACTGAGATTAAGAAATTAATCCCAATCATCGGCGAAAATATCATCGCCACACACGAAGATAAAATCGAGAAAATCCTCGGCGAATTGTTGAATGACAGAAAGTTGACCATCTCGGTTTCGGAAAGTTGTACTGGCGGAGAATTGTCACGGTTAATAACATCAATAACAGGAAGTTCAAAATATTTTATCGGCGGAATTGTGAGTTATGCGACCGAGAAAAAAGTCGATATTCTGAATGTCAATCCAAAAACAATCGAGGAATCTACTGTCGTGAGTGAACAAGTTGCTTCCGAAATGGCGAAAGGTTGTCAAGAATTATTCAAGACCGATATTGCGGTTTCTACGACAGGCGTTGCTGGTCCTGGAAAAGGCGAGGACGGGAAAGATGTGGGAACAGTTTATTATACAATTAGAATTGGCAATGAAGAAGTGACGTCAAAATTATTTTTGCCACATCTGGAAAGAATTGATTTTATGAATTTCGTTTCTCAGAAAGTGGTGCAGGACATTGTTTCGTTGCTCATCAAAAAATAAATTTGATTTTCTATTTGCCAATCCTAAAGTCAAATATGAATCAATTGATTTTCTTTTTGCCCCAACCCTAAAGGGAGAAAGAAAATCAATTGACTCCCTTTAGGGTTGGGGAAATCAATTGATTTTTAGTTGAGATTATTTCAATACTTCTTTAAGGAAAGTCAACGTGTGATTCCACGCGCGTTTCGCCATTACTTCGTTGTAATCTGGAGATTCCGGACTGGTGAAAGTGTGTTTGGAATTGGCATACGTGATGATTTGAAAATCCGTTTTTCCGGCTTTCAATTCCGCAATCAGATTGGTCATATCTTCCGGTTTTACGCTTTCGTCGTCGGCTGGATTTTCTACGAGAACTTTAGTTTTGATGGGAACATTCAGTCTGTCATTGCCTTTAGCCAAACCGCCGTGAATCGAGATGACACCAGCAACCGGCATTTGCGCTCTCGCCGTTTCCAATGCGCCCGTTCCACCGAAACAATAACCTATAACCGCAATTTTATCTGGATTCGCACCTTGTTTTTTCAATTCTTCCAAAGCCAGAGCAATTCTTTTTTGATACGCTTTGTAATCTTGCTTGTAAGTTCCCGCAATCTTTGAAGCCGAAGCATTGTCGGTTGGGATATTTCCTTCGCCATAAATATCAGCGATGAAAGCGATGTAACCTTGCTTTTCCAATTCTATGGCAGAATTTTTAGCTTCATCGTCGATGCCTTTCCAAGCTGGAAGAATCAAGACGCCGGGAAGTTTTTTTCCTGCATTCGAAGTGACTAAACCGTTCAATTTTTGAGTGCCGTCTTGATAAGCCACGGATTTTAATTTTTGGGCTAATGTGAGTTGCATTCCAAGGAACATAGCGAATAATGTGAGTGAGAGTTTCATATTTAAGATTTTGTTTGATTAATTTTTTTCTGCTTGATGACGTTCATTAGATTCATTAAAAGTACAATTAAACTGAATACCACGAGCTGAATTCCAACATAATGCCAACCGCCAAGTTCCCAACATTTGAGCCCGATGAAAGTTCCCAAAGCGCCACCAACAAAGTAAGAAGTCATATAAATCGTGTTGATTCTGCTGTTCGCTTTTTCGTCAAGTCTATAAATCAATGCAACATTCGTGACTTGGATAGACTGAACACCAACATCAATGAAAATCACGGCAAGAATAATTGAAATTAAATAACTCGGAAACAGAAAAATCACGACCGAACCAACTAACAAGATAACACTTGCAATCAATTGTGTGTATCGGGAATCGCCTTTGTCAGATGCTTTTCCAATCAATGGCGCAACCAAGGCACCGGCAATTCCCAACATTCCGAAAAGTCCAATCGTGTCCGAACTGTAATTGTAAGGTTTTTCAACCAACAAAAATGTCAAAGTTGTCCAAAACGAACAGAAGACAGCAAATGCAATTCCGCCAAGTAAGGCCATAAACCGCAATTGAGGAAATCGCTTTAGTTGATAAAACGAAGACGAAATCAATTTAAAATAAGATTCTTTGAACGTCGGTTTTACACTCGGCAATTTGAAATAGACAAAAGCCAAAGAGAAAATCGTGAATCCAGCCGAAAGATAATACACCATTTTCCAACTGCTCCATTCAGAAATATAACCGCTGAAAACCCGCGCCATCAATATCCCTACGAGAATTCCGGTGAAGATAATTCCGACATTTTTTCCTTTTTCGTTGCCCGATAATTCCGCCGCCATTGGCAAAATAACCTGAGCCGCGACCGCCGTCAATCCCAATAATAAACTGAATAAAAAAATAAAATAATAATTGGAAACCAACCCGATTGCAATCAAAACAAAGAATAAAGTTCCAAGTAAAGTCAGAATCAATTTCTTGCGGTCAACTTTATCGCCCAACGGAACCAAGGTCAAAAGTCCAGCACCATAACCGACTTGTCCGAGTCCGACCATAATTCCCATTTTACTTTCAGGAACGCGGAAACTTTCGGCGATTTGATGTAGAATGGGCTGGGCAAAATAAATATTTGAAACGCTAATTCCTGCGACGACAGCCATTCCCAAAACCTGACCTTTGCTCAGTTGTGATTGTACCTCTGACATCGCTTATTTCGAAGCTTGGTTAAGGATTTCCAAATCTTCAGAATCTAAACTCAATTTTGGCGCATCGAAAATGGTTTGCAATTGTCGTTCGCTCGTCGCACTTACGATTGGAGCAGTGATTAACGGATTTGCTAACAGCCAAGCTAACGCCACAGTTGCAGGCTGAGATTGATGTTTTTCGGAAACTTTGTCAAGCGCGCTCAAAACCGCTTTTCCTTTGCCATCAAAATATTTCTTGATGCCGGCGCCTCGAGTTGTTTTCTCAAAATCTTCTTCGGTTCTGTATTTTCCGGTTAAGAATCCCGCGGCCAAAGACCAATATGGGAAAGCGCTCAATCCGTATTTTTCAACCAATGATGCGTATTCCGTTTCGAATTTTTCTCTTTCCACCAAATTGTAATGAGGCTGAAGTGCAACATATTTTGGCAAATTGTTTTTCTCAGCAACTTCAAAAGATTCAATCAATCTTTCTGGCGAAATATTAGAAGCGCCGATGTATCTTACTTTTCCAGCTTTGATGATTTCGTCGTAAGCAGAAAGTGTTTCTTCAACTGGCGTTATTTTGTCATCAAAATGTGTGTAATACAAATCGATGTGGTCCCTTCCAAGACGTTTCAGAGATTCGTCAACAGATTTCAGAATGTGTTTTTTAGTGATGTCGAAGCCGTGTTCTTTGGTTTCAGAACCTACTTTTGTGGCGAGAACGATCTCTTGTCGGTTCTTTTTTTCCTTCATCCATTTTCCGATGATTTCCTCGGATTGTCCGCCTTTTCCGTTCACCCACCAGGAATAAGTGTCCGCTGTATCGATGAAATTAAATCCTCCTTCTTCGAATTTATTCAGGATATTGAACGATTCTTTCTCGTCCAAAGTCCATCCGAAAACATTTCCTCCAAAATTGATTGGAGCGATTTCTAAGTCTGTATTTTTAATATTTACTTTTTTCATTTTGATAATTTATTATTTTAAAAATTCTTTTACAGGTTTGATGAATTGGTCAAAAACCTCGATGTGCGGAAGATGTCCCACATTATCAAGTTCCACCAATTTTGAATCTTTGATTTTTTGTTGAGTAGCTTTTCCTAATAAGTCGTATCGTCCCATCGTTTCAGCTATTTTCGGGTCTTTCACATTGTTTTTTCCAATCGCCGTTCTGTCACGCGTTCCGATGATTAATAGTGTTGGAACATTCAGATTTTGGAATTCATAAACAACAGGTTGTGTGAAAATCATATCCGAAGTTTTTGCGTTGACCAATGCGACTTTGGGATAATCTGGCGCTTTTGTCCAGCCTGTCAAAAGGTAAACCCATTCGTCATATTCCGGTTTCCATTTGTTGTCATAATAGAATCCGTTTTGATATTTTTTCGTCGATTCGTAGTCGGCTTTCAGTTCGGTTTCGTAATTTTTATCGATGGAAGTGTAAGGCGCAACCAGTTTCCAATCTTCCAGTCCGATTGGGTTTTCGAGGATTAATTTCTCGATCGTTTCTGGGTACATTAATGAAAATCTTGTCGCGACCATTCCGCCCATCGAATGTCCGAGCAGATAAATTTTATCAATTTTTAATTCATCCAGAACAGCTTTCGTATTCTGAGCCAACTGCTGAAAAGTGAATTGATATTCTGTTGGTTTTGATGATTTACCGAAACCAATTTGGTCTGGAACGATTACTCGAAATCCTTCTTTATTCAAAGCTTCAACCGTCGTTTTCCAATAAGCACCATTGAAGTTTTTGCCGTGAAGCAGAACCACGGTTTTGCCGTTGGCTTTATTTGGTTTGATGTCCATATAAGCCATCTTCAAATCCTGATTCTGGCTTTCGAAATTCAGAAAACTGACTTTGTATGGATATTCATAATTCGTCAACATAATATCTAAAACCGGCCGATTTTTCTGCGCGGATAAATTGATTGATAAAAATAAAAGAACTAGGTATTTTAAGTATTTCATAAAATTGATTTTAAAGATTTGATTCCGGTTTGTACTTCTGCCAAAACCAAACCAATCCGAAGAGATAGAAAGAATGCAAAAGTTGAGATTCTACCGCGCTCCAGTTTTCGATGGATGAACTGCCGAAAATCAAAAGGCTCATCAAGAATAAACTTGCAAACAAAGTGTATCTGGGTTGAAATCCGATTAATAACGAAAGTCCCAAAACTGCCTCGGCAATCGGTAAAAAATAACCGAAAGGCGCAACCAAAAAATCTGGAATCGCCGATTTTTCCATTGAAGTTACCATCCAACTACTGAATGTCTCAAGCTTGGGAAGCCTTACCAGACCGTGACCTAAAAGAGAAATCGCAATCGGCAATCTGAGAAAGAAGAAAATTGTTTTGAAGTCTTTCATAGCTCAATTTTAAAGTTTATTCGATAACAATTAACAGACAGAAATAATCTCTCGCATATTCAGCTGATTTGGCTGATTTAATTTTGATTGAAATCTGCGTCCTCTGCAAAATCTGCAAGATTAATTTAAATTTATTTCAAATGGCTGTAAAAATCCGGCGTTGGATTCAAACTTTTATTTTTCCATTGATGCCAATAAGGATAAGTTGGCGGAACTTCGCTGGCTTTGTCGAGTTTTTCAACTTGTTCACGAGTCAGATTCCAGCCGACAGCTTCCAGATTTTGTTTCAATTGTTCTTCATTTCTCGCACCAATAATGATGCTGGAAACAGTCGGACGTTGCAACAGCCAATTCAACGCGACCTGAGCAACAGTCTTTCCAACTTCGCCGGCAACATCTTCCAAAGCATCAATCGTGTTGTAAAAAATCTCTTCCTGTACAACCGCTTCGGGAACAGGACTTCCGCCTTGTGCAATTCTTCCGTCTTGCGGAATCGGTTTGTTTCGCCCGTGTTTTCCGCTCAATCTTCCGGATGCCAGTGGCGACCAAATAATCGAACCGACATTTTGGTCTAATCCGAGTGGCATCAATTCCCATTCATAATCACGGTTTGCCAAGGAATAATAGACTTGATGCGCAATATATTTGTTCCAACCGTATTTTTCCGAAATCCCAAGAGACTTCATCAAATGCCAGCCGGAGAAATTTGAACAAGCGATGTAACGGACTTTTCCGCTGGTCACCAATTCATCCAAGACTTTCAAAGTTTCTTCAACCGGTGTGTTTCCGTCGAAGCCGTGCATATGATAAACATCGATGTAATCTGTTCCGAGGCGTTTCAGACTTCCTTCGATTTGTTTCAAAATATGGAGTCGGGAAGAACCTTGGTTATTTGGACCGTCGCCAAATGTGAAAGTTGATTTCGTGGATAAAATTAATTTGTCCCGAGAAAAATCTTCAATCGCTTTTCCGAGAACTTCCTCGGATTTTCCGTCGGAATACATATCGGCCGTGTCAAAGAAATTGACGCCAGCATCCATACAAATATTGACGAGTTTTTTGGCCTCATCCACCTGCGTATTTCCCCAAGCTTTGAAGAAATCGCCTTCGCCACCGAAAGTCGCGGTTCCGAAACTTAGAACAGGAACTTTCAGTCCTGATTTTCCTAAAAATCTGTATTCCATTTTGTGGTTTTTAATTCTTTTTTGAAAAACACTTCGACTCCGCTCAGTGTGACACTCATAAACTGTCAAGCTGAGCGGAGTTGAAGCCATATTATTGACTTTTTAATTTTTTTATAAATTCGGAAATTGATGGTTTCAATTCTTCAAACAATGGATGTTGCTTGTTTTTCAACATCACTTCGGTAAATAGTTTTAAACCTAAAGCGAATTCGGTTGCCGTATTTTCATCATCAAATATCTTTTTTGATTTAATGACTTGAATAATGTTGAAAATATCATCGTGGTTTTCAAATTGAAGACTTAAATTTTTTGTGCCTTCAGAAGCGTCTTTCAGTTTAAGCTCCTTTAAATCTAATTGATAAGTATTGTTTCTTTTTTCCATTAATTAAGATTTTGGAACTGGCGCATTGGCTTCGATTAATTTTTCTTTCTTTAGTTCTGCCCAGAAATCAGCCGGGATTTTTGCTTTGAATGAGGTCGCATTTTCCTCAGCCTGCTTCACCGTATGCGCACCAGGAATCACACCCGAAACCACTTCCGGCGCTGCCGCAAATTGAAGTGCCGCCGTTCTCAAATCTACTTTGTGATTGTCAGCAACCCTTTTCAAAGTTGCTAATTTTTCTTTGACACCATTCGGGAAATCGCCATTGTACAAATATCTGTCTTTACCAGAAAGAAAACCAGCACACAGTGGCGCGCCGACAACAATCGAAATGCCTTTTTCAGCCACTTTTGGGAAAACTTTGTTGAGGTCATCGGAATGATGAATTAGTGAATACTGACAGGCAGAAAGGAAAATGTCAGGGTCCGAAACTTCGATGGCCTTCAAAATCGGTTCGATGGTGTTGACACCAAATCCCCAACCTTTTATCAGACCTTCCTCACGCATTTTGATGAGTTCTGGCATTGCGCCTTTCGCAGCAATATCAAAATATTTTACCCAATCGCCCTTCATATCTTTGTTGTCAGGAGAAAGGTCGTGGATGAAAACAACGTCCAATGAAGCAACGCCTAAACGTTGCAAACTATCTTCAACGCTTTTTCTGGCGCCGGCTGCAGAGTAATCATAATCGTAAGAAAAGTTGAGTTTTCCTTTCCAAAGTCCATCCAATTTGAAATCATCGTGAGGTTTCAGGATTCTTCCCATTTTTGTGGAAAGTGTGAATTCATCGCGCTTTTTATCTTTCAAAAATAGTCCCATTCGGTGCTCGCTGAGTCCCAAACCGTACCACGGCGATGTGTCAAAATAACGAACTCCCGCATTCCAGGCGGCTTCTATAGATTGTAAACATTCAATATCCGGATTGATGTTGAAACCATTTCCCAAAGCGACTCCTCCGAAACCGGATTTGTTTTTGGGTCTGAATCTTTTATGCAGATTTGAATTTTCAAACTGTTCCATAATGTTTCCTTTTAATAATTGCGATGCAAATGTGGGAATGGCAGATGAAGCCATTAATCCTGCAGCGGCCAGTCCGGTGTTTTTAATAAATGTTCGTCTTTCCATTTTTTTAATATTTTGTGATTGGTGGTTTTAGTAAAGCTTAAAAAGCATTGACAAGTTCATCGATGGTATGTAATTCTTCTTTTGTAAGATTAATGTCCATCGCATTTGCATTTTGAACGGCTTGTTCTGCATTTCTTGCTCCAGCCAAAGCAATTGTAATTCCGGGTCTTTCAATCGTCCACCGAAGAACCAATTGTCCAAGCGTTGCATTATGCTCGTCAGCAATCGGTTTGATTTTGTCGAGAAGTTCATTGGTTTTCTTGATAAAATCCGGTTGGAAATGAGGATGCCCAGCTCTGTGGTCGCCCTCTTGGAATTTGTAGTCGGAAGTAATTTTTCCTGTCAGTAATCCTCTTTCCAAAGGACTGTAAGCCAAAATCGATTTTTCATTTTCGATGCAGTAAGGAACGGTTTCGTCCTCAATACCACGATTCACCATACTGAATGGAATCTGATTTGAAACCAATTTCAACGTTTTCTCAGCCTCGGCCATTTGTTGTGCATCATAATTACAAACGCCGGCAAAACGGACTTTTCCCTGTTCAATCAATCTTGAAACCGCTTCGAAAGTTTCATCAATCGGTGTTGTAACATCTGGCCAATGGATTTGATAAAGGTCGATGTAATCTGTTCCCAATCTCTTCAAACTTTGCTCACATTCGTAAATGATGCTTTCTTTTCCTGCGTATTTGTAAATGTCGATATCATTTCCGTCGTTATTTTTACTGTTCATTGCCAAAGTTCCCTTGTCCAAATCCCAACGCATTCCAAACTTTGTAAGGATTTGAACCTTGTCTCGAGAAATATCCTTAATCGCTACGCCCACAATTTCTTCGCTCGTTCCTTGTCCGTAGATTGGCGCGGTGTCGATAGACTTTACACCGACATCATAAGATGCTTTGATGGCCTCGATGGCTTCATTTCTGTCCGTGCTTCCCCACATCCATCCGCCGGCCGCCCACGCTCCGAAGGTGATTGCTGAAACTTCTAAATCGCTGTGTCCTAATTTTCTATATTCCATTTTTAATTTTTATTTTGTTAAAGGTCCTTTACTTACTTCTTTCCCCGCTTTATAAACTGAAAAAATATCTCTTGTATTCTTAATATTTTCTGTAGGATTTGAATTTAAAATAATAAAATCAGCCGTCCTCCCAACTTCAATTGTACCAAAATCTTTATCAATTTTCAAAGCTTTCGCTGAGTTTTTGGTAGCAACTGTAATAGCCTGAATTGGCGTCAATCCAGATTCCGTCATCAACTGTAATTCCAAATGTTCCGAAAATCCCTGAGCTCGCAAAGGCATTGCACCGCTGTCTGTTCCCATCGCGACAAGAATTCCGGAATCGTAAACTTTTTTCAGATTTTGTTTCGCGGTTTCGAAAGCTTTGATATTCAAATTATAATTGGGAGAATTTTTTATTTCGTTCTGATATTTTTCAGAAGTTATCATTTCGTAAACGCCTGGTTCTAATGATTTTTTGAAGAATTCATTATCGACCCATTCTGGTTTTTTGGCGTACACATAAGCATATTCGTCAAGCGAAAGAGTAGGGATGTAAATGATATTTTGAGCTTTCATTTTTGCCAAAGTCGCATCGTCAATCACTTCGCTTCGTACGCTGTGGCCGATGACATCGATTCCGTCTTCAACCAGTTGTTTCAAATCCGAGAGATAATAAACGTGCGCAGCAACTCTCAGATTTCTTTTATGAGCTTCTGTGATGATGGCTTTGTAAATCTCAGGACTTATTTTTTTCTTGAATTTTCCATTAAAATCATCTACCCAGATTTTCACCAATTCTGCATTGATGTTTTTTAAACTGTCCATCTGAGCCGGAATTTGATTCACAGAACTTGGTCGGAATACTTTATCCATCGCAAAATCGAGTGGTGGAGCGCCGTCGGTCACACCAAATCCGTAACCTGCAGAATGTATTCTTGCGCCATCAATTTCGCCTTTTGCAGATTTTTCTCTCAATCCGATTTTAAACAACAAAGGCCGGTCGGTTCCCATCGACATTACATTGAGAACGCCGTAATCCTGATATTTTTTAAGTTGAGAAAGAATATTTTCTTCGGTATAATTTTCTGGAACTGTGGTTTTTCCTTTTAAAGTTCCAACGTGGGAATGGGCAGAAATCATAGCTGGAATGATTGTTTTGCCTTTTAAATTAATCCGTTTTGCAGTTTTGTCAGAAATGGTTTTTCCGATTTTTGAAATTTTATTATTCTTAATGAGAATACTCGTGTTTTCTATTGGAGTTCCGCCGTTTCCATCGATGAGCCGAACGTTTTCTAAGATTAAACTATTTTGCCCGAAAGAAAAATTAATGATGAAAAAAGATAAGACGGTAATTATTTTCCAATATTTCATAATGCTAAGATTTTTGATGTTTCAGAATATTTTAAGCACTAAAAAAGGATTCTGAAAAATGAATATTATCGAGGGAACAATTATTATGCCCCGCAAACGCATTACAAATGTTGAAAAAAAATAAAAATTTTAGCTTGTACAATTAATTTAAATAATTGTAATTTTATGCTACCGTAAGAAATTTAAAATTAATTTAATATTGTGAAAAAACTGCAGTTTGAGTCCTTGGTGATTAGTGATTTGGAAGGTGAGGAGTTTGGCCATCCGTCGCACAGCCATACTTATTATGAGATGATTTATGTTTTGAAGGGAAATGGAAATCACCATATCAACAATATTATTTTGCCTTACAAATGTGGCGACCTTTTCCTGATTTCGCCAGACGATCAGCATTATTTCGAGTACAATAAATATTCGAGGTTGATTTTCATCAAGTTCACGGATGACTATTTTAAAGGAAACAAGCATCTTTCTCCCGATTCTTTTGCGATGAATTCTCCGGAAAACGTGATGCGGAAACAAATCCTGAAAGAGAAAAAACTCATCTTTTCCGAACCTTGCAAGACGATTCTGAAAAAGACGATTGAAAATATTTTGTCCTACAACTGCAGAAAAGATGTTTCCACGTCGCCGATTGTTTTTTATCAAATCCTTTCAATTTTCGGATTGATAAAAGAAGCGACTTCGAAAATGGACATCAGGTTGGATGTTGGACTTCAGAATAAGGAAGATGTGATTTCGTACATTCATCAGAATATCTACCAGCCGGAGACGATTCGAATCAAGAATATCGCTTATCATTTCAATATTTCGCCGACATATTTCAGTGCTTATTTCAAACGGAATTTCGAAGTTTCGTATCGTGATTATGTCAATGATTACCGTATGGCGTTGATAGAAAGACGAATGGAATCCGGACAGAATACCATCAAACAAATCGCCTATGAGTTTGGTTTTACGGACGAAAGCCACTTGTCGCATTACTTCAAAAATAAGAAAAGCAAAACGCTGGGTTCGTACAAAAATAAGAGTCGGAGTTTAGCTTAGATAAATGGTGAAATCACTTTTTTGATTTCATAGCTTTCACTTTCGTAATCGAATCATCAGCCAACAATTTTTGATAATTATCAGATTCAGCCGGAATCAATTGGATTTTAGAATCTTCATTGTGAAAAATCCCGAATCCATTCTTCTTAGCCAAAGGCGACGTTCGCAAACAAGGTTGACCTTTTGAAAAGAATTTCTGTTTTTCTTCTTCAATTTCTGAAGGCGAAATATCATTTCGTTCCGCAAAAATTTCAAACAACAATTCATCGGAAGTATATTTCAAAGGTTGTTTCGACAGCTTTTCGAATTGATAACTGGCAATCGTTTTCTTCTCATTTTTCACCACCGGAATCACCGCTTGGAAAACCGGAGAATCTTCTGCGATTTCTATTAAAGTGTTGGTGTAATTGGTGGTGTGGGTTTTCATATAATTTAAGACAACTAAATAATAATTAATTCAATTTAAATGTTTTTGACACCTTTTTATAAATTTCTAAATTTTTTTCTTTGTCGTCCTTTGCTTGTCCAACAATTAAATAATATTCTTTATCAGGCGTAAATAAGGTAACTAGATAGATTAGTTGTTTACTGTTATCTTCAGCAACAATTTCATAACCTTCCATATGAGAAATTGTTACCTTATCAATTGTTTTGATTATTGAATTGCTTGCGTCAGGTAATTTTTTTAATCTATCAATAGAAAACTGTTTGTAATCAGAGTTTACTTTATGTCCTAAAGAATATGAAACTCCTATCAAGCCTTTATCCGTCGGAATTTTATCATCTTCACTATAAAGTAGAGACCCTGCTAAGGATTTTACGAGCTTATAATCTGTTCCATCAACATTAATTGAAAAGTTTACAGATTCCAAAGGCTTTTCAACCAATTTTTCATTTCGTTCAATAGTAAACAATGATTTTTTTACTTCATTCTCACTATCCTTTGATTGTTCGGGATAAATTCCATTAACCATCACCGTTATTTTTTTATCACCAAATAATAAAATTTGCTTTAGATAATTTATTCCATTTGCTTGTTGGCTAACTTTAAAAAGCATTGCATCTGAGTTCTTGTATCTTACGTTTTCTTTAGAGAGTAAGTTCATCCCCTTGGTTTTCAAAGCTTCCTTTGTAAAACCTGATACAAGAGAGGAATAAGAAGTTGGAATATCCATAATCATAATTGATGCTCCTGTTTCATTATTTTGAAACCCGGAAAAATTGGTAGACAGGATAAAACCTTCAGGAGGAATCATTGAATATTTGGTTCCCGGAATTAGTACTGACGAAGTTTGTCCAAAACTAAATATTGAAATTAGTAGTAGACTAAAGAGAATGATATTTTTTTTCATAATGATTTTAACAATTAGTAAAATTATTGAATTTCGACTTTACGTTCAAGATTCTTCGACCTCACCAACCACAATCCCAAAAACGTCAAAAACCCATTCAAAATAATCAGTTCCACCCCAATTCTGTAATCCGTATTATTGGTCACATAAAGATTAATCAAGTAAGTCAAAACCGGCGCAAGTAGCGTCACAGCCAATATCGAATACTTTTTTACAATCGTAAATTTCGTCAAAATCCCAAAAGCGAACAATCCCAAAAGTGGCCCGTAAGTATAACCCGCAATTTCCATAATCAGGTAAACAATCGACTTCTCATTGATGGCTTTGAAAACCATAATCAACGCAAAAAATATTACCGTGAACGTCAAATGAACTTTCATTCTCAGTCTTTTCTTTTGCTTCTCGGTTTTTTGCTGGTCTTCATTCAAGCCCAAAAGGTCAACGCAGTAAGAACTCGTTACCGCCGTCAAAGCCCCATCAGCAGACGGAAACAAGGCGGAAATCAATCCAATGATGAAAATCACAGAAAGCGCCATCGGAAAATGTCCCAAAGACAATGCCGGGAAAAGGTCGTCGCCCATTATATTGCTGATTTGTCCATCGGCACCTTTGAAACCGAAAATGCCATCGCCATAAACTGCGCCATTTTGTATCGCAAAAAGATAAAGCAAACCACCCAAAAATAAGAACGCCAGATTCACAAAAAGCAAAGTTCCGGCAAATGTCAGCATATTCTTTTTCGAGTTTTTCAGGTTGTCCACCGAGATGTTTTTCTGCATCATTTCCTGGTCAAGACCCGTCATTGCAATCGTGATGAACATCCCGCCCAGAATGGTTTTCAGGAAAAATGTTTTGGAATTGATGTCAGTATTGATGAAATGCGTGTACTGCTTTTGCTCCAGAATCGAGTAGGCTTCACCGAACGACAAATTCAAATTCGATAAAATATAAACGATGCACGCAATCAAACTCAAAATCATAAACGACGTCTGCAATGTATCGGTAATCACAATCGTTTTCACGCCACCTTCAAACGTATAGAGCAAAATCATCAGCAACAACACAAAAGCCGTCACCCAAAACGGAACGCCCAGATTCTCAAGCAAAAATATTTGAAGAATATTAACCACCAGATACAACCTCGCCGTAGCCCCAATCGCTCTCGAAATAATGAAAAACAAAGACCCGATTTTATGCGCCTCCACATTGAATCTTCGCCCCAGATAAGTATAAATGGAAGTCAGATTCATCCGGTAATAAAGCGGAAGCAGAACGCCAGCCACGATAAAATAACCGATGAAAAACCCAATCACCATCATATAATATTCGAAACCGCCAAACGCATAATCGCCCGCCGTCATCTTCCCGACCGTGCCCGGAACGGAGATAAACGTCACGCCCGAAAGCGACGTCCCAATCATCCCAAACGCCACCAGCCACCACTTGCTTTTCTTGTTTCCAATGAAAAAAGACTGGTTGTCGGAGTTGCGACTTGTAAAATAGGAAATTACCAAAAGCCCAATAAAATAGGCGAATACGAATAATAATAAAATAGTTCCCGGATTCATTGTTCAAATTTGAGTGGAACAAAAATAGTTTTTTTATCGCATTGGTTCGAAAATAATTATTTGGGCAACTTATCCGCCTTCCACTCCCTCCCGATTTTACATCGGGATGCACTCAAAAAGTTTATGCTGAGCTTGTCGAAGTAGGTTGCAGATTCCACATAAAGCCACGATTTGTCCAAGAATTGAAGATTTCAAAGCACTTTTATTCTTTCTTTTAAGCAAAGCCAAAAAGTTAAGTTTGACAAATAATGCGATGTCAGTCTGAGCGGAGTCGAAGACCTTATTCAAACAAAACCAACTACCGGGTCGGAATCATCTTCTTCACCACAATATAAATCAAAACCGCCGACAACGCCAACACACCAAACGACCCAATCCACAAACTGTCAAACCCAAATTGACTCACCACATAAGTTCCCAGAAACGGCGTGAAGATAAACGAGAAAGAAAATGCAATTCCATTCAGTCCCATATACGCACCTTTGTTTCCCCGCTCAGCGCGCAAAGCCGTCACAGTGGACATAAACGGAAGCACCCAAATCTCCGCAACAGATAATATCGTCATCGAAAGTAAGAGCAACGCAACATTACTTCCCAAAAGCAAAATCAAATACGATAATCCAGCCATTACAATCCCAATGAAAAGAATTTGAGGAATCCTCAAAGTGCGTTCTGCAATACTTACCAAAGGCATTTCGAGCAATACAATGATAAACCCACTGTAACCCAAAACAAATCCAATCGTACTTTGGCTCAGCTTCGCAACGTCTTTATAAAACAATGGAATCGTATTAAAAAACTGAAAGAAACAAACCGCAAAGACAGCACACAAAATACTATAAATCAAAAACGGAAAATCTTTGTAAGGCGATTTCGTGGCGACGTTCTCAACCTTTTTTTCTGGTTCCAATCTTTTTTTCTCCCGGAAGATTTGATTTCTCTTTCGGAAAAATACAACGTAAATAATGCCTGCAACCAAAGCGCCGATTGCATTTACCACAAACAAAAAATTATAAGAAATCCCAGACAATATTCCACCCAAAGCTGGTCCAATCGAGAATCCAAGATTGATGGCCATTCGGTTCAATGAAAAGGCTTTGGTCAGATTTTCAGGTCGTGCATATTTCGTAATCGCTACAGAATTCGCAGGCCGGAATGTATCGCTAATCGTACTTTGAAGGAAAATCAAAAACGCCATCATCTCAATGCTCGGAAAAAATGGAATAATGAGAAATATCGGCGCACTCAAAAACAAACTCCAACATTGCACATAATATTCGCCAAATCTATCCGTCAAAAGTCCACCCAAATAAGAACCGAGCACAGAACCAATCCCATAAAAACTCAAAACGATTCCCGCATTCTCCAAACTGAACTTCAAATGGTCTGTCATATAAACACCCAAAAATGGCAAAACCATCGAACCAGAACGGTTGATGAGCATAACAATGGACAACATCCAAGCTTCCCTGGAAAGTCCTTTGAAAGTTTTGATATAAGAATTGAAAAGTTTCATTTTGATTTTCGAACCGCAAATTTACCCAAAAAAGAAAGCCATCCGTAAAGAATGGCTTTCAAAATTTATCATTTAGTATTGAAGTCTAATTTCTAGTCTTATTGTAATTTAAATCCTCTCGTTGTGATTCTTCCGTAGCTGTCCACGTATTTCACTTGAACGTTTCCTTTGTAGCCGTTTAGGATTTTTTCGACATCTTTTTGAGAATTGACAGGTTTTCCGTTGATTTCCATCACGATGTAATTGTCCACCACACCAATTTTGTCCATCTCACTTCCTTCGATAACGTTTTTCGTAATCACGCCACTTTCCAGACCGTAATCGGTTTTCACTCTTTCGCTTAGAGGTTCAAACTCAGATCCGATTTTCTCGGTCACAGTCAAATCTTCTTTGCTTCTAGATGATGTTCCGCCCTTCAGGTCTTTAAGCGTAACATTAATATTATTGGTCTTACCATTTCTAGTGTAAGTTACCGCTACTTTATCGCCAGGTCTTCTGCTTCCAATGGCAAGAGAAAGATCGGAGAATCCGGAAATATCAGTATTGTCAATTTTTGTGATGATGTCGCCAACTTGAATTCCAGCATCCTCTGCACCGCTTTTTTTCGTGATTTCCGTTACATAGATTCCGTCGCCGGCTTTCAAATTTTTCTTTTCTCTTTGGTTGTAGGCCGCCACTTGCATTTCATTAGACAAATCTAAACTTCCAACACCCAAGAAACCTCGCTGTACCAAACCAAATTTCTTGATGTCTTCAACGATTTTTCTCGCAAGATTCGAAGGCACTGCAAATCCATAACCTTCGTAATATCCAGTTTTAGACTGGATAGCTGTATTGATTCCAATCAAATCACCATTCACGTTCACCAACGCTCCACCACTATTTCCAGGGTTGATCGCTGCATCCGTTTGGATGAAACTTTCGATCGGTGTTCTGGATTGCTGACTAAGAATATCGATGCTTCTTCCTTTCGCAGAGATAATTCCCGCCGTTACAGTAGAGTTAAGTCCAAGTGGATTTCCGACCGCCAAAACCCATTGTCCAACTTCTGTCAAATCAGAGTTTGCGAAATTAAGATAAGGCAAACCTTTCTCTTCGATTTTCAAAAGGGCAATATCTGTGTTTGGATCTGTACCAATCAGGTTTGCGATGTAGGTTTTTTTATTGCTAAGAACCACTTCCAATTTATTGGCACCTGCGATCACGTGGTTGTTTGAGATGATGTATCCGTCTGGGGAAATGATGACGCCAGATCCCATTCCGGAAGGCATGTTTTTAGGTGTTTGTCTTTGCTGAGGTCTTTGCTGATTGCCACCTTGTGGACCAAAGAAAAAATCGAACATATCTGTTTCCGGCATTCTTTGGGAAGCCGCGCGGTCTTGGTAATTTTTGATTGTGACAACAGCCGGAACCGTTGTTTTGGAAGCTTTGACGAAATCATCTCCAACCGTAGAACCCATTCCTACGAAAGCTGATTTTTTGGAAGCTGTTGTGAAATATGAGAAATCCTCACTATTGTTGTTTGAGCTAAGATATTGACTTGCTCCGAAAACCGTAGCTCCGGAGATAACGCCGGTCAATGCAAAAGGCATTAGTTTTTTTAAAGTATTCTTCATCTTAATATTCATTTCTTTTTTGAGATTATTGATACACAAATTTAATGCTAAATTAGTATGAACTAAAAACTTAGTGTTACAGTTTTAACGAAGTTTAACCAATTTTAAAAATTCCTTAATAAATTCTCTTCTATTTTAAGTCAAATTGGCAGTTTTAACAATTGTGAACTTGTATTAAATTAGATTTAATATTAATTTATTTGTCAAAGTTTCCAAAAAATTTAGGTTTCAAATCTGAATTTTAAAACTTTAGAAATTCTTGAAATCCACTTTTGGCAGAACTTTTGTTTTTAAACTTGTAAATAAATTATATGAAAAATACGATAAAAATTGCGTTGGGATTTGCTGCGGGAGGAGCTTTGATTTTACTTACTCAATTGAGAAAGAGAAAGAAAAATAAAAACGAAAAATTTACAGCACCAGACGGTCACAGGTATATTAAAAATGAAATGTACAGAAATGCTGAAGGTGAGATTTTCAAAAATGGCAAAAAGCTGAATTTCGAAACGCCACAACATTTGACAGATGCGAACAACAAGATCGATTCTCGTATTAATCAAAACCTTAGCCCGAAAAATCAAAATCCTGTGAATAGAAATGTGACTTATCACAAAACAGGGACAAGACACAGATAATAGTTCAGAAAATAATAATCACAAAAAAAATAAATTATGGAATCAGAAAATATAGTTGAAAGACTCAACAAGTACGAGTACGACAATAGCAACGTTTACACAGGTTTTAGGTCTGTAGGAGAAGCCAGAAAATTTGCCGAAGATAGAAATGGAACTTTGGTGGAAGTGGGTTTCCTGGATGGAAATGATAATCCAGTCGAAGATTCTTCACAAAATCTGATCAACGAAAATAAATATTATAAAGCTTTTGCAGGACCAGATTACAAGATCTTACATTCTTCGGATGAAGGTTTTCAGGAAATGGCAGAGAAGCTGAAAGAAAGACAAAATGCTGTGACTGAGAAAAGTCCAGACGAAAAATATTTCTCTGATGCTGACTGGCAAATTGAAGAAGATGCAGTAATCGTTCTTTTCAAAGGGGAAATAGAAAATGTAACATCTAGAGAAAGATCAAAATACTTGATGCATACGAAGGTTTACGAAGTCGCAGTAAGTGTTCCAAAATCATCAGATTAAAAATATTCAAATCACTATTTTATAAGGAAATCCGGATTCAATTCGGATTTTTTTTTGGTTTAAAAACTGTTTAGATTTACAATGTCAAGTTTTTTTTAACCACATAGACACATAGTTTTTGTAGAGATTTTAAGATAAATTAGTACGCCGTTTGGTCCTATTTTATCTTTTCTGAGGACTTTATTGCGCTATTCTATGTGTCTATGTGGTTTAATTTTTTTTTAAAATAGGCTCTTAATAACTTAAGGATTTTGGACAAATTCTACATTTGGAAGGATTTGGATTTTATTAATAACTTTGCAGACTTATGTCAAATGTAATTTCACAACCGAAAACCGTTGCGTTTCACACACTTGGATGCAAATTGAATTTTGCGGAAACTTCCACCATTGCCAGACAATTGACGGATGCTGGCTATCAGAAAGTCAATTTTGATGAGCCTGCAAAAGTTTATATTATCAACACGTGTTCTGTGACAGAAAATGCAGATAAGGAATGCAAACTCCACGTGAAGCGTGCTGCGAAAGCCAATCCCGATGGATTGGTCGCAATCATCGGCTGTTATGCACAATTGAAACCGGAAGAGATTTCTGCGATTACTGGTGTCGATCTGGTTTTGGGAGCGAAGGAGAAATTCAATATTCTAAGTTATTTGGATGATTTGGAAAAGTCGGAAAGTCGTGCGGAAATCCATTCTTGTGAGATTGATGAAGCTGATTTTTTCGTCGGCTCATATTCGATTGGCGACAGAACGAGAGCTTTTCTTAAGGTTCAAGACGGTTGCGATTACAAATGTACGTATTGCACGATTCCGCTGGCTAGAGGAATTTCACGCTCTGATACCATCGATAATGTGGTTGCGAATGCAAAAGAGATTGCTGGGAGAAATATCAAGGAAATCGTTTTGACCGGCGTTAATATCGGGGATTATGGAAAAGGCGAGTTTGGAAACAAGAAACACGAGCATACTTTTCTGGATCTAATTTCTGAATTGGACAAAGTAGAAGGCATCGAGAGAATCAGAATCTCATCCATAGAACCAAATCTTCTCAAAGACGAAAGCATCGAGTTGGTTTCCAAGAGCAGAAGTTTTGTTCCCCATTTTCATATTCCGCTGCAGTCTGGAAGTGACGAATTGTTGAAAAAAATGAAACGCCGTTATCTCACGACTTTATATAAAAACAGAGTAGCAAAAATCCGGGAAGTAATGCCGGAAGCTGCGATTGGTGTCGATGTGATTGTTGGGTTTCCTGGAGAGACAGAAGAATTGTTTATGGAAACTTATAATTTCTTGAATGATTTGCCAATCAGTTATCTGCACGTCTTCACCTATTCTGAAAGAGAAAATACAGAAGCCGCAGAAATGATTGGCGCAGTTCCTATTCCTGAAAGAAAAAGACGAAACAAAATGCTGAGAATTCTTTCTGAGAAAAAGAAAATGGAATTCTACAGAAGTCAGTTAGGTAGAAAACTGAGCGTTCTTTGGGAGCACGAAAATAGAAATGGATTGATGTTTGGCTTCACAGAAAACTACGTAAGAGTTTCAAAAGCATTTGATGAAAAGTCTATCAACCAAACAGAGTTTATTATCCTTGATAAGATCTTAGAAGACGGAAGCGTGTCTATCAAAGAAAATCAGTTTGAAGATTTCCTAGCCAAGATTTAAAATTATAAAATTTATAAAAAAAAGCGGCATATTGGAAAATATGCCGCTGTTGTATTTTAATAATGAGGATTAATCTTCAGTAGAAAGTCTTGTTTTTGCATCGTATAGCTGAAAGTTGAATACAAAGCTTCTATTGTTGTAAGATGCACCATAAACATTGTTATCTCTCGCATAAGCTGCTCTAGAAGGAACAATTATGATACCTTGCATGTTGTAATTAGCAGAAGCGTCAAGTTCAAAAGATTTAAAATATTTCAGACCTTCTTGGAATCCTTCGATTTCAAAGAAATCTCTACCGTAAGTGGTGCCATTATCTTTGTTGTACTTTGCGATCACAGAGTTTTTCATATAAAAATATCCAGGATCAATGGTTGGATTTCCTGACGCAACACTATTGCTAAAAGTGTTCTCACTTCCAAAAATAATTTTATCATCTACCTTTGTTGATATGTAAGTTTTTACAACTTGCATCAAGGTAAGAACATCACTTGCATTAGCAATCTCTTTTCCTGGATCTGGTTGAGCATTGGGAATTACAATATATATCACACCAGATGGAAGTGTTTTATAATCATAATCTATCAGTTTTTTCTCATTATCATCTGTATCAGTAGTCGTACTGAAAGGCGTGATTACACCTCTGCTATTGATATAATTTTTGGTAAGAAAGTCCTTGGCGGCAGCATCATCATAGGTGTTTTGTTCCTCTACGGTCAAGACTACAGTTTCCACTTCATCATCATCCTTCTTACACCCTTGCAGTACAACGACAGACAGAGCAATTCCTAAAAGTATTTTCTTCATTTTTTTATTTTAATCTTAAATTGCGATTAATTTTTAACGTGACAAAAGTATAAAAAATTATGAGAATAGATAAATTTTTATGGAGTGTAAGATTTTATAAGACAAGAACTATCGCTACAGAAGAGATCAAAAAGAACAGAGTGGCCATTGGTGAGAATGTGGTAAAATCCTCCAAAGAGGTGAAAGCTGGAGATATCATCAAGATCAGAAAAAATCAAATTGATTATAAAATAAAAGTTCTGGACATCCCGAAAAGTAGAGTAGGAGCCAAACTCGTCGTCCTGTACGTGGTGGATATGACGGAGAAAGACCAGTACGAAATCTTGAGAATGAGAAAAGAATCCCAAGATTATTACAGACACAAAGGCATTGGAAGACCTACCAAAAAAGACCGTCGGGATATGGACGATTATGTAGATGATGGCTCTTTGGAAGATATGGAAAATGATGATTGGGATGCTTTTTTCAAAGAAAATAAAGAGTCTGAAGATTAGATTTCAAGCTTTTTTATGATTTCATCTGATATTTCGATGGCGTTTTTAGAATCTGTATCTATGGTCAAGTGTGCTTTGGAATAAAAGGGGTTTCTCTCGAAAAGATGTTTTGCAATGAATTCCGGAATATCAGAATCTTCCAGCTTTGCAATCAGAGGACGTGTGTTTTTTTGCAAAAGGACACGATTCGTGAGTGTGTTTACAGAAGCTCTTAGGAAAATACTTGTTGATTTTTGATTGATGATTTCCATATTGTCATAGTAAACGGGAGTTCCACCGCCAAGACTTAGAATAAGGTTTTCATCAGAGTTTAATAATTCTTCTAAAATTCTTTTTTCCTCCTTTCGAAAATAGATTTCGCCCTTCTTTTCGAAGATTTCTGGAATTGTTTGTCGATGTTCGTCAGAAATTTGCTGGTCGAGGTCAATTAATTTGAAATTTATTTTTTTGCTCAAGTTTTTGGAAATGTGAGATTTACCACTGCCCATATAGCCTAAGAGGGAAATTATCATAATTTTATTTTAAACAAAGTTCGAAAAAAATTTTGAGATTTTAAAAAAACGCCTATCTTTGCACCACTTTAAAACGAAATAGTAATATTGAGATTTAGATGTGGCCGACTCGGTAGCTCAGCTGGTAGAGCAATACACTTTTAATGTATGGGTCCTGGGTTCGAATCCCAGCCGGGTCACAAAGCAAAAATCCGTAGCGATACGGTTTTTTTTTGCCTGCGTGGTGAAATTGGTAGACACGCCATCTTGAGGGGGTGGTTTCCTAAGGATGTGCTGGTTCGAGTCCAGTCGCAGGCACTGCAAAAATAATCGATAAAAGATAGTCGATAATTGATATGTTTTACAATCATTTATCTCCCATCAATTATCATTCATCAAATGACCGACTCGGTAGCTCAGCTGGTAGAGCAATACACTTTTAATGTATGGGTCCTGGGTTCGAATCCCAGCCGGGTCACAATTTACGCAAGTAAATTTTTTTCATATTAATATTTTGTGATTTGGTGTAAGAAACTTCTTGAATAAAGAAGTTTCTTTTTTTTTGCCCAAATCTTAAATGATTAATCCAAATGTAAATTGTCAATCAATCTTACGTTCCCGACATTCACTACAATGAAAGCTCTGAAATCGTCGTCAGCTGAAAAGAAATCTACTTCCTTCAATGTTCCTTCTTCTGCGATCAGGAAATATTCCAAATCCATATTTTCACTGTCAAAAATCTCTTCTACTCTGGTTTTGATTTCCGGAACAGAGATGACGCGAAACCATTCATTTACTCTTTTCAAAGTTTGAAAGATAAGTGCTGAGGTTTCTTTTTCAATTTCGGAAAGACGCATATTTCTGGAGCTCATCGCCAATCCGTTTTTTTCTCTGTGGATTTTAACGCCGTGGATTTTTATTTTCAAATCCAGACCTTCTACCAGCTTTTCGATAATTTTCAGTTGTTGAAAATCTTTTTCACCAAAGTAAGCATTGTCCGGGTTGACTTGAACAAATAATTCTTCCACTACAGTTCCAACGCCGTCGAAATGACCTGGTCGCGCGGAGCCTTCCATTTCGTTTTCAATCCCGCCAAAATCATAGTGTTTTCTATCCATTCCATTTGGGTAGATGTCTTCAACTCTGGGTATGTAAACGGCATCTACAAGCTTTGAATCTTCCAATTTTTTGATGTCATCTTCCACAGTCCTCGGATATTTTTCCAAATCTTCCGGATTATTGAATTGAGTAGGGTTTACGAAAATCGAGGAAACCACAATGTCGTTATCTCGTCTTGCTTCTTCGTAAAGTGAGATGTGTCCCGCGTGCAATGCGCCCATTGTTGGGGCAAATCCGATGGTTTTCTGCTGGTCTTTTTGGGATTGGATATAGTTGGAAAAAGAATTCTTGTCGTAGAATACTTGCATAGTTTGTTATTTTATCAATCAAAGATAATCGTTTTTGTAAATTCTGATATAAGTAAATGTCGAATAATCATGCTTTTCATCATAAGTTGTTGAAAATAATAATTATATGGGATTTTTGCGAATTGAAATCATCGATTAGGCTGTTTATCTATCAAAATTTAACATTTTAAATCATGTAACGGTTTGATTATGAATGTTTTTGATCACTAAGTATTAATATTAATGAAAATAAATAATTTGATTTAATTTTTTGTAATTTTGCAAAATGAAGATTTTATACTTCAACTAAAGTAAATTTTATGCCTAATCAAAAGATTTTATACGTTACTACAGAAATGTTCCCTTACCAAGAAGATACTAATATGGGAAGTTTGGTACACAAAATGGCGCTGAAAATGCACGGAAGTGGTAACGATGTTAGGGTTTTCATGCCCAGATTCGGACAGATAAGCGAAAGAAAATTCCAATTGCACGAGGTGATTCGTCTTTCTGGGATGAACATTATCATCAATGACTTGGACCAACCTTTGATTATCAAAGTGGCATCTTTGCCCGGCGAACGTCTGCAGGTTTATTTTATTGATAATGAAGATTACTTCAAAAGAAAACAATATTACTTTGATGACGAAGGAAAAGCTTTTGAAGATAACAATGAAAGAGCGGTTTTCTTCGCAAGAGGTGTGATAGAAACAATCAAGAAACTGAACTGGGTTCCAGACGTGATTCACCTGAATGGTTGGATGTCTGCTTTGATTCCGATTTATTTGAAGACTTATTACAAAGACGATACTTACTTCAACGATACCAAAATCGTGCTTTCTGTCTACAATGAGGACGATGTTGAGTTGAGTAGTAATACAAAAGAAATTCTAGCATTTGATAATATTTCTGACCTACAGTCGTTAGATAATCCTAGCTTCCTAAACTTTGTGAATGACAGTATGCAGTTTGTAGATGTCATCGTAAAAGGGAATGAGTTTTTGGAGGAAAAATTAGATGAAGCTTACGGAAAAGCAGAGGCCGAAAAATCGGACTATTTGAATGCTGATTCCATAGCTACAGTTTATTAATTACTATTTTTTTATAATGATAAAGATAAAAACTTTGATGAAGGTGATCCCGTTTTTAATAATGGGAATGGTGGTTTTGAATTCTTGTGAAGGTGAGTTGGATGATCTTGGGTCACAGCTTGTGGAGGGAGGCGCCTCTGACGGTGTTGATAGAATGTATGGCCTCGTTGCTTACAATATTAATAATAATGATACCATCCAGACTGATGCTTCCAGAATAGATAGTGTAACGGTTGGTGCTTTTAATGAGCAAGTATTTGGTGGGCAGAAAGTATCTTATATCACACAGCTTAGATTGAATGCGTATGATCCAGACTTCGGTACAAATCCCGTAATCGATTCTGTGGTTTTGACATTGAAGCCAAGGTACGAAACTGCTACTGATTCTCTTACTACAACTACGAACGAAGATTATGTTTATCCAGACGGAGAGGTTGCTGCAAAAAAAGTGGTTGTAACATATCCGGTAAGAAAATATGGTAAATATAAAATGGGTGGCCAAAAAACACAACTGACTGTAAAAGTGCATGAAGTGAATGACTTCTTGGGTGCAGCTACCGATAAGGTCATCTCCAATAAAGCCATTTCTTTAGGGTCAGAAATTGGATCTCAAAATTTCAATGGAACAGTGAATTCGGTGCTTATCACAAAAGATACAGACGCAACAGAATTGGTAAAGAGAGAAGTCTCTTATAGAATGAAATTGGACAATGCATTTTTTCAAAGCAAAATCATCGCTAAGAAAGGTGATCAAGTTTTGAAAGATGCAGCATCGTTTATCAGATATTTCAAAGGAATTAGTATTTCTGTTGCAGAGAATGATGGTTATCTTTTCTCAATGAGACCTAATGATGCGGCAATTACTATTTATTATAAAAATGATGTAACCACAGATGGTGTAGTTACACGTACAAATGCAGAAGTGGCTCTGAGCTTAGGTTCAGGAAATGTACATATAAGTAAGATTGCTTATGACAGAGCTGGTTCTAATTATGCATCCGCAATGTCATCCGTAGGAATGCCAAATGATGTGAGTGGCGATCAATTGATTTATGCTCAGGGAATGGGAGGCGCAGGTTTTGGGCTTAAGATTCCGGCTTCTGCAATCGTGGAGTTGAAAAATATGTACAAAAACGAAAAAGTTGGAATTGTCTCTGCAAAAATCAGAGTTTATAATGATGCTGACAGCTGGAATAATTCTTACAGAAAACCAAGCAGTTTATTGGTAAAAGAAAAAGATTCCACAAGATTTCTACCAGATATGACAGAATTGGCCGGGACAGGATATTCTTTGATCAGGACTGGAAATCTTTCTACCAAAGATGCTTATTACGATATAGGGATTACAGCTTCATTGAAAAAAATAATAGAAGATGAAAGTTATGACGTTTCTAAAGGAAAAGATTTCATAATCAATCTAGGAAGTTATTCAGTTGATGCTTCTACTGGTAATCTATTAGGACAGGATTTCAATAGCAGGGCTTACACTCCGAACCGAATTGTTCTGAAAGGTACAGATCAAAGCAAAATTGGTCAAATATTACCAAAGGAATCTAAGACAGCTCAATTGAGATTAATATATACTAAAAAATAAGAACTGAAAATATATGTGTGGAATTGTTGGATATACAGGTTTTCGAGATGCCTACGATATTGTGATCAATGGATTGCGACGTTTAGAATATCGTGGCTACGATAGTGCTGGAGTTGTTCTAGAGACTGAAAATGGAGCATTCGAAGTGAAGAAAACCAAAGGTAAAGTTGACGATCTTGTTGCTATTTCAAAAGGTTTAAAAAGCACTTCGAAAATAGGAATGGGGCACACAAGATGGGCAACGCATGGTATCCCAAGTGATCAAAACTCCCATCCTCATGTTTCCAACAACGGAAAAATTGCTTTGGTTCATAATGGTATTATAGAGAACTATGATACGATTAAAACCATGCTTATCAATAAGGATTTTGAGTTTAGATCAGAGACTGATACAGAAGTTCTCGTTAATCTAATCCAATATTTTATGGATAAGGAATTGACATTGGATTTTTCTGAAGCTGTGAGATTTGCACTTAACGAAGTTTATGGTGCATACGCTGTTTCTGTAATGCACGAAGATTTTCCAGGAGAGTTGGTTGTCGCAAGATTAGGATCACCCTTAGCGGTTGGTATTGGTGAAAACGAATATTTTGTGGCTTCAGATGCTTCTCCATTTGTTGAATTTACTAAGGAAGCTGTTTATCTGGAAGAAGGTCACATGGCAACTATTTCTTTGGAATCTGGGATTGACATCAGAACAATTACAGAAAATACTAAGATAGAGCCAGCTATTCAAGAGTTGAAACTTAATCTTGAGCAAATAGAAAAAGGTGGATACGAACATTTTATGTTAAAAGAAATCTTCGAACAGCCAAAATCTATTCTTGATACGATGCGAGGAAGATTGCTTGCGGATGAAGGTATCATCAAAATGGCAGGTATCTGGGATCACTTGGAGAGATTGACCAATGCTGAAAGAATCGTCATCATCGCTTGCGGCACTTCTTGGCACGCAGGACTTATTGGAGAATATCTAATAGAGGAGTTTGCAAGAGTTCCTGTAGAAGTTGAGTATGCGTCAGAATTTAGATATAGAGATCCAATTATCAATTCCAAAGATGTTGTAATTGCAATCTCTCAATCTGGAGAAACAGCAGATACTATGGCGGCTATCAAGCTTGCTAAAGAAAAAGGCGCATTTGTATTCGGAATTTGTAATGTGGTAGATTCTTCTATAGCGAGATACACTGATGCAGGTGCTTATACACACGCTGGTCCAGAGATTGGCGTGGCTTCTACAAAAGCATTTACAGCACAGTTGACTATTTTGTCTTTGATTGCTATCAAATTAGGAAATCACAATGGTAATCTGGGTAAAGCCGATTTCATGAGATTGATTACCGAATTGGAATCAATTCCTAAGAAAGTAGAAGAGGTTCTTAATTCTGTAGATGGTGTAGTAAAAACTATTGCCAAGAAATTTGCAGATGCAACCAATTTCTTGTACTTGGGAAGAGGTTACAACTTCCCTGCAGCTTTGGAAGGTGCGCTTAAGCTTAAAGAGATTTCTTACATCCACGCAGAGGGATATCCAGCGGCAGAGATGAAGCATGGCCCAATTGCTCTGATTGATGAAAATATGCCAATCGTCATTATTGCTCCAAAGATTGGACATTATGATAAAATTGTAAGCAATGTTCAAGAAATCAAGGCTAGAAAAGGAATTGTGATTGCTGTAATAAATAAAGGTGATACTCAAGTTGCTGCAATGGCAGACTATATTATTGAGATTCCAGAGACATCTGAATGCTTCTCACCGATCTTGGCATCTGTACCATTACAACTCTTATCTTACTACATTGCGGTAGAAAGAGGAGCCAATGTAGATCAACCAAGAAACCTTGCAAAATCAGTTACTGTAGAATAATTTCACGGTTTGTGAAATATTCTTTAACAATTTACGTTTTGAATAAAAATTGATAATTATTCATAAAAAAAATTATATATTTACCGCTTAATTTCTTTAAAATAGGATGAAAAGGATATTACTAATATTATTGTCAACGTCGGTTATTGTTTCTTGTTCCAAAGGGGGAGGAAAAGGTATAACTGGCAACCCAGGTATTAAGGGAGAACTTGTTCCGAGAGGATCATCAAAATCATTTGTAGCAGAAAGACCTTATGGGATGGTTCCAGTACCGGGAGGCTCCTTTGTAATGGGTATGGCTGATCAGGATTTTGCAGCTACACCGGAAAAAGCAATGCCTAAAACTGTTACAGTAAATTCCTTTTTTATGGATGAAACAGAGGTGACCAATGCAGAATACAGAGTTTTTATCAACGCTGTTAGAGATTCTATTGCCAGAGGCTTGTTAGCTGAAGCAGCAGGAGAAGGTGGCGGAGATGGCGAAGGGGGCTCTATTGCTGACTATGCTTATGCAGGCAAGAAAACTGGAGATGAAGCTTCACCATATCAACAATTCTTGGAATCCCAAGGAGGTAGAGATGGTTATGATGAGTCAAAAAGATTAGACAAAAAAGTTCCATTGACATATAATACGTCTGCTTATCCAGACGAAAAATATGCAGAGGTTTTAGAGTCCATGTATTTACCAGTGGAGAAAAGAATCAACAACGAAAGAATTATTGACTGGTCCAAAATAAAATATAATTACCAGTGGGAAGATGTATTTTCTGCTGTTAAAGACAAAGACAGAGGGGCTAACTATCTTAAAAAAGAAAGCATCGCAGTTTATCCAGATACAACTGTTTGGGTGAGAGATTTTAATTATGCTTATAACGAGCCTTTGTTAGATCAGTATTTTTGGCATAATTCTTATAAAGAATATCCTGTTGTAGGTGTTACTTGGGATCAGGCGAGAGCATTTTGTGATTTCAAAACCAAAATCAAAACTGATTACAACAACAGTTTGAAAAAGAAAAAACAAAAAGCAATGAGGTTCCGTCTTCCTACAGAAGCTGAATGGGAATATGCTGCAAAAGGTGGAATTGAAAATGCTACCTATCCTTGGGGTGGACCTTATTTGCAGGATGACAGAGGATGTTATTTGGCAAACTTCAAACCAAAAAGAGGTTCCTACATAGAAGATGAGAAAAAAGGAAACTATGCTTATACAGCACCTGTGAAAAAATTCCAAAAAAATGGATATGGACTCTATGATATGGCAGGGAATGTTGCTGAGTGGACAGAATCACCATACAGCAACTCTACATATGAATTCTCTTCAACTTTAAATCCTCACTTATCAAACCAAGCATATAGAGAAACTAAAAAGACGGTTAGAGGTGGATCTTGGAAAGATGTTGGTTATTTACTAATGACTGGTTACAGAGATTGGGAAAGAAAAGATTCTGCAAGAAGTTTCATCGGATTCAGAACAATTCAAGATATCCCTTCTGGTGCAGTGAAATTTAAAAGAGCTACAAAATAATTAACTAACTATTACTAACTAAAAACTTAAAAAAAACATGTTTAAAACTAAAGATTCAATCACGAATTTTGTGTATTCGTTTGGTGCAGCTATCGTAATCTTGGGAGCACTATTCAAAATGACTCACTGGAGTCTTGGCCCAATTACTGGTAACGTTGCTCTTGCTGCTGGTTTGATTACAGAAGCACTTATCTTCTTATTCTTCGCATTCGATCCACCAAAATCTGAAGAAAACTATGCTTGGGAAAATGTTTACCCAGAATTGCTAGACGAAACTGCAGAGAGACAACCTAAGAAAGTTATAGCTAAAGTAGAAAACAAAGAATTAGAAGTATCTTTGTCTGATAAACTTGACAAAATGTTGGCTGATGCTAAATTAGATGTGAATTTATTCGAAAGACTAAGAGGAGGCATTGATAAATTTTCATCTTCAGTAGATCAAATCAACCAAACAGTTGATGTTTCTGCTTCAACTCACAAATATAACGAGCAACTTAATTTGGCTGCCTCTCATTTGGAAAGTATGAATGCTTTGTACGCACTTCAATTGGAGCAAGGACAAAAACAATCAGAGTTCAGTAAAAAATATGTTGAAGATATTCAAAAATCTGCTGCTCATTCTGAAAAATTCAATGAAGAATTGCAAGGACTTACAAGTAATCTAAATAATCTTAATAGAGTTTACGGAGGAATGCTAAGCGCGATGAAGTCTTAATCCCTATCATTTTAATTTTTGTTTAACAATTAATTTAATTTATTAAAATGGCAGGAGGAAAACAGACACCACGTCAGAAGATGATTAACCTGATGTACTTGGTTTTCATTGCGATGCTAGCAATGCAGATCGATCAGGAAATCATCAGATCATATAAAGATACAAACCAGTCGCTTACAGATACCAGACTAATGGTAGAGGATAAGAACGACAAAATTTTCGAAGCTACACTTAAAGCAAAAGCAGCTTCATCTCCAGAAGTTTATGGTCCTATGCTTGTTCAATATCAAGAGTTGAAAGCGAAAACCAATGATTTAGTGGATTACATCACTGGATTAAAAAATAAGATGAGTACTGAGGCAGAGTATAATTCTGACTTAGTAGTTGAGGAAAGTTTTACAGCTCTAAACAATACCGAGCCAGCTACTACTACTTTTTTCAAAGATGGTGATGAGAAGACTTTATCTCCTCAATCTGTTGAGTTAAAAAATAAAGTGGATGCACTTAGAAATTATATAGTAACAGCTTTCGGAAATAATGCGCAATTGAAAGATGTTGCCACAAGAGCAAATAAAATGATGGTCGCTGAGTTTCCTAAGGGAGATAAGAGAGCGAACAAAGGTTGGACTCAATACAAATTTTATAATCAACCTTTAGTTGCTGCATTATCAAATCTTGAGGTGATTCAGTCAGAAGCTAGAAACTTGCAGTCTGATGCTTTGACTTCTATGTTGCAAGAAAAAGTGGACGCAGATATCAAATTTGACGCTTATGAAGCTTTGGTTTCTGGACCTAGTTCAGTGATGAAAGGTGAGCCGGCAGAAATTAAGGTGGCAATCGGAACTTTTGCAAGTTCTGTTCCTGGTCTAGCAATTACTGGTGCTAAAGTTGTAAATGGTCAAGGTATCATTACACCAGCAACAGGAGCAGTTGGAACTCAAGAATTAAAAGGTCAGATTTCATTTACAGATAAAAATGGTAAAGTTCATACATTGCCTTATGCCCACACATTGAACGTTGTGTCTGGTGCAGAAGCATTGAAAGAACAAAGTGGTGCAATCTTGGCAGCTGATAAAATGAATGTTTTGTATAGAGGTTTGTCAAATCCAATTTCAGGATCAATCTTAGGAGCAGATCTTAGCGCTACTACATTGTCAGCAGCTGGTGCCTCTGTGAGTGGAAGCAACGGAAAATGGAACGTGACACCTGGAGGAGGAAATGAAGTAACGCTTACCATCGCTGGAAAATCTCCAAGTGGTAAAGTAATTTCTCAGCCTTTCAAATTCAGAGTTAAAAATATCCCGCCTCCAAGAGGAGAGATCAGAGGTAAGAGCTACGATGTGATGCCTGCGAATATGATTTCAAAACAAACTTTGACGGCAACGCTTAAAGATTTTGATTTCCCAGTGACATTCAATGTAGTGAGCTTCAAAGTAAAAGTACCTGGAAAAGCTGTGATGTCTGTAAACGGTAATTCATTGGCACCGGTAGAATCTTTGACGAAAGGATTGAGATCTGGCGACAATATTGCAATTTTCGATGTTCAGGCGACAGCACAAGGATTAAGTGGCGTTGTACTTCCTAATATTGGAGGTGTGGTGATCAGTGCACTTTAATTTATTTTAAAAAGTTATTATCAACTTATTGATTTTAGATTCAATATTTATTATGAAAAAGATTTTATATAGTTTAATTTGTCTTTCCTCAACAATGGCTTTTGGTCAAAGTAGCATTCTTAATGCTAGCTCACCACAGACATTTAGAGAAGAACGTGAGGTCAAGAAAGATAGTATTACACCTCTTAAATACGGTTTTATCGAAGATAAGGACATCTTAAGAAGTATGGTGGTATGGGAAATAATTGATATGAATGATAAGATCAATCAACCTTTTTATCATAATAGTGATGGTCTTGTAACACAGAACAAATCGCTTTATCAAATATTGTTAGAAGCTGTTAATTCTGGTAAAATCAAAGAAGTTTATTCTGGTGATGATTTTACAACCAGACTTACCCCTGAAGGGATTGCTGCGGCGACTTCTGTTCCAATGGTAGATAACTATTTTACAGAAATCCTTAATGCAAACAAAATCAGTGATGCTGAAGCTCAAAAACTTTTAAAGTATTTCACATCTGCGAGAGGAACTGGTAACAAGCAAGTAGAAGGAATGTTTATGAAATATTCCACAAGGTTAACTGATGTTTTAGAGTTTAATGGATCTGCTCAACCTACCGCTACTGAAGAAACAGTGACTACAGGTAAAGGCAAGAAGAAGAAAACTGTAAAAAAGAAAGTTAGTGCTCCTAGTATCGAACCAGGAACAATGTTGGTAAACTTAGATGGATCTTGGTATAAAATCAAGAAAAATGATGTGGACGCCAATGTTGGATTTGCTGAAACTACCACTGAAAAAGTAAAAGCGCTTAAGTTGATGGGAATGTGGTATATCGATAAAAGAGATACACAACTTAGATACAGATTGCTTGGTATCGCAGCAATGGGAGAAGATCCGAACTCTGCAATCCTGAAAGCTGAAAGAGCACAACAAATGCAAGAATCTGGAGCGCCTCTGGATCCTGCTATGTTGAACGAGGAGGGTGATTTGATCGATCTTTTCTGGATCTACTATCCAGATGCAAGACAGGTATTATCTAGTAATTATATTTTCAATGCTAGAAATTCTACTTCGGACATTACTTTTGATGATGTCTTGAATGCAAGAAGATTCTCTGCTGTAATTTATAAGTCTGATAATGGTCTTGGTAGAGGAGGAAGCGGTATTATTGATGAGTATATCCCTGCTGATGCTGACGGACAATTGGAAGAAAGTGATAGAATCAAAGCACAGATTCTTCAAATGGAAAACGATATGTGGAATTACTAAGATTTCTCATAGTCCAAATAGAAAAACCTGAGTATCTTTACTCAGGTTTTTTATTTTATGGGTCAGGTAGATTATATCATTGTTGGAGGCGGATTTGCAGGTTTTTTTCTTGCACATCAATTACAGAAGAATAACAAATCGTTCTTGATTTTCAATGGTGAGCAGATTTCGGGTTCGCATATTTCTGCTGGGGTTTGCAATCCGGTAATCCTTAAAAGATTCAGCACATTTTGGAAATCCAAAGAGCAGATGGATTATCTAGAGACCATATTTTCCGAGATAGAAAGTTATACAGGAAAAAACTATATCATCCACGAACCTGTTGCCCGGATTTTTCACGACGAAGCAGAAAAAAAGCAGTGGCTAAAGAATTCTAACAAGGAAGATTTAAAACCATTTTTGGAAAAGGATTTTATTACATTAAAGTCTGTTGAAAATCCATTAGAGTCAGGAATTGTAAAGAATTCTTGCCGAATAGATGTTGAGAATTTCTTCAGAGATATGTTCAGTTATTTTGATACGAAAGGGCTTCTGATCAAAGGGTCTTTTGATTATAATTCCATAGATTTAGAAAATTCAATGTACAACGATTTGAAATTTCAAAACATCGTTTTCTGCGAAGGCATTCATACAAAAGACAATCCTTATTTTTCTCTTGTCCCAGTTTTACCGAACAAAGGGCATTGCTTAGAAGTTAAGATTGATAGTAACATTGATCCTTATATTATCAAGAAAAAGCATTTTCTTTTTGCTTTATCAGATAACCGTTTTTATTACGGAGGAACTTATGATAGATTCGATCAGTCGGAGGATATTAATCCAGAATTCGTAGAAGAATTAGAAACGGGATTGCAGGCTTTTTATAAAAAAGATTATTCAATTTCGAAAGTCAAAACTGCTTTTAGGGCAACTGTTGACGACAGAAGACCAATTCTTGGAACACATCCGAAATTCAAAAATCTACATATTTTCAATGGACTTGGCGCAAGAGGCGTTCTTAATGGAACCTATTTTTCCAAAGTGATGTTTGATTATTTGGAAAGTGAAATTAAACTCGATGCGGAGATCGATGTTAAAAGATTTTATTAAAATGATTTTTTCTCATTAATCATATTATACTAATTTGGTAAGATATATCCGAATCATTAACTTTGCACCGAGTAAAGACCTAAAAATGAACGAGGATTTAAAATCAATCTTTCAAAGCTTAATAGATAATAACATTCAAGATCAATCAATCGATGAAGTCTTGAATCACATTACAAAAATTTTCCCCACAGAAACTTGCTTTTCTACGAGTTTCAGTATGGAAGATCAAGTCATAACTGATTTCGTGAAAAATTCAGACGTCAAGATTTTTACTTTAGACACAGGTCGTCTTTTCGAAGATACTTACAACACTTGGAATCTCACCAGGTCAAAATATAAAGTCAATATCAAAGCTTATTATCCAAATCAGGAAGAGTTAGAACCTTTCATTCAGGAAAATGGGCCCGATTCATTTTACAGGTCAGTAGAAAATCGGAAAGCTTGTTGCAACATCAGAAAAGTTCAACCGTTGAAAAGAGCTTTGGCTAGAAACAAAATCTGGATCACTGGATTGCGTGCAGAACATTCGCCAGATCGGGAAAACCTTCAGCAGTTGGAATGGGACGAATCCAATCAGATTATCAAATTCCATCCGCTTCTGTTTTGGAGCACACAAGAAGTCAAAAATTACATCAAAGAAAAACAAATTCCATACAACATTCTTCACGACAAAGGTTTTGTCAGCATTGGCTGTGCGCCTTGTACTAGAGCAATTCAGCCAGGCGAGGATTTCCGCGCTGGCAGATGGTGGTGGGAAGATGCAAGCAAAAAAGAATGCGGACTGCACGTTCACAAATAACAATTAATTACAATTAAAATGTCAAAATACCATTTGGACTATCTGGAACAGTTGGAGTCAGAGGCCATTCATATTTTCAGGGAAGTTGCAGGGCAATTTGAGCGTCCTGCTTTACTTTTCAGTGGCGGGAAAGACAGTATTACGTTGGTACATTTGGCTTTGAAGGCTTTTCGTCCCGGCAAATTTCCTTTCCCATTGGTTCACGTAGATACAGGTCATAATTTCCCCGAAGTTCTGGAATATCGAGATCAACTTGCTGAGCAGATCGGCGAGAAACTCATCGTCCGAAAGGTGGAAGATACCATCAAAGAAAAAGGATTGACCGAGCCAAAAGGCAAATTGCCAAGCAGAAATGCACTTCAAACTTTCACGCTTCTCGACACAGTAGAAGAATTCGAGTTCGACTGTTGCATCGGCGGTGGAAGGCGAGATGAGGAAAAAGCCAGAGCCAAAGAAAGGATTTTCTCCGTACGCGACGATTTCGGACAGTGGGATCCAAAACTCCAGCGTCCCGAGCTTTGGAACACCTACAATGGCAAGATTCACAAAGGCGAACAGGTGAGAGCTTTCCCGATCAGCAACTGGACAGAGCTGGATGTTTGGAATTACATCCTGAAAGAAAATATCCAATTGCCATCCATCTATTTCTCGCACGAGAGAGAAGTTCTCAATTTTGATAACCAATTCATCGCAATGAACGAGTTTGTGAATCTTGATGAAAATGATGTCGTGACCACGGAAAAAGTCCGCTACAGAACCGTTGGTGATATGACTTGTACCGCCGCGGTCTTGTCCGAAGCCAGTAATCTGGCAGAAGTAATTGCAGAGATCATCACGACCAAAACCAGCGAAAGAGGCGAAACCAGGATAGACGACAGAACCTCGGAAGCAGCAATGGAAGATCGTAAAAAAGCGGGCTACTTCTAATTCAATTATAAAAATTAGGAGCCGGGAACCTGCTGTCCACTATATCTTTTTTGTTTTTTCAGAACGTTGGCATTTCTGATTGACATTTAGTTATAAAAAAACAAAAAAGGATGCCGTTCCCATCAGGGCTATTGAGATATCCAAAAAAATCGTAGTTGCGTAAAATCTATCAACTATCAACCAACAACTGACAACTAAAAATGGACATACTTAGATTCATAACTGCAGGAAGTGTAGACGACGGAAAAAGCACACTCATCGGGAGATTACTATACGACAGCAAAAACATTCTCATCGATCAGATGGAAGCGGTGGAGCGCGCAAGCAAATTCCGAAACGATGGAAGTCTGGATCTCGCTCTGTTGACAGATGGTTTGCGTGCAGAGCGCGAGCAAGGCATTACCATAGATGTGGCCTACAAATATTTCTCCACGCCAAAAAGAAAATTCATCATTGCAGATGCACCAGGTCACGTGCAGTACACAAGAAATATGATCACAGGAGCCAGCAACGCCGCTTTGATCATTATTTTGATTGATGCAAGAAACGGAATCATAGAACAGACGCGTCGCCACTCCATCATCGCCTCATTGCTTAACATTCCAAATGTGGTTGTGGCAATCAATAAATTGGATCTGGTCGATTATTCCGAAGAGATTTTCAATAATATAAAAAACGACTATTCGAAGATGGCAGACAAGCTTTCTTTGAACAATGTGGTTTACATTCCCATAAGCGCTCTGGATGGTGATAACATCGTGGACAGATCAGAAAACTTGTCTTGGTACGAAGGTAAAACACTTTTGGATCACCTGGAAACAGTCGAATTGGAAAATACAATCAATCTTGATAAAGCCAGATTCCCAGTTCAATATGTGATTCGGCCGCAGTCAGAAGAATACCACGATTACAGAGGTTACGCAGGAAAAATAACAAGCGGAATCTACAAAGTTGGAGATGCTGTTACAGTTCTACCTTCTGGGACGGAAAGTAAGATTTTAGCGATCGAAGTCGATCAGAAAAAAGTAGAGGAAGCTTTTGCGCCTCAAAGTGTGATTTTACATTTGGAAGATAATATTGACATCAGCCGTGGTGACTTGATTGTAAAGTCAAACGACCTTCCGAAATTGGAGCAGGAATTAGAAGTGCTCGTTTGTTGGATGGGAGAAAAACCGTTGAAGTCAGGTTCAAAATATTTGATTCAAAACAACACGACTCAAGTCAAAGCAATCATCAAAGACATCGAGTACAAATTGGATGTCAACACATTGGAGAAGCAAGAAGTAGAGCAGGTTTCTCTCAACGAAATCGTGAAACTGAAACTGAAAACCGCCAAACCTTTTGCTTATGATTCCTACAAAGATCTAGCTTCCAATGGCGGTATTATTTTTATAGACGAGACAAGTTTTGTAACGGTAGGCGCAGGTTTGATTCAATAACTTTAATCTCAAAAACTTGAAACCACAGATCTCTTTACCAATTTTCATCAATGCTTCCAACAACAGAATGCTGATTGTAGGTGGTGGAAAAGTAGCAGCCGAAAACCTGAATGATATTCTCCAAAATATCACAGATCCCAATATTACTTTGATTTCTCAAACCATTTCTGAGGATCTCCAGATCTTGCTTAATGAAAATGAATCTGTAAAAGTTATCAAGAGAAAATTTGTCCGCGAAGATTTTTCTGAGGCTGATTTGGTGATCATCGCAACAGAGAATCCAGTTTTTGATCAGGAAATCATATCAATTCTAAAAGAAAATAAGAAACTCTATTTCCTTCCAAGTCAACCTTCAGAAAGCTCTTTTTTCTTGACGAATATTTCTAATATTGAAAATTCGGATCACACTTATTTGCCACTGATCAATGGCGAGAAAAAATGGCGGAGAATTGCGACAGTCTTTTTCTTGGCGTTCGTTCTATTGCTGATTGGAAATATTCTTTCTTTTTACATTGGTGTGAAGGATTTGGAAGTTGCTTATCACTATCTAAATACTAACACGGATGAACGTTTTTTCTGGCTTTTTCTCGTCGGATTTTTGGCTCAATTGATAGATGGAGCTCTAGGAATGGGCTATGGCGTGACTTGTACCGCAGCACTTTTGTACATCGGAATTCCTTTGCCAGCTATCAGTAGCAGTATTCACACGGCCGAAATGTTCTCAAGTGGTGCATCTGGTTTTAGCCATTACAAATTCGGAAACATCAACAAAAAGCTCTTCAAAACTATTTTGATTCCAGGCATTTTGGGTGCTATTTTAGGAGCACTTATGTTGTCCTATTTAGGGGAAAAATACGCTGGGATCATCAAACCGATTCTTGCACTTTACACTTTCATTCTCGGAGTTAGAATTTTGCTTAATGCCTTCAAAAAGAATAAGATCAGAAAGAAAACAAAACGTGTCGGTTGGTTAGCTGGAGCTGGTGGATTCCTGGATTCCTTCGGTGGAGGCGGTTGGGGACCATTGGTAACATCAACCTTGATTTCGAAAGGGAAAACACCGCGTTACGTCATCGGAACTGTAAGTTTAACCGAGTTTTTCGTGACCTTTGCAAGCGCATTGACATTCTTTTCCGTCATCGGGATCAGTCATTGGCAATTGATTGCGGGATTGATTTTGGGTGGGGTTTTGGCAGCGCCAATTGCAGCGAGACTTGCCGGAAGATTACCAATAAAAGCGATGTTCATAGGAGTTGGCGCGTTGGTAATCATTTGGAGTTTGAATGTGTTGTTGAAGACTTTCCATATCATTTAGAATTTGGGCAAATCCCTCGCCGACGACTGTCCATCCTGAGGCCCTCGCAATGCCACTGCTCGGGTCGGGCTGTCCGTTAATATCTTTTTCTCCCAAGCCTTTTCCTTCGCTAAGAAAAAGGATAACCACTACCATCCCTTTTGCAGCTGACGCAAAATACGAAACTAAGCTTATAAAAAAGTCAAAAGCAAAGCAATCGCAATTCCTATTGCCGTAAAGACCATTCCTCTTTTAAAGACTTTCGATTTCGGTGGAAACATCCAAAAGCTTGATAGCACAAAGAAAAACAAACAAACGCCAAAAAATGTATTAAGCGGAGAAAGGGCTTGCTCCGACTTTGCTTTGTGAAGTTTTGTCATTTTATCCCAAACAAAAGGTAATTCCTTCTTCGTGTAATCCGCTTTTCCGGTTACAGAATTATAAATTCCTTCTTTGAAATAAGCAATTCCATTTTCTGTTTTTGTGATCTCGAAATTCTTGATTTTTGTTTCTTCGCCTAATTGTTTTTCGGTCAGATTTTTCTCAAAAACTTTCTCGTAATGATTTTCCTTTTTCAAGAAATCCGTATCACGGTAAACCAAAATCACACCGCTGATGGCATAAACCGCCATAATTCCCGCCATCAAATATCCCAAATAGCGATGAAAGATTCTCATAAAACTTCGGGTGTCTTTTATCTTGTCCATAGCTTTAATTTTAATTAAGCGAAAATATTAGTTAAAATGTAGTAACATTTAGCAAAAGTCAAATACTTATCAATAAATCAATTTGATGCAAAATAGAAAATCAACCAGTTTCACAGTTATCGGATTATTGTTCGTGGTATCAGGCTCTTTTCTGTTTCAAGATAATGAAGTCCTGAGATACGGCTTTTTGATTCTCGGAATACTGATGTTGTTGACAAGTATCTATATAATGGTCACTTCCAAGAAAAATTAATCTTGCAATTCCAACCAGCGCAATTCGAAATTTTCCAATTTCTCTGAGATGCTTTCCAACTCCGCAGAGAATTTTGCAATTTTCTCGTAATCGGTTTCGTTATTCAGTTCGTCGAGGATTTTGCTTCGTTGTTCTTCCAATTTCGGCATTTCCTTTTCAATCGTTTCCAGCTCGTGTTGCTCTTTGAAAGATAATTTCTTCTTTGGCTGTTGGTTGTTGGATGTTGGTTGAGGATTTGTCACAACTTGCACAGTCGATTTTTCTTCCGACTTCTGACTTCCGACTTCCGTCTTTTCTACCTTAGGATTTTTCTCTTCGTTTTTCAGATTCTCGCGATATTCTGAGAAATTCCCCACAAACTCTTTGATTTTTCCTTCGCCTTCAAAAGCCAAAACGTGGTCCACAATTCTGTCCATAAAATAACGGTCGTGCGAAACGATGATTAAACTGCCTTGGAAATTCTGTAGAAAGTTTTCCAAAACCGTCAAAGTCGGCAAATCCAAATCATTTGTAGGCTCATCAAAAATCAAGAAGTTTGGATTTTGATAAAGAATATACATCAAGTGCAATCGGCGTTTTTCTCCACCCGAAAGTTTCGAAATCGGCGAATATTGCGTCTGGTCATCAAACAAGAACAATCTCAAAAACTGAGAAGCCGAAATGGTTTTTCCATTGGCCAACGGGAAATTCTCTCCAATTTCCTTGATGAAATCAATTACGCGCTCATCTTCTTTATATTGAAGTCCTTTCTGCGCAAAATAGCCGAATTTAATCGTTTCTCCAGTTTCAATCTCACCAGAATCTTTCGGTTCAAAACCTTGAATGATATTCAATAAAGTCGATTTTCCAGCACCATTTTTCCCAACAATTCCTACTTTTTCACCTCGTTGAAATTGATAGGAGAAATCTTTGAACAATACTTTTTCACCATAACTTTTATTGATGTCTCGAAGTTCAAGGATTTTGTTCCCCAATCTTTTCATCTCGAAATCCAACGCCAAAGTTTCTTTTCTCGTGTCGGTTTTCGCTATCTTTTCAGTTTCGTAGAAATCATCTTGACGCGATTTTGACTTCGTAGTTCTTGCTTTCGGCTGTCTTCTCATCCATTCCAATTCTTTTCTGTAAAGGTTGTTGGCTTTATCGATTGTTGAGTTCAAGTTGTCCTCACGAATCATTTTATTCTCGAGGTAAGTCGCGTAACTTCCGTTGTGGAGATAGAGATTTCCGTCTTCCATTTCCCAAATCTTGTCGCAAACTGCATCCAGGAAATAACGATCGTGCGTCACAAGAAGCAAGGTGATTTTCGCTTTACTCAAATAAGTTTCCAGCCATTCTACCATTTCTACGTCCAAGTGGTTGGTCGGCTCATCCATAATCAACAGTGTGTGGCGATGTTCCGCTCTGGTTTCTGTCAATAGTTTTGCCAACGCAATTCTTTTGATTTGTCCACCGGAAAGCGTTCCCATTTTTGCTGACAAATCTGTAATTTTCAGTTGGGAAAGAATCTGTTCCATCTCATTTTCCAAATCCCAAGCCTTATGGATTTCCATCTCAGCCAAAGCCGTTTCCATATCATCCGGATTTTCCGAGGTCAGAGCGTGATGGTATTTCTTCAAAGCGAGAATTGGCGCAGAATCCAAAGTCATCATAAACTCTTCCACAGAAAGTTTCGGGTCAAAATCAATTTCCTGGTCAAACAAAACCACCTGAATGTCTTTGTTAATGACGACTTCACCGCCGTCCGCGATTTCTTTTCCCATCAGGATTTTCAGGAGTGTGGATTTTCCACTTCCATTTTTGGCAACGATGGCAATTTTGTCGCCTTCGTTCACGTGGAAGGTAATATTTTTGAACAGAACTTTGACGCCGTAAGATTTGCTAAGATTTTCTGCAGAAACGTAATTCATTTTTATGAAGGATAAATGATGGATGTTATTTGAAGGTGCAAAAATAAGGATTTGAAAGTCGAAAATGCTATGAAACAAAATTATTAACAATTTAAGCTAGTCACTAGTTGATTTCTTGAAGCTATTTTGAAAAAATTAACAAAACACTTAGCTCATTTAACCTTTTCTTGAGATAATTAAAATGGGAAATTTCAGATGTTTGCAATCAAATTAAACTCTATGAGAAAACTCAACTTTCTGTTTGCCATCTTCGCATTCGTATCTTTTCACGCGCAAACCATTTCCGGAACCGTCCTTTCAAAAGAAGATAACACACCAATTCCTTACGCTAAAATTGGAATTATGAACGAAGGTTCTGGAATTCAGGCGGACGAAAACGGAAAATTCCAAATTCAATTGGACAATGTTTCGAAAGATAAAGAATTGATAGTCTCCGTTCCCGGATACAAACAGTTTCGCAGTTCGGTAGAAGACTTTGCAAAACAGAATCCTTACATTATTTATTTGTACGAAAAAGTCACCAATATTCAGGAAGTTGTCCTCGTTCCCAATAATTACAAAGACAAAAATCTGGGCGTGAACAGCAAATCGAAATCTGTGATGTTTACGCCGAATATCGAAAAAGGAAATTCAGTCGTAGAAGAAACTGCGGTTGAGTTCAGCTCCAGCAAAAAACTAAAAATCACCAAAATCAATATCAATTTTTCCAGATTCGAAGCTACGACGCCCATCAAAGTTCGTTACACGATTTATGATGAGAAAGATGGAAAACCGAACAATCTGATTTTAAATAAAGATATCATCGCTACCATTGATAAAGATAATTTGGATAATTCTACTTTTTCTGTGGACGTCAGCAATGAAAAAATCTGGCTTCAAGGCAAATTCTTCGTCGGGATTCAGTTTATTGGACAATCGGATGGGAAAGTAGCTTTGAGTGGGGCGCTTTTCAGATCGGGATACTACCGTTCATTTTATGGGAATTGGGAAAAGATCGGACTGGCAGCACCAGCCATCAACATTGATGTGAAAGTGAAAAAGTAGTTTGATTTATTTCTACATTTGACCATTAATCAAATCCAATGAAAAAAATAATATTCTTAGTCTTATTATGTAGCTGCATTTTCGGCATTGCCCAAGTTTCAGATTTTGGTAAAAATGAAAAAGTGGGAAAAGTACTTCATTTGAAAGATGCCGATATCTATTACGAAGTGTACGGAAAAGGCGAACCATTATTTTTGTTGCACGGAAACGGTGGAAGCATCGACGCTTTTAAGAAAGAGATTCCGGAGCTTTCCAAGCATTTCAAAATAATTGCGATGGACACGCGCGCTCAGGGCAAAAGTACGGATACTTCGACTGAACCATTAACCTACATTAAGTTCGCTGATGATGTAAAAGCTTTGGCGGATGAATTGAAATTAAAGAAAATCAATATTCTCGGCTGGAGCGATGGCGGAAATACGGCAATTGAATTTGCAATCAAATATCCAAAGAACATCAATAAAGTCATCACAAGCGGCGCCAACGTTTTCCCAAATGGCGTTGGAGAAAGTGAAGTCGAAAATATGAAAAAGGACGCAGCGAAAATGAAAGCTGAAAACAAACCTGAACGTGACATTCGCTTGCTTCAATTGATGATTGATGAACCAAAAATAACCATGGAACAACTCAACCATATCAAAGCGAAAGTTTTTGTTTTAGCAGGAGAAAATGATTTGATTCTGCGTACGCATACAGAATACATCGCCAAAGAAATTCCTAATTCCAAATTGAAAATCTACAAAGGTGCATCACACGGCGTCCCGATAGAAAGAGCGGAAGAGTTGAACAAAGATGTGATTGAGTTTTTAAATAAATAAAAAAATATAAACACTTCGACTCCGCTCAGTGTGACATTTATAATACTAATCGTCTGTCAGTCTGAGCGGAGTCGAAGACCTTTGTCTAATCAATCGTCAGCATTTTCAAACTCCACAGATTTCCATTGTAAATATCCAGATCTACTTTGGTATTGATGCCATAAACAATTCCTTTTTCGGAGAATTGCCAAAACTGCCATTCATCATCTGGCGAAGGCGAAGGAACATCATTGTAATTGGCTAGCCAAAGCGGATAATCATCAAATTCACCTTTCAAATAGTCTTTGTAAAAGTGATAGTAGGTGTAGATAATTGGTTTCTCACCATAAGTTTCCTCCATTATCTTGATCCAAATCTTAAGGTCGGAAATCAATTCTGCTTTCGTTTTTTTTCTAGGTGCTTTTTCAATGTCGAGAATTGGAGGCAAATCTCCGGATTCCAATTTCGCAACAGAAAGAAAGGAATTGGCTTGCATCACTGGATCTTCGTCGGGTCTGTAAAAATGATAGGCACCTCGGATCAGATTGTGTTGTTTTGCGGTTTCCCAAAAATGGTCAAAGTTTTTGTCAAGTCTTTTGTTTCCCATACTTGCACGCAGAACTACAAATTTCAAAGGAATTGTTCGGTTGCCAATGCTGAGACTGTCCCATTGGATATCTTCTTTTCTTTGATAATGAGAAATGTCAAAACCAAAAGTTTGATTGGAATATAACCCCACGATTTTGTCGATTCTTGCTGTTTCTTTTTCAGAATTAGTAAGATTTTTGTGCTCGAAATGTTTTCCTAAATAATAAGAAAAATAATAATTAATTTTTTGTCTCAAGTAAAAACCAGTTCCTAATAATGCTACGCAAAGTATGATCAGAAGAATCCAACGCTTTTTGATAAAAGCATTTTTTCTTTTCTGATGAATTTTTCTTTTCGTAGTTTGGGTAGATTTCGACATTTGATTTGCAAAAATATTGTTTTTCCTTTTTGAAACGAAAGAGAAAATATTATTTTTAATAATTAAAATTTAGCTTAATTTTTTTGGCGTGCTTTATGCTATCATTGAAACATTAATTATAAAATAAAAAATCAGATGAAAAATAGATTATTAGCATTGGCCTCAGTACTATTCGTAACTGTTGCAATGAATGCTCAAACAGTAAAACAAGAAGTGAAAAAAGATGCAAAAGCTGTTGGAACCGCAGTTGAAGACGGTGCAAAAGCAACAGGCGAAGGCGTAAAAGATGGTGCAGAATGGGTTGGCGACAAAACTAAAAAAGGTGCAAAAGCAACCAAAAAAGGAGTAAAGAAAGGTGCAAAATGGGTTGGAACTACAACCAAAAAAGGTGCAAAAGCAGTAGAAAAGACAGCTGTCAAAGGTGCTGACGCAGTGTCAGACGGATACAAAGACGTAAAGCAAGATCTTAAAAAAGATTAATGATATTCCAAAGACTTCAGAAATTGAGGTCTTTTTTTGTAACATTTTGATAAAAATGGTCACTAATTAAAGGAAATGTTTCAGAAATGAAACCCAATTATTTTAGAAATTTAACTACTTTCGTTCAAAGGAAAAATTTAAAAAAAATGAAGAAAATTATTATGACGTTTGCACTTTCTGTTTTGATGGTCGCAAATATGGCAGCTCAGGCGGTTCCAACAGCAAAGCAAGTAATTGACAATTATATTACAGCTCTTGGAGGAAAACAGAAATTGGAATCTGTGAAAACACTTTCTATGAAAAATTCCATCAGCGTGATGGGAATGGAAATGGAAGGAAAAACAATCAAGAAAGACAACAAATTCAAATCCAGCCAATCTATGATGGGGCAGGAGATGGTGCAGGTTTTCGACGGTGAAAAGGGTTTTGCTAACCAAATGGGACAAAAAGTAGATTTCCCAGCAGATCAGGTTGAGAAGTTGAAAACTGCAAAATTGATGGATGCTCTTGGTTTGGATGCTGCAAAAATCAAAACAGTTGAGAAAACGGCAATTGATGGAAAAGATTATTTCGTTCTTTCTTCAGATGAAGGCAAATCTTATTTTGATGCAAAAACAGGATTGCTTTTCAAATCTGAGAATGAGAAAGGAAATATGATCATCAAAAAATATGCAGATGTTGACGGAATCAAATTCGTAGAAGAAATGTCCCTAGACGCCGCTGGACAACAAATTGAAATCAAAAATACAGATATCAAAATCAATCAGCCAGTTTCTGATGATGAGTTTAAACTTTAATTAGAACTTCTAAATTATAAAAAAAGGATTCAAATTTTGAATCCTTTTTTTGTCTTATATCTTGAGTTTCAAATCTCGAGTCTGATTAAGAATTATATTCCTTTTCCCATTCTTCGGCTGCATCACAAAGGGTTTTGTAAAACTCTTCGCCATATTTTCTAATCAGAGGTTCTTTCAGGAATTGATAGATTCTCACTTGCAATTCTTTTCCCAAAGTACAGGCGTCATTACAGATTTCCCATTCGTGATAGTTGAGCGCGATGAAAGTTTTGTAGTCATTAACTCTGATAGGATAGAGATGACAGGAAATTGGTTTTTTCCAATCAACAACGCCATCTTCGTAGGCTTTTTCGATACCACATTTTGTTGTGCCTTTCTCATCAAAAATAACATAGGCACATTCGCTTCCGTTTACCAATGTCGTTACGTAACCGCCGTCATAAGGATCCACGACCCAAGTTCCTTGTTCCTCGATGGCTTTCACGCCTTCTGGTCTAAGATAAGATTTTATTTTTGGGAAAATCTCCTCAAGAATTGGTAATTCATCCTTGTCTAATGGTGCGCCAGTGTCGCCGTCTACGCAACAAATACCTTTGCATTTGGTAAGGTTGCAGACGAAACTTTCTGCAAATATATCTTCGGAAATCAGTTTGTCATCTATCTGAATCATTCTTCATTTATTATTTTAATATTGTGCAAAATTAGCAATTTTAAATGCTGCAAGTGTAAAAACTATGATCCAAAGTCCCAATTCCTGCATCCAGTATTTGGGAAGGAAACGCAACATTCGACTGATGATGATGCTTACAGGCAGGGCTAGAAGCAAAAGATAATCGTAATTATTTCCCATATAGAAAATAATGGTGATCAATTGTGCTAGGGAAAAAACCAGAACAAAAGTATATTTGTAGCGGCTGATCGGGCTTTTCTCATTGTAATGTTTGAAATGATCTGAGATTGAAAAGATGATCATCAAAACAATCGGAATCAAAATGTACAACGGATAATATGTTTTCAACATTTCAAACGATGTGGAAAATGGAAAATATTTGCTGTCCCAAGTGGTGTAATGAATGAGATACATCACGCCGAAATAACTCAAAACAATCAAAATAGCGCCGTACAAAAGTCGAAACATATTGAGTCCAACTCTACCGGATGTTCCAATAATATGGAAAATCACAAAGACAGCCATTGGCCAGCTCGGCGGGAAAAAGAGAAATGTGAACGATAATATAGCGCCGACGAGCATAAAGGAACTTTTTCTAAGTTGATCATTCTGACTTGTTAAAATCAATAATAAAATTGAACTCATCAAAAAAGTAACGCCCAATCCCAGATCAATTGTTCCATCGTAGAAGGATGCAACAAAGAGAGTGTAAAGAAAAAGTGGAAGATGGGAAAACTGGTTGAGCGCAATCGCGTTGAATAAAAAATATCCCAAGCTAATTCCCGTGAATGTAATTATTATCGAAATCAAGTCTATGTTTTTGAAATCTAATAAGTTAAGTGATAGGAATATCAGAAACAAGAATCCAATGTAAGCCGGAACAGAAAAAATATTGCTTTCTTTTGAAAGTAATCGAAACATTTTTTATAAATTTGTGCAAAGTTAATTTAAAAAAAGAAAAATATGACATCTTTCTGGTTAGCATTAAGTGCAGCTTTCAAATGGTCTTTCGGATTTTACACACTTTTTGGCAATGTGCTGAATTGGGTGTTATTTCTTGTAGCAACAGGGTTTTTCTGCTACTGGTGTTATATTTTGGTAGTGACTTTGGGCGGACAAAAAGATAAGGAATATTATTCTCCAACGGAAGGTAAGAATCCATATTACGATCCAAAAATTTATAAAAACGAAGGTTAAATAAATTGATTATATAATAAAAAACCCGTCTTGTTGCTAAAACGAGACGGGTTCTTTTATTTTTAAATCCTGATTTTCTTGAATCCTAATTCTTAATATCACTCTTCGTCGTGACAAGGAACAACTAAAACAGGAATTTTGGATTTTTTGGTAATTTCTTTGGTCAAACTTCCGATGAAAACGTCGTAGACACCACTTCTTCCGTGTGACCCAACTACGATGTAATCAGCATTCTGAGCATCTGCAAATTCTAAGATCGTATCACCGGCGATGCCTTGTTTCAAAATATGATTACAAGTAACACCTTGAGCAACAATTCTTTCTTGAAGCTTATTCAGTTCTTTTAATTCATATTTGATTTCGTTTTCCTCTACTTCAGGGAAATATTGGAATCCCATATCACCAATTACAAAACCAATATCTGTTGCGGCAACATGAATCAAATGAATTTCGGCATTGATGTCTTTGGCGAAATTAATGGCATAATCTACCAATTTATTTGAACTGTCGGAAAAATCTACGGGTAAAATAATTTTTTTCATAATCTAAGTTTATAAGCTACAAAGTACAAAAATTTAGCCATTATAAAAAGAATTCAACTGATAACCGTCAACTATTAACCAACAACCATCAACTAATTCTGACTACTGGATCTTTAAACTGAACAATTTTTTATCTTCCAAAAAAGCTTCCAGCAGATCATTCTCAGAAACCTTCCCAACACCTTGTGGCGTTCCTGTGAAGATCAAATCGCCAACTCTCAAAGTGAAATATTGAGAAGCAAAAGCAATAATATCCTCGGGACTGAAAATCATTTCGCTCGTGTTTCCGTCTTGAACTTTCTCATTGTTCTTGATTAATGAAAATCCAAGATTTGTCAAATCAAAATTTTCTTTCGAAACAAAATCTGAAACCACCGCCGAACCATCAAAACCTTTTGCCAATTCCCAAGGTAAACCTTTATTTTTCAGCTTGGATTGCAAGTCTCTCGCCGTGAAATCCAATCCTAAACCAATCTCGTCATAGTGGTTTCCAGCGTTTTCTTTTTGAATATATTTTCCACCTTTTGAGATTTTCAAAACCACCTCCAATTCGTAATGGATGTCATCAGAAAATTCAGGAATGTAGAAATCCGAGCCTTTTTTCAAAATGGCGGTGTCAGGTTTCATAAAGATCACTGGATCTTCCGGAATGTCATTTCCCAACTCTTTGGCGTGCTCGCCGTAATTTCTTCCTACGCAGATTATTTTCATAATATTAATGTAACAATTTATCACTAGAACAATGTAACAATCTTTAATTTCAAATTCTTACGCTATTCGATTTTCACAATGGTAATTTAACTAAAACCTAGATTTCAGCTGGATTTTTGTAAATATCTTCTTTGTATAAAGCGGAAAATCAGCGCTTTGAAGCCATCCATAATAGCCAATATCTTTTTGGAAAACTTCCTTTACAACTTGGCCTTTATATTTCCCAAAAGCAAAAATCTCTTGGTCTTTGTCATTAAAATGAATCATTCCAGCCAGATCCGCAAACTTGCTGTGGAAAGAGAACTCACTCAGGCCGGCAACTTCATTCGGCAAATCTTCGTAATGTCCAACTTGCGCATCCAAAACTTCGAAAGTCGCCAAAACATCGGCTTCAGCAGAATGTGCATTTTCCAAAGTTTTTTGACAATAGAAATTGTATGCTGCGGAAAGATTTCTTGGTTCCATTTTGTGATAAATCGTTTGCGCATCTACCAATTTGAACTTGCTCAAATCGAAGTCCAAACCAGCACGCAACAGCTCTTCTGCCAAAAGTGGCACATCAAAACGATTGGAATTGAAACCTCCCAAATCTGTTCCCGAAATCATCTCCATGATTTTCGGTGCGATTTCTTTGAAGGTTGGTGCGTTCACAACATCTTCATCGTAGATTCCGTGGATGGCGGACGATTCTTTTGGGATTGGCATTTCTGGATTTACTTTCCAGGTTTTGCTTTCTCGGGATACGTCCGGATTGACTTTCAGGATGCAGATTTCCACGATTCTGTCTTTTCCGACGTTGGTTCCCGTCGTTTCCAGATCGAAAACGCATAGTGGTTTATATAGTTTTAAGTTCATTATTTATAAATGATTATTGATGAATGATTATTGATGAATTTTTTGTTCTCGCAGATTTGTCAGATTAAGCAGATTTTTCTAAAATAAATCTGCAAAATTTGCTTAATCTGCGAGAAATATTTTTATAATGTTATGATTTTAATAACTTCGGACATCTGACTTCCAACTTCCGACTACTTCAACTGTTTTTGAAATATCAATGAAATCAAAATGTAATAGATGATGACCAAAGGAATTCCGACTGTTTTGAATATCAATAAAATCAAAATTCCGCCAATCAGCAAAGCCAGTTTTGGATAATTATCTTTTAATTGTTTCGATTTGAATTTCATCGCAATCATCTTAATTGGACTAATCAAAAGCCAAGAAGAAACAATGGTTAAAATCAGTAGGTAAATTTCATTCTCGAATAGAAAACTGAAAGCGCCAGTTTCTTTGAAAGCATAAAACAATCCGAAAATCAAAATCGTGTTGCTTGGCGTATTCAAGCCTTTGAAGTAATACTTCTGGTCATCATCCAAATTGAAAATGGCCAGTCTAAGACAAGAGAAAAGTGTGATAATGAAACCTAAATATTTTATCCACGGCATAAATTCGGGAAGACCAGAAAACGTCAAGTGTTCCAATGCAACAAACATTGTAATCCCAGGCAAAAATCCGAAACTTACCATATCTGCCAACGAATCCAATTGCCCGCCCAGATTACTGCTGGAATTCATAGCTCTTGCAATAAAACCATCGAAAAAATCGAGAACCAATGAAATAATAATGCAAATCGCCGTCGTTTGATAATCGCCCGAAATAAGGTGAACAATCCCAACGCAACCCGAGAAAAGATTCCCTAAAGTGAATGCGTTGGCAAGGTTGTTTTTGATGAAATTCATATCACAAAAATAGGAAAATAGTTGGAGGATGGAGGTTGGAAGACGTAAGTTTTTCAGGTGTGTGGAAAAACTTCCATCTTCCATCATCTGACTTCCCACTTTTCGTAATTTTGCAAAATGAAGAATTTGAGAGGGCAGGAAGTTTTGGCCTTGTTTTACAGACTTTTTTTGGTGTTTTTCTTTTATCAACTTGCGAGATTCCTGTTTTGGTTTTTCAATCGTGAATTGGTGGAGGTTGATGGAATTTCCGAATATTTCAAGCTTTCTTATTACGGAACTGCGTTTGACACAACTGCGATTCTTTATGTGAACTCGGTTTTTATTCTGTTAAGCATCATTCCGATAGTCATTAATAAAAAAAAGAATTATCAGAAATTTCTGTTTTTCTGGTACTTCATCACGAATGGAATTACCTACGCTTTCAACTTTGGCGACATTATTTATTATAGATTCAGCCAAGCGCGATTGACTTCTGCGGTGTTTTCCGTGGCGAAGAACGAAAGTAATATTGGAAAAGTCTTTTTCAATGCGGTTTTGCAGAATCCGTTTGTGATTGTTTCTTTTATTTTAATGATGCTCTTGTGGATTTTCCTTTACAAAAAATTGAAAGTGGAAGAGGAACTACCGATGAATTTAATCAAATATTTTGCCTCATCTGTTGCGATTTTGTGTGTAACTGCACTTTTAGTGGTTGGCGGAATCCGTGGCGATTTCAAACATTCCACAAGACCGATTAATTTGGTGGATGCCAACAAGCACGTCAGCAATCCTTTGCAGGGAAATCTTGTTTTGAATAGTGTTTTCTCATTTTTCAGAACTATTAATACAAATAATTTCAAGCTCGTTAGTTATGTTGATGAGAAATTCATTAACCAAGAAATTAAACCTTATAAATTATATGAAAGGGAAGTGGAAGACAAGCCAAACGTTGTCATTTTCATTATGGAAAGTTTCGGAAAAGAATATTCTGGAGCTTTTAACAAAAATACAGACATCAAAGATTTTGTTTCCTACACGCCATTTCTCGATAGTTTGGCAAATGAAAGTCTGATTTTCACCAATGCGTTTGCGAACGGAAGACAATCCATCCACGGAATGAGTTCTGTTCTCGCGGGAATTCCGAGTTTGACGGATGCTTTCACGAGTTCGCCTTATTCCAATCAAAAAATCCAATCGATTGTTTCGGTTTGTAATGATTTGGGCTATGACACGAGTTTCTACCACGGCGCGCCAAATGGCTCGATGGGTTTTCAAGGTTTTGGGAATATTTTGGGTTTCAAACATTATTTCGGAAAAAACGAATACGATAATGACAAGGACTTCGACGGAATTTGGGCAATTTGGGACGAACCATTTTTTCAATATTTTGCTAAGAACATTGGGAAAAAGCAACCGTTTATGTCTACAATGTTTTCCGCTTCGTCTCACGACCCATTTAAAATTCCGGAGAAATATCAGAATAAATTCAAATCTGGACCATTGCAAATCCACATTCCTATTCAATATACAGATTATGCTTTGAAGAAATTCTTCGAAACGGCGAGCAGACAACCTTGGTATCAGAACACGATTTTTGTTATAACTGCGGACCACACCAATCAAATCCATTATAAGGAATATCAAAAAGCGATGAACAGATTTGCGATTCCACTTTTATTTTTCTCTCCAAATCCAAAATACAATTTGAAAGGAATCGATGACCGTTTCGCCCAGCAAATCGACATTTACCCAACTTTGGCTGACTTGCTTGGTTACAACAAAAAAATCAGAAGTTGGGGCAGAAGTTTGGTTTCGGACAAGGATGAAGATCATATGATCATCCATTCCGATTCCATCAATGAGCAAATTGTGATAGGAAATTACGTCTACATTTTTGATGGAAAATCTGTGACGGGAATCTATAACAAAACAGATCTGGCCTTATCCAAAAATCTCTTCAGCAAAAACCTTAATCCAGAACAAAAACTCGGAATCCTAAAAACTAAAGCTTGGTATCAGGATTATATGGATCGCGTCATCAACAGAAAACTGTATTAAGATAAAGGTGTTTAAGATTAGAAAAATCTGTCAATTGGCTTTATTTATGCTTTGGATAGCAAATAATTCTTGTTTGTTTAAAATTAATTTATATTTTTATCAATATTAATTTAACGTTAACAACGTAACTGTATCAAACAACAAACAAACTTAAAATAAAGACAATGAAAAAATTACTTTTAACATTTGCCTTATCATTCATCGGCGTTCTTTCATTCGCTCAGATCGAAGGAAAATGGAAAACCATCGATGACGAAACCGGAAAACCAAAATCCATCGTAGAGATTTCCAAAGATTCCAAAGGGAAATACAACGGGAAGATCGTACAACTATTGATCAAACCAGAAAATGCGAACTGCGTAAAGTGTAAAGATGATCGCAAAAACAAACCTTTGGTAGGTTTAGAAATCATCCGCGGACTTTCAAAAGATGGCAACGAATTCTCGGGAGGAACCATCACCAATCCAAAAGATGGAAAATCTTATAAAACAGAAATCGTGAGAGAAGGAAATGAATTGAAAGTTAAAGCAATCATCCTAGGAATTGCGGTTAAGACTCAGACTTGGCACAAAGTAGACTAACTAAAAATTATGATATAAAGCAGGCTTCCAATTGGAAGCCTTTTTTGTTATGCAGATAATAAAAAAATTAATACTTTTGTACTTCGAAATTAAACAAAGAACATTTTCATAATCAATATTACATTATAATGAAGGAATATACATTTCGTGAAGTAATTGCTCAGGCTATGAGCGAAGAAATGCGTAAAGACGAATCCATTTTTCTAGTAGGAGAAGAAGTTGCAGAATACAACGGTGCCTACAAAGCGTCCAAAGGTATGCTGGCTGAATTCGGAGAAAAAAGAATCATAGATGCACCAATTGCGGAACTTGGATTTACAGGGATCGCTGTAGGCGCAGCAATGAACGGGAATCGTCCGATCGTAGAATATATGACTTTCAACTTCTCTTTGGTTGCGATCGATCAGATCATCAACAACGCAGCGAAAATGTACCAGATGACAGGTGGACAATGGAATATTCCAATCGTTTTCCGTGGTCCCACAGGTTCAGCAGGTCAGTTGGGTGCAACACACTCTCAGGCTTTTGAAAGCTGGTACGCCAATTGTCCAGGTCTCAAAGTGATCATTCCTTCCAATCCTTATGACGCAAAAGGCCTTTTGAAATCTGCGATCCAAGACAACGATCCAGTGATCTTTATGGAATCTGAGCAGATGTATGGTGACAAAATGGAAATTCCAGAAGAGGAATATTACATCCCGATCGGAAAAGCAGACATCAAGAAAGAAGGAAAAGATGTGACTTTGGTTTCTTGGGGTAAGATTATGAAAGTAGCTTTGCAAGCTGCAGAAGACTTGGAAAAAGAGGGGATCTCTGTAGAAGTGATCGACCTTAGAACGATCCGTCCTTTGGATTACGACACAATTCTGGAGTCCGTAAAGAAAACAAACAGATTGGTAGTTCTGGAAGAATCTTGGCCATTTGCAAGCATCTCCACCGAGATCACTTATATGGTTCAGCAGAAAGCATTCGACTATTTGGATGCGCCGATCAAAAGAATCACTACGCCAGATGCATCAGCGCCATATTCAGCGCCATTGTTCGCAGAGTGGTTCCCGAAAGTGGAAAAAGTGAAAGAAGAGATCAAAAACGCTCTTTACATCAAAGCATAAAACAAAACTCCCGGATTCATTCGGGAGTTTTTATTTAATAGAATATTTTAGGAGCTTGATCCCGCTTTCCGTTGCAATCTTTTTTGCAAGACGATTTCCCTCTAAAGAGAACTTTCGGTAAACGCAAAAAAGGATTTCCACTGCAATCGGGGCTAGGGGATTTGTCATCCAATCGACGATTGAACAAAATCAAATGATAATTACATCTGTAAATTTGCGCAGTCTGTGAGATGATTCAAAATCTTTGATGAGTTTTACGTCTTTGCGAACCTTAAAATATTTTCAATAATATCAAGAAATCTAAGCGGACTTTGCGTTCAATACTATTTTTAAATATTTGTCAATTAATTTTCTTAAAATAATACGCCAAAAATTTGCGAATTAATAAATAATTCATATTTTTGCAATCCAAAATGAGATGTAATATATGTTAATAATTCCAGTAAAAGACGGAGAGTCTATCGACAGAGCTTTAAAAAAGTACAAGAGAAAATTTGATAAAACAAGAGTTGTAAGAGAACTTAGATCAAGACAACAATTTATCAAGCCTTCTGTAACTTTGAGACAATCAAAACTTAAAGCAGCTTACAAACAAAGAAACGCAAGCATCGAAGAACAAGCTTAAGTTCTTTTTTGCAAAACATAAGAAAAATCACTTCCGAATTTCTATATTTGGAAGTGATTTTGCATTTATAGAACTATGATAGAAAGATTCCTGGAGTACATCGAAGTGGAAAAGAGATATTCCCCACACACGCTTACAAATTACACAAAAGACCTTTCGGACTTTTCAGCCTTTGTTTTGAAAACAGAAGCAACGGAAGATGTGGTCCACGTACATAAGAAAGTAATCAAGAATTTTATCGTAGAACTCAGCAATTCCGGCCTGGCTAAAAGAAGCATCAACCGGAAACTTTCATCACTCCGAAGTTTCTATCTATTTATGCTCCGTTTGGAGGAGATAAAAGTCTCGCCAATGGAAACCATAGATTCGCTCAAATTCTACGCAGAAAAGCGCATTCCGTTCTCTGTGGAAGAGATGGACACAATGAAAACGGAAGTGGAGGAGAAGGGACAGATGACACTTCTGGAGAAACTCATCATAGAAACGCTTTACCAAACCGGAATCAGAAAGGCTGAACTCTGCAATCTCCTACTAAATAACGTCGATTTCTCAAAAAAAGAGATCTTGGTCATCGGAAAAGGAAACAAGGCCAGAATCATCCCGATTGCGGACGAATTGCTTTCCGATTATCAGACCTATCTTGCTACAAGACTTCCGGATTCTGATAACCAGCAATACTTTTTCATTAATAAAAAAGGAAAAAAACTCGGCGAAAAATTTGTTTATGTAGTCGTTAATAGGTACTTTAGTAATGTTACTTCCAAGCAGAAAAGAAGTCCTCACATTTTAAGACATACCTTTGCTACACACATTCTAAACGAAGGTGCAGAGATATCAAAGGTTCAGAAATTGATGGGACATTCCAGTTTGGCAAGTACACAAGTTTATACCAGCGCAAATATTGAGAAGCTGAAAGAAGTTTACAAGAACGCACATCCAAGAGAGAAAAAATAAATTTGATAAAATAGAGAAGATGGAATGATTTTTACATTTTACATTGTTTAACCATTTAAAACAGACGTTATGAAGATTACAATTCAGACTGCAGGTGTTACACCGCACGAACCATTAAAAGAAAGAATTGAAAAAAAATTAGCCAAACTTGAGACCTTTTATGACAAAATTGTTGAGGCTACGGTTTACCTTAAAGTTGAAAATACCACTGAGAAATTAAATAAAACAACCGAGCTCGTTATCAAAGTTCCAGGTGATGATATAGTCGTAAAAAAGACTTGTGCTACTTTTGAGGAAAGTTTGGACGAAGCTGTTGATACCGCTAAGAAACTGTTAATCAAGAAAAAAGAATTAGCTTAGAAAAAAATACGTTTTTTTTGTAAAAAAACATTTGTAGGTTTCAAAAAAGAGTCTCATATTTGCACTCGCAAAACGGAAGCAACCGAATTGCAGAAATATGATCTTTAATTTGAAACCTACTTTTTTGTTTAAACTGACTGTTTAGATTAAATAAAAAAAAATCAAATTTTTTTTTAAAAATATTTGCAGGTTTGAAGAAAAAAGTCTCATATTTGCACTCGCAAAAAGGAAGTAACCTAGACGCAAGATTGACGATCTTTATTAAAAAAAATAAATGCCTCCATAGCTCAGTTGGCTAGAGCAGCTGATTTGTAATCAGCAGGTCGTGGGTTCGAGTCCCTCTGGAGGCTCATTTATAGAAAATTTTGGGGAGATACCAGAGCGGTCAAATGGGGCTGACTGTAACTCAGCTGCTTCGGCTACGTAGGTTCGAATCCTGCTCTCCCCACTTTTTTATAAAAAATTTTATTTGCAGGTTATAAGATTTATTTTTAAATTTGCAAACCGTTAACCAACCTTTTTGGAAACAAAATGCGAAAGTAGCTCAGTTGGTAGAGCGTCAGCCTTCCAAGCTGAATGTCGCGGGTTCGACCCCCGTCTTTCGCTCAAAATCACAAACCTTACGGAATGTGATTTTTTTTTAGGCCGACTTAGCTCAGGGGTAGAGTGCTTCCTTGGTAAGGAAGAGGTCACGGGTTCAAATCCCGTAGTTGGCTCAGAAGGTCCCGAATCCGTTCGGGATTTTTTATGTTTAAATTAAAACTGTTGTTAAAATAAGAAGCCCGGAATAGATTTCTATTCCGGGCTTCTTTATGAGGATTTAGGGTTGTTTTTAGAACCCTAATCCTACAGCAAATCCTTTTACCATATTTGGATAGTTTGAAACAGCGGTTGCGGCTCCGTTGGTAGTATTTACCGTATAGATTTTAGTTTCAGTTCCAACAGTTGCTACCAAGTAAGCTTTCTGGCTAGTACTTCCAATATCAAATCCGTTGTTTGAAGTGATATTAATTCCCAAAGCACCTCGTTCTACTAGTGTTCCGGCGTTCGGTGGATTTTGAAGATATAATTTGTCTGTATTATGATCGATGACAAATAGCGATGTAGTTGTTGCTCCAGCGAAGTTGTCTGTGTAAGCTGCAGAGCTCAATGTAGGTGTTCCAGGGTTAATTAAACCATCAACTGCGGAAACAGATCCGTCAATTGGATTCAAACGCAGATTTTGACCCAAATCACTCACGACTCTAATTCTGTCAACTGTTGGGTTGAAGTCGAAGCCAAACTCAGTTCCGACAAGTGGCGTTGAAAGTGTTCCAGATCCAACTTGAGTAGCAGCGCCAGTTCCTAAATTGATTGTATAGATTCTGCTGGTGCTCCCCAAAGCGTAAAGCTGTCCGTTCAAAGGTCTAAAATCAATACCTAAGATGCCTTCTCCATTTTGCAATCCTGTAATAGCTTTTGAAACCGGTTCTGGTCTGTTTGGATTAAAGATTTGAAGTGCATTCGAAGCATCTACAGTGTAAGCAACAGCATCGGTGGGAATTGCCAGATCAATGACTTTTTGAGGTAACATTCCGATGTTGGTTGTTTTTCCATTAGAAAGATCTAATGTGTAAAGATGTTCTTTCGAATCTCTGGTTACTGCAACAAGCGCAACGCTGTTATCTGGATTAATGTCGAAGGCCGCCTGACCTGTGAAGGTGAATCCAAGACTTCCAACTTCAGCCAGCTTACCATCGTTTGGTGGATCTTGTTTGAATAATTTTCCTGATGTTGCGTCGAGATCATACAACGTTGTAGAGGTTGCTCCAGATTTACTATTGGTATATGCGATACCTGTGATTGAAGAAGTTGTGGCTATACTGCCATCCGTTGCTGCTACACCTCCGGTTTCAGGATTGAGGCGTAAGTTTTGTCCCGAGTTTGTCACTAATCTGATGCGGTCCACAGTCGGATTGAAATCAATTGAGGCGATTGCTCCCGAGATAGCCGGTGTGAAAGCGGTAGTACTTACAGGTCTTGAGGTAGCAGTTGAAGTGTTGATGATGTAGAACTTGCTTGCGTTGGAAAGTGCATAGAGTTCTCCTGTTGCTGGTCGGAAATCGATGCTTAACAATTTTTCCCCAGCAGCGATTCCTGCAATAGCAGTTTTCGAACTGAAGGAAGTTGGACTGTTGGCATTGAAAACCACCAATTCATTGTTTTCGGTCAGTCCATAAGTGACTTGATTGGGGCCGACAGTTACAGGTTCTTCCGGCGTTGGATTCATGTCGTCATCATTGTTACAAGACATTGCCGAGACCATAGCGAAAGTCGCTAAACAAAAATTGAATAATTTTTTCATAAGATTATTTTTTAGAGTTTCATATTAATATACGACAGAAAAGCAATCTTGGATTTGATGAAGTTTTTTTAATTGATTTTTTTATGTAAATTTGCCGTGTCAAAAGACAAAACTTTAATTGTTTGCAGTTTTTGGATTTGAATATCGAAATTTTTAATAAAAATATTTTTGATATTCAAAAAATCGCTATATTTGCAAACCGAAAAAAAATAATTAATTAAATTAATAAATATTAAATCATGGCAAAGGAAACGTTTAATCGTAACAAACCCCACTTGAACATTGGTACTATTGGTCACGTTGACCATGGTAAAACTACACTTACAGCTGCAATCAGTAAAGTGTTATCTGATAAAGGATTCGGAACTGCAAGAGATTTCTCTTCTATCGATTCTGCACCAGAAGAAAAAGAAAGAGGTATCACTATCAATACTGCTCACATCGAGTATGAAACTGCAAACAGACATTATGCTCACGTTGACTGTCCAGGTCACGCGGATTACGTAAAAAACATGGTTACAGGTGCTGCTCAAATGGATGGAGCTATCCTTGTAGTAGCTGCTACTGATGGACCAATGCCTCAAACTAGAGAGCACATCTTGCTTTGCCGTCAGGTAAACGTACCTAACGTACTTGTTTTCATGAACAAAGTAGATATGGTAGATGATGAAGAATTATTAGAATTAGTAGAATTAGAGATCAGAGATCTTTTATCTTCTTACGAATATGACGGAGATAACGCTCCAATCATCCAAGGTTCTGCTTTAGGAGGATTGAATGGAGATGCTAAATGGGTAGGAAAAATCGAAGAATTGATGGATGCTGTTGATACTTGGATCGAACTTCCAGTTAGAGATCAAGATAAACCATTCTTGATGCCAATCGAAGATGTATTCTCTATTACAGGTAGAGGTACTGTTGCAACTGGTAGAATCGAGTCTGGAGTTATCAACACAGGAGATCCTGTTGATATCGTAGGTATGGGTGATGAGAAATTGACTTCTACTATCACTGGTGTTGAGATGTTCAGAAAAATCCTTGATAGAGGTGAAGCTGGAGATAACGTAGGTCTATTGTTGAGAGGTATTGAAAAAACTGACATCAAGAGAGGTATGGTTATCGCTAAGAAAGATTCTGTTAAACCACACAAAAGCTTCAAAGCTGAGGTTTATATCCTTTCTAAAGAAGAAGGTGGACGTCACACGCCTTTCCATAACAAATACAGACCTCAGTTCTACGTTAGAACAACTGACGTTACAGGTGAGATCTTCTTGCCAGAAGGTGTAGAAATGGTAATGCCTGGAGATAACTTAACTATCACTGTAGAGTTGTTGCAACCAATCGCTCTTAACGTAGGTCTTAGATTTGCGATCAGAGAAGGAGGTAGAACAGTAGGTGCTGGTCAGGTTACTGAAATCACAGACTAATTATCTAAATAATATAAAGTTCCGTAAGGAAACTTACGGAACTTTTTAATTACGGGCATCGTCCAATGGTAGGATACCGGTCTCCAAAACCGTTGATCTGGGTTCGAATCCTAGTGCCCGTGCAAAAAGAAAATAATGAGCTTAGTAGAATTTTTAAAAGGTTCTTATACAGAATTCAAAGATAAAGTAGAGTGGCCAAAGTGGCCAGATTTGCAGTCCTCGACTATTGTGGTAGCTGTGACAACTGTAATCCTTGCTTTACTTACATTCGGAGTAGATTCTTTCTTCAGTGTAGCGATCAAGAATTTTGTTGCGACGTTTATTAATATGTTTAACTAATCCAAATTACTTTCCTCATGAGCGAATCGAAATGGTATGTGCTGAAAGCAATTAGCGGACAGGAAAATAAGGTTAAGAACTATATTGAGAACGAGATCCAAAGATTAAATATGGATGCGTACGTCACTCAGGTAGTGATTCCTATGGAAAAGGTGATCCAAATCAGAAACGGTAAGAAAGTTCCAAAGGAAAAGCCCTACTATCCTGGTTATCTAATGGTAGAGGCAGACCTTGTTGGGGAAGTTCCTCACGTGATCAAAAATATTCCAGGCGTAATTTCTTTCTTAAGTTTGACTAAAGGAGGTGAGCCAGTTCCAATGAGAAAATCTGAAGTAAACAGAATGCTCGGAAGAATGGATGAACTTTCTGAATTTGCTACAGATGTAGAAATTCCTTTCGTTGTTGGAGAAAACGTGAAAGTGGTCGATGGTCCTTTCAACGGATTCAACGGAACGATTGAAAAAATATTGGAAGACAAGAAAAAAGTGGAAGTTTCTGTTTTGATCTTTGGAAGAAAAACACCGATGGAACTAAGCTTCATGCAAGTAGAAAAAGTAGTATAAAAAATCTACATTTAAAATATGGAAAGCTATCAAATTTTTGATAGCTTTTTTTGTCGTATACAATTACTTCAAAATCAAAAAGCAATTCATTATTGTAGAAAGTCATTTGAATTTATTTACTAACAAAAACTATCGCAGAAAATAAAAATGCGATACCAATCACATTAAAAATCCAATATATGGGTACATTAGTTTCTTTTGAATATCCAAAACTAGGATGATAATTTCTGTAAATCAAATCTTTCACCTTCTCATCTTCTGAAACATGTAATTCTAATCGGATACTAAAGTTATTTCTAAATAACCACCACCACTCCCTTTAGCAGGCAAAATATTTTGGATAGAAAAAGATTCTATTTGTTCTTTGTCATAAACTTGCGAAAATTGATTACTTGAGAATCCAATCATATTGTTTCTATCATCACGCCATATCACAGTCTTTTCTTGAAATTGTCCTGTGATTTTTGGTTGTCTTCTTTTCACTTTATTATTTCTCTTATAGTCCTCTGAAATTCCAATTTTCCCCTCTAGTATCAAGTATTCACTTACTTGTAAATTTTCCTCGTAACTAAGGTCAATTAATAAATTTGGATAGTTCCTTTTGTTTTCGATGGTCAATGATGTATAACCAGCATTAAATTGCCAATCACTATCATAGGTATAGCAGATAGATAAGTTCATCCCGTTGAAATGAAAATTGCAATTTTTTTGGTCTGATCTTTCGTAACTGAGTCTATTTTCTTCCATTTTGATGTCATTCATCAAGACTCTTTTCAAATCAAAGTAACTTTGGTCTGTCCCATTTTTATCGAAGCATTGAGAATAGAAATGTAAGATAGGGGAGTCTGTTCTAGAATTATCAAAATACGATCTAAAATCTTTTAGGATAATATTCCCAATTCGAACCGGGAATTTTATTTTTGCTATTTTTTGACCATATGGTGATTTTTCAAAACTAATATTTTCATTTTTTTCCAAATCTCTATATGTCGCATCCCATGTTATAAACTGTTTTTTAGGTGATTGTATTTCAAACCCTTTTTCGTAATCGTTGAAGTTTCCATTCAACAATTCATAAGTTGTTTCGTGGTGCCTACGCCAAATCTCTTTTTTAAGTTCAACTTTTCTATTCACATTGTGAAAAAAAATGGAATCATTGAATTTAAATCTTTTGGATAATTCTTCGTAGACTTTTTTGAATCCTTTATAAATTGTAGGTATTGAATTTTGATGATAATCGAACAAGAATAGAAACGATTGCTTATTTACATTAACAGTAATATAAGCGTATTGAATGTCGTTAATATTAACTTCGCAACTTTGTATTCCATAATTGCCCTCGCAAATTATTTTATTCCCAACTATCTTTACAGTTCCATCATTACACTCATTAGGAAAGTTGTTTTTTTTGAAAAGTCTATCTGTTATGCTCATTACATTGTTGTTTTTGAATGATGGCTGATGTTTTGAGACTCAGCTATCGGGCGGGAAATAGAAGCACAAAAGCCGAATTTTTACTAAGTTCAATATCAATCCAAAACGTGTAGGATTGAATTATGCACTTCAGCCAGCCTGTCGCAAAACCCTTGTTAGCGGTAGCTGTTTTTTAATGTTATAAATGTCCGGATTCCCAATTTTTCCAGCAATTATTTGGTTTTTGTGTGGGTTTCCAATTTGTTATATTTTTAGTTGTTAAGATCTTTGCAATCAGTTGGTAAGTCTCTTGTTGGCTGGGTGGATTTGTTTTGTCGTAAGCACTTACAAAATGGAAGTCGTTGATGGTAATAAGTTTTGGAATATCTTTCGGAATATGTTTTCGGATTTCCTCCTCAGTCGCACTAATTGATGTTGGATTTGTTTCGTGTAAGTATCGTATAAAGTCTCCAAAGCCGATCAGATTTTTGGGATTGTTATAATCTCGTATATCAATTCCTACTTTTTCATAATTTTTATAGTTATTGTCAAATTCAACATGAGTATCCCGGATTTTAATTTCTTTGATATTTTGTCCAATTAATTCAAATGTTTCCATTTCCTCCCCATCTTTGTTTTCAATCCTTTCAAATTCTGTTGGGTCAATTAGAATTATATTATTCGCATTTGTGATATAGTTTCGCTCAGGATATTTGTCAATTGGATAGTCAATACAGTTTCCAACATAGTCTAATTCTATTTCTGCAGAATTTTCTCGATTTTGATAGCCACTTTTTTCAAAAACTATCACCCATCTTGTTGAATCTGCGTATAAATGAATTCTGTTTCCTGCGGTCTCACAGTAACCATGTTCGAGGTCAAGAAAAAAGTTGTATTTGATATCTTCTGGTCGTCCAATTGGATAATACTTACTTGGATTTCCGTTAAATGCTAAGTCTAATTGTTCTAAAATTTCAGTCTCTTGAAATGTCATTGTTTTTGTCATTAAGGTCATTTTTTATTGTTCCCGCACAAGAGCCCGCCATTTTGCTAAACGGTTGTTAGCTGTTTGTTATTTTTCATACATCAATTTTAAGCATAAATCATCTATATTGTCACTGATCTCGGAAACATTTGATAAGATAATGACTGCTGTTTTTTGTTCGATATTGATAGCCATAGAAGAAGAATATCCGCCTGTTCCTCCATTGTGCCAATACAAATCTTTGTTATTTTCGGATTTTAAAATGTGCCAGCTCAAACCTACTTTCATATCATTGTTAATGTCAAATGTTGGTTTCCTTGTCAATGTAAGTTCCGTGTTTTTAAGATTGAATTGTGCTGTTGCAAATATCGCCAAATCTTCTGTCGTTGATAATATTCCTCCTCCACCAAACAGAACGTCAAAATCCCAATTAGATACGATTTTGCCATTTTTGTCTAATCCTTTTATAAGTTTTTCTCCTAAGTCTTGGGAACTTGTAAATGAGTTTTTCATTTTGTATTTGTCGAAGATTTTCTTTTGTAATAATTTTTGAAAACTCGTCTTTTGCGACAAACCAAGTGTATAGCCTAAAAGTCCTGCACCTAGATTTGAGTAAGAATAAGTTTTTGAGGGTTCTTTTTCAAGTTTCAGCAGGTTTTTAAGATACTCGTCAATTTCATTTTTACCATAATTCTTGTAGGGATTGCTTTCATTCGATCGGTCCAAATTTTCGGGCAATCGGGGCAAACCTGAAGTGTGATTAGCCAAGCTTTGAAAACTTATTTCGATATTATCTTTGAAAGTGAAAGGATAAAATGAATTGATTTCATCTGTCAGTTTAAGTTTTTTGTCTGTAACAAGCGAAGCCAAAACGGATGATGTAAATACTTTTGTAATTGAGCCAATTTCAAAGATTTTATTTTGATTTTCAATCGGCTTTATAGTGTCGTTTACTTTTATAATTCCATAATACTTTTTTTTTCGATTTTGAATTATTGCAATCGAAAGTTGTGTGTTATTTGGAAAATCTTTAGATTTTGAGAAAATAATTTCAGCAATTTCTGGCGGATAGTCGCCAAGTGCATTTATGGTTTTATTTTCTGTTTTTTTGGCTTCTTCGTATGGTTTAATAAAAAGTCCGTTGATTTTATTTTGCTTGTCGAGCGAAATATTTACTGCTAAAACAGCTTTTTCAAAATTTGTTTTATACGTTGCATAAGTTCCTTGTCGATAGTTGATAAATTCTTTATTTTCAATTTGTCCGACTTGAATTTTTAAACCATTTAAAAACTGTCTTGTATTTTCAAAGAGGTAAAGCCTGTACCATTTCTTGCGAAAAACTGTTGAAAATTTCATCATATTTTTCAGCATTATAGTTCTTTTGGAAATTCTCAATCGCAATTTTATAATTGTCAGTTTGAGCAAATAATAAATTTGTCAATAATGTTGAGATTAAGAAATAGAATAGTCTTTTCATTCTGATTGTTGTTTTGTAATGAGATATGGAGTTTTGGGATAGATGGTATAGCAATCAAAGCAAAAATCTTCAATTTTGTACAAAATTTGAACCGTAAAATCCCGTAATTATGAGATTGAACTTTACAGTTAGCCTTATTATTGCAACGTTTGTTAGCTTTTTTTTTAAAATTCGTTAACTATTTTTTTATAAGTTTTATTTAATTCAATTGCATCTTCTCTATATCTTGGATACTTTTTTATGTTTTCTCACGCTATGATTTGACTATTTGAAAAACAAAAAGTTCATCCCAACTAAAAACCAAGCTTCAAAATGTCCGCCAAAGTTCTAATATCTATCGTTCAGAAAAAACACAATTTCAGTAGTTCGAAATTCAATTGAAAAAGTTCTATTTTCCTTTAATTTCCCTCCACTAAATCGTACAAATTCTTCGTCTTTATTTGTGGGAAAAATTGTTTTTACCATTCAGCTAATTTTTCTCTGTCAGTTCCAATAACTTCTAGTGCTTCGTCAATATGATTTCGTTTATGTCATCGTAACCTCTAAACCAACTTATGTAAGCGTGCCAAAAAAATGTATTGCCTTTTAAGTCATCTTGTTAAATCTGCTTGTCCATATTTTGTCTTGTTGTTAGCTTGCAGATTGGGTTGAAATTACCACTAACTCCCAAATATGCGAAGAATTTTCCAAACTCCCAAATCTTAAAACATTGTTGTGTAATGCTTTATAGCTTTGTAGGTTGAATTATGTAAAATGCGAAGTTGAATTATTATGAATCACTTCTGGTCACAATAACTATGTCAATGCTGAGGACAAAAATATCCGAAATGTGAAATCACCTTTGAACATGCAATGATAAATAGTTTTGAAGAATTGATTTTTTATGATTTAAATTAAAATACAATGATTGAGGTGGCATGGTTCTTATTTGAACGCTGAAAATTGTTTATAATCAGTGGTTTTGTTTTAGTGTAGAAAATCCAAAATACAAGTATGTTGTAATGAATGATAAACTGAAAATTGGTTTTCTAAGATTTTTAATAAAAAATAACTAAAAATCAATGCATTCCGTTTGCTGTTTCAAAAATATTTTATACTTTTGCAATCCGAAATATAGGTCTTCTTTTATGCGAAGTGACTTATGTTGAATAATTAATGCTTCCACATTCAATTATTTATTAATCAAATCAAAACATTAAAATGGCTAAAAAAGTCTTTAAAATGGTAAAACTTCAGGTGAAAGGTGGCGCTGCCAACCCTTCTCCACCAGTAGGTCCAGCATTGGGTTCTGCAGGTGTGAACATCATGGAGTTTTGTAAACAATTCAACGGTAGAACTCAGGATAAACCTGGTCAAGTTCTTCCGGTAGTGATCACGGTGTATGAAGACAAGTCTTTTGAATTCATCATCAAAACACCTCCAGTTGCAATCCAATTATTGGAAGCTGCAAAATTGAAAGGTGGTTCTGGAGAACCTAACAGAAACAAAGTAGGTGCTGTATCTTGGGCTCAAGTTCAGAAGATTGCAGAGGACAAAATGGGGGATCTTAACTGTTTCTCTGTAGATCCTGCAATTTCTATGGTAGCTGGTACTGCTAGATCTATGGGATTGAGAGTAACAGGAACTAAACCAACTAACGCTTAAAACTTAAAGAAATGGCAAAATTGACAAAAAAGCAAAAAGAAGCTTTAAGCAAAGTGGAGAAAAATAAAATTTACAATCTTGACGAAGCATCTGCTTTGGTAAAAGAAGTAAATTTTGCAAAATTTGACGCATCTGTAGATATCGCTGTTAGATTGGGTGTAGATCCAAGAAAAGCAAACCAAATGGTAAGAGGTGTTGTATCTCTTCCTCACGGTACTGGTAAAGATATCAAAGTTTTGGCTTTGGTAACTCCAGACAAAGAAGCAGAAGCGAAAGAAGCTGGTGCAGACTATGTAGGTCTTGACGAGTATTTGACTAAGATCAAAAACGGTTGGACAGATGTTGATGTTATCGTGACTATGCCTGCAGTTATGGGTAAACTAGGACCTTTGGGTAGAGTTTTAGGACCAAGAGGTCTTATGCCAAACCCTAAGTCTGGTACTGTAACTATGGACATCGGAAAAGCTGTAGCCGAGGTGAAAGCTGGTAAGATCGACTTCAAAGTAGATAAATATGGTATTATCCACGCAGGTATTGGTAAAGTATCTTTCGATGCTGCTAAACTTAAAGAAAATGCTGCTGAGTTGATCTCAACATTGATTAAGTTAAAACCAACTGCTGCAAAAGGAACTTATGTAAAAAGCATCTATTTGTCTTCTACAATGAGTCCTGGAATTGCAATTGATACTAAATCTGTTAACTAATTATAATCCTTAAGACAATGACAAAAGACCAAAAAGTTGTAGCAATACAAGAGATCAAAGACTTGCTTCAGGATGCAAAAGTAGTTTATGTAGCAGATCTTGAAGGATTGAACGCTTCTAAATCATCTGATTTCAGAAGACAAGCTTTCAAACAAAATATCAAAGTAAAAGTTGTGAAGAACACATTGCTTCAAAAAGCAATGGAACAGATCGAAGGTGTAGATTATGCTGAGATGTTCGAAACTTTTAAAGGAAACTCTGCATTGATGATTGCTGAAACGGCTAACGCGCCAGCAAAATTGATCAAAGATTTCAGAAAGAAAGAAGAGAAACCAGCTCTTAAATCTGCTTTCGTTCAAGAAACTTTCTATGTTGGTGACGAAAATCTAGACGCTCTAGTAAGCATCAAGTCTAGAGAAGAAATGATCGGTGAAATCATCGGATTGCTTCAGTCCCCAATCCAAAGAGTTGTTTCTGCTCTTCAAAACAAATCTGAAGCTGGAGAAGCAAGCGCTGAAGAAGCGGCTCCTGCAGTAGAAGAAACGCCTGCTGAGGCAGCTCCAGAAGCTCCGACTGCAGAAAGCACTGAGGAAACTCCAGCTGCTGAATAATTAGAACTCAAAAAAATCAATCAATAATCAACAAAAAACATTACAACAATGTCAGATTTAAAAAATTTAGCTGAAACGCTAGTAAACTTAACAGTAAAAGACGTAAACGAATTAGCTACTATCCTTAAGGATGAGTACGGAATTGAGCCAGCTGCTGCTGCGGTAGTAGTTGCTGCGGGTGGTGGAGAAGCTGCTGAAGAGAAAACAGAATTCGACGTAATTCTTAAAGCTGCTGGTGCTTCTAAATTAGCAGTTGTTAAATTGGTAAAAGATTTAACTGGTGCAGGTCTTAAAGAAGCTAAAGATATGGTAGATGGTGCTCCTGCTGCAATCAAGCAAGGTGTATCTAAAGACGAAGCTGAAGCTCTTAAGAAACAACTTGAAGAAGCTGGTGCTGAAGTAGAATTGAAATAATTCTGGTTTACATCCAAATATAAACTCCCAAGCTTAGGTTTGGGAGTTTTTTTTGTGCTATGATTCTGATTTGCAAACTGTAAAATAAATTTGTATATTTGCAAAATCATTTGGCGCGACTTATTATATCATTTTAAATAAAAAGAACTCTTTCATAGTAATGGAAGAGCATTTTCTATTTAATGATAGCATTAATTCAAACCGAATAAAAAAATAAAATATTTTGCACTACACCGTGAAAAGATATACCGGTGTTGCTCTTAGGAAGAATCAGATTAATAAGTTAAAAGCCAAGGTCTCACGTGCGCGCCAAAACACTTTTTCCTTTTGCCTTTCATCTTGTTTCTTAAGTTTTTCCTGATATTTTTTGTGAATCAAAATATTTTTTAACCCATTTTTTTCTTATAATTTTATGAGTAAAACACAGGCCACACAAAAAGTGAAAGGAACGGAAAGAATCAACTTTTCCACTGCGAAAGGTAGAATCGACACCCCTGACTTTTTGGACATCCAAATCCAGTCTTTCAAGGAGTTTTTCCAGTTAGACACGCTTCCTGAGCAACGTTTGAACGAATCACTTTACAAAACGTTCCAGGAAAATTTCCCAATTACAGATTCTAGAAACCAATTCGTTTTAGAATTCCTAGATTATCTGGTAGATTCTCCTCGTTACTCTATAGATGAGTGCGTTGAGAGAGGTTTGACGTACAACGTGCCTCTAAAAGCTAGACTTAAACTATACTGTACAGATCCGGAACACGAAGATTTCCAGACTGTTGTACAAGATGTGTACTTAGGTCCAGTTCCTTATATGACACCTTCTGGTTCATTCATCATCAATGGTGCAGAGCGTGTTATCGTAACTCAGTTACACAGGTCTCCGGGTGTATTCTTCGGACAGACTTACCACGCAAATGGTACCAAACTTTATTATTCAAGAATTATCCCTTTCAAAGGATCTTGGATGGAGTTTACTACGGATATCAATAACGTAATGTATGCGTATATCGACCGTAAGAAAAAATTACCTTTAACAACATTGCTAAGAGCGATCGGTTTCGAATCTGATAAAGAGATTCTTCAGATCTTCGACCTTGCAGAGGAAGTGAAAGTTTCCAAAGCAGCGCTTAAAAAAGTAGAAGGAAGAACATTGGCTGCGAGAGTTTTGAACACTTGGTTTGAAGATTTCGTAGACGAGGATACAGGTGAGGTAGTTTCTATCGAAAGAAACGAGATCATCCTAGACAGAGAGACGATTCTTGAAAAAGAACACCTTGATGTTATTTTGGATTCTGGCGTTAAGTCGATCTTGATCCACAAAGAAAATAGCAGCGAGTTCTCTATCATCCAGAACACGTTACAAAAAGATCCAACCAACTCCGAAAAAGAAGCGGTTGAATATATCTACCGTCAGTTGAGAAATGCTGATGCACCAGATGAGGAAACTGCAAGAGGAATTATCGAAAAATTATTCTTCTCCGAGCAGAGATATTCATTAGGTGAAGTAGGTCGTTACAGACTAAATAAAAAATTGGGTCTTAACATCTCTCAAGAAAATCAAGTATTGACGAGAGAAGACATCATCTCTATCGTAAAACACTTGATCGAACTTGTTAACTCAAAAGCTGAGGTAGATGATATCGATCACTTGTCAAACAGAAGAATTAAGACTGTTGGAGAGCAATTGTCTGGACAATTCGGCGTAGGTCTTTCTAGAATTGCTAGAACAATCAAAGAAAGAATGAACGTTAGAGATAACGAGATCTTTACACCGGTTGACTTGGTAAATGCTAAGACTTTGACGTCTGTTATTAATTCATTCTTTGGTACCAACCAGCTTTCTCAGTTTATGGACCAGACCAATCCTCTATCAGAGATCACGCACAAGCGTAGACTTTCTGCCCTAGGACCTGGTGGTTTATCAAGAGAAAGAGCAGGTTTCGAGGTTCGTGACGTTCACCATACGCACTATGGCCGTATCTGTCCGATCGAAACGCCTGAGGGACCAAACATTGGTTTGATCTCTTCTTTAGGAATGTATGCGAAGATCAACACACTTGGTTTCATCGAGACCCCTTATAGAAAAGTGGAAAACGGTAAAGTTGACCTTAGCACTCAACCGATCTATCTTAACGCAGAAGATGAGGAATACAAGGTGATTGCTCAGGCAAATGTTGAGTTGGATGATAACGGAGAATTTCTAACAAATAGAATTACCGCAAGACTTGACGGAGATTATCCGGTAGTAGAGCCTCAACAAGTTGACCTGATCGATGTTGCACCAAACCAGATCTCCGGTATTTCTGCTTCATTGATTCCGTTCTTGGAGCACGATGATGCGAACAGAGCTTTGATGGGATCGAATATGATGCGTCAGGCCGTTCCATTGTTGAATCCTCAAGCACCAGTTGTAGGTACAGGTTTGGAAAAACAAGTAGCTAGAGATTCCAGAATTTTGATCAATGCAGAAGGAACTGGAACTGTAGAATACGTAGATGCTGAGAAAATTATTATTAAGTACGAAAGAAGTGAAGAAGCCGACTTGGTAAACTTTGATTCTGCTACTAAAACTTATAAACTGACCAAGTTCAGAAAAACCAACCAGGGTTCAACTATTACACTAAGACCAAACGTAAGAGTAGGTGATGTAGTGGAGAAAGGACAAGTACTTTGTGATGGTTACGCCACTGAAAACGGAGAGTTGGCATTGGGTAGAAACCTAGTGGTAGCCTTCATGCCTTGGAAAGGTTACAACTTTGAGGATGCGATCGTAATCAATGAAAAAGTAGTTCGTGAGGACTGGTTTACATCGATTCACGTAGACGAATATTCTCTTGAAGTTAGAGATACCAAATTAGGTATGGAAGAACTGACAGCAGATATTCCTAACGTTTCTGAAGAAGCTACCAAAGATCTTGATGAGAATGGTATGATCAGAATCGGAGCAGAAGTGAAGCCTGGTGATATCCTTATCGGGAAGATCACTCCAAAAGGTGAATCTGACCCAACACCAGAGGAAAAACTTCTTAGAGCGATCTTCGGAGACAAAGCTGGTGATGTGAAAGATGCTTCATTGAAAGCAGATTCTTCATTGAGAGGAGTTGTGATCAACAAAAAATTGTTCTCTAGAAATATCAAGGACAAAAAGAAAAGAAGCGAAGAGAAGATCAAATTGGAAGAGATCGAAAATACTTACAAAGCTAAGTTCGACGGTCTAAGAAATACTTTGATCGACAAATTGAATACATTGGTTTCTGGGAAAACTTCTCAAGGTGTACAAAACGATCTTGAAGAAGAAGTGATCAGCAAAGGAACTAAATTCACATTGAGATTACTTCAAAATGTTGAAGATTATAACAATATCAGTGGTGCAGATTGGACCGTTGATTCTGACAAGAATGAATTGATCAAACAATTGGTTCACAACTACAAGATCAAATACAACGATCTTGCAGGGGTTAAAAACCGTGAGAAATTTGCATTGTCTATCGGAGATGAGTTGCCTGCAGGTATTATCAAACTAGCTAAAGTTTACATCGCTAAGAAACGTAAATTGAATGTTGGAGATAAGATGGCTGGTCGTCACGGTAACAAAGGTATCGTTTCAAGAATCGTTCGTGAAGAGGATATGCCGTTCCTAGAAGACGGAACACCAGTAGATATCGTATTGAATCCACTTGGGGTACCTTCTCGTATGAACATTGGTCAGATCTACGAAACTGTTCTTGGATGGGCTGGTACCAAACTAGGACTTAAGTTCGCAACACCGATCTTTGATGGTGCAACGCTAGAACAGATCACAGAATACACAGAACAAGCTGGCGTTCCAAAATTCGGAAGTACACACTTGTACGATGGTGGAACTGGGGAGAGATTTACTCAGCCTGCAACTGTAGGTGTGATCTATATGTTGAAACTAGGACACATGGTAGATGACAAGATGCACGCACGTTCTATCGGACCATACTCATTGATCACGCAACAGCCATTAGGAGGTAAAGCGCAATTTGGAGGTCAGAGATTTGGAGAGATGGAGGTTTGGGCTCTAGAAGCATTTGGAGCATCCAATATCTTGAGAGAGATCTTGACTGTGAAGTCAGATGACGTGATTGGTAGAGCGAAAACTTACGAAGCAATCGCGAAAGGAGAAGCAATGCCTGAACCAGGTATTCCGGAATCTTTCAACGTATTACTTCACGAGTTACAGGGTCTTGGACTTGATGTAAGATTGGAAGAGTAATTTAAATTAAATTATCAAAAAATTTAAAATTAAATTATTAACCAATGGTTGAAAAGAATGATTTCTAAAAGTAATTTTTTAATCATTTAATGTTTCAATCTTTTAATCAAATACATAAAACAAATGTCAAATAAAAATAAAACAAGTAGATTTACTAAAATCACTATTGGTTTAGCTTCACCAGAATCCATTCTTCAGGAATCGAGAGGAGAGGTTTTAAAACCAGAAACGATTAACTATCGTACACACAAGCCGGAAAGAGATGGATTGTTCTGCGAGAAGATCTTTGGTCCTGTAAAGGATTACGAGTGTGCTTGTGGAAAATACAAACGTATCCGTTACAAAGGGATCGTTTGTGATAGATGTGGGGTAGAAGTAACAGAGAAAAAAGTACGTAGAGAAAGAATCGGACACATTGGCCTGGTTGTTCCTGTAGCGCACATCTGGTATTTCCGTTCTTTGCCAAACAAAATCGGTTATTTATTAGGTATTCCTTCCAAGAAATTGGATATGATCATCTATTACGAAAGATACGTCGTGATCCAGCAAGGTATTGCTAAGAAAGCAGACGGTTCTGACTTTGATGACAAAGAATTCCTTACAGAAGAAGAATATCTGGACGTTCTAGAGACGCTTCCTGTAGAAAATCAATATCTTGATGATTCTGATCCGAACAAATTCCTAGCAAAAATGGGAGCAGAAGCGGTTGAAGAATTGTTGAAAAGAATCGATCTTGATTCTTTATCATTCGATCTAAGACACAAAGCACACAACGAATCTTCTAAACAAAGAAGAACTGAGGCTCTTAAAAGATTAAATGTTGTAGAAGCATTGAGAGGTGCCAATACAAGAATGATCAACAAGCCTGAGTGGATGATCATGCGTGTACTTCCTGTAATACCACCAGAATTGAGACCATTGGTTCCATTGGATGGGGGACGTTTCGCAACTTCTGATTTGAATGACCTTTACAGAAGGGTGATCATCAGAAACAACCGTTTGAAGAGATTATTGGAGATCAAAGCTCCTGAAGTAATCTTGAGAAATGAGAAGCGTATGCTTCAGGAATCAGTAGATTCATTATTCGATAATACAAGAAAATCTTCTGCTGTAAAATCTGAATCAAACAGACCATTGAAATCCCTTTCTGATTCATTGAAAGGTAAGCAAGGTCGTTTCCGTCAGAACTTACTAGGGAAAAGGGTAGATTACTCCGCTCGTTCGGTAATTGTTGTAGGACCTAGTCTTCAACTTCACGAGTGTGGTATCCCGAAAGATATGGCTGCAGAACTTTACAAACCGTTCATCATCAGAAAACTGATCGAGAGAGGAATTGTAAAAACTGTAAAATCAGCTAAAAGGATCATCGACAGAAAAGAGCCTGTAGTTTATGATATCCTGGAAGGCGTAATGAAAGGTCACCCTGTACTATTGAACAGAGCACCTACTTTGCACAGACTTGGTATCCAGGCATTCCAGCCGAAGATGATCGAAGGTAAAGCGATCCAACTTCACCCATTGGTAACGACGGCTTTCAACGCCGATTTCGATGGGGATCAGATGGCGGTGCATTTACCTCTAGGTCCGGAAGCTATTTTGGAAGCACAACTATTGATGTTGGGTTCTCAGAATATCCTTAACCCTGCAAATGGTTCTCCTATCACGGTACCATCTCAGGATATGGTTTTGGGTCTATATTTTATGACCAAACAACTGGATTCTACAGATGATATGAAAGTAAAAGGCGAAGGTCTTGCTTTTTATTCTCCGGAAGAAGTAGAGATCGCGTATGCTGAGGGACAAGTTTCTCTTAATGCAAAAGTAAGATGTCGTCTTCCTATCAAAGAGAATGGTGTCATTACAACGAAGTTATTCCCTACGACAGTTGGGAGAATTTTATTCAACCAGATCGTACCGAAAGAATCTGGCTATATCGATGAGTTATTGACTAAGAAATCTCTTAGAAACGTCATTGGTCAGGTATTGGCAGACACAGATTTTCCAACTACGGTGAAGTTCTTGGATGATATGAAAGATCTTGGATATGCAAACGCATTCAAAGGTGGACTTTCATTTAGTCTTGGAGATATCGTGATCCCGGTTGAGAAAAAGAAAATGATCGCTACTTCTATCGAAACTGTAGATGAGATCAAGGCTAACTATAATATGGGTCTTATCACAGATACAGAGCGTTATAATCAGGTAATTGACGTTTGGACTAATACCAATGCCAGCCTTACTGAAATGATTATGAGCAGAATGAAGGTAGATCAAGGTGGATTCAACTCTGTATATATGATGCTTGATTCTGGTGCGAGGGGTTCTAAGGAACAGATCCGTCAGTTATCTGGTATGAGGGGATTGATGGCAAAACCACAAAAAGCAGGTTCTGTTGGCGCTGAGATTATCGAAAACCCGATTCTTGCAAACTTTAAAGAAGGTTTGTCAATTTTGGAATACTTTATCTCTACCCACGGTGCTCGTAAGGGTCTTGCGGATACCGCTCTTAAAACTGCCGATGCTGGTTACTTGACCAGAAGATTGGTGGATGTTGCACAGGATGTTATTATTACAGAACAAGACTGTGGAACACTTAGAGGTACAGAAATCACTGCACTTAAGAAAAACGATGATATCGTAGAAAAAATAGCTGAGAGAATTCTTGGTAGAGTTTCTCTTCACAATATCTATCACCCGGAAACAGATGAGATCTTGGCAAATGCTGACGAGTTGATCGTAGAAGCAGTGGCTAAGCAGATCGAGGAAGCTGGAATCGAAGCTGTTGAGGTTCGTTCTCCACTAACTTGTGAGGCCAAAAAAGGTATCTGTGCGAAATGTTACGGTCGTAACCTTGCAACAGGTAAAGGCATCCACATGGGAGAAGCTGTTGGTGTAATCGCTGCACAGTCTATTGGTGAGCCGGGAACTCAGTTGACATTGAGAACGTTCCACCAAGGTGGGGTTTCAAATAACATCTCAGAAAATCCAAGCATCGTTGCAAAACGTGATGGTATTGTTGAGATGGATGAGGTTAGAACTATTAAATCGGAAGGTGAAAATGGAGAATCAGCAGATATCGTTGTTTCCCGTTCAACTGAATTCCGTTTGGTAGCTGATAACGAAGCTAGAACACCGATTATGATCGCTAACGTTCCTTATGGATCCGAGTTGTTTGTACAGCCAGGTGACAAAGTGAAAAAAGGAGATATGATCGCGAAGTGGGATGCTTACAACGCGGTAATCATTGCAGAGAACTCTGGTAAAGTAGAGTACGAGGATATTATCCAAGGTGTCTCTTTCGTATTGGAGATCGATGAGCAGACTGGTTTCGAAGAGAAAGTAATCTCTGAATCTAGAAATAAAAAAGCCGTTCCTACCCTTAGAGTTGTTGACTCCAAAGGTGTGGAGCAAAAAGGTTACAACTTACCGGTTGGAGCCCACATTATGGTAAACGATGGTGAGAAAATCAAGGCTGGTAAGGTCTTAATCAAAATCCCAAGAAAATCTGCAAAAGCAGGGGATATCACCGGAGGTCTTCCGAGAGTTACCGAGTTATTCGAAGCTAGAAATCCTTCCAACCCAGCGGTTGTTACAGAGATTGACGGTGTAGTATCCTACGGTAAAATCAAAAGAGGTAACCGTGAGCTTATTGTGGAAGCTAAAACCGGAGAGATCAAGAAATATTTGGTTAAATTATCCAACCAGATCCTTGTTCAGGAAAATGACTTCGTGTACGCAGGAGGCGCACTTTCCGACGGTTCTGTAACGCCAGACGATATCTTGAAGATCAAAGGTCCAACTGCGGTTCAGGAATATTTGGTTAATGAGATTCAGGAGGTTTACCGTCTTCAAGGGGTGAAGATCGATGACAAACACTTCGAGATCATTGTTCGTCAGATGATGACAAAAGTATCGATTGTGGATGGAGGAGATACCCAATTCCTGGAAGGTGCTTTGGAACACAAATACGACTTCTTGCAAGAGAACAACAGAGTATTTGGTCTGAAAGTAGTAATGGAAGCGGGAGATTCTAAAGTTTTCAAACCAGGACAGATGATCACAGCTAGAGAGCTTAGAGATGAGAACTCGAAACTACGACGTGAAGATCAGGCATTGGTAGAAGTAAGAGAAGCACTTCCTGCAACTGCAACTTCTGTATTACAAGGTATTACAAGAGCGGCACTTCAAACCAAATCATTTATGTCTGCAGCATCGTTCCAGGAAACGACCAAGGTTCTAAACGAAGCAGCAGTGTCTGGTAAGATCGACTTCTTGACAGGTCTTAAAGAAAATGTAATTGTAGGACACAGAATTCCTGCAGGTACAGGTCTTAAGGATTACCAAAACGTGATCGTAGGTTCTAGAAAAGAGTTCGAAGACATCAACTAAAAATTAATCAAAATGAAATTTGAGGTTTGGAATTATTTTTTATACTTTCACAACCTCAAATTTTAATAAAAAAATAACAAAACAAAATGGACAATAATCAAAACCAAGATCCAAACAACATCAACATCCAACTTAACGAGGTTATCGCTTCTGGCGTTTACTGTAACCTTGCTTTGGTAAACCATTCTCCATCTGAATTCGTAGTGGATTTCATCCAATTGATGCCAGGTGTACAGCAAGCGAACGTGCGTTCAAGAGTAATTCTTGCGCCACTTCACGCGAAGAGAGTATTGGCTGCACTTCAGCAAAACATCACTAACTATGAGCAGCAATTCGGAGAGATCAAAGAATTGGAGCCTTTCGTAGTTGGAGGTAACAACGTACAAGCTTAAGCTTTTTTCTTAATATAAATCATCCCGTTTCGTTTTATTACGAGACGGGATTTTTTGTTTTGAATTCAAATTTTGTTGTACATATTTTTTTTCTAGCTGATCGTGCTGATTTACTAGATCACAACTGTAAATTTATATCTGCCTCATCAGCAAAATCTGCGAGATTATATTTATTTAATTTAAAATTTAGGATTAATATTTTATTAATGCGCCTTTCTTTCCATTAAAGTACACAGACTTTATCTTTGCAAAAATATTTTTCGTAATGAAGAGCTTCTTCGCCATTCTTTTTCTCACTTTATCAATCATCATTAATGCTCAAAAAGGAATAGTTGATACCGCTCAAATTGTCGTTCCAGATCGTCTGAATGATGCAACAGCGATGATGAAACCCTACGTTATAATGATTTCAACAGACGGTTTCAGATACGATTATGCCAAGAAATATAACGCTCAAAATCTTTTGAAGTTTTCAAATTCTGGCGTTCAGGCCAAGGCAATGATTCCAAGTTATCCTAGTATCACTTTTCCCAATCACTGGAGTTTGATAACGGGTTTGTATCCTTCTCATCACGGTTTGATTGACAACTTTTTCTATGATTATCAGAGAAAAGAAAAGTATGCAATGAGCAATCGTACAAATGCTGAAGACGGAACTTGGTACGGTGGAACTCCGCTTTGGAGTTTGGCTGAGAAGCAGGGAATGCTTTCAGCGACTTTGCAATGGGTCGGTTCTGGAAGTGACGCAGGAGGCATTAGACCAACTTATTATTATCCTTATCACGAGAAATTCAAGCCTTCGGAGAAAGTTGATAAAGTGATCAATTGGCTGAAGTTGCCGGAAGAAAAACGCCCACATTTCATCGCATTATATTTTCCTGAAGTGGATGGCGCTGGACATCATTTCGGACCAGAGGCGAAAGAAACTGAAACCGCAGTTCAGTTGATTGATGAGGCGATCGGAAGTTTGGTTCAAAAAGTGAAAGATTTAGGTTTGAAGAATGTCAACTTTGTCTTCGTTTCGGATCACGGAATGATTCAGGTGGATGGTGGAAATCCACTGGAAATCCCGCAAATCCTTACGGATAAAAATAGAGTTGATTACTACAATTCTCAAACCTTGTTGAGAGTCTATGTCAAAAATCCGAAGGAAGTCAGATCCGTTTTCAGAGAATTAAAAGCAAATAAAGCAGATGATTACAATGTTTATCTTGACAAGAAACTTCCAAAATATCTTCACTTTGCAATTAGAGATGACAGATACAATAGGATAGGGCAGATCCTCCTTATTCCAAAAGCGCCTAAAGTCTTCCTTGAAAAAGGTCAAAAAACATCCGCTGGAAAACATGGCTACGATCCAAAACAAGTTCCCGAGATGAAAGCCACGTTCTTTGCTTGGGGGCAAGCTTTCAAAAGTAATCAGGTCATCAATGAATTTGAAAACGTGAATGTTTATCCTTTGATGGCAGAGATTTTAGATTTGAAGATCAATGAGAAGATTGATGGGAAATTGAAAACTTTGAAGCCGATTTTGAAGGTGAAGAAATAGCAAGATAATTCATTCTTTAATTGAAAATTGTAGATGAAGAAAATGACCATCTTCAAAGCGTAAAAGAAAATGTAATTGACATTTTTATCTAAAATTATTTACTGCTTAATTGGTTTGCAATATCATTTAGAATTTAGTGTTATCATGAAAAAAGGAAAGCGCCTTGTAACAAAACAAGACACTTTCCCAGTTAAATAATTGATATATGATTAATCTATGTGTTTAGGCGTATAACCGTCTTCACTTAGTTCTTTTTCTTCATATTCAGCTTTCATTTCAGCATCATAATCAACAGTTTCATGTTTGCCCATTCTTCTCAACAAAGAGTCGAATAGTGAATAAACCGTAGGAACAATAATCAAGGTCAGGAATAATGACGATGTCAAACCACCGATGATTACCCAAGCCAAACCGTTGTTCATTTCCGCTCCTGCTCCTTTTGCAATTGCAATTGGGATCATACCGAAGATCATCGCAATTGTTGTCATCAAGATTGGACGAAGACGCGCGTGGTTGGCCTGAATCAAAGCGTCGTGCGTATTGGCTCCGGCCGCTTTTCTCATATTGGCAAAATCGACAATCATAATCGCATTTTTTGCCACCAAACCAATCAACATAATCATACCCAACATCGTAAAGATATTAATGGTATTTCCTGTAATTGCCAAGATTACCATTACTCCAATCAATGCCAATGGAATTGAGAACAATACCACAAACGGATAAACAAATGAGTCATAAAGTGAAACCATCACAAGATAAACCAATACGATAGCCGCTAATAAAGCAATCCCCAACGTACCCATACCTTCTGTTTGGTTTTCCATATCACCACTCCAGATGTAATTTACTCCAGCTGGTCTTGTTTTTTCGTTTTCCTTAAACTGATCTGCCCATTCGTTGGCAACATCAGCCATCGCACGACCTACAACTTTAGATTTCACTTTTACAGAAGCTGTTTTATCTCTACGCTCCAGCAAGCTTGGTCCTGAACCCATTCTTACATCAGCAAACTGGCTCAATCTGATTTGTTCGCCTGATGGATTGGTGAACATCAAGTTTCTTACATCATCAATCGATTGTCTGTTGGCATCACCAAAACGGATATTGATGTCGTATTCATATTCGCCAGCTCTGAATTTTCCATCTGTATTTCCATTGAATGCAGTTTGCATTGTTTGTCCTACACTTGAAAGATTTAAACCTAGAGAAGACATTTTATCTCTGTCGATGTTCACCTGAACTTCAGGATTTCCTGAGTCTGAGGATAATTCTGCATCTACAGCTCCTGGAACTTTCTTAAGCAAAGCAAGAATTCTGTTGGCTTCTTTGTTTGCGGTTGCGTTGTCTGGAGCGGTAACTACCATTTCAATTGGGGCGGCGTCTGCTCCCATCAATCCGATTGGTGCTGTTTTAAACTCCACGCCGGTGAATTTCTCTTCTAAAGCTCTCTTGATTTTGGCTGATTTGATATCCGTACTTTCGTTACGTTCAGCTTTATCAACCAAAATTACCTGAATTTCTGATTGGTACAAAGTTGCCTGCGCACCACCAAAACCTGATGACTGCTGACCAACCGTTGTAATCATATCTACAACATCTTTATCGTCTCTCAAATATTTTTCAACCTGTAAAGTCAATTGGTTGGTTTTTTCAACGGAAGCATCTTTTGGTAATTCCATCTGAACGAGGAACTGGCCTCTGTCCATTTTCGGGAAGAATTCTCCACCGATGAATCCGCCACCCATTAATCCCATTGTCACGACAATTAGAAGTACAAATGTAAGAACAACGGTCATAATTCTTCTTAAACCAGATTTTAAGACCCACTCAAGAATTCCTGTAATCCAATGTGTGAATTTATCTAATTGCTTTTCAAACCAAAGGATGAATTTCTCGAAAGGATTTTTCCCCGTTAAATGAACTAACTTCCCGAATCTTGAAGATAACCAAGGAATAATTGTAAATGATGCCAGTAATGAGAACAATGTTGCAATAACTACCGTGACACAAAATTGTGCTAAGATGTCTGAAACCAAACCTGAGCTCATCGCAATTGGTAAGAATACCACGACGATTACCATCGTAATCGCTGTTACGGTAAATCCAATTTCTGAAGCGCCATCGTACGCGGCACGGATTCTGCTTTTACCCATTTCCATGTGGCGATAAACGTTCTCCAATACAACAATCGCATCATCCACAAGAATACCTACAACAAGTGAAAGTCCTAGTAAACTCATTAAGTTTAGCGTGTATCCCATCAAGTACATTCCGATTACTGTTGCAATCAACGATACTGGAATCGAAACCATTACGATAAATGCGTTTCTGATGTTGTGAAGGAACAATAACATTACAACTGCCACAAGGATAATTGCTAAGAACAAATCGAAAATTACGTGGTCTGCCGCTTCCAATGTAAATTCTGTATTGTCATCTACAATTGTTACTTTGACTGCCTGGACTTTATAATTGTCTTGAACCTGCGCGATTGTCTTTTGTACTGCTTCGGAAACCGATACTGCATTGGCATCAGATTGTTTTTTTACTTGAAGTAAAATGGTGGGATTTTGGTTAAATCTCGCCACTTTCTCAACATCTTTTTGTGTGTCGAAAACGGTTGCAACATCCGACAAACGAACTTGCGCTCCGTTTTTGTTGGAAACCACAAGGCTGTTCATCTCTGCTACATCTCTGTATTTCCCAGAAAGTCTGATAGTAGATCTAGAAGTTCTTGTTTTCAAAGCTCCTGTTGGGAAGTCCAAGTTTGATGAAAGAATGGCTTGTTGTACATCACCAATCGAAAGGCCATAACCCTGCAATTTTCTTTCGTCCAAACTTACCTGAATCTCTCTTTCTTGTCCACCAACAAGATCTACCTGAGCAACACCATTTACACGGGAAAAGATTGGTTCTATTTTTTTATCTAAAAGGTTATAGAGATCCTTGTTGTTCATTTTGTCACTGGTGATACTCAATGTCATAATTGGTAAATCATCCAAAGAGAATTTCTGAAGTGACGGTGGGTCTGCATCTTCCGGAAGGTCTGCCAAAATTGCGTTTACTTTTCTCTGCGCATCATTCAATGCATAGTTCACATCGGCACCTGTGTTCAGCTGAACCATAATCACCGATAAACTTTCATAAGAAGAAGACTCAACTTTCTTTACGTTTTCCAAAGAGCCAACGGCATCTTCAATCTTTCTGGTCACCGAAGTTTCCACCTCACTTGGCGAAGCTCCCGGATAAACCGTAGAAATCGTTACCATATTGGTTTCAAACTTCGGAATCAATTCGTACCCCATCATGGAGTAGCTTAACAAACCTCCCAACGTCAGAATCGTAAACAATACGATAACGAGGGACGGTCTTTTAATAGATATTTCTGCTAACTTCATCTTCTACTACTTTACGATATTGATTTTCGAACCGTTATCTAGGTTGATCTGTCCACTGGTAATCACTTGCTCGCCACCATTTAGTCCGCTAATGATCTGAACTTTGTCGCCATAAACTTTACCAGTTTTAACAGTGATCATTTTTGCAGTACCGTTTTTTTCAACGATGAAAATCTGACCAGAGCTTACGCCATTTGCAAAAGCTTCGGCAGGAACGGTCAACATATTTTGAGTCTCAGCACCGTGGTTGGTTTTGAATGTTGCTGTTGCATACATTCCGGCTTTTAAATTTCCTCTGTTTTGAACTTCAATCTCAACTGGGAAATTAAGAGAAGCGTCACTTTTTGGAGCAATGAACGTAATTCTACCCGTGAAAGAATCTTCTGGCAAAACATTGACGTTGATTGCCACTTCTTGTCCCAATTGGATTCTGCCAACTTGACTTTCATCAACCAAAACAGAAAGCTTAAGAGAATTGATATTCACGATTTCGAATAATGCTGTCCCTGGAGCAACAACCGCTCCTGGCTCTACCATTTTTTTATTAATAGTTCCGCTGATTCCAGCTCTTACACTTGTATCATTTATTTTGACACCTTGAGCTCTCACTGCCGCTTTCATATTTTGAAGTTGCAGTCTGGAGTTGTCCAATTGTTGTTTCGTCACACCTCCAGTTTTGAAAGCATTTTCGTAGCGCTGATTATCGATGATGGCATTTTGCAAATTGTTTTGAGCTTGAGCCACGTCAACTTCGATCGCATCTCTCTTGATGGTAGCCAAAACTTGTCCTGCACCAACTCTAGATCCTTCTTTTACAAAAACACTTACCACGCGGCCAGAAATATCAGCCGACTGATTAGTTTCTTGTTTCGGGATAAAAGTTCCGTTTGCAGAATAATCTGTATTGATGTCCTCTCTTCCAACAGTGATAACGTTCACATTGATTTTATCTACCTGTCTTGCCACTTCCTTCACTTCAGTGTCTTGCTTCTTCTTGTTGTCGGAAATTTTCCAAGCGGCCAAGCCTATAAGTACTGCGGCTACGATGATATATATTAAAGTCTTTTTCATAGTTTTATTATGGATTTTGTAAAGTATTAAGTTCTCCTTTTGCTTTTATTAGTTTGATCTCGGCTTGTTTATAGTCTAATAATGAAGTTGTGTAATTCTGTTTTGCATCTGTAAGTGCATTTTCAGAATCAAGAACCTCTGTCAAAGTTGCCAATCCGTATTGATAATTGGACTGTGTGTCTTTTTGTACTTTTTCAGCCAATTCCACATTGCCTTTCATATTATCAATGTTAATAATGGAATTTTCCATATTCTCGATGGCATTTTTGTATTCCAAACTCAAGCTCAACTGTGTATTTTCAATATCAAGATCCAAATCCTGAATATCAATCTCAGCCTGTTGGATTTTTGATTTTGTAGCACCACCTGTAAAAATTGGAATATTGATATTCAGACCAATCGCAGAATAGTCACTCCAAAGAACACCGTTGTTCAAGCCATTTGAAAGTGGGAATCTTTTACCCATTCCTGCCCATCCGTAATTCGCGGTCAAGCCAACAGTTGGATAGAGATAGGCTTCGGTAGCTTTCAAATTATATTGAAGAAGTTCTCTATTTTTGTTCAAAACTCTCACCTCTGTTCTCTCGTCAAGATTTACAGTTCCGGCAATCAATTCTGGTCTTGGCTCGATGGATTTTTCTTCCAATTCAATTTGCTTATCGATTGGAACACCCATATAAAACTTCAAAGAGTTTTTGGAAAGTTCCACGGCATTTACCAATTGTTGTCTGCTTGCGCTGATGTTTGTCAGTTGCACGTTGGTTCTATCCAAATCGATTCCTTTAGCCAAACCATTGTCCACCAAACTTTTGATGACGTTTCTTACTTTTTCCGTATTGGTGTAACTTACGTTGAGCGTTTTAAGATTCTCTTCCTGTACAAAAACTTGATAATAAGCCGTTGCAACATTCTCGATGATTTGCTCATTTGAGAGTTGGGCATTCAAAACGTAAAACTCTCTGGTAGATTTTGCCGCTTTCAGACCTGTGAAAACCCTTTGATCAAAAATAGCTTGGTTCAAAGTTACCACAGCTTGGGAAGACCACGGTTGCCCAAGTTGTGCTCGGATTCTCTCTCCTCCAAACTCCAAAAGTGACTCTTGGATGATTGGATTGTAAGTCAAACCTGCAGTAGCACTGATCTGTGGCAATGCGCCTGCTCTGGCTTCAGCAATTTTGTACTCTGCTTTTTTCACCTGCAAAGCCGCTTTTTTAGCTTCTGCCTTATTTTGCAACGCCTGTTTTATGGCTTCCTGCAAAGACACCTGTTGCTGTGCAAAAGCAGATGTAGAGCCGAAAATCATAAATGCTGCCGCTATTCCTAATTTTAGCTTTTGCGCAGGCACTAATTTTCTATTCATAATTTATTAATCTATATTTTTAATTTTTTTTAACTTTCCTTTATTTCCTACGGACGTTCCATCTTTATTAATACCTTAATATTTGTTAAATATTTTTATTAATTTTTAAAAAGCATTTTCAGGATGATGTCTCTACGGTCCGAAATCAATCTGTCAAATTCCTTAGAATCGATTTCCATATTTTCCATAAAAAGCGGTCTTACAGCACTTGGGAAAATTAGCAGTGAAATCATATTGAAGATGAATTGAATCGGTTCCATAGGTTCTATATTTCCCAAATCCATTTCTTTCTGTATATCCTTCAGCATCTTTTCTTTATGCTCTTGCTCTATGTCTCTTTTGTGGCAATTCCCTTTATTGATTTGAGAAACGATGTAAGTTTCCAAATATGGATACTGAAGACTTGTTTGCAGACTCCCTTCTATAAAAAGTGTTATTTTTTCCTTAAAAGCCAAATCGGAATCTTGAATAATGTCCGATTTTTCCCTTTCTACTTTCTGAGCTTCATCAAAAACAATCTGAATCAAATTGTCTCTTGAGCGAAAATAATAGTTGATGAGCGTTCTGTTAACTCCAGCCTCATCTGCAATCTCTTGTGTAGTTGCATCAAATCTTCCCTGAACAAAGAATAGATTCTTCGCAGTTTCTTTGATCAACTCCTGTGTTTGGTCTTTTTTTTCTTGTTTTGACATTTTTGTTAAACAATTTTGTGCAAATTTAAATCAATCAAATGTTTTGACAAAATTGTTAAACAATAAAATTAAACAAAAATGATAAAATTCATATAAATTTAATATTATAAATCACCAGCAACTCTTTTCATAAGACAAGATTTCTTTCAAGATTTTAAATATAAAAGCTGTAACTTTGCAGACTGTATCACAGTGAGTTAATAAAATTAAACCAGCTCAAACCAACTGTAAAACTCACATTCTCAAATAGTAAATCATAACATTTTATCATAATTAATGGAACTTATACATCGCAATCTTTTAATCGGAATTCACGATTGTCTACAGGAAACGTTTTTCGAAGACAGAAAATACGCCGACAAAGTCATAGAACGACTCCTCAAAGCCCATAGAAAATGGGGAAGCGAAGACCGACGCGTAGTTTCCGAGATTTTTTACAACATCATCCGTTGGAAAAAACGCTTGGAATACTATATGGGAGAAAGCGCAAAACCTACGAATGTTTACAAAATGATCATCGCGTACTTGCTCTGGAGCAAAACGCATTACAAAAAATTTGAGGAATTCGACGGCATCAAAGTCGCAGATATCCTTACAAAACTGAAAAAAGGAACCGTTCCTACAAAAGCCATCGAACATTCGATTCCAGATTGGTTGGCAGAAACCCTTGAAAAAGAATTGGGAAAAAACTGGGAGAAAGAAATGGTCGCGCTCAACGAGCAAGCACCAACAGTTTTGCGCGCCAACACTCTGAAAACGACACCGAGAGAATTGATAGCCGATTTAAATGATGAAAATGTTGAGGCATTCACCATCAAGAATTATCCAGACGCAATCCAATTAGCAGAAAAGAAGAACGTTTTCTTGACATCAGCTTTCAAAGACGGATTTTTCGAAGTTCAGGATGCGAGTTCCCAAAAAATCGGAGAATTGCTAGATGTGCAGGAAGGAATGCGTGTTGTAGATGCTTGCGCTGGTGCTGGTGGAAAAACTTTGCACTTGGCGGCATTAATGAAAAACAAAGGACAAATCATTGCACTGGATATCTATGGATGGAAACTAACTGAACTAAAAAGACGTGCAAAAAGAGCAGGAGCTCACAACATAGAAGCGAGATTGATAGAGGACAACAAAGTGATCAAAAGACTTCACGAGAAAGCAGACAGGTTGTTGATTGATTCGCCTTGTTCAGGACTTGGTGTTTTGAAAAGAAATCCAGATTCCAAATGGAAAATAGATCAGGCCTTCATCGACAGGATCAAAGGAGAGCAGCAGCAGATTCTGCAAGATTATTCTAAAATCCTTAAAAAGGGTGGACAGATGATCTACGCAACTTGTTCGATTTTACCTTCTGAAAATAATGAGCAAGTAGAAAAATTCCTTCAGAACAATCCAGACTTTACGCTTTTGAAGGATCAAAAGATAATGCCAAGCGAAGGCTATGATGGTTTCTACATGGCGCTTATCAAGCGTAACGCATAAAAAAATCCTGGTCAATTACAAGAATTGATCAGGATTTAAAAAACACAAATGATGAAAGGACAAAACTAGGACAAAACATAAAATAAAATCTTATCAAATGATAAGATTTATTTGAAAATGAGTTTTAAAAATAAAAAAATCGAGTTCACATTATGAACTCGATTTTTATTTTAAGCTGAATTGATTAAGTGTAAGATTTAGCAATTCAACTTTTCAATAGGGTTTATTAATCCTTCAAACTCTTCATGTCAATCACGAATCTATATTTTACATCACTTTTTAGCATTCTTTCGTAAGCTTCGTTGATGTCCTGCATCTTGATGATTTCGATATCAGAGACAATATTCTTTTCTCCACAGAAATCTAGCATCTCTTGAGTTTCTTTGATGCCACCAATTAAAGATCCTGCAACTGAACGTCTTTTGTAAATCATTGGCTTGGTACTTACAGAATCATTATCAAAATCTCCGATGTAACCTACCAGAACCAAAGTCCCGTTTACAGCCAAAGTGTTCATATAAACATTGATGTCGTGCTCGTAAGGAACAGTGTCTATGATCAGATCAAATTTGTTCAGAACAGATTTCATTTCCTCTTCGTCCGTTGAGATGATGACGTGATCTGCCCCTAGCTTCTTTGCATCATCACTTTTTCCTGCACTTCTTGAGAACAAAGAAACGTCTGCACCAAGTCCTTTTGCTAATTTAATGGCCATATGACCAAGGCCACCAAGCCCTACAACTGCAACTTTGGAATTCTCATTCACATTCCAATGTTTCAAAGGTGACCAAGTCGTAATCCCAGCACAAAGTAGGGGTGCAACTGCGGCCAGATCCAAATTTTCAGGAACGCTCAAAACAAAATGCTCATCCACAACTACAGACTCGGAATATCCGCCGTAAGTTCTTTGATTTTCAAAATATTTATCTTTCCCATTGTAAGTTCCAGTGAATCCATTTTCGCAGAATTGCTCAAGATCTTGCGCACAACTGCTACAAGTTCTGCACGAATCTACCATACAGCCAACTGCTGCCAGATCTCCAACTTTGAATTTTGAAACTTCACTTCCAACACCTGTAATTCTTCCCACAATTTCATGACCAGGAACGGCAGGATAAACAGATCCGCCCCAGTCATTTCTTGCTGTGTGAAGATCTGAATGGCAAACACCACAATACAAGATGTCAATTTCTACATCTTTTGGTTGGATTTCTCTTCTTTCAATCGTCAATAATTCCAAGTCATTTTCTGGAGCGTTTGTCCCGAAAGCCTTTACTTTGCTTGTATTCATTTTATTTTAAATATTTTTACGTTTTAAATTATTTTTAATGAAGTTTGTTGTCAATAGATATTTTCCGGTTCTCATCAATATTTACACAGTTTGGATTTTATACCTTTTATTTTTTGCTTCGTTTCGATATTCAGAAACGATTCTATTTGAATTAAGAACAATTCCGTTCCAAACGATTGAAGATTATTCTACAAATGTTATTAAATATGATAAATTAGAATTTATTAAGAATATATTTGGCAATATCATACTTTTCATTCCTTATGGATTTTTAGGAATCCTTTATCCTAGACTCAATCAATTCAAATGGATATTTTTTGTTTTTTTTACAATTATTAATATCATTGAGTTTTCCCAATATTATTTTAAAAGAGGTTTTGCTGATGTTGATGATGTGATTCTCAATACACTTGGAATGACAATAGGCTACATCATTTATAAAAATTGGTTTTTCATTAAGGACAAATAACCTTCATCTCTGTCCTTCTGTTGGTTTGGTGTTGGTCTTCATTGCAATCTACACCATTACTACATTTATTCAGAATTTGGGTTTCGCCGTATCCAATTGGTTGTAATCTCAATTTGGAAATTCCTTTTGATACTAAATATTCCACCGCAGAGTTCGCTCGGTTCTGAGACAATGTTTTATTATAATCATCCGAAGCTCGTGAATCTGTATGGGATGCTAATTCCACTTTTACATTCGGGTTGTCTTTCATAAACTGTACCAATTTATTAAGCTCAGCCATTGCATCTTCTCTTATGAAAAATTTGTCCAGGTCATAATGGATGTTCTTCAGATTGATTGGTTTTCCGCAAGTGGTTTCTTCCATACACACTTGTAGATTTAGGAAAAACGTATTGCTTCTATCCACATTTTTCGAACTTACAGTCTCAGTCTGAGAAAAGTAATTTCCTTTTTTTCCATAAATATTGTAAGTGGTATTCTTTTCAGCTTTGAAATAGAATTTACCCTCAACACTGGTTTTTATCTCTTGAACGATTTCTGTTTGATTATTCTTGATGACAACAGTAACATCTCTCAGGGGATTTTTAGAATTACAAATACTCACTTGTCCTTTTACGAAAAATGTTTCTTTGTCTGTCGAGATTTCTTTCTTCAGAGTTGAGTTTTTGACGAACTCACTTTTATTGGCTTTTGTTGAAATCAAATCTATATGATGAAGGCTTCCCCTGATCTCATAATTCTCAGGCTTGATATTTTTGAAAAATGCAACACCTTGCGCATTGGTTCTAGCGAAGTAAGCGCGTTTTCCATTCTTGTAAAGTTCCACAAAGGCATCAGGCAAGATCTCACCCGTTTCTTTGTCTTTCGCGATCACCGTCATTCCATAATTGGGACTAGACTCCTTGAATGGCAATCTAAATGTAAGCCCAGCAAAAAATCCAACCGAATGTGCCTCGTGATCCAAAGCCGAAGTTCTAATCTCCGCGTTTGCTGGAGAGATCGTATTCCGATTATCCATTGTCGAAAAAGGAATATAACCAGACGAATTTCCATTCGCCATCAAATCCTTCGTTTTGAAATGTTGCAAGTAATATCCGCCGACATTCAGACCAATATTTTCTGAAAAGAACCAATTAAATTCCAATTCGCCTTTTCCAGAAAAAACATTTTGCTCATCATAACCTCTATGAAAATTAAGATTGTAATCTGTTGCGCCATTATTTGAGATTACTGAAGTTTCGCCACCTTTGATATTCGAGATTCCACCTTTCAGTTTAAAGGTCAATCCCAGATCATCAGTGATCACCCATCGGAAATTTGGACCCAATCCGAAGAAGTAACGCTGGATTTTGTTTTCGCTTAAACTTGGATCAGAAAGTTTCGTATTTCCCAAATATAAATTCTCCGTTGGATAAGAGCTTTTCGGTGTATTTGAAAGATAATCTGCATCGATTCCAAAACCAAACCAGTTAAAATAATAATCCGCCGAAATCCCAAGATTCAAATTGGGTTGGTAATCAATATATTTGGTTTGATTGCTGTAAGATGGAAAATCCAATCCGCCTCTCAAAGATATATTTAGTTGGTTGTTATCGTAAAGAGAATTCCTTAATTGAGAACTGAAATTTTGATAAAAGAGAATGAAAAATAAGTAGAAATAATTTCTCATAATTAAGTTTTCTTGGTTGCCACAAATTTACAGAATTTAATCAATAAAAAATGCCAGTCGAAACTGGCATTGTATGTTGTAAACAAAAATTATTACTGTTTGATGATCTGAGTGATCTTCTGCGTATTGTCATCCAACGTATATCGCATTAGATATTTTCCAGGACGCAATTTATCAAGTCTTAATTCAGTATTGTTACTATTAATGTTGTACTCAGCAACTTGAGCTCCCAAAATCGAGAAGAAGGTTACCGTTTTTATCTTTACAGAATTGTCTTTAGATTTTAGCACCAAAACGTCCTTGGTAGGATTAGGATAGGCCATCAAAACACCATCATCGGTCCTTTGAGAAGAAATTGTACGTGCAGTCTGTGCTTTCATTTCTCCCGAAAATCCCACTGATACTACCGTAAATATGATAAAGAATAAAAGTTTTTTCATTCGCTTAAGTCTGTATTATTACAATTACAACAAATATATTTTAAATAAATTACCTACGCAATAGTCTAACAATAAAAGTATAATTAAATTTGCATAAATATTTTCAATCAAGATGATCTCAAGAAATAGAAGACTCAGAACCAACGATTCTATCAGAAGTCTAGTGCGCGAAACCAGCCTTACAACAAACGATTTGGTCTTGCCAATGTTCGTTACAGAAGGTGATAACAAAAAAGAAGCCATCTCATCTATGCCAGGCGTTTTTAGGCAAAGTTTAGATCTTACGGTCAAAACTGTTAAAGAAAATTATGACCTTGGGATCAAAGCCATCAATCTCTACATGAAGGTTTCCGATAACCTGAAAGATAACACCGGAAAAGAATCCTGGAATCCAAACGGATTGATGCAAACGGCCATCAAAGCTATCAAAGACGCCGTCCCGGGAATCATCATTATGCCAGATGTGGCGTTGGATCCGTACTCGATTTACGGTCACGACGGCATCATCAAGAATGGAAAGATTGACAATGATTCGACTGTAGAAGCACTCGTGAAAATGGGAGTTTCCCTTGCAGAAGCCGGCGCAGACATTTTGGCACCTAGCGATATGATGGACGGTCGTGTTCTAGCAATGCGCGAAGGTCTGGAGGAAAACGGATTCACAGATGTTGGGATTTTGTCCTACGCCGCCAAGTATGCAAGTGCGTTCTACGGCCCGTTCAGAAGTGCTTTGGATAGCGCACCAGTTGACAATCAGGATATTCCAGCGGACAAGAAAACCTACCAAATGGATTTCCACAATTCCCGCGAAGCCATCGATGAAGCTTTGAAAGACGTGGACGAAGGTGCCGACATCATTATGATAAAACCCGGAATGCCTTATCTGGACATCGTTTCCAAGATCCGCGAACTCATCACGCAACCAATCGCCGTTTACCAAGTCAGTGGAGAATATGCAATGTTGAAAGCCGCTGCCCAAAACGGTTGGCTGGACAATGACAAAGTGCTCATAGAAAGCCTCACCTCCATCAAACGTGCCGGCGCCGATATGATCTTCACCTACGCCGCTCCCGAAGTTGCAAAATTATTGAATAGATAATATTTTAGGAGCTTAATCCCGCTTTCCACTATATCTTTTTTGCTTTCATCACATTTGGTTTTCGAAACACGATTTGTAAAAAAGCAAAAAAGGATGCCGTTGCAATCGGGGCTATGGGTTTTGTCATCCAAACATTGCTTTGTAAAAAAGTTTTTCCATCTCTTTAAAGAAAGCCAAAGAGTGGCGACCTATTAGTAGAAAATGTAGTTAGGATGAGCAAAGCTCCATAGGAGCGACCTGTAAAAACAGGCACTAAAAAGTTAATATGCGAAAAAAATCAATCTTCCTCGCCCAAACCCTGAGGAAGATTTTTTTTGTTCTTAATTCCCAGACCTTTCAACTTCTGAGTCTGGATGATCAAATTATCATTCCCAGAGCTCAACTGCTTGAAAGCGTCATTGTAAGAATTCTTAGCCTGATCGATATTTTTTCCAATGCGTTCCAGATTGTCAACAAAGCCAACAAATTTATCGTACAATTTCGCACCTCTGTCCGCAATTTCCATCGCATTTCGATTTTGATGTTCGCGTTTCCAAAGATCTTGGATCAATTTTAAAGAAGTTATTAGGTTGGTTGGGCTCAATAATAAAATCCTCTTGTCGTAAGCAAAATTCCAAAGATTTGGGTCAGTTTGCAAAGCTGTCATATAAGCAGCTTCACTTGGAACAAACATCATTACAAAGTCCAAGGATTTATCAAAATCATCGTATGCTTTCTGACTCAGTTGCAAAATGTGATTTTTGACCGATTGCAAATGTTGGTTCTGTTTGATGGTGAAAATTTCAGCATCTGTTTCGTCCGTCATTTCCACAAAAGCGGTGAGAGAAACTTTGCTGTCGATGATCACATTTCTATTGTCTGGATATTTTACAACCGCGTCAGGACGCATTTTTTTACCGGAAAATTCGGAGAAAATGGCTTTGTTGTTTTCATCTCGGAGTTCGTGCTCCATGAAGTATTCCTGATTTTTCCTCAATCCAGATTTTTCCAGAATACTTTCCAGGATCATTTCGCCCCAATTTCCCTGAGTTTTGCTTTCACCTTTCAAAGCGCGCGTCAGCTTTTTGGCATCTTCGGAAATTTGTTGGTTCAGGTCTTTCAATTCACGTACTTTTTCGCCGAGGGAGAAGCGTTCCTTGGATTCCTTGTCATAAGTTTCGTTCACTGTATTTTTCAGTTCATTGATCTTTTCCTGAAAAGGTTCAAGAATCAACTTTAACTGATTTTGATTGAGCTGTGTGAACTTTTCAGATTTTTGTTCCAGAATTTGATTTGCCGTTTTCTCAAACTGAAGACGATTTGTTTCCTGAATTTTTACAAAATCCTCCTTTTGATGTTCTAGATTTTCCTGCAGGTTTTTGTAATGTGCGTTGAGTTCCGCATTTGTGAAAAGAAGTTCTTCCTTACTTTTTTGGATCAATGAATTTTCTCTCGTCAATTCAAGATTGAAAAGTTTTAGTTCCTCTAGTTTTTGTTGATAATTGATTTCGTTTTCCTGTGCGCGAATCAGTTTCTCATTGGCATCATCAAAGTTTTTTTTGCTGACAGAATTTGATTTCGTTATGAGGAAAACCAAAATCCCACCGATAACTGTTCCAAGAATTAAGTAAATAATCTCCATTTTTATTTTTCGTTATTTTCTACAATATTAAAATAACATTTACTTATCAAATTATGGTTTTCCGTAAAAAATAAAAATTATCACTTCTCGCTTTCCAATTTAGCTTTTGAATCTGCCAAACCTTTTTTCTCCTTATCAGAAAGCTCAGGAAATTTCAAATTCATCTCTTCCAGTTGGTCAATAATAATCTGAATCGCTGCCACTCTTGTAAACCATTTTTTATCAGCTGGAATCACAAACCACGGTGCAGATTCTGTAGAAGTTTCGTTGATAGCGTTTTCATAAACCTTTTGATAATCATCCCAAAATCCCCTTTCGGTAATATCTGCGGAAGAAAATTTCCAGTTCTTATCTTCTTCATTGATTCTATCGAGGAATCTTTCCTTTTGTTCTTCTTTTGAAACGTTTAAGAAGATCTTTATAATCTTTGTTCCATTTTTTGCCAGATGTTTTTCAAAGTTTCGGATGCTTTCAAATCTGTTTTCCCAGAATTTCTCATCAAATTGCTTTACATCTGTCCAAGTTTTCTCGTTGAGGTTATATTCTGGATGCACCTTGCAAACCAAAACACTTTCGTAATGCGAGCGGTTGAAAATCCCGATTTTTCCTTTTTCTGGCAACGCATTGTATTGTCTCCAAAGAAAATCATGTTGATACTCCTTCGAGCTTGGACTTTTGAAACTTGTGACTTCGCAACCTTGTGGATTCACACCACCCAAAACGTGTGCTATCAAACTGTCTTTTCCCGCCGCATCCATCGCCTGGAGAATGATTAACAAAGATTGACTTCCATCCGCGTACAGTTTTTCTTGAAGGAGATGTAGCTTTTCTTTCTCAGTTTCTAAAAGTAGTTTAGCTTCGTCTTTATTAAGCTTTCCTTTATAAGTTGTATTATGCTTTTTGATTTTGAATTTTGAATTTTCTTTAATCAGAAAATCATCAGAAAAATTATATTTCATAAAAGTTGATTTGAAGTAAAGGTAAAAAAAACCGCCTCGTTAACAAAACGAGACGGTTTTTAAAAAATATTTTAAAAATTTTATTTGACTGTTTGTACTTGATCAAATGCCTTTTTTTTAGTAGATCTTTTACCTGCCTCAGGTTTTGCACTTTCTACCACTGTAGCTTGTATAGGGCTTACCACTGCTTTAGAATCTGTAACAGCAACAGCTTTTGTAGCTCCAGCAACATCTTCCACATTACCCTTGATGTAAATTACAGATCTATTGTTTGCTGGGTCATTAGAGTAAACTTCAATCAATTTGTTGAAGGCTCCTTTGATGCCTGTGTTGTATCCAACTTTAATCTTAGCTTCCTTTCCTGGTAAGATTGGATCTTTGCTCCATTCTGGTGTTGTACATCCGCAAGAAGGTTTTACTTCGCTGATGATAAGAGGTTTGTCTCCTGTATTTTTAACTGTAAAAAATCTGTGACCGTCTGATCCAGCTTTTACATTTCCGTAGTCAAAAGTTGTTTTGTCAAATGAGATTGTTTGTGCAGATGCAAAAGCCAAAGCTCCTGTCATAAATAATCCTGCAAGAATCTTTTTCATATTTTTTTCGTTTTAATTAAATTTTAAAGAACAAAGTTATAAATAATTTGATTATGTGATGTTAATTTTTTCACATTATCTTATTTTTGCAACTTATAAAGCAAAAAAATACTTACGACATGCAGATCGCTGACAAATATAGTCCACAAGAAACCGAGCAAAAATGGTATGACTTCTGGTTGGAGAACAAATATTTCCACTCCACACCAGATGACAGACCGCCTTATACGATTGTAATTCCACCACCAAACGTGACGGGAATTCTTCACATGGGACACATGTTGAACAACACTATTCAGGATGTTTTGGTCAGAAGAGCGAGAATGCAAGGTTTCAATGCTTGCTGGGTTCCAGGAACGGATCACGCATCAATCGCCACAGAAGCGAAAGTTGTAGCGAAATTGAAGTCTGAAGGCATCAGCAAAAAAGATATCACGAGAGAAGAATTCCTAAAGCACGCTTGGGAATGGAAAGAAAAATACGGTGGAACAATCTTGGAACAATTAAAAAAATTAGGTTGTTCTTGCGATTGGGACAGGACGAGATTCACGATGGAGGAGAATCTTTCCAAATCTGTGATCAAGGTTTTTGTTGATCTTTATAACAAAGGTTTGATCTACAGAGGTTATAAGGTTGTAAACTGGGATCCGGAAGCTCAAACCAATATTTCTGATGAAGAAGTGATCTTCAAAGAGCAAAACGGAAAATTATTCTATTTAAAGTATAAAATCGAAGGAACAGAGGATTTCCTAACTGTTGCGACAACACGTCCTGAAACCATTTTTGGTGATGTTGCAGTTTGTGTAAATCCGAATGACGAAAGATACCAACATTTGAAAGGCAAAAACGTGATTGTTCCAATTGTAAACAGAGTTGTTCCAATTATTGAAGATGATTATGTTGATATCGAATTCGGAACAGGAGCGTTGAAAATCACGCCTGCTCACGATATCAATGACTACGAAATCGGACAAAGACACGGTCTGCCAATTATTGATTCTATGGATAATGATGCGGTTTTGAACGAACACGGAATGCATTACCAAGGTCAAGGCAGATTTACCGTTAGAAAAGAAATTGCTAAAGAATTAGAGAAAAACGACCTTCTTCTAAAAGCGGAAGATTACGTGAATAAAGTTGGAACTTCTGAAAGAACTGGCGCCGTGATCGAGCCGAAAATTTCTGTTCAATGGTTCCTGAAAATGTCCGAAATGGCAAAACCAGCTTTGGATGTTGTGATGGATGATAAGATTAAATTCCATCCTGAGAAATTCAAAAATACTTATCGCCATTGGATGGAGAATGTTCACGATTGGAATATTTCTAGACAACTTTGGTGGGGACAGCAGATTCCGGCGTTCTATTATGGAACGGGCGAAAATGAATTTGTTGTAGCAGAAAATATCGAAGATGCTGTAAAATTAGCTCAAGAAAAAACGTCCAACTCCCAACTTCAAGCTTCTGATTTAAGACAAGACGAAGATGCGCTAGATACTTGGTTCTCCTCTTGGTTGTGGCCAATGTCGGTTTTCGAAGGGATTTTGGATCCGGAAAATAAAGACATCAATTATTATTATCCAACGGCAGATCTAGTTACTGGTCCGGATATTATCTTCTTCTGGGTTGCCAGAATGATCATGGCAGGATTGGAATTCAGACAAGAAGTACCGTTCAAAAATGTTTATTTTACAGGAATTGTACGTGATAAACAGAGACGAAAAATGTCCAAGCAATTAGGAAACTCGCCAGATCCAATTGACTTGATCGAGAAATATGGTGCAGATGGCGTTCGTGTAGGAAGTTTGTTGAGTTCTGCAGCAGGAAATGATCTTTTGTTTGATGAAGATTTGATGTTGCAGGGAAGAAATTTCGCAACTAAGATTTGGAATGCGTACAAATTGATCCAAGGTTGGAAAAGAGACGAATCTATCAAAGCTCAAAACCACGACCTTCAAACCATCGAATGGTTCGGTGAACAACTGAATAAAACAATCGGTGAAATCGAAGATCAATTCTCAAAATTCAGGATTTCTGATGGATTGCATTTGGTTTACAAACTGATCTGGGACGATTTCTGTTCTTGGTATTTGGAAGCTGTGAAACCGAATTTCGGCGAAGCAATCAGCGAAGATGTTTATCAAAAAACAATTGCTTATTTTGAGGAATTGATGAAATTGTTGCATCCATTTATGCCTTTCTTGTCAGAGGAACTTTGGCAATCGATTTCTGATAGAAAGATTGATGAAGCTTTGATCATCACACAACAAAAGAAATCTGAAATTTATAACGAACAAAACATCAAAGATTTCGATTTTGCTAAAGAAGTGATTTCCGGTGTTAGAAATTACCGACAATCAAAAGGGATTTCGCCAAGAGAATCTGTGGAAGTTTTCACAAATGCAACAGAGCTTAAAGATGCTGAAGTCATACAGAAATTATCAAATATTTCAGAAATCAATTTTGCTCAAAAAACTGATAAACCAAGTTTCACATTCTTAGTTGGTTCTAATGAGTTCTCAATTCCATTAAGCGAAAATCTTGACCTTGGTGAAGAAAAAATCAAAACTGAAGAAGAAATTAAATATCTGAAAGGCTTCTTAATTTCGGTTGACAAAAAGCTTTCAAATGAAAAATTTGTTGCAAACGCAAAACCTGAAGTTGTAGAAATCGAACGTAAAAAGCAAAAGGATGCTCAAGATAAAATTGTCCTTTTAGAAGAAAAATTAAAGAGTTTGTAGGACACTGGAAGTTGGATCAATGTTTTCAATAAAGTAAACTTCCATCTTCCAGCACCAAACATCCATCAGATTATGACACACATCGAAAACATAAAAAAATTATTCTCCAAAAATTTTGTAGAAAACCCACTTCTGGAAACGTATGAAGCTGGAGAAATTCACATTTCTTCAGGTTTCATCGTGGCTAGCGATCCTTTGATTTCGCCAGATCATTCGGCTTTCACGCAGGAATTCCCAAAAGGTAATTTCCCAGTTCATATTTACAAAGAAACAGAATCCAATTGTGTCGCTTACGCGGAGATTGTTTTTGATAAAAATAAAATTGCAGAGAACTGGAAATTGGCTTTGTCCGACGGTCAGAATTTGAAAGATTTGAAAGACGAAGAAATCTACGGTTATCTTGTGGAATCTGGGATGGGAAGCTTTATGGACAAAGAGGCTCAGAACGCATTGAACCAATTGGAAAAAGATTTATTTAATCAAAAAGGAGATCTATTTATGGGAATCTACGAAGAGTTTTTCCATTCGCATTTCTTTAATGAAAATGGCGCAATCGACCAGTTTTCAATATTGAAACCATACGGAGATAAAAAGGAAAACATTGCCGCTTTTGAGACAGGTTATGGCGAAGGATTCTATGCAACGTATATTGGTTATTCCAAAGATAATCAGGTAGTTAAATTAATTTCTGAATTTATAGAAATTGGTATGGATTAATTGATTACTTTAGCTTCAATTGAAATCGCAATTAGAGATTCCATTTGACTCTTAATATTATCAAGATTACCAATGAAACTGAGTAATGCAAAACCGCAAATCGTAGTTGTAGGAAGTTCTTCTATAGATTTGATTATGAAGACTTCCAAAATTCCAACCGCAAACAACACTGTTCTCGCAGAAAATCTGTCGAGTTATTTGGGTGGAAAAGGAGCTAATCAAGCCATTGCAACTTCCCGTTTGGGCGCGCATACGTCACTCGTGAGTTGTGTAGGAATGGATCCTTACGGGCAACAGGTTTTGAGGAATCTGGATGATGAAGAAGTGAATGTGACCTACGTTTTCGAAGATGAGGACGAAGCAACTGGAACGGCTTATGTGACGGCTTCCGATGAAGGAAATGCCATCACAGTAGTTCCTGCAGCCAATTACAATCTATCACCAAAAAATATAGACGAAGCCGAGAAATATTTGGCCACTGCAGAATTGATTCTGACCCAAATGGAAATCCCTGCAAAAACTGTCGAATATCTTTTCAGAAAGGCAAAAAAACTGAATAAGAAAATCGGAATTTACGCCGCTCCGGCAAGCAGACTTTCTGATGAGGTGGTAGAATATGCAACTTTCATCGTTGCTAAAAGCACAGATTTGGAAATCATCTTTGGCGAGGGCAATCACGAAGATATTATGAAACATCTTCCTAATAAATTGTTTGTAAGAGATGGCGCAAACAGTACCAGTTATTTTGACGGTTCTGAAATGAAATATTTCCGAAAAAATCCAAGTACAGAAGCGCACAATATGGGATTGGGAGATGCTTTTACGTCCGGATTTTCTATAGCGCTGCTCCATAAAAATTCTATTGAAGATTGTGTAAAATTTGGAAATGAAGTTGCTTTGAAAGCCGCCGACTACCGAGGTTCTCAAAAAGGTTTGCCTTATCTGAAAGAAATGAAAGAATTAATATCCCACGCATATTAATAGCCAAGAAAACTCAAACAAATTTTCTACTTTTACTGAAGTCTAATCACTTTTATGAAAAGTATTGATCTAATGACAGACGATAATTATACATTGTCTGCTCATCTTTTCGAGCCAGAAAATTCCAATAATAAATTGTTGCTCATCAACTCGGCCACGGGTGTGAAACAGCAGATTTATTTTTCATTTGCCCAATATTTTTCCAATGCAGGTTTTACAGTGATCACCTATGATTATCGTGGAATTGGACTTTCGAAACCGAAAAAGATGAAAGGTTTTGAAGCCTCGATGAGAATTTGGGGAACTGAGGATTACAAAGCTGTAACAAATTATATCAGATCCAATTTTCCAAATTATCAGAAGTTTTGCCTTGGACATTCGCTGGGCGCACTGATTTTGGGGATGAATGAAGAATCGAAGATGTTTGAGGAATTTATTTTCGTGGGAACTCAAAATGCTTTCGTTGGTAATTTGAAACTTAAAACAAAAATTGAGGCCTACCTTGGCTTTGGAATTGCACAACCTTTGTCAACAAAAATCCTTGGTTATTTTCCTGGCAATTGGTTTGGTTTAGGGGAAAGTTTACCGTCGGGAAGTGCTTTCGATTGGCGAACTTTGGTTTTAAATAAAAAGTCAACAAATAAACTGTTGGAGAAAGTAAAAGACTTTTCAAAAGATTTGAATCAAAAAGTGTTTGTCATAAGAGCAGAAGACGATGTTTGGCTGACAGATAAAGGTGTAAAATCTCTCCTCGCAAATACTTACCCAAATCTGAAACCAACTTACAGATTAATCAAAACCTCAGAATCTGAAAAGAAGGAAATAGGACATATCAACTTTTTCCGAAGTTATAACAGGAAGCTTTGGAGTATTATTTTAAAAGAATTGAATTAATGGAATTGATAAACAAAACAATAGAATTAGTAAAACAAAAATTAGAAGGCACAGAATCCGGTCACGACTGGTTTCATATAGAACGTGTCTGGAAGCTAAGTTTACACATCCACGAGAAAGAAGGTGGCGACAAATTGGTCATCGAGTTGGCCGCACTTCTACACGATATAGCTGACCCAAAATTCCACAATGGCGACGAAACTTTAGCAACAAAAATCGTAACGGAATTTCTAACCGACCAGAAAGTCGATTCAAAAATCATCGCCAAAGTTATTTTTATTATAGAAAATATGTCTTTCAAAAACAGGAATGACGCACCAAAAGATTTGCCTTTGGAACTCAAAATTGTGCAAGATGCGGACAGATTGGACGCAATTGGCGCCATCGGAATTGCCAGAACTTTCAACTTCGGTGGTTACAAAAACAATCTGATGTACCATCCGGACATCGAGCCAAAACTCAATCAATCCAAAGAAGATTACAAAAAATCAAACGGAACCACCATCAACCATTTCTACGAAAAATTGTTGTTGCTAAAAGACCTTTTGAACACCAAAACCGCAAAAGAAATCGGAGAAGAAAGGCATCAATTTATGCTTCAGTTTTTGGATCAGTTTTACCGCGAGTGGAATGTCACTTTTTAATTGGCGAGAAACCGTTATCTTTGCTTAGATGATTATATTTCTATTTTTCCTTTTACTTATTTTTGCGCTTTTTCTCTCGGCGATTCGAGGTGAAAAATGGAATTTCTGGAATAAGGTTTCCCGAAGCATTATTACCATTTCTGCAGCCACGTATTTTACATTTTGGTTTGTGGAGAAAAGTGTTTCCCAGTTTTTGGAAAATTCTTTGGCAATTCAGGTGATCAATTACTTGCCACAACCGATTGATTTTTATGTTATTAGGATTCAGGATCGTGTTCCTGAAAATCAAAAATTCAGTTCCAAACACGTTGGGCAAGTTCGTCCGGAGCATTTCCGCATAGAATATCTCAATATGCAAAAGTCCAACGAGTTTTGGGTCGTAGGTTACATCGGTAAGGGAAATCTCGTCTATTTTTCGCAAGTCGCTGTTCCGAATATCAACGAGGACAAGATCATCGAGGTTCGAAATTACATCAACCACAGCCAGAAACTTTCCGCAATCGCCTCACAAAAAGTCGAAGATCTGAAATACGAAAACATCAAGCTCAGCATTTGGGTGACGTTGGATTTGCTATTGATTTTCCTCAATTCTGTTTTGCTTTTTAGGCGCCGGAGTTAATTTTGGACAGCTTTTCCCGCCTTCCGTTCCCTCCCGATTTTACATCGGCATCCACTCAAGTCGGGTTGCATTTCGCAAAGTTTAACCAATCATTATCAAACGAAATTTTGTCATTCGTAGAACTGTAGGAACTATTATGAAAAAACATCACTTAATATTGACATCCTGCAAGATTATAGGTCACTCCCCTGGAGCTTTGCTTTTCTCTTGTCTTGTTTCTACCAGCAGGTCGCCACTCCGTGGATTCAAAAAAACCCTGACTGAGCAAAACACCTGTTATCGCAATCATTTATTGTTTTAATGAAATCGATGAATCTTCGATTTGTGAAACTTAAAACATATTTTCAACCAACTAAAAAAAACTTTTACTCTTTGTGTTGAAAAAAAATCAAAGTACTCAACCACCCGACTTGGTACAATTACTGCAACCAAAAAACAAAAAATCATTCAAAATGAATCTATCAAAAAATATAAATGCTGCTCACGAAACTTTCCTAGATTGGAAAAAAGTTCCTTTCACAGACCGACAAACATTACTCCTAAAATTAGCTGATGTTCTGGAGAAAAATAAAGAGAAATTTGCAAAACTCATCACCACAGAAATGCACAAACCAATCACGCAGTCTATTGCAGAAATTGAGAAAAGTGCAGGAATGATCAAGTTTTATGCAAAGGCAGAAAATGTCCTGAAACCCGAAAAAATCAAAACAGAATTCAGTATTTCGGAAGTTCACAATGATGCGTTGGGAATCATCCTTGGCGTGATGCCTTGGAATTTTCCGTTTTGGCAAGTTTTGAGATTTGCAGTTCCTGCGATTTTGGCAGGAAATGTCATCGTGCTAAAACATGCTTCCATTTGTTTTGAAAGTGGCGACGCGATCGAAAAAGCTTTTCAGGATGCAGGATTTCCAAAGCATATTTTTCAAAATCTGAGAATTGGTCATGATGAGATCAAAGAGATTTTGGAGAATCCATTGGTTCGTGGCGTAAGTCTTACTGGAAGCGAAAAAGCTGGAGCTGAAGTTGCTTCTCTGGCAGGAAAAAATATCAAGAAATCTATTTTGGAATTGGGCGGAAGTGACGCTTATATTGTATTGGACGACGCTGATTTTGAAGAAGCCGCAAAAGAAGCTCCGATGGCAAAACTTCAAAATACGGGGCAGATTTGCAACGCGGCAAAGCGTTTCATCGTTCATCAAAAAGTAGAGAAAGATTTTGTTCCGAAGTTCATCGAAGAATACAATGCTTTTCAACCTGCTGATCCTTTCAATGAGGAAACAAAGCTGAGTAAAATGGCGAGACCAGATTTGGCAGATGAGTTGGAAAATCAATATAAAAAAGCTTTGAAAAATGGTGCTGAGGTTGTTCTAAATTTAGAGCGGATTTCTGAAAGCGAGTTTCGTCCCGGAATCATCTTGGTGAAAGAAGGGAACCCTATTTTGCAAGAAGAATTGTTTGGCCCTTTGGCGATTTTGATGATTGGTAAAGATGACGAAGAAATCCTGAGATTAGCAAATGATATTCCGTTCGGCTTGGGAAATTCTGTCTGGACTAAAGATAAAAAGAGAGCTGACTTCTTTATACAAAATCTGGAATCTGGAACAGTTTCTATCAACAAAGTGACGAGCTCTGATGTGCGATTGCCTTTCGGTGGCGCAAAATCTTCTGGCTATGGTGTAGAGTTGTCTTTGCACGCGATTAAGGAGTTTACGCAAATCAAGACGGTGGTTGGTAATATTTAGAACTAAGAACTTGCGCTTCTTTTGAATATAAATTGAAAACCCCTTCAGAGTTTTAAACTCTGAAGGGGTTTTTTTGTTGTATCGATTATTGACCAATGTTGAAATTGTTTGGGAATCCCATAGCCCCGATAGTAGCGGCATCCTTTTTTGTTTTTTCGGTCGGTTTCTTTTGGATGACAAAACGTGGAAAAACAAAAAAGATATAGCGGATAGCGGGATTTAGCTCCTAAAATTTTTAATTCATACTGGTGGAAGCATCTGTTTTGTTGGCGAGCAAAGAATCTGCCTTCGCTTTTTTCTCCTGTTCCACTTGGAGGATGACGGCTTCTCGGTTTTCCTGCTCCTGCATTATCTTGGCGATGTGCGGTTCTATGATTTTGTTCATCTCTTCCTCCGGGATGTTGTTGGCTTCGGGGGAATCGAGAAGTTTTTTCCAAGGTCGTCTTTTGCCCCACGGGTAATCGCCGTACACAATAACTGGCGTTCCCTTTGCTCTTTCTGTCGCTCCGCCTTTGTTCAGAACCCAGTTTTCGACCCAGGTGTACATCCATTTGGCGTCTTCTTCCAGCATTCTCAAACAGGCGTGAGAAGCGGGATAACCGGGCATTGCGTACTGGTGCCAGCCGATGCCGTCGAAATTGGCGATGTTGACATTCCATCTCAATTTCCACTCGTCGCTGACGGTGGAGATGGCGACTTCTTTTTTCCAGTTGGCGAACATCAAACCGGTTTTGGTTTTGGTGGCTTTTTTACCCATACTTGTTGGTCCCCATTTTACGAGATTTCCATATTCGTAAACTCCAAAGGCCTGAATTGGATAGGAGAAAAACACGAATTTTTTCACGTTTTCCAAACTTGTCAAGTGACCTGGAAATGGTGAGTAGATTAGGAAATTATCTTCGATTTTTGCTGGAACTACAAGCGTATCAGCGGCGCCGATGTTGGCTTTGTCCAATCTGTTGAGTGCCAAAATGGTGTAGAGCGCTTTGCCTGTAAATTCTTTTTTGTTTTGCTGAGAAACGGAATCTGTGCTTTTGTAAACCCAAGGGAAAAATCCGAAATCCTTTCTCGGAATCACAACATCTGGAACATCAGGTCTTTCCTCTTCTTTCTTCTCTTCTTCCTTTTTTTCGTCTGGAGTCAGAATATCTGTTATGGGATTGTCTTTTTTATCGGATGAAGAGACATTTTCATCTTTTTTACATTGAATTAAAAATAAACTTGAGATAAGGAATAAAGATAGTAAGCTTTTAATTTTCATAGTTTTTCGTAGTGTTTTTTGTCAAGCCTAAGATAACAAAAAGAATACCATTTGATTGAAAAAAAGCGTGTGGGAAAAGTATTTGGGGAAATTTCACTTATTAATATTCATAATCATTTATGGTTTGCTAACAATATGATTAATGATTTGCTTAGCGTGGATTCTGGAATTTTCTATGAACCAAAGATGCGTGTCTTTTCCGCCACAAACTACGCCTGCGAGATAGATTCCCTCGATATTGCTTTCCATAGTTTCGGGATTGTAGTTTGGATTGAGACATTCGCCTTTCAAATCGAGGCCGGTGTTTTTTAGGAATTCGAAGTCTGGCAGATAACCTGTCATTGCGAGCACGAAGTCGTTTTCGATTTCTTGGGTTTCGCCGTTTTCAGTTTTGAAGATAACGGAATTTGGTTTGATTTCCAGAAGTTCGGCTCCGAAATGCGCTTTGATGCTTCCTTCTTTGATTCGGTTTTCCACGTCTGGCTTTACCCAATATTTGACGCTTTTTGAAATTTCTCGGTTGCGGACAATCATCGTCACGTTTCCACCTTTTCTGTAGATTTCCAAAGCACAATCCACGGCAGAATTGCTCGAGCCTACAACTACCACGTTTTGAAAAGCGTAAGGATAAGGTTCTGTGTAATAATGTTTTACTTTTGGCAAATCCTCGCCTGGAATATTCATCAAGTTTGGAATATCGTAAAATCCTGTGGCGATGATGACATTTTTTGCAAAGTAAATTTGTTTGCTGGTTTCAACTTGGAAAAATGTAGATTTCTCAATATTGAGAACTTTCTCGTATGGTCTGATGTTGATTTCTTTTTGGCGCGCGATGCCTTGGTAATATTCCAAAGCGTCTTGTCTGCCAGGTTTAGCTTTGGTGGTGATGAATGGGATCTCGTCAATTTCCAGACGGTCTGCCGTAGAGAAAAAAGTCATATACAAAGGGTAATTGTAGAGGCTGTTTGCCACCGTTCCTTTCTCAATAATAATATATTTGAGCTGATTTTTTTTAGCTTCCAAGGCGCAGGCCAATCCGATGGGACCGCCACCAACAATGAGAATATCGTATAATTCCATAACCCAAATTTACAAAGATTAAATTTTGATTGTTATCTTTACAACAATTATTTTGACAAATTAATTATGAAAATCAATCTATTAATGGTCCTCGCACTACTAACTGCTTGCAATAAAGTGGACCCAAATCAAGCGATTCTTCCAAAAACTACGACAGAACTTCCAGCAAAAAAGGTGGATTCTGAAGAAAAAACTGCCATCAATCTTAATAGAGATATAGTAAACTTGCTGAAAAATAAGCAGTACGATAAACTCTCAGCCCACATCCATCCGGAAAGAGAAATCAAATTTTCTATGTACAGTTTTGTTTCTGATAAGGACAAAAGTTTTTCGAAATCAGACTTTGAAAAGTACATTGGTACTGATGAGAAATTCACTTTCGGTCACAAGGATGGGTCTGGCGCTATCTACATCGTTACTTTAAAAGATTATTTGAAGGATTGGGTTTTCAAAAAAGACTTTAGTAGTGCGAAAGTCAATTATGATAATTTCGAGGGAAAAGGGAACAGTCTCAATAATATCAAAGAAAAATATCCCAATTCAGAAACTGTTGAAAATTATCTGGCTGGGACTGTGGAATATTCTTATATGGATTGGAATAGTCTAATTTTGGTTTTCGAAAAGATTGATAATCAGTATTATCTGGTTGCGATTGTGAATGATCAATGGACGGTTTAGATGCAAATTATTGCTCAACCCAAATTAATTTCGAAGTGTCGTAACCTACGGATTTTGCTTTTTCCAAAAATCTGGTCTTGAAGTTTTCTGGGATGGTTTTTTCGCGTGAAAGAATCCAAAGGTAATCCAAGTTTTTCCCTGCTACCAAAGCATATTTGTAATCTTCGTCCAAATCGATGACGTTATAGCCTGACCAAAATGGCTTGAAAAATGAAACTTTCAATCGGGCTTCATTTTCAGCATTTACGAATTTTGCTTCGCCAGTACTTTGCTTCCATTCTTTTTCCACATAGTCGTAACCTCGGTTTTCAACTTTGATTGTTCCATCTGGATTGGTGGAATAAGTGGCAGTGACTTGGTTCATATTTTTTTCGAAACGGTAATCGAATCTAGCGATTTCATACCATTTTCCAAGATATTTTTCGGATTCGAAGTTTTGGACAGCGTTGGCTCCTTCGGGTATTCCAGCTGAACAGGAATTTAAAATCATCAATCCTAAAATTCCCAATGACACCGGAATAGCAATTTTTATGAATGTGTTTCTCATTGTAGCATATTTTCTGCAATCCATTCAAAAACAATTCCAATTGAGATTAAATATCAGATGCGTATTTAATATTTGTTATTATTAATGATAATTAAATAATTTGGTTAATTTTACACATTATTAATGATAATAAAAACAATGAAATTAAAATTACTTCCTGTACTTTCTCTTGCGCTTTTCAATCAAGCATTTGCACAATCAGAAAAATTCTATGCGACCACAGATGCAAAAAATGCAACAGAGCTAAAAGCACTAATGCCAGACGAAGTTGATATCCTAAACTCTAACGACAAAGAATCCGTTATCTTTGTGTCGCCAAAAGCGGCAGAATTTCTACATCACAACGTCATCACGCACGGGCCGGGATATATCTATAAATCGTCGGAGCAGGAAGCATTAAACTCATTAAGCAAATCAAAAAAATCTAATAAAGTTCTTGACTTTACAATCAATCAAGATGCTGCGGTGAACAATGCTATTTCTAAAGTGAATGCGGATAATATCAAAAGTCACATCCAAGTTCTGGAAGCTTATGGCACAAGACGTCACAACACGACTCAGGCGCAAACTTCTGTACAGGATTTGAAAACAAAATGGGAAAGCCTAATTGCCGCAACAGGAAGAACAGATTTGTCTGTGAGAATAGTAAACCACGTTAGAACGCCGATGCCTTCTTTGGTTTTTACAATTAATGGCAATGCAACCCCGGCAGAATATATCATTGTTGGAGGTCACATGGATTCTATTTCGGGCGGTGCTGTGGCACCAGGCGCAGACGATGATGCATCTGGAATTGCGACGGTGACAGAGATGATTCGAGTGTTGTTGGATCTTAATTATAAACCGGCCAGGACAGTTGAGTTTATGGCGTTTGCAGCGGAAGAGATTGGTTTGGTCGGTTCTTCCGAGATTGCGGAAAATTATGCTGATACAGGAAAGAATGTGATTTCTTACGTTCAGTTTGATATGACCAATTACAAAGGATCTTCCAGAGATGTTTATATTTCAACGGATTCTTACAACAGCAATGATCTTAATTTATTCTTGATAGAGTTGATGGAGCATTACAATAAAACTGGCGCTCATGCTTTTACCTACGGAAATACGATTTGCAACTATGGCTGTTCGGATCATTTCAGTTGGGCACAAAATGGTTTTGATGCCGCTTTCCCTTTTGAAGCTTCTTTTTCACAGTCCAATCCTTACATTCATTCAAGTACAGATACGTTATCGAGAAGCAACAATACAGCGACGCACGCGGCAAAGTTTGCAAAATTAGGTCTAGAATTTATCATAGAAACAGCAAAAGGTTCGGTTCTTGCAACTTCTGAAACTTCCGCTAATTCGGTTGAAATTTATGTTAAAGATAAAGCGCTGAATTACAGATTAGGAAAAGAATCTTTGGAGCATTTGACTATTATCGATACCAGCGGACGACAATTGTTGGAATCTAAAAATGTTCTATCCATAGGGAAAGTTGATTTAAATAAATTGACAAAAGGTTTTTATTTGGCAGTTTTCAAAACAAAATCCGGAAAGGTAATCACTAAGAAATTTATTTTGGATTAATAGATAAAATTTAAAGTCACAAATAAAAAGAGCAAATAGAAAAGAAATCTATTTGCTCTTTTGTTTTTAAAGAAATGAACTACGTTCCTATTTGGTTAAATATATATTTAAGCTTCTGGTGCAAGTTCTACGATTAGTCCTTCCAATTCTGGAGTTACAGGAATTTGGCAACCCAATCTGCTGTTTGGTTTTACGTTGTAGGCTTCATCCAGCATTGCTTCTTCATCTGGCAACATTTCCGGAAGTGGCACATTTTCACTCAAAATATAACATTGGCAAGAGGCGCACATCGCCATTCCGCCACAGATCCCGATGGTTCCTTCTTCCGCCAATTCGTAGGCGCGAACAATTTCCATCAGGCTCATCGCCATATCGGTTGGAGCAGGGATTGTGTGAGAAACGCCTTCTCTGTCTATGATTGTAATATTAACGTCTGACATTTTGCAAATATAAGAGAGTAGATTTTTAGATGATGGATAATAAACGAATTCTATGTAAAAAGTCTATTATCTATCCGTCTATTTTCTTTTGGTCTAATCGATTGATTTCACAACCGCTTTTTCAGCTTCTTTTCTGGTGCCGTCGAAACCGTCAACGCCACTTACGGTTGTATATTTAAGGACGAATTTCTTGCCTGGATTCATTCTGTTGTAAACACTTTGAACCATCAATGTCGCCTCGTGGAAACCACAAAGGATCAACTTCAATTTCCCTGGATAAGTATTGATATCGCCGATCGCGTAGATGCCTTCGATGTTGGTTTGATAATCCAAAGCGTTGTTCACTTTGATCGCATTTTTTTCAATCTCCAATCCCCAATATGCTAGAGGTCCCAACTTAGGCGTCAATCCAAAAAGCGGAATCAGATAATCTGTTTCGATGATGGATTTTTCGCCGTCTTTTTCAATTTCGATGGCTGTGATTTTATCTTCGCCAATCAAACCAGTTACTTCTGCAGGAGTAATCAAATTGATTTTTCCCTGATGTTTCAATTCTGATACTTTCTCTACAGAATCCAAAGCACCACGGAACTCATTACGTCTGTGGATCAAAGTGACATCGGAAGCAACATCGGCCAAGAAAACAGACCAGTCCAAAGCAGAATCTCCACCACCAGCAATCACGATTTTCTTGTCACGGAACATCTCGGGATCTCTCACGAAATATTCAACGCCTTTTTCCTCGAATTTTGCGATGTTTTCCAACTCTGGTTTTCTCGGGTCAAAACTTCCCAATCCGCCAGCAATTGCGATGGCTTTTCCTTTAACTTGTACGCCTCTGCTGGTCGTAACTATGAATTGTCCGTCTTCGGTTTTTTCATAGCTCACCGCTTTTTGAGCCAATGAAAATTGAGGTTCGAATTGCTTGATCTGCTCCATCAAATTATCTACCAGCACGCCAGCGTCCACACTTGGAAATCCAGGAATGTCGAAGATTGGTTTTTTAGGATAAAGTTCGGTCAACTGTCCGCCAGGCTGAGGAAGCGCATCAATCAAATGACATCTCAATTTCAACAATCCAGCTTCGAAAACGGTGAAAAGTCCAGTTGGACCAGCACCTATTATAATGATATCTGTTTCTAACATTGATATAAATTTTGGAAAGGCAAATTTAATCATTATATATTATCTTAATAAACTGTGAACTATGATATTAATTTGCTCTCGCTATTTATTTTAAAATATCTTTGCGAAAAATAATTTATGCCCCCAAAAATCTATTCTTTGCAAATCTCGAAATTTGCGTTATTTATTTTCCTCCTCTTTTGCTTTCAAGAAAACTTTGCGCAGACTGCTCCAGACAACAGCAGATTTATACAGCTCAATACCATAAAAGGGAGTAGATTGACTTTGGTAGAAAGTTCTGATAATTATGTTTATCATGTCGGGACAATCAATAACTCTGAAGTTGGTTTTGAGGGCTTTTCTGCCAAAAATATAGGTGTTGATGATTTATTCATTTTAAAATCCTCTGCCAACAACGGAACAAATTCTTGGTTTGAAACTTTTGATGCTGGAAATGGCGGGAAAATAAATCCTAAAAGTATCTTTGTTGATGCCAATGAGAATGTGTATGTTTTTGCACAGTTTCAGGGAAGTGTAAAGGTTGGAAACAGTACAATCACATCTTCGAATCTAACCGATGCATTTCTGATGAAACTAGATTCAAATGGTGTTTCACAATGGATTTCCTATTTGCCACTGGGAACTGCTTCGTATAATAACACGGTTGCTAAAACAAAACTTGTTACAGATGGAACTCATGTTTTTTTTGTTTACGGCGGTAATCATCTTTTAAAAATTAATAATAATGACGGCAATGTTATTTACAATAATACTTATGACAATGTCGAGCTCAAGTCCCTAGCACTTAGCAATCAAAATTTATATTTAGCTGGAGCTACGATGAATGCGGGTGTTAATTTTGGATCAGAATTTATCAATGAAAGTTATGTTGGCTTTGTTTTGAAAGGCGATAAAGATGCGAACTTTGCATCTTCACTTAAAACCTCTCCAGACGGTTTTTATCAGGTTTTTTCTGATGTAAGTGATATTGCTACTTCTAGCGATGGTTCATTACTCCTTACAGGGTTTTATACAAGATCCGAAATAAAATTGATTACCGAAACAGGAACAACTTCTTTTACATACAACCCAAATGCAAATTATGATAACCTGACAAGATTGTACAATTTTGTAGCAAAAGTTGATCTAGATCTTGGGGCAGTTTCGTTTTTTCGTACATCTACATCCATTAACAGAGAAGGCGTTTTCAATATTAGAACGGACTATAATTCTTCGAAACTTATTCCTTACGGTACTTCGGGAGATTTCAAACAAGTGAATTACATCATCAATAGACTTGGTTCTACACTTGTAACATCTTTTACAAATCCAAATGGAACTTCTACAACTTTACCTGCATCATTAGAAGCTCAAAGTTACACTTCATTGTTGGCCTATAATAAACAAGGAGTTTACGAATCGGGAATTCAGTTGGCTCAAGTCGGTTTTAGAATGAGTGCTTCCGGCAAAGGATATACTGTTACGGATAACAATAATGTTAGGGTGTTTTCTACCTCTGGTTTTAGTGCTGATAACTCCAATCTATTATGGACAAAACAGAAAAGCAATTCTATTGGCGGTAGCTTTTCTAAACAATTCCAAAAGCATTTGAAATCTGAAAAGTCTGATGTTTTCTTTACAGCATTGGCAGAAGGGAAAGGGAATTTCTTTGGTAAAGAATTTGAAAACGGACAAAATATATTCACTAGATATGTCACAAGATTGACTGCTGATGGAACTTCAAAATGGACCGCAAGTTTTCAAAATGCATCCAATGCAGATGAATTAAATATTGCCCAAGATTTTGCAACTACGGATAAAGATGATAATTTTTATTTCGTTGCGGGAGTAAAAGGTAATTCTTCTTTATTTGCAGATTCGGAAGGTAACTCTACAAATTTTGTTACAACATCTGGAAATGCAAAAGCTTTTGTGAAATTGGATCAAAATGGCAAATTACTATGGAGCAAACAGATCAATCAATCTGGTGTTTCTAAGACAGCAGTAGCAACTGACAAGTCTGGAAATGTTTATTTGGTGGGACAAACAGAAGGTTCTTTGGATTTGGATAATTTCAATATTCCTTCAGAAGGCGGTGTTTCTATGTTTGTTGTTAAATTATCTAGCGCTGGAAATATCATCTATTCCAAGTATTATAAGAATGTCGCTAATGGATTCTATGTTCTTAACCCGGTGTTTGACAATCAGGACAATCTTTATGTTTTTAGTGAGCCAATGAGTCCAAGTGATGCTCCGGATTATGTCTTTGGTTCTGTTGTGGTACCTTCTGGTGTAAATGGTATTGCGCATCTTATGTTGAAGTTTGATAATACCGGAAATGTAATATTTGGAAAGAATTTTTATGCCAATGCACCGGAGGGTAATCTGTCTTATGCTTGGCCAAACGATGTACATTTTGATGGAGCAGATTTCATTGTTTCAGGAAATTATTATGGAGATTCAGATGCATCAAGATATTTAGGTTTGGATATGGCTCAAATTCCGAAAGTTTATTCTGGCACAAACTTGTATGTTCCCTTCGTTGCAAAAGTGAGTACTTCAGGAAATGTTGTTTGGCAGAAATCTCTGGAGTCTAACAATAGCAATACAGGAAATTATACCAACATCGATCTAGATGAAAGTAAAAATATTTACATGTACTATTCTGTTAGAGACAAAGTAAGATTCAATGGGACAGAATATTCTTTCAATGCGACAGATGGGAACAAGATTTTGTTGAAACTTGATACAAATGGTAATTTGGTTTATTACAAAATTGCAGACAAAGGAATGTATTATTTTCCTTTGGTCGATGTTATAGAAAATGATAAAGTCAACGTTTCTGGCTATTCGGTAGAGCAGAACTTCTTGAATTATAAAATCAATAATCAAAATGCTACGAATCTCTATCTCGCTACTTTTGGGACATTGGATCAAAAATATTTGACACCTTTAAATAATTATTTGACGTTAACCAACGTTGCGATGCCAAATAATCCGCAGAATGCAAACTCATTTGAGTTCGATTTGGTTAATAACGTTGATTGGACAGCGACTAGCGACCAAAACTGGCTGGGTCTATCTGCCATCAAACTTTCAAAAAGTAAAAGTGCTTTGAACACAATCTCTGGAAGCGGAGACTCAAAATTGACATTGATTGCGGAAACTAATAATTCCGGAAATAGTAGATTTGCAAGTGTTATAATTAATGGCGACGGCGGTGTAGATTCTAAAACGATAGTTGTGACACAAACAGGAGTTTTGGCAAATCAAGAAGCTAAAACATTTGTAACGGTCATCTATCCAAATCCAACTTCTGAAATCCTAAATATCCAAACCGAACAGAAAATCTCAAAAATCGAGATCTATGATCTAAGCGGAAAACTTCTGAAATCAACCGTTGGAAGTGGGAAAACAATCAAGGTTGCGGATCTTGCGAAAGGATTGTATGTGATTAAAATCTATTCGGATAAAAATATTATTGATTCAAAGTTCATCAAGAACTAAAAGATCAATTACAATTAAAAGTAAAAATCGAGTTCATAATTTGAGCTCGATTTTTTTATGTTCCAGATTGTTCTAAAGAAAAACTCCCAGAAAAATCTGAGAGTCATATATTTTTAAAATGTCGAAAATTAATCCGCCATCACCTCACCGGATTTTCTGTAAATAAAATTCCCGTAGATATGTCTTCTTGCGAAACGACTTGGAGAATCTGAATTCACCATTTTGATATAAATGTTTCTTGGAACACCGATGTATTCGAACATCTTTCCGTTCAAGTGCTGAACTTTTAAGATTGATTTTTCAAGATAAAAATCTGTGATGATAGATGTCGTGATCGTATCTGTGTATTCTTCTTTGTACTTTTCCTGAGTTTCCTCGTGGATGCTAACCAAAAAGTGATAAGCCTCGATCACAGATTTGCTTTTGTCTTCAGCTTCCAGTTTTCCAGCTTCGTCATTTACAAATTTGTCAGGATGCGTGTCCTTCATTGTGTTTCTGTAAATGGTTTTAAGGTCTTTCAGAGTTGCGGTTTTATCAACACCGAGTAGCTTTCTGTGTTCGCCTATTCTTTTCATAAGTAGATTTTAATGATTTGTCAAGGCGTTATCAGATGCCTATTTTCGGGGTGCAAAATTAAGCTTTTAAAATTTAAAAATCATAACTTATTCATTATTAATTTATTTAGTCGACCTTGCGTTTGTATTTTTGCATTAAATAAGCGATTATTTGTAATTATTTCATAAGTCGACATTCCAAACTTTGAAAAAAATAATTATGTTAAAAAGAAAATCCTATCTTTGAAATGTAATTTTATAAAAATGAAAAAACTCCTTTTAACATCTATATTATCTTTGACGATAGTTTCTTGTTCCACCAGATTAGGAAACGCTTCAAAAGTTGGGAAGGCTCAGGCGCCGGTTACAGGTACGCAATGGGTTTTGGCGGATGACATTACAAACAAGCCAACGCTAATAATAGAACAAAACAGAATCTCTGGAAATGCCGGTTGCAACAACTATTTTTCCGATGCCGTAATCGATACTTCAGCTGGAAATTTCTCTGCGAAAAACATTGGTTCCACCAGAAAAATGTGCAACAATATGACTTCCGAGACCAGCTATATCAGCGTTCTTCAAGAAGTTAATAAATATGTGGCTACAGAAACCACTTTGGAACTTTACAAAGACAATTTGTTACTTTTGAAATTCAATAAGCAACAATAATCCTAAAATTAAAGAATAATAAAAAAGGAACTCAAAACTGAGTTCCTTTTTTATTATTCTTCGTCTTCTTCCTCGTCGTCGTATTTTGCAAGTTCTTCATCACACCATTTGAAGGCTTCTTCTACAACTTTCGTAGCTTCGTTTGCTACGGTTTCTTCGTCGTCTCCTTCCAAGTCATCCAACCATTCTACATCCTCCTCTTCTACGTTTAGGATGAAACGTGGATACTCTGTGTGTACTACAAAAAGGTCTTCTGGAAATTCAGAATTGTCGGCTAATAAAAACTTAGGTAATTTCATATGGATAAATTTATTGTTGTTAAGGTCATATGTTATCGCTTTTGCGATTTCATAATATAAAATTTTAAATAAATCAGAGCATTTTGTGACTGTCACTCTATGGTTCAAAGATAGAAAAATTCCCGAAAACTATTATTGATAATTATTTTTTTTGATACGGGTTTTATTTTCCACTTTATGCTTCGTGAGAACCTTCTTTTGCAACGTGTCTTTTGGCTGGAAAGTGACGTAGATTTTCGGGTTCACGGTGCTGATTAATTCTGCGGTCTGGATGTCGTCGCCAGATTCTTCGCTTTTCAAATAGAATTTGATGGTTTCATCTTTAATATTTTCATTCTCGAGAAACTCAGTGATCATTTTTCGATTCTCCAGATAATTACCTTTTGACAACCAAGTAAAAGCGAATCCCGTCATCAAAGTCAAAAATGCGATCGAGTAGGTCAAACTATCAAATACTTGAAATAATTTCCTGAAAAACACCAGCCAAATCCCAATGGAAAATGGTGCTAACAATCTGTAATCTATCGCATTTACAGAATAAACATATTGAATGAAATACGAACAGACAATACAGACAATAGATACGATTAAAATGAATTTCTCCGTCTCGGTAAGTTTTGTTTTGATGAATAAAAACACCATTGTGATGATTGTCAAAACACCGATTCCATAGATTCCATAGTTGACAATTCCGCCATTCGGGTCAGCAATGTGGATGAATGGATTGAAACTCGTTGCCAAACCTTGAAACAATTCCAAAAGTAGAGTAGGCGTGGATTTCAAACCAATTTCCAGAAACGTATCAAGATAATTTTCATTAAAATAATCGATGAACAAAAACTTGTACAAACCATAAAATCCAATGCCGATGATTCCAGAAATCACAAAACTTTTCCAGTAGAATTTCTTATAATTGATCAAACCAAAAAGCACCGTTCCAAAACACAGAAACAACGCGCTGTAACGAATATTGATCAATAAAATTAAAATGAAGCTCAGGTAGAAAATTCCACTTTTGGTAGATGTTTTATTATTTAAAATTTGATTCGCAACGTAGAAAAGCAGAATGACAAAAGGAAGCGTTAAAGCCTCAGCCATTGTAAAAGAAAAAATACTCACAAAGCTGAAAAGCGCTGACGAAATCAACAATTCTTTGAAGAAAAATCGTTTTTTGTAAGCGAAAAATAAAAGGAAAGTATACGCTAAAATCCCGATCAATTTGCTACTCCAAAAATCATCGATCCCAAAATACGTGAAAAATTTGATGAACAATGGATAACCGAGTGGCGCAGTAGTATTGTCAATGATTGGAAATATCTCCGATTGCCTCATGTACCTTATGGAGTCGGGATTTATACGACCTTTTTCGTTCAAGAGAAATCTCAGGATGATCATCACGTAGGTTGTGATTATCAGAAGAAACTGAAGCGTTTTCTCGTACTTTTCGTTTAATTTTATTGAAATCATAGTTTAATTAATAAAAAATGTCAGAACCAAATCTGATTCTGACAAAGTTATAAATCGTAATCCGAAATCACTTCTTATTATGGATTTTTATCTTTATAAAGCCTCTTTTTTTCAGCCAAATAATAACTTACATCTTTATCAATATAAGTAGAAAACTCATTTTTCAAAGTATCGAAATAAGTTTTCGGGAAAACCATTTTCTTTTTGATGCTTGGTATCCTTACCAATTCTGTTTTGTTTTCGTCAAAATAATTCCACTCTCCAATGTAATTATTCGTAAGCAAATTGACGCTGGATTCTCCGCTTCCGTCTTTGTTTGCTGGTCCGAACTCATATCGTTCCATTCCAATCAATCGCATCTTTCCGGTTTCTTTTTCGTAGCGGAATTGATAAGCATAGCCGGCTCGCATCTGATTCAGTTTTACTTTGAAACCATTTTTAGTTTTATCAAAAAATATTTCCCCAACATCTTCAATTCCATCCGAAGCCACTTTTTTGAATTTCTGAGAAGAAAGTTCATAAACCACCGCTCCTATTTTGGAATCCAAATAGAGTTTGTCAGGAATATTATCGCCGTCAAAATCCGCAGAAATTCGATTTTCTTGTGCAAAAATCAAACTTGGGAATAACAGAACAAAGAGAAATTTTTTTGTAAACATTTGGTTTATTTTAAAAACATTTTCGAAACTTTCTCCGCCTTTTTACTTTCGGAATAATCGTAGAAACCTTCTCCGGATTTCACTCCTTTTTTACCTGCCATTACCATGTTTACCAAAAGTGGATTTGGCGCATATTTCGGATTTTTGAAACCATCGTACATCACATTCAAGATGGCGAGACAAACATCAAGCCCGATGAAATCTGCCAATTGCAAAGGTCCCATTGGATGTGCCATTCCGAGTTTCATCACGGTGTCAATTTCTTCCACGCCAGCAACGCCGTTGTAAAGTGTCTCTATGGCTTCATTGATCATCGGCATCAGGATTCTGTTGGCGACGAAACCGGGATAGTCGTTCACTTCTGTGGGCACTTTTCCCAATTGTTTTGACATCTCGAAAATCGCATCAAAAGTCTCTTTCGAAGTCGAATAACCTTTGATGATTTCTACCAGTTTCATGATCGGGACCGGATTCATGAAGTGCATTCCGATGACTTTTTCTGGTCGCTTTGTCGCGGCTGCAATTTGGGTGATGGAAATAGAGGAGGTATTTGTTGCAAGAATACAATTCGCTGGCGCCAACTCGTCCATTTGGGCAAAAATTCTCAGTTTCAAATCCAGATTTTCTGTCGCCGCTTCTACGATGAGGTCTGCATTTCCCGCCACATCTTTTAGGTCTGTGAATGTTGTAATATTTCCCAGCGTGTTGGCTTTTTCTTCCTCAGTCAGATTTCCTTTAGCGATGATTCTGTCCAGATTTGTCGTGATGGTTTTCACGGCTCTGTCAAGGTTTTCAGGTTTTACATCTACCAATTTTACTTGGAATCCACTTTGAGCAAAAGTATGGGCAATGCCATTTCCCATAGTTCCTGCGCCAATTACAACGATGTTTTTCATATTTATTTTAATTTTTTTATTTAAATATTTTTTCAAAAATTCCTAAAGTACATCCGGAACAAGTTTCAATAACCAAATTTCTTTTTTTTATATGATTGAAAATTTTTAATTCCTCTGAATCTACCTCGATAAAATTATTTTTCAATAATTTATATATTTCAGAATATCCCCACATTTGTAATTCAGGATTGTAGGATTTCATCCATTCGATATATTTCTCTACATTTTCTACATTATCCCTTTCTACATCATCAATTTTTCTGGTAATTGTCATTTCGTATCCACAACCATCGCCATAGACTTCTCTATTCAAAATATCTTTTAAAAAAATATCTCCATTTGTTTTAGTGTTATAAAAAAAATTATGTTTGACAATATATTTATTGAAAGTAATATCAAATTTGCTGGAAATTTGTTTTGCTTCATTTTCATATTGATAATAGTCAATAATTTTTCCGACATTCTTTCCATCTTGATAAAATAAAAATATCTTGACTCCTCTCCCTCGAAGAATACGATTCACAGAATACATAAATCGTAATTCATAAATGCTTTCTTTCAAACCAAAATCTAACGTTCTTGTGATTGGGTGATAAAAGTTTTGAATATCAAGTATATTCTCAAATTTTTCGTTTTTAATATTTTCAATTTGAATAGAATCTGAACTGAAAATAAACTTTTCAAATTCTTTTTTAGCTACATCATAGTTATCTTCTTGACAGTAAACTATCAATGAAAAGAAGACGAGCAAAAAAGAAAATAAAGGTTTCATTAATCTGATTTCTAAATAGACAAAGTTATTTCGTCGTTTCAAAAGTTGGATGATTCTGTTTTCTTATTTATTTGGTTGGAAACAATAATACTCGATTGTAAATATATCATATTTCTTGAACTCACAAAAAGTTAGATTCATTTATACCATCAATTCTTACAAAATTCTATTTGGTCTCGCTTTTGAATTTAACATAATATATTTTGTGAAGGATTCTAACAATGAAGCAACCAGATAATTTTGTGAGAGACAAACGTTCACCAATTCCTTTGAGTGAGAGTGTTTCAAGGGTTATGCGAAAAAACAAGAGCAAAAATACACAGCCGGAATTATTGCTTAGAAAAGAGCTTTGGAAAAATGGAATCCGTGGTTATAGACTTCATTCCAAAAAACTTCCCGGAAAACCAGATATTGCTTTTATCTCGAAAAAGATTGCGATTTTTGTTAATGGTTGTTTTTGGCACCGATGTCCACACTGTCAATATAAATTGCCCAAAACGAATAGGGATTTTTGGAAAGATAAATTTGAGAGAAACATCGCAAGAGACCTAAAAGCCAATGACCAATTGAAAGAGATGAAATGGAAAGTGATAACCATCTGGGAATGCGAACTAAAGAACAAGGAAAAGCTGGAACTGACTGTCCAAAAAATAAAAGACCACATAACGTGATCTTTGTAGATTAATAATTTCGCGTATATTTTTCTTTCTCCTGCAAGTAGATCGGATTGGGACTTTCCTTCACCCGAAATTTCGTTTTATAGTAAGTTCGCTCACCGTTGATTTTATTGGTGAAAACTGAAAAATGTAGATGTGGACCTTTGCTCCAGCCGGTATTTCCACTGTAACCTATGAGTTGACCTTGCTCCACAATGTCTCCTTTTCTCACCACAGAACCATTTTTTTTGAGATGCACATATTCCCCTAATGTCTGGTCTGAGTGAAGAATGATGATTTTGTTATTGTATTGAGCACAATCTTTGGTACTGCAAAATTTATCGGAATCGGATTTTACAAAAACAACTTTTCCGCCTCTCGATGCTGTTACTTTTGAATTAAACTTGTGACTGAAATCCAATGAATAAGCATTCTGATGTGAAAAATTCCCGTTGTAACCTTGATAGATGCTCTCGGTTTTATCTTTTTCGTAAGGCAACCAATAAGTCGTGTCATCTGCCTTTGAAACATTGATGTCTCCTAAAACATAATAATTTTTATACTTGAAACTGTATGGCTCAAACTTTTCTTTTGGAGAGAATTTGGCGAAAATTTCCCTTTTTGTATTTGCAGGAATCACCTTGATGGTGGAATTGGGAATTGAAACGTCCATATTTTTAGTTTCATAAGTAAACTCGATGCTTACCGGTGCCAACTCATTATTGGAAATGTACAAAATGTAATCTCCATCCACCTTTTCTTTTTCAATCGTGATGTTTAGATCTTCTTGAGAATGAAATAATGAAAAGGTGAAGAAGAAAACAAATAGTTGTAGGAATTTCATCTCAATATTTTTAGTATGATTTATTTTGATTGGATTTTTTCATTTCAAAATAACAATCTTCACAAACTAATTTGATTTTTGCAAATTCTTCTGATTTGTCGTTCCAACCATCGCATTCTATTCGCTTCCTTTCGCATTCATCGCACCAAGCAGAAAAATCATCATCATCTTCCAAATCCATTCCTGGAAAAGTTTCAAATGATTCCTCAAAACCTTTCTTAGAATCAAGTTCTAAATGCTGACAAACAAATGCTGGTCTTTTAAAACCGTGATTACCACAATCTACAGTTTTTTGTTTGAGTTTCCTAATTTCTTGATTGCTGTCGGGGTTTATTAACTCTGTTAATAGTAAGAAATGTTCTAGATTGTCTCCATTGATTTTATAAACGCCAATTCCTGCTAATAATTTTTGACTAATTGCTAAGAATTCCCAGCCATCAAATTCATCACTTGTAAAAGTTCCAGTTGTTAATTTTTCAAATTGATTTTCTTCCCCAAATTGTTTGATTTTTAAAGTTTCAATTTTATTTTTCTCATTCAAATAATTATTGAACCAGCTCCACATCCAAGTTTTCTGACTCAAAGAAAAAGTTCCAATGGGAATATATTTGAAAAAGATTTCATCATCGTCACTGTTGTATAATCTTAAAATCGCCGACTCACCATCATAAAACCAATTAGCATAAGAATCAATATCAAATTCTTCCTTGAATCTGTTTTGAATAGGAATTAGTCTGTCAAGTTCTGATTGAGCAAAATTTTTATAATCATTCATCGATTATCGGTCATCATTTATAACTTACCAACCTCATAATCTCCAGCGCTACCTTCAAAGCCTCCGTTCCATCTTCCAAAGAAACCTGAACGGGAACATCATATTGAATAGCATTGGCAAAACTTTCCAGCTCATCAAGAATCGCATTATTCGGCTGAATGTTCGGATATTCGAAAAGGATTTGGTTTTTCTCGCCTTCCGCATTTTCGATAATCATATCAAAGTCGGATGGATTTTCCGGTGCTGGTTTCATTCGGATAACTTCGGATTTTTTTTCCAAGAAATCGACAGAAACATAAGCATCTTGCTGGAAAAATCTCGATTTTCTCATTGCTTTCATTGATATTCTTGAAGTCGTCAGATTCGCCACACAACCATTTTCAAACTCAATTCTCGCGTTGCAAATGTCCGGCGTTTTGCTCACAACCGAAACACCACTGGCGTGAATCAACTTCACTTTCGACTTCACCAGACTCAGCAAAATATCCAAATCGTGAATCATCAAATCCAAAACCACAGAAACATCTGTCCCTCTCGGATTGAATTCCGCAAGTCTGTGAATCTCGATGAACATTGGATTTTTAATATAATCTTTCGCACCAATGAACGCCGGATTGTACCTTTCCACGTGACCAACTTGCGCTTTGATTCCAAACTCGTTGCATTTTTGAAGAATTTCTTCCGCCTGTTCCAGCGTTTGCGTCACAGGTTTTTCAATGAAAAAATGGATGCCTTTTTCAATCGCTTTTAATGCATAATCATAATGGTAAAGCGTTGGCGTCACAATATCCAACATTTCGATTTCGTTCAAAAGTTCCTCCAAACTTTCAAAATATTTATAACCGAATTCCGATTCCAGTTTTCGGCCGTTTTCTGCGTCTTTGTCGTGGAAACCAACGAGTTCGTACTTCTCAGATTGATTCAACAATCGCAAATGGATTTTTCCCAAATGTCCCGCGCCCACAAGTCCGGCTTTTATCATAGCTAATTTTTCTTAAAGACGTAAATTTAAGAATTATCGCCAACCAACATAAAAAAAGACCCAGAATTTTTAAACTTTCTGAGTCTTGTCATTTTAAAAATTTTTAAGTGTAGTCGAAGTCTGTATCATTTTCATCTCTTCTTGCATCCCAAATTGATAAAATAATCAACTGCGTTTCAGTTGCTTCGTAGAAAATCAAGTAATTGCGAACAATGCTGATTCTCGTGTTTTCATCAGTTGTTGTTGTTCTGCCAATTTTTGGATGTTGAGATAATAGATTGACAGCTTCGCTAAATGATGTACTGAGCTTTTTGCTGTAAGTTTTTGATTTGGTCTTGTTTGTCCAATAAATTAGAATTTCCTTAAGTTCAAGTTTTGCAGAGTTAGTCCAGACTATTTTTCGTTTAGCCATTGCTGAATCTCTTTGTTTACTTGTTCATCACTGGATATTTCTCCATTTGCATATTCTTTTCGAGCTTCTGCAATTCTGTTTTCTTGTTGTTTTGATAATACAAAAGCATTTTCATCCAGTTCAAAATCCAACAATTTTTTAATTTCTCGTATAACCCGAATCTCTTTCAATTCGGTTATTTTATTGATAACATCTAATTTTAATTGTAATTCGGCTGAACTCATTTGGATTTTATTTATATCAAATTTACAAAAAAATTAAAAACATAAATGTTTTATCCTAAAGATATCAATTTGCCTTTCTCAGAACTTTCCTTCGTTGCCTCAATCACTTTCATCGTCTGATAAGCCTGTTTCGCAGTCACGGGAACCTTCTTGTCGTTCACAATCGCCTCATAAAGGTCATCACAAAAGTTAAGATAATTCCCTTGAAAAGTAGGGAAGTGGACAACTCTGTCATTGTAAACCAAAAGTCCGGTTTTTTCTTCTGGCTCCGTTCCCCAATTCTCGCGATTCGGAACTTTTCCCAATTTCAATTCATCTTCTTGCACGTCGCCACGATGTTTTAGGAAACTTCCTTTCTTGCCGTGGAAAACATACGCGGGCGTTGGTTCTTTCACGAAATAACTGGATTTCAATCTCACGCGTTTGTCCGAATAATAAAGCAAAATATCAAAATAATCATCAATCTGCGTATTCTCTCTTGTCCTTCTGATATCTGCAAAAACTTTCTCAGGATAACCAAACAAAGTCAAAGCCTGGTCGATGATGTGCGAACCCAAATCCATCAAAATGCTCGCGCCGGGATTTCCATTTTCCTTCCACGCTTTCGGGCTCAGTTCCGGATTGTATCTTTCAAAACGGATTTCTGCTTCCACGATTTCGCCAAGATAATCCTCATCCAAAACCTTTTTCACAGTCTTGAAATCACTGTCATATCTTCGGTTTTGATAAACGCAGAGTTTCATTTTTTTTTCTTTCGCCAGTTTGTGCAATTCTTCAGCTTCCTCAGAAGTTGTCGTAAAAGCTTTCTCCACCAAAGCATTTTTCCCAGCTTCCAAAACTTTCTTCGTAAATTCGAAATGCGTGTCGATTGGCGTATTCACAACAACCAATTCAGCATCGCTTTCCAGAACGGCTTCGAGAGAATCAAAGCTCGTGACTTCCGGATAATCTTGCTGGATTAATTTCTTGCTTCGTTCATAAGCGCCCAATAATTCGTAACCTTCGTGAACTTCGAAAAACGGTGCGTGAAACAATTTCCCAGAACCGCCGTAAGCCAACAAGGCTGTTTTTATTTTTCTCATAAAATTCTCACAATTAATTTGAAATAATTTCTGTCTTGCAAAGTCGCAATAAATTTGAAATAAAACCACAAAAGTCACATAAGAATTTTGCAGTTAAAAAAATATTGTTTTAGTATTTTGGGCAACTTGGGAATACAACTGGAATTTATTAAAAATTTAACCTAATGAACTATGCTAGACTTTTATGATGCAACATTTATTTTCTCTTTTTTGAAAAAACTTCCAAAACTCCATTTTTTCCTTTTTCTCCATACTTATCTGTTGCATTTTTTCCTTTTATCACATTAATTTTGTCGACATCTTCGGGTTTTAGAGAATACATTGATTCTTCACTAACTTCTTTTCCGTCCAGTATTATTAATGGTTTTACCTCTTCCGGATTTTCTTTATGATATGAATAACAATTAGCCCAAAAGGCAATTCCTACAATAGGTTGTTCTGAATAATATTTTTTATCAATTGGATATTGTGGTTTTTTGTCCTTATTGATTTTTACATAAAAGTAGATTTTTTTACCGTTATTAATTCCATAATAATCAGAGCACCCACGAGATGTCCAAGTCAGGCTATCATATTTTTTTATAATGTCATTTGCTTTTAGGGTTTTCATATCAATATAATTTCCATCAGGCAAATAACCTTTAAAGTCTTCTGTTAAATGAATTTTCGCAATCGTATTTAAGTCAGATTGGTGTTTTTGAAAAATCACGTCTGGATATAATTGGCTTTCATATCCAATTCTGTTTTCAAATCTAGCATCTTGAACAAAACCATCTGAGCATAAATCCATCTCGACGACGCTGGATTGCTTTAAATTTGGGTCTTTTTGTTTCAGATAATCAATTGTCAACTCACATAATTTAAAATCGAAAAGTTTAATAGTATCGCTTCTTTGTGAATACGTTTTAATAGTTGTAATTAAAACTAAAATTGTCAATATTTTCTTCATTGTAAAGTTTTCTATAGTCAGATATTTCGTAGACTAAACTGATTTTGCAAATTTAATTCTTATAAATCCGCTCAATCCACCCAATCTGCGAGAGATTTGTTATAGATAAGGCTTAGAGAGCCTCAGCCTGACATCGCTGAAAATAAATAGTTAGGAATTAGATTTGTAATTCTGAGCGGATTCGAAGACCTTCAAAACTCTAAGACTCTAAAACACTCCAACTCTCAAACCCAAAAATTCTCCAACTCAACCTATCCCATAATATGAAAACCACCATCCACGTGACGGATTTCGCCAGTAATTCTCGTTTCTTTTCGGAAAAGATGAACAATCTCGTGAGCCAAATCTTCCGGCAAAGCATTTCCAAGCGGACTGATTCTGTTAGCTCTTTCCACATCTTCAACTTTCAAAGTTGCGTTGCCAGCTTTGCTTCCCATATAAGGTGAGAATCTAATGGCGTTGGCGCGGATTCCGTATTCTTTTCCCAATTCATAAGCCATTTCTATCGTCAGCCTTTCGAGCGCCGCTTTTGCAATACTCATATTGATGTAAGGGAAAAACGAAACTTTTTCTGCTGCGATATAACTCAACGAAACAATCGAAGATCCTCTTTGCAAAACACCATTGGACAACAAAGCGTGACATAACGAAATCAACGAAAACGCCGAAACATTCATCGTATCATTAAATTCCTCAGCAGTTACTTCCAGCATTGGTTTCACGGATTTGTTTCGGATGGTTTTGTCCATCGCAATTGCGTGAAGAAATCCATTCAGCTGAATGTCTTTATTTTTCAAATCCTCAGCAAGGAATTTTAAACTATCTGGAAGTGTCACATCCAAAGGCGCGGTGTAAACATCATTTCCCAAAACTTTCTTACAAGCCGATTCAAAATCCTCGTAGTTTTTATTGAGAAATCCTGCTGCTTTTTCAGAAAGATTGTTGTGGAAAGGTGTCACGCCCAAACCTGTGCAAACGACTTTTCCGTTGTTCTCTAATATTTTCTCAGCGGTTTTCATCGCCAAAGAATTTTCATCTGCAATTCCTGTAATTAGGAAAGTTTGATTTTCTAACATAGTTTCCAAGTGTTATATATTAACGCAAAGGCGCTATTTTTTTATTTGAATTTTGTTTAAAAGTCGCAAATGAAAACTTTGCGACTTTTATTAGTTTTTTACTTTGAAATCTTGCGACTTTGCGATAAAAATTATGCCTTATAAAGCGCAGTTCCCCAAGTCCAACCCGAACCAACAGCTGCGAAAAGCAAGATGTTTCCAGATTTTACTTTTCCACTTTTGTAGGTTTCATCAAGGACAATTGGGATGGTTCCGCCAGAAGTGTTGGCGTATTTGTCCATATTCGTCATTACTTTTTCGAAAGGAATGTTGGTTTTTCTGGCGGTTTCCTGAAGGATTCTGATGCTCGGCTGATGTGGGATTACCCAATCTACATTGTCGGAAGTCATTTTGTTGGCTTCCAATATTTCGTCGATGGTTTCTGGTAAAACTCTGGTTGCGGTTTCAAAAACCTCTTTGCCGTTCATTTGGAAATAGTGAAGTTTCTGTTTCAAAGTTTCTTCCGAAGCCGGCATTTCCGAACCACCTGCTGGAATATTAAAATGATATTTCCCCGTTCCGTCCGCGTGCAGTTTGAAATCGAAAAAGCCTTTGTCTTCAGTTGTTGCAGATAACAAAATCGCACCTGCACCGTCTCCAAAGAAAACTGAATCTTTTCTTTCCCAATCCGTAATAGTCGAAAAAGTGTCTGCTCCGATAACCAAAACATTTTTGTACATTCCGGTTTCTATGAACTGACAGCCGATTGCGATTCCATAAAGTCCGCCTGAGCAAACTGCCGAAATATCAAAGGCAACCGCTTGTGGTGCATTCATTTTTTCCTGAACGAAACACGCTGTTGATGGCGCTTGACGGTCAGGTGTTGAAGTGGCGACGATTATTAAATCAATATTTTCTGGTTTTACATCGGTGTTTTCCAATGCTTTGAGTCCGGCTTTGTAGGCCAAATCGCTGGTCACTTCGCCTTCTGCAATTCGGCGTTCTCTGATTCCGAGATTCTTGAAAATCCATTCGTCGGACGAACCTACTTTTTCGAAAAATTCATTTTTTAAAATTTTTGGTGGAACGTACGAGCCTGTTCCTTTTATGTAAGCTCTTATTTTCTGCATAACATCCATTCGTTCATTCAATTAATTAAAAGTTTATTTAAATATTTGGTAAAAAAACAATCAAATTTATAAAGTTTAATCTGATTGAAGTAGAATTTTTTAATAAATGTTGAAAATTATGATTCTTGTTTGGATTTTAAATTTATCCTTCGGAAATTGCAAGTTATAATAGTTAATTCCATAAAACGGAAAGACTTCGACTCCGCTCAGCCTGACATCGCTGTAGTAATAGCTTAAGTATTAGAGTTGTCACACTGAGCGGAGTCGAAGTGCCAATTAAAAAGCAATTAGTAAATGAGAGATACTTACGTTCACAAAGGGAAAAGAAAACAATTAATGGATTATCTTCATCAGAAGATTGGAATCACTGACGGTTTTGTTTTGTCTGCGATGAACGAGGTTCCAAGGCATCTTTTCATAGAAAGTGTTTTCGAGGATTATGCGTACGAAGACCGCGCTTTCCCGATCTTGGCGAAACAGACGATTTCTCATCCTTCAACCGTTGCGGAACAAACGGAATTGTTGGAAGTTGAAGAAGGCGAGAAAATCTTGGAGATTGGAACTGGTTGCGGTTATCAGACGGCAGTTCTTATCAAAATGAAAGCTTTGGTTTACACGATTGAACGTCAAAAAGACCTGTTCGATTTTTCTCATAAACTTTTCAGAGAGTTGGATTTGCGTCCGAAGTTTCAGAGTTTTGGCGATGGCTTTGCTGGTTTGCCGACGTTTGCGCCATTTGACAAAGTCTTGGTAACTTGTGGTGCGGAAGTTCTGCCCACAGAATTATTGAAACAATTAAAAGTCGGAGGTAAAATGGTCATTCCACTTGGGAAAACCGATGAACAGATTCTTTACCGATTTACGAAGATTTCGGATACGCAGTTTGAGAAAGAGGAATTTGGGGTTTACAAGTTTGTACCGATGTTGCAAAATAAATCACATTAAATGAAAATTTTTACCAGCCGATTGGATGGCATTTACGCCACAATGTATATTGTAATTACGGTTTTCCTTTTGGGAATTGTTGGAGTTTCTTACTTTGATGAGGATTTGAATGTGCTTGGATGGAGCATTTTAACGGCGATTCTTTTGGCTGTTGTAGTCGTTTTGTCTATCAGTTTTTTCTTTATTAAAATTAAAATCAAAGATGAAGAACTGATTGTCAGCGTCATCTATAATGTTTTCAGAATTAACATTTTTAAAATTACAAAAATCAGAATTGGTGAGACGATGTGGAGCGGTTTTCACAAATGTGGAACTGCAACGGGCGGATTGATTATTTTTTCGAAAAATAAAAACGACCTGTACATTACACCGAAAAATCAAGATGAATTTTTGGAGGAATTGCTGAAAGTTAATAGTCATATCATTATTGAAGATGTGAGAAAATAGTTGATGGTTGTTGGTTGAAAGTTGATGGAAATTGACTTTGAAAGACAAATGTTGAACTTTGCGAAGCGCAGCCCGACTTGAGCGGACTCTTCGAGAGCCTCAGAGTGACAAAATGGGAACGGAGGACAGATAAAGGCGCCCAAATAAATAAGAATAAAATTAATAATCATTTATCAAATATCATTCATCATTTATGAACACACGAGAGGAAAAAATGGAGGCTTTTGGAAGGCTTCTTGATATAATGGATGATTTGCGGGAAAAATGCCCGTGGGACAGGAAGCAGACGTTGGAAAGTTTGCGCCATCTGACGCTTGAGGAAACTTACGAATTGTCTGATGCGATTCTGAACAATGACCTTTTGGAAATCAAGAAAGAGATTGGCGATGTGCTTCTGCATTTGGTTTTCTATGCGAAAATCGGTTCTGAGAAAGAGAGTTTTGATATAGCTGATGTCATCAATTCTTTGAATGAGAAGTTGATTTTCCGCCATCCGCATATTTACGGCGATGCTGTTGCGGAAGATGAGGAAGCAGTGAAGCAAAATTGGGAAAAACTGAAATTGAAGGAAGGAAATAAGTCCGTGTTGGAAGGCGTTCCGAAGAGTTTGCCTCCGATTATCAAAGCTTACAGGATTCAGGATAAAGTGAAGGGGATTGGTTTTGAGTTTGATTCTGCGGAAGATGCGTGGGCGAAAGTGGAAGAGGAGTTGGAGGAATTTCACGCGGAAACTGAGGCTGATAAAAAGGAGCAGGAGTTGGGCGATGTTTTCTTTTCTTTGATTAATTATGCCAGAATTTCTGGCTTAAATGCTGATACAGCTTTGGAACGAACGAACTCGAAATTCATTTCCAGATTTCAGAAAATGGAAGAGTTGGCTTTATCTAAAAACCTTAGCCTCGCTGACCTTAATCTTGTAGAAATGGACGAGCTTTGGGAAGAAGCCAAGGTTTTTGAAAAATAAATCTTATCTGTTAAAATTTTATAATCTCGCTGATCAGGCAAATTGAGCAGATTTTTTATCTATATTAAATCTGCAAAATCAGCGTAATCTGCGAGAATTTTTTTTCTAATTGATTATTCAGCATCAATCAAAACTGCCAATTGGATACAGTTTTCATCAGAACGATTACTCCAAGCGTGATTCGTTCCGGTTTGGATGACTATGTCGCCAGCTTGCAAAAGCGTTTCATCTGTGTCGGTGATTAGATATATTTCGCCTGAAAGAATGATGATATAATCCAGACTTTTGGTTTGATGCACCAGCGGATGAGGTTGTCCCGCAGACGCTTCGATTCCTAGTTGCTTATCTGGTGGAATCTGGACGTAGCGGAAATAAGTTCCATTTTTAATGACACTTGGAATTGCGGAATTTTCTGTCGGTTTTTCCTGTTCAAAACTTGCCGGCATTTTGCTGGTTTGCCAGACGTCGGAAATAATCAATCCGGGAAAATGTTCTGAGACATTGGTAACGATTTCGTCTTTTGCGATGTAAGATTTTCCGTTTTTCGTTCCGGTGATGATTCTTCTCGGAATTGCTTTGATGTTGCTCATTTATTCTTGATTTTGCATTATTAATTTTTTGCCTTGCGTTTGATTATTCTTCAATAATTGTTGCGCTTTTTCAGCAGTTTCAGAGGAAAGTCCACCAATAATTTTGATTGGTAAAGATTTGACTTTTCCATCGTCGATGTATTGTTTGATTTGATTGAGAGATTTTCTGAAATGATTGTAATTTTTCTCTTTTGCATAAATAAAATTTGAAATATTGAGAATAGTTGCACCAACTCCGAAGAGTGAATCGCTAGCTTTTGGTGTGATGAAATGGGTAACATTGGCGTAGATTCCGTTGGCTTTCAAAACGTCGGCGGAGATTTCTGATAATTGATGTCCAACTGCATCGATGACCAAATCGAATTTCTGATTTTGATTGATTTCTAAAATCTTCTCAGCTAAATTATCCTGATTGTAATTGACTATTTGATTTTCATTAAGGCCAATCTCAATTAATTGTTTGATACTTTCCTGATTGCCAGCTGTGACAACAATTTTCTTATTTAAATTTCCTAAAATTAATCTCAAAACAAAATTCCCAACTCCGCCGGATGCGCCAGTTATCACAACATTTTCTATTTGATTCCAATCAACGCGATTGAAAATTTGTAAAGCTGTAATTCCGATAGAAGGCAAACCAGCTGTTTCTTCAAAACTGATTGAAGTTGGTTTTTTCGCCACAATAGCTTGAGGTAAAATAATTTCTTCAGCATAAGTTCTGTTGCTTCCCATACTTCCGCAAACGAAAAAAACTTCGTCGTCAATCTTCAAAAGGTTCACATTTTGTCCAGTTTCGACGATGATTCCGGAACCTTCTCTTCCAAGGATATTAGAAAATAAATATCTCTTTTCGTGTTCATTTTCCCGCATCTGATAATCGATGGGATTGAAGCCGGATGCGAGGATTTTGATTCGGACTTCCTCTGGATTTATTGGTCTTAGCGTGACGGTTTCGTCTTTAAGCTGATTGTTGTCGTCTAGAATAATAGCTTTCATATTACTTTATTTTAATACAAAGTTATTGGTAAAAAGCTTTAAATTTGTTAGTAGTTAACCAAAGGTTACTAGTTACCTTAATGAAATCGATATGAGTAAAATTGTTGTAGATAATATAGAAAGAGAAGCAACTTGCGGTGAAGAACTGATGGCGATGAGAGATTGTTTGGATATTCTGGGCGGTAAGTGGAAGCTGATGATATTGAGATATTTGACCAATCGGGAACACCAAAAGTTACATTTCAAAAAACTTCAACGCGAAATTAATGGGATCTCTGCCAAGATGCTAAGTAAAGAATTGAAAGAATTGGAAACCAATCTTCTCATCACCAGAACTGTCGAAGATGACACGCAAATAATGGTTTTCTACGCCATTACGGAATACGGTAAAAGCGTCACGCCACTTACAGAAAATCTCGTCCAATGGGGAATCACACACAGAAAGAAGATTATTGAAGGTTAATGCCAATATCCATAAAAATTAATTTTAAGATTGCATTTAATTTGTATATTTGATTAATTAACATTTATAAAAACATAAAATATGAGAGGTAAAGGTTGCCTGATTGTTGGTGTCGCACTTTTGGCATTGGCAGCAATAGTTTTCTTTTGGGGATCTGGAAGATACAATTCTATGGTTAAAGCGAATAATGATGTTCTTGAAAAATGGGCGAACGTAGAAACCGTGTATCAAAAACGTGCGAACTTGATTCCAAATCTTGAAAGAACAGTAAAATCTTACGCAAAATTTGAGCAGGAAACTTTGACACAAGTAGTTGAGGCAAGAGCAAAAGCAACTTCTGTTAATGTAGATCCTACAAATATGACGGAGGCGGATATGGCAAAATTCCAACAAGCACAAGGTCAACTAAGCGGAGCGCTAGGAAAATTACTAATGGTTGTAGAAAAGTATCCAGATTTGAAAGCAGATCAGCAGTACATCAACTTCCAAAGAGAATATACAGCGATTGAAAACAGCATCCGTTCAGAAACGGTTTACTACAATGGATCTGTAAAAGGTTTCAACAATCTTGTGGAGACTTTCCCTGGAAACATCGTTGCGGCTTTGTTCCCGAAATTCAAATCTAAACCAACATTCAAAGCAGCAGAAGGCGCGCAAAATGCACCTGATGTTTTCTCAGAATAATGAATCATTTTCTTACAAATACAGAGATGGCTTCCCTCGTGGAAGCCATCAAATTAGCTGAAGACCACTCTTCGGGAGAGATTCGTGTGCACATAGATTCCACCGGGTTGGACAATTTTGCAAAGAAAGCTTTCCATATTTTCCAATCTCTGGAAATGCACAATACCAAAGAGAGAAACGCCGTGTTGTTCTATGTGAATTTTGAACAGCATTATCTCACGATCATTGGTGACGAAGGTATTCATAAAAAAGTGAAACAGTCTTTTTGGGACACGCTCCACGACGAGATCACAGCTGAGTTTGCTAAAGAAAATTACCACAACGGACTGAAAGATGCCATCCTGAAAACTGGCTACGAACTGAAAAAATATTTCCCTTTCGAAGGGGAAAATATCAATGAACTACCCAATGATCTCAGCTTCTCTTAAACGATTTACTTTCGCATTCTTCCTGGTCTTTGGTTTGTTTGTCAAAGCTCAGTTGGTGCCGGAAAAACCAGCCGTGCTTTATCCTGTTTACGATAAAGTAGGATTGTTGACGGAGTCGGAAAAAAATGCACTCAACCAAAAATTGATCAAAGTATCCGATTCCTCGTCCACCGAGATTTTAGTTATAATTCTTCCGACAGCAGGTGGCGAAGATGTGAATTATCTCGCGACAATGTACGGTCAAAAGTGGGGAATTGGACAAAAGGGTATTGATAATGGCGTTGTATTTCTGATTGCGACGGAGGACAGAAAGTTTTCCATCCAGCCAGGTAGAGCAGTTGAGCAATATTTGACAGCTTCCGTGGCTGGTCAGATTTTGGATTATCTGGTGACACCAAGCTTCAAAAAAGGAGAATGGTACAACGGGATAGACAGAGGCACTTCTGCGATTATGGAAGCGGTTCAGGGTAAATTCAAACCGATTGTAAAGAAGCAGAAAAAAGAAGATGGAATTAATGTCGGAAGCGTTATTCTGATTGTTCTGATCATTATCATTCTTATGAGTATCATCAACAAAAACAACCGTGGAGATGATGACGACGATGATTACACGCTTTCCCGAAAAGGAAACCGACGATACCGAGGGGGATTCTTCCCGTTCCCATTCCCAGGCACTTTTGGTGGCGGTGGATTCGGAGGCGGAAGCAGTGGAGGCGGCGGTTTCGGAGGCTTTGGCGGCGGCGGAAGTTTCGGCGGCGGTGGCGCTTCTGGCGGATGGTAGAATAGAGAATGAAATTATAAATAATAAACCCGGATGATTGTATCTTCCGGGTTTATTTTATTTATGTTTTGCATTCCTCAACAAGTAATGATAAACATTTTGATTGCCAATTGAGATTGCATAAGCTGTTATGAATTCAAATCCATTTTTTGACATGAAATTTAGAGCATCAATCATTGAATTGAAATCGATAGGTTTTCCATCTGCATCTTTTACAATGGTTTCTTTACCAGTTGAGAAAAATTTTGTTCGTTGCCCAAAATCAATTTCTATAGTAAGTTTTGTAGTTAATAGCTTTGATGTTCCAACAATTCTAACATACTCTACATCAATATCTTTCAATGGAATATCATTTACTGTTTGTGCATTAACTAAATAGCCACCTAGAAGTAAACAAAAAGAAAATAAAGTTTTTTTCATTATAATATTTATTTGTGTGCGAAAGTATACTTTTAATTTCTCAATCAAATGCGGAAATCCGTAACCGTAAAAAAAAGTTTCTGAAAGTGAAGTACATTTTTTGTATTCCAAAATAATTTTCAATTTCGTAATACATTGGAATTTGATTTGAAGCGATTTTTTAATTATATTTACGAAAACCGCATTTTCCCTTGAAGAAAACACTTGTTCTATTTGCACATCCTTATTTCGAACATTCTACAACCAACGTAAGATTGTTGAAATGTTATGAGGAGATGCCAAATGTGACGTTGCGCGATTTGTACGAGGATTATCCAGATTTTCATATTCAGCCTTTTCGCGAGCGCAAGAGAATTGTGGAGTATGAAAGGATAATTTTCCATTTTCCAATCATTTGGTTTGGCTTGCCACCATTGTTGAAACTTTGGATCGATGAGGTTTTTGATATGCGTTGGATCTCCGAAGGTGGCCTTAATATCCTTTCTGGCAAAGACGCAATCATCATCACTAGCGTCGGCGGAAGCGAAAATAACTATTCCAAAGAAGGAAAATACAAGACCAGCGCAGAAGAACTTCTCACAGGGCTTCGCGTTTCGCTGGACATCAATAATATCGAACTTGTAAAAACACATATCGTTTACAATGCAGATAATCTGGACAGTAATCAATTAGATATTTCATGTAAACAACTCTCACAAATACTCAAGGAAGTATGATGGAAAACTCTATTGCAATGACGATTCTAATTTTTCTGGGCGTTGCCATTATTATGGTGCCGTTGGGGAAGAAACTGGGTTTGAGTTCCGTGATCGGCTATCTACTCGGCGGTATTTTGATTGGCCCATTTTGTTTACAGCTCACAGGCAAAGACGCCGCAGACATTATGCATGCCTCAGAGTTAGGTGTCATTATGCTCTTGTTTTTAGTCGGATTGGAGTTGGAACCACAGAAGCTATGGCAAATCAGGAAACGAATTCTAGGACTTGGGCTCAGTCAAATGTTGCTTAGTATTGTCGGGATTTTCGTTGTGTTTTACATTGCAGGATTCGGGCTACAAAAATCGTTTATCATTTCGCTTTGTTTCGCAATGTCTTCCACAGCGATTGTTCTTCAAACGTTGAAGGAGAAGAACCTTTTCCGAACCGTTAGTGGAGAGTCTTCCTTTTCGATTTTGCTATTTCAGGATATTGCGGTGATTCCGATTTTGGCGCTTCTGCCATTTCTCGCAAAATCCCAGAAAGCCGTTTCTCAGATAGATCACGAACGAGTTCTATTGCATTATATTCCCGAATGGTTACAACCTTTTACAGTAATTGGAGCCGTTCTAGCATTGATTTTATTAGGTCGATATATCTTCATCCCATTTCTAAGATTCGTTTCGAAGTCTGGACTAAATGAGCTCTTGACCGCCGCTTCGTTGTTCCTCGTGATTGGCGTTTCAGAATTGATGATCTCCATTGGTTTAAGTCCGGCTTTGGGTGCGTTCATTGCAGGCGTGATGTTGGCAAACAGCGAGTTCCGGCACGAGTTGGAAAGTAATATAGATCCGTTCAAAGGTTTGCTTTTGGCGGTGTTTTTTGTGAGCGTTGGTGCGACGATCAACTTTGATATCATTGCTTCCAAACCTGTTTTTATTTTTTCTGCCGCGTTTATAGTGTTGGCTATCAAAGCTTCTGTTTTGTTCGGAATCGGGAAATATTATAAAATGAACAACGAGCAAAGTTTTTTCCTAGCGTTTGCCTTGTCGCAAGTCGGTGAATTTGCTTTTGTTTTGATTAATTTTTCCGCCAGTTTATTTTTAATTGATTATCAGGCCAACTCAGAATTGATGGCGATTGTAGCGATTACGATGTGTATTTCGCCACTCCTTTTGATCTTCAAAGAAAAAGTTCTCGACAAACGTTTTATCAAACAAAAATCTGAGGAAAATGTTGAACTCGGCATCATCAAACAAAGAAAAATCATCATCGTTGGATTTGGCTATTTTGGAAGTACAGTTGGTAGATTGCTGAAAGCCAACGGAATCCGATCTACAGTTTTGGACAACGATCCGGATAGAGTTGCGTTGTTGCGCTCGAACGGATTCAATGTATATTATGGCGATGCCACCAAGCCAGCACTTTTGCGTTCTGCCGGAATCGAGGATGCAGAATTGCTCGTGGTTTGTCTGGATGATCCGGAGAAAAATAAATTGCTTGTAGATTATGCCAAAGAAAATTATCCCAATCTCAAAATCTTTGTCCGCGCCAAAAACCGTTTGGATGCCTACGAATTTCTGAATAAAAAAGTCGATAATATCTACCGGGAAACCTTGGGAACCGCTGTGGATATGGCTGTTGACATCCTTCAGGAAAACGGAATGCGGAAATACACCGCCAGAAGAATGGGGAAACGATTTATGATTATCGATAAAGCGATGACCAGACGACTCGCCAAAGAAAAAGATAAAAACCTGATCACTTTTACATTGCGCGAAACCTTGGAACGCGAAGCCGAATTGCTCGCATTGGACAGTATTTCCTTCGAAGAAAACCATTGGAGTGGAGACGAGGACGATGATAAATGATGAAAGTAATTTGTGCGGCTTTTTCCGTCTTCCACTCCCTCCCGATTTTACATCGTGATCCACTCAAACATCGATTCAATACAAAAAAATAAGGAATTGAGATAAGTCGGTCTGCAGATTCGTCATAGAACAGCATTAGTCAATAGATTGAGGTTTTGTTTAAGAATCGAATTTTCAAAAAACACCATTCGATTATTCCCGCACTTTTCATTACATTTATTCCCTAATTAATTTTATAAATGAAAAAAATAAAAACTTCATTACTAATAACATTTCTTGCCGTAAATACAGGAAATATGATGATAAATGCTCAGCAGAAAAAAGCGTCTGCAACCACAGAAAAATCTATGAACAACAATCCTTTTCTTAAAAATAGTCCGTTGCAATACCAAGCTCCGGAATTTGATAAAATCAAAGACGAACATTTCAAACCTGCTTTTGAAATCGGACTCAAAGAACAATTGGCAAACATCGATAAGATAATCAATGACAAGTCTGCACCAACATTTGAGAACACGTTTTTAGCTTTGGAAAACAGCGGACAAACTTTGGGACGCGCAACGATTATTTTTTATAATCTGACAAGTTCCAATACCAATGATGTCCTTCAAAAAATAGAGGAAGAGTACGCACCAATTTTCGCCGCACATTCGGATAAAATTTCTCTGAATGAAAAATTATACAAAAGAATGAAAGCGGTAAAAACGGATAAATTGGATGCAGAAAGCAAAAGATTGACCGAGTTTTATCTAACTAACTTCGAATTGGCCGGCGCCAATCTTTCGTCTGAGAACAAAGAAAAACTGAAACAGATCAACCAGCAATTGGCAACATTATCTACACAATTCAGCAACAAATTGTTGGAGGCCAGAAAAAATGGAGCTGTTTTGATTTCTGACGTCAAAGAATTGGATGGACTTTCCGCTGATGAAATTGCTGCGGCCGCAACAGATGCAGAACAAGCAGGACAAAAAGGAAAATATCTTTTGGCTCTACAAAATACCACACAACAACCAATGTTGCAAAACTTAAAAAACCGAGCAACAAGAGAAAAACTTTTCAAAGCTTCTTGGACCCGCGCTGAGAAAGGCGATGCCAACGACACAAGAGAAACGGTTGAGAAATTGGCAAAATTGAGATTGCAGAAAGCGCAACTCTTTGGAAAGAAAAACTTCGCAGAATGGAGCTTGCAAGATCAAATGGCAAAAACGCCGGAAGCCGCAATGGGACTTTTGGCACAGTTGGCAAAACCTGCTGTAGAAACTGCAAACCGCGAAACGAAAGAAATCCAGGAGGTGATCGATGCGCAGAAAGGAAACTTCAAAGTTGAACCTTGGGACTGGAATTTCTATTCCGAGCAAGTGAGAAAAGCGAAGTACGATTTGGACGAAAATGAGATCAAACCTTACTTCGAAGTGACCACGGTTTTGGAAAAAGGTGTTTTCTACGCCGCTGAGAAATTCTACGGCATCACGTTCAAAGTGAGAAAAGATCTTCCAACTTACCATCCAGACGTGGTGGCGTACGAAGTTTATGACAGAAACGGAAAATCTTTAGCCTTATATTATCTGGATTTCTACACCAGAAGCAACAAAAGCGGTGGCGCGTGGATGAATAATTTTGTTCCCCAGTCGCATTTGTTAGGTCAAAAACCTGTGATCGTGAATGTCTTCAATTATCAAAAACCTGCGCCAGGAAAGCCGTCTTTGATTTCTTATGACGATGTAGAAACAATGTTCCACGAGTTTGGTCACACCTTGCACGGTTTGTTTGCAGACCAAAAGTATGCGTCAATTTCCGGAGCCAATACACCACGGGATTTTGTGGAATTCCCTTCTCAAATCAATGAGCATTTTGCTTTGGAAGCTGAGGTTTTGAAAAACTACGCCTTGCATTATGAGACAAAACAACCGATGCCTCAAACGTTGATTGATAAAATCAAAAAAGCGTCAAACTTCAACCAGGGTTATGCGACCACAGAATTGGTGGCGGCCGCAACTTTGGATATGAATTGGCATACGGTAACTTCTGACAGCCAGCTAATTCCAGTTTTGGATTTCGAAAAACAAGCGTTGAACAAATACGGATTGCTGGTGCCACAAGTTCCTACAAGATATCACACGCCTTATTTTGCACACATTTGGGGCGGAGGTTATTCGGCTGGATATTATGCTTATCTGTGGTCAGAAACTTTGGATTCCGATGCTTGGGAATGGATCAAAGCAAACGGCGGATTGACCAGAGAAAATGGCGACCGTTTCAGAAAATATATTCTTTCCGTTGGAAATAGCGTAGATCTGAACAAGGCTTTCGAAGGTTTTACGGGTCACAAAGCGGACATCAAACCGTTGCTTAGAAGCAGAGGTTTTATTAAATAAACTTTGTCAAAGATTTAGAACTTTTGCAAAGTATTGAAAAACGTTTCCAATTTTGGGAACGTTTTTTTGATTCACCTTTTTTTTAAGTAATTTAGTCTGAACAAAATAATGTCAGTTTTGATTACATTATGAAAAATAAATTTTCTTTTTTAAATTTCGAAAGTGAAAGAAATCTTTTTAATATTTCTGTCTTTCTAGCTGTTACTTTTATTTTGCTTCACATCATATCTTATAATAGAGAATCATTTGGAGTCATTAAAGGATATGCACCTTATGAATTTGGATTTAATATGTTATTTTTTCTACCAACTCTCTTATTTGTATCAATTGGAACATTAGTTATTGGTTTGAAAATCAAAGCGAAATGGCATACTTATAAAGATGTAAAATTGAAGTGGTACACAATTATCTTAATATCACCTACTATTTTATTTTTGAGCTTTATATTTTTAAGAATATTGCTATTAGTCGTAACATCAATTATTTCAGAAATATTTTAGATTAATATCAATTAATAATTGCGAAAATTTCACCAATTACTGAGTATGTGAAGATTATCTCAAAGCCTTCAGAAAATAATTTTTCACATTCCGAAATCCAAAATCCAAAAAATATCGTAACTACTTGTAACAATAATAGTTTCATAGTTTATTTTTTCCGGGATTCTGTTTTTGGATTTTCATAGGTTGACGGCAGGATTCCGGATTTTTTATCGAAAGAGAGAAATGTAATTTGTTGTTTTTATAGTTCCATTTTTCGATTTGTTATTTTCTAAATCCCAGTCGGCTCCTGATTGGGATTTTTTTTGTTTAGAGTATGATGTAATGACTAAAAACAACAATGAGAATATTTTAATAAAAACATTCTCATTGTTGTTGAAATATTTAATGAAAATTAAACTTCTCCAATTTCCAATTTTGTACTGATGGCGATTCTGTTCCACGCATTGATGGTCACAATTGCCATGATGATTTCTGCGATCTGCTTTTCAGAAAAGACTTTTGTTGCTTTTTGATACGTTTCGTCGCTCAATCCAGCTTGTGAAATTAAAGTGATTTCTTCCGTCATTTTCAAGGCAACTCTTTCTTCGTCTGTAAAGTGGCTTTCTGCTTCGTGCCAGGCGCTGACGATGAAAATTCTCTCTGCATTTTCGCCATATTTGATGGCATCTTTGGTGTGCATTGCCAAGCAGTAAGCACAATTGTTGATCTGTGAAGCGCGAATCTTGATAAGTTCATTGATGGTTTTAGAAATCTCCGAGTTGGCCAGATAACCTTCCAATCCCAACATTGCTTTAAAAGCTTGCGGATCAGTTTTACTGATGTTGATGCGTTTGTCCATTTTGTAATTCTTTTAATTTGTTAAGACAAAATTCTGAAATTGAGAACCGAAAAAACTTAAACTGGTTTAAGAAAGTGCATCACGGAAATTACGTTTGGAATTCTTCTTTAAAACTAAGAAACTATTTTCTTCCGAAGTTCACTGAGATATTCTGGCGTGAATCCTAGAAAGGAAGCAATCAGATATTGCGGAACGCGCTGAACAAATTCTGGATATTTCCGAAGCAGATTGAGATAGAATTCTTCCTTCGAGTAAGAAAAAATATATTTGACTCTCCGTTGATTGGCCGAAAAAGCTCTCTGATAGACGATTCGAAAATACTTCTCCATCACTGGAAATTGCTCCAACAGTTTTTCCTGAGAATCATTGGATATATACAAAACTTCGGACTTCTCCACCGTTTGGATAGAAAAATCTGCCGGCGTTTTGTGCTCAAAAGAAAAATTATCGGTCATCCACCAGCTTTCCAAGGCAAAGTCTGTAGTTTGCTCGGTCCCTTTTTCATTGATGAAAAACTTGCGCAGAAGTCCATTCAGTACAAAATAATTATACTTGCAAATTTGTCCTTCCTCCAAAAGATTTTCTTTTTTAGCAAAATTCTTGACTTCGAAATAGGACAAGATTTCCTCAAAATCGTTATCGCTGATCTTGATAAATTTTTCTAAATGGTTTCGGAAGATTTGAGACATTTGTTTCTAATTGATGAGTGTAAATTTAAATAAAAAGCAAAATGCTGATTTACATTTTGCTTTGCGTTTTTACATTCTGCCTAAGATTTCTTTTTTCTTAGCTTCATAATCTTCCAAGGATATCAAGTCATTGTCCAGAAAAGCTTTTAGTTTCGTCAAGGTTTCCATTGGGTCTTCTGTTGGAACTTGTGGTTGTATCGGCTCTTTCGGTTCTTCCGGTTTTTCCGGTTTTTCATTCTGTGTGTTAAAGGTAAATCCTCCTGAGGTTGCACGCTTGTCTTCCAGCTCTTTTTGTCGGCGAAATTCTATCATTTCTTCCTCTTTGGCTTGTGCGTATTGATACAATTTTCTCGCTTGAGATTTTGGAATATAATCAATCGTCTCAACAAATCCGCTGACCGCCGTCATCTTAAAAGTAGAACCCAGAATCGCTTCGCTGATATGACTTTCGCCCACATCTTTCCAAAGATAATCCTGAAAATCCGTCACCAAACCAAACGATTTCGAACGGAAAAAGATGATCCTTTTATTCGTAAGTACGATAGAATCTGGCGAAATGTTGATAGCTGGTTTATTCTGAACAGCGATGTATTCTAAGGTTTCGCCATTGGTCAAAAGGTCATTTACTTTTTCCGCAATTTTTTCTACCGCTTTTGGATCTTGATCTTCGTTCAGGAATTTCTTTATATCGTTTATCATTTTTGAATTTTTAAGTTTTATCAAATGTGAAATTACGAAAACTAATTAATTCCAAATAACTTTCAGGTCTCGGAATTCCAAATCAGAATTTGATTTTGTGAAAGTGTTGCTTTTAAGAGAGGAATTAACTCGGAACCTTAAAATTTTAATTAATAAAGGATTGTCGACGATATCTTTAAAGGAAAAGTGAAGTTTCATCGGAACTGTAGTTGATAATTCTGGATATGTATTGCTAGATTTAAAAAGGTCTGCTTTGTATAATTCACCACCCAAATCAATGATGGAAATGTCTTGTATCACAAGATTTTTATCGACATCTTTTGCCTCTATAAGAGAAGTAATTGTGATAGTTTTATCAGTTTTATTACCAACGACTTTTGTGATTCTGAAATTATTATTGTCTTTCTCAGATTCAAGAATTGGTGCATTGATTTCAAGAACTTTTTTTAAATAATCATTTTCAGTTTTAATGGTTTGAATCTCTGACTTTAGATTCGTGTTTTCCAGTTTTACATTGTCGCAGTTGCTTTGCGCATAAAAAACGCCATTAAGAAGAATAGCGGAAATCAGAATGTGTTTCTTCATCATCGTATTTTAAATTAAAAATTGTGTTTTACAATCAGTGAAAATATAAAAACTTAATATATTAAACAAAAAAACTGCATCAGAATATCCAATGCAGTTTATAATTTATTTTATAGTTTAATCTTAACCTTCCAGTTGAGTTCCCAAGAATTCCCATTCCTGCAAAGTCAGATCCAATTCTTCCTTGATTTTGTTGTAAGTTTCCAAAGTTTCTTCAGACGGATTTTCTTTGGTGAAAGAACCTTCGAATTCCTCGATTTTCAATTCAAGTTCAGAGATTTTTTCTTCGACTTTCTTGATCTTGTTTTGGATGTTCTTTTGTTCTTTGCTTACGATGATATTAGATTCCTGAGTTTTTACAACTGGTTCTGGGATCTTAACTTCCGGAACTTCTTCCTGATGAAGTTTAGCTTTCTCAGCCGAGATCTCGCGGATGCTTTCTTTCTGTCTGAATTCCAGATATTCGTTGATGTCACCAAGGAATTCCTTCATACGTCCATCACGGAATTCGAAGATCTTGTCAGACAATCCTTGCAAAAATTCACGGTCGTGAGAAATGACGATCAAGGTGCCTTCAAACTTCTGAAGTGCCAATTTGATAATTTCCTTCGACTGGATATCCAAGTGATTCGTAGGTTCATCCATAATCAAGGTGTTGAACGGACGAAGCAACAATTTACAAAGCGCCAAACGGTTTCGCTCACCTCCGGAAAGAACTTTCGTTTTCTTCGTCACATCTTCGCCTTGGAAAAGGAAAGATCCCAAAAGATCACGGACTCTAGGTCTTGTTTCCTCGGTTGCAGAATCTTCTGCTTCCTGTAGAACAGTTTTATCAGGCGTCAAAACTTCTTCCTGATTTTGAGCGAAATAACCGATGTTCACATTGTGTCCAAGATTCCAGCTTCCAGAAAAATCGGTGATATCGCCAGCAAGAATTTTTGCCAAAGTTGTTTTTCCTTGACCATTTTGCCCAAGCAAAGCGATTCTTGCGCCTCTTTCTACGATGAAATCTACCTTGTCGAAAATCTGTTTTTTACCATAAGCTTTCCCCAAATTTTGAGCTTCGAAGATTACTTTTCCAGGTTGAACACTCGGTTGGAAACGGATATTGAATTTAGAAACGTCCTCATTCTCCACTTCAATGCGTTCTACTTTGTCTAGTTTTTTGATCAATGATTGCGCAAATGATGCTTTGGAAGCACTCGCACGGAATTTGTTGATCAATTCTTCTGTATGTTTTATTTCTGCATCCTGATTCTTTTTGGCCTGGATGAGTTTTTCTTTTCTGTCTTTTCTTAGTTCAAGATATTTGGAGTAGTTGGCCTTGTAATCGTCTATTTTTCTGTTGTTCACATCAAAAGTTCGGTTACAGGTAGAGGTCATAAATTGCTTGTCGTGACTTACAAGCAACATCGAGCCTTGATAATCTTTCAAGAAATCCTCCAGCCAGATGATAGATTCCATATCCAAGTGGTTGGTAGGCTCATCCAGAAGCATCAGATCGTTTTGCTGCAGAAGTAATTTTGCCAGTTCAATTCTCATTCTCCAACCTCCGGAAAACTCGTCGGTGATCTTTTGGAAATCATCCGCTTTGAAACCCAATCCAAATAGGATTTTCTCCACATCGCCTTCCAAATTGTAAGCATCGAAATTCATCAGAAGATCGTTCAGATCTGTCATTCTGTTGATGAGGTCGGTGTATGCATCACTTTCGTAATCGGTTCTGGTCGCCAGTTGATGGTTGACTTCTTCCAATTCATCTTTCAAAGCATTGATCTGCTCAAAAGCCTGCATTGTCTCATCCCACACAGTTCTTCCTTTTACGAAGTCAAGATCCTGTTTTAGGAAACCAATTGTGATCTTACCTTCCGTGACCACATTACCTTCGTAGAAATTGATCTCTCCGGAAAGTATTTTGAGAAGCGTGGATTTTCCAGCTCCGTTTTTTCCGACCAATCCGATCTTATCACCTTTTTTGATGGTAAAATTGGTGTCTTTGAAAAGATAATTTCCTGCGTGATGTAAGCCTAATCCCTGAACCGAAAGCATTGTATTCTATATTTTATTTGAATTTGCAAAAGTAGTGAAATATGATGGAAGATGGAAGCTGGATGTTGGAAGTTTATATTTGCTTAATAATTAAGACGTTATTGAAAGAATAGTTGGCTTCGAGAGCCTCAGCCTGACAGTTGTTGATTGATTATGTTTAATGATAAAGTTGAATTTATACTGAAACTTGCAGCCCGACTTATCTCAATTTCTTATTTTTTAATTTGAATCGAATTCAATAAATTTTATATGGAAAAAATCTGACGATTTTTGAATTTTTATTGGTCTTCGAGAGCCTCAGACTGACAATTATTTTACTTAAATCATTCAGCTTCCACTATCCAACTTCCATCATCCAAACAAATCCTTATCTTTGCAAAAATCTTAAACAAAATGAGCAAACCGATTACTGAGTTCATAGAAAAATATTATTTGCACTTCAATGCTGCGGCATTGGTAGATGCTTCCAAAGGATATGTTGCGCATCTTAAAGATGGCGGTAAAATGATGATCACGCTTGCTGGAGCAATGTCAACTGCTGAGTTAGGGAAAATCTTGGCTGAGATGATTCGCCAGGGGAAAGTGGATTTCATTTCTTGTACTGGTGCAAACCTTGAGGAAGATCTGATGAATCTTGTGGCGCACACGCATTACGAAAGAGTTCCAAACTATAGAGATCTTACGCCGAAAGAAGAATGGGATTTGTTGGAAAGAGGCTTGAATAGAGTGACTGACACTTGTATCCCGGAAGAAGAAGCGTTCCGAAGATTGCAGAAGCACATCTACGAAATCTGGAAAGATGCAGACGAAAAAGGAGAAAGATATTTCCCACACGAATATATGTACAAAATGATCTTGTCTGGCGTTCTTGAGCAGTATTACGAGATTCCGAGAGAAAATTCTTGGATGATTGCGGCGGCTGAGAAAAACTTGCCGATTGTAGTTCCAGGCTGGGAAGATTCTACAATGGGAAATATTTTCACGTCTTATTGCATCAAAGGCGATTTGAAGTTTTCTACAATGAAATCTGGAATCGAATATATGGCTTATCTGGCTGATTGGTACCCGAAAAATTCTGGTGGAAAAGGCGTTGGATTCTTCCAAGTTGGTGGTGGAATTGCGGGTGATTTCCCAATCTGTGTGGTGCCGATGTTGTATCAGGATATGGAAATGCACGATATTCCGTTCTGGAGTTATTTCTGTCAGATTTCAGATTCTACAACGTCTTACGGATCCTATTCCGGAGCGGTTCCGAACGAGAAGATCACTTGGGGTAAATTGGATATCAACACACCAAAGTTCATCGTGGAAAGTGATGCGACAATTTGTGCACCTTTGATGTTCAGTTATATTCTTGAGAATTCTTAATTGAGTGAGTTGATTATATAAAAAAGAAAGCGTTCAAATTATTTTGAACGCTTTCTTTTTATGTTTTAAAGTTGATGATCTAGTCTAATGAATTTACCAAAACCTTATATCGATAACCGAAAATGAGTTTTTGAAATTTGTTGAGTTTTGTAAAATCTCGTTTGCTATATTTTGGTAAAATCGCTTTGTTGATGTTGTTCAGAACTCTGAAAAATGCTTTTTTCATAACTTGAAATTTTAAAATACTGATGGTTAAAATACAAGTTTCAAGCCACTCTAAAAATCATTTATCAACTATTATTTATTATTAAAGCATCATCACATTTTCTATTTTCGCAACCTTTTGATAGATATCGATGACTTGATCCGCATCCATCACGAAACATTGCAAAGAAACGGATGTGTATTTTCCTTTGGAGCTTTCTCTATTGGATAAAGTGTATTTAAGGCCATCAAAAACTCTTAAGATCTCTGTGATCTTTTCAGAATCTCCCGGAACAATGAATTTAAAAAGATATTCCTCTGGAAAGTTGTGTTGACTTTCTAATTTTTCCTTCAATGATTTGTAAAATTCTTCTGGATTATTGTGGTTGGTTTCTACGATATCTGCCATTTTATTTTTGATATTAATTAATAAAAAATCTCCGCTAAAAAACGGAGATCAAAGTTAGTGATATTTAATTTGTCGTTACGAAGGATTTTCGGCCGTCGCCTCTTGTGGAAGGGAAACATCATCTGGCGCAGATTCCAAAGCTTTGTCCAAAGTGAAAAGAGATTCGTCTGAAGCGCTGTCTCCACCAGCGATTTTCAATTTATCAATCAACTCAAGAGCTAATTTTTCTTCTTCGATTTGTTCTTTCACAAACCATTGCATAAAGTTCCACGTTGCCCAATCTTTCTCTTCAAATGAAAGATTAACAATCTCATAGATGGCAGTCGTATTATCAACTTCGTGTTCAAAAACTTTATTAAATGCATCTGTCAAACTCTGTGGGTTCTCTGGTGGCGCAGGAATTGCTTCAACTTTTGCTTCGCCACCTCTGTCAAGAATGTAGCGCATAAACTTGATCATATGATTTCTCTCTTCCTGTGAGTGTCGGTAAAGGAAATTGGCAATTCCGCCGTAACCTTTGACGTCTGCCCAACAGCCATAAGAAAGGAATATTTGTGAAGCATGTGCTTCTTTTGTCATTTGTTTTATCAGTGCCTCTTGCATTTGAGGCGATAATCTGTTGGTATTCATAATGTTATATGTGATTAGGTTTGTTTGATATTAATTTTACAGCCTTACCATAAAAAAAGACTGAAAAAGGACTTCTATTATTAACTCATTTTGAGTAATTAAAAGAGCAATTCAGTGAAAATAGACAAATACCAAGCCAAAACAGTGATTTTTTCGGCGGTGAATTTTGGTCAAAGATGATTGTTTTTTGGGTTAATGAATTGATTATTAATTAATTATGAATTTTTTAGCATTAATTAACGTTCTGTTAAAAATTTATTTATATTCGAATTAGAAAATAATACTTAAGATTATTATGAAAAAAAATTATGTGAAATTACCATTGCTCATTGCCGCGATCTATTTTGGAGGCAACTTGCATGCACAATCCACACAAGACACAACTGCACAAGAAAATAAAATCGAGGAGGTAGTTGTCATCGGGTATGGATCACAAAAGAAAGAGAATGTAACAGGAAGTATCGGGATTGTAACTGCAAAAGATCTTGCGGATAAACCCAATGCCAACCCTTTAAACTCTGTTCAAGGTAAATTAGCTGGGGTGAATGTTGTTACATCAGGAACGCCAGGTGGATCTCCTAGAGTTGATATCAGGGGAGTTGGATCTCTCTCTGGAAATACAGTTTTCATCGTAGATGGAATGTTGACTGAGGATATTTCTTTCCTTAATCCTCAAGATATCGAGTCGATGAGTGTTTTGAAGGATCCTTCCAGTTTAGCTATTTTTGGAGCTAAAGCTGCGAATGGAGCAGTTATCATCAAAACTAAAACTGGAAAAGGGAAACCTGTTTTCAATCTTAACTCTTATTTAGGATTTAAAACTGTGACCAATGTTCCTAAAATGGTGAACTCTGATCAATACATTGAGTTATACAATGAGAAATTGCTTAATGATAATAATGGATCTTCAGAAGGTTCAATCAGCAGAGCGGATTTTCCTGCGAACACAGATTGGTTCAAAGAGATTTTCCGTACAAGCATTATCAACTCAAATGACTTTTCTGCATCAGGAAGTTTGGGGAAACTTAATTATTATGGTAGTGTAGGTTATCTTCAAGATGAAGGAAATCTAGCTGCAGGACAAGGTATCAATTCTGGAAGTGGTTTTAATAGATTTAATACCAAATTGAATCTTAGTTATAAAATTACTGATAACATTACCTTGGGTAATAATTTCTCTTATTCCAAAACACGTACAGATGTTTCACAAAACCCTCTGTTGAATGCGCGTAATGCACCACCATTGTTCTCTGCTATGAATCCTACAACAGGAAGTTATCAGTTTTTCAATGGTTATTCCATTGCAAATCCAAGAGCGCAGTTGGATCTTTACAGATCTCAAGTAAGGCAAGATAGATTATTAAACAATGTTTTCGCTGAGATTAAATTTTTGAAAGATTTTACTTTTAGAAGTAGTTACACAAGTGATAGCTATAATCCAAGTCAATACGAATATACGCCAGCAATTACGTATACACCAAATGCGACTTTATCAAATTTAATTACCAGAAATGTCAGAAATCGAAATTATGTTTGGGATAATACGATCAACTGGAAAAAGGAATTGGGTAACCATAATTTGGAGTTGTTAGCTGGCTTTACTAGAATCAGAGACTCAAGATCAGAGGATGTTTGGATTGCTAAAAACGTAAATTATGATGGGACTAATGGTTCTCTAAATATTTTCAACGGTACAGATATTTTTAATTATCAAGATACAGCACCAGCAGTTACAGATGGTAGACCAGCGGCGACTCAGGATCAGCAAAGAATAGAATCATTTTTTGGAAGAATCAATTATGATTACCAAGGTAAATACTTATTAAACGCTTCTGTACGTAGAGATGCATCTTCACAGATTTCTACAGATAGATACAAGACTTTCCCAGCGGTAAGTATTGGTTGGGTAGTTTCCAAAGAAGGCTTTATGAGCGAACAAAATGTTTTCAATTTATTGAAGTTTCGAGCAAGTTGGGGTAAACTAGGTAATCCAAGAGTTGTAAGAGATTTTACTCAAAATGTCTCAATTATTGGAGGTGGTGCATATTATGGTAATAGCGGTTATCCTGCAGCCACTCTTGATAGAGTTATTGACCCGAGCATTGGGTGGGAAACAACTACAGGAACAGATGTAGGTGTAGAAATGGCTTTCCTTAATAACAAGTTGAAATTAGAAGCCACTTACTATGACAAAGAATCTAAAGATGTAGTACATGGGATTTTCCAAGGAACAATTTCTGGAGCAAGTAATCCTTATAATTTTATTACAAACGCATACTCATTCAGAAATAAAGGTTTTGAAGTTTCAGCGAACTATGCGGCAGACTTAAGTGAAGGAGTTAAATTAGGGGTTTATGGAAACTTCACGACTCTTAATAACAAAATTACAGATGTTTTTGGCGGATCATTCCTAGAAACTGGAGCTAGTTTATTTGGTAATTCTATTGTAAGATTACAAACAGGTCAAGCAGTAGGATCTTATTACGGATATCAAGTTGTTGGTGTTTTTCAAACTGATGAAGAGGCAGCAGCATCTGGACAAACTGGTGCAAAAGCAGGATGGTTCAAATTTGCTGATAACGATGGGAATGGTGTAGTCGATACCAGAGATAAAACTTTCTTAGGAAGTCCGATTCCAAAAGGAACTTACGGATTTGGAATCAACATGAATATTCATTCGATTGATATAGGTGTAGATTTCCAAGGTGTATTTGGTAACAAGATTTACAACTTCAATAGAGAACAACGTTTCGGTAACGAGAATTGGGATCTTGATATGTACAACAACAGATGGAGAGGTGCTGGTACATCCAATACCAATTCTATGATTACTTCTAATCAATCTGTGATTTTGCCTAATAGTTATTTTGTAGAAGATGGGAGCTATATAAGAATTAGAAATATACAAGTAGGTTACAGTTTGCCAAACAATATTGCAGAATCCCTGTCAGTTAGAAAATTGAGAATTTATGTAAGTGCTCAAAATCCTTGGACAAGTTTCAAATACAACGGATTCTCTCCAGAAATACTTAATTCAGATAGAGTACAAATGGGTATTGATCAAAATATCTACCCAATCTCTGCTATCTATTCAATGGGTATGAACTTAACATTTTAATTAGAAAAATCATGAAAAAAATATTTTTAACACTTTCAATATTCTCGTTGATAGCAAGTTGTAGCGATGATTTTGTAGATATCAAACAAGAAGGAGTTACTGTAGGTACGGATTTCTTTAAGACTGAAGATGATGCTATGAGAGCTACAAATGCAATTTATAGTTTTCTTCGAAGCTGGGAAAACTCTGGATTTCCTGCACAATTTGTATTTGGAGTAACTGGTGATGATGTAGAAAAAGGTTCTAATCCTGGTGACGCATCATTTATTAATGCCTACGATAATTTTTCATTTACAATCAGTGATGATGGGGTCAATGGCTACTGGACCGGACAATGGCAAGCTGTTCAAAGAACAAATCAAGTCATTACAAATGTTCCGAATATAGATATGGATGCTAATCTGAAAAACAGATTAATTGCAGAAGCTAAAATGCTAAGAGCCTATTTCTATTTTAACTTAGTACGAATCTATGGTGGTGTACCAATTTTTGATGGTCTGAAATCACAAACAGATTACTTAAATACTCCAAGAAATACTGCCGCAGAAGTTTATGCTTTTATTGTTAAGGATTTAACAGAGGCTTCAGAAGTTTTACCTCAGTCTTATGGTGCCGCAGATGTAGGAAGAGTTACAAAAGGTGGTGCATTAGGTCTACTTTCCAAAGTTTATCTATACATGAAGGATTATCAGAAAGCTTACGATACATCTAACTTGGTAATTGGAATGGGCTATGCATTGGAGCCAGATTTCAATAAGTTGTTCAGACCAGCTGGAGAATTTGGTTCAGAATCTGTATTTGAGGTTAATTGCGGTTGCTCACCAGAATTCGGCGGAAGTCAATACGCTGAAGTTCAAGGTGTAAGAAATCAATTTGGTTGGGGCTTTTTTACGCCTACCCAAGCTTTGGAAGACGCTTTCGAGCCAGGTGATGTTAGAAAAGAATTTACAATTTTGAGAGAAGGTGAAACGACACTTGAGGGTGATTTGATCAAAAAAGGTGATCCACAAGCTGGAAATACATGGAATCAAAAAGTTTATGTACCGACGTCATTAAACAATAATGCATGTGGTTATGGCTCTATTCAAAATATCAGAATTTTGAGATTTGCAGATATTCTTTTGATCAATGCGGAAGCTGCAAATGAACTTGGTAATACAGGAGTTGCAATCACCAATATTAATAAAGTAAGAGAAAGAGCTAAGTTGGGAATAACTCCAGCCTCTACACAAACTGCATTAAGATTAGCAATATGGCAAGAAAGAAGAGTTGAGCTTGCTATGGAAATGGATAGATTTCCAGATCTCGTAAGAACAGGCCAAGCGGCTCAGTATTTAGGTCCATTAGGATTTGAAACTGGTAAAAATGAACTCTTTCCTATTCCATTAAGAGCAATTACCGATGGTAAAGGTATTCTTACACAAAACCCAGGTTATAACTAATAGCCTAGAATTTAATACCAATATTTTAAGAGGAGGATTTTGTCCTCCTCTTTTTTATTAATATAAAATGACGTAGAATTATGAAAAGTATGTTATCACTCGCAGTTGTTTCACTCACGGTCTTACTATCGTGCAAAAATACCCAACTCGCAAACACCAATTCAGACTCCAAACCAAGTGCAAAAAACTTGACAGAAAATCAATTGATGGACAAAGTTCAAAGCGATGCCCTCAAGTATTTCTGGGATTTTGCAGAACCAAATTCTCTCTTGGGAAGAGAACGATACCACGAGGACAATATCTATCCGGACAATGACAAACACGTGGTGACAACCGGAGGTTCAGGTTTCGGATTGATGACACTTTTGGTGGGAGTCGATAGAAAATTCATTCCAAGAAAAGAAGCTGTAAAAAGATTGACCCACATCGCAGATTTTCTAGATAAAGCAGAACGTTTCCACGGCGCTTGGCCACATTGGATCAATGGCGAGACCGGAAAAGTAACACCGTTTGGAAAGAAAGATAATGGCGGAGATTTGGTAGAAACCGCATTCTTGGTTCAAGGGATTATTTGCGTCCGGGAATATTTCAAAGACGGTAACGAAGAAGAAAAAGCACTCGCTGCAAAGATGGACAAACTCTGGAAAGGCGTAGAGTGGAACTGGTACACAAAAGGTGGCGAGAAAGTCCTCTACTGGCATTGGTCGCCAAGTTACGGCTGGGAAATGAACTTCCCACTTGAAGGTTACAACGAATGTCTCATCACTTACGTTCTAGCCGCTGCATCGCCAGACTATTCCATTGATTCCGAAACCTACAACAAAGGTTGGACGCGCAACGGAACCTATACAACAGACAGAACAAAATACGATTTACCACTTTACGTCAAACACAATTACGCAGAAGAATTCGGAGGTCCGTTATTTTGGTCACAATATTCGTATTTAGGTTTGGATCCAAGAGGATTGTCGGATCAATATGTAAATAGCTATTGGGATTTAAACAGAAATCACGTCTTGATAGACTACAAATATTGCGTAGAAAATCCACTCAATTTTAAAGGTTATTCCGAGAAATATTGGGGATTGACGGCAGGTTATACCAGAAACAAAGACGGTTCTGTAGGCTACGCCGCGCACCAACCGATGAAGGAGGATTTTGGTGTCATCACGCCAACTGCCGCGCTCAGTTCAATGCCTTATACGCCAAAAGAATCTATGGAAATGTTGAGGTTTTTGTACGAAGAAAAACCGAAGTTTATCGGAAAAGCTGGACCTTATGACGCAACTTCCATCCATTTTGATGACTGGACGACGCCTCGTTATCTCGCTATCGATCAGGGAACTATCGCGCCAATGATCGAGAATCACCGCACAGGATTACTGTGGAATCTCTTTATGAATGCGCCTGAAATCCGAAACGGACTCAAAAAAATCGGTTTTAAGTCCGCAGAACATAAGATTGACTAATCAAAAAGTACTATCTTTAAACACGAAAATTTAATGTATCTTTTTGAGACATTAATTAGCTGTTAGGAGCTTGATCCCGCTGTCCGCTATATCTTTTTTGTTTACGACGTTTTGTCATTTGATTGAAAATATGGACAAAACAAAAAAGGATGCCGCTACCATCGGGGCTATGGGATTTGCAAATCAAATTAAACATTTGTCAACGCTCCACGATCAACGCAATTTCGAAAAACGAACAAAATGAATTTAAAACAAAAATTTCTCCCGTTTTTATTCTTAGGAATCACATCTTTGGCAACCGCTCAGGAAATCAAATCCGAGTTCAACAAAGAAGTCAAGGTCCAGAAAAAAATGTCCTACATTTTGGATATGCCTCAAAACGCAAAATCCAAAATCCCTTTGATTGTTTTCCTCCACGGTTCTGGCGAGAGAGGCAACGATTTGGACATTGTGAAAAATCACAGCCCGTTCACCTACAAGAATTTAATCAAAGAACCCGTTGCGATTTTAGCACCACAATGTCCGGAAAATACATGGTGGGACACAGAAGCAGTATATTTCCTCATCAAAGAAATCTCCGAAAAGTATAAGATTGACAAGGACAGGATCTACCTCACCGGATTATCGATGGGCGGTTGGGGAACTTTGAAATTGGCAGGCGAGCATCCCGAAATGTTTGCTGCAGTTTCAGCCGTTTGTGCGCCAACAGATCGCGTGATGTGGGCCAATATTCACAATTACAAAGACCTCAATATCAAATTATTCCACGGTGGGATGGACGATATCGTACTTCCGGAAAATGCTTTTAACTTTTACCAAAAATTACATCCCGTAAATCCAAAAGCAGAACTCACGATTTTCCCAAATGACAATCACAATTCTTGGGATTCAACCTATTCGGATCCGAAGTTATATGAATGGATGTTATCTTTGAAGAAAAGTAAAAATTAGAAAATTAAAAATATATAAATGAGATCACTATTTAAATATGATCTTTAAAATAGATCAAATCAAGCGATCGCATAGGACTTAAAAATAAATTTAAATATGAAAAAGTTTGTAATCTTAGCTGCACTGGCATTGTCGCCGTATTTTATGGCGCAGGGTATTGTGTCCAAACCTGTTCAGTCTTTCCAATCTGCTCAATATCAATCCAAGAAAAAAATCTTTGTTGACAACTTGATTTCCAAAATGACTTTGGATGAGAAAATTGGTCAATTGAATTTGCCTTCTTCTGGAGATTTTACCACAGGTCAAGCTCAGAGTTCTGATATTGGCAAAAAGGTGGAGCAAGGTTTGGTGGGTGGATTATTCAACATCAAAGGTGTTGACAAGATCCGTGATGTTCAGAAAATAGCAGTGGAAAAAAGCCGTCTGAAGATTCCAATGATTTTCGGGATGGACGTGATCCACGGTTACGAAACAACATTCCCAATTCCATTAGGGATTGCATCATCTTGGGATATGGATTTGATTCAAAGATCGGCGCAGATTGCGGCGCAAGAATCCACAGCAGATGGCATCAACTGGACTTTCTCGCCAATGGTAGATGTTTCCAGAGATCCAAGATGGGGAAGGGTTTCCGAAGGTTCTGGTGAAGATCCGTACTTGGGAAGCCAGATTGCAAAAGCAATGGTTTACGGTTATCAGGGAAATGACTTGTCCAAGAAAAATACAATGTTGGCTTGCGTGAAACATTTCGCACTTTACGGCGCTGGGGAAGCAGGTAGAGATTACAACACGGTAGATATGAGCCACGTCCAGATGTACAATATGTATTTCCCACCTTACAAAGCTGCAGTAGATGCTGGCGCAGGTTCTGTGATGGCTTCCTTCAATGAAGTGGACGGGATTCCTGCAACGGGAAACAAATGGCTGATGACAGACGTTCTTAGAAAACAATGGGACTTCAAAGGTTTTGTGGTGACGGATTATACCGGAATCAACGAAATGATCGACCACGGAATGGGAGATCTGAAACAAGTTTCCGCTTTGGCAATGAACGCCGGAATCGATATGGATATGGTTGGAGAAGGATTTTTGAAAACTCTAAAACAATCCATCTCCGAAGGAAAAGTGACCGAACAAACCGTGACAGATGCTGCAAGAAGAATCCTCGAAGCTAAGTACGATCTTGGCCTTTTCGATGATCCTTACCGATACACAGATACGAAGAGAGCGCAGAAAGAAGTTTTCAGTCCGAAACATTTGGAAGCGGCAAAAACAATTGCTTCTCAATCTATGGTTTTGATGAAAAATGATAAGCAGGTTCTTCCACTTAAGAAGTCTGGAACAGTTGCTGTAATCGGTCCATTGGCAGACAACGCGATGAATATGACCGGAACCTGGAGCGTTGCAGCAAAACACGCGAATTCAATTTCATTGTTAAGGGGATTGAAGGAAACCGTTGGGAAAGATGTCAATTTCATTTTCGCAAAAGGAAGCAACGTTTACGAAGATGCTAAAATGGAAGAAAAAGCGACGATGTTTGGTAAAGATGCTGGCAGAGACAGCCGTCCTGCAGAAGAAATCAGGAAAGAAGCTTTGACAATTGCAAATCAAGCAGATGTGATTGTTTTGGCAATGGGAGAAAGTGCCGAGATGAGCGGTGAATCCAGCTCCAGAACAGACATCGGAATTCCTGAAACTCAAAAAGAATTGTTGAGAGAACTTAAGAAAACCGGGAAACCAATCGTGATTGTTTTATTCACTGGTCGTCCATTGGTCTTGACAGAAGAATCCCAGTTGGCAGACGCTATTTTGAACGTTTGGTTCCCAGGAAGTATGGCTGGATATGCTATTTCCGACGTGCTTTACGGAAAAGTAAATCCATCGGCAAAGTTACCAATGACGTTCCCAAGAAGCGTAGGACAAGTGCCACTTTATTACAATTCGAAAAATACAGGTCGTCCATTAAGCCAAGAAAATACAGACAAATGTACATTTGAGAAATTCCGTTCCAACTATCTGGATGAGTGCAACACGCCACTTTACCCGTTTGGATATGGATTGAGTTATACCAAATTTGGTTATTCTGATGTTTCCGTCAGCAATGCAAAACCAGTTGGGGATACACCAATTGAGGCTTCTGTAACATTGACCAACAGTGGAAAGTATGAAGGTGCAGAAATCGTTCAGCTTTACATCAGAGATTTGGTTGGAAGCAACACAAGACCTGTAAAAGAACTGAAAGGTTTCCAAAAAGTTTACCTGAAAGCAGGCGAAAGCAAAAAAGTGACTTTCAAGATTTCGCCAGAAGATTTGAAATTCTTCGACAACCAATTGAAATACGATTGGGAAGCCGGAGATTTCGATATTATGATTGGAACCAGCTCCAGCGAAGTAAAAACAACGAGAGTGAATTGGAGTAAGTAACAATCAGTTGGTATTTATGGTTTTGGGATATTTAATATTTTAGAGCCCGTTTAAATTTCATCAAAATTATTTCCCCGGCCCTAAAGGGAGTAATTTTGATGAAATTTTCCAGGCGTTTTTCCACCCTTTAGGGTCGGGGAAAAGAAAAATGCTTTGGAAAATTTTATTTTTTAATCATTTTTAAACACGCTCTTAGAAAATAAATAAAAATTTCAAAGACTTATACATAAGTTATAATAAAAAAGAAAGACACAGCGTGGCGACCTAGTGGTAGAAAAACAATTCATTACAAGCAAAGCTCCGGAGGAGCGACCTATAACATCAAGATGATTTGCATAATTTCTACTGTCTAAAAATTTAAAAGATTTGCATTAAAAAAGCCTTTCAGAATTAATTTCTGAAAGGCTTTCTTATTTGTGTCAATAGGTTTCTCGAGATGTTTCATAACAGTCAGTCTGAGGCTCTCGAAGACCATTAAAATTTAATATTCCTTAAGGATTTTCTGACTCATTATTTTAATGTCATCTTTCTTAAGAACCAAAATATATTCCCCAGGAGTCAAGAGCGAAATATCAACGCTCTTATCATTTTCGGCAACATTTTGCTCTTGAACTGTTCTTCCGGCCAAATCCAAAATCTCAGCAACCACATTTTTCTCGTTAAGGTTTTTGATGTAAAGAATATTTTTTGCAGGAAGTGGTGCGACTAAAATTTGAGTTGTAGGAATGTCGTTCACAGATAAGTTGCTGGATTTAACTTTAAATATTTTTCCGTTGCTCGCCCCAACATAAAGTTGTTTTTGATTGTCTTCTCCAAAGGTTGTGAAACTATTTCCACTAAAAGCAGATGACCAAGTGATGCTGGTATTATCCAAAATTCCGATTTGCTGAGAACAGAAATCTGCAAAAATATATTTTCCAACCAGATCTGGATAAAGATTACCTCTGTAAACATAACCACCCGTGATCGAACATTTGCCACCGGAATGGTCATATTGCACCACTGGGAAAGTCATTGTAGAAGAATTGGCGCACCCAGCAGTGTTGTACTCGCTATTTCCTTCGTAACATCTCCAGCCATAATTGACAGCCGGCGTGGTTGCAGGAACTCTGTTGATTTCTTCGATTAAATTTTGCCCAACATCCGCAATCCAAATATTGTTCGTCGTTCTGTCAAAAGAAAATTTCCAACCATTTCTTAGTCCATAAGACCAGATTTCATCCGCGCCCTCTACGCCTACGAAAGGATTGTCAGCTGGAATATTGTAAGGATTAGTTGAATTAACATCGATTCTCAATAATTTTCCTAAAAGTGAATTCCTGTTTTGCCCGTTGTTATCTGGGTCGCCACTGCCACCGCCATCTCCTGTTGAAATATAAAGGAAACCATCAGCACCAAAATGGATACTGCCACCATTGTGATTGGTCTGGCTTTTTGGAATCGACATCATTATTTTTTCAGATGCGGGATCCGCTGTATTTGGATTAGCTGAATTGGCGGTGAATCGGGAAACTGTAATCGTTCTACCTGCTCTGTTATAATAAACATAGAAATATCGATTGGTCGCAAAGTCGGGATGAAATGCCAAGCCAAGCAATCCCATTTCCCCACTGAAGTTGACTCTGTCTGTGATATTTAGAAAATTGGTGGCTTCAAAAGTACCGTTGGTATTCAAAATTCGGATGGTTCCAGATTGTTGGACCACGAAAAGTCTGCTGTCATTACTCGGTGAAGCGATGATCTCCACCGGATTGGAAGCGGTCGCAAATTCTTCCAAGATGATCTGTTGTGAATATATTTCTGTTGCAAATGCGCAAGAGAGAATGAGTATTAATTTTCGCATAACTTATTATTTTTGAGATTATTAATAAACTAACCAAATTTCATACCTTACCATTTCATAATTATTTAATTAATAATAAAAGCTAATTTTTAACTCTTTTTTTGAATGAAAAGTCAGAATTAATTTCATTATAAAAACTATAATGCACTTTTCTCATTTTCAAATTCTTATTTCCGCTATAAATCATTATATTTGCCGACTTAATTTATATATATCGTAAGAAAATGCAAGGAAAAGGACTCGTTACATTAGTTGCCATCGTTCTTGGATTAATTTGCCTCAATGAGCTTCTGCCTTCTTTCTATGCCAACAAAATAGAAAAAGAAGCAAGAGCAATTGCCGGAGAAAATCCAGTGAAATACCAGGCTGAGCTAGACAGACTTTCTAAAGACACCCTTAATCTCGGTTTTACATCGTTGGATTACACGTCTGCAAAACAGAAAGAAATGAAACTCGGATTGGACCTTAAAGGTGGTATCAACGTATTATTGGAGATCAACCAGAGAGATTTGGTGAATGATCTTAGTAATTATTCAACAAATGCTACTTTGATAGAAGCATTGGACAGAACAGACAAAGTGCAGAAAAACTCAAGCCAACAGTACATCGAGGATTTTTTCACTCAGTTCGAAGCTGTGACCAAAGAAAAAGGTACCAACCTGAAACTTGCAGATCCTGAGATATTCGGGAACACCAATCTTTCTGAGATCAAGTTCAACACGCCAGACGATCAGGTGAAAAATATCATCAGAAGAAAAATCGATGCCTCTGTATCAACTGCTTTTGAAGTACTTAGAACACGTATCGACAAAATGGGTGTAACGCAACCAAACGTACAGAGAGTTGCGGGAACTGGAAGAATCTTGGTAGAGATGCCAGGGATTCAAGATAAAGACAGAGTTTTGAAAATGCTTCAGACTTCTGCGAAACTTCAGTTTTGGGAAGTACAATTGGCGCAGGAAGTTGTTCCATATTTCTCTCAACTTGACCAATTGGTAAAAGCAAAAGGAGATTCTATCGGTGTTGCAAAAAACACTAATTTGATGAACCTGATCCAGATGAGTGCTACACCTGGAAACGCTGTTGCCAACGTGAAATTGTCTGATACAGCAGTTGTAAATAAAATACTTAACAGTGATGTAGCTGTCAAAGCAAGACCTGTTAATTTGAAATATACCCAGTTTATGTGGGGTTACAAACCTGAGTCTAATTCTACAAACAGTCTTGTTTTATACGCAATCCGTGGAAACATTACTCAAAAAGCACCTGTTGATGGCGCTGTAGAATCTGCAAACATCAATTATGACCAATTGGGTCGTATCGTGGTAGATATGCAAATGGATTCTCAAGGTGCTCGTGATTGGAAAACAACGACTGAGAAAAATCAAGGAAAAGTAGTTGCAGTAACGCTTGATAACAGAGTTTACACAGCACCTTCTGTAAACCAAGTGATTCCTAACGGAAGAAGTCAGATTTCTGGAAACTTTACTCAAGAAGAAGCTAAAGATCTAGTGGATGTTCTTGGAGCTGGTAAATTGCCTGCAGGTGCGAAGATCGTACAAGCGGACGTTGTAGGTCCATCTCTTGGAGCAGAATCTATCAACGATGGTGTTTTATCTTTTCTTATTGCATTTGCAGTAATCATTGTTTACATTATTTTCTACTACGGTGGAGCCGGTGTTTATGCGGTAATTGCAATGACAATCAACTTGTTCTACATCTTCGGAATTATGGATTCCATCGATGCGACGTTGACACTTCCTGGTATCGCGGGTATCGTACTATCTATGGCGATGGCGGTGGATGCGAACGTGATCATCTATGAGAGAACCAAAGAAGAACTTTTCCGTGGAAAAGGAATCTTGGAAGCTTACAAAGATGGTTTCAAACACGCGATTTCTGCGATTATTGATGGTCACCTTACGACTTTGATCACCGCGATCATTCTATATGTTTTCGGAACGGGGCCAATCAAAGGTTTCGCGGTAACATTGATCATCGGTTTGATTATGACATTGTTTACTTCGGTACTATTATCAAGAGTAATGATCTTCAACAGACTTGAAAAAGGTAAATCGCTTTCTGTTTGGACTGCACCAACTAAAAACCTCTTCAGAAATACTTGGATCGATTTCATTGGTAAAAGAAAATATTCTTACATCATTTCTTCTATATTAATGATAATCGCAGTTGCATCTATTGCAATCAACGGTTTCAAATATGGTATAGACTTTACTGGTGGACGTAACTACGTGGTGAGATTCGAAAAACCTGTAGATGCAGAGAAGATCGAGAACAGCATTGGTCAATTGATGAAGACTGCAGATGGTCAAAACAATATCGTTGAGGCCAAAACTTTCGGAAGCTCTTCTCAGTTGAAGATCACAACGGATTATTTGATTGACGATGAGTCTCTTGCAGCAGATCAAACTGTTGAGCAAAAAGTTTACGAAGGCTTGAAACAAGACTTACCGGCTGGAATGACTTTGGCAGATTTCAAATCCGCTGAAAAAGGACACGCAGGAATTGTCTCTTCTACCAAAGTAGGACCAACAGTTGCAGATGACATCAAGACGCACGGTATGTTGGCAGTTGGAGCGGCTTTGCTGGGGATTTTCATCTATATCTTGGTGAGATTCGACAAATGGCAGTTCTCTTTGGGAGCGGTTGTTGGTTTGTTCCACGATGCGGTGGTGATCCTTGGGGTTTACTCGTTGTTCTACAAAGTAATGCCATTCAATATGGAGATCAATCAGGATTTCATTGCGGCGATTCTTACCGTAATTGGATATTCCATCAATGATACGGTGATCATCTTCGACAGAATTAGAGAATACCTTCGTGAGAAAAAAGCGTTGACATTGGCAGGTTTATTTGATGATTCCATCTCTAGTACGATTGGTAGAACTTTCAATACGTCATTTACTACGATTTTGGTGATCCTTGCGATCTTCATCTTCGGAGGCGACAACTTGAGAGGCTTTATGTTCTGTCTATTGATCGGTATTGGATTCGGAACTTATTCTTCCATCTTCATTGCATCGGCTACGGCTTATGACTTCTTGAGAGGAAAGAAAAAAGAAGACAAGGTAACAGGGAAATCTTCTATCAGCAACGCTGAAATAGTGAAATAGTTTTCCTTAAAATATATAAATATCATGAAAGCCCTCAAGTGAATGAGGGCTTTTTCTATTTATGTAATTAGATGCTAAAATATTAACCCTTTCAGAGTTTGAAACTCTGAAAGGGTTTTTCCAAGTGAGTTATTTTATTTTAAATAATTATTGATGTAACTCAATGCGTTTTTCGGACTTTGAAATATTTAAAAAAAAGATATTATTGATTTTTCTATATTTAATAATACCAGCGAGATGCTCAATGTAGTTTTAGATTTTTTCTATGTACTTCCAATTTAGTTTGAGAATAGAAACATTGTAAGTTATTGAAATTACAATTCCAAAATCAAAAAATTCCTATCTTCGCATTCGTTATGAAACAAAATCAAAAATCCGCCGCCATTGGTTTCATCTTTATCACGCTGTTGATAGATATCACAGGCTGGGGAATCATCATCCCCGTAGTCCCGAAACTGATAGAAGAACTGATCCACGCAGACATCAGCGAGGCTGCGAAATATGGTGGCTGGTTGAGTTTTGCCTATGCCTTTATCCAATTTGTTTTCTCGCCTTTCGTAGGAAACCTGAGTGATAAATACGGAAGACGACCCGTGATTTTGCTTTCCCTTTTTGGATTCTCAATCGATTATATATTTCTGGCTTTGGCGCCAAGCATCTGGTGGCTTTTCGTTGGAAGAATCATTGCTGGAATTACCGGCGCTAGCATCACAACAGCAAGTGCCTACATTGCAGATATTTCCACAGATACAGACCGCGCGAAGAACTTCGGGATGATCGGGGCGGCGTTTGGTTTGGGTTTTATTATTGGGCCGGTTTTAGGTGGCGTTTTGGGGCATTATGGTGCTAGAGTTCCGTTTTATGCGGCAGCAGTTCTGTGTATGATCAATTTTATCTATGGCTATTTCGTTTTGCCGGAAAGTCTTTCCAAAGAAAATCGACGAGAGTTCAGTTGGAAGAGAGCCAACCCGATTGGATCTTTCAAATTCTTAAAAAAACATCCCGAGATCTCAGCACTTACGACCGCTTTGATTTTAATTTATATTGGCGGACACGCCGTCCAAAGCAATTGGAGTTTCTACACGATGTATAGATTCAACTGGGATGAGAGAATGGTCGGGATTTCGCTTGGCGTTGTTGGTTTGCTCGTAGGATTGGTTCAAGGTGTTTTGATAAGATGGATCAATCCGAAAATCGGCGATCAGAAAAGTATCTTTTACGGATTGATGCTCTACGCGGTCGGAATGTTGCTGTATGCTTTTGCGACGGAAGGGTGGATGATGTTGGTTTTCACGATTCCTTATTGTTTGGGTGGGATTTGTGGCCCGGCTTTGCAATCCATCATTACCAAAAATATTCCGTCCAATGAGCAAGGTGAACTTCAAGGCGCATTGACAAGTTTGATGAGTGCCACTTCCATCATCGGTCCACCATTAATGACGAATTTGTTCTATTATTTCACGCACAAAAATGCACCATTCCTATTTCCGGGAGCACCATTTTTCTTGGCGTTTCTACTGTTTGCAGCGAGTATTTATTTTGTTTCTATTAGTTTTAAAGGGAATAAATCTTAAAAATAAGTGTTTATTGAATTTTATTAGAATATTCAATTTTAATTAATTTTTGTTCATTCCAACCCTAAAGGGAGTAAAAATTAACTTACAAATTCCGTCAAAATTACTCCCTTTAGGATTGGGGAAAATATATTTGATGGAATTCTCACCTTATTCTTTATAAGCGCGATTAGAATTTTAACCTAAACTTTCGGTGCGTAGGTGTAAACATTGTAAGGCAATATACTTTGAGCCATTTTCTGAGCCAGAATGCATCCCAACAAAACAGGAAAGAACAACGCATATCCATTCGGAACCAAACTGCAAGTTAAAATCAATGCGGTAAATGGCGCATAGATCGCTGCAGAAAGTGTGGCGGCAATGCCTATCAAAACAAAATTAATAAGAATCAAAGACGTTCCGAAAAAGCTATTGCAAGCCATCGCAAAAGCCAATCCCAAATAAGCACCGACAACAATGCTCGGTGCAAAAACACCACCATCACCGCCTGCGCCCAAAGTGAGCGATGAGGCTAATGGTTTTAATAAAATCAAAGCTAAAAGAAACAGCAACGAATAGCTTTGTGGATGATTAATCAATTCATTTAAAGAATGATAACTGTCACCGTACAAAAATGGGAAGATACATATCAAAATTCCAACAGCCAACGCGCCAAGATTGACCCTTAAAAAATTATTGTCGATTCCAGAAAAGAATTCTTTTATTTTGATGACCAAAACCGTGAAGTAAACGGACAAAGTTCCCCCGAGCAAACCTAAAATTACCATAAACGGAACGGCAACCCAATGCCATTCTTTTGCAGGAATATCAATCAAAGGTTGCGACGGAAAAAAGTAGAGGAAAACATAAGACAACAATGTCGAAGACAAACAACTGATCAATAAAGTTTTGCTGACTTTTCTTGCAATTACTTCCAAAGCAAATAGAAATCCAACCAACGGATTTCCGAAAAGAATACCAACGCCAGCTACTACGCCCGCGCAAATCAATTCCAATTTATAAACATTTGCGGCGAATTGTTTTTCATAAACCGAATTTCCAATCGTTGCCGTTGCAACAACCGTAGAAACTTCGATTCCTGTAGAGCCACCAAAAATAACGGTCAAAAATCCATTAAAATAATGAGAAGGGATTTTGAAGAAGGGAAGATGGTCTTTCCGCTGATCTACGGTTTTGTAAATCTCAGTAATGCCTTTGTTTTTTCTATTTTTGAAGAGATATTTTCGTAAAAAATAAATGGCTGTAATTCCAATCGTCGGCAGAACAATAAACAAAAGTGGATTTTGTTTTTCGGCCAATTCAAAAATATATTCCTGGAAAAATTCCGTGATTTTCTTCAATGAAAAAGCCAGAAAAGATGCGATTATGGCAATGATTAGGGATGTTGTAATTAATTTTAAATAGTTGTGCGCCTTTACTTTCTGTCTTTTCATTGTCCTAAACTCTTAATGGTCACAAATTTACGGCAAATTGTTCGGAGTTATTCTGATTGTGGGATGACATTTCTCTTTTTATCAATTTTATAATAAATTTAATAATGATCTGTATATCACTTTTCTAAATCTTTGCTTAATTTTGTGAAATGGAATTGAGTATTGGAGAAATGCTGATGATTGCTTTGGCAATTGTTGTTTTGTTCGGCCCCGATAAATTACCCGAGATTGCAAGAGGTCTTGGCGAAGGTGTGCGCAAAATGCGTGGAGCTGTGGATGACATCAAAACCGAAATTATGAAAGAAGCGGACAACCCTCTGTCCGAGATCAAAAATGAAATCGACAAGGTGAAAAAATCTGCTCAGGATTTTAATCCGCTGGCAGATGATAACACCACAACTTTCATCAACGAAGAAATTCCAAAACAAGATCTTTCCGAAGACGATTCTCACGAAGGTCCTGTAAGCCGATAATCTATGAATGGACTAATAGAAATAGACCACGAACTTTTGCTTTTCCTCAATGGATTGGGCAATTCCACATTTGATCCTTTTTGGCTGACCGTAACGGGGAAGTGGTTTTGGATCCCGTTTTACGTGATTCTTCTTTATTTATTCTACAAAAGTTTTCCCTTGAGAAAATTCTTCTTTATCCTGATTTTCATCGCCATTGGCGTTACGATTTCGGATCAGTTGGCAAGTATTTTCAAGCACGGGATACAAAGGTTTCGTCCTTGTCACGATGAGTTGTTGGTTGAGAAAATGCGAATGGTAATTTGTGGTGGTAATTTTGGATTTTACTCGGCACACGCTTCAAGCTCGTTTTTTGTAGTGAGTTTTGTGTCGATGTTGCTAGGGAATAAATACAAGTATTTACCATTGATTCTACTTGTCTGGGCAAGTCTTGTTTCCTACAGCCGGATCTATCTGGGCGTTCATTTCCCTTTTGATATTCTGTTTGGCGCGCTTGTCGGATTTCTTTTAGGTGGTTTTTTAGCAGAGTTGGCGAAGAAGGTGATCTACAAATAAAACTTATTTTTTTGGATAAGCAAACGCTTTGTCCAGTTCTATCGGATTGTAATTTTCAAGAATCTCATTCTGTTCTTCTTTTATTAATTTTCCCAATTCTTCAGCTTTGTAAGATGTTCCGTAATAGGTGAATTCTTTTATTTTTCCGTCATTCAGACCTTCGCGGATGTCGCTCAAAGGATCATTAAAGTATTCTAAAGCTTTCTTTACAACTTTGGATTCTGTGGTGGGAATTGGCTTGTCTCCGTACCGAAATTCCAAGATGTTTGACGTGTCGTAAGTGGTTTTCAAATTGTTGCTTCTCACGAGATCGAAAACGTAATGTTGCTCGCTATCTTCCAACAAGATCACCAAACCTGGCAATCCTTGAAATTTGTAAGGTCCTTCTGCAAAAGGAATATCTTTCGTAAACCACGCCATCCAGTTTCTACCACCAAACTCAGAAGTTGCTTTTTGAATATTAAATCCCTGATATTTTTTGGTTTCATTGGTAAGATTCCATTTGATGATATCATTTGTCGGATAAGAATATAAATTGTCTGCAACCATTACAAAATTTGTATTTTTCGTTGAATTTCTTTTTCTGGTAACAGGTAGCAATTCATCGTTCCAGCTTCTATTTTGAGAATTTGTGGCTTTGTTGATAGAGTCTTTTTCCAGAAAAGTGTAGCTGTAATATTTGACATCATTCGGATTGATGTCCAAAACCATAAAGGCTTTTTTCGGGTCGGTTTCTTCTGGATTTGTTTTGTATTTTAATTCATAAATGAAGCGGTGAGTCTGTGAAAAAGTAAATGCCGATACGAAAACAAAAAGCAGAGAGATCATTTTCATTTTATAAATATTTGAAACTAAATTATAAAAATTAATTTAAATACCGTGATGAATATCATTTATCACTGGTCAATCATCATTTATGCAATCAGTCATTGTGATAAGGTTTTCCCTGCAAGATTGTTGCTGAGCGATAGATTTGTTCCACAAAGAATAGTCGAATCATCTGATGCGTGAATGTCATTTTTGAAAGTGAAATTTTCTCATTGCAACGTTGGTAGATTTCGTCTGAAAAACCATAAGCGCCACCAATTAAGATATTAACTTTCTTTACAGAGCTTCCCATCCAGAAATCGATTTTTTCTGAAAATTCTCGGCTGGTGAATTGTTTTCCTTTTTCGTCTAGAAGAATCACGAGTTCGTTGGATTCTATTTGATTAAGGAATAGTTTGGCCTCTTCCTTCTTCAATTGGTCTGGCGTAAGGTTTTTTGCATTCTTGACATCTGGAATTTCGAGAAGTTCAAAGTTCCAGTGTTTCGGGATTCTAGGCAGATAATATTTGATGAGAGAGATGATTTCTTTGTCATCCGTTTTCCCAATGCAGATCAAATTAATACGCATTTACTATATTTGTGGGGCAAAGATAACTGAATGGCAAAAAAATTACAGCGTTTTTTCCTGAAAATCAAAAACTTTTTCGACGATATTCATATTCCGGTTCTGGGGATTTCCCTCTGGAAGATGTTCTCAATCTACTCAGATGCGATTTTTAAAAATCCTTTGGGCAGGCAAGCGGCGAGCATTTCCTGGAATTTTTTCCTTAGTCTTTTCCCTATGATTCTTTTCTTTTTGTCGGTTTTGCCATACATGCCACATTACGATAAGCTTCAGTTTTACATCTTCGAGGTTTTGATGCCCCGCGTTTTCCCTTCACACATGCAGAGCGACGTTACGAGTTACATACAGGAAAGCATCATCCCGAATATGAAATCCATTAGCAATTTGACGATCTTGCTATCTTTCGTTTTTGCGACGAATGGTTGTTTTACGTTGATCAATGGTTTTAATAGAAATACAGAGCTGTCGAGAACTTTTGTCAAAGAATATCTTTTGGCAATGCTGGTTACGATTTGTTTCCTAAGTGTAGTTTGCCTCTCGATTTTCGGAATCTATTACAGCGAAGTGGTTTTGAAGCTTTACACGCCGACTTACGACATCACTTGGTTTACAAAAAACCTGACAAAGATTATCAGTTTTGTATCATTTCCTTTATTTTATTTTGCATTGCTGGCGATGTTTTATTGGGTGGGTTGCCTCAAAATCACAAGAATCAGAGAGGCTTTTCCAGGTGCTATTTTGACAACGGTTTTGTTTGTTTTGTTGACTTATTTCTTTGCGATTTATGTGGCAAATATTGCGAGATACAACGTTCTTTACGGTTCCATCGGTTCCATTATTTTAGTAATGGTTTGGGTGAATGTTAATGTATTTCTTGTCTTGATGGGGAATGAATTGAACCTCGCCATCAAGAAAGTGAAGTTGGAAAAAATTGTTCGTGATGAGATGAGGGCAATCAATGATGTGAATTAATTATTTCAAAAACTTAGTATTAATTTTAGAAATCCTTATATTTACAGTACTTAAAAGCAACCAACACTAAAATATAAAATCATGGCAAAAAGTCAAGACGCTAAAAAAACGACCAAAAAAGAGCCTCTCAAAACTCCAAAGGAAAAGAAAGAAGCCAAAAGAGAAAAGAAAAATGCATCTAAAAGAGATTAGAATAACAAACCTTTCAATTAATTATTGAGAGGTTTTTTCTTGGTTTTCAAAATAAAGTATCCAACAATTCCTGACAAAACAGAAGCAATCAAAATACTGATTTTTGAAATATTCTGAATTTCAACTTCGTCCGGAAATGCCAAAAGCGAAACGAAAATCGACATTGTAAACCCAATTCCTGCGAGAAATCCGACGCCAATCATTTCACGCCAACCGGAAAAAGCAGGTAGATCGCTCCACTTTAATTTGATGGCAACCAGTGAGAAAAGATTAATTCCCAAAACCTTTCCGACAAACAATCCGCCAATGATTCCCAAGCTCAAAGGATTAATGAAACCTTCGAAAATCTCCTTTTGAAATGTAATGTTTGTATTGGCCAATGCAAACAAGGGCATGATCAAAAAACTAACTGGAATGTGAAGTTTTTGTTCTAATTTTTCTAATGGAGAAGGCTCTGTTTCAGAAATATTTGTTGGAATGGTAAATGCTAAAATCACACCTGAAATCGTCGCGTGAATCCCAGAATGGTGCATAAAATACCAAAGAAAAAGTCCTGGAATAATGTAAAATAGTAGGTTTTTGACTCCACTTTTATTCAATATTACCAATAGCATTGTGATTCCGCCACAAATTCCCAAAGAAACCCAATCGATGGAATCTGTGTAAAACAAAGCGATCACGATGATCGCTCCCAGATCATCCACGATTGCCAACGCGCTCAAGAAGATTTTCAAAGATGCCGGAACGCTTTTCCCAAGCAAAGAAATAATCGCCAAAGAAAATGCAATGTCCGTTGCCATCGGGATTGCCCAGCCATTTTTAAAATCTGTGTTGTGGTTGAGAACGACGTAAATCAAAGCTGGAATCAACATTCCGCCAATCGCGCCAAAGATCGGGAGGCTTGCTTTTTTGATATCAGAAAGTTCGCCTTCCAGAAGTTCACGTTTGATTTCCAAACCGACCAAAAGAAAGAAGATAGCCATCAATCCATCATTGATCCACACTGAAACCGAGTAATCAAGATGGAAAATCTCCGTCCCAATTTTTGTATCCAAAAGATTTTGAAAACTTAATGATAATGGGCTATTTGCGATCAGCAAAGAAACCGCAACAAAAACAATCAGAACAATTCCCGAGCTTTTGCTGTTGTGAAAAAAATCCTGAAAATAGTTGCTTGAAATCATTTTACAAACGCTTCACTTTTGAAACGCCATTAATTCCTTTGAGTTGTTTGAAAGTCTCTTCCAGCTGGCTTTTGTTCTTCACTTCAAGGTTGATATTTCCTGTAAAAATCCCGTCGTTGGAAGCGATGCTCATACTTTTCATATCCATATTCATCGAGTTGCTGATGACCGCTGTGATGTCGTTGATCATACCCATTCTGTCCAAGCCTTCGATCTCGATTTTGACTCTGTTTTTGAAACTTTCCGCATTCACCCATTTCGCCTGTAGAACCCTGTAGTCGTAATTAGCTCTAAGATTGATGGCGTTCGGACAACTTTCGCTATGGACTTTGATGCCATCAGAAATCGTGATGAAGCCAAAAATCTTGTCTCCCGGAATCACCGTACAACATTTTGCAAAAGAATAATTGAGCTTTTCCTCATCCTTCCCAAAGACAATCATATCCAAGTTGGAATCTACTTTTTCAACAAATTCTGCCTTGTTGGATGTTTTTCTGAAACGTTGGAAAAGGTTGCTCAAGATACTTTTTCCATCAGAATATCGTTTGATGTCACCGATGTCGAAAGTGCCATTTTGGAAACCTAAGAAAAGATCTTGTGAAGTTTTTAGATTGAGGAATTTTTGCAATGCATTCACTTCCTCATCATTGTAATTCAGTTTTGCATGGCGCATTTTCCTTTGCAGGATTTCTTTTCCTTCCGCTGTATTTAGATTTTTTTCGGAATTAAGGATATTCTTAATCTTGGATTTCGCTTTGGAAGTCACCACAAAATCCAACCAATCTGGTTTAGGTTTTTGGTTTTGTGAAGAGAGAATGTCGATCTGATCTCCGTTTTGAAGCACATAACTTATCGGGACCAATTTCCCATTAATTTTTGCTCCAAGACATTTCGTTCCCAAATCTGAGTGAACAGAAAATGCAAAATCAAGTGCTGTTGCACCCGTCGGAAGGATTTTGACCTCGCCTTTTGGTGTGAAAACAAAAACTTCCTTGGAGTAAAGATTTAGTTTTATATTGTCAAGAAGTTCAGATGTTGAAAGGTTTTGCTGTTGTTCCAAAACATCACGGATCTCCGAGACCCAATTTTCAAATCGCTGATCATCGGTGTTTTTTCGGTAGCCTTCTTTATATTTATAGTGCGCGGCGACTCCTTTTTCCGCAATCTCATTCATGCGCTCGGAACGGATTTGAACTTCGATCCATTTTTTGTCGGGACCCATCACCGTAAGATGGAGACTTTCATAGCCTGTGGACCTTGGTTGCGAGATCCAGTCGCGCATTCGGGCAGGGTTGCTGTGGTACAAATCTGTTACGATAGAGTAAATTTTCCAGGCCAGGAATTTTTCATTTCGAGGATCGGATTTGTAAATGATTCGGATTGCGTAATTATCATAAACTTCCTCGAAAGTCACGTTCTGCTTCTGCATCTTGCGATAGATCGAGCTGATGGCTTTTGCCCGCCCTTTGATTGTGAAGTTGAGATTTTCCTCTTGCAACTGCTCAGAAACTTCTTTGGTAAACTCTTCCACATATTTTTCCCGACCTTCTTTCGCGGTTTCCAACTTGCTTAGAATTTCGTTGTAAACATCAGGATTATTATATTTAAGAGACAGATCTTCCAACTCAGATTTGATGGAATAGAGTCCAAATCTGTGTGCTAAAGGTGCATAAATGTAAGACGTTTCCGAAGCGATTTTCTTTTGCTTCACAGGATGCATACTGTCCAATGTTCGCATATTGTGAAGTCTGTCGGCAATCTTGATCAGAATCACCCGGAAATCTTCAGAAAGTGTGAGAAGTAGTTTTCTGTAATTTTCAGATTGTACAGAAATATTTTGCTGATTCATCACAGAGATCTTAGTCAATCCATTTACGATGTCAGCAATAGTTTCTCCAAATATTTTCTTGAGGTCTTCGTAAGTGTATTCAGAATCTTCGATGACGTCGTGGAGTAGCGCGCAGGCAATACTTGTTGCTCCCAAACCAACTTCATTGGCCACGATTTTTGCAACTTCTATCGGATGGTAGATGTAGGGTTCGCCGGTTTTTCTGCGCTGATCTTTGTGCGCATCCAAGGCAATATCAAAGGCTTTTCGGATCAGTTTGTTTTGTTCCTCGTCCAGCGTTCTGTAAGTGTTGGAAATCAGGTCTTTATATCGGGCAAGGATTTCCTTGTTTTCTTTCTCTAAGTCGTAGATCATCTTTTAGTTATCTCATGACGAATATATGAAAAAATAGGTGGATTGTCAAGAGATATTTTGCTTTGATGGTATTAAATTTTTTAATTTAAAATTTGTAAAACTATTTTTAGCTAATTTGTTATCAATTGTGCATTTGATATTATTTAAAAATTAAACCCCTTTAAAATTAGGTTAAATATTAAAAATATAATCATAAATTATATTTATACCCCTTTAAATTTATATATTAGTTCTCAGAATTATAAAAACTAATATATGGCTGAAGGTTTACTCAATCATTATCAAACTTTGGAAAGTGTTTTTGATGAGATGATGTCTGATCAATTTGTAAGGAGTCATTATCAAGAATTCATTAGTTCTTTTGAAAAAATGGACATTTCTGAAATGGATCAGAAAACTGAGCTTGCCAAAAAGCTTTTTATGACTCAAGGCATCACTTTCACTGTTTATAACGACGGCGAAGGCATCGAGAAAATATTTCCTTTTGATATTGTTCCAAGGATCATCCAATCCGCAGAGTGGGATTTTATAGAAAAAGGGATCAAGCAACGTTTGAAAGCTTTGAATATATTCCTGAAGGACGTTTATCATCAGCAATTCATTTTGAAAGATGAGATTATTCCTTCATCTTTAATATACAGCTGTCCGAATTTTCTTCGGGAAATGATCAATGTGGATGTCCCTTTTGATATCTACACGCACATCAGCGGAATCGACCTTATCAGAGACCACGACGGGAGTTATTATGTTTTGGAAGACAATCTTAGAACGCCTTCGGGAGTAAGTTATATGCTTGAGAACCGTAAAATGAGTTACCGCCTTTTTCCGAATATTTTGCCAAATATCAAAGTAAAACAAGTCAATAATTATCCGGATTTATTAATCAAAAATTTACTTTCACTCGGAAGACAGATCAGTTCAAAGCCAAATGTGGTACTGCTGACGCCTGGGATTTACAATTCAGCTTATTTTGAACATACCACTTTAGCGAGATTAATGGGAATCGAGTTGGTAGAAGGTCGCGATCTTGTAATTCAAAATCATATGGTGTATATGAAAACGACAAAAGGTCTTAAAAAAGTGGATGTGATCTATCGTCGGGTTGATGATGAGTTTTTGGATCCGTTGGTCTTTCAGAAAACGAGCGTTTTGGGTGTTCCGGGATTGTATCATTCTTACAGAAAAGGAAATGTGATCATCGTGAACGCAATGGGAAATGGTGTGGCAGACGACAAAGCGATCTATTCTTACGTTCCCGATATGATCCGATATTATCTCGGTGAAGAACCACTCCTGAAAAGTGTTCCAACTTACCGAATGGAAAATATGGACGAACGGAAATTCGCAATCGAGAATATGGATAAAATGGTCATCAAGAAAACCAATGAAAGTGGCGGTTACGGAATGTTGATCGGCGATGTGGCAACTGACGAAGAGATTGCAGAATTCACCAAGCAGATAAACCTTAATCCAAGAAATTATATCGCCCAACCAATTATCAAATTATCAACGTCGCCTTGTTATATCAATGGTATTTTGCGACCAAGACGCGTCGATCTTCGACCATTTGCTTTGTATGGTCCAGACGGAATCGATATCGTTCCAGGCGGATTGACTCGCGTAGCAATGAAGGAAGGTTCCATCGTCGTAAATTCCTCACAAGGTGGCGGAAGTAAAGACACTTGGGTCGTAGATTAAATTATAAATGATGAATCTCATTAATACAAAAAAACAAAACTCAAAAAATGTTAAGTAGAGTTGCAGAGAATATCTTCTGGATGAGCCGTTATATGGAGCGGTCCAATTTCCAGATCAAAGTTTTTCATACCCGGTACATCGCCTATCAGGATGGTGCTTCCACAGAAAGTTGGGAGAATTTTTGTGATGAATATCAAATTAAGGTCGAGGATAGTGACCATAGTTTTGGGAATCTCCTTTCCAAAGCGCTTTTTGATGTCGATAATGATTCATCGATTGCGAATAATATCTTCAGAGCGCGCGAAAATGCCAGAAGTGCGCAGGATCACATCAACAAAGATGTGTGGCAATGTCTCAACGATTTTCATCATCAAATGAAAGATCAAAGTCTGATCCGTCAGGCAAAATACGGCGACCCGATAAGCGTTTTCGATGCTTTGGTAAAGCAGGCGATGGTCTATTATGGTGTCATTGATAATTCTGTGGCAAGAGATTTTGGCTATTGTTTTATCGAGTTGGGAAAATACGTGGAAAGGATTCTGAATGGCATCAATCTCATCAGGAAACAATGGCTTTTGTACGGCGAGGATCTTTTGGATAATGATTATTCCAGCTGGCGATATTTTCTGAGTTCCGTCAGTGGCTATGATTTTTATCTACGGAACAATCTCGGAATGATGGAAAAGGAAAGGATATTTTATCAGATCATTTATGAACCTTTGTTTCCAAATTCAATAGCTTATTGTCTTCAGGAAATAGAAAAGTTTGCCAAACATTTGCAGGCCAACAGCAATGCTGAGGAAAAAGATGAATCTGTGGAATTCTTCATTGGGAAATGTATTGCAAACGTCCAGTTCACGAGGCATCCGAGAACGAGAGATGAAAAAATGCAGTTTCTCGCCAAAATAGAATCCGATGTTTACGAAGTTGTGAATGTCTTTAATCAAAGTTTTTTCGGATTGGTCTTGAAAATCTGAAAATCTGTCTCAATTTAATTATCACTCTAAAACCCTCAAACTCTCCAACTTAATATTATGCCAGTTTTCAACGTTTTACATATCACAAAATACGAATATCCATCGCCTGTTACAGATAGTGCGAACCAAATTATCCTATCGCCTTTGAGTAATGATTTCCAAGAGGTCATCAGTCAGAAGTTGAGTCTTTTTCCTAATGTCAAACTTGATTTCTATTTTGATTTTTTCACCAATAAAGTCGGTGTGTTTACCATTGTAGAGCCTCACAATTTTCTGGAAATCAAATCAGAATTGGTTGTGGAAACTTACCCGATTGAATTGCCAATTGTCGATATGGACGTCCAAACGCAATGGGAAGATGTGAAAGAGCAAAGTCAGGTTTTTCCTTATGTGGATTTTGTGCGTCAGGAAAAGATCGAAAGCAAAGATGAGATTTTCGAAGCAGTTAAAAATATCGCAAAACCAGAGTTGTCTGTGATGGAAACCACGACTGAACTTTCTACTTACATTTATGAGAATTTTGCCTACAAACAAGGCGTTACGGATTATGAAACCGAGATTGACGAAATCTGGAAACTGAAAGCCGGCGTTTGTCAGGATTTCGCGCATTTACTTTTGGCGATGTTGAGAATGTTGGGTGTTCCTTCGCGATATGTGAGCGGTTATATCAGTCCAAGTAATCAGGAACTTCGAGGTGAAGGTGCCACGCACGCTTGGGTCGAGGTTTACATTCCGGGTTATGGGTGGCTGGGGAACGACCCTACAAATAATTGCTGGGTGAGCGACCGTCACATCAAAATTGCCATTGGAAGAGATTTCAACGATTGTACGCCTGTGAAAGGAACATACAAAGGCCCTTCTAATCACATTCTCAGCGTTTCCGTAATTATTACAAATGAAAACACCAAAGAAAAAACCAGTTTACCGATAGTACCAATGTATGTGAGGGAAAATCCAAAAGTGATAGAGCAGACGTTGGATAACAATTCTTACCGTCGATTTTTGGAAATTCAGCAACAACAGCAACAACAGCAATAATTTTGAACATTAGATTCTGTAATTTTACAGAAATGTTTCAGAAATTTTATAAAATTACGATTCCGTTTTACACAATTTTTCTTTTGTATCTGATGTTTTTCGGATTCGGAAGAGGTCAGTATGATATCAATATTGTAAGACTGTCACCGTTGATTTCGACCTTTAGTTTTGTGAAGGAAACGATTCTTTGGAAAACGGTTCTCATTAATGTCTTTGGAAATATCATAATGTTCACGCCTTTTGGATTTCTCGGAATTGTCTTTCCGAAACTCAACGATTTTAAAACATTAATCATCAACTTTCTCTCAGCAATTATCATCATAGAAAGTCTCCAATATTTTACAAGACTCGGCGTATTCGATATTGATGATGTAATTTTGAATACGATTGGTGTTGCGATTGGCTTTTGGTTTTACAGAATTTTGGTTTTGAGAGCCTCAGCGTGACAATGGAAAGCAAATGATAATTTGATGTTTTTCTCGCAGATTTAGCAAGTTTTGCAGATTCATAAAATTAAAATCTGCTTCATCTGCCAAATCTGCGAGATTAAAATTGATTATGTAAAACAGAAATTAAATCACTTGTTCAATTCCTTTGCTCGATTTTCCGCCGCAAATATTCCTTTTTTTAGGATTGATTTCAATTCGTTTTCGTCAAAAGTTTTGAGTGCAGCTTCCGTTGTTCCACCTTTTGAAGCAACGTCTTTTATTAATTCTTCCAGAGACTTGTCCGAATTATTGATAAGATGATAAGCGCCCAACATGGTTTGTTTTACGAATAGTTTTGATAGATTTTCATCGATTCCCATTTCTGTTCCGGCTTTTATCATCGCATCGATGATGTAATAGAAATATGCTGGGCCACTTCCGGAAAGTGCCGTTACGCCGTTCAAAAGACTTTCGTCTTCCAAATAGACCGAACGTCCGGTGGAATTCAATAATCTTTCGACATTCATTAATTCTGAAAAAGAAATTCCGTCTGCCGCTGTATAACCCGTGATTCCCATTCCCAAAAGAGTGGGGGAATTTGGCATTGCGCGAACCACAGATTTATGATTCAAAAGTTTCTGAATTTTCTCAATGGAAATTCCTGCCATTATCGATAAAATTAAAGATTTTTCTGAAATTTTGAAAGGCAGATTTTCCGCAACGAAAGTGAAATCCTGAGGCTTTACAGCGATGATAATTAAATCAGCTTCCAGATTTTTGATTTCCTCAAACGTGGAGATTTCCGAATCGGGAAAAGATTCTTTGAGTTTGGATTTTTTGTTCTCGTTTCTGGTGATGAGATGGAGGTTTTGCGGTTTTATCAATTCATATTTCAAGAACGACCTTGAAAACGAAATACCCATATTTCCTGCTCCTAAAACTGCGATTTTCATATTTGTGTTTTTTTTATGGATTAGCAATTTCCTTCAACGTCGCAGGAATCGCCTTCTTGGATTATTTTGATATCGGAATTAGATGCAGAAAATTCCGTCCAGCTTTTTTCCAAAACTTCCGAAAACAAATGCGTCGGCTGAGCTCCCGAAATTGCATATTTTTCATTAAAGACAAAAAACGGAACACCTTTGATTCCTAGAGAATCGGCGGCGAAAATATCATTCTTTACCAGTTTTGCCAACTCTGGAGATTGCACCGCATGTTGGATTTCTTCTTTTGAAAATCCTAATTTTTCTCCAATTTCCGAAAGCACTTCAACATCATCAATGTCTTTTCCCAATTTGAAATAAGCTTCGAAAAGAAGTTCTTCCATTTCGGTCGCTTTTCCTTTTTCTTTTGCGAGTTGAACCAGCATTTGACTTTTGAAAGAATTAGAAACTTTCACTTCATCAAAATTAAAACCGATGCCCGCATTTTTTCCAGATTGAATCAGGTTTTCGTGCATTTGCATAATTTGAGACATCGGAATACCTTTGACTTCAGACAGATATTCGTAATGATTTTTGGTCAAATCGGTTTTCATATTGGGGTCGAGTTGGAACGAATGCCAATTGACCTCGACTTTATCATTCTGAGAAAATGCCTGAAGCGCTTTCTCAAAATTTCTTTTTCCGATGAAACAAAACGGACAACGTGTGTCACTCCAAATATCTACTTTCATTTTGTTATTTTAAATATTTTCTAAAAGTCTTAGAGTAATTGTCATTAAAGTTGATCAATTCGATGTTTTTAAAAGAAATGACATCTGGTTTTTTATAGATTTTTCCAGTTGCGCTGTAATTTTGAATCGTCACGGATTTGTCATTTACTTCTAAAATTTCACCAATCGAAAATACATCTCTCTTCTTTTTTTTGCTCTCTACAATACAGTGGAAATCTTGTTTTTTAATTGATTTGAAAAGTGATTCAAAATCATTCAAAGAAGTTTTGTCTATGATTTTATGATTGAATTTGATGAGGTTTTCTTCCAAATAGATCTTCTTTGAAATTTCATCAACTTTATTGTGTCGAATACTTTTGACCCTGTCGTAAGGGACGATTTTAATTCCTGATAATGAAAAATCATAAGTTTCCTCAATCATCAAAAATTCATCAGAAAATTTGACAATGAAACCAGAAATTGCAGAATCATCGTAAAGAATTGTCTTTACAAAATCAACTTTATCAATATTTTTTTGAACCAGTTTTTTGAATCCTTTGTCTGATAATTTTTTCATTTTTTTTAATTATAAGTTAAAACGTCCAACTTCCATCTCCCAACTTTCCATCTATATTATATTAACTTCCCGTTCCAGCTCAATCCCATATTTTTCTTTTACGGAATCAATAATCATTGTTGAGAAATCAAAAATCTCTTTTCCAGTCGCATTCCCAGTTGCATTGATGATGACCAAAGCCTGAAGTTTATGTGACGCCACATTCCCGATTTGTTTGCCTTTCCAGCCACATTGTTCAATGAGCCAGCCAGCGGGAACTTTTACAAAATCGCCATTCGGATAACCTGGGATATTTTCGAATTTTAGTTTTAAAGTTTCATATTGAGCGAGCGGAATTGTCGGATTTTTAAAAAAGCTTCCAGCATTTCCAATCTCTTTTGGGTCGGGCAATTTGCTTTGTCTGATGTTAATGACCGCTCTGGAAACATCCTGAATCGTCGGATTGATGATTCCGATATTTTCCAATTCGGATTGGATTGCGCCATAAGCAACATCAATTCTATGAATATTTCTAGTCAATCGGAAAGTCACTTCCAAAATCACATATTTCCCTTTGCCTTCCTGCTTGAAAATCGAATCTCTGTAACCGAATCGACATTGTTCCGCGTTTAAGGTTTCTATTTCAAGGGTTTCAAGATTCAAAACTTTACAGCTTTCAAAAACATCTTTGATTTCCGTTCCGTAAGCGCCAATATTTTGCATCGGAGAAGTTCCTACATTTCCAGGAATCAACGACAGATTTTCCAATCCGCCGTAATTTTTCTCCAGACAAAACATCACAAATTGATGCCAGTTTTCTCCAGATTTTGCAGTGATCAGAATTTCATTTACATTAATGATTTCTTCGGTAATTCCTTTCAGATTTAATCTGATTACTAAGCCCTCAAAATCCTTTGTTAAAAGCAAATTGCTTCCGCCACCTAGGAAGAGTTGGAGAGTTTGAGGATTTGAGAGTTTGAGATTGTCACACTGAGCTTGTCGAAGTGTTTGAATAAGTTCTTCTACAGAATTGACTTCAGCAAAATATCTTGCAGAAACCTCTACGCCAAAGGTGTTGAAAGGTCTGAGAGAAATGTTTTCTTGAATTGTCATTATTTATATTGAGGAAGCAGATTGTTCAATTCGGTTTTCAACTTTTCCAATTGTTTATAACCTGCAGATTCAACTGGAACATTGTAGATTTCGTATTCTTTTTCTGCTGTTATGACTCTGAAAATCTCATCTGGTCCATCGTAAACTCCACGTCTTTCGCCACTTTGGGTTTTGTCCAAAACATCCAAGTTGATTCCGGAAACTAATTTTTCCCAATCTTTCTTAACGATTTTCTTACTTATGTTTGGAAATTCTTGTGTTCTTCCACCTCTCGCAACAGATTCCAAAGAGTCTGCCGTTGCGGTAATAGATGTAGTTCCGCCTCTTCCAAAAGTGTGAGTGAAGGAAATTGATTTGATAGATGAACTTGTCTGTGCAGTTGTTTTGCAACTAAGCAAAAACAAAGAAAGCGCAGAAAGCACAAATCCAATTTTTATTATTTTCATCGTTTTATGTTTTATTTAAATTCAGAATTATATTGTTGGATCGCATCTTTCAAGATCTCGACACTTCTTTTAAGATCTTCCTGTTTCAAAACGTACGCGATTCTCACTTGTTTTTTCCCAAGTTCAGGATTGCTGTAGAAACCGCCCATTGGCGCAACCATTACAGTTTCATTGTTGTTAGAATAACTTTCCAAAAGCCATTGTGCAAATTTCTCTGTATCATCTACTGGCAATTCCACACCACAATAGAATGCACCTTTTGGTTTTGGACAGACCACTCCGGGGATTTCGTTCAATAATCCTACCAAAAGATCTCTTCTTTCCGTGTATTCTTCTCTTACTTTTGCAATGTATTCTGCATCATTTTTATGCGCGGCCGTTGCTGCGATTTGACCCAAAAGAACGGGACTTAATCTAGCTTGTGCAAAAAGAATTGCTGCATCGTGGATTTTTTTTGAACGCGTAATTAAACAGCCAATTCTCGCCCCACACATCGAATATCTTTTGGATTCGGAATCGATAACGATCACGTTGTCTGCAACTTCTGGAAACTCGAACATTGAGATTTGATGTTCTCCGTCGTAAACATATTCTCTGTAAACTTCGTCGGAAATAATGACAATGTCGTGTTTTTTTGCAATCTCTGCCAATTGCTGCAGTTCTTCTCTTGAATATAAATATCCAGTTGGATTTCCTGGATTACAGATCACTATCGCTCTTGTTTTATCTGTAATTCTTTTCTCAAATTCTTCAATGGAAGGTAATGCAAACCCTGTATCAATCGTGGATGGAACCGCAACAATATTGATATTGAAAGTTCCTGCAAATCCGTTGTAATTTGCATAGTAAGGTTCTGGAATGATGATCTCATCGCCGTCATCGCAAAGTGTGGAAATGGCGAAGTTCAAAGCTTCTGAACCACCGTTTGTCACAATGAAATTATCTGTGGTCAAATCGGTAAACCCTAATGAATGGTAGTAATCTCTAAGCGCAATTCTGTAATCCAGATTCCCTTCGGAAAGTGCATATTCCAGAACTTTGAGATCGATGTTTTTGATGGCTTGTAAAGCGGTGTCAGGCGTCTCGATGTCGGGCTGACCAATGTTGAGGTGATAAACTTTGATTCCTTTTTGTTTTGCTGCTGTTGCAAACGGAACTAATTTTCTAACTGGAGACGCGGGCATATGTTGTGCGCGCTGAGATATTTTCGGCATTGTTTATTGACTTTGAGGTACAAAAATAGGGGAAAAAATTCAATCTTCAAGGTTCAAAATTCAGAGTTTGGAATGGCATATTAAATTTTGAACATTGTGTCTTGAATTAGTAGATTTGCAAGTATGAAAAAATCGGTTTTACTTTTTTTGTTCTTGTTGACATTAAGTTGTAAAACTTACAATACCTCAATTTTGGAAAACGGAGATTTGCTTTTTGTGCCAGCTGTGGAAACGGGATTGTCCGGCGCCATCAACAATGTGACGCAGACGAAAAAGAAAACGTCTTATGACCACATCGGAATCGTGAAGAAAGAATCCGACCATTTGTATGTTCTCCACGCCGCGCCAAAAGGTGGTTCACAAAAACAGAAATTAAATCATTTCCTGAAGGAGCAAACCAAACTCGGACAAAAAATTGATGTTTATCGTTTGAAAGAAGAATATCAATCTGTTATTCCAAATTCTGTTTCGAAGGCTGAAACTCTGGTTGGGAAACCATATAACTTTACTTATATCTTGGATGAAAATTCGTATTACTGTTCAGATTTTGTGGAGAGAGCTTTTCGTGAGAATCAGATTTTTGCATTGGAACCAATGACTTTCATCGATCCTAAAACAAAGAAAACCAATGCGTTTTGGGAAAAATTCTATCAAGATAAAAACCTGAAAGTGCCAGAAGGTGAACCTGGCTGTAATCCAAATGGACTGGCGTCTTCTGAAAAATTAAGCAAAATAGGAGAAATCAAGTAAAAAAAATTTGAAATTAATTCATACTTATTTGATAGGAATTAGTATTTTTCTATATTTGCCTTCATAAAATTTACTATGGATATATTTGAAAGAATTGAAAATAACCCAGGTCCATTGGGCGAATTTGCAAGTTATGCAGATGGGGAATATATTTTTCCACAATTGGAAGGCGAGATCTCTACAAGAATGGTTTTCAAAGGCCGAGAAATGATTGTCTTTAGCCTCAACAATTATCTTGGTTTGGCCAATCATCCAGAAGTACGAAAAATTGATGCAGAAACTGGGAAAGCTTTCGGATTGGCTTATCCAATGGGTTCCCGCGCAATGACGGGACAAACCAAATACCACCAGCAATTGGAAAGAGAGCTTGCCGATTTTACCCAAAAAGAAGATGCACTTCTATTGAATTTCGGTTACCAAGGAATGTTTTCATTAATTGACACCCTACTGACCAGAAATGATGTAGTGGTCTACGACAGCGAAAGTCACGCATGCGCGATTGACGGCGTCAAATTGCACCGAGGAAAAAGATTCGTCTTCGCCCATAATGATATCGAAAGTTTTGAAAAATCGCTTCAAAAAGCAACTAAAATAACCAATGAAACTGGAGGTGGAATTCTGGTTCTGACAGAAGGTGTTTTCAGTATGAATGCAGAACAGGGCAAGCTGAAGGAAATTGTCGCTTTGAAGGAAAAATATCCATTCCGACTGATTGTTGACGATGCGCACGGACTTGGCGTGATGGGAAAAAATGGGATTGGAACAGGCGAGGAGCAAGGTGTTCAAAATGATATCGACCTTTATTTTTCGACTTTTACCAAATCATTTGCAGGTTTTGGAGCGTTTGTTTCTGGGAAAGCGAGCGTCATCAAATATGTAAAATACAACATTCGTTCGCAGATTTTTGCAAAAGCCTTGCCAGTGACAATGGTGATTGGAATTCAAAAAAGATTGGAACTAATCAAGAAAAATCCGCAATTGCGTGATCGACTTTGGGAAAACGTCCACAAAATTCAAAAAGGTTTGACGGAACTCGGTTTCGATATTGGAAAGACGGATACTTGCATCACACCGGTCTACATCAAAGCTGATACATTAGAAGCGACGTTAATTGTGAAAGAACTGAGAGAAGTTCATGGGATTTTTACAAGTATTGTGGTTTATCCTGTCATTCCAAAAGGTTTGGTAATGCTAAGAATCATTGCGACAGCAGAACATACTGATTTTGAGATAGAACAACTTTTATTGGCCTTCAAAAGTTTGAAAAAAGAATCAAGTCATCCACCAATATTAATAAATGATTAATTTCTGAAAATTTAATTCATACTTATTTGGTGGGAATTAAATAATTTCTATATTTGCAATAGAATTAAGATTAAATGAAACGCATATTCTCTCAAATCATAATGTGTAACTCCAAGTAGATCATTGGGTAGGAGAGAATATGTCTTAAGCTTTACCCCTTTTCGGTAGAGCTTTTTTTATTTCAAAAATTGATATAAGCTATGGGAAAACTTTCTAATAAAAATATTTACGTCGATGAGAATGCTGTATCGATTGTGGCATACCAAGTGATTCTGATCACCGTTTTCGGGATTCATTTTCAACAACAATGGTTGTTGCTTTTTCTGGCCTTCGACTTTCTTCTTCGTGCCACCGGATTGTTCGCTTCGCCATTATATTATGTAGCGAAGAAAGTTTCCGAGTTTCTCTATTTTGACAATAAACCTGTTTTTGCAGGACCTAAGAGATTTGCAGCGATGTTGGGATTTGTAATGACAATCCTCATTGCATTTTCTTATGATTCCCAAATTGGGATTTTCCTTGGCATTACGCTGATTGCATTGGCCGCTTTGGAAAGTGTTTTCAGCGTCTGTATAGGCTGTTACATTTACAATTTTCTAATCGTCCCGATTCAAAACAAATTCAACAATTCACCAAAATAATATATGATTATGATTTACAAACAAGAAACTTTCGGCAACAGTTTTGTTCCGAAGCCAGCAAAGGAAATTATTCTGGAAATAGAACTGAATGGAAAAATCAGATTTGATCTTCTGCTTTACACGATTTACAACCATTACAAAATCAGTTACAAAATCGTAAACGCACACATCGAATATCTGAATGGGAACAACTTCGGGAACGTAAAACTTCTTCTGAAAATAACGGATGATGAGATCGACAAAATCGAAAATTATCTTGGCGAATATAAAATGATGAGTTGCAAAATACCTGTCTTACAACAAAAAAAAGAAGCTTCATAAAGCTTCTTTTTTATTTTTAATATATTCTGATGGGGAGATTCCTGTTTTCTGTTTGAATATCCTATAAAAACTTGCTTTGGATTGAAAACCACAATCGTTGGCAATAGACATAATGGTAAATTTCGTAGTATCTCCTTTTTCAAATTTTTCAAGAACCTCCTTGATTCTGTAATCGTTGATTAGATTATAAAAATTAGTATTAAGATGTTGATTCAGAAGTTCGGAAAGTTTTTTATTGGAAATTCCTATTTTGTCAGATAGATCTGTTAGATTGAGTTCGTCATCCAAAAATATCTTGTCAATTTCAAGTAGCTTATTTAATTTTTCTTTGATGATCTCTATTTTTTCACTTGAAAAAGCATCCAATTGTCTGATTGGAGAATTCTTTTCCAAATTTTCGGAAAGCTCAGCATCTTCATTATTTGAAAGATTGATGACGTTGGTATTACCGCTGTTCTCAATCTTTTGTAATAGAAAATCAGGCATCAGTATTCTGGACTGGAACATCCCTTGATATCCAAGATACAGATAAAATCCTACAAATAAGAATGCGATGATTGTTCCTATATTCCATGGTATTTGAGGAAAGAACATTTCATAGATTGTACAGCAAGAGTCAATTAATATGATTGCAAAAAGACCTAATGTCAATTGCTTGTACCAGCTGAGGTCATCCTTTTTCAGAATAGAATAGTTTTCTTCAAAGAGAATTTCTAGTTTTGCGAAAAAATTTAATGTCAGAATGATGTATACGCCTAAAAATGTATTTTCCAATAAATTGAAATAAGGCTCTATTGCATTGTAAAATTTATGAAAGAATGTTAAATAATCCGTAGCCATTGCAATAGATAACGGAATATTAAGACATAAGAAGACGATAAAAAAGGGAATAAGATTTTTAAGAAGAGGTCTGATGATTTTTTTCTGAGGAAGCACCAGAGATTTGAGTAAGAACAATATCACTGGTCCTAATAAATATCCAACGCCATGACCAAAAAAGACAGCAATAGCACCAATTATATGTGACCGATGCAAATAACCGTAATAATATAAAAGAAAGAAAAAGGCGTTACTAAATAAAACAATGAGCAGTAGCCGTGTAATGTCTCTACCGGATCTGATGAGAAAAAAAATCAATAAAAAAATAAAAAACATTCCGGCAATCAAACCGAAGTCAATAAACATCTCCCAACTTTCCATAGTGAAAAGTAGAGAATCTATTAGACTTTTACAAATTTGATTGCCAGAATTTAATAAAATTTAATTTTTAATAATTTTTGATTGATATTTGTTATCGATCTTTAGTATATAAGTGCCTTTCAGAAGAATATTTGTTTTTACTTCTTGATTCTTTCCAAGTACGCCAGATAAAATTTCTCTTCCAATCATATCATAAATGGCATATCTACTTCCTGATAATTCTTCTTTTGCCTTTACATAAAAAATATCTGAAGAAGGATTTGGATAAACTAAAAGATTTGCTTTTGAATTTAAATCCTGTACGCCAAGATCCGTATTAGTAAGTTTTACAACATAAGAATCTCTGAAACCTCTGGAGGAAACATAGTAGTTGCTACTTCCGGTCGGGTTGAGATTTGCAAGCTCATCAAATGCGCCTCCTATGTAAATGTTATCATTCGCATCTTTCGCAGCACAATGTGTATCAATAAAATCAACGCCGGCAAATAATTTTGCATCAACAAATTTACCTTCGGTGTTTAATTTTGCCAAAAATGCATTCATAAAATGGTTAGTGTTCTGTTCTACTTCGATGTCATCAAATTTTACATTACCACCGACATATCCTGTTATAAAAGTCTCTTGATTTTTGTTAACAACAAGACCGTAGCCGAGAGACGAAGCTTCTTCTGTCAAAGGTTTCATGTAATTGGCCCAAACTAATTTTCCATTATTGTCGATCTTGAATACAAATCCAGTGAGCATGTTTTCTGCTGTGAAAGTATATTGTCCATTATGATCAACGTCTGGTCCGAAATCTATCGTACCTCCAAAATATCCTGAGACGTAAGCATTGTTACTATCATCCAAACTAAGACGTGTAGGTGTTGCGCCTGTACTGGATGTAAGGCTTTTGGTAGTTGTTACATTCACAAATTTCCCAGATAGATCCATTTTTAAAACAAAAACATCGAATCCCTCCGCTGTAAATTCATGTGTTTGATTAGCATCCGGATCAAAATCTGTAGTTTCTGTGAAGTTACCTAATATGTAAAGATTTTCATTTTGTAATTTCATATCCATGGTAGTTGTCAGAAAGCCACCAATTGTTTTTACCCAAGAAAGGTCTCCGTTATTTGATAATTTTACAAAAAAAGAATCTACCAGACCTTTTGGTGTCAGAATGTTTTCAGCTTCTGATGGATCAAAGTCAACTGCTCCGGAAAAATATCCAGCAAGATAAACCTCTCCATTGGAAGATACTTGTACAGCACTAGTTTCTTCGTAGCCTTCTCCTCCGATTCCTTTGGCCCAGACAAAATTGCCATTCGGGTCGAGTTTCAGAACAAAAATATCTTGCGCGCCGTGGGACGTCAATGTTTGTGCTGTACCACCTGGATTAAAATTGACAGTCTCTTCATAGATTCCTGTTACATAAATATTATTGTTAGCATCTACAGTGATAGATGTTCCATAGTCGTTAGACGTTCCACCTATGCCTTTGACCCAGAGTAATTGACCACTTGGCGAAGTTTTAGATATGAAGATATCGTACATTCCTTTTGACGTAAGATCTGTCTGCTGCAATTCTTCTCCAAAAATAGAATTATCAGTAAAGTATCCAGTTGCGTAAGAATTCCCTTGCGCATCTACAGCCAATGAACGAATGACATCGTCTCCCTCTCCCCCGAATGTTTTGGCCCAAGAAAATTCCTGCGCACTGGTTTGAACAATCCCTACTAGGATTGAAATAAAATAAAATACTTTTCTCATATTTAACTGGATTATTTAATTATTAAGACAAAATAAGTGAGAAATATGATAGTAAAGTTCTTATTGGAAGCAGTGAGACACTAATATCTGATTTTTTTTGAATTGAATATTAATGTTTAAATAAAAAAAGTGTTCTTAATGAACACTTTAAATTCTTCTAATATCAGCACCAATTGCTCTCAATCTCTCATCGATGTTTTCATAACCACGATCGATCTGTTCGATGTTTTGAATGACTGATTTTCCTTCTGCGGAAAGTGCCGCGATGAGCAAAGCGTTTCCAGCTCTGATGTCTGGGGAAACCATTGTCGTTCCTCTCAACGGTGTTTCTTGATTCATTCCGATGACAGTTGCTCTATGTGGATCGCAAAGAATGATTTGCGCGCCCATATCGATCAATTTATCCACGAAGAACAAACGGCTTTCGAACATTTTTTGATGGATCAAAACCGAACCTTTTGCTTGAGTTGCCACAACTAAAATGATTGATAAAAGATCTGGCGTAAATCCTGGCCAAGGTGCATCTGAAACGGTCAAGATAGATCCGTCGATGAATTTCTGGATTTTATAATTTTCCTGAGAAGGAATATAAATATCATCACCTCTTTGCTCCAACTGGATTCCCAGCTTTCTGAAAGTATTGGGGATCACACCCAACTCATTCCAATTGACGTCCTTGATTGTGATCTCTGATTTTGTCATCGCTGCCAAACCAATCCAAGATCCGATCTCTACCATATCAGGTAACATTCTGTGGTCGGTTCCGTTCAATTTGTCAACGCCTTCTACAATCAAAAGGTTCGAGCCAATTCCGGAGATATTCGCGCCCATTCTGTTTAGCATTTTGCATAATTGCTGAAGATATGGTTCGCAAGCGGCGTTGTAAATGCTTGTTTTTCCTTTTGCTAAAACTGCTGCCATCACGATGTTTGCAGTTCCAGTGACGGAAGCTTCCTCCAAAAGGATGAATTTTCCGTTCAGTTCTTTTGCTTTTAATGAGTAGAAAGCTTCTTCTTCATCATAAGAAAATTCTGCTCCCAATTCCACAAAACCTTGGAAATGCGTGTCCAAACGTCTTCTTCCGATTTTGTCACCACCAGGCGTTGGAAGATAAGCTTCACCAAATCTCGCCAACATCGGGCCCAAGATCATCACAGAACCTCTCAGTTTTGCGCCGTCTTTTTTGAATTCTTTGGATTTTATATAGTCGAAATTAACCTCATCTGCCTTGAAAGTGTAATCACCTTTTCCGTTTTTGGTAACTTTTACATTAAAGTCTTGTAAGATCTCAATCAATTTGTTGACATCTTTAATATCCGGAATATTGCTGATTCGCACCTCGTCTTCGGTTAGCAAAACAGCACAAAGGATTTGCAAAGCTTCGTTCTTGGCACCTTGCGGTGTAATCTCGCCGCTTAATTTTTTCCCTCCTCTTATTTCGAACGCATCACTCATTATCTTCTGTTATTTTTATGGTTTTGGAAATTGTTTTTCCTGTTGTTATTTTGATTGTTGTTTCTGTTGTTAGGGTTGCGGTTGTTATTATTTCGGTTCGCCGCATAGTATATTTTGCTTCTCTCCAAAGATTCCAAGCCAGTAAGATCCAGTTTGTCACCGGACAGTTCCTTCAAATGGCGAAAGATCACATCATCCTGCACGTGCTCTTTGTTGTAGACGTTGTAGGATTTTTTCATATTGTTGGCAATCACGTGGGTGAGGGCTTCTTTTTCGTCGCCTTCTTCCAATGCAATCGCTTTTTCTATCAATTGTAAAATGCTTTTTCCGTAGAATTTATAAGCATTGTCCAACGATGGGTAATCCATTTTTCTTGGTTTCGAAATCAAATCTTCTGCCGAAACAGGAGGATATGGAGAATCTACATCCAACTCATAGTTTGACAAGATGAAAAGATGATCCCAAAGTTTGTGTTTATAGTTTTCTTCATCGCGAAGATGCGGGTTCCTTTGTCCCATGAATTCCACGATTGCAAGAGCCATTTCGTTGCGTTCTTCTTTGCTGGTAAGCGTTTTGCAATGCTCCACCAGTTGCTGTATGTTGCGCCCATATTCGGGCATTAGTAGTTGTGTTCTGTCGGTATTATATTCCATAATGGTGCAAATATAAAACATTTCGGGTTCAAAGTCTGAAATTCAAAATCGAGTGCTTGTTTTTTTCTTGATCAATGTCTTTTTGGTTGAGAATTTTAGATATGACTAAGCTCTTGAAATCTTCTCTTAAGCTTGTCTGGCTGAGGCTCTCTAAGCCTTTTTAATTAAGGAAATGCTATTTCTCAATAAACTTTTTCCTCTGTTCCGTACTTGGCAAAAAACATTGATTGGAAGCCAACTTTTGTCGATTACGCGAAACAAGATTATAAAATTGATTCCCGATTGCGTCAGGAAGTATTTTCCCAATTGAAGCCAAAGAATAAATACCGCCAATTTCGGAAGCTATTTCCAAAATCGCCTGATATTTGGTCAGGTAAAAACTATCTGGTTTCCACAGATAAAGCGTATCAAAAACCTGATTCGGAAGATTTCTTTCATTCAAAAACTTCTGTCCAAATTCCGATTGTAGCGACGAGAATAGGAACTTGTCATTTTTATCCTTCTCCAAGATCCATTGCACCCAATGGTTGCAAAATCCACATTCGCCATCATAGAAAACGATGTTTTTGTCTTTGAAACTTACTGAGATATCTGTGGTCATAAGGCGTTGGTTTGTTGGATTTGTTTTTGGACCATTCGGAAATAATCCACTAATTTTTTTCTTTGTTCATCAGTCAGTTTTGCATCAGGATGTCCGAGCGTGTAACTTTCCAAAGGCATTTTTTTCTGTTCTACATATTCCGAAGCTTCCTCCAATTTATGGATTTGACGTTTGGAATCGTAGGTTGCAAATGTAGAGAAATTAAGTTCCAGTCTTGCCTCATCGATATGACTTTTCAAAAGCCAACCCGCTGGCTGAATGTAGCTGTAAGCCGGATATTCTGTTTCGTTGGAATGACAATCGTAGCAGGAATTTCTGATAATATTGGCAATCGGTTCCGGCGTATTTTTAATCTTAATAAAATCCATTCCATCATTGGTCGCTGGATTCACTTTATCAATTTGAAAAAACTGAATCATTATGAAAGCTACCAAAAGAACAATTAATACTTTTTTCATAGTTTGATTTTGCATTAATATAACAAAATCTCGTCCAAAAGGTAAAATCAACAAACAAAGCAAATGTGAAAAGAAAAAATCTAAAAAATCTTTGCTGAGTTTGTAGTTTATACTGAGCTTGTCGAAGTGTCTTTGCGAACCTTAAAATATTTTCAATAAAGTCAAAAAATCTTAGCGGACCTAGAGCTTGTTTAAATTTCATCAAAATTATTTTCCCCGACCCTAAAGGGAAGTAATTTTGATGAAATTTTCAAGGTGTTTTTCCACCCTTTAGGGTTGGGGAAAAGAAAAATGCTTTGAAAGTTTTATTTTATAATCATTTTTAAACATGCTCTTAGTGTTCAAAATTCCGCATAATTATCCCTCACAAAACCTTGGAGCTGAAACTCAAAACCTTAAACACGAAAAATTTCGTACATTTGCAAAAATTTTGGGCTTCGAAAGTCGAAGTAACCCATTCTTAACCAAGTCTTACGCTCATTGATTCTTAAGCTGAGCTGAGACCAAGAAACAAATTTATGTCAAATATTGTCGCAATCGTTGGGCGCCCCAACGTAGGAAAATCCACATTATTTAATCGATTATTAGAAAGAAGAGAAGCCATCGTAGATTCTACTGCCGGCGTTACCAGAGACCGTCACTACGGAAAATCTGACTGGAACGGCGTTGATTTTACCGTGATCGACACAGGTGGTTATGACGTAGGAACAGACGACGTTTTCGAAGTGGAGATCCGCAAGCAGGTCCAATTGGCTGTGGACGAAGCAACTTCTATCATCTTTATGGTGAGCGTGGACGACGGACTTACAGACACCGATCAAGAGATCTTCGAATTATTAAGAAAATCAAACAAGCCTTTATATTTGGTAGTCAACAAAGTGGATTCTTCCAAAGAAGAACTTCCTGCAACCGAATTTTACCAATTGGGCGTTGAAAAATATTTCACTTTATCTTCCGCAACAGGCTCCGGAACCGGAGAATTGCTAGATGCTGTGGTAAGAGATTTCCCGACTACAGATTACAAAGATCCATTCGAAGGTTTGCCAAAGATCACCATCGCAGGCCGTCCAAACGTAGGAAAATCTACAATGACGAACGCGCTCCTTGATGTTGAAAGAAATATCGTAACCGATGTTGCCGGAACCACAAGAGACAGTATCCAAACTTTGTACAACAAATTCGGACACGAGTTTGTGCTGGTAGACACTGCCGGAATGCGTCGTAAAGCGAAGGTTTCCGAGGATCTGGAGTTCTACTCTGTAATGAGATCCATCCGTTCTATCGAATATTCCGATGTCGTGATCTTGATGGTAGATGCCACGCAAGGTTGGGAATCTCAGGATATGAACATCTTCGGATTGGCTCAGAAAAACAGAAAGGGAATCGTGATCCTTGTCAACAAATGGGATCTCATCGAGGACAAACATACTAACACGATCCGTGATTTTGAACAATCCATCAGAGACAAAATCGGTCAGTTCAATGACATCCCCATTCTTTTCGTTTCAGCTTTGACGAAACAAAGAATCCTGAAAGCCGTAGAAATGGCAATGGTTGTTTACGAAGACCGTAAGAAAAAGATCAAAACGTCCAAACTGAATGAAGTGATGTTGCCGATCTTCGAAGCAATGCCACCGCCGTCCAACAAAGGAAAATACATCAAGATCAAATATTGTGTGCAGTTGCCAACGCCATCGCCACAGTTCGTATTCTTCTGCAACCTTCCGCAATATGTGAAGGAGCCGTACAAGCGATTCACCGAAAATCAACTTCGTAAAAACTTTGGTTTCACCGGAGTGCCGATCGAGATCTACTTCAGACAAAAATAAAAATCCAAACCCTTTCTTAGTTCAAACTTCGAGAGGGTTTTTTTATTTTAGGAGCATCACGTGTCTATTTCTTTTCACCAGTCAAACCCGCTATCCACTATATCTTTTTCTTTTTCAGAACGTTTGCAATCCAAATCGAAATGGAGTACCAAAAAAAAGAAAAAGGATGCCGTTCCTATCGGGGCTATGTTGAGGTTTTCCATCATCTTTCAAGATTTTAAAATTAGTTTTATTAAAAAGCTATTCTAAAAAAGTCGCAGAGCGACTATCTGTTAATAGAACAGAAATCAGGAATACGAAAAAGCTCCAGAAGAGTGACCTATAACAATCAAAATATCATTAGATAACGAATTTCATTTAAAATAATTTGAAACCAAATTTAAACAGTTTCCAAATTTTTACGATATTTACCCACAAAATAAACGAAATGCTAAAAGTTTTATCAGAAGAATTCTCACTAGTGAATTCCTGGATCAATGACCTTCGAAATGTTGAGGTACAAAATGACCGTTTAAAATTCCGTAGAAATATGGAACGCATCGGCGAAATTGCCGCTTTCGAGATCAGCAAAACTTTGAATTATATCGACATCGAAATTACAACGCCACTGGAAAAGATCTCCGTCAAAGAAATCGAAACACAACCAGTCATCACTACGATTCTTAGAGCTGGCGTTCCATTATTTCAAGGGATTCTCAATTATTTTGATAAAGCAGATTGCGGATTTGTAGCGGCTTATAGAAAACACGATATCAACGATTATTTTTCCATCAAACAAGATTATCTCACTTGCCCGAAATTGGACAATCGTCCATTGATTGTGGCTGATCCAATGTTAGCAACCGGCGCTTCACTCATTGAAGCCATCAAAGATCTTTTGACCAACGGAAAACCAACTTCCATTCATATCGTTGCGGCCATCGCTAGCAGACAAGGCGTTGAAACTATCCAAAAAGCTTATCCTGACGCAAACATCTGGATTGGCGCATTGGACGAAAGTCTGACTTCAAAAGGTTACATCACGCCAGGTTTGGGTGACGCAGGCGATTTGAGCTATGGCGAGAAACTTCAACGCTAAAATTTATCAATTATAATTGATTGCCACTCATCATTTATCAATTATCATTCATCACTTATTACTATATGTCCATTGCCATCACAAGCAAACTGACCTTCACATTGTCGGAATTGCGCAGGATTTCCCAAGCGATGTTTGAGCTTGTGTTTCCGGTGGTGTAAACGTCATCGATTAATAATAGATGCTTATCACAGATCTTCTTGGTCAGTTGATAGGCATTTTTTGTTTTCAGACGTTCGCTTTGTCCTTTCTTCGCTTGTGCCTTGGAATGTTTTGTTCGTTGAAGAAGAGAATGGCTGATCGGAATCTGAAAATGCTTTGACAACTCATTTCCGAAAATATGAAGTTGATTGTAGCCTCTTTGTTTCAGCTTTTTGGGATGGAGTGGAACGGTGGCGATGAGGTCTGGCTTTTTGTCTTCGAAGTTTAATTTTTCGATCGTCCATTCTGCGAGATTCTTCCCGATCTTTTCGCGGTGGTTATACTTCAATTGTTGAATGATCTTTTGCGACAGACTTTCCTTTTCATAAAGCATTAATGAAAACGCATTTTCAACCGGAAATAGGAGAGAAGCCTTTTCCTTCAAACCATTGTTTTCTGAGAATTGATGATGGGAAAAATGGATCTTGTCTTTGCAAATCTCACAGACGATCTCATTTTTGTCAATCAACTGATTGCAATCCAGACAGCGGTTTGGGAAGAGAAAATCGAAAAGCATTGTTTGTGTTTTGAAAATTAAAATTAAGAATTTAATTCAAAACTAAAAACCCCTTCAGAGTTTTAAACTCTAAAGGGGTTAGAAATTATAAGATTTATATAATTAATAATTTACCATTAATAATTAATAAAGCAATTTGTAATATTCATCTGCCATTCTATCACTTCCGAATTGGATTTTTACATCATCCATTGCGTTGTGGACAATCTTTCTCCATTGGTCTGGCTTCTCGTAATAGGCTGGGATGATCTCGTTTTCCAAAACGTCATAAAGATTATTAAGGTCAAATTGATCTTGCTCTATCGTTGGCCAATTGTCATAATCCGCCTTTGGAACTACGAAGGAGTTTTCCCCATGTTTCGCAAATTCCGGAATCCAACCATCATCCGTTGAAAGGTTGACAGATCCGTTCATAGAAGCGGTCATTCCGCTTGTTCCGGATGCTTCTCTTGGAACTCTTGGGTTATTCAACCAAATGTCAGAACCTTGTTTTAATGATTTGCTTAATGCCAATTCGTAGCCTGTAAGCACGGCCATATTTTTATGATTCTTGCTTTCCTCAACCAAGTTGTTAAAAGTAGAGATCGAGCCATAATCCATCGGGTAAGGTTTTCCTGCCCAAATGATTTGAACTGGATGATCTTTGTTGGATAGCAATTTTCTGAAACGCTCTTTGTCTGCCAAAAGAAGGTCTGCTCTTTTGTAACCTGCGAAACGTCTTGCCCATACAATGGTGAGAACTTTTGTGTCAAACATATTTCCAGTTTGATCTGCTACGATTCTGAAGGCTCTTTTCTTTAGATAAGCTTTTCTGATGTCAAATTCTTCATTGTCACCATTTTCTTTGTGCTGATAAAGTGCTTTGTCTCCCCAATAACCAAATTCCTGAGCGTTGGTGATCGACCTGATTTCGCAGATGCCTTCATATTTGTTCCACATTTCTCTGGAAACTACGCCGTGCAACTGGGAAACACCATTAGCAACTCTTGCCATTCTCAAGGCACAAAGTGAATGGTTGAATCTGTCGTCTTCTACACCTTCGATCTTCTTTACCTCATCGATGGTCAATCCGCAGAAATACGACATATCGTGGCAAAGGTGGATGTTGTGTTTTTCGTTTCCTGCTTCTTCTGGTGTGTGTGTGGTGAAAACCAATTTTTCTTTCACTTTGGCCAAATCACCGCCATATTTTCTTAATAAATAAAATGCGGCTGGCAATCCGTGCGCCTCGTTCAAGTGGTAAACATCTCTTTCGAAATTCATCACGTCCAAAAGTTTTGCACCACCTTTTCCTAGAAGAATGTATTGGGCAACTTTAGTAGATTCGTTGGCATCGTAAAGTTTATGGCAGATCGTTTTTGATAAGTGATCATTCTCAGGAACGTCTGTGCTCAGGAAGAACATTGGACAAGTTTTGAAAGTCTCTGGAGCCAAGTACCAAACTTTTACCCAAACCGGGGCGTTGTGGATCTCGATTTGAAATTTGATGCCGGTATCTTCTAAGAAACTGTACATTTTTTTTGTCCAGATTGGATTCAGGGTTTGATCCATATTTCTGCTTTGGTCGTAGTAACCATATTTCCACAAAATCCCGATTCCCAAGAAATCCTGTTTCAAATTGTAAGCACTTTTCATATGAGAACCTGCAAGGAATCCCAAACCACCACTGTAGATCTTAAGCGATTGGTCTATCGCAAATTCCATTGAGAAATAAGCTGTTTTTTTTGAGTAATCTGGATTGATGCTGTAAGGCATCTTGAAGTTTTTAAAATCCATTCGTATTATTTTTTTAAGGTCTTGTCTATATACTTGCAAATATAACAATTACTTTTTGGTACGGGAGTTTAGTAGGAATAATGTTAAAAAAATCAATGAAAAATTTCGACACCCGGCTGTTATTGCTTGTTTTTGAAGCTTTCTATTTGTTTTTAGAAGTCCTTAATCTGGAATCTTCCTTCTGTATTGTCAGGCTGAGGTTCTCGAAGCCTTTTCATTTTATTATTAATTTTAATTCATATAAGTGTTTAGTGTTCAATTATTTATTAAATTTAAACAGGTTTAATTTCTAATCAATTCAAAATGATCTATTGTGAAGACCTTCAGAAGAATTTGGACGTGTACGTCGCTTCCAAAACCTGCAAATCGGAAAATATGGTAAAGTGGTACGATTCCATTGGTAATGCAAATCTGCACGAGCGCGAGGAATATCAAAAGAAAACCGAGCTTCTTTTGCTGAGTACATTATTTGCTCATTATCCAGATATTGAAATCGAAAATTTGACAGGTGAGAGTCCGGATTTTATTATTAATTATCAGGGAAAAAGCATCGGTGTTGAAGTTTCGGAGATCATCAATCATTTTGAACTCAAGAAAAAAGAAAGTTACATCAATCATATCTTTCGAACCGTGGAAAGTTTGCTTTCGGATTATAAAAGTCTTTCCGGTATTTATTATCTCAGCATCGATTACCATCAGGAAGATTTTTATCAGCAACCAGAGCAGTTGATCAAAGAAATCTCGTCTGCAATCACCAACAACAAGAACACGAAATTTGTCAAACATATCAGGAGAACGCCCCATCACAAGGGCGTTCTTTTGTTTTTAGAGTATCGGTTTTCTTTGTTCGATGAGCTTCACTCCGAAAAAATCCGCCAGGTTATCGAAAAGAAAAACAGCAAGTACAAACTTTACAATGCTAAAGCCAAAGAATGCTGGTTGGTTTTAGTTTCAAATATGTACAATATAGCTTCCCGATATACCTACATCTACGCCAAAGAAGAATTGAAGAATATTAGCAGTCCATTTTCTAAAATCTTGCATATTGAGAATCTTCATAGTCAGATGATGGTGATCAAATAAATCTTTACCAAAATTAATTGCTTGAAAAAAATTGTTATTCTGTATTATATAGAATAAGGTTTGTTTCGTGTAAAAATGGGCATTAATAGGCGAATAAACTAATGTTGTAGCGGATCAATGTTATAAAAAAACTTTATTGAAAATGATATACAATTAAACGCTAGTTTGGTTAATAGATTGTATTAATGTTAAATTTTTAAACAAGTTGCAAAGAATTCAATAAATAGTTTACATTTGTCTTCGAAAAAAAAATAACACAAATGAGAAGAGATTTATTCTTCGGTCCACTTCAGGATCGCATTTCTAGATGCCTAATATTATTGACTGTGCTTTTGAGTGTTGGAGTTTGGGGGCAGGTAACACTCGCAGGATGGACTTTTCCAACAACCTCCGGTAATGCCCCTGCTACTTTAGGTGCGGAATGTGGAGTTTTATCTACATCATCCAATTTTTATGCTGATGGAACAAATGGATCTAGTAATTGGTCAGATGCCGCTTCTAGATTATATTTTGCGGGTAATACAAATTCTTCCGCCCCTTGTTCTGTTACTGCTGCAACTGGGGCATATTCTTTAGTGAATAGTTCTTCTCATAACGGTAAAGGAATTATTTTTAAACTATCAAGTTCTGGTTATAAAGATTTAGTTTTAAGTTATGATACTAGAGGTACTAGCACGGGTTTCTCAACACATGTATGGTCATATAGTATCGATGGTACTTTCTTTAGTAATTTATCCACGATTACTGGTAGGACAGATACATCTTTTTCAACGCAAATTGTTGATTTTAGCTCAATAACTGCATTGAACGATATACCGGTTATCTATGTTAAACTAGTACTTTCGGGAGCTTCTGGTACTGGAAATAATAGAATTGATAATGTAAAGTTTGTTGGAACAGCTGTGCCGTCAGGTAAAACTGTAACTTTCAACTCAAACTATGGTACTCCAACTACCACTACGCAAACCTCGTCCATCGCAGCAAATCTTACTGCAAATTCATTTACTAGAACAGGTTATGCCTTTGCAAATTGGCATACAACAACTTCTGGTACAGGAGGAACAACTTATACAGACGGACAGAATTACAGTTTCTCATCCGACCTTGCTTTGTATGCACAATGGAACATTAATCAATATGCTGTTTCATATGATTTAAATGGTGGTACAGGAACAGTTCCAACAGCTCAAACCGCCAATTATGATTCAAATATTATTTTGTCCTCTGGTACTGGGTTTTCTAGGGCTGGATTTACTTTTAGTGGTTGGAATACTGTTGCAAACGGGAGTGGAACTGCATATGCTGCAGGTGCAAACTATGTGGTTCCTGCCACAAACCAAACTCTTTATGCTCAATGGATCTCTACAGCACCAGTAATTAGTACTTCCGGTACCATCACCGCAATGACAACAGTATATGGAACGCCATCTGCTCCACGTAGTTTTACTTTCACAGCAAATAACTTAACAGGATCGCAACTTATTGCAACAGCATCTGTTGGGTTTGAAGTTTCTATAAGTTCAGATGGAACTTATGGTAGCACTGCAAACTATTCTGTGTTAGATGGAAGTTCTTCGGGTACGATTTATATAAGAATAGCAAAAACAACTTCTGTAGGTTCACATGCAGGAGGAAGTGTGACTTTAGCTGATAATACCAACTCCGCCACAGCGTCGGCAACAATTGCTACAAGTACGGTAAACCCAAAAGAGTTAACAATTTCAGGTCTCACGGCTACGGGCAAAGTATATGATGGAAATACATCTGCATCAGTTACTGGAACGCCAGCATACGTAGGATTAGAAAATAATGAAACATTTCCCGTTAGTAATAGTGCAACATGGGCATTCAGTACAAAAAATGTGGGAGCAACTTTAACTAGATCAGGTAATTATAATGCTCCAAGTACCAACTACACCATTACGCAACCAGCTTTAACAGCCACAATAACTCCAAAGACACTCGCGATTTCTGCGCCATCAATTACTTCAAAAGTATATAATGGTTCTACCACAACAGGAGCAGTCTCGCCAGGAACACTTTCGGGACTTGTGGGAACTGAGGCTCTTGCTGTTTCAGGGATCGGAACATTTGATGTACCAAACGCTGCTGATGCTGGGACAAATAAACCGGCTACGATCGTTTACACTTTGGCAAATGGCTCAAATGGAGGTTTGGCAACAAATTACTCTTTAGCAAATGGAGCGGGAGTGGGTGATATCACAAAGGCAACACCTGTTTATACAGCTACAACTATTTCCTTAAGTGTTGGTGGTAGCCAAACTATTGCGTCAAGTATTTCAAACTCTCCAGGTGCACTGACTTTTTCATCTTTAAATACAGGAATTGCAACTGTTGGCGCAACAAATGGTCTTGTGTCAGGTGTTGCAGTTGGTTCGACCACAGTTAATGTTACTCAGGCAGAAAGTACTAATTATATCGCTGGTAGTACGGCAGTTCCAGTGAGTGTGAACGCTATTACCTATCTTAATGGTGATTTTATGACAAAATCCACAGGGACTTGGACAAATAATACAAGTGGTACTGTAATATGGTACAAAAGGGTAAATGGGGCATGGGTTGAGCAATCAGCTGGTTCATTTCCTTCTGGAACAACTAGTTCTTACACTGTTTACATTACAGAAGATATTGAAGTGCCTGCATCAGGAGTGACTCAGCTTGCTACTTCTAAAATCTATGTAACCAATAATAAAACCTTAACATACAGATGGGGTTCTAATCAGTGGACTTTTAATAACATTATAATTGATAATGGTGCTACCATAAAGTTAGATGCAGCAGGAAGGTTTACCGTGTCAAGTTCTGGACAATTTGAAATATTGAACGGTGGCAATTTCAACTATAGTAATACTTCAACCAACGCATCCGCTGCAAATATGAATTCCTCGCTTTGGAATGGAACAGAAGTTTTCCATCCAAATTCTAATGTGATTATTGGATATCACCAGAGCGGAGGCAGTAATTATTTTTTACCTTCTGCTACTAGCTTAAGTACACACACGGAAAATGGAACAACTGCTTACTTTGGAAATTTGATTTTTGATGCTTCTGTTCAAGACATAAGGCTTACTGCTACTAATTTGTCCTCAACAACAACTTATCTAACTGCAGGGAATTTGGAGATAAGACCTTATTCTATATCTAGCGGATCGCAAAATTTATTTTATGGAGCTGGTAATTGGATTATAGGTAAAAACTTAATAATTGGTTCGAATTCAACTTCGGCGGTTAATTCATCTACTGTTGTTTTGAAAGCTTCAACAAATTCAGGAAATATAGGGATAAAAGTAAAAGGGGATGTCATTAATAATTCAACTAATACCTTAAACCTTTCAAATAGTACATTGGGATTGATGGAGTTAAATGTTGATGGTGATTTGGAGATTGGTGAATCTGCTAAACTTATTAGTACTTTAAATAGCAATCCATCTTTCAATTTTTCAGGTACAGGCAATGGCTCTACGGATGCTTTAACCCAGACGATAGATGTGAAAAATGCTGCGACATCAAGTAATATCGTATTCAGTGTCAACTCTGGTGCGTACGTAAAACTCATCAATCAAGATCTTGCTTTAGGGACTAACTCCTCATTTACAGTAAAGACTGGAGGTACTCTAGATTTCGGTTTCAATGGTGCTAATGCGTTGAATATAACTAGGGTGGTTGCTCCTGCTGCTGCAGTCGGTCAATCATTTACCAGTGAGACAGGAAGTACCCTGAAAATATCCTCGCCTGACGGGATTGTTGCAGGATCTACAACGCCCGCTAGTGATTTGTACAAAGGAAATGTACAGGTCGGTTCATCCAATGCTGCTAGATTATTCAGTCCCAATGTGACTTATCACTACATAGGAAAAGCAAATCAAATCACAGGTAGTGGTTTGCCACAAGGTATTACAGGTAAAGTGATCGTGGATCTGGAAACACAATCCGTCACGCAGGACGATCTTGATTTTAAATCTAGTAATACAACTTCTTTCGGAACTTCCGGTGGTAACAATGGTGTTTTAGAAATTAGAAAAGGAAGGGTGTTTGATGAAGCTGGAAATGGTTTCAGAAATTTCAATGGCATTGCTGATGATGGTGAAGATGCGACACAACGTGGTGATATTACTATGACTGGAGGTAGATATGTGATTTCTGGCTCGGGAACCAAGCCCAACTTGTCCGGGAATTATAATCTTGTTGCAGGTACCGTAGAATTTGCTGGAACTTCTGCTTCTAAGATTAGAGTAAAGCCCCTCTATCACAATGTGGATGTTTCTGGAACCAATGTGGAGCCAGGAGGTAAAAATCTGAATGTGAATAATTTGTTAAAGATTACGGATCCATTTGCTGTGTTTACTATTCCATCAACTTTGGAGTCAGAAAATCCGTATGTTGTAAATGCCAAAAAAGGAATTCAGATAGTTGCTGGTGGTAAAGCACTTTTTAAGAATAATGCGAATCTATTGCAAGACAAGGATGCTGCAAACATTGGAAGCATTACAATGGAACGCAATGCAAATGTACCATCCACACAGTACAATTATTGGTCATCACCAGTTAAGAGTCAAACTTTGTATAGTTTGTATGCTGGGATTCCTAATAATTCTGTGATGGTTTATAATTCTGCTAATGACCGATTCACTGCGCTTACAACAGCTAGCAATCCTTTGTCTGCGTTCGCTAAAGGTTATTCTATCAAAGGATCGGCGACATTAGGGGATGCTATCACGGCAAATTTCGTTGGTGAACCGAATAATGAAACGACTTCCGGTGTTAATACTATAGTTTTGTCCGCTGCAGGAAATAATTATAATTTAATTGGAAATCCATATCCGTCGAATCTTAATATTCAAGCATTGTACAATGATCCAGATAATACTGCTAAATTTTATAATGATTTAGACGAGTCGCCAACAGTCTACTTCTGGGATAATACAAGCAACACCTATCTTTCTCAATTAGGATCGGGCTATGTCAATCAAAATTATGCAATATTCAATTTGTCCTCTGGTGTTGGAACGTCAGCACCAAGGTTTGGAACAAGTGGTAAAATACCAAATGGCATTGTGAAACCAGGTCAAGGATTTATTATAAGAGCTTTGGAAACAGCTGGAAATCTTACTTTTAAAAATTCTCATAGAACTAGCACTTCTGGAGTAGGTGGCGTTTATTATAAGGAATCTTCGGAAAATAATGATAGATATTGGCTGCGACTTACGACTTCAAATAATATGAATATCGTTATAGCTTTGGCTTACAATCCGGAGGCTAGCAATTCTTTTGAGCGTTTCGATAGTACTATTTTCAGTGAGGCTGTTACGGAGAATTTTTATTCATTAAGTTCAGATTCCAAAAAGTTGGCAATCCAGAGCAGGGAAGGAAATTTCAATTCTGAAGATGTCATTCCTTTGGCTGTCAAAACTTCTGTCAACGGAACTCAAAAAATCAGTATCAATGAAAAATCAGGCATCTTCGCTGAAAGTCAGAGTATCTATCTCAGAGATAAATTATTGAATAAAATCATCAATTTAAGTAGTGGTGATTATACTTTCGAAGCTTCAAAAGGAACAGATGCCACTCGTTTTGAGATTGTCTATAAAGATACTTCTGTTTTAGGGAATAATGAAACTACAAAATCTGACTTCATCGTTTACAGAGACAAAGATTCGTTCGTGGTTAAGTCCTCGAAAATATTAGGTAGAGTAGAGATTTATGATGTTGGTGGCAGATTGATTCGTCAGCTGACATCCAAAGAAAAAAGTTTGACCTTTGATGCAAGTGAGTTGTCAAATGCGATCTATATTATAAAAGCAGAAAATTCTGGTGATGTGAAAACAAAGAAGATTCTAAAATAATATAGTTTTAAAATAGATTTAAAAACCTTTCAGAATTTCATTTCTGAAAGGTTTTTTTATGTCAAAAATTTATTTGCAGAAACAAATCTGGATTAATATTCCTTTATCCGATACACACCAAATTTTGTTAATTATTATCTTCAATGTAAACTAAATACTAATTTTTTTAAAGTATTAATAAAAATAAAAAATATTTCTTTCACGATATGTGTTAATATATTAATTTTGCTAAATTATATATGATAAATAAATTGTTATGAAGATAAAATTACTAATTAGTTGTTATTCTGCTAGTGTTAGGAGACAATTACTGCTATTCCTATTGATGGTTACAGTTGCTAATGTTTGGGGGCAAACCACTATAGCGTCTGATGGGCTCAATAATTCCACCTCCGCATTTAATTTGACTGGAGGAGCATATTACTCAGGTAGTTCTGCTACAGGGGACAGGGTTGCTAATTCTCCGTTCTTTAGTGAGGGTACACACGGGTATGGAGTGACGAATGGGACGGCAACTTTATTATCAAATAATATTAATACATCCGGATACTCTTCGGTTTCTGCTACATTTAAACTAGCGTCATTTTCTATTGGTTCTACAAGTAATGGAGCAGATGCAAATGATATTGTAACTGTAGAAATAAGCCCTGATGGTGGTACAAATTGGTATAGTACGGCCAGAGTTTTAGGGAATGCTAATGCTTACTGGTCATATAGTGCTGGCGGATTAGCTTCAACAGCTTATGACGGAAACGCCACACCTGTAGACTTCAGTTCCGCATCGGGTAATGCAGGTAGTGGAGGTTTTTCTACAGTTTCAGTAACTGGTTTACCGGCTGTAACAAATTTGAGAGTTAGAATAACACTTTTAAATAATGCTGCAGCTGAACGTTGGATTGTAGATGATTTTAAAGTGACAGGTACATCTGCTCCAACTTCTGCTCCGGTAGTAACCTCAGGTACCGGTTTTACTGGTACTGTAAACACACTGCTTTCAAACTTTCAGATTAGTGCGAGTAATAGTCCATCATCTTATGCCATAAATTCTGGTACTTTGCCTGCAGGTCTTAATTTTAATACAACCACAGGTATTATTTCGGGTACACCAACTGTCGCAGGCGCTGGATCAGTAACAGTAACAGCTACCAACGCTATTGGAACTAGTAGCCCGGTACCAGTAACTTATAATATCGCGAAAGCGGGACAAACAATTACCTTTGCTGTTCTGGCTGCAAGATCCTATGGAGATGCCAATTTCACATTGTCGGCTACTTCCAATTCTGGTCTAGCGGTTAGCTACGCAAGTTCTAATCCTGCGGTTGCCACGGTTTCTGGTAATACAGTTACAATCGTTGGAGTGGGAAACACTAATATCATTGCTTCTCAGGCAGGTGATGCCACATACAATCCGGCTACCGATGTTTCAAGATCGCTTGTTGTTAATACAAGATCGCTTACTGTAACAGGTTTAACGGCCGCTAACAAAGTTTACAACGCGTCAAATATTGCTTTAGTTGATGGCTCTCCAGTGCTTAATAATGTCCTTGATGGAGACGTTGGAAGTGTCACACTATCTGGAACGCCAACATTTACATTTGCAAATGCTAATATTGGAGCCAATAAAACCATAACAACCTCAGGTTTATCATTGACTGGTTCCAAGGCTTCCAACTACAGCCTAACACCTCCATCTCTAGTTGCATCTATTACTCCTAAACCATTGACGGTTACTAATGCAGTTGCGTACGATAAAACTTTTGATGGAACTACGATTGCAACGGTAACAGGCGGTACGCTCAACGGTGTAGAGCCAGCTGATGCTGCAACGGTACTGTTAGCTCCAAACGGTGTGTTTGCAACTTCTGATGCAGGAACAAATATAGCTGTAACGCTAAATCTAACAGGTAATACACTAAATAACTATACGCTGACCCAACCAGGTCTGACGGCTAATATTCTAAAAGCAGTGCAGGCTATTATTTTTGATGATATTCCTGTTGTTGTTCTACCGTCATCTTTGATAGATTTGAATGAATATGCATATTCTACACAGGGGTTAGAACTCACTTATGCAAGCTCCAATCCAGCTGTAGCATCCGTAACGGATAATATTCTGACACCTTTGGCAGCAGGAACAGTTACCATTACAGCTTCACAGGCGGGTGGTACTAATTATGATCCTGCAACTAGTGTTGAGAAGGTTGTGACAATTATTGCTACTCCTGTTGCTACTCCTGCAGACCCGATAACTTATACCTCAATTACTGCAAATTGGCTAGCTGTCCCAGGTGCTGAAAGGTATGCGTTGGATGTTTATAAAAAAGAAACAGGGGTAGGTGAAGTTGCTGAAACAGCTTCATGGAATTTTAATACAGCTTCTCCTGCTTTAGTTCCTAATGAAATTTCTATTTCTGCGATTTCACAGGGGAATAATAATGGTACAACTACATTAATAGATGGTGGATCTGCATCTTCTGGATATGTAGGTGCTTCTGGAGGTAATAATGCTGGAGCAGCGGCGAGAATTGGAGCTTTAAATACAGCTACAGGTGGAAGCGCTTATTTCCAATTTACAGTGACGCCAAATAATGGTAGTTTTACATTGACGGGGATAAGTTTTGGTACGCGTTCCACAGGAACAGGTCCCCAACTTTATACATTAAGATCCTCAGCAGATGGGTATACCACTGATATTGCAACTGGAACTATTAGTGGAACTTCTTGGAGTTTGAAAACAAATTCATCTCTGTCAGTAGTTGCAAATCAAGCGGTGATATTTAGATTGTATGGTTACAATGGTTCAGGTGGGGCCCAAGCAAGTACAGCTAACTGGCGTATAGATGATTTGTCTTTGAATGTAATAGTGCCAACAACAACAGAAGTTAAAAGTTATGTTTTAGAAAACGAAAATGTAGATAATGTAACTTCTTACACTGTGGCTAATCTAGAACAGAATACAGAATATTTCTATGTAGTAAGAGCCGTAAATGGAAGTGCGGTTACCGCTGATTCCAATGAAATAGATGTTACCACAAAGACAGGTATTGTTTGGAATGGAACAGCTTGGAGTAATGGTGATGGACCAACAGGTACAGAAGATGCAGAGATCATTGGTGCATACAATATCAACGAAGGATTTGAAGTTAACAATCTTACAATTGTAGGTGATGGGCTTTTAGCTATTCAGAATAATCAGGATGTTGTTGTAAATGGAACCATCTCGGTGTTTACAGATAACAGATTGGTTTTGGAGAATGATGCCAACCTGATCCAAACATCTGCAGGAGTTGATAATAATCCATCTATCAACCATGCAATTCTTGTGAAAAGATTTGCTTTGCTGCCAACCGTAGGTTACACTTTCTGGAGTTCTCCTGTCTCTGACCAAAATCTTTACAGCTTCTCAGATGGGTATAACTCTGCAAACGGAGGCACTGGCGACGGAACGCCTTGGAATAGATTCTTTGTCTATAATGAAGCCAACGACTATTTTGTGACCAATATTGCAGGCGAAATAACGCTTAACAATCAATCTATATTTGACACTGGTAGAGGATACGCAATCAAAGGAAAAAATACTTTTGGAAACATATTGCCATATCCTACGACAACATTCTCTTTCAGTGGTAAGATAAACAATGGTCAGTTGTTCTCACAAAATCTTAAGAATTCTTGCGCTCAAGAAGCAGGATGTGAGAAAGGGTACAATCTAGTTGGTAATCCGTACCCTTCAAGTATTGATTTCGAAGCCTTGTATAATGCTAACTCTTCTAAGATCTATGGTTCTGCTTATTTTTGGACCAATAATGACATTACTGCATTAACCCAACAAGGTTCTGGATATAGTGGTAACAACTATGCTATCTATAATCTAAGTGGCGGAACTCCGGCGGTGGAAGTAGATCCAAATCCAGGGAATGCTATAGAAGTTCCAAATGGTGTTGTTAAACTAGGGCAAGGTTTTATAGTAAAAGCAAAAGTTGCTGGAGTAGGTCAACCTTTGGAATTCAATAATGATATCAGATTGGGTTATGATCCGGGAGCAATTTTCTATAATAGTAGAACTGCTGTGGTCAAAGATCGTTTCTGGTTGACATTTACTTCGCCTACAAATATTTCGAACACAATATTGATGGCCTATTTGCCTCAGGCAACAAATGATTTTGAAATTAATTATGATGGTGAATTGTTTGTAATTGGTTCTGATTCTTTTTATTCTATACTGGGAGCCAGAAAACTGGCAATCCAAGGTAAAGCAGATTTTAATGCAGATGATAAAGTGGCATTAGGAAATGTATATTCAAAAGCTGGTGAGTATAAAATCTCTATCAAAAATAAAGAAGGAATCTTCACAAATGGTCAAAACATATATCTAAAAGATAAACAACTGAACAAGATCGTCAATTTGTCAGAACAAGATTATGTATTCCAGGCAACCAAAGGAACCAATAACACGCGTTTCGAGATTGTTTACAAAGATTCATCTTTCTTAGGTGCAGATGATATAATTAAGAAATCCGATTTCAATATTTATAAAGATGGAAATGCCTATGTTGTCGCTTCAACGAAACCATTAGGAAGAGTAGATGTTTACGATGTGAGCGGAAAACTTCTTAAGTCTATCAAAACCAACGATTCCACTCTAAGAATTGATGTTTTAGATTTACCTAACGGGGTTTATATCATCAAAGCCGAAAACTCTGGAGATATTCACACGAAGAAAATCATCAAATAAAAAAATGATTAACATACCCTGAATAGAGATTTCTATTTTTGAAGTAAAACGCTCTTCTATAGAGCGTTTTTTTTTAGCCATACTTTAGATTGATGAATAATTATACTTTTAGAATTACGCTCGCAATAACTAATTGTAATGGTTGTGTATAACAAACATTTGTTTCCGGACGGAAGAAAGATATGTTAAAGATGAATTAATAGGAAGTTAAACCCGTCTGTTGCCAAACAATGTATATTTGTGAGAGCTAACAATAAACTTTGTTTGAAATCGTCTACACAGAAGCCAAATTATATAAGCAGCATCATTGTCATGGATCCAGAATCCAAGCACCAACCAAGAAATATGACGATGGTTCAAATTATAGAGTCTGTTTATAAATGATTAAAAAATAAAATTTTTTAAGTATTTTTCTTTTCCCAACCCTAAAAGGATAGAAAACGCCTTGAAAATTCCATCAAAATTAATCCCTTAGGGTGGGGAAATAATTTTGTTGAATTTGAACAGCCTCTATAATTTGGTACTTTAAATTTAATTAATATTGAATTTGATTAAGTTTTAACATTTTTTTATATATTTACACCTTGAAAAATATGTTTTGTATTAAACAACCAATGAGAAAGTATTTATCATTAATATATGTAGTACTTAGTACTATGGCTTTTGCTCAGTTCCAGGACAATGTCTTCGAACAGGACAAGACAGTTGTGCAACCAAAATCTGAGTTAAATGCGACAGCAGAAGCTGATGATGGCCAGTCTTCATTTGGGAAAGTTCCCGATCCGGGAGATCAACAAGAAGCAGGACCTGGAAACCCAGGGGATCCAGTTGTTTCAATTGATGATTATATTCCAGCACTATTGCTTAGCGGATTACTTTTGGTGGTTTACTACCAGAGAAGAAATAAAAAGGTTAATATTTAATATATTTAAATCCGGAATTTTTTTAAATTTCGGATTTGTTTTTCATTATGTACAGAGATTTTCTTAAGCCGATTTTTGATTTTTCTTTAGCATTGGCTTTGATACTTGTTCTATCGCCGGTTTTTATTTTGTTGATTCTTTTGCTTTATTTCTTCAATCAGAAAAATGTTTTCTTTTTTCAACAAAGACCTGGCAAAAACGAACGTGTCTTCAAAATCATAAAGTTCAAGACAATGACGGATGAAAAGGATGCTTCTGGACAACTTTTGCCAGACGAGTTCCGATTGACCAAAATGGGAAAATTTGTAAGAAAAACTTCTTTGGATGAACTTCCACAACTACTCAATGTTTTGAAGGGTGATATGAGTTTTATAGGGCCAAGACCGCTTTTGGTAAGCTATCTATCGTTATACGATAGTGAGCAAAAAAGGAGACACGATATAAAACCAGGCATCACAGGTTGGGCCCAGGTCAATGGAAGAAATGCAATAAGCTGGGAGAAAAAATTTGAATACGATGTGTGGTATGTAGATCATCAGACTTTTTTACTAGACATGAAAATTTTTTTATTGACTATAAAGAAAGTGGTGAAAAGCGAAGGAATCAATACTGCTGGACAAGCAACAACAGAAAATTTTAAAGGGAATAATGGCTAACGATATTTGCATATTGGGTGCAGGAGGTCACGCAAAAGTGGTAATAGAAATCGCTGAACAGACAGGTTATAAAATTGCAGAAATTTTTGATCAGAATGAAGATGTAACGGAAGTGTTGCAATATCAGGTAAATCACGATCTCGAAAATCTTTCTCAATGCAAAAATGTTTTCTTGGCCTTGGGAAGTAATCAAAGCAGAAAGATGAATGCAGAGAGTTTTTCCACGATCAAGTCTAATCTGATCCACCCTTCTGCTATCATATCTAAAAATATTATTATAGGTTTTGCTAATGTTATGATGGCTGGTTCCATCATCAACTCCTCTACCAAAATAGGAAATCATTGTATTATCAATACGGGTGCTACTATAGATCATGATTGTGTGATCGAAGATTTCGTGCATATCTCACCAAGTGTTGCTTTGGCAGGGAATGTAAAAGTACAGGAAGGTGCACAGGTGGGAATTGGTGCCTGTGTAAAACAAAATATAAATATTGGGAAGTGGGCTATTGTAGGCGCTGGAGCGGTTGTTGTAAATGATGTTCCAGATTTTACTGTAGTAATTGGAAACCCTGCAAGGGTTGTAAAGACTTTAGCATAGTTTTAAAAAGTGTGTTTTTTTTCCGTAATCATATTGTGATTATGTTGATTATTTTTTTATTTTCTTGGAGAATTTAAGATTATCTGTTTTGTATATTTAATAATACAATATTTAATCAATATATTTAAATGAATTGTAATATCTTTGCAATCGAAAAAACTAATTGGAAATGGATTCTAAAATTTGGCTATCATCACCTCATATGGGAGGTGGAGAAATGAAATATATTCAAGAAGCATTTGAACATAATTGGGTTGCACCGCTAGGGAAAAATGTTGACGAATTTGAAGTGGCTATAGAGCGTTTTCTGGATGAAGATAAATTTGTAGCAGCATTGAGTTCCGGTACTGCAGCTTTACATTTAGCATTAATTCAATTAGGTGTGGGCTATGAGGACGAGGTTATTTGTCAATCATTTACTTTCTCTGCGTCGGCGAATCCAATAAAATATCTTGGAGCGACGCCGGTTTTTGTGGATTCCGACAAAACCAATTGGAACATGTCACCTGAGTTTCTGGAAATAGCCATTCAGGATCGAATTAAAAATCATAAAAAGCCAAAAGCTGTCATCGTTGTGCATCTTTATGGGATGCCCGCTAAAATGGATGACATCTTGCAAGTTTGTAACAAGTACGATATTCCATTAGTAGAAGATAGTGCAGAATCATTAGGTTCAACCTATAAAGGTCAAAAGTGCGGGACATTCGGAGAATTTGCACTGTTGTCATTTAATGGTAACAAGATTATCACAACTTCTGGAGGTGGCGCATTGGTCACTAATACAAACGATCAAAAGGACAAAACTATTTTTCTATCTACGCAAGCAAGAGATCAAGCACCGCATTATCAGCATTCCGAAGTGGGGTACAATTACAGATTGAGTAATATCTGTGCAGGAATCGGAAGAGGGCAGATGGAAGTTTTGGATGACAGAGTTGCACAAAGAAGAGCCAATCACGATTTTTACAAAGATTTGTTTTCAGGTATAGACGCGGTGGATGTTTTTACAGAAATCAATCCTGACTTTTATTCAAATCATTGGCTCACTAGTATTACATTAAATAAAAATCTAACTGCAAAGACGAATCATGATTTCATGAATGCCTTTGCAGAGAAAAATATAGAAACGCGACCATTGTGGAAGCCAATGCACCTACAACCAGTTTTCAAAGATTGTCCGTATTACGGGGAAAACGTTGCAGAAGAATTATTCAACCAAGGTCTATGTTTACCTTCTGGTTCCAACTTAACAAATGATGATAAAAAAAGAATTTATGGAGTAATTACTAATTTTCAATTTTAACTAGCCAAACATGGATAAGGAAAAAAATCTCAAGAGATTTTCGCTCAATGATAATGTATTGGATCTTGCGGATCTGAAATTCCTGCCAAGATGGGTCATTTTAATTATCGATTTATTAATAGTACTTGTCTCTCTCTTTATCTCCCATTTACTGATACTAGGTTTGGATGTGAAACATTATCAAGTGTATCCACTCTCTTATGTCTTTGGTTTCATCATCGCGGTCAATGTTTTGTACATGTATATTTTCAAAACATATCTTGGAGTGATAAGACATTCTACTTTTGTCGATCTCTTCAAGATTTTTTTGGCAAATCTATGTGGCGTTTTAACGATTGTTATTATCAATTATACTTACTTTTTGAGTTCATCAGAAAAAGTAGTTCTGATTCCTTTTTTGGGATTGTATTTTGCTATTTCTTGCTTGTTTTTATTTGTATTTAGGCTTTGTGTAAAAGGCTTTTTTAATATCATCAAAGAAAATAAAAGAAGTGGCAGCAGGAAAAAAATATACATATTGGGTGATGATGATACATCTGTAGCCATTGCCCAAGTCATTCTTTCTAATCCAAACTTACCATTTGATATCAAAGGTTTTATCTCTTACCATGATAAAAAGGTAAGTATCAAACTTTTGGATAAGCCTATCATCACCAAATCGAATTTCATTAAGAATCTAAAAAATGGAGTCAGTGATGTTTCTGGCGTTTTGGTCATCAAAGAAGCTTTGCAAAGAGAAGAGTTAGATTTTTGGGTGAATGTATTTCTAGAAAATAATCTTAAGATTTACAAGGCTCCATCTCTTCAAAAATTGCGTAGCAATGAAATGATCAATCAGATCAATACCATTCAGATCGAGGATCTTCTCAATAGAAGACCCATAAAACTGGATAATTTGGAAGTGAAAAAAAGACACTTCCAAAAAACAATTTTGGTAACTGGTGGTGCTGGCTCTATAGGTAGAGAGATTGTAAGACAGGTCGCACTTTTGGAACCTTTGCAAATTGTGATATTGGATCAGTCTGAAACGCCATTGTATGACACCGAGTTGGAGATGAAGGAGACTTATCCTCATATCAATTTCAAATTTGTCTTGGCAGATATCTCCAACCTTAGCCGATTAGAGCCTATCTTCAAGAAGTATAATTTTTCTATGGTGTATCACGCGGCAGCATACAAACATGTGCCACTAGTAGAAGAAAATCCTCACGAGGCTGTTTTGGTAAATGTGATGGGTACCAAAAATCTGGCACTTCTGGCAAGCAAATACGGTGTCAATAGATTTGTCATGGTCTCGACAGACAAAGCTGTGAATCCTACGAATGTGATGGGAGCATCCAAAAGAGTAGCTGAGTTGTTTGTACAATCCTTGCAAAATTTAGAAGGGAACTCTACAAAATTTATTACCACTCGTTTTGGAAATGTGCTAGGATCCAATGGATCTGTAATTCCCCATTTCAGAAAACAAATAGAAAAGGGAGGTCCGGTCACAATCACTCATCCTGACATTGTAAGGTATTTTATGACCATTGCAGAAGCTTGCGAATTGGTTTTGAATGCCGGGACTATGGGACAAGGTGGTGAGATCTATGTTTTTGATATGGGAGAACCTGTGAAGATTTTGGATCTTGCTAAGAGAATGATCAAGTTATCAGGATTTGAGCCCGACATTGATATCAAAATTATCTACACAGGTTTAAGACCTGGCGAAAAACTGTATGAAGAACTTTTAAGCGACAATGCTCGTACGCTACCAACGTCTCACGAAAAAATTATGATTTCCAAAGATCCGTCTATGCAGTTTGAAGAAATTGATGAACTCACGGAGCTTGTAATAGAGTTTTCCAAGAAAGAAGAGAAGCAGGAAATTGTGAGAATACTGAAATCTATCGTAAAAGAATTTAAAAGCAATAATTCTATTTATGAATCGTTAGATAAATAAGAATCCCTATATTTGCAAACCCTCAATTTAAGAAAACATTTATGAGAAGAGTTTTATCCATAGTTTTTATGGCTTCATTATTTTGTGTAATATTTTCATGTAAGGCAAAAGAAGATATCGACTATATGAAGAATATAGAGAGTGTTGCAATTCAAACCTCCAAACAAAATTCAAAATTCACAATACAAACCGGCGATCAACTAGTTATTTTGGTTTCAGCAAAAGATATGGATGTTGTAAAACCTTTTAATCAAAATTACTCCTCTAGTGAGATTTCTCAGTACTCATTACCAAGTAGTAATTTACCATTGCAAGGGCAAAGTTCTGTTTCTGGGCCAACATATATTGTAGATTCCAATGGATTTATCCAGTTTCCAATTTTGGGCAATCTAGATACTAAGGAAAAAACTTTGGAGCAGTTTCGTGAGATTCTTAAAGAAAGGTTAGCACAGTATGTAAAGGATCCTGGGGTGAGCATTAGGAATACAAATTTCACGGTCACTGTCTTGGGAGAGGTCAATAGAACAGGTCAATTCTTAATAACAGCTGGTCAATCTGCTACGTTACTTAATGCAATTGGTCTTGCAGGAGACTTGACGATATATGGGCAAAGGAAAAATGTATTGATCGTTAGGAATGTTGATGGAAACACTACTACTCAGAATATTGATCTTACAAATGCTGAGTTTATCAACTCGCCTTATTATTATTTAAAACAGAATGATGTGATCTATGTTTCTCCTAATAATTCTAGAAAAAATGCATCGGCGTATGGTCCGCAAACTGGGGTATGGATTTCTGTTGCATCAGTCGTTGTAGGTCTATTCGCGCTTCTATTCAGGTAAATAATTTCATTTTAGCAACACTAATAATGGAAAAAACAACTAATAACCCACCTGATTTTGACATTTATTCACTTTTAAAGCCATATTTAGCAAAATGGTATTGGTTTTTAATTAGTGGAGTTATTTTTATCCTAGTAGCTATTTTATACATCAAAACCGCAACGCCAATCTATAGTATTCAAGGAGCAGTCCTGATAAAAGATGCTAAAAAATCTATCTCTGGATCCCCCATGGGTTCTGTAGGTATTCTGGATGGCCTCTCAGGTTTTGGTGGTATGAGTACTAATAGTATTGAAAATGAAATTGAGATTTTCAAGTCCAAAAAGCTTGTAAGGGATATAGTTTCTTTGAACTCGTTACAGACTACCATCTATAGTACAGAAGAATTAAGAAAAAAAGAACTTTTTGGAGATACGGCACCAATAATCATTCATGTTTTAACTGAAAAAAAGAATAAAAAATTCCCTAAAAAAAATTTTCTATTACATTATAAAGAAGATAATCTCGAATTAGAGTCAGATGAATTCGAAATCAAGAAGACTTACAATTATGGGAAATTAATTAATCTTCCTTTTGCTAATATTATAATTACAAAGAACAAACACTTTGATGCTGAAAAGGCTGAGAAAATAGGCAATGTCTTTGAAATTAATTTTTCTACATTGGAATCTTGTGCTACCTCTACTCAAAGACAGATTCAGGTAGATCTTGCTGATAAAGATGCAACCGTAATAAATCTTGCCATTGAAGGTCCTCAGGTTGACAAGGCAACACTTATTCTAAATGAATTGATAGCGGCATATAACAAAGATGCAATACTAGATAAAAATTCGGAGTCTCAAAAGACTAAAGAGTTTATTGATGATAGAATTAATAAAATTTCCAGAGAGTTGAGTGATGTTGAAGATGAAAAAGAACGTTTTAAAACAAAGAATAAAATATCTGACATACTCACCGAAGCAAAAATAAATCTAGAATCATCAGCAGAAGCAAAAATGAAACAACTGGAGTTGGATGCGCAACTGGAGTTGACAAATAATTTGCTTTCATATTTGAACAAACAAAACAACACCCAGGTTTTGCCTTCTAATGTAGGGCTTAATAATGCAGATTCAAATAGTTCAATAAGTGCATATAATAGATTAGTTTTGGAAAGAAACCGAATACTGGAAAATGCAACACCTCAGAATCCGCTTGTTATAGATATTACAAAACAAATCAACTCTATGAAGGAGGCTGTTGCAGAATCTCTTTCGAAAAACAAGATGGGTTTGCAAATTTCGCTTAATGAGTATGTTGGTGAGCAAGGTGCAATTGATTCTAAAATAATAAAAATTCCTTATCAAGAAAAACTGTTTAGAAGTTTGGAAAGACAGCAACAGATAAAAGAAAGTCTCTATTTGCTATTGCTCCAGAAGAGAGAGGAGACTGCGATTTCACTTGCCGTTGTTGCTCCGAAAGCAAGAACAGTAGAACCTGTTTTTGTATCAGATAAGCCTGTGGCACCAAAAAAAATGATTACAATGGTAGTAGCTTTGCTGTTTGCTGCTTTGATTCCCTTTTCATATATCTATACAAAAGAGCTTTTCAACACTAAGATTGTCAGTAAGAACGATATCAAGAAATATTCCGATTTGCCAATTATTGCAGAACTTCCTTCAATTAATAAAAATGTAGATCATTTGATCAGAAAAAATGATTTTTCACCATTGGCCGAAGCATTTAGGATACTTGTTACGAATATGGGATTTATGTTGGATGTAGCTAGCTCTTCGAAAATCATTTTTGTAACATCATCAATAAAGGGGGAAGGGAAAACTTTTGTATCAATGAATCTTGCTTTGACACTTTCTAATTCTAGCAAAGTCATCATTATCGGAGCGGATATTAGAAATCCTCAACTGCAGAGATATGATCAGATAAAAAAACAAGTAAAAGGATTGTCGGAATTTTTATATGACAGCTCAATTTCAATAGATGATATTGTTCTTAAAAATCCGATGAATGATAAAAGTGATATAATATATTCTGGGATGATCCCGCCCAATCCTACAGAACTTTTGAAGAACGGTAGGTTTGAGGTGCTGTTGGAAATACTAAAAACCAGATACCAATATATTATTATTGATACAGCTCCGTTATTATTGGTGACGGATACGCTCACAATCGCAAAATATGCCGATCTCAAACTTTATGTTACGAGATCTAAATATACTGAGAAAGCTCTAATAGAGTTTATAGATGAAACTGTAAAATCAGGAAAATTAAATAAAGTAGCTCTTGTTTTGAATGACATATCCAGTGATGATTTTGGATATGGAAACAAATTTGGCTATGGTTACAATAATTAGTAATAGTAATGGATAACGTAAAAGAGAGAGTAGAGGAGATTAATTTCAGAGAACTTATAAAACCATACCTTACGCGCTGGCATTGGTTTGTGATAAGTGTTTTTATCATGGGGGTTTTGGCTGTCGTTTACACAAAATTCTCAACACCTATTTATAGTATACGCTCTTCTGTGCTCATTAAGGATGCGAAGAAAATGTCTAATGCATCTGGAGATTTTGGCGTGCTTGCAGGCTTAGGAGGATTTGCTGGGATGGGAACCAATAGTATTGAGAATGAGCTAGAGGTTTTCAAATCAAAAAATATTCTGGAAGATGTTGCGCGTAATTTAAAATTAGAGACATCTATCTTCTCAAGAGAAAAGTATCATGATGTAGAGCTTTATAGAGATACAAATCCTTTCAATATCATAGTGGTAAACGAAAAGGAGTACGAAGAATTACCAGAGAAACCAGTCGATATTACCATCAAAGGAGACGTAATTACACTATCTTCTGAAGAGTTCAAAAAAGGTAATATTGTTACGACTTACAACAAAATGATCAACTTGCCTTACGCTAATTTTATGATCGTGAAAAATCCTAAGTTTAATCGTAAGAAAGTTAAAAAACTAGACTTAAAAGAGTTCTACTTCAAGTATTCACATTTGAGTGATATTGTAGATGACTTCCAGAAATCTATAGATATTGATCTTTTGGATAAAGATGCTACAGTGATTGGGCTGTCATTGTCATATCCCAACAAGGATAAAGCAATAGACATCTTAGATGATATGGTGAGGGTGTACAATTTGTATGCGACTACTGACAAGAATACAGAGTCTAGCAAAACAAAAGATTTTATAGATGACAGGATACAAATTATCTCTAATGAATTAGGTGAGGTAGAAACAGAGAAAGAACAATTCAAAATTGATAATAATGTAATTGACATAGGTGCAGAATCCCGTCTCAATTTGCAGATTTCTACCGAAGCGAAAAGAAGGATGTTGGACATCGATACGCAGATAGAAATTACAAATGTTTTGATTGACTATGTAAATTCTCAGGGTAGTAACTCGTATCAGTTGATGCCAACAAACATAGGTATAGATAATTCTACATCTGCTGCTTCTAACATTTCCATGTATAATAAACTTATTCTGGACAGAAATAGGATGTTGGAAAATGCGACTACAGAAAATCCACTCGTGGTTGATATTACAAAGGAAATCAATGCCTTGAGAGGAGCTATGAAGGAAAGTCTTTATAAGAATCTAGCATCACTTAAGTCTACAAAGTCGTTTACATCCGGGTATGAAGGTTCTGCTGATAATAAAATGAGTAGAGTTCCTAGACAGGAAAAGCTTTTTAGGAATATCGAAAGACAACAAGGAATAAAGGAAAACTTGTATCTTCTATTATTGCAAAAAAGAGAGGAAGCTGCAATTACAATGGCGATAACTAGTGACAAAGCTCGTTCCGTAGATTCTGCTTATGCGCTTAAAAAACCAGTGGCTCCAAAAAAGATGTTGACCTTGCTAGGAGCAATGATTTTTGGTACATTGATACCTTTCGCGTTTATCTATACCAGAGAATTACTAAATAATAAATTGCTTAATAAGCATGATTTGGATAAATTAAGCTCTAATCCTATTTTATCTGAAATTCCTAGACTTGGAAGGAGAGACGATGAAACTATAAAACCAAACGACATCACCCCATTAGCAGAATCCTTCAGGATTTTGGTTACAAATCTAAGTTTTATGTTACCGAAAAAACAGGATGCAAAAGTTATATTTGTAACCTCTACAATCAAAGGTGAAGGTAAAACATTCGTTTCTGTCAACTTATCGTTAGCATTAGCTTCCCCGAAGAGAAAAGTTGTAGTGATAGGCTCAGATATCAGGAATCCACAATTGCAGAGATATAATCCTTCTATGAAAAATGTAAAAGGACTTACAGAATTTCTATATAATGATGATAGTGAGATTGATGACTTGATACACCCTAGTGGCTTTAATAATAACTGTGATTTCATCTATTCAGGAAGCATTCCGCCAAATCCCACAGATCTTTTACAAAATGGCAGGTATGAATTGCTATTAGAATCCTTGAAAGACAAATATGATTATATCATTTTAGATACTGCTCCATTGATGCTGGTGACAGATTCATTCCTGATTTCCAGTGTTGCAGATGCCACGATCTATGTTACAAGATCCGAAGTAACAGAGAAGAGTTTTATAGAGTTCGCAAATAGTAATATTGACTCCAATAAGATTATCAATGTTGGATTTGTAGTGAATGATGTTCATAAAACCAACTTTGGTTATGGAAATAAATATGGCTACGGATACCAGATGGAAGAAAAAAAATGGTGGCAGATTTTTAAAAAATAAATAAAACTAACAGGTTTATCAGCATTTCAAAAAATGTTTCTGATATCAAGTAATAATGGCTAAATCAATAAAAAGTAATTTTGTATATAATCTAATAAACACTAGTTTAGGTATACTTTTTCCTTTGATCTCGTTTCCCTATGCTTCAAGAATATTGATGGCAGAGGGAATCGGTGAGGTCAATTTTTTTCAGTCTATTATTCAATATGTATTATTACTTACCTCATTGGGAATTCCCATGTATGCTATTCGAGAAATAGCTAAAGTGCGAGACGATGTAACAGTAAGAAATAAAACGCTCTTAGAGGTATTGATTTTAAATTTGATATTGACTGTAATAGGCTATTTTCTAATATTTATTATTACTCTGACAGTAGCTAAAATACAAGTCAATATTCCTCTTTTCCTCATTCTTAGCCTTTCCATAATTCTTACAACCGTTGGATGCGATTGGTTCTATCAAGGGGTAGAAGATTTTAAATATATTACTATACGTGGTATTATTGTCCGCTCATTATCTCTCATTCTTTTGTTCTTATTGGTCAAGACGCAGCAGGATATTTTGTATTATGCCATTTGCATCACCATAGGCTCTGTAGGAGGTAATGTTTTTAATTTTTTCAGATTAAGAAAGTATATAAAGGTATCAGATATAAGTTCTGACTTAAAACCATTCAGACATCTGAAGCCCGTTCTCAGGATATTTGTTCTTAATTTGATTATCAGCATCTACATCAACCTTAATGTTATCATGCTGGGATTTATGAAAAGTAATGAGAGTGTCGGTCTCTTTACCTCCGCTACAAAATTGACACATGTGATTCTAACGATGGTTACTTCGTTAGGTGTTGTACTGTTGCCTCGCATGTCCAATATGATTCAAAATAATCAACTATCAGAGTTCCGGGAGTTAGCACAAAAGTCACTTGATATCATTGTTGCATTGACTTTACCGATATCATTTGGACTTATTCTGCTAGCAGATTTTGTGATTCCGATATTCTGTGGAGATACTTATGTGGATGCAATATTGACACTTAAGATACTGTCTCCGATCATTATTTTCATAGGCATTTCCAATGTATTGGGAATACAGATTCTCTATCCACAAGGACATGAGAAAATTGTGATTTTTTCAACAGCAATTGGTGCCATTGTTAATTTTATACTTAACTTATGGCTCATACCACTCTACAGTCAAAATGGAGCTGCTGTTTCAACCTTATTTGCGGAGCTCCTTGTAACTGTCATGATGTGTTGGATTGGTAAAAGATTGATTTGGGTAAAATGGAAAAAACAATATTGGATATATGCGCTTGCCACATTAGCCATGGTTGTTGCTGTTTCTTTGATTAAAAAGATCAATCTTGGTTTTATGCAAGATTTCGCGATCTCAATTTTAGCAGGATTTATTATATATCTCTTATTCTTAAAATTTACCAAAGATCCCTTGTATATTACTGCAAGAGATATTCTGAGTAATAAACTAAATATAAAAACCAATACAAATGATAAATGATTTGTTGACTGTCGAAGCAGGATTCTGCGAACTAAGATTTGCAAAGCCAGCCAGACAAAATAAAAAAGACCTTTTTTAAGATTGTAAAATTTTTTTTACAACGATTAAATAAAATATTTTAATAATATTATCCCCTGATTGATGTTTCCGTATCTGTTTGTTTTTGCGATTAGTATATTTTCCACATATCTGGCTCAGATCTCTCTGAACCGGAAAAATAAAGTTCTATTCTTTGTTTTTTCGGCAATTGCAATACTTACACCCTCATTATTGGCAGGTTTTAGAGATTCTGGCGTTGGAACAGATACAAAAATATATGTAGATTCTGTATGGAATCAGTTTAAACATATTCAGAGTTGGGGACAGTTTTATAAGTATTATAAGAATGATGCCTTCGCTGATATAGAGTTTGTATATCTATTACTTAATTTTGTAGGATCCCGTTTTGGAACCGATGTTCACATTATATATTTTTTAACAAGCTTCGTTATTGTTTTGTTTGTTTATTTGACAGCGTATGACAATAGGAAAAAGGCTTATATGTGGCTGGTGATGTTTGTATTTCTATTTGGTTTTTACAATCAGTCACTCAACCTGGTCCGACAAACCATCTGTTTGACTTTGTGTTTGTATGGATTCAAATATTTGGAAGAAAAGAAGTGGATCAAGTTTATTTTATTATTGATTGTAATTAAGTATACACATAACACGGGGATCTTTTATTTTGGTTTTATAGGTGCGTACATATTAGCAGTTTCAAAATATAAGGCGAAACACTTGGTACTATTCACTACACTTACTTGCTGTGTATTCATATTTATGTACTTCGATTACATCGTAGGTTTATTTGTAGTTCTGGGCATTCTACCGCAGAAATTTTTATACTACCTCAGTGGAGATACAATTAACTATGTTTTTGTATTTATTTTCCACTTTGCAATAAGTATGATTTTATTAGTAGCTTTAATTTTCAACATAAAATCAAATGAAAAAGATAAATTAATATCCTACATGTTTCTAAACTTATTAGGATCGATTCTCATTCTTACAGCATTAGTTTCTGTCTGGTCATTCAGAGTAGCATTTTACTTCTTATTTATCAGTGAGTGTATCTTGCTTCCAAGAGCATTATTTCTGATGAGAAAACATAAATTAGAATATTCAATATTAATACTTCTTGTAGTATCCATGTTTTTCACATATTGGTTTACGACTATTGCCTATTATAATGAAAATGAAACTTATCCTTATAAATCCGAAATATTAGAGTAGCTCTTTAATACTGTTTTATTATGAATTTAAAAATATTAGTTTGTTGTCTCAAGGATGACTTAAAAGTTGAAAACGAGTATTATTTGCCAATTCACGTTGGGAAAAAAACATCTGATAAAAATTTGCAGATGACTGGCGATGACACAGGGGATAACATAAGCTTGAAAAACCCTAATTATTGTGAGTTGACGGGTATATATTGGGCTTGGAAAAACTTGAAGAATGTTGATTATATTGGTTTATGCCATTACAGGAGATACTTCAATTTTGATAATGCCTTGTTTTCATCACCCAGTAAAAGATTAGGAACTGAAAATTTTAAAAAATCAGAATTCAATATATCTGACAAAGTAAAAGACAGTTTGAAAAAAGGAAATGTGATTGTACCTATATCTGAAAGTTTCCGAGTATCTTTATATATAGACTATTGTGTAAGGCACTATAGCGAGGACTTAAGATTTCTGGAAAAAGTCATCAAAAAACAAGATACAAAGTATTCTAATGCTTTCGATAAGATAATGTATGAAAATAATGAGCTTTATCCATACAACATGTTTATTATGTCATGGCAGGAATTTGATAAATATTGTACATGGCTATTTCCTATATTGGAAGAAATTGAGCAGTCTATCGATATTTCAAAATATGATTTCTATCAAAAAAGAATCTATGGATTTATGGCAGAAAGATTGTTTAACATATACGTAGAAGCCAATCAGCTAAAAGTAGATGAGCGACAGGTTCTTTTTGTGAGCGATGACAATTATAAGGTTTTGCCATATCTTTTTTTCGAAGCAAAAAGAATATTTAACAAATTGGTTTCAAAGCTGGCAAGTCCACCGCGGAAATTTTTCAGCAATAAATAATCGTTTGCAGTAAAATTGATTTTTACTTTAAATTATTTTTTATAAATTTATAATCATAAAAAATGAAATTATTAGGGATAGTTATAACCTATTTTCCCGATTTTCCTGAAATAGTAAGTAACATCAATTCTTATATCAATGATATTGATACTTTGATTGTATGGGACAATACACCTAATCAAGGCAATGATCATCATGTTCAAAAACTGAAAAACATCAGTCCGAAAATTATCATTTTAGGAAATGGTGAAAATGTAGGTATTGGCTCCGCTTTGAATGTGGCTGTCAAAAGGCTTTTGGAAAATGATTACGATTTTTTAATCACTTTTGATCAGGATAGTTATTTCAAATCGGGAATGCTAGAGAAATATAAAGAAATTGTATTGAACAATAGCGACTCTACTATTGGAGTTTTTGGGGTAAATTACACATCACACGACAAGTTAGCTTACACAAATAATAATGACATACTGGTTGTGAAAGAATGTATCACATCTGGATCTATCTATCCTAAGTCAAGTTTTGAAACTGGTTTAGAGTTTGATGAGGATTTGTTTATTGATGGAATTGATTTTGATTTTTGCTACAATATATATAAGCAATCTGGATTACAGACAGTCATTCTCACAGATGTGGTTTTGAATCATAAGATCGGATATTCTGAAAATAATCTCAGAGGGAAAATATCAGATAATTACTCTGCATTTCGAACATTCTACCTGATAAAGAATCATATCTATCTTTGGAGAAGATATTCGGATGTTTATCCAATAAGGAAGAAGGTCCACTTGATTGTAAAATATATAGGGCTAAGGTGCATATCTATTTTGTTTTTTGAAAATGACAAATCTGCCAAGCTAAAATCGATTAGAAAAGGAATTAGTCAAGGTTTATCAAAAAGAATTAAGAAATAATAATCCTTAGTTTGTTGGAAATTCAAATTTCAATCCCTAATTTGAAATTTGAATTTTATGCATATAAAAATAAAAACTAATACATGAAAATAAGTGTTTGTATGGCCACGTACAATGGCGAAAAGTATGTTGAAGAACAATTACGTTCTATACTTGCACAATTAAAGGCTACGGATGAGATTGTGATTTCTGATGATAATTCTACAGATGATACTATTGAAATAATCAAAAGTATGAAAGACGACAGGATCAAAATATTTTACAATCTTCTTGAGAAAGGGTTTACTTCTAACTTTGAAAATGCTCTCAGAAATGCTGAGGGAGATATTATATTTCTATCTGACCAAGATGATGTATGGCTACCCAATAAAGTAGATACTATAGTAAATCATTTGCAAGATTATGACTTGGTTGTTAGTAATTCCAAGGTTACTGATGAATTTTTGAATGTAACCAATGAGTCATTTTTTAGTATCTTCAATTCAGGACCGGGTATCTTTAAAAATTTAGCATACAACACTTACTATGGCTATTCTATGGCATTTCAAAAAAAGGTTTTAGAAAGAGCACTACCATTTCCAAGGAATCGGGAAGTTGCTTTTGATATTTGGTTAGGTTTTGTTGCAGAGATCACGGGCAAAGTCAAATTTATAAACGAAACTCTTGTCTTGTATAGAAGAAATGAAAATACTGTAACAACGATAAAGAAAAGTGATAGACCATTGTCGGGAAAATTGTACAAAAGATTTATTATTTTTAAATATGTTGTCAAATTTTATTTTAAAACAAAATTTAAAAATGCTTAATGCGTTAAATCATATTGTTTTTTTTTATTATTAAAGTTATTATAATCTAACAAATACAATAAGATATTTAAAAATACATTATTTTTGATTGAATGATTTTTAAAAAATAGTAAATGAAGACTAAAATTTATTATATGTATCAGATATCTTGTCAACTTCTTCAGAAAATTATTTTTTCTAGTTTACTTCTGGTATTTGTACTTTTGGGAATTTCAAATTTTCTTTTCCCTCAAAAGACGATAGAGTTAGACCTTTCTCAAAAAACATCTGGACAAAAATCTGTTGTAGGATTTTTGCACTTCAATGATCTTAAAGCATTAGAAAACGATATAGTGGAATTGAAACCAGTTTATTGGCGGATAGGAAGCTCAATGGCAGAAAAAAGCAAGAGGGTAGAACAAATAAAAATATTAAAAGGATATAATATAAAACCTATTCTCGTAATAACTGATTTTTTTTATCACAAATCAACTCAATGGAAAAAACCTTACTTAGATAGAAATAACTTATTAAATCTCGTAGAGGAACTTTACAAGGAGAATGGGAATACTGTAGTCTACGATTTGTGGAACGAGCCAGACATAGAGGTTTTCTTCGAAGGGTCACGGCAAAACTTTTTTGAGACCTTTAAGCTAATTCATGACAAAATTAGATCGCTCCCCGGAGGCGAAAATGCTATTATTATGGGGCCTTCTACTTCATGGTTTGTTCAGGATTTTTTTGAAGATTTTCTCAATTATTGTAACAAGAATAATATCAGGTTGGATCTATTGAACTGGCACCAGAACTATGGTATTGATGATGCTATAAATATGGGTAAAACCATTAAACACGTTAGAGAAAATCTAATTCAAAAATATCCAAACTTAAAAATAAAAGATATTATAATCCCAGAATTTGCAGGGCCGGAGGATTATTTCAAGCCACTTACATCTCTTGCCTATGTAGCAGTTTTAGATAAAGAAGGAGTTGCAGGATGCAAAACCTGTGGTGATGCACCATCATATCAAAACGAAAATACTTGCTGGAACAATTCTATAGATGGATTATTGACGCCACAAGGTAAACCAAGATCTGTTTGGTGGGTTTATAAATATTATGCGGAAAGTCTAAGTAACAGACTTAGTACAAAGGTTGATTCAGATAGAACGGTCGCAATTTCTTACATGTCCCAAGATAAAAATTCCGCTAATATATTGTTTGGAAACTTGGGAAAAATCACTTCATCCATTCAGATCAATTTAAAAGCAGTAAAGAAATCCTCTTTGTTTTCACGATCAACTAAAGTTAATTATACACTTTTTAAAGTTCCTAATACTGAACAAAAAGAATTAACTTTGCCGATTAAAGTAAAGTCAGGCTCTGTAAATTTGAAAAATGATAATGCTAATATCAAGCTCAATAGTATTGATACAGAATCCGTTTATTTGTTAAAGATTAATAAATAAAACAACAACCCATTTTTATGAAAATCTTACACGTTGCAGAAGCTTTCAGTACAGGGATTTATACTTATTTGAGGGATTTGACATCTTATATGCTTAATCTTCATGGTGCTGGGAACTATGAAATTGTTGTCGTTTATAGTAAAAGAGATGTGTTAGATGAATCTAAGATCAAAGATGAGTTTTCGGATAAAATAAAATTTATCAAACTACAAATGACTCGGAACATCAGTCCGAAAACCGACTTCAAATCATTCCTAGAACTAAGAAAAATTTTAAAAGCAGAAAAACCCGATATTTTGCACCTTCACTCTTCGAAGGCAGGTGTGCTGGGCAGGATGGCGGCAGTCGGCATTCTGAAGCGAGATAAGATTTTCTATTCCCCTCATGGCTATGCTTTTTTAAGACAAGATATTTCGCCATCTACACAAAAATCATTTCGACTTATTGAGAAATATGTGCAATTTTTTTTCGGCGGAATTACAATTGGCTCTGGTGAAACCGAGCTTCAGTTTGCGAAGAGTATTGGAAAAACATATTTTGTTAGAAATGGAATTGACTTCAAAAACCAAAATTTCACTCAAGATAAAACAGAGAATAAAAGATTTACTGTAGGTACCATTGGTGTTCTTCATGCACAGAAAAATCCACAAGGATTCAATGAGATAGCGCTCAAAATGCCAGATGTCGATTTTGTTTGGATCGGGAATGGAGAATTGGCCAATGAGATTACTGCGCCTAACGTTACAATTACGGGTTGGGTTGGTACCAGACAAGAACTACTGAGCCGTACTTCAGCATTTGATGTATATTTGCAAGTTTCCCTTTGGGAAGGACTTTCAATAGCTATATTAGAAGCTATGGCATTAGGAAAACCTATCGTCGCAAGCAATATAGTTGGTAATAAGGACTCGGTAGAAGATGGCAAAACAGGATTTCTTATCAACTCTATGGATGAGGCCGTTGAGGCTATCAGGAAGTTGCAAAACGACGCTCTCCGACAAGAGATGGGAAAGGCTTCTTACAATCGTTGCAAAGATTTGTTCGATAAAGACAAAAATTTTGAAGCACTAATAAAAATTTATGAATCTTAGGAAATCTATTTTCAAAATAAATTTTTGAAGATAATCATTGCTTTATTGAGATTAACATATAGAAATAGATAAACTTTACAACTTTTATAAAAGTTGTATATTTTTGAAACTAATCAACACAATTAATGAATTATTTTATATTTGGAGGCTCAGGCTTCATAGGTACACATCTGATCAATCATTTAATAGATAAGCAACCAGATGCTAAAATTTACAATCTTGATATAAAAGAAAATCTGCACAATGGCAAATCTGTTTTTATTCACTGCGATGTAAGATCAGAAATTAATATTAATGTTCCTGTGTCTGAAAATGATATCATTTTTAATTTTTCCGCAGTTCATACAACACCAGGACATCCCGACCACGAATATTTTGAAACCAATATAAAAGGAGCAGAAAATGTAACAGCGTTCGCTGAAAAATTTAACATTAAAAAACTCCTTTTCACCTCATCTATCGCACCTTACGGTGCATCCGAGGATATAAAGGACGAGAGCACTCTGCCAATGCCAAATACTCCTTACGGTATATCAAAGTTGGTTGCAGAGAAAATCCATATGGTATGGCAGTCCAAGAAAGAAACCGAAAGACAACTTACCATTCTAAGACCTGGAGTTGTTTTTGGAAAGGGAGAAAACGGGAATTTCACCAGATTATACTGGGGCATCAAAAAGCACAGATTCTTCTATCCTGGTAGAAAGGATACTATTAAAGCAAGTATTTACGTCAAAGAACTAGTTCGTTTCATGATTTACAGGATTGAAAATGCCAGTCCAGGGAATGAGATTTACAATTGTACCTACGAACCAGCATTTACAATTGAACAAATTTCGAATACGATGATGAAGGCTACGGACATGCAACGCACCATCTTCAAGATTCCTAGCGGAATCTTGAAATTTGCAGCTACTGTAATTGGCGCTATGGGAGGTAAATCTTTCGGGATTCATCCAGATAGAGTGAAAAAGCTGATGATATCTACTAATATTACAGGGAAAAAGTTTAAAAATTCAGGATATGAATTTCATTACACTTTTGAAGAGGCAATCAGAGATTGGTACAAGGACAATGATAATTTATTTTTAAAGTAGAAGCTTAAAAAATTATAATTCGGGTTATGACATGTTTGTAATGTTCCATCTGTCCCTAGTATTCTGAAGCTTTAATATGAAAATACGAGCGAAAGAAATTCATCTACAATAGCTTGTGTAGGTTATTATCAAAATAGATCTATATATTTGATTAAGAATCTTTGCGTTATATTAGCTATTAAGCATTGAAATTTATATTTTTGCAGTTATAAAACTAAACCCAATGAAAACAACCAAAATTGGAATTACATTTTCTTCCTTCGATCTCCTGCATGCAGGGCATATCAAAATGTTGGAAGAAGCAAAAACAGTTTGTGACTATTTGATTGTTGGCCTTCAGCTAGATCCTACATTCGATCGTCCAAACAAAAACAAACCCACACAGACCATCGTTGAACGTTATATTCAACTAAAGGCTTGTAAAGATGTAGACGAGATTATTCCTTATAATACGGAAGAGGACTTGATGGATATTTTACAATCATTTGTGGTAGATGTAAGGATCATAGGTGATGATTACAGAGATAAAAATTTTACAGGCAAACAATATTGCGAGGACAAGGGAATCGAAATCTTTTTTAACAAGAGAGACCACAGGTTCTCCAGCTCAGCACTTAAAAAATCAGTATTTGAACAGGAATTAAAAAAACTTGATTCAACATTAGGAAAACAGATTGTATGAAAATAAAAGAAACACCACTCAAGGACTGTTATATCATAGAGCCAACTGTTTATGAAGACGAGAGAGGCTACTTTTTCGAAAAGTTCAATGAAAAAAAGTTTGAAGAATTAACAGGTCTCAATGGCCACTTCGTACAGGATAATATTTCAAAATCATCTTATGGCGTCCTAAGAGGATTGCATCTTCAAAAAGGAGAACATGCACAGGCCAAATTGGTCTCTTGTCTTGAGGGAAAAGTATATGATGTAGCTGTGGATCTAAGAGAAGATTCTCCTTCTTTTGGAAAATGGTTCGGAGTAGAACTGACACCAGAAAATAAACTTCAACTATATGTACCGAGAGGTTTTGGTCACGGTTTTTCTGTTCTGAGCGATACGGCGGTTTTTGCATATAAGTGTGATAATTTTTATAACAAAGAATCGGAAGGAGGTGTTCTTTGGAATGACAAAGATGTTAATGTAGATTGGAAACTTCCATTAGAACATGTTGTTTTGTCCGAGAAGGATGCTGTACTTTCCAAATTTTCTGAACACAATTTTTAATTTTATTTATTTTTAGTCATCAGTATTTAAATAAATATTATATTTGAATATAATAACTGAGTCATTTTCATAAATGGTTAGTAATTTGATGGAATTAAATTTATTTACATATTTTTAGAATATGCCTCTTCATTTCTTGAAAAAATTGACTAGATTTTTAATACTGGGGGATTATATTTTTATTAATGTTTTCTTTTTTTTAGGTATTAATTTTTTTATGGATCAAGCTGAATATTCAAAAATTCACGCGGACTATAAAACCCAGTTGATAATACTTAATTTTTCCTGGTACATCATTACCAGGTTCGTAAAACTGTACAATGACCCTTCCTATAGAGACTCTGCAAAACATTTCAATGCACTAAGCAAAGCACTTCTGCTATTCATTGTTTTCTTTTTTTTCAATTTCAATCTGATATATTCTAAAACCATAGATGTTTGGTTTTGTGTGAAATATCTTTTGTCTTTAACATTTATAATGGTTTTAACAAGGATAATAGTTTTTTTACTAAGAAAAAAGTATAGGATAAAAATTAGTAGAAAGCTCAATTCTATTAACACAATTCTTATTGGTAAAAATAGCTTCTCAAAGAAAATACTTTCTAATGATGATATTAGAACTTCAATGGGGATCAGAGGTTTTTATTCATTAGAGGGTACCAATGAAAAAGGTAAGTATTTGGGCGACGTCAAATGCCTGTTTAATGATTTGGAAAATAGTAAAATAGATAATATTGTTCTTTGTGATGATTCTATTGATGAGGAGATCTATAATGACATCGTTCAGATTGCTGAGCATAAAATGATTAGAATATACATCGTTCCGGATTTTAAATATATCAATATGGGAAATCATGCGATGGATGTCATTCAAGGTGTGCCTTTTCTGAAAATGATGCCGGAACCTCTTACTGATTCAGAAAACCAATTTTTCAAAAGATTTTTTGACGTTGTATTTTCCTTGTTTGTAATTGTTTTTGTACTTTCTTGGCTGATTCCAATTGTTGCACTGATTATTAAGTTAGAAAGTAAAGGGTCGGTATTCTTTCTTCAGAAGAGATCCGGAATCAAGAATGAACCTTTCAACTGTATTAAGTTTAGAAGTATGTCTATCAACAGACATTCTGATCATCTAAGTGCGAAAAAAGGCGATAGTAGGATCACAAAATTTGGTAAGTTTATGAGGAAAACTAGCATTGATGAACTGCCTCAGTTTATTAATGTTCTAATTGGAAATATGTCCGTAGTAGGACCAAGACCACACATGCTCTCCCAGACCAATCAATACTCCAAGATTACAAAGAAGTACATGTTGAGACACATTGTAAAGCCAGGGATCACCGGATGGGCACAAGTGATGGGCTCGCGTGGTGAGATATTTTCTGATAAGGATATGGAAAAAAGAGTAGAAAAAGATATCTGGTACATCCAGAATTGGTCATTCTTTTTGGATTTGAAAATAGTTTTCCTTACGTTTTATAATATTGTGAAAGGTGATGAGCAAGCTTACTAAAATATCCCTTATTTAAACAAGATATAAATATAAAGAACCAAATCACGGTTCTTTTTTTTATTCCTAAATTTGCAACCTCAAATTGAAGTCTTCCTAAAGCTTTCAATATCATTTATCATCTATCAATCATCATTTACATAAAGATGCGTACTAAATCAACAGGTAAGAAAAAAATAAATATCGTCACACTCGGATGTTCCAAAAACGTCTATGACTCAGAAGTTCTGATGGGTCAGCTGGAGGCCAATGGCAAAAGCGTGGTGCACGAGGAAAAAGGCGATATTGTAGTAATCAATACTTGTGGATTTATCGATAACGCAAAGGAGGAGAGTATCAACACGATTCTCGAATACGTAGATCTTAAGAATCAAGGTATTGTAGAAAAAGTTTTCGTGACAGGCTGCCTTTCCGAAAGATACAAACCAGATTTGGTTCGCGAAATTCCCGATGTCGACCAGTATTTCGGAACCCGAGATTTACCGATTTTATTAAAACATCTCGGCGCAGATTACAAGCATGAATTGGTGGGCGAGAGATTGACGACTACGCCAAAACATTACGCCTATCTCAAGATCTCCGAAGGCTGTGACAGGCCATGTTCGTTCTGCGCAATCCCGTTGATGAGAGGAAATCACATTTCTACACCAATCGAAAAGTTGGTCATCGAAACTCAAAAATTAGCAAAAAAAGGCGTGAAAGAATTGATCTTGATTGCTCAGGATTTGACCTTCTACGGACTTGATATCTACAAAAAAAGAGCATTAGGAGAACTTTTGCAAGAACTTATAAAAGTAGAAGGCATCGAGTGGATCAGGCTTCACTATGCCTTCCCGACAGGTTTCCCAGAAGACGTTTTGGACATCATCAGAAACGAACCGAAAATTTGCAACTACATCGATATCCCGCTTCAGCACATCAATACAGAACTATTAAAAGCTATGAAACGTGGAACCACTTTCGAAAAAACAAACACCTTGCTGGACAAGTTCCGTGAGAAAGTTCCGGATATGGCCATCAGAACCACTTTGATCGTCGGTTTCCCAGGCGAGACAGAAGAAAAATTCGAAGAGTTGAAACAATGGGTTCGCGATCAAAAATTCGACCGATTGGGCTGTTTCACCTATTCCCACGAGGAAAACACAACAGCCTACGTTTTGGAAGACAATATTCCAGACGAGGTGAAGCAGAGAAGAGTAGAAGAAATTATGGAAGTTCAGCAACAGATTTCTTGGGAAAAAAACCAAGAAAAAATTGGAAAAACCTTCAAATGCATCTTCGATAGGAAAGAAGGCGATTACTTCGTCGGCAGAACCGAGTACGATTCTCCGGACGTTGATAACACAGTTTTGGTGCCTGCAAAGGACGTTTACATCTCGATTGGAGAATTTGCAAACGTGAAAATCACATCAGCCGAAGACTACGATCTGATTGGGGAATTGGTTTAAATCACCTCCTACAACCAAAAATACAAGAGTTTGGATCAGTTCCAGACTCTTTTTTTACGTTTCAAATCCAAATTTTCATTAATTTTAAATCCAATTTTTAGGAGCTTGATCCCGCTGTCCACTATATCTTTTTTGTCATTGCGACCCACGTTTGCTTATCCATCTGAAACATTCTACCGCAATGCCAAAAAAGGATGCCGTTCCCATCGGGGCTATGGGTTTTCCAAACAATTTGAAACTTTGCCAATCAATTGAGGTTTTAGTAACAATAATAATTAATTTCGCTAATTATCAATTATCAATTATCAATTATCAATTATCAATTATCAATTATCAACCATCAACCAATGAAAAATTTCTGTGCATTTCTCCGTGGCGTCAATGTCAAAGGAACCAATATGAAAATGGCTGAGGTCTGCAAAGTCTTTTCAGATGCAGGAATGCAAAATGTTTCCTCAGTTTTGGCGAGTGGGAATATTTTGTTTCAGTCAGACACAAGTGTGATTAATTTGAAGGGAGTTTTAGAAAAAGCGATGTCAGAGCATTTTAATTATGATGCTTTTCTTTTCCTCAAAAACGAAAACGAAATCAATGATATTCTCGCAAAAAATCCATTTCCGGCGATAGAAGATTTCCACAACTACATCTTTCTCGGAAGCGAAAAAGTAGAAGAAACTTTGCTAGAAGAATTCGAAAAAGCCACAAAAGAAGAAGGCGAAAAAGGAAAAATCATCAACAATATTTTCTATTGGCAAGTTCCAAAAGGACAAACCCTCAACTCTACTTTCGGAAAAGTCCTCGGCAAAAAAAGCCTGAAAGATAAAATGACAAGCCGGAATATTAATACTTTTGAGAAAATCATTAAGAAATTCTGAAAATATCATTTGCCAATTCAAAAATATCAACCCCTTCAGAGTTCAAAACTCTGAAGGGGTTTTTCATAAGTGGAGTAAGTTTTCTCTTTAATCCGTATATTTGTACTAGATTTTGGAGACAAAACGAAAAGTCTAAAATCTAATTTCTCACATCTAATATCTATAACTAAATGATACAATATCTGGACAAAATCCATCACAAAGATTCCAAAAACTTTTTCTTGATTGCTGGCCCTTGCGCTATCGAGGACGAAACAATGGCTTTGCAAATCGCCGAAAAGATTGTGAAACTTTCTGATAAATACAATATTCCATACATCTTCAAAGGAAGTTTCCGAAAGGCCAACAGAAGTCGCGTAGATTCTTTCACAGGAATTGGTGACGAAAAAGCTTTGAAGATTCTAAGAAAAGTAGGAGAGACTTTCAACGTTCCTACCACTACAGATATCCACGAAAACGAACACGCCGCAATGGCAGCAGAATATGTAGATGTTTTGCAAATTCCAGCTTTTTTAGTGAGACAAACCGATTTGCTGATTGCCGCCGCACAAACAGGAAAAGCTGTCAGTTTGAAAAAAGGACAATTTCTTTCACCGGAAGCTATGCAGTTTGCAGTGCAAAAAGTGAGAGATTCTGGGAATGACAAAACAGCGATCATCGAAAGAGGAAACACATTTGGCTACGGCGATTTGGTGGTAGATTTCCGTGGGATTCCGACAATGAGAGCATATTCGCCCGTGATTTTGGACGTGACGCACTCACTTCAACAACCCAATCAAAGTTCTGGCGTGACGGGCGGAAGACCAGAATTGATAGAAACAATCGCCAAAGCAGGAATTGCAGTTGGTGCAGACGGATTGTTCATCGAAACGCATCCTGACCCATCGGTTGCAAAATCGGACGGCGCCAATATGCTAAAACTCGATTTGCTGGATGATCTGCTCGGAAAACTGACAAGAGTTCGAGAAGCGATACTTTAAAAATTTAAAATAATAAAATTTTAAAATCCGGGCAATTCCGGATTTTTTTGTTCAAATATGAAATCAATTGAGATTGGAAACTTAATATTTCTTAAAACTTCAACAATTATTCTGAAACAAATCAATTTTCTGTATAAGAATTATAATTATTCTTTCGTTCTTTAGATTAATTGTTATTTTTGCTGATACAAGCCATTTTTTAAAATCAAAAAACCAAAGCTTTGAAAAACTATATTCTCTTAATTCTTTTCTTCTTGCCATTTTTGGCGTTTTCTCAAATTAATTTAAAGGTCTTGGACGAAGATGGAAAGGCCGTTTCTGAAGCAGAAGTCACTTACAACAACCAAACTTATCAAACCGATAAAAACGGAAACGTACGAGTTCCACTTTCAGATTCGGAGCAGACTTTGAGCGTGCAGAAAGAAAACTTTAAAGGTTTTTCAAAGGTCATCAAGCCAACACCGAAATCGCAGAGTGTGAACGTTCTTTTTCTGCCATCAATCAAAGAAAATGAAATTCAGGAAGTTGTTTTTCAAAAACAGAAAAAATTCAAAACCAACGATATTACTTCAATCGAAATTTCCGCGAAAGAAGCGAGAGAAGTTGCATCATTAGCTGGTGGTGTAGAAGGACTTTTAAAAAGTTTACCTTATGTAAATTCCAATGCTGAATTGAGTTCTCAATATATGGTAAGAGGAGGAAGTTATGACGAAAATTTGATTTACATCAATGACATCGAACTTTATCGTCCGTTTTTGATTCGTAATTCTTTGCAGGAAGGGATGAGTATCATCAATCCAGATATGGTTTCGACCATTAACTTTTCGCCTGGTGGATTTGAACCGAGATACGGTGATAAAATGTCATCTGCACTTAATATTTATTATAGAAAACCAGAAAAATTCGAAGTTTCCGGAGAAGCGAGTTTGATTGGCGGACGTTTGACAACAGGCTTTGCATCGAAGGATAAAAAATTCACAGGAATAGTTTCCGGACGTTACAGAAACACGAATCTCGTTTTGAATACTTTGAATGAAGATACAGATTTCAACCCGAGATATATGGATCTGCAGTCTTATCTTAATTATCAATTTAATGAAAAATGGTCTTTGTCATTTTTAGGATATTATGCAAAGAACGATTATCAGATGTATCCAAAGCAGAAAGAAGTAGATTTCGGAAGTGTTTTGCAACCTTTGAGATTGACAGTTTTTTATAATGGACAGGAAGATGACCAGTACAAAAATATGATGGGAACGGTGAGTGTGAACTTCAAGCCAAGCAAAAAATGGCAGTTTTCACTCGATAATTTCGCTTATCAAAACAGAGAGAGAGAATACTATTCCATCGCATCGGGCTACATCTTGGAAGCTTTCGACGAGGAGGGAAATCCCGTTGCTGGTTACGATGCTGGCGGACAAATTGACCACGCGAGAAATGACTTATTAGTGCGTGTGGCTGGTTCACAATTCAGAACCAAATTTTCTCCGGATGTGAACACAGATTTTGAATTTGGTGTGAAATACGAAAGAGAAAGCATCAAAGATTTCACCAATGAGTGGCAGTTTGTAGATTCCATCGGTTACAGCAATCCAAGAGATTTTGTGATTCCGGGAAATCTTGATACATCTAATCTTAATCTAATGTATCACATCGCAGGGCAAAACGACATCAACACAACAAGAGTTTCTGCTTACGCACAGTTTTCTAAAAAATTCTATTGGGGAAGCAACCGTATCTTCGTGAATGGAGGTGCAAGAATCCAGAATTGGAACTTCAACAAGGAAACATTATTCAGCCCGAGAGCGCAGTTTGCCATCAAGCCGAACTGGGATATGGATATGTTGTTCAGATTGGCTGGAGGGGTTTATTATCAGGCGCCATTTTACAAAGAAATCAAAGATTTGACGGGCGCTTTCAATCCGGATATTACGGCTCAGAAGTCTTACCAGATTATCCTAGCCAACGATTATGAATTCCAATTCAAAGAAAGAAAATTCAAATTGACGACTGAGGCTTATTATAAAAAAATGGAAAATTTGATTCCTTATTATATGGATAATGTGAGAGTTAGATATTCCGGAAAAAATAATTCCGAAGGGTATGCTTACGGTTTGGATGCGAGATTGTTTGGAGAGTTCGTTCCAGGAATCGATTCTTACATTTCTGCGAGTTACGCGAGAGTTTATGAGAATATCGAAGGAATGGGTTACATCCCGAGACCTACGGACCAGCGTTTTAGATTTGCAATGTTCTATCAGGATTATATGCCGAAGTTCCCAAGTATGCGCGTGAACTTGACGTTGACTTACGCAAGTGGATTGCCTTCCGGAACACCGGTTTTATTTGATGGCAACGGCGTTCCAGATTATTTGGCCGCTTACCGTTATCAAAAAACTTTGCCAGCTTACAAAAGAGTTGATATTGGTTTGACAAAGGTTTTCATCGACCAAAAAGACAACAAAGCGAGCGGAAACTTCTGGGGCAAATTCAAGGAATTGACTTTGGGTGTTCAGATTTTCAACGCGTTCAACATCAACAATACGATTGCAAACCAATGGATAAGCGATGTGAATGCATCTCCGCAAATGTATTATCCAGTGCCTGTTAGATTGACGGGAAGATTCTTCAACGTGAAGTTGGAGTTCAAATTGTAATTTTAAATTTTGGAAAAATGGAAAAACCAGAAGGTCTTGCTCATCTGAGTGATGAAGTGCTTACAAAAAGTTACAATACGGCGAAAGGCATTTTGATTGGATTCATCGTCGTTTTCGTCTTGCTGTTTGCCACTGCGATTTTCATTACCATCAAAAAAGGTTTTGGGGTTTTTACAATTTTGCCAATCGTTTTTATGTCGGTCTTGATGAGTAATATCACCAATTTTAATAAGTTAAAAGAAGAGATGAAAAACAGGAATTTGATTTAGCCATTACTTTAATATGAATACCAAAAGCTTCCAAACCGGAAGCTTTTTTTTGTCTAATGATCACATTCTCCAAAGACTCCATTTCGATTTGATCGCCGATGGATTCAAAGTTTTAATTTTATCATAAAAGTCACGAAAACTCTTGTTCCAAATCGTGTAATTGTGCGCAAATTTGAAAACCAATTCTTTGTTTTCGACATTGATCTTGACCTGCCAAATAGTTCTATTATTAATATTGATTGCGGTTCTGCTCAGTTCAGTGATGTCTTTCAAATTGAACTTTGCCGTTCTATTTTCTGGATTGATGGCGTAGAAATTATCATTGTCGAAGTAAAATTCATCATCACTCAATAATTTTTTTTCCAATCCGAATAGAAATGGTTTGGTTGAGATTTTAATTAAATCCTTTGGAATCGAATTGCTATAACTAATATTCTGATTGCTCGGTTTGAAACCTACAAAGTATTTTTTGTAAACTTCCCGACCAATCAAAAAAGCAAAAACAAAACTTGACAATACAACGGCAATCAAATAATTGTCATTAATCGAACTCATCGCCAGTGTGATTCCAACGAGGAATATCGCGTACAAAAGGACTATTAGAATGATTCTTTTTATCATAGTTTATCACTTCCATTTTTCGGACCACTTTTTTTCCTCTGGCGTCAGGTCATTCACGTTTGGGATATATTTCGGGTCAGGAATATACCAATCGAGGCCTTCGAAATAACTTTTCAGTTCAGGATTCTGGAAGATGTAGCCTCGTCTTGCAAACGGAAGATTTTTTAGAAGCTTTTTTTCAAATTCAGTTTTTGGCTCGGCAATATTTCCCGATTGGTAATAGGAGTGTGGCAAATACGCAAAATCCTGAACGCCAATGGAATTGACCGAATACACAAAAAGATCACCATTTGGTTTAAAATTAATTTTCTTAAAAATAACCTTCCCTTTTTGAATGTGAAATTTCAAAGCATCTCTTTCTATAAATGAGTTAGGACTTCCTTTTACATTTTCAGTTTTTCCAACGCCGTCGATTTTCCATTCATTGGCATCTTTAAAAAAACTTTTGTTGATGGAGAACGTTTCAAAATCGCCATTGTCTATAATCAAAGTGAAATCATCGATATGATTGTTTCCCCAACGTTTCGCCGGAGAAAGTGCGTATTCAAAATCGTAATTGTAGTCAATAGAACCCGAAACATCGTATTTGTAAGTATGCTTGATGATATTCAGACCTTTTTTGAAATGGGCTACAAAATGATAGACGTAGAAAAAATCCACATAGTTTCCGCTTTTGTTTCCTTCAAAATTCTTAAAATCGATAGCCTTGATTTTCCCCGCGTTATTGTACAAATTGTCAGAAACGTAGGCAACTTTGTAGTTTAATTTTTCTTGATTAAGTTCCACCGTGAAGTCGCTCATATATGGATGTTTCCCATTTTTCGGAGCGCCTTCCACATCGCCTTGCGGAGAGAAAGCTTCGAAACCGACAGTCAATGTTTTGGCTTCTTTTGGATTGAAAAATTCGTAGTAAACCGTCACTTCTATGTATTTATTCTTGATTTTTTTCAAAGTCAGAATTTCTTTTTTGACAGAAATGTTGGTTTCAGAAATCGGAATGAGTTGATTTCCTTTGGCGAAAAAAGCACCATCATTTGCCAAAATCAAATTGGGCAAAAGCATCAATAAAATTAAGAGTGCAAGATTTTTCATTCTTTTGTTTTTATTAGAGTCTGTCTAAAATTATTGAAATTTCATTTTTAATTAATATTTGTCTGCCCCAACCCTAAAAGGAGCAAAAATCAATTAAAAATGCTATCAAAATTACTCCCTTTAGGGTTGGGGAAATAATTTTGATGGAATTTTAAACAGGCTCTTGATGAATATATCAAAATTACTTTTACTGTAGATCTTTCCTAAGGAATTGTCGAAGTGATGGTTCTGGAAATTAATTTGTTATCCTTCACGCAAAAGGTAATGTTGTAACTATCTCCACCGTCACCCGCATTTAAAACAATGTACAACTCACCTTTGTTTCCAATGTAAACAAGTGAGTTTTCAGCATCAGTTCCCATCAGATTTTTGAAACTGGATTTCGGAAAATTGTAAGTTCGATTTTTTGATTTGACAGTTATATTTTTAATTTCCGTTGTATCTCCGCCATAATAGTTAAAAACTTTCTCGTCATCAATGTTGTAAAATCCTTTATCAGATTGGGTTATTTTATGTTTAGATTTATTGAAAGCTAGGGTTTCTATAATGATTTCAAAATCTTTATTTCGATGACTAGCTTTGTTAGGATTTAATTCTTTTTTTTCAAATTTTGGTAAACTTTCCAGTTCTACCAATCGACTTTTGTGAATATAACCTGTTTTCTCTTCGCCTTCAAATTTTGTAAAGCCTAAATTTTCATTGATGTTAAGGGGAAATTTTACAGCAATCCAATCTTTCGATTTATTCTCTTCATCTTGCACATAACTGTCAATCGCAAAAACTTGATGTTCTACAATTTTCCCAATTATTTTGGAGTTTTGATATGTTTTTTCGCGCACATTGGTGTAGCCATCATTATCATCAATGATGCAAAGTTGCGCTTGATAAACTCCAGTGAAAAGAAGAGAAATAAATAATAATAATATTTTCATATTATCAGATGATTTTATTTGAAGGTATTTCAAACTTGCAACAAGATATGTTCCACTCAGAAATGATTTTCAGAATGTTATGAAAAAAATAAAGAATAAAATAATCTGTCTTTGGAAAAACGCCTAAAAATAAGATTTTATAAATCTCAATTTGTGCGTGTGCTTATTTTGATCTTTGTTGAAGATCCCTGAAGAATCCAGACTGTCAATCCGCACTTTTCCGTGCGCGTGAATGATTTTCTGATCCGTCAAAATAAATCCAACGTGAATAATCCTTCCTTCCGAATTTTCAAAAAAAGCGAGATCGCCCGGTTTTGCTTCCTCGATGAAAGTCAGTGCTTCGCCGATTTCTGCTTGCTGATAAGTATCTCTCGGGATTTTGATGCCGTGAATTTTATAAATGATCTGCGTAAATCCACTGCAATCGATCCCGAAAAAACTTTTTCCGCCCCATAAGTAAGGAACATTCAAAAATTCTTTCGCACAATTCACAATGCTTTCGCTCAAGTCGTGTCCACGCGTTGGCGAACTGGTTTCAAAAGTCACTTCTGAACCCATTGAGAGCAATGTCCGTCCGCTTTCCAACATTGTCGATTGGAAAGGTTCTTTGATCAGATTGGTTTTTCTTGAGGCTAAATATTCGTCGGAAACAGGCGTGATTTGTTTCGTGTCCATCCAGGCTTCGTAGTTGTCGTAATGCGTACGGATTCTTGTCCAATTATTGGAAACATCGATGATGTCGGCAGATTCGCCGTACAGAAGTTGTGTTACGATTTCACTTTTGTCGGAGCAGTCTGCTCTCAGCGGAGCGATGGAAACGTTGCAAATTCCTTTGTTCATTTGTTGTGGATTGATTTCAAAAATACGAATTTTTTGGTCTCAAGTAAAATTGGATTATATTTTAAAGTATTGCCTATTGAGCCTATTGCCAAAAGCCAATTGATATCAGCGACTTATTTCTTTCTAATGAGATGCAATCCGTCTCGCAAAGGTAAGATTAGATTTTCGAAATCGGGATCTTCAGCCACTATTTTATTCACGAGTTTGATCTGTTCTGTGGATTTGTCTTTCGGGTTTTCCTGCAGGACTTTTCCGTACCAGAGTACATTGTCGATGAGGATGATACTTCCAGAACGCAGGTTTGGTTTGATGAGTTTCAGATATTCCAGATAGCTTTCTTTGTCGGCATCAATGAAAATCAAATCCCAAATTTTGTCCAGTTTTTTGATTTCTTCTTTCGCATTACCGATGATGAATTCAATTTGATCATTGTAATCACTTTCGGCAAAGTATTTTTTTGGAATATAAGATAGATCTTCGTTCTTATCGATCGTGTAGATTTTTCCGTCTTTGGGCAAACCTTCCGCAATGCTAAGTGAAGCGTAACCTGTAAAGGTTCCAATTTCCAAAACATTTTTTGGTTGAATGATATGCGACAAAATACTCAACAATCGGCCTTGCAAATAGCCGGAGATCATATGCGGTTGAGTTGTCTTCTGGTAAGTTTCTTTTCTTAATTTCTTTAGGATTGCTGGTTCTTGGGAAGCGTTTTCTTCCAGGTAGCGATCCATCTCTTTGTCTAATTCTTCGAAATAACTCATTCGGAATTCAAGATTTAAAATTTAATATTCAAAGTTAATGTAATTTGGATTTAATTACCAATTTTGCCTGAAAGTACATTGGATATTATCAATCGAGACCAATAATTATAAAAGCACTTCGACTCCGCTCAGTGTGACAATTATAATGTAAAATCTACTATTTGGATGTCAGTCTGAGCGGAGTCGAAGACTTTTTAAATTGAAGTCCATTCTACTTAATTATAAACCAATTTTGATTGGATAACAAATCCGCAACCCGACTTGAACGGAAATCCTTTTTTGCGTGAAGTAAAGTTCTATATTAAATGGAAATCGTCGACAAAAAAGATTGGGAGTGGAAGGCGGATAAGTTGCCCAAAATACAAGCACAAAAAAACCTCGCCATTTCTGACAAGGTTTCAATTCTGAACTCTGAATGAATCATTTATCATTCATCGTTTATCATTTATTTTTTAACTGGAGCAATGTCCATCAATTTCATAAATTCATCCAATTTCGGCATAATGATGATTTCCGTTCTACGGTTTTCACCACGTCCAGAAACTGATGCGTTGGTCGTTTTCGGATTGTATTCGGATCTACCACCAGCTGTGATTCTGTTAGGATTCACACCAAATTGGTTTTGTAAAACTTTCGCTACAGAAGTCGCTCTAAGCGCAGAAAGTTCCCAGTTGTCTCTTGGTGAGTTGTTGCTGTTCAATGGTGAGTTGTCTGTGTTACCCTCGATCAATACGCTGTAAGTATCATAATCGTTGATCACTTTTGCAACTTTTGCTAACACATCTGCAGCTGCTGGCTGGATTTCGTATTTACCAACTTGGTAAAGCATTTTGTCTGATAATGAGATTAATACAACTCCTTTTAGAACTTTCACATCAACATCTTGGTCTGCTATGTTATCAAGAGAACGTTTCAATTTGTTTGATAAAGCCAAATTCAAACTGTCGTTTTTGCTTTTTCCAGAGATCAATTGTTTGATGTATGCGTTGGAAGCATTGATCTCGCCAACCAATTTATCAATATTTGCGGAGCCTTTTCCTGCGTTGGACAGACAAGCATCTAGACTGGATTTTAAAGCGTTGTTTTGTCCTACCAAAAGATCGTTTTGACCTTTGAGAGAAGCGTTTTCACCTTTCAAGTCTTGAATTTGACGCATTCTATCGCCGGCATCTTCGATACATTGTTTGTAATTTAGATTAAGCGCGTCGAATTGTTTTTTGCTGACACAAGAGGTGAGGGAAAGTCCCACTACACCAATGGCCAGAAGTTTAAATAACCTCATATTGTAAATATTTATTTGTTTAAAAATAATAGTTCTGTTCGTAATTTTAACATTTCAAAAGTAAGAATTAATAAACGTATATTTGTGTTTATAACTTAATATTTCGTTATAAAATTGTGTTAAGTCTCTTAAAATTTCAAAACGCTCTTGAGCAATTACAACCTCAGTCGCAACAAAAAACATACCTTTTAGCGGTAAGTGGAGGCGTGGACTCTATGGTTTTGGCTGATTTGTTTGAGGTTTCAGGTTTGAAATTTCAAGTCGCACATATCAATTATCATCTTCGTAATGAGGATTCGAAGCTCGATCAGAAAGTGGTTTCAGACTTTTGCGAACTTTACAAAATTCCTTTTCATTTGTACGAAGTTTCGGAGAAGGATAAAAAGCCGGAAAATTCTATCCAGAATTGGGCGCGGGAATTACGTTACCAGTTTTTCCGAAAAATCCAAAAGGAACAAAATCTCGAATATCTTGTCACAGCGCATCATTTGAATGATCAGTTGGAAACTTTCATCATCAATCTTTCCAAAGCTTCTGGTGTAAAAGGTTTGAGTGGAATTCCTGCGAATCAGAATCAAATTATTCGCCCGCTTCTTGATTTTTCTAAAGATGAGATTTATGAATTTGCTAAGGAAAACAAAATTGAATTTCGCGAAGATAAGTCGAATCAAAAATCCGATTATCTAAGGAATAAAATCCGACACAATATTGTTCCAGAATTTGAAAAGATCAATCCAGATTTTCTAAATAATTTTTCGAAAAGCATCAGTTATATCAATCAAGCTAAAAATTTTATTGATGAATTTGTGGATGAAAAAATTGAAGCTTTCAAAATAAATTCTGACGAAAATCAAGCCATTATTAATAAAGAAAAATTATCACAGGAATCTGAACTGGTCAGGTATGAGATTTTGAAAAGATTTGGTTTCACCGATGAAAATGAAATGCAAAAAGTGCTGACTTCTCAAACTGGAAGTTCATTCTTTAATTCTAAATTTCAACTAATCATTAATCGAAATGAATTGATTTTTAGTAAGAAGCTAGAAGTAGTAAATGAGAATTTAGAAGAAATAGCGCTTGAAATTATGGATGGCGAAATCGTAATTCCTCAAAATATTAAAAATGAGATTCAGGAATTTGGAAATTGTTTTTGGAAATTTGATAAAGAGAAAGTTCAGCAACCTTTGAAATTACGAAAAAAACAAGAAGGCGATTTGTTTTTCCCTATTGGAATGATTGGAAAAAAGAAAATTTCGAAGTTTTTTAAAGATGAAAAATTGTCTATTTTAGCCAAGCAAAAAATCTGGCTTCTTTGTGATGCTAATGAACAGATTATCGGTGTTTTACCTTTTCGGCAAGATGGGAGGTTTGCTTCCGAGGAAATTGAAAGAACATTATCATTGTTCATTTAAAAATAATTAACCACATAGACACATAGAAAAATTTAAGTTTTTTTTAGCGTGAAAAATTAAGTTAACATAGTAAATGACACAAAAACAGATTACAGAACTGACTTACAAAATTTTGGGAGCTTGTATTGAAGTTCATAAGATTTTAGGTCCAGGTCTTTTGGAAAGTGTTTATCATAAAGCTTTGCAAGAAGAATTTAAAATTCAGGAAATAAATTTTAAATCTGAATTTATTATACCAGTAAACTATAAAGGAATCGATTTAGATTGTGGATTTCAGTGTGATTTTATAATAGAAGATTCTATTGTTTTAGAAATAAAATCTGTTTCTGAATTACACGATATTCATAAAGCGCAAGTTTTAAATTATATGAGTTTGTTGAAACTACCGAAAGGAATATTGGTAAACTTTAATGTTTCAAATATTTTCAAAGAAGGACAAAAAACATTTGTAAATAAATATTACGAACGATTAAACTAAAAACCATTTACACATATTGGAATTTATAAGAATGGTATCTATTTTACCTTTTTAATTTCCTTTATTGAAAATTAAATCTATGTGCCTATGTGGTTCAAATAAATTTTAAAAATGAAAGACTTAAAACTAGTGTTATCCACACTTTTTATATTCATCATCACCATTTTCAACGCTCAGATCAAGAATCCTGTCAAGTTCAAATTTGATGTGGTTTCTGTTGGCAATGATCAATACGAAGCGGTTCTGACGGGGACAATCGAAGACAAATGGCACATCTACTCCAAAGATCTTCCGCCAGATTCTGGAATCCCAACTGAGTTCAAGGTCACTTCAAAAGAAGGAATCCAATTGATCGGAAAAGTGACCGAAGTTGGTAAAAAGCACGACGAATTCTCGGAAGCTTTTGGGGCGCAGATAGTTTATTATTCTGACAAAGTGGTTTTCAAACAGAAGTTCAAGCCGAAAGATGCTTCGAAACCTGCGACGATCACAGCTGAGATAATGTATCAAACTTGTAACGACAGAGTTTGTCTGGCGCCAAATACATTAGAATTTGAAAAGCAAATTACAGGAACTGCGACTGCTGTGGCTACCGAAGAAAATGTTGAAAAAACAAAAGATACTGTTTACGAAGTTGCGCCTGCAGGACAAGTCGGCACTATTTTGAAACCAACAAATATTGAACAAACTCCTGTAGCAAAACAAGACGGTTTGCGCGTTAACTCTTTAGATTTCAAAAATCCATTGACAGATTGCGGAACTGTTGCGCAAAAACCGAATGATGACAATTGGCTTGTTTTAGGTCTTGGTTTCCTAGGTGGATTGATCGCGTTGCTCACGCCGTGCGTTTTTCCAATGATTCCGCTCACGGTTTCGTTCTTCACAAAAGGTAATAAGGACAAAGCGAAAGGGAAGCGAGATGCTTTTATTTACGGATTTTTTATCTTGTTGATTTTCGTTTTATTGAGTATTCCTTTTCATATTATTGATGGGATCTCTGGGAATATTTTCAACCAGATCTCGACCAATATTTGGCTGAATTTATTCTTCTTTGCGATATTTTTATTTTTTGCCTTAAGCTTTTTTGGTTATTACGAAATCACGTTGCCAAGCTGGATCGCGAACAAATCTTCAAAAGCTGAGGAAGCAGGTGGCATAATCGGGATATTCTTTATGGCGCTGACATTGGTCATCGTCTCATTCTCCTGTACAGGTCCGATTTTGGGAAGTTTGCTTGGTGGAGTAGTTGCGGGAGCTACAAATGTTCCGACACTTTTAACTTTTGCTTTAGGCGGTTTTGGATTGGCTTGGGCATTGGTTTTTGGCTTGTTGGCCTTGTTTCCGCAGGCGCTTCAAAGTTTGCCAAAATCTGGTGGTTGGATGAACACGGTGAAAGTGGTTCTTGGTTTTATTGAGTTGGCTTTGGCTTTAAAATTCCTATCGAAAGCGGATCTGGTTTCCAAAACTTTCTTGTTGAAAAGAGAATTGTTCATCGTACTTTGGATTCTGATTGCAATTGGATTAGTAGTTTATTTATTTGGTAAAATCAGATTTCCGCACGATGACAAGAAACCGAATATCAGTTTGGGAAGAAGGATTTTAGGGGTTTTCGGAATTGTTTTCGTGGCTTATTTGATTCAAGGATTGATTCCATCAGAAAAGCCGAAACTTCAAATGTTAAGCGGGATTTTGCCTCCGTTGAATGTCAGTTATTTCCACGATGAAAAAGACGGAATTCTTGGTTTGAAACCTTATCACAATTACTTCGAAGCGATAGAAGTTGCGAAGAGAGAGAACAAACCTGTTTTGATTGATTTCACGGGTTATGGTTGTGAGAACTGTAGAAAAATGGAAGAGTTTGTGTGGAGTCAGGATGATATTTTGCCAATCCTTCAAAACGACTTGATCATCGCTTCTGTGTATGTGGATGACAAGGAGGAATTGCCGGAAAATGAGCAACTTAAAATCGATATGGGCGAAGGTCAAATGAAAAAGATCAAAACAATTGGAGATAAATGGAGTTTGTTCCAGCAGGTTAATTTCAATAATAATTCTCAGCCTCATTATGTTTTGGTAACGCCAGATCAAAAAGTGATCAACATTCCGGTTTCTGGTTATATGCCAAAAGAGGATTTTAAAAAATTTCTGAAATGTGGAATTGATTTTTATAAAAACAATAATTAATATGGATTTCAGAGACGCAAAGATTGAAGATATCAAACAGATGCAATTGGTTCGAAATTCTGTAAAAGAGAATAAATTATCAGATCCGAATCTAATATCAGAAGACGATTATAAAGAATTCCTTACCAAAAAAGGGAAAGGCTGGGTTTGCGAAATCAAAAATCAAATTGTTGCTTTTGCTGTTGTTGATACGGTTGCGAATAATGTTTGGGCTTTGTTCGTTGCGCCAAGATATGCAGATCAGGGTATTGGAAAACAATTGCATAATATGATGCTGAATTGGTACTTCCAACAAACCAAAACACCAATCTGGTTGGGGACTGAACCCGATACAAGAGCCGAAGAATTCTACAGATTGGCCAATTGGGCAGAAGTTGGAAAGCATGGTAAAAATGAAGTCAAATTCGAAATGACTTATGATCAATGGATGAAGTCGTAATTTGGTCAATAACGATTTTATAATGAATTAAAATTTAGGGTACAAAATTTGTATTCAAAAATCCATAATGATGACAAATCGTTATGGATTTTTTAATTTTAATACTAATTTATAAAATGTAAAGCTATGGCCGAAATTCAAATCAAAGAGCAATCTAAAGGAAAGAAAACTCTGAGCAAAAAAGCAATCCACGTGGATATGACGCCAATGGTGGATCTGGGATTTTTGTTGATCACATTTTTTATGTTTACCACCAATTTCTCAAAACCGAACACCATCAATTTTTCAAATACGCCAAAGAACCCAACAAACATTGAAACTCACATTGATTATCGAAATTCAATCACTTTCATCTTAGGAAAAGACGGCCGAATCTTTTATTATCAGGCCTATAAAAATAATTTGACTGACAATAGTTTGAAAGAAGTTTCATTTGATAGATCTCAAGTGGCAAAAACCATAGAATCTGCAAAAGCCAACGCACCGAAAAAAGAGAACTTCACTGTGATCTTGAAACCTGCAGACGATTCGAAATACAAAACGATGATCGATATGTTGGATGAATTGACCATCACAAAATCCGAGCGCTACGGCATTTCTGATATGAGCGACAAAGAAAAAGAATTGTACGAAAATAAAATTCAATAAATCTCAACTTTGTCAAAGTTCCACACTTTGACAAAGTTTTTTTACTTAGAGTGTCTGATGGACGCTCTTTTTTATTTATTTTAGAAGAAAATTTAGCCAATGAAAAACTTTTTCCCAATTCTTATTTTACTTTCAGTTGTCTCCTGTAAAAAAACTGAAGAGACCATTGTTTCTAAGGTTGACAGCTCAAAAATCATCGATTCCATCAATGTTGCAAGAACCAAAATCAACGATAGTATTCTCAATAGCCGTAGTTTCAAAAATCTGGAAGGCACACACCGTTTGACGCACGATCAGCTTTCTGGATCTGGGAAGATCACTTTTAAGAAAGTGGGACAAGATGAATATCAAGTTTCTGGAAAGCAAACAAACGGCAAGGATTTTTTGTCGATCGATGGAACGGCGAGAATGACTTCTTCGAAAAATCTTAAATTCGATGGAAATATCAGACAAAGCATTTCGGAGTACGACAACGGAAAATTGGATCAGAGAAGTGGAAAGAGAAATTTTTCGACAAAAGACGGAGGCAAAACTTTCAAACTGCACGAATCTGTAAATAATGCGGGTTTTGCTGATGATATTAAAATTAAATTATAAAAAATGCTCAACTACGAAATAGAAGGAAACGGAACAGAAAACTTGGTGTTGCTCCACGGATTTATGGAAAATCTCTCCATCTGGGAGGATTTGAAACCGCATCTGTCCGAGAAATTCAAATTGATAAAAATCGATCTGCCAGGATTCGGAAAGTCAGATGTAATTGCCGAAGTTCAAACAATGGATTTGATGGCTGAAGAAGTGAAAAAACTAACAGACCATCTGAAATTAAATGAATTCCATTTTCTGGGACATTCGATGGGCGGTTACATTGCCTTGGCTTTTGCAGAAAAATATCCTGAAGATTTGAAATCATTCACGCTGTTTTTCTCAACCTATTTTGCAGACGACGAAGAGAAGAAACAGACCCGAACCAAAGGTTTGAGGATCATCAAAGAAAATCTGAGAGCATTCGTAAATGCCGGCGTTCCCAATCTCTTCAATCCAAACGAGCACGACATTCTGGAATCCAAAATAAAACTTGCCAAAGAAATCGCCTACACATCTTCCGTTGATGGCGTTCTTGCGTCGCAAAAAGGAATGACAGAACGTCCTGACAGATCCAAAGTTTTAGAAAACTTTGAAGGGAAAATCCTAATTTTATCTGGCAAGCACGATTCGGCGGTCAATTCAGAAAAAACCATCAAAAATCTGCCCGATAATACCAACATCAAATCATACGTTCTGGATTGCGGGCACAACGGACATTGGGAAAAACCGGAAGTTTGCGCCTCGATCATCAATACGGAATTGCTCTATCATCTACCCAAAAAATTCGTTCTCTAAAATGGAAATCCTATCAAAAATCCTCATCGCAATCGTTGCGCTAGAGCATCTTTACATCTTGTATATGGAAATGTTCGCGTGGGAAACCTTGGGCAAGAAAACCTTCAAAGATTCACTTCCGGACGAGCTTTTCAAACCAACAAAAGGACTCGCCGGCAACCAAGGCTTGTACAACGGATTTCTCGCCGCCGGACTCATCTGGAGTTTGTTCATATGCGACGCCGTTTGGTCAAAAAATGTAGCGATTTTTTTTCTTGGATGCGTGATTGTAGCCGGAATTTACGGCGCACTTTCAGCTTCGAAGAAAATATTTTTCGTTCAGGCTTTGCCAGCCATCATCGCTTTGGTTTTCGTCTTGTTGCGATAGATTTTTAGGAGCTTAATCCCGCTGTCCACTATATCTTTTTTGTCTTAGAAGTTTTGTCATCAAAAACAAGTTTTCGGATAAGACAAAAAAGGATGCCGTTCCCATCGGGGCTATGGGCTTTATCTATCTATCAAGATTGGTCAAAAAAAATTAAAGTTTCAACAAATATAACTGACAATTTTTCAGATTATTTAGGCATTTGAACCAATATTTTTACTGAAGTTTAATAATTTCTTTTTATTATTTTTGTTCTAAAATAACCTTTGGCTTCAATCGTTTCTTGATTTTTTATCATTTTTAATTTTAAAAATCCATAAATAGAATCATGTATTTTAAAGTTTTTTCTATTTAATATTAGTTTGCTCTCAAGGATTTTTATTGAATCTTTCTGCTTGTGATCTATTACAACATCACTTGCTTCTATATATTCGGTTTTAAATATATTGCGATAAATTTTTAAGGTAACTCCATTTCCATAATAGCCATTGAAATTGTCAATTAAAACAATTAAAGTGTCCGTTACTTTATTATCAATACGAATTTGAAAAAAAGATTCTGAGTTAAACTCATTATAATTTTTTTTAATTGTCCTAATTCTGTTTTGATTTCGAGATTATTTGACCTTTTTTGATTTCCGCCAATTTTTCTAAATCGATAGCCAAAATCAAATTCATTCTGTTGGTTTAAATTTTTAAAGACTTCGTTATTCTTTAAATTCTTACGAACTTCATATTTTTCATAATCTCTAATATTCTCTTCTTTGCAAGAAGGTAATAATAGTAAGATCGAAAAAAAAGATGTAGCTATTTTTAACATTGATTTTGTGAGTTTTATAAATAATCATTTGTTAAAACTCCTCCGCCTCGATCTTCTCTTTAAAATCCTCAATCGTTTCCTCCATAGATTTGAAATATTTACCGCCAGAAGCATTGATGTGTCCGCCACCGTTGAAGTGCTTTCTCGCAAACTGATTGGTGTCCACAGCATCTTTGGAACGGAAAGAGATCTTGATGAAATCTTCATATAGATCTTCCATAAAGAAAACCGCCATTTTGGTTCCGAGAACGCTCAGGCCATAATTCACGAAACCTTCTGTATCGCCTTTGTCAAAGCCATATTCTTTCAATTCAGCACGTTTCAACCAAAGAATGGCAACTTTTCCATCTTTAGTTAATTCGATTCTGCTAAGAACGAGAGAAAGCAAATGCAATCGGGAAATTGTATTCGTATCCCAAGTGTTGGAAGTGATGATGGCTGGATCTGCACCTTTCTCGATCAGATCGGCTACAATTCTGTGTGTGCTTGCGCTCGTAGAACGGAAGCGGAAACCGCCTGTATCGGTCATTATTCCGGTGTAAAGACATTGTGCAATATCCAGATTCACAGATTTTTCATCATTGTTGGCTTGGATAAAGTGATAGACCATTTGGCAAGTCGCCGGGATTGTCGTGTCAGAATATACATAATCGAATTGCTCAGGCATCTGATGATGGTCGATCAAGATTTTTTTTGCTTTCGCTTTCGTTACCCAATCGCCAAGAATTCCTATTCGCGAAGGTGAATTGAAATCAAGACAGAAGATCACATCCGCGTTATAGATCGCTTCGCCAGCCACTTTTCTTTTGTATTCGCCGATCACGATCTTCTTCGCTTCCGGCATCCATTTAAGGAACTTTGGAAAGTCATTGGGAACGATCACGGTTGCTTCGATGCCTTTTGTTTTCAGGTAATGTTTGAGACCAAGAGAAGAGCCGATTGCGTCTCCGTCTGGATTGTGATGTGATACGATGACGATATTATTTTCCGGAACGAGAAGCGCGTTGATCTCTGAGATTTCTTTGGCTGTAAACATAAATGATGATTGAAAAAGTGAAGTTCCAAAGGTAAAACTTTAAATAAAAAAATCGACTCAAATTTGAACCGATTTTACTGTTGATTTAAAAGTAATTTTCTCTCCCCAACCCTAAAGGGTGTAATATTACTTTTAAATCTAATCAAAATTGCACCCTTTAGGGTTGGGTAATAATTTTGATCTTCAATATTATTTTTTGATGATCTTTTGAACAGATTTTCCGTCAACTTTCAGATAATAAACGCCCGAAGGCAGATTTTTGATATTAATTTCAGTATTGCTAGCTGTATTATTGGAAATTGATTTCACGATTTTCCCTGAGTTGTCAATTAATTGCAAAAAAGCATTTGGTCTCAGATTTTCTATAGTTATAATGTCAGTTGATGGATTTGGAGCTATCATAATTTTGGATAGTTCATTCTCTTTTGTTCCTAAAGTAACCGATTTAAAATGTATTGATTGAAATATTGTATTATCAATGGTTAATGTTTTTTCACTTCCATTATTTGTAATAGTGTAATAATAATTTGAGTCGGGTTGGAAAAAACTACACAACAATCCAAAAAACTGATTCACTTCTCCATTGTCATCCATATAGTTTGCCAAAGTACAAGCCTTGTTATTTACTGTAAACTGATTTTCTCCAGTGTAAGTTAGATCAGCTGAGACAGTATTGAAAAAAGATAGATTTAGTTTTGATGGATTTGCTCTAAACTCGGTCACTTGCTGATAAGGCATTGATGGAGGAAGTTGATCAGAAAACATCTCCCCAACAACTTTGGTGACCTGCCAGCTTGTGTTTATTAATTCTGCATTTTGTGCAAAAAACAAATTGGCAAAAAAGATAAGCAGTAAAGTTTTTTTCATAGAATGTAATTTTTATTTAATCTTAAAATTACAGTTTTTTATAATATGGTTTTAATCGACTGATAGTTTTAATATGATCATAATACAAGTCGTCCTGCAAAAATTCCGTAACTTTGCAAATCATTTCTAATCGTTGAATGCTCAAATCTTTTGGTCATTCAACCTTTTAATTTTAATTCAAGTTAATGCACAAAGCAGGATTCGTAAACATCGTTGGGAAACCAAACGCCGGAAAATCAACCCTTCTCAATCAATTGATGGGAGAGAAGCTGGCAATCGTGACCCAAAAAGCACAAACCACAAGACACAGGATCTTCGGGATCTATAATGAAGAAGACCTTCAAATCGTTTTTTCTGATACGCCAGGCGTTCTGGACCCGAAATACGGTTTGCAGGAAAAAATGATGGATGTTGTGAAAGATTCTTTACAGGATGCAGACGTTTTCTTGTTCATAGTTGATGTGACGGACAAAGCGGAACAATCAGAATTCTTGATTGATAAATTGAACAAAATACCAGTTCCTGTTCTATTATTATTAAACAAGATCGACCAGACCAATCAGGAAGCGCTCGAAAAAATCGCGACCGACTGGCACGAGAAAATCCCAAAAGCTGAGATCCTTCCAATTTCTGCTTTAAACTCTTTCAACACACACGTGATTCTTCCGAAACTGAAAGAGATGTTGCCGGAAAATCCACCTTACTACGACAAGGAAATGTACACGGACAGACCAGAACGTTTCTTCGTCAATGAAGCAATACGTGAGAAGATCTTGTTGAATTACGAGAAAGAGATTCCTTACGCTGTAGAAGTGGTGACAGAACAGTTCAAGGAAAAAGAAGGTGCGATCGTTATTGATTCAATCATCTACGTGGAACGTGATACGCAGAAAGGGATCATCATTGGCCACAAAGGCGAGATGATCAAAAAAGTGGGTACAGAAGCGCGTATCGACCTGGAGAAATTCTTTAATAAAAAAATACATCTCAGCCTTTTCGTAAAAGTCAAAAAAGACTGGCGAAAAAATGATAGAGATCTCAAAAACTTCGGTTACCGTTAAAAACCTCCTAAATCCTTTTCTATAAAGGATTTTTTTTGTTAGCTTTGGTAGAAATTGATTCTGGAAATGAGAAATTTTAATTCATCTAAAGTTAATGACACGGTTTTAAACGGATTGATATTGATAATAAGATTATTCGTGGGAATATCAATGTTGACGCACGGTTTGCCAAAATTGGATAAGCTGATCGCGAATGACAAGATAGAATTTATGAATTTCCTGGGACTGGGATCAGCGATTTCTCTGGTGCTTGTTGTTTTTGCTGAGTTTTTGTGTTCCGTTTTCATTATGCTTGGATTTCTCACAAGATTTGCCACAATTCCTTTGATGGTCACAATGCTCATTGCGTTTTTCGTGGTTCACGGTTCAGATCCGTACGCGACCAAAGAATTGAGCTTGGTGTATTTCTTCTTTTATCTTACGATATTTGTCTTAGGTTCAGGCAAGTTTTCTCTGGATTGGCTATTTTCTAAGAAAGAAGCGCTTTACTAATTAAAACAGATTGGCAAAATAATCGCGGATGATGATCCAGAAATTTTTACCAAGAAAATAGATAAGGGTAGAAGTGATGATTCCTTTCACAGTAAAGAAAATGATTCCGCCGATGCCAAACTTTTTAAGTAAGATCTTCCACTTCGGTAATTTTTTCTCCTCCGACTGAATATGCTCTTCCATTTTTTATTTTTTTCAAAATTAAGGAAAATTATCCAATTTAGATTTGTTCAAAATAATTTTATGTTTGGCTACTATTCAGTTCTCCCACACCCAAACGCTACAACTTCTATACTTTTCAACTCGTTTACTAACGTTTGTTAGTTTTAAATTTTGTCCGTCGAAATATATTTTTATCTTTAGAGACTTCTAAAAATAAAAAATTATATGTCCTCAATTTCAATATCAGAAAGCTTAAAAAAATTAGGAATCTCCACCGAAAACAACGGAACTTCCACAGGATTGGAATTTTTCTCTTCTGGAAAAAAAATAGAAAGCAATTCTCCCGTTGATGGGAAATTAATAGCTTCCATCAAAACTTCTGACGCCAATGACTACGAAAAAGTGTTGTCAAAAGCACAGGAAGCTTACAAAGAATTCAGACAAATTCCTTCTCCAAAACGTGGTGATCTAGTGCGTCAATTCGGAAACAAATTGAGAGAATATAAAGACGACTTGGGAAAACTTGTTTCTTACGAGATGGGAAAATCCCTGCAGGAAGGTCTTGGAGAAGTACAAGAAATGATTGACATCTGTGACTTTGCAGTCGGATTGTCGCGTCAACTTCACGGTTACACGATGCATTCCGAAAGACCAGGTCACAGAATGTATGAGCAATATCATCCGCTAGGAATTGTAGGCGTGATCTCCGCTTTCAACTTTCCGGTGGCAGTTTGGGCTTGGAACGCTTCATTGGCTTGGATCTGTGGAAATGTTGTTGTTTGGAAACCGTCAGAAAAAACACCACTTTGTGCAATTGCTTGTCAAAATATCTTTGCTGAAGTAGCCAAAGAAAATGGACTTCCGGAAGGAATTTCAAGTTTGGTGATTGCGGATCACGAGATTGGCGATACATTGGTGAATGACAAAAGAATTTCGTTAGTTTCTTTTACAGGTTCTACTAAAGTTGGAAGAATCGTTGGACAAAATGTGGCGAAACGTTTCGGAAAATCGATTCTGGAATTGGGCGGAAATAATGCCATCATCATCACAGAAAATGCCGACATCAATATGAGTATCATCGGCGCAGTGTTCGGCGCGGTCGGGACGGCTGGACAAAGATGTACTTCTACAAGACGTCTCATCATCCACGAGTCTGTTTATGACCAAGTGAGAGACCGTTTGGTAAAAGCGTATGGACAATTGAAAATCGGAAATCCGTTGGACGAATCCAATCACGTTGGTCCTTTGATTGACAAATCTGCCGTAAAACAATATCAGGATTCCATCGAAAAATGTAAAGCAGAAGGTGGGAAATTCGTGGTTGAAGCTGGCGTTTTGGAAGGTGAAAATTACACTTCCGGCTGTTACGTAAAACCCTGCATTGCTGAGGTTGAGAATAGCTACGAGATCGTTCAACATGAGACTTTTGCACCCATTCTTTATCTGATCAAATATAAAACTTTGGAAGAGGCGATTGCGATCCAAAATGATGTTCCACAAGGTTTGAGTTCCGCAATTATGACTCAAAATCTGAGAGAAGCAGAATTGTTCCTTTCAAACGGCGGTTCGGATTGTGGCATCGCAAACGTGAATATCGGAACTTCTGGAGCAGAAATCGGTGGCGCTTTCGGTGGCGAAAAAGAAACTGGAGGCGGGAGAGAATCCGGTTCCGATGTTTGGAAATATTATATGAGAAGACAAACCAACACAATCAATTACACGACCAGTTTGCCTTTGGCTCAGGGAATTAAATTCGATTTAGATTAATAAAGTCGGAAGCTGGAAGTCAGATGTAAGAAGTTTTTTAAAATTCTGCATTTATCATTTATCAATCACCATTTATCACTTATAAAAATGAACACAATTGTACACGAAAATAAAGTAAAAGAAACTCTCGGCAAACACATCCTTGCAGACGGTTTCGATTTTGTAATGGATTTCGAAAAGTCCCACGGTTCCTACATTGTCGACCGTTTGACAGGCAAAGAATATCTCGATATGTTCTCGATGTTTGCTTCGGCTTCCGTTGGTTACAATCATCCTTACATTTTGGAAAAAGCCAATTGGTTGGGAAAAATGGCAATCTACAAACCCACATTGAGTGATGTTTACCTTCAGGAATATGCAGATTTTATGGACGTTTTCTCGAGAGTGGCAATCCCAAAAGAACTGCCTTATTGCTTTTTCGTGGAAGGTGGCGCTTTGGCTGTAGAAAACGCTTTGAAAACGGCTTTCGACTGGAAAACCAGAAAGAACTGGCAAAAAGATATTGACAAGGAGGCTAGTTTGGTCATTCATTTCAAACAGTCTTTCCACGGCAGAAGTGGTTACACATTGTCATTGACAAATACTTCGGACCCAAGGAAACACCAATATTTCCCAAAATTTGAGTGGCCTAGAATCACCAATCCAAAACTGAATTTCCCAATCACGGAAGAAAATTTGGAAGAAACCATCAAGCACGAACAAATGGCTTTGCTTAATATTCAGGAAGCGATTTTGGCAAATCCGGATGAGGTGGCTTGTATCATCATAGAGCCGATCCAGGCAGAAGGTGGCGACAACCATTTCAGAAACGAATTCTTCGCCGAACTGAGAAGGATCTGTGACGAAAACGAAATCCTTTTGATCCTCGACGAAGTTCAAACCGGAATCGGAATGACGGGAAAAATGTGGGCTTACGAAGACTTAGGAATTATTCCAGACGTCATTTCTTTCGGTAAGAAGACACAGGTTTGCGGAATCTTGGCCAACAAAGAAAAGCTGGACGAAGTAGAACATCACGTTTTCGTAGAAAGTTCCAGGATCAACTCTACTTTCGGTGGGAATTTTATCGATATGCTTCGTTTTCAGTTGGTTTTGGAAATTATTGAAAATGAAAATCTAGTAGAGAATTCAAAAATTGTTGGTGAGTTTTTATTAGAGGGCTTATTAAAATTAGAACAAAAATTCCCAGAACAGATTTTCGCATCTAGGGGAAAAGGCTTGATGTGCGCTTTCGATTTGAAAGATCACGACACCAGAAATTGGCTGAGAGAAAAGCTTTATGACGAAGGAATCATCGTCTTGACCTGCGGTGATCAGTCCATTAGATTCCGGCCGCATCTTAATGTAACAAAAGAAGAAATTCAGATTGTTTTAGATAAAATTAATTCAATATTTGAGAATTTACTATAAAGAATTTTTGATTTTGATATTTTTTTTATAAATTGCTATGCTTAATAAATATCAAAATCTGAATTATGGATGCAACAACCAGAGTCTCTGTTTACGAAAGCAGTAGCCCACAGGAGATCCAGCTGATGAAGTCTAAGCTGGAAGATGCAGGAATAAAATGTGATGTTGAGAACTCTTACCTTAGTTTTCTTTCGACTCCCACTGCAACCAACACTTTTATTAAAGTTGATCTGAACGACGAGAAAAGAGCGTTTGAGATCATCGACGAGTATTTAAAATCAAACCAAAATTGATTTCATATTTTTAAATTTTACGTTTTACAGAAATCGGGTTCAAATTTATTTGAGCCCGATTTTTTGTTTCTTATTTGATTATAGATTTAATTTATTATTTTGCATGAAATAATGGCGTAAACACACTGATGAAATCTACAATAACAAAAATTTTCTGTGAATCGAAACGTAAGATTTGTATATTGTCTGCCTTTTTCTCATTTATTATTGCAAATTCACAAAATAGAATTACACAAAAGTATATTGACTCTATTATAGATAATGGAGATAGTTTAACTCTTCAAACGTATTTTTATAAAGGACTGCTTTTGTATAAGAAAGCTAATCAATTCTCTAATAATATTAATTATAAAAATGGTATCATTAGAAGTGATTTTAAAATTGCTCGTAATCTTAATAGTCTGGGGAAATATAAAGAAACTTTTGATCAGATAAAAATTATCGAAAAAAAGCATCATAATTTCATCAGTAAAAATCCTGAGTTTGAATATAAACTTAGAGATTTAGTTGGTAGTAATTATCTTTCTTATCATTTCAAAAGAGAAGCTTCGACGGAATTTAAGAAAATGCTTCCGATTGCAGAAAAATTCAAAGATGAAAATGTAAAAGTAGATAAGAAACTTTATATCTACCAGTGTATTGCATCTTGTTACGAATTTGTTGAGAACGATAGTGCATATCATTACTTATATAAAGCATCTTACATTTTAAAATCAAAAAAACTATTTGATAATACTTCTATTCCATCCGTTTTCCATCATAACACACTATTTGTCTACAAAAATTTGGCAGATTATCAGATGTATTTTTCAAAGAATTTAGATTCGGCCACTTATTATAACACGAAGGCGGTAGAATTGGGACAAGTTGTAAAATCTGGATATGTGTATTTGTTTTATCTTCAGAAAGCTCAAATTCTTAATGCTAGTAAAGAGTATGCTAGCTCTTTAGATTATTGCTTTAAATCTTTAAAAAATACGAATGAGAATGTTGATAAAGAAGATTTGATAAAGTTGTACAAATTAATATCTGAAAACTACAAATCTTTAAAAAATAGGGAAAAACATTTTTTTTATATGAACAAATATATCAGCCTCAATGATAGTTTGTCTACAATAAAAAAAGAAGGAATCATTGTTTCTTCAGATTATCTTAGCTCAAAGCAACGAGAAAATGTATTGAAGCAGAAAAAAGTGAGAGAGAATTATTTTTTAGTTGGAATTACAGTGATAATTTTGATAAGCTTAGTATCAATTTTAATGATTATCGGTTATAGAAAAAGACAAAAAGAACTCCATCTTAGATTGCAACAGAAAAAGCAAAAATTATTAGAAAAAGAATTAGAAAAAGTCCAACTCGAGAAAAAGATAAATGATTCTTTCGATGAAGTTCTTCAGCTTGCAAAAGCAAATAGCTCAAGTTTTTTTGCACGCTTTCAGGAGATATATCCTTTTTTTACACCTCAGCTTCTGAATGTAGAGTCAAAACTTCAGTCAAGTGAATTAACTTTTTGTGCTTACATTTTCCTAAATTTTTCAACAAAAGAAATAGCTGCCTACACTTTCACGTCGGTTAAAACAGTTCAGAACCGGAAAAATCATATCCGTAAAAAATTACTTATTCCATCAGATAAAGATATTTATGTATGGATGAAAGAAACAATTACTTCGTAATTTCACCCTTCCTTTTTCTGATTTTCATAATTCAATTATTGAAGTTTCATTGAAAAATTACTTTCCATAAATTCATTTTTTTTAATGCAAATATTTGATTGTTAATAATTTGTATTAAAATTGGTGTGTCTTTTTTTTTGATTTTTTTTTAGTTTGTTTTGAATATAATTTAAAAATTCACTATTTTGTTTTTAAAATTATTCTCACATACACTCACACAAAAAATGATGAAACTTAAACTGATATTAAACATTTTGAAATTTGTTTTCTTATTATATTTACTTGTGGCACTTTTATCCCCTATTTTTACATATGCACAGGTGCCAATATCCAAAAATTACATTAATTCTATTACGAAAAAGGGTGATTATCTTTCAGGTATTTTATTGTTCGAGAAAAGTTTAGAACTTTATAAAAAGGCAAATAAATTGTCTATTCAAATCCATGACAGAGATGGTATGATTAGGACTGACTTCAAGATTGCCAGTACGCTAAATAGCTTGGGTGATTATAAGGGATGTTTTAATCATCTTGATATGATTGAGTCAAAATATGAAAATGACCTTTCAAAGAATCCAGAATACCAGTATTTATTAATTGAGATCACAGGATTGAACTATTTGAAGTATGATTTCAAACGGCAGGCAGCTCTCGAATTCAAAAAATTACCGGAATTAATTGATAAAGCTTTTTCGAATTCGGATATTAAAAAAGAAAAATTAATAAGAGCTTATATTGGCATTGCTTCTTGCTACGAATTTGTTGATAATGATCTGGCGTACTATTATATGCGAAAAGCTGCAAGCGTTATCAAGTCCAGAAATCTTTATAACACCCTGAATATTCCTAAGAATTTCCAGCGTAACGTTCTCTCTGTCTATAGGAATTTGGCAGACTATAAGCAATATTTTTCCAAAGATTTGGATTCTGCTTATTATTATAACGATAAAGTACTTGCACTTGGGCAACATATTAATTCTCCTTATATGTTCATTTTTAATCGCCAAAGGGCTCAAATCTTATATTCGGATAAAAAATACAATCTCTCTCTAGAATATTGTGAAAAGGCATTGAAGCAAATCAAAGAAAAGGCAGTAAAGGAGGACCTGATAGATGTGTATAAATTAATGGCGGAAAATTATCGTGCAATGGGTAATCTCAATGAAGCTTCATATTACTCGGAAAAGTATATCCCTTTGAAAGATAGTTTGGTTGGAACAAGAACAGAAGGAATTATTGTTTCTTCAGATTATCTTAACTCAAAGCAACGAGAAAATATATCGAAACAGAAAAAAGTGAGAGAGAAGTATTTTTTAGTTGGAGTTATAGTCATAATTTTGGTAAGCTTAGTATCAATTTTAATGATTGCCAGGTATAGAAAAAGACAAAAAGAACTCCATTTTAGACTGCAACTGAAAAAGCAGAAATTATTAGAAAAAGATTTAGAAAAAGTCCAACTCGAGAAAAAGATAAATGATTCTTTCGATGAAATTCTTCAGCTTGCAAAAACGAATAGTTCAAGTTTTTTTGCACGCTTTCAGGAGATATATCCTTTTTTTACACCTCAGCTTCTGAATGTAGAGTCAAAACTTCAGTCAAGTGAATTAACTTTTTGTGCTTACATTTTCCTGAATTTTTCAACAAAAGAAATAGCTACCTACACTTTTACGTCGGTTAAAACAGTTCAGAACCGGAAAAATCATATCCGTAAAAAATTACTTATTCCATCAGATAAAGATATTTATGTATGGATGAAAGAAACAGTTACTTCGTAATTTCACCCTTCCTTTTTTCTGATTTTTATAATTTAATCATTGGTGTTTCAGTGAAAAATTGTTTTCCTTAAAATTCATTATTTTTAAATTTAACGATTTGATTGTCATTTATTTGAATGTATATAGGTATACAATAGGTATGTCTTTTTTTTATGTTTTTTAAACTACTTCATTTCTTTGTATTAGAATATTCAGAGGGTGATTTTAAATCTATCATTCTTACTCTAGAAGTTCAAAATTAACAACCAAATGAAAAACACAAATCCATATATTTTTTTGCTGAGCGTATTCTCTGTAATGGGGAATACCATCTCGGCATTTGATCCTTAGAAAATCTTTAAATAATAACATAACAAAAAAACACAAATGAAGAAAAATTTATTATTAGTCGCTCTGCCATGGTCAGTTCTTGGTTATGGGCAAGTAGGTATCAATACAGATACGCCCAAAGCTACATTTGATGTGGTTGCAACTGCGGCAGACCCTACCGTAGTAGACGGTATTATTGCACCTAGATTAACAGGAAATGAATTAAAAGCTAAAGACGACATATATAATGCTGATCAGATAGGGACACTTATTTATGCCACAGCTGCAGCAGCACCGATAAGCCCAAAAACAATTAATGTCACAACAGCCGGTTATTATTATTTTGATGGAAGCGTTTGGGTGAAATTTTCACCTGCCTCTGCAGCCCAAATAGAACCGTGGAATGTTCAGGGCAGTACAACACCCGCTACTGACAATATTCAGGATATTTACCAATCCGGCAGTGTAGCTGTTGGAAAAAATGCTGTATTATCAGGTGCAAATCTTGATGTAGATGGTGCAGTAAGAGCAGGACAGCTTCATACGGGTACTGTAGGCGTTAACTCAGCTGCTTTTGGAGAAAACAATACGGTATCTGGAGAGAGTGCAATGGCTTTTGGTTTAGAAAATCAGGTGACACAATTTGTCTCGGGTGCTATTGGGTTTGCAAATTTGGTTACGCAGGAATATGCAATGGCTTTTGGGCAATCCAATAAAGTGCTCATCGGAGCCGGAGGGTATGGTTCTGCTGCTTTTGGTCAGAGCAATACCATCAGCGGAAGCAATTCCCATGTTTCAGGTGTAGGTAATAATGTTTCAGGATCCAGTGCTACAGCTTTTGGTCAAAGCAATACTGTTACAGCAAATTTTTCTCAGTCATTTGGTTATGCCAATAGAGTTGATGGAACAGGTTCGACTGCGTTTGGACAAGAAAATCGAACATTAGGTACAATAAGTGCAGTATTTGGTGTGAGTAATATTGCAGCATCTCCTGGTGAATTGGTTCTGGGTCAAAATAATGGTATCATAACAAGTTCTGTACCGTCAAATGCCTCTAACGGTGCCGGAATTGTGTTAGGTGCTCCAAGTGATCCAATTTTTCAGATAGGAAATGGTAATGAAACAAGAAATAATGCCGTAACCGTATTAAACAATGGCAGTATGGGTATTGGTATTACTGGTGCAGAAGCAGCTGCAAAGCCAACTGAGAAATTAGATATTGGTAGTGGGAATGTGCGTATAAGGGACATCAATAGCAATACTGGATCAGGAGGAACTGACAAAGTAGTTGTAGCTGATGCAACAGGTGTTTTGAAAACCATTGATTTCAAGGCCTATACATTATTTCATGCAAGACTTGCCGGTAGTCAAAATGGAACTTCAGGTATTGTTTTGCCACTGGTGTTTTCTACACCACTATCTACCTCAACTTATTACAGTTATAATACAAGTAATGGTGTAATGACATTTAATGAAGCAGGTAATTATTTGATCACGTTGCAAGCATCCTTTACAAATATTCCAGCTAATACACAATTAGTTTTGGGAATAAGACCTTTCCCTGATAGCAATTACATTGGAAGAGCCTCTCATTATAATGCTGGTGTAAATTCTTTGAATATTGGTGAGTTAATGAATTATACAACAGTAATTGTGGTGCCATCGAGCGGTTATCAAGTCAGATTTACAGCTACTGCTACTACTGATTTTTCTGTTTTAGCAACAGAAGCAGGGGCAACAGGAAGTGGAAATGTTACAAATGTTACTATTCAGAAGATATAACACTCCTACAATTCTATCATTCAACTGTTTATTAGAAAACATACGCGATAAAAACACAATTCATATATTTTGTAGATCATGTGTTTAATAGTGATCTACCAAAAAGTTACAAATTCTAAACAAATGAAAAAAAAATTATTATTATTCGCCCTGCAATTGTCGGCTCTTACTTACGCACAAGTAGGAATCAACACAGATGCTCCTAAAACAACCTTTGATGTCAATTCAAAAACTGGAAACACAGATATTGCTGGATTGCAAGCTCCGAGGCTTACCCGGCTGGAACTCACGAATAAAGGTAATACACTATATGGTCAGGATCAGAAAGGTGCTTTGATTTATGTTTCGGATATTAATTCAGGTGATAGCTTGGGACAAAGGATTAATATTGTATCAGTTGGATACTATTATTTTGATGGAAGCCTATGGCAGAAGGTCATGAATAATTCGGAATCAATAGGTTCTGCGGACTGGAAATTAATCGGAAATAGCGGAACAGACCATAATCTTAATTTTATTGGAACGACTGATGATGTGTCTCTTCGTTTCAAAGTAAATAATATAAACAGCGGATGGATCGGTAAGGATATAAATGATAATACATCTTTTGGTTACAATTCGCTTACAGGAAGTAGTTTTTCTACGCCCGGCAGTAGTCTCAACAATGTGGCAATCGGAATGAATACATTATCAAGTGCGTCTTCAGCATTTACGTGGTCAAATATTGCGATAGGAAATAATGTACTTAAAAATGCTACGGATCCAAGATATAACACAGCGATAGGAGACAATTCTCAAGCTAACCTCACTACTGGTCGAAACAATGTGAGTGTTGGGGTAGGAACTTTAGGAAATGTTACAACAGGTGGTCTTAATACAGCTATTGGAGGTTCATCCCTAAGTCTTGTAAATACAGGTTCTGCAAATACTGCTATAGGCTTATCCGCACTAAACGGAACAACTACAGGAGGCGCAAATATAGGAGTTGGACTATCAGCAGGTGGTAATATTACTACTGGAGGATACAATATTGTCATCGGTTCAGAAAATGTAAACGTGGCAGATGGTACAAAATCTGCACAATTAAATATTGGTGACTTGATTCGCGGTCAAGGTATGACTCGTGGAATCTATCCTGCAACTGGCGCAATCGAAAACAAAAGAGTTGGTATAAACCTTTCTTCTACTGAAGCCATTACTGCCACACTACACGTAAAGCCTACAGCTAGTGATGATCCGGCTCGTATAGAAAGCTTAAAAACAGGAACAAATCAAGACAAACTAGTTTTAGCTGATTCTACCACAGGAGTCTTAAGATCTCTGAATACAGGTCATATTGGTGGAACCAATGCCACACAAGGACAAATACTAACATCTACTGGAGCCAATACCTCACCTCAGTGGACAAACAGCCCACTCACACCTATTCAATTTGCAACAATAAATACTACAAATAGAACTGTTGCGAGCAATAGATTAATAGGTAGCTCTGTAACATTATCTCCTGGTAAGTGGGTCATTCATATTGGTCAGCTTGTTCGATCATCCAGTGCTAATGCTACCAATAATATGTGGATGCGTATCACTTTGAGTAGTAGTAATACAAATATTACCTCTACAGGTTATACTTATCTGGCCAGTGATTATGTTTCAGGATGGTTATCTCCGTCTGATCTTGCAGGTCAAGGAAACTCAGTTCTAACTGGTGTAATACCAATCAATGTTACAGCTCCTTTAACTATTTATACTTGGTTTACTTCCTGTGAATCCACAGGTACTCCTCCTCCTGCTAGTGTAGGAAATAATAGAGAAAATTATATGTTTGCTGTACCAGCATACTAATTTTATATACTAAAATTAGTATTTACACGTAAAGTAGTATTCATAAGATTTGCAGTATAAGGGAATGATTATTCTATATACTGCAATCTTTTTTTCAAAAATATAAAAGAAGTTGGTGTTATATCCTTACACTAACTCTCGGACACTTCGAATGAGAAATTGAGGTAGATTTGATTTAGATGAGATTTTGCTCAAATTACTAACAAATAAAATGAAACATTTGCGAAAAAATAATAAAATTGATTGCAGAATGGAAGTTCTAGAATATTCTATGCAACTTTAATTAAATAGCTTTAGAATTATTCATCTCACTCTAAAATCTATTTATTAAGATGTTTTTAATACTATTATTTGTGGTAAAGTCATAAAATCATTATCATTGCATTACCAAAGGGGAATTAGCTCATCTGGCTAGAGCGTTAGACTGGCAGTCTAAAGGTGACGGGTTCGATCCCCGTATTCTCCACTATTTCATTCCTAACTTTACAGTTGGGAATTTTTGTTTTTTCTAATTCTGAGAATTAATTTTAATTCAAACTCTTGTTTAATTTGGATAACTGTCCTATTTTTGTGAGACATTCAAAATTAATCTATCGAAAAAAAATTACTGTTTAAAATCTACTCAATGAAAAATTCTGTACTGGTAATTTTATTTTCAATATTTCTAGTTTCTTGTGGCGCATCCAAACCCACAAAAAGGTATTCTTACAAAAAACCAATTTCTACAAACAAATCCAGCAATCTTAAAAAACTAAGTTCAACTTATTCGGGCAATGTGTCTGGTACAAGAGCTTCAATTTTAGATAACGCTGAGAATTATCTCGGAACGCCTTACAAGTACGCTGGCAATACAAAAGCCGGCTTCGATTGTTCAGGATTGGTTTGTAAAGTTTTTGATGAGAATAGAATCCAAATGCCAAGACGCTCGTCCGACCAGGCCAAACAAGGAAAATCCATCAATGTTTCTGAAGCAAAACCAGGTGACCTGTTATTTTTTGCAACAGCTGGCGGATCATCTGTGACACACGTCGGAATTGTTCACGATATTATGAATAGCGGTGAAGTGACCTTCATCCACGCATCAACATCCAAAGGCGTTATCATCTCTTCACTCAACGAGTCGTATTGGAACAAAGCCTTCCTTTTTGCAAGAAGTGTCCTTTAGTTTTATTATTTTTGCGGAACACGATTTTCATCTCAAAAAGGAAATCAATTATCATTAATCAATTATCATTTATAAAAATATGTCTTTACAGGAAAAAATCGAAAAAGCTTGGGATAACCGTGAACTTTTGAAAGAAGAAGAATATCAAAATGCAGTAAGAGAAGTTGTAGCAAAATTAGACGCTGGTGAATTGCGTACAGCTGAGCCTACAGAAAACGGTTGGCAAATCAACGAATGGGTGAAAAAAGGAGTGGTAATGTACTTCCCGATCCAAACCATGGAAACCATTGAAGTTGGCCCATTCGAATTCCATGATAAAATTCCTTTGAAGAAAAATTATGCAGAAAAAGGTGTAAGGGTTGTTCCTCACGCAATCGCAAGACACGGAAGTTTCGTAGCAAGCGGTGTGATCTTGATGCCCTCATATGTTAACATCGGTGCTTACGTAGATTCCGGAACTATGGTTGATACTTGGGCTACAGTTGGAAGCTGTGCACAGATCGGTAAGAATGTTCACCTGAGTGGTGGTGTAGGAATCGGTGGGGTTTTAGAACCATTGCAGGCAGCACCAGTAATTATCGAGGATGATGCCTTTATCGGTTCAAGATGCATCGTTGTAGAAGGTGTTCGTGTAGGTAAAGAAGCTGTCCTAGGAGCTAATGTTTGTTTGACAATGTCTACAAAAATCATTGATATTACCGGACCGGAGCCAATTGAGACAAAAGGTTACGTTCCAGAACGTTCCGTTGTGATTCCAGGAAGCTATACCAAAAAATTTCCAGCAGGGGAATTTCAAGTGCCTTGTGCATTGATCATTGGAAAAAGAAAAGAATCCACCGACAAAAAAACCTCTCTCAATGATGCCTTGAGAGAAAATAATGTAGCGGTTTAATAGCTATTGATTTTAAACTTATATTTGTCATTCTAATGAGATTATCTGTCTTGTTAGAATGACATTTTTTTTTAAACTAAACCAACGAAAACAGTGAAACAGAAGTTCTCAAAATTTATTTCTGATTATCGTATCATCTTTGTGATCTATATTATTGTGGCTGCTTTCACAGCTTATAGCAAATACAAAAGAGGAACTGGGGGATATAATAACTATTTGATTTTCAAAGGTGTGTATGATAATACGTTGCAAGAGAAAAATATTTTTTTACAATATCCAGATCTTTTTTTTGACAGCAACCATTATGGTGTTTTTTTTAGTTTGTTGATTGCACCCTTTGCATTGATGCCAGATGGTTTTGGTTCTGTTTTGTGGAATGTTGCCAGCACGCTTGTTTTCCTTTTTGCAATCTACAAGTTGCCTTTTTCCAACGCTAAAAAATCTTTTTTTGCCTGGCTGTGTCTTCAGGAATTCATTACAGCGGCCACTTATTTTCAGTTTAATATTATTCTGACAGGATTATTGATGTTGTCTGCGATTTACATTTATGAAAGAAAAGAAACCCAATCCGCATTCGCCATTCTTATTGGCGTTTTTGTAAAAATCTATGGAATCGTGGGACTTTCCGCTTTTTTCTTTATTAAAAATAAAGCGAAGTTCATTATTTCATTAATAGTAATCGCAATTTTATTTTTTGTTTTACCAATGTTGATTTCAAGTCCGAAATTTGGTGTGCAATCATACTTCGACTGGTACACTTCTTTGACTGGGAAAAATCTTGATAACCAAGCTTTGGGAACACGTCAGGATTATTCATTGATGGGTGTTGTGAGAAGAATATTGGGTAATGCTGATATTTCGAATCTTATATTTCTAGTCCCAGGATTCATATTGTTTATGTTGCCATACATCAGAACAAAACAGTTCAAATTTCTACCATTTCAGATGATGATTTTGGCTTCCACATTATTGTTTGTTGTGCTATTCAGCTCAGGTTCAGAAAGTCCGACTTACATCATAGCAATTGCAGGCGTGATGATTTGGTTCCTGATGCAGAAGAAATTATCAAAAATTGACATTGGCTTATTGATTTTCGTGATGATTTTCACTTGTTTTGCATTTTCGGATCTGTTTCCAAAATTCATCAAAGAAGATTATTTTATAAAATATTCTACCAAGGCAATTCCTTGTATAGTAATTTGGTTCAGAGTGATGTATGAATTACTTACGAAGGATTTTGAGAAAGATTATAAATTAGATTAATGAAATTAAACCGATGAAAAAGATTTCCATCGTGATTCCCGTTCACAACGAAGAAGGCAATGTTTACTTGATCTATCAAAGAATGAAGACTGTCTTTTCTAAACTTGAGAATTATACTTTCGAGATGATTTTCGTGAATGATGGAAGTCGGGACAATTCTCAATTGATTTTGGAACAGCTCAGTCAAGAATTTGATAACGTTAAATATCTTGAATTCTCTCGCAATTTTGGTCATCAGCCAGCCGTAAAAGCAGGGATAGATTTTGCAGATGGGAATGCGGTGATCTCTATGGATGCTGATTTGCAACATCCGCCAGAACTGATTCCGGAACTGATTGAAAAATGGGAAGAAGGTTATGATGTTGTCTTGACAAACCGAAAATATCCAAAAGAAATCTCTTATTTCAAAAAGAAAACTTCGGAGGTTTTCTACAAGTTTCTTTCCAGTATTTCTGATGTAGATTTAAAAAAAGGAGGAGGTTCCGACTTCAGATTGATGGATGCAAATGTTGTCCAATCTTTCAGAAATTTTACCGAAGATGATTTGTTTTTGAGAGGTTTGACGAGTTGGATGGGTTTCAAACAAACTTCGGTCAATTTTTTGGCATGTGCGAGAAATGCTGGTGAAAGCAGTTATAATATCAAAAAAATGATGAAGTTTGCTTTCACCGGAATTACGGCTTTTAGCGTAAAACCACTTTATCTTGCAGCATATTTGGGTTTTATGTTTTCAGCGCTTTCAGTTGTCGGTTACGGGATTTATGTCATTGAATCTTTTGTTTCCGGAACAGAAATCTCCGGTTGGGCATCGCTAATCATGACGATTGTCTTTTTCGGCGGTTTGCAGTTGATAATCTTAGGCATATTCGGTATTTATTTAGGGAAAATTTTCAAACAAGTCAAAGAACGTCCGAATTACATTATCCGTTCAAAAAATTTATAAATGATTTTACTAAGTTTTGACATCGAAGAATTTGATATGCCTTTGGAGTACAATGGAGAGATTCCTTTGGATGAGCAATTGGCTGTTTCAAGAAAAGGACTGCAGAACATTCTACGAATTTTGAAAGAGAACGACATCAAAGCCACATTTTTTTCAACAGTAGTTTTCGCTGAAAATAATAAAGATTTAGTACAGCAGTTACTTTCCGAAGGTCACGAGTTGGCTTCCCACACGTGGTTTCACTCAGATTTCAAGGAAGAACATCTAGCCACTTCTAAGCAAGAATTGGAAAAATTATTCGACACAAAAGTCATTGGCCTTAGGATGCCGAGAATGATGGCAGTTTCAGAAGATGCCGTTTCTAATGCTGGATATTTTTATAATTCATCTATCAATCCTACTTATTTACCAGGAAGATATAACAATTTCACTGTCAGCAGGCAACCGTTTTGGCAAAAGAAAAGCTTGCAGTTTCCTGCTTCGGTCTCTACGATTTTCAGAATTCCTTTGTTTTGGCTAAGTTTTCATAACTTTCCACTTTCGGTTTACAAATTGCTATCCAAATTATCAATCAATTCCACAGGATTTTTGAACATCTATTTTCACCCTTGGGAATTTGCGGATATTTCAAATCCAAAATATAAATTACCTGGATTTACTTTCAAAAATACAGCAGAAGCAATGGAAAGTCGCTTTGATGATTTTATAAAGTGGGCGAAAAAAAATAATTATCAGTTTTCTACGATCAGAGAATTTTTGGAAGATTGGACACAAAAAAATAAGAATTAATGAAGATTGCTTACGATGCCAAACGTATTTTTTCCAGCGTATCAGGATTAGGGAATTATTCCAGAGATTTGTTAAGGGTACTTTCCAAGGTTTTTCCTGAGAATCAATATATTTTGATTAGTAAAAAATCCTCTGAAAAAGGCAAAGCGATTTTAGAACTTCCCAACGTTTCGCACGTCAAAACTTCCAAAGGAACTTTGTCCCGACAATTCAAAATGGGGATAGATGCACAGAATTTAGGTGCAGATATTTTCCACGGATTGTCCGGCGAATTACCGTTGAAATGGAACAAAAAACCAATTAAAAAAATTGTTACCATTCATGATTTAATCTTTGAAAGGTTTCCGGAGTATTATTCTTGGATTGACCGTAAAATTCATTTTTGGAAATTCAAAAAAGCAGCGGTTTCGGCGGATAAAATTATTGCAATTTCTGAGCAGACGAAGCAGGATATCATTCATTATCTTAAAGTCACGGAAAGTAAAATCGAAGTGGTTTATCAAGGTTGCCACGCTAGTTTCAAAGAAAAACAGTCTGAGGAAATTCTCAATCAGATCAAAGCAAAATTCCAACTTCCAGAGAAATTTATTTTGAATGTCGGAACCATTGAACCAAGGAAAAATCTTTTGAACATTGTCAAAGCTTTAAAAGATTCTAAAATTCCTTTAGTTGTTGTTGGTAGTAAAAAATCGAAATATTTTAAATTAATAGAAAAAGAAATCCAGAAAAATAAAATTGAAGTTCAGTTTTTGACTGGCGTTTCTATGGAAGAATTGGCAGGGCTTTACAAACTTGCAGAAATCTTCATCTATCCAAGTTTCTTCGAAGGTTTCGGGATTCCCGTGATCGAGGCTTTGTATTCTGGAACGGTTGTCATCACGAGCAATAAGAGCTGTCTTCCCGAAGCAGGCGGACCAGATTCTGTTTATATCAATCCTGAAAATGTAGCTGACATCAAGTCAAAAATTAATTTTCTTTGGAACAATGAACCAGAGAGAAAACGACGTGCAGAGAAAGGTCTGGAGTTTGTCCAGAAATTCAATGATGAGGTAATTGCGAAAGATATGATGAAGGTTTATGAAAATTTATTTTAATGGAAATTTAATTTTAGATGGGCTTCGAGAACCTCAGCCTGAAGACTGATAACAAAAAATCAGTAATTCCGTTCGCCAAAAATAGCCGACCCAACTCGCACAGAATTTGAGCCACATTCTATTGCCAAAGGAAAATCGCCACTCATTCCCATAGATAAAGTTTCCAAAGGTTTTAGGCTGGAAAGTTCATCAAAAAGATGTTTCAAAATTCCAAATTCTTCACGGATCTGCGTTTCGTCATCCACAAAACTCGCCATTCCCATCAAGCCTTTGATATCAATATTAGGATAGTTTCCGCCTAGAAATTTATTGAAAATATCTTTCGCCTCATCAACCGACAATCCGAATTTTGTCTCCTCTTTTGCTATTTTAACTTGAAGCAAAACATTGATTTTTCTTTTGTTCTTCAGAGCTTCTTTATCTATTTCTTTCAAAAGTTTTTCGCTGTCAACGCTTTCTATCATTGAGATAAAACCGGCCACAAATTTCACTTTGTTGGTTTGAAGATGTCCTATCAGATGCCACTCAATATCATTTGGAAGAACTGGTTGCTTTTCCAACAATTCCTGAACTTTATTCTCTCCGAAAGCCCGTTGTCCCAAATCATAAACTTCTTTGATCTTCTCAGCCGGATTGGTTTTGGAAACCGTGACCAGTTTTACATTTTCGGGAAGTTGGGAAAGGATGTTTTGATAATTTGACTGTAGTGACATAGGATTAGTTTATTAAATTAAAACTTTAACAAAAATAAGAATCTTTAAATTTGAAACCACATATAAACTTAGGTTTTATATGATTTTAAGAAAAAACAGATGAGTTTCAAATTCGATTTAATCTTTGCAACTTAATTTCACATTTTCACATACTTTTCTTCTTTGAGAAATCTCATAAATAATCAATCTGTAATTTGGCTGAATTTTCGTAAATTTGAGGAAATTTTTATTCGAATAATAATCAAAAATATATGAGTCAATTTGATGTAACCGTTATCGGTTCTGGTCCTGGTGGATATGTTGCGGCAATCCGTGCTGCCCAATTGGGTTTCAAAACAGCAATTATTGAAAAATATTCAACCTTAGGCGGAACTTGTCTTAACGTTGGATGTATTCCTTCAAAAGCTTTGCTTGATAGTTCTGAGCATTTCGAAAAGGCAAAACACGACTTTGCAAATCACGGGATCATCATCAATGAGCCGACTGCTGATATCGCAAGAATGATTGCCCGCAAAAACGAAGTGGTAGATCAAACCACAAAGGGAATCAACTTTTTGATGGATAAAAATAAGATCACCGTTTTTGAAGGTCTTGGAAGTTTCGAATCTGCAACCCAGATCAAAGTTTCCAAAAACGACGGTTCTTCCGAAGTGATCGAATCTAAATATACAATCATCGCAACTGGTTCAAAACCATCTAGTTTACCTTTCATCAATCTTGATAAAGAAAGAATAATCACTTCTACAGAAGCTTTGAATCTTAAAGAAATTCCAAAACATTTGGTAGTAATTGGAGGAGGTGTTATCGGATTAGAACTTGGTTCTGTTTATTTGAGATTAGGTTCTCAAGTGACTGTGGTCGAGTTTATGGATAAGATCATTCCAGGAATGGACGGAAGTTTGTCTAAGGAATTGCAAAAAGTTCTTAGAAAACAAGGGATGAAATTCGAACTTTCTACAGCGGTTTCTGCGGTTGAGAGAAACGGAGATTCTGTGAAAGTAACGGCTAAAAACAAGAAAGGCGAGGAGGTAACTTACGAAAGTGATTACGTTCTGGTTTCTGTAGGGAGAAGACCTTACACAGACGGACTTGGATTGGAAAAAGCTGGTGTAGAACTTGACGAAAGAGGAAGAGTGAAAACCAACGACCATTTGCAAACGAATGTTTCTAACATTTATGCCATTGGTGATGTAATCAAAGGTGCAATGTTGGCGCACAAAGCGGAAGAGGAAGGAACTTTGGTTGCTGAGATCTTGGCTGGACAAAAACCTCACATCAATTATAACTTGATTCCAGGTGTTGTTTACACTTGGCCGGAAGTTGCTGGCGTTGGTAAAACCGAGGAGCAATTGAAAGAAGAAGGCGTGGCTTACAAAGTGGGAAGTTTCCCAATGAGAGCGTTAGGAAGAAGCCGTGCAAGTGGCGACACAGACGGTTTTGTGAAAATCATTGCTGACGAGAAAACGGATGAGGTTCTAGGTTTCCATATGATCGGCGCAAGAGCTGCGGATCTGGTTGCAGAAGGCGTTATCGCAATGGAGTTCCGTGCAAGTGCAGAAGACATCGCTAGAAGTTCTCACGCGCATCCAACTTATGCAGAAGCTGTGAAAGAAGCGGCTTTGGACGCTACTGGAAAGCGATCAATCCATATGTAATCTTAGAGTTCAAAAGATTAAAATATATTAAGAGGAGCAGTTTTGCTTCTCTTTTTTTGTTTAAAAATTTTGTATTTTTGTTTTAAATCAAAATCACAAAAATGCCGTCAGAAAATATTTTTATCGCACATCCTAAAAATGCTGAACAAGTAGAAGCGTTAAAATCATTGATGAAATCATTCAAAATAAAATTTGAAATGAAAAAATCAGATGAGACTTTGTTGCATTTGGATGAGATCACGAAAAGTCTTTCTCAAGTAAGAAAAATAAAAGACGGCAAGCTGAAAAAGCAATCTGCAAGAGAATTTCTTGATGAAATATAGTGTTGTATTAACGCCAGATTTTAAAAAATATTTTAAAAAGCTTTACAAAAAATTTCCTTCACTCAAGAAAGATTTGATTAGATGATTGAGATTCTCGAAAATGATTTTGAAGCGGGAATTTCTTTAGGTCATAATTTATTCAAAATCAGACTGGCGATCGAGAGCAAAAACAAAGGCAAATCTGGTGGTGCAAGAGTAATTTATTTTTTTGTGTCAGAAGATAATGAGATCTATTTGATCCACATCTTCGATAAAAGTGATTTTGAAAATATTCCCAAAAACGTCATTCTTCAGATGCTGAAAAATGTTGGACTTATTTAAATAGAAAAGTTATTATGATAAAGGAACTTGATCAAGATTTCAGTAGTCTTAATGAATATATCGGTCAACTTGCGCCAAGTAAGATCTTCATTTTGGTGGATGAAAATACGCACGACCATTGCTTGCCAATCTTATTGCCCAACTTGGAAACCGACGCGCCATTCGAGATCATCGAAATCGAAGCGGGTGAGGAAAATAAAAACATCGGCACCGCAACCCAGCTTTGGGAAATATTCTCAGAAATGGAGGCGGATAGAAAATCGCTATTAATCAATCTCGGTGGAGGAGTGGTGACAGATATGGGTGGTTTTGTGGCTTCAACTTATAAAAGAGGATTCAAATTCATCAATATTCCTACGACTTTGCTTGCGATGTGTGACGCATCAATTGGTGGAAAAACGGGAATCGATCATCAATTCCTAAAAAACATCATCGGAACTTTTGCATTGCCGGAAGGGATTTTCTTCTATCCAAAATTCCTTGAAACTTTGAAGTTTGAAGAACTCAGAAGTGGTTTTGCTGAGATGTTGAAACACGGTTTGATTGCAGATGCCAATCATTGGAATGAACTTATTTCATTAAATAAAATCTCACCAGAACATCTTTCGCCATTCATCAGCCGAAGTATGGCAATCAAAAATGAGGTGGTGACAAAGGATTTCAAAGAGGAAAATGTCCGTAAGACTCTCAACTTTGGTCATACGATTGGTCACGCGGTGGAAAGTCTTTTTCTTCAAAAAGGGAATTTGATTCCACACGGAGAAGCTGTTGCGCTTGGAATGATCTGCGAAACGCACCTTGCATTTTTAGCTGGACTGATTGATGTTGATCATTCATCAACCATTATTACAAAGATCCAGCGATTTTTTCCTTACATCGATATTTCGGAGTTTAAGAATGAAGATATCACTAATCTAATGTTCAACGACAAGAAAAATCTGGATGGAAATATCAATTTTTCATTGATCGATGGCATAGGAAGTTGTACTTATGATCAGAAATTACACGCTGAACAGATCAATTTGACCTTGGATTTCTATAAAAATATCGAGGTTAATTAATGATGTTATTCAATGAATATGATTTTTAAGAGATTGATAATTAATAATTTGTATATTTTTTAGAACAGACTTCAAATATCAAAATAATTTTTGGCAAAGAATTTGGAAGTATCCTTCCCGTAAAACAAAAATTAAAATTTGATATTATGAAAAAGTTATTTTTAGGATTAGGTTTAGTAGCAGGAACATTTGCTTTCGCTCAAACAAGTCCAACATTCGGTATTAAAGCAGGAGTCAACGTTTCATCTATTTCTGATGACGGATACGAAGATTCTAAATCAAAAGTAGGTTTTGCTGGTGGTTTGTTTTTAAACGCACCAATTTCTGAGCAATTCAGTATCCAACCAGAGGTGATGTATAGCCAGTTAGGTTCAAAAGTTACTAGTAGATACACCGGTACAGTTTTAGGAAATACAGTTGATTACAGAAGTGATGCAAAATTGAATTTGGATTACATTACAGTTCCAATTATGTTTCAATTTAGAGCGACGCCACAATTTTATTTAGAAGCTGGTCCAGAGTTTGGTTTTTTGGTAAGTGCAAAAGCTAAGGATATCAATACTACTCAAGTTAATGGTTCTACTTCAAACCAAAATACAAATACATCAGAGGATATCAAGGATTCTTTCAGTGGATTCAATATGGGAGCTGGTTTAGGTTTAGGATATGACATCACGCCAAACTTCGGTATCAACGCAAGATATGTAGCAGGATTCACTGATATCAACAAGAAAAATAATAACGAAGACGGAAATACTTCATTGCAAAATGATGGAAATAAAAACAGAAATAATAATTTCCAGGCAGGAGTTTACTTTAAATTCTAATATTACAAAATCTTAAATATTACAAAAGGCCGATTAATTCGGTCTTTTTTCGTTTCTTAATTTATATTTTTGTCAAGAATAAACAATTAATAGATATGAAGAAGGTTTTTCAGTTATTTGCTATTTCAGCAACATCATTAATTTATGCACAATCTTTTGGAGTAAAAGGAGGTGCCAATATTTCAACTATCAGCAAAGAAAGAAGCTGGGACGACACGAATGCCAGACTTGGATATTATGTAGGCGCTTATATGCACGCTCCTATCAACAGTATTTTCAGCATTCAGCCAGAGGTGCTTTACAATAGTGTTGGTGTGAAATATGAAAATGGAAGAGCATCTCATACATTAGGCCTGGATTATGTTTCGGTTCCGATAATGTTTCAATTTGAGCTTATTCCAAAATTTTATGTTGAAGCTGGTCCACAGATGTCTTTTCTAATAGGAAATAGTGATAGAAACAAAACGGATGATGTTGTGACAATTAAGAAATATAGAAACAATTCCAATTACAACAATTTTGATCTTAGTGGAGGCGTAGGACTGGGTTTTAGAATTAATAATATCACGATTGGAGCCAGATATTTGGTTGGCTTCACTGATATTAAAAAATCAGGATCTACGACTTGGAGCAATGATGACAAGCAACTTCGTAATAATGCTTTACAAATCGGATTGCAATACGGATTTTAAATCTTTAGTTTTTCAAAAATCAAAAAGACCAACTGCGAAGTTGGTCTTTTTGATTTAGTACTATTGTAATTAATTATTTAACAATAAGATTTTTACTAGTAGTTTCTCCGTTGTTAGAAATTACGATTCTGTAAGTTCCGGTTTTCAAAGTAGAAATGTTAAGTTGAGTTTTGTCATTTTCCAAAGATCCATTCGAAATTAATTTTCCAGAAAGATCAAGAATCTGATAAGCTGCTCCCTTAGCTACATTTTTCAAAGAGATATTAACCTCACCTTTTGCAGGGTTTGGATAGATTGTGAATCCTTTGTTGAATGCTGCTTCGCTAACGGCCAAAACTTCTTTGATTCTGAAAGGAGAAGAGTTAACTGCCAAATATACATTGTTTACCGCTTTGATCATAATTCTTGCATTGTTAACAGATAGATTTGGAAGCACTACGCTTGCAGAACCATTATTTGGGAATTCACCTAAAACAGTTGCAAAGGTAAGTCCTGAATCGGTTGATAATAGAATCTGAACATTTGATGTATTGATAGGAGCAATATTAGTTCCTGCAACATCCCAAGTAACTGTAGTTGCTTCTCCACCGTTGTATTCTACATTGGTTGTCTGAGAAGTCACTTTGAAAGGTCCTGTGTTAGCAACAGTTAAAAGCATCATATCTCTAGCTGTCTGATTTCCAGTAGGCTTATTGTCATTAACTAATAATGAGAAATTAAAGAATCTTGCTACAGTTGGGATTACTTCCCATTTCGGATTTAAAATATTTGATACGATTGAAGGAAGGTTAGGAAAGTATCTCTGATTAGATGCTGTTGGCAAATAAGATCTGAAAACAGGTCCCATTGTTCCAGTTTCTATTGGAGGTTGTACATTACTTGTTGTATCAGTTTGTTCCCAAAGATAAGAAAGAGCATCTCCATCAGGATCGGTACCAGCACCAGTAAGAACAAATGCAGTTCCATAAGGGATTGTATAGTCAAGGCCTGCATCAGCAGTAGGGACGGCATTATTATTTGGTGTCTTTACAGAACAATCAGCCGGTCTGCTGATAAAACCATACATTTCATTTACACTCACAGAGTGGAAATAAGGATCACTATTTCTTTGAACATTAAGGTTTGCACCGCAAATACCTGCATAAGCCATGATTGTGCTACCACTACCTGGCTCAACTGAAGTAGATCCATTTTCATTACCGCCACAACTTCTGAAAGTGTGATTACCTCCAAATTGGTGTCCAATTTCATGAGCAACATAATCAATGTTAAAAGCATCATTTATCGGAGAGTTTGTCCCTGTTGTTCCTCTTGCTTTAGATCCCGCTAAACAAGGAGACCGTAATTGAGCTACACCGCCTGATGCCGTACTGAAAACGTGGCCAATATCATAGTTTGCACTTCCAATTATGTTATCACAAACAGTTTGATTTTCGTTTAAGATTGGGTAAGATGGTGCGGGGTTGTTATTTGTAAAATTATCAGAATCAATAAAAATAATTTGATCATTGTTCGGTACTAAAACCATCGTGAGAGATAATGTTTTTTCATAAACACCATTTACTCTGGTCATAGAAGCATTCATCGCAGCTAAAACCGCTGCTTTTTTCTGCTCCGTTGTTCCACCGCTAAGGCCCGCTCTATTTACGTGAAATGCAGAGTATTCTATTGTACAAGCTAGTGCCAGTCTGTATGTTCTAAGTTGTCCATCTCTTACTAATGGCGCTTTTGAAGCAACTTCTGGTGCTGAACTTGGCATTGCATCTTCTTCAAATCCACAGTTGAAGGTTTTAGGGTCAGTTGGCAAATTACTTCTTTTGTAAACAATGAAAGTAGATGCGTCATTGGTATAAGTATCAAGATAGCTAACTTCCCAATTATCAAAGTACATAATGTTGATCCCATCAAAAGGAGAAGTACTGAATCTAATTGTATTCTCCGGATGTCCTTTTTGATAACCAACATAAGAGTTGATCCCTTTGTATTTAGCAGATAATTCCTTTGACAATGTTGGTGCTTCTTTTACCACATAATCTACCAATTTACCAGTCGCTGTAGGAAATTTTAAAACAAAATTTTCATTGCTAGACTCTCTACTTGGCGCTTTTGCTAGTTCTGATTGTAACCCTTCAACATTAAGACTGTAAAGTTTATATTCTGTTGGGGTAGTAGTTCTTTCTTTTAGAGCAACTTTTCCGAAGGTGTTTACATTTTGGACTTGATTCCAAAAGTTCTTTTGAGCACTCAGCATAAAAGACGCCATTATGCCAGTGACCGTTAATAGTTGTTTAACCATAATTAATAAATTTAGTATTTAATTTTTCTTAAAATTAAGTTGATAATCTGTGCTTTATTTAGAAATTTTAAATTAAGTATTTTAGAAATTGATAAAAATTAACCTAATCGTTCTAATATTAAATAAAATCAGACGATAAAAATATAAAAAAACAACCAAATATTTCTATTTGGTTGCTATTTTAACATTTTAAAAATTCATTTTATTCTGAGATTTCCACCATACTTCCCTGCGTATGCGCATTCATCTGCGGTGCATAGTAGTTTTGAAGCGTTGCAATGCCACTGGAGAAATTACCGGATGCGTTCGCGACCAAATCATAGTCAAATATATAATCTCCTTTCGGCATATTTTGAATATAAAAATTCGTGGAAGCATCTTTTGTAGATTGATAATAGCCTAAATTATTCTTCCATTGGTATTTGGAAATAACATCTAAAGGCTCAAAACCAGACGCTCGCATATCTTTTAAATGCACAAACGACATAGGACGATCGGTATTTAAGATCATACGAATGGTAACAATATCTCCCACTTTTAAAGGTGAATTTTCGGTGATTTTCATCAATTGCTCCCCATTTTCAGTTTTTATTTTTTTGTAGAATTCTTTGGTGATAGCAATATAAGATTCTGAGGATTTTATTTGATCCAAATCTTCATAATACTGCCAGAAAATACCACCTTGCGCAATTCCCGGTCCTGGTTTAGAAATGGTGATTGTACCTAAAGATTGGTTCAAAACTTCGGATTTGATGGCTTTCTTGATATATCCAGTTGCCCTCTCCCCAGCCCTCTCAGAATGAGGAGCGATCACGTCGATGTTTTTTCCTCCCCAAACTACCGTGGCTTTGTCTGCTTCATCGTTAGTCCATGATTTTCCAGAATTCATGAAAATGTAAATAATTTCTGCTGTTGCACGAGAGGTTCCCCAAGAATTCACTTCTTTTTGTGTCGCCAACCAAATTTTCGCTTCTTCTATAAAGTTTTGGTCTTGTGGCGAAAGTTTTGCAACGGCTTCTATCGCTCCCGCTTGATTTACAGTTTTAGAACTATACCAGCCCCAGTCGTTGAAATTTTGCTTCCAATAAGTTCCCTGAGTTTCTGTATCTGTAGAAGTCTCTTTTAAATAATTCAGGATTTTTTTGGATTCCTTTTTCATTCCATAATCATCGAAAAGCAATGCGGCCCGATGGATTCCGAAGAAGGTAAAATCTGAAAATCTTGCCACTTTTCCTTTTTCCATCACCTCTTTTTTTATTGTTGCGCCTTTTCCACTCAGTGGATATTCTTTCTCCCAGAAATTACGACTGTATAGATAATCTATGGCGAAATCGCTCCAAGGATTATTTTTCTTTTCATCCCATTCCTTTTCGATAAAATTGTCCACATAACTGATTAATCTGGAAACCATTTGCTTTTGCCCAGATTGATACTCTGATGTATTTCCCTTCAACCAGCCATTTATTTTTCCTAAATTATTTAAAATGTAAATAGAACTATAATAAGAGCTATTATAGCCGGGAAGCCAAGGAAATCCGCCATCGCTGTTTTGATACCTCAACAATCTTTCCCAATCTTCGTTGATGGAATTTTTCATTTGATGGGTATCAAAAAGTCTTGCAACACGCTTCATTTGGTCTTCTTCGTTTTCAGATTGTAAAACCCACGGCGTTTCCTCCACAAGCAGTTGTTTCAATTCCTGATTTTTTTCTAAGTTGCTTTTCAGTAGATCTTTATCTTGATATTCCTTAAAGATTTTTTCCATTTTAGGATTTGCTTTGAAGATTTCCGAAGCAACCACATCTGCAAACCACGCATTAAAAATGCCGTCTGAACTGATGTTCAACTCAGCATTCAAATCTGGCAAAGCAAAAATAATCTCCCAAACCGGATTGGTAGAAAGTTCCAAGGTATTGGAATAATTGACTAAAGTTTTTGAAGTGGTTTCTTTTAAATTTTTAATGGTAAAAGTTTTTGTTTGCCCTTCTTTTACGAAAATCGGTTGTGTATCTGTAACCAGCATTCTGTTGGGTAAAACGGCAATTGCATTTTGTTCACCATCCGAAAAACTTCCTGCTTTTGCTGTGATTCGGGCAATGATTGAAGGTGTTTTTCCGTAAGGTGTTTTCAATTTCCAACTGACTACATTGCTGGTTTTAGCTTTTAAATTAAAATTTTGTTTGCTGTTGATGATTTCATATTGATAAGTAATATCTTCGTTGGTAAGCGCATCCAGAATTTGCACAGTTGCTTCCCCATCCAAATCCGTTTCCAGCAAACTTGAGATTTTTGATTGCAAAACCAACTCATCGCCTTCACGCAAAAATCTGGGGTAATTTGGAGTGACAGAAAAATCTTTTTGCGTAGCAACATCTTGCTCCAAAGTCGTTGCATTTCCGTCTTTGGTGTGAGCCAGGAACATCGTTTTCCATTTCGTCAATGCTTCGGGTGCATCAAATTCAAAAGAGATATTTCCTTTTTGATCTGTCACCAAATTGGGATAAAAGAAAGCCGTTTCATTCAGGTTTTCCCTGACTTTTATTTTTTCTTCTTCTTTTATTTTTTCTGCAATTTTATCAGTATTATCTTCTTTTTCTTTTTTATCAAATCTGGAAGTGCTTTTTAACGCACCTGTTGCTTCCGATGCATAAAGTGAACTTGGTTTCGGGCAACCCTGGTACTGTGACAAACCAGGAACGGTGGGACATGCATCGTCTGCATCAGTGACGCCATCTCCATCTGTATCATTATGAATAACCATATTGTACCCTTTCAAAAGTTCATAGAAAAAATTTCTGCTGAACCAATTAAAATCTGGTGAGTAAGGAAATGGAAAATTAAGATGTTTCCGATAGTGCGTATCATAAATTTGCTTCAAACCAGAAGAATTGCTGTAATCTTTAAAAATATAAAGCGGACGATAGATTTTTTGCCAATCGTATTTATTAACTACAAATTTATCTAAAGATTTATCATACATATTCACTAAAACTTCTGCTGTCACGTTGAGCGGAGTTGAAGCGTTCTTTTTATCCTCGGAAACTTTAATGCTCCATTTTTCTTTTGAATTAGGTTCAATTTTATCTCGGAAAGATGTAATTTCTATTTTTAAAGGAATTTCGTCTGGTTTAATGTTAAGGTCCGTAAACTCATTTTGCAAATCATTAAAACCAACCACACCAATCTGATAGTTCAGTTTTGTGATGTCTTTGTCGGTCGGGATTTTAACATCATATTTCAAAACGCCATTTCGGAATTTTTTGATTTCGGTCGTCGTTTTTCCATTTCCGTCTTGGATGTAAATCGTTCCGGTCGCATTTGGAATTGCACTATACGCATACATTCTTGCCGTTTTTCCACGTTCGAAATCTCCTTTTGGTTTCATCAATTTCAAAAATGGAAACTGATTTTTCTCCAGTTTTCTTTCGTTCCAAACTTCGAATGTTTGCACAGATTTTATAGTGTCTTTTCCTTCGATGTTGGAAATTACCAATTCATAATAAGCAGGTTTCAGTTTACCTAGATTCAGTTTTTCGCCGGAAGTATTTTTGGAAATAACTTTTTCTTTTTTCCAATTTTTTTGAGTTTTATTTTCATCATAAAAGTCGTGTGGAAATTTGTTGATAAAATCTTCTTCAGTCAATTTTGGAAGATTTTGAACCGCGTTTTTAAAATTATTTCTAATGATTCTTGCAGGTTCTTTTAATTCAAACAATTCTACTTGATAGGTTTTATTTAAAATCTGGTCGTTGTAGTTTTTCGTTTTCACTTGGGCAAAAATTTCATCAGAATTAAAGACTTCGCAAATTCTGTCGACTTCAAAATAATGGGAAACCGTCGCCACTTTCACATCTTTCTTTTCGCTTTGGGTCTCGCCGGAAATATCGGTTACAGAAGCATTGATTTCATAATTATCGATTTGAATTCCGTCGATTTTTTCATTTTTTTTCAAATCTACTTTTATGGTAAATTCTCCTTTGTCATTGGTTTTCGATTTCCCCAAAATTGAATTTTCTGTTGTGTGATTTTGCGGATACCACCAGAAATATCTCCAGCGAATATTTCGTTTTTTGATTTCATAATTCACATCCACATTTCCCAACGGAACGCCTGAAAAAGAAATAGCTTTTCCTTTGAGTTCAATGGTTTGTCCATATTTGTATTCGTCTTTCAAATCATCAAAAACAATTTCAAATTTGGGTCTTTTGTATTCTTCTACTGCGAAATATTTTTGACTTCCATAAGGATAATCTTTCACCTGAATTCTAAATTTACCATTCAATAAACCCTTTGGCAAAATGAAACTTCCTTGCGTGGAGCCAAATTCGTTCGTGACTAATTTTTGTGTGGCGACTTCTTTATTATTCGCATCAAATAAAGCAATTTCTACAGGATAATTGGGAACTACAATATCTTTTTTCTTCTCTTCTTTGGTCAAAATAGCTTTGAAATAGACGGTTTGGCCAGGTCTGTAAATGGCTCTGTCAAGAAATATTTGAGAAATTTCGCGGTCGTAATAGTTTTCTCTATCATATTCGTAGGTCGCAAAAAGATTGGTATCATTGGTTGCAGGATTTTGAACAATGAAAGACTGAAAATAGCCTTCATAATTTCTAAAATTCAAACTATCAATTTTAAAAGTGCCATCTTTTTTAGTTTTAACAAAATGTTTTTTTTCAATATCATGGTAATAATTGTTTACAGGAACAATATCCAAACGATTTTGTTGATTGGCTTTTCCGTCTTCGCTTTTCACCCATTGAAGGTCGAGCTTTGGTTGATCTTTGTTGAGAACCACAACTCGGGAGTCCGAAACGAAAAAAAGCAAATATTGAAATTCCTTTTTCTCAATATTTTCATATTTCGCATAGTAGATTCCTCTTTCCAAAGGCTTCAAGTCCAAAGCCGTTTTTTTGGTTGAAAAGTCTCCGAGATTTGGAAGTGAAATGGTTTCAGTTCTGATCAATCTTGATTCAATCTTCTTGTCAATTCCTACAGATCCGTAATAATCGAAATCTCCAATTCCGAAATATTCCAGTCCATGAATGAATTTTAAATTCTTGTTAAGATTGTCAATCTTGAAAATCTCCAACTTTAATTGGGAAATATTTGCATGTTCTGCAACCAAATGAATTGGTTTTTCTGGTTCAATATTATATTGATATTGCAGTTTCATCGAAGCTTGGGTAATGGTATTTTCTAAATTAATGATATTGTTCAAAAATTTGGAAGTTGGAAATTCGATTTTTGTCTTTCTTAAAATTTCTACCGCACTTTTCTTTTCGTTTTTATCACTTAAAATAGATGCAATATCATGTGCAATAAAAATTTTGTAATCGCCATTGATATTAGAATTTAAAAGCGTTTGCAGTTCTGGTAATTTATCTTTTGTTAAGCTTTTACCAGCATTAAAATTAATTTTTTGATGCTGAAAATACAATTTGGAATTTCCAGTATTGCGATCAATCAATTGGTCGTAAAGCGAAATGATTTTTGCATCGTTTATTTTCTTTTCATCATTCGTGAAAATATAATTGCTTTGTAAATAATTGATATACTGATTGTTTTTCCACTCATAAATTGTATTGTAAAACTGGAAATCCCTATCTCCTTCAAAGATGGGTGAGAATTTTTCGAGTTTTATATTTTTTAATTCAGAATTTTTTGTTTCAAAATAGACAAATTCTTTATTGAAGAAATTTTTAAAATCCAGTTTTGTCCACAATTCAATTTCCGAAATTTTTCCGTTATCACTGTTGATTCTTTGTACAATTTTCCAGGAATTTTGTTCAAAATAATCTTTTACAAATTCCATTTTCAAAACCTCAAAAAGCAAAAGATCATCCCCTTTTAATAATTTTTCCGTCTTTTCAATTTTTGCAAAAAACACCGATGACAAATCATTTTTAGCATCGTCTTTAGTATCTTTTGTGATGGCGAACTCCGCCTTCAAAGAGCGAATTAATTGTGCATCGTCTCTATCTTTAATCGCTTGATTTTGGATTTCAATAATCAGTGGTAAGCTTGATTTATATAAGCCTTCGCTATAACTTTCTGCGACTTTTCTCCATTTCGTTTCGTAGAAATTTTGAGAAAATGCGATGATTGAACATAATAACGAAAATAGAAGAGAAAGTTTTTTCATACCTAAAGATTAAATTCCTAATGAATCTGATAAATTTAATGAAATATTTCTATAAAAAAATCGCCTCAAGAATTGAGACGATTTGTAAAGTTTCCGCTCCAAAAGAGAGGGATTTAGGACGAGGATTTTATTCCGAAATCACGACGTTCGTACCCTGGGTATGCGCATTCATCTGCGGTGCGTAATAATTCTGCAAAGTCGTTATTCCATTACTGAATTTCCCGCTTGCATTCGCTACATAATCATATTCGAAAACATATTTACCTTTCGGCATATATTCGATGTAGAAGTTCGTGGACGCATCTTTTGTCGATTGATAATAGCCCAGATTATTTTTCCATTCGTAACCTGAAATGACATTTAAAGGTTCAAAACCTGCCGCTCTCATATCTTTCAGGTGAATGAATTCCATATTTCTATCTGTGTTCAGAATCATTCTTACCGTCACTTTATCACCCACTTTCAACGGCGAATTGTCATTGATTTTAATTAATTGTTCACCGTTCTCAGTCTTCACTTTTTTGTACAATTCTTTTGTGATGGAAATATAACTTTCCGAAGATTTTATTTTATCCAAATCCTCATAATATTGCCAGAACAAACCACCTTGCACAATTCCCGGACTGTCTTTTTTAATGGAAACTGTTGCCAGATTTTTATCTAAATTATCAGAAGTAATCGTTTGTTTCACATAACCTGTCGCTTGTGTTTGAGGCTTCAAAGCTTTTCCGCCCCAAGTAATTTCCGCCTTGTCAGATTCCGCAGAACTCCAAGATTTTCCTGAATTTAAAATCGTGAAAATCACTTCTGCAGTTCCACGCGAACTTCCCCAGGAATTCACTTCTTTTTGGGTCACAAGCCAGATTTTCATTTCTTCAATGAAAGTTTCATCCGTCGGAGTCAATTTATTAAAGGCTTCCAAAGCTCCCGCGTGATTCACGGTTTTTGAAGAATACCAACCCCAATCGTTCAGATTCTGTTTCCAATAAACGCCTTGAGTTTCCGTGTCTGTCGAAGTTTCTTTCAAGTAAGTCATCAATTTTTTCGAAATGTCTTTCAATCCATAATTATTGAATAACAAAGCTGAACGATGCAATCCGAAGAAAGTAAAATCGGTAATTTTTGCTGTTTTCGCTTTTGATGTGACCAAAGATTTCAATGTCGCACCTTTATTTTTCAAAGGATATTCTTTTTCCCAATAATTTCGGGTGTCGAGATAATCGATGACGAAGTTGTTCCAAACATTATCCTTGTCTGTTTTCCAATATTTATTCACTTCATTATCAACATAAGAAACCAGTTTTGCAACCATCTCTTTTTGCTCAGAACTTTGATAATCCTCCACATTTCCTTTCAGCCAATCATTGATTCTTCCAAGATTTTTCAAAATATACAACGAGTTGTAATAAGAACTCGGATAACCTGCGTACCAACTAAATCCACCATCAGGATTTTGCAATTTCTGCAATTCGCTCCAATCATTTTGGATGGAATTTCTCATCGTATTGGCATCGAACAATCTCGCCAGTTTTTCCATCTGCTCGGTCTCGTTTTTCGATTCCAAAACCCAAGGCGTTTCTTCCTGCAACAATTGTTTCAACTCTTGGTTTTTCTCCAGATTCGAAGTCAATAAACCTTTCGATTGATATTCATCAAATACCGTTTTCAGTTTCGGATTCGCTTTGAAGATTTCCGAAGCTAAAACATCCGCAAACCATTTGTTGAAGATGACATCAGCAGAATTATTCGTGTCATTTTTCAAACTTGGAAGCGCAAACATAATTTCCCAAATCGGATTTGTCGTCAATTCCAAAGTATTGGAAACATTGGTCAAAGTTTTGGAATTCGAGTTTTTCAGATTTTCCAAAGTGAAAGTTTTCGTCTGTCCTTCTTTCACAAAAATCGGAAGCGCATCCGTCACCAGCATTCTGTTCGGTAAAACTGCGATTGCTTTTTGTTCGCCGTCAGAGAAGTTTCCAGCTTTCGCAACGATTTTAATGATAATTGATGAAACATCATTCGGAACCTTCACTTTCCAGTTCACGACAGAATTTCCGTTTTCCGTTAATGAAAAAGTTTGTTCTTTATTAAAACCTGCAACCAAAGTCAATTGATTAATCCCGAATTTCTCAGAAATGTCTTCATTTGTAAACGCATCCAAAATCTGCAATTGCGCAACACCATTCAGTTTTTGATTCACCAAACTCGATAGTTTAGATTGAAGATTCAGTTCATCACCTTCACGCAAAAATCTTGGGTAATTTGATGTGATAGAAAACTCTTTCTGCGTCACCACCGATTTTTCCAGAGTCGCAGAACGCGCATCTTTCGTATGCGCCAAAAACAACAGTTTCCATTGCGTTAAAGCTTCCGGAGAAGTGAATTCAAAACTCACATTTCCATCTTTATCCGTCAAAAGATTTGGGTAGAAAAATGCCGTTTCGTTGAGGTTTTGACGAACTGGGATTTTGTCTAAATTTTCATTTTTACTTTGTTGAGAAATTGTAGTATCAGCTTGAATCTCACCTTCAGAAATCTGTACTCCAGCAACTCTACCGCTAAGTTGTTCTGCAACAGGAGCTGTAGCATATCCTAAAACCATTTTTTCTCTTTTTAACCCATAAGCAGTTACAACAACACCTTCAATCATATTTTTTGAAGTGGAATCAGAATAACTTTGAAAAATTCTTCCATCAAACCAGTTAAATTTTGGTGGACTAACATCAATATTTCCGAAATAATTAAATAATTTGTTATAACGTTTTTGTTCTAGATTACTTCTTATGTCATAAAAACTTTGATAATATTGAGAATAAAACTTTTGCCAATTCCAACTATTTGAAGCAAATTGGTCAAGCGATTTGTCATACATACCCGCCAAAACTTCAGCATTGATTTGCTCTTTGCCAGCACCAGAAACTTTCACAGTCCATTTTTCTTTTTGTCCCGGCTGAAGTTTGTCTCGGAAAGTCACCGTTTCAATTTTCAAATCATCTTTGCTGTCAGCAATTTTCAAATCCACATTCTCAGTTTTTACATCATTAAATGCAACCAGTTGAAATTGCAAATTAACTCTCGAAACAGTTTCATCTTTCGGAATCAAAGTTTCATATTCCAGAATTCCGTTTTTGAAAGAATGCGTTTCCGTCACCGTTTCGCCTTTTCCATTTTGAACAAAAACATTCACCAAAGCATCGTGAATTGCAGAATAAACGAACACTTTCGCCTTTTCACCACGTTTGAAATCCTGTTTTGGCTTTATAACTTCCAAGAAAGGTTTTTGATTTTGCGCAAGCGATTTCTTATCCCAAACTTTGAAGAATTGCTCCGTTTTTATCGTGTCTTTTCCTTCGATATTATAAAGTTGAAGTTTGTAAGTTCCCGCTTCCAATTTCCCTAAATCTAAATTGGTTGTAGGTTTTAGGTTGTCGGTTGTTGATTTCTTCGCATTGTCAGGCTGAGGCTCTCGAAGCCCATCAACAATAACTTTTTCAACCTTCCAATTTTTCACATCATCATTCTTATCAAATCTATCGTTCGGGAACTTTTGCACAAATTCTTCCTTAGAAAGTTTCGGCAAATCCTGAATTGTATTTTCAAATTGACTTCTGAAAATCTGCTTCGGTTCTTCCAGCTTTTCCAGTTTTGCATTGTAAGATTTTGCAAGAACTTGGTCGTTGTAATTTTTCGTCGAAACAGTCAATTTTACAGTTTCATCAGAAAAAATATTATCAACATTGTCCGCCGAAATATAATGAGAAACCGAAGCCACTTTCACATTCGTGTCCGCAGATTGTGTTTCGCCGTTGATATCCGTCAAAGAAGCATTAATGGCGTAATTATCAATCTGAATCCCTTCTAAAGTTTCATCTTTTTTAAGTTCTACTTTGATGGTAAATTCGCCTTTCTCATTGGTTTTTGCCGTTCCGAGAATTGAGTTTTCATTGTCATTTCCACGCGGATACCACCAGAAATAACGCCAACGGATATTCTGTTTTTTGATTTCATAATTCACGGTCGAATTGCTCAGGGCAACGCCGGAAAACATCATCGCTTTTCCTTTCAGCTCGATGGTTTGGCCGTATTTGTACTCGTCTTTTATCGGTTCAAAAGTCACTTCAAATTTCGGACGTTTGTATTCCTCAACCTGAAAATCTGCATAACCAGAGATGTTATAAGCAGAATTATTATCATCGTCAACTTCGATATTGAAATTCCCGTTCAGCTTATTTTTGGGAAGCGTAAAACTTCCATTAACAGAACCAAATTCATTAGTTGTTAATTTCAAAGTCTGTAATTCCTCGCCGTTGGTGTCGTTCAAAGTAATATTCAACTTCACTTTTTCCAGCGTTTTCATTTTCTGAGTTTCGCCGTTGATTCCCGTTGCAATCACTTTGAAATAAACGATTTGTCCAGGTCTGTAGATTTTTCTGTCGAGGAAAATCTGTGCACTTTCCTGGTTTTCAGATTTGTTTCGGTTGCCATAATCGTAACCATAAACATTTATCATCGAAAAGTTATTTCCGTTTTTCACAAGGAAGTTTCTGTAATATTCCTGATTCGCAGAATTTGGAAACTGGAAATTACCCGATTTATCCGTTTTTACTGTGTATTTTGTAACCGCTTTTCCGCGCACATATTCAGTAACATCTAGGTTTTCATTAATGAAAGCTTTTCCGTTTTCGTTGTTCACGAGTTTCAGAATATTCGCTTTTGGATTGTTGTCGTCTTTTTTAGAAAAGATAATTTTCGAATCCGAAACTATGAAATAATAATTGCCCTGAACCGAATTTTCCACCACATATTCCGCCAGATAAATCCCTGCTGGAAGTGCTTTTAGTTCGAGTGATGTTTTATGCGCTTTGAAATCCGACGACACTGGCAAACTAAATTCATCCTTTCTGACCAACGATTTTTTGACCTTGGAAAAAGGATTTTTATAAGAATCGAAAACGTAATTCAAAAAACCTTGCGAATCATCTTTCACTTCATAAATGTTCAAAGAAAATTGCTTTACATTTTTAGCTTCAGCAACGATGTGAATTGGTTTGTTTGGTTGCGTTTCTTTCTCGTAAAATAAGTTGAGTTGCGGATTTTTTATCGCATTTTCTTTGTTAAGAATATTATTGATGAACTTCGATTTTGGATATAATTCTTTCGCTTTATTGACCCAAACCAAAGCGGTTTTGTTATCGTCTTTTTGCAGAAGAAGCTCAATCATTTCATCAATAATCAGAACTTTGTAATCGCCTTTTTCAGATTCGTCTTTAACGAGTTTTTCAAGTTGAGCGAATTTGTCTTTGCAATTGTTAAGCTCACAATTATAATTGATTTTCTGATGTTGGAAATACAGTTTTGAGTTCCCAGAATTATCCAAAATTTCTGAATCATAAAGTTTATTGATTTTCTTCGAATTAACTTTCAATTCGTTTGGTGTAAACAGATTTTGATTTCTCAAAAACTCGATATAATTGAAATTTGACCAATCCAAAAGCGTAGAGAAGTAATCCAAATTTTCTGTCGCATCAAAAATCTCCTTGTATTTCTGCGTCTGAATTTTCTTCAAAACAGGATTTTCTTTCTCTAAATCTGAATAATTCTTAGTCAAGAAATTCTTAAAATCCAGTTTGCTCCAAGTCTCGATTTGTGATAGATTTTGATTGTCGATATTCGTTTTCTGATTGATTTTCCAGGAATTATTATCGTAATAATCATTAATGAATTCCAAAGTCAGAAGATGAAACAATTGCTTCTCATCGCCTTTCAGTTTGGTTTCCGTGTTTTGAAGCTTCGAAAAGAATTTGGAGTTTTCATCATTCTGCGTGTCGTCGTGCGTTTGCTTCAGTATGCTGAATTCCGCTTTCAGAGATTTGATGATTTGGATGGCGTTGTTGTCTTTCATCGCTTGGTTTTGAATGTCCAGAATTATCGGAAGATTACTTTTGTAAGTTCCTTTCTTGTAGTTTTCCTCCACTTTTTTCCATTGAGAATCGTAGTAATTCTGCGCCGAAAAGTTGATGTAAAAAAACATCAGCAAGAAAACTGAGACTGATTTAATAATTTTCATATGTGACTTTTATTTTTTTTTGAGTGAATGATTCACTGTATAAAGATGCATTATTTTATCAAAGGTTGGAAAGATTATAATCTTTTTTCAAAATTAACACTTTCGAAATCTTATTGATTTAGAACAATTTTTCGGACATTTGTTAAAAGTAAAATGTCGATTTTAAATTTAGCAAAAAAATATGTGATTGACAGCCAGATTTTTGTCTCGCTGATGGGAACGATGATGGCTGGATTTTTTATGCTGGAGCAAAACATATTCCGTTGGCCGAGTTTGCTGTTGATTTTTATCACGTATTTCAGTGGCTATCTTTACACGAAATATCAGAGTCGTAGAAAGACTTTCATCAAGATTTTGGTTTTTAATTTCATTTGTGGCATTCTCAGTTTTTGCTTGATTGTCTTTAATCATAATGAAATCAGATTGTTAAAATGGGCGGTAATTGTTATTATTGGTTTGCTTTACAATTCTTTTTTTCTTGAGAAATTCATTCGAAAAATCCCTTTGTTAAAAGTCTTTTACGTTGGCCTGACTTGGGCTTTGATAAATGCGTGGCTCATCCTACCAGAATTCAATTGGGAGATTTTCTGGATTTCGTGGCTGTTCACTTCGGCTTTGGTTTTGCCTTTCGATATCCGTGATATGAAAAGCGATGATGTAGTAACTTTCCCCATATTAATCGGTGTTCAAAGAACAAAGTACTTGGCTTATCTGCTGGTTTTCGTTGCTTGTTTATTAAGCTTGATATTTCTTGATAGAGAATTTGCCTTAAGTTTTTTAATAACAACGGTTTTCACATTTATTCTAATTTATTTTTCTGAAAATGATAATAAGGGAACGTACTTTTCATTTTGGGTAGAATCTTGTAGCGGATTGCCTTTGTTGGTGATTTTGCTTTATTGGCTTGTAAATTGATAGAAGGATTTTACTAATTAATTTTTGAAGTATTTGTAATCTGATGCATAAAAATATTCTTGCGTTAATTCTGTTTTTATGTAGCGTTTCTTTTGTGTCTGCGCAGGAGAAAGAGAAAAAGGATTCTATCTATTATAAGATTGAAAAGTACTCAGACAAAAGAAAATTCACCAAATTCATCCACCGTTTCATCTTTCGTCGGGAAGCAGATTCCGTTTCGGTGAAAACCCGTACTGAGAAAGAAACACAAGCGTCTTACGACGGAAAGCACATCCGAAATATCAAAATCGAAACGATTGACCCATTTGGATACAATACCAAAGAAAAAAAGGAAAAAGCCAAATGGTACGATTGGTTCACAAATCATCTGCATTCCAATACCAGAATTTCGACGGTCAATAATTATTTGCTCTTCAAAAAAGGCGAAGAATACAACGCTCAAAAACTCTATGAATCCGAACGTCTTCTTCGTGAAATGCCGTTCGTAAATCGAGTGAAAATCAGTATTGCAGACAGTACCTCGACCAAAGATTCTATTGATGTCGTCGTGCAAGTTCTCGATTCCTGGAGTTTGAAACCACGCGGAAGTTTTTCGGGAAGCAAAATCGGAATGGGCGTTACAGAAGAGAATTTTTTAGGACTCGGACACGAAGCCAACTTCCTTTACAGAAACGATTCCAAGCAAAATCAGGATTATCTGATGGGAAGTTACACGGCTTACAATCTGTTCGGTTCCTACATCAATGCCCAGCTTTTGGGCGAACGAGATTTTTGGAAGAATGAGCGAATCAATGTGAATGCGAGAAGAGATTTTTTCTCTCCTTTGACGAAATGGGCTGGCGGTTTTTCATTTGAATATTTTATGCGAAATGTGGCTTTGCCGATGGTGGACAGAAGTGCGTTGCCAGAAGTTCAAATCAAGGTTTACAGTCAGGATTTGTGGGGCGGTTATCAGATTCCGGTTTCGGCAAATCCAGAGGAAAGAGTTTCCAGTAACATCGCTTTCATCGGGCGTTTCCAGAATTATCAATATAAAGATAGTCCCGGAATTGACCAGTTTGATTACTTCAAAACTTACAGCAGTTTGTTGGGTTCGGTTGGTTTTATTCAAAGGAAATTTGCCGTCGAAAAAAATATTTTTCAATACGAATTGCCCGAAGATATCTCTTATGGAAACTCATTAAGCGTTACCGCCGGCGTACTTTCCAGAAGCAAAGAAGTGATGCCTTACGCTGGAATCTCTGCTGGATATGGCGAGTTTACGAAAATCGGTTATTTCAATTTGAAAGCGCAGTTTGGAAGATTTTTCAATGAAGACAGTCAAAACAGAGAATCTTTCCGGTTGGACGGAACTTATTTTACAAATCTGATGGATTGGAAATTTGCGAAAGTCAGACATTTTTTCGCACCGACTTTAGCGCTTGGAAATCCACAACACAATTATTCCTATCGAGACCGAATCAACCTTTCTGCCCGTGACGAATTCCCGGTTTATAACGCCGATTACATTGGAACCAAGAAGTTGGTTTTGAGATATCAGCTTCAGCTTTTTGTGAATAAGACTTGGAAGAATTTCCATTTCAGTCCTTATCTCACGACTGCTGTTGGCTGGTTGGCGATGCCGAATGACAGCTTGATGAAAACGAATGCAAACACAAAAATTGGAATTGGAGTTTTGATTAATAATCCATATTTGGTGTTCAATAGAATTCAAATTTCGTTTACGTATTATCCTCGAGTTCCATTTGATAACAATTCTGTTTTTGATTTTAACAGCAATCGAAACAACGTTTTACCATTGAACAGTTTTGGCGCAGATATTCCGCATTTTGTGAATTTTGGAAACTAAAATTTCATCAAAATTATTTCCCCAGCCCTAAAGGGAGTAATTTTGATGAAATTTTAAATCAATTTTGCTCCCTTTAGGGTTGGGGAAAAGAAATTGATTTAAAATAATCTATTCTAAATATTTCAATTCTTTTTTGATTTAAAATTAATCTAAAACCGTTTTTTTATCTTTACATAAATTTTGAGTGATGGAAAATATCAACGACATTAAAATAAAACTGATTCAGAAAATCTGCGAATCCCAGAATTATTATTTGTTGTCTTCACTTCTGAGAAATTTTGAAAATAAGTCTACAAACATAGTCGCAGAGCCAGAATCCATTTACGAATCCGAAAGACCAATGACTGAAGAGGAAGTTGATGAGTATTTTAAAGAAGAAAAAGTCGTTCTTCCAGATTATGTCCTGAAGATGATAGAACAAGGAATGGATGATGTGAGAAATGGAAGGGTTTACACAGAGGAAGAAATGGATAAAATGGATGAAGAATGGCTGAAATAAAAGTCGAATGGACCCATTTTGCAAAGAAACAAAGAGACGAGATTTTCGAATATTGGAACAATAGAAACAAGAGTAATTCTTATTCTAAAAAATTAAATCTGGTCATCAAAGAGAAAACCAATCAATTAAAATTACAACCATTTTCTGGAAAGAAAACTATCAATGAAACCACGAGAATGTTAGTCTTTAAAAATTATAGTTTGATTTATAATATAGAACCGGAAACCATTTCAATCATTTCATTTTGGGAAAACCATCAGAATCCTGAAGCGCTCGAAAATATTTTAGGATTATGATTATCAATAAATTATCACTTATCAATTTCAAAAGCCACTCCGAAGTTTCATTTGACTTTTCGCCACAAATCAACTGTTTCGTTGGGAACAATGGCGTTGGGAAGACTAATATTCTGGATGCGCTTCATTACTTGTCGGTTGGCAAAAGTTTCCTTGGAAATTCTGACCTCAATAATATCAAATCCGAAGAAGATTTCTTTACAATTGAATCCGAAATTCAGAATGAGGAGAAGGAAGATATTATCAAAATCCTGCATCCGAGAGAATCCAAAAAAGTCATCAAGAAAAATGATAAAGCTTACGACAGATTGGCGGACCACATTGGTTATTTGCCCAGTGTGATGATTTCGCCGTACGATTCCAATTTGATTTCGGATTCCGGGGAAAGTCGCAGGAAGTTTTTGGATGCGATGATTTCTCAGACGGATTCGGTTTATCTTTTTGATTTAATTCAGTACCAAAAAACCATTCAGCAGAGAAATGCATTGTTGAAGAATTTTGCTAAGAATAGATATTTTGATAAAGATTCTTTGGAGATTTATGACGACCCGATTTCAAACTTCGGAACACGGATTTTCGAAAAAAGAAAGGAATTTGTTGAGAACCTAAATCCAATTGTCCAGCATTATTACGACATCATTTCAGGCGGAAAAGAGAAGGTTTCTGTAGTTTATGAATCTCACCTTTCTGACAACACATTCCAAGAACTTTTATCTAATTCAATTGATAAAGACCGAGTTCTGACCTACACTTCCAAAGGAATTCACAAGGACGATTTGATTTTCGAAATGAATGGAAATTCCATTAAAAAAATCGGCTCACAAGGTCAGCAGAAATCGTTTTTGGTTTCATTAAAACTCGCTCAAATAAACCGAATCAAAGAACTGACCGGGAAATCGCCGATTCTTTTGCTTGATGATATTTTTGATAAGTTGGATGATACCAGAGTTTCGCAATTGATTGAATTAGTTAACAAAGAAAACTTCGGGCAAATCTTCATTACGGATACGCACAAAGAGCGGACAGAAAATGTTGTGAAGAGAATCCACGAAGAAAGTAAGATTTTTGAAATTTCATAAAATCATTATATTCTTTTGCAAATCAATAACTTGATTATAATCTAAAACTAAATTTTCCCGAAACAAGACAAAAGTCATATTCCAGATTCACTTTTGGAATGGATAACTATTTACTTTTGCGAAGTAATTTTTAATAATTCTAAATAAAAATAATATGAAGAAGTTTTATATTTCAATTTTGGCTTTGTCGGCTATCATTACCAAAGCTCAAAGTTTTGAAGAGGTTTCGCAACCTGCGCTTCAAAATTACTTTTACTCTGCGAGCGCGGTTGCAGATTTTGATAATGACGGATTTCAAGATATATTTTTCACGGGCGCCATCGATTCTGACGGTGACACAAACGTAGATGTCACGTCCAATGATTTCTATAAAAACACAAATGGAAATTTCTCATCCATTCAAAATTTTGGAGACAATTCTGTTCATTTGAGTGCGGTCAAGTTTATGGATTTTGATAATGACGGACTTTTGGATGTGGTAACGACTGGTTTGAGTTATAACGATATCGTCAATTATCAGCAATACAGATGGAAAAATACGGGTTCAGCTTTCACTTTGGTAGATAATGCGTCTGGAAAAATCTACGGTGGATTGGACGTTTTCGATTTCAACCACGATGGAAAACAAGATTACGCCATCAACGGAACGCAATATATTGAAGGCGTTGGATTTTCTCAAGATTTGGATTTGTACACGAACAATTCCAACGGTTTTCAAAAGACGGAAGCTTGGTTGCCGGGAACGCAGAACGGAAGTTTCAAGATTGTGGATTTGAATAATGATAACGAATTGGATGCTGTTGTTAATGGTTTCAATTCTGATTACGAAGGAACTTTCAATATTTATATTAATGAGAATGGAACGCTAGTTCAGAAATCTCAACTTCCGCCGGTGAGCGATAGCAATATGGCTTTTGCTGATTTCAATGGTGATGGTTTTCTGGATTTTGTGGTGACCGGTCAGGATGAGAATTTCGATTCTTATTTGGCGGTTTTCACCAATGATGGACAAGGTAATTTTACGGAAAGCAAGTTCGAAGGCGAAGGACTGTCGGCTGGAAATGTTGAAGTTGGCGATTTGAACAACGATGGTTATTATGATTTCGTAGTGATGGGCGATGATGACAACTACGATGGTTACACGAATATTTATCTTTATAATCCACAACTTCAGAAGTTTGAAAAGTCGGAAAATTCTGGATTGTACAATCTTGGAAGTGGCGGAACTTTGGCTTTGTTTGATTACGATAACGATGGAAATCTGGACATTCTCGCCAACGGTTTCGATTGGGCTGACCCGGATTTGATGCCTTACACCAAGTTGTTTAGAAATACGACAACCGTTTCCAATCAAAAACCAAATGCGCCAACAATCTTGACCGCGACTGAAAATAACAACAAAATCAATTTCACTTGGTCTGGTGCGAGTGATGACAAGACTTTGGAAAACTCGCTTCAATATGAATTGACGGTTGGTTCGGAAGCTGGAAAGGCTGACATCGCAAAATATATCGTGACGACAAAAAGTTGGTATTTGGATAAAGCCAATTTGCCTTCGAAGATTTTTTGGAGTGTGAAAGCTATTGATGCTTCCAAGAAATATTCGGATAAATCTCAGGAGAAGGAGTTTTCTGTTTTGGCGGTTTCGGATTCCAAGAATGAGACGGTCTCTATCTATCCAAATCCTGTGAAAGATATTCTGAATATAAAAACAGCCAGCAAAATCAAATCACATAAAGTTTACAATCTTTCAGGACAAGTTGTGAATGCGAAACTGATTTCAGACAAAACCATCGATTTCTCCCGTCTTGAAAAGGGAATTTATGTTGTGGAAATTCAGTTGGAAAATGGGAAAAAACTAAGTCAGAAAATTATAAAAAACTAATAACCAAATTTTCATATCCATATCTACATTTTACAAGAAAATCCCATTCACTTGCTGAATGGGATTTTCGATTTTATTTGTCGTGAAAAGAAGTACAAAACGTCAACATAGCCCTGATGGTAACGGCATCCTTTTTCTTTTCCGTTAACTTCGGCTACGCTCAGGCAACGGAAAAGAAAAAGATATAGTGGACAGCAGGTTGGAATCGTCTGCCGATAGACCAATCGTCGTGCTCCTAATTATTTATAAAAAACTTCCGTCGAATGAGAATGGGAGCAGGTCTCGGATGGATTTAGTCTTGATGATTTCGCCGTCTGGTGAGGCAAAATAGATTTCGATTTCGTCTTTTTGCTTGGCTTCGTATTCCAAAATCGATTGTCGGCAACCGCCACAAGGTGGAATGGGTGTGGAGCTGAGGACGTCTTTTGGACCTCCAATCACGAATATTTTTTTGATTTTGACGTCGGGATAATTGGCAGAAGTCCAGAAAATTGCGGTTCTCTCGGCGCACAATCCGGATGGATACGCGGCGTTTTCTTGGTTGCTTCCGGTGATGATTTCGCCATTTTCCAGAAGAAGCGCGCAACCGACGAAGAAGTTGGAGTAGGGCGCGTAGGCGTTTTCGCGGACGGATTTGGCTTTGTCGAATAGTGTTTTTTCTATTTCTGGCAAGTCGTTGTAACTTGGGTAGGTCTGAAAATTTATCTTTATTTCTTTTTCCATTTTTAAAAATGAGGGGAGGTAAAAATACAAGTTTTATGGAAACAAATTAACATTTGGCGAAAAAAAACATCTAATCGTTATGATAAAGCAATTTTTGGTTTTGAGTTTTGTGTTGATTTTAGGATTTGCAAATGCTCAGGACAAAATTTTTTGGGATAAAAATCGGAAGTTGGAATGGACGGATTTTCAATCTGGTGCGAAACCAACTGGTTCCAAGACGGCGGCGACTACTTTTTGCGGGATTTCTTACTTGCTGAATAGTTCGACGAAGAAATTCAGTTCGAAGCAGGTGAAAATACAGTCATTTTTTGTTCCGTTCAAATCTTGGGCGCATCTGGAGCACAAAACCGATGTTATTTTGATGCACGAGCAAAGTCATTTTGATATTGCGGAGCTGTTTGCGCGAAGATTCAGGAAGTTGATTAGCGATAAAAATTTGGATGCTAAATCTTTGCAGAAGCATTACGAGCGGATTTATGATGATTACAAAGCTTATCAGCAAGATTATGAAACGGTGACGAATCACGGTAGAATTCGTGATAAACAGTACGAATATTCTCGGAAAATTGATGAAGAAATAGAAGAATTGTCGGACTTTAAAATTTAAACTTTCGGTTGTCTTTTTTCTCTGAGAGTTTCTTTTTGTTGTCGATTCTTTTTTGAACCTGGCGCTTTGAAGGTTTGGTTTTGACTCTGTATTTTGGAACGAAAAGCGATTTTTCTACCATTTCCAGCATCTTTTCGGTCACGATTTTTTTGTTCGCGAGTTGCGTTCGGCTTTCTGATGAAGTCATTTGGAGAAGACCTTCGGAATTGATGCGGTTTTTGAGTTTGTCGGATATTCTAACTTTCTCTTCGTCTGAGAAATAAAAACTTTCTGAGACGTTCCAAATCGCCGTGACAGCGGTTTCCACTTTGTTCACGTTTTGTCCGCCAGCGCCGGAAGAGCGGGAAGTTTTGTAGCTGATTTCTGACGTGAAGTTTTTCATTTCTCGATTGATTTTTTCAACGCCAGTCGGTTGACTTTTCCGTTTGGCGTTCTTGGGATTTGTTCTACAAAAATAATGTCTTTTGGTTTATGAAATGATTTTTCGTAGTTGATGGCTGAAAGTTTTTGGTTGATGGCTTCGGATTCGCTTCCTTCGATTATTAGAATTAATCTTTGTCCTAACGTTTCATCCTCAATTCCAAGAAAAATAGCTTCATTTGGAATGTTTTGTTTTACTAATTTTTCCAGTTCTTCAGGGAAAATCTTTGCGCCTCCGGAATTGATGACATTATCTAATCTTCCAAGGAATCTAAATTGGTTTTGATTATTAATTTCGACCAAATCGTTGGTCTGCAAAACTTCTGAATTCAACTTCGGTGCAAATATTTTCAGACAGTTTCTCTCGTCCAAAGAAATTTCCACGCCTTCAAAAACCGTGAACCAATCTTCCTGATGCGGAAAAATCTGTCTCAAGGCAATATGAGAAAGCGTTTCGCTCATTCCATAAGTCTCGAAGATTCGAGTGGGGGAGTTTGAGGGTTTGAGCGCTTGAGAGATTTTGTTTTTTAAAGTTTCAGAAACTGAGGCTCCACCGATGATGAGATTTTTGATGAGATGAAGTTTGTCTAGTGAATTTTCGACCTGCAAAGGCGTCATTGCACAAAAATCGATTTCTTGAGTGATGTTTTGAAGTGGATTTGTGGAAGGTTCTGCGATTTTCAGTTTTAATTTTCTGAGAATACTTCTTACGACCATCATTTTTCCCGAGATATATTCTATAGGAAGACAAATTAATGCGACATTTCCTTCTTTTAAATCTAAAAAGTTGCAAGTCATCTCAGCAGAATTCAACATTTTTGATTTTTCTACTTCAAAAATTTTCGGAATTCCGGTAGAGCCAGAACTCTGAATTTTGACTGTTTTTGAGTCCGAAAACCACTCTTTTACGAAGTCTAAAACTTTGGTTTCAAATTCATTAGATGGTGTTCCTTGATCGGATAAAGGTTTGGAAAGGTCGATTAACATTAGGCTGAGCGAAAATTTATTTTATAAAATTATGCAATTTTTTTTAAAAATAATTTGGAAGTTCAGAAAAAAGCTCTAAATTTGCACCACAATAAAGGACAGACCTATGGTGTAGCGGTAACACTACTGTTTTTGGTGCAGTCATCTGGGGTTCGAATCCCTGTGGGTCTACAATCAAGGAGAAATGATCATTTTGATCGTTTCTCTTTTTTTTTACACCGTCTAACTCATTATTAATGTGAAAGATATGGTGTGCTATGGAGTTAATTCGGGCGGTTCGATAATGTTTTCCGTCAAATTCCAATTTTTCAGGAAATATCGAACCAATTATTGCCCGCTTTGTCTCAATGCCTCCTTCTTGGTAGTGTTTTCCGATATTTTGAAGTGTCTCTAAGGCTTGTTCGAGCAGTTTTTCTATATTGCTAATTTGAGGAACTGAATTTTTATTTAATTCTTCTTCCAATTTTGAAATCCGTTCTTTGCATTCCCTTTTAATTTCCAGATATTCAACATCATCAATTATCTCTGACAGAAACTTATTTCGGGCAAAAGATAGTTTGTTATTGAGTGAGTCAATTTCGTCAGATATTTTCTTTTTCTCTTTTAATGGATTATTAATGAAGTTCTGATAATTCTCAGTCAAAAGCATTTTTAGATATTTTTTAACCGGTGCATTCATTTCATATGCCATCAATCCATCTTCAAAAACTTTGTTGACAAGTTCCGCTCTTTCTCTGAACCCGCAGGTAGAATTACAATGGTAATAATAGTATCGATTATTTCGACCTCTCGAAGCACTGGCAGTAATTGTCTTACCACAGTTAGGGCACGTTAGAAACCCTCGAAGAGGAAAGTTTTCCTGAACAGTGATTTTTGTGTTCGGTCTTTGAGGTCTTTTCTTACCATCTAATATTTCTTGTACCTTGTCAAAAAGTTCCTCACTGATCAAAGGTTCGTGTTGACCTTCAACAAAACAGGCTTCTTCATCTTTATGCTTTGGAACAAACACTTTACCGCAATAAATAGGATTACGGATAGCTATATGAAAAGATGTCCTGCTGACACCTTTCCTCAAAGACTCATTTATTTTAGTTCTTATAGAGTTGCTTGCATAAATACCTTTTGACAACTCATTAAATGCCCACTTCATTTTTGTTGCTTCCGGTTCTTTCATTGCAATATACTTTTTCCCATTCTCTGTAATCTTATTTGCATATCCAAATGGAGCTTTGCCCATAACACGACCTTCTTTAACAGCTCTTCTCATACCATAAAAAACATTGAGTGCTCTTCTGTCATTTTCAACCTCAGGCGCAGCCAGATATATCGCTAACATCATTTTGTTTTCCGGGATGGAAAGATCAAGCGGTTGTTCAACGGCTTGTAATTCTACACCCAGCTTTGATAGGATGCTTATCATCTGATAGGCATCGCCTGCGTTTCTGCTAAACCGATCCCATTTTGTAAACAAAATGACATTGGTTTTAGAAGTTTTCTTTTTAAGTTCAACCAGAAGCTTTTTCCATTCAGGACGGTTAAAAGATTTTGCAGAATGATCTTCATAAATAACATTACCTACAGTAAAATTATTCTGTGAACAGAAACGTCTTAAACGTTCTTCCTGGTCTCTTTGTGAATAACCTTTATCCGCTTGTTCATCTGTCGATACACGTATATATAGATCTGCTGTTTTCATAATTTTAAAATTTAATTCTGTTGAGTAATATTGAAGTATGGTAGAATAATAGAATGTCAGATTTTTATCAGCAGTCGATATTCTATTTATGAGTATCATTTATGATCAGTATCGAAATACTTTTTGATAACCATTAAAGTAAGATTGTACAGAAATTCCATTATCTGTTCAGCTTCCTCTTTTGTCAATTCCATACCTTCTGATCGGAAATATTCAATTACTTCCTCAATTGGTATTTTTTTTATTTCTTTTGTCTGAGACGTAAATGCAGAATTTCCCTAAATATAATTCAGAGAAATTCCATTTTATTAATGGTAAGTACCTTGATGCACTCTAAGGCATCAAAAGTCTTAACCTAAATAAACCACGCATTTTATTAGAGTCATTCTTCTGTTAACTATTTAATCAGCATTTTTTTTCACAGAGAGAATCTATCTCAAAACTCATTAATAATTTACCACCTATCACAACTTCTTTGAGTTCATCCATCAACTTGTCTACAATCATTTTCATCTGATCTGCTTTCTCAGTGTTAACTTTTGCTATACTGTGATGTACGCTCATATTATAATCAGTAAAAGAAAATATATTACTAGAGAATTGATCAAATAGATAGTGGTATTTATGAATGTCCTTATCAGCATAGATACATAATTGCCAAAGGGCTTCACTGGTCATATAATTAGGCAGATAAAATGCTTTTGCATATATGTAAGTTCTGCAAAAGGACAGGAGAAATAATGCGAAGAGATTATCTACACCTTGATAATTTTTTTCTTCTCCATCAATCAGTTTATAAAACTGCAATGAACTTTCCAATGTGCTCTTGTAATGGAAATGCAAGTCATTGTGCTGTGAATGATGAGGCATCTGCCAATGCGGTTCGGGATGATATTCGTCCGAGGAAAAGACCAAATGTTTGGCTTGCATAATGAAAACAAAGAAGCTCTGGTATTGATAAAGATTCTTTTGAATCCAGTACCGATCGTGACCGACCAATAAAAATTTGTATTGAGTTCCAAAAAGGCTCGTCAAAGAATGAGTGATGGATTTTATTTTTTCATTATTGACATTCAAACCGATCAAAAGTAGATAGTAAGTGGTAACTTCTCCATAGGTTGTTTGATGAAAGTAATAGATCTGCTCTAATTCTACAAAAGTCAGGATTCTGTCAATAGCTCTTTCAAGTATTTCATCTTTTGGATATTCTTCCATTGGAAACAAATATTGGTCGACCTTATAAATTTCTTCATATTGCTTTTTGATCAGATGTTTCAATTCATAAAATCTAGCTTCGATGTATGTAAATAAGGAATCCTCAATGATGCGTAATGATTCAAACATTTCGTTGTTATAAATAATCTCATCTTCCTCAATCGCCTTCTTTGCTTCGTCAAAAAGTTCAGTTACAAAATATTCGTGTTGATTCTTTTTGACAAAAAATTGCTTGAGTTCCGGAATATAAATCAACAAATTATTTATCCTTTGATTGAGATCGATGTCACTTGTCCTATTTCCGGTATACAATTTCTCTAGATATTCCAGGTCATATTCTATCAGTTCTTCGAAAGAGGTGAAGATACTGTTATAAGAATCCTCTGAGATAAGTCTTTCTACCTGTACCCGATGGATTTCGTGGTCGTGGTGGAAAGAATCTTCGTACCGATTAAATTTTTTGTGATATTTTTTCCAATTTCTGTTTATCAAAAGTGAAGAACGAGAGTCTGCATTTTGATAGATCATTGATGACTGTTGGCAGTGGTATTCTATAAATGGATGACCTTTAGAAAATTGATATTCAAGTCTGGAATAATCAATGAAATAGATATAAACTTGATATTGTTCTCTGACTTCGGCAACCCATTTTTTTGACTGTAATTTTACAGCATCTGCATTTTTAGAAACGGAGATCAGTAGGTGTGATTTAGTTGAGTTCCTTTCCTGCTTGTAGAATATCTGAACAATTGAATAGTCGTGTACAAGCTGAATCAATATACTTTCCAAGAACTCGTTGGCAAGAACTGAAAACGGAGATTTATTTGGCGTTTTCATAACTGATCGTTTTTAGTTTCATAATCACTATCGTAGTATATAAAGATAGCCTCAATAAATAAGCGAACCAAGGCAAACCATACCATCATATCGATATGTACACCCATTTCGGGATCGCTGTCAAATCCCAAAGTCTGTTTCAAAACAAAATCAGGGTCTTTCATATTTTCTTGATATTTCTTAAAGTAATCAATTCCTACTATTGATATTATTAGTAGGAATAGCTCATTAATACATTCCTCGGAAGTGATTGCATTCATTATATAATTTATGCTATCAAATTGAGTCACATCATCGACCTTAGATTTACTCAAATTACCCTTACCCTTGTCAAAGTAAAAATGAATGAGTAATAACAGGCAGGACAGCAGTCCTGCCGTCTTGACATCCCGCCTGCTTGCATCTTTGATCTCAATCTCTCCTGATAATAATTTCTCCAATTCATATTCTTGAATCAAATCAGGATAGCTATCGAGCAGTTCTGTAAGTCTGGGATTATTCAGCTGGTCACGCAGGCAGAATATACCTAATTCAAGATCTTCTCCTTGCGAATTCTGAACCAGAATACTTAATGCGATCTCAGCTTGCTCTCTTGTTTGTACAAGCTGTTTCTCTTTACTAAAGGGTGTGTTCTTTTTCATTTCAATAATTTTGCTTTAGTAAAGTTGACGAAGGAGTGAAGGGTATTCTATTACAGAAAGGGATATCTTATTCAGAATTATCCTTCACGTTATCTTTGATCTTTATGACACCTCTTTCACTCATTACCTGCGCTGCATCCAGCATTTTAATAAGGTAAATATGTGGAGTGATAAGGTCATAATCAAATTCTTCCCTGTAAGGTGAAAGTGACACGTGAACAATTTCATTCAAGAAAAACTCATATTCGTCCAACCTTTTGCATCTGAATGCTTTCTCGAACACAAGAAATGGATCTTGATATTCTTCTTTGTTTAAAGATGCCTGACTTATGATCTGCCATTCTTCGGGAACTTCTTTTACCTTCCATCTTTTAGCTTTGAATGTTAGCAGATAAGCTCCCCTTATAAACGATTTGACAGCAGTATGAAAATCGAAGACGTCTCCCGGACGTTCTTTATTACAGACCTCAGTTTTGTAAACATACAGCATAACTTCGTTAAGCGTATTTTTATAGCTGTCTACCGTACAGTAGTTAAAAAAAGCGTTGATTAGCTCAAAAGGATCTTCAATTTCGTATGTTGCCCAGAAATTGGTCTCCATCGATATTTTTATCTTTTTCATAATAATATGATTTAAAATAGAGGACTAAATTCTGGTCTTCAGTGTGAATAATCTATACTTTTTAGGAATAAAATATCCGACGGAAGGGATGTTTTACAGGATAATTTTTTAACTTTACAATTCAGACGAATTAACAGAAATGGCTTTATCTTTAAGCCTTTAAAATTTTGATAGCCGCTATGGAACAGAAAATACATCAAGGAAGAAATGTGAAACGCTTTAGAGAAATGCTTGGCATCAAGCAGGAGGCTTTAGCATTTGACTTAGGCGAGGAATGGAATCAAAAGAAAATTTCTCTGTTGGAGCAGAAGGATGTTATCGAAGATGACTTATTGAAAGCGATTTCTACTGCACTTAGAATTCCTGTAGAAGCAATCCAAAATTTTGATGAAGAGCAAGCTATCAACATTATTTCAAATACATTTAATGATGGTTCTTTTTTGAACACGGGACATACTCCAACGTTTAATGTAAATCCAATTGACAAATTGATTCAGCTTCACGAAGAAAAAATTGCGTTATATGAAAGAATGTTGAAAGAGAAAGACGAAATGATGGATAGGCTTGAGAAGCTTATTAACAAATAAATATTAGTAATTCGGGATAATTACTTTTTCATTTGAAAGGCTCAACTTAGGTTGAGCCTTTTGTTTTTAATTGAAAGCAAGTCTACCAGTGACTTTACAACTGCGATTTCTTAGGCAGACTAATAGGAATTCCTATTTTTATACCGAAACTCAAATTTCTGTCAATGAAATCATCTTTTTCTTCATAAATATTAGTATTCTTATTTAATCTTTTGGAATCAGTTAAATCTTCAAATCTTCCATATAATAAAATGGACAATAAACTTCTATCTTTAGTTGTATCATTTATATTAAAAACTAATCCTCCCTCGGTTCCAAATTGAATTTTATCATTCTCTCTTCCTTTTATGTTAGTTAGTTTATAAAAATTAGAATAATTTAAATTTGCAGTTATATATAAGCCTGGCACTAAATTTTTCATTGGCACAAGATAATATTCTCCAACCAGCTGTCCTAAAAATCCATTTTTTAAATCATTCAAATTATATGCAACGCCAGTCTTATTTTTTTCTGTATTAGAGTTGCCGTTGCTGAAAAATGGAGTCGTTGTAGTATAGTTAAAGCTTTCTAGGGTTGAAATATTATTTGATCGAGATAAGTTGATGCCAGCTTTTAAATAATGAGATATTCTGTTTGGAACAACTATTAGAAAATTTCCAGAGAAATTTATTCCGTAGTTAAATGGGTAATCTTTTTTAAAATATAGAGAATCTAATTCTTTGAATTTTGTATGATATAGATTTACCTTTTCTGTTCTTAAATATGGACTGATACTAAACCAAATGTAATTTTTTTGAGTCCATACACTGCTAGCTATTTCAATTTCCTTATTTATTCCTTCATCTTCACATTTATCATATTTTTTTCTGTAAATTTTAGTAATAGAATCAACTTTATCATTATATGTATCGAGATCAATATCGCCATTTTTCATACTATCAGCTATTTTAACACTCTGTAAAATAATCTTTGTGTCATTATCGACGTTCAACCTTTCATCAGTAATTTTTAGATCATTTTTAATAATTCTTATTAATGCTAATTTTTGAGTTTTAGTCAGTTCTGGTAATGTATATGTGCAGGTTTTAGTTTTAATGCATTGAAAATAATAATCATATAATAACTTGGAAGCAATATAATCATCTACAGATTCTAATTCTATTTTCATTTTGGCCTTTCTAATATTGGCTTTAGCTACAGCTAGTTCAAATTTATGTGTTGATTCAGGAGGATATTTTGCAGAATTATGATTAGAAATTATGTATAGTGTAGGTTTAAATTCAAAAGCTGTGTTAAATGAATTGTATCCTTTTAGAATGCTAAAATTTTTATCAGTTATACCACCTTTAAATTCTAAACCTAATAAGAACGATTTATCTTCATTCAATGGAAAAATGCCTGTTATGCTAGCATCTGGTTTAGAAATATCGATTTTAATTCCATTAACAGGACTACTCTCTCCAAATATGGAATAGGTAATATCCTGAATAATTAATTTGTCAAAAGCTTTGTTGGAAACAAGTGAATCTGTTTTTTGTGCTTGCAGAATATTACAAAATATTACACATAACAAACATAATGTAGTTAATAAGTTTTTCATAGTTTTTAGTTTTAAGATAATTTAGGGTACAGAACTCTGATTTATAGATTGTTATCAGTAAATTTTTATTAAAAGTAAAAAAAATAAAAAATAAATCAATATTAATTTTCTGATTAGTTTATAATTATTTTTTCAAGCATCACTTTCAGTACCAATACTGCGTATGAAATTTCAAAAAAAATTTTGACTGATATTAAGTACTCATTTTTTGCTTCATCTTAGTAGTGGAATATTAAATGTTTCTTTGAAACTTACTGATTCAAATTATTTTTAAAAGAAAAAAAGGAAAAAAAGAAAGCCATTTCATAGTCGTTGCAGATTTTAATAAGCAAGTTTATAAAGAAAAATACGACCTGAAAGGTGGAGATTTTTCTTTATACCGATAGGCTTGAACTTGTGTTTATAATCTGAAACTATTCCTTTGTTTTCTTTTTATTATTTTTTCACTACCAATTACAATCTTCAAATCGGAAAGACCTGCCAAATATCTATTTCCATTTTAAATATTTTGATTTAAGATTGATAAACTCTTTCTATAAAAAATTCCATTTCCAATAAAAATTTTCGACTTCGGAGAAAATTTCAGCCCTCTGCAAGAGCAAGTTGTTTTGAGCATCTCGAATCGTTTCGAGATGCTCAAAACACAACTTGCTGTGTTCCCGCGAACACAGCATCACATTGGATTTCATTACATTGAAAATGCATAAAAAATGATCTTGATTAAGTATTTTTAAAATTATGCACATAGGTAGATATGTACATACGTAAATACCAAAAGAATTAAATTTCTAAGCTTTTACCGAAATTAATACTTCTTTCAAAATGGTTGCTAGTTTAGACTTTTAGTGACAATCAAAGCCAAATACTTCGTTACAGAGCCAATCGAAATGCATACCTCATTTTCAGAATTAATTTTCTGAAAAATGAAATTATGCTACACAAAGAAGCGGTCAGCAAGGAAATGTGGGGACTTCTACAAAAACTGATGAAAGATGAAATGCTAAAGGACTTCACTTTGGTGGGCGGTACCGCCTTAGCCTTGAAATTAGGACATAGGTTATCTATTGACATTGATCTGTTTACTACGAAAGACTTTAACCCACAAGATTCAATTAGCTATCTGCAAAAAGAATATAAGGCAACAGATGAGATAGTTTTTGAAAATACCGTTATGACCTATATTGAAGATATAAAAGTTGATCTTTTAGCTCACAAATATCCTGTTATAGCAATGGATAACATTTCAGAAAATGTTAGAATGATTTCAAATGATGATATTGGTGCTATGAAACTTCACGCAATATTTCAAAGTGGAGCAAGGTTAAAGGATTTCGTAGATATGTATTTTCTTCTTGAAGAAAATCCTTTAAAGTCATATCTCGATAGCTACCAACAAAAATATAACGGAAATTCAAATTTAGTAGCACGTTCATTAATCTACTTTGATGGTATTAGAAAACAATATGATGTTTCAATGATTCAAGGGAAAGAGAATAATTGGAAGACAATGCAGGAAAGACTCAAAAAAGCTGTTTCCAATCCCAATCTTAAATTTGGAAGTTCACTTTCAAAAAAAGCTATTCCCATTAATAAAGGGAAAGGATTTAGAAGGTAATTTTGTTGCGAAAAAGAGATAAAAATCTTATATTTATAGTATGAGAATAGAAGATAAAATATTACCTGATATTCATCCTAAATTCTTTTGGGACACCGATTTTAACTTATTAGATTGGGAGACAGCCTATGTTCCTATCATTACTCGAATCATCGAAAGAGGAGGTCAAAATGAGATTGATGAAATTATAAAATACTATGGTCGTGAAAAGGTTGAAAATACAATTCGACACGAAATCCATTTCTTGGCGAATTATGCAATTAGGCGTGCTATAGAATTTTTTCCGGAACTAAAAAAAGAGGAGATGCACTGCTATCTAAACCGAAAGGATAAACCTTACCATTGGATTTAATTTTAGAAAACTTTATTTGGAAATCACCCCCAAACCAATAATATTAATGAGAAAATAATTTCTCATCATAAAAATTGAAAGGTGCTAATTTTCGTGAGGCATTGCGTGGTGAAAATTAGCTTCTTTTTTCTTTTGGTAACAAATGTAAGGTGTCCGCTTTTTAGCGGACTTCTTGCATTTAAAATCAATTTTTTAAATTATTTCTGCTTTAGCAGTATCGAATAATATACGAGTTCCCGAGTAGCTAGTTGGCTAAATTCTTTATATAGATCGCGATGACATTTTCTATACTTTTTTCCACTGTCACAAAAACAATTTTCTGTCCTTTTCGGTTCCTTTCCTTTTGCAATAAATAGCAACCATTGCGAAATCTTTTCAGAATCATTAGTTCTAAACCTATTCAAAAAAAATTCTTGGATTCCTTTATCTCCGTGCGATCTTTCATTCAAGAAATAACCATTCAATTCTCTATATAACTGATTGTGAAAATAAGGTGCGACGTGTTTAATAATAAACGCCTCTAAAGTGATGCCTTTTTTACAAATCAAGGATTCTTCTGGTGGCGTTACAATACAACAATGTCCATCGGGGAATACATGCCAGTCTATATTAACGGGAATACGTTGAGCTGTTTCATAAACCAGAGGTAATTTATTAGGATAACCATCCTTAACCTCTATTTTAATGCTATAGGAATCAATTAAATTTTCTTCCTCGTCAGGAAGATGAAGTCTGCCTTCAATATAGGGATTGCAAGCTTCATCTTCTACTAAGGAAAAGTCAAAAAAATTGAGTTTAAGCTGTTTAGCTTCTTCTATAAATAATCGTCTGGAATTCATTTTGCCCAAGGAAAAGATGTTGATGCACCAACCGCAGCCGCAGCTGCCTTAGAAGACGAACTCTGATTTTCATCCTTACCTTCAGGAAATCTTTCTCCCAAATGTTTTCTCCAAAGTTTACTTGCTTTTAACTCATTTTCTTCTTTTAAGGCTTTTTCAGAATCATCGATAAAATCGTTAAGAGCTTTTATAAAATTGTTTTTTCTGGTGTCATCATAACTTTCAAATAAGTTATCATAAGGCACTGCCGGAACAATACATTCAAACCGTACGTTTAAAGTATTTTTAATTTCCTTAAGAATATCTTTTAGGGTTATATCATCTCTTTGATTCAGCACAATTTTGTTCTTTGCGTTAACTGCTAAAATAGTCATCGCTAAACCACTAGGCATTTTATTTCTAAGATTATCACACCAAGCCTTCAGATATTTAACTGTTGAAATCAAAATGCCATTTTTATCTTTGTTTGAATTGAACCAATCGATAACTGCTTTTGGATCACTTCCTTCAAACCCATTATCTTTCACTGCTATCTGATAATCCTCTCCTGCAACTTTATAATACACAGGGTGGTCAACTTCATAGTCTGAAGTAAATATTGTTCTAATGCATTTCTTCCTATGTTCGCTTGGTGTAGCCGTATATCCATTTACAGCCTGATGAACCCACTTTTGTAAAGTTGTTGCAGAAACATCCGGTTGTCTGAAAAAGTAAACTCCGTCATCTAAATCACAGATGTCGTCTTTTGTTCTGATACCCGTCTTCATTTTATAAGAACCCTGAATATAGAATTTCGGTTCGTACTCCGAATGATTGTCTTTAAACCATTTTCTGATCCGATCTCTTAACTTAGTTTTGGAATTGGTCATTTTGGTGCTTTTATCAGCATCAATGGAAATAGATCGATTGAATTTCTTAAATAAATTGTTACAATTAGCCATAGTGTGTTATTTTAAAAAGTTTATTATTTTATGCAAATTTTTCTTTGAAAGTTCATCTCCAATTGACTCAAGTTTAATCAAATGTTTTTTTGAAGATTCATTTAAATCAATCGTATCGGTACCCATATCATATTGAACTCTCAGATATTTAAATCCTTTATCTTTAAGTGTTCTTTGAAAAAACTCGATATACTGTTCTGTTATTTGAGCTTGACTGTCCAAAATAATATCCAATAGTCTGGGCTTTGGAATCAACCAATACCACAGATCTTTAGGTTTCCAGTTTGATTTAATGATATGTCTTCCTTTTCCTGTTCCCAATGACAATAATTTGATTTGGGAAAATTCATAGCCCATTTTATCAGTTGCTTCTAAAACTCCTATCAGTGCAGGATTGTTTGCGAAGACACCACCATCTATCATATTAATGTTATGTCCTTCTCCGAATTTATTTTTGTAGGAAAATGTATTAGGAGGAAAATATACTGGAGCAGAAGCACTCGAAAGAGCAACCTCGTGTGCAGGTAATTTAAAATCTCTAACAAATTCAGAATTATGTTTAGTTTTTAGAACATTTATTTCTCCCATTCCTCCATTAAAAGTGGGAATACAAACATTGGTTTTAAGATCATCTAACAAAGGCTCAACTCCTCCGTTAGCGTCAGTATATACTTCTCGTATTTTTTCACGAAGAGATTTATTACTATACATTGACCCAGCGAATATTCTAACTTTGCTAGGTAAGATTTTCAAAAACCATTTGGGAAAAATAATTTTAGCATTCTCTTTATAAAACTCTAATAATTTTGATGCAGGAATTCCTAATGCAATTCCTATAGACAGAATTGCTCCAGTAGATGTTCCGCAGATTAGGTCAAAATGTTCGTAAAGTTTTTTTTCTGGATCTATTTCTTTCAATTTTTCTTCCAATTCAGCAAGCACCTTAGCAGGAATTATTCCTCTGATGCCTCCTCCATCAATCGATAGTATTTTAATTTGCTTATTCTCTTCCATAATTGTGATCTTAAAATGAATCTCCACACATAGCCCACCAGTTATCTCTATTCCAAGTTGTAGAAAAATATCTTTCCAATTTGATATTTAATTTTCTACATATTTCTAGAGCATCCTCATTAGCATTATGAGGACTTTTAGTAGCATGATATAAGGTTGTATTAGGAAAATAAATCCATTCACAGTTTTTAATTCCTTTTATTCTATCCTTGTATCCGAGTTTCTTCATTTCATTTTTAAACTCTGTATGTTTCTCTGAGATGTCATAAGTAATAATTGATTCCATAGTTTACTTTTTCGATTAATTCTTGTTTTGTGTCAATTTTAATTATAGATTTGTTGCGTTAGTAAAACAAAATCAAATCTGTTGCAACAAAGATATATATTCTTTGTTGCACAAATGAAACATAACAATTTTTACTATGGAATCTACACTCGATACTGAATTATTAGCAGGTATGCTTAAAACTAAGCGAGGAACGCAGGGTTTAAGAGCTATTGCTGAAGAGATTGGAAGTGTCAGTTTCGCTACACTTTCGAGAATTGAACAAGGGAGAATACCAGATGTTGATACGTTTATTAGAATTTGTAAATGGTTAGAGGTTTCAACAGAAACATTTATACTTTCATCATCCACCAAAGCGGTTTCTTCAAAAGACAGGATTGTCGCCCATTTAAGAGCTGAAAAAGAGCTTAGCAAGGAGCATGTTAATATGATTCTTAATATGATTGACTTAGCTTATAATTCTAAATAATCCTTTTGGCACCAGTAAAATTAAGATACGGATTTAAAGCCGAAGCGGAAAGAATATCTACTAAACTTAGAGAAGAAGTGGGTGTTCACCCTTGTGCAAAATTGTGTGCCTTTGCATTAGCGAAACATTTGAATCTTACAGTCTATAAAGCTACTGAATTCCTTACTGATGAGACAAGTTTGTCATTGTTGGAAGGTACGAATGGGTATAAAAATGAGTGGAGTGCATTGACAATGCTTAACAAAGATGATAAAAGAATAATTATTTATAATCCTTTTAATTCTGAGGTGAGGCAACAAAGCGATCTGATGCATGAAATTGCTCATGTTATATGCAAACATGAATTATCAAATGAAACTTTAACATTCAAAGTTCCTTTTGGAATGAGAGAGTATAATCCAATACAGGAAGAAGAGGCAAAATGTTTAGGGTCCTCACTTCAACTCTCGAAACCTTCTCTGTATTGGGCTAGAAAAAGAAATTTAACACACGAACAAATATCACAGGTGTTTAACGCAAGTGTAGAAATGGTTCGATATAGAATGGCGATGACAGGGATTTACAAAAAAAAATAACTGTTTGTGTCTAAATAAAATGATGTAATATTTTTTATGTAATGCTAATACAATTTATAGGCTTATTTTAAGAAGTTAATTAAAATAATTACCTATTATGACATATTATTAGTTACAAAAGTGTAATTAATCAAATGGTCTAAATTATCTTGTACAGTCCCATCTTGTATTGTTCTTAGATATTTATTTGTCCCAGTAGCGACAACGATAATGTCTGTTCCCCACTTCCAAACTTTAGATGTGTAATTCCAAAGTAGTGTTTGTGCTGAATTTTGTGAATTATCCAGTAATTTAATAGCTTCTGCCTTGGAATACTTTTTAGCCGGATTGTCAACTGTGTTTTTTTCTTTATTTGCAGTATGAATTGCATAATCGGTAATTGTTCCATTTGCATCCTTCCAAACGCCAGATATCGCATAGTGTGCCATAATATTAATTTTAAATATTTAGTGTAAATCAATACCGTAATAGAATCCATTAACTTATACGAAGAATAAACTTAAGTTTTTAACCACGTTTAATACGACAAAAATATAATCATTTATTACAGATTTTTGATGTTACAAATATAATTATGAGAATTATTAATTATCTCAGTATTTTCACTTAATCTAAATAAAACTTTATAATTTTATCTACTAATTAAGTAATAGATTTTTTAGATATAATTTCATATATGATTGTAGTTCTCATTTCATTTACCTAAGATTAGGCGAAAAATTAGATATAACCTCTACACTTATTATATTTGTCTAGTAATTACAATTTTAGGATTTACCTTTTCAATTAGCTTTCTAATAAAACCATATTCCTGATCACTCATCTGCTTTCCTATGATCAAACTTTCGATATTTACTTCAATAAAATTTCCTGTTTCACAAAACGCTCGAACTTCTTCTTCATAACTCCAAAAATTTAATTTCTTAGAAAGAATATTTTTTGTGGTCATCTCATCATATCTTTCAATAACTGCTAAGTCAGATAAATACTCTATTTCTTTTACAGGATATTTTACATCATCTATTCTAACCCCAAAAGCTACTCCTCTATGTCCGTTTGCGTAATGAGACCAAAGTAAAAAATTATCAGGACTTTTAGATAACGCACAAAGTTTCAGTTGCTGTTTTTGAGAATAAATTAAATCTAGAATGGTTCTATCTAAAACACCTTCGCTATAAAGATAATGTCCTTCCATAGGATCATTTAATGTGTCATATTTTGCTGCGTAAAGTCTGTTATTAAGAATTATATCAACAAAATTTTTAAAATTATCAGTTGTTCTGTATTTGTAAATAATCTCTGTCATTTAGTAGTGTTTTTGAATGGGAAATTCTGCACGATTTTAGTATTTCTGCGTTAATAAGCTGTCTAATAACAGCTAGGAAGCTAATTTAAATGCTGAATATCAAATTAAGTTAATTGATCAGAATTCCGCATTTCTAGTTTATTTCTTTGCGGAATTCTTTAATATTTGAATTATTCCAATTAAATTCATTAATTTCATGAGATGGTTAAATCACTATTTATTCCGCATCCGGCCATTTGCATCTTGAACCGCTCGTTTACCTGGAGCTATTCCAACCATCCTTCCATCACTACCTTGAACACCTCGATAACCGGATTTTATTTCAACCATTCTCCCGTCGCTACCCTGAAGTCCTCTTGATCCTGATTTTATTTCGACCATTCTTCCGTCGCTACCCTGAAGTCCCCTCGATCCAGAATTGATTTCAACCATTCTTCCATCACTACCTTGAAGTCCTCTTGATCCTGCTTTAATTGCAATCATTCTTCCGTCGCTACCCTGTAGTCCTCTTCCTCCAGGTGGAATTGGAACCATTCTACCATCTGACCCCTGAAGTCCACGATATCCATCAGGTATAATTATAGACATTCCATCACTTCCTGTAAGTGTTCTTTTCATATTGATAAGTTTTTTTGAAATTATGTTAATAAATCAAAGATAATTATTCCATTCTATTAAAAATTACGGGATACCGTAAATCAATAAAAAAATATATCTACACAAAATGATTACAACTAAAATTTGAAAAAACTTCCAAATCTGTAATTATTCGGTTCAAGTTATGTACATCTTTGTCTTGTTTCTCTTTCAACTGCATTTTTTAAGGACCAAAATAGTATTTACCAAATCAAATTTGATATTTAAATAAAATGCTCGAATATTTTAATTAAAGAATCCATAGATGCTCCCTTATCATTTAACATAATAAAAATCCTTAAAATTTATTATAAAGTTTGTTAAAATATTGCTATTTTCGCAATCGATAAAAACAACCAATGAAAAAACTCATTATATGCTTGGGGATCCTTGTTGTGGGAAATTCACATGCCCAAAAAGTAAGCTGGCAGAAGAATATCGAGTCCGGCACTCAGGATTTTCTTTCGGGTCTTGCTATTACTCTAGATGGTCAATATCTTGTATCTGGCTCTACCATCCAGTCCAATAAAAATCCATTTGGCGACAATCAGAACAAAGGTTACGACTACCACATCCTCAAACTCGACCAGCAGGGTCAAAAGATCTGGGAGAAGTACTTCTCCGGAAACCAGCACGACTATATAAGTTCCACCACTGCGACGCAAGAAGGTGGATTTATTTTAGCCGGGACTTCCTATTCATCCTTGGCTTTGGATAAAAAAGAAAAATCCAACGGATCATCCGACATGTGGATAATCAAGGTGGATGAGAATGGCGAGGAGGAATGGCAGAAGACGATCGGTACCAGATATTCCGAGGAGGCAAAATCGGTCACCCAGACAATGGACAAGGGATTTGTGGTGGCAGGAAGCACCAACAATCCCAAACTTGGATTCGGCTCAAAGGACGTCATGGTAGTGAAGCTTGACAAGACGGGAAAGATTGTCAGCCAGTTGATTCTTGGAGGGAAAGGTCTGGATGAAGTTGAGAAGGTCATCGCCACAAACGATGGTGGTGCCCTGTTGGGGATCTATTCCAGAAGTGGCATTTATGATGGAGAGGCAAGGCAAAAGATAAATTCTAGGGATCTTCAATCTCTGAACTCAGGTTTAAATTTAAATCCTACAAATAGCCCTTCCGCTTCAAGCCAGCAATCTGCTACGTCGACAAACAACAATTCCTCAAACCAGACCAGACAGTCCACAACGGAATCGTATGACATAAATTTCTACGGGAAAGCATTCAGAAACGAAGGAGAGGGAGATTACTGGATTGTGAAACTGGACAAGGACGGAAATGTACAATGGGAGAAGAACTTCGGAGGCCTCGAGGATGACCATATCCGTACAATGGCATTGACCGATTCCGGTTATATCATAGGAGGTGATAGCAGATCGCAGACATCAGGAAACAAAACGGCAAAATTGGAAGAAGGCACAGACCTTTGGGTTCTTTCAATGGATCTGGACGGAAACGAGGAATGGCAGAGATCGTACAACTTCAAGAAGAGGGATGTACTGATGTCATTGAATACTATTACAAATATAAATTCCCAGACCAAAGGATATTTGATCGGTGGATACACCCAGAGCGAGGGAAATGTTCAGAAGAATGACGAGACCTTCTGGATGCTCTATATCGACATGAATGGCAGGGAGGTATGGAGAAAATATGTCGAGGGCAAGGAGAAGAAGAACGAGGAGAGACTGGTCTCAGCAATATTGAATAGGGACGGCTCATACATTCTGGCTGGGACGAGTGCCGAGGTACTTGGGAAGGAGAACTGGAAGGTGGTGAAACTGTTGGACAGAGATGTGGAGGAACTGATGGAGAGCAAACATATCCAGATCTATCCGAATCCAGTTAAGGAATATTGCTATGTTGAGATCGGATTGGACTTCGACCAGGCAGACATCTATGTTTATGATATGGCCGGCAGGATTTTGCAACAAGTCCAAACAAGAAATAAAGTTACGAAGATCAATACCTCGAAACTTCCCCAGGGAGTTTACATCATCAAAGCGAATTTCCCGACACAGAAAGACAAAAAACTAACTATTAAAATCGTGAAAGATTAACATTATGAGAAAGATGCTATGCTATTTTTTAATTTTTAATTTATGGAGTTTAGTGTTATTTGGACAAACAGGATCAATTGTAGATAATACCAGCAAGATGTATCCGGCAGCCCCTACTTCAAATAACTTAATGAAGTTTGAGGAGGTTCCTGTAAGTTACTATACTGGAATTCCCGATATTTCTATCCCCCTCATATCAATTCCTACAAATAATAGTAATGTTTCAGTTAGTGTGTCATTAAAATATCATCCCTTAAGCGCAAAACCAGAAGATAAAGCATCTGAAGTTGGTTTAGGTTGGAGTCTTATTGCAGGAGGAACAATTACCAGGGCAATTAAAGGAGGCATGACAGATGAGCTAACCGCTGTGATACCATTTTCTGACAAACCTAAATCTATACTTGGAGTTTACCACTCCGATGTGAACAAGTGCATAACAGGGAATTGTCAAAATTATACTGGGCAACAGGAAAAAGAATTTTTATACTATGGCCTTAGTGGTAAATGGGATACAGAATATGATCTTTATCAATATAGCTTTATGGGATTTAATGGGAGATTCTATGTGATTAAAGATTCTTCAGGCAAATTACAAGTTAAAAAATTGGATAAGAATAATCTGAGTATTGAATGCAATGTTGATGAAAATAGTAATCTAACACTTGGTACAAAGCCATTGGCGTTTAAAATTATTGATGATAAGGGGATGAAGTATATTTTTAATGTTCTGGAAAATACGTATAATACAACAACCACTGTTAATGGTGATAATCTAAGTTTTTCCTTTGATGCAGGAGGTGTTACAGCATTTCATTTGAATAAAGTATTAGACCCGAAAAATAATATCTTAATTAATTATTTGTATTCCGAGGCAAGACGTCAAGATTTGCCACAGCAAGTACAAAGAACAACAAAATTTCCTTTAAATCAGCAATTGCACTATGGTCCACTTAATAGTACTATAATGCAATACAGTCTTAAATCAAATACCAAATCAACAACTACACATACAGATGTTAGACATTTGCTGGAGATAGAAATTGTAGGAAAAGGTAATATAATATTTGACTATGCAAAAGGTAGATACGATACAAACTACGGCTCAGCGCAGACTCAACTATATAAACTTAATTCTGTCAGCAGTGGAATTAAAAATGGGAGCAACTTTATTTTAAATGAAAAATATAGTCTAGGATATGATTATACGCAGACCAATTATAAAGAAAGGCAGACATCTTTATTGAACTATAGTGGCAAAATGATTCTTAAAACTGTGGTTAGAAAAGATCGCGTCAATGCCGATGTAATGTCTTACGAACTTGCTTATAATCAAAACTCTGAAACTTTAGAAATTGATCCTTGGGGATATTACAAAGGGTTAACGGGTAGCGGGATACTGACTGATGTTTTAGATTATATGATAATTCCAACTGGAGGTAAAATCAAATATAACTTTGAAGAAAATGTTTATAGTTATAAGCCAAGTATCGGTGTTGAGGGAATAAATCTAATTGAGGATCAATATGAATTTATTGATCATGAATCACAAATAGAATTTGAGGAGTATAACAATAAGTTATTGTTTTTCGAAACAGACCGACACCAAACAGTTAACCTTGAATCTTTTGTACAAAATACTCCCTCATTTCCTTGGAGATTAAATGTTTATAAGCAACGTTCTGATGGGGCGTTTAATACTTTGCCTGATTTTTCTATCGAGTCTAAAAATTCAGGGTCTGGACCTTGTCAAATCTGCCCTCCCGATAATAATCCCAATGAAAATCCGGGTAACAATGAACCTGTATCAGATGTAGATTACTATGCAAAAGAACTTCCAGAAGGAAAATATTTTGCAAGTTTTGTCCCAAAAAATACAAATAGTACAAATTTTCCAGCTATTAATTATTTTAAAGCGTACACCTCTTCAAGGATTCCCAAGAATGAACATTTTGCAAAAGGTGGAGGTGTTCGTATAAGTAGCATCAATTATTATAAAGATACAAACTCTAATGCTGCAATGGAAAAAGCTTTAAGTTATGACTACAGAGATATTAACGATGCATCCTTGAGCAGTGGAGCGTTGGCTTATCCTATTCCCATTTATGAATACAAAGAGGAGTATACAAGTACAGGGACAGGGGCAGATTCTCATTTTTTTTCGGGAACTTATAATAATTCCACAAATTATAATATTTTGCCAGTTCAGAAAACTCAAGGAGGCGATGTCGGTTACCAGTACATAACCGTTAAAGAACAGAAAAATAATGAAGACTTGGGGAAAACTATTTATAAGTTTTCTTCCCCAATAGATGAGCCTGGTGAAACTTTTTTTTCTTGCAATACTGAAAACCTTAAGTTACCAATTATACCATTGCCCAATTTTGATTATAAGAGAGGCCTGCAATTGGAAGAAATCGTACTCGGCAAAACAGGAGATTCGATCACTCATAAAAAAAACACCTATCAATTTACCCATATTTCTGAAAATGTTGGATACAGGTTTGAAGATGCCACATACAACAATGTAGACTCAGACAGGAGTAAATACATCAGCCAACAGGCATTCGATCCTAACCGATCATATAATGCGGCATTGGGAGTATTCTATTATGTCACAGAACATTTAGGTACATCGAAACTATCAAGCAGTGTGGAAAAATCATTTTTTTATGAAAACGGAAAAAAGACCATGACTACAAAAAAGAATTACGTTTATAATAATAATGATCTTCCTGTGTATACTAAAACAGAATTTCCCGACCATAATATTATGGAGGAAGCAAAATCATATTCAACAGAAGTTACTGACCAAAATTTAACAGGAGCCAATATGATAGGTATTCCACTTGTTACAGAAACCAAAAATAACGGTAAGGTAATTTCCAAGACCGAAACCGTATATGAAAACCTCTTGCCTAAATATGTCAACAGCTATTCCTTAGGCTCTGCAACTTCCAAGGAGGAGATTCGATTTGATTTTTATGATGAAAGAGGAAATCTAAGGCAATATACCACAAAGGATGGTAATTCTGTAACTGTGATCTGGGGTTACAACCAATCACAGCCAATTGCAAAAATCGATGGGGCGAAATATTCGGATGTACAATCACATTTAGGCAACATCGTCGCTCTTTCAGATGCTGATTTCTACGCAGGAACCAATAATGATGAGTCTGCACTGACAATTGCTCTTGATGATTTCAGGAACAAATCAATTTTATCCGCCTATCAGATTACGACTTACACACATGACCCGTTAGTCGGTGTGAGAACAATTACCCCTCCTTCCGGTATCACCGCAACCTATATCTATGATGATGCCAACAGGTTGGATAAGATTGTAGACAGCAATGGAAACATTTTGAAAGAATATAAATACAGTTACAGACAATAAAATTAAAATTATGAAAAAGATAACAATATCAATTTTTGTTTTAGCGTTTTTTTCGCTAAAAGCACAGAATATCAACTTCACAAATTTATATGGGCATGGAGCTTCCGAACCAGAAAATTATCATCTTTCTAATGTCAATACAGGATTTGGAGGGGATTGGGGATTGGACGTGAAATGGTGGGGAGGGGTTAAGTTGAGATCAGCCCTAGGGCTTCTATATATAACAAGAGACGGTAATGTAGGTATCGGAAAAGAGCCAAATTTGGCAAAATTAGATGTAGATGGTAACATTACAAGCACTGGGAACATCACAGGCAGTGATCTGATAAGCGGAGGATCCAACAATTGGATTTTTCATACCCCCGACGATGGTAGAAAAACGTTGCACATTGCTCCAATTAGTTCCAATGGATATGATTTTACAAAGGAGACCACATTTAGTGATGGAAATGTAGCAGTTAGGGGAAAGCTTGAGGCCAAGGAAGTCAAAGTAACACAGTCTCCAACGGCCGATTTTGTATTTGAGGAAGATTATCCTCTTTCATCCTTAGAGTCTGTAGAACAGTATGTCAAAGAAAAAAAGCATCTCCCAGAAATTGCCTCCGCCAAAGAAATGGAAAAAGAAGGGGTCAATATTGGCGAATTCCAGATCCAGCTGTTGCAGAAGATCGAAGAGCTGACTCTATATTCCATTGAGCAGAATAAACAGATCAAAATTCAAGCAGAAAAAATTAAAACTTTGGAATTGGAAAACCAGCAGGTAAAAACCTTGATGGAAAGGATTGAAAAGCTTGAGGATAGCTCAAGAAACTAAAATAAAACTAATCAACCATAAAAGTAATCTTATGTACAAAAAGATACTTGCCGTTATGGGAATTTTCTGGAGTATTTCAGGTTTTTCCCAGCAACCAACGGTTTTAAGTCAATATACTCCTCCACAGGTGGTTAAGGATTATGAGATTTACCTGCTTCCTGGTTTTCATGCTAACTCAAAAGATGGGAATTACAATAATGGTGAAAGCTTTGTCGCAGTTTTAGGCAACAAACAAGAGAGTCAACCACCTTCGCCCGCTTTCACACCAAAATCTGGTGAGAACTATGTGTATTCCAGAGAATACCTGGTGCCTGTTACAAGCACAAACGAGTATGTGCCACAGATACAGAGCATCCAATATCTGGACGGTTTGGGAAGACTTGTTCAAAGTATCTCTATCAAATCTACACCTCGCGGTAAGGATGTGGTAACGCCATTCGAATATGACCCGTTTGGAAGACAGGTGAAAGAATGGCTTCCACTGCCACAGAGCGGTTCTTCCCAGCACGGACATCTTTATGATGCCGTTGACACCAGCCACTCCGCTCAGCTTTATGGCAACAGTCTTCTCTACTCAGAAAAGAAGCTGGAAGACTCGCCTCTCGACAGGTTGGAGAAACAGGCACATCCAGGTTCGGAATGGGGCATCAGCACCAGCCATACCCAACGATTCGGTTATTTTACAAATAATGGAAGCGATGTTCTAAAATTCAGAACAGAAACGATCTGGAGCAAGGGAATAACAAAAGACTCCCTTTATCTGGCAGCTGGCAACTATTATCCGGAAGCCCAGCTTTACAAAAATCGAACAATCGACGAGGACGGAAATGTAAGCTATGAATTTAAAAATGGACAAGGGCAGATTTTACTAATTAGGAAAATGCTTGATAATGATCCGGCGGACACATATTACGTCTACAATGATTATAATCAATTGGCGTATGTTGTACCTCCTTTAGCATCCGCCCGAATACGTACCAGCCCTGCAACAGATCTTAGAAACTCTACAAGTGAGTTGCTTAAGCATCTATGCTACCAGTACAGGTATGACAGAGATAATCATTTGGCAGAGAAGAAACTTCCTGGTAAAGGCTGGGAATATATGGTCTATGACAAAGCCGACAGGTTGGTTTTGACCCAGGATGCAAACTTGAAGGAATCTAATAAATGGCTGATCACCAAATATGACAAATTTGGGCGAGCAATATATACCGGCTTTCTGCCGAGAAACCAGAGACGGGAAAGTTTGCAGACAGAGGCTGGCAATTTTGTCATTACTGAATCCGTAAATGGAATAGGCTTTGCAAAAAACGGAATGCAAATTTACTACACCAATGATCTGTTTGTAGATATAGAGACCGTACTTTCGGTCAATTACTATGATACCTATCCATCATATACTGGTTTGCCTGCAATACCGCAAGCTGATACATTTGGGCAGAAATACCTGACACATACCCCTACATCCCTTGATGGCAATGCAACTGTGAAGGTCAGCACCAAGGGGCTTCCCACGGCTAGTCTTGTAAAGACACTGGAGGCAAATACCTGGACAAAAGCCTATATGCTGTACGATCAGAAGGGGAGAGAGATCTCTTCCTATAGCTCCAACCATCTGGGTGGCTATACCAAAACAGAGTCTGAGCTCAACTTCTCAGGTGTGGCACTTCGCAGGAACACCTACCATAAGAGAGGCGCAACAGCAAGCCCTGCAGAGGTTACTATAAAAGAACGTTTCGTATATGACTTCCAGAACCGTTTGCAGGATCACTATCATCAGGTTGACAGCAATGCGGAGGTTCTCCTCACACAAAATAGCTACGATGAGCTTGGCAGGCTGGCAAACAAGAGGGTGGGAAATGATCTTCAGAGCATCGATTACGATTATAACATCCGTGGATGGATGACGGGGATCAACCTTGTTAAAACAGATACCCTGAAACCATTGGACATCACAAAGGCGTTTGCCTACAAGATAAAGTACAATAATCCCGACAACCCTTCATTGGGAACGGCAAAGTATAATGGTAACATTGCGGAGATCGACTGGACATACGGTTCCAATAACAAAAGACGTTATGGTTATCAGTATGATGGATTAAACAGATTGCTGAAAGCCAACTATCAGGAGTTCAACATTACCACTACCTCTACTCCTCATTTTTTTGACGAGGAAATAGGCTATGATCTCAATGGGAATATCAGAAGTCTTAGCAGGTACGGGCGAAGTCTGGCAATAGGCGGACCCTCTTCCGCGGTATTGATAGACAAGCTGAAATATTATTACGAGAATAATGAGCTGAGCAACACGCTGACAAAGATTACCGACAACGAGGGGCAACCTGCCAACCCTTCGGGTTATCCCGGAGGCGGAGGAAACATTACTTATGACGACAACGGAAACATGGAGAAAATGCCGGACAAGGGCATAACACAGGACATTCTCTATAACCACCTGAATCTCCCTAAAAAAATTGTCCAGCTGGACAAGCCAATTTCCTATGGCTACAGGTCAGATGGTGTGAAGTTAAGCAAGCTCTTTGTCGTAAACAACGAGCATATAGCGACGGACTATCTGGACGGGTTCGTCTACACAAGCAAATATTCTGTTGCAATAGACCTGGCACTGAGAACTGATGATACTGCCACAAGAAAGATGGCGGTTGCGGGACAAGAAGAGGCGTTTATGCTTGAGGAGAAACCGACAGAGACAAATTTGGCTGTCGGATTAAGCACAGCAGGTCTTGAGTTCTTCCCTACATCGGAAGGTTTTTACGATTACAAAAATTCTAAGTACATTTACCAGTACAAGGATCATCTTGGCAATGTAAGGCTGAGCTACAGCAGAAATGCGGGTACTGGAGCGATTAAACTTGAGGAAAGCAACGACTATTATCCGTTCGGGATGAACTTTGTCAATTCTGGGATTGAACTGGTGGATTCACAGTATAGTCCTAGTGCGACTTATAAAAATTACAAGTACAACGGCAAGGAGTTGCAGGAGACTGGGATGTACGACTATGGCTGGAGAAGCTATATGCCGGATATAGGACGTTGGATACAAGTTGATCCCCTGTTTAATGATCTTGATACAAACATAGACTTCGACAAGGGGAATGATGACGATGATGATATAGATATGTCTATCGCCTTTGCTAAAAAAATGGAAGTTGGAGGCGGAGTATTTAACACAGATAATCTTAATCCATATTCGTATGGGTATGATAATCCTGCCAGCTTTAATGATCCTGATGGAAGATGTCCAGTATGTGTTATAGTTTTATTGGCAGTGTTGGTTTCGGAGCCGATGAAAAATGGGACTCGAAACCCGACTGCAGATAGAGCTGCATTTGCGCAAGCTGAGGGATTTAAACGTGACCATATTTCAATGGTCACCGGTGGCGTAGGAGGAAGAGCGAAAAGTGGAGCAAGTGTCGTTTTGAATGTTGCAAAGGGGCAAGCAAAGAAACAAGTGCAAAAAGAAGTTCAAAAATCTTTTCAAACGTATACAAAACCACCTTTAAACCCTAAAACAAACAAAACTTATTCCGGTAAAACAAGTGGAACAAATACTCCTGAGAAAAATGTAGCTAAACGAGATAAAAATCATCATATGAATAAAACTCATGGACCAGCAAAACTGGATAAAAGTACACTAAATCAAAATGCTCAAAAAGGTAGAGAACAACAGCTGATTAAACAAAATGGTGGATCACAATCACAAGGAGGAACTTCAGGAAATGCACGAAATGCTGTCAGTCCGAACAATCCCAATGCACAGACGTACGATAAAGCTGCTAACAAGGAGTTTGGAAAAATGGGAAGTTCTTCCTCAGGTAACTCTAATTAACATAATTTGATATGAAAAGACAAAAAATAACAGAAGGTTCAATATTAGAAATAAATATTGAAGGTAAGTATTATGTTTATGCTCAGATTTTAGTGAATGGTCTTGGGTATGCCTTTTTCGATTTTAAATCGAAAGAAAAATTAACAGATTTTAATTTACTTTTAAATTGTAAGGTGCTATTTATTTTAATGGTTTATGACGATATTATTACTAAAAGTGCTTGGTTGAAGGTTGGTAAGATACCCATTCGAGAAGACCTATTAATTCAACCGATGAAATTTATACAAGACGTATTGAATCCAAATGATTTTGAACTTTATAATCCTAATACTGGTGAAATTACTCCAGTGACAAAAAAAGAGATTAGCGGTTTAGAACGAGCTTCTGTTTGGGATAAAAATCACGTAGAAGATAGAATAAGAGATTTTTATAACAAAAAACCGTGTGCTTGGTTAGAAGAAGATAGAGAATTATTTGGTAGGGATTTACCTTAAAAAATGAGTTGTTATGAAAATTAATACTTTAAATGATTTTAAAATTATAATAAAAGGGCAACTTGGAGTTAATCTTCCAGTTATATTAATTATATTATTATTTTGTTATATGCTACTTTTTAAATTCAATTTAGATTATAGGTTAAGTGTAGTAATGGGTTTTATAATAGGATGGTTTTTATGGGGGATTTTAATTAGAAAATGGATTGTATGGTGCTTAAACCATAATGTAAAACCAGATAGAATATTGAAGCTAGGCAAAAGGTCATTATTGCTTTGGGGAAGAAATCAAATAGATGAGATTTTGAAAAAGCGACAAAAAGATTAAAGAACTGATAAATAACAAATAGATTTGTAAAAATGAGAATTTTATTAAGATATTCTCTAAATTGTTGTTATCATTCAGTCTTGGTCAGGTATTACAAACCAGATCAAACAAACTGAAATTATATCATTCTGATGAAGTCGATGAAATGAGAACTTATGTCGGTAATGAATATTGTTTAAGACTCAAACACCGATTCAAATTTTCACAGATAGATTAGTTCATTATAAATTTGATTGATAATATCATATTTAGAATAAAGAAATGCTGAACGAATTATATAAAAAGAAGAATCTAAGTCTGAGAAGTCACGTGAAAAGATTGAATAGAAAAATCATTTGTTTGAGCAAATTATGTTAAATTCTATCTTAAAAATTTATTATTGGTCTATGAACACTCCCTAACAATTTAGTAAATATTCCAAGTTAGTAAGTGAATGATTATTAGGTTAGCTACTATTATATATGGTAATTTTAAAAAACAATTTTTCTGAGTCCTAAAAAGACGCTACCCCTTCGGTTTTATGCGTTTCATTTTCCAACACGAAACTCGATTTTGTCCAGTCTTAATGGCGGTGTTCTGGTGGTCTAAACGGTTTCGTTTCCTATATAAAAACGAAATTGAAACGAATATGGAAGTTAAATTATCAAAATTAATTTAGGAGTTTTTGTCAGAACTATTCTGATTATATTTATTTAATTTGATTCTGAGATCTCAATTCTTCGCACAATAATATCATGTTTGTAACTGATAAAAAGAATAAAATTCGTTAGTTTATTTCTAATAACTTTTGCAAATCTTCTACAAAATGTTTCGAAATTTGTTCATCTACGACTACATTGTAAAATTACAACCAGTTGAAATTCAGCTGGTTGTTTTTTTTGTGGCTATGTTTTAATGTAGTTGGTCACTTTTTTTAAGTAGGCTGTTTTTAATTCATTATCTCTAAAACGTAGCTAAATCTAATTAAATTTAGCGTATTCACATAAATCAATGGCAAAGCAAGAAATTTTTAAATTACAGCTAAAGTCGATTAATAAAGGTTATTGCAAATGATTTTTAAAGTATTGCAATCACTCTATTCAATGCCCCTAGAGATCTAATTAGTTAATCAATATTTATCAGATTCAAAATCATAAGTAAGCTCTTTAAGAAAATATTTCCTATATACATTGAGTAAATCTGATTCAAATTCGGATAATGCGTAAATGAGCTTTCTTCGTATTTCCAGATTTACGGTAGTTTCTGAGCTTCTACAATTTTTTTTATAACATTCGGGTCCAAACCTATCATAGCTTTGAAATAGTGATGGGCTCCGATCTGATGGGTATTGTAAATTTCCGAATTTTTGCATCGCTAAAACAATGAAGTCTGGGCGCGGAGAAGCAGACCTTTGTGAGTGGCAGTTTTTATCTGGGCAAGCATACTGTGCTTTAGAATGGGAGAATCTACATGAGAGAGTGGTTTTTTTTTGGTCTATTTAGAGCATACTTTTATCTACTAAAACAAGTTGTGTTATATCTCAAAGATACTCAAAATTGAAAGTAATTCACAACATAAATTACTGCTGTTTACCAAACCTCACAACCACCGGAAAATGATCACTCCACCCACCTATATATCGTGACCCAGAATATGTCCGTAACGGAAAATGGCTGTTCTTACTACTTTTATTTCTAAGTCGCATATTGGTGTAGATTTCCGGGACGATCGTTTGGATATTGAAAGTAGCTTTGAGCGAATCCTCAGTAAATAAAATCTGGTCAAAACAAACACCAGTTTTTCCGTGATAAGTCGTGAATTGTTGCTTCTCGTACAAAGCCTCAAACGGATTGGTCAGTATTGGTTGCTGATTTCGATCAAAGCAAAGTCGCTGTATGGCTTCAGCATCTGGATTGTCATTGAAATCACCCATCAAAACAATCGCTTCTTTCTTCTCAACTAGGTCTTGAACAGTTTCATGCAACTTTTCCAAGATATAATCCCGTTTTTCTTTTTTGATATCCCGATTCCTCTTAGATGGCAGGTGCAGTACAAAAACGTGGAATTTATTTTCCTCAAACAGGAATTCAGCGTGAAGAATATCTCTGGTGTCAAATTCCAAACTATCATCCAACTGAAACTTCAGTATTTGCGACTTAGCCAAGGTATATTTGCACTTATCAAAAAGAATGGCAACGCTCAAACCTCTGGAATCTTGAGATTGTTGGTAGATGATTTCGTAATTGTGAATTGGCGAATTGTCATTGGTCAAATCCTCCAACACAGATTCAGCGCCAATTTCGGCCAAACCAATAATGGAAGGCAATTGTCCAAAATCCTCTTCAATATATCTAAAGACATTGCTGATTTTCCGAATCTTCTGGCTGTACTTGTATTCATCCCAATTGTATAAACCAAAACTGCTAACGTTGGCCTGATTGGGCGGATAGAAGTTCTCGACATTGTAAAACATCATCAATTCTGAATCCATAGACCCTACCAACGTTTTCTACGCATGAATAGGAAAGTCAAAAACACAATCGTCGCCATCACGCCCAGAATAATATAATAGCCATATTTGTGGTGCAATTCCGGCATCACGTCGAAGTTCATTCCGTAGATTCCCGCTATAAAGGTGATTGGTAAAAAGTAGACCGAATAGATGGCCAAAAGCTTCATCACTTGGTTGGCTTTCTGGTCAGACAAGGCCAGGAACATCGAGATCATATTCGTGGTTTGTGCATTCAAATGGTCAAAGTCGGCGATAACGTCTTTCTGTTTATCAATGAGATCCATCACTTGCACATCTTCAAGATCAAGCGTTTTGAACTTCGAAATCCATTCGCCAGAGATATTCAGGATTCTGGTATTGAGACCAGATTTGCGTTTCAGTTTGTAAAGTCTTCGGATTTGTACGGAATCATTCGTGTTTTTTAGAAAAATCTCGTTTTCCATCACATCCAAAAGTTCCAACAGACTGCTACTTTCATCATCAAAACTTTTCATTATTTTCAACGCCAATCGCAGCGCCAGATCATCTCGGTGAACAAGGTCAATATCCTCTTTGTCCAGTTCCGCGCACATTTCTTGGATGCTTTTGCTCTTGGTTCTATGAGTCGTGATGATGAGGTTTGGAAGCAGGAAAATACCCAATTTACTGCTGATGTCGCTGATGTTGTTCAATGTTCGGCGTTCCAGATCAGTAGCTTCCCGTGTCAGAAAAAACTTCACATCGCCCACTTCTTCAAATTTTGGAAGGTGGTTCGGGTCAATCGTATCCTCCAAAAGAAGCTGATTGATATGATAACGCTGATGCAAAAACTGGAGATCTTCCTCCGTAGGCGCAGTCACATCGATCCATTCCCAATGCTTTGCTTTATATTTCTGTTCTATAGGCATACCGCAAAACTAAATAAAATTACAATTAGTTGATACAAATCGTTCATTCAAATTATTTGGGCAGCTTTATCCGTCTTCCATTCCCTCCCGATTTTACATCGGGATCCACTCAAGCCGTGCTGCAGATTCAATGTGATAAAATATTCAACATAAAAAGACATTTTGTCATTCAGTAGGAATCGCTACAATATTTTAATATTAGCTTAGGTTCTTTCAGAGTGACAAATGGAATATGATATGGGTAATATATTTTTGCGAATTAATTGTTTGTAAGTCATTCTAATATACAACATCTCAATTCTAACTTCTAACAAAAAAACCTATGTAATAAATAAAATAATTATTTTTGCAGGGACTTTTAAAATAACAAAATGATCAAAAGTGTAATCTCAGGCGTAGGCCATTACGTTCCTGAAAATATCGTGACCAACGATGACCTTTCCAAACTGATGACCACCAACGATGAGTGGATCACCGAGAGAACAGGCATAAAAGAAAGAAGACACCGCAAAAACCGCGTCGATTCCGAAGAGACAACTTCTTTCTACGGTTTCAAAGCATCAGAGATCGCTCTGAAAAACGCCAACCTTACCGCCCAAGACATCGATTATATTGTATTTGCAACACTTTCTCCGGATTATTATTTTCCAGGTTCAGGTGTACTTTTGCAGGAGTTGTTGGGTTGTGGAACGATTGGTGCCTTGGATGTCAGAAATCAATGTTCAGGATTCGTCTATGCAATGAGCGTTGCAGATGCTTTCATCAAATCTGGATTGTACAAGAATGTTTTGGTGGTAGGTGCAGAGATCCATTCTTTCGGATTGGATTTTTCTGATGCTGGAAGAGGTGTTTCCGTCATCTTCGGAGATGGTGCTGGCGCAGTGGTTTTATCAGCTAGTGAAGACGCCAACGACAAAGGAATCTTGTCTGTCAATATGCATTCCGAAGGGAAATATGCAGAAGAACTGGCCGTGAAATTCCCTGGAACCAAATTGGGCTGGAGCGATACTTTACTGACAAACCCAGACTCTGTAACTTCCGAAGATATTTATCCAGTGATGAATGGAAACTTTGTTTTCAAACACGCTGTGACAAGATTCCCAGAAACGATTTTGGAAGCTTTGGAAAAGGCAGGAAAGAAGATTGAAGATTTGGATTTACTCATTCCACATCAGGCAAATATCAGAATTGCACAATACGTTCAGCAATTGTTGCATTTGCCAGACGAAAAAGTCTTCGTGAATATCCAAAAATATGGAAACACAACCGCTGCTTCTATTCCGATTGCTTTGAGTGAAGCCATCTTGGAAGGCAGAATGAAACGGGGTGATTTGGTTTGTATGTCCGCCTTCGGAAGTGGTTTCACTTGGGGAAGTGTCCTTTTTGAATATTAATTCAGTTCCATTAAAAATAAAAGAGCGCTATTCGGATTTCCCAATAGCGCTTTTTGTTACTCATTGATCTGTTTGACGACTTTATCAGATAAAGACTTCAACTGTACCATTTCTTCCAGACTCAGGTTCATTGCTTTAGCCAATTCAATCGGAATGCAAGTGGCTTTTTCTTTAAGTGTCCTACCTTTTTCCGTGAGATGGATTTTCACCACACGCTCGTCTTCTTTGCTTCGTTTGCGAGTCAGATAATCTTTTGATTCCAGACGTTTCAGCAACGGTGTCAAAGTTCCATTATCCAATTGTAAAATTTCTCCAACTTGATTGACGGTCAAATCGTCCTTTTCCCAAAGCGTCATCATTGCGATGTATTGTGGATATGTCAAGCCAATATCTTTTAGGATCGGTCGATAACACTGCATTATTTCGCGGTGTAAAACGTAAACGGAGAAGCAAAGTTGCTTGTCAAGTTTTAGTAAATCTTCCATATTGGGCTTTTTAATTTAATCGTTTCCAATTTTCAAAGATAACAGATTTTTCACTGTGTCATCCTGAGCGGAGTAGAAGGACGAGTTTGGGCAAGCAAATTTTAGTCGTTGCTCACAGTCAATTTCACTTCCATATTTCCTCTTGTTGCATTAGAATAAGGACAGATTTGATGCGCTTTCTCAATCAATTCCTGAGCTTGTTCCAAAGAAACACCCGGAATGTTCGCATGCAATTCAGTCTCTAATCCAAAACCGCCGTTCTCTATTTGTCCAATTCCAACTTTTGCCGTAACGGTTGTTTCGCCAGTTTCTATTTTGCTTTGTTTGATGACTAAGTTCAATGCGCTGTCAAAACATGCAGAATATCCTGCTGCAAAAAGCATTTCTGGATTGGCAAAGTCGTCGTTTGCGCCACCTAATCCTTTTGGCATTCTCACTTCTAAGTCTAGAATTCCGTTATCACTTTTCACGTTTCCGTTTCTTCCTCCTGTGGCTGTAGCGCCAATGCTGTACAATGTTTTCATTTTGTTGATGATTTAATTATTATTTGATAGGACAAATGTATGGTGTAAAATTATATTGTGCACAATATAAAATGAAGTTTACATCGAAATCGATTATTGATGTAAACTATAAAAGCATATTTTTGGATTTTAAATTTAAATGAAATCATAATAACCATTATCCTTTCCAAGGATTTTATTGTCATTCGTATTCAGCCACCTTTTCAGAACAGTAGCATAAACTTTTCGGAAATCTTCCTTGTAGATCAAATCGCCATCATTAAGATTATTAAGATCTGGAAGCTCATTCAGTAATCCCTTTTTCTTAAGTCCGCCACTGATGAAAAACATTTGGTTAGCCGTTCCGTGATCGGTGCCGTTACTCGCATTTTGCGCCACGCGTCGCCCGAATTCTGAGAAGGTCATAATCATCACATCATTGAATTTTCCATTCTCCTTCATATCTTTAGTGAAAACCTCCACCGCATCATTTATGGATTGGAAAAGTTGAGTCTGACGCTGATTCTGATTGGTATGTGTATCAAAACTTCCAACTGATAGATAATAAACTTGCGTATTAATATCAGATTTAATCAATGAAGCAATCGTTTTGAAGTCTTTCCCGATTTGTGTCGTAGGATAAACTTTGTCCGTTGGTTTCACCTTACTTTCCTTAAAGATATACTCTGAATTGTTGACTGTATTTCCCAGCGTGCTGTAAAGATAACTCGCCAAATCGTGGTCGTGATCGTGGTTATCAAAAGCCAATTTTTTATAAAGACTTTCTTGACTGTTGTCGAATAATTTCTTTGGATCTTTGAATGCGATTGCTTTCTTGTTTTCGCCCTTCATTGCAAGACTTAGCAGATCATCAACTTCGATCGCCTGAGTAGGATTGGTGCAATCGTGGCAAGCTTCATCCAAATATCTTCCTAGCCAACCTGTGTTTACGAACTGATCGCTATCGCTCGCCGAATGCCAAATGTCCATACTCCGAAAGTGTGATTTGTTAGGTTCTGGATAACCAACGTTATTCATCACCGCGAGTTCTCCGTTGTCATAAAGCTCCTTGAAGAATTTCAAATTCGGATTAATTCCTGCTTCGTCCGTCAAGAGCAATGCATCATTTTCCTTGATTGAAATTTGATTTCGAGATTTATAATAGATGTCATTTTTAATAGGAATAATAGTGTTCAGTCCGTCATTTCCACCAGTGAATTGGAGAATGATGAGCGTTTTTCCATTCATTGCAATTGCTTCTGGAAGCGTCAAAGCTTTTAGGAAATTTGGAAATAAAAACGATGCGGTTGCAAGACTTGTGGTTTGGAGAAAGGTTTTTCTAGTGATAATCATAACGGCTTATTTTTAACAAAGTTGATATTCGGGCGTACACATCAAACTGATCATCAGGTGTTGCTTGCTTTTCCCAGCATTGAATTCCGTGATCATATTTCTCATTTTATTTGTCGGATTTGGCAGTAATAGTGCAAAAAGATCTTCATTCAGAATATTGCTGACGCTTTCCCAATGGATCGTGATTTTGTTTTGCTTGTTGTTGACAATCAGTTTCTTTTCTCCTCTTCCCATATTTAGGTCATCATCGGATTTTGGTTCCACATCCAACGTTTTGTAACCTGCCATTACAGATGGGATTTTCATTCTCAGAAGTAGGGTAGAACTGTCGATCCATCCAATTCCAGAAGGCCATCCTGCGACATTTGGCGGTTGAAGAAGTTGTTGTCCTAGGATTCTTTCGAAGTTGTAGATCGTGTTTCCATTCTGAATGTCCATTGGCAAAATTCTTCGAATTCCAACTATCAATTCAACTGGCGATTTCACTTTTGCCCCGATATTTTTCTCGGTATAAAACCAATTGGAGAGAAAAATCTCATCCAGCAAAGCCTTGATATTATAATTTGACTTATAGAAAGTTTCGCTTAATGATAGAATCAGTTTATCGTCCGGCGTTTCGTTAACGAAATATTTATAGATTTTGCTTGTAATGAATTTGGCGCATTCTGGTTTTTCGAGAATCATATTAATGATATCTGTTCCCGTAAAGTTTCCCGTTTTTCCAAAGAATTCTTTCTCTCCAGAGTCGTGTTGCTTCAGGTTTTCACGGAATTCTCCATTCTCATCATAGCTCCAACCGGTGAAAGCTCTTGCCGATTCGCGAATGTCTTTTTCTGTGTAGTTTCCTGTGCCGAGCGTAAAAAGTTCCATAAGTTCTCGAGCAAAATTCTCGTTGGCTTTCGCTTTTTTATTTTGTTGATTATTCAAAAAATTAAGCATTGCCGGAGATTTTGAAACTTCAAAAACCAAATCACGAAAATTCCCTAAGCCGTGCTTTCTAAAAATATTAATGATATCAAGATTAAAAAGTGACTGCTGAATCCTCGTGGCAAAATGGCCGTGCCAGAAAAGCGCCATTTTTTCCTGAAGCTGATTTGGACTGTTGATCATCAGATTTTGCCAAGCTTTTCCGATGGCCAAGTTGTGGTCTTTATTATATTGATTGACAGGTTTTTTGTCAGTCGATTTAGACATTTCCTGATATTTCTGATAAGTTATTTTGTAAACTTCAATCTCAATAGGTTTGTATTCGGAATTTGATGTCAAATCTTGATAGAGTTTCTTTTGACTGATGTTTTTAAGCTTCTCAATATCATTGTGATGAATCCCAAAACCCGCTCTGGAAACCAAATGTTTATTCTTCAGAAAGTTATTCATAACAAGTATTTAATGATTTGATTAATGAATGATATTGATGTTAAAGCAAAAATGATGAAAACGACCTTTTTGTCATAAAAAATTAATATGAAAGTCTTTTTTAATGGATTGAATATTAGATGATTGTTTGGTACGATGTTAGATTTGTGAAACAATTTTGATGCTTTGGCACGGTATTTACAAGTAAGACCTTTGTAAAATTTAAAATTTAAGAATATGAAATCTTTAAAGCAATTAATATTAGGAGCGGGAATTTTGGCAGGAGGTTTATTATCTGCACAAAGTTCTGAGATGAACAATATGCTAAAAGTAGGTCTTAACGGAGGTGTTTCTACAGGCGGTAATACGGCTGCAAACCTTGGAGTTGACTTGGCTTATCAGCATCTTGTGACGCCAGGTTTTGGTCTTGGTATCGCAACTGGTTATAACAATTATTTCGGTAAAGATAGAAATGTATCAATCAATGGTGCTAATGTAGATGTGAAAAACAATGACTTCGGTGTGATTCCTGTAGCAGCGCTTTTTAGAATATATCCTAAGCAAACGGGATTCTATTTCGGAGCTGACTTAGGTTACGGATTCATCGTTGGAGATGATTACGTTGCAGATAATGTAAACGTTGCAAGACCAGATGGTGGATTCTACATCAAACCAGAAATCGGTTACCACAACAGAGATTGGAACTTCTTTGCTCAGTACAATAAAACATTTACTGGCGACAAAGGACAGATTGGCGATCAAAAATACAACGCCGGAGCAATCGGAGTTGGATTTAGCTACAACATTCCTTTAGGAAACTAAAATTTAATTTCTATTTCTTAAATTTAAGGAATTAGGACATTATTCAATAAACTATGATACAGGTAAAGCCTTCATTTTCTAATGGAGGCTTTCTTTTTTCAAAACTTATCATATATCAATAATAGTTTCGATTGATTCTAATTAGATTTGCATCATTAAAATTATTTAAAAAAATGAAAAAAGTATTATTACTTGCAGTACTGGTTAGCGGACTTGCTTTCGGACAAACAAAAAAATTAACAAGCTCAGACGTTCACTGGTGGGGATATAAAATCGCAAAAACAGAAGCATCTTCTCATGATGGAACTGTAAACGTGAAATCTGGAAACCTTGTTCTTAAAAATGGAGCGGTTGTAGGTGGAGATTTCGTTTTGGATATGACGTCTATCAATGCAACAGACCTTTCTGGAGAATACCAAGGAAAACTGAATGGTCACTTGAAAAACGGTGATTTCTTCGAAGTTGAAAAATTCCCGACAGCGACTTACAAAATCACTTCTGTGAAGAAAAACACAAACAAAGATTACAACTTTGTGGTAAACGGAAATTTGACTGTAAAAGGTAAAACGGCACCAGTATCTTTCCCTGCAAAAATCACTTCTGCGAACGGCGTTGTGACTTTGGAATCTGACAAATTTTCTTTTGACAGACAGAAATTTGATGTTACTTACAAATCTTCTATGCAAGATGTAATGGTAAAAGATGATGTTGATTTGAAAGTTAAAATCAGCGTAAAATAATATTTCATCAAAATATAAAATTTCAAAGAGCAGAATTTTTTCTGCTCTTTTTTTGTTTTAAATTTGAATCTCAAACTTCAATCTTCAAATCTCAAATTTTGAAATTATATACAATTAGCGGTTTAGGCGCAGACGAAAAAGTTCTCGAGAAACTCACGTTCAATCCCGAGATAGAAATCGTTCACATTCCTTGGCTGATTCCGGATTTGGATGAGGATTTTCACAACTACGTTTCAAGAATGTCTGAGTTTATAAACGATTCCGAAGATTTTTATTTGTTGGGATATTCTTTCGGTGGAATCATCGTACAGGAAATTCACAAGTTGAAACCTGCTAAAAAAATCGTCATTCTGGGAAGCATCCGATGCGATGCAGAAAAGTCTAAACTGATTATCGCAGGACAAAAAACCAACGCCGTCAGATACATACCACTCAGGATTTTTAATGATAAAAGTACTTTGTTCTATACTTTTTTCAGAAGGCTTTTCGATCCAAAAAATCCGAAACTCACCCAATATTTCCGAGTAAAAGACCCCTATTACCTCAAATGGTCTATGGACAAGGTCGCGCATTGGAAATTCGATAAAATCCCCGATGTCATTCAGATTTCCGCAGACAAAGACATTGTTTTTCCAATAAAAAATTCACAACCGGATTTCGTTATTAAAAATGCAACACATCTTTTCCCCGTAACGAAGGCGAAAGAAGTTTCCGAGATTTTGAAGATGATTTTTGTTTGATTTTTTGCTTAAAAACAATCAAATCTGATAAATAAAATTTAATTTCTTGTGAGGATAATTCCTAAATCATGAGTTATATTTTTCCAAAATTCAGTTGGTGGAATCGTGATGAACAATAGAATCTCAATCGTCCAAATGATGATTACTAAAAGATAAGGACTTTTCAAAATTAGGCCTCTTGTATTTGATTGTAACCAGCGAGAAAAATACAACTAAAAATTTGTACTTCTTTTCCATCATTATTTGATCTGAAAATCCGGATGCCCACATTGCCAAAGGATGAAAGCGATTTTCTTAGATTCTTCTTTGAAATATTCATCTTTTGTACTGCCACCAAAATGTCCTGCATTGTAATTCACATCTAAGAAAACGGGATTTTTGGAGCCATTTTCATTTTGCATTTTCCCCGCAAATTTTGCCGGATTGTAACTTGCAACTCTTGGGTCATTGAAACCTGTTGTAACCAGAATTGCGGGATAATTTTCACCTTTTTTGATATGGTGGTACGCATCCATTTCCAACAAAGATTTGAATTCCGTTTCATCTTTGATTGTTCCAAATTCTGCAATATTTCCAGGACCATTGGGGTCAAATTCAGCACGCAAGGTGTTCATCATTCCTACTTCTGGGATTGCAACTCTGTACAAATCTGGTCGCTCTGTTATTGCACGCCCGATTAAAATTCCGCCTGCGCTTCCGCCAGTAATTGCCAATTTTTTAGCAGAAACATATTTATTCTGAATCAAATATTCTGCACAGGCATTGAAATCTTTCCAGGTATTTGGCTTGTTCGTTTTCTTTCCGCCCAAATGCCAGTCGTTGCCTTTTTCCCCACCGCCACGTATGTGCGCAACGGCAATCACGGTTCCTTTGGTTAGTAGTGGAATGAATTCCGTACGGAAAGTAGGCGTGAGCGAAGTGCCATAAGAACCGTAGCCATACATATATCCGATGCTCTTTCCGTCGCGCTGTACCTTGGTTTTGTCATAGATGATGCTCAGCGGAACCATCGCGCCGTCGTGTGAACGCACCTCAATTTCTTCCACAACCAGATTTTTGACGAAGGGCATTTTGTAAATGATTTCAAACGGATTTTTGGTCATCTTTTCTGTTTCCAAATCAAAGGTTGAGAATTGATTGGGAATATTCCAACCGCTGTTCACAAGCAATATTTCATTGTCTTGCGTGGAGATATTTCTTGCCTTGATATTTCCTTGCAAATTGATTTCTGGTGATGAGATTTTTCCCGTCTTCAAATCATAAAAGGATTGTTTGATGATTAATTCATTTTTACTTTTATTGATGATGATAAAATCTTTGGCCGAATATATTTTGGAAATTTTCCATTCCGGATTTCCTTTGAAAACAATTTCTGCGTTCTTCAAGTCCGGGTTTTGCAAATTGGTTTTGAGAATATTAAAATGAGGATTTCTTTTGGCCGAAAGCAAGTACAAATCGTTTCCGTAAGCAATGATGTTTTGAACTTCGTCAGACGCTGAGGTCAAAGGTTTCCAATTGATTTTGGTTTGATTCAGTTTAGATTTGGGAGCAAAATAAACGGTAAGATTTTTGTCAACCGTTAATTTTACCAAGAATAGATAAGGAGAATTTTCAAAAGTCATCAGACTCGGCATTTCCTGCGGTTGCAGACCAAAATCTGGATGCGTCGTTGCGCTGATTACAATTTTGTCCGATGAAACCGGCGTTCCAACAATGTGAATTTTACAAGGCATGTTTAGCATCGTTTCTGGGTCGTGCACATCGTAATTTTTCAGTTGTGTGTACGTGATTTGGTCGTTGCTTCCCGAAACGAACGATGGTCCCAGCGCCAACGGAATGATTTCTGGTAAAAATTTTCCTGATTTCACATCATAAATATGCAAATCACTCACTTCATTTCCAGCCTCACTCAGAGAAAATAGAATGCGCGAACCATCATTGCTCACAAAGGTTTCAAAGTCAAATGTCTTGCCTGCCACGTGGGTTTGCGGGTCAAATATCAAGGTTTCTTTTCCTGTTTTGATGTCTTTAGAATAAAACTTATTCACCTGCTCGCCGGGAAGACTTTTATCATAAAAATACATTCCGCCCGCTTTGGCAACAGGATTGTAGCGCACAGAGCGCATCGCATCTAGGTCTCGGAATTCTTGGATTAATTTTTCCTGCCCTGGGATTTTTGCCAATTGAGAATTGGTATATTCCGATTGCGCTTTGAACCAATTGATGACTTCAGGATTTTTGATGTCCTCAATCCATCGGTACGGGTCATTGATTTTCATTCCCCAATGTGTTTCTACGACATCCACCGTTTTTGATTTGGGATATTGATATTGAGCTTTTAAGGTGCTTGTTGCTAATATGATAGCAGAGAAAGCAAGAATTTGAATTTTCATCGGTTTAGTTTTATGGTTATTTTTTGAAAAAATTTTTCCCACTTTTTGCATTCGATTATACATCATCTTCTATTTCTAATTTTTTTTCATTAATGATAATTGATTTTTGAATCAATAAAACTTAGAATTAAAGGCGAAAAATATAATTTACTCAAGTGAAGTTGTTGAAAAATAAACGCTTATCTAAGTTAAATAAAATATTGATGCGATAAAATGAAAATTAAATTATTTTCATTAAAGTGAACAAAAGTGTATTTTATATTAATTATAATGGTGTATTTATTGATTAATATTCAAAATTTAATTTTTAATTTATGCTTGATTCAGAGCTATTTTTTACGACGAATTGCATAGACTTCAAAAATCAATTACTTTTACCGCAATCAATTTGTCTTAATGGAATCTATCAGTGTTTTTGATATTATAAAAATCGGAATCGGACCGTCATCTTCCCACACAATGGGACCTTGGAACGCATCCAAGATGTTTTTGGATTTGGTCAAGCGCAATCATTCTTTGCAGGAAGTGAAAGAAGTTTTTGTGGAATTCTTCGGCTCATTGGCAAAAACTGGCTTTGGTCACGGAACCGATATTGCAGGAATGCTCGGCCTCAGCGGAGAAAATTTCCGAACCATCGACACCAATAAGATTGATGAGAAAATTGATAAAATAAAATCAGAACAAAAAATCCATCTTGGCGGAGAGATTTGGTTGCCATTTATTTATGGTCATCATTTAATCCTTAACAAAGAAAAATCCCTTGATTTTCATCCAAACGGAATGATTTTCAAAGTGGTTTTCGAGAATGGCGAAGAGCTCAGTCAGGATTATTATTCCGTCGGAGGCGGATTTGTTGCCACCACAGAAGATAATTCGATGGAAGACCGTTGTGTCCGCACGCTTTATCCTTGTCATCACGGTAGCGACATTCTGAAATACATCGATAAATTGAAGCTTGATAAAATCTCGGACTTGGTTTTTCAAAACGAAGAATCCTGGAGAACGCACGAAGAAACGCGTCAGAAAGCATTAGAAATCTGGGAAAATATCAAAGATTGCGTTTACAAAAGCATCAACAAAAAAGGAATTTTACCAGGCGGTTTAAATGTTACCAGAAGAGCTTCTGAAATGAATGAAAAACTCCTAGGAACTCAGATTTACAAAAACAAAAACGAATGGTTCGAAATGGTTAGACACCAAGAAAAAACATTCAGTTCCGTCACAAAATGGGTTTCTTGTTTTGCACTCGCTGTCAATGAGGAAAATGCCTCTTTCGGAAGAATTATCACAGCACCTACAAACGGCGCAAGCGGTGTGATTCCTGCTGTTTTGATGTACGCCCAGACTTTTACGGAATTCAATTCTGAGGAAGACATTATTAGATTTCTTTTAGTTGCAGGAGAAATAGGAACTTTATTCAAAAAAAATGCAACTATTTCTGCGGCAATGGGTGGTTGTCAGGCGGAAGTTGGTGTTTCTTCAGCAATGGCGGCAGCTGGACTTACTGAGATTTCCGGGGGAACGCCAGCCCAAGTTTTGATGGCTGCGGAAATCGCAATGGAACATCATCTAGGACTGACTTGCGACCCAATTGGCGGACTTGTTCAAATTCCTTGTATAGAAAGAAATTCTATGGGTGCGATGAAGGCAATAACCGCAGCATCTTTGGCATTGGATGGTGATCCTTCGAAAGCGAAAGTCTCTTTGGACAGTGTTATCAAGTCAATGTGGGAAACGGCGTTGGACATGAATTCTAAATATAAAGAAACTTCCGAAGGCGGTTTAGCTGTTGCGGTGAATGTCGCGGAGTGCTAGTTTTTGGAAATTTTTCAAAGTTTTTCAGTCTGAGGTTCTCGAAGACATACAAAAATCTAAGCGAAGCTTTTCCAATTTAATGATCATTACTTATGAAAAGATATTAATTGCTTTATTTTATATTGAAAAATCCCTTGGATTTTGAATTTTTATGATCTTCGAGAGCCTCAGACTGACAGTCGGTTTAAAATATTTTTTATCAGTAAAAATTTAGGTTTCAGATCTTAATTATTCTAACTTATAATTTACCATCCCAATATTAATTTTCCGTAATAAAGAATCGTTAAAAAAGAAGTCATTTTGTTATCAAAAATAAAAAGTGTATCTTTGCACCAATTATTAGACGATCTTTTTAAATGAATTTATTTACGGAATCCAATCTTAGCGCTGAAGTTCTTCAGGCGATTGGCGACCTCGGCTTCGTAGAGCCGACAGAAATCCAAAAACAGACTATTCCTTTTATCTCTACAGATACTCGCGATCTTATCGCACTTGCGGCAACGGGAACAGGCAAAACAGCAGCGTTTTCGCTTCCGATTTTGGATATGATAGACGACAATAGTCGTAAAATCCAATTATTGGTGCTTTGCCCTACTAGAGAACTTTGCCTCCAGATTACCAAAGACATCAAGAATTATACTAAATACCTTAGAAACATCAAGACTACTGCAGTCTATGGTGGTAGCAGTATTATGGATCAGATCAAATCTCTTAGAGACAAGCCACAGATCATCGTGGGAACTCCAGGACGTGTGATCGACATGATCAACAGAAAAGCATTGGACTTTTCTGAAGCGCAATGGGTAGTTTTAGACGAAGCTGACGAAATGCTTTCTATGGGTTTCAAAGACGATTTGGAAACTATATTGAAAGAAACGCCAGATACAAAACAAACTTTCCTTTTCTCTGCTACAATGAGTAAGGAAGTGGAACGTATTTCTAAAAATTATTTGACAAATCCTCATAGAATTACTATCGGATCTGTCAATGAAGTGAAGAAAAATATTACACACGAATTTTATGTAGTTGGTTACAGACAGAAGAAAGAAGCTCTTAAGAGGCTGATTGATGCTAATCCAAACCAATACTCCATTATTTTCTGTAGAACAAGAATGGAAACTCAGGAGGTTGCAGACTTCTTGATGCAGAATGGTTATGCGGCAGATGCACTTCACGGTGATCTTTCTCAAGCTCAAAGAGATACAGTGATGAAGAAATTCAGACTGAAAAACATCGATATTTTGGTAGCAACAGACGTTGCAGCTAGAGGATTGGATGTGGATTCTTTGACTCACGTGATCCATTTCTCTTTACCAGATGATCCAGAAGTTTTCGTTCACAGAAGTGGAAGAACAGGACGTGCTGGTAAAAACGGAATCTCGATGACGTTGGCAAAACCAGAGGAAAGCAGAAAAATGAAGCAGATCAAGGCTGAAACCAAGATCGAAATCGTTGAGAAAAAAATTCCTACCGGAAAAGAAATTATCAAAGCTCAAGTTGGCGGTGTTTTCGAAAAGTTATTAACAGAACACGTAGACGTTATTGATTTTGACGAGAGTTTGATCCCAGATCTTTCAGCTTTCACAAAAGAGCAGTTGGTAAGTCAACTATTGCAATTCCAATTGAAGGAAATGGCGACTTACTATCAGAATAGTAATGATCTTGCAGACCAGAAATTTGGTAGTAGCAGAGACGACAAGCCAGGAAGAAGAGATAGAGATGGCAGAGATAGAGGTTCCAGAGATAGAGGTTCTTTCCGAGATAGAGATGGCAGAGGAGATCGTGGTGGATCTAGAGATGGCGGTAGAGACCGCAAGCCTAGACGCAACAACGAAGATATGGTAAGATTCTTCTTCAACCTTGGAAAAAGAGACCAATTGAAGAAAGTTGATATGCTTGAGATCATCAACAAAGCGACTTCTAAATCTAAGAAAAGAGCTGACATCGGTGAGATCGAGATCTTGGACAAATTCAGTTTCTTCGAAATTGAAAAGTCATACAAGAATGAAGTTATGGATGGATTAACTAGTATGAAGTTTCGGGGAAAAGAAATGAGAGCAGAAGTTGCTCAATAATCAAAAAAGCCGAAAATTTATAAAAAATATAATACGTAAAAACCTGCTAATCAGCAGGTTTTTGTGTTATTTAATCTTAATAATTAATTAACATAAAAATTTCCATTGCCTTTTGTTTTTTAGTCATATTTGCACAAATTAAACAAAAATAATGGGAATAGGTAATCTTTTCAGAGCGTTCCAGCCTAAGGATAAAATCTTTTTTGAACTGTTTCTTCGTGTAGCAGATAACTTGGTGGAGATGTCAAAAACATTTCACGATGGTTTGCTGGATTTTGATATCAATGATGAAACGTTATTGAATCAAATGAGTGATTACGAACATAAATTGGATGATTTGACTCACGAGATTTATGTACAACTAGGCGAGAACTTCATTACACCATTTGACAGAGAGGACATCAACTACCTGGCTTCTGGATTAGATGATATTGCTGATTATATCTACGCTTCTGCAAAATATATTTATTTGTATAAAAGTCCAGAGAACAAAGTCTATTCTGAGTTTTCTCTTTTGATTTACAAATGTTGTATCGAGATCAAGAAAGCATTGGAGAACTTGAAAGATTTCAAAAATCCAAACGAGGTGAGAGAATCTTGTATCAAGATCAATTCTTACGAGAATATTGCCGATGATGTTTTGAGTCAAGCAATTGTGAAGTTGTTCGAAACTAATGATGCCCTTTTGATCATCAAACAAAAATCGATTCTGGACTATCTTGAGATCGTGACGGACAAAGCAGAGGATGTTGCCAACACAATGGAGAGCATAGTTATCAAATACGCATAAAAGCAGTATCTAAAAATAAACGAATGGAATTTCCAATTCTACTGATTGTCATTATCGCTCTCGCGCTGATATTTGATTATATTAATGGTTTTCACGATGCAGCCAACTCTATCGCAACCATTGTTTCTACAAAAGTATTGACGCCTTTCCAAGCAGTTCTTTGGGCCGCATTCTGGAATTTTGCTGCATTTTTCATAGCTGCTTACGTTGTAGGCGAGTTCAAAATTGGTAACACGATTGCCAAGACCGTGGATGAGAACTTCATCACACTCGAGGTTATTTTTGCAGGTCTTATCGCAGCGATCGCTTGGAACTTGCTCACTTGGTGGTTCGGGATTCCGTCTTCATCATCTCACACTTTGATCGGTGGATTTATCGGAGCTGCATTGATGCACGCTTTGATCACAGATTATCATTTGATTGCAATCACACATCCAGAATATTCTTTCTTCGAAAAGGCTTACCAATCGTTTGTTCAGCTCTTTTCTCAGAATGTTGTGAAGTACAAAGTTGTAATTCCGATCTTCTTATTCATTTTTATGGCGCCATTGATTGGTATGGTGATCTCAATTATCATTACTTTGATCATTGTGAATATCTGTAAAAGAGCCAATCCGCATAAAGCTGAACGTGCTTTCAAAAAACTACAGCTGGTGTCGTCCGCATTGTTCAGTCTTGGACACGGAACCAATGATGCTCAAAAAGTAATGGGAATCATAGGGGCTGCGATGATCTATTTTCACGTGAATATGATGAAAGATCCTTTGTATCTGAATATTGCTGAGGCAGATCGTTTTAACTTTTTTGCAGAGCATTATCTTTGGGTGCCAATCGTTTCTTTCTTAGCCATCGCATTGGGAACAATGAGTGGCGGTTGGAAGATCATCAAAACGATGGGAACCAGAATTACGAAAGTAACGCCTTTGGAAGGTGTAGCAGCAGAAACCGCTGGAGCAGTAACGCTTTTCATTACAGAGCAACTGAGAATTCCAGTTTCTACAACGCACACTATCACAGGATCGATCATTGGAGTTGGATTGACAAAAAGAGTTTCAGCCGTAAGATGGGGTGTAACTGTGAGTTTGCTTTGGGCGTGGATTCTTACCATTCCAATCAGTGCCATCGTTGCGGGAATCACTTATCTTCTTGTAGTATTGATATTTTAAATTTTAAATTTAATTTTTTAACATATAGCTTTCCAGTTTTGGGAAGCTTTTTTTATGATTAATTCTAATAAAAACAAGATTCAAAATCTTGGTAGAACAATTGTAAAAAACGTATTTTTGCGTCAAACAAGTTTTTAAATGGAATTCCTAGATCAGTATCAGAAAATTGTAGCAGACGCTATCGAAAAACATACGTTTACCAACAAACCAGACGAGTTGTATCATCCGATGAATTACATCATTTCTCACGGTGGCAAGAGACTTCGTCCGATTATGTTGCTAATGGCCTGCGATCTTTTCCAAGGCGATTTGGAAAAAGCTTTGAAACCATCTTTGGCCATTGAGTTTTTCCACAATTTTACTTTGATCCACGATGATATTATGGATGAAGCGCCATTGAGGAGAAACAAACCAACAATCCACACTCTTCATGGAATCAATGTTGGGATTCTTTCCGGAGATGCTTTATTGATCAAAGCTTATCAATTCTTTGAAGATCTGGAACCGGAACTATTCAAAAAATGTATCAAGATATTTTCTGAGACTGGTGCCGTTCTTTGCGAAGGTCAGCAGTTTGACATCAATTTTGAGAATATGTCGAATGTCTCTTACGACGATTACATCCAAATGATCACTTTCAAAACGGGTGTTCTAAGTGCCTCATCTTTCCAGATCGGAGCGTTGATCGCTGGAGCGTCAGAAGAAGATGCAGAAGCGATGTACAACTTCGGAAAGCACATCGGGATCGCATTCCAAATTATGGATGATTATCTGGACGTTTTCGGAAATCAGCAACAATTTGGCAAGAAACACGCGGGTGATATTTATGAGAATAAGAAAACTATCCTTTACCTTTTGGCTCTTGAACATGCCAATCCGGAAGAACTTTCTGAACTGAATTATTGGTATTCCAAAAAAACTGACAATGTCGACAAAGTTTACAGCGTTGAGAAGATTTTCCGAAGAACAAAAGTGGATGACAAAGTTCTAAGACTGATCCAAAAACACAACGAGATTGGACAAAGTTATCTTGATCAGATCAATCTTCCAGACGAGAAGAAATTGCCTTTCCGAGAACTGGCGAATTATCTTTTGAGAAGAGAATCTTAATATAATAATGTACCGATTTACCAGTCTCATAAAATCTCAGATATTGGTAAATTTTTACATTGATAAATTGCTACATTTAAAATAATGAAATTCAGAACAGAAGTAGATATTAATGCAAGTGAGAGAAAAATTGGAACAGATGACTGCATCTTTTCCATAGGATCGTGTTTTGCGACGGAGATGCACGACAAATTTTCTGAAGGTCAAATCCAGTCTTTGAACAATCCATTTGGGACGATTTTCAATCCGTATTCGATCAATAATGCGATCCAGCAGATTTATGATGCGAAGGAATATCAGGAAAGTGATTTGATCTTGGCCAATGAAAGTTACATCAGTCTCGATCATCATTCATCCTTCGATTCGCGGTTTGCGAAAAAATCGTTGGAGCAGATCAACAAAAATATTGAAGAAGCGAATCAGTTTTTGCAGAACACGAGTTTTGTAATAATCACATTTGGAACGTCTTATATTTATGAATTTCTTCCAAAGAAAAAGCTGGTTGCTAATTGCCACAAGATCCCACAAAAGTTTTTCGAAAAACGATTTTTGTCCAATCAGGAATTAACGGAATCCATCAATCAAACTATTGATACTCTGAAAGATATTTGTAAAAAAGATGTGCAGATCCTGTTCACGGTTTCGCCCGTTCGTCACACCAGAGATGGTATTGTCGAAAATCAATTAAGCAAATCAAAATTGATAACGGCCATCCACGAATCAATTTCTGGAAAAGAAAATTGCCATTATCTCCCGATTTACGAATTGATGATAGATGATCTTCGTGATTACAGATTTTACAAAGAAGATATGATCCACCCGAATTCTCAGGCTGTTCAATACATCTGGGAAAAGTTTGGAAATGCTTATTTTGCTGATGAGACCAAGCTTTTCATTAATGAAAACAATAAGATCCTCACTGCGCTCAATCACAAAACAGCCGATGATAAAAATCCAAAATATCAGGAATTCTTAGAAAAGATCAATCAAAAGATCCTTGATCAGCAGAAGAAAGTTCAGCATAAAATTTTCAGCTAATAGCTTACGGCAGATGGCCATTTGCTATCAGCCAATCGCCAATTGCATCACACTATGATAGACACACACACCCATTTATACTCCGAACAATTCGATGAAGACCGCACAGAGATGATCCAACGGGCTTTGGACAAAGGCGTGGAGAAATTCTTCCTTCCGGCAATTGACTCCGAAACACATCAGAAAATGCTCCTTCTCGAAACCGAATATCCGGGCACAATTTTTTCGATGATGGGATTGCATCCTTGTTCCGTACAGCCAGATTCTTGGGAAAATGAATTGAATCTCGTTCAGAATTATCTTTCCCAGCGAGATTTTGTGGCCATTGGAGAAATTGGGATTGATCTGTATTGGGATAAATCGACTTTGGATATTCAAGTCAAAGCTTTCGAACAGCAGATCGATTGGGCGATCGAGAAAGATATTCCAATTGTGATCCATTCCAGAGAAAGTTTTGACGAGACCTTTGAAGTTTTGGAGCGAAAGAAACATCCGAAATTACGCGGGATCTTTCATTGTTTTTCGGGAAATCTGGAACAAGCAAAACAGGCGATCGACCTTCAATTCGTTTTAGGAATCGGAGGCGTGGTGACATTTAAAAATGGAAAGATCGATCAGTTTTTGAATCAAATTCCATTAGACAAAATCGTTCTGGAAACAGATTCACCTTATTTGGCGCCAGTTCCTTTCCGTGGAAAACGAAACGAAAGTTCTTACGTGGAATTGGTCGCTGGAAAGTTGGTTGATATTTACGGAAAAGATTTTGCTGAGATTGATAGGATCACGACTGAAAATGCCAATAAAATTTTTAGTACTTTAGACTGATAATAAATCTAATAGTCTAAATATGAAAAACAAACCTCAAATTTTACTGATCATAGGCATCATTGCTTTGGTCATTGGCGGATATCTTTACTTTCAAGTTGATGGTGACGCGGTCAATCAAAAAAATATAGAAATTGCTACCACAGCTACCAGCGCAGAAGAAGCTGCAAGACAGATCTCTTCCAATAATAGGAGTGAGGTCGGTGGTAATTCGATGGCGCTTTTTCTGCTCGGATTAGGTGGTGCGATCACTGTTGTGTCAATCCTTAATATGATGAAAAAGAAACCCGCATAAAATAAAAAACCGGAAATTGCTTCCGGTTTTCTTTTTATTTTTTTCTGTAAAAATTGCTTTTATTCTTAGGCTTTTCGGAGCGTTGACCGTTTGGTCTTGGTCTCGGTGTGAAAGGCTTGTTGTTGCTGTCTCTCTTTTGCTCTACAAGATTGTCTGTGTGAAAAGGATGATCCGTTACAACAGGAATTTTCTTCCCGATCAATTTCTCGGTATTTCTAAGATTCGCAAGATCCAAAGCATCTACGAATGAGAAAGAAGTTCCTTCTGATCCGGCTCTTCCCGTTCTTCCGATTCTGTGAACGTAAGTTTCGGAAACATCGGACAATTCGTAATTCACAACATATTTCAACTCATCAATATCAATTCCTCTCGCTGCAATATCTGTCGCAACAAGGATTCTCGTTCTTTTTGATTTGAAGTTGGAAAGTGCGTTTTGTCTTGCATTCTGAGATTTATTTCCGTGGATTGCTTCTGCAGAAATATTGGACTGATGCAATTTCTTTACAATCTTATCTGCGCCATGTTTAGTTCTCGAGAAAACCAAAACCTGATCAAACTTCGGATCTTCCAAAAGGTGGATCAAAAGATCGGTCTTGTTGTTATTATCAACAAAATAAATACTTTGCTGGATCGTGTCAGCCGTAGAAGAAACCGGAGCCACTTCAACTCTTACCGGATTGATCAAGATCTCAGAAGCCAACTTTGCGATTTCTTTCGGCATCGTTGCAGAGAAGAAAAGGTTTTGTCTTTTTGCTGGGATCAATTTCAGGATCTTCTTCACATCGTGAACAAATCCCATATCCAACATTCTATCCGCCTCATCAAGAACAAAAATTTCTAAGTGATGAAGCTTTACAATGCCTTGAGAAATAAAATCCAACAATCTTCCTGGCGTCGCGATCAAAATATCAACACCTCTTTTGAGTTGCTGTTCTTGTGCGTGCTGTTTCACACCGCCAAAAACCACAAGTGATTTCAGTTTCAGATGTTTTCCGTAGTCCTGGAAATTTTCTTCAATTTGGATTGCCAATTCACGCGTCGGCGTCAGAATCAACGCTTTGATCTGGTTTCTGTGTGGTTCTTTGGCAGAAGAAAGATTTTGTAAAATAGGGATGGCAAATGCCGCTGTTTTTCCTGTTCCTGTCTGTGCGCTTCCCAATAGATCTCTGCCTTGCAGGATAGATGGGATCGCTTTTTCTTGTATTGGTGTAGGTTGTTCGTAACCTTGCGCTTTTAAGGCGTCTAATATTGGCTTGATCAAGCCTAATTCGTCAAAATTCAAATGGAATATTTTTTTTAATTTAATAAAGTAAAAATTCCTCCGTATATTAGGAGGAATTAATATGTTGCAAAGGTAACTTATTTAAAATAAAGTCGAGATTAAGTCTTATTTAACTTTTTCCCACTTTTGATTTTGTTTAATTTCATCAATCAGAGTTGTGAGATCTGTCAATGTTTGCGGTTTTTCGCCAGCTGACATTGCAATGTCTCTTTTGGTTCCGTCAGCAAAAGTAACTCTCAAATTTACTTTCGACGCGTCCATAATTTGTTTGTCGATGTAACTTGCATTTAATGTTTTGATGTTCGCAGCATCTGTCGCAACCAGCAATTTTTTATAATCTTCTGGACTCAAGGTCGCTTTGAAAGTTCCTTCTCTCGGTTTATTAAAGTCATCTTTCGATCCTCCTTTTGTAAAATTGAAACGTTCTGCTTCCAAAATTGCATTTCGGTTGGAATCAATCGTGATTTTAAAAGTTGGGCAAAATCCGAAACAAGGACCAACTTCGTATTCTATTGCAGAATATTTTGAAACCTGAGATGAGTTACAAGACATCAATCCTAAAAAAACCATTAGTGTGAATAAATATTTCATCGTATTTTTTTTGTGTTTAGACTTTCAATAATTGTTCCGAAAATTAACCGTGCAATTTTTTCCAGATGGCATCTTTCAATTCCTGAAGTCCTTCGCCGGTCACACCGGAGAAGAATAAAGGTTGTCTGTTTTCCGGGAATTCTGCTGCGATCTCTCTTTTCAATTCATCATCCAAAAGGTCAGCTTTTGAAACAGATAGAAGGAAGTCTTTGTCCAAAAGTTCAGGATTGTATTCCTTCAGCTCATTTTCCAAAATTTTAAATTCCTGGAAATGATCTTCAGAATCAGCCGGAATTAAGAATAATAGAATCGAGTTTCTTTCGATGTGTCTCAAGAATCTATGTCCAAGACCTTTTCCTTCCGCCGCACCTTCTATAATTCCTGGAATATCGGCCATTACGAACGATTTGTAATTTCTCCATTCCACAATTCCAAGATTTGGTTTCAAAGTGGTGAAGGCATAATCCGCAATCTTCGGTCTGGCTGCAGAAACGGATGAAAGAAGCGTGGATTTTCCAGCATTTGGGAATCCAACTAATCCAACGTCAGCAAGCAATTTCAATTCGAAAGTCACAAAACCTTCCTGTCCATCCATTCCTGGTTGTGCAAATCTTGGTGTTTGGTTGGTCGAGGATTTGAAATGCTCATTTCCTTTTCCACCTTTTCCACCCTCCATCAAGATGATTTCTTGTCCGTCTTCTAGGATTTCGCCTACTATTTCACCTTCTTCATTTCTAGCAATCGTTCCCATTGGCACATCGATGTAAACATCTTCACCGTAAGCACCTGTTAATTGGTTTTTCTGACCGTTGTGACCGCGTTCTGCTTTGATGTGACGTGTGTATCTCAATGGCAAAAGCGTCCATTCGTGAGCGTTTCCTCTCATGATCACGTGACCACCACGTCCGCCGTCGCCACCATCCGGGCCACCTTTAGGAATATATTTTTCTCTACGAAGGTGAGCCGATCCAGCACCGCCGTGACCGCTTTTACAGTGGATTTTTACGTAATCTACGAAATTTGACATAATATTTTTATTAATGGAAGATGGAAGTCCGAAGATGGGAAAACTTTCCCGCTTCCGACTTCCATCTTCCGGCTTTATTTAATTTTTTCTACTTCAGCAAAAAGTTTTTCAGAGATTTCGGAGATATCGCCAACACCGATCACTTCTGCATATTTGCCTTGTTTTTTGTATAATTCTGCAACTTCTGCAGTTTTTGTATAATATTCTGTGATCCTATCTCGGATGATGTCCTCATTGGAATCGTCTGTTCTACCGCTGGTTTCTCCTCTTTTCAGAAGTCTTTCTACCAAAACCGCATCATCTACAATTAGTGAAAGACAAATGCTGATCTCGGAATTCAATTCCTCTTTCACAATAGTTTCCAAAGCTTCTGTCTGAACTGCAGTTCTAGGGAATCCGTCAAAAATAAATCCATTGGTTTCTGTCGGTTTTCTCAACTCATCAATTAACATATCAATTGTGACTTGATCGGGAACCAATTGTCCTTTATCGATGTATGATTTTGCTAATTTTCCGAGCTCTGTATCATTTTTCATGTTAAATCGAAAAAGATCTCCTGTAGAAATTTGTTTCAGATTGAATTTCTCGATTAGGTGCTGAGCCTGGGTTCCTTTTCCACTTCCTGGAGGGCCAAAGAGAACAATGTTTATCATAATGTTGATGGGCTTTTAGCAAATTGCTTTTGGCTTTTTGCTTTTGAGCAATTTTAGTTAATATTTACTTTTTATTTAGATATAATTTCAAAAGCCAATAGCCAGAAGCTAAAAGCTAGTAGCATTTTTAATGATTGATTCTACCTTCTTCCAATTGATACAGGTCTGGTAGGTTTCTTCCTAATTCATCATAATCCAATCCGTAGCCTAATACAAATTTGTTTGGAATTTCTTTGGCCACATAGTCTACGATGAAATCTTTTTTAAAGACATCAGGTTTTAAAAGAAGAGAAGCCACTTTCAAAGACTTAGGACGTTGTGTGTTTTTGAAATATTCGAAGAGATTTTCCAACGTGTTTCCTGTATCCACAATGTCTTCCATTAGAATGATGTGACGATCCATAACATCTTTTGTCAATTCCATTTTTTTGTAAACAATTCCTGTAGATTGCGTCCCAGAGTAAGAACTTACTTGTAAAAAAGCAATTTCACATTTACCAGGATAATATTTTAAAAAATCAGAGAAAAACATGATGACACCATTCAGAACACCAATGAAAATTGGGGTTTCATCTTTGTAATCTTCGTAAACTTTCTCTGCTAGATCTTTAATAATTGCCTGAATTTCATCGTGTTTCAGGTATGGTACGAAACTTTTGTCGTGAACTTGTATAGACTCCATATGTATTTCAAAGTGCAAAAATAAGATTTTTAAACCAAACAGCCCATTTTCTTTTTTTAGTAGTTTTTGAAGATGATAGAAAAGAGTAATACAATTTAATTATCTATATTTGCGTTACGTTTCTGAAAAAGAATAATTATGTTCAAATCGCTTTTCCACTGGAAAGTATTACTTAATATCGTATTGGCAATGGCGTTTTTCGCCGGTTTGGTTTGGCTTACATTCCGTTGGCTGGAGTTTCATACCAACCATGGAGAGGAAGTTCCTGTTCCCAATGTTGTCAATATGACCATTCATCAAGCTATCAAAGTTTTAGACGATTCTGGTTTGGAATATGAAGTTGACAGTTTCAAATATGACCCGAAATTCCGTCCATTTCAAGTTTTGGCCGTTTTTCCAGCGCCAGGCGCTAATGTGAAAAATGGTAGAGTAATTAACGTTAAAGTGAATCCAAGAACTTGGGCAAAAGTTGGAATCCCGGATATTATTGATCGATACAAAGGATTGGCTTTTAATCAGTTAAATCTTGTAGGTCTTAAAGTTGGTGATACGCTTTATGAGCCTAGTATTCAGAGAGATGCAGTTCTTAGGATTTTATATAATGGAACAAGTGTAAAACCTGGAACACAGATTCCTAGGTTTTCTTCTGTAGATCTGGTAATTGGATCTGGACCTATGAGAAATGTTACTATTCCTAATTTAGTTGGAAGAACAGTCCAAGAAGCTCGAAAAATTATCGCTCAAGCTCTGTTTGAAGTTGGAATCGTGGATCACGAAGACGGTGGAAAAGATGAGTCTGATATTATTTATTATCAAGATCCAGAATTTGGTTCATTGAGGGATCAAGGAATGCAAATCGATCTCTGGGCAAGTAAGAAAACGCCAGCCGAATTACAAAACAAAATTAGACAGCTGGATGATATGTACCGTCCGAAAATTGATACGACATTAGCACCAATTCAGTACAATGAAGTTCCAACACCAACGATTGAACAGAGACCAGTGGTTCCAAAACCACCAGTTTCTGCAAGTACATCAACATCAGGAACTACAGCAACCACACCTAAGCCAAAACCAACAAGCACTCAGCCATCGAATACTTCGACGCCTGTGAAACAAAGTACAACTACGCCACCATCTACGAAACCTGTAGAAAAGCCCAAGCCGAAAAAAGTGGTAATTGAATAAAACAAAAGGCTTCGACATCTGTTGAAGCCTTTTTTAGAATTAAAATATGCTGGACGAGACCGAAGATTTCCTAGAAGACGAATTAATAAATCAAGATATTTCTGCTGATGACGAAAACAGCGGATTGTTTGAGCACGTCAATATTACCGTTGATAAAAAGCAGGAACCACTTAGAATTGATAAATTTTTATTGATCTTCCGCCAGAATTCTTCCCGAAACAAAATTTCTCAAACTTGTAAAGCGGGAAATGTCATCGTCAACGGAAAACCTGTAAAACAGAATTATAGAGTGAAACCTGGCGATGAGGTAAGTGTTCTTCTTGCACATCCGCCGAGAGAAAATACCATCATTCCACAAGATATTCCTATTAATATCGTGTATGAAGACAGCGATTTGATTATCGTTGACAAAGATCCGGGAATGGTAGTGCATCCGGGATTTGGGAATTGGGACGGAACCTTGGTAAATGCTTTGGCTTTTCATTTTGCTAAAGACCCAAATTACAATTCCGATCTGGATAGAGTAGGATTGGTTCATCGGATTGATAAAGATACGTCGGGACTTTTGGTCATCGCCAAAACCGAATATGCATTAAGCTTTTTGGCAAAGCAATTCTTTGATCGTACAACAAAACGTCTTTATTGGGCATTTGTTTGGGGAAATGTAAAAGATGATACAGGTACTGTAACTGGCCACATCGGTAGACATCCAAAAAACCGAATGCAAATGTACACTTACGAGGATGGAAGCCACGGAAAACATGCGGTGACACATTACAAAGTGTTGGAACGTTTCCGATATATGACTTGGATCGAATGTAAATTGGAAACAGGTAGAACGCATCAGATTCGTGCGCATTTGAAACATATCGGACATACTTTGTTCAATGATGCGAGATATGAGGGAAATATTATAATGAGAGGCGTCAACTTGCCGAAGTACAAGCAATTCGTTCAGAATGTTTTTGAAGTGTTGCCAAGACACGCATTGCACGCGCACACCTTAGGATTTATCCACCCGACAACGAAAGAAGAAATGTATTTTGAAAGTCCAATGCCAAAAGATATGCAGGAAGCATCAGAGCGTTGGAGAAAATATCTTGATAATAACTAAGAGTTTTATACATTTGCATTGTGAAGAGAAACTATATTTTCTATAAAACATTATTAGTGCTGATTGCAGTTTTTTCGATGGAGCTAAAAGCTCAGGAAACTTTGCCTTTTTATCAGCAATATCTTGTTGACGGCGATTTTTTATTCAATCCTGCATTGTTGGGAAAGACAGATGATGTCGTTTTGAACCTCAATTATCAAAAGCAATTCTCACAACTCAGCGAATCTCCAAACGTTCAATCCATCGGTTTGCACGCCAACGTTTTTGATAGAGTTGGAGCCGGAGTTTCATTTTTCAGAGATCAGAACGGGCCTATTTCCTCAAATGGAGTGATGTTGGGCGCTTCATATTTCATCCCTTTGAGTGATGAAGAAGATCGTCAGGATCAATTCTCTTTCGGGGTTGGGACCAATCTTTATAATATGAATATCGACTATACCAAGATCAACGCACAACAGCAAGGTGATCAGGTTTTAGGCGAGAATACAAACGATATTTTCATCGCTTACGCCAATTTGGGAACTGCGGTGAAGTTCAAACATTTCTTTGCTGGTTTATCTGTAATGGATATTCCGATCAGCAACGATCTTCCAATTGTCAATGGAATAGAGCCTTCTCCGACAAAATTTTATCTGAACGCAGGCTACGATTGGCATTTTACAGATGGGATTTTTCTGACGCCATCATTGATGATGAATCTTAATACCAATTCTTCAAGAATATTTGATTATAATTTAATGGCAACAGCTTTCGGCGAGAAAAGTAATATCTCAGCTGGAATCAGTTTCCGAAGTGCTAAAAGCGCTGTCGGAAGCCAGAATCTTGGGATGTCGCCAATCATCAAAGGTCGAGTAGGAAACTTCACATTTGGTGGAGTTTACAACTTTGGCGTTTCAGAGTTGACGGAAAATTTTGGTAATAGTTTTATGTTGACCATCGGTTTCAACATCGAGAATTTCATCAATGCGCGAGGTTACCGATACAGATAATTTATGGCTGATAATTGATAATTTATAAATGATTATCATTCATCAATTTTCTTTTATCATTTATAATTATTTTGATTTACCTTCATATTCCTTTCTGCAAGCAAAAATGCAGTTACTGTAATTTTCATTTTTCGACTTCGTTTAGTTTGAAAGATGAAATGCTTTTGGCCATCAAAAAAGAAATTGGACTAAGACATCAAGAGCTCGAAAATAAAACCATCAAATCACTTTATTTCGGTGGAGGAACGCCTTCAGTTCTGAATGTTGACGAAATCAAATCTCTGATTGACGAATTTCAAAAATATTTCAGTTTTGATGAGAATATTGAAATCACTTTGGAATCCAATCCAGACGACCTCAATAAGAATTTCCTGAAAGAATTATCCCAAACAGAAATTAATCGATTATCGATTGGAACTCAAAGTTTTTTCGATGAAGATTTGAAGTTGATGAATCGTGCTCACAACGCTTCCGAAGCAGAAAGTTCCATCAAGCGCGCTCAAGATTGTGGATTAGAAAACATCAGCATCGACTTGATTTATGGTTCGCCAACTTCAAACCTCGAAATCTGGAAAGACAATCTCAACAAAACCATCGAGTTACAAGTTCCACACGTTTCTTCTTACGCATTAACTGTCGAACCAAAAACAGCTTTGGAAAAATGGATTGAAAATGGAAAAGTCAGTTCGCCTGAGGAATCCGAACAAAATCAGGAATTCTATTATATGTCTGATTTTCTGAAAGATAGTGGCTTTGATCATTACGAAATTTCGAATTTCGGAAAGCCTGGATTTCATTCCAAACATAATTCTGCTTATTGGAAATCTGAGCCTTATTTAGGAATTGGTCCATCAGCACATTCTTACAACGGAAATCTCGAAAGAAGCTGGAATATAGCCAACAATCTACTTTATATCAAGAATATCAATCAAAATATCATCCCAAAAGAAACCGAAATTCTATCCGAGAAAGACCGTTTCAACGAGATGATGATGATTGGTTTAAGGACAATTTGGGGCGTAGATTTAAATAAAATCAATCAAAATTTTTCCTCAGAAATAATCGATTATCTTCACAAAGAAATCAATCCAAAATTAGAATCAGGAATTCTGAAAATTGAAGATAATCATCTTTTAATTCCCGAAAAACACTGGTTTTTGGCAGATGGAATTGCGAGCGATTTGTTTATGGTTTAAATTTATTTTCAAGTCAAAACATCATTTTGTCATTCCGTAGGAATCTAAACTTTGAGATTCTTTTAAAATGACAAAAATTTCTAATAAAATTCCTATTTTTGTCAAGCTAAATCTTTGCTAAGTTTTACGCCTTTGTGAACTTAAAATATTTTCAATAAAGGTCAATAAAAACTTTGTGAACGTTGTGTTCAAATTTCATACATTAAAACTCTTGAAAAAGAAAAAAGCCGACTACACCCATCTTTCAGCCAATCAGCCCATCGGAATTTTTGATTCCGGCGTTGGTGGTTTGACGGTTGCAAAGGAAATCAAGCGACTGTTGCCAAACGAAGATTTAATTTATTTTGGCGACACAAAACATCTTCCTTACGGCGAGAAATCCCGTGAGGCGATTGTCGGATATTCAACCAAAATCACGCAGTTTCTATTGGAGAAGAACTGCAAAGCCATCGTCATTGCGTGTAATTCTGCGACAGCAAATGCTTTGAAAGAAGTTCAGGATTTGGTGGAGGAGAAAGTTCCGGTGATTGATGTGATTAATCCTGTGGCAGAAAAAGTGTCGTACGAGATTCACAACAACGTTGGCGTCATTGCAACCAAAGCAACGGTGAATTCAGGACTTTACAAAAAATCAATCCGCAAACATAACAAGTTCATCAAAGTTGATGAGTTGGCAACGCCACTTCTCGTTCCTGCGATTGAAGAAGGTTTTAAAAATCATCCAATTACACATTCGATTATTTATAATTATTTGAGTAATAGTAAATTAAAAAATATTGAAACTTTGATTCTCGGCTGTACTCATTATCCACTTTTGATAGACGAAATCAAACAATACTACGGAAACCGCGTTCGCGTCATCGATTCGCCAAATATCGTCGCAAACCAATTGAAGATGATTTTGGACAAGCATAATCTTCTCAACGAAGAAAATCACAAGCCAACGTATCAATTTTTCTTATCCGATATTACCAAAAATTTCGAAAAAATATCAAAAAAATTCTTCGGAAAATCGATTGATTTGGAACATATTGTTCTGTAATAGTATATATAAATAATCCTTCGACTCCGCTCAGGATGACACCGCAAATCATAATTGTTTGACATTGTCAGGCTGAGCGGAGTCGAAGCCTTTTGTGGTTTGAAAATTAAAAATTCTCATTTCGGAATATCTCTTTGATTCTATCAATCTCATTTTGAACGTTGTTTTTCACGCGCTCGCCAAAATAGAGTGTGTTTTCAATTTTATTATTTCCTTCCCACGCAATTTCGATTCCGCCACTGGCAATCTCTTTTTTACAGAGAAAATCGGGAACGATTGAGAATCCAGAATTCCCACTTAAACAGCGGACAATCGAACATATATTCGGAACGATGTAATTTGGTTTGAAGTCGGGATGACGATTAAAATTGGCTTTCCAAAAGTTGTTCAAATGTTCCATATCCGCCGCGGTGCTGTACCAGATTTGATGTTTCAACCAAGCTTCTGCTTCTTCGATTTTATTTTTCTCAATCAGATTTTTGAATTCTGAATTATCGGTTCCGGTTCCATTAATCAAAACAATTTTTTCTTTCGAGAATGAATCGAAATTCAAGTTTTTCAAATTAGCTTTTCGTGGCGTAATTATCAAATCCAACAAGCCATTGTCCAAATCCGAAAACATCTGTTCATATAAACCAAAACGAATAATCACGTTAAAATCAAAGTTAGGAATATGCTTTTCCAAAGTGAATTGAAAGGTCTCAAAACACATTCCGATGCTTACGGTTGAACGTTCCGTTTTTGTCGTTTTATGGAAAGTTTGTTCAGCAGTTTCCAGTTTCAAAAGTGGTTCCAGCGTGAAGTTGTAAAGGATTTTCGCTTTCTCTGTCGGAATCAATTTTTTTGAAATTCTTTCGAACAACGTATAACCAACGTAAGCTTCCAGTGAACCGATGTGCAGACTTACGCCTGGCTGTGAAATGTACAATTCCTTCGCCGCTTTCGTGAAAGATTGGGTTTCGTAAACACTTTTAAAAGTTCTGAGCCATTCTAGATTTATCATTGTGAATACTTTATGTTATTTTAATTAAGAGCTTGACACGTGATTTTAAGCCAACTGCCAACAGCTAATCGCTAAAAGCAATTTATCATCATAATTATAATGCAAATGTATGATTTAAATTATTTTTATAATTCATTTTTCTATCGGAAATTTGCACTATCAATAATTTAAATAATCAATTAATGAAAAATATATTTGTAATCAACGGCGGACAAACCTTTGCGCATTCTGGCGGAAGCTTCAACAAAACCATTACCAACTGGACAAAAGAAGTTCTTGAAAACAAGAATTTTGAAATCAGAATTACAAACGTCAATGATGATTTCGACGCAACTCAAGAAGCCGAGAATTTCAAATGGGCTGATATTGTTGTTTATCATTTTCCGGTTTGGTGGTTTCAGGTTCCGAATCGTTTGAAATTTTATATCGACGAAGTTTTTACGGCTGGTCACAACAACGGCATTTACAAAAGCGACGGCCGTTCCAGAGTGAATCCCGCCATCAATTACGGAACTGGCGGATTGATGCACGGCAAACATTATTTCGTCACCACAAGCTGGAATGCACCAGAAACGGCTTTCACTTTGGAAGGCGAATTTTTCAACCAACATTCGGTGGATGAAGGCATTTTATTCGGTTTTCACAAAATGAATGCGTTCACCGGAATGAAGCATTTGGGAAGTTTCCATTTCCACGATATGGAAAAATCGGCGACTCAGGAACGAATTGATAATTACGAAGTTGAGTACAAGAATTATCTCAAAAATACTTTGGAAACTGAGAATCTAAAAGTGTTGAATTAAATTAAATATAATCAAAAATGTCAATCTACTTAACAGCGATTTTAAAATCGAAAACAGATAAAATTCAGGAATTAAAATCGATTTTGGATAATATGGTTTTGAATACCAGACAAGAAGAAGCGTGCGAAAAGTACGAATTACAGCAAGGTTTGGAAGACGAAGCGGTTTTCATATTTCACGAGATTTGGAAAAGCAAAGAAGGTTTGGATGCGCACAACCAACAATCTTACATCAAAGAATTTGTAGAAAAAGCGCCTGAATTATTAGAAGAACCTGCGGAGATTTATCTTGCAAAATTAGTTTATTGAAAAACGCCTCGAGTAATTTCGAGGCGTTTTTTATAGATTGATAATTTTATCAATATTAACATCTTCCAAAAACTGATTATCGTGAGAAACTACAATCAAAGTTCCTTGGTAATCGTTGATTGCTGATGTCAGAATCTCGATATTCTGAATATCCAGATTGTTCGTCGGCTCATCCAAAATTATCATATCTGGAGAAAGATTTTGAATGGAAAGACAGCAGAGTAGAAGCTTCAGTTTTTCGCCACCGCTGAGGAATTCACACTTTTTGTCCCAATCATTTTTGAAAAAAAGAAAACGAGCTAAAATTGTTTTGACCTCGTGTTCTTCAAGGTTTCTTAAGTTAAATTTCTGCGCTTGCTCCTCCGCCGAAAGTTCATTTTCAATCAAAGAATATTCCTGGTCGATGTAAACAGTTTTCTTTTCGGCTAAATAAAGATTTCCAAAAGTTGGCTTTATTTCGCCCAAAATCATCTTTATCAAAGTCGTTTTTCCGGAACCATTGTCGCCTTTTATCGCAATTCTTTCTCCGCTAATGATTTGAAAATCAAGATTGTTTTTCCAAAGATTTTCTTTCTGATAAGTGAAATTAATTTCCTCTGCTTCCGCCATAATTTTTCCGTTGTGAAGCTGAGAATTATCAAAGTTAATTTTCATTTTATCAATGCCAGAAAGGTTTCCCTTAAGGTCGTGAAGGTTTCCCCTAATGTTTTCGATTTTATCTTGATGAATCGATTTCAACTTTGAAGTGCTGTTTTCAGCTTTGTTGCGAAGCGTGTTCATCATAATTCTGGAAACGCCGGATTTTTCCTGTTTTCCTTTTCCGCGAGCGTCCAGTTTGTTTTGTCTTTCAATTGTTTCGCGCTCTTTTTCTTTGGCTTTTTTCAGTTCTTTTTCTCGATTTTGAATGTTTTGCTCGAGTGCGTTTATTTCGATTTTTTTCTGTTCAGAATAGAAATCATAATTGCCACCATAAACCGAAATTCCATTTTTCGTAAGTTCACAAGTTTTGTCCAAAAGATTGAGCAAAACTCTGTCGTGGCTCACAATCAGCAGACTTTTTGAAGTTAATTGGATGACACCGTAAAGTAGTTTTCTGTTCATAAAATCCAGATGATTCGTGGGTTCATCCATCAAAATCAAATCTGGCTGATGAATCATCATTCCGGCGAGAAACAATTTGGTTTTTTGTCCGCCACTTAGGCTTTCCAATTTCAGATTTAAATCAAAATCGGGAAGATTCCAATATTCAAAAGCTTCTTTGATTCTTTCCTCAATGGTCCAATCGTCGCCCAGAATTTCCATATTTTCTTCGGTGACAGAACCTTCCAAAATTTCCTTTAAAGCCTTTAGTTTTTTATCGATTCCCAAAGTTTCCGAAATACTCAAATGATTGAACTGACCGGAGATTTGAGGAACGTAATAAACATTGGAATCCGATTTTACGAATCCAGTTTTCTGTTGTAATTGTCCGGCAATTATTTTAAGCAAAGTCGATTTTCCGGAACCGTTATTTCCGATTAAAGCTAATTTTTCCTGTGAATGAAGTGTGAGATTGATGTTCGAAAAAAGAACATCTTTGTTGGGATGTTGATAGGATAAATCCTGTAAGATAAACATAATTTCTTTTTTAGAATTGAACAATAGCAGACAAGGTTGCCTGCGGAAGATTGTCTGAAAAGAAATTAAATTTTACATTTTAATCTTGAGAATAATTATTTGTGCAAAGTTAGAAATTATTTTTAAAGTCCGAATTTCTTAATCACCGTGTTGATTTTCTGCTTCCATTCCGCTGGTTTTCCTGCGTATCCGGCAGAAGCAATCGCATTCAGCCATTCAGAATAATCCAGATTTCCTTTCATTTTTTGATAGTACTTTTTTCGGGAAATCATCTCGCAAAACGCACGGAAAGATTCCTTGGAACTTTCAAAACTTTTGAATTTGGAACCGTTGACCGTATTTTTCCCGACCATCCCAAAATGATTGTTCAAAGTCTGAGCGTGTCTGCTGTTTCCACCACCAGTTTCGACGTAAGCGATAGAAAGAATAATGGCCGACGGAATCCCAAATTCCTTGGAAAGCTCCGTCGCAAGCGGTTTGTGTTGGTTGATGTAAGAATTCTGTGCAGAGATTTTTAAGCTGAAAAATAAAATCATTAAGCTCAAAAATTTGATATTGAAATTCCTCATATTCACTTCAAATTTTATTCAGAAACTGGTTGAGCCTCGAAGAAAGAGAAGTTGATATTCCCATATTTTCTGCTGTCTTTCAAGTTCGGATGCGGATATTTTTGTCTGCTTTGATGTTCCAAAATGAAAAGTCCGTTTGGTTTCAACAACTCATTAGACAAGATCAAATCAATCAGTTCATTATATTTTTTTTCGTCTGTTTCGAAAGGCGCATCAGCGAAGATGATATCGTATTTTTTCTCGTGATTTTTCTTTCTTTTCAACCAATCGAAAACGTCAAAACGTTGCGTATTCACTTGCAATCCCATTCCCAATTCCTGCGCGGTAGAATTGATGAAACCGGCGTGTTTAGGATTCAATTCGATGGAAGTGATATCTTGGCAATCTCTGGAAGCAAATTCCAAAGTGATGGAACCAATTCCCGCAAAAAGGTCCAAAACGGAGCAGAATTCCAAGTCAAAACGATGCTCCAAAATGCTGAACAGCGCTTCCTTTGCAAAGTCTGTGGTTGGTCTTACTTCAAAGTTTTTTGGAGCCGAGATTTTCTTCGCTTTCCATTTTCCGGATATGATTCGATACATAATTGATAGTTGATAAATGATATTCTCTAATTTCTTAGAGTTGAAATTATTTTCTCGCTGATTTCACAGATTCAACAGATTTTTTCATTAAATCTGCAAAATTTGCATTGTCTGCGAGAGATTTAAACAATAAAAAGTCTTTAACTCAAAACGAAATTTTTCTTGTGTAGGTTATCGAAAACTATTTTCAGATTCGGAACAAATTTCTGCATTTCAGAGATAAAGGTTTCATTTTCCGTGGTTTCTCCGTAGATGTAGAAGTAAGTTTCCGTAATTCCAAAATCAATTTTACTCAAAGTAAACATTATAAAATATAGAAAATCAACCTCCGAAGTTGCATCCAGATTATTATAAAGCACCACTTTTTTATTCTCGATGGCAAAAAATTCCGCCTGCTGATGATACAGATTCACGTGAATTTCCTTTCGATTTTTCACGTTCAAAGAATTCAGAAATTTCTCACCAGAAAAATTAAAATGAACCGGAACTTCCAACGCCTTGATTTTCTGATAATAATCCTTCGGAAAACTATAATAAAACTGAACGCCAAATTTCTTGTTAACAGACAACATCAGTTCCTCAGAATCCTTTTTCACGTCCGCATTGTAAGCAATCAGGTCATAGCCCAAATCGTGCTGGTCAAAACCTTCTTCCACCACAGAAAAATGGTTGATGGCCGAGACCACAGAGATTTCAGAAAACTTTTCCGAAGCCAAAACTTCATCCAGTTTTTCCGTCACCAGATTGGCCGGCGTTTCCTCATCCTTCAGCCAGATTTTCTCTTCCAAAACCTTTTTGGATTTAGAAATCTGCCATTGCAAGCCATCTTTCGTAAAAAGCAAGGATAATTTCCTCATATTTTAAAGTCAATAAAATTAATTTTTTGGGCAGCTATTTGACTTGATGTCGAAAGCTATTTACCAATAATTTTTGTGGCAGCTTTTCCGCCTTCCACTCCCAATCTGTCACTCTGAGATTCTCGAAGAGTCCGTTCAAGTCGGGCTGCGCTTCGCAAAGTTGAAGCTTTTCACATAACTTCCACTTTTGTCATTCCGTAGGAAACCTAACGACGTGGTTCGACGTAGTCAATCTAAATTGTTGAGATTCCTACGGAATGACAAACTAAGTGTTTTAAAACAAATATTTGTAAGTCTATTATCTATACGTCTATCATCTTAATCTTTCTCAAAGTCTCCCTTGTGATTTGCAAAGTTAAAAAATTAAAATTTTAGGATTTCAAACTCTGTCCATTCTTACAGAATTGGTTATCTTCGCAAGATAATTCGATTTATTCTCAGAATGCAAAAAATATCATTTTTCTTTTTAATATTTGCTTTTCAGCTTGGATTCTCGCAACAAAATATCAAGTTCGAAGATTCCGATTTCGCAACTCTTCTTGCAAAAGCCAAAACCGAAAAAAAACTAATCTTTCTTGATGCTTATGCGGCTTGGTGCGGGCCGTGTAAACTGATGGAGCGCAACGTTTTCACAGATGCAAAGGTAGCAGATTATTACAACAAAAATTTCATCAACGCCCATTTTGACATGGAGAAAGGAGAGGGTAAAGAGCTTGCGGCAAAATATGGTATTAGGAGTTATCCAACTTTATTATTCCTGAACGGAGAAGGCGAAGTTGTGGGCAAAGAATTGGGTTATTTGAATACGGCTGATTTCTATGCCTTAGGCACAAAAAATAACAAACCAGAATTGGTAAACAGCAATTTGAAAGATGAATTTTTGAAAGGAAAATTGGACCAGCCAGCTTTGTTAAATTTCGTAAGCCTGTATTCAGGGAAAGATCCAATATTGGCAAAACAAGCTTCTGAAAAATATTTTGCAAACAAAAAAGACAAAGCTTTCACAGGCGAAGAAATCAATGCACTTTTGAACTTTACACAATCTGTAGATGATGCCAACTACAAAATATTCCAACAAAATAAGTCAGCAATAGTGGAATTATTAACTGAGAAGAATTATACTCAGTTTGATAATTATTTAAGATTGATGAAAATTGTGACATCCGCAACCAACGATAAAACCAAAACAATCGACGATGCGAAAGTACTGAAAGAAGGAGAGGGACTGCTATCAAAGGATGAACTTGAGAAAAGTCTGAATATTTATAAGCTCAACTACTACATCGCTCACGAGAATTATCCTGCTTACGAGAAAACTGCTTTGGAATATTACAAAAATCCAGACGAGTTCAATGGTTCAGAATTATTGGCTTCAGCAAGTGTTTTTGTAGAGAATGTGGCAAATCCTACATCTCTTCAAACCGCTGCAAGATGGGCAGAAAAAGTAGTGATGTCTCAGGAAAATTATGATTCGACCAGTATTTTGGCTAAGTTGTATGACAAATTGGGGAAGAGAGATGAAGCAAAAATGTTCGCAGGAATGGCCGCAAACTTTGCAAAAGAAGAAAACAAAGATGCCACTAAGATGAACGAAATCCTGAACAAAAAGTAAGTATGAGAAATTTAATATCATTAAGTTTCCTCTGCTTATCCATCTTTTGTTTTTCACAAAAAAATGAAACTTACATCAAAGCCAACGCTTTATTCCTTCCAGTGGGAATGTTGAATGTTGGTGTGGAGCAGGGTTTTACAGATCACATCACTGGTCAGGCGGATGTTTTTATTTCACCTTGGAAATCTTTTGCAGGAAAACATGCACAGGTTTATATGCTAGGATTTAACGCTAGATATTATTTTAGTGAAGCGTTCAGAAAATTTTATGTTGGTGTAGATGTTTCTGGTGCTGGTTTCAATATCCAAAAATATGGTTACTGGAATGATAATTATTACGTTCACAAAAACGGGGAAGCCACACCATATATCAATTCAAACCTATATCAAAAGGGATATTCTTTGATTTTGGGCGCAATGGCTGGATATCAATTCAAATGTACTGACAGATTGAATTTGGATTTTTACATTGGATTTGGAACAATGCAGAGTTTTTACAAAGGCTATGATAAGCTAAGTGGCGATCGTTACGATGCAGGAAGCGATTCGATGGGTAGAGAATTGAATAGAAGTGGAGAGTGGTTACCTTACAAAGGTGGGCTCATGTTATCATATAAACTTTAATTATGAATTTGAAGAATCCAAAATATATTCTGATTGGAATTATCACATTCGCTATCATTTTTCTGATGAATTATGTCGGAAATGATGCTCCGGACAAACTATCTCGAGCTTTGCTAACCGCTTCTGCTGCGGTGATAGGTCTTGGCGTTGGCATGTGGATTTATCACAAAAGAGGTCGAAACAACGAACGCGACAATTTTGATTAATTGAAAATCTATTATGAAGATTAATCTCGATCCAAATAAAAAAATATACTTCGCTTCCGATCAGCACTTTGGAGCTCCAAATTTGAAAGAAAGCAGAATCCGTGAAGAGAAATTTATCCGTTGGCTGGATTCCATCAAGTCAGACGCACAAGTTCTCTTTTTGATGGGTGATCTTTTCGATTTTTGGCACGAATGGAAATACGTAGTTCCGAAAGGTTACATCCGAGTTTTGGGGAAAATTGCAGAACTGAAAGATTCCGGAATTGATATCTATTTTTTTGTGGGCAATCACGATCTTTGGATGAAAGATTACTTCCAAGAAGAACTCGGAATTCCCGTCTATTTTGAGAAAAGATATTATGAAATTTCGCATAAAAAATTTCTTTTAGCTCACGGAGATGGTCTCGGACCAGGTGATAAAGGTTTCAAAAGGATGAAGAAAGTTTTTACAAATCCGCTTGCACAATGGGCTTTCAGATGGTTGCATCCTGACATTGCAATGAGAATTGCGAACTACATGTCTCAAAAAAATAAAATGATTTCGGGAGATGAAGACAAAGAATTTCTAGGTGAAGACAGAGAATTCCTAATTCTCTATTCCAAAGAAAAACTCAAGACAGAAAAGATAGATTATTTCGTTTTTGGACACCGTCATTTGCCTCTTATTTTTGACTTGGGAAATATGTCAAATTACATCAATCTTGGTGACTGGATTGTTTATTTCACCTACGGTGTTTTTGATGGAGAAAAGTTTGAGGTAAAGACTTTCGAAGGTTAGTTTCAAAATTGATTTGAATAATGAAGCAGAATATTTTTACCATAAAAACAGAATCCGATTTCCAGACCGCGTGTTTGGAAACTTTTCGTTATCAATATGAAAATGTAGAAATCTACAGAAAGTTTGTCGATTATTTGAATATTGATTTATCATTAATAAAACAAATTAATGACATTCCTTTTCTACCAATCGAGATGTTCAAAAATCATTTGGTTTTGGACAAAAATGCTGGAGCTGAACATTATTTTCAAAGTTCTGGAACTACGCAAATGAATCGTTCCAAACATTATATCGCCGATTTTTCCTTGTACGAGAAAAGTATCTATGAAAGTTTTGAAGAATTCATTGGAAAGCCAGATGATTATATTTTCCTTGGTTTACTTCCCAATTATTCCGAAAATCCACATTCGTCTTTGATTTATATGATTGATTTTCTGATGAAAAAATCAGGTAAACCAGAAAATGGCTATTTCCTTTACAACCATCAGGAACTGTTTGATCTACTTCAAAATTTGACGGATAAAAAAGTCATTCTCTTCGGCGTGTCTTTTGCCCTCCTAGATTTTCTTGACTTCTGCGAGTCCAACTCTCAAACTCTCCAATTCTCAGACTCTCTAACTATTATAGAAACTGGCGGAATGAAAGGCAGAAAAGAAGAAATGACCAAAGATGAATTGTTGAAAATCTTCAAAGAGGGTTTTAAAACAGATAAAATCTACTCGGAATATTCGATGACAGAATTGCTTTCCCAAGCTTATTCTTTGGGCGAAAATATTTATAAAAGTCCCAATTGGATGCGAATTCTTATCAGAAATACAGAAGATCCTTTTTCTTACGTTGAAGATGGAAAAACAGGCGCCATCAATATCATTGATTTAGCAAATAGACATTCTTGTGCTTTCATTGCAACGCAGGATTTGGGACGAAGCGAAAATAATTCTTTTCAAGTTTTAGGAAGGATTGATCACTCTGATATTCGTGGTTGTAGTCTATTGGTTTCTTAAATCTTATTAAATAATAATTAATTATATTTGAAAAAACACAAATTTATTCTTTCAATATTTTAATTCATGAAATTTTTAGTTTTAAGTTTTCTGCTGTGTTTTTCGTTCTTCAAATCTCAGAAATGTTATGATTTGAAAACAGTTTTAAAAGTAGAACCAACCGCTCTTTACAGACCTCATTTGTTAGCATCTCAGAATTTTGGGGTTGATATTTTGGAAAATGAAAAAACAGTTGATAAATATATCGCGAGAGGAAAATTTCAGAAAGTCAAAAAAAAATCACGAGGTTACAGATTGCAGACCTTGCAACACAGCCGACCATACTTAGTGAAAAAGGCCAGAACATTATTAGAAAAGATGGCGGCCAAATTTGCAACAGACACCAAAAGTTTCTTCGTTGTTTCGTCCGTGACCAGAACTTTGGAAGACCAATGCAGATTGAGAAAAGTCAATTCCAATGCATCACTAGGGATTAGTTCTCACAATTACGGTGCGGCTTTCGATATTTCGTATGTTCGTTTTGACCACGTGTTGAAAGTCAATACAAAACTTGAAAAAGCATTGGAAAAAGTTTTGGACTATTATAAAAATCAAGGAAAAATATTCTATATCAAAGAAAAGCAACAAAGCTGTTATCACGTAACGGTTCGTAATTTTTAAGTTGGAAATGATGTTGAAAATCGAAGAACTTGTTCACACATTTATTTATAAGAATTGTGATTTTGATAAAGAAATTATCCTCACCAATTTTTTCCATTCCGACTGGGAAGCCGATATTTTATCAATTAATAATGAAGGTATCAGCCACGAGATCGAAATTAAATTATCAAAGTCAGATTTCAAAAATGATTTCAAGAAAAAATATACCAATCAAAAAACAGGAGAGAAATTTCTGAAACACGATAAGATCAGTTGTGGCGATTACATCTGCAATTCGTTCAGTTTTCTTTTGCCGATGGGAATGATAGATCATGGTGAAATCCCAGCTCACTGTGGCATCATCGAGTTTTATCACGATGAGGATAATTGGGAAACCACTTTCTATATAATCCGTGAACCTAAAATTATTCACCAAGATTCTTACTGGAAACTTTGCGACAAAGATCAATTTATGAGAAATATGGCTCGAAGTCTTCTCTTCAAAAAATTTGAACTAAAAGGAAAACGAGAAGAACTCATCTTCAAAAATCCCTTTGATATCAAAGCCAAAAAATAAATCCTGCCAATGATCTTGACAGGATTTTTGATTTTTATTAATGAAATTTAATTTAAGCGATTTCTTTTTTCTCGATCAACAAGTTATAAACGAATGATGCAAATACGCCACCTAAAACTGGAGCAACAATGAAAAGCCAAATTTGAGAAAGTGCTGCGCCTTGTGCAAAAATTGCAGGACCGATACTTCTCGCAGGATTCACAGAAACACCTGTGATTTTGATCCCTACAATATGAATCAGAACCAACGAAAGTCCAATTGCCAAACCAGCAAATCCACCGTGAATGTTCTTCGTAGAAGTTGATCCAAGAATTACCAGCAAAAAGATGAATGTAAAAACAAACTCAGCTACAAAAGCCGCCAAAGTGTTGTATTCAGCAAGATAACCAGTTCCCCAGCCATTGGATCCCAAGGCCCAAGGTCCCAATTCGCCACCAGGATGATTCGTGAAAATAATGTACAGAATTCCAGCGCCGATGATTGCACCAACAATCTGAGCAACGATATAGTAAGCTGCTTCTGTCATTTTCATTCTACCAGCTGCAACCATTGCGATGGAAATTGCAGGATTGATGTGACAGCCGGAAATATGCCCGATTGCATAAGCCATTGCGACCACACTAAGACCGAAAGCAAAAGAAATTCCTAAAAGTCCAACGCCGGTTGTGCCATCTGCACCAGCAATTACGGCGCTTCCGCAGCCCATTAATACGAGAACCATTGTGCCAATCATTTCAGCAACAAATTTTGAAGTTGTAGATACCATTTGTATGTTTTTTGTTTATTTATTGTCACAAATGTAATAATTTTTTCATTCAATTGTTAAATATTTCTTAAATACGGACAAAATTTCTCATTAGTAATATGAATTTAGGATGGTTTATTTTTTGAATTAAACAGTTGTATAACTTTCATATTATGGCAATCAAATATTCAATTCTAGACCTTGCGACTATTGTCAAAGGCGACGATATAAATAAAACATTTCAAAAATCTGTTCTATCTGCGCAACACGCTGAGAAACTTGGTTTCACGAGATATTGGTTTTCCGAGCATCATAATTTTCCCAATGTGGCCAGCGCGGCAACTTCAGTTTTAATCGGTCATGTTGCAGGACAAACAAAAACCTTGCGAATTGGTTCTGGCGGAATTATGTTGCCGAATCATTCCACTTTGTCAGTCGCCGAACAGTTTGGGACTTTGGACGGACTGTATCCAGGTAGAATAGATCTTGGCTTGGGAAGAGCACCGGGAACCGATGGATTGACGGCAAGTGCTTTGCGAGGGAATAATTTCAATCCCAATTATAATTTTGAATTCCACATCAAAGAACTTCAAAAATATATGTCTAAGGAAAATGCAGATGCGAAGGTTAGAGCGATTCCTGGTGAAGGTGCGGATGTTCCGTTTTACATCTTGGGAAGTTCAACCGATTCTGCTTTTTTGGCGGCAAAATTGGGATTACCTTATGCTTTTGCAGCGCATTTTGCGCCATCTCAGTTGGAAGTCGCTTTGGAAATTTACAGAGAACATTTCCAGCCGTCCGAGTTTTTGGATGAGCCTTATGTGATGATTTGTATCAATATTATTGCAGCAGATTCTGTGGATGAGGCACATTATTTATCGACTTCCCATTTTCAGGTTTTTGTTAATATCTTGACAGATCAGAGACAACCACTTTTACCACCAGACGAAACCGATCTTGCCAATATGGGAGATGACGTCGCCCTGCATCTCAACAGAATGGCAGCGAAAACTTTTGTTGGTGATAAAGAAACATTGAAAGAAAAACTGTCGAAGTTTGTGAAAGATTATAAACCAAATGAAATCATAGCTTCAGGAAATATTTATGATTTCGAAAAGAAACAAAGATCGTACGAGATTGCATCAGAGGTCATCAAATCATTATAATTGAAAAAGCACAAACCTAAGTTTGTGCTTTTTTTCTATTTTAAAATATCAAACTCTATCGTGCTACCACTAGATATTTTGATTTCAGCCTTTTGATAATCATCTTTTGTAGCCAAACGTGGATTGTCCAAAAACTTTTGCGGATTGATCGCCATCAGCGGAAACCAAGTACTCTGAACTTGAATCTGAATCTTATGCCCTTTCTTGAACGTATGGAAAACGTCTTGCAATTTCACATTGACAGCTGTTTCCTTATTCGGTTGCAACGCTTCAGGTTTTTCAAAACTATTGCGGAATCTTGCAGGCATTATTTCGCTTCTTACCATTTGGTGGTAGTTGGCGAAGATGACGCCCGGTTTGTCTGGATTTGCTTTTTCGTCTGAAGGATAAACATCGATTAATTTAACGATGAAATCTGCATCTGTTGATGATGTGATCACTTTCAACTTAGTCAAAATTTCTCCGGCCAAAGTCAAATCGTTTTCCAGAATATCGGTGGTGAAAGTCACAACATCCGGTCGGTAACTTGCAAAACGTTGATCTTCGCTCATATAATTTTTCGGTGTGAAACCATTCATATCTTTCAGATTCTCACTGCTCAAAACAGGTTTGTTCGGATCTGATAAGTAGGTCGACATCAGATTTGGATTGGAGCCCTTTTCTGATAAATTCCCAGAAGCATTTAAATAGAAAGATTTCTTCTCAGCTTGCTTTGGTGGCCAGTTTTCGAATTGTTTCCATTCTTTTTTGCCAGTGTCGAACATATAAGCTTCCGGAAGTTTTGCGGAAGTTTTAGAATTTTCTTTTAAATAATGATGGAAGAAAGGTTGTTCTATATTTTTTTGATAAAATGTTGCGATGCTGTCACCAAAATAAATATCGTTGTGAAAATGTTTTCCTGTGTCGTAATTCCAAGCGCCGTGGGAAAAAGGTCCCATCACGATTGTGTTTTTCGCTTTTGGATTGTTTTTCTCAATTGTTTTATAAATATTTAGTGGACCTGCCAAATCTTCGGAGTCAAACCAACCGCCGACCGTCATTACAGCGTGATTGATATTTTTGAGATGAGGTAACAGATTTCGTTTTTTCCAATAGTCATCGTAGTTTGGATGCGCCATTACTTCCTGCATGAAGAAGTTATCTTTGTAATATTTGTCCACGCCTTCTTTCAAAGTTCCCATATTTTGATAAAATAAATAACCATCTTCGGAAGTTGGCTTTATCATTTTGTCAGCGAACCAAGATTCGTTTTCAGCTTTGGTTTTTTGAACGCCGAAGACTGGAAAAGTTTTGAAGTAGCCCATCAAAAAAGCACCGTTGTGAAGAAAATCATCAAACCAAAAATCTGAGATTGGTGCTTGTGGAGAAGAGGCTACCAAAGCTGGATGATTTGCTAAAGTTCCAACTGCGGTGTAAAATCCAGGATATGAAGTTCCGTATTGACCTACTTTTCCGTTGTTGTTTTGGATATTTTTCACCAACCAATCCACGGTGTCGTAAGTGTCTGTACTTTCGTCCACATCTTTTTTGGTTTTGTGGTCCACTTGTGGCGTCATATTCGTGAAAGTGCCTTCGCTCATATATCTTCCGCGAACGTCTTGGAAAACGAAGATGTATTTTTCATTCTCAATGAACTTGTTTGGACTGAGTTTTTTTCTGAAATTGGTTTCGCCGTAAGGTGCGATGCTGTAACACGTTCTGTTCATAATGAACGGATATTTGTTGCTTTTGGAAATGTCTTTTGGCGTGTAGATGATGGTAAATAGTTTTGTGCCGTCACGCATCGGGATGTAAACTTCTTTTTTGGTGAAGTTCTCTTGGACAGAAGTTGCTTGCGAAAATCCGAATGTGGATGTGATAACAACGAGCAGAAAAAGTAATTTGTTCATTGACATAAAAATTTGAATAAAGTTAAGTTTTTTGGTGGATTTAAGAATTACTAATTAGACAATTGTTTATAGTCATAATTCCGAATCTAAAAACAAATTTGAATTATTGGAATGTTTTTGTAATTTTGTATCCGAATGAATACAAATATGAAGAAATGTTCTTTATTGAAAAAACAATAGAATTTGATAAGTGGTTTCGGAAACTAAAGGATTTGAAAGCTAAAGCTAAAATTTTAGTACGGCTTCAAAGATTAGAGAATGAAGAACACTTTGGTGATTGTAAACCTATTGGAAATGGAATTAGTGAATTAAAAATAAACTACGCAAAAGGATACAGAATTTATTTCAAGGAAATTGATGGGAAGATTATTATCCTTCTCATTGGAGGAGATAAGTCTACACAAAAAGAAGATATTTTGAAAGCCAAAGACATTTGGGACAAATTAAAAAAATAAAAAAATGGAAACATCAAAATTTGATATAGCAGATTATTTGGACAGCAACGAAATGATTGCCGAATATTTGAATGCAATTTTAGAAGAAGGAAATGATACCGAAATTGTGACCGCAATTGGACACATTGCTAAAGCTATCGGTATGACAAAGATAGCTGAGGAAACCGGAATGAGCAGACCCAGTTTGTACAAAGCATTATCCGATGGAGCCAAACCTCAATTTTCTACAATAATGAAAGTTTTAAAGGCTGTTGGTGGACAAATTAGAATAGATCCGATAAATGCTTAGAATAGGAATGTGATCTGCAAATGTTAACAATTTTTAGTTGGTGTATTTAAATTAATTTTTTTTGAGAATAAAAAAACCTGACTCTATGTGAATCAGGTTTATAATTTATATTATTTGAATTTTTTACAATCCGAATATTTTTGCGAACAAATCTGGTACAATTCCCATCGAGACCAACGCCAAAATAATGACTACAGAAACGATGTTGTAAGTGATGCTCGCTTTTTCTGTCGTGTTGAAGTTGTCTTCTTTGTAGAAGAACATTGCGATAATCAATCTTAAATAATAAGCGATACTCAACGCAGAACCTAAAACGGCAATCAAAACCAAGAACTCATAATGTCCGCCAATCGCTTGGTTGAAAATCCCTAATTTTCCGATGAAACCTGCTGTCAGTGGAATCCCTGCCATTGATAACATAGAAACTGTAGAAACGACTGCTAAAACTGGCTCTTTTTTCCCCAATCCGTTGAAGGCTGTGAATGAAGTTTCTTTTTTGATTTTCTCCACCCAGATCAAACTGATGAAAACACCTACTGTTGCTAATGAATAAGCAAATAGATAGTATCCTAAAATATATGTTGAGAAATTGTTGATCCCGAAGAATATTAGAGCGATGTAACCTGCGTGCGAAACGGAAGAGTAGGCGAGCATTCTCTTTGCGTTGGTCTGTACCAATCCCATTACGTTTGCCAAAAGCAAAGTAAGGATGATGAAAACGCCAAGAATGTTGATCCAATCTCCAGCAATTCCGTTGAATGCTATGGTCATTAATTTGAATAGTGCAAAGAATCCAGCAATTTTCACCACTGATGCCATAAAAGCGGTAATCAGTGAAGGTGAACCTTGGTAAACATCGGGGCTCCACATATGGAACGGTGCCAATGAAACTTTGAATGCCAATGCACACAACATCAAGATTGCTCCCATTATCAACATCAGATTCTTTGGATTGTTGATGGCGAAATCGTGGATTGTGTAAAGATCAAAACTTCCTGCGCTTCCATAAACCAAAGCAACTCCGAACAACAAGAAACCTGTTGCAAATGCGCCCATCAGGAAATATTTCATCGAAGCTTCTGTAGAACGTAGATCAGTTTTGTTAGCGCCAGCCATTACGTACAATGGAATGGATAGAATCTCTATTCCTAAGAATAATGTAACCAAGTTTTGGAATCCGAATAATACAACGCCTCCGCAAAGTGCGAACAACATCAAAGCGTACAACTCTGACTGATGGCTTCTGTGATTGCTGAATGCAAATCCTCCTAAAAAAAACAAAAGTGAAGTTGCTACAATAGAAATTTTTGTGAACAATTGAGCATTGTCTCCGTATTCATACATCGATCTGTACTGCGCAAAAAATTCACATTCTGGAAGGAAACTGACATATAAACCAACGATCAATCCTGCGATCCCGATGTATCTTGCGTATTTTCCTTTCTCGAAAACACCCGAGAATAATACAAGAATTGCCGTAAGGAATAAAACTATTAAAACACCCATAATATAGATTTGAGAAGCGAGATATGAGAGATGAGATTTTTAATTTCTCAATTCTTTGTCTGCTAATTTTTAATTTTTAAATTAATTGATCATTGATGAATAAATGAAACTCACAGAGCTCGTTACCATTTCTATCACTGGTTGAGGATAAACCCCCAAAACAATTACAAAAACTGATAAACTTGCCAAAACTGTGAACTCTACATTGCTTACATCTTTCGTAGTAGCCAAAACTGAATCGTCACCTTTTCCGAACATTGCTTTTCCGTAGAATCTCAACATATATGCGGCGCAAAGAATGATCGTCAATCCAGCTAAAACTGCCATCAAATGATTGTAGGTATATACTGATTTCAACAAGATAAATTCTCCGATGAAACCATTTGTCAATGGAACTCCGGTTGCACCAAGTAAGATGATCATAAACAAGATGGCAAACTTAGGAGCGACTTTTGCCAAACCTCCCATTTTTCTGATGTCTCTCGTTTTGAATCTTTTATAAAGAATATCTGCACAGTAGAACAATCCTACAACGTTGATCCCGTGAGCAAAACTCTGGATCATCGCGCCTTGTCCACCTTCGAAAGTCAATCCTGTTCTCATTGTTACGACTGCTGAGGCAAAAATACCTGCGACAATCAATCCAACGTGAGAAAGAGAAGAGAAAGCGATCAATCGTTTGCTGTCTGTAGAGATCATTGCGATTAAAGCACCGTAGATAATTCCGATTACTGAAAGTATGATCACGATCTCGCCGGAAATTCCGCCGATTGCTAATGGTGTGATGGGTAATAGATATCTTAAGACACCATAAACCGCCATCTTCAGCATAATTCCTGATAGCAACATCGATCCTTGAGTAGGAGAGTAGGTGTACGTGTCAGGTTGCCAAGTGTGGAAAGGAAAGACTGGCAACTTCACTGCAAAAGCAAAGAAGATGAACCAGAAAATTACTGTTTGTTCGTTGATATTAAGAGAAGCATTGTAAAGATCTGTCAAAGCAAAAGATGCCGCATTGTTGTAAACGTAGATCAATCCGATCAACATAAACAAAGATCCTACGAAGGTGTACACAAAGAATTTTGTCGTGAATTTGATTCTCTTGTCCTCTTGTCCCCAGATTCCGGCAATCAACCAAATTGGGATCAAAGTTACTTCCCAGAAGATGTAGAATAACAATCCGTCCAAAGAAGTGAAAACACCCAACAATCCGAATTGCATCAATAATATCAATGCATAGAAAGAATTTGGATAGCCTTTCGATTCATTGTAAGAAGACAAAACGATCAATGGAACCAAGATGTTCGTCAATAAAACCATCAGCATACTCATTCCATCGATCCCGAAATTCAAACTACTTTTGATGTAGCTTGACCAAGGATAAGTGATCTCGTATTGTAATGGTGCATCAACAGTTGGATTGAAATCGAAACTTCCCAACATATAAAATGCTAAAAACATCTGTGCAAGGGCAAAGGCCAATGCGATATATTTACTGGAAGCATTTTTCCAGAAAAAGAGTAAACCCGAACCTACAAGAGGTAACAGTAATAATGTTAATAGTAAATAAGACATTATCTATTTATTTCAATAAAAAGTTAACAATTAATACGATACCTACAGCCAACGACATAATCAGCACATAGTTTTCTACATTTCCGTTCTGAAGGCGTTTTGCCGCTCTTCCAGAATCTGCCGCGCCAAGTCCTATGAAATTCACGATAGGATCCAGAACTGCTTTGTCAAACATCGCTGCTGCTTTACCAGCTTCCTCGAAAGGTCTTACGATGCAGGCGTTGTAGATCTCATCCACGAATAATTTTCTCGCCGATAATTTTTCCCAACCTGTGTATTGATTTTCTGGAAGCGCTCTTTTTTGTTTTTTCACGTAAGTGTTTTTAACAAAGAACCAAACGGTGAAGAACATGATGATCGTTGCTCCCAAAAGAATCATCTCTGTATTGAAATCAACTCCGGAAAGTGTATTTTCCATTTGGTTGAAGCTTTCCTGTGTCAAGACAGGCTTCAGCCATTCCATTAATTTAGCATAATTTCCGTGACCGATGAAGTGAGGAAGATTAATAAAACCTCCAACTACTGAAAGGACAGCCAAAACAATCAATGGTAAAGTCATATTTGCAGGACTCTCGTGCAAATGGTGTTTCTGATCTTCTGTACCTCTGAACTCGCCGTGGAAAGTCAAGTAATACAATCTGAACATATAAGTTGCAGTGACGGCCGCCAAGATGAATAACATCACCCAATAAATTGGATTTTTAGCGTAAGCTGCCACCAAGATTTCGTCTTTTGAAATCATCCCTGACAATAATGGGAATCCTGAGATGGCCAAAGTTCCTATCAAGAAAGTGATGTGCGTAATCGGAACGTACTTTTTTAATCCGCCCATAAAACGCATGTCCTGCTCGTTGCTCATTGCGTGGATTACGGAACCAGCTCCTAAGAACATCAAAGCTTTGAAGAAAGCATGTGTCATCACGTGGAACATTGCTGTCGTATATGCGCCTAATCCTAAAGCGATGAACATAAATCCAAGTTGTGAAACTGTAGAATATGCCAATACTTTTTTGATGTCGTTTTGACGAAGTGCATAGAAACCGGCTAAAGCGGCAGTCAAGAATCCGATGAATAAAATCCCGTCTTGAACAGTTGGAGCTAAAGTGAAGAGGAAATTACTTCTTACTACCAAATAAATACCAGCCGTTACCATTGTTGCGGCGTGGATCAGTGCAGAAACTGGCGTTGGTCCTGCCATTGCGTCTGGCAACCAAGTGTACAAAGGAACCTGAGCGGATTTTCCTGTCGCCCCGATAAATAAACTCGCCGTGATAAAGATGATTACTGTTCCGTCCAATTCAAAACTTGAAGCATTTTGAGCTACCGAAACATAATCGATTGCGTTCACATTTGCTGCAATGGCAAAGATTCCGATCAACAATCCAAGGTCACCGATACGGTTCATAATGAAAGCTTTTCTTGCTGCTTTTCCATATTCCTCGTTTGTGTACCAGAATCCGATCAATAAGTAAGAACAAAGTCCAACACCTTCCCAACCGATAAATAAGATCAGATAATTGCTACCTAAAACCAAAAGCAACATCGAGAAAATGAAGAGATTCAGATAAGTGAAAAACTTATAAAATCCTTTGTCGTGGCTCATGTAGCCAATAGAGTAGAGGTGAATCAATGAACCGATTCCTGTGATGATCATTACCATCATTAATGACAATTGATCGACTTGGAATCCGAAATTAACCTGGATCCCACCAATTGTGAACCATTCGAATGCTTTCACAATAACAGGCGCGCTGTCACTCTTGAATCCGAAAAATATACTTGCTGTGATAACAAACGAAGCGAAAACTACCAATGTTGCCAATCCTCCAACAATCATCTTCGGAAGGTTTTTCCCGAAAAGTCCGTTGATGAGAAATCCAATTAAAGGTAAAAGTACGATCGCGTAAACTAAATTTTCCATTCCTTTTATTATCCTCTTAATTTATTAAAAATACTTACGTCCACAGATTTGGTATTTCTGTACATCATTGCGATAATGGCTAATCCTACAGCTACTTCTGCTGCGGCAACTACCATTATGAAAAATACCAAAAGCTGACCGTTGCCATCACCATTGTAAGCAGAAAATGCTGCCAATAAAAGATTCACGGAATTAAGCATCAATTCTACACATCCTAATATCACGATGGCATTTTTACGAATCAAAACTCCTAAAACTCCAAGACAAAACAGAAGCGTACACAGAATAATGAAATATTCCAAAGGTACTTGCTGTATAAATGTATTTACGTCTCCTCCCATAATCTTATAAATCTTTTTTACCAATTAGAACAGCACCTACAATCCCTGCTAAAATCAGGATAGAAGCCAATTCGAATGGCAATACATATTCGTTAAACAATAATCTTCCAAGATTTTTTGTCAATCCTACAGAATAATCGATGTTGCCTTCTGCTACTGTTCTTCCGCTAAGGCCTTTGTAAGCTCCCAACATCCCAACAAACAAAATACAAACTGAGAAAATCCCGATGAACTTCGGAAGGTTCTGCTTTTTGCTTTCGTCTTCTGCATTCAGATTTAACATCATTAATATATAAAGGAACAAAACCATAATTGCTCCTGTGTAAACAATGATTTGAACTATACCTAAGAATTGCGCGTTAAGAAGAATGTACATTCCCGCAATGGAGAACATCGTCACGATCAAAGAAAGGATCGCATACATCGGATTTTTTGCAAAAACGAAGTAAACTGCGCTTGCAATCGCTAAAAATGCTACGAAAAAAAATAAAAACTGATCCATTATTTTACTGCATTTTTTTGTTTCTCAGATTGTCTCGGCGTGATGTCAATCCTTGCATTAATTTTCTCTACCAATTTATCTTTTCCGTAGATGAAAGAATTTCTGTTCATTTCAACATCAACCAACCTGTCTGTTAAGTAGATCGCAGATTTAGGACAAGCCTCTTCACACATACCGCAGAAGATGCATCTCAACATATTGATTTCGTAGATCTCTGCATATTTTTCCTCGCGGTACAGATCTTTCTCTTCTTTTTTTCTTTCGCCGGCTGTCATTGTAATGGCTTCTGCAGGGCAAGCCACGGCACAAAGTCCACAAGCTGTACATCTTTCTCTACCTTCCTCATCACGTTTCAAAACGTGTAGCCCACGCCAAACTTGAGCGCGCGGTTTTTGAACCTCAGGATAAGAATAAACATTTGGAGCACCTTTTACAACGGTTCTCACAGCGTGTTTAAAAGTAATCCCCATCCCTTTGATAATCGCAGGCAAGTAGATCTTTTCGGCCAAGGTCATTTCTTTGTTCGAAACAACTTTTGATCTGTTAGTAAGTTTCATTATTTTTTATATTAAATGTTAGAAGATGGAAGCTTATTGAATGGAAGTTAATTCCTTCGTCGCTTTTCACATCAGCTCATTTTCAAATTTTCTATATTTTAACATCAGTCTCCCGACTTCTGACTTCCCACCTATTAATTTCCAAATGCTAAAATCACAGCACCTGTTACAATTAGATTTACCAAAGCCAATGGAATCAAAGTTTTCCATCCAAGGTGCATCAATTGGTCATATCTAAATCTCGGAAGTGTCCATCTGATCCACATAAAGATCAAGATTCCAACTACTGTCTTTGTTAAGAATGCTACGATGCTTAAGATTCCAGCCGCATTTTCTCCCCAATTCTGAGTTACCCAATCGATTCCAGGATAGTTGTAGCCTCCGAAGAAAAGAACTACGATGAATGCATTAGAAATGAACATATTCACATATTCCCCAAACATATACAATCCTAATTTCATTGATGAATATTCGGTAGAATATCCTGTAACCAATTCGGATTCACATTCTGGTAGATCGAACGGGTGACGGTTGGTCTCTGCCAAAGCTGCAACAAAGAATATTAAGAAAGCCAAAGGTTGATAAAGAATATTCCAGTTGATCCCAGAAATAGCAGGAATGAATCCCCAGATTTTCCCAGTTGCCTGTACTTCAGAGATCATTTTAAGGTCAAGACTTCCTGTCATCATAATGATTGACAACAAAGACAATCCCATTGCCAACTCGTAAGAGATCATTTGAGAAGAAGCTCTGATGGCGCCAAGCAATGAATATTTATTATTCGAAGCCCAACCTCCGATCATGATTCCGTAAACACCGATGGAAGCCATTCCGATGATGAACAACACGCCAACGTCGATATTTGCAACTTGCAGATCAAAAGAATTTCCGCCAATGTTTAATGTTTTTCCCCAAGGAATCACTGCGCCAGTGATCAATGAAATGAACATGACCAAAGAAGGTCCTAATATAAAAAGGAATTTCTCCGCGTGTTGTGGCGTAAAATCCTCTTTGAAGAAAAATTTACCACCATCTGCCAACGGTTGCAACAATCCGAAAGGTCCCGATCTGTTTGGTCCGATCCTGTCCTGCATAATAGCGGCCACTTTTCTTTCTGCCCAAGTAGAGTAGGCTGCGATTGTAAGCGCAAGAAGGAATAGAGCAAGTACCAATATGATTTTAAAAGTCAGTAATTCCATATCAATTTATTTGAGTTTTGATTTTTGAGATGTTCTCAAAATCAAATCGTCTCATTATCTAATTTTTCAATTTCTTTTTCGTCTGAAACACCAATTTCTTTGGCTTCAAAATTTTCTAAAACATTGTAGCTGTCTGTTTTTTTCTCATAATGATTTAGAGAGATCACAGAATGTCTGTCGATGTGTCTTGGTCCTTCGATGTTCCAAAGTGCAGTGTCTTTTTTGTGGAAACGACACTCGTCACAGATCCATTCTTCAACTTCGCCGTATTGGTCTTTTCTAGCCGTTACTCTCACCACTTCATCACCCTTCATCCAAACGACCGCTTTTCCGCTACATTTTGTACAAGAACAAGTTGCGTTGTAAGGTTTTGTGAACCAAACTCTGCTGGTGAATCTTGCCGTTCTGTCTGTCAATGCCCCAACTGGACAAACATCGATCACGTTTCCGATGAAATCGTTATCCAAAGCTTTGTTCAACATTGTAGAGATCTCTGCGTGGTCTCCTCTGTAAAGGATTCCGTGCTCTCTTTTCTCCGTCAACTGATTCGCTGCCAATACGCATCTTGCGCAAAGGATGCAACGGTTCATATTCAATTTGATGTTTGGACCGATGTCGTCTGCATCATAGGTATTTCTTTCGAACTCAGTTCTGGTTTCGAGATTTCCGTGCTCGTAGCCAAGATCCTGAAGATGACATTCTCCCGCCTGATCACAAACCGGGCAATCCAAAGGGTGATTGACCAAAAGGAATTCGGTCACCGCCTTTCTACCTTCCTGTGCTTTTTCAGAACTGAGGTTTTTCACTTCCATTCCGTCCATCACGCCAGTCCTACAGCTTGCAACCAATTTAGGCATTGGTCTCGGGTCTGCTTCGGAACCTTTGGAAACTTCTACCAAACACGTTCTGCATCGGCCTCCGCTGGTTTCCAGTTTGCTATAATAACACATAGCTGGCGGCACAGATTTTCCTCCGATTTGTCTTGCAGCTTCCAAAATAGAAGTGCCAGGCAAAACTTCAGTCGTTTGTCCGTCTATGGTAACTTTAAATTTTTTGACTTCTTCGCTCATATTTCAAGGTTTTAGATTTTCGGATTTTAGATTAAATCTTTGTCCTAGATCTTTTGTCAATTCTATTTATATTTAAAATATAACTTGATGTATATTTTAGTTCTTTAATTTTCTATTAAAAACGTATCCGATTCCAAAATTAACTTGGTAGAATACGAAGTCCTGACTCGCTTTATCAGGTTTATTGTTAAGCGTAGTTTTGATATCCGGCATATTGATGTAACCAAATTTTCCTTCTACTCTTGCCATCCAATGATTCCAGAAAACAAGATTGATGTTGGCTCTTGCGTCCAATCCAAATCCAGCCACGTGAAATCTGTCACTTCTTTCATTTCCAAAAAGTTTCACATTGCTTTTTGGAAAAAGAACACCTGCGCCAGCTCCGTAAGCCCAATGGATATCAAAGTTCTTTCTTGATAATATATTTTTATATTTCTCAATTCCTGCGTTCACGTAGTTTAGTCCGTCCGTGTGCTCAAAGGTAAGAAACTCAGCGCTACTTAAATCTACTTGGCCATTCTGAACCATTGCTGCATAAGTCGGGTCTGAGATGTTTCCATTGAACTTTGCCGTTTGATCTTGATCCATCACATATTTCATATGATCTGTTCCAACGACCAAAGCCAAATCATCTTTGAAAAAATATCCAAATCTGAAATTGAACTGAGGCTTGGAAATCTGTCCTGGATTGATGTAATCCCAAGTCAATTCCGAAGGTCTGTCGTGTGCTTTTACATTTTGAAGCGTAAAATCATAGCCATTCCCCTTGAATCGAATATCAGAATCACTGAATCCCGCTCTGTTCCATCCCCAAAAGCCGAACATTGTTCCTTTAGTGAATGTTGATTTATTAATTGGAAGCAAGTCAACAGAACCACTTTCAATCAAAGAATCTTTTTTTATTTTCTGTCCTACTACAAGATTTAATCCTATGATAGTTACAAAAAATGCATTTAATATCTTCTTCATTATTCTATTTGGATACCGATATCCATTTTTTATGAACGCTTCTCTCGTGCTTTGCACTATAAAAAATCTATTTTTTGAAAGTTTGTTCTTTGTGTTTTTTTATTTGGATACTGCTGGAATCGGGTCTGCATAATTTGCAATTCCATAATTTTGGGTTTGGCTCAACTCTGGGTTGTTCACGTGCCATTCAAACTCATCTCTGAAGTGTCTGATAGCAGCAGCAACCGGCCAGGCAGCAGCATCTCCCAAAGGACAAATGGTATTACCTTCAATTTTTCTCTGGATATCCCAAAGCAAATCGATGTCTTCCATTTTGCCTTCCCCTTTTTCTATTTTTTTCAAGATTTTGTACATCCAGCCCGTTCCTTCACGACAAGGTGTACATTGTCCACAACTCTCGTGGTTGTAGAATCTTGCTAATGTCATTGTATGATTTACCACACATTGGTCTTCATCCAAAACTATAAATCCACCTGAACCCATCATTGTTCCGGTAGCAAAACCACCATCAGCAAGGGATTCATAATTCATATATCTTGGTTCACCATTGATGGTTTTCAGTAATAAGTTTGCAGGAACGATTGGAACAGAACTTCCACCAGGAATACAAGCTTTCAGCTTTTTACCGTTCGGGATGCCACCACAATATTCATCAGAATAAATAAATTCCTCAACCGTAATGGTCATATCAATTTCGTAAACGCCTGGTTTGTTGATGTTTCCACAAGCTGAAATCAATTTGGTTCCAGTTGATTTTCCAACACCGATTTTAGCATATTCAGCGCCAGAAATTTCGATAATAGGAACAACAGCGGCGATAGATTCTACGTTATTTACAACCGTTGGTCTTTCCCAAAGTCCTTTTACCGCTGGGAAAGGTGGTTTTAGTCTTGGGTTTCCTCTTTTGCCTTCAAGAGATTCTAGCAAAGCAGTTTCTTCGCCACAGATGTAGGCACCGCCACCTCTCTGAACATAAATTTCGCAATCGAAACCACTTCCCAAGATATTCTTCCCAAGAAAACCTGCTGCTTTCGCTTCTTCGATTGCCTCTTCCAAAATATCCGGAATCCAAGAATATTCTCCTCTGATGTAGATGTATGAAACATTGGAACCTAAAACAAAAGATGAAATCAACATTCCTTCAATTAGTAAATGAGGAAGAAACTCCATCAAATATCGGTCTTTGAAAGTTCCCGGTTCAGACTCATCGGCATTTACGACCAAGTGTCTTGGAACGCCTTCTGGTTTTGCAAGGAAACTCCATTTAAGTCCTGTTGGGAAACCAGCGCCACCACGACCACGAAGTCCGGAGATTTTCACTTCCTCCAGGATTTCCTCAGGTTTCATTTTAAAGGCTTTTTCTGCCGACTCGTAACCACCGTGTTTGCGGTAAGTTTCGTAGTAGCGAATGCCTTCTATATGTGCGTTTTTAAGTAAAAGTTTTTTACTCATTGTTATATGCTTTTAGCGAATGGCTTTTAGCTTTTGGCTATTTGCTGTACGCCTTTTTTAATTAATTTAAAATTTATTCTTAACCTAAATCGATTGCGCCTTGTCTGCAAAGGTCAATGATTTCGTCAACTTTTTCGATGGTCAAATGCTCGTGGTAGAATTTTCCCAACTGCATCATCGGTGCATATCCGCAAGCGCCAAGACATTCTCCAGGTTTCAAAGTGAAAAGTCCGTCTGCTGTGGTTTCGCCGTCTTTGATATTCAATTTTGTTCTGATGTGGTCGAGAATGTTATCACTTCCATTCAGCATGCAAGGTCCGGTTCTGCAGACTTCCAAAACATATTTCCCCACCGGCTTCATATTGAACATAGTATAGAAAGTAGCAACTTCATATACTTCAATCGGCGTGATGCTCAATAATTCTGCAACATAATCCATCACTGGAACAGCCAGCCAACCATCAAATTCTTTCTGTGCAATGTGCAAGACAGGAATCAACGCAGATTTTTGTCTGCCTTCCGGATATCTCGCTATAATTTTATGAACCTGCGCTAAGCTTTCAGGTTTAAAAGCAATTGTTTCGCTCATCTTATTTAAGATTAAAGAATCAAGAACAAAGAGTCAAGACTCGTAATTCTATATTCTAAATTCAATTTTTATTTTGATATGAAAGTCTTTACTCTTTCATCTTTTTTCTTGTTGTCTTTGTTATGCGTCTAATTCTCCCGCAATGATATTCATACTACACATCGTTACAATCGCATCAGATATTACTGCGCCCGTAATCATTTCCGGATAGGCTTGATAATAAATGAAACAAGGTCTTCTGAAGTGAAGTCTGTAAGGCGTTCTTCCGCCATCGCTCACAAGATAGAATCCTAATTCTCCGTTTCCACCTTCTACAGCGTGGTAAACTTCGCCTTTAGGAACATCTGTTTCTCCCATTACGATTTTGAAATGGTAAATCAAGGCTTCCATTTTGTTGTAAACATCTGCCTTTTCGGGAAGATAGAAATCCGGAACATCCGCGTGGAATGGTCCTTCTGGAAGGTTGTCGTAAGCTTGGTTGATGATTTTCAAAGATTCCCAAATCTCCTGCTGACGAACCATAAAACGGTCGTAAGTATCGCCCGCAGTTCCAACCGGAATGATGAAATCGAAGTCCTCGTAAGAAGAATAAGGCTGAGCAACTCTCACGTCATAATCAACGCCGGTCGCACGTAGGTTCGGACCTGTGAAACCGTAGCTCAAAGCTCTCTCTGCTGAGATTGCGCCTGCGCCGATGGTTCTGTCCATAAAGATTCGGTTTCTTTCTAACAATTGTCCAAATTCTGCGAATCTTGCTGGGAAAGTTTTCAGGAAGTCTTTCAACAACTCGTGGAACTTTGGTGTGAAGTCTCTTTCGAAACCGCCAATTCTTCCCATATTGGTCGTCATCCTTGCACCGCAAATCTGCTCGTACATATCATAAATACGTTCTCTTTCGATGAACATATAAGTCAATCCTGTGATTGCGCCGGCATCCATTCCTGTTACACCGTTGCATATCAAATGGTCACCAATTCTCGCCAACTCCATCAAAATCACACGCATATAATCGACACGTTTTGGAACTTTGATTCCAAGTAATTTCTCAACTGTCATATGCCAACCCAAATTGTTGATGGGTGCAGAACAGTAGTTCATTCTATCAGTAAGCGTCGTGATTTGTGCAAAGTTTCTTCTCTCAGAGATTTTTTCAAATGCTCTGTGGATATAACCTACAGTTTGCTCAGCGTGAAGAATCCTTTCTCCGTCCATCGTAAGAACGTTCTGGAAAATTCCGTGAGTTGCAGGGTGCGTAGGTCCAAGATTCAGGGTGTATAGTTGCCCGTCGATTTGTTCCTTGCTGTCGTATTGGTTAAGTATATTAGATAATGAGTTATCTTTCATAATATTTGCTTTTAGCTATTTGCTTCTGGCTATTGGCTAAGTGCCATTAGCCATATGCTATACTATCTTCCGAACATACTATCGTTCTTGTCTGTTCTGGTTCCATCTTCCAAGCGATATTCTTTCAGCATTGGATGATAACCAAGGTCTTCCATATTAAGGATTGGTCTCAAATCTGGGTGACCTTTGAATTTGATTCCGTAGAAATCAAAAGTTTCTCTTTCCATCCAGTTGGCGCCGGCATATAATTCTGTCAAAGAATCAACTTCAACGTTTTCTCTCGTCATAAAAACTTTCATACGAATTCTGAAATTGGTCATCATATTATGCAAATGATAAATAACGCCGATTTCCTTTTCAGGTGTTTCAGGATAATGAATCCCACAAACGTCCGTCAAAAAATTAATTTCTAAAGTTGAATCTTTCAAATAATGAATCACCTTTTTGATATCGTCTTTCTTGATTTCAACCGTCAGCATTCCGTAAGGTTCTGAACTTGAAATCACAGACTCAGGAAATTCTCTCGTGATAGCTTCTAATACAAATTCGTTCGTCATCTTCCTTAGTTACTAATATTGTAAGAATCCAATAAATGCTGATATTCCGGCATATCTCTTCTTCTGATGCTTTCGCTTTCTGCCAAAGCCTGCACCTGCATTACACCTTCGATGATTTGTTCCGGTCTTGGCGGACATCCTGGGACATAAACGTCAACAGGAATGATTTTGTCAATCCCTTGAAGAACCGAATAAGTATCAAAAATACCACCGCTGGAAGCACAAGCACCAACAGCAACCACCCATTTTGGCTCAGCCATTTGGGTGTAAACTTCTTTCAAAACGGGACCTAATTTCTTAGCAATCGTTCCGCAAACCATCAACATATCTGCCTGTCTTGGAGAGAAAGAGTTTCTTTCCATCCCAAATCTTGACGCATCAAATGTTGGATTCAATGTCGCCATAAATTCGATTCCACAACAAGACGTCGCGAAAGGTAGAGGCCAAAGTGAAAACTTTCTTGCCATCCCAATCACACTGCTCAAGTTGGTTGCGAAAAATCCTTCTCCTTCAAATCCTGGAGGAGCGGGCGCATCTGTTTTTATTACTGGTTTATTATCTGACATTTTTTCTAGATTTTAAATTTTAGATTTTAATTGATTCAATTTTAAATCCAAAACGTAATTAATTTAATTTATTTGTCCCAATCTAATGCGCCTCTTTTCCAAACGTAGAAAAAAGCAACAAAGAAAATAGCAACAAACGTAAGTACGGCAACAAAGCCTTCCATTCCAAACTCTCTAAAGTTGACTGCGTACGGGTAGAAGAATACAATCTCGATATCGAACAATACGAACAAAACTGCAGTCAGGAAATATTTGATGGAGAATGGTGTTCTAGCGTTACCTTCACTAGGAATACCACATTCCCAAGCTTGGTTTTTTACAGAATTCCCTTTCTTCTGTTTAGGACCCAAATAATGAGCTCCCAACAAAGAAATAAGTACGAATCCAAGACCGACTCCAGCCTGGATAAGTATCGGAATATAATTTTCGGGTAAATTCATAAGATATAAATTAAACAGTGCAAAAATACTAAATAAAGATTTAATATATTAAATTATCGGCCTTAGCTGGACAAGAGAAAAGTCTGTTTTAGTAAATTTAGAACAGTTATAAATAAGGGCTTATTTGTCTTTCTTTCCAATCCGCTTCAGTACAAGATAAGCAATATAAGCGATGTAAAGAAACAACACGCTGGCAAACAATATGTTGATGATGGCGTCCATTCTTTCATCTTTCACAGGTTTGTAGAAGTTGTAAGCGACAAACAAAATGATGAGACCAGCGTAAACGTATAATTGCTTTTTCAATTCAGTTTTGATTTTAAAGATTTAAAAATATGATTCAGGATTTGTATTTTGTTAAACGATTGTTTGATAAATCATTTATCAACTATCACTTATCATTTATTTAGTTGTAGTGAATAAGTTCGTCTGCTTTTGTGATGCACCGGATGATAATCTTGCCAAAGAACCTGTACGCTCTTGTTTTCCTCCAATTCTGGATTGGTCTCGAGATATTTGATGCCTTTGTTTTTGAGGTTCATTTGAATCGCTTTAAAAATCATTGACGTCACGCCTCTTCTTTGATATTCTGGATGGATTCCAATCAAATAGAAATTCGCGCGCTCATTCTTCTTTCCAGCCTGTAAAAAGTGCCACCAGCCGAATGGGAAAAGTTTTCCGTTTGATTTCTGCAAAGCCTTGGAATAAGAAGGCATCGTAATCGCAAACGCCACCAACTGATTGTTCTCGTCAGCCACGCAGGTGATATAATCTTTGTCTATAAAGCCGAAATATTTCTCTTTGTAAGTCTTGATTTGCTCGTCAGAAATGGGAGTGTAAGTGGAAAGGTGCTTGTAAGTCTCATCCAACAATTTGAACATCGACTCTACGTAAGGCAAAATCTCTTTTTTATGTTTGAATTTTAAAGTCCTCAGCTTATATTTCTGAGCAATCAATGAACTGAATTTCTCCACCTTTTCAGGCAAAATTTCCGGGAATTGCAATTCAAATTCTACCCATTCTTTTTCTTTTACCAAACCAAGATTCTCCAGATGTTTTGGGTAATAATCGTTGTTGTAAAGTCCAATCATCGTTGCCAATTTATCAAACCCGAAAGTCAACATTCCAGCCTTGTCCAAGTTCGTAAATCCCATCGGACCTTCGATTTTATCGATTTGATTTTCCTTAGCATAATTGATGGCGATATCAATCAAAGCTTTGGAAACTTCTGCATCATCAACAAAATCCAACCAGCCAAATCTCACCTTTTTGATGCCAAGTTCTTTCTCTTCTTTTCTATTAATCAAAACAGCAATTCTACCAACGATCTTATCATTTTCTAAAGCTAAAAATTGTTTCGCTTCCGAATAGTTGAGTGCTGGATTTTCTTTCGGATTCCAGATGTTTTTTTCTTCATTAATGAGAGGCGGAACGTAATTTGGGTTGTCTTGGTACAGATTCATCGGGAATTTGATAAAGTCCATCAATTCTTTTTCCGTCGTAACTTGTTTTATATCGATATTTCCCATATTCTTGTTTTATAGATAAGACAAAGATAGTTTTTAAGGCAAAAAAAGCAAATCTTTGGCATCATTTTTACAGCAAAAGATGTGATTTATTCAATTTAAAATTCAAATATATTTTCATAATAAAATGAGTGGTTACTATTTAATTATTGGGATTTCGATGTTGTTCAGCTGGATTGTCTCTTCCAGATTGAAATCCAAATTCGAACATTACTCCAAAGTTCATCTTAGAAATGGGCTTTCTGGGAAAGAGATTGCAGAAAAAATGTTGAGAGATAATGGGATTAATGACGTTCAGGTTGTATCTGTTCCAGGACAATTGACCGATCATTACAATCCTGAGACTAAGACTGTCAATCTGTCAGAAGCGGTTTACATGCAAAGAAATGCGGCGGCGGCGGCGGTTGCAGCTCACGAGTGTGGACACGCGGTTCAACATGCGGTTGGCTATTCAATGTTGCAATTGAGATCCAAAATGGTCCCTATTGTCAACATCAGTTCCAACCTTCTTCAATTTGTATTGATGGGTGGGATTGTTGTAATGGCGATGAGTGGAAGCAAAACGATTCTTGCGGTTGGCGTTGTGTTATTTGCAATTACAACATTATTCGCATTTATCACATTGCCAGTTGAATATGACGCGAGCAATCGCGCTTTGAAATGGTTAGAGAGCACAGGAACTGTTTCTCGCGAAGAATATACGGGCGCAGAAGATTCCTTGAAATGGGCAGCAAGAACTTATGTCGTTGCGGCTTTAGGTTCTCTCGCTCAGCTGATGTATTTTGCGTCGCTACTAATGGGCAGTCGAAGGTAAAAGTTATATAAAATTAAATTCCAAAAGCATCTCTGACAATTCTTCTGAGATGCTTTTTTATTTTAAATTAGAAAAAAAACACACGTGTTGCATAGTCTAAACAAAACACGTATTTTTGTTAAAATGAATTGAAATGAATACCAAACTAACCTTGACAATTGAAAAAGAAGTAATAGAAATTGCAAAGGAATATGCAAAGGAAAAAGGACAAAGCTTATCTGAGATGGTTGAGAATTATTTTAAATTCGTAACTGTCAACCGAAAAAAGATGAAAGAAAAACAACTTTCGCCAAAGGTTAGAAAACTAAGAGGAATTATCAAAACGGACGATGCTTTTGACTACAAACAAATTTTAACCGAAGAACTTTCAAAGAAGTATGGCGTATAAGCTTTTTATAGATTCTGATGTGGTGATAGACTTTTTCACGGATAGAGAACCTCATGCAAATCCTGCCAGTGAAATTTTTGAACTCAGCGAACAAGGAAGTGTGGAACTTTATCTTTCTGCTTTGAGTATCAATAATATTTACTACATAGTAAGAAAATTTTTAGGACACAAGAAAACATTGGAAATTGTTGAAACCTTGGTAGAAATGACCGAGGTAATAGGAACTTCTAAAGCAGAAATATTACAAGCTTTGAAAAATGATTTTTCTGATTTTGAAGATTCTGTACAATATTCTTCCGCATTGACCATTACAGGTTTAGACGCAATTATAACAAGGAACGTCAAAGATTATAGGAATTCTTCTATTGCTGTCATGACTCCTTTGAATTTTCTGAAAATGATAGAAAAGAATGGCAATTAAATCATATAAAATTAAATTCCAAAAGCATCTCGGACAATTCTTCGGAGATGCTTTCTTTTTTTGAGGTTTTGATGTTTGCGATGATGGTGCAAATATCTTCTGCCTCGAAGGAAAGAATCTTTCCATCATATTTATTTAGTAAAGTGAAAATCAGATTTTGTTGGGAGAATTTAAACTTTAGTTCGATTTTAGATTCAAGTTCTTTGGTGATGATTTCTGCTTGCTCCAAAGTATATTTTGCAGATTCCTTGTAAGCTTTAACCAATCCGCCAACGCCCAATTTGGTTCCGCCATAATATCTGATGACAACCACTAGGACATTTGTGATTTGATGGGCTAGAAGCTGATTGTAAATCGGTAAACCTGCACTTCCGGAAGGTTCTCCGTCATCATTCGCGCGATAATTTTCTCCATTGATTCCTAATCGATAAGCATAGCAATGATGCGTGGCTTTTGGATGGATTGATTTTAACTCGTTTAAAGAATCCTTGATTTCAGATTCAGAATTGACGGGATATGCGAAACCGATGAACTTGCTTCCTTTTTCTTTTAGAAGAATTTCTTCAATTTTCTTGTTGATGGTTTGGAATTCAAACATTCTCCAAAAATAGAAATTTCCGTTAAAAAAATTAAAATTTGTCAGTCAGAAAGCAAGTATATTTGCTTATAATTCAGATTAACAATCGATTAATTATAAGAGTCTTAAAAAATCACAAAATAAAAATTCCAACTATTAAATTTTATGTAATTTTGCATACTAAATTTTATTCAAATCAATGCCTAATACATTAATCATTGGATCCGGATGTTACATTCCGGAAAACGTAATAGAGGGTTCCCATTTCAAGGATTCTGTTTTCTATGATGATAATAATCAACTGATTGAGAAGCCGACAGACGAGATTATTCAGAAGTTTGTGGATATTACAGAGATAGAAAGAAGAAGATATTTGAGTCCGGAAGATTTCAACTCAGATCTTGGGCTTAGAGCGTCTTTGGAGGCTATTGAGGATGCTGGCATTGACAAAGAAGAGATAGATTACATTATCTATGCGACCAATTTTGGTGAAGTGGATGTGGATGGGATTCCTAATTTTATGCCTTCTCTATCAGCGAGATTGAAAAATAAATTGGATATCAAAAACAGATCTTGCGTCAATTATGATATGATCTTCGGCTGTCCAGGTTGGGTAGAATCATTGATTCTTGCAGACACATTGATCAAATCCAAAAAAGCGACGACCATTTTGGTTGTTGGTGGCGAAACGCTAAGCCGTGTAACCGATGAATTTGACAGAAATAAAATGATTTTTGCAGATGGCGCAGGAGCTGTCGTAGTAAAAGCAACAGAAGATTCAACAGTTGGGGTTTTGGCTGACAGCACGCTTTGCGATAATGGCGAAGAATTGAATTATCTTGCTAATGGACCAAGTTTGAACCTTGAATCCAAAGAAGCAAGACAATACATCCAAATGAAAGGCCGTAAGATTTACGAATATGCCTTGAAAAATGTTCCGGATGCCATCAAAGCAACGATTGAAAAGGCTGGGCTAGATATTTCCGACATCAGCAAGATATTGATCCACCAAGCCAATGCAAAAATGGATTATGCGATGATCGACAGACTTTTCAAATTGTATGGTCAAAAAGATTACGACCACGCGATTTCTCCGATGACGATTCAGGAATTTGGAAATTCTTCTGTTGCAACGGTTCCGACTTTGTTTGATTTGATCAGAAAAGGGAAAATGGAAGGTCAGGAGTTTACGCCAGGTTCCCACATTCTTTTCACGTCTGTTGGCGCAGGAATGAATATCAACTGTGTGATCTACAAATTCCCAGAAGGGAAAATTTAAAGTAAAACAAGATTTTAAACGTCAATAACACAAAAGGAATGAATGATTTGTTCCTTTTGTTTTTTTTTATGAAAGTATGCAGAAAAATATTTTAATTCTCTTAGTGGTGTTTTTGGTTTTGGAAGTTTATGTCTATCAGGCTTTTAAAACTTTGTACTCCAATCAAAATGCGAAATTTGTCTATTGGATTCCAACGGTTCTGATCTACGGATTTCTAATCTATTCCGTAGTGACTTTTAACCGAGCTTCCCACGAATATCTCAGATTTCAAATCGTGTTTTCAACTGTTTTGATTTTTGTGTTGCCAAAGATCTTGGTTGCCATTTTCCTTTTGGTTGAAGATGTTTTTAGATTGCTTAATTTCGGTTATAATTACGTAGCTACAGAAAACCACAACTATCCATCAAGACGCAAATTTGTGAGCTTGGTTGGGTTGGGTTCGGCGGCATTGTTATCTGGGATCGTGGTAGATGGGATTATCTTTGGGAAATACCGTCACAGAGCGAGAATTGTCAGATTAAAATTAAAAAATCTACCAGCAAGTTTCAAAGGTTACAAGATTGTTCAGATTTCCGACGTTCACAGCGGGAGTTTCCAAAATCCAAAGAAATTACAACACGCTATTGATTTGATTAATGAGCAAAATGCTGATTTGGTGCTTTTTACAGGCGATATGGTAAATAATTATGCCGACGAGTTTGTCCCATTTATCGATTTGTTTTCACAAATAAAAAGCCGTGATGGGAAATTTTCTGTCTTAGGAAATCACGATTACGGTGATTACGGCGATTGGAAAACCAAAGAAGAAAAAGCGCTAAACATTCCACAATTAATTGAATATCAAAAGAAAGCAGGCTTCGAAATGCTAAGGAATGAAAATCGGATCATTGAGAAAAATGGAGAAAAGCTTTATATCCTTGGCGTAGAAAACTGGGGAATTGCACCGTTTCCACAATTCGGCGACTTGGACAAAGCTAGTCGAGATGTGCCTGCAGATGCCGTTAAAATCCTGATGTCACACGATCCTTCACACTTTGATGCCGTAGTTCAAAAACATCCAAAAAACATCCAACTTACGCTTTCTGGCCACACGCACGGAATGCAGTTTGGTATCGACCTTAAGAATTACCGTTGGTCACCTGTAAAATTCAAGTATAAAAAATGGGCAGATTTGTATCAGGTAGAAGACAAATATCTCTATGTCAATCGTGGTTTCGGAGTGATTGGCTATCCTGGAAGAGTAGGCGTTTTTCCTGAGATTACCGTTTTCGAATTGAGTTAAGAGTAAGATATCTAAAAATGAAAACCAATAGTGCAAACTATTGGTTTTTTTGTTGTTAAATCGAGTTGTTAGTACTTTTTAAAACAGGTAATCTTTCATTCTCGAAACCGCGATTTCCTGCTCATCAATAAACTGAAATAGGTTTTCTAATCGATCTTCAAAACGTCTACCAAGATTCATCTTTTTATAAAAAGGCAAATAGAATGGGAGGTTTTCTTTCTCATAAATCTGCCAGGCGTTGGCGTAGATCATCACGTATTCTTCTCGTTTCAGACTTTCCAAAAGCATATTCTCATAGTACTTCATCGGCGTCATTTGAAGAACGTAATCATTGAACGGAAGTTGTGAATAGGGCGACTGACTTTCGGGTACAATCGTCAACTCGTTTTCAGTATAGATTTCTGTCTTTTCAGTCAGTTTTCGCCACAGGAAATTGATGGTGGATTCTTCGATATTGGAGACGTAGATGAACTCCATTTTCTTGATGTCGGAGTAGGGGAGACGATGCGATTTTTGTCTCATTCCACGGATTGGTTTCTCTAAAGTTTCTTCAAGATTTTGCTTTGTTTTTACAATCGTTTCCATGTCAGAATTGACATTGTAAAGCGCAATTTCGTGACCAGAAAGTGAGATGGTTTTTAGCAATTTATGTACGCGATTTGCAATGGAAACTTCCACGAAAAACGTTGCTAAAAATCCGTGCAATTCCAAAAGTAGCAAGATGATTTTAGTATTTTTTTCAATAGACAATATCAATTCATTATCAGAATAATTATTTTTGATTTTGTCATTATTTTCTGGAATCGATATGTTGAATGTTAATAAAATCACTTAAAGTTAATTTTAGATTTTTATTTTAAATATGTAAAAATCAGATGTTAAAAACTATTTGATTTAAATTTTTACTTTTAGATTTAATTTTTTCCTAGTTTCTTCTTAAGATTATTTATCATATCTATCGACATTGATGAAATATCAAATTTATAATCCAATCCCCAATCGCTTTTTGCATACGAATCATCAATGCTGGCTGGCCAAGAATCTGCAATCTCCTGACGGAAATCTGGCTCGTATTTTATCTCGAAATTTGGAATCGTTTTTTTGATTTCATCTGCCAATTCTTTCGGCGTAAATCTCATCCCGCCTAGGTTGTAAGAATAGCGAATTTTCACCTGCTCTTTGGGCGCTGTCATCAGCTTGATTGTCGCATCAATTGCATCATCCATATACAGCATTGGCATCGCCGTATCTTCCTTGATGAAACTGGTATATTTTCCATTTTCCACAGCCTCGTAAAAAATCTCAACGGCGTAATCTGTGGTGCCTCCACCTGCCGGCGCTTTCCAAGAAATCAGACCAGGATAGCGGATACTTCTAATGTCAACACCATACTTTTCGAAGTAATATTCGCACCATTTTTCGCCAGCCATTTTGGAAATTCCGTAAACAGTAGTCGGATTGAGAACCACTTCTTGTCCCACATTTTCTTTCGGAATTCCTTTTCCAAACACAGCGATAGAACTTGGCCAGAATATCTTTTTAAGCGTTCCTGCCTTTGCCAATTCGCAAAGATGGATCAATGGGTCAAGATTCAGTTTCCAAGCGAAGAGAGGCTGTTTTTCCGACGTTCCAGAAAGTAATGACGCTAGATGATAAACTGTAGTGATGTTGTGTTCCTTAATCACGTCTGTAACTGCTTGAAAATTAGTCACATCAAGTCTTTCATAATAGCCAGCTTCCGTGATGCCTTCTTTCCATTTGTCGAGTCCGGAGGCGATGACGTTTTCTTTGCCGTAGATTTCCGACAATCTTACCGTCAGTTCCGTTCCGATTTGTCCGAGTGCGCCCGTGATTAGGATTTTTTCTTTAGGTGTTTCCATTTTTATTTTTATTGATTCGCAAATCTAATTAATTTAAATATTTGGTTAAAATTTTTTCAACAGCAAAAGATTTTTAATAATGATAGAATAGAATTTGAACCACATAGACACATAGGTTTTTATTAAAATCAGGTCGAATAGATTTCAATTCTTTCTATTTTACTTTTTAACCAAAATAAAAAGAATGTTTCTCTGTGTCTATTTGGTTTTTTTAATATTTTTAGATTGTTTTAATGCTTTACAATTTCAGTTCCAAATATCATTAATGAAATCTTTATGAAAACAAATCCAATTATCAATATCGATGAGCTTCTTCAAATTTCAAACCACCCACAACTCCGAATTTTCGATGTGAGAACTGGTCCAAATGCAAAAGAGGATTATCAGAAAAAACATTTGAAGCACGCCATTTTTGTGGATTTGAATACTGATTTAGCAGAAATTGAAGACCCGAAAATCGGCGGACGACATCCACTTCCCGCGTTTTCAAATTTCATTAAAACCTTAGGAAAGTTTGGGATTGATAAAGATTCAGAAGTTGTGATTTACGATGATAAGAACGGAGCAAATGCCGGCGCGAGATTTTGGTGGATGCTGAAAGCAGTTGGTCATAAGAATGTGCGGGTCTTGAATGGAGGCTTACAATTTGCTGAAAATCAGAATTATCCATTGAGTTCGGGAAATGAAAATTATCCCGGAACAGACTATGTTTCTGATTTTAATGATTGGCAATTACCGCAAGTTTGGATTGATGATGTAAAAACCGCAACCGAAAATTCAGATAATTTGATTGTCGATGTTCGTGAAGCTCAACGTTATCAAGGGATTACAGAACCAATTGATTTGGTAGCTGGACATATTCCAAACGCTGAGAATTTTCCTTTTTCAGAAAACTTGGATGAAAACGGATTGTTCAAATCGCCTGAAATTCTGAAAGAAAAATATACCGAGTTTTTCAAAAACAAAGATTCAAAGGAAATCATTTTCCATTGTGGAAGTGGCGTGACGGCTTGTCATTCTTTGTTAGCTTTGGATTATGCTGGCTTCGAAATTCCCAATTTGTATGTTGGAAGTTGGAGCGAGTGGAGCAGGAATTGAGTGGGAGAGTTTGAGAAAGTAATGTTTTTTTGATTTCAGATTGGAGAGTTTTGAAGTTTTAAATTGACGTAGTTTTGATATTCTAGCTCCATAGAAGCAAAATGTTTGTTGGTGCTTGTCAGAATGATAATTTATAGTGTCGCTCCTACGGAGCTTTAAAAGAATGGAGCTTTTTTTTCTACAAACATCTCGCTCTTACAGAGCTATAACGCTTCCCATCCACCAACATATTCACTCTCCAATCCTCCCACTCCCAAACCCTCAAAATCTCCAATCCTCCCACTCTAAAAACTCGCCCGAATCTGCATACTTCCAATATGAATCGTTCTTTCACCGGAATTTCTGCCTTCGTAATTCACATTGAGTTGAATGAAAGAGTTGATGGATTGCTGGATGAACAAGGACCAGACTTGGTTTTTCCCAACCTTCAAACCTTCCAGCATTTGATTTCCGACGATGCTGAAGTTATTTCCGGTAAAGTCATTATTAATGAAAGAGAAATTCGCTCGCACAGACGTTTTTACTTTTTCCCATTGAAGCGTTCCGGAGATTTCGTAAGTTTTCAAAAGTTCCTCGCCATCCGTTCTTTTCTTTTGACGAAGTGCGCTGAAAAGTTCTGTTTGCAAAGTTTCAGTAAGTTTGTAAGTCGCTTTTGGTTTCGTTTCCCAGTTTTGAAGGAGGTAATTTCTAGAGTCGTAAACCTGCGAACTGTTCGAAATGTTATGGTAAGAGTTTTCCCAATCGGTACGGAACGTTTTCGTGAAAGAATAACCGATATTCAAATAATGCGAGTTCTGGCTGTGCGCTTCATTGCTGAAATTGGCGTTGATGAGATTGTCATTGTCTGTGTATCGATAACTTCCGTTCCAACCGGATTTTGCGCTGGAATTGAACAAAGCCGAAGCTAAAATATTCTGCGTTCTCAGTAATTGGTCCGCTTGTTTTTCGAATGGATTCCAAACGAGAACCTGGTCATTTTTAAGATAAGAATTCTGCGAAAGCAATGATAGATTGAAATTCCAACGTTTCAAAAACTCATTTTGAGAACTGATGATGACGGACGGATTCACGAACAAAGCCAATTGCAATTTGTTTTTGTTGGAAGCGAGATAATTCACGCTATTCGTGTAAACCCTGATGTATTGGGCTAAATCTGCATATTCTGCAATTTCAAACTCATCAATTTGCTGAACGCCGTCGTTGTTGTAATCCGTCCATTTGTAAACGCCTTGTCCATCAGTAACTTTGATGTATTGAAATTCCCGTTGTGCTTCCTGTCCATTTCCAAGTTCGTAGAAAAACTGCAACCTCATTCCGTTTTTGAAAAGCTGTTGATTGTACAGAATATTTCCTACCACAAAGTCCTGATTCTGGTCATTTGCCAAACTTTGATTCTCATAAAAGAACTTTCTATAATGAACTAATGTCGATAATTGCGTGGTTTCGGTTTTGATGATTTGGCTTTCCGCCATTATCCCGAGAATGTTGTTCATCTTCTGCAAACGGTTGTCCTGCACGGAATCGTTGCTTCTGTAGTAGAGTTTTGTCAATAGTTTCGTTCTCGTAGAATCGGCGATTTTTTTCTGAACGAATAATTCCTTCCAACTGAAACTCGTCACATCCAGATTTTGTGTCAAGTTGTACTTTTTCTCGTTGTGTTCCATCGAGCCACCCAACATCCAACTTCCTTTTTTGCCAGCCAATTCCGTAGAAACTGCACCACGGATGAAGGTTGTGTTGAGGTCAGTCGATTTGGTGTCAAGGTAGGAAACCGACGCTAGGTTTTCGAACTTTCCGATTTTCAAAAGTGCATCGAGGTCGTTTTTGATTCCTTTGTAAGTATCGCTTTCTTCGAGGTAATTCAGTTTGTAATTGATTTTCGACGTTTTATTGAAATCATTAAGGAAAGAGAATATGAAACGGTTTTGTGTGATTTGGTTAAACTCATTGGTCAAATTGAAATCCCGCCAAAAATCGACATTGTTTATACGGTCCAGAATATGAAAGTTCTTTTGGATGACTTGATATTCTAGCATCGGTGTTCCAGTCCAAGTGTTTTTTCGGAAGGTCTTGTTGGCATAAATCCTTGTCGCATAACCAATATTTTGCTCGTTATCTCTTGACGAAAACATATTGAGGTCATAATTGCTCAGAGAAACATCAGTTCCAATCACGCCTTCATTCAAGGCATATTCCACATTGGCAGAATAAACTTGGGATTTTTCCGGCGCCGGCAATTTCCGAACGGCCAAATAATCGCCCAATCCAGTTCCGACGTATTGAAAAACCCGACCGTTGTTGGTGCTTTGTTGCAATTGATAATCGCCTTTTCCACTTCCAAAATAGGTGAAAGCGACTTGGTAAAGCGTTTGCGTTTGGTCTGTAGAAAATTCGTAATAGAAAGAACTGCCTGAGAAAATTCTTTTATACAGGATTTTATTGACATCATATTCCGTTTCCACGCCGGATTGAGAGTACATCAAATTCGGGTCGTTTCCTGCATTCACCAATTGTTGCTGGTCTTCTTCGCTTAGGTTGAGGGAAAGTGGCGCATTCTTATTGTCATTTTCCATAAACCAACTGAAACTTGCTCTTAGTTTTTCACGTTGATGCTTGATGTTTCCGGTGACGAGAAATCTGGTGTAATTTCGATTGGTGTAATTGTAGGAAACGTTGATGAAATTCTGTTTGTAAATCGGACGGAAACTCGTGAATGTGATTTCGCCGGTGTTATAATTAATAATGTAATCCTGATTTTCGCCACGCTTCATCAATATCCCATCAATGAAAACCTGTTCCGAACCTGAGATAATTGTAATGAAAAGTTCGCCGTTTTTCCCCGTCAATCGATAAGGACCTTGATTTCCCTCAATCCCTTGAAAACGCATTCGGAAGAATTCGCTTCTGGCAACACCACCGGAAACATCTACCGAAGTTTTGTTTCCATTTTTCTCCCAATTCGTGAGAAATTGCAAACCCATGCTTCTTCTTTGATAACGTCCGAAATAGGTGGTTTCATCGTTCAAATCCAAATGTCCGGCTCTTATGATGCTGTGATTTTTGATATTAAGCTGAAGGTAGATTTTGTCAAATTCCTGCAAAGTCTGCGTGTAACCATCCGCCTGAACGGGAAGATTGTGATCAGAAATCGAAGCCAAAATAGAAACATCAGGACTCAGCTTTCCTGAGATTTGCATATCCATCGAACTCTGAACCGACGATCCTTGGTTGTTCCCAAAAGTAATTCCTCGGATGATGGAGCCTTTTGAATTGAGTTCTCCGAGGATTCTTTTTTTGTCATTTTTTACGAGCACTTCTTCGTCATAAATGATTTTATTTTGTTTTTTGATGAAGTCGAGCGTGTCTTTGGTGAAAAAATCGCGATTGATTTTTGAGATGAGAATGCTGTCTTTTTTAAGGGAATCTTGCGGAATATTTGGGTTTTTCCAACTGAATATCTGTGCATTAACCGAGATTAAGGCACAAAAAGTCAGTATTAACGATAAAATTTTGTTTATCTTTGGCACCCTTTGTTATGATGTTGTAAAAGTACTAATAATAGGCTTTGGAACGAATTAACAATTATTTAAAACGGGAAAGGGCCTCTGAAAATTGTAGCCCAAGATAAAATTTTATATTTGCGACAGACAAAACGAAAACAAAAAACAATAACAATTTTAAATTTTTATATTATGAAAAAATTCTATTCTTTATTAGCAGTTGTAGCTTTGACTGCAACCTTAAATGCACAAGCTTATAGCACGGGATTCGAATCAACCGACGGATTTGTTGCAGGTAATGTTTATAACAATACAGATGTTGCTTTTTCTGGTGCAACTGGAAAACAGTGGGGTACTTTTTTTGGAACGCCTTCTACGACATCAGCTTTGACAGGAAATCAGTCTATGCAAATGAGATGGTATACATCTTCTGCTACAAGTAGAGCATATACTTATACTAACTTCAATTCAACTGGTATTTCTACTGTAACATTTAATGCAGCTAATACTAATGGGATCAATGTAATTGTATCTTATTCTACAGATGGTGGGACAACTTGGGTTAATCCACAGACATTTGTTTTAACAACTTCAAGCACTGGATATACTTATAGCATACCGACTTCAGAAACTGGTACTTCTTTCAGATTCAAATTTGAATTAACTTATGCAACTGCTCCTACAGCAACTTCAAGATTATATCTTGACGACGTTAAATTTAATGTTCCTACAATGGCAGTTGTAGATGCTACAAAAGGAAAAGCTAACTTGGTGAAAAATACAATCGTTTCAAACGAATTGATCTTTGGTGCTTCTGCAAAAGTATCTGTTGTAAATATGAATGGTCAAGTAGTAAAAACTGCTGAGGTTTCTGAAAACTCAAGATTGGATGTTTCTAATTTGGTGAAAGGAACTTACGTAGTAACAGCTGTTGTAAACGGACAAACTGTTTCTCAGAAAATTATCAAAAAATAATTATTTGGTAACTAAAATATTTAATAGCGCATTCTTTAAAAGGAGTGCGTTATTTTTTTTTATAATTAAAACAGGCTTAACATATAAGAGTATAAATATCTATACTTTTGTGCGGAGAAAAAAGAGATGAATGTTCTGGATAAATACAGTAAATAATCTACAGAATGTTAAAAAATAAATAATATTTTGGCGTATGCATTTTTTGATTAACTTAGCATCCCTTTATAAAATATAAAAAAGAAACAATTTAAACTTTAATAAAATGAAAAAAATCTTTACAATTTTAAGCATTACAGCTATCGGACTAATGTCTGCACAAAACACAATTCCAAACAGTAGTTTCGAAACTTGGACAGACGGAAAACCAGATGGTTGGTTTATCCCAACTGGAGCAAATATGGTACAATCATCAACTGCTAAAAGTGGTTCTTTCTCTGCAGGTTTTCCTTCTCCAGCAACAGGAAACAGAACAATGAGCCCAACTGCTGATACACCAGTGGTAGCAGGGACAACTTATGTTTTTTCAGGATGGTATTTGGATAACACTCCTACAGCTAGATTTAGATATTGGAACCAATTTAGAACAGCTTCAGGTGATACAGGAGCAAATAATATGCAAGGAGCTGACTATTCTACAGATTCTCCAGAATGGAAATTCTTCTCAGCAGAAGCTCAGCCAACTGCAGGTGCTACTTTAGCTAGACCAGGCGTGAGAGTATACCCAGAAAATAATACAGGAGATGGTGTGATCTTATTTGATGATATCGCTTTCTACGTGAAAGGATCTATGGCGGTTTCTGATGTTGCAGGTTTTGACAAAGCAGTTCAGTTCAATACAATCGTGAAAGATCAAATTACTTTCAAACTTCCTGCTAAATCTACAGTAAACATCTATTCAGTAGAAGGAAAATTAGTATCTTCAAACAGAGTTGATAACGGTGGATCTGTAAACACTCAATCTTTGGTTAAAGGTGCTTACATCGTAACTGTTGATAACGGTGCTGACAAAATCTCTAGAAAAGTGATCAAAAACTAATATAAGTTTTTCTTAAAAATAAAAGGCTCCCTAATTTTAGGGAGCCTTTTTTGTTTGGCAATTTAGTGGGTTTCCAACTTATAAACAAATAAATAATATCCAGAATATAGTGGATAGATTTTAGTTGGGCTTTTCAGATCCATACATTCGTGCACAAGTTTCTCTGTGCCAACTCTTGGTCTGAATTCTTTACGAGAGGAGGATCCTAATGTTATGTAGTTGATTCTTTTTCTTACCAAGTAATCTTTGTATTTTTCACAATCTCTATTTTTTGCCGCCAAAAGAAGGGTGGCATCATTCAAACCTAATCCATCATAGCAAACAGCATTTGTAAAATAAGCGGTGTAACCTGCGTCAAAAACCAAAATACGATCCTTGGCTGTCGTGTATTCTGCTATCTTTCCGTAACTGTTTTTAAAACCCTGATTGTCATCAATTATACCTAATGTATGTTCATGAAAATTAAAACTCAAATCACACATTCTCAACATAGATAGTACCATCAGAATCCTCATTATCAATGCTTTTTCTATTACAATGAAGAAAAAATAAATAGTCAATGGGAATAGATATCTGATGTAAATTCCGGAAGAATAACTGTTGATGTTGAAGGTGTAGTAGAATATTAAGAAAACCAGTGGCGATAATTGTAAGTATTTTTTATTTCTAAAAAATTGATAGATGATGGGTGAAAAAACAACAATATAGCCTACGAAAACCTTGACTCCAGCCAATGTATAACTGCTTAAGCTAGACTTCAACAATAAAGGTAATGGAAGATAAAAGTCAAAAAACACCAAATAATACACCGCAAATATTAAAAATCCGGATAGAGAAATCCCCGCTTTCAGAAAAAAATCTCTAGAAAAAAACTTTGAACTTAATATCCAAAATATATTAAAAATAGCAAATTCTGGTCTTACCAAAACAAGCAATATGGCATAATAGTTTTTAGGGTTTTTCCAATTGGAGAAAAAAAGATATAATAAGACAGTTGCCAAAATAGTTTCTAACCCGTGACTTGCGTTCAAAGCAAGCCAATACGTGAAAAAACAAATCATTGAGAGGTAGAAAATACTCCCAATTATATCTTTCTTATTTACAAAAAATGTCGATTTGATGAAACGATATAAAAGCAAGCAACCAAGAATTGCATTTATAAAATAAAAGGAGATTTCTGGCTTGATACCTATGAATTGAAATAATGCTAAAATCCACATCCAGAGTAAGCTGGTTTGACCATTGCCTTGAAATTCTGAGTCTAAATTGTACCAAGGTTTGAAATATGTTGCGAAGTTTTTTGCATAGTTAAAAGTGATATAAGAATCGTCTAGAATTAAGCCTTGAGACGTATAAAGTAAACATATAAAAAAACAGCAAAATAGTACTGTGAAAAAATAGTTGTTAAATTTCATAGGCACAAATTAATTATTAAAATGTTTAGATAAAAGTTAATTGAGATTTTTTAAAGAATAAATGAAATTCTCGGAATAAATAATAGATTCCTAAAAAACACCACGTCTCAGATTATTGATCAATGCCCCAAGATTAAGAACTAAGGTGTAACGGATTCTATAACCGTAATCCTTGAATCCAGGTTCGAAGCCTAAACTGGATGCAATAGGGAAGTACACCTCCAAGAAATCCGGAATCACTTTCACCTTCACACCAGAATCCCAAATGAATTTTGCAGAATGGTTTTTGTTTTTGTAAACGCCGGCATCAGCATAAAGATTGAACCACTTCCAAAGATGAGAATCCACATTGAAACTGGTGATAAACTGATTGACAGATGTGTTGAAATAAGATTTGAAACCACCTTCAGCCAATATAAACTGTTGAGAAAGAATCCCCGAAGTTGCACTTTGCCCCAACAATCCGTAAGAAAATGAATAGTTGGAAACTCTGGAAATTCCGTAATTGAACAATGCATTTTTAGTTTCATTTTTTACAAAATATCCAGCAAACCAACGAAAACTAATCTTCTTGTCTTTCGCAAACTCCCAACGGTAGAATGCTTCCGCAGAAATCTTCTGAAAATCCTCCATCCATTGTACGTTTCCACTGATATATTGCTCGTGGATCATACGATTGTCGGAGTAGGCGTAACCAAGATTCCAAAGATTATATTTTGAATAGTCGTTATTCGCGATCATCAACGGTGAGAGGTCTCTCTCGTAATAATTGTAGCCCAGATACAATGTTCTTCCAATCGCACTTCTCGGGTTTTTATTAAAGTTTAATGATGTTGATGCTCCAAATTTCTTGTATGCCAAATCATTATCATAATGAAAGTACGATCCCGAAACACCAAAATTCCAACTTCTAAAGAAACTGTCGGGAGGCAAAATAGAGTAGCCTAATCCAGCCGAACCTGTCAGTTTTCCTGTTCCAGAACTGTAATATGGTGTTGCAGAATAATTAAATTTCTGATCAAAAATTCCCTGATTTTTGAAATTCATCCCGAATAGAACCTTGTCATAAGCGTTAAAAGTCAATCTCGGCGTGATGAAAATCTCATTGTATTCCGGATTCTGAATGTCTTTGATCAACTTGAATCTGATCTTTTTCATATTAGAAAAAATCCCCTTTGTATAAAGATAATTGTCTCTAAAATTGGCTTCAGGAAATATGTAATCGTCATTCAGGACAATTTTGTTAGTTTGATTTTCCGGAACAGAAATCGTGTCATTTTTCTGCAAATTTCCATCTTTCCAAAAGGTGGTTTTTTCCCCCGATTTCTTTTCAGTTTCGATTTTTAAAGGAATGATCTCCGAATTGTTTTTATGGATTTTAACAAAATAATCATTGTCTGCTTCATCAAAACTTTTCAGATTAAAGTTGAGACGGTGCTTTTCTGCCATCATTTTTTTCAGGAAAGCAGATTTTCCATTAGAATGATTTTCAAGATTACTTAAGAAATCATCGCCTACAACTTCACTTTGGTAATGCTCAGAAAAGTATTGTTTTAAAAAATAATCAAAAGATTCATTGCCTTGATATTCAGAGAGGTAATTTAGTAAACTTCCTGTTTCGAACTGGCTGATCGCAGTCGTATTGAAATTGCTTAATTCGTAAAAAGGCGTATCTATTTTCTGATCCAGATTCTGAGTGTAAATATAATGATACGCCAATCCGTAGCGTTCATTCAATTTCAACTTCGAAGCGTGGAATATTTTCAACGGTTTGATTCCAAAAATATTGGCATTGTCCGCCAGATTTCCAATCAATTTATGATTTGGATAATTTTGCTTCAAATATTGAATTTCGAGATAAGACTTCAAACCGTTTTTGAGCCAGTGGTCTTTGGTTTTATTACTGATGAAATATTCGTCCATCACTTTTTTGGAAATGGTGCTGAAGTAATCAAGATCTGTCTTCTCATAATCCGTGAACATCTGGAATTTGAATTTCCAAAACTTGATGTCATCAATCCCAATAAACTCTTCCTTCTTCATAAATTTATCAGTAATGAAAAGCTTTTCAGGAAGATTTCCAGTTCTTGATTTTATGAATTTTAGATGATTCGTCAGAACTGAACTTAATATTTGTCGTTGATATTCATTAGTTTGATAACCCAGATCCACTTTTACATTTTGCCCATCAACAGTGAGAGAAAACTCAGGATAGATTTCTTTCGAGATTTGAAACTCAGGATCATTGATCGATTTTCCTTCAAACTCAAAATCATTATTTTGAATCAGATTAGAATAGATTTTCCAGTTTTTGGGAATTTCAAAATTCACTCTCCAAAATGAGCCAGCATTTGCGGTTTCTTCCGTATCGCGATAGAAAGAATTGCTCTGGCTTTCATCTTCGAAAGTCTCTGGAACGAGGAAAAAATATTTAAGCAAAATATGATTCACATTGATTCCATAACCGGTAAAACGTGCATCTGGAAGTTTGATCTTATACTTTAAATTAATGGTAACACTTTCGCCCGGCTTCAAAGCTTCAGAAAGTGGAACGAAAATCTTTTCCTGTTTCGTGTTAAGGATTTCGGATGTTGTATTGTTATAAGAATACTGAAGACTTTCCAATTTTCCCAGTTGCTCGTCTTTAGCAAAATACAAATCATTCTTCCGGTCTTCAATTTTCCTTTTGAGAAGTGGCGTTTTCCTTTTCTGATAAGCCGAAACCCAATTCAAAAGTTTGATCTGATTAAGGGATTTCCGATGCGGATTGTGATACACCAAAGTCTGCTCCACAGAAATGGATTTTTGGTCATCATTTAGTTTCACATTCAACCGAATACTGTCTTGCTGAGCAACCGCCCAGAAATTAAAGGAAAACGAAACCAAGACACAAAAAAGACGCTTCATCAGGAACAATCAGTACTTATCAAAACTACTAATTTTTTCTGATGAAGTGTGGGTTATGTTTGTTAAAGTTTTTGCTGAAGCCCAACGTTGCCAGTCTGAGGCTCTAGAAGGCATGTAAAAACTTAAAGCAAAGCTTTTCCTTATAAATTTTGAAGTAAGAATGTTTTTGCAAATATCCAATCCTACAATTGTCAGTCTGAAGCTCTCGAAAACCGTCACGGATTGTCAGTCTGAGGCTCTCGAAGACCAATAAAAAATTCAAAAGCTCCGCTTTTTCCAATTTTAATTAACTTTGATTAAAACACAATGATGATAAGATACTACGTTTACATCTTGCTTTGCACAGATAATACCTATTACACAGGAGTGACAAATGATTTAGAAACACGTTTTCTTTATCACCAAAATGGACAAAACCCGAATTCTTACACTTATACAAGACGACCTGTCGAAATAGTTTATTATACAGAATTCAATGATGTGAATCAGGCGATAGCTTTTGAGAAACAAGTGAAAGGCTGGAGCAGAGCGAAAAAGGAAGCAATCATAAATGATGAATGGGAGAAATTACCTAATCTCGCAAAGAGAAAATTTCCGAATCGGTAACTTTATATGGAAAAGATCTGAAGATTTTTGAAGTATTATTGGTCTTCGAGAGCCTCAGACTGACAATGCTTATAGTTCGGCGACAGGCTGACATTAAAATTAGTTTCGAAATAAAATATCCGTTTTGTTAGATTTAAATGGAAAAAATCTGAAGATTTTTGAGTTTTTTTATTGGTTTTCCCTTCGACAAGCTCAGGGATAAACTACACCTCAGACTGACAGAAATTAAAAACCCTTTCAGAGTTTTGAACTCTGAAAAGGTTATAATAATATTTATATTTTTTTACAGCGTTTCCAAATACGCCTTCCAACCTTCAGTTTTATAACGCAAAGCTTCCTGTTCTGGTTCTTCGGATCTGTAAATGCCACGTCCAACGATGATGAAATCGGTTCCGTAATTTTTGATCACGTGTTCAGGCGAATTATACTGTTGACCTTTGTCGTCGCCAGTTTCACCAAGATTGACGCCAGGTGTAAACAATAAAAGTTGGTCAGATATTTCGTTTTGAGCGACGCAACCGATAATGCTTGGATGAGTTTCAATTACTTTAAGCGCTTCTTCGCGGTAATGAGAATCGGTCAAAGTTCCTTTGGAAGACATTCCTAAGATTGCTACGACGCCAACATTAATAAAGCAGTCCAAACTCTTGCTTCCGCCGATAACATGAGAAGTTACGAGGTCTGCCCAATTGGAGATCTTGTAGGTTCCGTAAGAAAATTGAAGTTCCTGCGTGTTGCCGATGTCAGCAAACTTGCGGTCTTCCATCAAGAGGAAGTTGTGTTTAGTTGCCAGATCTTTCAATGGAAGAATCGTTTCGTCGGCATCAAAATCATTCAGAATATCGATGTGCGTTTTCAAGGCCACAATGTGAGGGCCAACAAAATCAGCAAATTCCAGCAATTCCTTGGTCGTGATAAAATCTGCAGACGCAATGAGATTTGACCTTTTTTCAATGGCAATTTCGAGGATTTTCTTGGCGAAAGAATGTTCTGCGGATTCCAATTTTTGCTCGTAAGACAGACGTTTTTTCTCTTCGAAAACAACCTGATTTCCACTCACAAAATCCTGGATTCTAGCCACTTCATGTTCATCAATGTAATTCACTTCTCTCAAGATTTCCACAACTTCAGAAATGTTGAACAACGAATGAACTTTGTAACCTTTGGCTTCCAATTTTTCTTTTCCGCCTTGTTGTCTGTCCAAAACCACAACGATGTCGGAAACTTTGATGCCTTCATTTTCTACTTCATCAATCGTTTCAACCAAAGATTTTCCGGAAGTAATTACATCTTCTACCAATAAGCAGTTTTGTCCTTTCTCATAAATGCCTTCAATCAGTTTTTTGGTGCCATAGGCTTTAGCTTCTTTTCTTTTGATAATCAATGGAAGATAGCTTTCCAAAGACATCGCGGTTGCCATCGGAAGTGCCGCATATGGAACACCACAAATGATATCGAAATTATCCAAAGGAAGCATTTCCAAAAGATAATTGGCCAATTTTTTCAAGATCTTTGGGTCAGAAGCGAGCGGACGAAGATCCACGTAAAACGGACTTTCAATCCCGCTTTTCAGGGTGAAACGCCCAAATTTGATGATCCCAAGTTTGTAACACTCGAGGAAGAATTCTTTTTTACTTTCCATTTACTTTTCTTAGATTTCTACAAATTTAAGGCGAATTTTTCAGACTGAAAAAATGAGAAATAAGAAAGTCTTCGAGAGCCTCAGACTGACAATGCTGAAAAAGTCCTCGACTCCGCTCAGACTGACAATCCATTCCTATGCGATTATCATTAGGGATGTCACACTGAGCGGAGTCGAAGTGTCTTTAATTGTTAAATTTCCTTCCACTTCGGATTCGCAGCAAAAATCTTTTCATTGATTTTACAACTTTCAGAATGTGCACCTTTTAGAAACCCAATGCTCATCAGGAATTCTCCAACAATTTCTCCACCTGTAAACTTGAAAGTTTTCTTGAACAATTTCACCCATTCTTCCTTGGTTTTCGGATGGTGATGTTCCAGCCATTTTTCGAAAGATCCAAATTCCTTTTTCAGGTCCAAAATGGTTTTCGCATTTTCAATCGCAGCGTTTACTTTTAATTTATTTCGGATGATTCCAGGGTCGGACAACAATCTTTCGCGGTCTTTTTCCGTGTAAGCCGCAATTTTTTCGATACTGAAATTGCTGTAAGCTTTTCGGAAAGAATCTTCCTTTTTCAAAATCGTTTCCCAGCTCAAACCCGCTTGGTTGATTTCCATGATCAATCTTCCGAAAAGCTCATTATCATTATGAATCGGAAAACCGTAGTGGTTGTCGTGGTAATTTTTGTGCAATGCTTTTCTTTCTTCAGCTTGCATTGTTTCTATGGCGGCGCAGTATGACATAAATTTCTTGTATTAGTTTTATTTAATTTTATAATGTAAAGATAATTAACCATAGACAATTAATGATTAGAATCTACAATTTCTTATCTTCGTCCAAAGCTTTTTTAAAATGTACAAATCACTATTTTCTTCCCTTTTCCTTTTCTCTTTCGTCTTGTTCAATGCACAGATCGAGGAGAAAAAACTCGACGAACTGATTCAAAACTCTCTTAAAACATTTGATGTTCCTGGAATGTCGGTTGGGATTGTGAAAGATGGAAAAGTGATTTATGCCAAAGGTTTCGGTGTTCGTTCGCTTAAAAATAATCAGCCAATGGATGAGAATACTTTGGTTGGAATTGCTTCTAATAGCAAAGGTTTCACTTGCACCGCTTTGGCGATTCTGGCTGATGAAGGCAAGATCAACTGGGACGATAAAGTCAGCAAATATATTCCGGAGTTTCAAATGGCGGATCCTTACGTTTCTCAAAATGTGACCATCAAAGATCTGGTGACGCACAGAGCTGGATTAGGTTTAGGGCAAGGCGATCTGATGTTTTTTCCGGAAGGCGGCAATTTGACCGTGAATGACATCGTCCATAATGTTCGATATTTGAAACCTGAAAATCCGTTCAGAACGACTTTGGATTATAACAATATTATGTTCATCGTTGCGGGCGAAGTGATTCACAGAGTTTCTGGTTTGCAATGGGCAGATTTCATCGAGCAAAAAATTATGAAACCTGTCGGAATGACGGCAAGTTTCGGCTCTTACAACCGAGCAAAAAATTCCCAAAACATCATCGATGCGCACGCGCCAGTGGATGGAAAAGCGATTGCGGTTCCACACGATTGGAACGAAACTGCAAACGCGGCAGGTGGCATTATGAGTAACATCAAAGACATGACTACCTGGGCAGATTTCCTTCTGAATGGATTCGTGACCAAAGATGGAAAACACTTGGTTTCTGAAAAAAATGCGCACGAACTTTGGAGCCTACAGATTGCTGACAAAGTTGGAGCGACTTCGCCTTACGATACGAGGTTTTACGGATATGGATTGGGTTGGTTTCTGAGCGATGTGAAAGGCCATTTGCAAGTTCAGCACAGCGGTGGTTTGATTGGAACGGTAACACATTTTACCTTGATTCCCGATATGAAACTTGGAATTGTAGTTTTGACCAATCAACAATCTGGCGCTGCTTTTTCCACAATTACAAACTCGGTGAAAGACGCATATTTGAAAGTTGAAAACCGTGATTGGCTGAAGCTTTATGGCGAGAGAAGCAAGAAAAATGATGAGCGTTTTGCAAAGCAGAAGAAAGAGATTTACGATAAAGCTTCAAAATTCAAATCTGAGTTGAAAGATGACCAGTTCATCGGTTGGTACAAAGACGAATGGTTTGGGATTGTGGAGATTTCCAAAGTTGGAAAAGGCTACAGAATTATTTCTAAATCTTCTCCAAGACTGAAAGGCGATTTGATTCCATATTCTGCCAATTCTTTTGTGGTGAAGTGGGATGACAGAAGTTATGACGCCGATTCTTTTTTCATTTTAAATTTTGATGAAAATGGAAAAGCCGTTTCTGCGAAGATGAAACCAATCTCTGATGTGACGGATTTTAGTTTTGATTTTGAGGATTTGGATTTGAAGAAGATTAATTAGGAATTATTGCCACAAAAACCCCTTCAGAGTTTAAAACTCTGAAGGGGTTTCCATCTCTAGTTTAGGTATTTTATTAATATTAATTTATGTTTACAGCAAACCATAAAACCGAAATCTCAGACAAAGGATTCACAATCATCAACGACGTTTTTTCTGAGCAAGAAATCAATCAAATCATTAATGTCATTGATTCCATCGATACTTCAAAGGAAACTTTCAGGAAATCAGAAGACCTTTTTGCGATTAGACAATTTTTGAAAGAAGTTCCGGAAAGTCATCGATTTATCTTTAATGATAACATTAGGAAAATCATTAATGAAATTTTTGGGACTGATTATTTCGTGGTCAAAAGTATCTATTTTGATAAACCTGAAAAATCAAACTGGTACGTTTCCTATCATCAGGATTTGACGATTTCGGTCGATAAGAAATTAGAATTAAATGGTTTTGGACCTTGGACAACGAAGCAGAATCAATTTGCTGTTCAGCCTCCGATTGATTATTTGAAAAATATCTTCACGATTAGAATTCATCTGGATGATACTGATGAGAATAACGGCGCGTTGAAAGTCGTTCCAAATTCCCACAGCAAAGAAATCTACCGACCGGAAACCATCGATTGGAATGTGGAAACCGAGGAAATCTGCTCCGTAAACAAAGGCGGAATTATGATTATGAAACCACTAATTCTTCACGGCTCAAACAGAACCACCAACAATCAAAAACGCAGAGTCATCCACATTGAGTTTTCTAATATGGAATTGCCTGAGGAAATCAATTGGTCGGAAAGATTGAACTAAAAAACGCCTAAACTTTAATTGTTTAGGCGTTTGTATATTTATTTAAAATCGAATTTTAAATCTCTTTAAACTGCAAGTTCTGCTCTTTAATTTGTTGCGCTTCCAACTCTTTATAATAACCAGTTTCTAGCTTTTTATAAATTGATTCGAAAGCTTCAAGCGTTTCGTTGATCTCTGCATCTGTGTGAGAAGCTGTTGGAATCAATCTTAATAAGATCATTCCTTTTGGAATTACCGGATAAGAAACAACAGATGTAAAAATGCCGTAGTTTTCTCTAAGGTCTCTCGCCAAAAGCATTGCCTCAACAGGATTTCCCTGGATGAAAACTGGTGTTACACAAGTGTTTGTGTCACCAAGATTGTATCCGATCTTCTTAAGTCCACCTTGAAGTTTTTCAACATTTTCCCAAAGTTTAGCTTTGATCTCTGGTCTCGATCTTAGAAGTTCCAATCTCTTCAAACCTCCGATTACCATTGGCATTGTCAAAGATTTTGCGAAGATCTGAGATCTAAGGTTGAATTTCAGATAACGGATGATCTCTTTGTTTCCTGCTAAAAACGCTCCGAAACCAGCCATAGATTTTGCGAAAGTAGAGAAATAAACATCGATTTCATCTTGGCAACCTTGCTCTTCTCCAGCACCAGCGCCAGTTGCGCCAAGTGTCCCGAATCCGTGCGCATCATCCACCAAAATTCTGAAACCATATTTTTCTTTAAGTGCAATGATCTCTTTCAATTTCCCTTGCTGTCCTCTCATTCCGAAAACACCTTCTGTGATTACTAGAATTCCACCTCCAGTTTCTTCGGTCACTTTTTGAGCTCTTTGAAGGTTTTTTTCAAGACTAGCGATGTCGTTGTGTCTGTAAGTGAATCGTTTTCCAGAGTGCAATCTTACACCATCTACGATACAAGCGTGAGAATCTACATCGTAAACAATCACGTCATTTCTGGAAACCAACGCATCGATGCAAGACACCATTCCCTGGTAACCGAAATTCAAAAGATAAGCTGATTCTTTTTGAACAAATTCTGCCAATTCTCTTTCCAGTTGAAGGTGTTGCTCAGTTTCTCCGGACATTGCTCTTGCGCCCATTGGATAAAACATGCCGTACTCTGCAGCGGCTTTCGCATCGGCTTCAAGAACTTCTGGATGGTTGCAAAGTCCTAAATAATCATTCGCGCTCCAAAAGATCACTTCTTTTCCCTGGAACTTCATTCTCGGCCCAATTGGCCCTTCCAATCGTGGGAAAATATAATAGCCTTCTGCATAATCTGCAAATTGTCCTAGTGGACCTGGGTTTTGTTTTATTCTTTCAAAAATGTCCATTTTTCTAACTGATATTTTTTATTGATTGAAAAAACCTTTTGCTTGACAAAAGGTTATGAATTTTGTGATTAAATTTTACTTGATGATTTCTGTTTTGAAGATTTCATCATAGTTGTGAAAACAATTGTTGATGAATCCTTGCTCTTCCATCCATTTGTCGCTGTAAACTTTGGTGATGTAGCGAGAGCCGTGGTCTGGGAAAATCAAGACAACCAGATCGTCTTCTTTGAATTCGTGAGAATTCGCATATTGAATCAAAGCTTGAGTAACGGCTCCAGTAGTGTAACCGCCCATTATTGCTTCTTTCAATGCAATTTCGCGGGTTCTGTAAGCGGACATTTCGTCATTTACTCTGATGTATTCATCAATTTTATCGAACAAAAGCGCACCTGGAATCAAGTTTTTTCCAAGACCTTCGATTTGATAAGGATGAATTTCAGTTTTATTGATTTTTCCGGTCTCGTGGTAAGTTTTCAAGATGGATCCGTCTGCATCTACACCAATTACTTTGATATCAGGATTTTGTTCTTTCAAGAATTTTGCAGTTCCGGAAAGTGTGCCTCCGGTTCCTGTGCAAGCGAAAACGTGCGTTATTTTTCCTTCGGTTTGTTTCCAGATTTCGGGACCAGTTGTTTGATAATGTGCATCAATATTCAGTTCGTTGAAATATTGATTGATATAAACGGAATTCGGCGTTTCTTTCGCCACTCTTTTTGCAACTTCGTAGTACGATCTTGGATCATCTGCCGGAACAGAAGCTGGACAAACATAAACTGTTGCGCCTAAGGCTTTTAAATAAGCTATTTTCTCCGCTTTCGTTTTGTCACTAACGGCCAGAATGCATTTGTAACCTTTTACGATGCAAACCATTGCGATGGAAAATCCTGTGTTTCCGGAAGTGGTTTCTACAATGACTGAATCTGGTTTCAGAATTCCTTTTTTCTCCGCATTTTCTATGATGTGTAGAGCGATTCTGTCTTTCGTAGAATGACCTGGATTGTAAGATTCCAACTTAGCATAAATAGTTGCAGGAATATCCTTGGTAACGTGATTTAATTTGACCAACGGTGTGTTGCCAATCAAACCAAGAATATTATCGAATACATTCGTCATTTTTATATCATTTTTCTCTCCAAAACTGTCTGCAAAAATAAATAAAAAATTGCAATGTTTTTCAGTTTTGACATATTAATATAGTACAAGGCTGATATATTGCAACTTAATTAATGAAAATTCTTTATTTTTTATCAGTTTCTAAATTTTAAATTTTGTTAAAAACACCGATAACTAAATGAAAAATGCTAATTTCGCCGATATTCTTATTTATAATATGAAGAACTGGACTTTTAAACAATGGAACACCATTCTCGGATGGGTTGTTTTTGCAATTGCATTCCTTACTTATTTATCAACCATAGAACCTAATTTCAGTTTTTGGGATTGTGGAGAATATATTTCTTCAGCTGTAAAACTGGAGGTAACTCACGCGCCAGGAGCCGCACTTTTCCAATTGATTGGGGCTGTTGTAGCTTTGTTTGCCTTTGGTGATGGACAAAATTATTCATTGGTCATCAATGCAATGTCAGCGTTGTGTAGCGCATTCACCATTCTGTTTTTGTTCTGGACGATCACCCATTTAGTAAGAAGATTATTAAATAAAGAATTCGAAAATATTACGGTAGCAGAAGAGATAGCTACTTTGTTTGCAGGTGGAGTTGGTGCTTTGTGTTTTACTTTTTCCGACTCATTCTGGTTTTCCGCTGTTGAAGGTGAGGTTTATGCGATGGCGAGTATGTTTATCGCATTGATTGTTTGGCTCATCACAAAATGGGAAAACGAATATCTTGAAAAAGACAACGAACGCTGGATCATCCTTTTGTTTTTCATCGTTGGGCTTTCTGTCGGTGTGCATATGATGTGTATGTTGGCTTTGCCAGCGGTTTGTTTGATTTATTACACCAGAAATTACAAGTTCACTTGGAAATCATTTTTGATCGCCAATGCTGTTACTTTATTAATATTAGTTATCGTCTTCAAAATTATTTTCCCGGTCATTATGACTTTGTTCGGGAAATCGGAGGTGTTCTTTGTCAATGGTTTAGGGTTACCTTTCCATTCTGGGACAGTTTTCGCCTTTGTGATTTTGATCGTACTTTGTTATTTATTTATTACTTATACGAGAAAAACAGGAAAATCACTTTATCAAACCATAGCACTTTCGGTGGTTTATATGATGATCGGATTCTCTTGCTGGTTGGTGATTCCAATCCGTGCGATTGCAAATCCACCAATGAACTTGAATGATCCAGACAATGCTTTGGGAATGTTGGATTACTACAACCGTGAGCAATACGGCGATTGGCCAACTTTGTACGGTCAAAACTACACCGCTTATCTGGATCCAAACGGAATACAAAAAAATGAGGACGGAAGTTACAAGACTGTAAAAACGGGCGATACCTACGAGAAAGATCCTGCGACAGGAAGATATCGTTTGGTAGGAGAGAAATTCAACTATGTTTACAATCCGGAACACGTAAGTTTGTTTCCAAGAATGTTTAGTGAAGATAAATCCGTGATGCCCAATTACATTTCGATGTACGGCGCGCCAGATTTTACTTTCAATTACGGAAATGAGCAAGTTTCAGAAAGTCCAGAAGCAAAACAGTTTTTCGATGAACTTCGTCAAAAATATGAGAACGGAACCATCAAAATGGATGATTATCTGAAGGCGAAACAATTCGGTTTGATCAATGTTCAGCGTCCGACTTTGGCTCAAAATCTTGATTATTTCATCACATTTCAGAATTATTTCTACTTTGTGAGATATTTGCTTTGGAACTATTCCGGAAGGCAGAATGATGTCGAAGGTCATATGGAAAATACCAATGGAAACTTCATTACCGGAATTCCTTTCATCGATAATAATCTTTGGGGCGATCAATCTGAAATGCCTGCAAAATTCCAAAATGCAAGTACCGTCAAGTTCTTTATGCTTCCATTGATTTTAGGATTAATCGGGTTTTTCTTCCAGCTAAATAGAGATTTCGGACGATTCTATTCTATATTATCATTGTTCATATTAACAAGTGTAATGATTGTCTTCTACACCGGAATGAAACCTTTCGAACCGCGTGAAAGAGATTACGCGATGGTCGGTTCTTTCTACGCTTTTGCGATTTGGATTGGATTGGGCGTTGCGGCAATCTATTGGTTTCTTCAGAAAAAAGTACAAAGTAAAGGTGCCCAGGTTTTGGTTGGTGCTGCATTGATGGGCATTCCATTGATGATGGCATTCCAAAACTACAATGTTCACGATAGAAGCAATAGATATGCGGCCTACGATTACGCTTATTCATCATTAAAGTCATTACCGAAAGATGGGATCATGTTTGTTTATGGTGACAATGATACCTATCCGGTTTGGGCGATCCAGGAAACTGAGGAGTTCCGTTCGGATGTGAAAGTGGTGAACTTTACCTTATTATCAACGCCTTGGAATATCGATCAAGTTAAAAGAAGAACCTACAATGCGATGGGCGTTCCATCTACTTTGGTGCACGAAGATTATCGTGAAGGCTCCAATGATCAAATCTATATGATGTCAAAAGATGATTGGTCCAATATCTTTGCAAATCTTAAAGATCAGGGCGTTCCAGATACAGAATTTGCACAGTTCAGAAAGTTTGCGACGCAGGATTCTATCACTTTGAAAGAAGCGATCAGTTTCCTAAAAATGAAATCGCCTGAAAAGGATGAAATCGTAAAAATGATTTTTGGAGAAGAGCGTTATCAAAAATTTAATTTCCTTCCTGTTACCAAGTTTGTACTTCCTGTAAACGTTAATAATGCCGTTAAAGCAGGAATCATCACACCAGCAGAAGCTCAGAAAGCGGAGAAACAAATCGTGATCAATTATAAAGGAACAAGTATGTTCAAAAATAATTTGTTGATGATGGACATTCTCGCCAATTTCGATTGGAAACGTTCGATCAACTTCTCGAGCGGTGGAATCTACGATCCAAGCAATCTGTTTTTCCTTTCCAATTATTTGAAATATGATGGCCACAGCTATAGACTAGTTCCAATCAAAACGGAAGAATCTGTGGATGGTGAATTGGGAATGGTAAATGCAGACGAACTTTACAACACTGTTAAAAATTACAAATGGGGTAATTTCAAAGATTTAAATACCCATTTCGATGAGACCTGTACACAAAACATTGTGAGCTACAGATCGTCTGCAAGTCGCGTGGCAGAAGCATTGGTTTTGAAAGGTGAAAAGAATAAAGCCATCGAAATTCTGGATCTTGCCAACCGCGAAATTCCAGTTTCAAAATACAACGACCCAAGATCTCTAAGTTCCATTGTTTACGCATACATCGTTGCAGGACAAGAGCAAAAGGGTCTTGAGCTGGCAGAAGATCTCAAAAAAGGCATCTTTGCAGAATATGATTATTATACAAGACTATCGCCGAAATTCCAAGTGTATGCAGGCAGACAAATGAAAACCAAGCCTATGGAATATTCACTGGTGGTTGGCGCCGTTGCAGATGCTTACAACAAGATTGGACAGAAAGACAAAGGTTATCAGTATCTTGTCAATTCGTTGAATGTGATTGATAAAAGATTCGATGTGTTCATCAAAGATCTTCAGGAGATGGGTAAGGAAAAAGCTTTTAAAAAGGCAGATGACGTGCAGAAGGTGACTTCTTTCTATTCTTATCTATTCGATATCATGAAAGATTACGATACAACTTACGAAGCAGAAAAGATGGATCAAATCACCAAAAAATTGATGAAGGTGACTCAATAATTGATTGCTCAATAGAACGATTATCAAATGATATTAAAAACGGACAAATTTATTTTGTCCGTTTTTTTTTATTTAAATCTTTGAGAAGTTTTCATTTAATGATATTTTATGAAGTTTTGCTGAGCCTATTCGAAGATGAATCTGATGGTTTACTAAAAAGTACTAACCTAAATCTATCGGTCAAAAATTATTTTCTGTTAAAATTTTGACGGTTTTAATTTAATATGTTGATATTCAATTATTTAATAAAATATTTAGATTCTGTAATCGCGTATTAATTAAATTATTATTAATTCGATATTAAATAATTTATTTGACAACCTTAATTAACAATATTATGATTTATTGTTAGTTTATTTTAGCTAAAAAACTCTTGAAATTATTGAATGTGTAATTTAATAAAAAGATTAGTTATATTTAATGTGTTGGTTATCAGTTGTATTGTATTTTAGCTAAATTGATTGTAATGTTATTTAATTAACAAAAATCAAATTAAATTAACGTTTTTTAACAAATTCTGTGGTTTCCTATGGTTAGGTAATCGAGAAGGGTTGGAATTTTGATTTAGTCCCAATTAGAGCGCGGTAAGGCTCAAAGTTTAGTTCGGGAGGTGTTTCGAAGTATCTTTGCGGAGTCAAAACCAATAAATATTCAACATGATAAAAAGAATTTTTCTTGTAGTCATAATGATGATTTCCACACTTGGTATTTATTCTTTCAAGAGTTATGCCACAGATGCTAAAACAAGTTTTGCATCGTTCTACCACGATAAGTTTAACGGTAGAAAAACAGCAAGCGGAGAAATTTTCAGTAACAAAGAACTTACCGCTGCAAATAAAACACTTCCTTTTGGGACAGAAGTAAAAATAACAAATTTGATCTCTGGGAAAAGTGTTGTAGTTAGAGTTAACGACAGAGGACCATACCATTCATCTAGAGCCTTTGATCTCTCTAAAGCTGCATTTGATTCGATAGGCGACCTAAGAAAAGGTACTATCGCAATCGAATATGAAATTATCGACTAAGATTCAACTTATTTTAAAGTTTAAAAGCCATCCGATCTGGATGGCTTTTTTTGTTTTAGTTTATCTCAAAGCTTATCGGAAAATTTTCTTGATGATATTTCCAATCTCGACAAAATCATCGTGGTTGCGAACAGATCGGATTTCTGTATTGTCTTTGTCCGTTTTTGAGTAAGGATAAATCAAAAGATAATTCTTATTTGGAAGTTTCGTATTCAGAAAATCTGGAATGTAGCGCATCTTTGGGAAGTAGGATGTCATGCCGCGTTTGGCCAAAATCAAGATCAAGCCTTCATTATCCTTTATCTTTTCTGCTTTCTGCTCAGCATCTAACCAAGAATTGATCACAATGAAGTCAGCTTCAATATTGACTTTCTTGATGATTTTCTTTAATACCTTAATGATATTTTCAGGTGCATAAAAACTGATCACAGCGCCAGAATTTTTTCCAATGTTCCAAACTCTTGCCAAAGAATGGAAAAATCCAGATTCCAAATGCGCATTTTCCGGAATCATCACCAAATAACGTTTAACCGTCGAAAGTGGCTGTGCCGCATGGTAAACGAAGATATTGATGTCATCATTCTGCAAATAACCATTATACAAATTATCAGCGAATGACGCGGAAAAACCTTTCTCATCTTCCAATCCGATGATCAGGTCGGTGATTTTCTGTTCTTTCACCACATTGTTGATTCCGTTGATCACGTCGTTGTCATAGCGTGTCAGTGGTTTTAATTTGACATCTGCTGCAGAAGCGGTGTTGACGGCATAGCTTAGGATCTTTTCTGCATTCTTGATAGACGATTCATTTTTATCTTCATTAATGACATTCAGGCCGAACATATTTTCTGTGTTTGCATGGTTTTTCACCAATAATCCAAGATTTACGGTCTTATCAACCATTCCCTCATAATTTAGCGCCAAAAGGATATTTTCCTGCTCGTGATTGTTTCCGGTGAGTGTATCCTCATTTTCTGCTTCTGCGATCTTTTCCGCGCTTGCCATCGAGATGAAGGATGAAATGGTACAAGAAATCAATATTAATAAAATACTTCCGTTCAGAACGTGTTCGTTCAATAATCGGACAGGTTCGCCAGCTTCATTCTCAGAGAGGATAATGTTGTAACCAACCATTACTGCGGCCAGAGTTGCTGCCGCGGAGGCAGAACTTAATCCAAAAATCAATTTTCCTTCATGTTTTGTCAATCGAAAAGTTTTCTGGGTCAGAACGGCCGCAACGTATTTTCCTAAAATGGAAGCCACCAACATTACAGATGCGACTTGCAAAGTTTCCCAACTTTTGAAAAAGACTTTGAAATCGATCAACATTCCAACGCTGATCAAAAAGAAAGGAATGAAAATCGCGTTCCCGACAAACTCGACCCGATTCATCAATGAAGAAGTATGCGGAATCAATCGGTTCAAAGCCAATCCTGCCAAGAATGCGCCGATAATGGCTTCAACGCCGGCTAATTCTGCCAAAAGTGCGGCCAAGTAGATCATTACCAATACAAAAATATACTGCGAGATCTTATCATCCACTTTCTTGAAAAACCATCTGCCGATGATTGGAAATATTAATAAAACCACCAATCCAAAAGCTAAAACCGAAGCGGAAAGCTTGATCCAAAATTCGCTCCCAACTTCACCCTGCGACATTCCGACCACGACCGCCAAAACCAATAGGGCAAGCACATCGGTGATCATCGTTCCGCCAACAGTGATGTTTACAGAGAGATTCTTCGCAACACCCAACTTGCTGACAAGTGGGTAAGCAATCAAAGTGTGTGATGAGAAAAGACTGGCAAAAAGGACTGAAGTTAAAAGTGAAAATCCTAAAATATAATAGCCACCTAAAAAGCCAAGGGCAAAGGGAACAACGAAGGTGTAAAGTCCAAAGGTCAAACTTTTCCATTTGTTCCTTTTGAAATCGCCCATATCGATTTCCAGACCGGCGAGAAACATAATATATAGCAAGCCTGTTGTTCCCGTAACTACAATGCTGCTATCTCTCGAGAGAACATTGAAACCATTTGGTCCAATGATAGCACCAGCGATAATCAATCCGAGAAGATGTGGAACTTTGATTTTATTGAGCAGTAATGGCGCACCAAGAATGATGATTAGAACCACTAAAAACTTCAGTACAGGATCCTCCAACGGAAGGCTGAGGTTGTGAATACTTAATAGCATTTTTGTGTTTTTTTATTTTGATGAACGTAACAATTCTACAGAAAATACAGCAGAACAGTTGTTGTTGACAGTGATCGTTCTCTTTCCGCGAATCTTTTCGGCCGAGATCTCATTGAGCAGAATGTTCATATCAACCAGTTTGGAAGAAGTAGAATCGGTTTTGAAATTGAGTTTGATCTCGTTGTTTTCCAGCTTTCCGGCGTAGGTTCGCACGAGATTGTTTTTGCTGTACACATTGACCGAAGTTTGCAAAGAATCATTCACGAATTCCCAGATGTCCGTTCTCTGGTCACCGATCACGTAGTCGGAGCAGTTGGACTCTGTGCAGATCACCTTTCCGGTCCATTTCCCGAGAATGTCTTCCGGCCAAGTCGGAATAACTACAGAATCTGTTTTTTTTGCGTAGAGGCTGTCTCTCATTTTCAAAAGCGCATCAAATTCTGCTTCCTTTTGAGAGAAGATATTTTCTTTTTCAGACAAGAGTTTTTCCCTTGCGTCTAGCTGTTTTTCGCGTTCGTTCTCCTTGCAGGAAAATAGAAATAGGGATACACAGCATAACAATAGGATTTTCGTACTTCTCGGCATAATTTGATTTATTTTTGAATCTCAATATAACAAAAAATATGCAAACCCACAACTGTAGAAAACGCTGGATTGGTATTTTTGATTAAATATTTTCTTTCAAAACACTAGAATATTGGAAGTTGTGATGGTTTTTTAAAATTAAAAATTGTATTTTTTAATTTGTGATTATTTGTTTTTTAAGACGTTTTTCAGATTTTCAAAATCACTTTTTCAGTATGATTAATTTTAAATATCAAGAAAGTTTCACCAATCTCACGATCTGATAAACCGCGTGATTTAAACCGCGTGATTTTTCAGAGACAATGATCTTGTAATTTCCGGAATCGCCTGCAGGTTGGCCTCGCACAAATATCCAAATTCCAGCTCTTTGATGACTTTGCAATGTTCAGAAATTATTTTCTTCAGCTTTTTGTCCGCTTTGTAAAGCTCGACGTAAACGAGATATTTGCTGTCAGAATATTCGTTTGGATTACCAATATTCTTAATGTATTTTTCCAGATCTTTCTTTTTCATTTTGATCAAATTTAAATTAATTAATGCTTTTCAAATCTATTATTAATAGCAATGAGTGCTGATCCGCTGGCTAAAAATACGAAAAGCATCAACACGATATTTATCCTGACCTGCTCATATCCAAGTTTCTGAGCATCCAAAAAAGGGTAGGGGTACCAATGCACGATGGCGCCACGGATCAGAGAATAGACCAAATAAATTAGTGGAAAGATCAACCAGAAAAATCCGTTCTTCCAACTCAATTTTTCTTTTTTGACAAAGAATATCCAATACAAAATATAAGAAACCGGAATGACGACGTGCAACATATTATCCAAGAACAATTGCCAGCCGGTGGGTTTCCAAATGCCACGCAAAACGATATTATAAACTACAAAAACTACAAAAATGTAGAGCGCGATCGCTGTTTTGACGGAAAGGCTGGCGAAAAAATTTCCCAGTTTCGTTCCGTTGAGAAATGTTGAAAAAGTCAAACTAAGCGCAACTAAGAGATTGCTTAGAATTGTAAAATAACTTAGCACATTCGAAAAAGTTCCTTCTGTGATGTAGAACTGAAGGATCACGCAAAACCAAGCTAGCAAAGCGATTGTGGAAGCGAATATGGTTTTGGTTTTTAGGCTTTTCATTAATGTCAGTATTTAGATCAATGAATTTTTGGCTACCGAACAAAATAAACTTTTCGTTTGCTCATCTTTATTTTTAATTTAATCAATAATAATTCTAAAATTATCATTTTTATTTCAGAGAGAAAAATCTATTAAAAAACCGCTCACGAAAATTGAACGGTTTTTAAAATTATGAAACTTGAGATTGAACTTTGTTTTTTTCCAAACTGGACATTTGATCCAAAAGTCTTTTCTTCAGAAGGAAATAATTTCTTGCAATGTAGTATTGATAACTGTTGATGGCGAAAAACAATTGTTGCAGATTTTTGTCAAAATACTCGTTGTGGCTAAAATATATCATCGTATAATTCGCATAATAATCCAAATCCTTTCTGTTTTGCTCGTCGATTTCGTTTTCAAGAAGTGGATTTTTAAGAATGCTTTTCAATGCTTCTTTCAGTTTGGCTTCTATAGGAATGTTGTTTTTGAAATTTTTCGCAATCTGTTCAAAAGGCGTCGTCACACTCACGAAGGCAAACGCGTTGCTAAGATCAATATAAAATTGGAATTGATTTTCGTAAGTCACATCGCACTCTGCAAAATCGGAATAGGTTTTTCTAAAGTCGGTTTCCAGATTTTGGGTTTTGGCAAGATTCAGGAAATAATGGTAGATGTTGATGTCGTTTTCTGTCACTTCTTTTTCCAAACTTTTGATTTCATTTTCCAAGGTTGGAATCAGTTTTTTCGCGTCGGAAGCTTTGTATTTGGTTCCGTCGTAATCAAAAGTTTTGATGTCCAATTCCTTTTTGGAAATCGCTTCGATGGTACTTTTATCATTTTGAAGCGCGATCAGATTGTAGGTGGTCTCGATTTTTTCCTTACCAAATAGTTCGTCAAAACTCAGGTTTTCATTGGTTGGCGAAGCATTTTCAATATCGAATTTATCCGGATTTTTGTTGTCGTAATAATTGTTGAATATTTTGTCAAAAGTATCTTTGTTGTAATTGGCTTCGAATTCTTCTTTGAAATGATCAAATTCCAAATTGGATTTTTCACTTTCGTATTGAACATTCGAAAACAATTTGGTGGTCAGCTTTTCTTCTGTTTCTTCAAAATTTTTGAAAAGGAATTTTGCAGGCTGATTGTCCGCATTTTTTTGAATATTCAATTGTCTCAGGCGATTGACTCTCTCCTCGGTTGACGGATGCGACGCCCATTGATTTTCGATGACCAATTTTGATTTGTTGAAAAGTCCAGCTTCTTCCAATTTTACAACTGGCAAATCATTTTTGTTTTCCAAATCGCTTTCCTTCGCCAAAAATCCCATCACGTAGGATTGTTCTCTATAGATATTTTTGCTGGCTTTGTTTTCCTTGATTTTATTTTCATAGAAACTGAGGACATTGTTATACGAATTATCTGCCAAGTCCAGCCTCAAAAGTGATTCTTCCAAAGCCAGCGATCCAGCGATATTAGCAGAAACTTCATCTGCGTGAAACTCCATTTCCCTGGAAAGTGCAAGATGCCGAATGTTCACAAACGAATACATTTTCCCAAGAATCCACTGGATTCCCGATGTAAATTTGAGCGCCAATTCCGCAAAGAATGCAAAATAACCACTTGCGTTGGACCAGCTTTGAATCGTGTTTCTGTAGGATTCGTCGTCATTCACCAAATTGAAAATAATCTGATTCACGTTGTAAACATAACTTCCCACTTTCATCGATCTTTGGGAAAAATGTCCGAACTCGTGTGCGAGAATCGCCTTCAGCTCCTGTTTTGTACAAACGTTTACGAGTCCAACTCCGATCGTCAGATTCTTTTTGATTGGCAAAAACATACTCCAAAACGTGGAATCGTAGAAAACACTCGCGTTGACATCGTAGCTCAGATAAACTTTTTTAGGAAAATCCGTTCCGGTTTCTTTTACCAGTTCATTTATCATTGCGAAAAGTTCGGGTTCGTCTTTTTGTTGGATTTCCGTGAGGTAACTTCTGTCGTTGATATGTTTTTTGAAAATAAATTTAATCAAAAAGTAAAAGATCAAAATCCCAAAAATTGCCAGCCCAAGACCGATCATCACTGTAAAAAACATCGGCTTTGCGGCAATTAGGAAAATTCCTCCTGCGATGCAAGCAACCGTCAATGCAATGGCGGCAATGAAAAGTAAAATATAAACGATGATAAATGAGATGATGGAAAAAATAGCGGCTTTGCTTTTCTTCCTGAAGTCTGCCGAGGTTTGGATTAGCATAAATCTAGTTGGTTGTTAATTTTGAATTAAAAATATAAAATCATTTTAAAATTTCCGAATCATTTGATATTAATTTTAATAAAAAGTAGAATTCATAAAAAAACCGCTCAGAAAAAATCTGAACGGATAATGTAGATTATGCTTTCTAATTAGTTATAGCAGATTTTTCATACTTAGAAAATCGTTGTTTATTTAATCTATGTTTATCATTAAATATTTAATCTAATGAATAATCTAAAAAATTAAGTTCATTTATTCTATTAACAATACCTTGTCGGATTAATTCTCTTAGACTAAGATTTTTTTCCAAATTTATATTTTCAAACATATATCTAACTTTTACAAAAACATCAGATAATTCAAAAAGCGTTTCTTCAAATGAGATTATTTCGATTTGATTATCAATGAAAATATTTTCATGCTGTTTTATATATTTCTCCTTATTATTTTCGAAATAATCCTTAACAGATATCTTAGACTCATAATCCAAAGAATCAAACAATTCTTTTAAATGATGACCATGTAAAGGTTTTTTATATATAAAATAAAATATTCCCTTTATATATAATTCTAGTGAAAATCCAAACAGCGAGAATGCAGGTTCAAGGTTATGATTAAGACTTTGCTTATCAAAATATAAAGTTCTATTATTAACATTATTTTGATTTTCCTCGATAGTTTTCTGTTCTAGAATCACACTTGCATTTTCAAATTTTTTTCCTTGATAAACAATATCTTTTGCTGAATACTTCATATTATAAAAATACAAAAAAAACCGCTCAGAAAAAATCTGAACGGTTTAATATATTTAGTTGTCGTTGACTTCTACATCATTCCTGGCATCCCGCCGCCCATTGGCATTGCAGGTTCAGCGCTTTTCACTTCAGTGATCACACATTCAGTTGTCAATAGCATTCCAGAAACCGAAGCTGCGTTCTCTAGAGCAACTCTTGTTACTTTAGTTGGATCGATGATTCCAGCCTCAAGCATATTCACATATTCGTCGGTTTTTGCGTTGTAACCGAAATCTCCAGTTCCTTCCGCTACTTTTGCAACGATCACAGAACCTTCGCCTCCAGCATTGGTCACGATTTGTCTCAATGGCTCTTCGATTGCTCTTTTGATAATTTTTATACCAGTCGTTTCGTCAGCATTTGAACCTTCGAAGTTTAGGGCAGCAACCGCTCTTACCAAAGCAACACCACCACCGGCAACGATTCCTTCCTCAACGGCAGCTCTGGTTGCGTGCAATGCATCGTCAACTCTGTCTTTTTTCTCTTTCATTTCCACTTCAGAAGCAGCACCTACATAAAGTACAGCAACACCACCAGCCAATTTAGCCAATCTCTCCTGAAGTTTTTCTCTGTCATAGTCAGAAGTAGTAGTTTCCATCTGAGCTTTGATCTGAGAAACTCTTCCTTTGATCTGAGCTTCTTCGCCACCACCGTTTACAAGGGTTGTATTGTCTTTGTCGATCACTACTTTCTCAGCAGTTCCCAACATATCGATGGTAATGTTTTCCATATTGAAACCTCTTTCTTCAGAGATCACAGTTCCGCCTGTCAAAATTGCGATATCTTCCAACATTGCTTTTCTTCTGTCACCAAATCCTGGCGCTTTCACAGCCGCAATTTTAAGAGAACCTCTCAATTTGTTCACTACCAAAGTTGCCAAAGCTTCACCTTCAACTTCTTCAGAGATGATCAAAAGCGATTTTCCACCTTGTGCAACTGGCTCAAGAACTGGCAATAATTCTTTCATCGAAGAGATTTTTTTCTCAACCAACAAGATATAAGGGTTTTCCAATTCAACTACCATTTTCTCTGGGTTAGTTACAAAATATGGAGATTGGAAACCTCTGTCAAACTGCATTCCTTCTACAACATCTACTGTTGTGTCCGTTCCTTTTGCTTCCTCAACAGTGATCACGCCTTCTTTTCCAACTTTACCAAAAGCTTCAGCGATCAATGATCCGATCGTATCATCATTGTTTGCAGAGATAGAAGCCACCTGTTTGATTTTTTCTGAGTTGTTCCCCACTTCCTGAGACTGAGATTTAAGGTTTTCAACCACTGCCAAAACAGCTTTGTCGATTCCCCTTTTCAAGTCCATTGGATTTGCACCCGCAGCAACGTTTTTAAGGCCCTCTCTTACGATAGCCTGAGCAAGAACTGTAGCGGTAGTTGTACCATCTCCAGCGATGTCATTGGTTTTAGAAGCAACTTCTTTCACCATTTGAGCACCCATATTTTCTACTCTGTCTTCCAGTTCGATCTCTTTTGCAACGGTCACACCATCTTTGGTAACGTGTGGTGCACCGAAAGATTTTTCGATGACAACATTTCTACCTTTTGGTCCTAAAGTTACTTTAACTGCATTTGCCAATGCGTCAACACCTCTTTTCAAAGCGTCTCTTGATTCAATATCGAATTTAATTTCTTTTGCCATATTTTTTTGCTTTTGGCGAATTGCTTTTGGCTTTTAGCTTTAGCGATTCGCTGTTTTAATTTTATTTTAATTTCCGTTTAACCTGTTCCAAAGCGTCACAAGTTTCTTTTTTAGTATAATTAACTCTTCTAAAATATTTTGATAATCACTTTCATTAATGTAATCTAAATCTTTAGCAAGAATTAGTTGGTTTTCAGCTTCGTTTGACGAGCCTAATGCGATGTTAATAAAATTAGCAAATTCTTTATCAGAATTTCTTCCATTTCCCTCATAAATGTTATAACCAATGGAAGCAAATGATCTTCTAATTTGAGATGTCAATCCAAATAGTTCTTCTTTGGGAAAACTTTTGGTTGAAGTGTAAATTTTTAAAGTCAATTGATGACTCAATTGCCAAACTTCAAATTTTTTAAAATCTCTCATTGCTAATTTTCAATACAGAAGCTAGTAGCCAGAAGCTAAAAGCTATTAGCCAGTTATTATTCCTAAAAGATCGCCTTCTTTTACGATAAGATAATCTTTCCCTTCAAACTTAAGTTCTGTTCCTGAATATTTTCCATAAAGCACTTTGTCTCCAACTTTTACAGTGGTTGGCTCATCTACTTTTCCTGGACCAACTGCTACAACGGTTCCTTCCTGAGGTTTTTCTTTTGCAGTGTCTGGGATGATGATTCCTGATGCTGTTTTAGTTTCTGCAGGTGTTGGTTCTACCAAAACTCTGTCCGCTAATGGTTTGAAATTTACTGACATAATTATATTTGATTTTTTAATATTTATTCTCATTCCTACATCTCCAAGAATGTGCCAAGGTTGTCGATGGTTGATAGTTGATGATTGATTGTTCGATTTGGCAGATTTTTATTTTGGAACTGAAATTTTGGCAGAAAAAAAAGTCATTCGATTTGAATGACTTTTAGAGTTTATTTAACTTGTTTGGATCTTTTCTTACAATGAAAAAATCGAAAACGAATATCAAATTTTCTTCGGGATATATTTTGAAGTACATCTTGACGTTCTTTTTACCCATTAATGCAAACTGAATTTTATGCTTTTTAGAATAATACGGATATGAAACCAATTTTATTTTTACATTCTCAATAACATTCTCATATTCAGTAATGAAAACTTTGATTTCTTTTTCAGTCCATTTTTCCGAAAGCTTGACTAATATTTCGTTATAGTGAAAGTCTGCTACTTTTGAGAATACAACTCGCATACTTTATTCTCAATGTTTTTTTTAAAATCCTCTTCAGAAATGGTTTCTAATTTTCCATTAAGAAATCTGTTTTCCATTTCTAAAAAATTTTCCAGCAACTCATCTGTTTCCTCAACATTCACAATTCCTTTTATGTTTTCAAGAAATTTTTTGACCAATGGAAAACTTGCCTTTTCTATTTCTATATTTAATTTTATAGTTTCCATTTTTTTAAATTTTAGTAAAATTAAGCAAAAAAAATATTAGATATTAATTAATAAATCATAGAAAAGTTACATTTGAAACATATTTTATTCCATTATCATCTTTCTTCCACCAGCATTAATTTCTTGTTTAATGACTTTCCTTGAAACCGAATCAATGTAATAAAGGCTTTCCGTTTTTCTATCCTGAATATCATCCGTAGTTTTCACGATCCAAATATCCTTTCCATTATAGTCACTTTTTTCAACCTTTTCAATATAAGCTTTGATAACACCTTTTTTTGCTGTTGGATTGTAATCGAAAATTGAAATTTCAGCTGTATAATTTTCCTGTAAAGGCAAAAACCGAATTAATGCCGGATAACTATTACTGTCAAAGTAAGCTGAACTTGTAACTTCATCAATCAAATCTTTTTTCTGAGTTTTCTTATCAAGATAATATCCGGTCGCTTTATTTTTATCAAACTTAAGCGACATATTTCTCATCGAATTGAATGAAGAATGATAAACTGGCTGGAAATTCGAAATCTTAATAATTGTAGAATCAACCCAAGCTTCAGGAGCTTGCTTCATTTTAACAGTCGTTTTTATCAGAAGTTCTTTCTTGCTTAATTTTTTCTGTTCCGTTGTTACTTTGCCGATTTCTATTTTCTGACCTGCATTTTCTATCGTCCAACTTACTTCTGAAGATTCTTCCTGAATGTATTTTGAATTAAGTTTGACATTCGAAGGCGAAAGTAGAGTTTGAGAAGAAACAAAATTGGCACTACCAATTATTAAAAGGATAAGAAATGTTCTCATATTTTTTTAATAATAAGTAATGCCGGATATTATAAAGTTACAGCAGAATCAAATTTATTTTTTCCCGGAAGCCTGCATCGGATTCACCTTCCCGCTCGCGCCACCACGCACGGCATCTTGTTGTGATTGTTTGAAAATCTGAAACTTCGAAGGCGCTTCTGTCGCAGAATTGGCTGTCCAAAGATTATTGGAAGTGTCAATGTCTGCTGTTTCTTTCATCGGATCGAGTTGGACAGATTTTAATTTTTTGTCGAAATAATAAGTTTTGGAAACCTTTTGCTCGTTCTGTCTCCAGATTTGAACATTGATCTTGTCTTTCAATTTACTTCCATCCTCAAAAGTGAATTCCAAGATAATTGGCATCACCAATCCACCTTTGTTCGTAAAATCGATTTGATAGGCGGTGATGTTTTTATTGATACCTTGGGTTTTGTCTTGAGCCGATAATTTTTCAGTAGATCCGGATTTTAAAACATATTCTTTATTAGTGTCAATTTTTTCTTGTCCACGGTCGTACTTATAATAGAAATCCTGAACATCTTTGTCTCCATCCACATAGAATTTAATGTTCTCATCTCTGTTTCTGATTTTCGAAATATCTTCGAATTCATTCAGAAGTGGAGCGTCAGCTTTGTATTTTGTTTCTTTTGCTTCTCTTGGGAGGGCATCGAAATCTGGAATCGCGACAGTCACTTTATCAATCGCAATATCTACAGGATCTGTCTGGTAAAACCAACCTCTCCAAAACCAATCCAGATCTTCGCCACTCGCATCTTCCATTGTTCTGAAAAAATCCGCCGGTTCTGGATGACGAAATGCCCAACGTTGAGAATAAGTTTTAAAAGCTTTGTCAAAAAGTTCTCTTCCCATGATGGTTTCACGCAAAATATTCAATCCAGTTGCTGGTTTCGAATAAGCATTAGGTCCAAATTTGGCAATATTCTCAGAATTGGTCATGATCGGTTCCAGATCGTCTTTCGGAAGTTTCATATAATCGACGATTGTCCAGGCAGGTCCACGTTTCGAAGGGAATTTATTATCCCATTTCTCTTCGGTCAGATATTCTACAAAGGTGTTCAAACCTTCATCCATCCAAGACCATTGTCTCTCGTCTGAGTTGATGATCATGGGGAAAAAGTTGTGTCCAACTTCGTGGATGATCACGCCCAACATTCCATTTTTAATGGCTTCAGAATAAGTACCGTCTTTTTCAGTTCGTCCGTAATTGAAACAGATCATCGGATATTCCATTCCGTTGGAAGCTTCTACGGATTGTGCCACGGGATATGGATATGGAATCGTAAATTCTGAATAAGTTTTGATGGTGTGAGCTACCGCTTTTGTAGAGAATTTTCTGTAAAGTCCGTAAGCTTCTTTTCCGTAGAAACTCATCGCCATCACTTTATTGTTGTTTTCAGGAATCAAAACTTTCATTCCGTCCCAAACAAATTTTCTTGATGATCCCCAAGCAAAATCACGTACATTTTCTGCCTCGAATTTCCAGATTTTTCTTTCCTTAGATTTAGATTTTTCTGCTTTTTTAGCTTCGTCGAGCGTTACAATTTCTATCGGTTCGTTCGAGTTTTCAGCTTGTCTGTATCTTGCGAATTGAGCCGGAGTCAAAACTTGGTCATAATTTTTGCAAACACCAGTTCCGCCAATGATGTGATCAGCAGGAACATTGAGAGAAACTTTGTAATTTCCGAAGACCAAAGCAAATTCGCCACGACCTGTGAACTGGTGGTTTTGCCAGCCTTGAAAATCACTGTAAACGCACATTCTCGGGAACCATTGTGCTATCGTATATATGTCGTTTCCATCTTCTGCAAAGTTTTCGTAACCGCCACGTCCGCCTTTTTCGATTCGGTTTGGGATGTTGTAATTCCAATCGATTTTGAACGTGAATTTCTCCCCAGCTTTCAGTGGTTTTGCCAAATCGATTCTCATCATCGTTTTATTCACGACATATTTCAGAGCTTTTCCGCTGGCATCAGTCACTTTTTCTAGATTGACACCATAACCGTTGTCTTTTACGGGAATTTCGGATGGACTTAATTTATCAATATTCGAACTTTTTGGAAGGATAGAGGATGATGGATAATCTGCATTTTTAACAGAAGATTGCTGGTTTTCATCCAATTGAAGCCAAAGATATTCCAACTCATCTGGCGAATTATTATAGTAAGTGATAGTTTCGGAACCTTTCAAATTTCTTTTTTCTTCGTCCAAATATGCGTAAATATCATAATCAGCTTTTTGTTGCCAATACTGAGTTCCTGGCGCACCAGAAGCGGTTCTGTAAGTGTTTGGAGTAGGGAGAATCGTCCCAAGTTGTTCAAATTTGTTACCGTGATTGCTCCCGGGATTGTTTTGAATATTTTGAGCACTTAGAAAAACACAAGCGAACAATAAGGCTAAAACTTTTAATTTCATTTCCGAAAAATTATTGACTGACAAAGTTATACGTCATCAAAGTTAGGAAATAGTTACTAAACAATTATAATTGTTTTTTGAGTAAAAAGTTAATTTTCATACCAAAGATTTTCTCCTTTTAAAGCTAAAGGACTTGGGAAATTATTGGTGAATAAACTTCCGGTGCCCAATCCTTGTGGCATCGGATTTTTTTTGTTGTACGTGTATTGTGCAAGGGCGTTCAAACCGATATTGCTTTCCAAAGCAGAAGTGATCCACCAGCCGATATTATTTTTTTCTGCCAAACTGATCCATTCATCAGAACCGGAAAATCCGCCAACTAAACTTGGTTTTAAAATAATATATTGAGGTTTGATTTGTCTCAGAAGTTCTTTTTTCGATTCAAAATTCAAAACACCGATTAATTCTTCGTCCAGTGCAATTGGCGTTGGCGTGTTTTTGCAAAGTTCTGCCATCGCTTCCCAATTTCCTGCTTCTATCGGCTGTTCGATGGAATGAATGTCTAATTCTTCCAGTTCCTGCAAAACAATTTTGGCTTGTTCAGGGGAAAATGCACCGTTCGCATCTACGCGAAGTTCTATTTTATCTTTCGGGAATTTTTGTCTCAAGGATTTGATAACTTGTTTTTCAGAATCCCAATCAACACCAATTTTCAGTTTGATGCAAGTGAAGTTATCCTTGATTTTTTCCTCGATTTGGGATTGCATAAATTCCGCATTTCCCATCCAGATCAAACCATTGATTTTAATCGAATCCTTTCCATCCGTAAAATCACTGGGGAAATAAAGATCGCCTTGATATTTCAAATTGGCAAGAGCTTGTTCGATTCCAAAAATAATCGATGGATGATTCACCAATTCTTCCTGCAAATCCTCAAAACTCAAATTGATATTACGACAAGCCCATTCGAGAGCGCTTTCATAATCGTCATCGTCATCAAAACTCAATCCTCGGAAAAGCGCGCATTCACCAATTCCTTTTTTTTCGTCTTCGTGGATTTCGATGAAATAAGTTTCTTTCGTATTCAAGACACCTCGTGAGGTTCCACTTGGTTGTTTGAAATTGAGAATGTATTGGTTGAATGTTGCCGTTTTCATTCTACAAAAATAAAAAAAGACCGAACAAATCGGCCTTTAATATCATTTTAAAATCGTAAAATTTAATTTTTACTCACAGCTTTCGCCATAAATTCTTCTGCTTTGGTCACCATCGCCGCGCTTCCGCAGAAAAAAGGAACACGCTGATGAAGTTCGGTCGGCTCGATTTCCATAATTCTTTTGAAACCATCACTACATTTTCCGCCAGCTTGCTCTGCTAAAAATGCCATAGGATTTGCCTCATAAAGCAATCTCAATTTTCCGTTTGGAGAATGTGAAGTCTGAGGATAGATGTAAACACCACCTTTCAACATGTTTCTGTGGAAATCTGAAACCAAAGATCCGATGTATCTGGATGTGTAAGGTCGTTCCTCCGCTTCTGCCTGACAGTATTTGATATAATCTTTTACGCCTTGAGGGAATTTGGCATAATTTCCTTCATTAATAGAATATATTTTTCCCAAAGTCGGGAATTTGATATTTTCGTGAGATAAGTAGTAGGTTCCGATCGATGGATCTAATGTAAATCCATTCACTCCATTTCCTGTCGTGTAAACAATCATTGTTGATGAACCGTAAACCACATATCCGGCTGCCACTTGATTCACTCCTTTTTGCAAGAAATCTCTCAATTCAACTGGACTTCCGGGATCCGAAACTCTTCTGTATATAGAGAAGATAGTTCCCACAGAGACATTAACATCAATGTTAGAAGAGCCATCCAAAGGATCAATCAACACAACATATTTGCTAAGGTGTGCATTTTCCGTGCATTTAACTTCTATGAAATCATCGCTTTCCTCCGATGCAATTCCACAAACAACTTCTCTTTGAGAAAGTGCGGCGATGAAAATATCATTGGCCAAAACATCCAGTTTTTGCTGATCTTCACCTTGGATATTCATATTTCCAACGTTTCCGATGATGTCTGCGATTCCGGCTTTGTTTACTTCTCTGTTTACGATTTTTGTAGCGATTCTTATCGAGCTGATGAGGCGGGAAAGTTCTCCAGTAGAATATTTGAAATCATCCTGTTTATCGATGATGAATTCTCCTAAAGTCTGTAAAGCTTGTTTTGACATGGGTGTAATTTTCAGATTTACAAAACTATCATATTTTTTAATTAAATGAAACAAAATTTATCACTATTTGATGATACTTATCATATTCCTATTAATATGGTTTAATGTTTCATTTTGAGTCATTAAAAAAAGCCATGTCCAATTTTCATATTTCGTTCATTATTAATATTTTTGGGGGTTAATAATAAATTAACGATGTTGTCATATTAAAATCAACTGTTTTAAGTCTTAAAAAATCTAATGAAAATCTACAAATTTGGTGGTGCATCTGTAAAGGATGCGGAAGGTGTGAAAAATGTGGCCTTGGTTCTGGAAACGCAAGGGTTTGAAAAATGTCTGCTGGTGGTTTCCGCAATGGGGAAAACCACGAATGCTTTGGAAAAGGTGGTGGAATATTATTTCAAGAAACAGGATTATCAGCAAGAAATTGAATTGATAAAGAAAAATCACATCGATATTGCCAAGGGTTTGTTTTCAGAGAATCATCCGGTTTTCGGAGAGATTTCTTTGTTTTTTGATGACATCGATTCTTTTTTAAGAAGAAACAAGTCTCCAAATTACAACTTTGTTTACGATCAAGTTGTAAGTTGTGGCGAGATGATTTCTTCCAAAATTCTTAGCGAATATCTTAATGAAATTCAGTTTTTCAACCATTGGTTGGATGCTAGAGATTACATCAAAACTGATAGCAATTACAGAGAAGGGATCGTAAACTGGCAAGAAACGGAACAGAATATTTCCAAATTGGATAAAATCAATTGTTACGTTACTCAAGGATTTATCGGTTCTGAAACCAATAATTTCACGGTAACTTTAGGAAGAGAAGGTTCAGATTACACCGCGGCGATTTTCGCTTATTGCTTAAATGCGGACGAAATGACTATCTGGAAAGACGTTCCAGGCGTGATGACTGGCGATCCTAGGAAATTTGATAACGTGGAATTGTTGTCGTTCATTTCTTACGAAGAGGCAATTGAGATGGCTTATTACGGCGCGTCCGTCATTCACCCAAAAACTTTGCAGCCACTTAAACAAAAGAACATTCCGTTTTTTGTAAAATCTTTTGTAGAACCGAAAGAACCGGGAACCAAAGTCGGAAACTCCACAGAAAACGAATCTATTGAAAGTTACATCCTAAAAGAAAATCAAACTTTGTTGAATGTTGAAACCCGCGATTTCTCTTTCATAGCCGAGGATCATATCAGTCTGATCTTTACACTTTTGGCAAAATATAAAATTAAAGTTTCTTTGATGCAGAATTCGGCAATTTCATTAGCTTTATGTTTGGAAGACAAATTTGGAATGGCGAATGAATTCAATGAGGAACTGCAACAAAGTTTCATCACGCAAATGACGAAGAATGTATCTTTGTTTACCGTTAGAAATGCAGAACTGGACAAGCTGGAAAAATTCTACAAAGACAAAAAAGTACTTCTGGAGCAGATTTCAAAAAAAACCTTCCAAATGGTAACCATGTAAAAAAACTATGAGCTTAATTTCCAAAGAAGACTTGATAAAAGCAGCCGGACTCGACAAAATTGGTTTTCTAAAGAGACCAGTTGCCTCGGTAATCATGAATCTTACCAAGATAAATGAAGTCAATGCGCTTTATAATAAATTGATTCATACAAAAGGTGTGGAGTTTTTTGACGAGTTCGTGAGAGAACAAGAACTGAGCTATATCGTCTTTGAAGAAGATCTGGCGAAGATTCCTAAAACCGGGCCATTCATCATTGTTTCCAATCACCCACTTGGTGCATTGGATGGGATATTGATGTGTAAGATCATTTTGCGCGTTCGTCCGGATTTCAAGGTGATGGGAAATTTTCTCTTATCCAAGATAAAACCGATGGATCCTTTTGTGATTTCCGTCAATCCATTCGAAGAAAGGAAAGATGCTTTCAGCAGTTCATCTGGAATGAGAGAAACTTTCAGACATTTGTCGGAAGGTGGATGTCTGGGTATTTTCCCCGCTGGCGAAGTTTCCAATAAAAATAATGAATACGGCGAAGTTCTGGATAGACCTTGGGGCAAAACGGCTCTTAAAATCATTAAGAAAGCAAAGGTTCCCGTGGTTCCAATGTACTTCCACGCAACCAATAGTAAGATTTTTTATAACGTTGCCAAGTTGCATCCGGATTTGCAAACCCTGATGTTGCCAACTGAAATGATGCGCAAGAGAGATCATCCAATCCGTATCCGAATTGGGAAAGCTATCTCTGTAAAACAAATGCAGGAAGAGGAAAGTATCGAGGAATTGGGCGATTATCTTTATAATAAGGTTTATATGCTGAAGTCTTATTATGAAAGACGAAAAAGCATCACCGAAAAACTGAAGCTACCCAATATGTCACTCAAGAATCCTTTGGTAAAGCAGAACAATATTGTCCAAAATATTATTGATGCAACGCCAACAGAGGATATTGAAACCGAAATAAACACGCTAAAAAATACTGAAAACAAAAAGCTTTTCTCTCACGGCGATTACGATGTGTTTTTCACGACGTCAGCCGAGATTCCTTTTATAATGAGGGAAATCGGACGACAAAGAGAATTGACCTTCCGTGCGATAGGCGAGGGGACGAATCTGCCATTTGATCTTGATGAATATGACAACCATTATCACCACCTTTTCATGTGGGACAATGCTGGCAAAAAGCTCGTTGGTGCCTACAGAATGGCTTTGGGTTCAGAAGTGATGAAAAAATTCGGGATCGATGGATTCTATACCAGTTCGCTCTTCGAATACGATCCGGAATTGCAACCATTTTTCCGAAAGGTGATAGAAATGGGACGCGCGTACATCTCGATTGAATATCAACAGAAACCATTTCCTTTGTTTTTACTTTGGAGAGGAATTGTCCACGTTTGCCTTCGAAATCCGGAACACAAATTCCTGATGGGAGGCGTGAGTATTAGCAACAAGTTTTCAGAATTTTCAAAATCTTTGATGATCGAGTTTATGCGTTCTCATTATTATGATTCTGCTGTTGCTCAATACATTCATCCTAAAAATGAATTTAAGGTTGTGATGAAGGAACGTGATAAAGCGTTGTTTTTCGAAGATATTGATGCCGATCTTAATAAATTGGATAAAATTATTGATGATCTAGAGCCTGAACTTAGATTGCCGGTTTTGATCAAAAAATACATCAAACAGAATGCGAAAATGATCGCCTTCAACGTAGATCCAAACTTCAATGATGCGATTGATGGATTGATGTACATCCGAATCAGCGATTTGCCAGAAGATACGATTAAACCGGTTTTGGAGGAATTAAGTGATTTTTTCAAAGCACAAACTGAAAAAAAATCCTCTGAAAATCAGTAATTTTCACATAAATATTGACTAATTTTCAATATAATTTGCATTGTAAGGATAAAGACTATATTTTTGCACCACTCAAAATAACAATGCGAGTGATGGTTTCTTAGCTCAGTTGGTAGAGCAATGGATTGAAAATCCATGTGTCCCTGGTTCGATCCCTGGAGAAACCACAATTAAATATTGATTTACTATTAATATTTTAAAACTAATTAATGAATTCATTGCTCAAAAAAACAATGGTTTCTTAGCTCAGTTGGTAGAGCAATGGATTGAAAATCCATGTGTCCCTGGTTCGATCCCTGGAGAAACCACTTAAAACCGCCTAACTTTAGGCGGTTTTTTTATTTGTATTTTTGATCAATTAGTATTCTTTTCACAAATCAGTCTCGTCAAATGAAATTTGAATTTTACAAACCAAAAAATGAACTTTTGAGAAAGTACATTGAAGGATATTATTTCATTTCGCCAGATGAGAACGCAGAACCATTGCATTACTGGACGTTCCCAAACAATTTCTTCATCTTCTCCATAAATCAAAATGCAGATATTGAAATTAATAACCTTCAAATAATCGTCAAGCAATCCAAAAATCATAATATCATTTCAGATTTTGTGGCAAAATACACCAAGCCGATTGAGGTTATCTATGAAGGAGCAGTAGCAGAAGTCACAATTTATTTCAAACCTTTGGGTATTAATCAATTTGTGAAAAATCCGGAAGTTTTCTTTAAAAATATTCTTGGCTTGGATTTTAGTCCTTTTGAAGATTTGAATGATTCGATGGAAAGTATCTTCAAAATCAAGGATAGAGAAATTCAAAGAAAAAAATTAGAGGAATTTTGGCTTTCAAAGTTGGAAGAGAAGGATTTTTCAGATTTAGAAAATATAATTTCCGACATCGAATCAGATTTTAGAATTGATGATATTGCCATCAAAAATAATTTCTCAAGACAATATCTAAACAGACTTTTTTCTAAGACAATCGGAAAATCGCCGTCGGAATATCGCAAGATTCATCGTTTTAGAAATGCGATCATCAATCAAAAAAATCAGAGAAATTTAACTGATTTGTCACTTGAAAGTTCTTTTTACGACCAATCGCATTTAATTAAGGATTTCAAACAACTTACGAATGTAAGTCCGAATTCTTTCTTTAAAACCGTCAATACGGAAAAGGAAAATGTCTGGCTTTTTATTTAAGGTTTCCATTTTTACAATCTCAGGTAGTCTTCTCAATCTATCTTTGCATTATAACATTTAGATATAATGAAACGATTACTTTTTTTAACGGCAGTCTTGTTCGCAAATTTCACTTTTGCTCAAGAAACCACATGCAACTGCAGTCAGGCATTAAATCAATTGATTAACAAGATAGAGAACAATTATCCAGGTTTTGAAGATAAAACCAAGGACAAAGAATCTTACAATGATTTTGAAACCAACCTAATTAATCAATCCAAAAGTTCGGATGATCTGGCTTGTCAAAAAACAATGAAGAAGTACACCGATTTTTTCAAAGATCCGCATCTTTGGGTAGGAATGAACAATCGGCCTTTTGCAAATGCAAATAATAGTTCTGCTGAAAAACTAAATATTGACATTAAAGATTTTCAGAAAAAAATAGTTAAGTCTAACGATGACTTGGAAGGTGTTTGGTCAACAGACGGTTATAAAATCGGAATTAAGAAAACAAATGCGAATGAATATGTCGGTTTTATCATTGAATCTGCTTCTAATTCCTGGAAAGCTGGCGATGTTAAATTTAAAATATTCTCCGATCAAAAATTTGAATATTTGTTAGGAGATAAATCCAAAAAATATGGAAAATATAAGTTCTTCGATAAAAACATTTTGTTCTTCGATGAGATAGATGTCGTATTAGCAAAGGAGATTTCCAAACCAAGTGTCGCTTTTGAACAGCAGGAGAAAAGATTGAAAGACTTGATAGGTTTTAGTTTTAAAAAAGTGTCGGAGCAAACTTCAATTCTGAAATTACCAAGTTTTGAACACCATCTTGTAAAAGAAATCGACAAACTGATTGATGACAATAAAGCTTTGCTAGAAAACAGCGAAAATCTCATCATCGATATTAGAGGAAATGGCGGTGGAACAACGGATGCATATCAAAAACTATTGCCTTACATTTCTGGAAAATCAATCCAACATACTGGCGTTGAGTTCTTAGCGAGTCAGACTTTCCTCAATAGTTTGGAAAAATATAAAAAGAACCTTGGTAAAGATGAATCAACAGAAGTGGTTGATAATCAAATTGCTAAAGTGAAAGAAAACCTGGGACGTTATTTTAATTATGATGAAAAAGGCGGATTGAATCGAATCCAAAAAATAGATATCGCACCAAAAAGTCCAAAAAATATCGTCATTCTTGCCAACAAATGGACAGGAAGTTCCGCGGAATATTTGCTTTATATTGCCAAGCAAAGCAAGAAGGTAAAAATTATGGGAATCCCAAGTTACGGCGCTTTGGACTATGGAAATGCAATTTATACAGACTTTGGATGTCAGGATTATCAGCTTCTACTGCCAACTTACAAGGCGATGCGCTTGCCGGAATATCCAATTGATAACATCGGAATTCAACCCGATATTTATCTGGATCAATCGGTGGAAGATTGGACACAATTTGCAACCGATTATTTAGAAAATTAGTTTTATATAAAAACAAAAAATCCTGAATCGTAAATATTCAGGATTTTCTTTTATATTTTTTTCTCAACTCTCACTGCATCCGGAACCATAATCTCATAGTTTCCGCCATAAGAGATGATTTCCCGCACAATACTACTGCTGATGTACGATTTGCCAGAAGACGTCAAAAGGAAGATTGTTTCAATCGTGTTTTCTCTTGTCAAAGCTCGGTTGGTTTGGGCAATTGACTTTTCAAATTCAAAATCGGCTGGATTTCGTAAGCCTCTCAAAATGAAATTCACGTTTTTACTTTTACAGTAATCGATGGTCAATCCTTCAAAATCATCTACTTCCACATTAGGGAATTTTTCGAAGGTTTTTCTGATGAATTCTTTGCGTTGCTCGAGAGAGAACATATTTTTTTCTGCGAATCCTTTCCAATGGCGATGATGATTTTCCAATATTTGTTTTTTTATTTATTTTATTGTATAATTGCATACCAATTCTAGTCAATCTATGAAAGGTAAACAAACAAATGATTTCGAAATATTCTCAAATTCCTCGCATTTTTGCTTGGGATATCTTTTTTTTTATACTACTACACATATATCTAATTTTCTACCTCCTTGATAACATTATGTCTCAATGAGTAGAGTTGATCTCATTATCGTTTAGGCAATTTTTTTATAATTTAACTTAACACAAACAAACACAGATGATTAATTTTTATTTTAAACATTTTAAACATTTTAAACATTTTAAATGTTTAACACTAAAACTATGTAAGGTAATTCCTATGTTGCTATTAGGAATTAATTTTTATGCCCAAGTAGATATTGGGACTAATCTGATAGGACCACTAAGTATTGAACCAGGATCGCCCCTTAGCTATACATTGTTGGTCACAAATAATGGATCGACCACTGCATCTAATGTAAACATAAAGTTTCCTGTAGCATCTAACTTTACAGCCACGGGTATAACCTGTACAGCGGGCGCGGGAACTGGAGGATCAGCATCTTGTCCAAATAGCTTAACGTTAACTGGATTACAGGGGACAGGTCTTGTCATCCCAATACTTCCAGAAGGTAGCGGTATCACGTTTACAATTAGCGGAACATCAGGCAATACACCTGAAACGATTGTTACAAATACCGCAACAGTAGAGCATCCTGGAGATTCTAATACGACTAACAACAATTCTTCAATCAGTACGGGCATCTTTGTAACACCCTGTGCTACCACTACATATAAGCTAGATGTTAATGCTACATTGGCATTGCCAAGCAATGTGGTAGGAATCAATGGCGGTAACGTAAACCTAGTCTATGCACTTGCAAGTGGAGTGGCAATACCTGGTATAGGGAATTCTTTTACATTACCTCTAGCTTACTCTGACCTCAACAATCAATACGGAGTTGATAACCGCTGGCAGGCACTTACCCAAGGTAGTAGTTCGACCTTAGGCAGATCAGGTTTGATGCTGGTTCCAAGAACTGATGGTGTCGGTAGTCTTTACAACTCGCTCCCCGCAAATAATTCTACCAGCGAAACTGATTTAAGTTTTAATAATACCGATAATGTATTCACAACAAAAATAGAAGATGGTAGCCTAAATCAATTAGGGAGGTTCGCTATTGAAATAGGGAATTACCCCACTGCACCTGGAGTTTCAAAGATCGTGTCACACCAATATGTAAATTGGAACACCGGTAATCTAAGACCCGTTACTTCAGGTTGGTGGTTAAAACCACATGGCAATACGCAGATTTTCACCTCCAGTGCCGGATCTCCAACGGTACCAATTGGCATGCAACCAGGTCAGACCTACACGTTCCGTTATTCAGCTTTTGGAGATGGGTCCGCCACAAATTCATATCCTGATAGCCCACGTGGTCTGATATTAGGGGACAGCCAAAATGTAGTTACCTACGGATATGATGATTCCCCTGTTATCAGCTCTATCAGCCCAGTAACTCAAACGGTACCTACTGGTGTGTCACCAACTGCAATCACTGTAACAGCAAGTAAGTTTAATACAAACTCACCTCTACTATACCAATGGTATAGTAATACCATCAATTCAAATATCAACGGAACACTTATATCGGGAGCTAATTCCGCAAGTTATACGCCTCCTGCACCCACAGGATCAAATACAACTTACTACTATGTAGTTATAAAGGGAGATGGAATTTGTAGTACTATTTCTAGTGTAACGAGAGTTTCGGTAGGTTCATGTTATAAACCTGGCAGTACTACCGGTGAAGTACTTGAGACTAAGATTGGCATCAGTTCTTTAGGGAGAGCTGGGGATGATGCCAATAATTGGCCGATGGTTAGAAAAGGCGGCTGGCTGGCTTTAGAATCTAAAAGTAAAGGTTTTGTATTGAATCGAGTTCCTTTTTCAGATGTAGATAACAATCCAGCAACACCAGATGTTCCTGTGAATATCTCATCCGCCAACTTCATAGAGGGTATGATGGTTTATGACATCACTAATAAGTGTATGAAACTGTATACTTCTGCAGATAATGGTAATACTTTTGGATGGTATTGTATAACGACCCAGGCATGTCCGGATCTGCAACAGTTTTCACTTGATTGTAGTGATGTTATTATCAATGGAGATACTCATCTCGATCCTAATGTCAATTTCACAATATCAATTCCATATTACAATGGAGACGGATCGTCCTATTCGCAACAATCTTTTTCATCCACAGGAACAAACGGTCTAACAGCAGTGCTTGCAGCAGGTAGTTTATCTAATGGAAATGGCAATTTAATACTAACTGTATCGGGTAACTCTACTTATGGTGGTGGCGGTTACTATTTCCCTATATCTCTTAACGGTAAAGAATGTACCATACTGGTGAATGTTACTGCTGATCCTGGTGAAACAAAAAACATAAATTTTTAGAAAATCATAAAATAAAAACATAAATGAAATTATGAAAAAAACAATTGTAATAATAGCTACGCTTATTATCAATGACTCAATAAAAAGCCAAGTGGCTATGGGAAAAAATAATGTGTCCAATACTTCCGTTTCATTAGAATTCGGAAATACAGAAGACCGTGGACTGATTGTCCCATACGTTGAAAACAAAAGCGGAATTGAAGAAGAGGGAACTATCATTTATGACGTCTCTGATTATAAGGTGAAATATCTTAAGAACAATAACACCTGGGTAAGTCTTAGTGAGGATGATGGTACTTCCGCTACTATTGGAACAGTAGATCTTTCCATACAAGGAAGTGACAAAACTGAAAATACCACTTCTAAAGTCGCAATTGGTTCAGTGGACGGTGCAAACGGAATTCTTGTATTGACAGACAACAATAAGGCGATGGTTCTTCCGAAAGTTGCCAGTCCTCATTTGAGAATTAATAAACCTGCAGCGGGCATGATGGTCTATGATACTAATGCACGCCAACTAGCTGTTTATAATGGAACTTCATGGTCTTTTTGGAAGCCTTAGAATAAAAATAATTATTGAATATAATATATATTAAAAAATGAGTTAAAAAGTAATTTAACTCATTTTTGCTTTACTGTTCAAAAGAACTATATTTTATGGTTTTTTCTCAACTCTCACTGCATCTGGAACCATAATCTCATAGTTTCCACCATAAGAAATGATTTCGCGAACAATGCTACTACTGATGTAGGATTTGCCTGAAGATGTCAGGAGGAAGATTGTTTCAATGGTATTTTCCCTTGTCAAAGCTCTGTTAGTTTGGGCAATTGACTTTTCAAATTCAAAATCGGCGGGATTTCGTAAGCCTCTCAAAATGAAATTCACGTTTTTACTTTTACAATAATCGATGGTCAATCCTTCAAAATCATCGACTTCAACATTAGGGAATTTTTCGAAGGTTTTTCTAATGAATTCCTTGCGTTGCTCCAGAGAGAACATATATTTTTTCTGAGAATTCTTTCCGATGGCGATGATGATCTTGTCAAAAAGCGGAACGGCGCGCTCTACGATATCATAATGTCCAAGTGTGATGGGATCGAACGATCCGGGGAAAACAGCAATTTTCATTTATTTCAGATTTAAAAAAAATTAAGCCAAAGACTTTTCTCTGGCTAATTTATAATTATTTATTTAAAGCTTTCTCAACTTCGCTTCCACAAAGGTCTTTGATGGAGATTCCGTAGATCTTCGCTTGTTGCGGAAGGATACTTGCCGGCGAAAATCCAGGATTTGTATTCATTTCCAAAAGGTAAGGAATTCCGTCCACAATGATGAATTCTGACCTCGAAAATCCACTCATTCCAAGTGATTTATAAGCTTTGATGGATATCTCTTCCACCTTTTTCGTCGTCTCTTCGTCAATTCTTGCAGGCGTGATCTCCTGGGAAGCGCCTTCATATTTTGCTTCATAATCGAAGAATTCTTTGTCAGGAATGATCTCCGTAATTCCAAGCACGATGACTTCACCTTTGTAATCCAAAACGCCCACAGAAACCTCGGTTCCGTTTAAAGCGCTTTCAATTAGGATCTCGTCGTCTTCCTTGTAGGCGATTTCAAGTGCATTTTTCAATTCGCTTTTTTCTTTGACCTTCGAAATTCCGAGTGAAGAACCGCTTTGATTGGGCTTCACGAAAAGTGGCAGTCCCAGTTCTTCCACGATTTTGTCATCAGAAATATCTTCGCCTTTTCTTAGGTAAATACTTTTTGCTGATGGAATTCCGTATTTTGAAAGAACTGCCAAGGTATCTTTTTTGTTAAAGGTCAGGGCACTTTGATAGAAATCACAGCCTGTATATTTTTGTCCTACTGCGTCCCAATAAGCTTGTAGAATTCCGTTTTCGCCAGGCGTTCCGTGGATGATATTGAAACAAGCATCGAATTTCAGACTTTCTCCATTACCTAGATTGGCAGAAAAATCAGCTTTGTTGATTGGTTTTTTTTGATCGTTTTCATCGAGGAAATACCATTCATCTTTCAGGATGACCACTTTGTAAACATTATAGATTTCACGGTCCAAAGAATCAAAAATCAATTGGCCACTTTTTAGAGAAACTTTGTATTCATCAGAATATCCGCCCATTACGACGGCGATGTTTTTTTTGCTCATTCTAGAATTATATTGAAAACAAATGTAAAAATTTTATGTAAAAAATAGGATTAAATCTTTTCTAATTTTTAAAATATAAACTTAATATGAAATCAAAAAAACACAAAGGCACAAAATCATTTATAATTATTGATTTATTTAAGGCACAAAGTTTAATTTCATTAAATAAAAATCTCTGATTTTCCTCGTGCCTTAAAAGCAATCAAATGTTAAAAGAATATTGTGCCTTTGTGTTAAACAAATTTATATCAATAAAAATACAACTTCAAATAAGGCCAATAAACCAAAGCTCCAATACAGATTGCAGAAATAGTCGCCAGCAAAACCGCTCCGCCAGCCAAATCCTTAATAATTCCAATTCTCAGATCAAATTCCGGCTGGATATAGTCGCAGATCTTCTCAACACAAGTATTCAAGGCTTCCGTCACCAAGACGAAGAACGAAACCAGAATGATCAGTGCACTTTCAAAATTTGAAAGTCCCAAATAAACGATCAGAAAAAGATTAATGATCAATCCCAAAATATGGATTTGGAAATTGCGCTCGTTCTTCAAAATCCACAGAATCCCACGGATTGTGAACTGAACACTTTTATGAAATGGCGGTTTTTTCATCGGAATAATATCAACAAAGATAGATAAATCTAAAAATTGTTAATAACTAAATAAATACAGCTTTTAAAATCACATCAAATTCATTATCTTTGTAGAATTGAAATAAATACAGTTTATGAGATTTATTGTTGCCAGTGGCGATTTGCAAAAAGCTTTACAGACCGTTAGCGGTGTGATTTCCGGTTCACAGTCCAGACCGATTTTGGAGAATTTTCTTTTCGAGTTAGATCAGAACTTGTTGACTGTTACCGCATCAGACGGCGAAACAACGCTAATCACTTCTCTCGAGGTGAAGTCAGATGACAAAGGAAAAATAGCAGTTCCAGGTAAGATTTTTCAGGATTTCCTGAAGACTTACGGCGAGCAACCTTTGACTTTGGCCGTGAAAGATTCCGAAGACGGAAACGGGAGCGTGCTGGAGATCTTGGATGAGAAAGATAACTTTGCAGTAGCGCTAGACAATGCGGACGATTATCCGGAATTGCCGGAGTTCGATGCGTCTCAAAAAGTGTCCATCTCTGGTGGCGTTTTGGCAGAAGCTTTGGCGAACACTTTGTTTGCGACGAGTAATGATTCTCTTCGTCCGGTAATGACTGGTGTTTTGTTTCAATTCAAGGAAGATGAGACCAATTTTGTTTCCACAGATTCTCACAGATTGGTGGTTTACAAAAGAACAGATGTCACGCATCCTGAGACTTTGGAATTCATTATGCCGAAAAAACCATTGGCAATCTTCAAAAATATACTGAACAATTCAACGGAAGATGTGTTGATCGAATTCAGCGACAATATGGCGAAATTCACTTTTGGAAACAACACTTGGATCTGTCGTTTGATAGATGGTAAATATCCAAACTACAACGCAGTGATCCCGAAAGAAAATCCAAATGTTTTGACCATCAACAGAGGTCTACTTTTGAGTTCTATCCGTAGAGCGTCTATTATGTCAAACAAATCTACCAATCAGGTAAGATTCAAATTGTCCGGAAATGTGCTTCACCTTCACGCAGAAGATACAGAGTACGCAAACAAGGCAGATATGCAGATTCCTTGTGATTACAATGGAGATGATATCAACATCGGTTTCAGTTCAAAATTCCTGACAGAGATGTTATCCGTTTTGGCTTCTGACGATGTGACGATGAAAATGTCTCAGCCAAACAGACCAGGAATCGTAGAACCAGTTGACGGATTGGAGGAAAACGAAAGTATCCTGATGCTGTCAATGCCAGTAATTGGATTATAAATAATAAATGATAATTGATGAATGATTATTTATCAATTTTATAAATAATAAGATTTGAGATTTGATGATTCAAATCTCAAATTTTGTTTAATAAATATTTTTTTAAACCTAAAAATAACGGAATATGACAACGTTTACATTTGAAGCGGATAAATCCGAAGTTGAAAAAATCCGCACAATTTTAAAAGCGCTTGGCGTTAAAAAGCTTAAGGTAAAAGAAAATGCTTCAGATTCAGCTGAGAAAATAAAATATTCTCGTAAGGAATTTGATGAAATGCTTGATGAATCAAAGAAAAGCAAGAGCAAAAAGGTGCTGAAATCAAAAGACGAGGTCAAGAATTTTTTTGATTCATTATGAGTTTTTCTGTAAACTATACCGAAAAATTTGTTGAAGACCTGAAAAAACATAAAAAATCAGGACAAAAACAGTTGCTTTCAAAAGTCGAACGTTTTGTAACGGAATGTCTAGAAAATCCTAGAATTGGAACGGGAAAACCAGAACAGCTTAAACATCGAAAAGTTGAGACTTGGTCTCGCGAAATCAACAAACAACATCGTTTGGTTTATGAGATAGAATCTGATGATATTCTTTTTCTTTCGGCTTGGGGACATTATGATGATAAGTAGAATACAGCTTTAAAATAAAAAAAGAGATTTGAAGATTCAAATCTGAAAAATATTAAATTAAAATAAAACCTCGGACATCAGACTTCTGACTTCCGACAATAATATAAATAATGAAAATTTCAAATAATTGGCTTAAGGATTATATCAAAACTGAACTTTCTACCGAGAAGATCAGTGCGTATCTTACAGACATCGGTCTGGAAGTGGAAGGCGTAGATAAATTCGAAAGCGTAAAGGGTAGCTTGGAAGGAATCGTTGTTGGCAAAGTTTTGACTTGCGAAAAACATCCAAATGCAGATAAACTCAACAAAACAACCGTCGATGTTGGCGGAAAAGTTCTAGAGATCGTTTGTGGTGCGCCAAATGTTGCTGAAGGACAAACCGTTCCTGTTGCAGTGGTTGGAACTAAGATCTATGCAAAGGACGGCACTTCTTTCGATATCAAAAAAGCAAAGATCCGTGGCGAAGTTTCCGAAGGGATGATCTGCGCAGAAGACGAATTGGGCTTAAGCGATGATCACGGCGGAATTATGGTTTTGGATTCAGAAAAATTCGAAGTTGGAAAGAATTTCGCAGACTATTTTGAATTGACAAACGATGAGGTCTACGAGATCGGACTGACGCCCAACAGAACCGACGCAATGTCGCATTACGGCGTTGCCAGAGACTTGCAGGCTTTCTTGGTTTCCAATAACCTGAAATCAGAATTCACAAAAATCGAATCCAAAGTTTTAAATATTGAAGGTTCTCACGATTTCAAATTACAAATAGAAAACTCTGAACTTACACCAAGATATTTGGGTGCAGTGATCGAAAATGTAGAAGTGAAAACTTCTCCAGATTGGTTGAAAGCAAGATTGAAAGCCATCGGACTTTCGCCGATCAATAACGTGGTAGATATTACCAATTACATTCTTCACGGCCTCGGACAACCGCTTCACGCTTTTGACGCAGACAAAATTGCAGACAAGGTCGTGAAAGTTGGAACAGTTCAGGAAGGAACAAAATTCAAAACTTTGGATGGTGTGGAAAGAACTTTGAGCGGTTCCGAGATCATCATCAAAGATGGAAAAGACAATCCGCTTTGCATCGCCGGCGTTTTTGGCGGAAGTGAAAGTGGTGTTTCTTCTGACACTAAAACGATATTTCTAGAAAGTGCTTACTTCAATCCGGTAGCGATCAGAAAAGCTTCAAAATTCCACGGACTCAATACCGATGCATCTTTCCGTTTCGAAAGAGGTGTGGATCCGAACAATGCAAGAACCGCTTTGACACACGCGATCCAGTTGATCGAGGAATTGGCTGGCGGAAAATTGGTTGGCGAGATCTTGGAAAGTTATCCAGAGAAGATCAAAGACCATTACGTCGTTTTCAGATATTCGAAAATCGATCAGATTCTTGGAACTAAAATTCACAGAGAGAAAATCAAAGAGATTTTAAAATCTTTGGAAATTACAATTCTCAACGAAATTCAAAACGGATTGGAATTATCGATTCCAGTTTACAGAGCCGATGTCACAAGAGAAATTGACGTCATCGAAGAAGTTCTAAGAATTTACGGTTACAACAAGATCGAAGCACCAAAGAAAATCTCATTCACGCCGGTGAAATTGGATTTTGAAGACCAGGATGCTTTGGAAAACGCTTGGGCAAGGACTTTGCAAGGCAATGGCTTTAACGAGGTGATGAACAATTCATTGACTTCTGTGAAAGACGAGACCGATGCGGTAAAGTTGTTGAATCCATTGAGCAACGATCTGGCATTTATGAGAAAGTCTTTGCTGGAAGGACTTTTGGGAAATGCGATCTACAATATCAACAGAAAATCAGCCGACATCAAGTTTTTCGAATTAGGGAAAATCTATCATAAAAAAGAGAAGTACGAAGAAAGAAAACAATTGGCGATCCTGACAACGGGGAGAGAAGTTGCAGAGAACTGGCTTCAGCCAAAAAGCGCGACAGATTTCTACCATTTGAAAGCTTACGTGAAAATTCTTCTGGAAAAATTAAACCTTGACCTTCACGAATCCGCTTTGGAAGACGTACGTTTCTCCGACGCTTTGGAAATCTCGGCAGAAGGGAAAACTTTGGCAAGATTAGGGAAGGTTTCCCCACAATTGTTAAAGGATTTCGACATCAGCCAAGACGTTTTCTACGCAGAGATCGAGCTGGAAAATTGCCAGTCTTTCAGAAGCAACGAAAACCTGAAATTTGTCGATATTCCAAAATTCAACAAAATCAGAAGAGACCTTGCGTTGCTGGTGGACAAGACGATTTCTTACTCAGAATTGTACGAGTTGGCGAAGAAGAACAAGTCGCCTTTCCTCAAGAAGATCAACCTTTTCGATGTTTACGAAGGCAAAAATCTTCCAGAAGGCAAAAAATCCTATGCGATGAGTTTTGAACTCCTCAACGAAGAAAAAACCTTGGAAGACAAAGACATCACAGAAGTAATGAACTCGCTTATCAAGTCCTTCACAAAGGAATTGAACGCAGAATTGAGATAAAATAAAAAAATATTAGATATACATAAAAACCCAGTCATAGTTTCCAATTATGGCTGGGTTTTTTCTTTAAAAACTTTTTAGGAGCTATTTCCCGCTATCCACTATATCTTTTTTGCTTTCAGAAGGTTTGTCATCAAAAGAAAGATTGTACCAGAAAGCAAAAAAGGATGCCGTTCCTATCGGGGCTATGGACTTTGTCGTTTTATAGAAATTTGGACATCCATTATAGAAACTACCAATCAAAAGTCATCCTAATTCAAATTCATTCCAAACTCAAATTTTGTAACTTTGCCCTAATGAATTCTTTAGTTGACAAATACAATATTCCTGGTCCGCGTTACACCTCTTATCCAACTGTTCCTTATTGGAATGAGGAGGGTTTTACCGCAGATCTTTGGAAAAAATCAGTGATAAGATCTTTCTCGGAAAGCAATTCTGAGGAAGGGATTTCCATTTATATTCACTTGCCTTTTTGTGAGGCGCTTTGTACTTTTTGTGCCTGTCACAAGAGAATTACGAAGCAACATTCTGTAGAAATTCCATATCTGGAAAGCGTTTTGAAGGAATGGAAATTGTACTTGGAATTATTCGATCACAAACCAAAACTGAAAGAACTTCACCTTGGAGGCGGAACTCCGACTTTCTTCTCACCAGAAAATTTGAGAACACTTTTACAAGGCATTTTTGATACGGTAGAAATTGCCGAAGATCAGGAATTCAGCTTTGAAGGTCATCCGAATAATACAACCCGTGAACATCTTCAAACCTTGTTTGATCTAGGATTTACGAGAGTTAGTTTTGGTGTTCAGGATTACGATCCAAAAGTTCAGAAGGCGATCAACAGAGTTCAGCCTTTTGAAAATGTCGAAAATGTGACCAATTGGGCAAGAGAAATTGGCTACAAAGGCGTGAGTCATGATCTGATCTTCGGGTTGCCACATCAGACTTGGGAAGCAATGGAATTCACCATTCGTAAAACGATGGAATTGAAACCAGACCGATTGGCTTTTTATTCTTATGCGCACGTGCCGTGGGTAAAAGGTGTTGGACAACGTGGTTTCGACGAAAATGACCTTCCAAGTGGCGACGAAAAGAGAAGACTTTACGAAGACGGAAAAAAACTGTTGGAAGATCTTGGATACATAGAAATTGGGATGGATCATTTCTCTTTGGAACACGATGATCTTTATCAATCTCAAATTCAGAAAAAACTTCATCGTAATTTTATGGGTTACACATCCAGCAAAACCCAGCTGATGGTTGGTTTGGGAATGTCCGCGATTTCAGATTCCTGGTATGCATTTGCTCAGAACGTTAAAACGGTGGAGGAATATCAGAAGTTGGTGGAAGAAGGACAAATTCCTGTTTTTCGAGGTCATATTTTGGACGCAGAGGATCTGAATATCAGAAAACATATTTTAAATCTGATGTGTCAGCTGGAAACCAGTTGGGATTTGCAGAATTCATTCCCAGAGATTGAGAATTCCATTGAAAAACTGAAAGAAATGGAATCTGATGGATTGGTAGAAATTTCAGAAAATCAAATCAAAATCACGGAAAAAGGAAGGGCTTTCACGAGAAACGTCGCGATGGTCTTTGATCTCAGAATGTTGAGGAACAAACCGGAAACACGGATTTTTTCGATGACGATTTAATACAGACTTTGAGATAATAGAGAAAAGATAAAAGACTTCTTGATTCTGTTTAAGAACAGATTTACAATTTTACGATTCTTCAATTATGAACTTAATCAAACAAAAAAATATTGTTCTAAAAGGTGAAAGAGAATTCTTGGCGGATGCCTTTTTTCCTGAATCCGAAGAAAAGCTCCCTCTAATAATATTTGTTCATGGTTACAAAGGCTACAAAGATTGGGGAACTTGGGAATTGATGGGAGAGAAGTTGGCGAATGCAGGATTTTATTTTGTCAAATTCAATATGTCGCATAATGGAACCACGATCGAAGATCCAAACAGCTTCGGCGATCTGGAAGCTTTTGGGCAAAATAATTATTCAAAAGAATTAGATGATCTGGAAATTGTTATCAATCATTTCAAAAATCAAAAAGAAGTCGATGCTGAAAATATAATGTTGTTGGGTCACAGCCGAGGCGGCGGAATTTCGATTGTTAAAGCTTCGGAAAATCAAAGCATTACCAAATTAATGACGCTTGCAAGTGTTTCAACGCTTGATAGATTTCCGAAAAATGAAGCCTTTGAAAATTGGAAAAAAGATGGCGTATATTTTATCGAAAACGCCAGAACCAAACAAAAAATGCCTCATTATTTTCAATTCTTCGAGGATTATCAAAATAATAAGGAGAGATTGGATGTGGAAAAAGCTTCTGAGAGTTTAAAAATTCCAACATTAATTATTCACGGTGCAAATGATGAATCTGTAAATATCGAACATTCTGAAAACCTTCATAGTTGGGTAAAGAATTCCCAATTCAAAACCATTGAAAATGCCAATCATACCTTTGGAGCAAAGGAACCTTGGGAAGAAAATATCCTTCCAAAAGAACTTAATGAAGCCTTAGAGATTTGTATTGATTTTCTTAAGGAAGATAAATTTCAAGGCAAATAGCAAAATGCCAATAGCCATTAGCAAATTACTTCTTTTTAACCAAATTATTGTTCTCAATCCAACGTTTGTTGTTGTTGATATCTTTCAAATACCAAATGTCGCTGGCATTCATTAGATAAAGATTGATGGAAATTGGCATTGCAATTTTCTTACCTTCCAAGAAGTTGGCTCTCACGGAAATTGCGTTTCTTTTTCGGATATAATCGCCAGTGAAAATATTGGAAAAGCTTTCTCCGCTGGATTTGTCATCGATCAATTCGATCATCGTTAAAGTCCCATCAGCATTGAATTCCAAAATGTGACGTTCTGCGTGATCTTCAAAATCCTCTACCATCACAAATTTTTTGCCTTTGAGTTCGTAGTTGCTGGCATCTTTCATTTTTTTTCCTTTTTGCTCGATCTTTTCAAGGATTTTGTTGATGCCTGAGAAGTCTTGAGAATAAAAATAAACAGATGAGATTAAGCTTAAGAATAGAAGTGATTTTTTCATTTTAATAATGTGTCTTTGCTTGCAAAAATACGAATTTGCAAAAGTTTTTCGGCAAAATATTAAAACAGATTTTTGATTATCTTTGCAGAATGATTAGGATTACCAAAATTTTCACTTTCGAAACAGCTCACGTACTTTATAATTATGATGGTAAATGCAAGAATATGCACGGCCATTCCTACAAATTATTCGTTACGGTAAAAGGAAATCCCATCAACAATCTGGACGATCACAAGAACGGAATGGTTGTAGATTTTGGCGATATCAAGAAAATCGTGAAAGAAGAAATTATCGATCTTTGGGATCACGCTGTTATGATAAACGGTGTTTCACCTCACAAATCTCTTGGCGAGACTTTAGAAAATCAAGGTCATAAAGTGATATTTTGTGACTACCAGCCAACTTGCGAGAATATGCTCTACGATATCGCTTCGAAAATTAAATCCAAACTTCCATCCGAAGTACAACTTGCCTATCTCAAACTTCACGAAACCGAAAATTCTTACGGCGAATGGCTGGCTGAAGAAAACTAATTTCCATATCAATAATTTTTTGATATATTTTTGTTGATTATTTGGTGTATTAATAAATTTTAATACTTTTGCACCCTAAAATTTAACAAACTATGAAAAAATTATTAGTTCTTGGTGCAGTAGCACTTTTCGGAGCAATGAACGCTCAAAAAAATACAGTTTTAGTTGGAGGTAACATTTCTTACACTACTGATAAAACTACAAATAATACTTCAACGTTCAATGCTGAACAAAAAAGTGATCAATTTTCTTTTACACCTCAAGTTGGATATCAATTTACAGATAATTTTACTGCGGGGGTTAGATTAGGAATTAATACTTTGAAAGCAACCTCAACAATAAATGCATCAGGTTTTAATTCAGACCTTGAAACTAAAGAAAACTTTTTCCAATATGGTGTTTTTGGAAGATATACAATCCCATTGAATGAAACTTTTGCTGTTTTTGGAGAATTAGATCTATTTGCATCTAATGGAAAAAGAACAACACCAATTAATAACCCAGGGCCAGTTGTAAATTATTCAGAATCTAAAACTACTGGTTATGGAGTTTTGTTTACTCCAAATCTATTCATCAACTTCAAAAATTCTTTTGGTCTTAACTTTAATATTGGTGGTTTAGGCTATACTAACGAAAAAGTAAAAGATACTGATATCAAATCCAATGCATTTGGTTTTGGATTCGGAAAAGGAGTTACTGTAGGTATTTCTAAAAACTTTGGTACAAAGTAATTTTTACAAATTCAGATAAAACAAGAAACCTCGCAAATCGCGAGGTTTTTTTAGTTAGGATATACGATATATTTCTGTCTTATTTTTTCAAAATTTTGAAGGTCATTTTTCCAACTTTCTCGGATTTCTTTTTCAGATTTTCCGGCAATCATTTGTTTTCGCAATTCATCGCTTCCTGCCAATTTATCAAAGAAGAGATTTTTTAAGAAATAATCCTGCTGTGTATTTTTATAATCTTTGTAGGATTTCAAAAGCCATTCGAGATTCAGTTGTCGCAAATCGTTAGAATATTGACTGAGGTTTTCGCCGTAACATAATTTCCCGTTCAGGAAAGGATCTTTTGCACCTTCAGTTGGTTTTGGCGTGAATTGATAAGGAAAACTTTTCGTCCACGGGCTTCCATAGATTTGAAAAGGCAAATCTGTTCCTCGTCCAACAGAAACTTGTGTCCCTTCAAAGAAACAAAGGCTTGGATAGAGATTGATGGATTTGTCATTCGGCAGATTTGGCGAAGGTTTATCAGAAACGCCATATCTTTTTTGCTTATGATAATTAAGCATCGGGATCAAAGTGTATTTTGCTGTGACATTATTTTTAAGCCACTTTTCTCCGTTTACCATTTTACCATACTCACCGATTGTGAGTCCATAAACCACGGGAACATTATGTAGTCCAATAAAACTTTTCCATTTGTCACGCATCATTGGTCCGTCTGTGTAGCCGTCGTGCGGATTTGGACGATCGAGGACGATGACTTCGATATTATTTTCCGCAGCCGCTTCCATTATATAGGACAAAGTCGAAATGTAAGTATAAAACCTAACGCCAACATCCTGAATATCAAACAAAATGACATCAGCGCCTTTAAGATATTCTGCTTTTGGTTTTTTGTTGTCACCATATAGTGATACAATTGGCAAACCTGTTTTTTTGTCAGCGCCACTTTTCACATGTTCGCCAGCGTCAGCAGTTCCCCGGAAACCGTGCTCGGGTGCAAAGATGGATTTGATTTTAACATTATTTTCAACCAAAAAATCCACAAGGTGTTTCTTATCTTTCAAAAGACTTGTTTGATTGGCGGCAACGATGACGTTTTTATTTTTAAGAAGTGGAAGATAGAGCTCGGGTCTGTCCGTCGCAGTGGCAAAGTAGTCTTTTACTTTGCTTTGCGCTTTGATAAATGGGATTGAACTAAAATAAATTAGCAGGATAAAAACTAAAGTTTTATTTTTGGGACTTAAAATCATAGATTTGAATTTTCCGTTATATTTCTCGAAAAAGATAGCGTTTTCCAAAGATAACAAAAATAATCTCTCGAAAGTCATCGTCTATATTGGCAGGCTTTCCGTGGCATTGGGCATCATTGTTTCTTTGATTACGATTTCTACAGGTCTGGGTTCCAAGAAGGCGATAGAAGACAGGATTTCCAATTTCAGTGGCGATATTTCTGTCAAATCCACGCGTTCCAACTCTTCCTACAATTCCTCGGTTTTGGAGACGAACGGATTGGATATCAAAGCTGTGAAAAACATCGAGGGCGTTGCAGGTTTGCAATCTTACGCTTCAGTCAGTGGTATTCTAAGAACGGAAACCAACTTTGCCGGCATCATTCTGAAAGGTGTTGGAAAGGATTTTGACAAAGCCAGATTTCAACCATTCATAACGTCGGGATCTATTCCGGATTTCAAAGAAGATGGCTATAACAACGAGATCATCTTATCAGAAAAAATAGCAAACGACCTTTCTCTGAAAGCCAATGACAGCATCGTCACCATTTTCTCAAAAGAAGACCAAAAACCAATTTACAGAAAATTCTTGGTCAAAGGAATTTATAAGACCGACATCAAACTCGTGGACGATCTCTATATGATCGGCGACATCAACCACGTCCGAAGAGTAATGAATATGGGCGAAAAAGAAGTTGGTGGATTGGATATTTTTCTCGGAGACACAGATAAAATGGCCCAAGTTTTCCCCGAGATAGAAAAATACATCGGCTATAAAAATTACGCCGAAAAAGTGACCGAAAAGTATCCGCAGATTTTGGATTGGATCAATATCTTCAATGTAAACATCTCGCTCATCATTGCCATAATGCTCATTGTGGTCGTGATCAATGTGATTATGATTCTCCTTATTTTGATCATCGAGAGAACCAACTCCATCGGGGTTTTGAAAACAATGGGAGCGTCCAATGCACAGATCAGATCCATCTTCATCAATTATACATTAATGATTATGATTCCTGGATTATTGGCAGGAAACATCATCGGAATTGGATTGTTGTTGGTTCAGAAATATACAGGATTCATAAAATTAGATCCCGAAAATTATTTCATCAGCACCGTTCCCGTGGATCTCAACCCACTTTACATCATTGCAGTTTCAGTCGGCATCTTTATTGTTTCAGGAATAGCGATGATCTTGCCAAGTTATCTCATCAGTAAAATCTCACCAGTTAGAGCCATCAAGTACAGCTAGAGAAATTAAATGATAAAAGTGAATGATAACCCATGAATGATGAGATGAATGATAAATGATTCTTCAATCAGTTTCAATCAGCTTCAATCATTTAACTATCGATCATCATTTATCAACTATCATTTATCAATCATCAATTATATAATTATGAAATATTACAACAATATCGTAGAAACAATCGGTAACACACCATTAGTCAAGATCAACAGAGTTTTGGGAGAAGATTTTCCAGCTTTGGTTTTGGCAAAAGTTGAAACGACGAATCCGGGAAATTCTGTAAAAGACAGAATGGCCCTCAAAATGATCGAAGATGCTGAGAAAGACGGTCGTCTAAAACCAGGCGGAACCATCATCGAAGGAACTTCCGGAAACACAGGAATGGGATTGGCTTTGGTCGCAATTCAAAAAGGTTACAAATGCATCTTCGTGACCAATTCCAAACAATCCAAAGAAAAATGTGATATTCTCCGTGCCGTTGGTGCAGAAGTAATCGTTTGTCCAACAGATGTAAAACCTACTGATCCACGTTCGTATTATTCAGTTTCAAAAAGACTAGCTAAGGAAACGGAAAATGGCTGGTACGTAAACCAATACGACAATCTTTCCAACAGACTAGCGCATTACGAAAGTACAGCGCCAGAAATCTGGGAACAAACAGACGGAAAATTAACGCATTTTGTAGCTGGAGCCGGAACAGGAGGAACGGTGACGGGTTGTGGAACATTCTTCAAAGAGAGAAATCCCGACATCAAAATCATTGGTGTTGATACTTACGGTTCTATTTTGAAAGAGATCCACGAAACCGGAGAGATCCATTTGAATCACGCGTACACTTACATTACAGAAGGTATTGGCGAAGATATTCTTCCAGAAAATTACGATATGAGCGTCATCGACCATTTCGAAAAAGTGACGGACAAAGACGGTGCGATCTACGCAAGAAGATTGGCAAAAGAAGAAGGGATCTTCTGCGGCTATTCTGCGGGAAGTGCAATGTCTGCTCTGGTTCAGATGAAAGACCAGTTCACAAAAGACGATGTGATAGTCGTTTTGTTACACGATCACGGAAGCCGTTACGTTGGGAAAATCTACAACGATGATTGGATGAAGGAAATGGGTTGGCTGGAGTAAAGATAAATGATAGATCATCAACGATAAATGATAAAACCGTTTAGTTTTTTGAAGCAAAGCGGTTTTTTTGTCAAAAGGAGTCTTGTCTAATCCGCTTTTTCGCTGTATAGTTTTTTTTTCAATCTAAATTCTCAATAATATGAATTCTACTATTAAATATGACAAAAAGATACCATTATACGGAGCGATTTAGCTTAGTTAATATTGTTTTTCTACAAACACATTGTTCTTACAGAGCATTTTAATAGTGAAATTTTAAGTAGAATATGGTTTAAATTAATTTTAAATTTATCCAATAGAGATGTGTTACAAAAGAGCAATTTTATTGAGAGATATTTTACAATCAATTTTTTTGTTAAAATTCACAAATGAAAAATGCTCCAGAGGAGCAATATGTTTGTAGAAAATGTTTGGTTATCAAACGGAGCTCTGTAGGAGTTCAATGTTTTACCAATATTAAGAATATTTTCAAAAAATTCACACGTCGTTAATTTTTGAAAAATAAGTTACAAAATTCCACCACCCAAAATCAATCTGATGAATCCGAAAAACGCCGCCACGCCACACATTGCGATGCCAGCTATGGCGTTTCCTTTTGGTAGATTATCTTCTTGCACGTAAGCTACAATGCTGATCACCAATCCGATCATTGAAAATGGAATGTTGATCCAGTTGAACGCTCCCAAACAAGGAATGAATCCGAAAAGCATTCCGAATATCGCTAAGATTCCCATTACCAGACTTGCTGTTTTCATAGTTTTGTTTTATAGTTTTTGAATAAATATTTTAAAAAGAAAAGCGAATTTAAGATTAATAAAACAAACATAAACGGACTTAACTTATTAAAGGCGAAAGCACTTCCGAAATTCAGTTTTTTAAGTTCGATAAAAGCGTGAGTTGATCCGCAAAGAAAACATTCTAATCCCTTTTTCCGAGCCTCACACACCGGAAGTTGTGACAGTATTTTTTGCTCATCTACAAAAAATAAAACCAATAAGATTAAAATTGATACAACTGCAGAGACTTGCCAGACAATCAAAATCGCATTTTTGAGTTCTTGGTTTTTGTAGATCATCTTTTCAATTAAATTGTTCTACGACTGATATTTTAACCTTAAGTAAATACTTAATCTTCAGTAAATAATTTAAACTTTAATAATTCGGATTGATTCGGAATTTCGACTAGTACCCAATAGTAATTATCTTCTTTGCTAATAACTTGATAATTGTATATATCACCTTTTTTACTAAAGTTTTTTCGTGTCTTGTTATTACTTTCAACAAAAATCAACTCAAATGAATTAGTAGTAATCCAATTATAATGGAGCTTTGAAAAAGTTCCGTCTGAGAAAGTTTCAGTCCAATACTTATTGTCTGTTTGAACTTTTGTTATTTCACCAGCATATTCATAGTAATGAAATTTATCTATGTTTTTAAATGTTTCAATTTGTTTATCAGTAATTTCAATGGAAGGCTTCGCATCAAGTCGCATCCAATTATCATCCTTTGGAGGATCTACTCGATATAAGTATTCTCTGAATTCTTGACAGTTTTTTTGTAATCTAAAATAAATTTGATTACCAATCTCAGACGCGTTGTCTTCAGACTGATTTTTCAAAGTAGGCCAAATGAATTTTTCATTCAAGATTTTTATTCGGGTAGAATCTGCGAGATTTTTATTCTCTTTAAAATTATTACACATTTCATTCACCAAAACATCAATGCTATTATTTTTGTTTTGTGCCGTTGACATCGATGAAATTAGAAATACTAAAAAGAAGATATTTTTCATAGAATATTTTTTGAGATTAATAATAAAATTACCCAAAAACCTCAAAATCCACCCCATCAAAACTCGCGAAAACCATCGTAGGATAAGAATCTTGATGGAAGATATTTCCCTCAGAGTCAATCCCAATCGCGCCTGCAAAACCATCGATTTCCTTCAACTCTTCAAAGGTTCTGTCGAAGGCATTTTCTATAGTAAGTCCGTCTGTAACTCGAGTTACTATTTTCGCTGAGGTGGCATTACTGACAATATCTTCACCAACGCCAGTACAGCTTACCGCACAAAATTGGTTGGCGTAATTTCCTGCCACAGTCGCAGAATCCGAGATTCTTCCTGGGATTTCAAAACCTTTTCCGCCGGTGGAAGTTGCAACTGCCAATTTTCCTTTTTTGTCAATCGCAACAGCGCCAACAGTTCCTTTGCCTCCGGTTTTCAGTTTTTCTTCGTATTCTTTTCTTCGCTGTGGGATTTCGGTGGAGAAGTCTTCGAAGCCATTTTCGGTTGCGTATTTTTTCGCACCGTTTCCGCCAAGAACACGGTCGTCTTCTTTCATTAATTCCTTAGCAACAAAGACTGGATTTTTCACATCCTGAATATTGATCACGCCACTCATCTTCTGCGTTTCACCATCCATAATCGCAGCGCTCATTCGGATCACGCCATCACTTTGGATCTGCGAACCAATCCCGGCATTATACAATTCGTCATCTTCCAAAAGAGAAACGGCATAAGCAACGGTGTCAAAAGCAGAATTGTTTTGAAGGAAATCATAAGACTTTTTCGCAACGGCTTTCAGTGAATTCTGTTTTGCCAATTTCACTTCGTTGCTTTGATTACTTTCGGAGAAGAAACCGCCGTGGATGATTATTTTCATAAATGGAATTTTAGTTTTTATTTGTCTTCGAGAACCTCAGACTGACAAAGAATTTTTTATAGGTCTTCCCTTCGTCAAGCTCAGGATAAACTTCACCTCAGACTGACAATCTTAAATTCTAAACTGTAATTACGATTTGTCACACTGAGCGGAGTCGAAGTGTTTTAATCGCTCGTATAATTACTCGGAATAACTTGTGGGATTGGGTTGTACTGAGAATTGACGATATTCATTTCTCTTGATTTAAGATCAAAAGTATCATTCATAGAAAGCACATCCACAACCAAGTTTTTAATGGAAATCGGTTGTCCGAGATCAACATTGGTCAAATTGGTATCTTTGATTTGAAGTCCGTCCACGATGATGACAAGTCCTGAACCAATTGCGGTCATTTTATCATCTTCAATAAATAATCCTGTGTCTTCACCCAAACCAATTCCCAAAGTTCTCGGATTGCTTACGACTGCTTGGAACAACCTTCCGATTCTCCCTCGCTGTACAAAATGCGTGTCGATAACTACGTTTTCTATAAATCCTAAACCTTGTGTTGTTTTGATTTCACCTTTCAATAGTGCTTCGGAACTTGAACCTTGATAGATCATATTTTCAGAAGCGGCCGCCGCTCCTGCAGAAGTTCCGGCGTAGATGAAGTCTTCGGTTTGATATTTGGTCAAGATGGCATCGTGGAATCTGGTTCCGCCAAGAATTGAGGTTAAGCGAAGTTGGTCACCACCTGTGAACATCACAACATCTGCCGCATTTGCTCTCGCTACGATGGCGTCGCTGTTTGCTTGTTCGCGGTTTTGAATGTCGAGGATATTGCAATTTTTAATACCGAGATATTCGAATGCTTTTTTATATTCTGGCCCAACGATGTCTGGGATTTGAGAGGCGGTCGTAATGACTTCGATGATAGAATCTTCTTTGTATCTAGATTCATCGATGATTTTTCTGAGGATACCTCGTTCAAAAAAGTTGAGATTTTTTTCGACGTTTTGGTCAAAACTGGTCTCTGTAAAACTACCTTTGTTTACAGCGCCTCCAATGATGACAAGTTTTCCTTTTGATTTCATAGTTAACAAAAATAATAAATCATATCAAGATAGACCTCATTTTTCAACGGTAAAAATCAATCAAAGTTATTTAAAGTTTTAATTATTAAAGGCTATTAGTAGAAAATGGTGGTTTTAAATTAACAAATCGTTAATTATTATGAATATTCGATAAAGATTCTGTTTTATAGTAAAATAATTATCTGTGATTTTTCTTTATTTCAGAGCTTTTCTATTATCTTTGATAAAATAGATTTTAGGAACGACTTTGGTTAGCATTTTTGAATCGCTTTAGGAAACTAAATTATAAATTTTCAAAGCATTGATTTTAAGTTCAATATCAAAAATCTATTCTCTAACAACTACCTTTAAATATGAAAATCGAAAAAATACAAGTTCTCAGAGGTCCGAATATCTGGAGCATTACAAGAAAAAAATTAATTCAAATGCGTTTGGATCTGGAAGAAACAGAACATTTTCCAACCAATAAAATAGACGGTTTCCGAGAAAGGATCGAAAAACTTTTGCCGTCGCTCATTTCCCACAGATGCTCGGAAGGTTGCGAAGGCGGATTCTTCAAAAGGGTAGAAATGGGAACCTGGATGGGACACGTGATAGAGCATATTGCGCTTGAAATTCAGACTTTGGCCGGGATGGATGTTGGATTTGGAAGAACCAGAGAAACCAAAACACCGGGCGTTTACAACGTTGTTTTCAATTACAAGGAAGAGCAGGCTGGTATTTTTGCAGCCGAAGAAGCCGTGCGGATTGCAGAATGTCTGATGTCTGCAGAAGAATATGATATCGAAAAATGCATTCACAACCTGAAAGAACTTCGCGAAAGTGAGAGATTGGGACCATCGACTGGAAGTATAGTAGAGGAAGCCGTTTCCAGAAGGATTCCTTGGATCAGATTGGGGAAAAACTCTTTGGTACAGCTTGGTTATGGAATCAATCAACAGAGATTTCAGGCAACAATTACAGGTAACACAAGTAGTATTGCCGTAGATATTGCTTGCAACAAAGAATTGACGAAAAAAATGCTGGAAGATGCGGCGATTCCTGTTCCCTCCGGAAGTTTGGTGGTGGACGAGGAAGGTTTGGATCTTGCAATCAGAAAAATAGGTTACCCGATCGTGATCAAACCATTGGATGGCAATCACGGGAAAGGGGCATCCATCAATGTGAATGATTATGAAACAGCTGTGGTTGGGTTGACACATGCGCAACAATATTCCAGAAAAGTGATTGTAGAAAAGTACATCACAGGTTTTGATTTCCGTGTTTTGGTCATCAATCATAAAATGGTGGCGGCTGCGAGAAGAGTGCCGGCTCACGTGGTAGGCGATGGTGAGTTGAGCATCCAAGAACTCATCGATAAAGAAAATACAGACCCAAGAAGAGGTTACGGACACGAAAACGTCTTGACCGAAATTGATGTTGATAAAGACACTAACGAGCTTCTTGAAAAATTAAATTATACTTTAGAAACTATTCCTCAAAAAGGAGAAATTGTTTACTTAAAATCTACTGCGAATTTATCCACCGGCGGAACATCCATCGATGTGACCGATATGATCCATCCTGAGAATGTTCAAATGGCGGAACGTGTTTCTAGGATCATAGGACTGGATGTTTGCGGGATCGATATTATGGCAGAAAACCTGACGCAACCCTTGAAAGAAAGTGGTGGGGCAATCTTGGAAGTGAATGCGGCACCAGGGTTCAGAATGCATCTTGCACCAAGTGAAGGTTTGCCAAGAAACGTTGCAGCGCCGGTTGTAGATATGCTTTATCCACCAGGAAAAGAATTCAGGATTCCAATCATTGCTTTGACGGGAACGAATGGAAAAACTACAACGACCAGGATTCTCGCACACATCGTAAAAAACAACGGAAAAAGAGTAGGTTTCACGACATCTGACGGAATCTACATCCAAAATACATTGCTTCAAAAAGGCGATACGACCGGACCACAATCTGCCGAATTTATTTTAAAGGATCCAACCGTAGAATTCGCTGTTCTGGAAACGGCGAGAGGAGGTATTTTGCGTTCTGGATTAGGTTTCGGAACTTGTGATATCGGGGTTTTGACAAATATCAAAGAAGACCATTTGGGTATCAGCGATATTCATAATCTTAAGGATTTAACTAGAGTAAAACGCGTGGTTTTGGATAGCGTGAAAAAAGATGGCTGGTGCGTTTTGAATGCCGACGACGAATATTCTATGAGATTGGTGGATGATTTGAAATCAAAAATTGCATTATTCAGTCTGGATGAGAACAATCCGCACATCAAACGATTTGCGAAAGAAGGTAAAATCACTTGCGTGTACGAAGAAGGTTTTGTAACGATCAAAAAAGGCGAATGGAAGATCCGCATAGAAAGGGTGAAAAATATCCCGATCACGATGGAAGGCAAAGCGAAGTTTATGATCGCGAACGTTTTGGCGGCATCATTGGCGGCTTACGTTTACGGCTTTGAAATTCCAAACATTGCTCTGGCTTTGACGACTTTTATCCCAAGTGCGCAATTGACACCGGGCCGACTGAATATCTTCAACTTCAAAAACTTCAAAGTGATGATCGATTTTGCGCATAATCCAGCTGGATACGAAGCAATTGAGGATTTCTTGAAAAGTGTGGAAGCCAACAAGAAAATCGGAATCATCTCGGGTGTTGGCGACAGGAGAGATGGCGACATCCGCGAGATCGGAAAAATTGCTGGAAGAATGTTTGATCACATCATCATCAGAAACGAAAAACATTTGAGAGGCAGACCGGAAGAAGAGATCAACGGCTTGATCATCGAAGGCATCCAAGAAGCGAACAGAAACATTAGCTACGAGTGTATTCCGAAAGAAATCGATGCATTGAAACACGCGATGAGTCTGGCAGAAGAAGGTACTTTTATCACCGCTCTCAGTGATGTGATCACGAATGCTATAGAACTGGTTCAGGAATATCAAAATAAGGAAGTTCAGGACGAAGGAAAATATTAGAATTTAAATTTCAATAAGAAACCGCTCTATTCAAGGGCGGTTTTTTAGTTCCTTGAAATCAAATAATCCTTAAATTACAATACTTTTTTAAGCCTTAAAATTGAAATTAATGCAAAACTTTAAAATCATAAAAGTCGCTCTTATTTTTAGTTCGGCTCTGTTATTTTCTCAAAATTATAAAACCTCGATAACTGCAAAGGACGGAAAGTCATTTCCTAGAATTGATGCTAATCGAAAAGCAGAGTTCAAAGTCCATTTTCCAGAAGCAAAATCAGTCATTTTGGAAGGTGGAGACGGAATGCAAAATTTGAAAGTGACCACTTCAAAGGAAAATGATGGCTTTTGGAATATCTCAACCTCGCCTTTGGAGATCGGCTTTCATTATTATTGGTTTAATGTTGATGGCAAACGAACCAATGACCCGAATACAGAACTTTATTTCGGATACGGTCAGCCAACAAGCGGGATTGAAATTCCGTCTGGCGAAGATTTCTTTTTTGAGAAAAATGTGAAGCATGGAAAAATTGTAGAGGAAGGTTTTGATTCTGAAATCACCAAAGGAAAACGAAACTTCAAAGTGTATTTGCCACCAAATTACGGCACTAAGAAACTCCCGGTTTTATATCTCTATCACGGGACTGGCGAAGATATTACTGGTTGGGAAAGACAAGGTTACATCAGAAATATTTTAGATAATCTTTTGGCAGAAAAAAAAGCAACCGAAATGATTGTCGTGATGGATTATGGCGTTGCACTAACTCCCGAACTGGAAAAATTGCCCGACGATTTTCCAAGAACTGTCATTTCTACAAAAAATCTAGACAAGCTGGTGGCTCAGGAACTGATGCCTTACATCGAAAAAAAATATAAAACAAACGGGCAAAATGCTATCGCTGGGCTGTCGCGGGGAAGTTATCAGGCGATGTTCATCGGTTCAAATCACCCTGAATTATTTTCTGCCATTGGCTCGTTCAGTCCAGTGATCTACGACGGGACAGAACTTCAGCCTTTCAAAGAATTGCCGATTGACAAATTATTGAAATCAAAGCGAAAACCATTTATATTCATTGGAATCGGTGAAAAAGAAGACAAGCGTTTTGAGGAATACAACACGATATTGGCTAATTATCTGAATCAGAAGAAATATCCATTCGTCCAATACAAATCGGCCGGAACCTACCACGAATGGCTAACTTGGCGACGTTGTCTTTATGAATTTGTGCCAAAATTATTTAAATAAATGAAATAAACCGCTCTTGATTTAGGGCGGTTTTTGCATTAAAATGTAATGCGATTAGTCTTTTTGCATTGTCAGTATTAAAATGGGTAATCTTCAAATTCACCCTCTTCGAAGATGCCCGTAGCAACATTACTTGGTTTTGCAGTAGTTGTCGTTACTATGCTTGGATTGGAAGGATAGGTGCCATTTTTGTAGATCAGTTCTTTCCACTCTTCTCTTTCCTTGATGTAGAGGACGTTCCAACCATTTTTGGTGTCTGGATTGGCATAGACAGGTGGTCTCGTCACTGTAAATTTGGTAATTGGTTTGATTTGATGATCCAGCAGAATCATAGAGCAACCACCCGTTCCACAGAAGTATGGCGTGGAGAACATCACGAAGATTTCTTTTTCCCCATCGGCATTCAGGTCGATCTCCTGGTAGCGGAATTTTCTGTCGCTCACCTCGATGGATTGCAGATCTTCGGGAGAAAGATAATCGCTGGTTATGTATTGGGCAATTCGTTTTGCAGTGTCATCGCGCTTTGTTTTTTCCAGATTTGGAATTGCGGTCACGGTGTCATTATCCTTCGGTGACATTTTCTGAATCTCCTCTATGGGATTGTTTTCTACTTTGTTGCAACTGATGATTGACAAAGAAGTCAAGACCAATGCTTGTATGATGATATTGTTTTTCAAAATTGAGATTTAATTTCTCTAAGTTACACCATTTATATGATATTCAAAGAAGTGTGATGTGATCTAACGGTTAAATTTTACAAAGAAAAACCGCACGTTGAGATGCGGTTTTGTAAGTTAATAAGGACTTTTTGCAGTCTTGGCATTTTCCGGAAGATGGAATTCTTTGTCATCCAACTTCATATCTTTAATTTCTGTTGCTGTACTCGTGAATGTGAATTGGGGATTTTCTACAACCGTTTTCAGTGGTAAGGCTTTGGAAACTTTCAGATAGTCGTACCAATTTCCAAAAAGGTGACCTGCAAACAGGGAAGCATCGACATTCAATCTGGAATTGTAGTAGTATTTCTGAATGCCACTTTTGCAAGTCAGGATCAATTCATCGCAAGGCAATCCCAAAACCTTCTCTGTGCCTTTCTTGACCTCTACATTCAAAACTTCATCTGGATTGGTTCCGCCTTCATTGTAAAGCAAAGTGTCAGAATCAGCCATCTTGCTGTAAAGTTTGTTGTCTTTTTGGACATACAGTTGCCACTGCACCATTGTGCCGTTGGTCGTAGATTTATAGTCGCCATTTTTGATGAGGTACTCTTGCGTGGCACCCATCATTGTGGTTAACTGCTCATTGGTCAGATTGGGGATTTTGCTCTCATAGGTGTTTTTGTAAATGATTTTACCTTGAAACGTCTGTCCGAAAACCGCGATCGTTGCGGTGGTCATCATCATTAAGAAAAGTTTTTTCATCGTGTAGATTATATTGAAATAGTTTTGTTTTTATTTGGTTTCATTAATGGAATCAATTCCTCGATCCTAAATAATTAGTCTGAATTTACTTCTCCGCTCTCCTCGTATAATGCCTCACCAGCACAGCAACCGCAAACAAAAAAGTTACCGCATACAGCACAGACAAAGCCGGCTTCTCCACAGTCATCGTATTAAAATCAATTTGCTTGTACAAGGCGGAACCAACAATGATGGCTACGATTCCCATTGTGAACACGGGCGCTTTGCTCTTTTCCATAGTTTTAGAATATTTAAGTTTCTGATCAGTTTTATAGAACTAAAATAGCAATTAATTCCGACTCACAGACAAAAGTCGTTTGCGGGCTTTGTCAAAAACAATCGTCTTATTCGGACCACCGTAGAACAGGGTGATTGCAAACGTGCTGTCCGTTTCTTTTTCCAGAACAATATTCTTTGCTTGGCTGATTCTCATTTCCGGTCGCAACAGCGCTTCATATTTCACATTGATGGGTTCGTTTTTCAGTCGCTCGATGTCCATTTCGGTGGTTTTATAGATTACTTTCTCCAGCAATCCCTGTTTCTCTATGACTTCTATCCACGGATGAACCATCACGCCGTAACCCACGATTTGAGCGCGGTACTTTTCATTCAGATCCTTTTTCAGATGCAGTCCTGCTGAGGTCATAGAGAGCATCAGACTGTAGAGTGGAAGTCCCATCATCAGTACGCTGCCAACAACAGCTAAAACCATTAATCCCAAAAATACTTTGGCGACTAGCTTTTTCCAATACACCACAATCACAAACAGACTCGACAAAAGCCAACTCCAAAACAGAATAATATCACTGTGATAGCCCGCCAGACTCATCTGAAATTTGTAAAACAGCACACAATCTGCCACAAGCAAGACGGAAAGCAGAATGAAGAGGTAAAGACTTATTTTCATTTTAAGGATTAGAGGATTGATAAAACTAATGTAAGCAAAATCAAGTATTATCACAGCCCTCTATTTCTACTAGTTGTTGTTCTGCCTTTACTATTTCATCAGAAATTGATACTTTAATTGAGCCTCATTATCTTCTGGCTCTTTTTCAAGATATAACTTTAGATATTCAATGGCTTTTTCTTTTTGACCTGAAACCCTGTATGCCTCACTGATGTAATAATAACCATTGGTTGAATTGGGGAAGAAGTGGAGATTCAACTTAAACAAATCGATGGCCTGATTCGTCTTTTTTTCGAACAAGAACTTATAAGCATATCTTTCAATCAGATTTTCTCTTAACGAATATTTCTTTGAATTTTGTTCTATTTCCTTAATGCCGGCTTCATAACCTTTGCTGGATATGGTCTTAATGATATCTTTAGTGTAAAAGAAGTTGTCAATGGATGGCGCTGAACCTACCAATTGTTTTTTGATCAGATTACTCGCTTCCCAATAATTTTCGACTTCTCCATTGGTTAGAATGACTACTGTGTAGCCTAAATCCGGATAGATCATGAGTTCACAGGCAATACCGTCGTGTCCACCGGTATGTCCAAAGATGCGATGCCCATTGACTTTGGTTTCTTCAAATCCATAGCCGTACATTCCTTCTCTGTATTTCACTTTACCCGATGTACAAAGCGTTACATTGTCTTTACTTAGTAAAATATTATTTTGCAAGGCATTGGCGAAATTGAGCAAATCATCAGCTGTGGAATAGCCACCACCAGCAGGCGTTCCTTTGGCTAAATTCGAGAAAATATTATTTTTCCATTGTCCAGGTTCTTCTAATGACATTGTATAGCCAGTAGCCAAATTTGAAATCGCATGATCCAATTCGTAAGCATCTGTATTGATCATTTTTGCAGGTTGATAAATGTGTTCTTTTACGTAATCAAAATAATTCTGACCCGACACCTTTTCAATAATCAATCCTAAAACCATATATCCGGAATTGCTGTAGTAGAAATCACTACCAGGCGCAAAGGCTAGTTTTTTATCTACAAACAGCGGAAGGTAATCAGAAACTGTTTTGAAGTTGACTTTTGCAAGCTTGTCATAGTCCTCCCAAAAACTGCGCATCCCGGAAGTGTGCGTCAATAATTGATGGATGGTCACCGAGTCGGCAACCGTTTTATTGGGATAATCTGTAAGATGTTTTCCTACTTTGTCCTGAAGTGAAATTTTCCCGGATTCCACCAATTGCATAATCGCCATTGCTGTAAACATCTTGTTGATGGAAGCTAAATTGAACTTCGTGTCCGGTTTGTTTTTAACACGATCCGGCAAATTGGAAAAACCAAAAGCTTCTCTATAGATTGGTTTGCCATCTTTAGCAATAAGCACGACTCCGCTCAGGTAATTTTCTTTTTCAAGACTTTTTAAGTGGGCCTTTATTGGATCGACGATGCTTTTCAAATTTTGTGATTTGACAACAATAGGTTGCAAAAGAGCTATCAATAAGACAGCTGTAGAAAAATAGATTCGACGAATGGTCATAAGGGTTTTCATTATTGATTAAGCGACAAAACTACATTAAGCCGAAAAGGAAAAATTGTACAATTGTCAACCTGCCTATAAAAACAACCAGTGAATTTGTTTTTTTTCCAGCGCAGTCGTTTTTGCAAAGAAAACCTTGGGCGAAAACCCTGTTACCGATTTGAATTCCCTGATCATATGCGACTGGTCAAAATAATCAACACCGTAGGCGATATCCGTTAAGTTGTTTCTTGTCGTATTTGATGCATATTTGTTGACTGCATTCCTAAATCTAAGTATCTTTTTGAATTCAGATGGTGTTTTGCAGATATGTCTGCTAAAGTGTTTGTTCAAAGTGGTGCGCGAGATAGCATTTTTTTTGCACAGTTCTGTAATCGTTAAAGCATCATTTTCATCACCCATCATTTCGGACAAAACAGATTCAAGGAAGTTGTGCTGAAACCCGATCAATTTGGATAACCAATACCTTTCAACTGCCTCAATTTTTTCGGTGTCATTTTGCAAAGAAAGAATGTCGATCATCGATTTTCTGTAATCTTCAAAAGGCGAAAACTCAGAAAAGTTTGAGCTGTTGTAATGGCTTAAGTCCTGCTTCAAAAATGCATTAATCGCCAATGGTTTAAAATAGATGGTAATTTCGTTTATTTTCCCTTCATATTGCACATACACCGGCTTGTTGAAATCAGACACCAGATTGGTTTCCACCTCGTTGTCATCGCATTGCCCGATGATCAATTGATTGCCTTTAGTCAGCGATCTCGATTTTTCACTGCTTGACACAATGGTAAAAATAGAGGGAAAAGTGATATATTTTGCCGGTTCTTCTTCAGCGGTATGGGTGAGGATATAAATACTTTCGATGTATTTTTGAAGCAAAGGATTGGTGGGGGAAAAGACTTTTATTTTCATAGGTTGCCATTGGGCGTTGAAGCCTAACTAACTTTTTCTATTGATGTAATTTCTCTAATTCAGGCAACTCACTTTTATACTTTTCAACATCCCAATTCAAATTCCAGTTTTTAACATAGTCAGAGATAGGGCCTAGGCTAACTTCTGTTCTTCTTTTATCTACATTGTCAGGGTCGGTCAATGGTAAAACATAGTGTGTATTATCTTTCGGATTGATGCCTATCTGACTGCCGTAGATTTGTTTCCGGCCTTCTCGGATTTCTATTCTGTCGATCAGCAAAGCCAAAGAACCTGGATTTGCATTTCCTTTGGTTACAGCTTCTCTCATCATTGGCAAATACTTTCGTTGCGTCTCCAGATCCGAATGTTGAATGACAAGAAATATCGCATTGTTCGCTTGCGCGCCTACTTTGTCTTTGCCAACCCAACCTTTTTCATCTAATATCTTTTTTATTTTTAATAAGTTGATGGAGTCTTTCTGAAATGTTATTTTCCGGAGGTCTTGCATTTCTTTAGAGTCGTCAATGTGGGTTTTTAGCGTTTCGTAGATCTGCTTTCTGTATTTTTGGTCTTCCTCGAGGATGGTCAACAATTCAGCCTGCAATGGTTTGTCATAATTCGCTTCTACCAACTCTAATTTCTTTTCCAGCTTTTCAACCGTTTTGCCCCATTCTTTTTTTGAATGCAGATTCTCTAGATCAGTATCAGACTTTAAGTGCCTTAGATTGGACCAACCATTTTGGTATATTCTATTCTGTTCTATCGCTGGTGCGAGGCTCTGGCTCGTATCCTCTTGCAATTAATATAGCTTTGAATATATTAAGTAGTGCACAGGACACTCGCGCCAGCGGGCAGGGGAAGTAATGATAAAATTAAAGTTTCTTTACTTCAACAATACTTTCTAAAACCTGTTTTAAAATTTTATCTCCCCATTTATTTGCAATTTGCTTGTATTCTAATATTTGATCATTATTAAAATCCAACATTAATGCTAATCCTACAAAAAATTCTAGTGTGCCAAACCAATTATCACTTTCGTTCATAGAAATTAATTTATTAAAGTACTCCAAATATAATGCTTCATTTTTTATCAGTGTTTCAACTAATTCTTTCAAATTTTTAAGATTTAATATTTTTGCTATTCGTAAAATTTCTGAAAGAAATTGTTTAGAGTTACTGTCATCATTATCAATAAAACCTGCGTTTATTGCAACATCATAAATAGAGTTAAAAATGTCTAAGCGATTATCTTCGGTAAATAAGTAAGTTAATGTTATAAGATTTATATCTTCAAATTCGATTTTATTGTCACCATCAATTTTTCTTAATTCATTAAATATTTTTGTGTGATCTTCACGAATTTCTAAAAATTGTTCATCAGCTAATTCAAATAAACCTGCCAATCTGTAAAGTTTTCTTTCAATTTCTTTTGGAATTTCATAGTTCTTTTTATAAGAAAGCTCGTGAGATATGGATGCCCAAGAATGTTGAAGAACTGTCCTTACTTGAATTTCAGCTTTTAATTTTGAGAAATTTTTCCATTCAGCGAGTTTTTCCCGATCATTATTTAAAGTGATAATATAATGAACAGAAAGATAACCGAATTCATTTGACTTATATAATTCTGATTTGTTAATTGAGTTAGGTTCATCAACAATAAAATTATCTCTGACTATTCTTTCAATTTTATCTATGTCGTCTTGATAGTAAACTATAATTCTGATTCCAGATAAATCGGTTATCTCATTTAAATCCTTAATTTGTTTTCTTTCAATTTTTTCCACTAAACTATCTGAGTCTTTTGTTCTAGATTCTATGATGTGAAATTTAATATTATTTGCTACTAAAAGTGACTCTACCAGACTTTTTAAATGATTTGTAAAAAGAGTATGCTTAATTAGTTCAGATTTTATAATTTTTGTATCCATTCTTTTTTTTGTTGATTTATATATTTAATTTATTGTGTTCTATTCTTTTTCAAATCTTCCTAAAAATAGGTTTGCATTTTGCATTTCTTTTAATTCATCTGTTGAAAATTTTAATCCTACATTGTTGTAGTATTTTTCATTAAACTCATCAAAATTTTCTATAGTATCATATTTATTTAGCCAATCATCAAACTCTTGTATACTTAAAATTAGTGTTTGTGAATAATGAGAAATTATTTCAGGGAATCTTGATACAACTATATATTTATAAGTTTTTGGAATGTTGTATTTTGAGTGGTGAATTTGTAAATGATATGCTCTCCTTAAAACCTTTTTCTCCCACGAGGATTGCAAATATTTTAAATGCTCATTAGTTTTATTCGTATCCTTAAAGTATACATCTAATGGTAGTGCGTGGTTTTTTGCTTCGATTAGAAGGTATTCATTATTTGTATTTTTAAGTATAATATCAATATCTCCTATTTGGTTTTTTTTCTCAAATAAATCGAATTCTCTATCAACTTCAACGTATCCATATTTTTGTGAGATTAATGATATTTTATCAAGGAACTGTGAAGCTTGCCTAGTTATATATTCATGTTTAATGTTAGTCGCTTCAATTAGTGAATAATGAATGTTTGTAAAAAGACTATCCATTATTAATTCTGGGGAAATAACTAAAGTGTTATTTTTTATTAGAAATGGTTGGCGTGTCAGTTGATGAAATTTTAATTCTTTTGGGTTGAAACTTTCATAATCAAAAGCTAAACGATTTAGAAGTAAATCGAATTTTCTATCAAATGAGTCTAAGAACCTTTGTTTATTGATAACATAGCAGTTAGAAAAATGCATAAACGTATTTGAACTATTTACCTCGATATTACCGTTATCTGACTTGTCAAATTTGTCACTGGTTTTAAGGATTCTCTCAGATAAATCTTCGAGTGTTTTTCTAATAAAATAAGTGAAATCAACTATTTCGACTCCCATTTCCAGAAAAAACAAATCTGCATATGGTAAATATTCTTCTTCAAAATTTTTCAAAAGACCATCCAGATTTTTCTTTGATTTTTTTTTGATATTATTGTCTTCATCAATTCGTAAAAAATAATCAAATAGCTTTTTTACATCTTTATCCTTTTCAGCATTAGACATGTCAATTCTAACATGTTGATTTCTTTCGCCCGAAACTCGTATGTCAAATAGTTTTATTAGAGCTTCTGTTTCATACTTTGAATTAATTAAATTAGCATCCTTTATAAGGAATTGTGCTAATGGAAGGTTTAATATTGGTCCATTATCCTCTTTCGATATTGCTATTCTCCATTTACCAAATTTTGCACTTAGTGATATCAAGTATTTTAAAGATTCTTCAAGAGAATTGCTGTAAGTACTAATAACTTCTGGATTAACATTTTCTGCATTAGGAAAATGACGTAATAGTCTAACCCAATGTAATTGGTAAACAAAATATAGTAATTCTAAGAAATTACAGTTTTTGGAAATTTCACAAATATTATCAATGTCCTTGTTTAATTCAATGCGGATTTTTTCTAATGCCTTTTGTTTATCAGTCATGTTGATTGTAGTTTTAGTATGATGTTGCAGATTTGAAATCTGTTTCTAAAAACCCCGATGTCGTGGATTTGCAATCCGTGACAATTACTTCTCCTTATTGCAAAATTCATTAAAGTACCTTTCTCCCATAGTCTCAGGGACAACATAGCTCATATCGGCTAAAATTTCATTCACTTCGAAATGGTCAAGAAGCTTTCCTTCTTTAGAATATACATTCATTTGGAATAAGCCCATTTTTTTGTCGTCACAATCAAATTTAAAAAGAGCTAGTGTATAGCCATTAACAATTTTAGCAACCTTAGAGTTCTTCGGATAATATTCTGTTTTTTCCGATACCGTTTTGAACCAAGCGGTATCGTCGGTATTATATTTATAAAAAACAGCCTCTTCATCGTTTAGTGAAATGGTTTTCCAATCCTGAGAATAGCTAAGTGAAAATAAAAGAAGTGAAAGAAATAAAAGAATTTTCTTCATCGCAGGGTAATGGTATTAGTTTTTTAGTTTGACTCAAATTTACAAAATACTCTGATATTCAGTAAATTAATTTATCAACAATCGAAACTAAATTATAATGATACAATTTTAATAAAAAAAAACCGCCCTTTTAAGAGGGCGATCCAATTTATAATACAAAATTTAAATGCTATTTACTTTTGATCAAGACTTCAAGTCTATACATAACATCATCTTTTTCTTTCAGCATTCTTTCGTAAAGCAATATCTTTTCTTCGTGTAGTTGAATAATCTTATCAATAGGATTGTAATTGTTTACTATGACACCTGTAGCATTATCATTAAATGTACTTGCAATAATATTAACAGCTTGCTCTTCATCAAAATTTTTAAACGCTTCTACAGGAATTTTAATGACTTCGGATATTTTCTCAAGCAAAGAGTCTTCAATAAGATCTTTTTGCTCGAGTAAAGATATTTTCTTCTGGTTCCAGTCGTCACCGAGGTCAAGCGCCAATGCTTCCTGTTTGATGCCCAACATCTCTCTAAATCTCTTGACATTTCTTCCCTGATGTATTTTCTGTTCCATTTTAGTTTTTTTGAGGTCCGATATTGTAATTTGAGTAGTAAAGATAAAAAAATATGGTGGATTGGAAAATTATGACATAAGTAGAAATCCTTTTCCTATTAATTATCTTTAGTGTTGGCTAATTTCTGATGACATTCAAAGTATCGGACAAGTAAACTGACAAAATATCACAGACGCAGTAAAATTAAAAACAACCGTAGAGTATAAGAGGAGCACAGCAAAAGTATGAATATAGTATCCTAAGAGCAGATCGATAACCTCCAAAAACCAACTCTTAAAATGACAAAAGCCACCCACTCCGGATGGCTTTTTTAATAGTCTTATTTGATGAATCCTCGATTGCTCATAGAAGATTAGTGACAGTTCAACTCAACTATTGGTAGTCATTATTGCAAAACACATTGAAAAACCCTTCTCCCAGAGTATCCGGGATAGCATAGGCCATTTCTACGACGTGTTTGTTTTGCTGTAAACTAGCTAGAAAATTGTCTTCTTTTGAGTACACATTCCTTTGTAGCAGGCCTGCTTTTTTATTTTCACAGTCAAATTTCCATAAGGTCAATGTGTAGCCATCAATGATTTTCAGTCCGGTAGAAGTTTTTGGATAATACTCCGTTTTACTTGATATTACTTTTATCCAAGCCGTATTTTCTGTGTTGGGTTTGTAGTAAAAGGTATCAGTATTGTTTTCAAAAATATATTTCCAGTCCTGCGCACAGCTGAATGAAAATATGAAAAGACCTGAAGCTAATAAAAGTTTGTTCATTTGGTAATTTTCAATTGGTTATTAATTTAGTTTGCTCAAATTTACAAAATATACTGATAATCAAGCAATTGATTTGTTAATTTAATATTAAGTCGATCAATAATTTCTACATTAGATCCAGAAAACCAGTTAACATAATAATGTTCGCGGAAATCGGTCATCAAAAATATATTTTGTATTAATGAAATATTTGCTCAACAAACTCAATGATTTAAAATGACAAAAGCCACCCGATCCGGATGGCTTTTTTTAATGATTTTATTTTAAAATGTTGGTTTAAAATCTCGTCAAAATTAATTTCCCAAATGTAGTCTTGACAAACTTTTCAAATTGATTTTCCTCTCTTTAGGGTCGGGGCAAAGAAAATTAATTTACCCCTCCTCAACCCCTCAACCTCTCAACCTCTCCAACTCAAAAACTCTCCAACCCTCAAACTCTCCAACTCAAATCACACCCTCTCATTCTTGATCTCATCCACGATTTCCGGATTCAGCAAGGTCGAGATGTCCCCAAAACTGTTGAAATCGCCCTCTGCGATTTTTCTAAGGATTCGGCGCATAATCTTCCCGGAACGCGTCTTCGGCAACCCGGATACAAATTGGATCTTGTCCAGCTTCGCAATCGGCCCGATCTGCTCGGAAATCAATTGGTTGATTTCCTTCGCCAGGTTCTCACGATTTCTTTCTGCCCCAGCATCTTTCAGGATCACAAAACCGTAGAGCGCATTCCCTTTGATGTCGTGCGGATAACCCACGATCGCAGACTCTGCCACCGCCGGATGCTCATTGATGCTATCCTCGATAGGCGCCGTCCCCAGATTGTGCCCGGAAACGATGATCACATCATCCACACGACCCGTGATCCGGTAATAGCCAACCTCGTCCCGCAAAGCCCCGTCACCCGTGAAATATTTCCCAGGGAAAGCCGAGAAGTAGGTCTCCTTGTACCGCTGATGGTCACCCCAGATTGTTCTCGCAATCCCTGGCCACGGAAAACGGATGCAAAGATTTCCATCCACTTGGTTCCCGGTGATCTCATTCCTTTTTTCATCCATCAGCACCGGCTGAATGCCCGGCAATGGAAGAGTAGCGTAAGTTGGTTTGGTAGGCGTCACAAAAGGAATCGGCGAAATCATAATACCACCAGTTTCTGTCTGCCACCAGGTGTCGACAATCGGGCATTTCTTCTTCCCAACATTGTCATTGTACCAGTGCCAAGCCTCATCATTGATAGGTTCACCCACCGATCCGATCACTTTCAATGAGTCCAGATTATGTTTTAACACCCAATCCACACTTTCCTTCGCCAAAGAACGGATCGCCGTAGGAGCGGTATAGAACTGGGTTACCTTGTGTTTGTCGATCACTTCCCAGAATCGCCCAGCGTCAGGGAAAGTCGGCACCCCTTCGAAGATAACGGTGGTCGCACCATTCAGAAGCGGTCCGTACAGAATATAAGAATGTCCGGTGATCCATCCGATATCAGCCGTACACCAATAGATGTCATTCTCTTTATAATTAAACACATTCTTGAAGGTGTAAGCCGTATAGACCATATAACCCGCGCAAGTGTGCAACATCCCTTTCGGTTTCCCAGTAGAGCCCGAAGTATAAAGGATGAACAAAGGGTCTTCTGCATCCATGATCACAGTCACAAAATCTGCCGAAGCTTTGTCGTAATAGTCGTCCATCCAATGGTCACGGCCTTCCTTCATCTTCACATCGTTGTGGGTTCTTTTCACAACCAATACGTTTTCAACGGTTGGTGTTTTCTCTAAAGCTTCATCCACTAAACTTTTCAAGTCAAGGATTTTTGTTCCCCTGTAACTTCCGTCGGACGTGATGACCATCTTCGCCCCGCAGTCATTGACTCTAGAAGCCACCGCTGAAGCAGAGAATCCGGCAAATATCACGGAATGAACGGCGCCCAATTTAGCACAAGCCAACATCGTGATCGCCAATTCGGGGATCATTGGCAGATAGATACAAACGCGGTCGCCTTTCTCGATGCCTAGTTCACGAAGGATATTCGCTACTTTGTTGACCCTGGTGTAAAGTTCGTTGTATGAAATATGCTGTGCTTCTTCCTTCGGGTCGTTCGGTTCCCAGATGATGGCAGTTTTGTCACCACGCACGGAAAGATGCCTGTCCAAGGCGTTCTTGGTGATATTCAGTTTCGCGTTCTTGAACCATTTGATGTTCGCTTCCTGCATATCATAATCAACGACCTTGGACCAGCGCTGGTACCAGACGAAGTTCTCATCCGCAATCTTATCCCAAAACTTCTTCGGATTCTTAATTGATTTTTTGTACTCTTTGAAATAATCCTGTAAATTCTGAATGTGATAATTTCTCATTGTTTATCTTTTTTTAATTCTTAAAATGGTTGTTTGTTATTTGTCATGCTGAGCGAAGTCGAAGCATTCCAAATGTTGTCTCTTTTTACTTTTTCCTTTAGCCTAGCATTTCCTCGATCTGCTGAATCAGTTTCTTGATAGAGTAGGGTTTCGTAACATAAGCATCTGCTCCCATGTCCAAACCTTTCTCGATGTCTCTCGGATTGGCTTTGGCACTCAAGAAAATGACTTTTGTAGCGACTAATTCTTCCATAGTTTTGATCTGCTCCAATGTGCTGTAACCATCCAGGTTCGGCATCATAATATCGAGGAGAATGACATCCGGTGTGATGGTCTTCAATAATTCCAAGACCTCGGTGCCGTCTCTGGCAATGAAAACTTCGTACCTTATTTTCCTAAAACTGTATTCCAGAGACATCAGGATCTTGTGTTCGTCATCTGCAATCAATATCTTTTTCATTGTTCTTTTTATATCTATGTTTGAGAACCCGAAGGGTTCAATTTCAGTAGCCGTAGGTGAAATCGAGGGACGAGATTCGGCGAAGCCAAACCTATGGTTCTTCGGTATTTTCCCTCTGAACCCGAAGGGTTCAATATCAGTAGCCGTAGGTGAAACCTATGGATGTTCGATTTGTGGTTTGGCACCGAACCCGAAGGGTTTAATTTCCATAGCCGTAGGTGAAACCTATGGTACCTGTTGATTCCGAATTAGGCAACCCGTGAAACGGGTTGAATTTGCATCCGTCACAAATATTTTTCATCAAATTCAATTCCGTGTTCATTCAATAACCTTTTAAATTCATTTTCAAACGTTTCATTTTTATGATGTTCTTTTTGGTTTTTAATATAATTGACAATCGTCTCTTTCTCTCTAATCGAATAGGTAAACGCACCATACCCTTCCTGCCAACCATCGAATTCCGGAAATAACCCTGATTGCTTCATCCATAAATTAGTGGAGACTTTGATGTCTTTGACCAAGTTACTGAGGCTGATACTCGTATGCAAATCACAAAAGATATGGATGTGGTCTGGCATTCCATTGATTCTGTATAATTTGCATTGTTTGTTTTTCAAAACGCCCCAGATATATTTGTAAAGTTCGGATTCATTCTTTTCATTGATTGATGGTTTCCGGTTTTTGGTTCCGAAAACGATTTGATAATAGATTTGTTTGTAAGTTCCCATTTGTGTTTTGTTGATGGATTTTTCTACATATTGATGTTTTTGTTGAACCCTTCGGGTTCTGATTGTTATTCTTCGTTTACCATAGGTTTCACCTACGGCTATTCAAATTGAACCCTTCGGGTTCGTTGGACTATTTGATTATTATCCCATAGGTTTGGCTTCGCCGAATCTCGTCCCTCGATTTCACCTACGGCTACTGATATTGAATCCTTTCGGATTCGCTATTGTATTTAAAATTATTGTTCAGCACCATTTCGAATTCAACGCCTATTTCCACATTCTTTGCTGAGATACTTCCTTTGTGTGCCTCCACTATCTTTTTACAAATGGCCAATCCAAGACCACTTCCGGATGGTTTTCTCAGATTTTGATTTCGGGATTGATAAAACTTATCGAAAATCAAATTCAAATCATCTTCCGGAATTTGTTTTCCTGTGTTGAAAATCTTAATAAATAATTGACCATCTTTCTCCTGAAATTTCGCCTGAATCGTTCCTTGTTCATCGGTAAACTTCAAAGCGTTTCCGAGGATATTCTGAAAAACCTGAATCAATCTGGCTTCGTCGTATTCGAAAATGTGATTGGTCAGAAGGTCAACTTCGCTGAGGTGAATTTTTTTCTGATGAATCAAATGACTGATTGGGTTCAAAGCTTTTTGATAAGTTTCAATAATATTATTTTGATTAATGCTTAATGCAATTTCGCCGTGTTCCAGTTTGTCGAGGTAGAGAATGTCGTTGATGATTTCATTCAATCGGTCAGATTCCGTGATGATGTTGTTGAGAAATTCCCTTTTGATTTCCAATGGGATATCATCGTCGTCTGTCAAAATTTCGCCAGCGGAACGGATTGCAGTGATTGGAGTTCTGAGTTCGTGTGCGACAGAATCCAGGAAGTCATCTTTTTGTTTGTCTTTGAAGATAAGGTTTTCATTAGCAAAACTTAGTTCGTTGGAGAGTTGGCGAAGTTCTCGACTTTGCTCGGTCAGTTTTTTATTGAGACTGATATTTTCTTTCGATTCTTCGAGGATTTCTAAAACTTCTTTCAGAGAGATTTTGTCTTCGTGCGTCACACCTTCAATCAAAATCTTGGCAGAAGCTGTTCCGATTCTTCCGGATAAAAGATTTTCTGAGAATTTGATAAATCTCGCATCGGCGGTTTCGGTTCTTGTGTCGATGTTGTATTTAAGATTGAAGATTCGCATTGCCTGTTCGGTCTTCTTTTCGCCAAGAAATTTCACCAAAATATTCCGGATGTCAGAGACGTAAGCTTTTCCGCGCCAGATAAAGGCGTTCTCGTGATTCTGAATGTATCTGTCGATGTCAACATAGATTTCGGCAAAATTCCGTTCCCGGTAATCGCCTTTTTGGCTTAATGAAATAACCACAAACAAACTTATATTAATTAAAATTGACCAAAAGAAAACTTCCGAAATACTGCTCAAATAAGGAATGTCGAAAAAACTAAACCAATTGTACATATCTCTCACCAAGCCTTTGAATTCCTGATTGTAAGAAAAATAATACTGCGGAATTATCAATCCAAAATAACAGATTGCCAATCCGCCAATCAAACCAATCACTGCACCTTTGTAACTGCCTCGTCTCCAAAATATCGCTCCGAAAAATGACGGTCCCAATTGCGAAATAATCACAAAAGAAATCAATCCAACGGAATATAAACTGTTCTTTAAAATAAAATATTTATAAAAGACAAACGCTGTAACAATCAATATAAAAATACTGACTTTTCTAATGTTGACGATGCTTTTGGTATTTTTAGTTTCGTTGTGAGAGTTCAATTTATCAAGCCAGCCGTAAGGAATGATTAGGTTGTTCGATAACATAATTGATAAAGTAATACTGGAAATAATCACCATCGAAATAGATGAACTTAATCCACCAAGAAAAACTAAAACCGTGATGATTTGATTATTAAAATGTTGTGGAATTAAAATCGAATAAAACTCTGGATTTACCGTTTGTCCTTCAAAAATAATTCTTCCGCCCCAAGCAATCGGAAATACAAATAAGTTGAAAATCAATAAGTAAAGTGGAAAAAACCAAATTGCCGTTTTCAAATGCTTCTCCTGTCGGTTCTCAACAATTGTCGTGTGAAATTGTCTTGGCAAAAGGAAAATCGCTGAAGCAGAAATGAGACAAAGAATCATCCAGTTGAAACTTCCTTCCAAACCGTTGAATGTGTTTTTCTCTTTAAAATCGGGTAGAAGATTTGCCTTCGCATAAATATCAGAAAAGCCATCAAAAGCAAAAAACGTAACGAAAACGCCGAGAACAATTAAGAAAATTAATTTCAAAAAACTTTCCAAAGCAACAGCGGAAATAATTCCCAATCTTTTCTCGGAAGCATCAACATATCGAGTCCCATAATAAGAAGAAAACAAAGCCAAAAGCACAACTACAAAAGTTGCATTATCAGTGAAAATATTCTTAGAAATCGGCGTATTGGTCACCAGATGAAAAGTCTCGGAAATCGCTTTAATCTGCAATCCTATGTAAGGAATAATCCCAAAAATACAGACCAATGTGATAATCGCTCCAAAAGAACGGCTGTTTCCGTACCTCAATGAAATAAAATCCGCAATACTGCTGACTTTATTCACTCTCGAGATTCTCAGAATTTTTTTATTAATGTAAATCCAAGCCGGAATAATAATTATCGGACCAATGTAAATCGGAAGGTAATCCAAACCGCTGTTCACAGCAACGCCGATGCTTCCATAATACGTCCACGCCGTGCAATAAACAGCCAGAGAAAGCGAATAGATGTACGGATTGTTCACCCAGATCTTGCTCTTCTTTTTCTCGGCGCGATGGGCTACCAGAAAAAGAAGGGCGAGATAGAGGATTACCACCGCAAATAAGGAAACGCTACTCATCGTATTTTTTGAAGATTATAAAAGAAGCCACAATCGACAGAAGCCAAACGCCAAAAATGTAAACGTACAACATTGGCAACCCGAAAACCTCTCTTTCGCTATTGAATAAAAGAATAATTGGCGCACTGAACAAAATCATCAGTCCGAAACTCAGGATAATCAGTTTCTGTTCGTGTCGCTTTTTCATTGTTAATAATTGAATATTTTGGGCAACTTATCCGCCTTCCGTTCCCAATCTTTTTTGCCTTGCTTTTCCAGCGTCAAAAAAGGATTTCCACTCAAGTCGGGTTGCAGATTCGGCGTTCCAAAAACGTTTTCAGATAAAAGATAATTGATGAACATACATTGTTGTTCATCAATTATCAAATTATAATTTAGTGTTTTAAATTTTCTCGTCAGAATATTCGCCGGTCAGGGCATAGTATCCAAAAATTCCTAATCCACCACAAACGATTGGCAAAAGAATGAAGACGATAATGATTCCGAATACCAAATCTTCCTGTTTCCCTGACGTCAGTTTTGGAATTCCCATTACCGTCAGTCCGAAATACAGAACGACCAATGCCAGTAATATCCAAACGATGCCTAATATTTTTTTTATGCTGTCCATTTTTGTTTGATTTAAAGTTACTTAATACTTATGAAGTTTTAAAATAAATTTTCCTCCCTTTAGGGTTGGGGAAAAGAAAATTAATTTGCAATTTGATAATCTATTCTAATTATAAAAATAATAGTTTGAGAAGCCAACAGCAAAAAGCCATTTGCTAATGCCCTTAATCGTGAATATTATTGTTTTTCGTTTTCAGATAGAACAATCCAATCACCAGACAGACCGACGCAACGCCAATCGGATACCAGAGTCCTTCCAGATACCAGCCCGCGTGACCAGCATCTTTTCCGGTCGTCACAAGATAAGTCGCAACAGCAGGCAGAAGTCCACCGAAAATACCGTTACCAATGTGATAAGGAAGTGACATAGAAGTATATCGGATTTTCACTGGGAACATCTCGACCAAAAATGCTGCAATCGGACCATAAACCATTGTTACAAAGATGACCTGAATGAAAACGAGGAAGACCAGATACCACTTTGTATCATCATTTATTTTGACAGATGAGGTAACTTTAGGTTCTTCCGCTTTTCCATCTTTCATCACAGGTCCGGCTGCCGACCAATGCACGATACTGTCTTTTTTGAATAAAGTTCCGTCTGTGTAAGCGATTTCTTTATGGAAAGTCACGAGACTGTCGGTCGTAATTTTTGCGTGAACCTTCGAAGTTCTTTTCTCAGTGATTCCGTTTGCTGAAATCTCTTTGGTTTTTGTGTCGACAGAATTGAACATCGCACTATAAATAGGTCGGTAAGCTAAAATTGCGACCAGCATTCCGGTCATCATCACGGCTTTTCGCCCGACTTTATCAGACAACCATCCGAAGAAAACGAAGAACGGCGTTCCAAGCAAAAGCGCAATTGCCATCAAAGTATCGACCTGAGTTGTGTCTATACTCATTACTTTCTGCATAAAGCTCATTGCGTAGAATTGTCCTGTGTACCAAATCACACCTTGTCCCATCGCTGCTCCGAAAAGTGCAAGCAAGACGAATTTAAAATTAAATTTATTACCAAAGCTCTCTTTCAAAGGATTGGTAGAAGTTTTTCCTTCGCTTTTAGCTTTTGCAAAAAGAGGAGATTCTTTCATATTCTTTCTGATAAAATACGAAACAACAACCATCAAAATCGAAATCCAGAACGGAACTCTCCATCCCCAATTGTCAAAATCTTCTGCAGAAAGTGACGATTTGGTAATGAGGATTACAATTAATGAAATGAAAAGTCCCGCTGTTGCAGTAGTCTGAATCCACGATGTCCAGTAACCACGTCTGTGAGGTTGTGCATATTCTGCAACGTAAGTCGCCGCACCGCCGTACTCGCCACCGAGTGCTAAACCTTGTAAAAGTCTAAGGATTAAAACTAAAACCGGCGCCATAAATCCAATCGTTTCATAACTTGGGATACATCCTATGAGGAATGTCGAGAATCCCATAATCAGAAGCGTTACTAGGAATGTGTATTTTCTACCGATCATATCGCCCAATCTTCCGAAGAACAAAGCTCCAAATGGTCTGACCACAAAACCTGCCGCAAAGGTTGCCAAGGTTGATAAAAATGCCGCGGTTGGATTATCGGCCGGGAAGAATTTTGTAGCTAAAACAACTGCCAAACTTCCGAAGATATAGAAATCATACCATTCGATAAGGGTTCCGAGGGACGAAGCCATAATCACGCTCCAAATGGTGCGGTTTTTCTGCTTGTCGCTCAGGTTTTCATACTGTTCATGATGTAAATCGCTCATTTTATATTAAGATTTGATGTTAAACGGTTATAGATAGATTTGGAATTGAAGGATGAATTCTCCCTTGGATTTCGGTTCTGCAGATGCACTTGTGTAAGTTGGTCTGGTGGAATATTGCGTCGTCAATTTCGCGTGATGACCATCAATAAACCAGTTGGCGCCGACATCAAATTGTGAAGATGAATTCTCCAAAGCTTTGAAGTTTTTATTCGTGTAAGCTGCAAAAGGCTGAATTCTGATTTTAGGCTTATCGGCATTGCTTGGTAAAAGTAAGCCGGCTTGCAGATAATAAATATTGCCACTTCCAATCATTGGCTGAAGATTTCCTGCGCCAGCAATTGCTTTGTCGCCAATAAATCCTGGGTCGTTGGAACCAACGTTCATTATGCCGAGATTTCTCAGATAATTTGGTCCGAAGTTGTAATTGTAGAAACCTGCGTAAGCCGAAAGTGCCATTTTATTTTTCGCGTTTCCCAAAGGCAAATCAGCGAATGCATCGATGGCGTAAAGAGCGATATCGTGTTTCTCGATTTGAGAATTGACAGAAGTTCGTGTTCCATCTTTCTGATGATAAAAACCGGCACCCAGATTGAAAACTTTTTTAGTTCCCAGATAAGAACCAACTTTGAAAGGCAATAGATTAGACTCAGAGTCAAGAAATTGATATTCCACATATCCGGCTTTGGAGAATTCCGGATTTCCGTTGTTGTCAACCGCAACTCTTGTTGCTGGATTTGTTACACCAACTGGCGCAAGATTGGTTGCGAATGGTTTATTCAAACTGAATCGGTATTCGAACTTTCCATATTTTCCTTTCGCAAACATTCCCATTTGTCTGGCAAACTGGTCAGAATTATCAATTAAAGGCCAAGTGAAAATAGGAGAGTCAACAGTCAGGAAATTAAGTGTCGAAGCCATCGTCATCCGGGAAAGTCCCATATAATAATGAAGTCCGGCTCCAATCGACAAGCTGAATTTCCCCGCTTCTCCCGGCAAAACCACGGCATATTCATTCCAGGCATCGTGAAAAAACATCTGTGGCTTCTTACCGTTTCCATATCCGCCAGTTCCTGTAGAGCCCGAACCGCCACCGTTGATGAAGGTCTGATTATTAATCCCGAAGTGCATCAAAACCATATATCTTTTGGTGATTTGTGCATAGGCAAGCGCTCTCAGTCGTCGGTTTCCGATGTTCCAGGAATTCTTTGTGGCTTCATCAGAAACCATTGTTCCCGGATTCATTTCCGTATTTCTCAACCATATCTGGTTCCAAAGAATAAATCTTACATACTTATCGCCTTCCGGATTGAGATTTAATTTTAAACCATTTCCATAATCAGGCGACCCTTGCGAATATAGGCTGGTGCTCAAAAGCACTAAACCTATAAAAGTTAGAATTTTCTTCATAAATTAATAAGAATTTGGTGTTTATTTTGTGATTGCCAAATTGTTATTAATATTTTGTTTACAAAAATTTAATATATATTAATGGAAAGTATATAGTTTTATTTATAATTGATGAACGATAGACGATTAGCAATTCTTTTAATCATTTATTATTTATCAATTATCATTTACTTCTTGAATCTTTCCCATTTGATTAACATATACTTATCAGCAAATTGAGTGATAATCAATCCTGAGTTTTCAAGATTATTTTCCTGAGAAATATATTCTATCAATTCATTTTGTTTAAAGACTTTATAAACCGGATGAAACTCGGAATGTGGTGGTCGCGTAATGTTATATTTCTTAATCCAAGAACTAATGCTGACGTGGGAAACGCCAATGATTCTTTCAATTTCCCGATAGCTTAATCCTTCTAGGTAAAGTTGTAAAGCTTTGGTAACGTAGTAATCATCAATTTGTTTTCCTAATTTTTTGACCGTGAAATTATAGTTGCACTTCTTACAATAGAATCTCTGTTTTCCTTTGATAATTCCGCTTTTTGAAACGTTTTGATTATTACACTTAGGACATTGATTTTCCATAACTATACCTTTTTAGCAAATATATAATAATTTAGCAATATTTAATATTGGTTTAAAGATAATATTGTTGTTAAATATTAATTAACAGATAAAATTATCTTTTTAATTTGGTTAATAAAGATAAATGTATTTAAATTTGCCACTTAATTAGATAATATCAATGAAATTAGAAGTTTCCTCAGAGAAACATTTGGTCTATGTGGAAGAAATCCGAAACGAAATGGAGGATTCTGCAAAGAAAAGAGGAACAGGCATCGCAAAACGTTCCTCCGAATATCTGGGCAAAAAAATCTCGGAAGGTAACGCCATCATCGCCATAGACGAAGATGGAACCTGGGCAGGCTTCTGCTACATCGAAACCTGGACGAACGGAGAATACGTCGCGAATTCCGGATTGATAGTTTCGCCTCAATTCAGAAACGCCGGATTGGCCACTTTGATTAAAGAAAGAATCTTCGAGCTTTCCCGGGAGAAATATCCAAATGCGAAGATTTTCGGCCTCACCACCGGATTGGCAGTGATGAAAATCAACAGCAGTTTAGGTTACAAGCCAGTGATTTATTCGGAACTGACTCAAGATGAGCAATTTTGGAACGGTTGCAAAAACTGCGTGAACTATGAAATTCTGATGATGAAAGAACGCAAAAACTGTCTTTGCACAGCAATGCTTTTCGTCCCGGAAAAAGTAAATATGAATAAAGAAAAAGATTTTGAATCTATAAATAACGACAATGAGTAAGAAAGTAGTTTTGGCATTTAGCGGAGGTTTGGACACATCGTACTGCGCCAAATATCTAAGTGAAACTTTGGGTTACGAAGTTCACGCAGTCACAATCAACACAGGTGGTTTTGATAAAAACGATGAGGTTTTGCTTAAGGAAAAAGCAGAAAAATTAGGCGTGGCTTCTTACAGGTTTATCGATGCTTCAGAAAAATATTATAACGATTGTGTTAAGTTTTTGATTTTCGGTAACGTTCTGAAAAACAACACTTATCCATTGTCAGTCAGCGCAGAAAGAACAATTCAGGCGCAAACCATTGCCGAATCTGCTTTGGAAATCGGAGCCGACGCTATTGCGCACGGAAGTACAGGCGCAGGAAATGACCAGGTTCGTTTCGATTTGATTTTCAACGTAATGTGCTCGAAAATCGAAATCATCACACCAATTCGTGATTTGAGTTTATCGCGTGAAGAAGAAATTCAATTTCTGAAAGACCACAACTACGAAATGGATTTCGACAAAGCCAAATATTCCATCAACAAAGGACTTTGGGGAACTTCCGTCGGCGGAAAAGAAACTTTGACTTCCCGATTTTCCCTTCCAGAAGAAGCTTTTCCTTCGCAAGTTGAAAAAACTGGACCATCTCAATTAGAAATTGAATTCAAAAATGGGCAGTTGATTTCTGTCAATGGCGAGACTTTTTCTCATCCGGTTTTAGCGATTCAGAAGATTGAAGAATTGGCGTCACCTTACGGAATTGGTCGTGATATCCACGTTGGAGACACGATTGTCGGGATAAAAGGTCGTGTTGGTTTTGAGGCTTCGTCGGCGTCAATTATCATCAAAGCGCATCATCTTTTGGAGAAACATACACTTTCCAAATATCAGCAGACCATCAAATCGCAATTGTCAGATTGGTACGGAAACTGGCTTCACGAAGCACTTTTCCTAGACCCTGTAATGAGAAACATCGAATCTTTTCTGCACGATTCTCAGAAAACAGTCAACGGAAAAGTATTTATCACGCTTCATCCTTACCGTTTTGTCTTAAACGGAATTGAATCTGATAATGATTTAATGTCTTCAAAATTTGGAAGTTACGGCGAAGAGAATCTCGCTTGGAGTGGCGACGATGTCAAAGGTTTTACCAAAATTCTCAGCAACTCGCTTAATATTTATCATCAAGTCAATAAATTGAATTAAAACCAACGAACTCGAAGAGTTCAATATCAGTAGCCGTAGGTGAATCCTATGGAAGCGAATAAGGAAAATCATCCTAACTCGAAGAGTTCAATATCAATAGCCGTAGGTGAAACCTATGGAAACGAATAACGAAAATCAACCGAACCCGACAGGGTTCAATAATAAAAACGCCGGTAAACTGTCGTGCTAAAAATGAAAAAATCAGTCGGAATCATTGGAGCCAATGGCTACACAGGAAGCGAACTTGTTCGTTTGCTAGCATTCCACCCGAATATAGAATTAAAGTTTTTGTTCAGTCGTTCCAATTCCGGAGTGAAAATTTCAGAATTATATCCGGATTTGGACTCGATTTGCGATTTGGTTTTGACGAATGAAATTTCAGAAACGGACATTCTTTTCCTCTGCCTTCCTCACAAAGAAAGTCAGAACTGGCTGAATGAAAATCCGGTTTCAGAAGAAACTTTGGTTATCGATTTAGGAAATGATTTCCGTCTCGATGGCGATTTTGGAAATAGAGATTTTGTTTATGGTTTGCCCGAGATTTATTTTAATGAGATTCAGAACTCGAAAAGCATTGCGAATCCTGGATGTTTTGCGACTGCGATTCAATTGGCATTATTGCCTTTAGCGAAGCAAAATCTGCTGAAAGATGTCTATACAACCGGAATTACAGGTTCGACTGGAGCTGGGCAATCATTACAACCGACTACGCATTTCACTTGGCGAAATGACAATATTTCAGCCTACAAAACTCTGAATCACCAGCACGTTGAGGAGATTTTAAAACAAGTCGATTTGCTTAATGAAAAGGATGTGGAAATCAATTTTGTGCCTTGGCGAGGCGATTTTGCAAGAGGGATTTTTACAAGTTCTATCATCGAATGTGATTTGGAATTAGATAAAATCTACAATTTATATAAAGACTTCTACAAAGATTCGCCTTTCGTTAGAATTTCAGAAAAACCGATTGATATGAAACAGGTTGTTAATACCAATTTCTGCGTCATCCAAATCGAAAAACAAGGAAGCAAAATAGCAGTTCATTCCGCAATCGATAACTTATTGAAAGGCGCATCCGGACAAGCTGTTCAAAATATGAATATCGCCAATGGCTGGGAACAAAACCTCGGATTAAACTTAAAACCATTGGCTTTCTAAACTTTGCGACTTAAAAGCAGTTTGAAATTAAAAAAAATCTTTGCGCACTTTGCGTTAAAATAAAAATGTAAAAATGAATTTATTCAACGTATATCCACTTTTCAACATCAATCCTGTAAAAGCAAAAGGTTCTTTCCTTTGGGATGAAAATGGCCAAAAATACCTCGATTTTTATGGCGGTCACGCTGTGATTTCCATTGGTCACAATCACCCGCATTATGTTGAGAAATTGAAAAATCAATTGGATAAAATCAGTTTTTATTCCAATTCCGTTCAGAATAATTTGCAAATTGAATTGGCTGAGAAGTTGGGGAAATTATCAGGTTACGAAGATTATTCATTGTTCCTCTGTAATTCTGGAGCAGAAGCGAACGAAAATGCTTTGAAACTGGCTTCATTCCACAACGGAAAAAAGAAAGTGATTTATTTCTCCGAAGCTTTCCACGGCCGAACATCCGCCTCTGTTGCTGTGACAGACAATCCGAAAATCGTAGCACCAGTCAACGAATCTGAGAATTTCGTCAAATGTGAATTCAATAATTCTGAAGAATTGGAAAAGATTTTTGCCGAAAACCAAAACGAAATTTCAGCAGTAATCGTAGAAGGAATTCAAGGTGTTGGCGGAATCAATTTATTGGATAAAGATTTCATTTTAACGATTGAAAAATTATGCAAAGCAAATAATGCGATTTTAATTTTGGACGAAGTTCAGTCTGGTTACGGACGTTCCGGAAAATTCTTTGCCCATCAGGAATTCGACATCAAGCCAGATTTAATCACGGTTGCCAAAGGAATGGGAAATGGCTTTCCGATTGGTGGCGTTTTGATTAGTCCGAAATTCGAAGCGAGTTACGGATTATTGGGAACTACATTTGGCGGAAATCATCTCGCTTGCGTGGCTGGAATTGCAGTATTAGAAGTGATTGAAAATGAAAATCTGATTGATAATTCAGAAAAAATCGGCGCTTACATCGAAGAAAAAATTAAAGATTTCCCCCATATCCAAAACATCAAAAGGCGCGGGCTGATGATTGGAATCGAGCTTGACCAAGCTTGCGCTGATGTCAGGAAAGAATTGTTGTTTGAACATTTTATTTTCACTGGAAATGCCAATGACAAGAATGTTCTTCGGATTTTACCGGCGCTCAATATTTCGGAAAAAGAATCCGATTTGTTCATCAATGCTTTAGGAAAAACCTTGAAAGCCATTGATGAGAAAATATTAGAATTAAAATAACGCAAAGGCGCAAGAGTAGTAATCTCACTGCTGAAAAGTCGCCAACATTGTGCGTTAAAATTTGCGACTTGAAATGTCGAATCATAAAAAATCATAGCGCCTTTGCGTTCAAAACAATTAAGAAATGAAAAATTTCACTTCGGTTTACGATATAGATAATTTGCAGGAAATCATTGCAAAAGCTTTAAAAATAAAAGAAAATCCATTAGAAAATCCAACTAAAGGAAAAGGAAAAACGATTGGTTTGGTTTTCCTCAATTCCAGTCTCAGAACAAGATTAAGTTCTCAAATCGCGGCTCAAAATTTAGGATTAAATGTCCTAACACTCAACGCTGCACAAGAAGCCTGGAATCTGGAATTCGCTGATGGAACGGTAATGAACGGCGACACAGTTGAACACATCAAAGACGCCATCGAGGTCCTGAATCAATATTGTGATATCATCGCGGTAAGATGTTTCGCAGGAATGAAAAGCAAAGAAGACGACGTGAACGAAAGTATTCTGAGCCAATTCTTGAAACACGCCAAAGTCCCAGTGATTTCTTTGGAATCTGCAACGCGTCATCCGTTGCAAAGTCTGGCAGATTGCATCACAATCACAGAAAATTGGACAGGAAATAGAAAACCAAAAGTCGTTTTGACTTGGGCGCCTCACATCAAACCAATTGCGCAGGCTGTCGGAAACTCGTTTACAGAATGGATGCAACAAATGGACGTTGATTTCGTGATTGCAAATCCGGAAGGTTACGATTTGGATAAAAATTTCACAAAGGATGCGAAAGTAATTCATAATCAGGATGAAGCATTGAAAGATGCAGATTTTGTTTACGTTAAAAACTGGTCGTCGTTTGAAGATTATGCAACTATGTCGAAAGTTGAAGAAAACTGGATGTTGACCAATGAAAAGTTAGAATTGACAAACAATGGAAAAGTGATGCATTGCCTTCCCGTCCGTAGAAATTTGGAATTAAGCGATGAAGTAATGGATGGCGAAAATTCAATCATTTATCAGCAGGCAAAAAACAGAATTTTTTCTGCACAGGCAGTTTTCTCTGAAATATTAGATGACTTAAATTAAAAAATAAGGTTTAAGTCTTTGATGAGTTTTACGCCTTTGCGAACCTCAAAATATTTTCAATAATTAACAAAAAATCTTAGCGGACTTTGCGTTCAAAAAACAATTAATGCAAAAACTACACATCATAAAAATCGGAGGCGCTCTAATCGATGACAAAAAATCATTGAAAGCTTTTCTCCAGCAGTTTTCGCAAATCGAAGGCGCCAAAATCCTGATTCACGGCGGTGGAAAGATTGCAGAAACTCTAGCGGAAAAACTGAAAATCACGCAGACGATGATTGATGGACGTAGGATTACCAACAAGAAAACTTTGAAGTTGGTGACGATGGTTTACGCTGGAAGAATCAACAAAAATATTGTGGCGAAATTGCAGAGTTTCAATTGCAACGCGATGGGATTTTCCGGCGCTGATGGTAATTTGATTCAAGCTGAAAAACGCCAGCATCCAACCATTAATTTTGGATTTGTGGGCGATATTAATGAAAAAAGCATCAATCACGAATTGATTACAAATATGATAAATCTGGGTTTGGTTCCGGTGTTTTCTGCAATCACTCACGATAAAAAAGGAAATCTGTTAAACACCAACGCAGACACGATTGCCGGAACTATTGCTCAGGCTTTATCAAAAAATTTCGAGATAGAATTGTTGTTCTGTTTCGATAAAAACGGGGTTTTGGAAAATGTGGAAGACGAAGATTCAAATCTTAAAACCATTAATAAAAATGAATTTTCTGAATTGAAATCCGAAGGAAAACTCAACAAAGGAATTTTACCAAAACTCGAAAATGCTTTCAAGGCCAAAGAAAATGGTGTTCAGAAAGTGTCTTTGATTAACGAGAAAAAACTGTCAGACCAAATAAAACAAGGAAATGAAGGAACTGAAATCTGTCTTTAGCAGAGAAGAACTTGCGGAAAACGCTGTCAAATTACTGAAAAAACTCATCGCAACACCATCTATGAGTCGCGACGAATACAACGCTTCGCTCATCATCGAAGGCTTTTTCAATGAGCATCAATTGACCGTCAACCGATTCAAAAATAACATCTGGGCAACCAACAAACATTTTGACGCTGGCAAACCATCGATTCTTCTAAACACGCACCACGACACGGTAAAACCAAACAAAGCTTATACATTGGACCCATTTATTCCGGTAGAAAAAGACGGCAAATTATTCGGTTTGGGAAGCAACGATGCAGGCGCGTCTTTGGTGGCGATGGCGCAGACATTTCTTTATTTTTATGAAGCCGAAGATTTGTCGCATAATTTAGTAATTGCGTTGACGGCCGAAGAAGAAATCTCCGGTCTGGACGGCATCGAAGCCTTGTTTCCGCAACTTCCGAACGTAGAACTGGCAATCGTTGGCGAACCTACAAAAATGAATCTGGCGATTGCAGAAAAAGGTTTGCTCGTCATCGATGGCGAAATGCTGGGAACGCCTTCTCACGCTGCGCATCCTAACGATGACAATGCGATTGTGAAATGTATGAAGGATTTGCAAAGCATCCTCGATTTCACATTTCCGAAAGTTTCCGATTATTTGGGCGAGGTGAAAGTCACATTATCAGTTCTCAACGCAGGAACGCAACACAACGTGGTTCCCGAAAAATGTAATTTCACATTGGATGTCCGCGTGACAGACGAATATTCAAATCGCGAAGTTTTCGAAATCATCCAGTCACAGATGAAATCCAAACTAACACCAAGGTCATTCCGTCTCAATTCCTCAAAAATCGACGTCAACCATCCGTTTGTTCAGGCTGGATTGGCGTTGGGCAGTACAACTTACGGTTCGCCGACATCCTCGGACCAGGCGATTATTCCGTGCACATCTGTCAAGTTGGGACCCGGCGACAGCTTGCGTTCCCACACCGCAAACGAATTTATTTACATCGACGAAATCCGAGAAGGCATCGATGTTTACATCAAAATATTAGAAAATATTTTATAAAGTCCTAAAAGGGCGTTTTAGCAAAGGATAGGATGTAATCCTATTAAATAAAGTAGAAAAATAAGAATTTGGGCAGCTTTTCCGCCTTCCGCTCCCAATCTTTTTTGCCGACGATTCCAGTTTAAATAGAACTTGAGTATAAGCAAAAAAGGATTTCCGCTCAAGTCGGGCTGCGCTTCGCAAAGTTGAAGATTTGTCTTCAATTCAAAAGAACTTTAGAATTCATTCTTTGGTGAGCGTCAGCGCCTTTGTGAACCTTAAAAATGTTTTCAATAAAAATTAAAAAAAATCTTTGCGCGCTTTGCGTTCAAATATCAAAATATTACAAAATGAAAAAAATCTGGCAAAAAGACAATACGACAACCAATGATTTGGTTACAAAATTCACAGTCGGGAAAGACCTGGATTTTGACGACAGATTAGCAAAATACGATGTGTTGGGCTCCATTGCCCACGCAAAAATGCTCGCAGAAGTTGGATTGATTCGACTGGATGAAGAGCAGGCAATCGTGGCCGTTTTGGAAGAAGTTCTTTCTGACATCGAAAAAGAAACTTTCGAAATCGATAAAACCGCAGAAGACATCCATTCTCAAATCGAAAATATCCTCATCGAAAAATTGGGTGAGACAGGAAAAAAAATCCATACCGCAAGGTCAAGAAACGATCAGGTTTTGACGGATATCAAATTATATTTAATTGACGAAATCAGAGAAATCACAGAACTGACCGATTCATTTTTTCAAATCCTGAAAGACAAAGCCAATCTTCACAAAGACGTTTTGTTGCCTGGTTACACGCATTTGCAGGTGGCGATGCCGTCGTCTTTCGGATTGTGGTTTGGTGCGTATGCAGAATCTTTGGTGGACGATTTGGAATTGCTTTTTGCGACGAAGAATATCATTAATAAAAATCCACTTGGTTCGGCCGCTGGCTACGGTTCGTCTTTCCCAATTGACAGAGAAAGTACGACTTACAAACTCGGTTTCAGAACTTTGAATCATAATGTGGTTTATGCGCAGATGACGCGTGGGAAATCCGAGAAATTGTTGGCGAATTCGTTGTCGGTTATAGCAGGAACTTTAAGCAAATTTTCTTACGATGTTTGTCTTTATCTAAGTCAGAACTTCGATTTCATAAGCTTTCCGAAAGAATTCACAACGGGAAGTAGCATTATGCCACACAAGAAAAATCCGGATATTTTCGAATTGGTGAGAGCAAGATGCAACAGAATTCAGGCTTTGCCAAATGAACTGATTTTGGTGACGAATAATCTGCCTTCAGGTTATCACAGAGATTTGCAATTGACAAAAGAAATCCTTTTTCCGGCCATCGATTCCTTAAAAGAATGTCTGGAAATCCTGATTTACACGCTTCCAAACATCGAAGTGAAAGACAATATTCTGGATGATGAAAAATACAAATACATCTTCAGCGTAGAAAAAATCAACGAAGAAGTGAAGAATGGAAAATCATTCCGAGATGCCTATATCCAAATCGGTCAGGAAATAGAAAATGGCTTGCTCGAATACGATTACAAAGAACTCAATCACTCCCATCAAGGCAGTTTGGGAAACCTTTGTCTCGACGAAATCGAATATCAATTCAATAAAGTCAGAGATAAATTGTTGGGCTAAGTATTTTGATTTATTCTCGCAGATAAAACTGATTTTGCAGATTATTTGAAATCAGCAGAATTTGCTAAATCTGCGAGAGATTTGAAATTAATCCAGTTTAAATTTAGTCGATTTTTTCACTTCGGCCAATACAATAGAACTGTGATATTGCCCGATGTGAGGACTGTTTGAAATCACATTTACCGTGAAGTGATTGTATGAATAAATGTCGTTTGCTAAGATTTTCAATTGATAATCATATTCGCCGGAAAGACTGATGATTTCCTGGACTTCATCATATTTTGAGATATAATTTTCGAAATCCTTAAGCGTATTTTGAGATTGTTCTTTGAGACGAACATTGCAATAAACAACGATATTGATTCCGAGTTTTTCACGGTTGAGCAGGGCGACATATTTTTCTACAACGCCACTTTTTTCAAGGTTTTTGATACGCTCGTAGGTCGGCGTGAAAGTCAGTCCGATTTTTTCGGAGATTTCCTTTACCGATAGCGTAGAATCTTCTTGTAGAAGCGAGAGAATTAATTTGTCTTTTTTGTCCAAACTCATAATATTAAGTAGCTGATAGCACTTTGCTTTTGGCGATTGGCTTAAAAAGCAACGCTTTAATAGTTAAAAATATATGTTTAAGTAGTTTCAAGTACTTGTCAATCTTTCAAAAGTAAAGAAAATATTTGATTATAGAAATTTTAAGCGCAGAAGTTCATTGATTTAAATACTTACAATAATTTATTCATACATTTTTGTCAATCTGAGGTTTTCGAAGACTGAAATGACAGAGTGGAAAGCTAATAGCAAAAAGCTAATTGCTATCAGCTAATAATTACAAAAAAGTATGAATAAGATTTTATCATATCGAAAATATTGGTATCTTTGCACCCAATGAATCTGGTACAGAATTTAGCGACATTAGTGTTTGGCAAATTTGCCGACAACAACAATATTTTTTATATTTAACGAAGTCTTTTAGGCTTCGTTTTTTTTATTTAAAAATTTCAGATATGATTAAGCTTGCACGCGTCTCCACGGAGAGTATAGAAAAAATTTTACAGGAAGCACAGCAATTTGCAGATGGTAAAGTCAGCAAAATTAAAGGTGATGTTTTCGCCGCGAACCTCTTTTTTGAGAATAGCACAAGAACCAAAACAAGCTTTGAAGTAGCGGAGAAGAAACTCGGTCTTCAAGTTATAGATTTTGAAGCTGATAAAAGTTCGATTGCAAAAGGCGAAACAATGCTTGATACGATTAAAACTTTGGAAGCTATCGGCGTGGAAGTGGCGGTTATCAGACATTCTGAAAAAAGATATTACGACCAGCTTCAGGATGCTAAATTGAGTATCGTAAATGCTGGCGACGGCGTTGGAAGTCATCCTTCACAGGCGCTTTTAGACGCTTTGACCATCATTCAGGAATTCGGAAAGATTGAAGGTTTGAAGATTGGAATCGTAGGTGATGTGAAACACAGCCGAGTTGCCAATTCGGGTGCAGGATTGTTCAGAAGAATGGGCGCAAAAGTCTATTTCTCTGGCCCAGAGTTCTGGTTTGACGAAGGAATGTTGGTCAACGGAACTTATATGCAATTCGATGATTTGGTGAAAGAAGTGGATGTTTTGATGTTGCTAAGAATCCAGCACGAGCGTCACGAGAGAACTTTCAATTTCAAGTCGGAAGATTATCTTAAGAAATTCGGTTTGACCAAAGAAAGAGAAAAGAAAATGAAGCCAAACGCTATCATTATGCATCCGGCACCAATCAACAGAGGTGTGGAGATTGATTCGGAATTGGTGGAATGTGAAAGGTCCAGAATCTTCAAACAAATGCAGAACGGCGTTTTTGCAAGAATGGCGATTCTTAAATTTGACCTTGAGAATAAAGGTTTCGAGTTTGTCGACTCCCAAAATTAAAAATTAATTCACGCTTTTCGGGCGTGTTTTTTTTGAGTAAAAAAGACCGATGTCAGAAGTCTGATGACCGATGACAAAAATGAAATAAATATTAGTGAAACCTCGGACTTCGGACTTCCGTCTTCCGACTTAAAAGTAAAAATGAAAAAGAAATTAATATTAGAATCCGGAGAAGTATTCAATGGGGTAGGATTCGGAGCAGCACAGGAAACTGCCGGCGAAGTGGTTTTCAACACAGGAATGACGGGTTATCAGGAATTGATTTCCGACCCAAGCTATTGCGGGCAAATTGTTTGTATGACGTATCCTTTGATAGGAAATTACGGCATCAATCGCGACGATTACGAAAGCATCGAGCCAGCAATCAAAGGTTTGATTGTCAAAGAATTGTGTGATTTACCTTCCAACTTCCGAACTCAAATGACCTTGGATGAACTTTTCAAAAAGAAAAATCTATCCGGAATCTCAGGAATTGACACGAGAAGACTGACGAGAATTCTTCGCAACAAAGGTGTTGTAAAAGGAAAAATCGTAAACGCTGAAACTGATGATAATCAAACGGTTGAAGAGCTTAAGCAAACCACTTTCCCAATCAACCAGGTAGAATCTGTTTCCACAAAAACTTCGTATGCAAGTCCTGGAAGAGGCTTTAAAGTGGTGTTGGTGGATTTTGGTTCCAAGTTGGGAATCATCCGCGAATTATCTCAAAGAAATTGCGACATCATCGTGGTTTCTCAGGACACAACGGCAGAAGAGATTTTGCTAATGGACCCAGACGGAATAATGCTTTCCAACGGTCCCGGCGACCCGGAAGATGTGAAAGGTGCATCAGAATTGATTAATGGATTGCTTGGAAAAGTGCCGATTTTCGGGATTTGTCTAGGTCATCAATTGATTGGTTTGGCTTGTGGCGCAAAAACTTACAAACTGAAATTCGGGCACAGAGGTGGCAATCACCCGGTTTTGGATTTAGAAAAAAATAAAGTGGCCATCACTTCTCAGAATCACGGTTATGCAATCGACCAGGAATCTTTAAAAAATACAGACTTAATCGAAACACACATCGCACTGAACGACAGAACCAACGAAGGTCTGAAACATAAAATCCATCCTTGTTTCTCAGTTCAATACCACCCGGAAGCAAGTCCAGGCCCAGAAGATGCGAATTATCTATTTGATGATTTTATTGAATTAATGGAGGAGTTTAAATCTAATCAAGTAAAAAAGTAAAATGGCAAAGCGTACAGACATAAAAACAATTTTAGTAATCGGCTCAGGTCCCATCATCATTGGCCAGGCTGCGGAATTTGATTATTCGGGGACACAAGCTTGTCTTTCCTTGAGAGAGGAAGGTTACAGCGTGATTCTAATCAATTCCAATCCGGCGACGATTATGACGGATAAAGAGATTGCCGACAAAGTTTATATCGAACCAATCTCTCTGGAATTTGTTTCCAGAATTATCAGAAAAGAACGTCCGGATGCTTTGTTGCCAACTTTAGGTGGACAAACCGGACTTAATATGGCCGTGGAATTACAGAAATCCGGAATTCTGGAAGAATGTAAAGTGGAGGTTTTAGGAACCAAATTAGACGCTATCAATCAGGCTGAAGACAGAGACCTTTTCCGCGAATTGATGCACGAACTGAACGAGCCTGTTCCAGATTCCGACATCGTAACAACTGTTGAAGGCGCAATTGATTTTGCTAATAGAATCGGTTATCCGGTGATTGTTCGTCCCGCTTTTACAATGGGTGGAACAGGCGGTGGAATTGCCGCAACCGAACCCGAACTTCGTGAAATTGCTGAATTGGGATTGAAATATTCTCCAGTGACGCAATGTCTGATAGAGAAATCCATCGCAGGTTTCAAAGAAATCGAATACGAAGTGATGCGTGACAAAAACGACAACGCCATCGTGGTTTGTAATATGGAAAACATAGACCCGGTTGGTGTTCATACAGGAGATTCAATTGTTGTTGCGCCTTCGCAAACACTTTCTGACAGAGAATATCAGATGCTGAGAAATGCATCACTCAAAATCATTCGGGCTTTGGGAATCGAAGGTGGTTGCAACGTTCAGCTCGCTCTAGACCCGCATTCTTACCAATATTATATCATCGAAGTAAATCCAAGAGTTTCGCGTTCATCGGCTTTGGCGAGTAAGGCAACTGGTTATCCGATTGCGAAAATTGCTGCGAAAATTGCTGTTGGATTGACACTAGACGAAATCAAAAATCCTGTAACCGGAACTTCTTATGCTTGTTTCGAGCCAGCTTTGGATTATGTCGTGACCAAGTTTCCAAGATTCCCTTTCGATAAATTTGAAACGGCGGACAGAAGGTTGTCAACGCAAATGAAAGCAACAGGCGAAGTAATGGCCATCGGAAGAAATTTCGAAGAGTCTTTGCACAAAGCCATCCGTTCTTTGGAAACCGGACTTCGCCATTTGGGATTAAAAACAAAACAAGCTTTAGCCCTTACCGACGAGGAAATTGAAAGAAGGATTCGCGTTTGTGATGACGAGAGATTGTTCATCATCGGTGACGCTTTGAGAAGAGGATACGATTGGGAACAGATTGTAGAATGGAGCAAAATCGATAAATTCTTCATCTGGAAAATCAAGAAATTAATTGATTTCGAGAAAACAATTGCAGATAACAAGTTTGATAAGGAGACGCTTATTGAAGCTAAGAAATTAGGTTTTGCTGACCTTAATATCGCACATCTTTGGGAAACGACGCAACGTGAAGTTTTCAATTTCAGAAAAGAAAACGGCATGATGCCGGTTTACAAAATGGTGGACACTTGCGCCGCAGAATTTGAATCTGAAACGCCATATTTCTACGGTACTTACGAAGAGGAAAATGAAAGTGTGGTTTCTGACAAGGAAAAAATTATTGTTCTAGGTTCAGGTCCAATTAGAATTGGGCAAGGTGTTGAGTTCGATTATGCTACGGTTCATTCGGTTTGGGCGATTCAGCAGATGGGTTACGAGGCGATTATCATTAATAATAATCCGGAGACTGTTTCCACAGACTTCTCGATTGCAGACAAATTATACTTCGAACCATTGGCAGAAGAAGACGTGATGAACATCATCGAACTCGAAAAACCAAAAGGTGTTGTGGTTCAGTTTGGCGGACAAACCGCTATTAATTTAGCAGATAAATTATCGGCTCACGGCGTTCAAATCTTGGGAACTTCACTCGAAGATTTGGATAGAGCGGAGAACAGAGATAAATTCGAGAAAGCGCTTCAGGAATTGGGAATCCCGCAACCACTTGGAAAAACTTCGACTTCAAAAGAAGAAGCGATTGTGATTGCCAACGAAATTGGTTATCCGGTTTTGGTTCGTCCAAGTTATGTTTTGGGTGGACGTGCGATGGAAATCGTTTATACGGAGAAGGAACTTTCGCATTATATGGAAAATGCGGTGGAAGCGAGTCCAGACCAGCCGGTTTTGATTGACCGATATTTGACTGGCCAAGAAGTAGAAGTGGATGCAATCTGTGACGGCGAAACGGTTGTCATTCCAGGAATTATGGAACACATCGAAAGAGCTGGTGTTCATTCCGGAGATTCAATTGCGGTTTATCCGCCACAACATTTGACGGAAACTCAAATCAAAACTTTAGAAGATTATACGATAAAATTAGCTAAAGGATTGAATGTGATTGGGTTAATGAATATCCAATACGTGATTTCCAAAGGCGAAGTTTTTGTTATCGAAGTGAATCCACGTTCGTCCAGAACCGTTCCTTTCTTATCCAAAATTACGGATGTTCCGATGGCAAATCTCGCAACGAAAGCAATTTTGGGAGCAAAACTAAAAGACCTAGGTTACACCTCAGGATTGATTCCGAACAAAGAAGGAATCTTCGTAAAAGTTCCGGTTTTCTCTTTCAGCAAATTGACGAAAGTAGATATCTCTCTCGGTCCAGAAATGAAATCTACTGGCGAAGTGATGGGGAAAGATTCAACCTTCGAAAAAGCCTTGTACAAAGGATTAATCGGCGCAGGAAGAAAAGTGCCGACGCACGGTTCCATCTTGTTCACTGTCGCCGACCAGGACAAAGAAGAAGCGTCTGAAATTGCAAGAAGATTCCATACGATTGGTTTCAGAATCTGGGCGACAGAAGGAACGGCAAAGTATTTCGAGGAAAAAGGAATTCAAACCAAAATCGGTTACAAGATTGGAGAGGAAGATGTCAATTTGATTGATTTGATTCAAAAAGGAAAAGTCCAATACGTTGTCAATACGACCACCAAAGGAAAACAAGCCGAAAGAGACGGTTTCCAAATCAGAAGAATGAGCGTGGAAAACGGCGTTCCTTGTTTGACCTCAATGGATACAGTCGAAGCGATTTTGAAGGTGATTGAAAGTATGACTTTTAAGATGGAGGCGATGTAATTTCCAAATGAAATAAATTTATAGACGCATCTTAATTTTTAAGGTGCGTTTTTTGTTTTAATGCTTATCTTTAATTCAAATAAATTATCAAAAAATGAAAGCAACAAACATTTTAATTTTAGCCATTTCGGCATTATCAATTTTCTCCTGCAAGTCCGTTCACGACAGACTGCAAACGGGAACCATTGTAAGAGATTGTACGGGAACTTACGTCCGAGTCGCAGAAAACGAAGATTACTTAGTTTGTAATGCGGATATTTTGGCAACGAAAAAAGACGGCGAAAAAGTGTCAGTGGTTTATGATTACACAAAAGAATGCGCAGAAAGGGACGGCAAGATCATGTGCATGATGTATCACGAGAACAAAGGAATGATAAGAGTCAAAAGCGTTCAATAAGCTTTAATAATTAGAAACCTCATAATTCAGTTATGAGGTTTTATTTTTAATTTATTTTGAAATATGGTTCATTGAAATATTTGCTGGGTTTGATGTAGATGATCTGCGTTTCCGCATCAAAGATCCAGTTGAATCTCCTGATAAGGTCTGCACCAAAATAACTTGTGCTTTGATTCTTGATCTCTCCCATAAAGAATCCGGCTGATACATTTTGCAATGTGATATCATCAATGATTGTCAACATTGGCAGAATTCCTTGTTTGGTACTAATGCTTTGCCCGGCTGAGTTTTTCAGGGTCTTTTCACCAGTGATCTCAAGTTTTTCATTCAGTTTTTTCGAATCTGCAAATTGATTGCTATAGAGAAGTCCGCCAGAATAACCGGACTGTAACAGAAAGTTCGCTTCATAAGTTTCATTACCAATCATATTTTCACAAGTCAGAAAGATTTGACCTTGCTTGTTATAAGTGAATGAAACTTGCTTGTAATCCTTTACATTAGGCAATTGATCATAGAGCACAAATTGATTGTTGTCATAATCGATCTTATAGGTTTTCCCTTTGAAAATTCCGGTTCCGATTTTTCCATCTGCTTCTTGACCGGTCAACTCATTATCAAAAAAGCGGATGTTTTTAAATTCTTTCTTTCCGATTTTCACAGCATTGTTCTCACTCATTCCATTTTTGTCGAAAATTAAACTCTTCGCAGGTCGTATTCTTTCAGGCGAAATAGATGCGTCTTGCATTGCAATTTGAAACATCAGGTCCAAAGAATCTTTATCATTCACAAGGGTTTTTACAATAATGTTATTGTATTTTGTGATCCTAAAAGGGATAATTTCCTGAGCATTAACAGAATTAATGAAGAGAATAGTGTATAATAGGAAGTAGATCTTTTTCAAAGCGGTTGGTTTTCATGGTTGTTAATTTCAAATGTAAAAAATAAAAACTATAAAGTCTTATATTTTTTAATCATTAATTATCCATTGTTTCCTCCCGATATTTAATGAAAATTGACTGGAAATCTTCTAGGTTAGCTTTGTCAGATTTGGTGATTTTCCCGTCCTTGTAGATAGAATAGGTGTTCTTGGTGCCAACGTCCTTATTCTTAAAATCGAAATAAATCCCGTTCTGTATTTTCCCGGAAATGTCTGTGTTTAAATAAGCTAAAGCTTTCGGCTCGAATTTGTCTGCGTAGTTTCCATAGAAAAGTCTCAGCAATGCATCTTCTTTACTGAAAAAATCGCCGATATTTTCGAATATCGCATCCAGATCATCCAGATCGCTTCGAATATCCAACCTGTAAAAAACCTTGAAAGTCTTATCTGGATTGTCATCACGAAACAGTTGATAATTGGTGGTCAACATATTACTAGTGATGGTTCCATTTGAAATCGAACTTGCTATCTGTGCTTTTTTGGGTAAATGGTCAAGGTCAAAATCAATATTTTCTATAATGATCGCAGGTTTGTCTTTGTAGAAAAAAGTTCGGACCTGCTTTTTATTCTTTAATTCGATTTTGATCACCGAATTTTCATCTGCAGCATTGACGATTCGGATTTCGTCCTTTGTCTTGGAAATTATCAATGCATTGCCATAATTTACCGCGACCATGGCGACAACGATGCTGTCCAACTTCCCATCTTTGTACTTTTTAAACGTGCTTCCACCTTCAATTTCTATTTCACTGAAATCTGATAGATTTTTTTCTTGTCCGTAAAAACACAGAGAACACAACATCAAAAGTATCAAAGTAAGACTGTTTTTCATATCAATATTTTAATTTAAGAACAATGAAGATAGGCATTAAAAATTAGTTTTTTCGTTAAGCTTTAAAGTACAGTTCATTATTTCTTCAAAAGATTGATACTCACTGTCGCCAACTCAGAATCCGGAAATTTTTTAAACAAATTAATGTCTGGTTCCAAGCCAGATTCTTTACAAATCCTGTAAAAAACATCGACTTCCAAAATGTATTGGTCAGAAAATCCGTGTGTGGCATCGTAAGCTGTACAAGCCGTCAATCCAAGATTTTTCGAGGTGATTTCTGGAGAAAGTGTGTGAAGTTCAATCAAAAGCAATCCAAATTTTTCAACATAAGGTGTCCACTTTTTCAAATGATTCAAAAGATTTTCTTCGACATCGCGATTGGACAATCGTTTTCCTCGGAAGGCAAATGCACCAGTTGAAGTGCTGATTCCTTGTCTGTCGGTTTCCAAAACGTCTTCCCAAATTCGGTTATGGTCGAGGAATGTTCTGATATTCAGCAAATCTCCCAATTCGATATTGTAGTCGGATTGCAGATCTTCGGCAAGTTGTCTCGGATTTCCAATGTCGCCCCAAATCACCTTTGCCCAAATGTCATTTTTGATGAGATTGGCGCGCGTCACTTTCAACGATGCTGGATTGTAGTCCGCGCCAACCAAAAATAACGGATGTTCTTCCAAATATTTTCCGCGCAAAGTCTGCCTCTCGATGACTTCATAAAGGTGTTGCAAAAGGGCGCCATTTCCGCAACCCATATCCAAAATTCCCTTTGGTTGCTCATTGATTGGCAGGTTGAAAATTTCAATGATGAACTCATCAATCACTTTGAAATAGGTCAAATGCGCGCCACCACTTCCCCAAACATTCATCTCGCGGTTCACGTGGATTTCGTCTTCGCCATCTTCAATTTCACGGATTTCTGACGCTTTTCCGAAAATCAGATTGTCCAATTTTGAGAACATCGGCAGATAAGAAACTGTTACGCCATAAGCTGTTGCGCGTCTCGCAAAGAAAAGTCCCGTTTCCGTGAATTGGAAATTATTTCCCTTTTTGGAAAACCAGCCGATTTCTGAAAGATAATTGAGAATGATTTCAAAATAATGCGGATTCTTGTGAAACTCTTCCGCGCTGAAACTTGCTTCCATAAAGTATTTGTGAAACATTCCGCTCATTCCGAGTTTGATGATGATTGGACCAACCAGCGCGCCTTCGATATGTTTTTGGATTTGATATTTTAATGAATTTACATCTACGTTTTCCATCAAAAAAGATTTGTACTTTTCGAAGAGAGAGATCCACTTTTTACAGAGCTCTTCGGTCAGTTCTTTGGAATTGATAACGTTTGGATCCGATAAAAATTCCGCCAGATCACAGTAGATATTTTGATGAGAAAACGCCTCTTCGGTTTTAGAATTGACTGTTATTTTCACAACATCGGTTTCATTATCCAAGTGATAATCCAGAAAACCTTGTGAAGCCAAAACCCGCAACGCCACATTCAAATAACCTTTATTGGAATTAAATTTTTCATTGATCTCAGAAAGTTCCAAAGTTTGATTTTCATTAATGAAATCCAAAATATTTTTCTTCGACAAAGCCGAAATCACAGGCGCTGTCACAATCCCATCCAAATGTCTGAAAATCGATTCCCGAAGTTTTTTCTTATCCATAAAACTGTGATTTTTGTGTTTTGGAAGATAATATTTTTCAGGAATATGAAAGAGAAAAATTGCTTGTTCATTTTTCGGTTGTCATCAAATTTCCAAAACAATTACATTTGTATCATTAATTATCATTTTTTATGAAACCAAGTTTCGAACAGATGTACCAAGCTTCTTTCCAAAAAGATCCCGACTTCGAAGGTGTCTTTTGGATGGGCGTGAAAACGACAGGCATTTTCTGTCGACCAACCTGTACTGCGAGAAAACCAAAACCAGAGAATGTTGAGTTTTTTGACAATACAAAAGACGCTATTTTAAAAGGTTATCGCCCGTGCAAAGTCTGTAAACCATTGGAAAATCCAGATGAAACGCCGATTGAAATTCAGAAGCTGATGAATGAATTGTCTGAGAATCCGGAACTTAAATTCAAGGATGTAGATTTGATTGGTCGTGGATTATTGCCTGCAACTGTGAAACGCTGGTTTCTAAAATACCACGGAATGACCTTCCACGCCTTTCAAAGAACCTTTAAAATCAACTCGGCTTTCAAAAAGCTTCAGCAAGGTGAGAATGTTTTGGATGTGGCTTTGGAAAATGGTTATGAAAGTTTGAGTGGTTTTAATGAAAGTTTTAAATCCATCATCGGAACTTCACCAAAAAATTCGAAACTGGAAAAAATTGTTGACCTCAAAAGAATCGAAACACCGCTCGGAACGATGGTTGCGTGTGCTAATGACGAAGGAATTTGTCTGTTGGAATATTCCGACCGAAAATCACTTTCGAGAGAATTAGAGGAAATTTCAAAATACTTTAAAGCGAACATTATCCAAGGTGAAAATCCGCATTTCAAAACTTTGGAAACAGAATTGACCGAATATTTTGAAGGAAAAAGATTGGATTTTACCGTTCCACTTTCGCCTGTCGGAACAGATTTTCAGAAAAATGTCTGGAAAATTCTACGAACCATTCCGTACGGAATGACGAGAAGTTACCAGCAACAAGCGGACATTCTTGGCAATCCAAAAGCTGTGAGAGCTGTTGCCAATGCGAATGGACTTAATAAAATTTCAATTATTATCCCTTGTCACAGGGTCATCGGAACCAATGGAACTTTGACAGGTTACGGCGGTGGAATCTGGCGAAAACAGAAACTTTTGGAATTGGAAAAAGCTATTCTTTTTTAGTTCAATGTTCAAAATTTATTATTCAATGTTTAATAATTTTGAACTATCAACTATCAACTATCAACTATCAACTATCAACCAAATGAACATTCAGCCTATATTAGAAAACGAAAATGTAAAACTCGTTCCGCTTGATCAAACTGATTTTGAGCAATTATTATCTGTTGCTTCAGATCCTCTCGTTTGGGAACAACATCCGAACAAAGACCGCTACAAAAGGGAAGTCTTCGAGAATTTCTTCCAAGGTGCAATGGAAAGTGGTGGTGCGTTCAAAATCATTGAGACAAACACGGGCGAAATTGCTGGAAGCACAAGATTTTATGATTATAATCCAGACGATAATTCCATTTTCATTGGTTATACTTTTTACGGAAGGAAATTCTGGGGCTCAAAACTCAATCCGCAGGTCAAAAAATTAATGCTGGATTATATTTTTCAATTCGTTGATAAAGTCAATTTCCACGTTGGTAAAGACAACATCCGTTCGCAAAAAGCAATGGAAACACTAGGCGCGAAAAATGTGGATGAAGTGAATGTTGCGTATGCTTATGAACCAGAACGATTGAATGTCGTCTTTGAAATTAAAAAAGAGAATTATCAGAAGTCAGAGACTATTTAAAATTTCATCAAAGTTATTTCCCCAATTCTAAAGGGAGTAATTTCGATGAAATTTCTAATTGATTTTTGTACCCTTTAGGGTTGGGGTAAACAAAAATCAATTAGAAAAAAAATATTAGGTTTTCTACAGAATCTTTTCGTTCAAAATTTTTCACAAAACCAATTCCTCAAATAACCTCTCAAAAGTCTTCTCCAAATCCAAGCTCGCTCCGGGATGAGGTCTTGAAGTCTGAATGATAGAACTCTTCACAGCGGTCAACCATCGGAAACGCTCAGGAATTTCGAGTTGCGCAATCGAGCCGGCCGATTTTTCCCCGTTCGCAATATTGACAAAAGATTCCAAATGTTTCTTCACATCATCAAAATCGATTTTCGAATGGATCACCCGAAATTTCTCCTCACAAAGATGAATTTTAACCTTGATGAATTTCTCTCTTTTTGAGAATAAAATCAATCCCACATTAAAGAATTCCTCACGCTCAGGCTTCGGCACCAAGCGTATCACCGCATACTCATATAACTTTTGCTTTTGCATTTTTGGCTTCATTTAAAAAGTTATCAGAATGGTCTCGTCTCAAAGTCAGGAATTGAAAGTAAACATTTTTTATTTCAGTAGGCGTCAGTTCGGTATCGTTCCATTGCAACCAATCTTCAGGAATCAGTTCTACGATCTCTCTCAAAACGTCGTCCGTCAATATCGCTTTGAATCTTTCATTGGCAGAATCTAATTCAGAAGCTTGAGGCAACAAAACGTGGTCTTTGATCATCACAAACGGACTTACGGCATTCTTCTCCCAATTGTCCCAGGAATGGTGGAAGTAGAGCGAGGCACCGTTGTCGATCAGCCACAATTCTTTGTGCCACATCAGCATATTCGTATTTCGGAAAGTGCGGTCAATATTGGTAAGGAAAGCATCTAGCCAAACAATTTCGGAAGATAATTTCGCATCTATTTTCACTGCGCCAGGATCGTAAGTGATGGCGCCAGAGAGATAATGCAATGCGAGATTCAGTCCGCAACTGCCTTTCAAAAGATCTTGAATTTCTTCATCGGCTTCACTTCTTCCAAAATCCACCGAAAGATTCGCAAACACCAATTCCGGAATTCGGAATCCCAAAACCTGAGAAATTTTTCCACCGATCAATTCAGAGATCAAAGCCTTCACGCCGTGTCCAGCACCTCGGAATTTCAACACATATTTGAAATCGTCATCTGCTTCTGCCAACGCCGGCAAAGAGCCACCTTCTCGTAATGGCAGAATGTAGCGCGTGACGGTAACTGTTCTTAAAGATAAGTCCAATCTGTAATTTTTTGTAAAAATAAGTTATTAAAATCAAATTTGACAAGGTCGAACTATATTAGGTTTGGGCGCCTTTATCCACCTTCCACTCCCGCTTTTTTCTGATATTGCGATCGACGTAAAGTCATCAATAGAACTTTTTTAAAATCGCAATATCAGAAAAAGAGCTACGTTCAAGTCGGGGCGCGCTTCGCAAAGTTGAAACATTTGTTATAAAACTGAAAATTACCCAAATTATCAACGCTAATACTCACAAACTCTCTCACGCTCCAACACTCAAACTCTCCAACCCTCCAATTCGAAACCCTCCAATTCGAAACCCTCCAACTCAACATATTTTCCTATTTTTGAAAAAAATAAATCAATGTCCAGCTTCATAGACTTCGGAATTGCCTCAAAACAATATCACGGAATGAACAGAATCACACAGCTTTTCAACATCAAATATCCAATCATCCAAGGTGGAATGATTTGGCATTCGGGATGGAAGTTGGCTTCTGCGGTTTCTAATAATGGCGGATTAGGATTGATTGGTTCGGCAAGTATGTATCCAGATATTTTGCGTGAGAATATTCAGAAATGTAAACAGGCAACGGACAAACCATTCGGTGTCAACGTTGCTTTGCTGTATCCAAATATTGATGAAATCATCAATATCATTCTGGAAGAAGGCGTAAAAATCGTTTTCACATCAGCAGGAAATCCCAAAACATACACCGAAACTTTGAAGAAAGAAGGCATCAAGGTTGCTCACGTGGTGGCGAGTTCCAAATTTGCAGTGAAATGTCAAGATGCAGGCGTAGATTCGGTTGTAGCAGAGGGTTTCGAAGCGGGCGGACACAACGGTCGTGAAGAAACAACAACACTTTGCCTGATCCCAAATGTCAAAAAACACATTGATATTCCATTAATTGCAGCGGGCGGAATTGGACTTGGAAGTCAGATGAAAGCAGCGATGATTCTTGGTGCAGATGGCGTTCAAATTGGTTCTCGTTTTGCAGCGACAGTTGAAGCAAGCTCTCACGAGAATTTCAAGAATAAAATTGTTGAACTAAAAGAAGGCGACACGCAATTGACATTGAAGGAATTAGCACCAGTTAGATTAATTAAAAATAAATTCTACCACGATTTGGAAAACCTTTACGAATCTGGCAGAAATGTTGAAGCGTTGAAAGAAACTTTGGGAAGAGCACGCGCAAAGCTTGGAATGTTCGAGGGCGATCTCACGGAAGGCGAATTGGAAATCGGACAAGTCTCTGCTTTGATTGATGAGATCCTTCCTGTAGAAAAAGTCTTTCAAAATTTAATTAAAGAATTCAATGAAGCGAAAGTAGATTTGACTTTATAAGAAATAAGAAGAGGCAAAAGAGTCAAGGAAAAATTATTTAAAAAGGCTTCGAGAGCCTCAGCCTGACAACAATGGAATGCTTCGAGAGTCTCAGCCTGAAAAAGTCAAATTTCTCTTTTCAATTATATCAATTATTATTCATCAATTATCATTTATGTTTTCGAAGCAAGAAGCTCAACAACTAAAAACGGAATTCTGGACAGCTTTCGGAAAAGCTTTTCCAAGGAAATGGTTGTTATACGATACCAAGATCAAGGATTTTTCTTTCAAATTTTCTGCTGATAACAAAAAAGCGGAGGTGTCGATTGATATTGAAATGAAAGATGAACTCTTCAGAAATGCCTACTTCGAGAAGTTTCAGTCTTTGGAAAATCTGTTGAAAGATGAGATCGGCGAATTCCAGATGGATGAGTTTTACACTTTAGAAAACGGAAAAGTCATCAGCAGAATTTGGGTGGAAAAACACAATGTTAGTATTTTTAATAAGCAAACCTGGCCAGATACTTTCGAATTTTTTGTCTTGAAAATGAACGCTTTCGAAATGTTTTATTATGAATACGAGGATTTCATCAAGTCAGTTTAAATAAAGATAAATTATACTTTTTACAGTCTACATTATACAATTAACAATGAAAAAAATTACAATAAAAGCCAACGATTTCTTCGAACTACTCAAACTGAAAGGCGAATCCATGTGGGATATTTTTGCACAATTAATTGATGATGAGGAAAAAGAAATCACTTTCGTAAATGATAAGGACGAATATCTTTTTCATTATATTTTACCAACCACTTTGGAGAAGCTTAAGGAAGATAAAGAGCTTTTCTCCAAGGAATACGCCGATAAATTGTCAGGACTTAACTAGCATTCAAACCTTTCTTCCATTCCAAGTAACCGATAATTGCCATCGCTGTGAAGATAACGTATTGAATTGCTGTAATTCCCAAACCTTTGTAAAGCATCATCGGAATACAGATAAAATCGGCAACAATCCAGAAAATCCAATTCTCGATATTTCGTTTTGCCATAAAAAACATGCCGACCAAAAATAGGGAAGTGGTGATGATGTCGGTATAATTGGCCCAATCCAAATGGTAAAGTCCCAGCCTCACGCCATTCATAGAAAATTGATTGTCAATATAAGGTTTGAAATAATAAACCAATCCAACGAAAATCAAACTCCCCACAAACAAAGCACTTCCAATCTTCCAATCTTTTTTGCTGGCTTTTTTCACCTCCACATGGATGTTGTCATCCGAACTTTTCGACCAGAGAATCCAGCCGTAAACGCTCATCACGGTGTAATAAACATTAATGAGCATATCGCCCAACAATCCGAAAACGTACATAATGTAAATGAACAAAACCGTGGAGATGATTCCGGTAGGATAGACCCAAATGTTTTTTTTGATAGAAAAGAAAACGCTTAAGATTCCGAAGACTACCGCAATGACTTCAAAATAGATAAGGTAAGTTTCGTAAGAATTGTATTGTGCGGTGAGGGTTTCCAGAAAATTCATAGACTCAAAGATAGTGATGTTTTCCAAAATAAAACCCTGTCAAAGTTCAAAACTTTGACAGGGTTTAGGAAAGAATGTTTTAGGAACTTGGATTATTCTTTTACAAGTTTCTTGGTTATAGTATTACCCGCTTTTGTGGTTGCTGTGATGATGTAAGTTCCTTTTTCCAATGTTGCAACATTTACAGATTTTGCAGAAGCTGGAGCTTGTTTTACAGTTCTTCCAGAAATATCAGAAATTTTAATACTAGAAACTTCTTCGGAGAAATTAAGAATATCTTTTACGGGATTTGGATATAATACTAATTCGGATTTGCTGGTTTGAAATACTGCAAGATGATTATTACATAATGTATTGTAACTAGCGGTATTATCTTTCATCCATCCACTATAAGAATTTGCATTTGTGACATTATCTACTTGGATACAAGTAAGACTTGGATTCTCATTTGTCCACATTGTTGCCAAGATATTGTTATTGTTATTCTTCAAGTTTAGGCTTGTAAGCAGATTTTCGCGACAGTTAAGATGTGTCAACAATGTGTTTTTACTAATGTCTAGATTAGGTAGTCGATTAGTTCTACATCTTAGATCAGTCAAAACAATGTTCTTACTTATGTCAAGATTTGTTATTAAGTTTTCACTACAATCCAAGTAAGTTAATAAAGTATTTTTGCTAATATCCAAACTTAGTATTTGATTGAATTGACATTCTAGTTTTGTAATTTTCACAAAAGCTTCAATACCGACCATTCTTGCTATATTTTTACTACTAGCATTAATATCTCCTGTAAAAGCTTCAGCTTCGGAAACTTGTATCTCAGTATCTCCATTGGTATTGATTGCAGTATTGCTTACAAGATAAGCTTTAAAGTTGGTATCTGGGATATAAACAATTGGATCAGGATTACAATTGGTGTTATAACTTGCAGTAGCATCTTTTGTCCAACCAGTATGAACTACTGTTGCATTATCTACTTGGATACAAGTAAGATTGGGGTTATTGGTTGCATTCATTGTTGTGATTGCAGAATTGTTACCGTTTTTAAGATTAAGACTTATTAATTTATTGGTATTAAGAAATACACTTTTCAACGCTGTATTTGAGCTTAAATCCAAAGTAGTCAATTGATTGGAGTGACAGCTTAAAATAGTTAATGCTATATTTTGACTCACATCCAAATTTGTTAGTTTATTATCAGCACAATTTAACCACGTAATTTTTGTAAATGCCTCTATTCCTACAAGGCTACTTATTGATTTTGAAAAGCACACAATATCTCCTGTGAACGATTCTGCTTCAGACACTTGTATCTCTGCATCACCATTAGTATTGATAGTGGCAACGCTTAAAAGATAAGCTTTGAAATTAGCATCTGGGATATTTACAATTGGAGTAGAAGTACAATTGGTGTTATAGCTTGCTGTTGCATCTTTTTTCCAGTCGCCAGCTGTTGTGTAAGAATTGGCATTGGCAACATTATCTACTTGTATGCAAGTAAGGCTTGAATTGAAATCTGCATACATTTTTGTTAATATAGTATTATTGCCATTTTTAATATTTAAACTTGTAAGTTGAGAGTTATTATTACAAGCAAAATCAGTCAAAGTAGTGTTCGAGCTTACATCTAAAGAAGTTAATAAATTGTTTCCGGTCCATAGCGTTGTCAAATTTGTATTTTTGCTCACATCTACACTTGTTAATTGATTCCCACCACAATCTAGTTTTGTAATTTTTGTGAAGGCCTCAACCCCAGTAAGGTCAGAAATATTTTTATATTGACATAATATTTCTCCAGCAAAATCTTCTGCTTCTGAAACTTGTATTTCATTATCGCCGTTAGTATTAATAACTGTGTTTCCTACGAGATAAGCTTTAAAGTTTGCGTCCGGGATGTTTACAACTTGGTCACAAGAAATAACCTGAAGGGTTCCTATGACAGTGTTCCCGGCAATATTGTAGGTTATGTTATGATTCCCGATACCACCAGCAATCATCGTATTGAAGCTAAAAGTTTTTCCATCGCCATTATCTGTGACTCCAAGTCCGCTATAAACCCCGCCTACTGGAGAGGCACCTCCCAAATTTTGAGTTGTAATGTTAGAGCAAACTGGTGGAATGTTGGGGAAGGCTGGCTGGTTTATTGTTAATTTTGAAACTTTACCTCCCGCGTATTCGGCAAAATATAAATCAAGACCATTGAATGCGGATAGCGATGGCTCTTGCAAACCCGAAGCCATTGTTTCTAAAGAAGAGTTTGCATTGCTGATATCTTTTCTTTTGATGGTGGTACCTGTGGCTTCGGAAATATAAAGAAAGTTTCCGTTGAACATGATGCCATCAGGTCCTCGCAAACCACTTGCGACCGAGGTTATAGAAGGATTGGGTTGGTTTAGATTAATTTTTTTTACTTCTGTTCCATAGAAGTAACTGAAATACAATTCATCCCCTTTGATGGCCATTCCGGAGCAAGGGTTGTTTGTGATAATTGAGGTTGCTGCCTGAGGGAAAGCCTGGTCAAGTCTCACCTTGTAAATGCCAGCTTGATTTGAGAGTGTTGATGATGAGCTGATGTACAAATCATTGCCATTCTGAACAAAGGCTTGTGTTATAAATGTGCTATTAAGATTTGTGGTGATAGGTTCGATTGTGGGGTTGCTTGATTCAATATTGATTCTGCCCACAGAAGTATTGTGACCAGGTAAGTTTTCTTCTGAAGCAATATACAAATAGTTGTTGATGATATACAGCCCAGTAGTTCTGTTGATGTTGTTTAAGATTGTGGTTACTGGAGCGGGAAGTGGTTGGGATATGTCTATTTTAGAAACCTTACCAGCACCATATTCGCTTATAAACAATGTATTGTCTTTTATAGCTAATCCTAATGGTTGATTTAAGCCAGAAGCAACTGTGGTTATCGTCTGTGCAGATAATTTAAATGATAACAAAAATATAATAACGAAAAAAGATTTCCATCTTGTCTTTGTGGAAAAGAAAATAGTTTTTTTCATAGGAATTAGTTTTTTTGCCTACTCTGAAATCGCATTTTCGGCTTCCTGCGTTTTTATATCGCAAATATGGAAACCGTTTTATCTGTTTTGAAATTTCTGGGACAGAATGGCAAATTCTGGGATAGAAAACAAAATGTATTTCGTTATTGGTGAAAATTATCAAAAAATAAAGCGTTCTGATAATAATATCAAAACGCTTAAATGTTTATTGATGTGAAAAATGTAAATTTTACATCTAACGGATAAATTGCTTTACGTTATCCAAATAATTTTCAGAAACAGGAATCAAATTTCCTTTAATGATAATATTTCTATTGCTGAACTTTTCTATTTTATTCTTATTGATGATGTAGGCCCTATGGGTCTGTACGAAGGTGGATTCGGAAATTTCACTCAAGATTTTTTTGATGGTAGATCTGGATTTGTAAATTTTGTCATCGGTGTAAAGTAAAAGATAATTGCCGTCAGATTCTATATAGTTGATTTTTTCCTCGTCCAGTTTCACGCTGTACTCGCCCTCTTTTACATTTATAAAATGTTTCTGTTTTGGAAAATAGGCAGATTGCCGAATTGCGATTTCCATAGATGCAATCAAGTCGCTGTTTTTGAAAGGCTTCGTAAGGTAAGAATACGGCGAAGTGGAAACGGCCTTCCCAATGATTTCCTGATTTTCATAAGCCGTGAGATAGATAAACGGAATTTGATATTTTTCCTTTATTTTCAAGCCGAGCGAAATTCCATCCTGCTCATTTTCACCAAGATTGATGTCTAGAATGGCAAGCGTAATGCTTTCTTTTTGTAAGATTTCCAGAGCTTCTTTTGAGTTTTTAGCTTCACTCACGGCGTATCCATTTTCGGACAATATCTTTTTCGTAAATCGCCTGTTCAAAAAATCGTCTTCTACCAGTAAAATTGTCTTTTCCATATCACAATCGTTAAAAATAAAGCATCAATTCAAATCCATTCCCACTTGTTGTCATAATTTCGCCGTCCAGTTGATGGATCAGTCCTTTTGTAATCTCTAATCCCAGACCTTTGTCATTGTTTTTGTTGAAATCAAATCCATCACCGTTATCAGCATAATATAGTTTGCTTTTCCCGGATTTTTCATCCTCTGTGATTTCTATGTTGATGATTCCGATATTCCGATTTTTGAAAGCGTGTTTCATACTGTTGCTCAGAAGTTCTACGATGATCATTCCCACGGGCAAAGCTTTTTCTATAGAAATAGTTTCGATTTCACATTTGATATGAAGATCGATTTTCTTTCTATGGTTGTCGTAAGATTCTTTCACGATCTCAGAAAGCTCCGTGATGTACCTTCCAAAATCAATTTCATTCACATTGTCAGAAACATTCAGCTTCTTGTGGAGCAACGCCATAGAGTGGATTCTGTTCTGATTTCCTCTGATCAGTTCCTCGATGTTGTTATGGTCCGCAGACTCTTTCTGGATTTCTAAGATGCTGATGACGTGTTGTAGATTATTTTTTACCCTATGTTGCAATTCCGAAAGCAAAACCTGTTTTTGCTCCAAAAGTTTCTGGAGTTCGCCAAGCTGTTCATTGATGATCTTGTTCCGATGGCTGATTTGCCTGTTTTTTCCCATCAATAAAAGCAGACCGATCGCGATAACCGCTAGCAAACTACCAATCAAAATCATCAATTTATCTTTATTCTTGATGGTGTTTTCCTTTTTATCACTTTGATATTGCTCCTCCAGTTTTTTTATCTTGATTTTTTCTTCTTGGCTGGAGATAAGTTGCAGTTTTTCATGATATTCTTTATAATAAAACAATGCAGAGTCTGTCTTGCCCATTCCTTCAAATATCATAGACCTCAATTTAAGATAGAAACCTTCATTTATTGTTGACTTATTAAAAAAAACACTAGCAGAATCATTGTATGATAAAGCCACAGGATAGTTTTTCATTTTATAATTAACTACGCTGATATTATTAAACGCAGCCGCAATTTCACCAGATCGTTTTGTTTTTTTCTTATGCTTCAAAATCTTAAAATCATATTCGAGTGTTTTTTCATAATTCTTATTTTTAGAAGTATAAAATCCCATTAGGAGATAAGAATCTATCAAATCTTTTTCATTATTATATTTTTTCGAATATTTCTCGGCCTGTTTTGCATAATGGTTCATAGAATCCAGCTTCTCCACAAAACGAAAGTACGAGCTTCTCCGGATGCAATATGTGCTGTACAGATTTTCAAGTTGATGATCCTTATATTTCTTGTAAGCTTTATCGAGATATAAGTCCGTCAATTCCAGATGTTGTGATTTTTCATACGCCAAAGCAATCAACAGATAGATTTGATAAGAAAGAGCGTGCAGATTTTCATCTTCCGCATCATCGATTATCTTTAGCAAAATCTTCAAAGATTCTACAGAAGTCGCTTCGTTTTCATCAAATATAATGGCTCGCCTGAATTGAGTTTCTAAAAGCTGAGTCTTATTTCTTCTACCAATCTGGAATTTTCTCAACTGCTTGTACAAACTGTCCGTTTTCTTCTGAGCAAGGTCAATCTCCTTATCTCGGATGAGTTTATCGATTTTCATTAATTCCTGATTCACAGCAGAGTCTTGGGACATATAAAAATGACCACATAATATAGATAGGAAAAATAAAAAACGGACGATCATTTTCAAATGAAATAACTTTATCAGGTCTCAAATTTAGAAAAAGAGTTTATTTTAAAATAATTTTTGGGACAGAATGATGTTTTCTGGGACGGAATGTTTTAGATAACTCATCATTCCATTCAACGTAATTCAAAATAAATTAGTTAAAAAATGTTAAGGTTGATATTTTTTTAATATTTTCGTAATTCAAAATAAACAAACAGAAGAAAAGCCCCTCATTTTTTGGGGATAAAAAATTAGATTATGGCAAACATTTGGATTAAGAAGCCAATGGAAGCGTATGAAGCAGACATCAAAAAAAGTCAGCTAAAACGCGTATTGGGAAAATGGAGTTTAACGGCTATTGGAATTGGTGCTATCATTGGAGGTGGCATTTTTGTTTTGACAGGTACAGGGGCATATTACAATGCAGGTCCTGCTTTGGCACTTTCATTCGTCGTAGCTGGGATTGCCTGCGTTTTTGCAGCGCTTTGCTACGCAGAATTTGCATCGATATTACCAGTTGAAGGTTCAGCTTACGCTTACGCTTATGGAACAGTAGGAGAGATTTTCGCCTGGATCATCGGTTGGGGACTGATTCTGGAATATGCGATGGGTTCAATGACGGTCGCCGTTTCGTGGTCCGGATATTTCGGAAAATTGCTCAAGATGTTCGGGTTGCATTTGCCATATTGGATGACAACAGATCCTGGAACTGCTAAAAAAGCCTTTGGTGAAGCGACTTCGCAAATCGCAGCTGGCGGTTTGCCATTGGACAAATTACAGACTTTCCAAGAAACTATCGCAAACTTCAACGCGGCGCCAGAACTTTTCAATATCAAATTGTTCCTGAATCTTCCTGCATTGGTTATCGTATTATTCGTGATTTCAATCTTGGTAAGAGGAACAAAAGGCGCAGCAAAAGCGAACAACGCTATCGTGATCCTAAAAGTATCTGCCATCATCTTCGTGATCATTGCAGGTGTATTTTTCATCAATGTAGAAAACTGGACACCTTTTATTCCAGAAGCTACAACTATAATTGAGAACGGAAAATCCGAGCCAGCCTATGGTTATAGCGGGATCATTGCAGGAGCCGCCGCGATTTTCTTTGCTTACGTAGGTTTCGATGCAGTTTCGACACAAGCTGGTGAGGCCATCAATCCGAAGAAAGATGTGCCTTTCGCGATCATCACTTCATTGGTGGTTTGTACAATTTTATACATTTTGGTATCATTGGTCTTGACCGGAATGATGCATTACACAGATTTCAATCCGTTGGGTAAATATCCAGACGCGATCAAGGCTCCCGTAGCTTACGCCTTTGATATTGCAGGACAAGCTTGGGCAGGTTACATCATCACGATTGCAGCAACTGTAGGTTTGATTTCTGTATTGATGGTAATGATTATGGGACAATCCAGAATTTTCTTGGGAATGTCAAAAGACGGTTTGATTCCTCAGACTTTTGCAAAAGTAGATGCAGAATCTGGCGTTCCTAGAAAAAACCTTTACATTTTAGGAGCTGTCATCGCGGTTGTAGCAGCATTTACGCCGATCAACGATTTGGCGCATATGACAAGTTTCGGAACCTTGTTTGCCTTCACAATGGTATGTGTGGCCGTTTGGATCCTAAGAAAAAAAGAACCGAACCTACAAAGAAACTTCAGAGTTCCAGCGTTGCCCGTCATCGCGACTCTAGGGATTTTGATCAACGTTTACTTGATTTTCAACCTTAGCCCAGAAGCACAAAAATATTCATTGATCTGGTTGGCATTAGGTTTCCTCATCTATTTCCTTTACAGCAAGAAAAATTCAAAATTGCAGAATGGTGGATTTGGAGAGACTTTCAAAGCGGAACAAGAACCTTTGGAAGACATCGACATAAACATCGATAACAAAGATTAATCATTTAAATTCCGCCTCGTGCGGAATTTTTTTTGAAGTTTATCGTACAGGTTTTCCCAGTCTTTTATTTGGAGCTGTTTGACTTCGTCGATTGCTAATTTTTTATTTTTTTAGAAGCAATTCCCGCTATCCGCTATTACTCCTCGCGCCAAAGCCTTTCCCATCGCTAGCTGTGGGGTAACCGCTACTATCGGGGCTATGGGATTCCTTTTCCAAACCAAATTTTGCAAAAAATGAACCATATTCACAATGTCATACTGAGGCTCTCGAAGCACACTACACGATTACATTCACCTGCTGAGCAAATTGAAGCACATTATAAAATTAAATTGTCATGCTGAGGCTCTCTAAGCCTTCAACAAAATCCAAGATCTTTTCCAAACTTTCTTTAAATTTATAAAATGAAAAAACTAAGTTTACTTCTCCTGTTGATTTCAACATTCTGTTATTCTCAGAAATTCAAAATCGATACATTGTTGACAGATAAGATCAGCATCCGAGCCATTCAACTTTGGGATGGGAAAGTTTGGTACGCAGGGACAGATTCCAAGTTTGGTTATGTGAATATTGATGATAAGGCTGATAAGAAGCAAATTGTGTTGTCAGATAAAAAATTGCAATTCCGCACCTTAGCCCAAGATGAAACTGATTTTTATACGATTAATATTGAGAGCCCAGCATATTTCTTTAAAATTGATAAAAAAACTTTAAAATCAAAAATATTTCATACAGATAATGCAAAAACAGCTTTTTATGATTCATTTGTTATTCAGTCCAAGAATTTAGGAATTGCTATTAGTGACCCAGATGGAGATGGATTTCCAAGATATTTCAATTTTAATAATAATAAAAATTATGAGCTTTTAAATTATCCAAAGTATGATAAAGGAGAAGCGCATTTTGCAGCAAGTAATACAAATATTGCTATTAATAATAATGTAGTTTGGATTGCAACTGGCGGAACCAAAGCTAGAATTTTTAGATTTAATTGGAATTATCCTATGTATTGGGAAGTATTTGACACTCCATTTGTACAAGGAACAACATCACAAGGCATTTATTCCATAGATTTTTTTGGGAAGAAAGGTTTTGGAATTGCAGTGGGTGGAGATTATACCAAGCAAGCCGATGATATCAACAACATCGCAACTACAAATGACGGCGGACGAACCTGGCAGATCCAAGCGAGCGGACAAAATGCCGGCTATATGACCTGTGTCAAATTTCGTCCGAAAACCAAAGGAAAAGAAATTGTTGCAGTTGGCGACCAACACATCAGTTTCTCTTCCGACTACGGCAAAACTTGGAAAAAAATCTCCGATGAAAAAAATCTCTATGCCTGCGAATGGGCTGACAAAAATACTTTGATTTTATCAGGAAAAGATAAAATTCTAAGATTAAAGTTCTCAGATAATTAATTTCTTTTCTAAGTTTTACGTCTTTGCGAACCCTGAAAATATTTTCAATAATCTAAAAGAAACCTTTGCGGACTTTGCGTTTAAATTGAGCATTAAAATCAGAATCCCTATTTTTGCATCGAATCAATGAAATTGAAAAGAGAAATTTGAAGATGAAGAACACGGTTATTTTTGATATGGACGGCGTGATTGTAGATACAGAACCGCTGCACAAAAAAGCTTACTACCAACATTTCGCAGAATTGAACATCGAGGTTGACGCAGAATTATTCTCAAAATTCACAGGCAAATCTACCCGAAATGTCTATCAAATGATCAAAGATATTTTCGGCATCGATACCATTACAGAAGAATTAATTCAAAGAAAAAGAACCATTTTCTATGGTCTATTTGATACAGATCCAGCACTCAAATTATTGGACGGCGTAGAAACTTTGATTAATAATCTACATTCTCAAAATTTTCAATTGATCTTGGCATCTTCTGCTGCAAAAACGACAATTGACAGAGTTTTCAAAAGATTCAATTTATTTCCGTTTTTTTCACATCTCGTGAGTGGGGAAGATTTCCCAGAATCTAAACCAAACCCCGCGATTTTCATCGAAGCGCAGAGGCTTTCCGGAAACGAAAAATCCAATTGCATAGTGATAGAAGATAGTACAAACGGAATATTGGCGGCCAATGGCGCCGAAATATTTTGCGTAGGTTACAAAAGCGAAAACAGCAAAAATCAAAACTACGACTTGGCAGATTTGGTTATCCATCATTTTGATGAGTTGGAAGTAGAAAAACTGAAAGTTCTTTAGGGAATTCTTTTTTTGTTAGAAGATTCCACCCATTCATCTTTTCCGCAAACTTTGCATTGGCTCTTTTCATGCATCTCAAATTCTTGAGTATGACCACAAAAAGTGCAGGAATAATGCGCTGTTCGGTAAAATGATTTTACCGCTTTGTCTAGAGAATTGGGCATTATCGGCAAACCGTATTTGATGTCCTTGTCCTCATAATAAAATACGCTGATCTCACCCGAAATTTCCTCAATTGCTTTTTCGATTTGGCCAAGATGGGAAACACCTTTCAGTCTCAATTCAGAGAAGAATTCGTCTTCGCCAAGCGCTTCTTTTTTGAAATCCTCAATACAGAACACACCTTGATCAATCAAACAGATTGGTTTTCCTTCAACCAATTTTTCAAACTTTTTACTTTTGCTGATAATGTAAGTGATAATGCTGTAAAGACTGATGATCATTGTGAAAACCACCAACGCAGGCATAATTCCGACATCTTTGTAAAACATCGGATCTCCCGCAGCTGAACCTAATCCGATAATTACAACCAGCTCAAAAACAGATAGTTGTTTCACGCCTCGTTTCCCAAGAAGCCGAAGCCCGAAAATGATGATGAAGAACATAATACTTGTTCTCAAAATGGTCTCCAAAAGGAAACTCCATTCTTCGGAGCCGAGTAGAATTTGTTTTAGGTCGAATGAATCGCTGGTGAGGAACATAGTTTTTTTTGAGAAGCTATGTCAAAAAATACGCCAGAGGGAAATTGATAGTTTTCTTATAATTTGATAATAAAAACTATTTGATTAATTCCCAAAAAACGCCATAGAACTCCCAATCCAAATTGCATCTTTCTTATTGAAATCCACATTCACCATCGCTGCTTTTGTCATTCTTACAAGATTTACCAATAACTCTGGATTTTCTTTTTTCGGATCCCAACCAAAAAGCAAACGGATCTCTGCTTTGGAAAATTCGCCGTTGATGTCTTCGAAAAGTGGGGCATAAATCACTTTTCTTTGAAGAATGTAATTTTCTTTATCATCAATTTGATCAATGATTTCCTGAGTAGGATTCAGATTGACACCGCTTCCTGCGAAAGAAAACAATGGTTTCAATACAAAATTTTCTAGCGTTTCATTATTTGGAAAATCAGACAAGAAATAACTCTTCGGAACAAACGCATGTTTCAACTTTGGAAGAATATGTTTTGAAACTTTGAAGAACCAATTCGGATGTGTGATCCATTCCACATCCACATCTTCACGGAAATCAAATTCTGTTTCCAATCCTTCGATCTTATCCAATTCATCAAAGATTACTCGATTGTAAATACGATTGATCGGAATTAATTCTCCATCTTTTTCGTAGAATAACTTTTTGCCTTCTTTTTTAACTTTCGTCAGACAAACCGTTTTGATTCCCAACAATTGCTCTGTCAATACAAAATCAACCGCAGTCTTTTGTTTCTCGGGATAAATTTCCAGCAAGATCACATTCTCTGGATTTTCATCTCCAACAATCACAGCTTTCAGTTTTTCTACAAACTCATCCTGTGAAAGCGACTTCTTCAAATCAGTAAGAAAAGGATAAACTTCTGTGATCACTTCCTCAAACAACCTTTGAAAACCGAACAAACTTGGGAAAGCCTGCAACTCTATCAATTGCGGAATGATCTCGCCATTTTCATCCTGACAGATCCCAAAATCAATCGCCAAGAAATGTGGTTTCTTGGTGTCATTCGGAACCTTGCAATTGGCGGGAATCGCTTTGCTCAATTCTTCATCAGACATATTTTTGATCTGCGTAATAATCGATTGTGAAGCGTCGTCCAGCTTGTTCCAAAAATCATTAGTGAGGAAAATCGGACTTTCAGAAAGACGAAACGCGGCTTCCTGACCGCATTTCTCTATGATTAGCTCATTTGTTTTCTGATATTTTTCCTGAGAAAATTCTTTGTTGAATTGAGTTCTGTATTTTGAGACCATAGTTTTTAAGTATATTTTTAAATTATCGCAAAGGCGGAAAAATCTTATTTAGTATAATGTAGAAAGTCGCAAATTTTCAGCGCTTTGCTTCGCGACTTTCTTCACTATTATTTAAAAAAAATATTTGCGACTTTGCGTTAAAATCTAACTATAAGCTAAATTTTTAGCGATGTGCTCGGATGCAAATTTCAAGAATCTTGGAACGATCTGCGCTTGTGTCAGAACAATCTTGTCATCATCATTCATTCTGTCAATGGTTTCAAGATATTTTTCCATTCCGAAGGTTTCAATCATTGCTGTTTTGTTTTTCTCATCCTCCAGATTTTTAATAAATCCTGTCGGATCAGCCTCTGGATGAAATTGAGTTCCGAAGATCTCATCAGAAAAACGAACGGCCATCAATGCTCTTTCAAGATGAACAGTTGGACGGTATTTTTCCAAAGCCACGACTTTCATTCCTAGTTCATCTATTTTTTCCTGATTGGGTTCGATACATTGATAACCTCTGGAATCTACAGCGTAGAAAGGGTCTGGCAGATTTTTGAACAAGACTTCTTTCTCACCATCCTCAGATTTGTGGATGGGCATCACGCCGAAGGAATAGGATTTTCTCTTGCAAACATTCGCAATTCCAAAATGAATCACTGCCAATTGGAAAGAATGACAAATTAGAAATGCATATTTTTTATGTTCACTTTTCTTGTTGTGATTCCAGATTTGGTCTAAGAAATCAGCGTATTTGTTTTCCCATTCGTAGCCTTCACGGTGCGGATTTCCGGGTCCTCCGGAAGATAAAAATATATCAAAATCATTAATATTTGGCATCTCGTTTTTGTAACGAACGTCGAAGATCTCTACTGAAACATTATCATCAGATTGCTCCTGAAAAGCTTGAGATAATTCTTTAATATTGCGCATCCCTTGATTCGGATGGTTGTTATTCATATCCAAAAGCGCAATTCTTACATCATTTTTACTCATATTCATAAATTTTCTACAAAATTAAGAATTTTAAATTTGAGGGAGTTTTGAATGATTAATGATACCAAAATCATTAATCATTCATCATTTATAATTAAATCAATCCTTTTTCAGTTTCATAGATCATATAATCCACAACTTTTTTAAGATCGCCACCACTTTCGTTGAAGACTTTCAATTGTCGATCTGCGCCAGTTCCCATTTTGCAAATTTCTCTAGCATATTCTACTTCTTTTCTACAACCTAAATCGTCAACAACATCATCGATGAAAGCCAATAATTCTTCCAAAAGGTCACGGTAAGGAACGCTCGCTTCTTTCCCAAAATCAATCAAATGTGCATCGATTCCGTCTTTTGAGGCGCGCCATTTATTTTCTGTCAATAATAGTCTTCTGTAACTTCTGTAACTCGTATTTTGCTGGTGCATTTTGTAGATTTTTGCTACCAGAGATTGCATAATTGCGGCAAGACAAACGGTTTCGTCGATAGTCATTGGCATATCACAAATCCTGAATTCGATAGTCGGGTAGAAAGGATGCACTCTCAAATCCCACCAGATTTTCTTAGCATTGTCAATCGTTCCGGTTTTTACCATCAGATTTACATAAGCATCAAATTCTGCAACGCTTCCGAAGTAACTTGGCAAACCTGTTCTTGGAAATTTAGCGAAAACTTCCTGTCTGTAGGATTTGAATCCCGTCAACCGTCCCACCCAGAACGGCGAATTGGTGGACAAAGCGTAAACGTGCGGCAGAAAATAACGCATCACGTTTTGAATTCTAATGCCTTCTTCACGGTCTGGAATTCCAATGTGAACGTGCAATCCAAAAATCAAGTTGGACCTCGCAACATCGCCCATATCACTCACGATTTTGTCATAACGCGCATCTTTTGTGATGACGTTATCCTTCCAGTGCGAAAATGGGTGAGTTCCGCCACCAGAAACGCGCAAGCCTTGGTCGTGAGCAGTTTTTACAAGATGTCTTCTGAGGTCGGTGAGTTCCTGTCGTGCTTGCTGGATATTTTCGCAGATTCCGGTTTCCATTTCAACGACGGATTCGTGCATCTCGTGTTTTAGGTTTTCGCTGAGAACCGCTTTTCCGCCTTCTATGATTTTTGAAACGTGCGAAACCAAATCCCGCGTTTCGGCGTCTATAATTTGATATTCTTCTTCTACACCTATCGTAAATCTGTGCATATTATTTGTGTTTGTTGGTTAAAGTTAGTTAGTCGTTAGATGAAGTTATTTTTATTAAACCTTCAAGGTTTCAAAAACCTTGAAGGTTTGAAATTTTTTTTAAAGTTTATTGGTCACAAATTTTCCCCAGTTGATATTCACTTTTCCTGGTTTGTAATCTTTTGCTTTTTCAATCGCCAATTTTGCAGAATGTTCCACAATCCACGCAAAGTTCTCTTCTCCCACAGAATTTTTGTCCGCATCAGGCGCTGGGTTACAGAAGTCAATCGCGTAAGGAATGCCGTCTCTCACAGCAAATTCCACGGTGTTGAAATCGTAGCCTAAAGCTTCATTCATTTTCAAAGTGTAATCTGTGATGGTTTTAAGCAATTTTTCTCTGGCTGCACCTTCGGTTTGATGCGTGGTTGCATATCTCAAATGGTGTGGATTTCTCGGCTCGTAAGGCATGATGTGAACATATTTTCTCCCCAAGCAATAAACACGATAGTAATCTTCGAAGATGATTTCTTCCTGCACCATCATCACCAATTGCTCTGTCTCGGCGTGTTTTGCCCACATATCTTCCGGACTTTCCACTCGGTAAACATTTCTCCAGCCACCACCATCGTGTGGTTTCATATAAGCCGGGAATCCAACGTAATCGAAAATATATTCCCAATCGTGTGGGAATTTCAAATTTCTGAATGAAGTTTCCGAAGTGTTAGTCGGTCTTTCATAAGAAGGAAGCAACACTGTTTTAGGCAATGGAATTCCGATTTTTAGCATCAAGGCATTGTTGAAGAATTTCTCATCTGCGCTCCACCAAAATGGATTGTTGATGACGTAAGTTCCGCTCACTGCCGCATTTTTCAGATAAGCTCTGTAGAACGGAACGTCTTGCGAAATTCTGTCGATAATCACAGCGTAGCCATAATCTGCGCCTTGTTCCAATTTGTCGATTTGAACAGGTTCTGCGATGAACTCGCCTTTGCCAAGTTCATTTACTTTATCAATAAAAGCCCACGGAAATGTGTCTTCCATTCCGAATAAAATTCCAATTTTTTTTGCCATAATTTTTGTTTTTTGATTGTCAGAAAATCCAAGGTTGAAAGTCTGAAGTTATTTTGATTTGTTATTATTTTAAATTTGAATTAAGTTTAGACTTATCCGAAAAATCTTCCAATGAATTTCGGGAAGACCATTCGCCAAAGCACCCAATCGTGGTCTATCCATTTCTGCTCGTCATACCAATGGTTGATGCCTTTTGAGGTAAGAATTCCTGCCATTCTTCTAGTAGGTTCCAAGCAAATATCACGGTCAGAAGTGCTGAGGACGATGTGCATGTGTTTGTATTTCCACGCTTCATCATTTTTAACAAATTCATCCGGACAATTGAAATAAACCAATTCATCCTGAATGCCATCCATAAAATTTCGAATTGAAAAAGCACCTGATAAGCAGAAAAGATGCGATACCAAATCCGGATATCTGAAAGCGAAATTCGCCGCATGATAACCGCCGAAACTTGCACCGGCAACAATCACACGATGCGTATTATGCGTTTTCTGAATATACGGAATGAACTCCTGAACCAAGAACTGAACGTACAATTCATAGTTTCTGATTCTGTCGTTAGCCGAAATATTTTTATTATAAAAACTTAAAGAATCGATGGTTTCGAGATTGAAAAGTTTTAGTTTTCCATTGTCTGTAAACCAGGAAATGCTCCCATTCAAATGAAAATCTGCATTCTGCGTATAGGAACCCTGCGAAGTGGGAAACATAATGACAGGAAGCCCAAAATGTCCCGTGATTTCTACCTTGATGCTCTTCCCAAGGATGTGTGAGTAATAATCTGTATGTGTAATTTGAGGCATATCTTATTTATAAATGATGAATGATAATTGATGAATGATTAATTAAAACTGCTGTCAGGCTAAGGTTCTCGAAGCCTTAAATGAAATTTTAATTCGTTGGTTTGTCTTTTGGTGGCAAAATATTTAAGATTCTTTCCGTAACAATAGTTGCAGCTTCATCCAATCTTTCCTGAACTTTCTCTTCGGTTGTTGCCTTGTAAACGATTCCGATGTGATAATCGATTGGTAAGAATTTTTCGACATCTTCGTTTTGAAGATCGCTTGTATCAGAATGTTTTTCTTTGGCAAGCGAAACAATCAATCCGGAATATAATTTCTGAGTTTCCTCAACCGTATATTTTTCGCCGTCCAATAATGCATTTTCCAATTTTGCCCATTCTCTCCAAATGTTGACACCAGTTGCCGCTTCCACCATATCGGGAATGTGCGCGCCGCCAACTCTGGATGAAGTTTCCAGGAAGTAGTATTGACCATCAATTCCTCGGATATATTCGCTGTGTGTTGCCCCATTTTGAATCCCGAATTTATCCAAAACCTCTTTGTTTATTTTTTCTAAACCAATCGCTTCTTCAGATTTTTTATCCAAAGTTTTGGTTCGGAAAACACCACCTTCGTGTGACACTTTCATCGGTGGAGAAAGGTATTTTGAGAAGCAGGAAAACACGATTTCCTTGTTGTAAACCAAACAATCCACGTGGTAGACATCGCCAGGTTTGAACGCTTCCAGCAAAAATTTGAAACGCTCGTCGCCCAGATTTTCTACCGCTGGCCAAAGTTCTTCGGCAGAATTTATTTTGATAATGCCACTGGCAGAAGCTTCGGAGCGTGGTTTCAAAACCCAAGGTCCGGGGACATCCTGCATGAACTTATGCAATTTTGCATCATTGAAAATCGATGAAAATTCGGGTACGGAAATCCCGTTGTCCTTTGCCTGTTGGCGCATTGCCAGCTTGTCTCGGAAATAACGGTGCGTCGTTTGCCCCATTCCTGGAATACGATAGGTTTCACGAATCATCGCTGCTTTTTCCACATCAAAATCATCCAAAGCAATCACCGCATCTATCTGATGATTTTTCATCAAATATGCGAAACCTTGCACCAGATGGTCCAGATTCCAAACCGAAGCTTCGATTTCCGGCATATAATAAACCTCGTCTATCGCGTGCCAAGGCCAGTTTTTTTCTTTCAGGTTTTCTGACGTGATGAGAATGACTTTGTTTCCAAGCTTTTTGCACTCGTCCATAAAGTCGTAACCTTTGTAATAACAGGAGATGCAGACAATTGTTTTTTCCATATTCATTTATTTTTGTCGGAAGTCAGAAGTCGGATGTCCGAAGTCTGATATTCTTATTTGTGATTAGTTTTTAATTTAGTTAAAAGCAAAACGCAATAAGCTAATTGCATTTTGCTAATTATAATTCTCAATAAAATCCAAAAGCAACTGTACGCCATAACCTGTCGCTGCCTTATCTTTCGCATAACCAACATTTCCAAAAGCGACGCCAGCAATATCGAGATGCGCCCAATTCTGATGGCCTTCTATAAATTGCTCCAAAAATTTTGCAGCAACAATGCAATCCCCAAAAGGCTTCATCGAAATGTTCTTAAAATCTGCAACATCCGAAGTGAAATCGTCTTTCCAGACATCCCAAAGTGGTAAATTCCAAATCCTCTGATTGGTTTTATCTGCGGACTTTTCCAATGATTTTTTCAAATCGTCATTGTTGGAAAAGTAGGCGCCACAGGTGTAACCAAACATTCGAACAGAACTTCCTGTCAAGGTTGCCAAATCAATCAGAACATCGGTTTCATAATTTTTTGACAAATATGAAAGTCCGTCTGCAAGTGTCATTCTGCCTTCCGCATCGGTGTCCAAGACTTCAATTGTTTTTCCGTTGTAAGCCGTAATCACGTCACTTGGCAAATACGCTTTTTCCGAAACTGCATTGTCCGTAATCGGCAGAATTGCAATGATATTCACGGGAAGTTTTAGTTCCGAAGCTGTAATCAAAGCGCCAATCACAGCACTTGCTCCGCCCATATCGCTTTTCATATAATGCAGATTGGCAGAACCTTTGATGGAAATTCCGCCCGTGTCGAACAAGACGCATTTTCCAACCAAACCGATGGTTTTGGCGTTCTCTTTTTCTGATTTATATTCCAAAATCGTGAAAGAGGCTTCCTGCGAACTTCCCTGATTGACCGCGACAAAAGCACCCAAACCTTCTTTGATGGATTCTTCTCGGTTCAATGATTTGTAATTCAAGCCATATTTTTCTGAGGTTGATTTCAGAAATTTTGAGATTTGGTCCACCTTTTTGTGGTTCGCAGGTTTGTTCAGCCACTCCATTCCGGCAAATTCTCCGTTGCAAAGTGCTTCGGTTTTTATGGCCAAATTGTTGGCTTCGTCTTCGGAAATATTTTCAAAATAAAGTTCAAAATTCTCCTGCCAAAATGGATGCGATTTTTCGAAAGGGTAGAGGTAAGTTCCCAAGAACAGACCTTTTACAAATTCTTCAGTCAAATCAAATCCTAATTTTGAATGGACTGAAGTCGGGACTACTTGTAGATTTTTTTTATAATCGTTCGCAAATTTTTTCGCTACAGCCTGGATTTCAAAACCTTTTGAATCCTTCCCGATTCCAATGAAAAAATTGATTTCATTAGAATCTGTTTTAATGAAAACCTCGCTTTTTTTTCCGTTGAAGAAATGTTCCGTATTCGGATAATTCGATTTTTCCTGCTCCCAATCGTCTTCGCTGAACAGGAATATATTTTGTGTGGTTGTTTCTTTTTTATTGTAGATTTTAATCATAATTTCTTCACTGTTTTCATAGGAATAAATTCCTATGTTGAAATATTGGTCGTCCCGATGGGACTCGTTGGGGTTTAGTTTTTGATGTCATTTTCCAATTCATCTTTTGCCTTCACCGGACTTTCCAAACTGTCGATGAACAGCCATTCTACAGCTCTTGGAAATTCCTGCGACCAATAGAATTCCTGATGCGTTCCTTGTTCGTTGATATTGGTTTTCACTTCAAAATCAAACAATTTCTGAGCATTCAGCCGTTTCAAAGATTTCTCGAAAAGCCTGATTCTTCCTACCATTCTGGAGCCTTCCTGTCTTCCGCCGTACAGATAAACCTTGATTTTATAAGGATTACTGAAACTAATCATCGGAAAATCATTCTCCGGTTCTACCCAAAGCGACGGTGAAAAAATTAACAGTTTAGAATAGACTTCCGGATAGAGAAATCCACCATAAATACTAATCAAACCACCCAAAGAACTTCCGCCGATTCCCGTATTTTCACGGTCCTTTTTGGTTCTGTAATTTTTGTCAATCCAAGGTTTCAACGTGTCGGTAATGAACCTCAGATATTTTTTTCCTTCCGCATCTTTTGTGACGGCGTCATTGTCAAAAATATATTCCTTAATTCTGTCGTCGTTCCCGTGCTCTACGGCAATGACGATGAGTTCGCCTCGTCCATATTCTGCCAGAAGCGCCAACTTTTTATCAATTTCCCAATTGCCGTAAGCCGAGCCTTCATTAAACAAATTCTGCGCATCCTGAAGGTAAAGCACAGGATAAGTTTTCTCAGATTTGTGATAATCGTAAGGCAAAAGCGCCCAAACTTTCCTTGTTTTATCGAGCTGAGGAATGTAAAACGCCTCATCCACCAATTCCACTGTCGGGAAAAATTCCTTCTTGAAAGGTCCCCAATTCAGTCGCCATTTTTCTATATTGACCTGGACTTTTTTGTCCTCTTTTCTTGCTTTTCTATTAGGCGTAATGCTGTCATATTTGTCGATTTCTACATTTTCCCAACCGCCTTTTGTAAACTTAAATTCAATCTCATCACTCAGTTGTTCATCGGGAATCTGGATATAATAATTGCTGTCATCCAATTTTTCCAATTCAAATTTGGAATCGCGCGGATTCCACTTGTTAAAATTTCCGGTAATGAAAATCGCTCGGTCATCATTGTCTTCTGACTTCAGAAAAAACTCCATTCTTATTTTTAATTCTCTTTAATGAGTTATAAATTTATAAAATTATTTCTATAATCACGCAAGTGTTGTCTATTTTTCTTATAAAAAACAAGTTCATTATTTAATTTTAACTTAATACGGTAAATTGTTGAATTAATGAAAATTTAATAATCTTAAATATTATTAATGAAAAAAAAGAAAAGCCTAACAAAAATAGATTGTTAGGCTTTTAATTTGTAAAAATAATAATGCTCCTTTGCTTATCTGAAAAGGTCTTTAGTTACTTTTTGTTGAGTTTTTGTGAGAGTCTTTTTAATGGAAACTTGATACTTTCCGTTTTGGTTTTGTAAGTCTAAACCTGCGTTGTTAAAGTATTTTAGGTAATCGATTGGTTGTAAAGTATAAACATAAGATAAGATTTCCTCTGTAGCATCTCCAGCGTATTTTTTTATAATCGCATTTAGTTCTTCTTCCAGATATCCTCTGTTCTCATTTTTATAGATAGAGTATAGATCCTTCATCACATTATCCAGAGAATATTTGTTTTCTGAAGATATTCGTATTTGCAGGTCTAAAAGGATTCCTATAAGCGGACCTTTTTCATAAAAAGAAATGGTTTCTCCTTTCTTTCCGAACGGACCGTCTTCCCAAGTATAATAGCTTGAATCTGCCAAGGTCTGCTTTTCTTTCGCTGGATTGTTCTCAAAACTGTTGATCATTTGACTCCATTCTTCCAGCATCACTTCTTTGGATTTTATACCTGCACGATTTAGAACGATGGCTTCGTAGTACACAGAAAGTCCTTCCCCTACCCAAAGTGTCTTTGTTTTATTTTTGTCTGAATAATTGAAAGGTCCGATTTCTATTGGTCTTATTCTTTTGATATTGAAGTGATGGAAATATTCGTGTGTCAAGAAATTTAATATTTTTTGTCGGCTTTTTTCTACATTCAGAGAGTTTCCATTGAAGGTCAAGGCAGTGGAATTGGTTTGTTCAATACCTCCATTTCCTTTTCCAATCGATATAAACGTGTAATGCTCGTAAGGAATGTCGTTGAAAATATTGGTGGTCTCAATAATCATTTTTTGCAGGTCATCCATTAGTTTTTTTCTATCAAAATCTCCAAGTTCAATGCCTTTAAAAAAGTGCTTTTTTCCTTTGACCTCAAAACTAGGTAGCTCTTCCAAATCGCCGACTAGGATTGGAGAATCATATAATTGATTGAAATCTTTTGCGATGTAATTCTTGCCCTTTTTATCAAGACCTGTAGCAATTTTTTTCCATTTACTGTTTTCAATTGTTAGAGAGATTGGCCTTTCTAGAAATTTTTCCGGAAACATAAAAACGGCTGTAGGTCTTATGAATGCCTTTTTTTCGCCAAGATATGCTTTGGCAATAAACTCATCCTTGGCCGAAATTTGATAATCTATGGTGATTTTTTCTGATTGGTTTGTGGCTATTCTCCAAGTATTGGCATTAGTTTTCACAAAACCCAGAACTTCATTTTTATTGTTTGTGACCTTCAGGTTTTGGACATTTTCTGAGAAATTTAATAATTGATAATAGCCAGGTGTCCACTCTGGTATTTTGATATCTAAGATGTTTTCGCTTTTTATATTGGGAATTTTAATTTTGATTTTATAGAGATGATCGGCAAAACTGTCAAGATTAACATCTATTCTTATGCTGTCCTTTTGAGCATAAATTGAGTTAGAAATTGAAAAAATGATAACTAAGAAAAGTTTAAAGATTTTATTTGTCATTATTTAAAATTTATTCCGATTTTACAACCTCTGTTCTCTCAGAGATTCCGTTGGCATTGAAAGCTTCGATTTGGAAATAATAGGAATCTGTTCTGTCTGCTCCAGTGAAAAAGTATTCGTTTTTACCGTAAACCATAATGCTTCCGTACAATTTGTCCGGCGATTTTCCCCAATAGATGACGTAGCCGTCAGCGTCAGAATTCTGTTGCCATTTGAACCAGATGCTTCTTCTCTCGCCATATTTTTTAGGGTCGGCGCGCAATGGAACGAAGTTTTGAACTTTCGCAGGTTTTGCACCGGCACCTTTACCAAAAACTCGGAATCCGCTCAATGCAAATTTTCCTGTCGGCATTTTCAGGTTTTCCATTTTCAGGAATCTTGCTTTTGCCGGTTTTTCAAGTTCAATGTAATCGTGTGGAACGTCGGTTTGGTTTTTGGATTTATCGACAATCACTGTCCATTTTTTTCCGTCATTGGAACCGTAGATTTTGTATTGGTGCATTTTGCCAAGCGTTTTTCCCATAAACTCCGCATCTTGGTCAGCATAATTCACCTGGATTGCATTAATGGTGGAAACTTCGCCCAAATCCGTTTGAAACCATTCCCCGGAATTTCCAGTTTTTGCAGACCAGTAAGTTTTAATATCTTCATCCACCGCAAGATTTGCCTGATAACCGCCCAAAGTTGAGGAAACCTGAACGGGTTTATTGTAATTCAACAGCATCCAACCTGGGAACAATCCTTTGGTGAAATCTTTGCCTTGCGCATATTGCGGAAGCAAAGTTGGATAATCGCCGTAAGCCGTGTTGGTGTACATCACGTCATCCTTGTCGAAGCCGGTTGGCCAGATTCCCAAACGTCTTTCAAAATTATTTTTTGTTGAGATGAAAATCGTGGAAACGTGCCACCAATTCCCAAAATTATCTTCGAAAGTTGCGCCGTGGCCAGCGCCTCTCGCAAAACCACCTGGTTTGTAGGAGAATGGATTATGTTGCTGATATTCAAAACCTTCCAATGGGTTTTTAGAAACGTAAACGCCGTCAGAATAACCACTGAATTCTGTGGCTGGCGCACCGTATTGCATATAATATTTGTCTTTGTACTTCGTCATCCAAGCACCTTCCACAAAGGGTTGAAGGAAAACATTGTCATTATATTCGCCAAATCTTTCCCAGCCGTGGTCTTCCGGTTTCAATCTTAAAATCGGTTTTACGAAACCTTCGGATTGCATTGTTTTGGTTTTGATTTCGGTGCCTAGAAGTGGCCATTCGTTGCTGGAACCCCAATACAGATACAATTTGTTTTTGTCCTCATCATAATGAAAAGCCGGGTCCCAAGCGCCAACCTTCAAAGTATCGACAGCGATTTTCCAGTCGTCTTTGGTTGGATTGGTGCTTTTCCAAATCGGGAAATCCTGTTCCCAAGTGGAACCGAAAACGTACAATGTATCTTTCATCGCCCAAACTGCGGGAGCGTTCAAATCGTGGGTGTATTTGTTATCGCGAAGGAATTTTCTGTGGACGAATTTCCAATTCAGCATATCATCAGAATGCCAATAGCCTTCTTGATTCGTGGAAAATAAGAAAAGTTTTTTCTGAAAATTGACAATCACCGGGTCGGCCGTTGCGCGGTGTTTCCCTTGTTTGGAAAAAACCTCGAAAGGCGTGTAGCCATAATCGATGTTGATGGGATTGCAATAGGTTTTTTGTTGCGCCGAAATCTGACCGATGAAAAGTAAGATCAACAACGTAAAAATTGTTTGTAATTTCATTTGAATTTTATTCTTGAATTTTACTGTATTGTTCCAAAATATTATTGACGAATCTGAAAGTATCCTGCTTGATTTTCATATTTTCCTCTGGCTCTCTGTGGAAAAAAAGAACGTAATCCTTATCGTCTATCGTCAGTTTTTTACCTGCAGATTTTGCGTCGTAGAACTTGTCTAATTTGTAGATGAAGTATTTTCCGTTTTTCAGCGTAATCACAATCGGGAAGAATTCTGGCGGTGCAACAGAGCTTCTGTTAAAATTGTTAACGACATTGGCTATGTAATCTTCCTCGCCATCTTGATTGAAATCACCTTGGTCGATTGCGACGACCTCATTATCACTCAAGAAATCTTCGAACTCAATATCCTGAACGCCGTCTGGTCGGTAGAATTTCATCTCGTCGTTTACATTTAGCTTATTGGTAAAGCTGTTTTTGCTGATGAGACTTTGCAAAGTTTTGAGGTCCATATCACTTCTGATACAGGAAACCAAGCAGATTGCAACTAGGAAATAGAGGATAGATTTCATTAATGAAAAGATTTATTGTAAGTTATATAAAAATGCTGAAACTTGATTCTTAAAATCAGCGAATTCTTTTACAACAATAATCCGTTTGTAGGTTGGATTGCTTGTGGCAGGTCTTTCTCATTCAACATATCACGCATATCGATCTCTATCATTCGGCTGATCTGGGAAATCGGGACATCGTTCGCACCGCCTTCAAAAGGGTTTTCACAACTTTCGCCGATCTGTTCCAAAACCAAAAAGACCCAACCCAACAACATGCTGAAGGGAATCGTCAGCCAAATGTAATTGCTTTCCAATTTTGCAAATTCATTCAGAAAACCCAAAGGTAGGAGGATGCAGAAAAGATTGGTGAAATAAGTATTGATCGTGGAAAACTGTCTTGGATAAGGAAAGTTCTTGATTCTTTCACACTTGCCTTGTTGGTCATAAAAATCCCTTAACTGATTTTCCAAAGCCGTGTAATTAAAATCATTAACGAAACCTGACTCATGCAGTTTCCTCAAGGCTTCGGATTGCAAGGTAATGAGTTGTGTTGCCCGGTTTTTCTTTTCGAGGAGGAAATTAATTTCGTTTTGATCAATGTAATTTTTCAATTCTTCGCCAAGTTCAGATTCCCATTCCGGAACTTTATAATATTGAAGATAACGTCTGTTGTAAGGTCGCGTTTTCACATTTTCCCAAGCTTTCACTTCCCGTAATTGAAACCTCAAAGCGGTCAACCAAGCAAAATGACGATAGAACAATTCTTTGTGCAAGCGTTTTTCCTCATCAGAATTATTTTGTCTGATGAAATCCTTCACCATGATTCCAAAACTCCGACTGTTGTTGATGATGGAGCCGTAGATCTGCCTTGCTTCCCAAAGTCTGCCATAGGTCTGTGTATTCCTGAATCCGGAAATAAAAGCGGTTGCCGTTCCCAAAAGTGCAATCGGAACCCACGGAATTGCCAGCCATTTCCATCCCAAAAAGTAAAATAACAAGGTTGGAATAGTGCTGATGATAAGCATTTTGATGATTTTTTCTCTGGTCCACAAAATGAAATGTGAAACTTTGTAGCGGTGTGATGCGTTCATTTATGTTTTTTTTATTTTAAATAGTTTCAACCCAGTGTTTCTTGATCAGTTCCGTAAGATAATCCGGACATTTTACGATTTTGTTTGTCTCCGAGTCCAGAAAAAAGAGTGTGGTGGAAGCTTCCGTAATTTTTGCATTATCTTCATTATAGATTTCATAGTCAAACTCAATTCTGATTCCTGGAATTTTCCGAACATAAGTCCTGATTTCCAAAAGTTGGTCATAAAGTGCTGGTTTCAAATACTTAATTTTATATTCTGAAACAGGAAGAAAAATCCCACGTTTTTCGATTTCGTCATAGGACATTCCCAGCGTGCGGAAAAGTTCGACTCGTGCGACTTCAAAATATTCTGCATAGTTGCCATAATAGACATATTTCATAGGGTCGGTTTCGCCGTAACGAACTCGTATTGAGGTAGTTGTTTGTATCATTTGGAGTCATTAATAATTCATACAAATATATTTTTTAATAATCAATAGAGAAAAAATTTTTTTATGAAAATTAATAATTAGATATTTGTTGTCTTCTTAAAAAACTAAAATCCCACCGGAAATAGCAGCAGAAAAATGAATGAAAATTTAGTATTGATCTGGGATAGGTGTCTCCAATTTATGAGAGACAATCTAAACGCAGCGGAGGACAACACAGACCTCAAAAAGTTAGAAAATTCTTTCGACTTGTTATTTGATAAAGTTCAGCCAATTTCTTTGGTGAACAATAATCTCACGTTGCTTGTTCCTAGTGATTTTTACAAAGAATATATCGAGGACAATTACTTGTCTTTACTGTCTGCTGCGCTTAAGAAAAATATCGGTAAAGGAGTGAAATTGTGGTATTCTGTGATGGAAAACAAACCATCTGGGAAAGAAAAACCAATTACAATGAACGTAAAAGGGATTTCTACACAACAGCCTAAGATTCAAGAAGCTAGACCGGTTCTAAAAGATAATAACGTTAATGCATTTGCTGTTCCTGGAATCAAAAAAATTACGATTGATTCTAATTTGAAAGCAGACCAATCTTTTGATAATTTCATCGAGGGAGAAAGTAACAAATTTGCTTCTACAGTTGCGAGATCGATTGCAAAAAGACCAGGTTCTACGGCTTTCAATCCATTGTTTGTCTATGGTGGGTATGGTGTTGGAAAAACGCATTTGGCTCAGGCTATTGGACTTGAGGTGAAAGCTTCTTTCCCAGAAAAAGTGGTTTTGTATCAATCTTCAGAAAAATTCATTCAGGATTTTGTGAAGGCGGCGAAGTCTCAGAACAAAACAGATTTTCAGCATTATTATCAGATGATCGATGTTTTGATCATCGATGATATCCAGTTCTTGTCTGGTAAAGCGGCGACACAAGATAGTTTCTTCCACATTTTTGATTATTTGCATCAGAATGGAAAACAGATCATCTTGACCTCTGATAAAGCGCCTGCTGATATTCTTGATACGCAGGAAAGAATTATTTCCCGTTTCAAATGGGGACTTTCTGCAGAGATCAAATCACCAAATTTCGATACGAGAAGAAAGATCATCGTTGATAAATTAAGTCGCGATGGAATCGAATTGACTGATGATATGCTGGATTATCTAGCATCGGAAGTCAAGACAAACGGCGTTAGAGAACTGATCGGCGTTGTAAATGCCGTGATCGCTTACTCTACAGTTTATAAATCTGATTTCAGCCTTGACCTATTAAAAGATACCATCAATAAGTTAGCGACAACTCAGAAGAAAACCATCAATATTCCTTACATCCAAGAGATTGTTTGCGACTATTTCGGGATTCAGAGAGAGCAGTTATTATCTAAAACAAGAAAAAGAGAGATTGCACTTCCAAGACAATTGGCAATGTATTTCGCAAAAGAATATACCAACGCAACGTTCACAAAAATCGGTGAGGAAATGGGAGGTAAAGACCATTCAACCGTGATGTATGCTTGTGACACGATTCGTGACGTTTCCAAAATCGATAAAGAATTAAAGAAATATATCAAGGATTTGAAAGATAAAATTGCTCAATAACAAATACAAGGATTTAAATTTTTTTAAATCCTTTTTTATTTTTCTATGCTGTTAAAGGGTTCGACTCCGTTCAGCCTGACATTTTTTTTTAAAATACTTAGTTAGTTGTCACACTGAGCGGAATCGAAGTGTTTTCTCAATATTAAAAATTTAAATTAAATTTGACTCTTTCAAAATATTTTTACAATGAAGATTTTAATGGTTTGTCTCGGAAACATTTGCAGAAGTCCTTTGGCAGAAGGAATTTTGAAACATAAATTAGGCGAGGATTATTTTGTGGATAGCGCTGGAACCATCAACTATCACGAAGGAAGCCAGCCAGACGAACGCTCCATCAGAACCGCAACCAAAAACGGAATCGATATTTCCACCCAAAAATCCAGACCCATTACCAAATCAGATTTTGACAAATTCGATTTGATATTTTGTATGGACAAAAACAATTACAAAGACGTTCTAAAGCTCGCCGACGATTCTCAGAAGCACAAAGTCAGATTGATCTTGGATGATGAACTCGAAGTTCCAGACCCATATTTCGGTGGAATCGACGGTTTTGATAAAGTTTACAAAATGCTCGACGAATCTTGCGAAATAATTGCCGAAAAAATCAAGAACAATAGCATATAACTCGCAAACAATTCTAAATTTGTAAGACAACATTTTCTTATGAATTTTGACATTGAACAAAAACCGCTGAAGCCCAAAAGATTCTATCAGCATCTGTATATTCAGGTTTTGATTGCAATTATTTTCGGGGTTTCGCTCGGCTATTTTTATCCCGACTTAGGCGAAAAAATGAAACCTTTGGGCGACGGCTTCATCAAATTGGTGAAAATGATCATCGCGCCCGTGATCTTCCTCACAGTTTCAACAGGCATTGCGGGAATGAGCGACCTTAAAAAAGTCGGACGAGTTGCAGGAAAAGCTTTCATCTATTTTTTTACTTTTTCAACTTTAGCGTTGATCATCGGTTTGATTGTCAGTAATGTCGTTCAACCAGGAAAAGGGCTCAATATCAATCCAAGTACTTTGAACAGCGCAGAAATCGAGAAATATGTCAAAGCCGCGCACGACAACTCGATGGTGAATTTCGTCTTCAACATCATTCCAGAAACATTGTTCAGTCCTTTGACGGGCGATAATATTTTGCAGGTTTTGTTGGTCGCGATTTTATTCGGCGTCGCATTGGCGATCACTTCCGAGAAAAGTTATCCCGTTTATGATTTCCTTCAAAGCTTGACGATTCCGATTTTCAAAATAGTTGAAATTCTGATGAAACTCGCTCCCATTGGTGCTTTCGGAGCAATGGCTTTCACGATTGGCAAATATGGACTGGAGTCTTTGAAAAATCTGGCAATGCTCGTCGGCACATTCTATGCTACTTCCGCATTGTTCGTAATTTTAGTTTTAGGAAGTGTCGCTTGGTACAACGGCTTCAATATTTTCAAATTTCTAAGATATCTAAAAGACGAAATCCTCTTGGTTCTCGGCACAAGTTCATCAGAACCAGCACTTCCCGGATTGATGAAAAAACTCGAAAATGCTGGTTGCGAAAAAGGCGTTGTCGGTCTGGTGGTTCCGACTGGCTATTCCTTCAACCTCGATGGAACCAACATTTATATGACCTTGGCGGCGCTTTTCATCGCCCAGGCTTGCAACATCGATCTGAGTTTGGAGCATCAGCTCGGTTTGCTTTTAGTCGCAATGTTGAGTTCAAAAGGTGCGGCGGGCGTTTCTGGCGCCGGATTTATCACATTGGCGGCGACTTTGGCGGTGGTTCCCGAGGTTCCGATTGCTGGAATGACCTTGATTCTCGGCATCGACAAATTTATGTCCGAATGTCGCGCATTGACTAATGTCATTGGAAATGCCGTTGCTACCGTTGTCGTTTCCAATTGGGAAAATCGTTTGGACAAAGAACGATTAAAAGAAGTTTTGAACTAAATTTGTGATTGTTAGGATAATTATTAAAAATGAATGCTAAAGAAAAACAGACTGAATTTATAAAATTATATTTGAAACCTTTTTTGAAAAATAGAGATTATAAAAATTCAAACCAAACTTGGTGGAAAGATCGTGGTGATTTTTATAATGTGATTAATCTTCAGAATTTTTCTTGGAATACTTCAGATTTAATTTAGGTATCGCATTAAAAGCAACTTTGAAGGATACAACTTTAAAGAAAGTCACTCATTTTGATTGTGTCACTCATTTGGGTGATGGAGCTTTTTTACCAGATAGTAAAAATAGAAAGTTTGGAAGCAATCTAGGATATGAAATTGAATCTGAAACTCATTTAGATGATTTTGTTATTTCATTTTTTAATGATTTTTCTAATTATGTATTGCCCAAATTCGAAGAGCCAAGCAATATAAAAGAATTGATTGATTTCTATAAACAATTTGAATTCTGGGGAAATCAACTTGAGAAACAAATTGAAATCAATAAATTAATTTGAAATAAAATTTCTGCTATTTGATAGGAACAACAAATTATTTTTACTTAAACATTTTACAATAATACAAAAAAATGCTTTACCTTCTACCAGCTTACCTTTCAGAAAATTCTCCAATCGACTATTTCGCGCCAACGATCAAAGACATCATTATGAATGTCGATCATTATTTTGTGGAAAATGAAAAAACGGCCAGAAAAGTCATCAAGTTTTTTGCACAGGAAAAGAAACAACCAGAATTGAAATTATTCCTCCTCGACAAATATTCCGAAACAGCCGATTTGAAAGAAGCGCAAAAACTGATGAAAGAAGGCGTAGATTTCGGATTGTTGTCAGAAGCGGGTTTGCCTTGCATTGGTGATCCGGGAAATATCATCGTTGGTTGGTCGCATAAAAATAATGTGAAAGTCATTCCTGTCAACGGACCAAGTTCTTTCGTTTTGGCTTTGATTGCAAGTGGTTTTAATGGACAGCAATTTTCATTCAACGGTTATTTGGCGATCGAGAAAGATAAGAAGAAAAAGGAAATTCAACAGTTGGAAAGTTTGGTGGAGAAAACGGGATTCACGCAGATCTTTATGGAAACGCCTTACCGAAATAACCCATTTTTCGAAGATTTGACGAAGTTCCTAAATCCAAATACAAAACTCTGCATCGCCTCCAATATCAATGATCCGGAGAATGAATTCATCAAAACAAGAACCATCAACGATTGGAAAAAAAACAAACCGGAATTGCATAAGATTCCCACAGTTTTTCTGATTGGGAAATGATTATAAACCACAAAGCCACATTGAATTTTAATGGAAAAGATTAAATAGGATTGATTATGAACTATTTGAACTTAAAGTCTATCTAAAACTATTGTGCCTATGTGGTGGAATATTTTGTAAATTCAATAATTATAAATCAAAACTATGAATCAAACCTATCCTTTTTATGTAAAACTTTCCTGCATATTGATCAGCATTGTGATCTTGGGATTTCTTGCAATCATTGGCGAACAGATTTTGATTCCGATGGTTTTGGGATTGTTGATCTCGATTTTGTTGATGCCTCTCAGCCGATTTATGGAGAAGCGATTGCGGTTTCCGCGAAGTCTTTCTTCGATTCTGGCAAGTCTTTTGGCGTTGGCAATTATTGGTGGCGTGATCTACGTGTTGTCGCTCCAGGTAGCGAAGTTGGCGAATGATTGGCCATCATTTCAAAAGCAGTTTGTGGATTTGATAGATGATCTTCAAGGTTGGATTTCCAGAACTTTTGGTGTGCGGAGAAAAGATCAATTGTTATATCTGAATGATACGGCGAAAAAGTCGATCAGCACCGGAACTGCGATTCTGGAAAGAGCCTTGAAATCCATTGGTTATGTTTTGATGTTGACGGGTTTTACGTTTTTATTTACGCTGTTTTTCCTTTTGTACAGGACACATTTGCTCAAATTTTTGGTCGCCAGTTTTTCTGAAACGTATCACAAAACGGTGTTTGAGATCATCGATAATATTCAGTTTATGGTGAAGAAATATTTGGTGGGATTGTTTCTCCAAATGTTGATCGTCACGATCTTATCATTGATTGCGTACACGATTATCGGGGTAAAATATAACTTTATGCTCGCCATTCTTACAGGAATTTTGAACATTTTACCTTACATCGGAATTCTTATCGCCTTGCTGATTGGCGCATTGATTACGTTTGCAACCGCAGGAATCAGTCACGTGTTGTTTATTGTGATTGCCATTGTCGTGATCCACGCCATCGACGGTAATATCATAATGCCGAGAGTTGTCGGTTCCAAAGTGAAGATCAATTCTTTAATCGTGATCATCGGTTTGGTGATTGGCGAGATGCTTTGGGGCATTGCTGGAATGCTTCTCACGATTCCGATCTTGGCGATTCTGAAAATCATTTTTGATAGAGTAGAAGGTCTGCAATCCTGGGGATTCCTGATGGGTGAGGATGATGATGTTCCGCTCTTCAAAGAGACGTTTGACAAATATTTTCTGGTAAAGAAAACCAAGGTGACGAATGTGGAAATCATTTCTAAGCCTGAAGACGAGATCGGGAAATGATTTGGAAAAATTTTAAAAAGAAATAGAAATCCCGCAACCCGACTTGAACGCAGCTCATTTTTTGTGGCTGGAAAAGCGATGGCAAAAATAGCGGGAGTGGAAGGCGGATAAGTTGCCCCAATAATTAAAAATTAACTATGAAAAAATTAAGTCTTCTAATGTTGTTGCTTTCTGTATTTTGGAATGCGCAGACGAAAAAGGAAAATCTGAAAGCTGTAGAAAAGTTCCAAAATGAGCTGAACGCAGAATATCTCAACCCAAAAGAATCGCCATTGCGAGGGGACAATTTGACGAATTTCAAAAAGCATCCGTTCTTTCCGGTCAATCTAAAATATCGGGTGAAAGCAAAATTGACCAAGACGGAAAATCCCGTTCCGTTTGAGTTGCCGACTTCTTCTGGCCGTTTTCAAAAATATAGGGAATATGGGACGGCGGAGTTCGAAATTGATGGGAAAAAGTACGCGCTGACCATCTATCAAAACTTGAGACTCATCGAAATGGAGAAATATAAGGATCATCTTTTCCTGCCTTTCCGCGATGAAACGAATGGAAAAGAAACCTACGGAGGCGGAAAATATATGGATCTGAGAATTCCGAAAGGTGATGAAATTGTTTTGGATTTCAACCAATCCTATCAGCCGTTTTGTGCTTACAACGCGTTTGATTACAACTGTCCAATTGTTCCGGAGAAGAACAAATTAGCTGTGAGAATAGAGGCTGGTGTGATGTACGAGGATGTTTATCATCATTAGAATTTGAACTTTAACGTTCCTTAACAGCGCATTAGCACGAACCTTGGAACTATCATTCAAATCAAAAAATTATGACTGATAAAAAAGTAGCCGGACTTTGGATAGACGGCAGAAAAGCAATTGTAGTAACGAATCACGATGGACAGGATGTTTCTGAATTTGAAGTGAAAGAAACGGTGAAAGCAGATGTTCAACACGGAAATTCTAACGAAAACGCGGCGAACAATGTAGAACAAACCAACAAAGCGAAGTTCTACAAGGAAATCGAAAAAATCATCACCAACAGTACAGATCTTTATGTGACTGGGCCAGGAACTTCTCAGGAAGAATTGAGAAATCACCTTTTGGACACAGCGCAATACAAAAATCTGAATATCAAACTAGGAACCGATTCGCAACTGAGCGAAGAGCAAGTTCTGGAAGAAGTGAAATCTCACTTCAACGCATAAAAAATGAAAACGATCCCGAATTTGGGATCGTTTTTTTGGGTTTTAAATCCTCTCCAATTCCCCAGAATCAATCGTGGTTTTGAAAGTTCCATAGTTCACGGTGACTTTGTTTTTCTTGATTTCGTCAATCGTTCCAACACTCGCACTGCCTTTGATGCGGACGCGCTGACCCACTTTCATCCAGATTGCACGTTCGGCAACGCGCTTTTCTTCTAGTTTTTCGTTGGTTTCAACGATTTTTTCCTGAACATCTTCTTTCTTGAGTTGTTGCGTTATTTTTCGTTTGATGACTTGCAGACGTTTGCTTTCGTCTTTGTCTACGCCAATTTTTCGGAATTTTTCCTGTTCCAAGATCTTCACGAAATCTTTCACCACATCTTTTCTTGATTTCCCTTTCACATAACTGTCGATGAAGGATTCTATCTTGTTTCCGAATTGTAGTTTGCGGTGTTCGTCTTCATACAATTTTTGGAAATTATGAAGTTTTTGCTGAAGTTGCTCGTTCAGTTTTTGAAGATTGTCACGTTTGTCTTCTACAGAATCTCGCTTTTCCGAAAGGTCAGATTTTATCTTTTCAACCTCAAATTTTTCCTGCTGAAGTTTCACAATCGTTTTGTCAAGATTCACAATGTCGTGTTCCACTTTTTTCTTTGCAGAATTGATGATGAATCTCGGAATTCTGTTTTTCTCCGCCACTTCAAAAGTGAAAGAACTTCCAGCTTGTCCAACTTCCAATTTGTATAATGGTTCAAGGGAATTTTCATCGAAAAGCATTGCGGCGTTTGTGGCTGCAGGAAGATTTTCCACGACCAGTTTGATGTTCGTGTAATGCGTCGTGATGATCCCGAAACTTTTTTTGTCATAGAAGAATTCGAGGAAACTTTCTGCCAACGCGCCACCCAATTCCGGATCGGAACCAGTTCCAAATTCGTCGATCAACAAAAGCGATTTTCCGTCGGCCTGTTTGATCATTCCAGACATTTTTTTCAGTCGGGAAGAGTAGGTTGATAAGTGATTCTCAATGGATTGATTGTCACCGATGTCCGTCATTATTTTCTCAAAAAAGAACATTTCCGATTTTGGATGACAAGGAACCAAGATGCCACTCTGAATCATCAATTGTAACAATCCAACGGTTTTCAGCGTGATGGATTTTCCACCGGCGTTTGGTCCGGAGATGCAGACAATTCGGTTGTGTTCCGTCAAGGATATCGTTTGTGAGAAGATCTCTTTGTTCTCCGCTTTGTTCCTGATCCAAAGCAACGGATGAAAAGCTTCACGCAATCTCAAAGTGTGATGGCGATTGATTTTTGGTAAAATTCCATTCACTTTCTCAGCGAATTTTGCTTTGGCTCGGATTAGGTCTAAGTCAAAGATATAAGTTTGATAATTTGAAAGTTGGGGTTGGAATTCTGCAATTTCGGCGGTCAGTTTTCTCAGGATCTTATCGATTTCTTTTTTCTCTTCTTCCTGATTTTCTTTCAGTTTGAAATAATGTTTAACGACACTTTCCGGCTGGATAAAAGTAATAGAACCCGTTTTAGAAATGCCCAAAACTCTTCCGTTGACTCTTTTTTTGAATCCGGATTTCACGGCCAAAACTCGCTGATCTTCGATAATGCTTTCCTTGATGTCATCCAAAAAATCACTTTGTCCGTAATTGAAAAGAGCTCTGTTAAAGTTTTCATCAATGGTTTTTCTCGCGTGCTGAATTTCTGTTCTAAGGACTTTCAGAATCGGCGACGCTTCGGTTTTTACGTCTCCGAAACGGTTGAAAACCTTGTCGATTTTGTCAACAATTTCTTTTCGGAATTCCAAATCTTTGATCTCTTCCAGAAGTGTTGGGAAAAGCTCTGAAAGTTGAGGGAAAAATCTTTGCAATTTCCCGATCTGCTCCGTCATCGTTTTGATTCTGATGAAGGATTTGTTTTCCAATCGAAAATTCTCGATCAGCATCAGTTTCAATTCTTCTTCGATGTCCTCGTATTCATTAAAGGGAACTGCTGTTGAACTTTCGAAGCTTGAAAGGAATTCTGAGGTTTTTTTCAAGGATATTTCTGCTTCGTCTATGGGCATTGGACGAAGTTCCATTATTTTGTCTGCCGTTTTTGGCGAGAATGCGAAAGGGGCGATCTCCGAAAGAAGTTCCGGAAATTCTAATTCATTAAGGTCTGCTTGATTGATATTCACAATGCAAATTTACGAATTTGAAATGTTTTAAAATTTGAAAATTCACATTTGAAATTTCTTTCAGAAATTGAGTTTTTATATGTCTTCGAGAACCTCAGACTGACAGCTTTGATAAATTGTTAGGCGTTTGAACTTTGTTTGAAAGTTCATATTGGAAATTTCTTTCAGAAATTGAATTTTTATTGGTCTTCGAGATCCTCAGACTGACAGCTTTGAATCTTTGAATTTAATTTGAGGATTGTTTTTTTTAAAATGATGAGTATTTAAAATGGATATTGTCACTTTATTTTGAAATAGAATCGTCGATAATTGCGAAGCGCGTCCTGGCTTGAGCGGAAATCCTTTTTTGTGTAAACAAAAATTCTATTTAGAGAGAAATCGTTTGTAAAAAAGATTGGGAGCGGAAGACGGATACAGACGCCCAAATCATTTTACAAAAAAACAACATCACCGGAAAAACCAGCGATGTTGCATTGAAAAATCTAATTGTATGAAAAAGTATTATGAAAAATTTGTTTTTAGATTTTGGTTGATAGGCTGAAGATGAGATTCAGGTCGTCTTTTACGACGATCATTCCGCCCATTTTTTTCGGTGGTGTGATGTTGAAATCACTGAATTTCACATTCTTCCGGCCAATCATTTTGTTGTTTTCTACATTGAATTCTACGTTGTATCTTTTGCTTTGATTCATCATTCTGACTTCTACGACTGCGTTGTAACTTTTTTGAGTCTTGGTAAAATTGATGAACTTGATGGTCATTTCCGGATATTTTTCTGAGTTCAGGATTTTCTGAAAATCTTTGGTCATCATTTTGTTTCCGCAATCAAAATCGTTGACTTTTAGAATGATGTTTGGTAGTGTCTTTTCTGAAAATGTGTAAACGCCGGTTTCTGCTTTGAACTTGTTGTTGACACATCTGAAACTGTTGACATTCGTATTCCCGTTGATCTGAACGAAGTTGTCCTGTGCCTGAGCGACGATGGTGATAAAACCGAAAAGCAAATAGAGAAGTTTCATAGTAGTTGTATTTTTAAGAAAAAAGCAGAGGTTTCCCGAGAGTTTCCTCTGCTTCTCGTTAACTGAATATTAGAAAGAAATCACCGCCTCCAACATAAATCCTTTGAACTCGCCATCTCTTCTGATGTTTGCCTCTGGATATCCGTCATATTTCTGGTTGACGTATTCTAATTTTGTAAGAATGTTTTTGGTCATAAACCAACCTCCACCGATGTTGTATCTATCTACGCTGATGTCTTCTCCGCTGATTAGTTTTCCATCCACTTTATTGTATCGCCCACCGAAGTAGAAGTTTTCCGTATTTCCAAATCTGTAGATGAGTTCTGCGGCATATTGGTTGTAGGTTCTTCTTTCGGTTTCTGCCAGGTTGCGTCCAGATGCAGATTCGAAGATTCCGAAGAATTCTAAACCTCTGTATTTTACAAATGGATTGATCATAAATGTAGTCAAAGTGTTTTGGAAATCAGGGTCTACCATTCCAGATCTGTGGTTTGCAGAAGATGTCGCGGCGGTGTTCTCCATCACGAAATAATATCTAGATCCCGCTCTGTCTCCATTGTAGAAATCCAATCTTGGTGCTCTTGCAATGTTGTAGAAAGATCCGGTCAATCTTACTCTTAAGTCGCTGTTCAGTTGTTTGTCATAGCCCAGTTTTCCATAGATCCCCGCACTTGTGCCTCCTGTTGCGGTTTGATTAAGTCTGCCATTGGTGATACCACCCATCACGATTACGCCGTTTCTTCTATAATAGACCTCTGCGAAAGGAAACGTTGCATAGGCATCCATCAAGTAATTTCCTACGAAGGGATTCATAATGGCGTAGGCATTGTCGGATCTTCTCAGTTGCGCATCACCGTAGTTGATTTGGTCTTGACCTACTTTGATGGTTGTATATTTCATAATATCTTCAGCAAAACCTTTTTGGATGAAATCCAACTTGTCGATTTGTAGATATCCACCTTTTACATAAGTTTCATTGTGGTGTCTGGAAGATAGAAATGTTCTCAAGTGTAGATTTACGCCGTCGTATAGAGCTACATCCAAATCCAAATTGGCGGTTGGCAGGTTGATGTTGTTTCCGATGTCAAAAAGCTGATTGGTATTCAAGCCTGCAGCATTCAGAACAGGAGTTGCGTTGTTTTTATGTTGTAATCCTTGAAACTGCAATGCAAATGCGCCTCCAACTTTCACTCTTAAATGATCGAAGGTTGAAATCGTGTCTTTTGGATTTTCGAACACTGTGATTCCACTTTTGTCTCTTGGTTTCAGGTTGTCCAATTTGCCTTCCTGTGCCTGTGCGAATGTTGCGGTTAGTAAAGCGGCGATGAAGCTGGCTTTCAATAGATTTCTTTTCATAATATTAAAATTATTCAGTTATTATTCAGTTTTGTTTTCAGTTACTCTGCTACGATGTTTACTTTGACAGTCACCACATCACCGGTTTTGATGCCCATAAATCCAGGTCTGTCCATCCCGAATTCTGATAACTTAATGCTTTCTGATCCATCGATCACGTAACCATTACCTTTTTTGGCCACGTTCACTGGGAAGCTTACATTTTTAGAAACACCTGCGATGGTCAATTTTCCTGTAATGTTGCTTTTTCCAACACTCAGTGTAGGAGCGGAGAATGTAATGTTTGGAGTCTTATCAGCTTTCAAAGCATCGTAAGCTTTCTTCTCCATCGTTTTTCCTTTTTCAGCTTTGATGGTTTTTACCGGGACAATGAAGGTCACATTATTGATCGTGCTGCCAGCTACGGTTCCCACAAAAGTGGCTGTTGAACCGGTCATTTCCCAATCGTGCATTGGTGATGTTCCAGTTATTTTTATATTCGTTGTTTTCTGAGTTATTTTTTGTGCATTTGATAATTGTGGTAATAATGCAAAACCTAAAACTAACCCGATGCTCATTAAATTTGTAATTGTTTTCATTTTCATAAAATTTGATTGTTATAATTATATATATTTCATTATTGATAGGACAAAGGTATAGGGATTGTAATCATTTTGCTATTTTTTTATACTGACAAAAATCTTATTAAAGTTGTAGATTGCCATCTTGATAATTTTTACCAATGATGGTTATAGATTTTATCTTATTTCAGTTTTATTTTAAAATTTATGAATACTCTTTGTTTACTTCGTTTGAAGAATAATCAGATATGACATTTGTTAGGTCACTGATTGATGATGAATATCAGTTTGTAAATTTTTGAAATCTTATAAAAAATGTTAAATTATTAAGGAATTTATAAAGTTATATGACGGAAGTCATCTTTGAATTTTGATAGTAAATTTGTATTTTAAGAATTCACAGTATTTCTTACTTTTACATTTCGAAAACACAAAATTCTAATGCATACTTTACTTCCATTTCTGCTTGCAATGATTGCGGCCATCGTTCTCCTCAATATGTGGGCTGCAAAACTCAGGATTGCTTATCCCATATTATTGGTTGTCGGCGGATTGCTTGTGAGTTTTATCCCAGGTTTGCCGGTTGTTCGGATAGATCCGGATCTTATTTTCTTTATCTTCCTTCCGCCATTGTTGTTTGAGGCTTCTTGGGCAATATCATTTAAAGAAATGAAGAAGTGGTGGCGCATCATTGGAAGTTTCGCTTTCTTGGTTGTATTTTTTACGGCACTTTCGGTGGCTTTGGTCACCAATTACTTTATTCCGGGATTTACGATTGCGATAGGATTTCTTTTAGGTGGAATTGTCTCTCCGCCAGATGCGGTGAGTACTGGAGCAATTATGAAATTTGTTAAAATTCCGAAATCCACCTCTGCTATTCTCGAAGGCGAAAGTTTGTTGAATGACGCATCTTCTCTGATTATCTTTCGATTTGCCTTGGTTGCTGTTGGGACAGGACAATTTGTTTGGCAGGAAGCGACGCTTAGTTTTCTGTGGATGGTAATTGGTGGTGCAGGAATCGGTTTGTTGATTGCCTGGCTTTTTGTTCAGGCTCATAAACGTTTGCCTACAGACGCACCTTCCGACATTGCATTGACATTGATTGAACCTTATCTGATGTACTGGATTGCCGAGCAAGTTCACAGTTCCGGCGTGATGGCTGTTGTTTGTGGTGGTTTGTATATGTCGTTGAAACGTTTGGTTTTTCTGAATAGTGCCAGCAGGATACAAGGATACAGCGTTTGGCAAAGCTTTGTTTTTATCTTGAATGGAATTGTGTTTCTGATTATCGGTTTGGAGCTTCCAGAGATTGTCTCAGGCATCCGTGCAGAGGGAATTCCACTTCGTACAGCAATAGGTTATGGGATTTTGGTAACTGGAATTCTGATTGTTGCGAGAATGATAAGTTCGTACACTGCATTGATTTCGACAATCATTTTCAGGCCAAGTGTGCAACCTCACGCATCTTCAAGAGCGCGCCGATGGTTGATGCCACTTTTATTAGGTTGGACGGGAATGCGTGGAGTGGTTTCTCTGGCAGCTGCTTTGGCAATTCCAGTGACTTTGGACAATGATGAGGCTTTTCCGCACCGGAATTTGATATTATTTATCACTTTCATCGTGATTCTGCTGACGCTTTTGGTTCAAGGTCTTACATTGCCATATTTGATTAGAAAAACAGGATTTTTTGATGGTGCCTTTGCTGAAGAAAGTGAAAAGGTCACCAAACTGAAAATGAAGCAAGGTTTGAAAACACACGTTTACGAAGTCTTAAAAGACAAATACGAAAACAAATACCAAGGCAATGTAATCATAGAGAAAACCCTGAAACAATGGGAAGAGCGCACCAAAGTAAACGACGAAAACTGGATGAACAGAGAGACGAAGCAAATCTTCATCGAAATTCTGGACAGCCAGCGCGAATATTTGACGGAATTGAACAAAGACCAAGATATCAACGAGGAAATCATCCGCCAGCAATTGTATCAGATTGATTTGGAGGAGGAAAGGTTGAAGCGGATTTAAGTTGAAATCTTGAAAGATTCATTTTTAAATTAAAATATATTACCTTATTTTAATCACCACTTTTCCTTTAGCACGTCCGCTTTCAACATATTCCAAGGCTTCATTGGTCTGTTCAAAAGGGTATATTTTGTCGATTACAGGTTTGATGATGTCAGACTCAATAAGCTTTGTGATTTTCTCCAATTGATTTCCATTGGCTTTCATAAAGAGAAAAGAGTAGTCGATATTTCGCTTTTTTGCTTTGCTTCTGATGCTGAAACTGAGTAGTGACAAAACAATCTTTAGATACCAAGGTAATTCCATTTCTTTGGCGAAATCCGGAGTGGGCGGACCTGAAATAGATATCACCTGACCATTTGTTTTCAAAATTTTGATTGATTTTTCTAATGTTTTATTGTCCTGGCTGTTGAGTACGACATCGTAATCATTAAGCATCTTTTCGAAATCTTGCGTTTTATAATCAATCAAAACATCTGCTCCCAGATTCTTCAAAAGTTCAAAGCTTCTTTCACTGGCGGTCGTCGCAACAGTTGCTCCCAAATGTTTTGCGAGTTGAATGGCTACAGTTCCAACACCACCGGAACCCGCTTGGATAAAGACTTTCTGTCCTTTCATCAAATTTGCTTTTTCAACCAACGCTTGCCACGCAGTCAGCGCTACCAAAGGTATTGAAGCAGATTCCTCCATCGTCAGGTTTTTTGGTTTGATGGCAACATATTGTTCATTAATGGAAATATATTCCGCAAAAGTCCCGATGTGAAAATCCGGAACCCTTGAATAGATCTCGTCACCCACTTTGAATTTCTTAACATTCTTACCGACTTCCGTTATGATTCCAGAAACATCGTGTCCTAAAATTAATGGAAATTCATAAGGCAAAAACAATTTAAAATCTCCCTTTTTGATTTTCGAATCCAAAAGATTGATGCTGGCGGAATGAACTTCTACTAAAACATCATTGTCACCGACTGTTGGCGCCGGAACATCTGCAATCTGAAGTCCATCTTTCGTGTAGCTGTTGATGAGGAATGCTTTCATTTTTATTAATTTTTTAAAAGTTGATGACTCTGTTTTGGATTGATGATGTTAAAGCCTATTTTCGGAAAGAATCTGTTGATAAAGGTAAAGATTTTAGCGTCACCCACTCGGATGGTGTAATGGTCTTTTGTCAAACCGTGGATGAGACCGTCGATCATTTTCTTAGGCGTTATCTTCTTGTCGTTTCTTTCAGCCGTCATTTCTGTCGCCACAAGTGGTGGGATCAATTCGAATATTTTCACCTTGCTTCCAATGATTTTTAAATGTTCCCGAAGCGATACAGTGTAGAATGCCAATGCAGTTTTAGAGGAGGAATAGGTCGCTTCGATTAGTGAAGGCGTGATGCTTAGTATTGATGTGGTGTTGATGATTGCAGATTCATTTCTGGAATTTAGCATATCCAAAAAAAGATTATTCAGACGGATGACACCCAGATAATTAACTTCCATTTCGTAAGCCGCACCCTCAAGATGTTTATTATTTGGAATACCGAGATTTGCAGGTGGCACAAGGACACCTGCATTATTGTATAAAATATCAATGCCACCTAATTCTTTCACCTTTTCAAAAAGGGACTTAGCATCAGCTTCTTTTCCTGCATCACTTTGTATCGTAACGATGGATGGAAATTCTTTTTTCACCGCGTCCAATTTCGATTGTGTTCTCCCGGTAATGATGACCTTGGCGCCAATTTCTAAAAATTGCTTTGCAGCTTCGAGTCCGATGCCGGACGCGCCACCTGTGATCAGAATGGTTTTTCCTTTTAATTTCATAAGATTTAAATTTAATACTTTAAAAAATTAATGAGGTAATTGCTCTATGATCGGATGGATCAAGGCATGAATTTGTTTGCTGTCACCAACCGGAACTTCAAACTGATTTTTTTCTAGGGCTAAAAACAATTCATTGGCAACTTCGGATGGCGGAATTCCGTTAGCGCCACCAATTTCTGCTGAAAATTCCGTGTTGACCAGTGGTGGATAAACTTCATAAATATTCAGTTTTTCGTTTTCTGCAAAAGTGTCTCTGAGTCCTTGCGTGTAGCTGTTCAAAGCAGCCTTGCTTGCTGCGTAGGTTGGTGCATATTTGTTTCCACGGAAAGCGGCGATAGAAGAGATGTTGATGATTGCAGCTTCCGATTGTTCAAGGAGAGAGGGCAACATCAATTCTGTAAAATCAATTACAGAGACATAGTTCGTATTCATCTCATTTGCCGCAAGATCTGCGGAACTGATCTCTGGATTGTTCAGATCATTGAGGAAGGCAAGTCCAGCATTGTTAATGATAATGTTGACTTCCGGATGTTTTTGATGTAGTTCTTCTACAATTCGAATACGATCTGCCTTATCGGAAAGATCACCCTGAATAGAAGATGTATTCTCTAGTTGGGATGCGGCATTTTGAAGCCGTTCCTCGTTTCTTCCATTAATAATGATTTTGTTGCCTGCTTCACTTAGTTTTTTAGCAAGTGCTAGTCCAATTCCGGCACTTCCGCCACTGATGAATATGGTGTTTCCTGTTGTTTTCATTTTGATATATTAAAATTTGGTTCAAAATTATTCTGATAAAAATGGATAATCTGTGTAGCCTTTTTCGCCAGGCGTGTAGAATGTGCTTTGGTCGGGAGCGTTGAGTGCAGCATCAGTTTTGAATCGCTCTACCAGATCCGGATTTGCAAGGAAGGGAACGCCGAAAGATACAAGGTCGGCATCGCCGTCATTCAGTACTTTGGTAGCGGTTTCTTTGTTGAATCCTCTATTGATGATCATGGTGCCGTTGTAAATTTTACGGAAATGCTTTGCAACTTCCTGTATCGCATCCGGATTGTCTGTAACATCCGTAAAAGGTTCGATGAGGTGGATATAGGCTAATCCGTAATCATTCAATCTGTTGACAACGTAATTATAAAATGCAATGGTCTCGTCATCTACCGAGATTCCCATAATGCCATTCAACGAAGGATTCAAGCGAATTCCAACATGGCTAAGATTTACCACATTTTTTAATTCATCCAAGATCTCGAAAAGGATTCTTGCGCGATTTTCGATTGAACCACCATACGCATCCTCACGTAGATTACTATTTTTACTGAAGAATTGTTGTAGCAAATAACCATTTGCACCATGTAATTCCACACCATCAAAGCCAGCTTCGAAAGCATTGATTGCACCTTGTCTGAAATCTGAAACCGTTTGTTTGATGTCATCGATGCTCATCGCTCTGGAGCTTTCACTTTTTTTGAATCCTGTAGGCGTGAAGACTTCCACATTCGGATTGTATGCAGACGGTGCGAGAGGAGCGCTTCCATTGTGATGGTCGGGATGTGAGTTGGCGCCCGTGTGCCAAAGTTGCGCAAAGATTTTACCTCCTTTCTCGTGAACAGCTGATGTCGTGAGTTTCCAACCTTCGATTTGGGAATGGCTGTAAATACCTGGGACATTGATAACGCCAACTGCTTCTTCACTAATGACAGTTCCTTCTGTGATGATAAGGCCTGCTGACGCTCTTTGGCTGTAATATTTGGCATTCAATTCTGTTGCGGTGTGTTCTGGATTATCAGAGCGACTTCGGGTCAATGGTGCCATTACCATTCTGTTTTTTAGTTGTAAATCGTTGAGTTGAAAAGACTCAAATAATGATGTTGTATGACTCATAAGTTTGTTGTTTTTAAATATTTTGTATGATTAAATATGTTTAAAATATACTTTTTGGTCTATTTTTGATTAAAAAAATTAGATTGCGTATTGCTCTAATTCTGCTTTTAGATTTTTGATGAGTGATTGCATCGGTTTCATCGTGTCCATCGTTCGGCACATTACAATACCTCCTTCTACAGATGCCACAAGTTTGAATGCAAAAACCACAGGGTCGAGCTTGGTAGAATATTCACCATTGGCAATGCCTTCCCGCAAAATAGAACTAAGTCCTTCCTGCCCGACTCTGAACAATGTCGCAACCTTTTGCTTGATAATGGGGAAATTGTCATCTACTTCCACGGCTGTGTTGAAAATAGGACAACCTCCTGAAATATAAGTATTTATGGGGTCTTTGTAAAAATCCAGGAATGCTGCTATTTTAGCTTTAGTCGTTTTAGCATTTGAAACTGCGAGATGCATTTTGTCCGACACTTTTTTCAGCATCAATTCAACCACCTGCTCGGTGAGATCATCTTTATTTTCGAAATGGCCGTAGAGACAGCCTTTGGTCAGTTTGGTCTCATCTAAAACGTTGTCAATGTTCACACCAGAAATACCTTTCTTGTTGTAGAGAGGTACAGCTGTTTCCAGAATAAATTGTTTTGTCTTTTCTGCTTTGGTCAACATTGGTATTGAATTATGATGCAAATATACTAAAAAGTATATTAATGTCTATTTGTTTTTTTAAATTATTTTTTTAATTGTAGATAATTCAGTGAATTAAGATGTTTAACTGATAGTACAAGTGAAAGCCAAATTTAACTTAAAATCAATGTTGAATAAATTAGGATATCCTTCTGTATTAGCTGTATTGTTTTCAATTTTACTAATTTAATTGGAATAACACATCCTACTTTATCATGCATTTATTACTTAGTATAGTAATCTTAAATTTCATCTATTTAATTGTTGAAACGATTTATTTTTTATATCAAAAAAGAGAAAATTCTTTTTAAACTGAATTATTATTTATTGGTAGTAACATTTATGTGGTCAATTATTTTCATAATCTGATCATTGATAGAATGAAAAAAGCATTATTTTTTATATCAACAATCTAAAGCTAAGTGCAATGGTTAATCTGATCGATCTAAAAGGTAGATGTGTTTATACTGGTTGCAGATCTTACGGGAAATATTACTACGACCTATTTCAAGACGATGATCAGTATTCTGGTTTCTTTGCTGCTAAGAAGTAAAACTTATTATGTTTCATGGTCTTTTACTCATATAGAGCCAATTTTTTGAATGTCTAATCTATCTAAAATGTAGCATAAAGAGTATATAAATTCTGTCTCAAAAATAGTTGCAAGTTCACCCTGACTATTTAATTACACAATTCATGGAATAGTCACAAATTATCAAAAAAGTGAAAGCTCCGTAAACTATACGGAGCTTTTACATTATTTTTCTTTGACATCTCTACTTACTTGCTTCTCCGCATTCTCAGCCTTCTTTTCCTGCGCACGTTTGTCTTTTCGTTGTTGCGCTCGGGATTTTTTCTCAGCCCGTTTTTCTTCTCTGATGACTTTGTTCGATTTTGTATTATAAAGAGCATCCATAATACCTTGTCCGGTTTTGCTGAAGATTTTGATTTTCGGTTTCTCGTGAGTTCCTGTGACTACCACTGGGAAACCAATCCAACCGCCAGGTGGCAGACCAACTCGGATTCGGAAATCGAGTAGGCCATTGAAACTCGTTGTTCCGCTGATAGATGGTCTCAAAACTGAAACTTTGAATGTAAACGGGTCCACGTGAATCAAATTGTTTTTGATATTTGTTTTGATGTCAACGCCTTTCATATCGGGATTGTTGAAGGCATTTGCGCCAATATCATTTCCGACGGCTGAGAGCATTTTCAGGTTTTTGACTTCGACATCTTTTAGATTCACATTTCCGCCACCTTCCAATGATGGATAAATCGGTTTCATATTCGCATCGAAATCACCTTTCAGTTTGTAATCCAAAGACACAATTCCTTTCACATCTTTGGCTGCTGTCGCCATTTCGCGAATCATATCGATTTCTTTGTAAGCGCGCTGAACATCGAAGTTATCAACCTTCAAAGCGACATCGTAGTTGGCTGTAATTGGCGATTCGTTCTGATATCTCGCGTCGATTCCCATTCGGCTTCCGACAATATCGAAAGTTGTATTCTTAAGATAAACTTCGCCTTTGTTCACAGAAGCCAAACCAACCAAATTATTCAAACCAAGTCCTTTGAACTCGACTTTTCTGGCATTCGCTTCCAACGAAACATTCAAGTTTGTAGGAACAATCACGACGCCACTGCTTTTCGGATTTTCCTCTTTCGCATATTCCACAGCCAGCGATTTGTCTTTGTTGTCACCTTCTTTCAGTGCCATAAATTCATCAATCAAAATATAATTGGACTTGAGATGGAATTTCCCGTGCAAAGTTCCTTTTCTTTCGATGAAGTAATTGATGGTGTTTAAAAGATAACCATTCAAAGCAAAATCGGATTTACCATAAGTTGCATAGAACTTTCTGAACCACATTTTTTCATTCTCAAATTCGAAGTTTCCTTCTTTGATGAAGAATGATTTTGGTAAATATTCTGTAGTTGCTTTGATGTTTTTTAAGATTAAGTTTCCTCGGTTATCAAGCTTGCTGTATTGTCCCGTAGTCGCATAACTTTGACGACCATTTAAAGATAAATCGGCCATTATCAAACCACTTACATCAAAACCTTCTTTCTTGAAAACCTGATAGATTCGACCAATATTCAAAACACCTTTTGCTCTGACTTTATACAATAAGTCTTCGAAGTTTTGCAAATCAGCATTTACGAAAACAGGATTTCCTTCAAAATCAAATTTGAACGGGTCGAGTTTCACGCCAAGACTTTTGAAAGTCCCGTCTGTATTATAAATATTCGCTAAAATATTGATGTTCTGAATCGCATTCGGATAATATTTGGTTTTCAGCCAACCGTTTTTCAGATTCAGATAACCTTTTGTTTTTGGGAATAATTTTTTATCTAAATTGAAAATCCCGTTCGATTGAATATCTGTATTCAACAGGCCTTTCAGTTCAATATCTTTCAATCCCAAAGCTGAATCCAAGGTCGCCAAATCAATTCCGCCCTTGATGTTGGCATTGATTTTCATTTCGTCCATTCCCTGCGTTTTCACAACGGCTCGGAATTTATTGTTTTTTCCTAGGTCAAAACTCAGATTTCTCAAGTCGAGTAGGAGTTTATTCGTATCAAGCGAAGGTAAATCAACATTCAAATCCAGATTCAGATTGTTCATCGGCACTGGCGCGTTGCTGTTGGAAACGAAACCATTGTTCACTTTCAGACTTGCTTTCAAATCGGGTTTCTGATTTTTCGGCTCGCTGAATCGGCCTTTTAAACTAAAGAACAAATCACTATTTCCCTCGATTTTCGTATCCTTCACCCAACCTAAATATTGAGGTGGCAAAACGGACAACATATCTTTAATTGTTGTTTTTTCTGAAGCTGCATTGATATTCAGATTATAACCATCCTTCAAAATACTGACGAAACCGGTGAATTTCAAAGGCAGTTCATTGATTCTCAACTCATTTTTTCTCAAGACAAAAGTCAAGGCATTGGTGTTGATTCTCGTAATCAAATCGGCGTGAAGTGATTTTTCTTTGGCGTACCAAATTCTATTTAATGCAAAATCAAGTTTGTCAATTCCAAGGTCGGTTTCGAGGTCGAAAATATCTTCGCTCAATCCACCTTTTCCTGTGTAATTAAGACCTTTCGCATTCACCAAAACATTGGTTGCGTGGTCATTGTATTTGATGTTCCAGTTTTTCAGTTTGATTAAATCTAATTTGATAGATGCTCCAGCTTCCGTCGTATCTTTCGGCTTTTCGGAAGGCTTGGAAACATAAACATTATAATTCGCCTGACCTTTGGAATTGACGAAAACGTTGGCCACAGCGTCATTCACATAGATTTCATCGATTTTTATCTCGCCATCGAAAATCAAATTTTTAAGATTGATTCCAGCCGCAACCTCCTTAGCCGCGAGAAGCGTGTCTTGTTCAAAAGGTTTGGAGCCTTTCAACAGGAAATCATCCACAGAAACCGTGAGAGAAGGGAAGTGACGGAAAAAACTAAGGTGTGTTTTCTTGTAATCGAGTTCGCCAGCCAAATGTTTGTTGGCGAATATCTTGACCTGATTCGAAATCTGCCCAGGAAAAAGAATCGGAATGATGAACATTAGAAATAGGATAGAAGCAATCGTAATTCCCAGCCATTTTAATATTTTCAGCAACACTGTTGTGATATTTCCCGCACTCATAATCTTAGATTTTTATGATTGATTCAAAGACTGTGCTAAAAATTAATTCACAAAAAGACCTTCCCCGATTTGAGAAAGGTTTTAAGTCTTTATTGATGAATGTTTACAAATATTTTTCGATAATTGGAAGGGCAATTTCTGCCATCATTCCATATCCTTTTTCGTTGGGATGAACGTTGTCCTTGGAAAGCAGAATTTCTTTGTCTTCCAAAAAAGCTGAATGAAAATCGATGTAACTCAACGCGTTTTCTGTTGCGATATCTTTTAGAATTTGATTATAAACCAAAACATCTCCGTTCGTTCTAATCTTTCCTGTTGTTGAGATTTTAGAATCAATTTTATCAGAAATTGGAAGAATGCTGACCAGATAAATCTCGTTTGAATAAAGCTTTGCATCTTGAATTGCAGTTTCAATATTTGCTTTAAACTGAGTTGGATTGACCATTTGATTTCCGTCTTTCACAGCCAAATCATTGGCGCCATAACCGATGAATACGATATTTCCGTCAGCAGAGTTTCTGGCTTTCATCTCGTGCGGAATTCTTTTGACCAAACCTTCCGACGTTTCGCCACCAATTCCGAGATTGAAAAGAATCAGTTCATTCGAGCTTCCTTCATTATATTTCTGTAGCGCATAACGTTTCAAAATATCGACCCAGCCACCAAAAATACCATCATATTCGCCGTAAGTAATGCTGTCTCCGAAGAATAATCCATAAATCATCTTGTTCATTGTCTTTTTTTAAATCACTCCAAAATTAATGTAATATTCTTGTGCGATTCTAAAATCTCAACTAAAATTTCGAATAAAGTTTGCCCGTTTCCAGCAATCAAATCATCCAGTTTTTGCTGAATTATCTCAATATTAAAAGGTTTTCCTTGTTTGATTTTGTTTTCATAAAAAACTTTCGTCAATTCAAAACCCAAATCCTGTTTTGATTTCTCAGATTTTTTCCAAATGATTTCACCCTGAAATCCATAAAGAATATCATCAAAACCATCCAGAGTTCCGACTTTCCAATCTTCATCTTTCATAAAAAGTTCAGAAACTTCATCGTAAAAACCTTCCAAAGCTGAAAAATGACTGCCATTGATGACAGTCATTTTATTATTGTGAATTTCGTTTTCCATTTAATTATTTCCTTAGATAGATATTCCCATATTTGGATTCAAGACTGTATTGCGGTCCGCTTCCAAATGTTGTCGTAACTAAGGTATGAAAATCTTCCGAATCCTTCCCTGTAAATTTTGTATCCAAATTAGAATAGATTTGTCCGTAGTATGTTTCTGCAGAAAGTTTCCCCGTGTTTTTTTCTGGAATTGTAGCATCAATTCCGCCGTAAGTTGCATCAACGCTTATTTCTCCACCAAAATTTTTCACTTCTACCAAACCGTATTTTGCTTCTATGTGGGTTTTGAGAGATTGCGGAACTTTGATTTCCAATTCGATATTGATGTCAACGCCATCGGACATTGTATTGAAAGTTACACCATTGGTTTTACAATATTGTTGATAATCATCTTTGGTTTTAAAAGTTAGTTTCTCACTTCCCTTACGAACTGTTATTCTATGAGGAATTTTGTCGATTTCAGAAACTCTTCCTTCTATAACAAGAGAATTTCCTTCTTTTGACTCTTTGATTTGAAAAGCTCCATTGTTTTCATTTTCATTAATGTTGACCGTTCCCGAAATCTGAACTTCATCTTTATCCCAAGTGCTGATTTTTATCAATTGAGGATAGTCGAATTTCAAAGAAACATTCTGATTTTTGACCGTTGAAAAGCTTCTGTTAATCGTTGTTTGTGCTGTAATGATTCCGAAAACAAAAGTCACTACAAAAATGATTAGCCTTCTCATTTTGCTCTCAAATAGATTTTACTGTAATCTGAACGAACTTCTATTTCCGTTCCGCCACCATTTACTTTTCCGACAAGGTCATCACCGTGACGAATTAGGTCATCCTCTGTTTTTTTTTCTTGCTCAATTTTAAAATCCGGAGAAATATAGATTTCGCCATAAGAAGTTGTCGCTTTCAGGTTTGCTTTTACAGATTTTGGAAGGCTGACATCCGCATGTCCATAAACCGAAATGATGGATAAAGGACCTTTCACATTTTGGCTGAAAACGGCTTCCACATTTCCATAAATAGATTTTACAGTTGCCGGTCCAGTAATATTTTCTAACTGAACATTGTTATAAGTTGAAGCAATCTCGATCTCATTCTGCATATTTCTGAAAATAACTTTTCCGCCATATTGTGATTGATGTTTAAATGAAACAATAACATTCTCTGGAACTAATATCTTAATCGATGGAGATGAGATTTTTTTCAATGGATTAACTTCCAAAACGCCGTCTTTGTCAGAAATATTGATTCCAAGTCCGGTATTATCGATAAGTCCTAAAGCATTGATTGCCTGAAGTCCTTCTGCACGTTTGTCCTCTGCCGGAGCTTTACCTTCCAAAGAGAAAATAATCTCATTCCCTTTGTAGCCTTCAACCGTTGCTTTTCCAAGATTGATAATTAATTTTCCTTTGTTTTTATTGACTTTGTAAGTCTTCGGATTTTCTTTTGTTGTAGTTGTCTGGTTCGTGGTTTCCTGCGCTTGGAAGGAAACAGTCATCAAAGCAAACATAATCAAATATATCTTATTCATAATGTTTAAATTGTTAATAATTACTGAGTTTATTTATATAAAAGCTTTTAGAATTTCATTATTACAGAATATGCTTCGTCTTTCACAAAAGCTACTGTTGTTGGATTTTTAGCGAGTGCTAAAAGTTTTATGTTAACTTCAGAACTGAGCTCGGACGAGTGTTTTTCAGCCAACAAGGATATCAGTTCTTTCTCTACCATCGGGTCATTCTGTTGAACAAAAATTTGTTGAATTCTATCTTTTACAGCAGGATTCTGTCTTTGTATTTCTAAAGCGGAAATAGCCGCCAATCGTACATTCGTATTTTCGTCCGAGATGGCTTTTTCAGAAAGAATATCAATGATGTTTGCGTCATAATCTGGTAAATTCTTTATCAAAGCAATTCCTTGTAATCTGGAGCTGGCAGAAAATTGATTGTCCATCAAATCTATTGCATTTGCTTTCTCAAAATGATTTTCCTCTTCAATATTGTAGTTCGGAACAGAATTTTGTTCTTGAATTCCTTTTTTTAAATCATAAGAATTAGTCTTTGCAAGAAATTGCTTAGAATTTTGCTCTCCATTATCTTGTTTTTCCGATGTTTCTATTTCTTTGTGAGGAATTGAAATTTCATCTGGAATTTTTTGTTCTTTTTTCGGAGTTTGTTTAACAAAAACAGTTTTGTCGACTTCTTTTTTTTGCCATAAATTAAAAATTCCTAAACTTAAAATAATCGTGATAGAAGCAGCAATAGCGTAATTTTTCCAGGAAATTATGGAACGTGATTTTGCAACAGGTGGAGTAGAGTTCTCCATCTTTGACATTATTTTGTCAAACATTTCATCTGGAGCTTCGATTGTATCGAATTCCTCGCGGTGGTCTTGTATATATTTTTTAAGCGGATCTGTCATTTTGCTCTTTTGAAGTTAATTTTTCAAAAATTTTCTTTTTAGCACGGTGATAATAGCTTCTCACCGTTCCGTGCGGGATGTTTAGAACTTTTGCTATTTCTTCCTGTGGCATTTCCTCGAACAGAAAAAGGTTGACAATCGTTCTTGTCTGAGGCGGAAATTCAGCAATAATATTTTGAAGCTCCGTCACGCGAGATTCCATAGCTAGCTTCTCTTCCAAGTCGTCATCATTGAAATCCAACATTTTATCATCATCAATCTCCGAAAAGTAGATTTTATTTTTCCGGAGAAAGTTCAACGATTGGTTGATGGCGATTCGTTTAATCCATCCACCAAAACTCTCTACATTTTTCAGAGATTTAATTTCGGAAAATGCTTTTACAAAAACCTCCTGAAGAATATCTTCTGCGTCTTCTCTATCATTTAAAATCCGAAAAATAGAATTGAAAATTGCTTTAGAATAACGATGATAAAGCAGAGAATATCCCGAATTGTCTCCGGAACTGCACAATTCCAACAATTCTTTGTCGCTGATATTTTCTGTTTTTGTCTTCAAAAAGTTATTCGTTTTTTTATGGTTCTATCTAAAAGACGCAAACCTGTTGCAAATGTTGCAGTTTTTTTCTGATTTTTTTAATTAATGTCCACAAGATTGAGTTTCGATAGGAATTTTAAAAATATCAATTTTTTCCTTTTCTACCTTATCGTACATTTCTTTAGCCTCTTTGCTGTCTACGTTTTTACTTTGATAGACGTAAGTGAAAGTTGCGGTCGGCGAATTGAGATTGGCAAAAATCATCGATGGGTTTTCTTGATATCTCTTCCAAAATACTTCCCATTGTTTTGGTGTAAAATTCACTTTCGCAGTGTAAGCATTTCGCCCTTCGATATTGGTATTTTCTTTTGTAAGTCCTTTGACTTCAAAGATAAAATTCTCTTCAGAATCAGATATTTTAAGAATCAATCCGGGTAAACCAAAAAATTTATAAGGTCCGTCGCTGATTGGTATTTCGTTTGTAAACCAAGCAATCCATTGTCTTCCGCCAAAATTGGTTTCAGCTTTTTGGACATTATAATTGAATAGCTTACTTTTTTCTTGCTGGATTTTCCAGCTTGGTTTGCAATTGTAAGTTGTTAAATACACTTTGTCGAAGAAATTTTCTTCAACGATTGTGTTTTGAGATTTTAAATCTTTGAAAATCAAAGATTGCAACTTCCATTGAACATTCGGACCTGGGAAACTTCTGCTTCCCTCATCCACAAGTTTGGTTTTTATTGAATCATATTTGAATTTTGCTAGGGATTCGAAATAAGAATTCTCATCATTTTTTAAAAGAACGGTTAATTCTGAATTATAATCCTTTGCGTGTTCTTCGGTTTTCCATTTGAAGTCGTAAATGATTTTATATGATTGTGAAAATACGGAAATGCAATAGATTAATGCAAATAAGCATAGTAATTTGGTCTTCATACAATAGTTTTTGATGGTTTATTACTATTAAGATGCAGGATAATGAATAATGTTGCAATTTGTTCAAAAAAAATGACTGTCGAGATTGACAGTCATTTTTTTATTTAAGTAATTGTATAAGATTTACGGTATTATTTAAAATACTCAACGCCGTTTTTAAAGATGTTGTGATAATTCGCAGTCGGAATATTTTTCATCAAACCTTCTGCAAAGCGCTCAGGATGTCCCATACGACCGTAGATTTTTCCACACGGACTTGTGATTCCTTCTATTCCGAACAATGAGTTGTTTGGATTGAAAGGCATTCCGTGAGCGACGTTTCCATCCAAATCCAAATATTGAGTAGCAATCTGTCCGTTCTCAAACAACTTCTGAATTTCCGCTTCTGACGCCATAAAACGACCTTCACCGTGAGAAATTGGAATGGTGAAAACTTGGTCTTTCATTCCTTTCAGCCAAGGCGATTCGTCGTTTAGAACTTTCACATTCACCATCTGAGAAATGTGTCTTCTGATTGCGTTGTGAGCCAAAGTAGGAGAGTTCTCATCCAAATCCTTGATTCTTCCGTAAGGCAACAATCCTGACTTTACCAAGGCCTGGAAACCGTTACAGATTCCGATAATCATCCCGTCTCTGTCGAGCAATTCGTGAACGGCATTTCGCATCTTTTCATTTTTCAAAACATTCACGATAAACTTGGCAGAACCGTCTGGCTCATCACCCGCAGAGAAACCTCCGGAGAATGCTAAAATCTGTGACTGTTTAATTTCTTTCACCCACGCATCAATGCTTTCGTCAAGTAACTGATGATTGATATTAATCAAAGGCAAACTGCTAACAATTGCGCCTTCTTTTTGGAATGCATTCAGTGTATCGTATTCGCAATTTGTTCCCGGGAAAACTGGTGCGAAAACTCTCGGTTGAGCAATTCCGTGTTTTTTAATAATGATATTTCTTGGATTGAGTGAGTTTAATTTGTCCTCAATTTCAACCGTTATTTTTTCTTTTTCTACTGTTGAAAATAGGTTTTCAAATGTATTGGTATTTGCTGATAATAATTTTTCAATCGCAAATTCACAATCATTGATTTTAAGAATACTGAAATCCGTAATTTCACCAATGAATTGAAGTTTTGCAGTGCTTAATTCTTCTTTGGATTCGATGATTAAGCTACCGACATTTTTCGTTAATAATAATTTTTCATCAACTGTAATCTCAGCACCCAATCGATTTCCGAAACTCATTTTAGCTAAAGCAACAGCAACGCCACCTTCTTTCACAGTCTTGACAGAAACGATTTTTCCAGCCTTGATATTTTCAAAAATCAATTCAAAAACTGTCTTCATATTTTCATAGTTTGGAAGTCCGTTTTCCTGTGGAATATGGTTGAAGAAATATAGTTTATTTCCAGCTTGTTTAAATTCAGGAGAGATTACGTTTTTCTTTTCTCCATTGGCACAAGCGAACGAAATCAACGTTGGCGGAACATTCAAATCCTGATAGGTTCCACTCATTGAATCTTTACCTCCAATGGCCGCTAAACCGAAGTTGATTTGCGCGTCATAAGCTCCCAAAAGCGAAGCCAAAGGTTTGCCCCATTTCTCAGGGTTCTGACCCAATTTCTCAAAATATTCCTGGAAACTAAATCTGATGTTTTTATAATCGCAACCCATCGCAACGATTTTCGCAACGCTTTCAACGACTGCGTAAGAAGCTCCCAATAAAGAGTTTTGCTTTGAAATTTCAGCATCAAATCCCCAACTTGCAAAGGAAACGGTTTCAATATCTTTTGCGCCCAAAATCGGTAAAGTCTGAGCGCTTCCTTCCATCAAAGTCTGCTGATATTTTCCACCCAAAGGCATCGCAACCGTGGTCGCACCAATTGATGAATCAAACATTTCCAACAAACCTTTTTGAGAGGCAACGTTTTTATCTGCAAGGATTTTCAAGAAATTCTCTTCGTTGAAAACCGGAGTTTCTTCTTTCACTTCATTAAGATGCGTAATCTTAACTTCCTGACTTTTTGAACATCCGTTTGTATCCAAAAATTCTCTTGAAAGGTCTACAATTTTATCACCTTTCCAGAACATCTGCATTCTGCCTGAATCTGTCACCTTTGCAACTTCCACAGCCACAATGTTTTCTGCTTCACAGAATTTGATGAACTGTTTTTTATCTTTTGGCTCAACCACAACCGCCATTCTCTCCTGAGATTCAGAAATGGCAAGCTCAGTTCCGTTCAAACCTTCATATTTTAAAGGTAAAACATCGAGATTAACCTCCAAAGAATCAGCGATTTCACCGATGGCTACAGAAACGCCACCCGCTCCGAAGTCATTTGATTTTTTTATCAATCTCGTTACTTCAGGATTTCTGAACAATCTCTGGATTTTACGTTCCTCAACGGCATTTCCTTTCTGCACTTCAGAACTCATCGTGTGGATAGAAGTTTCGTCCTGTTCTTTTGAACTTCCGCTTGCTCCACCAACGCCGTCACGACCAGTCGCACCACCTAAAATAATGATAGAATCTCCAGCTTCCGGCTTTTCACGTCTTACCCAATCCACAGGAACGGCGCCAGCAACGAAACCAACTTCCATTCTCTTTGCTTTGTAACCTTCATCATAGATTTCAGAAACCATTGTAGTCGCCAAACCGATTTGGTTACCGTAAGAAGAATAGCCGTTCGCCGCTTGTTTTGTGATTGTTTTTTGAGGTAATTTTCCGGATAAAGTTTTGTCAACCGATTCCAAAACATCAGCTGCACCCGTCAATCTCATCGCTTGGAAAACGAAAGAACGTCCGGACAAAGGATCTCTGATTGCCCCACCTAAACACGTTGAAGCACCTCCAAAAGGTTCAATTTCTGTCGGGTGATTATGCGTTTCGTTTTTGAACAATAAATACCACGGTTCTTTTTTACCATCGTATTCAGCTTCGATCTGGATGGTACAAGCGTTGATTTCGTCAGAAACCACCAAGTTCTCCAGCTGACCTGTTTTATGGAAATATCTTCCGCAAACCGTTGCCAAATCCATTAAAGAGATTGGTTTCAATTCGCGTCCTAGGAATCTTCTTTTTTCGATATAATCATTGAAAATGGTTTCCAATGTATGTTTAAACTGTCCTTCAAATTCAATGTTTGACAGCTCTGTTTCGAATGTTGTGTGACGGCAATGGTCACTCCAATAGGTGTCTAAAACTTTAAGTTCAGTTTCTGTTGGATTTCTCTGTTCCGATTTAAAATACACCTGAATGAATTTTAAATCATCTAGTCCTAATGCAAAACCGTGAGTTTTAAAGAATTCTTCCAGCTGAGCATCATCGAAGTTGATGAAATTTTCGTGAACCAAAACCTTTGAAGGAGCTTCCTCCGAAGGAATATTTAAAATGGTTAGATCTTTTTCCTGAGATTCAACTTTATTGATCAAAAGGTCTTTGATTTTTGTCAAATCGGATTCAGAAGTTCCTTCGAACTCGATTAACTTTCCGCTTCTTACTTTGGATTTTTCATTTCCAGTCAACAAGGCAATACACTGCTGCGCAGAATCTGCACGCTGATCGTATTGTCCAGGCAAAAATTCTAGTGCGAAATATACTCCTTCTGCAGGATTTTCTTCGACTAAAATATCGGTAACCGGGTCTACGAAAGTACTGTTGACCACTTTTTCGAATTCACCGTCATTTAATCCAAAAATATCGTAAACGTTGTACACTTTTACGCTTTGGATCGACGGAACCACCGCTTTTACTTCATCAAAAATTTTTGGACTTTCTACATCGAAAATTCCTCTTTTTTCTACGAAAATTCTTTTATTCATTTTTATAGATATGAGATTTTAGCTTTCATTCTAAAATCATTTATTAGATTTATTTTATAAAAATAATTGCAGCCGAAGCTGCACAGATTATACTTTTAGGTCAGATTCCAAACCAATCAATTCGCTGTTCGCATCCAAAATCGGCTGAACTTCATTGCTGATAAATTCCTCCGTTTGAATTGGGGCAAAACCGATGAAGTTTTTCGGGTCAAGAACTTCTTTTAATTTTGATTTATCTAATTTTAAGGTTTCATCATTCAAAATCCTCTCAATCAAATCGTTTTCTTTACCTTCTTCTTTCACTTTTTTCGAAGCTTCCATAGAATGAAGTCTTATTACTTCGTGGATTTCCTGACGGTCGCCACCAGCTTTTACCTCCTCCATAATGATGTATTCTGTCGCCATAAAGGGAAGTTCCTCTTCGATGTGTTTGTTGATTCTGTTTGGATAAACCACGATTCCATTCATAATGTTGTTCCAGATCAACAAGATTGCGTCAACCGCCAAGAACGCTTGTGGAATTGTCAATCTTTTGTTCGCAGAATCGTCCAAAGTTCTTTCAAACCATTGGGTTGAAGCCACCATTGCAGAACTTGTTGTCAAAGACATCACGTATTTTGCCAATGCTCCGATTCTTTCGCTTCTCATCGGGTTACGTTTGTACGCCATTGCAGAGGAACCAATCTGGTTTTTCTCGAAAGGTTCTTCAACTTCTTTCAGGTTTTGAAGAAGACGTAAATCGTTGGTAAATTTATGTGCAGACTGAGCGATATTTCCTAATAAAGCAACCACTTTAGCATCGATTTTTCTGTCATAAGTCTGTCCGGAAACGCCGAAAACTTTTTCGAAACCGAATCGTTTTGACAATTCTTTGTCAAGATGTTTTACTTTAGAATAATCGCCATTGAAAAGTTCAAGGAAACTTGCAGCCGTTCCAGTTGTTCCTTTGACACCTCTGAATCTTAGGGTTTCTAAAAAGAAATCAAGTTCCTCGATGTCAAGAACCAAGCTCTGTAACCAAAGTGTTGCTCTTTTTCCAACAGTTGTCAATTGAGCTGGTTGGAAGTGAGTAAATCCAAGAGTTGGAAGATCTTTATATTGAATAGAGAAGTCAGCGAGATTTTTCATCACATTGACCAACTTTTTCTTTAAAATCAAAAGTCCGTCACGGATTTGAATTAAGTCAGTATTGTCTCCTACAAAAGCCGAAGTCGCTCCCAAATGGATAATTCCTTTTGCAGAAGGCGCAACGTCACCATAAGTATGAACGTGAGCCATCACATCGTGGCGGAATTTTTTTTCATATTCTGCCGCTTTGTCATAATCGATGTTTTCTGCGTTGGCTTTCAGTTCAGCGATCTGCTCGTCCGTAATTTCAAGGCCAAGGTCTTTTTCGATTTCAGCGAGAGCGATCCAAAGTTTTCTCCAAGTGCGAAACTTGTTGTTATGCGAAAAATTAAATAGCATTTCTTCACTGGAATAGCGCTCTTCCAATGGGTTTTTGTAGGAATTCATTTCTTTCTTTTTACTTTTTTAGATGACACAAAATTAAGAAAATTAACCGATTGAATAAAATGAAATTAAATATAGAAACCGATTTAACCAAAAGATAATTTTTGAATCAAATAATCGGCGGGATATTTGTTAAACAAAATTAAATCTAATAGAAATGGCTTCTCATAATACGTCCGAAATCAAAGTAAGTGTAACCACTGAATATGATAATTTCAACAGTTATCCTTCGGAAAATAGATTTGTTTTTCGATATAATATTGAAATCGACAATCTTGGCGATTTCCCTGTAAAACTACTTTCCAGAAAATGGATGATTTACGATTTGGGATTTGGATTTACGGAAGTGGAAGGTGCAGGTGTAATTGGTCTGACTCCAGTATTACAAGGTGGCGAAAAATTCAGTTATTTTTCTAATGTGATCTTGAAATCTGGTGTTGGGAATATGGAAGGCTATTACATTTTCGAAAATGCAGAAGGCGAAACTTTTAATGTGAAGATTCCGAAATTCCATTTGTTGACAGAGGTTTTGAGTAATTAATTAAATTAGAAAAGTTAAAATTAATTTTACAGAAACTTGATCTTCTTGTTAAACACTTGGTTAATTTCATCATTTCTCGAAATCATCAACCTTTCGAAACTTAAAAGTGAAATCTTAGCACAAACTTCCGCATCAGCGTCTGCCCTGTGGTGATTGAAGTTGATCTGATGCTGTTCTGCCAAGCTTTTCAGTCCATAACTTTTCAAATCTTTCCAAGCTTTTTTTGCAACGCCAATGCTGCACAGATAATTAATCTTTGGCGTAAAAAATCCATAATGATCCAGACAACCACGCAAAACATTGGCATCGAATGAGGCGTTGTGAGCAATCATTAGATTTCCGTACATCAGATTTTCTATTTCATACCAAATATCACCAAAAGTAGGAGCGTGCCTCACATCTTCCGGGTTGATGCCGTGAACCGCGACATTGTGATAATTGAAATATGGATAAGAAGGCGGTTTGATGAGCCAAGATTTGGTTTCTTTGATCACGCCATCTTCCACGATGCAAATTCCCAGCTCGCAAGCTGAGTTTTTTTCGTGAGTAGCGGTTTCGAAATCTAAGGCAATGAAGTTCATTCTTTAATTATTTTTTTGGTCCTAAAAAATGTTTGAACATCAGCCATTTTGTTTGATAATAAGGATCGATCTGATGTTTCTGTCTCAATTGAATTGACTTTGGAAGTTGGATGTAAAAATAAACGTGCGCTTTGAGGACTGCCAAAAGAAATCGCCATCCATTTTTGTAAGCCAAGTAAAACGCCGCGTAACCATCAAGATGAAGTCTGAAAAACAAGGTGAAGAATGCTTTCGAAGCTGGAAGATTCTTCAACATCATTGACAGATTATTCCTGAAATTGAGATAGGTTTTCTCTGGATTTTCCTTTTTCAACGTGCCACCACCAACGTGATAAACTTTGGATTTTCCGGTGTAATAAATCTTCTTACCTTCATTTTTAAGTCTCCAGCAAAGATCGATTTCTTCTTGATGTGCAAAGAATCTTTCATCAAAACCATTCATTTTCCAAAAATCCTCGGAACGGATAAATAAGGAACAGCCAGATGCCCAAAAGATTTCGGTCTCGTCGTCATATTGTCCGTTATCAAATTCTATATTTTCAAAAACTCTTCCTCGGCAATACGGATAACCGAGATTGTCTATCAATCCGCCACCAGCACCAGCAAATTCGAATTTGTCTTTCTGATTGTAATCCAGAATCTTCGGTTGGATCGCTGCGATATTTTGATCTTGCGAGAATAATCTTAAAATTGGAGCAATCCAATTCTCGGTCACTTCCACATCGGAATTCAGTAAACAATAGATGTCTGCTTTAATGGATTTCAGTCCTTGGTTATAACCCATTGCAAAACCAGAGTTGCTCTCGTTTTGAATGATTTTGACTGATGGGAAATTTGATTTTAAAAATGGAATAGAGTCGTCGGTCGAAGCATTGTCGATCACATAAATCTCGGCTTCTTTGGAATGTAGAATGACAGATGGGAGGAACTTTTCCAGCCATTTTTTTCCGTTCCAATTTAGGATTGCAATTGCGAGAGTCATCTATTCTTCGTAGGTTTTGATTGCGTCTTGGTACTTCCATCTTCTGTGTGACCAAAGCCAATTATCTGGTCTTTTGTTGATGGTATTTTCCAATAGTTTATGGAATTTTTTCACTACCTCGTGCTCCACAAACTTCTCTCCATCGGGATAGATCCTGTGGTAGTTCACTTGATAGTAACCACGTTTCACTTTCTTCATCTCACAATAGATAAAAGCCATATCCATTCTGGTGGACAATTTATCATAGCCAATGAAAGCCGGTGTTTTCTGATTCAAAAACTTAAGTCCATAGTTGACATTGGAAACGTGAGGCGTTTGGTCTGCTACGAACATATAAATAGAATTTCCGTCATTAGGATTCCGGAAAATATGTTTAATGACATCATTAGCTTCCAGAGACTGGTTGTTGAATCTGTTTCTAATGGTTTTTATTTTTTGTTCCCAAAATTTGTTACTCATTCTTCTGTAAACAGGATGTGAGTTTTCCTGAGGAACAATTGTTTTCAAAGCGTTGAACCATTCCCAATTGAAAACGTGACCAGACAGAAGAATCACGTTTTTCCCTTCGGCTTTCGCTTCGTGGAAAAGGTCTTGGTTCAAGTGTTGCATTCTCACTCTGGATTCTACATTGCTGATGGTAAAAGCTTTTAGCATCTCTGCAAGATAATCGCAGAAGTTTGCAAAAAACTTTTTGGAGATCTTATTGATTTCCTCGTCTGACTTTTCAGGAAAAGAGTTTTTAAGATTTCCTAAAACTTCTTTTTTTCTATAGCCAACAATATAATAAGTAATGAAAAACAAAATATCTGAAAATATGTATAATATCTTCAGTGGTAATTTTGAAACTAATAATAATATATTGAATAGAAATTGATTCAAACTATGTGTTTATTGGCAAATATACTGAAAAATGGCTGGATAATTGCTTAAATTTGGGGTAGTAAAAATCAATATTTAAATAAAATAATGAAAAAATCAATTATCAAATCAGTTTTGGTTGGTAGTTTGGTCTCTTTTTCTGTTTCAAACGCACAGACTACGGAAACGCCACTTACCAAAGAGCAAATGGAAGCGAAAAAGAAAGCGGCGAGAGAAGAAGTAGCTAAGTTGCCCAAACCGTATCATCCGGAAGCGAATGCAACATTAGAAATTAAAGAAGCAGTTGCGCTTGCTAAGAAAGAACATAAAAATGTAGTGATCCAGGCTGGAGGAAACTGGTGCATCTGGTGTTTGAGATTCAACAACTATGTGCAACAAACGCCGGAACTTAAAAAATTAGTTGATAATAATTTTGTTTACTACCACTTGAACTGGTCGCCAGAAAATAAAAATGAGAAAGTATTTACAAGTTATGGCAATCCTGGAGAGAAGTTTGGTTATCCGGTTTTCATCATTTTGGATGAGAATGGAAAACAAATCCATACGCAGGATAGTGCGGTCTTGGAAGAGGGAAGTGGCTACAGTATTGAGAAAGTGAAAGAGTTTTTCAATACTTGGAAACCGAAAAAATCATAGGAAGTACATTTCACAAAAAAAACCATCTCGAAAACATCGGGATGGTTTTTTTTTATGATTTTTAAAATCTAATTAAGCTTCTTCAGAAGGAGTTTCCTCTTCAACTTTAGCTTTTGGAGCGGCTGGTTTTGGAGCTTCTACTGGAGCGTCAGAGACGATGTTGAAATCAAAGTTGTACTCTACATTTCTGTGAAGTCTGATCAATGCAGTCACTGTACCAGTTCTTTTGATTGTGTTTCCAGGGATTTTGATATATTTTTTATCAACGCTTACACCAGCTTTTTCCAAAGCTGCAACAAGATCTGCATTGTTGATAGAACCGAATAGTCTGTCTCCAGTTCCTACTTTTGCAGGGATAGTTACAGATGTTTTCTTCAATTGATCTACTACAGCATTTGCAGTAGCTACCAATTTAGCTTCTTCTTCTTTTCTAGATTCCAAAGTAGCTTCTAGAGCTGCTTTGTTTTTAGGCGTTGCTAATAAAGCAAAACCTTGAGGTAGTAAAAAGTTACGAGCGTAACCTGGTTTTACGTTTACTGTATCGAACTCAAGTCCTAAGTTCTCTACGTCTTGTTTTAGGATAATTTCCATTGTTGTTGTCCGTTTTAGAGATCCGAGTTCCGGTTTTTAAATCCGGGTTTCTCATCACTTCGTTAGAATTTAATATTAATTCAGCAACAAAAGAAGCAGGCGAACCTACTTCCTTTATTTTATTTTTTGTCTTATTTCAAAAGATCTGCTACGTAAGGCATTAAAGAAAGGTGTCTTGCTCTTTTGATAGCTGCAGATACTTTTCTTTGATATTTAAGAGAAGTTCCTGTGTATCTTCTTGGTAAGATCTTACCTTGTTCGTTTACGAATTGTAAAAGGAAGTCAGCATCTTTGTAATCTACGTGCTTAATTCCGAATTTTTTGAATCTACAGTACTTTTTATCAGTTTTTGTGTTGATATCAAGTGGAGTAAGAAATTTTACTTCAGATTCACCTCCAGCAGAGGCTTGTTTTGCCATATCATCTATTGCCATGATTTTAAAATTTTAAAAGGTTAATAATTAAGCTTTAGCAGATTTGATTTTGCTTCTTCTTGTTACTGCATAATCGATAGCGTGTTTGTCAAGTTTAGTCGTTAAATAACGGATCACTCTCTCATCACGTTTGAAAGCAGTTTCAAGATCTGCAACTACAGTTCCTTCTCCTTTGAATTCGATCAGTGTGTAAAAACCATTCTTTTTCAATTGAATAGGATAAGCTAATTTCTTAAGTCCCCAATTTTCTTTGGCAACGATTTCGCAATTGTTTGAAGTCAATAGATCTTCAAATTTTTTCACTGCTTCCTCCACCTGAGCATCAGATAGAACGGGAGTTAAAATGAAAACAGTTTCGTAATTGTTCATAATGTTAATTTATTAATTAAAAATTCGAGTTGCAAAAGTACAAATATTTTTCAAATTACAAATAGTTTATTTGATATAAGATTATTATTAATTATAAATAGAATCAAGACTGTAAATTATGATGATTATCTTTTAGTTAATGTAAATGAAAAATCCCGCCATATGACTGACGGGACTTAAAGATTTGATATTTAAGAAAGATTATTTCTTGATTACTTTTGTAGAAGTAGAAGTTCCATCTTCCAATAAAGTTGTCACAACGTAAACACCAGCGCCAAATCTGCTAAAATTGATTTGCGATTTCATATCATTCAGATCTTTGGTTAAGATTTGCTTACCAGCAACGTCATAAACTTTTACAGATTTGATTTTACCTGGAGCCTCGATGTTAAAGATATCTTTAACTGGGTTTGGATAAGATTTGATGTTGTTTTTAGCTGTTTCTGATACTGCAAGAACTCCAATGTTCAATGTGTAATCTTCAACCTGGCCGTATGTACTGGTTCCACAAGATGTCGAATTGGCTCCGAAAGCACTATCATGCAAGCGTACACGCATTCTAGTTGTTCCAATACTTGCAGTAGAAGGAATAGTGATTGTTCCTGTCCATGGTGTAGTTTTCACAGCAGATGTATATAATTGTTCGCCGGCATCATTGAAATCTCCATCTTGGTTTAAATCTACCCAAACTATCACCTGATCGTTGTAGTATGAACTAGAGTTACCTGTAACCGTTAATGGATAGCTTGATCCAGCTGTTGCATTTCCAACTACGGATGTGAAATCTTCGTATCCTGCCGTAGAGGTTGAGCTTTGATTAATATTTGAAAATGTAACGTTTGATATTTTTTCAAAGCCTGTAGAAGTGGCACCGGCTGAGCAATAGCATTGCGTTGGAGCGTTCTGCGTTACTGTAATTGCATTGGAAGTTGTACTTTGAGATGTTTCCGAACAAGTTACAATTATTCTATAATAAGTACTCACAGTCTGGGAGGTGACTGTGTAGGAAGGTGTGCCTTGTGCGCTTCCCAGGTTGCTCCATGTGTTATTATCTGTGGAAGATTGCCATTGATACGAATATGCGGAGCTAGGTGTGGCAGTAGCTGAAAGGACAAAGCTCTGTCCTGTACAAATGCTAGATAGTGACGATGATACCGATTCTATGGTAGGTGCGCCTGTACAGGCAGTTGGTTTTGTTATGGTAACAGTGTAATCTTCATATTCACCATAAGTTTCAGGATCATCTGTGCAAGGATCAGTAGATGCAGGATTGTTACTTCCAGCTGCTAATACTTGGATACGTAATCTGTAATTACCAGTATCAACATTAGCGGGGATGCTAATGTCATCTGTTACGGTAACGCCGGTTCCTCCGTTACCTATTTCCCCTAGATACTCGCTGCTGTCAAAAGTGCCATCATTGTTATAATCAATCCAAGCTGAGACCCTCTCGTACCATCCGTCTCCAACTGTAACTGAAATCGGGTATGTTTGTCCACCCAACAATTGTCCTGGAGTTGTGGTAGTGTAATCACTGTATCCATTCGTTCCGCACGCGGAATTGTTGTTTATACCTGCGAATGTAACATTGGTTATGACATCTCCGTCAGTACAATCCAATGAAACTGTGCAGTAAGTAGCAAGGCTTGATTTGGAATCACTTGCTGTCGTGCTGACCTTTCTGCCATTTAAAGTTGTGTCGTTCGCTTTGATTTTTCGATTGGAAAATTTAACTTTTAATGCTTCTGCTTCTTGTTTTAATTGTGCAATCTGTCCATAACCAATTAGCGGTATAGTCAGAAATGCAAATCGTAGTAGATTTCTTTTCATAATAGTAAATTTTTTGATTCATTTCAAAATTATGAAAAAAAACTTAACAAATGTTAATTTATTGTTATTTTAACATTTAAAAGTTTAAAAATATAGCTAATGAAGAATTATTTTTCATTTCTAATGTCATTAATGAAATTAATCTTAAGCACTTCGTATAAGGAATGACGGCTCACTAGGACAGAAAAAATTGACGACATCATTCCGGCCAACATCAAATGAAATATCAATGAATGTCTGTCCGTCATCTCCAAAACTAGAATCGCAGATGTAAAAGGCGCTCGTGTAATTCCTGTAAGAAAGGCTACCATCCCTGCCAAGATCAAAACATTCGTTTCATTATCTGTGAGATTCATAACGTTCGCGAAAACACTTCCGATAGAAGCACCAGTAGAAAGAGCTGGTGCAAAAATCCCACCTGCACCACCAGAAGTAAAGGCCAAAGCGGGACCCAACATTCTGAGAATCGGGACGTACCAAGCTTCTGTTTTATTTTCTGTAAACAGAACTCTCTCTATAATGTCTTTTCCAGAACCCAAGATATCTCTATTGATGAAATAGGCAATTGTAGCAACGATGAGTCCGCAGATTACAAGAAATACAACATTGGAAAAATCGGTTTTTAATTTCTTTTTTAATCGATTGATTTTCAACATTGCCACAGAAAGCTGACTGCTCAGGATTCCACAAATGCCAGAAGTGAAAACAATCGGGAACATAATCCACAAAGTCACATCGCTCGTTTTTGGATAGCCAAGATATAAATAAGATCCAGCAAAAGATTGTGCCGTAAGTCCAGCAATGATTACCGCCGTAAACAATGCCGTTTTGAAATAGTTGATGTGCGTCTTCGACAATTCTTCCACTGCGAAAACAATCCCTCCAAGTGGCGTGTTGAAAGCCGCAGAAAGTCCAGCCGCAGCACCTGTCAAAATCATATTTTTCTTTGATATTTTTGGCCACCAAGCGGGTAAGAATTCATAGACTTTTCGGAAGATGGAACCTGCGATTTGAATCGTTGGTCCTTCTCGTCCAATCGCGCCTCCACTTGAAACCAAAACGAAACTGGAGAGAATTTTTATGATAATGATCCTAAAACTTAATAATTTGTGGATCAAATGATTGTCTTTCGGATTGGCAAGTTCTACGGAAGCCATCACTTGCGGGATTCCGCTTCCTTTTGCGAATGGTGCATATTTTTTTACAAGCCACCAAGAAAGCACGAAACCAGCTGGCGCAATAATGAAAATCATCCACAAATTCCAGTTCAAAATCTTGTGGAGTGTATGTTCTCCAAAAGCAAAAATCTGAGCGTACAAAACTGCGATGATTCCCGTAATGATGGAGCCGATCCAAAACGGAACAGCTTGCAGGAGATTCTCTTTCAAACGTTCATTTCTGATATTGTCAAAAGATTTTTTGAGGATGGTTCTGGCGTATCGGAATAATCTTTTCATACTCAGAGTTTCAAAGTTTCTGGATTGTGCAGACGGATGACCTTCGCGCCTTTTTCTATTAATTTCAAATGTAGATCTAAAGTTTCTTTTTCAACTGCATTGGGTTGTTTCCCCAGTGGTTTGTAGATAAATGACTTCTTCGAGATTCCTGCAAGAATAGGATATTTTCCAAAACCGATGTATTCAAATTCATCTATCATCTTGTATTGGTCTTCAACCGTTTTTCCAAATCCGAAACCTGGGTCGAGGATGATGTCTTTGATTCCTTTTTGATTTAATTCTAATAATTTCTCTGAGAAAAATCGATTGATTGACAAAATAATATCATCAAACTTCATTTTCTTGTGCATCGATTCATAACTCGGATTGATGTGCATCAATATATAAGGTAAACCCGTTTTCGAAACCACATTCAAAAGTTCAGAATCAAATTGTCCCGCCGAAATGTCATTCACCAAATCGATTCCTTCATCAAAACCAAATTTCACAACGTCTGCATAAAAAGTGTCCAGCGAAATCAAACTTTCCGGAAATTCTTTTTTGATTAATGAAATCACATTTCCAATTCTTTGGATTTCCTCATCAGCCTTCAAATATTCTGCATTTGGTCTTGTGGATTGTGCGCCAATATCGATAATGCTAGCTCCGTTTTCCAAGAGATTTTCTGCTTGCTTCAGCGCATTCTTTTCATTATTAAATTTCCCGCCATCCGAAAAAGAATCGGGCGTGAGATTCAGAATCCCCATTAATTTTGGCTTCGACAAATCAACCAATCTGCCATTGAAATTGATTGAAAAAGAATTATCGTTTTTAGAATTGGTAACGGAAAAGTTCATTTTAAAATTTGAATGAAAATATTTGATAGTAATTTAACCACATAGGAACATAGTTTTTTAGATGAATTTAATAGCCTTTAAAAATAATTCAAAAATAAATTTTTAAAAAGTTTTTCTTTTCCCCAACCCTACAGGGTGTAAAAACGCCTTAAAAATTTCATCAAAATTACTCCCTTTCGGGTCGGGGAAATAATTTTGATGAAATTTAAACAAGCTTTAAGACAAAATAGTTTTATTGCTATGTTATCTTTTTTAATTGAATAATCATCATTTTTCTATGTGTCTATTGTGGTTTTAACATTTAAAGTAAGCCAGAAGTTTTCATTAATTGGTCATCGCATAAACCGCAAAACTCGCCAACCAATGGTCGCCACCATAATTTCCTTGAAAAATAATCGGAAGCGAATTCTCAATGAATTTTTCCCGCGTAATTTCAAATCTCTTTCTAAGCTTATCTCCTTCTGGCAAAGCGTTCGCAATATTTTTCATTGCCCAAGCTTTCGAAAACGACAAGCCAACCAGATGAACGGTTTGATAATCGCTCAAATCACTGATGATGGGAATTTGTTCGATATTTTCCAAACTTCTTTTTTCGTAGAAATTATTCAGCCATTTTTCAAATTCTTTTTGTGGCAAAATTCTGCTCATCAATTCTGCAATTTCCAGACTTGGCGAGAAGAAATCACTTCCGTCAGGCTCCAAGTAAGCTGGCGTTTTTGTGTTGTTCAAGTAGAAAACTTTGGCTTTTTCAGACAATTCTTTCTCGAAGATTTTATCGCCCGTTTCTCTCGCCCAATCGATGGCGAAACACATTGCAAATGCGGTATTTGGATGAACGCCAGTTCTGTTTGGGTAGGTTTGTTTTGGTAAATAAACTTTCCAAAGTCTTAGGATTTCATCTGTCAAAGGTTTCAAATTCTGATGCCAGATTTTAGCTTTTGGATGATTCCATTTTGCCAATTCCTCATCCAGTTTGAGAATCCAAGCCCAGCCGTAAGTTCGTTCAAAATTCTGCGCAACTTGATATTTTGTGAAGTATTTTGCTTCTTCTTTAATTTTTTCTGATGAAAATGATGCTTCTAAAATGGAGATGATTTGGTCTTTGTTTTCCAAATTTTGTTCAGTCCTTAATAATCGAACCAACATCCAATGTCCGTGCACAGAGCTGTGCCAATCGAAACAGCCGTAAAAACTCGGGTGCAATTCTTTCGGCGTCAGGACTGCATCTTTTTCAGAATTGATGACGTGCGCGGTCTTGTTCGGATATTCTTGGTTGATGCATTTCAGAGGCATCGATGCCAGCTTGTTTGCCATTTCTGCTGTCAGTTCCGATTTTTGTTGAGCGTTGACAAAAAGTGAAGACATTAGAAAAATTGAAATGGCTATTTTCATTAGTTGGATTTAATTGTTTGATGTTCATTTTCAATCGCTAAAAATTTTTTTGATGTTTCAAAATATGGCGATTTTATTAAGGAAAATTTGGAATCATAAAAATAGTTAATTTTTCCGGTTGACAATCAAAAATTGAAAACAACAAAATTTGTATCTTTGACCAATTAGACAGATTTATGCACAATACTTCCGCCCAGTTTGACGACGTTATCACGGTTTGCAGGGACTTATTTCAGAAAAAAATGAAGGATTATGGAACCGCGTGGCGCGTTCTTCGCCCAAGTTCTATTACCGACCAGATTTATATCAAAGTCAATAGAATCCGTACTTTGCAGATGACCGACGTGAAAATGGTGGACGAAAGTGAGGAAGACGAATTTATCGCCATCATCAATTATTCCATCATCGGATTGATTCAATTAGAGAAAGGTTTTTCTGATGAACTGAATGCCAATCCAGAAGAAACAATGGCACTTTACAATTCCTACGCTCAAAAAGCAAAGGACTTGATGGAACGCAAAAACCACGATTACGGTGAAGCTTGGCGCGAAATGAGAATCTCATCCATCACCGATTTGATTTATCAAAAAGTGCTTAGAACCAAACAAATTGAGGACAACAACGGTGCAACTTTGGTTTCCGAAGGTTTGGATGCGAACTACTTCGATATGCTCAACTATGCAGTGTTCTGTTTGATTAAGTTCAAAAATTAAGAGATTTTTTTTAATCATTTATAAATTATCATTCATCACTTATGAAAGCAGTTTTACGCTACATTGTCGCACTTATATTCATCGCTTCCGGATTTGTGAAAGCGGTGGACCTCAAGGGATTTTCTTTCAAACTGGAAGAATATTTTTCGCCCATCGTTTTTGACTTGCCGTTTTTGGAGAAATATGCTTTGGTATTTTCAATCATCGTGGTTTTGCTGGAGCTGGTTTTAGGGTTTATGTTATTAATGAAAATCAAGCTTAAAGAAACCATTTATGCCTTGATTGCACTCTGTGTTTTCTTTGGGTTTCTGACGTTCTATTCCGCATACTTTGATGTCGTTACAGATTGTGGATGTTTCGGGGACGCTTTGAAATTCACGCCTTGGCAATCGTTTTGGAAAGATATTACGCTTTTGGTTTTATTGATAATCTTGGCAGTTCTCTATAGAAAAAGAGAAGAAGATGATGTCGTGAGATTTGGAAAATTACCGTTGTTGGGCGTTTTCGTTTTGGTAATGTTTTTCGTGATGTACCGCGGACTTTTCCACGAACCGATGATTGATTTCCGGGCTTATGCAATTGGGACGGATTTGGCTTCGGAGAAAGATAAAATCAATAAAAATCCTTCGGAATACAAGACTTTTTATTCATTAAAAAATTCAAAAACCAACGAGGTCAAAAAAGTTGACCAAGACGAATATATCAATAAAGAATATTGGAAAGATACGACTTGGCAAATCGAGGAAGGAAAAACCACTTCCGAAATCGTGAAAAAAGGCTACGAATCCGAAATTTCGAAATTTAAAATCGAGGATACAAACGGAAATAACATCACAGACGAAATCCTGAAAGAGCCAAAAGTCATCATCATTTTCACTTATAAACCAAAAGAAGCCGACGCAGAATTGGTCAAAAAAACTGAAACGAAAGCGTTGTCAGAAAAAGCAAAAGTAATCGGCGTAAGCACACAACCTGATTTCTACAAGCAAGTTCCAAATTATATGATGGACGAGATTGCCATCAAAACCATCGCCAGAAGCAATCCTTTCATCTTGATTTTGGAGAAAGGAAAAGTGGTCGAAAAATTGGGCGCAAAAGATTATTTGGATTAATAATCTTAAATTTGAAATGCTGAATGAAAAATATTAAAAATGAATTACAAAATATCATTACAAGAGATGGACAAGATGGCAATCAAAACCTTGTCAAAACAGTCCAAAGTATCCTTAGAACAAATGCAAAGTCAGGCAAATTCTCTTCATACAAAAAGCCTCTCAAAAGTGAAGAAGAAATCTATTTAAAAAAAATTATAGAAACTGAAAGTCTTCATTACAACCAAGATATTTCGGAGGATAACTATATTGCAGAAGGAGCTGAGCAAAAGGTTTACAGACTAAATGATGAATATGTCATTAAATTGAATGACGCTATTTTTTATGAATGTTGGCAAGATTACTTTGAAAGTCTATTGATACATAATTACTTTTTTAAGTCCACAGAATATGAATTTTTGGGTTTTAAGATAATTGATGAAAAAATATTCTCAGTGGTAAAACAGAGATTTATCAAAGCCACGGAAACTGTAAATCTAAATCAGGTCAAGGACTTTTTGGAATTCAATAACTTTCGTAATATTAGAAATAACGATTACTTGAATGAAGAATTAAGATTGATTTTTGAAGACTTGCACGACGAAAATGTATTGAGCAACGAGGGAATTCTATACTTCATCGATACTATTTTTTACACTACAGAAAAATTTTATATTATATAATGAGAAAATCAAACAAACCAATCGCTGGCTATCACTTACTGATGATTTTGTCCGCAGTCGATGGAATCATAAAACCGGAAGAAGGGCTCAAAGTTCAGGAATATATGACCGAGGAATTTCCTTTCCGTCTCAATTTGGACGACGAGTTGGAAATCATCGCGCAATTGACGTCTGACCAATGGCAAGACCACTTCGAGTTCCACGCCAAATGTTTCGAAGAAGATTCTACCGAGCAAGAAAGAAAAGACTTCATCCAATTCGCAAAATCCCTCATCAAAGCCGATAACAAAGTGAGCGACGACGAGCACAAATTTTACATCCTACTGAAAAACCTTTGGAATTTAAAATAATATCAAAATGAGAAAGAACATTGTCGCAGGAAACTGGAAAATGAACAAAACCTACGCTGAAGCACAAGAATTGATGGCTCAGCTTTTAGAATACAAAAAAAACAACACCACCAACTGCGAGGTTTTCATCGCTCCGCCAGCGTTGTATCTGGCTTCTGCTAAAGAAGTATTCAAAAATGGGGAAGTGGGCGTGTACGCTCAAGACGTTTCAGAATACGCGAGTGGCGCGTACACAGGCGAGATTTCTGTGGATATGTTGGCATCTATCGATGCAGACGGAAGTTTGGTGTCGCACTCCGAGAGAAGAACTTTCCACGGCGAGACCGATAGCCACGCGAACAGAAAAGTGAAAGCCCTTTTGGACAAAGGTTTGACGCCAGTCTATTGCAATGGCGAAAAGTTGGAGGAGAGAAAATCCGGAAGACATTTCGAAGTCGTAAAAAATCAGACCGAAACCGCACTTTTCACTTTGTCCGCAGAGGAAATCAAAAAAGTCGTGATTGCCTACGAACCTGTTTGGGCCATCGGAACCGGAGAAACAGCCACTGCAGAGCAAGCGCAGGAAGTCCATGCCTACATCAGAAGCCTGATTGCTGACAAGTACGGCAAAGAAGTTGCGGACGAAGTTTCCATCCTGTACGGCGGAAGTGTGAAGCCAGACAACGCCAAAGAAATCTTCTCCCAACCCGACGTAGACGGCGGTTTGATTGGAGGCGCAGCGCTAAAAATCGAAGATTTCACAAAAATCATAGAAGGATTCAATTCATAAATAAAACTTACTTTGTCAAATCGAAGATTGGGCGTAGCCAAAGTTTATCCGATTTGACAAAGTTTTTTTTAGGAGCTTGATCCCGCTATCCGTTGCAATCTTTTTTGCACCACATTTGGTCATCCGAAAGAAAGTGAAATCAAAGCAAAAAAGGATTTCCACTACTATCGGGGCTAAGGGTTTTGTCATCCAAACAAGTTTTGTCATCCAAAAGTTAGCATTCAGATATTTATTAATTGAACCATTATTGTTTTTCTTTGCTGAGCTTCAGCGCCTTTGCGAGCCTTAAAAATGTTTTCAATTAATTTAAAAAAAATCTTAGCGAACTTTGCGTTAATTTTTTTTATTCAGCTTCAGCATCTCAAAAATTTATCTCCTTACTATTTTTAAAATTAAGACAATATGAAAATAGAACACCTCGGCATCGCTGTGAAGTCTCTCTCAGATTCAGATGATTTGTTTGCCCGACTTTTGGGAAAATCAAATTACAAAAAGGAATCTGTAGAAAGAGAAGGCGTTACCACCTCTTTTTATGAACTTGGCGAAAGCAAAATAGAACTTCTGGAAGCATCAAACCCCGAAAGTCCAATCGCCAAATTCCTCGACAAAAAAGGGGAAGGAATCCATCATATTGCCTTCGGTGTAGAAAATATCCAGACCGAAGTAGAAAGATTAAAAAAAGAAGGCTTCATTTTCATCTCCGAAGAACCCAAACAAGGTGCTGATAACAAATTAGTTGTCTTCCTACACCCAAAATCGACCAACGGTGTCTTGATAGAATTGTGTCAAGAAAAACCGTAAAACGTTTTGTAGATAAAGAAATTTTGCTATTTTTGCAAACACAAAATCTAACCAATTTTATGCGGTCCTATAGCTCAGCTGGTTAGAGTCCCTGACTCATAATCAGGTTGTCCCTGGTTCGAGCCCAGGTGGGACCACAATAAAACCCTTGAATATGTTTATATTCAAGGGTTTATTTTTTTATAGGGGAGTGATTAGGGGCAGGATAATTTTGTTAAATAAGATTAATTAGAGTCTTATAGTTTAAAATAAAGGTCTTAATATTTCTTGATTTTCTTCGGACAATGTTGGTACTGATATAAATAATCTATTCATTGCTCTACTACATTATAGTCGTCCAAAATCGTGCTCAGATAGTACCATCCCCAGCCAATGATCTTGAAATAGGTAAAATCTGTCTGCCACATTTGATGCACAAATTCCGTTATGTCTTTGAACTCATTTGCTGCTGAAAGAAGAAAATGATTCGGTGCCGGGATTAAGTCTCTTTGCTTCAAAATACGGTAAACGGTGGATTCTGAAATAAAAACACCTTGCTCATCGGTAATTTTGTAGGTAAGTTCCCTTGTAGATAATTCGGTGTGTTCCAAAGCGATCTCTACCATCAGATCTTCATGTCTTTCAGGAATGCTGTTCCATTGCCTATGGTTTGTTCTTTTCGTAATTTCCAGACCATCATAGCCGTATTCGAGGTAGCTTTGATACCATTTGTAAAAACTACTTCTGGCGATTCCAAAACTTTCCAAGGTTCGCTTCACACCGATTTCACTCCTGGTCACCGTTTGAATGATCTCGTATTTCTCGGCTGCTGATAATCTCATATATTTCCTGTATTTATCGATTAATCCAGCCTTTCTAAACTTTTTTTACAATGTCATAGCGAACGACCAGGTCAGCTACGATCTCTTTCAAACGAGCGTTTTCCTTCTTCAGGTCTGATACTTCATCACTCGTAGTCTCGCCATCAGAAATTTAAGCAGAAACAACAAGATTATCGAGGCAGAGGGAGAAACCATCCTGAAAGCCGAGACCGAAAATAGCAACGAGTGGTACACATAGTACGGATGATTTTTCGGTGCGATAGTATTGGTGTATGTCAGCTCTTTTCTTATGCGCAATGTCAAAGTGCATCCATTTCTCATCAAAGATGATCATCTTATTATCAACAGTTTATTCTTTAGGAAATACAAGATTCAGGAAATTGATAAAGTGGTGTTCCGATCTGTCAAAACCAATTACAGAATGGGTGGCTACAGTGGCACAATGCGCATCGACCTGAAAAATGGAAAATCCAATCGTACCAGTATGTACTCTGCCCGAATGACCCTCGTTTCCGAAAGCGATACGAAAGTGATCGCTTACATCCGGGAGTTGCAGAAGCAACTGAAAGAGGCCGGGATCGAGAGTGAGTTTGTGAATTAGTGATTTTTGAATTTTTTCCGTTTTCCAATGTAACCTAGTAGGAAACTCAATGGATATAATTAAATACGATGTATTAAAAATTTGAAGTTATTTCTATAGGCTTTGTATAGGCTCGCTAAGTATTTCATTGGGGCCCTGCATGGGCTTCCTATATAGTTTTCAAATGCTTTCTACAGGCTTAGAGCTATATTTAGCTTTCAATGTTAATTTGTCTTTCATTATTTTGTCTTTTTTAAAGCAAAATGAGGAAAACCGTAATGCATTAGATTGGTTTTTGGTTATATTTGGATTTGAAAAACTATTCACTTCATGATTACTTACAACGGAAGCCTTGCCATCGAGCTCAGCACGGTAAAATCTATTTTTATAGAATATTTGCAACAAGGCGGAAATCTTGTTTTTGAATTAAACAACCTTATCATTCCTTTTACCGATCCTGATACGGATGAGACCACACTTCATTCTTTCCCGAATGAACCTGTCAAATATTACTTTGACAGTTCTGATTCTCTGCACGCTTATTTCGAAGAGTGGGTGGGAATGTGGAAAGATTCTCAAAAATAAACTTAATAAATTATATCTTGTATTTCCAATATTACTATTGGAGATACCTACAAATTAAAATAAATGAACCACGCTGTACACAATAAACTCGTTTCCTTTATCTGGAGTATTGCCGATGACTGTCTGAGAGACGTCTATGTAAGAGGAAAATATAGGGATGTTATCCTGCCAATGGTTGTTTTGCGAAGACTGGATGCTTTGCTGGAACCTACCAAACAACATGTTTTAGAGGAAGTCGTTTTCCAGAGGGAGACAATGAAATTTACCGAATGGGATGACAAAGGGATGACTGCTGCTTCCAAGTATGTTTTTTACAACACCAGCGAATGGACGCTGCAAAGCCTCCACGGTTCGGCAACCAACAGCCAGCAGATTTTGCTGGGGAATTTTGAAGATTATCTGAATGGTTTCAGTGCCAATGTGCAGGAAATTATTGAGATGTTCAAGCTTCGGGCGCAAATCAAACATATGGCGAACAAAGATGTGTTGCTGGATGTTCTGGAGAAATTCACATCACCTGATATTAATTTGACGCCTTTTGAAAAACTGGATACTGCCGGAAGAAAAATTCCTGCGCTGACCAATCTGGGAATGGGTTATGTTTTTGAGGAACTGATTCGGAAATTTAATGAAGAAAATAACGAGGAAGCTGGAGAACACTACACGCCACGAGAGGTTATCGACCTGATGACGCATATGGTTTTTGACCCGATCAAAGATAAAATTCCATCGGTGATTACCATTTATGACCCTGCCTGCGGAACAGGTGGAATGCTGACAGAATCTGAGCTTTTCATTACCGATGAAGACGGCGAAATCAAAGCGACCAATACTTCCGTATATCTTTTTGGGAAGGAAGTGAATGACGAAACATACGCCATCTGCAAATCGGATATGATGATTAAGGGCAAAGACCCAGAACATATCAAAGTGGGTTCTACACTTTCTACCGATGAATTTGCCGGAACGAAGTTCGACTTTATGTTGTCGAATCCTCCGTATGGAAAGAGCTGGGCGAGTGAACAGAAATACATCAAAGACGGAAAAGATGTTATCGACAACCGTTTTCTCATTAAACTGAAAAATTACTGGGGCGAAGAAGAAGATGCCGATGCAGTGCCACGTTCTTCCGACGGACAATTGCTGTTCCTGATGGAAATGGTGGATAAAGTGAAAGCCATTACCAACAAAAATACCATCGGAAGCCGTATTGCCTCGGTACACAATGGCTCGAGTCTGTTCACCGGTGATGCAGGCGGTGGCGAAAGTAATATAAGACGCTATATTATTGAAAACGATTTGCTGGATGTGATTATCCAGTTGCCGAACAATATTTTTTACAACACAGGCATTACCACCTATATCTGGATTCTGAGCAACAACAAACCCGCTAATCGTAAAGGGAAAGTACAGTTGATTGATGCCAGTGAAATGTATCAGAAACTCAGAAAAAATCTGGGTAATAAAAACTGTGAACTGACGAAACAGCATATTCAGGAAATTCTGAACTGTTATTTAGAGCTTTCAACACTGGATAAAAAAGATACCGGAAATATCGGAAGCAAGGTTTTTGAGAATGCTGATTTTGGCTATTACAAAGTCAATATCGAAAGGCCAAAACGTTTGAAATCTCAGTTTACTCAAGAGAAAATTGAAGCCTTGAAATGGGATAAGACACAACCTGTATTTTCCAAAGAACTTTATGAGAAATACGGAATGGAAGTATATGCAGGTTTGGAAAAACATAAAAAAGAAATTGAAGACCTTGCCGAAAAGCAGGACCTCAACATCAATGCAAAACAGCTGTCTGCATTTCTGAAAAAAGAAAGCTGGGAAAAACAGGATGCCCTGTACCAAACGGCGGTTCGCCTGATGGAAGTTTTGGGGACGGAAGTTTATAACAACTTTAATGAGTTTGGAAGCAAGGTGGATGAAGTTTTAAAACTCGACAAAACCAAACTGTCTGCTTCGGAGAAAAAACAAATTCTGGATACCGTGAGCTGGTATGATGAAGAAGCCGATAAAGTGGTGAAAAAAACAGAAAAACTGAATGGTCAGAAACTGGCAGATTTGCTGGAATTTTTAGGCTGTAAAGAAAAAGACCTGCCTTATTATGGTTATTTCCCCGTGGCGTCGAGTCCCTCAGCCACCGGAAAAGGTGAATATATACTTTATGAAACCGAAAGTGATTTGCGCGACAGCGAAAGCATCCCATTGAAAGAAAACATACAGGATTACTTTTTAAGGGAAGTAAAACCTTATGCCGAAGAAAGCTGGATTGCTTTGGACTCTGTAAAGATTGGATATGAGCTGAGCTTCAATAAATATTTTTACCAACCTGCCCCATTGCGCAGTCTGGAGGAAGTGACCGAAGATATTTTGGCGCTGGAAAAGGAAGGCGACGGATTGCTGGCTGAAATCTTAAATTTTTAGGCGATGCAGCGATACGAAAAACACAAAGACAGCGGTGTGGATTGGATTGGGGAAATTCCTGAGCATTGGGAAGTTTCGCGATTAAAAAACCATATCTATTTTATAACAGGATTTCCGTTTAAAAGTGAAAAATACTCTTATGAGGGAATAAAATTAGCGAGGGGTATTAATGTAAAAGAAGGTGTATTTAATTGGGATGACACGAGGTTTTGGCCAGCAATTGAAAACCATTTAGAAAATTACTTACTTAAAGAAAACGACGTCTTAGTAGCGATGGATGGATCTAAAGTAGGTAAGAATTTTTGCAAAGTTTCAGTTGATGATTTACCAATTTTACTCCTCCAACGTGTAGCGAGATTAAGGACAAAATTCACATTGAATGCTAATTTTCTATATATTAATATAGTAAATAGAAGTTTTTTGTATTGGGTTGAATTGACAAAAACCGATCCAATGGTTCCTCATATTTCACCAGACGATATCAAGAATTTTATAATTGCAATTCCACCAATTTCCGAACAGCAAACCATTGCCACCTTTCTCGATGACAAGACCGCTAAAATAGACCAAACGATTGCCAACAAGCAGAAAGAAATAGAACTGCTTAAAGAACGCCGACAAATCCTCATCCAAAAAGCTGTTACCAAAGGTCTGGATGATACCGTGCCACTCAAAGACAGCGGTGTGGATTGGATTGGGGAGATTCCGAAGCATTGGGAGGTGAGGAAGTTGAAGTATGTGCTTACTATGCGAAATGAAAAGATAGAAAGTAAGTCAACAGACAAGATTTATGTAGGAATGGAAAATATTGAATCGCAAACTGGCAAGTATGTACCTACAGATTCTCAAGTTGAAGGCTTAGCAAATGTTTTTTACAAAGATGATATTCTATTTGGAAAGCTGAGACCCTATTTAGCTAAAGTTTATCTCAGTGAATTTGATGGAATTTGCTCTACAGAATTTTTGGTTTATAAAAGTTCTAATGCTTCATTCTATCAAAGGGTTTTACTTTCAGATGTATTTATAAAATTAGTAGATTCTTCAACTTATGGAGCAAAAATGCCAAGAGCAAGCGCTGATTTTATTAATAAAATTTCAATTCCAAATCCACCAAATCCAGAACAAATCCAAATCGTTACCTACTTAAAAGCAATAGAAGAAAAAATCGCCAAAGCCATTTTGCTGAAGCAACAGGAAATAGAAAAGCTGAAAGAGTATAAAACGGTGCTGATAGATAATGTGGTGACGGGGAAAGTGAAGGTGAGCTAAAAAATAAATCAAACACAAACAATATGTCAAAAAACGCCAATTTTCAAGTTGACCCAAAGTTAGCTGAACTGTTAGGAGAAACTTACAAATCAACTGAAGATGCCACAAAAGAATTGGTTGATAATTCATACGACGCCGATGCCGATAATATATGGATTACTTTGCCCGAAGTTCTAACTAACGATGCCGTCATAACTATTGTTGATGATGGTACAGGTATGAAAGAACAAGAACTCAGAACAGAATATCTGAAGATTGCAAGCAGCCGACTATCAAGGAAAGGCGAAAAGACATTGCTTAAGGGCAGAAAGGTTAAAGGTAGAAAAGGTATTGGTAAGTTTTCAGGATTAATGGTTGCTGCTGTAATGAATGTAACTACAAAAGCAGGCGGAAAACAAACAACTGTTTCTATTTCGAAAGATGAACTTGCAAGAGAGAAATATGATTTAGAAAAAGTAAATCTACCTATTACCGTAACTGACTGTTCGAAAGAAGAACATGGTACAACAATAACTTTAATTGGACTCAATCAGAATTTTAATTATCCTAATCCAGATAAATTAAAACAAATCTTGGTTTGGGACTATGGTAGAGTTTCGGACTTGAACATATTTGTAAATGGAGAAAAACTAGGAGTACAGGATTTTCAGGGCAAAACTATTACAAAAGAATTGCCGTTGGAAAATGGCAGTGTTGCGCAAGTAGTTTATACAATTACAGATAAGCCTGTTCCGTATGATGGTCTTATTTATCGAGTAGGTGGTAAAATAGTTGGACGACCGGAAAATTTCTTAAAGGAAGATGAATTGGTACCTGATAAATTAAAGAAAAGACTTGTTGGTGAGATAATCTGCGATGAGTTGGAAGATTTTGTAACCGCGGATTGGGGAGGAATTATTGAGAATAGCAAACTGAATGAAAGTATTAAGAAAGAAGTAAAGGAAGAATTACACACTTCATTTACCGAAGTTTTTAAAACTGATATGCATTTAGCCAAACAAAGACATCAGCAAAAAATTAATCGTGAATTACAGAAGCTACCAGAATACAAACGGCAATTTGCAGAGAAGTCATTGCATAAGGTCTTAGAAAAGTTTTATGGAGAACCAGAGGAGAAAGTGAATGTAATAATTTCGGTAATGGTTGATGCTTTGGAAAAAGACTATTACTGGAATGTTGTTCAGAATATAGAAAATTCAAAAGATGGAGACATCGAAAAGATAGCAGATGCCTTATCAGAGTTTGGTTTTGTTGAAATGGCTGTAATGACTAGTCAAGCTACAAGTAGATTAAAGTTTCTGGACGAATTGGACCTATTAAATAATAATCCTAAAACTTTAGAAGCTACAATACATAAAGCTTTGGAGAACAACTTATGGGTATTTGGAAATGAATATACTCTGATGTTTTCTAATAAAACCCTGAAGATTGCTGTACAAGATATGCTTGGGAAGAAATTTACTGGTAAAAGAGCAGACAAAAGACCAGATTTATTTTTAGGAGAAGATATTCTTAGAAGGCATTTGCTAATTGAGTTTAAAAAACCTTCTGCTACTATTGGCAGAGATGCTGAAAGTCAAGCTTTAAAATATCGTGACGACTTGAACTCTGTAATTCATAGTAAAAATATCCAAATCATTATCATTGGCGGAAAGGTTAACTCGGCTATCTCATCACACAATGAAAGAGATGATGTTAAGATGATAAGCTATTCTGATTTAATTTCTACTGCGAGAACGCAGTTGGATTGGTTGCTGAAGGAATTGAAAAGTGAGTAGTGGAAAAATTTAAACAATCTTCTACATTGGAGAATGATATTAGTAATGATGTGGTTACTGGGAAAAAGAGCGTGAGTTGAGAAAGTAAAAAAACTAAAATTAATAACTAAGAAAACAAAAATTGAATGTGTGCATCTTACGGAGATAAGCGAAAAAGAGGATTCTTTGAATCTTCGGCAAATAAGATTTTTACTGGGATAAGGGAAATTGTTCCCCAATATGCTGAGAAAAGAGCAATCTGGGAATTATTTCAAAATGCGTTAGACACCGTAAAGGAAAATGGAATTATTGAAATTGCAAAAACAGATAATGGTTTATTGTTTAAGCATAATGGCAGATCGTTTACAGATGATGAATTTGGAGGGCTGATAAATCAATACAGCGTGGGAAAATCTTACGGAGACAATAGTGAGCAACTTGGTCAGTACGGAACAGGTTTTTTGAGCACTCATATTTATGGAAAAAAAATATTGGTCAATGGCTCTTTATTAACAGATGATAATAGCTATAGATTGTTAAATGATTTTGAGATTGACCGTGATGCTTTCAGTATAGATGAACTTACAGATAAACTTATTGCGCAAGATGATAAAATAGAAATGCTCTGTGATGATATAGAATTAGCAGAAAAAACTTGCTTATGTTATACTTCTTTTGAATATAAAGCATCTGCTAAAAGTAAAGAACATATTGACTCTATGCTTCAATATGTTGAAACAGTATTACCCTACATATTTTGTTTTAATGATAAACTTTCGCAAGTTAATCTTACTTATGATAATATTTCATTAAAATATGAAAGAGATGAGACTTCTGATACAGAGGTTTCGATTAAGATAAACGACCAACCAATAAAAATACCAGTACTAAAAGACAAAGAAAATAAGATTGTGGTAGTGCTGGCAAGTGAAGAACGTGTAATCGATGAGATTCCTAAACAATTTTTGTTTTATCCTCTAATGGAAACTGGCAATGCAGGTTATAACTTTATTATTCACGCTAATGATTTTAAACCCAATAGAGAAAGAGATTATTTACACAAAATAAAGGAAAATGAGGAATTAAAAATCGATGTTGAGGCAAATGAAAACTTATTACAGATAGCATTTAAATTAGCGCTAAAAAGGATTAATGAAGATGAAGATATATCAATTGTAGATATGGCTAAAATTTCATTCAACGCTTCTGATTCTAGTTTTGAGAAAGAATTGAAAAGTGATTTCATTGAAAATATTAAGGATCTCAAACGTATTGAATTTGACACTGAAAAATATGCTCTTAGTGATTTACAGTTCTTTGACAAGTCGATTTTATTGTTAGAAGAATATGCAAAAAAAGAAGTATTCCAATTATTAAAGCAATTTCGTAAAATACCACCTTATGAAACGTATTGTTTTCTTAGTGAATACATAAATACTTGGAACGAAAATGCAAATAAGAATTTCGATACTATATCATTAAATGATCTCGCCGAAATTATCGAAAATGAAGGAGGAGGAAATTATGCATTTTTAAATGATAAAAAATCTTATAAAGAATTTGTAAATCAGATTAGTACAGATATTACTATTCTTAATAAAGTTGCTCTTATTCCTAATATTCACGGCGATTTCAAAACGCTTGAAAGTCTTGTAAAATGGGATAATAAAGAAGATTTACTTATAGATGTGATGGATAATATAAATGCATCAGTTAGCGAAAAATATATTCATCAAGATTTTGAGTTTATTAATAATGTAAATATCTATACAAGAGAAAAGTTTAAAGAAGATTTTAGCAAATTTTGTAATGAGTTATTAGATAATCTGGAAAAAGAAAAAGTTTCCCTCTCTTCAAAGGGAATCAGATATATATACCTGACAAAGTTTCTAAATAAATTCATTGGATTAAATAGAAATACGCAGTTAAATATTGACCTTTATTCATTTTACAATAAGATATATAATTTTTCAACAATGTTTGAGGGATTATCTTCGCCAACTGTTGAAGTAAATTATCAACCAGCGATTAAGTTACTCGCAAATATATATATCAAAAATATTGTCAAAAATGACATTAAATCTAATATTGATGATTTAAAAGAAATCATCGGGATAATGTATACTAACACAAATCTTAAAGAGGAGCTTTTGCATAAAATGGAGTGTATTCCAAATCAAAATTTTTGTTTGAAGTCGCAGTCTGTTTTAAAGAAAGATAGTGTAAAAGACGAAGATTTCAAGGATGAATGGAACAAAATTTTAGGAGGAGATATTCGCAATGACTTAGTGCTTGAAGGCTTTGAAGGTTTTCTTCAGCACAGTAGTTTTGTGTCAGGTTCTGAATTAGGGAATCAAATAGAACAAAAGCTTAATAGCGAAAGAAAATTTATTCCTGTAGATAAAGATATTTTGGAAACTGTAATTAGATTAATTGAAAAAATTTCCTCAAATCAAGATACTTGGGGGAGTTGGTTAAGGGAAATAAATGCAGTAAAGGAAGAAATTCTAATGTATAAATTTCAGGATGAAAGTACAAGACAAAGTTTATTTAGTATTCTTTCTGTTAAACCTGAAAAGATTAATTTGTTAGGAGAACTTGCAAAAATTGATAATCTTAGTGATTTAATCCGTGCAGGTAAAGAGAAACAAAAAGAGGAGGCTAGAAAATCAAATCATTTAATATACATAAATGAAGTTGGATTAAGAATCCAAAATATAATTGAAAGTGAATTGAATTCTTCATTGAGAGATACTATAAAAATCATAGAATCAACATCGGATGAGAAATTAAAAAGTGTTGAAGAACAAAATGGGCAAGATTTTATAATATACAAGTCAGGTAGACCTATATACTATATTGAAGTTAAATCAAGATGGGATATAGAGGGAATAGTTGCTTTAAGTAAAAGACAAGTAGAATGTTGCTCTCTTAATAAAGAAAATTACGCTGTAATAACTGTGAATGTTGCTAATTACAAATCTAAAAACAAAATAGATATTGAAACTATTTCTTTTATAGATTTAGCAGATGATGTAAAGGTAAACGTAGACTTAGGAGATGGTTTTGAAAAATTAATTAAAGAGAATGAAGAATCTGAAAAGATTCCTGAAAAAACTAAGTTAATAGAATTTAGAGGTCACATACCTCAGAAGAGAATTGAAACAAATGGTATGTCGTTCGAAAAATTTATTGGTGACCTTAAAGAAATTATGATTAAGGCTTAAATATTTAGTAAAGTAATTCTAAATATTGATAAAAAAAACAATTACAACATAGACACAATACTGAAAATTAATAGTATGGAAATAGACGCACAAGTTAAAAGTATATCAAAATTAAAGGATTATTTCTTCATAGTTCCAGATTATCAAAGAGAATATGTCTGGAAACCAGAAGATCAGGTAGAGCAGTTTCTAATAGATATCGATAACGAATACGATGAGGATGTAACAAAACAAAAAGGTTACTTTATCGGGTCAATAATAATTGTGGCCAATAAAGAAAAATTTGATGTTATTGATGGACAGCAAAGACTGACTACAATAATTCTTACTTTATGTGCCTTTCGAGATTTATTACAAGGGGTTGATTTAGATAGAAAACAAGAGCAATATCTTAAAAATATTGAGGAACTTCTATCCGATTTTGATATGGATAGTGATGAAACTCAAATGCGATTAGAATTGCAGTATGAAGAGAGTAAAGGTTATTTGGAATCATTAATTTCCAAAACAAATTTCAACGATTTGAAGTCTCCTTCGATTATTAAGATGGAGCAAGCCTATTACAAAATCAAGAATCATTTAGAAAGTTATTTAAATGATAGCGTTGAGTCAATAACAAACTACGCAAAATATTTTCTTACTAAAATAGAATTAGTTCTAATCGAATCAGAAAATCTAAGTAGTGCATTAAAGATTTTCGAAACAATTAATCAGAGAGGAGCTGGACTCAATGCAATGGATTTGGTGAAAAATCTTTTGTTCAGTAAAGCTAAGCCTGCCGATTTTAATCACATTAAAGATATATGGAAAGAAATAGTTCACAATCTACAAAAATGTAAAGAAGATAATACACCTTTACGATTTCTTAGGTATTTTCTCATGTCTAGATATTATGATGGAATTTTGAGAGAAGATGATATTTACAAATGGTTTTTATCTGAAAAGGGTAAAAATGATACTAAATATGAAACTCAGCCACTTATTTTCGCCAAGGAATTAAAAAAAATGTCTAAAAGGTATTCTGATTTAGTCATTGCAACGGAGTTAATAAAAGACGGTGGAGAATATCCTAATATTACCAACATAGGATTTATTAATAAATATAAATCGAGACAACATCTAATCCTATTGATGGCGCTTAATGAAATCGCAACTATAGATGTTATTGAATATTTAGGCAAGCAAATAGAGAGTTTCTTTTTTTACAGTGTGAGTTTAGGGATTCAGGCTAAAAACAATGAAAATCAATTTACTAGATGGGCAATAAAACTTCGAAATAAAAACACTATTGATGAAGTTGCAGAAGTTATCGAACAAAATATGGTACCTTATATCAAAGAAAGGTTAGGTGAATTTTTAGTCAAATTTCCCACTTTGACTCACTATCACTATAGTCCACTTTATAGAGAAAGATATGTCTTGGGGATGATTGAGAATACAATATTAGCAAAATCTAATTTTCCGATAAAAGGAAAAGATTATCTGTATAATTTACAAATTGAACATATACTACCTCAAACTCCAAAGAATGATATTTTAACGGAGGAATTTGAAAGTAAACACGACTATTCTAGTTATGTATATCGTTTAGGAAACGTTACTTTGATTGAGTCAACGATAAATCAAGCAGTCAATAACTTCAATGATTTGAACAGCGATTGGTTTGAGAAGAAACAGAATGAATATAAAAATTCTGGAATTATTTCCACTCAACTGCTTGATGATGAATTTCAAATAGGTGCAAATACTGCTCTAAATAGATTCAAAAATGAGTACAGTTTTGAATTTGAAAAATGGGATAAAGAATCTATCAATCAAAGACAGGAGAAATTGCTAAATTTAGTTTTTGAAACTTGGAAGTTCAATGATAAACCAATAAATCTTTAATGACCAGCAAAACTAACGAACTCGCCCTCGAAACTGCCATAGAAAAAGCCCTCTGCGGTATTTCGACAGAAGATATTAAAAGCGGAATAGTTTCCGAACCGAATGAGCCCTATAGCAGTAACGGTTATCGCATCGGCAATCCGGCAGATTTCAATGCAAAATATGCATTGGATGAAGTGCGATTTTGGGATTTTTTGGAAACGACTCAAAAGGAAGAATTAGAAAAACTCAAACGCCAGTCGGACTGGAAAATAAAAGTGTTAGACCGTTACGACAAGCTGGTAAAAAAGTATGGTGTTTTGCGTTTGCTTCGCAAAGGTTTGGCGGTGGATGATGCGCATTTTACATTATTCTATGTAGCTCCTTTGCAAAACAGCAGTCAGAGCATCAAAGATAACTTTGAAAACAATCAGTTCAGTGTTACCCGACAGTTAAAATATTCCGTTGCCAATCCGCTGGAGGAAATTGATATGGTGATTTTCATCAATGGCATTCCTATTTCAACCATAGAATTGAAAAATCACTGGACCGGACAGAATGCGAAAGTGCACGGTGTAGACCAATATAAGTACAAGCGTGATATTACCCAGCCATTGCTGAATTTCGGAAGATGTATTGTGCATTTTGCAGTGGATACCGATGAAATTTATATGACCACCAAACTGGACGGAGCCAATACTTTTTTTCTGCCGTTTAATCTTGGTAATAATTTTGGGAAAGGAAATCCGCCCAACCCTTTCGGACATAAAACTTCCTACTTTTGGCAGGATGTTTTGCGTAGAGAAAGCATTGCCAATATCATTCAGCATTTTGTAAGATTTGACGGTGCAGAGAGCGATGCGTTGAGCAAAAAGACGTTATATTTTCCAAGATACCATCAGCTGGATGTCGTACGCAGACTGATAAAAGATACAATTCAAAAAGGTGCCGGTGAAACTTATCTGATTCAGCACAGTGCAGGTTCGGGAAAATCCAATTCCATTACCTGGCTTGCCTATCAGTTGATAGAAGCCTATCCTGAAAGCGATGCTGTTTCCGGAACTAAAACTACCAATCAACCTTTGTTTGATTCTGTGATTGTCGTGACAGACAGACGATTACTGGATAAGCAATTAAGAGATAACATCAAAGAATTTTCAGAAGTTAAAAATATTGTAGCACCTGCTTACCGTGCTGCTGATTTAAAGTCGGCTCTGGAAAATGGAAAAAGGATTATTGTGACAACCATTCAGAAATTTCCTTTCATTATTGAAGGCATCGCTGATATGAGCAGTAAACAGTTTGCTGTAATTGTAGATGAAGCGCACAGTTCGCAATCGGGAAGTTCTGCCGACAAACTGAATGAAGCCATTGGAAATAAAGGTGAAGATTCAGATGCGGTAGATTATCAGGATAAGATTCTCGAAGCGATGAAAGCCACAAAAATGACTAAGAACGCTTCCTATTTTGCTTTTACGGCTACACCAAAAAATAATACGCTGGAGAAATTTGGAGTAAAACAGGAAGATGGCTCTTTTAAACCTTTTCATTTGTATTCGATGAAACAGGCGATTGAAGAAGGATTTATTCTCGATGTATTAGCTAACTATACAACATATAGGAGTTACTATGAAATTGAAAAATCAATTGAGGATAATCCATTATTTGATACTTCCAAGGCACAGAAAAAATTAAGAGCTTACGTAGAAAAACATAAGCAAACGGTGGGTACGAAAGCTGAAATAATGCTGGATCATTTTTCCTCATCGGTGGTGAATACCAAAAAGCTGAAAGGCAAAGCCAAAGCTATGGTTGTCACCCAAAGTATAGAATCTGCTATCCGTTATTATCAGGCATTGCAGCAACTGTTGAATGGCAGAGGAAATCCTTTTAAAATTGTCATTGCATTTTCAGGGACAAAAGAAGTGGATGGTATTGAATACACCGAAGCCCAAATGAATGGCTTTCCGGAAAGTGAAACCAAGGATAAATTTGATGAAGACGAATACAGAATGCTGGTGGTTGCCAATAAATACCTCACCGGATTTGACCAACCGAAACTTTCTGCAATGTATGTGGACAAAAAACTACAGGGTGTATTGGCGGTGCAAACTTTATCAAGATTGAACCGTTCTGCCAACAAGCTGGCTAAAAAAACCGAAGACCTCTTTGTACTGGATTTCTTTAATACAGTGGAAGATATCCAAACTTCGTTCGATCCTTTTTACACCTCAACAACACTAAGCGGTGCAACAGATATCAACGTTCTCCACGAATTAAAAGACAGTCTGGATGATTCAGGAATTTACGAGCACTCGGAAGTTGAAGATTTTAATGAGAAGTACTTTACTAAAGTGGATGCTCAGTTTCTAAGTCCGATAATCGATATGGCAGCGCAACGTTTTGTTTCAGATTTAGAATTAGAGGAGAAAGACAAAGCAGATTATAAAATCAAGGCAAAACAGTTTGTTAAGATATATGGACAAGTTGCAGCTATATTGCCTTATGAAATGATTGCGTGGGAAAAGCTTTTTTGGTTTTTGAAATTTCTGATTCCAAAACTAAAAATTGAGGATAAAGACAACGATTTGTTGGATCAGCTTTTAGAGTCAGTTGATTTATCTACATACGGTTTAGAAAGAGTAAAATTAAATACTCAAATTTCTCTTGATGACTCTGAAACACAGGTTGACCCACAAAACCCTAATGTGCGTGGTGCACACGGAGAAGAAGAAAAAGATGAATTGGAAAATATCATCAGTGGATTTAATGAGAAATGGTTTCAGGGTTGGGAAGCTACGCCGGAAGATCAGAGAGTAAAATTTATTTCTTTAAGCAAATCTGTACAGGCACATCCTGATTTTAATATGAAAGTTGCTCAAAATGCAGATGACCAAAACAGAGAATTAGCTCTGAAGAAAATACTGGATGATGTTATGTCGCAGCATAGAAAACAGGAATTAGAGCTGTATAAATTATACGCGCAAGACCCATCTTTCTATCAGGCCTTTTATAATACGATTAAGCAGGTAGTGAATGTGAGATAATAATATATCTACAAAATAAACGGTTTGGAAAGTAATTATTTTTAAACCGTTTATTTAACCTTTATCTGAATCGCAGTGTACCCATTTTTTAATTTCTTTTTTTAAGAATCTAGTCATCATCAGCATATCCTTTTCCTACATGATCCTTTCCTACAAATCAATTTACTTTGTACAGTGAAACTAACTTCTTAATCAGAGAAATAAAATCTCTTTCCAAGCACTCACTCATCTTAAAAGTAAAAATACCAACTCTCGTTGGTATCTTATTCATTTAAAAGTTTAAAAAATTGTTCAACAGTAATTTTATTACTTTAATTTAAAATCAAATAGTTCCTGTGGATGCACATCTAATCCTTTGGCTAACTCTTGAATAGTAGAAATCCTAATATCTACTTCCCCTTTTTCTATTTTGCTAATATTACTATGATCCACATCGCATTTTTGAGCCAACTCTCTATAACTTAAATTTAGCTTTTTTCTAAAGATCTCAACTCTTTTACCAAATGCTATTCTAAATTCTAATTTGTCCATTGCGGTTAACTTTTAATAGACAAAATGATAAGATTTTAATAAAATTATGTAGTCGAATTAACCTACATTGATAAAAATATCTTATATTTGCTAAATAAGTTACAATAAAGGTAACTTTGCAATACTTCAAAATTAATAATCGAAGCTATTGCTTAGATTCTCGACTAGAAAACTGGTAATTTTTATGTGTACGGGAAGATAAGTAAATTAGCTCACGACCGCGGCGTGGGCTCTCTTATCGTACACGGGTATACCAGTGCCTCTAGTCAATAAGTTGAGTTCCACGCCTTTTCTTTTGGGCAAAATGTAGTGAGTGTATTTTCAATGTTGTAGAGAATTCATACGGAAATCTAGGCAGTTCCTTCCGGCAATAATTTGCTAAAAGAAACACTGCTTATGAAAAAAAATAATTCTTCACCCCGAAATCTGACCGATCTTCAGCTCTACGAACTGCTAAAAAAAGGTGACACTACCTCTCTTGGACATATCCATCTACGCTACAGAAGGCTTCTTTTCTGGATCGGGATGCACTTACTTAAGGATGATTTTGTGGTGGACACGCTAGTTCAGGATGTCTTTCTCAAATTATGGTTGCACCGGGACGCGATAGAGACGCCTGATCATATTCTTGGCTTCTTACGCTTTGTGATGAAAAGGGATTGCATCTCGTATTTCAATGCGCCTAGAAATAAATTTAACCGCTTGGTTGCTTCCCTCGAAAGTTTTGAGAATTATCAGGATTATCTCGTCGGTTATGATCCCCTGCATGACAGAGAGAATCTCCTCAGCCAGGAATCAGACCAGAAAAATTTCGATGAGGTCACAAAGGTCTTACCCGTTCTGGCTCCCAAAAGAAAACACCTGATCGAGCTTTGCCTGGAATATGGCTTCCAATACAAACCCATTGCAGAGGCTATGGGAAGCAGTGTGACAGGCATCAGCAATGAGGTGAGCAGAGCCATAGATGACCTTCGTAAAATTCTGAATAGAAATTCTTTTGAACAGCCACAGGAAAAAGCGCTCAATAATAAAGTGCAGTCAGAAAAACTCAGCAGTCAACAACTCGATATTCTGAAAAGAAGGTTTGAACAGAGATCATCATTTGCAGTCATTGCCAAAGAACTCAAATTACCTGAGAAGGAAGTCCATAGGGAATTCCTGTATGCCTATCAACATTTGCAAAATCAAAACATTTCTGAAATACCACTTTGAAATGGAAAGATCCACGATAACATTGACCCGAAAAATTCAGCTGCTGATAGATGTTCCACCCGATGAGAAAAATGAGGTGTGGGAAAAACTCTATCGGTATCAGAACCGCTGTTTCCGTGCGGCAAATTTAATTGCTTCCCATCTGTATGTTCAGGAGATGATCAAGGATTTCTTTTATCTCACAGAAGAGATCCAATACAAGTTGGCAGATTCAAGCAAAGACGAAATGGGAATGCTCAACCGTTCCAAAACAAATACAACGGCACGCTTGGTCTTTGACCGTTTCAAAGGAGAGATTCCCACCGATATCTTAGGAAGCCTGAACAATACGATCCAATCCACCTTTTCCAAAAATAAGGCAGACTATTGGCAGGGAACAAAATCTTTGAGGAACTTTAAAAAAGACATTCCAATTCCGCTTCCGGTCAAATGCATCAGCAAAATGAGATATGATGCCGAAAAGAAAGCGTTTTGCTTCAATATGTTCGCGATTCCGGTCAAAACCTACTTAGGGAGAGATTTCTCAGACAAACGGCCGATCATGGAACGCCTATTAAAAACAGAGATCAAGCTCTGCAACTCACAGATCCAGCTAAAAGCAGGAAAAATATTTTGGCTTGCCGTATTTGAATTTGAGAAAGAAGAACATCTCTTAAAACCCGAGATCATCGCAGAAGCCTCCCTGTCTTTGGAACATCCCATCGTAGCAAAAGCCAACAATGTGCGGATCAACATCGGTTCGAAAGAGGAGTTTCTCTATCGCAGATTGGCGATCCAGGCAAGCCAGAAAAGGATCCAAGCTAGTGTCGAATATGCGCGTTCAGGACATGGAGCCAGACGCAAACAAAAGGCACTGTACAAAACAGAAGATTTGGAAAGCAGGTATGTCAGCCATCGGCTTCATCTGTACAGCCGGAAGCTGATTGATTTCTGCATCCAACAACAGGCAGGAACATTGATCCTCAAAGATCAGGAAGACAAGATAGGCATTGCAAAGGAACAGGAATTTGTACTCCGCAACTGGAGTTATTATGAGCTGCAGACAAAAATAAAATACAAAGCAGAAAAGGCGGGCATCGAATTGATCAATAGGATAGCTAAAAAAAATAACGAGGGTGCTTGTAAACCCGTAGGGTGAGGTCATGAACACTCACTAAATACTCAATAAGTATATACAACGGCGTGGGCTTCTTTTTTTAATGGAAAAGCTTGTCAATAAATAGAAATTTAAGTAATTCGGGATAATTACTTTTTCATAGTAAAGGCTCAACTAATTCGGTTGAGCCTTTTTAGATTTTCAATTTTATATTAAACCTGCAACTATTTTTGAGACAAAATTCATATATTTTCTATGTTAAATTTTGCATCGACTAGACATTAAATTTTGATAATCTCTTATTGTTAAATTTCTTAAAGCCGAAATCGAAGATTCGATATAGTCTATGCCTGATATTACTCCTGCGACGTAAAGGGAAGGAAGGGTTTGGGGAAATAATTTTTATGAAATTTGAACATTTTTATAATAAATTAAAGTATTTTAGCTATGTCAACCAATTTGTTGATAGAGATCGAATGGTGAAATTCAGGATTTGTAAAAGCATCTATATTGTACTATTTTCTTTAGTACAAGTCTTTCTGTTTGGCCAATCTCAGACCGTTATCCTTACGGACCAACAAATTGAAAAACCCATATCGCTACAAAATTCCCACTGGAGGTTTCATCCCGGAGATAAAATAGAATTTGCGAGTCCGGCATTTTCTGATGAGTCGTGGGAAATTATTTCTAATACCAATTTCGGGAAAGATAAATACAGCAGAGCACCAATGCCAAAAGGCTGGACGGGAATTGGCTGGTTTAGAATTTGGGTTCAAAAATCGAACTCAAATTTAACCGATACTTGGGCAATGTCAGTCAACCACGATGGCGCATCAGAAGTCTATCTGGACGGAAAAAAAATAATGACCATAGGAAAAGTTGATGATTCAAAAGAAGATATGGTGGCAAGTAGGCAACCCTACCTCAGTATTCCGCTCGCAATTACCGATACCGCTACCCATGTTATCGCAATAAGGTATTGCAATTATAACGCAGCATTTCCCAATTTTTACGGATTTCAGGCTAGTTTGCAGGACTTGCATCAGATGAATGCGAAGCAAAAGGCGGATAAATTCGTAATGGATCAATTGCTGATGAGCGTTGCTGCCGCCTGTATTTTGATTCTTTTGCATCTCTTGATTTTTATCTTTTATCCAAAACAAAAAATTAACCTTTACTATGTTCTATTTGTTGCTTGCGTAGCCATTGGGTTGTATTCACGTTATCAAACCTTTGTTACTACAAGTCCGGCTCAGCAAGTCTTTTATTGCAAGATCTTCATGGGATTTGTTACGCTTCATCTCACGTTTGGATTTCTTTTATTATACTATGCGGCTTTTGGCAAATTACCAATCAAACGAACTATTCTTATGCTTTTGGCATCAGTACCGATCGCGGTTTATTTTCTATTTAATTGGTATGATACGTGGAATGACAGCAAATTAGATTGGTTTCAGAATTGGCATCAAAATATATTTTTGCTGGTTTTTTTTACTGATGCGGTATTTTTCTTGCTCAAAGCCATCAAAAATGGAAACAAAAAATTGTGGTTGCTTCTTGTCGGAATGTTCATATTTATAGTAATGGGAACTATAGCAGGTTCTAACCAGTTTGGATGGTTTACCCTGCAACAGGTGATGGTTTTGTTTGGTTGGGGCAATCTATTAATGCCTCTTATGTTTTCAATTTATTTGGCGATCGATATTGCTGCAACCAATAGAAATCTCGCTTTTCAACTGGTAGAAAACAAAAAGCTGTCCGAAGAAAATCTGGAAAAGGAACTAGAAAAAAACAGACTTATCTCCGAGCAGGCGGATCATCTTGAAAAAACAGTTCTACAAAGAACGGCGCAAGTTCGGGATCAGGCAGAAAAATTGCAAGAGATGGATGCTGCCAAATCTAGATTTTTTATAAACCTGACGCACGAATTCAAGACACCGCTGACACTGATTATTAATCCTGCGAAAGAACTGTTGCAAAATCCAGACAAAGAAACAGCAAAGCAATATGCCAAATATATCCTGAAAAACAGCGAACGTCTTTTGCAACTCATTAATCAACTTTTGGATCTGAGCCGTCTCGAAAGCGGGCAAATGAAGGTGGACTATCGAAATATCGACATCGTGAAATGGCTGGAATTGCACGTGAAGCAATTTGGTTCCTTAGCGGAGCACCATTATCTTGAACTGAAATTTGAAACTGGGCAACAGGAACTTTGGGTACAAACGGATCTTGACAAGCTTGAAAAAATTGTACAGAATTTGGTTTCAAATGCGATAAAATTTAGTGAGAAAAATGGTTCTGTAGATGTCATATTCCAAAAATTGAATGAAAACTATTTTGAAATTAAAGTAATTGATAAAGGAATTGGTATTAAAAAAGAAAAATTGCCCTATATCTTTGATCGGTTTTATCAAGCAGACACTTCTGATTCTCGCGATAGGGAAGGTGCAGGCATCGGATTAGCTTTAGTGAAGGAATTGGTGGAACTTTTAAACGGAAGTATTGAGGTCAATAGCGAAGAAAATAAGGGCTCAACTTTCACTGTAAGATTACCCTATTTCTCTGCGGATAAAAATTCTGAAGAAACGGTCACATCATCTTTATCTGAAATATACGACAGCCACAGCAGTATCGAATTAATTGACGATGAAGAAGATCAGCAAACTAAAGAAACCATTTTAATAGCGGAAGACAATGAGCAACTTCGTGAATTTATAGAAATTACGTTAAAGAAAAACTATCAAGTCCTGTCAACCAGTAACGGCGAAGAAGGAATACAAATAGCCCAGGAAACAATACCCGATCTGGTGATCACCGATCTTATGATGCCCAAAAAAAACGGATATGAACTCTGCGATACACTCAAAAATGATGAGCGCACAAGCCACATTCCCATTGTTATGCTAACGGCAAAAACCGATCAGGACAGCAAGATCCAAGGGATAAAATCCGGTGCCGACGCATACCTTGCAAAACCGTTCGATAAAACAGAATTAATAGCCATCATCGAAAATCTCATTACGACACGTCAAAAACTAAGATCAAAATTTTCTCAAAATAAGGGTTGGCTGAGCGAAATTTCCAAATTACCATCAATAGAGCAATCATTTTTATCAAAAATAAAAGACATTATTAATGATCGGATAGATGATGCGCAGCTAAGTGCAGAATCCTTGGGGAGCGAAGTTGGTCTTAGCCGAACGCAACTCCACAGGAAACTCAAAGCATTGATCAACCAAAGTCCAGGTGAGCTTTTGCGCACCATTCGTATGCAAAAAGCGCACGAACTGTTGGAAAAAAAGACAGGCTCTATTGCGGAAGTAGGTTTTATGGTAGGCTACGGAAATCCTGCAAATTTTTCTACCAGTTTCGCAAAACATTTTGGCTATCCACCAAGTGCAGTTAATAAAGATTAGTTTTTAAATACACTAGAATTTAGCACAAATCCCTGACTTTTCAGATTTTCAAATATCTTTTTAATGTTTTAATGCTTGATTTTGCGCCTTAAGGTTTTTAATTGGCAACAAATTCAAATTAATATGCAACAAAATCAAAACACACAATAATAATTCGTTTAAACGCACAATATCAAAAGCATTTGCAACAACAGCAAATGCTTTTTTTTGTTTCTGAATGTAGCTTTGGACTATCGAAATAAAGAAATATCCAATAACTTATTAAATCTTACAATTATGAAAACTTTAATTTTTAGCCTTATTACAACTTGTTTGTTGATGTCTTGCCAGAATAATAATTCAAAAACCGATACTTCCGTAATTGGTGATTGGGATGCCCATCTCCGCCATAATGGAAAACCGTATGTTTTGAAGGCGCATTTTGGTGCAGATAATAATTATGAAGGATTTACCGACGGAAAATTATTCGTCACCGGTAAATATACAATCAACGGAGATGTTATGATCATCTCCGATTCACTTTGTAATGAGCACTACGAAGGGAAATACAAAATTGCATTTTTTGCTAAAGATTCTTTGCGTTTTTCTGTGATTGAAGATACTTGCAAAATGAGAAACCAAGGAATAAACGGACTTGCAGTTAAGAGATTACAATAAAAAAGCAATTTCCAGCTTTACTCATTTTGGTAATACTTCTAATCATTGTCTTGATCTACACACCTGACTGAGTTTAGTTAAGAATTCAAATCTATTATAGGGTCTGTTAGTAGAAAAACATCCAATCAATCTAAATAATTATGTCATTATGAAAACACTTAAAATAATTTCGATATTTCTGCTGATGATTGGTTTGATGTCTTGCAGAAGAGACGATAAAGAACCAGAAGTTGTTGAAGATTCTTTTGATATTACAGATTATGTGCTTGTAGCATTGGCAAAGGATGATAACCAATCATCAACTTTTATTCTAACTTTTGAAAAGGAGGCTCAAGGAAAATCTATTGAGTATCACACCTTTGCCCCGATTGAAGGCTATAATTATACTTACACTTTTGTAGATGGCATCGTAAAAATTTATAGTGCAGGTTACGTTGTCAGAGAATTTAAGATTCAAAATAAAACGATTGTATCAGCCAATAATGCGGATCAACTTAATTATAAATTATCATTAGTGAAAATTTCAAATATAAACCAGCTCAATGGCAATACCTATGTTGGATCGTGGAGAGTTCCGGGAACAAATACCCAATATGCTGTAAATTTAAGGTTCTCTGGCACTCATTACTCCGAATCATATCCTAATCCGATTGATCCTAATCAGGAATATAAGATTATAAAAAACGTCGCTGCATATTCAATTGAAGCGAACAAACGATCTCTATGGATTCTGGTAGATGGTAAATTAGAGGGGTACAGGCAACTTTTTCCTCTTGCTCAGCAGATTGGAACTTTCCAAAAACAATAATTTCAAAATAAAAATTATTATGAGTACCAATATTTTTAATGTGCATTTTAGGGGCATACTACGAATCAGTTTACTTCTAATCATAAATATCAATCAAGTTTTGCAAGCACAAGACCTTACAACTCCACAAGTTGTAGGTCAGCCTTCCGGAAGAAGAATGACTACTCCAATTCCATTCGATGTCAAAGGTGTAGCATTTTCGGAAATACGCAATAGTGTATGGTCACCTCAGTCCGAGATTGTGAGTGAATTTCAAGTAAGCTATTACAGAGAAGGTGACCCGAAACAATATGTAAATAAAAGCATCAGCAAAGTGAGTCTTGCCCCATACGGAAATTGGCAGTTTCACAAGCTCTATGTAGAACCTTTGCCATACCATAAACCCAATGTAAAGCTTGTTAAAGGAAAAACAGAATATTCATTATTTATCTATCAACTCTACCAAGGCAGAACATCTGCAATATGGAATGCGGCTATAGACATAGACGATTACAAAAGGTGGAAAACAAAGGATATTAAAAATGGTCCAATCATCGTACATCCGAAGGACAAGGTCATTCTCAATCCTCAACCCATTCCACCGAAAACGCCATCTAAAAAAAGATAATCATTAAGCAATCTTAAAAAATTTCATTATGAAAACAAATATTTTATACCTATCCAAAGCATTACTTTCATTAGTTTTTATAATTATATTCAGTCTAAATGTTAATGCCCAATCAGGTGAAAAACTGAAAAGAAAACCAAAACCGAGCAGTCAGGAAATAGAAAACAAACCTGCTATTACCTTTCCAACGGCTGGTTCTGTAATAGACGGACCGTTTGTAATAATAGGAAAAGCAGAACCTAATACTTATATCAATCTGAGGGTTTCTCCTATATATAATTTTCCTGCAAATCCATCAGGTAAACCAACCTTACGAATAAGTACAAAAGAGCACAATCCACAGGAATTCAGCATCAAAGCAGATGAGAAAGGCATTTGGCAAAGCCCGCCTATCCAGGTTTTGTTTGATCCGAAGGCCATTGATACAAAAATATTTGCCTTTGTTTCTCAAAAATCAGGGTCAAAGTACTACGAAAGCAAAAACATCGAATACAAAACTTCGCCAAAATTATTTCTGAAAACCGTCCCGATGAAAATACCGGCAATGGAAAACAATACGAATGAATCTTCAGGAAAACCACAAAAAGACGAACCTCTTATCAAAGGCGGTGCTATTTCCAATTTCAAAATCATTTCACCGTTTGATAACAAAAACGTGGGCAATGATGGGTTTTACGTTAGCGGAGAAGCTCCGGAAGGCGCATTGGTAAGAGTGGAAGTTCGATTTTCCGGTTACAAATCCAAATCAGAAATAAAAATTGGCAATGTAGGTCCAATATTTCCAATCCCGACGATTGATAAAAATACCACTACAGTCAACAATGCGATTTGGGGAACTTACAATGTGCGTTACAATTCCTTAATGAAAATGTGGATTACGGACGAAATCAAACTGATTAAAAAATCAAATGACTATTCCTATTGGGCAAACACTTATACCATTACGGCAAGTCTTATAAATGAAAAAGGACAAGCCGTGAATTCTAAAACCATCCAAGTTTCCCGAATGAAAACCAAAGCCATCTGATGAAAAAGCTAATATTAATTAACCTGATATTCTTCCTGATTGCCAATTTTTATCAAGCGCAGGAACTTACAGATTGTTTAAAAGAAATTGAAAAAGAAAATGTGGGTAGCCTCAGCAAGATAAAATTTGAAAGAATAATTGAGCTAGACGAAGATAGAAAGGTATATGAATTTTCCATAAAAAGCGATAGACGCTGTATGGATTGTTATAATGGTCGAATCTTCTATGACAGCCATTGTAAGCAAGTCGCACGATTTGGAATTGGAAGAGGAGTAGACAAATTTGTAGCAGATGGCTATACCGCAGGCGATTTCGGGATTCCTAAACTACCAAATAGAAACCTGGAGAATATAGAGAATTCATTGTTTTATATTTCTAAAAACGAAGCGAAGGAATTGAAGGGTTTTGAATATGATGACCAGATTGAGATATCTCCAAAAGAAGGCTTAAAACATTTTCGTAAAGGAAAATTAATCAACACCTATAAAATCATTCCCGGAAAATTTTCATCCACAGAAATGAATGCTCCACGTATTTACTATTTGCCCTCATTTCAGTTGTATTTTAAAGTTGTGGAACGTGTATTTTATGTCACCAAAACAACATTTCAGGACGATGTTCTCACCAATAAAATAGATGAAGATGATTGGGTTAAAGCTTTTCATCTCATAAAGCAAAAATTAAAATGATTATGAAGAATATCATCATCTTATGTGGTGCTTTCTTATTCCTCATTACAAACAACGAAGTCAAAAGCCAAAGCAAGAAACAGAAAGACGTCACGATTGTATACCCTAAAAACAATCAAAAAGTTAGAGGTGCACACATAATCGAACGGTTAACACAGCATTCTGGAAAAATAATACGACAGTCACCATCTCTTCAGAAAACTTTCCAGGAGCAGTAAATTACATTTTCACAATAGGCGGTGATGTCTACATATGTGGTTATAAAACCAATAATTCACTCATTTGCAAAGGTCTGGGAAAATGGGGAAGCTCTAAACCTTACAGACGCGGCTCTAATAATGCAGTTGCAAAGGGGATTTTTGTGACAGAAACCCAAGAGTAAAATAAGCAGAATTGATATCATAAATAAGATTTTATAAACTAGAAAAAGATAACGTTATGAAAACATTGAAATTAATTTGTTTTTTAATGCTCATTTTAAGCTTATCAGCTTGTAATAGAGAAAATGATGAACCTGAAACTATCAATACCAATGTTTCTGCAGAGGATTTGTTGGGATATCAAATGTATTGGGCACTTCAGTTTAACGGAGGAGGAGATTCATACATACGTTTTATGTATTTTGATAAGACAGGAAATACCATCAAAGCTACAATAGATGGCATAAACAACAGAACCATAAAAGAAGTGAAGGTAGAAAATAACATCCTTTCCATAGACCTCAACAATAATGGATCGGTAATGTACACCTTCGAACTGGAGAAAAATAATGATGGTACTGTACTGGTGAAATCGGCCAAATATTACGACATCAACCATCCCAATGATAAGTTAGGAGATGGTGCTGGCATCATCCCTTTATCTAAATTTTCTTCGGTAAAGGGAACCACTTTTAAAGAGGTTAATGGCACAACAATCATTCGGTTTAATGCCGATAATACTTTTTTATCAGGACAACATCCTAACAATACCGGAAGCTATTATGAATGTGGCGTTGGAGGCTTTAAAGCAAGCATTAACAACGAAACCTACTTTGGTTTTAAACTGACTGAGCAAGGAAAGCTGTTTATACTTCTACAATATACAGGGGACTTCAAAATATACAGCTACGAAAATTACTAATGCTTAATTGGTGGATTAAATTTATCTTTTGCGTATGTATTTGATTATTAATTGTTTAATAGATTGATGGAATTGTCAGAATATGAAAATATTTTGATTGAAATGCTTTTTATGAATTTGTGAAAGATAAACTTCCCGAATTGGTAATACATATGACCTTTAAAAAAAATAAATATCTGCATATGAAAAGAAGAAATTTTATAACAACAGCACTGTTGTCGATTCCTGCATTTTCCTTAGCAAATCTGCTTTCAGAACCTAAGAAAAAAAAATTGCAAAATGAAAAACCCTACCATTTAAAATCCAACGAAAGTCGATTTTTTGGGAAAACTGCAAGTGCCGAAAATCTGCACGGAAGATGTATCGTTTCATCTGCCGATACTGATAGCCAATTGTATATAAGTTCTGCCTCAAAACTTACAAATGCTGAGATTGGCGGACCCGCATTACACATTCATCATCAAAGCGATGAGATATTCTTTGTCGCTTCCGGAGAGTTTTTATTTCAAATAAACGATGATGTTTTTTTTGGCAACGAAGGTGATACTGTTTTCGTTCCGAAAGGCGTTCCGCATACTTTTGCGAATCCGGTAGCAGGAAATCCAGGAAATCTGGTCATCATCCATCAGCCAATTAATGAGAATTTGGAGAAGTTTTACGAATTATTTTGTAAAATCGGTTATATGAACGAAAAGATATTGCAGGAAAACATTTCTCCCGAACTTCTCCAGGATATTATGAAAAATAATGTATATGTGGGTCCGCCGATAGATGTGGAATCTGCAATGAAAAATTTGACAATTAATCATTAACACTAAAGCACTTTATTATGAAAACCAATTTTTATTTTATCAAAAACAGCATTAAGCTTTTAGCTTTTTTCATGCTCGGAAACGCCAATGCGCAAAGAACTGCATATTTCTCGAACGATACTGATTTGCCAATTCCAGACAATTCTACATTGGCTTCTTTACCGATAACAGTAAGTGGAATCCCAAATGGTTCACATCTTTATTATCTCAATCTAGGAGTCAGAATGGATCACTCATTTGTAGGAGATTTGACCATGCGTTTACAAATGCCTAATGGAGGGACAATCGGGTTGATGCATCGTCCCGGTACAAATGCTGTTACAGGAGCTCCTTATGGCAATATGGCAAATTTGTCTTCCGCCAATATGATTTTGTTTGATGACTATTCAGCAAAAATCAGCGAACAAATTGGGGCGGACTTGACTAGCAATGAAATCATACCTCAAGGAGCATTCCGTACAAGTTGGAACAATTTGGAAGGAACTCCAACCTATCAATCTTTTTCCGAGATTACGGCAAAAAATGTGGGTACTGTAAATTCTAACTGGACTATTTATCTGATGGATAAAACGGGTGGTGACAGTGGAACATTGACTTATTCGGAACTTCTCATGAAATATGACGATTATTGTGTGCCCTTTTTTGAAAATAGCTTTGAACATATTACAAATGTGAGTTTTGCTGGTCTCAATCAGAACTCAGGAAGGTTTGCGTATGATCATCCCGATTACCAAACAGTAGCATCAACAGACAATTCCACTCCTGTAAAGCAAGGAAAAACGTATCCGATTTCTGTTTCTATAACGCTCGGCATCAATGAATATATCTATGCTTTTATCGATTGGAACCAAGACAAAGATTTTGACGATGCAAATGAAATTTACACCATTGCTTCTAATGTTTCTGCACAAGGACCGCATACAATTAATATCACTATTCCGGAAGATGCTGAGCTGGGAGAAACACGTATGCGTATCATGCTGGGGTACAGTGAACCCAATCCGAGCCCATGTTACAAATTGTCTAACACATTCTACGGAGAAGTAGAAGATTACACGCTTTTGGTGGAAGAAAATTTGGGTGTCGAAGATTTTACGGCAAAAGAAAAAACGATTGCTTACCCCAATCCAGTAACCGATTTTGTGAAATTTAAATCTCAAAATAACATTCAACAAATTCATATTTACAATGCAAATGGTCAAGAAGTTTTGGCTCAAAAATTTAGTTCTAAAAATGCAGAGTTGAATTTAGCAGGGTTAACTTATGGTGTTTATGTAGCTAAAATCCAAACCGATATAGGAACGGAATCCGTAAAAATCATCAAGAAATAATTCAACAAAAAAAATATTTCTAAACTTTTGCAACTTATTTCTGATTGTAAGTTGCAAAAGTGATGAAAAAACTGGTTGTTGAGATATTCTGAAAATTTTGAGCAGCTAGGTCAAACGATGAGACTTAATTATAAAGAAATCAACGGTATTGCCAAGCGTTTTCAAAAGAATGAAAAATTAGGATTTAATTGGATTGATCATTCATTCTTATCAGGAGAGTATAAGGATAAATATAAAGAATTAATTGAAAGTGGATATGCAAATCTATTTAGTTAACGATCAGAATGAACTACTTCGTTTTTTGGGTAAGTAAAATTAACCTTTCTCTTGGAAGAGATAAACAAGGTTGTTACATAAAAAAAGCTACCAAGATTGGTAGCTTTCATTTTGGTGGTTCATAATTACTCTTTCAAAATTCTTTCTGTGACTTTCTTATTGTTCACATTTCCTGTCACGATGTAATGACCTTTTGGCAAATCGGAGATGTTCAATTTGGAACTTCCCTTTAAGCTTACCGTTTTCACGAGTTGTCCAGACATATTGAAAAGTTTTAAATCCTGCACGTCTGATCCAAATATGATCTCGTTATTTTTAACAAGTGTATTCTTAATAAAAACCGATTTGTTGGAATTTGAATCATCTACGGCCAATATGGTACCAGTAGATTGTGGAGTAGGAAAGGCTATTGTAAAGTCTACATTGTTATTGTTGGTGTCCGCTGAAATCCTCGTAATGGAGTTGAGTATAGTTGGGGAAGGTGCTGCTCCAGCGCCTTCGTATTGATCTGCGGTACCATATCCAACAAAATCTATAACGTTAGAGGAAGTAGGCCCCGTAACACGAGTACTGTTAGTTGCCAATGCGACTTTTCCCGATGTTAGCCCTAGTTGTATTCCAACGCCTAAAAGTGGCGCAGACCCATCAAAATTTAACACAACATCTACAATGAGATTGGGATTGAGAAGGTTGATGCCTCCCAGGCCCTCCGAAGCTTGCTGTATCAAATAGGTTTGTCCGGGGCCAAGGGTTATTGTTGGCAATGTGTGGTATTGTGAAAATTGTCCCGAGGGTGGTCCGTATTGGATTGTTGCACCAGTCAATGTTTGGGTAGATGTTCCAATATTTTTTAATTCGATGAAGTCATTCGTGAGAATTGCGGTGAGTAAACCACCACCTGTATAAACTTCATTGATGACAATCTGCGCATTATAAAATGCAAACGAGGAAACAAGTCCGATGATAGTAAAAAATTTTCTCATAATAATAAATTTTTATTGATTTGAGAAAAATATTACAATTAATATGCCATATTTATTGTTTTTATGTCTTTTTATTGACTTTATAATGATTAATTATTGTTATTTTTAAGGATATGATAATAAAAACACACAATAGTTTAATATCACTCATTTTGTAGATGAATGGGAAAATTCTTACACGGTAATTTCAAATCTGCACTTTAATTTTCAGTTTTAAATTGCAAAAGCATCTGTAGAAGGGATTTTAATCATATATTCAGTTTTTATTCTTGTTATTAAACTAAATTAATAAGCTGATATATAAATTTTTATGATTTGTATCATAATGCCCACGACTTTCAAATTTTACAATAGTTTTTCCACTCATGCGATTACTTTTAATAGCACTTAAAGGGATTTGTAGATGGAATTTCAAATTTGTTTGGAGGAAACTGGCTTTAGTAAGAGAAAATAGACAGCTTAAAAAAAGAATAATAGACAATCACGTAATTCAAATATGTTAAAAACATCCACTCTCATAATTTTGTGTACGATCGATCGTATTTGTATGCAATATTGAGATGACACTTTACATCAACTTAAGGCTAAATCATAAATAATATCTGTATTAAATGGATGAGGAAATATATAGCTCCCTAATTTGGATTTCTATTTCTTCAAAATAATATTCAACGGCTTGATTGTTGTAAAAGATAGAATATCAAACTATTAAAATTCACATACTAAAAATAGTTTTGCTATTGAACAACATTCAACACATATTATATTATTAACCACAACAAAATTTTATTATGAAAAAGTCAATCTTAACAATTATCGCGATAGGTGCCATGATTGCTTGCGAGAAAAAAGAAACAACACATTTGGATCATTCAACTGATAGTTCCGCGGCTGCAAATGACAGTTCAATGATGGTCAAAGACTCGGCTAATGTTGCTCCAGTCGCGGGCGCTACAACAACCGCTTTGACAGATCAAGACAAAAAATTCGCTGATGCGGCAGCAACTGGCGGAATGATGGAAGTGATGATGGGAGAGCTCGCTCAATCCCAGGCTACGGACGCTTCGGTTAAGGCTTTAGGGACAATGATGGTAAAAGATCATAGCAAGGCAAACGAAGAGCTTAAAAGTTGGGCCACATCAATTGGCTATACATTGCCAACGAGTTTAAAAGCAGAGCAACAGAAAATGTACGATGACCTGAAAGCCAAAAAAGGAGTAGATTTTGATAAAGCCTATGCCGAAGCCATGGTGACGGATCACAAGAAAGATATTGCAGAATTCAAAAAACAAGCTGCCGATGGAGGAGAGGCTTCATTGAAATCTTTTGCCAGCAAAACTGTACCGACATTAGAACATCACCTGATGGAATCGGAAAAAGCAAAAAGTGCAGTTAAGTAATAATTTCTGAAATCAAAATTTCAATAAAAAAGAGAGGTAGTCTAAAACTATCTCTCTTTTTGTTTTTAAACATCACAGATTGGTGGCCGAATTGTTATTCGTAGTTAAACTTGAGCATGTGACGATTTCTTGATTTATTTGATTTTGTCGTAAATCAACTTTGTTACCAAAGCACCGAATAGATAATAACCAACTGTCATAGCCTTCTTCTTGAAATTTTCAGCAACAGGTTTATCATTCAAACCGATATGTTTCGGAAGTGCTACTGCGCCTATTCCCATCAATAATCCTGAACTTATATTGTGATTGGTAGCGGTGGACGCGTAATATAGACCATTGCTGATGATATCGCCTGCAAGCGTGGCAGCGTAAAGTGAATTTTCACCACTGATATCGATCGATGTGTTATCTGTCAACTTCAATAGCGCTTCCTCACCCAGTTCATTGATGTGTGGTACATTGTCGAAGTTCTTCCTGATGGTCTCATGCAGAATGTTTAAGGCAATGGCACCACCAAAGCCCGCTAAAATTTTCTTGTACATAATATTTGAATTTGATTGTTTATTTGATTGAAGAATCTGAAATAATTCTAAATATGTTATCTCAAGATTCAGACCAAGGCCAATTATGATTGCATCTTTTAATTTTCATCAGGTAAGTCGTAGAGTTTTGATTGCCGGCACCCATTCAGAATGATCGCATCTTGAACAGCAATGTTTACCACGATCTAGTTCTTCAGAATGACCACAGTAGGTACATGCATACATGCCGTCTGTTGTAATGGAGCTTTGTTTCTTTTCGTATAATTTTGGAAGCACTGGCAGGCCGTATCCAACATCATTATCTTGGTAATAATAAAAGCTGATATTTCCAGTCGTTTCCAGAATTGCCGTTCTCACTTGTCCCAAATGTTCGATAGACTCCTGTCTCATTTCCGAAAAAAATTCATCCTTGGCAAAAGTATGGTCTTTCTTCACTCCCAATACGAATTTGCCATCTTCAATCACGTATAGTGGCTCACCTTCTATGAAGTCTTCAAATTTCTCACTCTTCATTGCAAAATAAGTAATGGTGCGGTAGAGTGCAATGATGGATACAAAAACGATTACGGAGGGAATGATGGCGGTGTTTTTGTCAAACATGGGATCTCCAGCCGCAGAACCCAGGGCAATGATGATAGCCACTTCAAATAGTGAAAGCTGACGGACACCCTTCTTTCCTGACAGACGCAGGATCAAAAGTACCATGCTGAACATTATGAGGGTGCGAATGACAATTTCTACCGCAAAGCTGAAATCGAAATCACCAATAAATATCTTGTTCCAATCTAAATCCATAATGTTTAAAGTGTTTGGTTGCAGATAAACAAAATCCCCGCCAAGCATTTACATACGATGTCATTACTTAATCTGATCAACTTCAAAGTTTCAGCTAATTAAAAATTATTTCTAATTGTGAATATGACCCTAATCATAATAAGAATTTTAAGTTCTGTTTATTTTTGATTTTGAAAATTTAACTATGACCGAATTTTACTTTAACGTTCCATTACATATCCCTCATACAGACACTTTCCGAAATCTATCATTGTAATCATAAATTTTGCAATCAATGGCTATTGAAGAGTTTATAATCAAGTCATCAGTCGGAAGGGTGAGGGAGTACGATGCAGGAGATGTTGTTTTTTCTGAAGGCAATCTACCTAACTACTATTACCAAATTATTGAAGGCGAGGTAAAGTTGACCAATTACGACGACGATGGAAAAGAAGCCATCCAAAATATCGTGACAGCTGGTCATAGCGTCGGCGAATTTCTTCTTTTTATCGATAAGAAATATCCTGCCAATGCAATCGCGATTTCACATTGTAAAATATTGCGGATTTCTAAGCTCAAATTTTTTAAGCTCTTGGAAGATTATCCCGAGTTGAAGATGGATTTGATCAGGAATTTGTCAGACTCCATGTTTTTAAAATTCGTTATGCGCCAGATACTTTCAATCAAAGATCCCGCAACCAAGCTTAAGGTTCTGATGGATCATCTAAAGGGAACGCAGGATGAAACTACTGCTTTTTCTTTTCAAATCCCTTTGACGAGACAACAGATGGCGAGTCTCACTGGAATGCGTGTAGAGACAACAATCCGGGCACTGAAGATGATGGAAAAAGAAAACATCGTTAAGATCAGGAATCGGAAGATCTTTTATTAACGTGTTACAGAATCTTAGATGTTGATCTATGTCAACTTCGGTCATTGCTGGACTTGATGGAAGATGAGAATATAAAAATAAAATTTTCATTTTTAGGATATTAATAAATATATTGTGAGAAATTATAGGTGATAATAGTTCTTGATCTCAAATTTGTGTTTTGATAATCGGAAGAATTATTTATTTTTGTTTAAATCGTAATCTGTTCGATGTGATTTCGATCATATTGGTCTGTCTTTGTAAATTTTAATTTTGTGAACTGGTGTTTGATAGCGATATTTTGTTTTAATCTTTCAAATTTCCTCCAAAATAAGATGTGATGAGTAAGAAAATTTTGATCTTTGATGATGATGTTGCCACGTTGGAAGTCGTTTCGATAATCTGTCGAGATCTTGGTTACGAGGTTGATATTGCCGAGACCGCTGATGATGTTCTCTCGAAAGTGGAATTTTTTCTTCCCAACCTTATTATGATGGATATTAATATTCCGATGATTGGCGGTGTGGAGGCAACACGATTGATCAAGGCACATGACACTCATCGAGAGATACCCGTTGTTTTCATCACTGCGAAAAATGATGTAGCCCTTCTGTCCTCGCAGGCACACGCCGATGGATACTTGTCAAAACCCTTTGATATTGAGGAATTGGAGGATATTGTTGAGAGATTGATCTGAATTAATATTCGTATCAATTTTGCCAAGTTTATTCCAAATTATAATTAAATACACTTTATTTTCAAATTCATATTTCCGGAAACTTCAAAATTTTCTTCAATTATTTTTCGAAAGATTATTTAATATGATTTCATAATAGTTCAATGAAAACTCAGAATATTGTATATAACATCAATCTCTATATTTAATTTAACATAAAGTTAATAATCCTTTTTATACTCCGTTGTTTTAATTTAATCTGATTATGCAAGTGAGGTTTTATTCTTCTAAAGTCTGATTACTAATTACATATGATTAATTACGATATTGTCCTGTTTTTTATTAAATAAACATTTTATCACGGAATTAGTATTCATAATGACAGTCTCACACTTCAAAGATTGTAATTTTGATATATAATTTTTAAATTTGGTAATTCAAACAAACATTTAATTTATTTATATGAGACAATATCTACTAAATGATAAGAAAAATAAGCTCAAACAATTACTTCTTGAGATCAAAAGAAGGAAAAATAGTCTTAATGTATATAATGTGTCATCTCTCGATAGAATTAAAATGTCTGTACAGAGGCTTTTTAATGAATTAAGATTTAGCATTAATCAAAAAGAATGGAACAGTTGGGTTTACAAAGGTCTTATCGCTGCTGGTTTGATTACATCATCAGTTGCAGAAGCGCAGCAAACACCTAGTTTTGATGCAGGCACATTGATCAAGGCAAATGGTAGTAATGCTTATTTGAACGGTGGACGCGCATCTTTGTCCGTAGCGGATTTTGATAATGATGGCGATGTGGAACTGATTGCTGGTATCAGAACAGCTTACACTGGGTATGATAATGGATATACGGCCAATCCTGAATTTAAAATGTTTAGTGATTTTGATGCCGACTCTGGTGAGTTTAATCTAAGAACCGATGTCAATACCAATAACTTTACAATCACCAATGATTCCTACTTCTATTCATACGCGAACCCATCTTTTGCAGATGTCGATGGTGATGGAGATTTGGATCTTGTGGCTGGAGATTTTACCAATAAGCTAGCCGTTTTATTAAATGACGGTAATCAAAATTTTACTTTTGACAGCTATTTACAAGTCGGGGGTGAGGATATTTCATCGGGTAATTTCACAAAATCTGTCTTTGCAGATATAGATGGAGACGGTGATCTGGATATGATCCTAGGCGAAAGACATTCTGCATCCGGAGGTGGATATGAATCTCAGGTGCATCTGTACATTAATACTGCCGGAGCGGGCAATCCGATAAAATTTGACGAGCCTAGTACAATTTTGCAAGCCAATAACAGCAATGTTGGAGTTGGAATATCTGGATTTCACATGCCTGCGCCATTTTTGGTCGATTATGACAATGATGGTGACTTGGATTTGTTTATAGGAACTAATACCGGGAAAGTATTTTATTTTGAAAATGCTGGTACCGCAACAGCTCATTCTTTTACTGCTCCTAAAGAAGTTGCATTGGATTTTCAATATGAAGGATTTTATGGAACTATGGCAAGTCCCGTGGTTGCTGATATTGATGGAGATGGCAACTTGGACCTAATCGTTGGTTATGGAGATAATTCTGACACCAGTGGCGTGATGTATCTTTTCAAAGGTAAAAGTGTAACGATGGGTACTGATGATCTGGATAAAAACAATGCAATTTCTGTCTATCCAAATCCTGTAAGTGATGTCCTTCATCTGAATAGTAAAAATGATGTAGAGCAGATCAATATTTTCAATACCGTCGGTCAAAAAGTATTAAGCTTTAAGGATAGCAAGTCTATCGATGTTTCCTCATTGCCAGCCGGTGTATATATCATGAATGCAACATCCAAAGGAAAAACAACGACAAAAAAAATCATCAAGAAATAACTTGATTCATATTACAAAAGCCACTTACATTTACAGTGGCTTTTGCTTTTATAATATTTTATGAGTACTGATAAACAACCTAAGATAAGTCCTTTCCAATTAACCTATTCATCTCAGGTTCCTGAGCTCCTGCACAGATTAGGCTGTAGTCTGATATTGTCTACTTTCCAAGCAGGAAAGTTAATTGCCATCTCACCTAAGGACGAAAACAATCTGATACAGTTGGCCCGAAACTTCAATCGGCCCATGGGAATTACATTTGCTGATGCTTATCAAAAAATGGCGCTTGCATCTTTTAACGAAGTTATCCAATTTCGCAATTCTCCCAGATTAGCAATGGGCTATCCGTCGAAAGCAAATGTATATGACAGTCTGTATGTTCCCACACAGACCAATTACACCGGGAAATCTGACTTGCACGATTTGTCCTACGGAGAAGACAATCAGCTTTATGCTGTAAATACTTTGTTCTCCTGCATTTGTACTTTCGATTCCAATTCGAATTTTGTGCCTTATTGGAAACCGGATTTTATTTCCGAATTACAGCCCGAAGATCGTTGCCACCTCAACGGAATGGCACTTTTGAACGGCAAACCCAAATATGCCACTGCCTTCGCAAAAAGCAACAAGGAAATGGGATGGAAGGAAAACCTAACCAAAACTGGTGTTCTGATCGATGTAGAAACTCAGGAAATCATCTTGGAAGGTTTGGGAATGCCACATACACCAAGAATCATCGAAGGAGAATTATATTTATTACTTTCGGCTACAGGTCAACTAATCAAAGTTGATATCGAAGCCAAAAGTTACAAAATCGTAATCGAGTTAAATGGATTTGTACGTGGAATGTCCTTTTATGAAGATTATCTATTTGTCGGAATGAACAAATTGAGACAAAATTCCTCAAGTTTCGCCCATTTGGACGTTGCGAAATTATCTGATTTTGCAGGAATTAAAATTGTGCATTTGCCTACAGGAAGCCTTCAGGGCTATTTGCAATATACATCATCCGTGGATGAAATTTATGATGTAGAAGTTCTTCCGGATTTATTAAGACCAAATATTCTCAACACAGTAACAGATACATTTGCACAAAGTATTTTGACAGATGATATGGCGTTTTGGATGAGGTCTGAATAAGATTAAATTGTTTCTAAAATTTTATTTAGAGCCTGTTTAAAAATGATTCAAAAATAGAATTTTCAAAACATTTTTCTTTTCCCAACCCTAAAGTGGAAAAACGCTTTTTAAATTTCATCAAAATTACTTCCTTTAGGGTTGGGGAAATAATTTTGATGAAATTTAAACAGGCCCTAAGATTTTCCATAAAATTCATAAATGATTTTTGAGGAAGATTTTATGTCTGATTTTAAAGTGTCAATAATGATTTCTGGCGACAGTGGAACGTCGTAAGGAGCAGTCAAACCTGTAAAATTCTTGATCTCGCCTGATATTGCTTTGCGGTACAAACCTTTTGGATCTCTACTTTTACAAGTTTCAAAATCCGTTGATACATAGACTTCGATGAAGTTTTTGCATGCTTTTCTTATCTGTTCTCGAATATCATTGTAAGGCGAGATCAAAGATACGATGACAGTATTTCCCTGTTTTTCAAACATTGCGGACAAAAGTCCAATCATAAGATTGTGCTTCTTTCTTGATTCTTCGTCAAAACCTATGTTTGGAATGATGTTTCTGATTTCATCTCCATCCAGATAGATGGGATTGATGCCGTCATTTTTAAACCGTCTTATCAGATCATTCGAAATTGTAGTTTTGCCAGCGCCACTAAGACCTGTCAACCAAATGACAGCAGATTTATTTTTTGAATGATTTGCTGAAGATGTTTCTTGCATTAACGGAATGATTTTAAATTAGATAAAATTTTGATCTGGTAGTGTAATGTGAAGATTTGAAAGAATTCAGAACTCTGTAACCGCCTTACAAATCTACAATATTTTTATAAAAATGATGCTTAAAAACTATTCTATACAACAACTTCTGATCGTACTTTAGAATCTGTAACTTTTAATTTTTCGGACAATCTTTCTGCCTGATCACGCAGTTCGTTTACTGCTGTACTTTCCCATAATACACCTTTTAGGTTAGATCCAATTGTGTACAAATGGTCATGAGGTTTTCCTTCACCATTTTTAATTTGAAACGATTCTGGATCCGCATCAATGCCAAGATTCAAATGGTCTTGAGTCAAAATTCTTTTTGACAAACAATTTTTCAAGAAACTATTTTCAAGATTGGTCAGATTACTTTCGGGTCCAGTACAGTTGATGACACGAGATATATTGATCGTTTTCTCTTCGTTCTTTTTTTTGTCAAAATATTCTACTGTGATAAAATCCTGCGATTCCAAAATGTCGATGATCTTTCCAGATTTGATATGAAGTTTGCCATCAATTCTCAATTGCTGAATCTTGTCATGAGAATGTAAAGGAATTCTGTGTCTTGCAACACCCCACAAATGCCGAAGTCGAGACATAAACAATTCTTTCTCTAGGTGCGAAAATGTTTGCCATATCTTTTGAGTATGGATTCGCAGAGAATCAATGACCGACTCAGCTGATAATCCATATTTTCTGACAGACTTGATATGTTTATTCACGAGTTTCACCAATTCGTAAATGGTCATATTATCTTTCAGTTCCTCATTTAATTTAGAATATTTCAGTCCATTGTTTCTGTGTGGTAAAATATTAAATCCATTGGGCGAAATGGCGTAGATTTCCCCATCAAAACCTTGTTCCAACAATCCAAATATGGTATCAACCATTGTCAAACCATTGCCAATTATTAAGACAGGCAGTTTACTATTTACATGAATAACGGATTCGATTTTCCAGGGATTTTGGAAATAGTTGTTACTCTTGTAGAAATTTACATTTTTAATTGCTGGATTTCTTGGAATATGATTGCCTGTTGCAAGGATGCAATCATCGACAATAAGTTTCGATTTGTCGTCCAAAGACAAAATGACAGCATCTTCAGAGACATCCAGATCTGTGACAAGGCTATGAATCAGGGTTATTTTTATTCTCTTTGTTTCCGCGAGCTTTTTTGCATCTTCCCAGATCGAACATAGATACTCCCCATAAAGTAGTCTTGGCAGGAAAGAATTTTCTAAAAGTGTAATATCCGTTCCTACAAAATTATCCCTTTTGATAACCCAATTCAGAAAATGTTGCGGGTTATCGGGATATGCACTCATTTTTCCTGCAGTTACGTTCAATAAGTGCTTTTCAGAATAAGGATTGTAAGCGGTTCCTTTGTTCAAAGTTTCTTTATCATTGATAATAATAATCTCGAAGGGATGACTCGATTTTCCAATCAATTGAACCGCTGTCATCGTCCCTGTAAAACCTCCGCCGACTACACCTATTTTCTTCATAATTATATTAACTTTTCACTAGTGGGAATTGCATGTTTAAATGAATAATAATTAGCAATGCGGTTATTACTCTGCGATAAATATTTTCTTTTTGGCAATGTCGATTGTCAAAACCTTGCCAAGCCATTCTATGCTTATTTTTCCTTCGTAGATCAATCCATCCACAAATGCGACATCCAATCCCTCAAGTTTACTTAATTTGTTAACTGTACTTACTTTTGAAAGCTTACCGATATAATAATTGTTTTCTTTTTTGAAATCGCTTTTGACAGGTACTGCTTTAAAATCTGCTTTGTCCAAAGCCAAAGGTTCCATCAATTTTGAACTGAACCAAAATGAACTTTTTCCAGCCCCGCTATCCAATAAAGTTTGAATCTTCAAATTGTCATTCAACTCGACATAGGTGAAAATATCAATCGCTTTTCCGGCATAATCCGCAATTTGAATATCAATGCTTTTTTCATTTTTTGTAGACTTGTTGAAAAGAATGTTTTTGTTGTTATAATCAATGGTAATCGGCGTATTTCTGAAAGCTTGCAGTGAGATCATCCCATCTATATCCCCAAATTCCAGATCAATCACAGCATATTGTTGATCCTCAAATTTTTTATTATTGATTTCAAGACTTTTTGCATTGTAAAGATCAACACTTAATTCTTCGCCTGTTGCCCTGTGTCCCACGAAAAAATTATTGGTCTTTTCATTTTTGATTTTATTCGAGAATTTGGTGAAGATTGCGTTAAGACCTGCTCCCGTGTCAAGAATGAATTTACCTTCGACATCATTTATTTTTGCCTTAATGATGATGTGCCCACTATTATTGACTTCAAACGGAATTTGTGCATTTGTTTTTAAGGAAAATAAGAGAAATACAAAAAGAAAGCTGGTTGTGAATATTGATTTTGTCATGGATAATTTATATAAAATCGCAGATTAATTTTAATTATTGTGAAAATATTTTCGATATAGAATTGTGATTATTTATTCTAAGAATTTTACATTTAACAATGCTGATTTCGTTTTTCAAAAATAATGTTATTGACTTAATTCATAAGGATGTATTACTAATTATTTTGCTAATAATAATTTAATACAGCAAATGCAGACTTTGAAACATAGAAAATATTATATTTGCCTTCCAATTTTAATTTTAAACTATCATATTATGAAAGAACTTATCGAAAAAATCAATGCTGAGTTTGAAACATTTTCAACTGAAGCAAGTCAGCAATCTGAAAAAGGAAACAAAGCGGCAGGAACAAGAGCAAGAAAATCTGCTTTGGAGTTGAGCAAATTGTTCAAAGACTTCAGAAAAGTTTCTGTGGAAGAATCCAAAAAATAAAAACTTCCAAAACTGATAACCCTGCAACATTGCAGGGTTTTTTGTTATCGTTATATATGAAAGTTAAGATCCGTAAATTATGTTTTCTTAGAGTTTATTCAGTTTATTGACGAGATAGCTTATCATTTGTGCGACATTTTCGGCAGGGAGCGCAAAATCACTTTCGACCCAATTTTTGATAACGGCAATGCTCCCTTTTTCACCAAATTGATAAGCCATTTCAACAAAAGGTTTTGTTTCAGGCGTCAATTCAATTTGATCTTCCACCGGAAAATTATTTCGGACACTTGTCAGAATACGCGATAAAATGCCACTTCCATCACCTTTTGTAAAAACGATCTTGCTCATTTCTTTGTCATTTTCCAATAGTTGACAGCTTAGCAAGATCACCTCGTCCATATTGTAGCTTTTGCGCAGTACGGCCGACAATTTCTCAAAAACCTCTTCTTCCAGCTCCAGCAATATATCAAGCGGAATGGCGTAATGACGATAAAATGAATTTCTATTGACGTCAGCTTTATTGCATAATTCTGTAATGGTGATCTGACTCAGTTCCTTTCCTTTCAAAAGATCAAACAATCCTTCTCGCAATAGTTTCTTGGTGTATTGCACTCTTCGGTCTTTTCTTAATTCCATCTTAATTTTTTTGAGTAATGCTACAAAATCTTAAGTTTTTGCTACTTATCGTACAGAGTTTGTGGCTTTGCAACCTTAATTTAATCACAGATTTTTAGCTTTACATTGTGATCATAGTAAAGCGCTATGTTAGATAATGAACAAAATGTATAACAAATCAAAAGAATTTGATACACATCACGGTTTATTCTACAAATTATTCTAATTTAAAAAAAATGAAAGATAAGATAGTAAGTACAAAAAAAAGAATTCTTCTTACTGGTGCATCTGGTACGGTGGGCTTCGAAACTTTAAAGCATTTGCTGAAGGTTCCCAATTATGAAATCACCGTTTTCGATATAAAAACGCCAAGATCAGTTAAAAAATTAATGCCTTTTAAAGATCGTGTAGAAATCGTGTATGGTGACATCAGCAATTACTCAGCGGTGGAAAAGGTGAGCCAAGATAAGGATATTGCACTTCATCTCGCCGCGATCATTCCGCCGATGGCAGATATAGATCCCGAATTGGCCTATCGTATCAATGTGCAAGGAACAGAAAATCTGATTCGTGCTTTGGAAGAACATTCACCCCAATGTTATTTGCTTTTCAGCTCCAGCATTTCTGTTTATGGCGATCGCTTGAGCAACCCCAAAATTTCCGTGAATGATCCCTTGAGACCAAGCGCAGGCGATAGATATGGTGAGACCAAAGTTTTATGTGAAAAAGCAATACTTGGATCTAAATTGTCGTGGTCTATCTTTCGTCTGGCGGCGATTATGGGGAATCACAAGATCTCCAAACTGATGTTTCATATGCCACTCGATACGCCAATGGAAATCTGTACACCTGAAGATACTGGAAGGGCCTTTGCCAATGCGATTGTTTTCCAAGGTCAACTTAGATACCAGATTTTTAACCTAGGTGGAGGAGAAGACTGCGTAATTTCGTACCGCTCCTTTCTTACAAAAATGTTCGATGTATTTGGACTTGGGGACGCAAACTTTCCTGAAAAAGCGTTTGCAGAGAAGAATTTTCATTGCGGAATAATGTTTGACGGTAATAGGCTGGATGAGATCATCCATTTTCGCCAACAGAATTTGACCGACTATTTTGAGAATGTCAATCAAAAAGTTGATCCTATTCAGAAAAAAATAACCTTTCTATTCAAAAAATTAATCAAACGGTGGCTACTTTCACAATCGGAACCTTACCAAGCTTACCGACGTGGAAATCAATTGGCAATGGCGCATTTTTTCAATAATAATGAAAGTGAGATTATCGGATTCAGCTAAAAATTAAACTTAAAAAAATAAAAAATATGTTACAGAAAATAATGGTACTGGCACTCCTTATCATCATCACTACAACTCTTTTTGCACAACATCATTTCACGGTGGAAGTGTCTGATCTTGTAACGGATAAAGGCTCTGTCTATCTTGGGCTTTACAATAAGAAAGATGGTTTTCTAAAGGAAAATACTGCGTTTGCAAATGCAAAAGTAAAGACGACGGGAAATAAGATCAGCTATACCTTCAAAAATCTGCCACTTGGAGATTATGCTGTCGCCGTCTATCAAGATGTCAACAACAATGGAAAATGTGACCGGAATATGATCGGATATCCAACTGAGGGATTTGGTTTTTCCAAAAATTACAGACCCAAACTGTCTGCTCCCACATTTGATGATGTGAAAATTGCCATCATACAATCTACAAAAGCCAGTATTTCTTTGATAGGGAATTAAGTCGCTCACTTTTATTAATAATTAAGTGAAGTACATAATGAGAATATTTAGTCAAATAATTCTCAAAGTATCACAAAAAACAGTTTCTGACATTAGATTTTTACGATAAAATTAACACAAGATAATTTTCGTACTATATGAAGTTTACCTAATTTTGTCCCGTTAGCTCTTTGAGAGTTTTCATGGTTATTAGTTTTTATCCCCACATTGTGGGGATTTTTTTATTTCAAAAGTTTAGGTAAGGATATTTCTCAGATTATCCTTAAGCAAATTCGTCTCACATTATCATTAATTAATTATACGTTCGAAATTTCTCTAATTAACTATTTTTTTAAGGTCTGTTTTTTGCAATCATCTCGAAAAAAGCATAATGCCTAAAGTAAATTTAGGTTCAACTACCTTTTAAAGTATATTTGAATCTATATATAATCATCTCTCAACAGTGTCATGAATCCATCCAAACAATCCGCCAAGCTCAAACTAACATTTGACAAAGGTGTCACGATTCCCAGTCTTATTTTTATTATAGGAGTATGTCTTTTTTCGGTCATGTTTCCTACAATGGTTAACTCTATTTTAACAGACATCAAGAATTTTATATTTGTCAATCTGAACTGGGTCTATGTATGGTGCGTAACTATATTTGTGGTGTTTCTGGTTTTTCTATTGTTCAGCAAATACGGTAAGATCAAATTGGGATCGAACGACAGCAAGCCAGAATATTCTTTCTTCTCATGGGTGTCCATGCTTTTTGCGGCGGGAATGGGAATTGGACTGATGTATTTCAGTGTAGCAGAACCCATGCAACACTATTCTACAGATGCGTTTTCTGAAAGTCATATTATCAGCAGGGCAAAGAATGCGCAGCTTTACACTTTCTTCCACTGGGGAATTCATGCCTGGGCCATCTATGGTCTTGTTGGTCTCTGCTTGGCCTACTTCACATATCGATATCGCCTTCCACTGTCACTTCGGAGTTGTTTATATCCTTTGTTAAAAGATAAGATTACGGGCAAATGGGGGGATGTCATTGATATCTTCGCTTTGTGCAGTACTTTTTTCGGTATCACAACTACGCTTGGATTCGGAGTGGTGCAGATCAATTCAGGCTTGGAGACATTGAATATTTTGCCTGAGACTGGATTTGTTTATCAGCTCTTAATTGTTGCAGTTTTGGTGTCGGTCGCTGTTTTTTCTGCGACATCAGGCGTTGACAAGGGCGTGAAGATATTAAGTAAGATCAATGTCGTAGCGGTCGTGATTCTACTTTTTTTTGTGCTTTTTCTAGGACCTACAGTGTATCTTATCGGAAGCTTTACTTACGGTCTGGGCAATTACATTAATAATTTTTTTGATCTCACATTCAACACGCATGTTTATGAGGAAAAGACATTGCCATGGTTTTACAATTGGACTATTCTTTATTGGGCTTGGTGGATCTCTTGGTCACCATTTGTCGGACTTTTCATTGCTAAAATATCGAAGGGTCGCAGCATCAGGGAATTTATTGCGGCTGTGCTGATCATCCCAACATTATTCAACTTTATATGGATGTCGGTTTTCGGAAACAGTGGCATGTGGATCGATCTCAATATCGCTAATGGTGCGCTGAGTGCGCTGGTTTCTGATCCAGATGCACTTATGTTCCGTTTTTTGGAATATCTGCCACTTTCTGACATTTTAAGTTTAGCCGTGGTTTGCATCATCATGATTTTCTTTGTCACATCGGCAGATTCTGGGATTCTTGTCATGGATAGCATTTCGACAAAAAATTCCTCGAAGTCTCCAAAAATTCAAATCGTATTTTGGGGATTGCTTCTCGCCGCGTTGGCGCTCATGTTACTTAATGCTGGAGGATTGCAGGTTCTCCAGACCATGACGCTGATCACCGCTTTGCCATTTGCCGTCATTATGATTTTGTTCGTGGTATCGTTGATGAAAGCCCTTGTCATAGATTATAGTTATTACGAAAAAGGCTTGTCGGTTTCGACGGTACCATGGTCTGGTGAATTTTGGAGACAGCGTCTTAAAACCATTGTTTCCTTCAAAACAAAAGACTCGGTTAAAAAATTCATCGAAGAGCAGGCCTTAGGAGCGTTCAACGATTTGAAGGATGAATTTGAAATTAATGGTATCAAAGCAGAGGTCAACTACATCCAGGAATCATCGAAGATCTATTTGGAAATTCGCCACAACATTGTCAATAATTTTATCTACGGTATAAAAAATCAAAAAAGGATTGTTTCAGAATATTTGGTCGACGATAGCAATCTTCCTGATCTGGAAAGCAATATCACTTATTTTCCAAAAACATATTTCGGCGACTCGCGCGAAGGCTACGATGTGCAATACTTCACGAAAAATGAATTGATCAGCGATGTGCTCAAGCATTATGATCGCTTCCTTAAAATCATTGCCGACGAATCAAACGAAATGTTCATTAGCAGTGATAATAATGATCTCGGGAATTGATTAAATTGCGTAAAAATAAATCTAAAAGTATATTAAATTAAATCCTCCCTCATTTCTGAAACAGGATTTAAGATCTAAATTTTATATAAAATTACTGAGCCTTTTTTATTTGCTCTTCAATTTTGCGCCAATCGTAATAATGAAAAACTTTCCCGTTGCTCATCGCTACAAAAACGCCTTTCGGAAAACGATCGCCTAAAGGGATTGCAGTTACTTCCGAACCATCACTTTCACTTGTTGAGAATGGTATTTCTGCAATTTTTCCTTTTGCCGGATTTTCTCTCAGATAAACATTGAAAGTATCTGCCTGCTGATTGGAGATTAGAATATACCCTTTCCCAGTTTCTGTCGGATAAATAGAAATTCCCTCGATGTCTCTTTTGAAATCTCCCTTTCCAAATAATAAAATCTCCCCATCACCTTTTGTAGGATTTGCGTGATAAACATGGACGCCGAACATTTCATCGGAATAATAAATCAATCCTAATTCTGCGTCAACAGCAATACTTTCTATTTCTTTCAATCCGCTGAACTCTCCGAATTTTCTCACAACTTCAGCTTTGATTTTACCCTGGTCATCAGAAAGCTTATACTGCCACAAGTATTGACCACTCGGACCGGTTTTTCTTCCAACGATGACATAAATCTCTTTAGAATCGGGATTTTTGTATACAGAAATTCCCATTGGTGAACGGAGCTCCTCTCCATCAAAAACTGAAAATTCACCAATTTCCTTCAGATCAGGCACCGAATAAATTCTCACCTTATCGGTATCTCGCTCTGTGACTACGGCAAAATCGAAGGTTTCCCCATTGAGAGAAAGTCCATATCCAATATCCACATTATTGGGACGACCCAACCCGGTTATTTTATTGATAATCTTCCCTTCAAGATCGAAAGCGTATAAACCACCGCCGGTTTGTTTGTCTGTTCCTACGATAATGCTTTTCGAAGCGTCATCAGGATTGATCCAAATGGCAGGATCATCGGTATCGAACATTACTTTTTCTGTTACGATGTCAGGCTTTAAAGCATTTTTATTTTTTTTTAATACTGAACAGGAAGTTAACAAAGCCAACATTCCAAGTACAGCAAAACTATTTTTTATGGATATTCTTTTATTCATTTTATTAAAAATCAAATTTTAATCCCAGCGTGTATCTCGGCATATAATATTCCATCTGCATCGTTCTGTTTTTCTCACCTTGATAATAGCGCAACGGCTGATTGGTCAAATTATTGGCTTCTGCAAAAACTCTCATAAAGCTGGTAAGAGCGTAAGAAACATTGGCGTCTAAGAAAGTCTGCTTGTCGTAGTAACGGTCTTCAAAATCTGTCGAACCAAATTCATCAAGATAAGCTGCTGCGTGATTCAGAGACAGTCTTGCTGTGAATTTTTTGTTTTCCCATGATAAAGATGAATTAAACATATGAGGCGCGGTTCCCGGTAACATCACGTTCGTTCTCAAATCTCCATCTGCATTGTAAACGCCTTTTGCCTTGGATTTTGTGTAAGTATAATTTAAATAAACTCCAAAATGCGAAAGAAAACCAGGAAGAAAATCAAGCTGTCTCTGTACCGCCGCTTCAAAACCATACACCTGTACCGACTCACCGTTTTGTGGCAATACCAAGGTGTAGTTCTGCCCGTCTTCTAAAGTATTCGAGATATCCGGAAACATCTGTGCAAATTTCTCTCTGTTAAAATTTTGATCTCTGTAATCATAAATAAAATTATTGATTTTCTTGTAGAAACCTCCCAAAGATAAAATTCCGACGGATTTGAAATAATATTCTCCCATCAAATCGTAATTGTGTGCATAAGATGCCTTCAAATCAGGATTTCCCGCAGACACAACTCTGTCATTCGGTAAAATATTGACGTACGGAGAAATTTTATAATAACTTGGCCTTGCCAAAGCGGTAGAATAAGCAGCTCTCAAAACTACATCCTTGTTGGGAGCATATTTGAAGGAAATGCTCGGCAACCAGTTGGTGTACTGACTTTCTATATTTCTGCTTCCTGTCAGGTTTTCTTCGTCTTCCACCACGTTTCCGGTATAATCAATCTGTGTGTTTTCAACTCTGACACCAACAATCATTGATAGTTGATCGGTAAAATTCTGATCCCATCTCAAATATCCAGCGTAGATCTTTTCATTTGCAGAATAATTTTCTGAAAGGAATTCTGAAGGCTCGCTGGCTTGCTCGTAAGCCGAAGAATTTAAATTTAAATTTCCTAGATAAGTATTGCCTGCAAAAATTCCTGGAGCGTAACCAGAATTCGGATTGAAACGTCCATTCCAATTTACCAGACCAGTTTGTCCTAGATTATCCATGGAATTTCCTGTAGGCTCATAAGAGAAGAAATCATTTTCGCGTTTCTTGAATTTCAATCTGGCTTTACCACCAAATCTTAAACGACCTTTCTGATTTTCAATAATAGACAATGGAACTCTGAAATTCAATCTTCCTGTGATTTCCTCTTCGTAAGTCAGTCCGTTTTGTTGGCTCAACTCATCAAAGGCATATTGATTAAGACCAACCTGATTTTGCAATGTGAACATCGGTTTTTTGGTCGAAAAATTACTTGACAGTCTGATGTCGTCACCATTATCTGCAGTTTCAGCTTCGTAGGTCAAATACCTTTCGTTGGGTCTTTGTTCTTCAGCTTTTGAGTAAGAAGCACCCCAATCCATTTCCAATTTACTTCCGATCACATGATTTCCGAGAATCGAATAATTCTGCATAATCTGCCTTTCCAAACGTCTTGAATCATTCAGTTTATTATTGATTCCTCCTTTCGTCTGACGGTTTAACACGGCATTGAATCCTGAAATGTTGGTTTCGGAAGCGTCAGAATAAATAGGTTCGATATCTTTAATTCTTAATCTATATCTGTTTTCCCAGTCGTCTCTCCAGTTGTACAAAGCAGAAACTCTGATGTTGTTTTTGTCATTAAATTTAAAATCAAGATCAGTTCCTATGCTTTTTCTTTCACGTTTTACATCGTACTTTCGGATGTCCATTTCTTCCATGTAAACATTTCCTGCCTCATCTTTTGTCCAGACACCTTCCACATTATCAGAACCGTAATCATTGTTATTGTAAGAACCATTTAAGACCAATCCTAATTTTCCGCCTGCAAACCTGTTGCTATACACAAAACTGTCTGCAAACAAAGCTTTTGAACGAATAGGATTGTAACCGGAAGCCGTAGAAATTGAAATCCGCTCCTTAGCCGATGCTGTTCTGGTAATTAAATCTACAGATCCACCAATCGCATCACCGTCCATATCGGAAGTCAGAGTTTTATTCACTTCAACAATCTGAATCATATCTGAAGGAATAAGATCCATCTGCACATTTCTGTTATCTCCTTCCGCAGAAGGAATTCTGTTTCCATTTAAGGTTACGGAATTAAGTTCGGGTGCTAAACCTCTGATGATGATATTTCTTGCTTCACCCTGATCATTCTGCATTGTAATTCCGGGAACTCTTTTCAAAGCGTCACCAATATTGGCATCTGGAAATTTCCCCATTTGATCAGCGGAAATGACGTTCGTAATGTTCGCGTTGCTTTTCTGTTTGTTCAGAGCTCGGGCTTGATTTTGAAGGGCAAAACCTTTGATCTTGACTTCCGAAATTTGCTGTTCCTTCCTAACGAAAACAATATTCTGTTTTGTATTTCTGTCTGAATCTACAGATATTGGAATCTCCTTTTTACCATATCCAATGTAATCAACATTTAAGGTGTAATTTCCTGAAGGAACATCAAGAAAAACAAAATTACCGTGTTCATCCGAGACCGTAAAAATGTTACCCGGACTTAAAGTGATTTTTGCTCCCGGAAGGGCAATTTGTGAATTGTCGTTGATATTTCCCGACACAGTACCTTTCTGCGCGAAAACGATCATTGATGCACACAGTAAAACCGTGCATAATACTTTTTTCATTTTTAAATTTTAGATAGCAACAAAACTATAGGATTCGAGACCGTTGCCGTTTAAGAAAACCTTATGAGTAAATGAACAAACCCTTAAGAAATCCCTATAAATACAGGTGATTGTAAACAATATGTTATTGTTTGATTAAAAAAAACTTAATTATCATAGTTCGAAAATAGCATATATGTTCTATGGTTCTAATTTTCAATGCTTTAATAAGATTCTACTATTGATAAATTCAGATTGCAATCATATCCACCAAAATAAATAGGGAAGTTGCTATCTAAAAATAGCTTTAGGATGAAGGTTAAGAAATATGATTGAGTGATAAAAGTTAGATGATCCTCAATTCTTTCACAGAAGCTCAGAACTAAAGATTTTTGAAGTAGTGGATTTAATTATCAATAGGAGAAGAATGACAAATTTTTATTTAAAAAATCTCTTCCTTGAATTGAGTCGCCGTCATTCCCGTATTTGATTTGAAAAATTTTGAAAAACTGGCGTGGTCATAAAAACCGAGATCATAAACGATGTCTTTTACCGACATTTTAGAAACTTTGAGCAGACGTTTTGCCTCGAGCAGAATTCTATTCTGGATTAATGATGATGCGGATGTATTGAGAATCTTTTTGCAGATAATATTCAAATAATTCGCCGAAATATGAAGTTTGTCCGCGTAGAAAGAAACAGATCGTTCTACTTTGAAATTCGAATCTATTAAGTTTAAAAATTTGGAGATTACAGGATTTGAGTGAATTGCATCATAACCTTTGAATCTCGCTTCTACAGACTTACTTATCATTAGACCTATGATTTCACATCGCTTCTGTACCATCTTCCAAAAAATATTTTGCCCTTCCATTTCTTTTTGAATGCTTCGAAATTCATACAAAAAAGACTGAAAAAGATGATCGGAAAGATCAACAACAGGATGATTCTGATAAAATAGAGCCGAAAATCTAAGCGATGAAAGAAGATTTTCGAACCAAGATCTGCTGATCATCAATTGATAACCAATCGTTCCTTTTTCAATATGCCATTGATGCACCTGATCTGGAAAGACCAAATGAACCTGACAGTTTTGAATTTGATACGATACAAAATCTATGGTATGATTGCCCTTTCCTTTTTCGAAAATGTTGATGATGAAAAAATCGTGCTTGTGCGGTGAATCGATTGAACGCTCACCGTGAAGTTCGTTGAATAAAATCTGACCTCCAGAATTCTGGTTTTCACTGAAATCCTGAATACCCAAAATGGGAAAGTGATCTGACTGTTGATTCATCCTGAATGATTTTCGCTTAAAATTAGTAAAATTTAAACAGAAAAGGATTCAGAATGAAAAATCATATTTTAAGACTCCAATATTTTTACAATATTTTTAAAGCCTAATGATTTTGAATGTTGTAAAGCTGTTATGCTATCTTTATCCGGAATGTTGAGATCTGCACCTGCATTTTTTAAGATCGTGATGATCTGCTGATATATTGTGCTTCCATCACCTAATACGACTGCTTCCATGAGAGCTGTCCAACCCAATCTATTGACATGATCTATCGGAAATCCTTTCGTATTAGCAAGAATTTCGACGGTTTCCACATGACCTCTTTCGCAGGCAGGAATCAAGGCTGTTCCATTATATCGGTTAAAAACATCGAATCTGGCTCCATTGTTCAGAAATAGTTTTACCAATTCGGTTTGTCCGCTTGCTCCGGCGTATAAAAATGGACTGTCTTTTTGAGCATCCTGGAGGTTGACATCAGCTTTATATTCTACCAGAACTTTTGCCATCTCTGTTTGTTTTCCGATCACGGCAATTAGCAAAAGTGATCTTCCTTTTTGATCGGTTGTATTAACGTTGGCCCCGTTGTTCAAAGCATTTTTTAATTTAGTAATATCATTTTTCATCACCAAATTCACCAAATTTTCATCTTGCATCCTGTTTTCTTTTAAATATTGAACTGTATTTTTTTCGCATGCAGTAACACTTATAATGCAAAAAGCGAAGAGAAAAATTAAAATTTTCATTGATGTTTGATTTAGTTAAAATACGATATTTCCCTGATGAATCAAGGATCTCACGTCGGATATTCTCGAAACAGCTTCAGCCGAACAACTCGCATTGAGAAAGACCAAATTTGCGTCGTCTCCAACTTTTGGCCATTGCTGATTTCCTTTATCATCCAATGGAAGTACGTTCGCTGTTGCCAGTTTCAAACATCTTGATAATAGGAATTCCGTCGACTGGCCGTACAATTGCGCGTATAGATTGGCTTTTTCCAGAACACTTCCAGTTCCGTAGGTGTTCCAATGATCTACGATGCTGTCGTTTCCGGTATAAACAGTTACACCATGTTTTTGTAACGTAGGAAGTGGCATGATGAGGTTTCCAAAAGGAATCGTAGAGACAATTCCAACTTGGGCATTTCCTAATTTTTCAGTAATCTCTTCCTGTTTTTTTTGATCTAGTTTACCTAAAACAAAGCAGTGACTTAAAAATGTCTTTCCCTTCAAAGCAGGATTTTCGTTGACTTTATCAATTAGATATTCCACGGTTTTCAAACCAGATTCTCCAGTTTCGTGTAGATGAATATCAATTCCTTTTTGATGATCTAGTGACAATTGTACTGTAAAATCAATTGTCTTTTCAATAGCGCCATCTAAGGTGTAAGGATCTACGCCACCAATATAATCGATGTCCATTGTGGCAACTTCTTTCAAATAGGGGACAGAATTTTTATAAAAAACACCATGTTGCGGAAAAGCCACCAACTCTGCACCGAAAGTTTTCCTCTTGTTTTCTAATGCTACCTGCAGATTTTTAAATGAATCTAATTTTGAAGTTGGCTCAATATTTACGTGGCTTCTGGCAAAAGATGTCCCTTTGGAATGGAGTAGTTCAATCATTTTTTCGGCTTTCTGCGTAGAAGTTTTCAGCAGTTCGGGCATCAATTTTTCTTCTAACTCTATCATTCCTTTTACACCGCCTTTTCTTTTTCTCACCGCCTGCCATTTGTCGCCGTAGAAAGTTTTATCCAGATGAATGTGCATGTCCTTGAAAGCCGGAAGCATTAGAAATCCTTTTGCGTCAATTGCTTTTGCGTTGGGATTGTTTGGAGATATTTTTAAAATTTTTCCGTTTTCAACTTCGATGAGAAACAAATCTGTTTTTGTAGCAACTATTTCATCTTCTTCGTATTGAAAACCAGTTTCTAACCGAACATTTTTTAAGATCAATTTTTTGTTTGATGCAATTGTTTCATCATTAAAATTAGAAGTTGCCATCATAATATTGGGAGTTAAGGTAAGACCAGCCACTGCTAGTGCAGAATTTCTAAGGAAATTTTTGCGTGATATATTATTTGAAACATTCATGTCAATTCTTTGAAACAAAATTAAAAAGAAGACCTGATACCACAGAGGTATGGTTTATCACATCATTTGTACCATTTATCAAAAATGAGAGAGAGGATGAATCTTTACAAGTTACTCCTTCAAATTTTGTAGTAATTTTTTTTTTTAATTTTATAATAAAATACCAATTAATCCGTTATATTTCCATAAGATCCGGTCATCTGCCGGAAAACTCAACATTCTTTTTATTCAGACACCCGATATTGATTACATCTGTTTGTTCGCTTAAAGTAGATCAAATATGATATCAAATGTCACAAAAATTAAAATTCTCTACCGCTTCAGGTTCTCGTTTTTATGCAACCGTTAGAAATAGGGTAGAGCACCATTTCAGTCATAATGAATTAAGTCAACATGCGAATGCGCCAATGTGGGGCAAAACCGTATTTTTCTTGACAGGTTTTGTAGGGATTTATCTTTTCATTATCTCAGGTCATTTGCCTATGTGGATGCTTTTGCCACTTTCAATATTGCTGGGTATGTTTAGTGCATTTGTAGGGTTTAATGTGTGTCACGATGCAATTCATGGTGCGCTTTCCGGGAATAAAAAGGTGAATAAGATCTTCGGGTTTATTTTTAATCTTGTCGGAGCTAATCCTTATGTTTGGAGTATTACGCATAATTTGGTCCATCATACGTATACAAATATTCCTGGCCACGATGAGGATATTGAAATAGCGCCAGGATTGATCCGAATTGCAGAAGATGATGAAGTAAAATCCATCCAAAGATACCAGCATTGGTATGCGTTTCCGCTTTACAGTCTTGCCTCGCTGTCGTGGGTTTTCCGTAAGGATTACAAGAAGTTTTTTCAGAAGAAGATAGGCGCTCATCAAAACAGGCATCCCAAGTTAGAATTTTTCAATTTATTTTTCTTTAAAGCAATCTATTATTTCTTGTTCATCGTTTTGCCTCTTCTAGTGTTGGATGTAAGTTGGTGGCAGTTTCTGATCGGCTTTTTGCTTTTGCATATTGCACAAGGTTTGACCATGGGGCTTGTTTTCCAGCTGGCTCACGTAGTGGAAGGAACCAATTTCCCTGTCCCAAATGAATCCGGCAATATAGAAGAAGCGTGGGCGGAGCATCAGATGCGTACAACAGCAAATTTTGCAACTCATAATAAAGTCGCCGCATTTTTTCTTGGTGGCCTGAACAGGCAGATCGAGCATCATTTATTTCCTAAAGTCTGCCATATCCATTATGGGGAGATTTCCATTATCGTAAAACAGACCGCGCTGGAATTTGATTTGCCCTACAATGAAAATAAGACATTTCTATCCGCACTGCGTTCACATTTTTTGATACTGAAGAAATTTGGTAAAGAGGCGAGTGTAAGCTAATTTTATAGTAGTTTTGCTCGTAACGCTTTATGAATGATAGATTTTTAGCACAAAAGTTTAATATAGAAGGCACATAGAAAAAACTTGGTGGTGGCAGTTATTTTAGTTTAATGAACTTGACTTTAGTTGCCCCAAAATTGGTAATGTTCAATCCAGTCATTTCGCCTTTTTTGTTTCTTTCAAAAGTGACTTCCACTGCAAAGGTCATTAATCCCGTAAATTTATCTTTCTCTACTTCTGTCAGCACAACATCGCTTAATCTACTGTGAGTCATTGTCAACTTTCCATCGATGACCTTCAATGTGAAAAGTGATGACAGATCCGTGTTTTGAAACTGACCTTCGAAGTCTTTTAGCATTTTAGTAGGAACATATTTTGGTTTTTCTTCGGCCTTCTTTTCGGGTTCGGCTATCGGCGCTCTTTTTTTAAATTGGTCAGATAAGTAAAATTCTGCAATGTCTAATCCTGCATTGTATGAAGCGAAATTTTCATCATTGCTCAAAAGGATGATGGATAATTTATTGTCAGGAAAACGACCCAAATAAGATTTGAAACCTGCATCGCTTCCAGTATGATTATAAAGATTTAGACCTTTGTAATTTCTGGTAAATTGACCTTTTGCGTGGTAAATAGTTTCGCCATCTCTCACGGATAGAATAGCAGGTTCACCATTATCCAATGTTGATTTTTCATTAAAATGATTAATAAAATCAGCATCGCCAACTTTAGGATTTTCAAAATTGGCGGTCCATTTACTTAAGTCTTCCACGGTCGTATAGACGTTTGTAGGTCCTATAGAAGAACTATTGAGGTTTCTCTTAATGTACAATCCGTCTTCACTGCCGTATGAGTAGGCTCTGTTTTTAACTATTTTTTCGTTGTCATCATAGATCAATGTGTTTTCCATTCCTAATGGATCGAAGATATTTTCTTTTGCAAACGCGCTGAAACTTTTTCCCGAAACTCTTTTTACTATTTCCGTTAACAATGAGAATCCTGAGTTGCTGTATTTAAACTGGCTTCCCGGTGCAAAATTCAACTCCTTGTGTTTAGTGATTATTTTCATGACCTGCTCATGAGTGATCACATCATCCATTCTCCAGCCTGCCAGTGTCAATAATGACCATTGATCTTTCAGTCCGCTTGTATGCGAGCACAAATGTTTGATGGTAATTGTTTTTTCATAAATTGGCAATTCCGGAATGTATTTTCTGACATCATCGTCCAACGATATTTTGCCCTGTTTTTCTAATAAATAAATTGAAAAAGTCGTGAATTGTTTTGAAACAGAACCTACGTTGAAAATCGTTTTTGGTGTTATGGCGATATCGTATTCTAGGTTGGCCGTACCATATCCTTTTTTGAAAATCAGCTTTCCGTCTTTCACGACACCAACCGCAACGCCGGCAGTTTTTGAGTTATATGTAGAAAATAGCGAATCAATTTTCTTTTCTGGATTCGAACGTGTCTGTGCTGACAAATTGTTTGCAAAAAAAAAGTAAAATAGAATAAATTTGGTTAATTGCTTCATTTGATTAATTCGATTCTTATTTGGTATTGCATTCTCTCAAAAATACAATCAGATAACAGGTGTGGAGGGCTATATTGAACCAAGTTTCTGTAAATTTAATCATTAACTTTAAAATCAAGTATTAAATATTAAATTTATTTAGAACAGTTATCATTCAATTCTCGCAATGGTGTCATTTTTGACTATTAACTTATTATAAAGCTGATGTTTATTTTTTACCGAATAAATTCTGTATATATTTTTAATGTGATATTTCACGGTCGTTGTTGCAACAAATAATCTTGAAGCAATCTCTGTATTAGAAAAACCGTGTAACATCAAAATCACGATTTCCTTTTGTCTTTCATTGAGCTCCGTGCTTTGTAGTATCAGTTCATCATCGATGGTCTCAAAAATTGATGAACTTTCAAAAATTTTAATTCTGTGTTGCAAGCTTTTTATTTGCAGGTTTTTCCTTTTGATTTTATTCCTGTACGATCGAACTTTGAGACAATGATAGGTGAGCGTGATCATTAGAAAGACAAAAAAACTGACAGCATTGGTGATTTTGTGATATGACATTGATAATATTGAAATTTCCGCAGATAATTAAAAAAAAGAGTAGACTAAAATAGCCTACTCTTATTCTGAAAACTTTTAAAATACTTTAGATTCTCTAATGTTTTTTATGCGGTAAAAAGAATTCATTTTTTTTTCATCATTTACATTTGTTAAATCCTATTGCTTTCCTCTCTTCACTCATTAGCAAGTAAGTTTAGCATTTGATATTACAAATTTCGTCTAATTAATTCCATTTAAGTTGTTGATGTTTTTTTAATATTTACACATATCACAGTATTTCTGAAAGAAATGATTCTTAATGTGTGATAAGTGTAAGGATGATGAATTTATATGTAACACACCGCTTGAATAACAACCGTAAATTACAACTTAAAGGTTTGTATTGAGAATTAAATCAATTCAAAAGCTAAATATTTTCGGAGCGGAAATGTTGTAAATCAGAATTAATTGAGATTACAGATGTGCTTATCCAAAACCTTGTTGCTATAGATATATGAAATTATACATTAAATACATGGTGAGTCTGCGCTGTAAAATGATAGTGCAAAACGCACTTGACACTTTGAAAATAGAATATGTAGAGATAGAGTTGGGATTTGTAGAGACCTTGATAAAAACAAGTGAAGAGAAAAGGAAAGGACTTGCCGAAATTCTCAGCAAGTCAGGATTACAACTTTTAGATGACAAAAAAAGTATTCTCGTTGAAAAGATAAAAACAGTAATCATCGAGATGGTCCATTATTCAGATGAACTTCCAACACAAAATTATTCAGATTATATCAGCGAAAAATTAGGTTACGACTATACCTATTTAGCCAATACATTTTCGGAAGTCAAAGGCATCACAATCCAACATTTCATCATCATTCATAAGATTGAAAGAGCTAAGGAACTGATGCTGTACAATGAAATGAACCTGACCGAAATTTCCTACAAACTCAATTACAGCAGTGTTGCGCACCTTTCCAATCAATTCAAGAAAATAACAGGACTCAGTCCATCTTTTTACAAACAACTCGGGCAGAGAAGAAAGCAAAATCTGGAAGATATTTAATTGCATCCGCCACATTGATAGCGATAATGATATCTCTCCTTTTGAAGCTCGTACATTTTGATTGAACCAATATCATTTTATGGATTACTTAGCAAGGTATAAAAATTACTTCAATGTTTATGCAATTTCTGATGTAAAAGCTAATGACCACACAATTGAATAGTAGATTTTGACCACAATTTCAAATGAGTTGAATGATGGAATATTTATTGTTAGAAATTCGGTAATGATATTTTATTATTAATTTCAATTATAAAACTGAATTATGAGAGCAATCTGGAATGGCGCCATTGGCTTTGGACTTGTGAATATTCCCATCAAATTATATTCTGCGACAGATTCCAGCACTTTGGATTTGGATATGTTGGACAGCAAGGATTTGAGTAATATCAAATTCAAACGTGTCAACGAGAAATCTGGAAAAGAAGTGGTTTGGGAAAATATTGTCAAAGGTTACAAACTTGAAGACAAATATATTGTTCTTGATAAAGAAGATTTCGCGGCCGCAAGTCCGGAAAAATCCAAAGTTCTCAGTATTGCCCAATTCGTTAAACAAGATGAAATTGATTCTGCCTTGTTCGAAACCCCATATTTCCTTGAACCTCAAAAAAATGGTGAAGCGGCTTACAAATTATTATTAAAATCATTAATGAAAACCAAAATGGCCGGCATCGGTTCTTTTATTTTAAGAGAACGTGAAATCCTATGTCTGATTCGGCCTTACGATGACAAAATATTGATGGTCAATAGAATGCGTTATCCTGAGGAAATGCGAAGCTACGAAGATTTGAAAATCCCAACCGGAAAAGCACCGAAACCGGACGAACTCAAAATGGCAGAGTCATTAATCAAATCTTTGGCAACCACTTTTGACCCTTTAAAATACAAAGACACTTACAACGCAGATTTACTAAAAATCATCAAACAAAAAGCAAAAGGCAAAAAAGTGAAATTGGTGGAAGAAAAAGAACCAAAAGGAAAAACCACCGATTTGATGGCAATGCTGAAAGCCAGTCTCGAAGGCAAAAAGAAAAAAGCTGGATAAAAAATTCCAGAAAAAAGAAAAAAGATGAGGGCTTCGAGAACCTCAACCTGACAAATATCAAATTCTCTAAAACACTCAAACTGTCAAACACTCCAACCCAAAATGGCACTCGAGGATTACAACAAAAAACGGAACTTCAAAGAAACTTCAGAACCGAGTGGAAAGGAAAAGGCGAGCGGTAAAAAACTGAAATTCGTGATTCAAAGGCACGCGGCGTCGCGATTGCATTACGATTTTCGATTGGAAATGGAAGGCGTTCTGAAAAGTTGGGCTGTTCCGAAAGGACCATCACTGAATCCTTCTGACAAAAGATTGGCGATGATGGTAGAAGACCATCCCTATGAATACAGAACTTTTGAAGGCTCGATTCCGAAGGGGAATTATGGTGCCGGCGAAGTGGAAATTTGGGACGAAGGAACCTATGAACCTATCGAAAAAGTGAAAGGCAAAACAGATGACCTTGTGATGCGCGCCGAACTTCACAAACAATCTCTGAAATTCATTCTTCACGGAAAGAAATTGAAAGGCGAGTTTGCATTGGTCAAAATCAAAAATCCGCAGGATGACAACGCTTGGTTGCTGATTAAACATAAAGATGATTTCGCGGTTTCAGATGATTACAATGCCGAAGAACACACCTCCAAAAACTCAAAAGTAACGGCTTACCTGGAAGGGAAAGACAGTAAAAAAAAAATACCGCCTCCGAAAGCATAAACCATTTTAAAAATTATACACCAGCACTTTCCGGCGAGAAAAAACTGTCGGAATTCATTGTTCCGATGTTGTGCAAAACCACTGATAAAGCCTTTGATGATGCGGATTGGGCGTTTGAAATTAAATGGGATGGTTATCGTGCAATTGCTGATTTAAGAAATGATTCTATCGGATTGTATTCCAGAAACGGCCTCGATTTTTCTCAGAAATTCAAGAAAGTGGCGAATGCATTGAAACTTCAGGAACACGAAATGATTCTGGATGGCGAAATTGTCGCGTACGATGACAAAGGAAAACCGAACTTTCAATGGCTTCAAAAAATTGGCGACAATCCTGATTTGGCCTTGATTTATCAGGTGTTCGATTTGCTTTGGCTGAACGGACACTCGACAGAGGAACTGACTTATCTTGAACGGAAAGAATTACTGAAAGAAGCTTTGGTTCAAAACGAAATTGTCCAATTCCACGACCACATAATCAAAGATGGGAAAGATTTTTATCAAGTCGCAAATGACCTTGGTTTGGAAGGCATTGTGGCGAAGAAAACCGACAGCACTTACAAAGAAGGCGTCCGAAGTTCGGAGTGGCTGAAGATTAAAATCAACCAAACGGATGAAGCGATTATCTGCGGATTTACCGAACCAAAAGGTTCTCGGAATAAATTTGGTTCACTAATTCTCGGGAAATATCTGGACGACGAAATGGTTTTCTGTGGTCACACGGGAACAGGTTTCAACGACAAAGTGCTTTCTGAACTTCATCAATTAATGAAACCTTTGATTATCGAAAAATCGGTTTTCAAAATCACGCCGAAAACCAATGCAAAAGCGACTTGGATAAAACCGGAATTGGTTGCGGAAATCAAATTTACGGAAGTCACCAAAGATTTTATTTACCGTCATCCCGTTTTCCTGCGACTTCGCGACGACGTGAAACCGAAAGACGTCGAATTCAATGCTGAAAACAAATCAAAAAACGAAATTGTGAAAAAAGCCGAACCAAAAACCAGAACTGCCAAAAACGAAATCACCAAAAAAATCGGAAAACAAGAGCTGAAACTAACGAATCAGAACAAAATCTATTTTCCCGATGACGACGTGAGCAAAGGCGATGTGATAGATTATTATCAAAGTATTTCGAAATATATTCTGCCACATCTCAAGGCGCGTCCGCAATCTATGAACCGTTTTCCGAACGGCATCAAAGGCTTGAGTTTTTATCAAAAAGATGCATCCGAAGAAACCCCCAATTGGATTGAAATTGAAAAAGTTTTTTCAGAAAGCAGTGACAAATACATCAATTACATCATTTGTAACGACAAGGAAACTTTGGCGTATCTCAACAATCTCGGTTGCATCGAACTGAATGTTTGGACGAGCCGATTACCGAAAGCCGATTTTCCCGATTACTTGGTTTTGGACCTTGACCCATCAGACAAAAATACCTTTGAAGACGTCATTGAAACAACTTTGGCGGTGAAAGAAGTTTTGGATTTAGCTGGAATCAAAGCGGTTCCGAAGACTTCTGGAAGTTCGGGAATTCACATTTATATTCCGATGGGTGCGAAATATGATTATGACCAAGTCAAGGATTTTGGACATTTGTTAATGCAAATGGTTCAGCAAAAATTGCCCGATTTGACAACGCTGGAAAGAAGTCTTCAAAAACGTGATAAAAATAAAATCTACCTCGATTATCTTCAAAACCGCCGTGGACAGACGCTCGCGAGTGTTTACAGTCTTCGACCAAAAGAAGGCGCTACCGTTTCGATGCCTTTGGAATGGGATGAGGTGAAAGTTGGTTTGAAGCCGACGGATTTCACAATTCATAATGCTTTGGAGCGATTGAAGGAAAAAGGCGATCTTTTCAAACCGGTTTTGGGAAAAGGTGTTGATATGTTGAAGGTGATCAAGAAATTGGAAAAGTAGAAATTGAATTTTTTATTAATCTAAAAATTAATGAGTTTAATTCTCCTCTGAAAATCCTGCAAAACCTCAAGACTTTCTTGATGGATTTCCCTTTCCAAAGTTTCCAAATTCGTAATATCCCAAAGTCCACTGTGGTGCCACTCATCTGGAAAATCCCAGTCTGGACGGTCGATAATTGGGTAGATACAACAACCGTAGAAGGGAATTCCGGTTTTCAAAATCGATAAGCATTCATCAGAAATCATCTCAAGCCAATCTCTTCTGTTATCTTCAGGAATACTGGTTTCTGACAGGACAATTGGTTTTCCGTAATTGATGAAAACTTCTTCGATTAATGAATGCAGACTTCGCCAATGTGGACTTGGAGGCGTTTCGTTCCAAGGAATGAATTGATGTTCCGGAAACGTCCATTGATTATCATTGTAAAAATTAACGCCAATCATATCCAGATATTCTGGTTTTCCTCTGAGTTCTGGACACAATTTTCCTGTCAGAATTTCCAAAACCTGAAACTGCTCCTGATGTTTTTCGTTTGCTTTAAGTACTGAAAATGGATCTGACAAATTGGAAGAAATGATATTGACCAAAGGTTCCGTCGTCATTATTTTGATGGTCGGATCGATTTCCTTCATCATTTCAATCCCTTCGATGTAGGCTTTCATCAGCATATATTTCACTTCCCAACCTTGATTCACGCAATACGGACTTGTACCTTTCGCATCGCCACCGAGCCAAGACAGAAAACTGACCTCATTGATCGGTGTGACAGTTAATTCGCCATCTGGAACCAAACTTCTGTATTTCAAAACGAAAGCTCTGCACAAATGTGAAAATCGCCTTGCAAACATTGGATGCAGTGGCGTCAAATCATCTGGAAATCCAAAATGACAAATGTCCCAAATGACCTGGATGCAATTGTTTTTTGCATTGATAATGATCTCTTCGACCTGCGACCAATCATAAACGAAAGGCGATTTCTCAACAAAACTCCAACGGATTCCTTCGCGAATAGTTTTGATTGTGATTTCTGTCAGACGCTGATAATCTTCATTAATGAAACGATCGTGTCCAGTTAATTTGATTAAATCCACTCGTTCGCCAAACGCATTTTGCTGGTCTGCACATTCGAAACCAGCCATCAGAAAGGATTGAAAAGGATTTTTAAAATTAATGGGATTACTGTTGTACTGCATTTTCTTCTTTGATGATCTTTCGGAAAAGCGCCAAAGATTGCGCTACGACTTGATCCATATTGTAATATTTGTAAGTTCCCAATCGCCCTGTGAAAAAGACATTCGGTGTTTCGTCTGCCAATTTTTTGTATTGATTGTACACGTCCTGATTTTCTTTTCTGGGAATTGGATAATAAGGATCACCTTCCGCCGTCGGATATTCGTAAACAATCGCCGTTTTGTGGTGTTTTTGTCCCGTCAAATGTTTGAATTCCGTGATTCTTGTATAAAGATTTGAAGTGGGATAATTGATGGTTCCCGTTTCCTGATAATTTTCCTGATCTAATGTTTCAAATTTAAAATCAATCGAACGATAAGGCAATTTTCCAAATTGATAATCAAAATAGCCGTCGATCGGACCAGTGTAGATCAATTGTCTATGCGGAATGATATCCACAATATCTTTGTAGTTCGTGTTCAACATCACGTGGATATTCTTGTGGGAAAGCATTGTCTGGAACATTTCTGTATAACCGTTTTTCGGCATTGCCTGCAGAGAATCTGTGAAATATCGGTCGTCGGCATTGGTTCTCGTCGGAACTCTTGCGGTCACCGAAGCGTCCAATTCTGACGGATCCAGATCCCATTGTTTTCTGGTGTAACCACGGAAAAATTTCTCGTAAAGTTCTTTTCCAACGACGTTCAAAACGACATCTTCCGAGGTCAAAACGGGTTTGCGAAGTTCAGCTTTTGAGGCTAAAAAATTAACGACTTCATCGGAAGTCAAATTCTTTCCATAAAGTTTATTGATCGTCGTCAGATTGATTGGAATCGGAACCAATTGTCCATCCACACTTCCCAAAACGCGATGTTCATAAGGTCGCCATTCTGTGAATTTGCTTAGGTATTTGAAAACATCTTCGGAGTTTGTATGGAAAATATGAGGGCCGTATTTGTGGATTAAGATGCCTTCTTTGTTGTAGAAATCGTAGGCATTTCCAGCAATGTGATTTCGTTTGTCAACAATCAAAATCTTTTTTCCTTCATTGGCCAACCTTTCTGCCAAGACCGATCCGGCGAATCCGCAACCGATAATTAAATAATCATACATAGATTCCGTTGGTTTTTTTGACGTTGTTAATTAACTGATTCATCTTTTCGAACGTATTGTCCCAAGATTCATCTGCCAGATATTCATCCACTTTTGCCAGCCATTCTTTTTTGGAATCTTTACCGAGTTCCTCCTCAGCATAAGCGATAAAAGTTTCGGCATTGTTTGCGATGTACACCAAATAGGCTTCTCCGTAAGGTTTGACAACATCTTTAATTGGCGTGGAAATCACCGGAAGTCCAGCCGAAAGATATTCTGGCGTTTTGGTTGGGCTGATGAATTCCGTCGATTCATTAATGGCAAAAAGGACCAATGCAATATCCCAATGGCTGATGTAATCTGGCAATTCCGAATATTTTTTCGAACCGAGATAATGAATGTTCTCAGCTCTCGGAAGTTCATTAACATCGATTTTTACAACTGGACCAATGATGACGAAATGCCAATCCGGTCGCAGTGCAGAGACTTCTCTCAACAATTCGATATCGAATCGCTCATCGATCACACCATAAAATCCAAACCTCGGATTTGAAATGTGCTTTTGGTCTTCGGCATCTATTTTATTGATTCGTGCTTTTTGAAAATGTGATTTATCTATGCTACTTGGAAATGGATGAATGTTTTGATGGCGGTTCTTTTTTGCCTGGTAAAGCGTGTGTCCACCTGTGAAAACCACATCTGCTTTTTTGAATAATTCATTTTCCAAATCCAACAATTGTGGTGGTGCAAATCGGAATGCGGACAGCTCATCCATAGAATCGTAAATCGTGATCTGAGGTTTCAAATGGGATGTATATTCCAAAGCCATTGGCGTGTAGTACCAGCAGGAATAGGTTTTTATGTTTTGATCTTCCAGAATTTTGCTGATGAGTTTTTCCAACCTTTGATTTTTGTTTTCCTGATCATCATTAATGAAAATTTTAATAATGGAAACGCCATCCTGCAAGTCGATCTCGTAAAAATCAGAAATGCTGTTGCGAGGTTCTTCGATATAAAAAACCTTGTTTTGTTTGGCAAATCTGGTCAACAAATGTTGCGGACGCTGGTAAACGAAATCCCAATGTAAATGGCTGAAACATAGAATATTTTGCATAGATAAAAATGTATTATCACAATATTGGATGGAAAGTATTTCCAAAGCTCTACATCAGAATAGAATGTGATTTTAGCCGAAATTAAAGAGCAATTGTGGATTGTAAATCTAAGCCGTAAATTTTGCCTTATTTATGATTGCGGTCATAACAAAGCTGATATTTAAAACGTATTTTATAACAATTTATAATTTGAATTTCAATAAGTTATAATCCTTTTATTTTTGATTAATCGTATCGGTTATGACTCAAATCATAAACTCCCGCTGTTCTTCCGTCTACCTTTACGTATTACCAAATCAACAATTATTGTAATTGATAAAAAATAAACCTATCAAAAATATTTCTATGGAAAATGACAAAAGTAAGAATGAAAAAGTAGATCAGCTTCAGGATCATACAACGGACAATTCGGACAAAGCGTTGACGACCAATCAAGGTCTTAAAGTCAACAACAACCAAGACTCTTTGAAGTCTGGCGAAAGAGGGCCAAGTCTGTTGGAAGATTTCATTCTAAGAGAAAAAATCACGCATTTTGACCACGAGAGAATTCCGGAAAGGATCGTACACGCAAGAGGTTCCGGAGCACACGGCGTTTTCAAACTGACGAAAAGTTTAAAGGAATTCACCAAAGCAAAATTCCTCACAGAAGTTGGAAAAGAAGTTCCAGTTTTCACCAGATTTTCTACCGTTGGTGGAAGCCGTGGAAGTACGGATTTGGCGAGAGATGTGAGAGGTTTCTCAGTGAAATTCTACACAGAAGAAGGGAATTATGATCTCGTTGCGAACAATATGCCTGTGTTCTTCATTCAGGATGCGATGAAGTTTCCAGACCTTGTTCACGCTGTAAAACCTGAGCCAGACAATGAAATTCCGCAAGCTTCTTCCGCGCACGATACATTTTGGGATTTTATTTCATTGATGCCGGAAAGTATGCATATGATAATGTGGCTGATGAGCGACCGCGCAATTCCAAGAAGTTACCGAATGATGGAAGGTTTCGGCGTTCATTCATTTAAATTTATCAATGATGCCGGCGCTGTTCATTTTGTTAAATTCCATTTCAAACCGAAATTGGGTGTCCATTCTGTAGCTTGGGACGAGGCGACGAAAATTTCAGGGAAAGACCCGGATTTTCACCGACGAGATCTTTGGGAAGCGATTGACAGTGGCGCATTTCCAGAATGGGATTTTGGCGTACAACTGATTCCGGAAGCGGATGAACATAAGTTTGATTTTGATCTTTTGGATCCCACCAAATTAGTTCCCGAGGAAGAAGTTCCCGTTCAGATCTTCGGAACTTTGACATTGAATAGAAATCCGGACAACTTCTTTGCAGAAACAGAGCAGATCGCTTTCCATCCAGGACATTTGGTTCCAGGAATCGATTTCAGTAATGATCCTCTGTTGCAAGGCAGATTATTTTCTTATACCGATACACAATTATCAAGATTAGGTTCTCCTAATTTCCACGAGATCCCGATCAACCGATCATTAAATACGGTTAACAATAATCAGCGCGATGGGCATATGCGTCAGCAAATCTCAAAAGGAAAAGTGAGCTACGAGCCAAATTCCATTGGTGGCGGATGTCCATTCCAATCGATGATGAAAGATGGCGGATTTGTATCGCACGGCGAAAGGGTAGATGGTCATAAAGTGAGAGCCAGAAGCCAGAGTTTCGTGGATCATTATTCTCAAGCCAAATTGTTTGTCAACAGTCAAAGTGCGCCAGAAAAAAAACACCTTCAGGATGCCTTGATCTTTGAACTTTCGAAAGTGAAGATTCCGGCAATCCGTGAAAGAATGGTCGGTCAACTTAATTTCATTGATAAAGATCTGGCCAAAAATGTAGCGAAGAAAGTTGGCGTTGATGTGACGAAACTCGAACAACCCAACCAAAGTATTCCCGCAGATGCCGATCCGAAAACACTTCAAAGTGAGGAAAGAGAACCAGCAACCAAAAGTTCAGACGCGCTCAGTATGAAAAATACAGCGACGGATTCCATAGAAAGTCGAGTGATCGGTTTCATTATGGAAGATGGCGTAAATGCTTCCGATGTCAATTCTTTAAAATTAAAACTTGAAGCAGAAGGAGCGGAGGTTCAAATCATCGCCGGAAGTCTTTCACCAGTGAAAGCAGATGATGGAAGCAGTTTTACGCCTAAGCATTCTTTAACGAGTACAGCCAGCGTTTGTTTTGATGCATTGTATCTCTGTAGCGGAAAAACATCTTCAGATAATCTTTTGAATGAAGATAACAAACCAGGAACTGTTCATTTTGTGAATGAAGCTTACAAACATTGCAAAGCGATCTATTTCGGAGCGGATACGGACGAGATCTTCAAAGCGAGTGAAGTGGCAAGCAAGAAACATAAGGATCCTGCGATTGTCACCTCAGAAAGTCAAAACGCAGACGAATCTTTCATCAAAGCAATTGCCAACCACCGCGTTTGGGAATTGGAAACGGAAAGAAACAATCCCGCTTAGAAACAACAAGATCACCACAAAATATTAAAATATGAAAGCAGCAGTTTTTCACGCACCAGGTAAAATTACTTGCGACACGGTAGAAGATCCAATCATTGAGGATCAAAATGACATCATCCTAAAAGTGACTTCCACAGCAATCTGTGGCAGTGATCTCCATATGTACACCGGTGGCATTCCGCAGGCCAGACCAATGGTAATGGGACACGAGTTTATGGGAATCATAGAAGAAGTTGGAAAGAATATCAACCATCTAAAAGTCGGCGATCGGGTAGTTGTACCTTTTCCAATCGCTTGCGGTGGCTGTTATTTCTGCGAACACGGATTGCCAACAGCTTGTGAAAATAGCAATCCAGATCATTATGGTCCGGAAGGAGGAATCTTGACAGAGAAAGGTGGCGGTATGTTCGGCTACACAGATTTGTATGGCGGTCACAATGGCGGACAGGCACAATATGTACGTGTTCCTTCCGCTAATTTCGGACCGAGAAAAGTGCCTGATAATTTAACCGACGAACAAGTGCTTTTCCTCACAGATATTTTCCCGACAGGTTATGTTGGCGTAATGTGGGGCGATCTGAAAGGTGGCGAAACGGTAGCGATTTTCGGCGCAGGTCCCGTTGGGTCGATGTCTGTGAAAAGTGCCATTCTTCATAATGCGAAAAAAGTCATCGTGATCGATACTTTGCAATACAGACTGGATCAAATTCAAAAGCTGACAGGTTGCGAAACTATTCTTTGGGAAAATGCGGAACAAGTCGTGGAGGAAATCAGAAGCTTGACAAACGGACGAGGCGCAGATCTTTGTATCGATGCCGTTGGATTCGAGCCAGAAAGAGATTTCTTGGACAAGGCCAAAGCGGTTATCAACTTCGAAAAAGGGTCGATCAAAGTTTTGGAAGCTTGTATGAGCGGTGTCAGGAGAGGCGGTACTGTTTCTATTTTGGGAGTTTATCCTGTTAATTACGACAACTTCAAAGTTGGTCAATTATTCGACAAAGGCATTACGATCAAAGGTGGACAATGTCCTGTTCATACCATCATCGATAAACTTCTGAAGTATGTAGAAACCGGCCAAGTAAAATTGGATGATATCATCACGCACAAACTTAGTCTCACCGATGTGGCGAAAGGCTACGAGATCTTCCACAAAAAAGAAGACGGCTGTGTGAAAGTCGTTCTGGATCCGTGGATTTAATCAAGAAAACAATTTAAACTTATTAAAATTTTATACTATGAAAAATCTATTATGGCTTGTAGCCGCTATTTGTATCATCGTTTGGTTATTGGGAATGTTGGGCGTTGTAGAAGGACTCAGTACCGGATATCTGGTTCACGTTCTTTTGGTAATTGCCGTTGTGGTAGTGCTATACAATATTATTAGTGGAAGAAAACCACTTGATTGATCGATTTAAACTTCGAAATATTATGGTCATTTTTCAGATTAAATGATTGATATGCAAAAGCCCACTCGTAAAAAAGTGGGCTTTGTGCATTTATGTGTTTGAGTATTTAATAATGGATATTCCGATTGATGATTTTGAGAACTTCCTGTTTTTCAAGATTTTTGATGGTTCTAATGACTGTCTCAACGCGCAATCCAGTGATGGAAGCCAATTGTTGCCTTGTCAATGGAACTTCGTAGGAGTAATTGCTCTGGTCTGGACTGAAACTTTTGTGATAGTCCAATACCCCTTTGATGCGTACTTCTGCGTGCAAAGACGAGTTGTTTTCCAACATCATAAATTTGTGGTACAAACGCTCCGAAAGAAATTTGTTCATATCCTTGGAAATATTCGGATGCTCGTCCATCATTTTCATAAAGTCGGCTTTGGGAAGTTTCAAAACGGTGGATTCTTCTATTACGACAGCGTTCACGGGATATTTTTTATCGATGAAGAGCAAAAGTTCACAAACGCTGAGTCCAGGTTCCAGGATTGCCAGTATTAATTCTTTCCCAGCTTCGTTGTAATGGTTAAGTTTGATTCTTCCACTGATGATTTGATAGTAGCATTTTGGTGTTTCGCCTTCATCAAAGATAATTTCGCCTCGGGAGAATGTTTCATATTCGGCGCCATAAGACAGAAGTAGATTTTCTGGTATCATATTAGTTTATTTTTATTAATTGTTGAATGATGTTTTTTTGATTAATTTTCTGAATTACAATTTCAGTGCCGTTCCAATTTTAGATAAGAGCCTGCTATTGTGAACAAATGATGAATTTGCCTGGCTTATGATTCAAGTCATAAACCCGAAAACATAACAACGTTAATTTTACAAACTAACCAAAAATAAAATTTTATGAAAACATTACTTGTAACGCTTAGCGTTTTGTTTATTGTAAGCTGTTCGAAAAAAGATACAGCAGAAACAAACTCGACAACTGATTCTTTGCCAGTTGATACGATGACGGCAATCCCAAATCCATCACCTTCCACAGATACGACTTCTGTTTCTACGGCTGACAGCACTTCAACTTCCGCTGCGATGAAAAAAGACTCAGCGAAATAACTTTTTCGATTTTAATTTCAATCTTTACAATCCTGCTTTTGTTTATATTTAATATTAAAAACAAAAGTAAGGATTGTAATTTGTTTTTATTGAATTAATTTTAATAATTATCTTTAATTTTTAGTTTTATTTTAATAATTTTAAAAATATAATGTGAATTATTTATTTTATCGGTATGGTTTTTGAAATATAATTAAATGTATAAATGAAATTTCTTGTTTCATGATATACCTTATTAAAATTACAAAACCTTTTCCTGATTCTATTTGTGAGATCTGATCATTAGGAAATTAATATCATTCAAAATGATGATCAATGAACAAATTTTAGAATCGCTGGGTGCGACTACCGAAGTCTATCACGCTGGCGAATCCATCTTCGAAGAATCCGAGACGCCCAAATATTATTTTCAAATCATCGAGGGAAAAGTAAAACTCAACAACTTCAACCACGAGGGGCGAGAAATTCTACAAACTTTTTTGGAGCAAGGACAATGCATCGGCGAATCTTCGCTTTTTGTTGATGATGTCACATATCCTGTCAACGCCGTTGCGGTAACGGTTTGCAAAATATTCAAACTCAGAAAATCTTTATTCTTCGAGATGTTGGAAAACCATCCGGAGATTAGTCTTCAGATGAACCGCTACCTCTCCAAGATTCTCTACTTCAAACAAATTATGGCGCCAATTCTCTGCACGAATAGCCCAACTTTCAAGATCAAAGCATTGCTAGATTATTTGAAAAGCAATCAGGAGGAGAAAGAGCCGTTCGCATTTCAGGTTCCGTTTACGCGTCAGGAAATGGCAAATCTCACAGGACTTTGTGTAGAAACGACGATCAGGACGATTAAAACAATGGAGAAAAACAATGTGGTCGTCATCCGAAAGCGGAAAATTCTTTATTGAAATATCAAAGATTCGGATTGTGATTCAGATCATAATTTGTTGAAATTCATATTATTTAGCTTTGAAAAGTCATTCAATTAAAATATTATTAATGATTTCAAACTAATAAGTATGGACCAGAAAACTCTACTCATTAATTTACAGAAAGACTTCGTTAAGATTGCAAATGAGGGAACTCTTTTTGAAAAGGGAACAGAAATCTATGCAAAGGAAATTAAAGACGGGACATTTCTGCTTTTCAACGTCTTCGCTGATAAAAGGAGAATGCCCATTCAGGCCATGATTGCCACTTATGATTGTTTGGAAAGCATCGCCCTGAATGCACCCAATCAACTATTGTTTCAATTGAAGATCAACAATATTGCAGATCTGCATTATTTGAAAACCTATTTGTCCGCTGCAGTTTAAATTGGATTATGATTGTAATCATAACTTTAACATTTTCAAGGCTGTACATTTGAATTCAGTTAAGATCAAGACATCAAACTAACCAAAAATATTATTATGAATTCAAAACCTAAAACTACGGCTAAAACTAGCACGGAGAAAAAAACGCCTGCAAAAAGTGATGCGGCCAAAGAATTAGTAGATCTTTTCGAAGACAGTCTGAAAGACATCTATTGGGCTGAAAAAGCGCTAGTAAAGGCATTGCCAAAAATGCAGAAAAATGCGACAGATGAAAATCTGAAGGAGGCCATCGGACAACATCTTGTGGAGACAAAAGAACACGTGAGCCGTCTGGAAGCTACTTTCGAATCGATTGGCGTAAAAGCGCAAGCCAAGAAATGCGACGCGATGCAAGGGCTTTTGGACGAAGCTGACAGTATCATCGAGGAAACAGAACCAGGGACAGTTCGTGATGCAGGAATCATTGCGGTCGCTCAAAAAGTGGAACATTATGAGATCGCGACTTACGGCACTTTGGCAGCTTTCGCAAAAGTACTGAATGAAAAAGAGGCTTTGGCAAATCTGCTTTCTACATTGGAAGAAGAGAAAAACTGCGATAGTCTGTTGACTCAGCTTGCGGATACTAATCTAAATTCGAAAGCTAAGAAGTAATCTTAAGTTAGATTTATTTTTTCATAGCAATCAAATGGAAAGAGAGCAATTAATTGCTCTCTTTTTTATTTGTCTTGATGATATATTCTAATCTCGGAAAAACTGTCCAATTCCAGCAGAATCAAAAGTGTAAGCGTTGGAATTTTCAGATTTATCTAATTTCTTGCTGATCGTCAAAGCCCATAAAACCAATTCTTTGCAGAAGTTTTGATCTTCCTCGCTAAGTTCCGTGGCATTTTCTTCAACAACATTTACCAAAGGCGTAATGCTATTTAGTTTGTTGTAGAATTCTTCATCGGAATCGGTGTAGTTCAGTTCCAGATGATTTTTGTTAAACCATTTGATCAAATCGGTGTAAGGTGTTTTGATGCCTTCTTTCTCTAATTTTGAAATGCGTGGGAAAATACTTTCAAATTGCGTCATCACAGCTTTGTCAATTAATATTTTGGCCACATAATCTGCGCCTTCCTGTTCACCTTCGTAAACCAATTCAATTTTTCCTGTAATTGATGGAATGATCGACATAAAATCCAACAGACGAACGCTTGTTTTCTCAGCATCAGATTCAATTAGACGAAGTTTTGCGGCAGCAACGAGATTTTCCATCGCACTGATCGTCAATCTTGCACTCACGCCACTTTTGGCATCCACATATTCGCTGTCACGCGCTGCGAAAGCTACTTCTTCCAAAAGATCTTTTGCTAGATTTGGAATTTGAATTTGAGATCTGTCATCTTCAGAAATTGCGGCTTCTTGCTCTGTGATTTGTCTTGCAAGTGCAATCGTTTTTGGATAATGCGTAAAGATTTGTGATCCTATTCTGTCTTTCAAAGGTGTTACGATGCTTCCACGATTGGTGTAATCTTCCGGATTTGCTGTAAACACAAACTGAATATCCAAAGGCATTCTCAATTGGAAACCTCGAATTTGAATATCGCCTTCCTGCAAAATATTAAACAAAGAAACCTGAATTCTGGCTTGTAGATCCGGCAATTCATTCAGTACAAAAATCGAACGGTTGGCTCTCGGAATCATTCCGTAATGCAAAACACGTTCGTCAGAGTAGGGAAGTTTCAAAGTTGCAGCTTTGATCGGGTCGATGTCACCAATCAGATCGGCAACATTTACATCTGGAGTCGCCAGTTTTTCGAAGAAACGATTCGAACGGTGAACCCAGGAAATCGGAGTTTCATCGCCTAATTCAGCTATGAGATCTCGTGCAAATTTTGAGATTGGCTGAAATGGGCTGTCATTGATCTCCGAACCTTTTACAATCGGCATATATTCGTCCAAAAGATTGACCATGCTTCTTGCGATTCGGGTTTTTGCTTGTCCTCGCAAACCTAAAAGATTGATATGATGACCTGCTAGAATCGCCTTCTTCAATTGTGGAACCACGGAATCTTCATAGCCCCAAAGTCCTTCAAAAACAGGTTCTTTCGCTTTGATTTTCGCGATCAGATTTGCCTGAATTTCCTCACTGATCGTTTTGTCTATATATCCCGAATTTTTTAATTCTTTGAATGTTGTATTGTTTTTCATTTTAATGATGTAATTTTTTATTCGTTTAATGATGAGAATTGGAAGATGGTTGTTCGAAATTTTTAAAGAAATTTGGTTTTTCCCAACCCTAAAGGGACTAAAAATATTTTAAAAAATTCCACCAAAATTACTCCCTTTAGGGTTGGTGAAATAATTTTGATGGAATTTCTGCATTGATTTCTTCCATCTTCAAGCTTCCGTCTTCCCGCCTTGTCTCAAATCCTTTTAATTCTATTTTTCTCATAATCTTCAAAAATCATCTGTCCCAAACCAGAAAGTCCAGTCAGAAAAGCTTTCCCTTTGTTTTGAGCCGTAAATGCATTCACAAATTTTCTCAAATAAGGATCTTGCGCAATCATAAATGTGGTGATTGGAATTTTTAATTTTCTTGCTTGTGCGGCCTTGTTGAGACATTGGCTGACAATCATTTCATCCAAGCCAACGCTATTCATGTAATATTCGCCGGTTGGTAATTTGATACAACTCGGTTTTCCATCGGTGATCATGAAAATCTGTTTGTTGGTATTTCTTTTTCTTCGAAGGATATCCATTGCCAATTCCAATCCAGCAACGGTGTTCGTGTGATAAGGACCAACTTGCAAATAAGGTAGATCTTTGATTTTAATAGGCCAGGCTTCATTTCCGAAAACAATAATGTCGATGGAATCTTTCGGGTATTTTCTATTGATCAATTCCACCAAAGCCATTGCGACTTTTTTGGCGGGCGTGATTCGGTCTTCACCGTACAAGATCATTGAGTGGCTGATGTCAATCATCAAAACCGTGCTCATTTGCGCTTTGTGCTTGGTTTCTTCTACGATGAGATCGTCTTCTGTCATTCGAAGATCTGAAATTCCGTTGTTGATTTGAGCGTTTTTCAGACTTTCGGTCATATTGACTGTGGAAAGATCGTCGCCGTATTGGAAGTTTCGGTTTTCGCCATCGCGCTCATCGCCGACTCCGGATTTGTTGGTTCTGTGATTCCCGATGCCAGATTTCTTCAGCTTTCCGAATATTTGCTCGAGTGCATATTCTCGCAACGCCGCTTCCAGTTTGGCTGTCAGAATGTTTTTGCCTTTTCCAGTTCCGGTGTTTCCATCTTCGGAATCATCTTCTCTTTTGATGTAACCTCGCTTTCTGAGGTCTTCTTCAAAATCTTCAAGCGTATATTCGTCGGTGAAAATATCATATTCTTTGTCCAGCATTTCGAGCCAGTTAAAAGCTTCTTCGATATCGCCGGAAGTGTGGGTCAACAAATCTTTGAACACGTCGAAAACACGGTCGAAGTGGGAGATTTCTTCCGGAACGTGCTTGCTGAATGTAAAACCTTGTCGAAAATTAAATTGTTTATTTGTCATGAGATGAATCTCGTTTTAGAAAGGACAAGTTATGGAAATTTTATACCAATCTTCCTTTATTAAAAATAGATATTAGTAATGACAATGATGCAGAAAAGGTAAATGAGAACTTGATCTTTAATTAATCAAATTTGAGTTTCTAGTGATATTATTAAAAAAGTTTGAGCCTGTTTAAAAATAATTTAAAAATAAAATTTTCAAAACGTTTTTCTTTCCCAAACCATAAATGGTGGAAAAACGCCTTACAAATTTCATCAAAATTACTCCCTATAGCGTTGGGGAAATAATTTTGATGAAATTTAGACAGCCTTTATTTTATTAATCTAATGAATCAATTCGGCAAAGTGAACCAAAATGTACTTCCTTCTCCAATTTTACTATCAGCGCCAATTTCACCTTCGTGTTTTTTGATGATCTCAGAACAGATGTAAAGTCCCAATCCAAGACCGGAATACGACTTTCCAGAATGGTCTGCACGGTAATATCTATCAAATAGATTTGGAAGGATTTCTGCATCGATTCCTTCTCCAAAATCGGTTACGGAAACTTTGGTCTTGTTTTCCAAAGCTTCTATTTTAATTTGAATTGCTTTGGATTGAGATGCGTATTTAGTTGCATTGTTTACAAAATTGACGATGATTTGGTCAATCCGATTTTCATCCGCTAGAACCTCAATAGATTTATCGCCTTCAATCGTGATGTCAAATTTCCCTTCCATTCTGATATGGTTGCAACTATTGGAAAGCATATCGTACAGATTGAATTTTTTCTTTTCCAGTTTCAATTGGTCTTCATTCATTCGACTCATATTCAGCAGTTCATCGATGAGCTGAACCATTGTGTCAACACTTTTTTCGGACTGCTCGAGAAGTTTGTTGTGCGTTTCGGAAAAAGGTTTCTCTTTCAGCCTATCTAACAATTGGATAGACGCTTTCAAGATCGTAAGTGGCGTTTTCAGTTCGTGGCTGGCGATGCTGAGGAAATCGTCTTTACGCTGATCAAACAATTTTTTATCTGTGATATCGGCTGTCATTCCTACCATTCTGTCGGCAACGCCGTTTTCGTCGTAGCGCGGTCGGCCGTGTGCTTCTATCCAATGCACAGATCCGTCTCGCCATTGGATTGGATATTCTGTTTTATAGATGCCGTTTGTTCTGATAGCTTCTTGCACCAGACCTTTCACTCGTTCTCGATGATCTGGAAACATAGCCTCGAACAAATCGGAATAGGCAAAATCTTCCTCCGGTGCAAAGCCATAATTCTTCTTGAATTGATCTGTGCTTTGCATGACTCCAGTCGCCAAAAGCACTTCCGTATAACCCAAACTGCTCGCATCTAAGGCAATTTGCAACCTTGTATTGATCTCATTTACGGATTCTCTTGCGTTTACCTGTTCGGTAACATCTATTGCAACAACAAGTACGGTCTGGGTTTTTCCGTCGGGATCAAAGGTCGGTTTGTAGACAAAATTCAAATATTTCTCTATGATCTCTCCATTGATTGTTGCGGCCGATTTGTATTCCGTTCCGTAGTAAGGTTTTCCGGATTTAAAAACATCATCCAAGATTTTCCAAAAAGATTGGCTTTCTGTCTCGGGTAAGGCATTTTTCATTGGTAAACCAAGAATAGATCTGTCTTTGCCAACGATCTCTAGAAATGTGTCGTTCGCAACATCTATCAAGTATTCTTTTCCTTTGAGAGATGCCATTGCTACGGGCGAATGTTCTATCAGAGATTTGAAGCGGTTTTCACTTTCGATGAGTATGTGGTTGGTCTCCTGTAATTTATTTTTAAATTTTGTAAGATCTTTATTGGCCTTCTCTAATTTATTGTTGATTTTCAGAAGTTCCTCGTTGGTGATTTGGTATTCTTCATTCAGATCGCCAAGGTCTTTGGTCAATTGCGCTTCGGATTTTGACTTTTCGGTCACCATTATTCTATTTGCCATCCTTTCGGAAACTTCGAAGGCTGTATGGAGGATGTAAGCCGTTTTTCCGGATTCGTCCAAGATTGGCTTGTATTCAAAATCGAAATAATAATTCTCAATGATGCCATCTACTTCCAAGATCGCCGGAAAATCCTTTGCAAGAAACAGTTCTCCAGAATCCCAAACCTGTTTCAAAATATCGAAAAAAGGTTGACCCGAAAGTTCGGGAAGTGCTGTTTGAAAATCCTTGCCCAACACGGATCTGTCTTTGCCCCAGAAGTTTAGCATTGCCTCGTTGGCGCTTATGATTGTGATGTCTTCGCCAGTATAGATGGCAGTTGCATTTGGGGATTTGAAAAGGATGCTAAGTAGCTTCTCGGCGGGGATCAGGTCGGGAGAATTCATATTCTTAATAATAGATACACAAATATAATTAATTATCTTTCAATAGAAAGGCTACAAACAATTTCCGTGCAAAAAGAGGTACGGATTTTGAAACTAAAATTTTCATTCGGGATTTCTTACAAGCGGTCTCGATAAATTTTTGTTTTTTTGCAAATCTTTAATTTTAATATCTACGTATGTCCAAGTTTGATGCTATCAGACCTTTTTATGACCATGAAGTGAATGAGGCTTTGCAGGGTATTGCAAAGCATCCGATGATGAAGACGATGATGCAGTTCACTTTCCCGAATCGTGAAGAGAAAGATTGGCAGGAGCAATTTGAGAATATCAATACCATTTCCGAATTTCAAAGCCAAATCATAGCTGAAACGGTTCGTCGGATTTTGGAAAGAAGCTCTGAGGGCTTGACTTACTCTGGATTTGATGCGTTGGACAAAACTAAATCCTATCTTTTTATATCCAATCACAGGGATATTATTTTGGATACTTCGTTGCTCAATTTGGTGTTGCTGAATCAGGATTTTGTAATGACGTCTTCCGCGATTGGGGACAATCTTGTGAAAAAAGACTTTCTGCATGTTTTAGCAAAGTTGAATCGTAATTTTCTGGTTCAAAGGGCATTGTCTATTCGTGAGCAACTGAATAGTTCTCAGGTCTTATCAGAATATATCTATAAATTATTACAAAAAGAAAACCGTTCTGTTTGGATGGCGCAACGCGAAGGCAGAACCAAAGATGGAAATGATGTAACGCAACAAGGCATTTTGAAAATGCTGGCAATGGCGACAAATAATACTTCGCTGACAGATTTTTTTAAAAACTTGCGAATTGTTCCACTTTCAATTTCTTATGAATATGATCCAACCGACGTCCTAAAAATGCCTCAACTCATGGCGCAATCTCGAAATGAATTGTACATCAAAGAAAAAAATGAGGATTTCAACACGATGCTGAGTGGCGTTCTGGGGCAGAAAAAAAGAATTCATTTGCACGCAGGTCAAGTTTTGGATGAAAAGTTGGACTTTCTGGATTCCAAATTTGAAAACAAAAACAAACTGTTGCAGGCGATTGCACAAGTCATAGATCATTCTATCATCAAGAACTACAAACTTTGGCCAACCAATTACATAGCGTACGATTTGTTGCATAAGACCGATAAGTTTTCCGACCGATATACCATTCAGGAAAAGCAATTGTTTGCAAGGCGCTTGGAAATGAGAATCAATAATTGCGATCAGAATTTGAAGCAGAGTTTTCTGGCGATGTACGCCAATCCTGTTGTCAACCAAATGAAGCTTGAATCTGTATTTTGACCACGATTTCCAGCTGTAATATTCTTATTTCTTTAAAATATCTAAAAATTCCAACTTTTTTCAGGCTTTGGTAAAGCAATTGCATTGTCAGCATTTAAAATAATGACTTTCCTTTTTCATGAAAATTAATGATAATTCAGTGAATAAATTTTTAGCGATTTGATTTGATTTTTTAAATCTTGTCTTTAAGAATAATTTATTTATAATGAATTATTGATTATTGGTTTTCTTGAATTGCAAAATTTTACTCTAATATTCTTAAAATAACCATCGGTTTTTTAAAAATTGTGAGTATTTTTGGTGGCTGAGGAGAGTATAAACTGTTACCAGATTTATTTTACGCTTTATGATTTTAATTGTCGATGATAACCAAAACAATATTTATTCATTAAAAAAACTTTTGGAGTCGAAAGATTTCCAGGTTGATACCGCTATTTCTGGTGAAGAAGCTTTGGGAAAAGCATTGAAGAATAATTACGCGTTGATTATCCTGGATGTCCAAATGCCAGTGATGGACGGCTTCGAAGTTGCTGAAACTTTTTCTGGTTACAGCAAGACCAAAGAGATTCCCATTATTTTTCTATCCGCAGTCAATAAGGAAAAGGAATTCATCACGCGCGGTTACGCATCTGGTGGAATGGATTACGTGACAAAACCTATCGATCCAGAAATTCTTCTTTTAAAAGTCAAAACCTTTTACAATTTGCAGGAAAACAGTCTTGCGATGAAGAAGACTCAGCGAAGTCTGGAAAAAGAAGTCAAAGGCAGAAGGGAAGCTCAAGTGACGATGAGATCGGAAATCGACCATTTTCATTTGATGTTGGAAGCCTTGCCACAGATTGCCTTCACGCTGGATGGTGATGGAAAAGTGAATTTCGTAAACAGCAAATGGTACGAATATTCCGCATCCGAATTGGAATTTCCAGAAACCCATCCAGACGATAAAAATATCCAATACGAATTTGAACGTTGCAAGAAAAAAGGAAAAGCACTCGAGCTGGAATCCCGCATCAAAAATATCACAACTGGAGATTATAGATTTCATTTGCTGAGAATGTCGCCAGTTTACGATGGCAAATCAATCAAAAATTGGGTCGGGACTTTTACAGATATAGACGATCAAAAGAAAGTTGAAAAAGAAAAAGACGAGTTCCTCAGTATCGCAAGCCACGAATTGAAAACACCTTTGACGAGCATCAAAGCTTACATGCAACTCTTGGATCGCAAATTGAAAATCAATGAAGGAACAACGGAAGCCAATTATGTGAACAAAGCTCTGTCTCAAGTCGAAAAACTTAACACTTTGATTACAGACCTTCTTGATGTTTCCAAAATCGACAACGGAAAACTCAAAATCAATAAGAAACCTACGAACTTAGATAGCGTCATTCACACCGCAATAGAAACAATTCTCCAAACGCATGATGACAAAGTGAAAATTACAAGACACGGCTTCATTCCCGATATTTTGATTCCTCTGGATGCAATCAGGATTGAGCAGGTTTTGATTAATTTTCTTACCAACGCTATCAAATATTCTCCCGAAAACAATCAAGTCATCGTCACAACTTTTGTAGATGAAAACGAAGTGAGAGTTAGCGTCACAGACTTTGGAATTGGAATTCCGGATTTCAAGCAAGACGCAGTTTTCAAAAAATTCTACCGCGTGGAGGAATCGTCTCTTCAGTTCCAAGGAATGGGAATCGGTTTGTACATCTGCTCGGAGATCATCCAGCAACATGACGGAACTATTGGTCTCTCCAGTGTCGTGGAAGAAGGATCTACGTTTTACTTTACATTACCATTAAACTAATTTTTTATGCCGAAAAAAGTCATTAGAAATCTTCAATTCGGGATTGGATTTTCATTATTTATATTAATCGCGAGTTCCATTGCATCTTACTGGAGCATCCAGAAACAGATGGAGCATCGGGAAAATGTTTCTAAAAGCAGAAAATCTGTAACGGCTGTCAAAGATGTTTTGATTGCCCTTCTGGATGCTGAAACTGGGAACAGAGGTTTCCAGTTGACAGGAAAAGAAAACTTTTTGGAACCATACAACAGAAGTATTTCTGAATATTCCAACGCGATAGAATTAGTGAAATCATATGATTTAGGAAATGATGCTCAACTTGAAAGGCTCAAAAATCTGGAGCAGACTGTTGATGCTAATATGAACAACCTGAAACAGTTTGTTCAAAACAAAAAAGACGGCATTGTGATGACTCAGGATCAGATGATTCAGAGCAAAGTTTACATGGACAGATGCAGAAATCTGGTTCATGATTTTGTCAAACTTGAAGAGACTCAGTTGGATCAAAAGAACAAAGACCTCAATTCATCATCCAATATTACCGTTTTATTCATTTTGTTTTCAGCGCTGTCTGCCATTGCTGTGACTGTGTTTTTCTACATCAAGCTAAGAAATGACTTGCTTAGAAGAGATAGATTGGAAAAAGAATTAAAGGCCAAAGATATAGAAATTTCAAATCGTGTCAGCGTCATTCAGCAAGTTGCAAATCGTGTTTCCAATGGAGATTATGATCAGAAAATTTTTGATAATTACGACGGAGATTTAGGTGATTTGGTGGAGTCTCTCAACCACATGACGGATTCTCTCAAAGAATCCTTTGACAAATTGAATCGAAGTGATTGGCATCAGAAAGGTCTGGCTTTGCTTAATGAATCTCTGGTCGGAAACAAATCGGTGAGCCAAGTGACAATCGATTCACTTAATCAATTGATTGAATATGGAAATTGTACAAATGGTGCTGTTTATTTGTTAGATGAAGGTCAGTTGCGACTGACGACCGCTTTCGGATTGGAAAATTCGATGAAGCAATCCTTTGATTTGGGTGAAGGAATGGTTGGTCAGGCTTTTGTTCAAAAAATGCCGAAAGTTTACAACGATCTTAATGAAGATGATTTTTCAATATCGTTCGCGACTGGCAAAATCAAGATCAATGCTATTCTATTAATCCCGATTATTTTGAATAATGAAGCGATTGGCGTTTTGGAATTAAGCTCTTGCACCAATTTTGACCAAGATCAAATTGAATATTTTGCAGAAGGAAGCAGAAATATTGCAATCGCACTCAACGCGGCAAAAGGCCGTGAAAAAGAACAACGATTGTTGGAGGAAACTCAGGCACAGTCGGAAGAACTTCAGGTCCAACATTCTGAATTGGAAAACCTGAACACAGAATTGGAAGCGCAAACCCAAAAATTACAAGCTTCTGAGGAAGAATTGAAAGTACAGCAGGAAGAATTGATGCAGACCAATACGGAATTGGAAGAACGTTCAAAATTATTGGAGGAAAAAAACCACTTGATTGCAGAACGAAATGCCGAGATTCAGAAGAAAGCGGAAGAATTGGAATTGAGTACAAAATACAAATCGGAATTCCTGGCAAATATGTCACACGAATTGCGAACGCCATTGAACTCAATTTTGCTTCTTTCAAGATTGATGGCAGAAAATTCTGATAAGAATCTGAACGAAGACCAAGTAGAATCTGCAAAAGTCATCCAAAGTTCGGGAACGAGTCTTCTGACTTTGATCGATGAGATTTTAGATTTAGCTAAGATTGAATCGGGGAAAATGTCACTTGAATATCAAGAAGTTTTCTTGGAAGATGTGGTGAAAGATCTCAAAAACCTGATGAATCCCGTTGTGAAAAACAAAGGCATAGAATTTAATATCAATATAGAAGATGATCTAGAAAAATCCCTTGAGACAGACCGTCTGCGTTTGGATCAGGTATTGAGAAATCTTCTTTCCAACGCTATCAAATTTACGAAAGAAGGAGGCGTTGAATTGAACATCAAACAAGATTCTAAAAATCAGGACAACATCATTTTCTCTGTGAAAGATACGGGAATCGGAATTCCGGAAGAGAAACAGAAAGTAATTTTCGAAGCGTTCCAGCAGGCTGATGGATCCACACAGCGCAAGTTTGGTGGAACAGGTTTGGGATTGAGCATCAGTCGTGAGATCGCCAAATTACTCGGAGGCGAATTGCTTTTGGAAAGTACCGTAAATGAAGGAAGTGAGTTCAGTTTGGTGATTCCGAAAAATGAATTGTCAAAAATTAAAATCATTGAGAAAGATCAAAACGCCGATCAGATTTTAGCGGATGAAATTAAGGAAATAGATTTCGAAGTTTCATCCACATACGCAACTCTAGAAATTCCTGAAGATGTGGCTGATGATCGCGATAATATTACGGATGAAGACAAAGTGATTTTGATTGTGGAAGATGACACCAATTTTGCAAAAGCACTTTTGAAATATGCAAGATTGCAGAATTACAAAGGCATCGTCGCAGTGAGAGGAGATCATGCACTTCCGGCCGCGTTGCAATATCATCCTTCCGCTATTCTCCTGGATGTTCAGCTTCCTGTGAAAGATGGTTGGCAAGTGATGGACGAATTGAAGGCTAATTCGAAAACCAAACCAATTCCGGTTCATATGATGTCTGCGATGCAAGTGAGACAGCAGAGTTTAATGAAAGGCGCTATAGATTTCATTAATAAACCTATTGCGATGGATCAGATGACGGAAGTTTTCAGAAAGATTGAAGATGCGCTGAAAAGATCACCACAGAAAGTATTGATCGTGGAGGAAAATGCCAAACATGCAAGTGCTTTGTCTTATTTCTTAAGCAATTTTGACATCTCTCTTTCCATCGAAGATAATGTGGAAGACAGTGTGAAAGCTTTAAATTCTGACGCTACAGATTGTGTGATTTTGGACATCGGGCCAGACAGAAGAAATGGCTATAAAATCTTAGAATCGATTAAGAATTATGAAGGCATGGAAAACTTGCCGATCATTATTTTTACGGAGAGAAATCTTTCCAAATCCGAAGAACTTAAAATCAGAGAGTACGCAGATTCCATCGTCGTGAAAACGGCGCATTCTTACCAAAGGATTTTGGACGAAGTTGGCCTGTTCTTACATTTGGTCGAAGAGAAGAATACGACTGTTGAAGCCATTAGAAATAAAACTTTAGGCTCATTGACAGAAGTCTTGAGTGGGAAAAAAATCCTGATCACAGATGATGACGTTCGGAATATATTCTCATTGTCAAAAGCATTGGAGAAATATAAAGTAGACGTGGTTCTGGCGATGGACGGCAAGCAGGCATTAGAACAAATCAAGCAAAACCCTGACATAGATGTAGTCTTGATGGATATGATGATGCCAGAGATGGATGGCTACGAAACCATTCAGGAAATCAGAAAAATGCCGAGTTACAAAAAATTGCCAATCATTGCGGTGACTGCAAAATCTATGATTGGTGATCGGGAAAAATGTCTGCAGGCTGGCGCATCCGATTATATCACGAAACCTGTGGATATAGATCAGTTGCTGTCATTGCTACGTGTTTGGTTATATGAAAGTTAAAAGTTTTTTAAGTTTTAAATGAGTACAAGAATTTTAATAGTGGATGACGATCCAAACAATATATTTGCCCTGAGACTGACTCTGAAAGCGCGTGGTTACAAGTTAGAAAGTAGCACGATGGCGGAAGAGGCAATTCGGATTTTAAAAGAAGAAAATGATTTTTGTATCGTACTGATGGATATGATGATGCCGGAAATTGACGGCTATGAAGCGATAAAGATCATTCGAAGCACGCCGGAAATCAGCAAAGTTCCAATCATCGCTGTCACTGCACAAGCGATGGAGGAAGACCGAAGAAAGTGTCTGGAAGCAGGCGCACAAGATTATATTAAAAAACCCATTGACGTAGATCTACTACTCAGTGCTATCGAAAAATATTGCTAATGTTGGAGCCAAGCATCGTAAAAGATAATGAAATAGAACATCTGATCAAGGATGTCTACGAATCTTACGGTTACGATTTTTCACTATACAGCCGAGCATCTTTCAAAAGAAGGGTGAATAGAATATGTGTGATAGACAGATTTACGAGCTACGCAGAATTGCGTTATCAAGTGTTGAACGACGGCGATTATTTCAAACATTTTATAGAAGAAATTACAGTGAATGTCACTGAGATGTTTCGTGATCCCTTATTTTTCAAATCGCTTCGGGAGAAGATTTTGCCACAATTAGGCACATTTCCTTTGATCAGGATTTGGGTCGCAGGATGTTCGACTGGCGAAGAAGCCTACTCAATCGCAATTTTGTTGAAGGAAGCTGGACTTTATCACAAATGTTTGATCTATGGAACTGATATCAATCCATCGGTTTTGGAAACTGCAAGAGCGGGGATTTTTCCGATGCATCACATGAAAACCTATTCGGAAAATTATATGCTTTCTGGAGGGAAGAAGGATTTTTCTGATTATTATACTGCGAATTATGACAATGCCAGATTTGATAAAAGTCTGCAGGAAAAACTTATTTTAAGTACCCATAATTTGGTTTCAGATAGTTCTTTCAACAGTTTTCAGCTGATTGTCTGTCGCAATGTTTTGATTTATTTTGATAAGGAATTGCAGGAGCGCGTATTTGGTCTTTTTGATGCAAGCTTGGAAAATTTGGGTTATTTGGCTTTGGGTTCCAAAGAAACTTTGAGATTTTCCACTTTGAGCAAATTTTACAGACAAATGGAAGATCAGAAGATCTGGAAGAAATTGGATTATAACTAATTGTGATGGAAGCGAATGATTTCAAGACGGAGTTGGTTGTAATTGGCGGATCTGCAGGTAGTTTGCAGGTGATTTTGGAAATGCTCAAGAATTTGAATGACCATCTTGATTTTCCAATGGTTCTTGTTCTACATCGGAAAGCGCAAGCCATCAGCATTCTTCCAAAACTGTTGCAGAAATTTTCAAAACTTGAAGTTATTGAGATTGAGGATAAAACTGAGATCGAAAATAATAAAATATATATTGTTCCTTCGGATTATCATTTGTTGTTCGAAACTAAAAATTCAGTCTCGCTTGATGGTTCCGAAAAAATGAATTACTCGCGTCCGTCCATCGATGTGATTTTCAGATCGGCATCAGAGATATTTGGAGAAGGTGTTGTCGCAGTTTTGTTGTCAGGCGCCAATGCAGACGGCGTGGAAGGCTTGAACTACATCAAAAAAAATAATGGAAAAGTTTGGATTCAGGATCCGGAAACGGCCGAGGTCAATTATATGCCAATGCAGGCAAAATTAAACGTAGATTACGACCTGATAACGACCCCCGAAGATTTGGCAAAATATATTAATCAATTGAAATAACTAACTATATATAAGATGAATAAAATTTTAATATTTGACGATGACACCAGCATTCTGGAAGTGATCAGCATAATTTTCGAGGAAAATGGCTATAAGGTCGAAATCTCCGAAACTTCGCACGACATTATCCAAAAAGTTGAAGCTTTCCGCCCAGATGTGATTTTGATGGACAATTGGATTCCCAATATCGGTGGAGTAGAAGCGACCAAACTTTTGAAAAGTCACGCAGAGTTCAAAGATATTCCGGTGATCTATGTGACGGCGAATAGCGACATCAAAACCTTGGCCGACAGTGCGCAGGCAGATGATTTCGTAGCGAAACCATTTAATTTAGAAGACTTGGAAGAGAAAGTTGCTTTTTATATGAAAAAGTAATTTCCTAATTTAAAACTCCAAGATTCCATCTGCAAAATTTTTCCACTGCGTTTTGGAAATGCCGAACATTCCACCGAATGCGATGACGAAATTTCTGATTTTACCTATCAGATTTGTTTTCATATTCGGGGTTTCGTTTCTTCCGTAGATGCTCATTTGGATGTAAGTTGCAGATCTTGAAATTGAAAATACAGAAGCAGATTGATCGGAATAGAAATGAGCAATGTGTCCATTTTCTTTTTGTGAAGGTGGCGAGGTTGGAACACAATTCATCAAAATATTTTCAAGCTCATCATTTTTCAGAAAATAATTGCTCAAGGTAATGATCTTTACCCAATCAAAGCCTTTTGTCTCGGGATTTCCAGGCCCTGGAATATCAATTCTAATTAAGTCGCCTTCTTTTGGAATTCGGTTTACAGGTGTACCATTTTGGTCAAAATGTTTGAATTTGGCACCACCTTTTCCACCGAATTCTTGCCAACGGTTGATATCAAAAAATCTTCCTTTTAAAATTTCAAATCCAGAAAACGCAAGTTGCGCATCTGAATATTCTTTGAAGCTTTCTGTATCATGGAAACTTCCTTTTTCTTGCTGAGGAACGCCGGGAATTTGTTTAGCTTTCATTTATGGGAGAGTGATTAGTTTAAAAGAAAAATTCCGGATGAACCGGAATTTTGACTGAATTTTACTTTGCTTTTGTATTAAGATTTGTGTCTGCGATGCTGGACAGCAAATCGTCACATTGTTTTTCTTCTTCCAAAGTTTCCAACAGATTTTTGAGACATCTTTTTTCTTTCATAACTTTTGCAAATGCTGCAAGCGTTCCATAAGTTGCAATCTCGTAGTGCTCAATTTTTTGAGAAGCGGCGATGATTCCTGCATCTCTCACTGCGCCTGGCTCTGTTTCTTCCATGATGCTTTTTCCCTCGTCTAAAAGGCCTTGCATTGCGTCACATTTTTCAGCTTCGGCTTTTTTACCAAGTGCGGAGAAACAATCTTCCAATCGTTTTACTTGATTTTTGGTTTCAGCAATGTGATTGGTGATGGCGGTTTTCAATTTTTTGTCTGTTGCATTTTTCTCCATTTTTGGCAAAGCTTTTAGGAGCGCTTTTTCTGCCCAATAGATATCTTTCAATCCATCTTCGAAAAGATCTTCCAGTTTCTTCGCCGCATCTTTTTTCGCAGGGACTTTTTTAGCTTTAGATTTGGTTGCAGGTGCTTTAGATGTTGCTGTTTTCGAAGTTGTTGTCTTTGTCGATGTCTTCGGGGCTGTAGTTTTTTTTGGTGTTGCGGTGTTTGTGGCCATAATATTTTGTTGTTTTATGATTTGTATTTTCGATGTGGCAACTATTGTACCGTTAAATTAAATGTTTGTTTAATTTTTATTTGATTAATATTATTCTTGTTGATATTTTATTATTATGTTTAAATTTTCCTTAATGATAGAAATTTTTTAACAGCTTTATTAATAATTATTTAATGTTTTTGCATCTTCTGTATTAGTGTAGTAAAAGATTGTATTTTAAAGTAAATTTATTAAAGTGTAATAATTAACTTAAGTTAATCAAAATGGTGTAAACCAATTAATTAATGTTATCTTTGCTTTATTAATTATCACTGTGAAGCTGCTGATATTAATTTGATTAATACAATTGCCATTCGCTTCACCTTATTTTTTTGCTGTAATGATGGCTTACAGCGCGTTTTTATCTCTCAAATTATATGAATGCACTTGCATTAGACCTACCTACAGACTCATACACGGAGTTTCTAAACCGTTTCAAAACTTCAATTTCATCTCTTTTTCAAAAGGAAAATATAGATCAGCTAAGCCTTTCGCGTGGTTTGCCTCCTAATGTTTGGAAAGAAATCTTCAATTTGAAGCCATTGTCGGTTGCTATTCCGAAAGAATTTGGTGGTAGAGGTGTAAAGGTGAAAGAATGTCTTGGACTTTTATCCGCAGCGTCTTACGAATCTTTGCCTTTGTCTTTGACATTTGGGATTAATATTGCACTTTTCTTGGAGCCTTTGGCGAAGTACGGAAATGAAGTGATCAAAGGTGACATCTTCAAACATTTCTTGGATTACGGTGCAATGGGTGGTTTGATGATCACCGAGCCGGATTACGGAAGTGATGCATTGAGTATGAGAACTCAAAATCAATTGATTGATAACGAATACCACGTAAAAGGTACAAAACACTGGCAAGGTCTTACAGGATTGGCCAATTACTGGTTGATCACTTCCAGAAACGCCAATGCAGAAGGCAATCTTGGAAGAGATGTAGATTTTTTCATTGCTGACACGCACAAGCCAAATCAAAATATCGAGGTTTTAGAATATTACGACAATGCGGGATTGTATATGATTCCTTACGGTCTTAATAAGGTGGATGTCAAACTTCCTCAGGAAAATAAATTGATTCCGGAATCTACGGGATTGAAATTGATGCTGGACGTTCTTCACAGAAGCAGATTCCAGTTTCCAGGAATGGGAATGGGTTTCTTGAAAAGAATGATGGACGAGGCGACAACACACTGCAAAGAAAGAATCGTTGGAACTTCCAATCTTTTCGCTTTGGATCAAGTTCAATTCCAATTGGCAAAAATGCAGTCTTATTTCACGCTGTGCTCAGCAATGTGTGCAAAAAGTTGCAAAGTAAGTGGCATTGACAATGATGTGTCCGGAAGCGGTGTTCACGCAAACAGTATGAAGGCTTTGGTGACCGATATGATGCAGGATTCTGCACAGATGTTGGTTCAGCTTTCTGGCGGAAAAGGTTACAGATTGAGCCACATCGGTGGACGCGGCATTATGGATAGTCGTCCATTCCAGATCTTCGAGGGTTCTAATGAAATGCTTTACACGCAAATCTCAGAAGGCATCTTGAAAGATATGAAGAAGAAAAAAACAGAAAACCTTGGAGAATATCTTGCAATCAACGAATTGACAAGCAACGCTTCAAAACTTTATAAAAAGGAATTTGACTTCAACATCGGAAGTCCGATCTCTCAAAGAAAAATGATTGATCTTGGAAAAGTGATCGCAAGAGTGGTGACTGTAAATGATCTTTTGGAATTGAATAACGAAGGCTTTAGCCAGCAATTGACAGATAACTCTGTGGAAATGGTAAGACAAGAAATCGTAATGTTATTGGCATCTTTGCAACATCATCAAAATATCTCGGCACTAGAAGATTTAGGAAATAGTGATTGGATGTCGTTTGCGTAATCAAACAAAATAGAACTTAAAGACCTCAAGGCTAATCGTTTTGAGGTCTTTTTTTATTAATGGATTCTCAATAATCTTCTAATTTAATATTAATTTGAAAATCAATTAATTAAAATAGTGTTTGTATCATATTAATGTTGTATATTTGCATTATAATTTACAAAAAGAGGTGTCTGCCTTGCTTTTTCTGTCACAGTTTAGAATACCAATTTTTCTCTCCCCAGTTTTCGCTTACAGTACCAATCTTCAAATTTTATATTGTAAAATTGAATTTATTGTTGACCTCGATTATTAAATTATAAAAAAACATAGCTCTCGTGGAAAGGAGTTATCATCACAACAAAAATATTAATATAACACTAGAATAATTTATGGCAGATTCTTTCTCCAAAAAAGAAAATTTTAAGAAAAAAATCGCAAAACAAAAAGAAAAGGCAATACGTCGTGAAGATCGTAAAAACAACAATGACAAAGGTAAAGAGTCAGAGTTCATGTACGTAGATGCTTATGGCAGACTTACTTCTACACCTCCAGAGGAAAGATTAGAAGTTAATTTGGATGACATCCAGCTAGGTGCAGCGCCTATCGAAGCCGAAGAAGCTGTAAAAACAGGAATTGTAACATTCTTTAGCGAGAAAGGTTACGGTTTTATTACAGAGGATGGTAACAAAGAAAATGTTTTCTTCCATAGCAACAATTGTGTGCACTTGGTGAAAAAAGGAAACAAGGTCTCTTTCGAAAAAGAGAGGTCGCCAAAAGGTTACTCCGCTATCAACATTCAACTTATCAAATAGATAATTTATAACAACAATTTTTTAATACCATTACAATGCAAGAAGGCACAGTAAAATTTTTCAACGAAACAAAAGGTTTCGGATTCATTTCTCCATCAGCTGGAGGAGACGACATCTTTGTACATTCATCAGGTTTAGTTAGCAGAAACATTCGTGAGAATGACAAAGTAACTTTTGAAGTACAAAAAGGACAAAAAGGATTAAACGCAGTTAATGTAAAACTTGCGTAAGCATAAAAAGTTTTTTCCATTGAAAATGATAAGCTCTAATTAATTTTAGAGCTTATTTTTTTGTTTGATAATCACAATTCTTGGCTTCATTTTGGTTTAATGCATTGATATGATTCCTAGACTCAAGTACGATCCGCAATTAGATTCTCTTACCGAAAAAGAACTGAAACTTTTGGACAAAGCTTCTGATTCCATTCGGAAATTTGTGAACAAATCACCGAAGATCAACAAATCTGATTTTGCGCCGAGAGACGCACACGCGACAACTTATTCTGTTGTGAAAGGAACTTTTAAGGTCTATGAAGAATTTGATAGGAAAGCTATATTTCCAACCGAAAAATTGGATTGCATCATCCGGATTTCCCACGCTCATATGAAGCTGATGAGTCAAGAGAAAACGATTCCAGCTTACGGATTTTCAGTTAAAATTTATAATGATGAAAAAACCATTGCGAACTTTCCGATGGTGAATTTTCCATTATTTCCGATTGTCAATGTTTCGAGATTTCTGAAATTGTTCATTTCCATTAATGATTATTTCGCTGGAAATTTTTTTAGAAAAATATTTAGTTCGCTGAGAATATTTAAAAGTTTTATCACCATCATTCCTAATACCTTGAATTTCTCTTTTCAAAATCAAGTTTTAAAATTTTTGAAACGATGGAATCATTTTATTTTGTCATTGGATTATCATTCAATCGGTGTTTACAGAATGGGCGATGATTTGGTTAAATTAAAATTAACTCCTATTAATATTAATCATAAGATTCAAGACAGTAGAATCGATTTATCAATTGAAAATTATCTAAAGAGTAATATCTACGAATTGGAATTATGCGTTCAATATTGTTATAATTTGAAAGACCAGCCAGTCAATCAATTAAATAAAATGTGGAAAAAATCAAAGTTTGTTCCATTGGGAAATATCCAAATCACTGAATTATTAGATAAATATAAGGTGGAGAATGAATTGCTTTCTTTCAATCCGTTTGAAAATATTCTTGGATTACAACCTGTCGGGAAGATTCAAAAATTGAGAGATCAAGCGTATAAAACTTCACTACAAACCAGAACCGAAATTAATTTGAAATAAATGGACGAAAATATATTAGGACTAGTCGCGGGTATTTTGACCTCAGTCGCAATGATGCCACAACTCATCAAAGTTTTGAAAGATAAAAATGTAGAAGACATTTCCGTAATGATGCTATTGGTGCTGATTTCCGGACTGTCTCTTTGGGTTTGGTATGGAATCTTGCAGGAGGAATGGCCAATCATTTTGTCCAATGCTTTCTCCGTTTTGGTCAATGTCACGCTTTTAACTTGTTGTCTGATCTTCAAAAAGAAAGATTAAATCTCATAGATTTCAGAATCGGTAAAGACAAAATAAGTTCCTTTCTTGGGAATATTTTTCGTGTCCAATCCCGTAAACTCGCTGAAGGCAGGCAACAATAATTGTTTTGAGGTCTGGGCAAAACAAGGGAGTTTTATTTTCTTGACAGGAGAATTGATAACAAATCCTGGATGGATATGTCCCGTAATCTGGAATTTAGGATTTGAACGGTCAAAGTCGTGAACAAAAGCGATGTCATCAATTTCTAACGAATCACTTCTCGAATCCAAACATAATTTATTCTCTAAAGTTTTCGAAATCCTGTCGTGATTGCCTTCTACGAGACAGAATTTGATATCCGGATATTGATTTTGCCACGCGCAAAATTCATCAACATCAGAATTATTTCCTGCGTGCAACAAATCGCCAACGATAATAAATTTATCAGGCTGAAAATTTTCAATTAAAATAGATAAACGCTCCAAATCATTTTTCATAATATGATTGGCCAAAGCAATTCCGTTTTTCCGAAAATGAGCGGTTTTTCCGATATGTAAATCTGAAAAAATTAAGGCTTTTTCTTTCCCCCAAAATAATGCACGTTGGTTGGTTAGCGTGAAAGTTTGGTTTTGAATTGTTATGTTTTTTGTGGCTATATTCATTTTTCCAACTGTTGCAAAAAATGCAACAACTCATTTATTCATTTATTTTCCCTGACTGCTTTATCAACTTCTGAATCCTCACATCCAAGTCTTCACTCGTCAAAGTTTGCCTCAAACTGTCAACTTTAATCGGAAAACTCAAGGGTGTAAATTTATCCGAAAATTTCAGAATAAACTTCGATTTTTCTATTCGTTTAAAAGCTTCCACCAATCTTTGCTCCTGCAACTGCATATTAAAAACTTCGGTGTACGCCTGTCTCACCAGAAAATGATTCGGGTCATAATCTTCCAGTACTTTAAAAATCAATCCGGCTGAACTTTGCAATGCCTTGTTTGAACGTTGCTGTCCGGGGAAATTCTGCACGACCATTCCCGAAATCACCGCAATGTCTCTGAATTTACGACTTGCCATTTCTGCTGAATTGATACTTGAAATCACATCAACCATCAGATTATCTCTGGTTAGAATTCCATCTAAATTATCTTCATTGATTGGAATTTCTTTGTCACTGAACAGTTCAAAACCGTAATCATTCATCGCCATCGAAAAAGAAATCGGAGCCAGTTTGGAAATTCTGTAAGCAATCAACGCTGCCATCACTTCGTGCACCAAACGTCCCTCGAATGGATACATAAACAAATGATAACCTTCTCTGTTTTTAATCAATTCAATCAAAAATTCATCTTCTCTTGGAATATGAGAGCGTTTTTCCTGATTAGCTAAAAGCGGATATAAAAACTTCAGTTCTTTTTCAGAAGCTTTTGGATTTAATGCTCCCGACAATTTTTCTCTTAAAAAATGACCCAGATTTGAACTTAAAGGCAATCGTCCGCCCAGATAACTCGGAGCCTGCGCTTTTCCTTTGGAAGCCCGAACAAAAACTGTCATATCTTTTATCATTGCCACTTCCAAAACACGACCAGCCAGAATAAATTTCTCTTCTTTTTTCAGTCTTGAAATAAAATATTCCTCAACCATCCCGATATAACCGCCCGAAATAAATTTCACTTTCAGCATTGCATCGCTGACAATCGCACCCATATTCATCCGGTGGAGCATCGCAATTTTTCGTGAGATCACTTTGTGCAGACCGTCTTCCATTACGACGACTTTGTGATATTCTTCGTAGCTTTTCAAGGCACTTCCGCCAATCGTGAGGAAATCAATCATCGCTTTCCATTCCTCATCTCTGATTTCCTGAAAAGTATAGACTTTTTTGATTCTTTCGTAAACTTCTTTCGGTAAAAATCCATCACCAACCGCCAACGTCATCAGAAACTGAACTAAGACATCGAAACATAAAACCACCGGCTCGCGTGGTTCGATAACTTTCTGTTTTACAGCTTCTTTTAAAGCAGCAACTTCAATCAGTTCCAGAGAGTGCGTGGGAACGCAGAAAATTTTTGAGGTTTCAAAAGGGGAGTGGCCACTCCGTCCCGCACGTTGCAGAAATCTCGCTACACCTTTCGCTGAACCAATTTGAATGACTGTATCTACAGGTTTAAAGTCAATTCCCAAATCCAGAGATGATGTGGAAACAACTGCTTTTAATTTTCCAGAACTTAAATTTTCTTCAATCCAGATTCTGAGATGCGCATCAATCGAACTGTGGTGAATAGCGATTTGTCCGGCAAAATCGGGATAGGCATTTAGCAAAAGCTGATACCACATTTCGCTCTGACTTCGGGTATTCGTAAAGACGATGGTCGATTTTGATTCTAAAATAATCGGAACGACTTTATCGGCTAATTTTTGTCCGAGATGTCCTGCCCAAGGCAACAGTTCAACTTCATTCGGAAACACAGAGATAATATCGATTTTCTTGAGTTCCTTAGCCGTAATTTTTGTCTTCTTAATATCATAGGGAATCAAAACATCCTGCGCTTCGTCGAGGTTTCCGATGGTTGCAGTAATTCCCCAGATTTTAAGTTTAGGAACATAATGAAAGAGCTGTGAAATTCCCAATTCGACCATCACGCCCCGTTTGGAACCGAGCAATTCGTGCCACTCATCCACTGCAACGCAATGCATATTGGTAAAGAATTGCTGATGGTTTTTCTGTCCTAAAAGTAAATGTAGACTTTCAGGTGTGACCACCAGAATTTCAGGCATATTTTTCACCTGTTGCTGACGGACTTTAGGGTCGGTATCACCGTTTCTCACGCCAACTGCCCAATCTAAGCCAATCTCGTCAATCGCTTCCTGCATTGCTTTGGCTATATCTTTGGAAAGGGAACGTAATGGCGTAATCCAAATCATCTTCAGTCCTTTTTTGTACTTGTCGGGATTCGTCAAAAAATCAGAAACCAAAGCTAAAAATACAGAAAACGTCTTCCCAAAACCGGTCGGAGCAACCACCATTCCGCTATAGCCACTGCCAAATTTCTTCCAGGTGTCGACCTGAAATTTAAATGGCGAGTTGCCTTTTTCCATCATCCAGTTTTGAATGATTTTAAAGCCTTCGGTATTTTCGTAGTTGCTCAAATTTATTTTTCGCTTTCTAATTAAAAATTCTTCGACTTCGCTCTGACTGACATCTTTAAAAACATTTAGTATTAGGATTGTCATGCTGAGCGGAGTCGAAGCATTACTGTATCAATTTCTTAATCTCTTCAATATCATCAATATCATTCACGGTTTTGTCTTTCCGCCATCTTAAAATCCTTGGGAAACGCAATGCCACGCCGCTTTTGTGTCGGTTGCTGAAGCCAATTCCTTCAAACGCAATCTCGAAAACCAACTCAGCTTTCACAGTTCGGACGGGACCGAATTTTTCAATCGCATTTTTATTGACAAACTTGCTGACTTCCATTATCTCTTTATCCGTCAATCCGGAGTATGCTTTGGCAATGGTAACCAATGTATCGCCACTTTTCACGGCAAAACTGTAATCGGTGTAGTAGGCGCTTCGTCGTCCGCTACCTTTTTGAGCGTAAATCAAAACAGCATCAATCGTCAACGGACTGATTTTCCATTTCCACCAGTCACCTTTTTTCCGTCCGGAATGGTAGTGCGAATTTTTCTGTTTCAGCATCAAACCTTCACTGTTGATTTCCCTTGAATTTTCCCGGATTAAATCTAATTTGTTCCAGTCTTCAAAATCAATGGCCTGAGAAATTTTAATATTTTCCGGCGCTTCATTTAATAATAATTCCTCTAACATTGCTCTTCTGGCTGAGATGGGCTTTTCCCTTAAATCAGTTCCTTCCAGTTCCAAAATATCATAAGCGAAAACTTCAATCGGAATTTCAGCGAGCATTTTTTTAGTTAAAGTTTTACGGTTCAAACGCTTCTGTAATTCATTAAAATTTAAAACATTACCTTCCATTACCGCAAGTATTTCTCCATCTATCACAAAGTTGCCTTTCATCGCTTTTACAGTCTCGGCAATTTCAGGAAACTGTTCGGTCACCAGTTCTTCACCACGCGACCAGATGAAAACTTCGTCATTTCTTCTGATGATTTGTCCACGGATTCCATCCCATTTATATTCAATCAACCATTCTTCAGGTTTTCCCAAATCTTCCAGCTCTTTTTCAAGCGGATAAGCCAAACAGAAAGGGTAGGGTTTTGAGTTATCGGGATTGATATTTTCAGCCGAAATCAATTCCTGAAATGAAACTTCATCAGGTTGCCATTTCCCCATCAGACTGTGCATCAACGTGCTTGCTTCCTGTCCGGAAAACTTGGTCAGAGAATTAATTAAAGTTTTCGAGGAAACTCCAATTCTGAAACTTCCCCCCAATAATTTATTGAAAATCAATCGTTCCGTGTAATCCAAACCATTCCAGGAATTAAGAACAAATTCCTTTTTCTCTGCTTCGGTTTTTGTTTTAAGTCCGATGATTTCATTCATCCATTCAGATAAAGTTTTCTCTATTTTTTCAGTTGGTGGCGGAAGAATCAAGGATATTGTTTCACCCAAATCGCCGACTGAGGAATAACTTTCCTGAAAAAGCCAAAACGGCAGTTGAGTAATTTCCAATGCCCATTCTTTCATATAGTTGGTGTTCACATTTCGCTTGGGTCTTTTTCCCGTAAACAGGGCGATGAACCACAATTTATCATCATCAGGCGCACGCTCAAGATAATCGATGATGGCATCGATTTTAGCATTGGTTTTATTAGTGCTTTCAAGGGCGTTGATGAGTTCTGCGAAATGTTTCATCGGTTAGATTTTCAGGTTGAAAACTGCAATTTAGTTTCAAGAAAGGCTCAGATTAAAAAATCCAAGCCTTAATATTTTACTTAAAAAATTGTGGCAATTAGCCACAAAATAATTTTTAGTGGGTAGCGTTTTGAACGTCTGTTTTCACTTCTTCAGCTTTGTTTTTGAATTGGTCAGCTGTTTCAGTAGCTTTATCTTTCAATTGATCCGCTGTTTGGTTTGCTTTGTCCTTCAGGTCATTTCCGAATTTCGTCAGATTTTCCTTTGCAGTGTTGAAGGTATCTTTCACCTTTTGTTGATCTTCCGGAGAAGATTTTTTGTATTTCCACCACGCCAAAGCGCCAACTCCTAACAATGCCAATAGGCCATTTGTTTTATTTCCCATTTTTGTAATTTTTTTTAGTTAATAAACTGATTTGTAAAGAGAGTAGAAAATTTTGTGCCAACAATCCAACATTTGCATGTTTTTTTGGGCGTGCCCCTCTCCAGCGCTAAGGCCAATACTCGGGTCGCGCTGTCCACTAATATCTTTTTGTTTTTAGAAATTTTGTAAAACGGTAGAAAGATTGGTTCAAAAAACAAAAAGGATAACCGTTACCATCGCTCACGCGCTTCGCAAAGTACAACCTTTCACATCAAAACAAGTTTCCCATAACTCTCAAACTCTCAAACCCTCAAACTCTCCAACTTCATCGATAATTTCTGAGTCAATTCCTTGCGACTAAATTCATTGATACTAGCAGAATTTTGAATTGCTTTTCCAGATTTCCAATCCTGATATAGCGACAGAATAAAATCCGAGATTTCCCCACTTTCCGAATAATCAAAATGCTTTCCCGCTTTGGTTTTTTCCAGAATAGTTTCCACATCAGCGTATTTCGGGCCGAAAGAAATAATCTGTCTTCCCGTCGCCAGATATTCAAACAACTTTCCAGGGATGATTCCTTTCGAACTTTCATTAGGAAAATTAGTTATCAAAAGCAAATCCGAATTTTCCATTTCCTTCACAGATTCATTGTGTGCCAAGTAACCAAGATTCTTGATGTTATTTTTCAAAACAGAATTCTCAATGTCGTTCAAGATTTTATCATCCACTCTTCCAACAAATTTCAATTCAAAATCATTAGAAAAATCCTGATGTTTTTCACAAAGTAAAGTCAAAGCATTCCAAAGATTTTCGGGATTTCTCAATTGCTCCATAACGCCAACGTAGCTCAAAGTGAATTTTGCAGAGAGGAAGGGATTCGAACCTTCGATAGTTTCTTGTTTGTCAAAACCGTTAGTAATACAAAAAGCATTCGCCCCATTTTTCATAAAATTCTCTGCGTCCGTGTAGCTTGTCGCCAATGTCAAATCTGCATTTTCGAAAACTGATTTTTCAAGTTCTCTGTGTTTTTTGTCAGAACCAGAAGTTAGTTTCAAATGTTTGTAGTAGGAAATCTCTGTCCAAGGGTCACGGAAATCGGCAATCCATTTTAAATTAGGCAATTCTTTTTTCAATCCGAGTCCAATCAAATGCAAACTGTGAGGCGGACCAGTTGTGACAATTGTATCAATGTGATTTTCGGTCAGATAATTTTTTAAAAATTTAATCGAAGGTTTTACCCAAAATTTCCTTGCATCTGGAATGAAAAAATTACCTCTGATAAAAATAGAAAGCTTCGAAACAAAAGACTGATTCTTCCCAACATCAAACTGTCCACCTTTGAATTTCTTATTGCTCTTACTAAATTTCTCCGCAATCTGATAAGGTTCCCAAATATTGGTCTTCACGATTTTCAGATGTTTTGGAACTTCTTTTATTAAAGTCTCGTCCATCAAAGGATAACTCGGGTTTTCCGGTGTGTAAATAATTGGTTCCCAGCCAAATTCTGGAAGATATTTTGCAAACTTCAACCAACGTTGTACGCCAGGTCCGCCTGCTGGTGGCCAATAATAAGTGACGATTAAAACTTTTTTAGAATTTTCCATTTAAGAATTTCGGCTTCATCAAACTATTCAGTAAATTTATATGTTTTTTCGAAAGGTCTAAAATAGGACTTTTTACAGTTCGTTTCAAAACCAAAATCAAGAAAAACATTAATTTCTATTTCAAGACCAATGAACTATTTCTCCGACCAAAAATTCACGAAAATCAGCACGGAAAAACTTGAAAAAGCGGATTACGAAAACTGTATTTTCACGGAATGCAATTTTGCGAATCAAGATTTATCAGATTTCAAATTCTCGGATTGTGACTTTAAGGATTGTGATTTCAGCAATGCGAAGATTCATCAAACGGCTTTTAGGGACGTGGTTTTCAAGAATTGTAAAATGATTGGGCTTAGTTTTGATGACGCGCATTCCTTCAATATTTCTTTCAAGTTTGAGGGTTGTCTGCTCAATCATTCTTCGTTTTATCAATTGGATATTCGGAAAACGGTGTTCAAAAATTGCAGTCTTCAGGAAGTCGATTTTACGGAAGCAAATCTTTCCAATTCATTTTTCGATGATTCAAATTTGACAAACGCGGTTTTTGACCGAACGATTTTGGACCAAGCAAATCTGAAAAATGCCATCAACTTTTCCATCGATCCAAGTAAAAATCAACTCAAAAAAACCAAATTTGCAAAAGACAATCTCTCAGGACTATTGGATCAATTGCAAATTATTATTGAATAATTAGACCTAATTAAATTAAAAAAATGAAAAAAATATTATACGCCAGTTTCCTTTTATCCATAACGGTTTCTGCACAATATACGGACATTAATATCATCAAAGAAGTCAAAGTGAAAAACAAAGGTGTTGTGGTTTCTGCGCATCCTTTGGCGAGTGAAGCCGGTGCGAAAATCCTTAGACAAGGCGGAAATGCATTTGACGCAGTGATCGCGACACAGTTGGCTTTGGCAGTTGTTTATCCTCAAGCTGGAAACATCGGTGGCGGTGGATTTATGGTGGCGACAACTGCAGAAGGAAAGAAAATCGCATTGGATTATCGTGAAACTGCGCCTTCCAAAGCATCTTTCGATATGTATTGGGACAAAGAAGGCAATGCGAATGTTGACCTTTCCCAAAACGGACGATTAGCAGTTGGCGTTCCGGGAAGTATTTCTGGGATGTTCGAAACTTTGAAATATGCGAAATTGCCTTTCTCTAAGCTGATTGAACCTGCGATAGATCTTGCGGACAAAGGTTTTGCCATCACAGAACAAGAAGCTGGATTGCTGAATTCCCACAAAGCTGATTTCCTCAAAAATAACAAAAACAAAACGGTTTTCGTAAAAGATACAGATTGGAAAATTGGAGATTTGCTGATTCAGAAAGAATTGGCGGAGACGTTGAAAAGAATCCAAAAGTCGGGTGAGAAGGAATTTTATCAAGGAAAAACAGCAGATTTGATTCTTGCGGAAATGAAACTCGGAAACGGAATTGTACAATCTCAGGATCTTAAAAATTATAAAACCAAAGAAAGAAAACCGCTTGTTTTTGATTACAAAGGACATCAGATTGTCTCGATGCCCTTTCCTTCCAGTGGTGGCGTTTTGTTGGCGCAAATGCTGAAAATGTCTGCTTATGAAGATCTTTCAAAGTACCAACAAAATTCGACAGAAGCGGTTCAAATAATGGTGGAAGCGGAACGGAGAGCATACGCTGATAGAGCGGAATATATGGGCGATCCGGATTTCATCCAAGATAAAACGGCAATGCTGATCTCCGATGAATATTTGAAAAGTCGTTGGAAATCTTACAGTCCAAAATTGGCTACGCCGAGTAAAGACGTGGGAAATATCATCAATTCAAATCGAAAGGAAAGTACGGAAACCACGCAGGTCTCTATCTTGGACAAGTTCGGAAATGCGGTTTCTGTGACCACGACTTTGAACGGACTCTATGGAAGCAAAACGGTAGTTTCCGGCGCGGGATTTTTCTTGAATAATGAAATGGACGATTTCTCCATCAAACCAGGCGTTCCAAATATGTTCGGCGCAGTTGGCGGAGAAGCGAACAAAATTGAGCCCGGAAAAAGAATGCTTTCCTCGATGACGCCGACTTTGGTTTTGAAAGATAACAAAGTAAAAATAGTGGTTGGAACGCCTGGTGGAACTACGATTCCGACGTCCGTTTTCCAAGCGATTGTTGGCGTGATTGATTTCAAACAAAACACCAATTTCTCTGTCAACGCTCCGAAATTCCACCACCAATGGTTGCCGGAAATTGTAACTGTCGAAAAGAATTTTCCATCAGCCACCATCAAAGACCTTGAAAAAATGGGATATAAGATTGACAAGCGCAGTCAGATCGGAAGAACAGAAATGATTTTGATTGATGATAATAAAACCGTTCACGCGGTTGCAGATGGGAGAGGAGATGATTCTGTGGGAGTGGAGTGATTTTTTTTAATTAGCAGTAATTATGAAGTCAAAATTCTCAATTTTATTTCTGTTTCTAATTTTACTTTTTTCTTGTTCTAAAGATGAGATTCAATATATAGAACTTACAGGTGGACGTGAAATGGATCGTAGCAAAGAAAGATTTGGCATTAAAATTAAGTCGGATAACCACATTTATTTTTGTAAAGAGATAATGGATGTTAAACCAGATAACTATGATCATCATAGCGGAAAATATAGTTACTATAAATCAATTTCAAAAGTTGATTTTATGGAATATCAAGCTTTAGTGTTCAATAATTTTTCAAGAGATAAGGTAGATGCATTTAGTTCTATCCCGGATGCAAAAGCTTATCAGATAAAATTTCAGTTCACGAATGCGCAGGAAAAATTGACATTCTATCCCGAGTATTTGAATGAAAAACAAAGTTTTATTATTGAAATGCTTGAAAGATTAAAGTATAAGAAATTTAAGGCGATAGATTCAATTGAATTTTCGAAAGATTTACTTCAAGAGAAACTTCCAGAGCCACCAAAATTTTAAACAAAGCCAAAGCAAAAGGCTTCCAAATTTTGGAAGCCTTTCATTATTATATCAAACTGAAAATTACCTCGCGATATTCACAGATCTTGTTTCTCTGATAACAGTTACTCTTACTTGTCCTGGGTAAGTCAATTCGTTTTGAATCTTTTCAGAGATATCGTAAGACAATTGATGAGCATTTTCGTCGTTCACTTTTCCACTTTCTACCATAACTCTAAGCTCTCTTCCCGCTTGGATTGCGTAAGCGCTGGAAACGCCGTCGAAACTTAACGCAGCTGCTTCAAGATCTTTCAACCTTTGGATGTAAGATTCCAAGACTTGTCTTCTTGCGCCTGGTCTTGCACCGGAGATGGCGTCGGCAACCTGGATGATTGGTGATAGGAGAGAAGTCATTTCGATCTCGTCGTGGTGAGCACCGATTGCGTTGATCACTTCAGCATTTTCGCCATATTTCTCAGCCCATTGCATTCCAAGAAGTGCGTGTGGCAATTCAGATTCCTGCTCTGGAACTTTTCCGATATCGTGTAACAAACCAGCTCTTTTCGCAAGTTTTACATTTAATCCCAATTCCGCTGCCATAGTTGCTGCGATGTTCGCAACTTCTCTGGAGTGTTGAAGAAGGTTTTGACCGTAAGAAGAACGGAACTTCATTCTACCAACCACTTTTACCAATTCTGGGTGAAGACCGTGGATTCCAAGATCGATGATGGTTCTCTTACCAACTTCAATGATTTCTTCCTCGATTTGTTTTCTTGTTTTTTCAACCACCTCTTCGATTCTCGCTGGGTGAATTCTACCATCTGTCACCAATCTGTGAAGGGACAATCGTGCAATTTCTCTTCTCACAGGATCGAAACAGGAAAGAAGGATTGCTTCTGGCGTGTCATCAACGATGATTTCTACGCCTGTCGCAGCTTCCAACGCTCGGATGTTTCTACCTTCACGTCCGATGATTCTACCTTTGATCTCGTCGGATTCGATATTAAATACAGAAACCGAGTTTTCAACTGCTTGCTCTGTTCCAATTCTTTGGATGGTTTGGATAACGATTTTTCTGGCTTCACTTTTCGCATTCAGTTGCGCTTCCTCCATAATGCTTTGAACGTGCGCTGATGCTTTCGTTTTAGCTTCTGATTTCAGGGATTCTACCAATTCGTTTTTCGCTTCTTCTGCAGAATAGTTGGATATTTTTTCCAGCATTTCTACTTTCTGAGCGGTTGCAACTTCCAGATCGTGTTGTTTTTTCTGAACAACTTCCAATTTTTTGTTGTAGTCTGCAACTTGTCTTTCCAGGTCTTTTTCTAATTTTCCAGCTTTGCTAAGCTCGTCATTTAGTTTGTTTTCTTTGTCCTTGGTGCGTTTTTCAGATTCCTGCATCTTTCTCTCACGTGATTGGATGTCTGCATCGTGCTGAGATTTAAGCTCCATAAACTTTTCTTTTGCCTGGAGATGTTTTTCTTTTCTTACAGCTTCTGATTGCACATTGGCTTTTTCTATAATGTTTTCGGCTGTTTTCTTTGCATCTTCTATCACGAACTGTGCTTTTGTATTCAAAGAACTCTTTCCGAAGAAAAGTCCTGCAACTGCGCCGATGATAAGTGCAACAACACCGATAATAATGGTAAGTGTGTCCATAAAATTTATATATATTGAGTTTTAATTGTCTCTTTTGTTTTGTAAAAAGTATAATGTACAATGTACGTTGACTTTCTTTATTATAATCTTAATACTTTATACATTTTTACTTTGTACATTGTACATAAAAAAACCTACAACAGTTCAGATATAGAGTAAACTCCATAAAAACACGATTTGAACTGATTTTCACTCTCTGTAATCTGCGCAAGGCAGCACGCCATCAAATGAACTTTCGTCCGGTAATTTTTAATTGTTGAGTTTACTTCTTTGTGTTAGAACTATTGTAGGTAGCTTGTCAATTCGAAAAAAAATTATTTTTCTAATTGGTCTAAGAGTGCGTTGATCTTCACCACGCGCTCGTTTGTATTTTTAATATTTTTCTCATTGTTTAAAGAATAAACTTCTGCGTTGGTCCCGAGTTTCAAAACGCACATTGCGAGTGCATCTTGTTTGTCCCTCACGTCGAAACTGGCTTCGAAGTCCTTAATCATACTTTCTATCTGCTTGCCAACTTTCCTTAGGGTTTCCTCCTCGGCTGCTGGTACATTTAGCGGATAATTTCGTCCGGCAATAGTTATAGTTATTCTTCTGAAATCCATAGTTATAAGCCGGTGTTTTGTAATTCAGAAACGCACATATCTATTTCTTTTACCAGTCTGTTGATGTGATTTTTCATCAAGCGGTTGTGTTCTGCGTTTCCGGATATTGCTGAATAAAGTTTTAATTCTTTGTTTTCTTCTACTAAGATCTGGTTTCTGCGTTTCTCTGCAACATATTCTTCCTTCAATTTCTCCAGCTCCTCAGACGTTTCTGCGTGTTTCTCCGAAAGATTCTTAAACTTCTTATAAAGATTGAGAATCTTTTTTTCTAAAACAGAAAAGTTGTTTTCTAATTCGCCTAACATAACCAGAATTAAATTCTAACTTTTACAAAAATAGGAAAAATTAATGATGATTTAACACGTTATTTCTGTTTTGTGAAATCGAAATTGCTTCTGTTTGATTTATAATGATTTAACTTTAAGTAAGTCATCAAAATAATTAAGAATGAAAACTTTGAGAATCATTTAATCTAAATTTAAATAAAAAAAAGAGCCTTTGGGAAAAAGCTCAATTTGTATTTTATTCAAATTTCAGAACGAACATAAAGGCTCTGGATTGCATTGTAGAAATCGTTGGCGTCCAATATGGCGGTGTTGTGTCTTTATCAGAGACCAATTCGTTGTTTGTGAAGAATGTTCCTCTGATTGCAGGTGTCAGTTTAAATCTACTGAAGTATAACTGAATACCAATCTCCGCACTCCAACCGAAATTGTGAGTTGTAGTTCTGAAAGTATTCTGTAAATTGTCACCTTCTGATGTTTGGTTGGATTGCAAATTAACCAAGTAATTAATCCCGGCCGCAGCGTAAGGTCGCGAGTTGTACCAACGATCGCCATGAACTTCCAGCAAAACTGGAATATCAATATAAGTTGACTTTACAATTTTTTTTGTGTAAGCTTCATCTGGATTTGAAATTACTTCAGCAAAATTTCCATCCTGAAGAGGGAAGCCTGAAGGATATAATTCATTGACACGGTCGAAAGTGTTGAAAGTCAAATCTCTTTGTACAAAATGCAAACCTGGTTCAATTCTCAAATCAAAGAATTCATTCAATCTCATTTTTCCGATCAATCCTGCTCCGAAACTGTAGGTCGCCTTGGACTCTACCAAATTCTGGTTGCCATCCATCCCTAAAACAGGATTGAGATTCATTTTGTAATCGAAGTTATTGGCTGCAAGATAAAATCCGTAGCTGAATTTATTCAGATCAAAGTCTTCCAAATTGTCCATTCTGTCTTTGGTCCTGAACAAATTGTTGTAAGTCTGAGCCTGTAAATTAGTGCTCAGAAGCACTGCAAATGATAAAATCTTGATAAGTCTTTGCTTCATCCTATTTTGTAGCTTTATAAATGGTGGCTATTCCTAAACTTAATTTTGTGTATTCTACTTTTTTGAAACCTGTGTTCAGCAGAATTGTTTTCATCTTTTCTCCAAATGGAAACGCATTCACAGAATCCGGAAGATATGTGTAAGCGCGGTTGTCTTTGGAAACCAAACGCCCGATTGCGGGCAAAATGTTCTTAAAATAAAACATATAAAACGGTCCCAAAAATCCTTCTACTTTGGAGAATTCTAAGATATAAATACTTTTATTGTCTTTCACAACTCTTCTTAATTCTGATAATCCTTTTTCCAGATTCTCAAAATTTCTTACTCCAAATGCAACGGTAACGCCATCAAATTTATTGTCCTCAAACGGAAGTTGTTCCGCATCGCCTTTCTGCATAGAGATTTTGCCATCCAGATTTTGTTTTTTGATTTTCTCGATGCCAACGTTCAACATTTGTTGGGAGAGATCCAAACCTACAACATCCGCATCGGTTCCTTTTTGTACGGCAATTGCTAAATCTCCGGTTCCAGTTGCAACATCCAACACCAATTGTGGTTTGTCTTTCGCAAGCATCTTAACCAGTTTGTTTCTCCAAAGCACATCAATTTTCATCGACAAGACGTGATTCAAAAGATCATATTTCGGCGCAATGTTGTCAAACATATCTTCTACTTGACTTTTCTTGCTGTACTCGGAGTTGTATGGTGTTACGTTGTTGTGTTCCATTTTCTTGATGAATGATAAATAATAGTTGATAAATGATTATTAATGCTTCTTAATCATTTAATTTTTTAATAATTAATTTACTAAAACTTATAATAGTTCTTGTAATAATTGATGAAATCCTGCTTTCTGAAAATCTTGGTTCGGCTTTCTACTTTTGCCACATTTTTTACGATTTTGTCATAATCTTCATCCAGATTGTAATAAAAATCTTCTGTATAAAGTTTGTTGACCTTTTTCACATCGCCAAGATATTGCTTTTTGTCAATCTCAATTCCAGGTTGTGAAGCAATTAGTGAATCTTTGTTCAGACCATAACCGTAATATTGATTATTGATGTAATAATCCTTATTTGTGATGTTTAGCAAACCTCTAACTTTGTTCACCGTGAAGGCAGAGTCGTAAAGAATTGTTTTATTTTGGTCAAAAACTTTGATGCTGTTTTTACCTTTGTTCAAATTTACTTTCAAATATTGACCAGCGGAAAGAATGTTTTCCTCACCGTTGTTGATTTTGAAATAGAAAGTCTCAGGCGTCGGGTTATCTACCAAGTAATAATTGGGTTTCGCTAAAAACAAAAAGTAGATCGCAAACGCAGATCCCAAAGCCAATAAAGAAATAATCAAGCCTTTCGTAGAGGCGCTCAGATTTTTCATAAGTAGATTTTATTTTTTTCAAAAGTCTTATGCAATCGCAGGCTTTTTGTCTTTTTAATTAGAATGGCAATAGCGATTTCGTAGAACGAAAATCAATATTAAGGATGCGAATTTACGGATTTTTTTCCGAGCGTTGATTTTTATAATTCTGATATTAATCAAGACCTTGATTCCTGAAAAGCATAACCTCGCAATCTCTCAATTTTTCTGTTTTTTCTGGATTGAAATCGAAAGTTGGCGCTTTGGTTCCATTTTCGAGATTCAAATTTGGGGTTTTGAAGATCAAAGCTTCATCCCAAAGGTTTTGATCGACGAATTGTTGCAACGTAAATCTTCCACCTTCAATGATGACGGATTGAATTTGCAATTCATACAACTTTTCTAAGATTTGATTTAACGAATTTTCTTTTTCTATTTTAATGAATTTCAGATTTTTATCTTCATAATTTTTAGTTGAATTAAAGATAATCGTTTCTGCATCGTTATTATAAATATTGAAATTCTCAGGAATATCAAGATTAAAATCAATCAAAATTCTAATAGGATTTCGACCTGCAATTTCTCTCACTGTCAAACTAGGATTGTCGTGAAGTGCGGTATTTTTTCCAACCAAAATTGCGTGTTCCTCACTTCTCAATTGATGGACCAATTGCTTCGAAAGTGAATTGCTGATCTGCGTCGGCTTGAAATCCTTGTCCATAAAACCATCCGCAGATTGCGCCCATTTTAGAATAATAAATGGTCTTTTCTTTTCATGGTAAGTAAAAAATCTTTTGTTGAGTTCTCGGCATTCATTTTCTAGAATGCTGGACACAACTTCTATTCCTGCATCGGTGATGATTTTTTTTCCTTTTCCGTTCACTTTGTCGTGGCTGTCCATTGCACCGATCACGACTTTTTTGAAACCGAGTTCTACAATTTTCAAAGCGCAAGGTGGCGTTTTCCCAAAATGCGCGCAAGGTTCCAAAGAAACATAAATCGTAGATTCCGGAATCAGATGTTTGTCTTCGTCTTTTATGGAATTGATTGCATTGATTTCTGCGTGCGGTTCGCCAGCTTTTTGATGAAAACCTTCGCCAATGATTCTGTCATTGTGGACAATCACCGAACCAACTAACGGATTTGGATAAGTCTTTCCCAGAGCTTTTCCCGCCAATTCTATGCAACGTTTGATGTAATATTCTTGATTCAAAGATTAAATGATTAAAAAATTAGATTATTGAAATCGGACAACGATCAACTGAAAACTATCAAGCAATTACTTTTTCTTCGCTTCAACAGCAGTTGGTTTGTAAGTCACTGGCGGAATTGCCAGTGTGATAACGGCTTCCATCAGTCGGCTTCTTTCTTTTGACAAAGATTTAGAAGCGTATTTCAAATCGCCCGCAAGTCTTTTGGAATAGGAGAAAATCAAGAACGATTTTTTGCCTCCAGCTTCGAAACTTTTGAATCGGTCAATATTATATTCAGCGTAAGATTCGCCTTCTTTTGGAACTATGGTCACGAGGTAATCAACTATGATTTCCTTTCCATCTGGACTTTCCGTTACACTTACAAAGGAATATTTGTCCTGGGTTCTTTCTTTTCGTTTTTCGACATATTCCACTTTTTGTTTCACGGCAGTGTCCATATCGATTTCTTTGTCGAAGTAAGAAATATTAATGAGTTCTTTGTAATTGTTAAAATCGTCATCTCGCAAAATATACTGCTGTTGCGCCCAAGTTGGCGAGTTTTGTTTGCTCCAGGTCAGGATATATTCGTTATCGTGAAAAGTCAATGGACCAGCAATGTTGAGTCTGTCAACCACTTCAACTGGCGCAGAAACCGCCGTTTCTTCAGTTTTTGTTTCCTGAGAATGAAAAGCCGAAGTGAATGCGAAAAGACTAAAAGCAGAAAGTAGAATTTTATTTTTCATAATTATTTTTTTTTTTTGTTTTTTAATTTCCCTGATTCTTGATCTAAATAACAAAACAGAAATTATGATAAGAATTGATCCGATTAAATTCATTATTAATGAATTGATTTCCTCTGATTTTGGCGATAGCACAAGTGCTAAACCTGTAATTAATAGAAAAATACCAAAGCCGATTTTTGTTTCAAAGGATGTTGCTAGAACCTCTAGAATTCCTAATAAAAATTCGCCTCCGATTTTCTTAAAAATATTGTTGTTTTTCATTAATTAAATCTTTGGAAAAGTTGTTACGCTTTCAATTCTTCCGGAATCTCACAAACAGGAATCGGATTCATTTTATGTTGCGTCGCTCTGTTGAATCTTAGATAAATGGTCATCACTTCTTTTTCTCGTCCATCAAAATCAGCTTCGGTTTTTCCGGCTTTTTGCTGTTCCATTGCCCATTCCAATTCAGGATAGGTTGCGCCGATTTGGTCTTCGTCCGTTCTTTCTACTTCCCAAAGTCCGTCTGTTGGTTTAGCTTTCTGAATGCTTTCAAGAATGCCTAATTCTTTAGCGATTTCATAGATTTGAGTTTTGTAAAGATCCGCGATAGGAGAGATGTCTACGCCACCATCGCCATATTTTGTGAAAAATCCAACGCCAAAATCCTCCACCTTATTTCCAGTTCCCGTCACAAGAAATCCGTTGATTTGACCATAATAATAAAGCGTCACCATTCTTAATCTGGATCTCGTGTTCGCTTCAGCGAGATTTTTGCTTGGCGAGTCGTCTTTGTAGCCTTCCGTTGTTTTTTCGAAACTTTCAAAAGTAGGCGTTAGATCAACTCGGAAACCTTCTACATTTGGAAAATTAGATTTCAAAAAATCGATGTGATCCTGAGCTCTGTCCACTTGATCTGCTTTTTGACGGATAGGCATTTCCAAAACCAAAACCGGCAATCCTGTTTTCGCCACCAAAACTGAAACCACAGCAGAATCAATTCCTCCGGAAACACCAACCACGAAACCTTTTGAGTTAGCTTTGGTTGCATAATCTTTTAACCAGTTGACGATATGATCTATTACTTTTTTTGTCTGCATATTTTTTTATTATTTTTAGCCTTGTCAAGGTTTCAAAGCTTGACAAGGCTGTTTTTAACTTTTATTTTTTTTCTAGTTCGTACCAATAGCAATTGTCGCCATTATCAAGAAATTCGCCTTTGTTTTCAAAACCTAATTTCGTGAGAATAGAATTGGAAGATTGATTTTCGACATCGGCATAAGCATAGATTTTATCAGCATTGAGTTGATTAAAACCTAAATCCAATGAAGCTTTTGCAGATTCTGTCGCGTAACCTTTTCCCCAGAATTCAGGAAGAAATCTGTAGCCCAATTCGTAAATATTTTTGAAACCGTTGACTTCCTCTGTCAAAAGTTTGATACCGCTCCAGCCGATAAATTTGTTAGTTTCCTTTTCGATGACCGCAAGTCTGCCAGTTCCGTTTTTTTCGTATTGATTTAGGATATTCTCAATCATTTTTTCAGATTGTTCTTTGCTGATAGAAGGCGGAACACCTACATACTTCATCACGTCGGGATTGCTGTCCAAAAGGAAGATGTTGTCAACATCATCTTTTGTCAATTTTCTTAAAATTAATCTTTCCGTAATTATTGGTAGCTTCATCTATTAAATCGTATTTTTGCTTTTCGAAAATCTTAATGTAAAAATAATGAAGTTTTTCCGATATATCTCTTTTTCGGCCATAATTGTTTTCAGTTTGTCGGCGTGTAAAAAGGAAAACGAAAATAGATGGGACGTTGAAATCAAGAATCCTGTCAAAAAAATAAACATCACGGACATCTCTGGCGAATTCTACAATTCTGAGGTCAGTCTGGAGGATTTCAAAAAGAAATATCCGTGGTTTCAAGGTTCTGTGCCTGATGCAGATTACGATGATCGCCGAAAAGATACGATGGAAGTTCGCATTTACAAAGAAGCGATTTCCAAGATTGATAAATCCAAACTTGACAAAGATCTGGTGAATCTTTTCTCGCACATCAAAAATTATTTTCCGAAATTTCAACCGCCACATATTTATCTTTATTCATCGGTTGTTGATGCTCAGAATGTCATAGATCCGATCTTTTTGAGAGAAGATGAAAATATGCTTTTCGTCGATATCACAGGATTTTTGGGAGATGGAAATAAGAATTACAGTGGACTTGATTTGTATTTTCAAAAATCGATGACTCCTGAAAATTTGGTTCCCAAGATTTCTGCTTTTTTTGCATCAAGGTTGGTTCCTGTTCAGACAGCTCAGCAAAAGTTTTTGGATCAAATGGTTTATCAAGGCAAGATTCAGATTCTTCAAGAAGCCTTTTTGCCGAATGTTCCTGAGCATTTGAAAATGAATTATTCCAAACAACAATATGATTGGGCGGTCGCGAATGAAGCCAATATCTGGAATTACTTTGTGGAAAACGATTTGCTCTTCAGTGCAGACGCTGGACTTTCCGAAAGATTCATCACCCCTGGACCATTTTCAAAATTCTACACAGAAGTGGATCCTGAAAGTTCGCCTCAGATTGCCATTTGGACAGGCTGGCAAATTTGCAAACATTATTTGAATGCCCATCCCGAAGAAAAATTGGACGTGTTTTTGAAAAGAAATGCAACGGAGATTTTCAATGGATCGGAGTACAGACCTAAGTAAAGTTGGAGAATGGGAGAGTTTGAGAGATATAGTAGACTAACATATTTCGAATCTTAAATCTCTAATTTTTTGATCATTTAATTTTTTAATCATTAATTTTAATATAACAATGCGTAAGACAAAAATTACAATAGATATCGAACTGGACGAAAATCACGTTCCAGAAAAAATGACCTGGAATGCTCAAGACGGTGGCGTAGAAAACCAAGAAACCAAAGCCGTAATGATCTCAGTTTGGGACGAAAAAACTTCCGAAGCATTGAGAATCGATCTTTGGACAAAAGATATGCCTGTGGATCATATGAAACGTTTCTATCACCAGATCATCGTTTCTCTAGGACAAACTTACCTGCGTGCAACTGGCGAAGAAGATGTTGCTGGTTGGCTGGAAGAAGTAGCTGAGGATTTCGCAGTGAAGTCGGCGATAAAAATGTAGTTGGCAATTGGCTGATGGCTTATTGCTATTGGCTTTTAACCTATTACAACAAAACAAAAATCTGCGGATCGCAAAAAGCTAATAGCCAATTGCCATTTGCAAAAAGCAAATTATTATGAAATTCAATACAAAAGTTATTCACGGCGGACAACAGCACGAGCCAGCGACTGGCGCAGTCAATGTTCCCGTATTTTTAACATCAACATTCGCGCAAAAAAGTCCAGGACAATTGATCTCTGGCTACGAATATTCAAGAGGTGCAAACCCAACTAGACAAGCTTTGGAAGATTCCTTGGCAAGCATCGAAAATGGTGCTAGAGGATTGGCTTTCGGCTCAGGTTTGGCCGCAATCGATTGTGTTTTGAAATTGCTAAATCCAGGTGATGAAGTGATCGCAGTCGATGATCTTTATGGCGGTTCCTACAGAATGTTCACCAGATTATTCGAAAAGTACCAACTGAAATTTACGTTCATTGGATTCGATAATGTTGAGCAACTTGAAAATGTCATTACAGACAAAACAAAACTAATTTGGCTAGAAACACCAACCAATCCTTTGATGAAATTGGTGGATATCAAAATGGTGGCTGATTCAGTAAAAGGAAAAGATATTTTGGTAGCTGTAGATAACACATTCGCAACGCCTTATATTCAAAAGCCTTTGGATCTGGGAGCGGATATCGTGATGCATTCTGCAACGAAATATCTTGGCGGGCATTCTGATGTCATCGCTGGAGCTTTGATCGCGAAAGATGCAGAATTGGGCGATAAATTACATTTCATCCAGTTTGCAAGCGGTGGGATTTTGGGACCTCACGATTCTTATTTGGTCTTGAGAGGGATCAAAACTTTGGCGCTTAGAATGCAAAGACATTCGGACAACGGTTTCGAAGTGGCAAAATATTTGGAAACGCATTCTTTGGTTGATAAGATCTATTACCCAGGATTGTCTTCTCATCCGCAATACGATTTGGCGACCAGACAAATGACGGAATTTGGAGGAATGGTTTCTTTCACGTTCAAATCTGGAAAGAAAGAAGATGCGGTTAAATTCTTGGAAAATATCAAAGTTTTCACTTTGGCAGAATCTTTGGGTGGCGTAGAATCGTTGGCAAACCTTCCAGCTTTGATGACGCACGCTTCGATCCCAGAAGACAAAAGAGCAGTTCTTGGAATCACGGATGACTTGGTAAGACTAAGCGTCGGAATCGAAGATGCAGAAGATTTGATTGCTGATTTGGAACAAGCGTTCAACTCAATAAATGATTAATGATAGATGATTTTTAATTAAGATTATGTTTTAAAAATAATTGAGTTATTCATTTTTAATTAATTTTTGTTTACCCCAACCCTAAAAGGGAGCAAAAATCAATTGAAAATTCAAGCAAAATTACTCCCATTAGGGTTGGGGAATTAATTTTGATAGAATTTTAAACAGGCTCTAAGTATTTATAAATCATTTATCAATTATCATTCATCAATTATCATTCATCAATTATAATTAAAAATATGACTTTTCGAGACGCCACTTTAGAAGACCTTCCAAAAATCGTAGAGATTTACAATTCTACGGTGGCGTCGCGATTGGTTACCGCTGATCTGGAACCGGTTTCTGTGGAAAGTAAACTCGATTGGTTTAATGAACACAATTCCGAAACGCGTCCGCTTTGGATGGTTCAGGATTCTCAGGAAAACACGATAGGTTGGGTGAGTTTTCAGGATTTCTATGGACGTCCAGCTTATCAGAAAACGGCCGAGATCAGTATTTATATTGATGAAAAATATCGCGACAAAGGTTTTGGAAGACAGATTTTGGAATTGTCAATCGACAGATGTTCAAGTTTGGGAATCGAAAATCTTCTCGCATTCATCTTTGCCCACAACCTTCCAAGTTTGACCTTATTCGAAAAATTCGGGTTTAAACTGTGGGCCAATCTCAAAAATATCGCTGAATTGGACGGCGAAAAAAGAAGTCTGATTATCTTAGGTAAGACCATTAAGCATTAGAATTATTTATGGAAAGTTACACGTATTGTTTGTATTGGATTCTTTCCATTTTGGCGATTCTATCGGTGTTTGTTCCTGTTATCAAAAACACATTCTGGATTTTCAGGATTTTCGATTATCCTCGTTTTCAGAAATTCGTCATTCTCATTATTCTTGCTTTTCTATGGAATTTCGCAGTTGAAAATCCGACGATTTACGATAAAATTCTTCTGATTACGGAAGTCGTAGTTGCACTTTATTTGTTTTATATCATCATTCCTTACACCAAATTTGGAAAGACAATGATAGATAAAACCGAACCAAATCCTGGCGAGGAATTGTTGGATATTTTGGTTTGCAACGTTTATCAGCACAACCGGAATTATCAAAAATTGGTTGAGCTTATCAAAGAAAAAGATCCAGCCATCTTATTCTTTTTGGAAACTGATGAAGAATGGAAAAAAGCTTTGGAAACGGTCACAAAAGACTATCAATACAAGATCGAAGTTCCGCTTGCCAACACTTATGGCTTGTTGTTTTACAGTCATTTTCCGGTTAAGAATTACGAGGTCAATTATTTGATTGATGACGATATTCCGTCCATTGTTGCGGATGTGGAATATAATAACAACGTTGTGCGATTGTTCGGAATCCATCCAACGCCACCTGTTCCTCAGGAAAATCCCGAAAGTACGGAGCGTGATGCCGAGATTCTGATGGTTGGCGAAAAAGCTGAAGAATACGGAAAACCAGCCATCGTTTTTGGGGATTTGAATGACGTTGCTTGGTCGCAAACTACCAAATTATTTCTCAAATCCAGCGGAATGCTCGATCCACGACGCGGACGCGGAATGTTCAATACCTTTCACGCCAAATATTGGTTTTTGCGTTGGCCTTTGGATCATTTTTTTGTAAGCCCGCATTTTCGGTTGGTAGATATGAAAGTTTTGAAAACCGTTGATTCTGACCATTTTCCAATTTGGATTTCGTTGGTCATTAGAAATGAAGATACTGAAGATCAATTGGATATTTCGCACGACGAAGAGCAGGAAGTGGCAGAAAAAATAGAAGAAGGAATCGAAAAAGGCGATGCCAATTAAATTTCGTATCTTGAAAATTAAATTTAATAAAAATGAAAAAGATAATTTTTAGTCTGATACTTTCCCTTGGTTTTATCTTCGGTTCTGCGCAGACAAGTATGCCAAAACCAATTGTCATCGTTCAAAATGTGGTGATGGGAACTTTGACTTTAAATAGTTTGGATCCCAATAAAATCGAAAGCATTCAGGTTTTTAAATCGCCTTCTTCCGAAACGGCAAATTTCGATGATTTGATTAAAAATGGTTTGATCAATGTCAAGCTTAAAGAAAAAATAGCCATTGAAAGTTTGACAATTTCTGAAGCTAAAAAGAAATTCCAATTGCCTGAAAATGCCTTAGTTTTCCTTAATGACATCCAAGTTCACAACGAAACTATTTTGATTGCAGAAGATCTGTTAAAGACCACGAGAATCATCAATCCTGATAAAAAAGTAAACAATTTCACTGCGCCAGTTTTGAGCATTAAAGCTGACTAAACTTGTTTTTACATTTCCGAATTGCTATTTTTGCTGGAATCCCTATTTTCAAAAATATGATTTTCACGAAGGCCAAATTATTTCTCTGCGCCCTTTTTCTAACTTCAATTTCAGCATCTTTTTCCGCACAAAATCGGATCAGCGATCACAACAATATCGGCTGGTACGCGTACAACGGAACTTTCAAGCTGGATTCTAAGTTTTCCATTCACACAGAATATCAGTGGCGAAGAAATGATTACATCACGTCTTGGCAACAAAGTCTCTTGCGTTTGGGACTTAATTATCAGGCGAATCCAAATTTGCAATTACGTGTAGGCTACGCTTGGGCAGAGACTTTTCCTTATGGTGAAATTCCACTCAACAGTCTGGGAAAAGATTTTACAGAACACAGGATCTATGAGATGGCAACCATTTCTGACAAAATCGGAAAGGTGGATTTGTCGCACCGTTTTATGCTGGAACAACGCTGGGTTGGGCGATATTCTGATGCCAACCTGACTTCCGAAGACCAATATCCATTTATGAACCGAGTGCGATATATGATCCGTTTGCAAATGCCTTTGAAGGGAAATTCGATTGGAGACAAAACGCCTTACGTTGCGGTTTACGACGAATTGATGATTGGATTTGGGAAGAATGTCGGCGAGAATGTTTTTGACCAAAATCGAATCGGAGTTTTGCTAGGTTACAAATTCAACAATTTGGTTAGGGTAGAAGGTGGATATCTGAATCAGATTGTGCAATTTGGACGAGAAATAGAAGGGAAGAATGTGTTCCAGTACAACAATGGATTTATTGTAAGTGCAAATTTCAATTTTGATTTTTCTAAGAAAGCTGTGGATTAATTTAACCACATAGACACATAGTTTTTTTGATTTAAAAAGGTTTCGACTCCGCTCAACCTGACAACGTTAATATTATTGACTTGTATACTGCGTTGTCATCCTGAGCGGAGTCGAAGGATTTTCTATGTATGAAAAAATCTTCTTTTGTGGTTCAAATAAAGAATAATCTTTAATTTCGCAAAATGAAAATAGCATTCCTCGGACCCGAAGCTTCTTTTACGCAGTTGACCGCAACGCAGTTATTCCCAAATGATGAATTGATCCCAAAAGCCAATATTTTGGATTGCTTTCTGGCGGTTCAGAATAATGAAGTGGACAAAGCAGTGGTTCCATTGGAAAACTCGATAGAAGGAACGGTTTCTATGACTTTGGATTATCTTTATCAAACGTCCGAAATCAAAATCGAAGCGGAAGCGGTAATGCCGATTGCGCATCATTTGATGATTCATCCAAGTCAGGAAAATCCAGAATCCATCGAGAAGATCTATTCTCATCCGCAGGCGCTTGCGCAAAGTTTTCATTTTCTGAATAAAAATTATCCCGATGTTCCGAAACAGGATTTTGCTTCCACAGCTGCTGCGGCAAAACGTGTCTCTGAAAATCCAGATCGTAAAATCGCAGCAGTTGCGAATAAATTTGCTGCAGAATTATACGGGTTGAAGATCCTTAATGAAAACATCCACGACGTTGAGGAGAATCACACGCGTTTCATCATCATTTCCAAAACTGAGAATTCTTACGAGAATCATCTGGAAAATATTGGGAAGAAAACCGCGATGCTTATCACTTTGCCACAAGATCATGCTGGAGGATTGCATCAGGTTTTGTCGGTTTTTGCGTGGCGAAATATGAACCTTAGCAAAATCGAATCCCGAACGCTGAAAACCAGATTGGGAAATTATTTCTTCTTCGTGACCGTTGTTGGCGGTTGGGACGATGTGCTTTACATCAATTCGGTTGACGAACTGAAAGCGATTGGCGCTGATGTGAAATTTTTGGGGAATTATAAAGAGTTTTTGTTGGAAGGGTAATTTTTAGTAAAAGGTTAAATTTTAAAAGGTGATTTAATTCATAATGTTGGACCATATTTATTTTTTATGATTTCCCAATCCACATTATGTTTTTTAAAGATTTCATTATCTTTTCTGGAATTCCACATCTTCCATCTTTTATTATATGAATTTTTGAAATATTTGTGATAATCATTTATTATTAAAATGAGTCTTATTAAACCAATCAAATTAATTTCTTTTTTATCATCAAGTAAGTAATATTCATCAATATCCTTGACAATATCTTTTGTTAATATGTTGTTTAATTCGTCTAAGTTTTTTATGCCATATTTTTCAATCTCATCAATTATATCTTTAGATGATCTCATATTAAAAATCTTGCCTTTCTTTATTAGAGATTCAAATTTTGTATTTATAAATTGTTGTAATGAAGTGGTATTGATTTCAAAATCTAATTCACCAGACTTTGTTCCTTTTTTTACTTTTAAAGATAGAGTGTCGATTTCTTTTGAAATATTATTAAATTCTCTATCTGCAATTTCTAATGAACCAGCTAAAAGCATAAATCTTCTAGCTATTTCATCTGGCAACTTACCTGAAAATTTATAATTTTTGTCGTGTTCTATTTCTGCCCAAGCGTGTTGTAAAATTGTTCTTACTTGTATTTCAAAAAATAAGTCTTTTAAATTTTTATATTCTACAAGACATAGTCTATCTTCCTTTAGTTTTGCAATAAAATGAATTGATTTGTAACCTACCTTATCTGTACCTAAATTTTTGCTTTTATCAATACTCCGATCAATATCAATTTCAAATATAGATTCTATAACCTTACATATTTTTTGAACATCTTCTTCTACATATGTTATGATTCTTATTCCAGCAAAATCTGTAATTTGTTCAATAGGATTATCATACTTTTCATTTGAAATTTTATTTCTAAAACTTTCTACCTCTTTAACTCTTGAATTTATTGCATGAAATGGTATCTTTTCAATTTCAAGAACTTCTATTATTATACTACTTATTTTACCGCATAGTTTCTTAAAATTTATTCTATTTTCAATAAACCAATTTACAGATGATTCAATTACAATCTCTTTATTTTTTTCCATAAATAGTGTTTTTAATTATCAATTTTTCTTTTATTAATAAAAAAATAAACAGGCAACCCAAGCAATATCAATCCCAATCCTGGCAACGTATAATCTGGTTTGTAGATTAGAAGCAAAATACAAAACGCCGTTCCAATCAAAAGGTAGAGTGCGGGTGTGAAAGGATAAAGGAAGGTTTTGTAACCTCTTTCCATTTCTGGTTTTTTGATTCTGAGGTAGATCACACCAAAAACGGTCAGCATATAAAACAGAACAATTACGAAGGAAACCATATCCAAAAGATTCCCGTATTGTCCGCTCAGGCAAAGCAAACTTGCCCAAATTCCCTGCATCCAAAGTGATTTTTCGGGAACGCCATTTTTATTATTTTCAACGGCGGATTTCAGGAACAAACCATCTTTTGCCATCGTTTGGAAAACCCTTGCGCCTGCTAAAACAATTCCGTTCACGCAACCAAATGTCGAGATCATCACAAGAACCGCGATGATGATTGTTCCAGCATTTCCGAACATTTTCTCCGCTGCAGAAACCGCAACTCTGTCATTCGCTGCAAAGGCAATTGAATCTCTGTCAAGCGCATTCAGATAAACGAAATTTACTAAAAGATAAAGAATCATCACGGCCGAAGTTCCCAAAATCATTGCTTTCACCACGTTCTTTTTAGGATTCTTAATCTCGCCGGAAATGAAAGTTACATTCTCCCAAGCCACAGAACTGAAAACCGAACCGACCATCGCAGCGGCAATACCACCAAGGATTGTTGCGCCGGAGATTCCCGTCCATTCTGTATTTTTTAAGTTTTGAAAAGCGTCCCAACCGAAACTCATATTGGAACTCCAATTGGATTTGTCGATCAAAATAAAACCTAAAATAATCAATCCGAGAAGTGCGATGATTTTTGAAGAAGTGAAAACATTCTGCAAGATTTTCCCGAATTGTACACCTTTGGTATTCACAAAAGTCAGGAAAAGAATCACAACAATCGCTAGGATCTGAATCCAGGTAATCTGAAATTCGCCACTTTGGAAAATTGGAGCAGCGTCATTCAGAGAAGGAACAAGATAAGCTGTAAACTTTCCGAAAGCCACAGCCACTGCTGCAATTGTCCCGGTTTGAATTACCGTAAACATTCCCCAACCGTAGAGAAATCCCATCGGTTTTCCAAAAATTTCCGTGATGTAAGTATATTGTCCGCCCGCTTTTGGAAACATCGCCGAGAGTTCGCCGTAGCTGATCGCCGCCGCAACGGTCATAACGGTCGTAATTAGCCAGACCACGATCAGCCAATAGCCAGACCCAAGATTTCGCATGATGTCTGCGCTCACGATAAAAATCCCGCTTCCGATCATCGATCCCATCACAATCATCACGGCGTCCCAAAGTTTGAGTTTCTTTTCCATAGTTTTTTATTCTTCATCAAATATAAAAACATCTTTGGTATTTTGATGACGGCGAGTGAATTAAAAGTTGTTGAAATAGTTTTTGCGATAATATTTCCAAAGAATTCTTATCACAAATATGGGTGAAAACATTATTCTTGATAAAAATAATACACAAATGAAATTTTATTTACAAATTCCATTAGCATCTTCTATTTTTGTTGTCAATCTCAAAGATCAGAATCTAAGAGAAGAAGTTATGTTGAAAGGCACAAATTAAAAAAAATCGTCGCTGTAAGACAAAATCGTTTGAATTTATTATGACAGAAATTCGGTTTCTATTGTCGAAAATGAGGTGATAATAAACTACTTTTTGTGTTGGATTGTGACGCCTGTTATCGCATTGTTCCCATCGTAAATCAATGCTTTTCCTTCACAGTTTTTATTGATGTAGGAGACGGTTTTGGATTGTACTTTTCCGTTCATTGTGTTGATGAAGGTTTCTTTTCCGTCTACAAGCGTGTTGGTGTTTTCAGAAATATAACTTTCGTTAGCTGGGACAACTTTCATTTTTGAAAAGCGGGTTTCCACTTTGTTTTTATATTCGTAAAAATTTGTGCTACTTGCTTCTCCGGAAGAAAAGTACTCTTCCCGAATCAGCCTTCCAAGATCATCGTAAAAGAAATGCTGTTCAGATGTTGGGTTGTTTCGTTCATCAATACTTACTTTTTTTGAAATTTGAAATTTGTCGTTCAAAAGATATTCATCGCGAGATTGGCTGTTTATGAATCTTGTGACAACGCGATCTGGTAGATATTTGAATTGGGTTTCATAATCCTTTTTATGATTCAAATGATACACGATAGAATCCACCAAACCCAGAGCATTGAAATGGTATTTCTGTCCGGACTTTTCTCCGTTTCTATCATAATCGCTGCTTATGATCTGCCCATTTTTGTAGGTTACAGAAGAACTGTAGCTCAATTTTTTTTCGGCAAGGTCCGTAAAAACTTGGGTCTCAATTATTCCATCGCAATTGATAGCACTTAGCCCGAAAACGGCAGGAGAAAGATTGCGTTTTAAGTTCATCAGAAGTTTTTCTGCATATTTCTGGTCGGGTTTGTAAACGATGGACCAGATAGAATCTACCGCGGATCTTGCAATTTTTTCTTGATTTTTGATAGTTTTGTTAACTTGTTGGGCTCTCTCCAAATTATCGGATAAATGTCTTTTTATTAATGGTAGATAATTTTCGACATCATATTCTACAATAGGTTTTTCTGAACCATCAAAAAGGATCATTGCGGTTCTTTTGTTCATTTGGTTGACATCTAGAAACCAGGTTTTTTTTCCTTTGGTAAATTTAAAAGTCTTTGCATTGGTTCTTCCAACCAACATTAGATCTGTTGCTGAGCCGAATAAACCATAAATTTGATTTGCTTTTTCTGTGTGCTTTTTAACTAATTCTTCTTCGGCTTTTATATTTTCGTTTTCAACAAAAAAGGCAGATTTGGAAGGTGAAGTGATTCCGAAATCAGATTTTTCACCATTTTTCGGATTGCGGATGATTTTTTGTGAGCATGAAATACAGATCAGAACAATTGCGAGAGGAACTAAAATTAATTTTTTAATCATCTTTTTTATGTTTAGTTTTTTATCAAATATAAATAAATAGTTTACAATTTAATTTCTTGGCTGGTTAATATTTTTATCAAAGTGTATGTTTTGGATAAAAGTAAAAGTAAATTTTTCTTAAAAATATTCTATAAAATTAAGATTTTATTAAGCATTTCATAATAGTTTGTTAGTTTACAGAGAAAAGCTTAATTTTGCAACTTCAATTTTACACACACTATGGAACTAGAATACGTAGAACATCTGAGCCCAATGCTGAAAGGCGATATCAAGAATTATCTGATCGATATCGACGGAACCATTACAGAAGATGTGCCTAATGAAGAGCCAGAAAGAATGGTGACTTGCGAACCTTTTCCAGATGCTTTGGTAACGATCAACAAATGGTACGATGAGGGTCACCAGATTTGTTTTTTCACTTCCAGAACCGAGGATCTTAGAGAGGTGACAGAAACGTGGCTCAACAAACACGGCTTCAAATACCACAGCGTACTACTAGGAAAACCACGAGGTGGAAACTACCACTGGATAGACAACCACCTTGTAAAAGCAACAAGATACAAAGGGAAATTTACAGATATGGTTGAAAAACAAGTGACCATACAAGTTTTCCGTGACTAATCATAATAAATGATAATTGATGAGTGATAAATGATTGTGAATTCAGATTGTTTATCACTCTTCTTTTTATCATTCATCATTTATCAACCATCAATTATACAAAATGAAAGTACTTGCAAATGACGGATTGACACAATCTGGAATCAATGCGCTATTACAGAACGGATTTGAGGTAATCACTGCAAAAGTGCCTCAGGAAAATCTGATCACTTATATCAACGAAAACAATGTGACGGTTCTTCTCGTGAGAAGCGCGACGAAGGTGACGAAGGAGATGGTGGACAATTGTCCAAGTCTGGAAATCATCGGTAGAGGTGGCGTCGGGATGGACAACATCGAGGTTGCCTATGCAAGAGAGAAAGGGAAACACGTGATCAACACGCCGGCAGCTTCGTCGGAATCTGTGGCAGAATTGGTTTTTGCACACCTTTTTTCGGGATGTAGATTCTTGCAAGATGCGAACAGACAAATGCCTGTAAAAGGAAATACCGAATTTGCAAAACTTAAGAAAAAATACGAAGCTGGAATCGAACTTAGAGGTAAAACCATCGGGATCGTCGGCATCGGAAGAATTGGACAAGAAGTAGCGAGAATCGCGCTTGGTTTGGGAATGAAGGTCATTGCTTCCGATACAAGAATCGGGAAAGCAAGTGTAAGAGTGGATTTCTACAACAGTCAATACATCAATGTTGAGATCGAGACTGAACCTTTGGAGCAACTGATCCAGCATTCGGATTTCATCACGCTTCACGTGCCTGCTCAGGATGGCCCGATCATCGGTGCTGCTGAGTTGGAAAAAATGAAGCCTGGCGCAGCAATCGTAAACTGCGCAAGAGGTGGCGTAATAGATGAAACTGCTTTGATTGCAGCGCTTGATAGCGGAAAGTTAGCGTTTGCAGGTCTAGATGTTTTCGAAAACGAGCCAACGCCTTCTGACGCTATTTTGAACCATCCGAAGATTTCTTTGACGCCTCATACAGGTGCAGCCACGGAGGAAGCGCAGGACAGAATTGGAACCGAGTTGGCAAATCAGATTGCCAGCATTCTTTTGGTTAAATAAATTAACTTAAATATAAATAAATGCTCGTTTTTTTAACGGGCATTTTTTATTTCCCTGATTCAGATTAAAATTTTACTTTTGTGGCTATGAAAAGAAAAGTACTTCTCATCTACACCGGCGGGACAATTGGGATGGAAAAAGATTATGAAACAGGAAGTTTGGTTCCATTTGATTTCTCCACGATTTTCAAGAGAATTCCGGAAATGAATCTTTTGGAATGTGAGGTTTCCGTTCATCCATTCGAAAAACCTGTTGATTCTTCTGATATGGGTCCGAAAGAATGGCGAATGATTGCTGATTGGATCTTCAAAAATTATGATGATTTTGATGGTTTTCTGATTCTTCACGGGACAGATACAATGTCTTACACGGCGTCGGCACTTAGTTTTATGCTGAAGAATCTTGGAAAACCGGTCATTCTCACGGGTTCACAACTACCGATTGGAGATTTGCGTACGGATGCGAAGGAAAATCTTCTGACAAGTTTGTATTACGCCAGCCTTTATGAAAATGATGAAGCGATCATCAAAGAAGTGGCGGTCTATTTTGAATATAAGCTCTTGCGCGGAAACAGAAGTCTGAAATATTCAGCTGAGTTTTTTGACGCTTATCAAAGTCCGAATTATCCGATTTTGGGGCAATCTGGCGTTAATCTTAATATCGAAAAAGATTTGCTTTGGAAATCTAAAGGCAAATTTGAACTCGATAATTATCTGAATGAAAAGGTTCTTTTCTACAGGATTTTCCCGGGAATGAACTTCGAATCTCTTTTGGAACTCAAAACGCCGGAAGCAATCGTACTGCAGGTTTTCGGATCGGGAACTATTTTCAATAATGAGAAAACGCAGAATGTTTTGCAGGAACTAAGAAAGCGAGACATTGAGCTTGTGGTCATCAGCCAATGTATTTCTGGCGGGATCAGTTTTGGAAAATATAGCAATAGCAATATCTTCACTAAGATTGGTGCGATCAGCGGGAAAGATATGACGGCGGAATCAGCCATTACGAAATGTATGCACATTTTGAAAAATCCAAAATATAACAAATCATTTTCTGAAGTTTTCAGTGAAAATATTTGTGGAGAGATGACAGAAAACTTTTGATAGAATAGCTGTTAGATTCTAGAAATTAGATTTTAGAAAAAAAAATAATAAAATATCCTCATCAAGGTGTTTTTATCTTTTGAGAATTCAGATATTTCATTATATTTGCAACCTCAAATAGAGAGGTGTCCGAGTGGTTGAAGGAGCTAGCCTGGAAAGCTAGTGTGCGGGTAACTGTACCGAGGGTTCGAATCCCTTCCTCTCTGCAAAATCCCCTGTAAACGTATTGTTATAGGGGATTTGTTTTTTAGGTGCTAATATAGGTGCTAATTTTTTTTTTCTTTCTATTACAAATAATCTTTTACTATGCATTCTTACAAGTACTTTTTTTTCTTAATAATCTCTGGAGCAAAATATTACAATTATAGATATAATTGCATCGTTTTTTGCAATTTATTTTAGCTAACGGTTTGGCGCTTTAGGGCATTGGCGGATTTCGGCGCACAAAACTTTTAATACACCACAAAAGTTGATGCGAGGTACAATGTTCAATTAAGTAACTTCGCCCGTCATAGAGCCAAATGCCTTTTGCCAATTGTTTTTCTATTTCGTTTTATTTAGGTGGCTGAATATTTTTTCTGCAATTAATTGTCCTGTCGGGATGAAATTGTTGTTAAAGTGAATTTCATTTTGGCTTTCTGGCCAACGTCCTGTTACCTTTCTTACAATAAATGCTAATTCTGCTTCTATACTTTCAATTTTAACCTTATCAAAGTCTTCAAAGTTAAAGACATATAGCAATACTGTTTCATAAGTTTTCCATTTGTAGCCGTGATAACCGTTTTGTCCATTCGCTGTTAAGCCATAACGAAGTCTGTTTTTAACAGAGGATTTTGTTGTCCCAATGTAAAGGATTATATCTTCACTTTTGAGAATGTAAATTTTAAAACCATTAGATGTAAGAGGATGTGAAAACTTAGTAATAATTGACTTTTTGTCAATGTCAAAAATTGACTGTACTTTATTGTCCAAAAGAGATAAGCTAAATATGTATGGTTTTAATTTAATCATCTTCCTATTCTATAATTTTTTGAACTTTCGTGCATCAAGTTCGTTCATTTCAATTATTGTCTGTAAACCTATACTGCTAAAGAAATTTCTGTCAGCATATTTTTCTTTCGGGTATTTTTCAATTCTATTTCTAATGAAGTCATAAACGGAGTCGAGAGTAAGCCATAAATAATTAATGTCATTTTTAGGCTCGTCTCTCGTAATTAAAAGTTTTGCGATTTGGCAGTTTTGTCCGAATTCATTCTGAAAACTAACAATTGCAGACTCGCCTAATTCTTTTGCAATTCTGGAATTGTCAGCCGTTAAACCTAATCTGGCCAAACTGTAAGATAAATATGGTTCACGAAAAAGTTCTTTGTCACCAATTGCTCCACCCTTCACTTGGCAGATAATCCCGATTAATGATTTAGTATCAAAGTTTTTAAAAAGCGTCTGGTCCCAATCTTCTGATTGTCCACCGATTTCTTCATAGACAAATGGTGTTCTAACTCCGATAAGGTCAGCATCAGCAGAGTATTTTATATTTTCCGATTTATGAATTACAAAGTTGTCAATGAGGAAAAATCCATTTAGCCTAAAATACCAATATGATTGTTCTTCTGAACTGTTTAGCATAGGGTCTGTTTTTTTTTAATAATCAATAACATTTCAGCGCTTGCCAAAGGCAGGGATTTTAGAACAAAGTTCAATAGAATTACTGCCGTCGAACCTTGCACAAACGATTAATCGAAAAACTTCAGTCTCGCTTTTGGCAACCCTTGTTAGCAGTTGTTATTCTCTTTTTCTAGTACCTTTCCGTTTGTTAATTTCCTTTGTGATTTTTTTTAGCTCTTTAATTTCATCATTGTAGATTTTATTTAATGAAAATTCCAAAAGTCTATAAGCTTCCAAAATATCAATAGTTTCAATATCTCCAATGTGACTTCCTGTATTTCCAATCCATTTTATAGCTAAAAGCAAATCTTTAATTTCACTATGATTGTAATTTTCAATACGTTTGTGTAGTGAAATTGGAACTCTTTTTCCCCCTCTAATTTCAAATTTTTTAACTCCTTGTTCATTCATCAAAATTTCAAGCGAAATTCTTATCTTATTGGCACAAGATGGGAGATCACACCAAAATAGTTTAAATGAATTTTCAATTTCCATTAGAAGTTCTTCACTGCATTTATCTGGAATATTAAATAGCTTTATAAGTGGCTGAAAAAAAGTTGGAGTAAAAAAATTTGTATATTGGTCATTATATTCGTCTAAAACTTGGTCATAATAACCAGTATGTTCTGGATTTCCAGTTCCAGTAAAAAATACGACTTCGCCACAATTTTTACAAGTTAACTGTCCATTAAAAACAAGTTGTATCCATTCAATTTCCCAATCTTCATTCTCTGAACGAAACTTTTTGGAGCTTGCCGTTTCTTCGTGATGAAGTTTTTCTTTAATTAGATTTAGTGAAGAGGTGTTACAAGAAGGACAAGGCCACTCAATTTTCGAATTCTCATCAAAATACCTTTTTGTCCAAATATTTAAATCCATATCACCAGTTTTTATTTATTGTCAATTAAGTGTTTCAATTCGTCATATTCAGGATGTTCAAGTAAGTCAAGATCGTTCATTGTTGCCAATTTAATAGCTTGTCTAGCTTCGTTGATACGGTTTAACATTGGTAAAATAATTCGTTTGCCGTGATTGACAAAATTATCTAAGTCCTTTGCTGTAGTTGGTATTTTATAACCTTGTCTTCCTGAAGCGATTAAAATCCCTTTGTCTCTTAAACTTCCTACAACTTTGCTTCTGAAATATTCGTCTTGAATTCTCGTAGGTCTGTTCTGGTTTAAATGTCCTAGAATTTCTGCTGTTGTTGTATATCGATTTTTAGGATAGGCTCTTTGTAGCCAAAGTAATAATTTCAAGAAATTAATTTGGTCAATTTTCTGTTGATCGCTACCAGTTTCTTTGTCTAAAAAATCTTGAATACGTGTAATACAAACTTCTGCTATTCTTGAGTCAAAACTTTCATCTATGTTACTTTTATGAAACTCTTCATATGTCCAATTTATAGGAGGAAAATGAGTTAAGCTACTAATTTTAGGTGTGAGTATATTTTGAAATTCGTTGCTGTGTTCTGATTTTTTAAGTTCATCAAATATATAACCTAATGAACCTGCAACAAAATCAGCTAGTTGAATTAATTCATTTTGTTTGCTGTCTTGTATATTGAAATCTGCACCTGAAAATAGATTTCGAGAGTGATTTCTTTCTACATATTTTTTAAATTCTTTTAAAAACTCATTTCCGCCGTGTTCATCAACATATAAGTCAAGTGTTGGAAAAGTTCTAAATAATTCCTTATACAGTAAATTATTGGTGAATTTGTAAAATGACTTTTTAAAGTTAAATCCTTCTCCGGTCAATTTTTGCTTATCAATTATAACTGCGTAAATAGATATGTCAAGTTTTGCAATGTCTTCTAGAATTCTTTTTCGTCTTAAATAGTCTTTTGCGACTTTACTTGATTTTAATTCGCCGGTCTGAAATTTATGTTTTTGTCTTAAATCTTTGACTTGATTTTTGAGATTTTCTATGTTGTCAGTTTTTGTAATAACAGTAGCAACGATAAAATGGCTTCCTTGTGTTTGGAAGTTAAAAGAGTTGTTGCCAAATTCGTCTGCAAAAGCTGTTATTTGTTGTGTCATCTTGGTTTTAGTTTTTTGTTTTTTAAAATTTTTGCTAACGTTTTGCGCCTTGGTGTAGTGGCGGATTTTAGCACAAAAGTTCTGTCGAAGAACTGCACTTGAACCTAACACAAAACTGTCATACGAAGCACTACACCCGCCATTACGCCAAACCGCTGTTAGCTGCTGGTTTTATTGATTCAATAATTAAATTAGACAACTTCGTCCTTGCTTGTTCGTTAGAGCCAAAATACTCTGAAGTCAACTTAATATCCTTTAATTCAAGGTAGTTTTTAAAATTTACAAATGTGTCTTTGAAAAAGTCTCTCGTCAATTTATTTTGACTCACTCCAATTCTATGAATTGTCGGATAGGCCTTTATTACAGACCCGAATCCAATTGGCTTTGAAATAATGTAATCTTTAGGATTATCCCATTCGGTTTCAAAAGCATCTCGGACGCCATTAAACAAATTCAAAATTATTTTGAACATAACCGCATCTTGATTATCAATGAAATATTGTCTGAATACCAATTTCTCGTTTGGTTCGATGCTCTCTCCATTTTTAATTCTACGAGTATCATCGTCAGGATTTTTAGTAATTAACTCTAATAGATACTTAATAAATGTCCCTTGTGATAATGAAGCAAAATCTTGATTTTCTTCTTTTTTTCCAAGCATTTTAAGTCTGTTTGAAAATGGAGATCCCTTTTCAATATTTAGTGCTCTTGCCATTTCGTGACAACTTTTGTAAGGACTTCTCTTATCGGATAGTGCGAAAAGGTCATATATCAAGGACATATTTACCCTTGTTTGTTTACTATTAATTATTGAGAATACATATGCTTTTTGTGAAGGGAAAAGGTCAAACATTAGAACTACTGGCATTTGGAACTTGCTTAAATAGTTGGAAGCCTTTAATCCTTCAAGTCTATGCTGTCCGTCAATAACTTCACCTAAAACTTCGTCTTCGTTAAATAAAATATAATCTTCGTCAATTCTCACATCTGCATCTTCTTTGACTGCAATAATTATTGGTGTAGGAAATGTTGCATCAGAATCACCACAATATTTTGCGATGTCTTTGATTCTTGTTGTCGATTGTTCTCGTTGAACAGCATCTGGATTTTCGTGTCTGCGTTCAACAGTAGCAACTTTTGCTAATACAGATGCATCAATTGAGGTAAGGTAGAAAGTCCCAATTGGTTGTTCTATTTTTAAGTATTTAATTTTCTTCATAATTGAATGCCATTTGGGTCTTGATTCAACAAAGGTTCAGCCACTAAAATTTCTTCAACGTGTTCGTCATTTTGCTCATTAAAGAGAGGGTCATTGATGTTGTTGAAGTTCAAATTGCTTGACTCAAGTCTAAGTATGCAATATCCATATGACGCAAAAATTATTGCAAAAATGTAAATAATAGTTTGAGTAAAATCTATTCTTAGATTACCTAAGGTTGAACTGCCAATAATTTTGGATTGTATTGATGCGTAAATAATCCCCGTTATGAAAAGGTAGAAAATCGCAATAATTATTGTAAAGGTTTTTAAAGTTCTGAATTGAATTCTATCAGACTTGATAAAATTCAGGAATATCGGGCCAAGAAGAGAAGCAATTAAGGCAATTGCAAATGTGTAGAAACTACCATTCATTGATTCAATATAAATTGAATTTGAAAGGATTGTTTCGCTTGTATAGTGTCGGACTATAAAGTTTGCCAGAATTCCAAACTGCCCTGTCACAATTGTGAATAAAAACCAAATGAAGAAGTCGCTTTTGCTCTCCTTTATGACTTTGAATGGGTCTTTGATTAGTATTAAAAGTTTTTTCATATTTTATGTTGTCGTTAATGTCGGTCTGTCTAAACTTGCAGCTAACGGTTTGGGGCTTTGAGATGGTGGGGCAATCGAAGCACAAATCTTCAATTTTGCACAAAAGTTGAAACGAAGCACAAAAATTGAACTTTGCAGTTTAGCCCCACTACTGCAAAACCCTTGTTATATGCTGTGCTTGTTGTCATTCGGTTGTTGGTAATAATTTGTCTATTAAATATCGTTTCCATTTTTCGCCTATAAATTCACAGTTTCCGCTATTGATTTTAGCATTTGGAAAGTCGGAAAGAACTGTTGTTAAGTCGTTCCAAACATATTTCAACTCTTCGTCCTTGTTTTCAAAACTCAAACTCAAACTCAGTTTTCCGTTTTCTATTTTTAAATACTTAAGAAATATGCCTTCTTGTGTTGTGTTAATTCTGTCAGCAAGTTGTATGTAATAACCTTGATAGTCTGGATACGGAACTTGTTCTGGTAGTCTTTCGGCACCTGCGTAATAACGAAACAAAATTTCGTGTCCGAACTTACTTAATTTCTCTTTCCAAAATTCAGGTCTTGGAATTTCTGAAAGATCTGTTGTCAAATACATTTCTGTCTCGCTTGCCCAAGGCTTAAAAGTCGTTTTTATTAATTCTTGTTCTTCAATTTCAAAACTGTCCGCTACAAGTTTAAAAGTCGCAGGAGTTGAGAAATCTAAGCAAATACCATTTTCAACTTTACTTGCTTCAATACATTCAATGTAATTGTCGTCACCGACATTTACCACATCTTTTTAAAAAGTCCATTCATAAATTTTATTAGGAATGACTTTGAAAGATAAAATGTGTCTTTCAGAATTTGCCTTATAGTTCGCTTTCACATTATAACCAACAATAATTTCAAGTGGTTTTTCCTTAATTGCTAATACGTGTCCGTCTTCAAAATAGAAGTTGTCGGACAACCATTTGTCAAGGTCGTTAAATGTTTGTATGGTCGTTTTTAGCATTGCATATAACATTTGTTTTTACACATTGCGTCAACCGATACTATATGATATTCGCAAAGCCATTTATGATACTAAGATAAGATTTTATTTTGATGAATTGATTATTAGTTTCATACAGTTTTATTTCAGTAGAATCTTTCATTGGATTGACGAATTTTTTACTTTTTAATGCCGTATGTTTAAAAAAGGGATTGCAAATACTTTAAAATTTCTAAACGTATTTCACCATTAATATAATTTCTTTAACGACACAAACTTATTTTAAAACAAAAATCCCAACTCTCATCAGGATTTTTTACTTTTAATTTCTTTAATATCGTATTTCTTATCTCGGAAGGGTTCATCAGGAAGAAAATCTTTAATGGAGCATCCTAATGTTATTGCAATTAGATTTAGATGGATTAAATTATATTTTGCTTTTTTAGATGGAGCTTCTATCTGTGAAATAAATCCAATATTCTTCCCAATAGAAAGTGAGAGCTCCTCTTGGGTGACACTCTTTGATTCTCGTATTTCTTTAACACGTTTTATAACATATCTTTCTATTTCTTCTAATGATTCATTCATAAACCAAAGTGAATGAAAAACATCAAAAAATATTATGTACTATAGTACATATTTTAGAAAAAATTTTTATATTTGTAAAATAAGTTATTGAAATGTAACTTTGCGATACTTCAAAGAAATATAGAAGCTATTGCTTAGAATCTCGAACTGAAAACTGGTAATTTTTAATATGCGAGAGGATAAGTAAAGTAGCTCACGACCTAGGCGTGAGCTCACTTATCTGCATATAAGGTATACCAGTGCCCCAGTTCGGATATGTTGAGTTTCACGCCATTTATTTTTTTTTTGTAAAATGAAGCGAGATAGTGCATAAATGGTAAAGACAATTCATACTGAAATCTAAGCAGTTTCTTTTAGCAATCATTAAGCTGAAAAATACCGCTTATGAAAAGAACAAACACTCTGCTCCGAAAGCTCAACGATCATCAGTTATATGAACTGCTGAAAAAAGGAAATCCCGCCGCTCTGGAACATATTCATAAACGTTATAAAAGACTTCTTTTCTGGATCGGAAAACAAATGCTTGATGATGATTTTGTTGTAGAAACTTTAGTTCAGGATACATTTCTTAAACTCTGGCTACAACGTGATTCCATTGAAACGCCAAATCATATTCTTGGCTTTTTACGGTTCGTTCTGAAAAGGGACTGTATAACCTATTACAATACTCCGAAAAATAAATTCGCACGCTTAACTGCTTCTCTTGAAAGTTTTGAGAACTATCAGGATTATCTTATCGGATATGATCCTATGCAAGACAAAGAACATCTTCTTTGCCAGGAATCCGATCAGAAAAATTTTGATGAAATCAATAAGGTCTTAAAGGTGATAAACCCCAAAAGAAAACACCTGATTGAACTTTGCCTTCAATATGGATTTCGGTACAAACCTATTGCAGAAGCAATGGGAAGCAGTGTAAAAGATATTAGCAATGAGGTAACTAGGGCAATAGATGATCTAAGAAAAATCTTGAGAGCAAATTCTAATGAAGAGCTAGCGATTGAATCTCAGAAAGACAAGGTTCACCAAGATGAACTCAGCAGTCAACAAATTGAAATCATAAAAAGAAGATTTGAACAGAAATCTTCATTTGCAGTGATTGCACGAGAACTCAAACTTTCCGAAGAAAAAGTCCATCAGGAGTTTCTTTATGCCTATCAATATTTACAGAACCGAAACAAGTCTGAAATAACTACTTGATATGGAAAAATCCACAATAACACTTACCCGAAAAATTCAGTTGTTGATCGATGTTCCATCGGATCAAAAAAATGAAATGTGGGAAAAACTTTATCGGTATCAGAACCGCTGTTTCCGTGCAGCCAATTTGATTGCTTCCCATTTGTATGTTCAGGAAATGATCAAAGATTTCTTTTACCTCACCGAAGAAATCCAATATAAGTTGGCCGATGAAAAAAAAGATCACATGGGAATGTTTAACCGTTCAAAAACTGGCACTACAGCACGAATGGTATTTGACCATTTCAAAGGAGAAATCCCGACCGATATTCTGGGAAGTTTGAACAATACAATTCAATCAACTTTCTCTAAAAACAAAGCAGACTACTGGCAGGGAACAAAATCATTGAGAAATTTTAAGAAAGACATTCCGATTCCACTTCCGGTTAAATGCATTAGTAAAATGAGATATGACGAAGAAACTAAAGCGTTTTGTTTCAATATGTTTGCAATTCCTATCAAAACATTCTTAGGAAAAGACTATACTGATAAGCGAGTGATAATGGAACGTCTGCTAAAAGAAGAGATAAAGCTTTGCACCTCGCAGATCCAACTGAAAGACAGGAAAATCTTCTGGCTTGCAGTTTTTGAATTTGAAAAGGAAGAATATTTTTTAAAACCTGAAATCATTGCAGAAGCTTCCCTGTCTCTTGAACATCCTATAGTAGCAAAAGCCAACAATGCACGAATCGACATTGGTTCAAAAGAAGAGTTTTTGTATCGCAGGCTTGCAATTCAGGCAGGTCAAAAAAGGATTCAAGAAAGTATTGCCTACGCTCGTTCCGGAAAAGGAGCTAAGCGCAAACACAAGGCACTGTATAAAACAGATAAGCTGGAAAGCAGATACGTAAGCAATCGGCTTCACCTGTATAGCCGAAAACTTATAGATTTCTGTATCAAGCAACAGGCAGGTACACTTGTTCTAAAAAATCAGGATGACAAAATTGGCATTGCAAAAGAACGGGAATTCGTGCTTCGTAATTGGAGTTATTACGAGTTGCAGACCAAAATAAAATACAAAGCTGAAAAAGCTGGAATTGAATTGATCATTGGATAGCTAAAAAATAACGAGGGTGCTTGTAAACCCGCAGGGTGAGGTCTTGAACACTCACTAAATACTTTAGAAGTATATACAACGGCGTGGGTTCTTTTTTTTTAAAATAAAAACTTGAACCTTATTGAAATCAACTAATTTAATTTTAAAAAATTCTAAAATTAAATTAAAAACTTCTCTTTGAAAGCAATCAAAGAGAGGTTTTTATTATAATCTTAGTATTGAAATTTCGGAGTTGTCCAACGGACAACCGCATTAGCTGTAATACTAATTTTTCTTACCACAGTTTGGACAATATAAAGGTGCTACCGCAAAAGATTTTGTTAGAATATCTCCAGAAATTAAATTTCGCTTTAAATTTTCGTCGCTATCGAGCAATCTTAATATTGACAAGGTTTTTCTATCATCATCTGATAGAAAAAGTTTTGCTTCTAATTCATTCTTAAGGTTTTGTAATTTTTCTGTTAACATGATAATTATTTAAATTGATTCAAATAGTGCTGATACTTTCTTAGTTAGTTTACTTCCAATAAAATTCTCTGCTAATCCTAGAAAAATTCCAAAAATAATTGAAACAAAAGGGTCAGATTCAATTTCGGTTGTAGATATGGATCCAAATTGAAGTATTATAACCTTTTTATAAAACAGAAGAGAAAATACTAATGCAATTGAACTAATAAATATTAACTTTAAATAAGGTTCTAGACGATCTTGTTCAATAGTTGTCAATTCCTCAAATGATAAAATGGTTTTTCTAGTTCCGAATGACAACCAAATCCCAAATAAGCAAGAAGACCAAACTAATAAAAAATTAGTGAATGTATTTAAACTCTCTAATAATTCATCATCAGTCTGGAAATGATAGTAACTCTTAAAACCTAATGCTACAATAAGAGGTAAAATACCTAAATTAATTGCTTTAAATCCTAATTTTTTAAAGTAGCTATTTTTAATTTCACCTGATTTTTTATCAATTATTTCAAGTTTTAATTGTGCTAATGCATTGAAAGATATTGTTGGCTGTGCATTATCAGGAACTAATCCAGCTTGTGCTAGAGATAATAGTTGGTTAAAATAATGTTGAAGTTCAATTTGGGAGTTTTCAAATAATTTTCTAACAACAACTAATGTTTTCTCAATATCAATATGCAGTTTTTGTTGATTTTCTGTTACTTGCTCAATGTCAGGTTTAATTGAAAAAACTATATCATGTGGAGTATTTGTATTAGCAGAAACGATATAACAACCTTTTTCCATCTTTACAATTTTTTTCCACAAAGTTGACAAATTGATGGAGCAGCTGCAAACGATTCCATTACTACTTTTCTAATGCTATATTCTTGATTAACAATTTTTTTTATTCCATCATTTGTGTCAAAAAAATTTAATTCATATAGCAATTCTTTTTGATCTCTGTTCAAAGATTCAATTTTTGAAAGTTGTTGCTTCAGTTCTCTTAGTTTTTTTGTAAGCATAATTTTTAGTTTTTATATTATGGAATTGTTGGGATAATGCAGTGGCCGAAAGTTTTTTCAAATCATTAAAAACGGAGCTCATTTATGGAAACAAACTCATTACAAAAGAAAAAATGGAGCTGGAAATTTTTGAATATATTGAAATCTGGTACAACAAAAAAAGACGGCAAAGTACTCTAAATTACCAAACAATAGAAGAATTTAACAATCAAAACAAAATTTATCAAAATGTAGCTTAACTTATACTGGAATTTTTGTTTGCATATCCAGTTTGTTGTTGTATTTTTTTGTTATGTCTAGGATAAAAACATCTAAAAAATTTATATTAGTAAAAGAGCAGGTTATTACATGCCCACCGATGCCATTATTTAAAAACCCGACCCAATGAGAAAACTAATTTTTATCTTATCGCTTTTCTTGACTATAACAGGCTGTAGCCAAGACAAAAAAAACAGGATCAAACAACAAAATTCAAACTTCTAAAATGACCTATAATATCAACGGTTACGTCCATGAAGAAAGTAAAAATATTACTGCTGATAACTATGCTGAAAAAATAAATTTACAAATTAATCATTACAATAATGAACCGATTTATTATTTTAGGATTAATAAGCAGAATTGTTTAATAAGAACATATGTCAACAATATAAATCTATATGATGATTATGAATTAAGTAATGTCATAACACCCATAGAAATTGGAAACATCTTAAAATCAGGACAACAAACTGTAATGGTAAAAATGTATCCTGTAGGTAATTTAATAAATGAAGATTTAGGATTGGAAAATGAGCTTCCAGCAACTGAATTATCAGATAAAGCAAAAGTAGATATTGATATTGTGGTTATGGATAACAAATCTAAAAAGCAATTTGCCGATGAGCGTGTAATAGTTACACAAGTAAGCCCTAAAGAAGCCGCAGGAAAAGAGTATTACGAATTTAGTTTTACCTTCAATGCAGAAGTACCTTATAAATTTGAAGGCTGGACAAAAGGAAAAGATCTAAGAAAATTAGATCAAGATTTAGTAAGAAAAAAAGCTATAGAATTTTATCAAATGTGTGGTAAGATTTTTGAGAAAAATGATGTAGATGCATGGTTGAAGTTAAGTTATTTATCTGACATGAGAATTATGTCTTCCTCATTTGTTGATAAACAATATCTTGACGAATTAGTTGAAGAGTATAATGTCGACTTAAAAAGAGACTATAATATACAACAATTAGATAATTTTGTTTTAGAATATATGGGAAATGGTAAATTACTTCGATTAATTACTGATAACCAACACCCAAAGTTAAAAGGAGGAGGTGCATTATTACTAAATTATGGTAAAGGTGGTGTTTACCAACCGGGTATCACCTTATACCTCCCCGAAGGTAGAGATTTGGCAACCCAAGGTTTTATGATGTGGAAGTAATAAAAAAATGGTGATATGATAGTATTGGTTTTATTGATTCAGATAGCCATTGTAGTATTTTATTTCAGAATTTTAACAGAGAGTGAGAGTTACACTGGCAATGAAAATAATTCGGAAAGGTGGTTCTGGTATTTTATAGTGGCACTCAATCTCCTTTTTATCTTTCGTTTTATTTTTGTACAGATTAATTTTTCATATAGATGGTACGATCAAATTATGGAATTTATTTCATTAGGGATTTCTCTACTAATAGTGGTTCCAACTTCAATATACTATCTCGTGAAGAGTAATGAACAGCAAAAAAAGAAATAAAATAGTTTTAATAATAGAAACCTTTGTAGGAATACAGCTACGCTCATATCGACTTGAAAAAGGATTTGCTCACCGGAAAATTTGATTTCTTTTATGGTATCAGCAGGCACCTAAACCACAGCAAGGTAACCTTTGGATAAAAACAAGAACTTGATGCTAAAAGGAGACTTTGCAAATAAAACCATGTGGAGCAAACTGAACAGATGTACCCCGGTTTTTTTTGCAAGACTTTACAGGGGCAGAATGGGCAGATACAGAACTTGGCGTAGAAGTAGAAGGAGCTATTAAAGGAACATTATACTACGAGCGTACTTATAGCTATTCTGCGGCAACCTTTGCAGCCAAGTCGGTAGATGAATTAATGAATAAAACCCTCCCCGGAAAAAAAAAAAAGTAGAGGACAGAAAAGGACTGTCTGCCTATGAAGCAGCCGTAAAAAGTGGCACACTAAAAATGCCGGTGTATCGGGATGATTTCATCTTTATGGGATTGATTGGGACTATTTTTGTGAGTATGATGGGTAAAGTTGATGAAGTCAAAGTTTTTGATTTGGAATTATCCAATGGAAAAACAGCAGATAACCAGTTTATACCGTACCGAGTAGAGTTAATTCCTCCTTTGGTAATCGCAGGAGATGAAATCCCACTTTTTTAAGACATAAAATCAGAATAATTATGAAGTATACAATAAGTGTATTATCGATGTTATTACTCACAAAATCATGTGCACAAAAAAAAGAAACTATGAATAACGAAAAAATAACTTACGAGAATGTGACTGGGATAATTATGAAAGATATGAAACAATATGAGATCCAGTCTCTCGAAAATCCGCCTCAGTGTTGATACATAAGCCCGATTTTGTATATTCGAATTACAGTCGTATGCAAAGACACAAAATATAAAATTGGGATATTGGGCGATGAGGTGTTATACATATCTAATGGTAAAGTCTAATTTTTTTCCTGAGTTTGTCAGTTTCTAAATTTTTCATAGATGTCCTATCTTGATAATTTTCTCTCCTCAAGAAGGTCAAAATGATATGTTTCAGGTCACTCTGTAACCAGCTACTCATCCGTTAATAAGTTGATGAATGTTCTTTAGTCAGATAAAAAAAATCACGATTCTCAGATAGGCGAAAACGATAATGTTTTTATTTGGGTAAAAATGACATTGGTTGATTTGAAATATCCAAAAAATTCGTCAAAACCTACCCAACATCTAGAATTCTACAACCTTTGGAAGTTCTTACATATGACAATGCACAAATTCTAATTTCCGATACTTCCATTCGCCGTACTTAGTCAAATTGGAAGGGACCTTTATAGCCCCCTATCGAAAAGTCGAATAAAAAAATCTTTTCGTTACTACGAAAAGGTAGTGATTTTATGTGATGTCCATTCTTCAACTTTACCACAGTAAAAGTTGATCAACTGTTCAAATCATTATTAACATCAAAAAATCGCCGTTATGAATATCGAACGAACAGAATTTATAGCCTGGATGGAAAGAATCATGGAACGATTCGACATCCTCAAAGAGCAAGTTTCATCCAGCCAATCCAGATTTATTGAGATCGATGGTGAAGTGCTGCTTGACAATCAGGACGTATTGCAACTCCTAAAGATCAGTTCAAGATCATTGCAGCGTTACCGTACGGATAAAAAGCTACCATACTACACCATCAGTGGCAAGCTATACTACAAGCTTTCCGATGTCCATCAGCTCATCATGTAATGTCTGAGTTCATAGTGGACAGAGACATTAAAAGCCAAAGCAACACTCTAAAACCATATTTCAAATATCGACAATATCTGCTTTTATTTTCGCCTAGGTCAACAAACCGAAGCTAACTTCGCATAAAAAAAAGGTTTCTTGAAGTACTATCTTTTGATTTCTGTAAATTACCATTTGTTGAAGAAGAAGTTGTCTTAAAAGAAAATCAAGTTTAGTAGTAATAACTGAAAAAAGGATATTTTTGAATAAATGATTTGAGAAGATTCTAGGCTTTCAATGTTGTTATACATTTTATCCATAGATTTAAGAAAATTTGAAGACATGAAGATAAAATTTAATAATTCGTCTCTTGTTGTGATAGACATACAGGAAAAACTGCAACCAGCGATCAATGAAAATAAAAAAGTTTTAGACACAGTTCTTTGGGCAGTAGATTTAGCATTACTAATGGGTGTTCCAATATTTGCAACTGAGCATTGTTCTGAAAAAATAGGACTTATGCCAAATGATTTGCGAAGGAGGTTTCCCGAAAATAACATCATTTCTAAAGTTCACTTTTCCGGAGTCACAGATGGAGGTTTGCTTAAGAAATTTGATGCAGAAAAAGATCAAATCATTGTAGTGGGAACAGAGGCTCACGTTTGTGTGATGCAAACTGTTTTGGATTTACTCCACCATCAATACAGTGTATTTGTAATAGAGTCAGGCATTGGATCTAGAAACGATGATGACAAAAAAACGGCTATTGAAAGAATGAGACAAAACGGTGCGGAAATCATCACCAAAGAGATGCTCGCTTTTGAATGGTTAGATAGGGCTGATCATCATCAGTTCAGAGAGATTCTTAAAAACTTTATTAAATAATATGAATCTTTATAAATTAAGAAATGATCTTACAATAATTCCTGATATGGCTTTAATCGTTTCTTCCGAATTTTCATTTGAAGGTAATCCGTAATTTAGTCGTAAGCTGTTGACCTGATCTATATAGCAAGCCATTAGGATTAATGATCTTAATACCTTTTGCCTTTAGTTTTTGATCAATTGTATCCCAGTCAGTCTTATTTTAGAAACTAGCTAGAAAGCCATTCACGTGGCGGTATGGAGTAATTCACTATCTTTCAAAAATTCTTGAAGTTTCTGTTCCGTAAACATATATCTTGAAGTTCGATAAGCTCTAATCGGCGTTGTAAACTTAATATAAAGTTGTAGGATATTGGTAATGTGAGGTAGTATATTTTAACCAAGTCAACAACTCTATCATCAGGCGAAATGCTTAAGTTGAATAGCTTTTTTTCTGAGCATCATCCTTCAGGACAAGGCGAGAAATTGGAAATATTTTGAATGCAGAAATCGCATAAATTCTATAGTTAAAAAAAATATACAAAAAGCATCGCACAGGTAACCTGTTAATAGTAACAAACCCCAACAATTGGCAACTAATAAAATGTTGCGTAAATTACGCCTCAGAAAAAATAAAAAAATAAATATATATGAAGAAAATTCTAATTTCAATTTCACTTTTATTTATGATGAATGCAATGGCACAGAAATTTGAAACAAAAACCCAAACCGACAACCAAGGTTATACGTACGAAACCGTAAAAAACGACCAATCCGGCGTTAGAGTTTACACCCTGAAAAATGGGCTAAAGGTCTATCTTGCTAAGAATGATGACGCACCGAGAATCCAAACTTACATCCCTGTAAGAACTGGTTCCAACAACGATCCAAGCGATAATACAGGTTTGGCGCATTACTTGGAACATATGGTATTCAAAGGGACTTCCAAATTGGGAACTCAGGATTGGGCAAAGGAAAAAGCAATGCTGGCACAGATCTCGGATTTGTACGAGCAGCACAAAGCGGAGAAAGATCCGGAAAAGAAAAAAGCACTTTACAAGAAGATCGATGAGGTTTCTCTGGAAGCATCACAATACACGATTGCCAACGAATACGACAAGGCGATCTCTTCCCTTGGAGCTACAGGAACCAACGCCCACACTTGGCTGGACGAGACGGTTTACAAAAACAACATTCCTTCCAACGAATTGGAAAAATGGCTGAAAGTGGAGAAGGAGCGTTTCTCAGAATTGGTTCTGAGATTGTTCCACACAGAGTTGGAGGCTGTTTATGAAGAATTCAACCGTGCGCAAGATAACGACGGAAGATTGGTAAACTACGCCATGATGGAAGCCCTTTTTCCGAAACATCCAAACGGTCAGCAAACGACCATTGGAACTTCAGAACATTTGAAAAGCCCGTCTATGGTAGCGATCCACAAATATTTTGACACGTACTATGTGCCGAACAATATGGCAGTGGTATTGGTTGGAGATTTGGATTTTGATAAGACCATCAAAGTGGTAGATCAGTATTTCGGAACTTTCAAATATAAAGAATTACCGATGAAGAAAATGGTTTCTGAAGAACCAATGACAAAAGTGGTTTCCAGAACAGTGAAAAGTCCATCGACACCAAGAATGACAATGGCTTGGAGAACTGATTCTTATGGAACTCAGGAATCCAGATTGGCGGATATTGTAGCAGAAATCTTGAGCAACAATGGGGATGCAGGTCTTATCGATCTTAATATCAATCAAAAGCAAAAAACACTTGGTGCAGGCGCTTACGAGTCGGCTTACAAAACTTACGGAGCATTTGTATTGAGCGTGGTTCCAAAAGACGGACAAAGTTTTGATGATGCGAAGAAATTGTTATTAGACCAAATCGAATTGGTGAAAAAAGGACAATTCCCAGACTGGATGCTGAACGCCATAGTCAACGATATGAAAGTTCAGAGAATGAAAGGTTTCGAAACGGCTGACGGATTGGCGACAACGCTTTATTCCACTTACATCAAGAACAGAACGTGGGAGCAGGAATTGGACGAGATCAATCAATATGAAGCCATCACGAAAGCCGATGTGGTGAAATTTGCAAACGAATTCTTCAAAGACAATTATGTAGTTGTTTACAAAGAAAAAGGCGTGAATGATAAATTAGTTCGTGTTCAGAATCCTGGCATCACGCCAATCAAATTGAACAGAGATGCTCAATCGCCGTTCCTGAAAGAGATCATCAATACAAAATCTTCTGACATCAAGCCTCAGTTCATAGATTTTAAAACAGCGATCGCCACTTCTACAATCAAAGACAAAAAAGTAAGCTTCGTTAAAAACAAATACAACGAAGTGGCTCAGGTAAATTATGTGTTTCCTTTCGGGACAGATAACGACAAAGAATTGGCTCTGGGTGTAACAGTTCTTCAATATCTTGGAACGGACAAATATACGCCGGAACAATTGAAAGAAGAGTTCTACAAATTGGGAATCACCAACCAATTCAGAACTTCGAATGACCAAATGATCATTGCCCTAAGCGGACTTGAAAGCAATATGCAAAAAGGCGTAGAACTGATGAACCACTGGATCAACAATGTGAAAGCGGATCAATCTATCTACGACCAAACAGTAAAAACCATCTTGGAATCCAGAGAAGTAGCGAAGAAAGACAAGACCAGAATTATGGGCGCGCTTACCAACTACGCGAAGTACGGGAAAGAATCCAGATTGACAGATGTGATCTCAAAACAACGTTTGGAAAGCATCAACGTGAATGAGTTGATGTCTAAAATCAAAACTTTGAACCAATATCCTTACGAAGTTTTCCTATACGGAGAAAATCAAAAAGGTTTGGAAAAAGCAGTGAAGCCATTTGTGGAAAATACAAAACTTCAGCCTGCAAAAGCTAAGGATTACAAAGAATTGGCAACAGAAGGTAAAGTGTATTTCACCAGTTATGATATGGTGCAGATGGAAATGTCCAAAGTGGCGAAAGCTGGTGATGTGAACTTGAGCAACTTCGGGAAAGCAAGTGTTTTCAATGAATATTTCGGACGTGGATTGTCTTCCATCGTTTTCCAAGAAATCAGAGAGAGCAAGTCTTTGGCTTATTCGGCTTACGTTTCTTACGCAAATGCGACCGAGAAAAACAAACCAAACTACGTGACCAACTACATTGGAACGCAAGCTAATAAATTGCCAGCAGCTGTTTCTGCAATGAGCGATTTGATGGCAGAATTACCACAGATCCCAGCTCAGTTCGAAAATGCAAAAGGTTCTGCACTTAAACAAATTGCATCCAACAGAATCAACAGAACGACGATTTTCTACAACCAGCTTTCATTGAAAAAATTGGGCGTGGATTATGACATAAGAAAAGATGTTTATGCTGAGATTCAGAAATTGACTTTGCCAGAGCTGACCTCTTTCTACAATACCGAAATCAAGCCGTTGTCTTACAACACCGCTATCATCGGGAAAAAAGAAAACCTGGATATGGCATCCATCAACAAGATGGGAACTTTCACAGAAGTAAGTTTGGAAGAGATTTTTGGATATTAATCTTAACCTATCTCATCAATATAAAAGTGGAGCAGAAGTGCTTCACTTTTTTTGTTTTAAAACTGAAAATATCAAGGCGACGTTGCACCTTTCACCGTATAATAATTATCAAAACTTGTATAAACTCTGGTCTCATCCAAAATCCCATCATCATAAATTTCAACTTTGGTGGTGCTTTCTGATTTTTTATCGATGTATCTTATTTTGGTCAGCCTTTTTTTGTTGTCGTAATGTTCGGTTTTCAGATTTCTGCCATCTTCCATAAAGTGAATCGTTTCCAACTTGCCATTCTTTTTGTATCTGTATGTTTTCGAATTGTAGAAATTTCCCTCTTTGTTGAGTTGTTCTTCATACATATATTCTGAGTCATATCGGCCTTCCAGAATCAATTGTCCAATGTTATTATGAATGAAATAGTAAACACCATTTTTGGGATTTTTCAGTTCGTATCTTGTAGTAAATTCTGGTGTGTTGTGCGGTCTGCGGGTCAAAATTTCCTCTTGCTTGAAGACTGTGGAATCATTCTGAGAAACCCAAAGCGTATCAATAATTTTTGAATTCGGTTTGTAACGGACTTTTGAAATGATTATATTTTGTGGCTCTTTGGAATCACAACTCATCACGAAAATCGAAAATAAGTAAACAATAAAATTTTTCACGTCCAATTATTTTAATTAAAATTGATTTTCAACCCGCACATTATCATTGATCAAATGAATGTTGTCGTGGAAAAATTCGGCTTCTCTCGGGTATGTTGTGTAGTAGGTAATTCTGGATTTTGAACTATCGTTTTGATAGATGTCAATAAAAGATCTTCTAAAACGGCCCGTATTAACATTCTTGATTTTAACATATTTAATAGAGTTGGGCGGAAGCAATTCTGTTTTGAAATTCCTGAAAATAAATAAGCCTTTCTGCGAAATCAAATACATAGGAACGACAGATAAAAATTTATAAGTAAAGTGTGTATATCGCTGGTAATGAATAGTAAATTCGTCATTCAAATCTTCAAGTTCTGTTAAAACACTCGAGAATCTCTTGGAAATTATTAAGATTAATGGACCAAATGCAAACGCCAAAACCAGTTGAAGGGAAGCCACAGTCGGGAAAATATAGGTAATGAAATTTCCCGTGAGATTCCTCGACCTATAAACGTCATAGAAACCATAAACGAAAAAACCAACAATTGAAAAATTTACTAGCAACAGAAATCCAATCGAAATTGCTCTCATTTTTTTCAAATTACTTATTTCCTTGATTTTGAAATCTTGAGTTGTAAATGTGGCTTTACTCATAAGGAGAAAAATGATTCCTATAAAACTAAGAAAATTAGATGAGGTTTTGGAATAAAATTGAAACTCATTCTACGTAAACTATATAAAATTATTTAATACTTAAAATACTATTTTAGCAAGATTTTTGTTTTAAAGTGACTTTGCTACTGGATGAATAAATTCTTCAACTTTTGTTTTATAATTTTCTGTTTTCTCAAAATTACAGCACAAAACAATTTTACATTTTTGAATGACAATTACAGCGGAGTCAACTCAGCAGTATTATCTCCAACGCAAGCTTTTCTCAATCCAAATCCTTGGGATGTGAATTTGATTTCTGCAGACGCTTTTTTGCAGAATGATTATGCTTACATTTCTCAACGAAGTCTTTTGGGGTTATCCAAAACGCCAATTTATGTCTCTAATCCAAAACAAAATGTTACGGGCGAAAATACAGCAGGTATTTTTGATTTTTTTAATAAGGACAAAGCAAATCTTTTGTTTGATTCAGACGTTTTAGGGCCATCGTTTTCTATGACTGCAAATATCAGGGAGAAAAAATTTGTTTTTGGATTGTTCACTCGAGTGAGAAGTCAAGCTTCTGCTTTAGATGTTGATAATTATCTTCGCTTCAGCAACGAAATGACTCCGCAACCGCAAGATTACATGTTGCGACCTTTTTCTATGCAGGCTATGAATTGGAATGAAATCGGTTTCAACGCTTCTACAAGAATTTTTCCTTATTCTGAGAAACAATGGATCTTAGGATTGAATCTGAAATATGAAATTGGTTTGGATGCAACAAACATTGTGAGTCATCAATCAATTGATTTCACGGCAAGCGAACCAGGCATAGACGAAAATCCCGACCTTCTGAATATCTACGCTTCAAATTACAATGTTTCGGCAAGTTATATCACCAACTACAATTCGGAAAGCAAAAGCTACGAATACAAACAAAATGGATCTGGTCTAGGTTTGGATCTCGGACTCACAATGGTGGACAAAGATCCACGCGAAGATGAGTATAATTCCAAATTCTCATTTAATATTATGGATTTGGGTTACATTAATTTCAAAAATGGGAACAATCACCAATTCGTCAATGGCAACACGGTCTGGCTTCAGAATAATCCCAATCTTGAGGACGAGCCGTTTGAAAGTCCAGAACAGTATTTAAAATTATTAAGCCAGGAAGCTTATGGTGATGAGAATAGATCGTTTGTAGGTAATGGTTTCAAGATGGGTTTGCCTACGAGTATCAATGTTAACTATACCCAAAGAGTCAAGGAACATCATTTTATCAACTTCAATTGGGTTCAGCGTGTTCCGGTTTTTGAGAATTCTGTGAAGCGGAATAATGTTCTTAATGCCAATTATTCCATTCAAAAAGAAGCTTTTGGTTATGGTGTGTCAACAACTTTGTCGGAATATAAAAGTTTGCAATTTGGCGGTTATCTCAGACTTGGCCCGTTGATTTTCGGTAGCGAAAATGCCTTTCCGCTTCTCTTCAAACACAAAAAACTTCACAACGCCAATTTTTATTTGGCCATCAAGTTTTATCCATTTTGGGATAACCCGATGAAACGCCATCGAAGACAAAAGTGTGATTGTGAATAGTGAATTTCAAATTAGACAAATTAATTCTCTCGCGGATTTCGTAAATTCGCCAGATTTTCTCTTGTAGAAATCTGTAAAATCAGCTCAATCTGCGAGAAATATATTTTTATTAATAACCGTGCAACTCAATACCTTCCGTACGTTGCAAAGTCACTTTCTTTCCCATTTTCTTTTGAATCACACGGAAATGTTGCAATTCGTCGTCCGTCAAAATACTGATTGCCGTTCCTTTTCCCCCAGCACGACCAGTTCTACCGATTCTGTGGATATAGTCCAAAGGTGAACGTGGCAATTCGTAGTTGATGACGCAAGGCAAAGAATCGATGTGGATTCCACGGCCGATCAAGTCGGTGGCAACCAATATTTGCGCACCGTTTACTTTGAATTCTTCCAGATTATTTCGTCTTGCACCTTGTGATTTCTGGCTGTGGATTGCTACGGCTTTTATTTTGTTTTTCTTCAGTTTTTCAACCAAATTGTCCGCAGATTTTGTCGAAGAAACGAAAATCAAAGCTTTCTCAACTTTCTTTTCTTTGATGAGATATCTCAAAAAAGGGCCTTTGTTTTCAGGCGAAACGTGATAGGCGAGTTGCTCGATGTCATCAAGTTCAACTTCTTCTTTTTTGATTTCAATCAACGTTGGATTGATGGAAAGTCTTTGCTTCATCTCAGAAACTTTATCGTCCAAAGTCGCTGAAAATAAAGTGGTTTGCTTCATTGCAGGCATCAAACCGAAAAGCTTGTTCATCTCTTCGCCAAAACCCAATTGGAACATTTTGTCTGCCTCATCGATGACCAAATGTTGGATTCCAGAAATACTCAACGCATTGTGGTCAATCAAATCAAGCAATCTTCCGGGCGTGGCAATCAAAACTTCCACGCCAAACATTCCTTTCATTTGCGGATTGATAGAAACTCCGCCGTAAACTGCCATTGTTCGGATTTCACGCTTCAAATTATCTGTAAATGCTCGGAAAACTTCGTCAATCTGAATCGCCAATTCGCGCGTCGGAACCAATATCAAAACCTGAACGTTACGGTCTTTTTTAACTTCAGCATTTTGAAGTTTTTCTAAAATCGGCATCACAAAACAAGCCGTTTTTCCAGAACCGGTTTGTGCAATTCCCATCAAATCTTTTCCTTGCAAAATCACAGGAATCGCCTGCTCCTGAATCGGAAACGGCTTTAGATAACCTAAATTTTTGACAGATTTGATTATGTTGCTTGATAATCCTAACGACTCGAATGACATATAATATTGATTTGGTGCAAAGATAAGTTTTTGAGATTGGTTATCAACTTTTAAAAATTAGAAAAAAACCACATAGGCACATAGATTAATGGAGTACAAGAACTTTAAAAAGTCAAAATAGATAAGACCTGCCATCTATTTTACCTTAAATATTTTGAGAAAAACCTATGTGTCTATGTGGTTGAAAATGTTTTAGGATAAATTTATGTTGTTTTTAAAATCTTTTCAAATTTCCCAAGAATCACACTCTCTTTTTCAGCATAATTAATGAAAAATTGCGTCTGCCAAAGTTTGGTTTTCTCAGCTTGTTTGTTGTTTGGAAAATGCCAATCTGCATAAATCCTGAAACCTCGTTTTCCAACTTTTAGATGAGTTGAAATAAAATTTTCCTTTTCTAAAACCACTTTAGGGAAAATGAAAACTCCAGAATTCTCATTCTCTTCGATAGAAATAATGTAAAAATCGATATCATCATTAATATCAAATGGAACAGTTTTTCCTTCCGAATCTCGTTTCCAAAACGTAACGAATTGTCCCACTTTCTTCGGCGTCAATTTTGATTTTCTGAATTTGATGAGATATTCATCGACCTTAAAATTAAAACCAAAATAATCTTCACATTCCAAATCAGGAATTAATTCGGTGATACTTAATTTTAATGGTTTGAAGATTAAATTGTTAAGTTCCGTGATTTCTTTAATCATCATTGAAATTAAGTAAAAGAAAAATCACCATCACCGTCTTTGAAATCATAATCGAAATCTTTCCCAATTTTCTCTTTCAAATCTTTGTGAATCAAGTACTTCCTTTCCATTGGGCGTTTGTAGATGGCTTTTGGAGATTTGTTTTTCTGGATTGAATGATTCAATTGGTCATCAAAAATGGTCATCATTTTCACCTTGTATTTCTTGATGATTTTTGGAAGAATTTCTGAGACCAGATTCACGTTTCCAAAATGATAAAGCACTTTCAAATGTCCATTTCTGACGGAACAAAACATCGCAGAAACAATTTCCTGATTCTGATAAACCGAAACCCAAAACATTTCATAATGCTTTGAAAATGAAGAAAATAGATAGTTTGCTTGTTCTTTTTCATTGGAAAGCCAAGGGAAATCTGCAATCCATTTGAATTCTTCCGAACTTCTTCCAAGTGGATTTTTTTTCCGATGATTGATGAATTTTTCCAGTTTTTCGTCCAGCGATTTTGTGATTTTATAAAGATGATTTTTCCCATTTCCAAAATACGGAATGAAAGAATTAACAAAATTATCGAGTCTTTTTAACCAACTTTTATTCTTTTCAAAAATTGGTTTTTTAGATGGTAAAAGCTCTGCCAGATTGGATTTGAAGTAATATCGGATGGCTTTTTTTGGTTTCAGGTAATCAAAGAAACCAATTTTGTTGTAAAGTCCTTCCGCACTTGGCGTAAACTCTGTGATCATCAGCTTTTTCTGATAGTTTTCCTCCGCTTCAAAAAGCAATTTCTGAGCAATCTGTTTTCCCCTGTGTTTTTCGCTTACAAAAAGTGTAGAAAGCCAACCAAAGTGAAATTTTTCGCCATTTTTTCCAGTAATGTCGTCTGGAAGAATTCCCAAATAGCCCGCAAGAATCTGATCGTCATAAGCTAAAAACAATAAAATGTCATCAGATTTTGCTCGTGGATTTTGAATGTGGGAAATTTCTCTAAGTTCAGAAATCGGAGCGAAAGGAAAATTCTGAAAATCTTCAGAACTTGTAAATCTGTTGAGTTGTTGCTTGTTGAGTCCGACGATTTTTATCACAGAAAAATAGTTTCAACAAATATAAGAAACACATTATTCAAAGCATAATTTTAACTTCGGATAATCTTATTTTTATTGATTTTCCTTAAAAGTTGATAATATAAAATTTCGTTTTTAAGAATTTCTTCAGCTGAGTAATTTCCAGTTTCAATCGGAATTCTTTGAAGATTTTTAGGATAAGAATCGAGTTTCAAACCAGCTGAACCAAAAGTGAATTTTAGTTTAGGGTTTTCATTAAAAACATTGTCAAAAAACTGATTATCAATTAAATAATCTGTAAAAGGAAATGCGAAAGAATCATTGGATAATTGATTTTCTTTCATATAATCCAAGGATTTTTGCGTGTTTTCCAATTGTTCAGTCAACGAAAGTTGATTGTAAAGCGGATGATTCCAACCGTGAGAACTGATGCCGAAACCGTCGTTTTTTAAATTGATTAGTTGCTCTGTTGTAAGATAAACTGGATTTTTTTTAAGATAATCATTGAAATCAATCTCAAGATGATTGGCAATGTCATCTAGCTGGTTTTGATTTTTAAAATTGATTTTTAGGATTGAATTGATGTTCGTTTTCAAATCGCTTCCAAAATCCTGAAACTTAGAAATTTTGTTTTGAAGTAATTCATTATCAATGATTTCTGAAACAATCAAACTTGCTTTGTTCCGCCACATCATTTCTTTGTTGTCAATGAATTTCGGATTGATGAAGTTGATGGCAAAGATTCCTTTTCTTTTAAGAATTGGAACAATGATGTCGTAAAACTCACTGTATCCATCGTCAAAAGTCAAAAGAATGGTTGGCTTTTTAGTTTTGACTTTTTCAATTTTATTTCTCAAAAAAGTTTCCCAATCTATAAAATCAAAATGCTTCAACAAAAAATCCAAGTCACGTTCAAATTGCTTCTCAGAACGATAAGGAAACAAGTGTTTAGCGTGTTTCAAATCCGCATCGGAAACCAAATGATAAACTAAAATCAAATCCTGAAAAGGCAATTTCTGAGAAAATCTCTCAAAAGAAAATCTCTTGTTGATTGGATTTGCAATTCTATAAAATGTGGTTTTGAAACTCATCAGAAAAAAACTTTGCCAAAGATAATCATCTTTGGCAAAGCTGTATTTAGTTTAAGAATTAAAATTTACTTCACGATTTTCATCTCATTCAGCAACCATTTAGAATCCGCGTATTTATCAACTACGAAAAGAATATATTTGGTATCAACCATAATATTTCTACATAATTTCGGGTCATAATTGATGTCGCTCATTGTGCCTTCCCATTGTCTGTCGAAGTTTAGGCCAATCAGGTTTCCGTGCGCATCCAAAGCCGGACTTCCAGAGTTTCCACCCGTTGTGTGGTTTGTTGCCGTGAAGTTTACAGGAACATCGCCAGTTTTATCTTTGTAAACGCCGTAATCTTTGGTGTTGTAAAGATTGATTAACTTTTTAGGCAGATCAAATTCATAATCTCCAGGGATATATTTTTCCATCACGCCTGCAAGATGCGTTTGGTAGCCGTATGAAACTGCGTCTCGTGGCTCGGAACCTTTCACTTTTCCGTAGGTCACACGCAAAGTTGAATTCGCATCTGGAAAGAATTTTCTGTCTTTGTCCGTTTCCATTTGTTGTGCCATAAAAGTTTTTTGCAAAGCGTCGATGTTAGTTTGCAAAGCCGTCACTTTCTCGTGTGTGGATTTTACATAGGCAGTTCTAATGGATGTGTAAAGTTGAACCAAAGGATCATTTTTCAACGCCTGAACCAACGCTTTTTGATCTGCAAAAACTTTATTGATGTCTGTGTAAACTGTTGCGCCGTTTACTGTTCCACCTCCTGTGATGATTGACGTTTTTGCCCAATTTTCAATGGTTGCAAGATTTTGGTTGACATCTTTATATTTCTCGAAACCAGCTGGCAAAAATTGTTGAGGCGTTTTGTTGGCGTAGAGTGCAAGAACTTTTGCAGTCACTTTTGCATCCAAAGCGCTTTCGTAGTCTTTGTACATTTCCGCAAGTCTGGATTTCAGATTATCCACAGATTTCTGAGAAGATGTTCCATTTTCCACCGCATCAACATAACTTCCAAACAAACTTCCCAAGGCCAAAGTTTCGGCATTTCTTGGTAATTCGCTGTAGTAAGCTCTGTTCAAGGCGTAAGGCGCTTGCTCGTTGTAAAGTTTATTGAGTCCGTCAATCGTGGTTTTGATTGCTGGATTTTTTGAAATCAATGATTGCTCGTATTGTTGTTTTTTTCCAACCGCATTGGATTTTTTCAGACCTTCGATTTCACCTTGCCATTTTTTCCAAGCGTTTGAGATTCTGGCGTATTTGGAAGCATATTTAATTCTGGTCGCATTGTCAACTCTCATTTTTTCGTCAAGCGTTTTCAAGGTCACATCACGAACGGAAATCATCGCAGGATCAATCTCTGTCATAATTTTCTCCACCGCTACGGCCGGAAGATATTCAGTCGTTCTTCCTGGGAATCCGAAAACGAAAGTGAAGTCATCCTCTTTCTTGTCTTTTACAGAAATCGGAAGGAAATGTTTCGGCGTGTAAGGAATGTTGTCTTTGGAATACTCTGCAGGTTTGTTGTTTTTGTCAGCATAGATTCTGAACATAGAGAAATCTCCCGTATGTCTTGGCCAAACCCAGTTGTCTGTGTCTGAACCATATTTTCCGATTGCGGAAGGTGGTGCACCAACCAAACGGATATCCTTGTAAGTCTCGATCACATAAGCATAGAACTTATTGCCATAGTACATCGATCTCACAGAGATTTTCTGATAGCTTTCCGTTTTTTGGGAAGTGACATAGGCATCTGTATTTTGTTTGATTTTCGCATCCAGATCTTTACCTGTCAATCCTTCGGTTCCTGCAAGAATCTCTTTAGTTACTTCTTTGATATCTGTGATGAAATCAACTGTTACTCCAGGATTTGGCAATTCACCATTCATATCTTTTGCCCAGAATCCGTTGGTCAAAAGGTCATTTTCAACAGTGGAGTGGGATTGAATATTGTCGTAACCACAGTGGTGATTTGTTAACAAAAGTCCTTTTGGAGAGATGATTTCTGCCGTACAGCCACCATCAAATTGAACCACGGCATCTTTGATACTCGCTTTGTCCGGGTTGAAGATGTCTTTTGCCGAGATCTTCATTCCCAAGCTTTTCATTTCTTTTTCATTAAGTTCCGTCGGGATCCACATTCCGCCGTATTGCTGGGCAAATGCCATAACAGCCGGAAGAAGCAGGGCTGATAGAAGGATTTTTCTTTTCATTATATCAAAATATCAATTTATAAACGTGACGAATTTAAAGAAAATAATCTGAACGGGATATACTTCATCAACTATAAAAAAAATAGAACCTAAAATTAGATTCCATTGATGTTATAAGGATTGATTTTCTTCAGAGGTATTTTTCAAACTAAGTCTATCTGCGACATATTCGATTGTTGTTTTGCCGTGCGGTTTTGGATTTCCTTCTTCGTCCAATGCAACAAAAACCAGTCTTTCAATCGTAATGATTTTTTGATGCGTCATTTTGTTTCGAACTTCGCAACGAAGCGTTAGAGATGATCTCCCAAATTCAACTGCTTCGATTCCGATTTCAATGATGTCGCCTTGTTTTGCCGAACTTACGAAGTTGATCTCCGAGATATATTTGGTAACCGTTCTGGTATTTTCCAACTGGATAATAGCATAAAGTGCCGCTTCCTCATCGATCCATTCCAAAAGTCTTCCTCCGAAAAGTGAATGGTTGGGATTGAGATCTTCTGGTTTTATCCATTTTCTGGTGTGGTAATTCATCATAATTCTATGGCATTTTAATTTGTTGCAAAGGTAACAAATCCATAGAAAATTTGAGGTTAGAGACTATAGAAATTGTAGATTATAAAATTAATTTTTCGAAATATGAGTTTAAATCTTTTGGTTGGATTTTTGATTCCCTAGAATCTTAGTATTTTTGTAAAAATTTTTTAGAAATGTCAAAAGTAAAAATAGGTACAGTTCAGATGTCTTGCGTTGCAGACAAGCAGCAAAACCTGAACAAAGCCATTGAAAAAATAAGAGAGGCCGCAGCAAAAGGCGCACAGATCGTTTGTTTGCAAGAGCTTTTCACATCCTTATATTTCTGCGATGTCGAAGATTATGATAACTTCGATTTGGCAGAAGCTATTCCTGGCCCTTCAACCGATGCGTTATCTCCAGTTGCGAAAGAATTAGGTGTCGTAATTATTGCATCGTTATTCGAAAAAAGAGCACAAGGACTTTATCACAATACGACTGCAGTTATCGATGCAGACGGAACTTATCTTGGTAAATACCGAAAAATGCACATTCCAGATGACCCCGCTTTTTATGAGAAATTCTATTTCACGCCAGGTGATCTGGGTTATAAGATTTTCCCAACGAAATTTGGAAAAGTTGGAGTCCTGATCTGTTGGGACCAATGGTATCCGGAAGCGTCAAGAATTACCGCTTTGATGGGTGCCGACATTATGTTCTATCCAACAGCAATCGGCTGGGACACCACTCAAGACGAAGAAACCAATCAAGACCAATACAACGCTTGGCAAACCATCCAACGTTCTCACTCGGTTGCAAACGGACTTCCCGTAGTTTCTGTGAATAGAGTAGGCTACGAGCAAGATGGCGCGATGAAATTCTGGGGCGGAAGTTTTGTGACAAACGCTCAAGGAAAATTATTATATCTCGCTTCTCACGACAAAGAAGAAGTGGAAGTGACAGAAGTTGACCTGGCACAAACAGATTATATGAGAAAGCACTGGCCATTCTTGAGAGACAGAAGGATTGAGACCTATTTGCCGATTACAAAACGTTTTATTGACGAGGATTAATGACAATAGATAAAGATTTCAATCCATTAGAAAATGGATACACTTTCCCCGCAGAATGGGAAGAGCACGAGGCAACCTGGCTTTCTTGGCCTCATAAAGAAGAATCTTGGCCGGAAAGAATCGATTTGATCTATCCAGCTTATGCCAAATTCATTGCTGAACTCACGAAAGGCGAATTCGTTTGCATCAATGTAAAAAATCAGGAAATGCAGGCTTTCGCAATGGAACATATTTCCAAAGCCGGCGCAGATATTTCGAAAGTCGAATTTTATTTCCACGAAACAAATGACGCCTGGTGCAGAGATCACGGTCCTGCTTTCTTGGTCAATAAAAACGGAGAAGAGCCTCAAAAGATAATTATTGATTGGGGTTTCAACGCGTGGGGCGGAAAATATCCACCATTCGAATTGGATGATGTCATTCCTACCAAAATTGCTGAAGAAAAAGGATTGCCAGTTCTTTATCCAGGAATTATTATGGAAGGTGGTTCGGTTGAATTCAACGGTGCTGGAACGGTTCTGACCTCCAAGTCTTGTTTGCTTAATGAAAATAGAAATCCACATCTTTCTCAGGAGGAAGTAGAAGATTATTTGAAAAAATATTACGGACAAAAACAAGTCCTTTGGGTAGATGATGGCATTATTGGCGACGATACAGATGGACACGTGGACGACACAATCAGATTCGTAAATGAAGACACCGTCCTAACTGTTGTTGAAGACGATAAAGAAGACGACAACTACGAAATCCTTCAAACCAATCTTCGTCAATTAAAAGAAATGAAATTGTTGGACGGAAGACCTCTAAATATCATCGAACTTCCAATGCCAGATCCAGTTTATTGCGACGGACAAAGATTGCCAGCATCTTACGCCAATTTCTACATCGCAAACAAATCCGTAATTGTTCCAATTTACAATTGCGAGAAAGATCAGATTGCATTGGAAATCATCCAAAAATGTTTCCCAGAAAGGGATGTGGTTGGCATAGATTCCACCGATATTATTTGGGGATTGGGAAGTTTCCACTGCCTCAGTCAACAAGAACCTTTGGTTTAAAATACAGATCCGCGAAACAGGCGGATCTTTTAATTTTTCAATTTAAATAATGAGCGAAATACAGACTACCGAACAGGTCAAAAAATATCTTCCTTTTATCTTAGGAACAGCCATTTTTATGCAAATGCTGGATTCCACGATTCTGAACACCTCTTTGCCTTCAATCGCCAGAGATTTGCAGGAATCGCCTTTGGATATGCAGAATGCGATCATCAGTTATGTGTTGACTTTGGCTTTGTTTATGCCAGTCAGCGGTTTTTTGGCGGATAAATTCGGAACAAAAAGGATTTTTATTCTTTCCCTCGCTATATTTTCTGTCGGATCGTTATTTTGTTCTTTATCGCAGGATTTGACGCAGTTGGTAATCTCCCGAATTGTCCAAGGAATTGGCGGAAGTTTGATGACGCCTGTCGGGAAATTGGCTTTGATCAGAGCTTTCAACAAAAATGAACTTTTAAAAGCGATGAATTTCGCCATTATCCCAGCCTTGATTGGACCAGTGATGGGACCATTGGTCGGTGGTTATATGGTGGATTATTTGAGTTGGCACTGGATTTTTTTAATTAATATTCCGATCGGATTGATAGGGATAATTCTGAGTTTGAAATATATGCCTAATTACAAATCGCCAGTTATCGACTTCGATTTGAAAGGATTTCTAATTTTCGCAATGGCATCTTTACTTCTTTCTGTTTCTTTGGAATTGCTCGGAAATGCGCACAATATCACGCCAGTTCTCTTGGTTTTGGTCTTGGGGTTTTTGATGCTTTACTTTTATTACAAACACGCCAAAACAGATAACAATCCTATTTTTCCATTGAATCTTTTTCAGGTTCGGACGTTCCGTGTTGGGATTTTAGGAAATCTTGCGACAAGGCTGGGAATCAGTTCAATTCCGCTTTTGGTTCCGTTGATGATCCAGATTGCGTACGGACAATCTGCGCTTACTTCCGGCTGGATTGTTGCACCAATGGCACTCACGGCGATGTTTGGAAAATCTTACGTGATCGGGATTTTGGATAAATTCGGTTATCGTAAAACTTTGATGACCAACACGTTTGTAATTGGTGTTTTGATCTGCTGTTTGGCAATTCCCACGGTTCAAAGCTCGATCTATTGGTACATTCCGATCTTGTTGGTTCTAGGTTTTTTCAATTCCATCCAGTTTACATCGATGAACACGATTTCGATTGCCGATTTGCGACCGTATCAAAATAGCAGTGGGAATTCTTTGGTTTCTGTCAATCAGCAGTTTGCGGTTGGATTTGGGATCGCGTTTGGTTTGATAGTTTTGAAATTGTTCGAAGGCGATACCACTTTCATCAAGAACGAAGTTCACAACGCGTTCCGATACACCTTTTTGATTGTCGGATCTCTCACGATTCTTTCTGGATTCGTTTTCCGAAGACTCAATTTCCGTGATGGCGACAATATGAAATCGGTTTAAAATACATAAAATTTGGGCAACTTATCCGCCTTCCGTTCCCGCTTTTTTTGCCAAGCTTTTCCCACTGCAAAAAAGAGCTCCACTCAAGTTGGGTTGCGGGTTTGTTACAAGAAATAACGATTGGTTTTAAATTGAAATTTTCTATCTTTAAAAATTAAAAACTTCTCAAGATGGCAAAAAACAAAACCACCGAAAACAATCTTTCCGTAGATGATTACATCAATAATATCACCGATGAAAAACGCCAAAGTGATGTCAGAGAATTGGTGAAAATTTTCGAAGCAACATCAGGATTTCCACCTAAAATGTGGGGCGAGGCCATCATAGGATTTGGAAGTTATCATTACAAATATGAAAGCGGTCACGAAGGCGACGCACCTTTGGCCGGACTTTCCAATCGGGTTGCTCAGATTTCGCTTTACGTTTATCAAGACATTGATGACAAGGAAAATCTATTTTCACAATTGGGAAAAGTCAAAACCGCGAAAGCCTGTATCTACATCAAAAAACTGGAAGATATTAACATCGATATTTTGAAAAATATCATCACCAATTCCATCAAAACCATTCAAAAGATCTACGGCTAAATGGATTTTACAAACTTGCTTGCTACGGAAGTTCAGACTTTCATCACCCAAAATATTGATAGTGACATCAACAGATTATTATTAAAAAGATCACCGTTTCCAAATGTGACTATTCAGGAGATCGTTCAACAGATCAAGGGCAAAAAAGTCGCGCAGAGAAAGTTTCCATTCTTATTGAATGAGAACATTATTTTTCCGCCAAACCTCAATCTGGAACAAGCTTCATCGCAATCCACAGCAGAATATAAAGCCAAAGATCTAATAGGAAAATCATTCCTCGACTTGACCTCAGGTTTCGGGATCGATGCTTATTTTCTCTCTCAAAATTTTGAAGAAGTAACTTTGGTGGAGCAAAATCCAGAATTGATAAAAATCGTAGAACATAATTGGAAAACTCTAAACAGAAAAGCAAATTTCATTAATCAAAATCTTGAAGAATTTTTAGAAATTAATAAAGAGATGTTTGATATCGTTTATTTGGATCCTGCGCGAAGAGATAAGAATAACAAAAAGAAGTTCCTGCTGGAAGATCTTTCGCCAAATCTTCTAGAAATTGAAGAGCAACTTAATTCAATTTCAGACAGGATAATTGTGAAACTTTCGCCTTTGATCGATATTTCATATTTGGTTTCGGAACTTCAAAACATCAATGAAATCAAAATCATCGCCTTTAGAAATGAGGTAAAGGAATTGGTTTTAATTATCGAAAATAAACCATCAACTGTCAACCAACAAACAATAACTATAAGCTGTATCAACTTGGAATCGGATGAACCAGAATTTTCTTTTTATATTAATGAAGAAAAAACTGCCACTTCAGAATTCTCAGAAAGTCTTAATTTCCTTTATATTCCAAACAATTCAATCCTGAAAGCTGGTGCATTCAATATTATTTCAGAAAAATTTGGATTGAAGAAACTGCACCCAAATACGCATTTCTACACTTCGGAACATAAAATAGAAAACTTTCCCGGAAGGATTTTGGAAGTTGAAAAGATCGATGGAAAGGATTTAAAAAAGAATGACCAGTTCAATATCATTTCCAAGAATTATCCTTTGAAACCCGACGAAATCAAGAAAAAATACAAGCTGAAAGATGGCGGAAACCGTTATCTGATATTCACGCAAAGCATCAACGGAAAAGAGATTCTGAGAAGCATTTGATTTAATGTATTGATTAACAAAATTTTAAATAGATGTTAATTAATGTAGCTTATTTTTAAAAATAATTAAATGGGCGTTCATCTTACCATAAAAATTCACTACATTTGCACGCGTAAAAAATAGATATGCAAAATATTAGAAATATAGCGATTATCGCACACGTTGACCACGGAAAAACAACTTTGGTTGACAAAATTATCCACGCCACAAACATCTTCCGTGAAAATCAGGAGAGTGGTGATCTGATCATGGATAACAACGATCTTGAAAGAGAAAGAGGGATTACGATTTTATCAAAAAACATCTCTGTAACTTATAAAGACGTAAAAATCAACGTTATCGATACTCCTGGTCACGCCGATTTTGGTGGTGAGGTAGAGAGAGTATTGAAAATGGCTGATGGTGTTGTTTTGTTGGTAGATGCCTTCGAAGGACCAATGCCACAGACAAGATTCGTACTTCAGAAAGCTTTGGAACTTGGATTGAGACCTCTAGTAGTTATCAATAAAGTAGATAAGCCAAACTGTCGTCCGGACGAAGTTCACGATCAGGTTTTTGACCTTTTCTTCAACTTGGATGCAACTGAGGAGCAATTGGATTTCCCAACGTTCTACGGTTCATCTAAACAAGGTTGGTTCAACACTTCATTAGAACAAACTGACAACATTTTCCCACTATTGGACGGGATCTTAGAATACGTTCCAGAACCGAAAGTAGAAGAAGGTAACCTACAGATGCAAATCGTTTCTCTTGACTATTCTTCTTTCTTAGGAAGAATCGCGATTGGAAAAGTGATCAGAGGTGAGATCAAAGAAGCTCAGTGGATCGGATTGGCGCAAGCTGACGGAAAGATATTGAAAGGAAAAGTAAAAGAACTTTATATTTTCGAAGGTCTTGGAAAGAAAAAAGTAGCGGAAGTGAAGGCTGGAGATATCTGTGCTGTTGTAGGTTTCGATGCTTTCCAGATTGGAGATTCTTTCGTAGATCTAGAAAATCCAGAACCATTGCCAAGAACTTCTATTGATGAGCCAACGTTGAATATGACGTTCTCTATCAACAATTCACCGTTCTTCGGAAAAGATGGTAAATATGTAACTTCCAACCACCTGAAAGAAAGATTGACCAAAGAATTAGAGAAAAACTTGGCATTGAGAGTTCAACAGACTGATGATGCGAACACGTTCCTAGTTTTTGGTAGAGGTATTCTTCACTTGTCAGTTTTGATTGAAACGATGAGAAGAGAAGGTTACGAAATGACAATCGGTCAGCCACAGGTTATCTTGAGAGAAGACGAAAGTGGACAAAAATTGGAGCCTTACGAATCTTTGGTTGTAGACGTTCCAGAAGAATTTGCTTCTAGAGTTATCGATTTGGCAACTCAGAGAAAAGGAGATCTTCACATTATGGAAACTAAAGGTGAAATGCAACATATGGAATTCGAAATCCCTTCCAGAGGTTTGATCGGATTGCGTTCTCAGATGTTGACTGCTACTGCAGGTGAAGCTATTATGGCGCACCGTTTCACAGAGTACAAACCTTTCAAAGGGGCGATTCCTGGAAGAAGTAATGGTGTATTGATCAGCAAAACTCAAGGTCCAGCGACTGAGTATTCTATCGCGAAACTACAAGATAGAGGTAAGTTCTATGTTGATCCGGGCGAGGAGATCTACGCAGGAATGGTGATTGGTGAGCAAAACAAGCCAGGTGACTTGGTTGTAAACATCGTTGAAGCTAAACAGTTGAACAATATGAGAGCTTCTGGAAAAGATAAAGATACAGGTGTTGCACCAAAGATCTTGTTCTCTCTTGAAGAATGTATGGAATATATTCAAGCTGATGAAGCGATCGAGGTAACGCCTAACTTCATCCGTATGAGAAAGAAGATCCTTTCTGAAGAAGAAAGAAAAAGAGTGGAAAGAGGCGCTAAGTCTTAATCTAATCTTAATTAATATTTAAAGTCCTCAGAAATGGGGACTTTTTTATTATATTCGATTTTCAAAATTCAAAATCATATTTAGATTTCATTTTATGAATCATAAACGCCAGTTCCATTTTTTTTGGTTGATCTTAATTTCTGTTTTAATCTACAATTGCTCACCACAAAGGAAGCAAGTTAGCAAGATCAAAACGCCACCTTCAAAACCTGTTATCAAATCAGTTCCGAGCAACGTTAAAGTTGAAGATAATTATCGTGTGGATCTGCCTGCGATCAACAGAGAATTTCGTGGCGCTTGGATTGCGTCGGTTGCAAATATCAACTGGCCGTCCAGAACGAATCTTACATCAGAACAGCAGAGATCGGAAGCGATTGAAATGTTGAATATGCTTCAAAACAATAATTTCAATGCGGTGATCTTGCAAGTGCGTCCGTCTGGAGATGCTTTGTACAAAAGTTCTCACGAGCCTTGGTCTTATTTTATGACAGGAGAAATTGGCAGAGAACCTTATCCTTATTATGATCCTTTGGAATTTTGGGTGGAAGAAGCACACAAACGCGGAATCGAATTGCACGTTTGGCTAAATCCTTACAGAGCACATCATTCCAACGGTGGAAAAGTGACGTCGCAATCTTTGGCCAACAAATTTTCTGACGTGACTTATAGATTGAGAAATGGAATGTATTGGTTCGATCCGGCAAGTCCGGTGATCCAGGATCACGTTTCTAAAGTTGTGAATGAACTGGTGAAAAAGTACGATATCGACGCTGTTCACTTCGATGATTATTTTTATCCTTACGCCACTTACAACGGTGGTGCGGATTTTCCCGATTCTAAAACTTGGAATGCGTATAGAAATTCTGGTGGAAATCTTACGAGAGCAGATTGGAGAAGAGATAACGTGAATCGTTTTGTGGAAAGGATTTATAAAGAGATCAAAAACGAAAAGAATTATGTGAAATTCGGAATCAGTCCGTTTGGCATCTGGAAACCGGATTATCCAACGGGAATCAAAGGTTCCTCTCAATACGATGAACTCTATGCCGATGCAAAACTATGGCTCAACAAAGGTTGGGTGGATTATTTCGCCCCGCAGTTGTATTGGCCGGTCAATTCCACAGGACAGAGTTTCCCGAGATTACTGGAATGGTGGAAAACGGAAAATAATTTTAATAGGCATCTTTGGCCAGGACTCAACACCGTTGAAATAAAAGTATCTGATAAACCTTCCGAGATCGTGAATCAAATCGAGTTGAGCAGACAGATCTTGAAAGATGACACTGGCGAAATCCATTGGAGTATTGCAGGTTTGACCAAAAGTTACAGTATGCAGAACACTTTGAAAACAAGGGTTTATCAGGATAAAGTTCTGATCCCGAGAAGTCCGTGGTTGAAGACTGATAAGGAACTTTCGCAACCAAAATTAAACTTGAAAAATAATGGAAGCAACATCTCCGCAACTTGGAATTTATCAAATGGTGAAAAGGCTTTCCAATGGGTTCTGTTCACAAAATATGGCAACGAATGGCGAACTCAGACCCTAAATGCTGATATTCAGAATATGGAAATCATAAAGTTTTATAATGGAAAGAATCTTAACACAGTTGCCATCAAAGCAATTGACAGATTAGGAAACGAAAGCGATTATAAAGCAGAGAAAGTTAAATAGAAAAATGTATTTTCAATATTCTCGCAGATCAGGCAAATCAAGCAGATTTTATTCAAAACAAATCTGCAAAATCATCTTGATCTGCGAGATTTTTTTTTAGTTAAGTTTTAAAAATATTTTAAAAATCTTTGTAACATTAATTTTAAAGAAACATTATCATTAAATTTGATGAAAACTAATCGATGAATTTCACTTTCAAAATTACCTGTACCGACGAAAAAGGCTTGGTTTACAGAATCTCAGAGGTCCTTCTCGAAAACGGTCTCAACATCATCAAAAATGACGAATTCGTGGACAGCGAAAAGTCATTGTTCTTTATGAGAACCGAAGTTGCAGGAATTGCCGACCCTAATAAAGTGATTGCCCAACTTAAAGATCAATTAGGAGATTGCGAAATAGAATTGAGCAACAACAAACCAAAAGACGTCGTTGTTTTTGTGACCAAGGAACATCATTGTTTGTCGGACTTATTGATCAGAAATCAGTTTAAAGACCTTAATTTTAATATTCTTGCAGTCGTTGGGAATTATGAAAATCTAAGAGAATTGACAGAGAAATTTCAGATTCCATTTCATTATATTTCAACTGAAAATATCACAAGAGATGAGCACGAAAACCTGATCAAAGAAACCCTACAGAATTATGAGTTTGATTATTTGGTTTTGGCTAAGTTTATGAGAATTCTGTCTTCAGATTTTGTGGCGAATTTCAAAGGGAAAATCATCAATATCCACCATTCATTTTTGCCCGCATTTATTGGTGCCAATCCCTACAAACAGGCTTTTGAAAGAGGCGTGAAGATCATCGGGGCAACGGCTCATTTTGTGACAAACGATTTGGATGAAGGTCCAATTATTTATCAGGATATTATCAAAGTTTCTCATTCCAAAACAGCAAAAGATCTGGCGAAGTTAGGAAGAGATGTCGAGAAGAATGTTTTGGCAAATGCTTTGAAATTGGTCTTTGAAGACAAGGTTTTTATTGATGGGAATAAGACGATTATTTTTGAGTAGGATTTTAATTTTTATCTCTTGCTTTTTCCAATTTTACCAAACTTACCAAAAAATCACCTGATCCCCAACAACTGAAACAATTCCTCTTTCTTATTAAGCGCAATAGAAATACTTTTTCCGTTCACAAGTTCCACCATATTACCGCTGAGACTTCGGATAGCTTCCAGATTGATTATAAACGAACGCTGAACTCGGAAGAATTTTGGTAAAGTCAGAACTTCATCCATCGATTTCAACGTTGCTAGAGTAGTGTAAGTTTCATTTTGGATGACGATTTTCAAATAATCGCCTTGCGCTTCTACATACAGGATCTCGTCCAAAAGGATTTTTGTGAGTTTTCCATCAGACTTAATGAAAATCCGGTCAGAATTGACTTGATGAACCGTAGAGTTTTGTTTTAAACTAATATAATCTTTCGCCTTGTTCACGGCTTTCAAGAAACGGTCGAAGCGCACGGGTTTTACCAAATAATCCGTCGCTCCAGTTTCGAAACCATCCAAAGCAAAATCTCTATGAGCGGTGATAAAGATAATGACAGGCGGATTTTCTAGACTTTTCACTAGATCCAAACCATTGATCTTCGGCATTTGAATATCACTGAAAATAAGATCAACATTATTATTCTCCAAAAACATCAGAGCTTTTACAGGATCTTCAAATGAATCCACAAGTTCCAGAAAATCAATCTCTTTCACGAAGTTTTCTATGATCTCTCTTCCAATTGGTTCGTCGTCCAAAACGATGCAACGCAGTTTTTCCATTTCTACAAATTGATTTTCAGTTCGATTTTAAAGCTGTTTTCAAGGGTTGTGATCTTCAGATCGTGTTGATTTGGATATAATAATTGAAGACGTTTTTTGATATTTTCCAAGCCAATTCCACCAAATTCTTTCTTGATCTCTGTTTTGTCAAAATCATTTTCCAGAACAAAGTAAAATATGTCATTTTCCACTTTAATTTTCTGGTCAATAAACTGATTGGCAGAATTCTTCAATCCATATTTGAAAGCATTTTCGATGAATGTAAAAGTCAAAAGTGGAGCGATGTAAAGCCCAGCGCTCTGGTCATCACCCAAAATTTCCAACTGGATATTTTTGTCTCTCGGATAACGCATTTTTTCAAGTTCAAAATAATTTCTGATGAAGTCCAATTCCTTTTCCAGGGACACTTTTTCAGAATTGGATTCGTAAAGGGTGTAGCTCATAATGTCGGAAAGATTCAAGACAACTTCCGGCGCGGAATCGTCTTTTTTCACAATCAAACCGTACAGATTATTCAAGGTGTTGAAGAGGAAGTGTGGATTAAGTTGCGATTTCAAAAAGTCTTTTTCAATATTGACATTCTGGATCTCGACCTCTAGTTTTTGCTGTTGAAGTTGCGTCGTTTTGTTATAAATTCTCACAATCTCAAACAAGATCTTCACAAAGAAAAAAGGTGACAAAATATAGATCACAAGCATAATGTTGGACAATACAACCTCAAGTCCAATGACTTCTTTAATGCTTTGATTCGCAAAAACTTTGATTATTCCAGCGAATCTTCCAGTTTTGATTTCCCAACCTAAATAATGGTAGAGGCGAAACATAGAATTGTTGACAATAAGCCAAATATAAATGCTGACAGGAATTAATATTGATGTGATGATCAGGAAATTATTGATTCTGAATTTCTTAATTTTTGGAAATATCAAATAAAAAAATCCATAAAAGATAACTGCATTGCTTACAAACGTCCTGAAAGTCATAAGGAAACATTCAAAATAAGTGATTTTGGAATCAAAACGATAATAGACAAAAAGTAATGTAGAAAAGAAAAACCACATCATGAAATGGAAAATGATCTTCGGGCTTCCGTTGTAAAATCGTTCAAAGTCCTGCAGAAAATTTTGATTCGACAGTTGTTCTTTCGAGAAAGGGTTTTCTTGCATTTTGCTCGTATTAAAAGGCATTTTCAAAAATAGGCTTTTGATATTTTAATTTGAAATAAATCTAAAATTTTTGTAAGATCTCATCCACTTCTATCAGGTTGAAGTTCTTATCATTTTTGATGAGATCGTAGATCATCGCAGAGTGTCCGGCTCCGACTAGGATCAAGACATTCTTGCTTCCTTTCTTGATCTGAGCCTGAAAATTAGCATAGATCAAAAGATTTCGTCTGTACCAATCCGCAACCAAATTGGCTCCGAAATAATTGTCTTCAACACCAATTTTATTTGCTAATGAAATGTAAAAACCTTTATTGGATAGTCTGTTTTCAGCGGTATTCAGACATTTTAAAGTTTTTATCAATTCGATCTCGTTGATGCAGGTCTTGTAGTCAATTGAAAAACTTTTCAGACTTTCAGAGAATTCATTTTTAAGTTCTTCATTCTCACCAGCTTTCTTTTGGAGCAGGTCAAAACGCATTTCTGAGAAATGATCGATGGGATAGATGGAATCGTTTTTCGCCTTCTTTCCTAATCTGAAAGCCAGTTGATAGATCTCATTTTCCTTGTGTTTTTTCTTGGATCTTGAATTGGAGATTGTGTCTGTGACCTTATCAAAAGTATTATTGAGATAGGCTTAGTAAAGTTGATTCAGTTTCGCTTTATTCGAAAATTCTTCCTCAACAAATATTTGGTCGGGTTTCAGTTTTCTGTAAATCAAATCTGTGATCTCTTCCAATTCAGCTTGGTTTTTTGGTTCAAGGATATTACGGACCTCAGACTTTATCGCATCATTTCCGGGATTGTTGAAGTGGTAAGTGCCAAGAAGTACAACATTGATCTTGTCCTGAGAATAGATCAAGGAATTGAAAAATATCAGAGAAAGAACAAAAAATATTTTAGCAGTTTTCATAGCATTGAATTATTAACGGACCAAAAGTAAAATCGAAAAGGTTTTATATCAATTATAATCGCTGAAAATGGATTTTTGTCCGTCAGAATTTAATTTTTCATCGATGAAGAAAAATCATTATTTTTATCGGGAAATAAATCAAAAACTATGTCGATCAACAGACGAGACTGGCTGAAAACCGCTTTCCTGGGAAGTGCAGCACTCACACTTTCCCCACTTGAATTCCTTGCGAAAAATACCCCAAATTTCCACGAACTGAAGAACGATGACAAAACCATCCGCCTTTGTTTCAACGAGAATCCGTTTGGTGTTTCCCCGAAAGCTTTGGAAGCGATGCAAAAAAGCCTGAGTCTTTCCTCGATGTATGATTTCAAATTTGCGGATACTTTGAGTGCGAAACTGGCAGAGAAAAACCAGTTGAAACAAGAAAATATTTTAGTTTCGGCGGGTTCGTCTTTTTTGTTGGAATTGATCATTAAGTATGTTTCGTTGGACAAAGGACATTTCATTATTCCAGATCCGTCTTTCACTATTTTTGAACCGATTGGCGAATTTCTGGGAATGTCAAAAACCGTTATTCCTTTGAATGAACAAAAGCGAATCGACCTCGATAAAATGAAAAGGTCAATACGAAATGATACAAAACTGATTTACATTTGCAACCCGAATAATCCAACTGGAGATTTGCTTTCAAGAATGGAAATTGAAAGTTTCATCAAGTCTGTTCCTGACAATATCACAATTCTGGTCGACGAAGCTTACATCGAATTTACCAATCAAAAATCTTTGGCAGATCTTGTGGATATTTATAAAAATCTGATTGTAACGAGAACATTTTCCAAGCTTTATGGTTTCGCTGGTGCAAGATTAGGCTATGCAATCGGTCATCCGAAAATGATTACAGAATTGAAAAAACTTCAAAGCTGGAGCGGTGCAGAAATCAGCGTAACAACTATGGCTGGCGCAATATCTGCGATGGAAGACCAGGAATTCATTTCCAAAGTATTGAATAACAATCAAAAAGTGAAAGATTTTACAATGTCTGAATTTCAAAAAAGAGGCATCAAAACCATTCCGTCTTCTGCCAATTTTATTTATTTCTCATTGGAAAATTACAAGGAAAATTATTTCAAAAAATTAAAAGATGCGAAAATCCTTGGCGGAAAAACCTATGAGCAGAATGAAAAATGGACGAGAATAAGTTTGGGGACAATGGAGGAGATGAAGAAGTATTTTGAAGTAATTTCTTTAAAAAAGTAAGATGATGAAAGTGAAATTTACTAAAATATTTTTTTTCTCTTTTATTTTAATTTCTATTCAGTGTCTATCTCAAAATGGATTATTTGACAAGAATAGATTAAAAATACAACAAGAAGTGCATCTTATTGATAGTCTTAACATATTAAGTTTAGATTCCGTTAAGCTATTAATAAACGATAGTATAAATGTTAATGTTAAAAAATTTACTGATAGAATAGTTGCTAAAAATGTTTTAAGAAATAGCAATACTAATTTTGAAATTAAATATTATTTGAAAAATGGAGAATTATTTTTTATCAAAATTGAAGAACAAAGTACAAATTTATCAGATTTAAAAAAGCACACAGAATATTACATTTCAAAAAATAAAATTTCAGATGTAAATTATTATCGTAATATGAGAATTTGTTTACCAATTTCTTTAGATGCCGATATTGATAAACAATTTGGCTATAACAAAAATCTTAGTGAAAACTTTATGAAAAAATATGTTTTTCAATTATACAAGAAAATAAATAAAACATTAAGATTGTAAGTAATCACGCCATAATATTACTAAACTCTTTCCGATACTGCGACGGACTTTTCTGCGTATGTTCCTTAAAAGTTTTGTTGAAATAACTGAAGTTGTTGAAGCCACTTTCAAAACAGATTTCTGTAATGCTCATCGGCTGTTCTGCCAAAAGTTTTAATGAGTGCGTGATGCGATATTCATTCACAAATTGCGTGAAAGTTTTGTTGGTAATCTTTTTAAAATATCTACAAAACGAAGGAACCGTCATCGTCGCCAAACCTGAAACTTCTTCCAAACTGATCTGGTTTTTAAAATTATCTTTCACGTGGTTGAAGATCAGATTGATTCTGTCGTTATCTTCTTTTTGTGTCTGCAAATAGTACTTTCCTGCATTCAGGATTTTGAAATCGTTGGTGTGAGCGAGTTCGTCCAAAATATCAATCAGTTTTACCAATTTGTCCAAAGATGAGGATTTTACCAACGCATCCATTTTGCTTGCCATTGCTCTCTTTATCTTTTCGCCAAAGACAATTCCGCTTTTTGCAGTTTCCAGCATTTGGAAAATCCGGTTCATTTCTGGCGCGTTCCAAAATTCGGATCCCAGAAAATCTTGTGAAAATTGGATGACAATCTCGTACTCGTTTTTCGTGTTTTCATTCGTCATTCCGCAATGTGGCAAGTTACTGCCAATCAGAATCAAATCGCCTTCTGTGAAGTAGGAAATATTACTTCCAATCTGTCTTTTTCCCGATCCGCCACAGACAAAAATCAGTTCAATCTCGGGATGATAATGCCAAACGTGCGATTTTATATTTTCGTTTTTTGAGAAATGAAGACACGTGAAACTACTGCCAATATTGGGTTTTATCGATTCGAAAGCTGGATTGAAATGTTTCATTAGAAATAACTTGATACAAAAGTACGAAAAGAAAATTATATGTTCAATATTGTCTGTCATTGATTAGTTAACATTTAGTTTATGTTAATATAGAACATATTTGTGAAAATCGCATTGTATCAATGATTCAAGATCCGACATAAATTTGCAGTATTAATAATCAAATAAAAAAATACTGTTATGAACAAATTAATGAAATTAAGTTTACTTGCTGGATTAATGTTTTTTTCTGCAAGCTTAATGGGAAGAGATAAGGATTTTTCGGTTTCGATAGGAGAGGTAAAACAAAAGACCATTCGTTTCGGAGTTTCCAATGCAAAAAATGTATCGCTTTATATATACAACGGAGACAGAGGTGAAGTTTTTTCTGATAAGATCATCAATCTTGACAATGTCGAAAAGTCTTATAATATGAATGATATGGCTTCTGGAACTTACTATCTGGTTGCAGAGTCTGATTCTAAAATTGAAAAATACAAAATCACTGTGGACGAAAAACAGGTGGTGGTAGATCATTCGCCAATTTCTGCGATCACGAAACCAGAATATACGATCAACAAAAATATGGTGAAGTTGCAGATGGCAAACGTGATTGGAGACGTGAGAGTTTCTATCTATGACACAGAGAACAACACTTATTACAGCAAAAATAACCTCGCCAAAGATGGATTGGTAAATCTGACGTTTGATTTGAATCCTGCAAATGCGGAAACATATATCATCAGCGTGGAGAAAGACGGCGACAGTTTCAGTAGAATGATTACCTTGAAATAGGTTCTTAGGTTTATATATTATTTTCTAAAAGCTTCATTTTTTGAAGCTTTTTTTTGTTCTAAAAGTTGATGAAAAATAAAAAAGCCCAATTCACAATCGGGCTTTTCGTTTGGTTTAAAGCACTTCCTTAATGTGTTTATAATTGCTGGAAATCGTATCCGCAACTTCTTTGAAATTTCCATCCAGCATCATTTTCGTCATCGCGATTCCCATTCCTTTCATTTGATCCCAACCGATTTTAGGTGGCATTGCCAATGCATTTGGATCCGTGAAAATGTTTACCAAAACTGGACCTTTTGTTTCTAAAGCATCATCAATTGCTTCCTCTACTTTTTCCGGATCGCTAACATTGATTCCTTTGATTCCAAAAGCCTGAGCCAACAATCCGAAATCTGGATTGATCATATCGGTTTCATTGTCCGGAATGCCGTTTACTTCCATTTCCAGTTTTACCATTCCTAGAGATCTGTTGTTGAAAACGATGATCTTGATTGGAAGATTGTATTGTTTAATGGTTGCGATATCGCCCAACAACATAGAAAGTCCGCCGTCTCCGCAAAGTGCGATGACTTGTTTGCCTGGATTGGATAATTGTGCTCCGATGGCCATTGGCATCGCGTTCGCCATTGTTCCGTGATTGAAGGATCCTAATAATTTTCTCTCGCCAGTTGCATTGATGTATCTTGCACCCCAAACACAACACATTCCTGTATCGACCGTGAATATGGTGTCTTGATTAGCTTTAATGTTTAAAGTTTCTGCAACAAATTCTGGAGAGATGTGATTTTCTTTTCCTTTGTCTTCAACGTAGGATTGTAGATTATTTTTTACTTTTTCATAAAACTCTAATTGTCTATCTAGAAATTCTCTGTTGTCATTGATTTTGATTAATGGTAAAAGACTTACTAATGAATCTTTGATTTTTCCTGCAAATCCTCTCGTCAATTGCGCACGTCTTCCTAAACGTTCCGGCTTGTCATCGATTTGAATGATGACTTTATCAACAGGCATAAATTTCACATAAGGAAAATCTGTCCCAAGCAATAAAATAACATCAGCCTCGTGCATCGCTTTGAAAGCGGAAGGCAAACCCAGAAGTCCAGTCATTCCCACTTCGTAAGGATTATCATACTGGATTCCCATTTTTCCACGGAACGAATATCCAATTGGTGCTTTCAGTTTTTCTGCTAAAGCAATTACTTCTGTATGAGCATCTGAAGCACCAATTCCACAATAGATTGCCACTTTTTTCCCCGAATTTAGATGGTCAGCAATCCAATCGGTTTCTTCTTCTGAAGGAATAATTCTAGGATTTGTTTTAAAGACTATATCTGAGCTGATATTTTTCACAGAATCGGCTTCAAAAAGATCTCCGGGCATTCCTAAAACTGCCACACCTTTTTGCGAAATTGCGTGTTGCAAAGCCGCCTGTAACATTCGCGGAGCCTGTTCAGGCGTTGTTGCAATTTGATTGTAAACAGAACAGTCATCAAACAATTTGATCGTATTCGTCTCCTGAAAATAAGAAGTCCCAAACTCTGAACTTTCACAAGTTGATGCGATGGCCAGAACGGGAACATTTGCACGATTAGCTTCGTAAAGCCCGTTGATCAGATGAACGTGACCTGGACCAGAACTTCCTGCACAAACCGCAAGACCTTCCAACTCAGCTTCTGCAGCGGCAGCAAAGGCTCCAACTTCCTCGTGTCTTACGTGGATCCATTTGATAGAACCTTCACGTTTGATGGCGTCATTTAAAAAATTAAGGCTGTCACCAGTGACAGCATACAAGCGTTTAACTCCCGTTTTAACTAGGATTTCGACAAATTGGTCAGCGATATTTTTAGACATAGTTTTATGAGTTTAATTAAAAATAAAAATTCACAAAAGATGTTCCAATCAACGATATCTACTTATAATTAAATGTTAATTAAATCAATGAAAATGTTTTGGGAAAGCCTCTCGTGGCGATTGTTTCAGAATGTTGAGAAGAAACCACGATTTCAGAAAACCGTAGCCGTAAGAAAACATTTGGATGTAAGTGGAAATCACCGCCATAGAACCTATGCTGATGTTCTTTGTCACAATCCAAGCGTGGATGAAAACCAAAAACGTGTAAAGCCCGTACAAAGCGAGAATCAGCCCATTTCCCCAAACGAAGTAATGGAAAATTCCAACAAAATAACCCAACAAAAAAATACTTGGAAACCAAAAAGTGGGCTTCACATATTTTGGATGTCGTTGGTTGAGAATAGGTCTAGCGCAACCGAATTGATACACTTGTTTTGAGAATTTTCCAAAGTCCGTTCTGCGTTTGTGGTAAACGCCAATATTGTCGTAAAACAAAGTCGTGTAGCCATTTTCCCAAAGCATCATTGACAAATCCGGATCTTCACCGATTCTCATTTCGGAAAATCCGCCAACTTGCAAAAATTTTTCCTTATTCACGCCCATATTGAAACTTCTGGGCTGAAATTTCGTCACCGCTTTTTTACTGCCACGGATTCCACCGGTTGTGAAAACTGAAGTCATCGAGTAGGAGATTGCCTTCTGCATCAAGTTGAAACCTCGGTGCGCTTTATCTGCTCCACCAAAAGCATCGCAAGGATTTTCGATGAGATTTTTCTTAATGTTTTCAATGTAATTTGTCTCAACGATCACATCGGAATCTACGAAAACCAACCAATCATTTTTCGCGCGTTTTGCCCCGTAATTTCTGGAAAGTCCAGGCCCGGAATTTTCTTTTCTGAAAAATTTGATGTCCAATTGTTCTTCGAATAATTCTACAGTTGGAAGAAGTGTGATCTTGGAACCATCATCCACGATTATCACTTCAAAATCTTTGTCGGTTTGATGGGACAAGGAATTGAGAAGCTCGAACAATTCGTCTTTTCGGTTGAAGATGGCTATGATGATGGAGATTGTCTTGTTCAAATTGTTAATCTTTAAAACCAAAAATTCCGATTGCTAAAAATATTAAACTTAGGGAAAACCAACTTACAATGTTTCTGATTTTTGACGTATTTATTTCTCTGTAATTATTTACATATTTTCGATATTCCCAAATACCTAAAATGAAAAATATTACTGATAAAATATAGAACACTTTATTCCGCTTCCTTATTCATATATTTCCCTTTCTTAGATCCATCATACATTTCATATTGCAGGAATCTTGTTTCCAATTTCCCATTGAACAATTTGATTTTTCTTGATGGTCTCAATCCAATTTTCTTCGGCGCGTCAAGATCTGCAGAGATCAGCCAAGCCAAAGTGTTTGGATAATGTTGTTTGAAAGTATCGCCGATCTTCTTGTAGAAATCATCATCATTAATAGAAATTCTCTCATCATAAGGCGGATTGAAAACCATCAACAACGGGAACAAATCTTTCTCAGATTCAAAGAAATCTTTGTTTCTAAGTGTAATGATATCTTCCATCTCGGCAGATTCTATGTTGATGTGCGCAATGTCAAGAGCTTCAGGATCAATATCATAACCCACGATTTTTCCTGTGAATTCTCTCACACGATTCAATCGTACTTCTTTGATGGTTTTGAATAATTCAGAATCGTAGTTTTTCCAGTTTTGGAAACCGAAATATCTTCTGAAAGTCTGCGCTGGCAAATCCATCGCAATCATCGCTGCTTCTATCAACAATGTTCCGGAACCACACATCGGGTCTAGGAAATTTCCCTTTCCGTCCCAACCTGCCAATTGCAACATTCCCGAAGCCAAAACTTCGTTGATCGGTGCAACAGTTTGCTCCTTTCTGTAACCACGTTTGAAAAGCGGATCGCCGGAACTATCAATGGAAATCGTTACCAATTCTCTATCGATGTGAAGATGGAATTTGATATCCGGATTGTCCTTGTTCACGCTAGGTCTCATCTTATGTTTGTCCTGAAAATAATCCACGATGGCGTCTTTCATTTTCAAAGTCATAAACTGAGAATGGTGAAATCTCTCAGAATTTACAGTCGCGTCTATCGCAAAAGTCTGGTTTTTGTCCAAGAACTCGTCCCATTCAAACTTGAAAAGCTTATCGTAATATTTACTTTCATTGTAAGCCTTGAATTCCATAATCGGAATGATGATCTTAACGGCAGTTCTGCAAGAATAATTGAGTTTGTAAAGGAATCCTAAATCGCCTTCGCAAGTGACTGCACGATTTTTGACTTCCACATTTTTACCTCCCAATTTCTTGATTTCTTCTGCCAAAATCTGTTCTAATCCGAAAAAAGTCTTGACCTGTATCTGTAGATTTTCTATATCCATTCTGCAAAATTAATGAATGATAATCGATAAATGATAAATGATTTGAAAAATCTATCATCTATATTCTATTTGTCTCACGTCTATTTTCACTATTTTTGCAAAATGCAATGGTTCGAAGAATGGTTTGATACACCATATTATCATATTTTATACAACAACAGAGATTACAACGAGGCCGAAAACTTTCTGAATGTTTTAACCGATTTTCTAAAACTTGAGGAAAATTCTAAAATAATTGATTTAGCTTGTGGAAAAGGCAGACATTCTGTTTATCTCAATAAGTTGGGTTACGATGTTTTAGGATTGGACTTGTCTGAGCAAAGTATCAGTTTTGATAAGCAATTTGAAACCGAAACCTTGAAGTTTCAAGTTCACGATATGAGAAATCCAATCGAAAGCGAGCCTGTAGATGCAGTTTTCAATTTGTTTACGAGTTTTGGATATTTTGAAACGGAAGCCGAAGATAGAAGTGTTTTCAAATCTGTTTCGGATGTTTTGAAGGACGAAGGTTATTTTGTTTTAGACTTTTTGAATTCTGAATTTGTAAAAAATGTAATTGTTCCACAAAGTTCTGTTGAGAAAGAAAATATTCTTTTCAATGTCAAAAAACATATTGAAAACGAATACATTGTAAAAGAAATCGATTTTGAAGACAAAGGCAAAAAGTTTCATTTTTTCGAAAGAGTAAAACTGACGTCCGCTGAAAAGATCCAACAATATGCGCAAGAATTCGGTTTTGAGTTGGTGAAAAGATGGGGTGATTATCAACTAAATGATTTTGATGAATCGACTTCGCCTCGCTGTATTAATCTTTTTAAGAAGAAATAGAATTCATTAATGATTTCAAATATTTTATTTTTAATTCTGACATTATTCTCAGTTATTTCGGGAATCAGCTTTGGATATTTTGATAGTCATACACCGCCACCACAATTTGTAATTTCAAGTTTGTTATTGATTTTGGGGTTTGTTTTAATTTTTTTTAAAAGGAAACTTTTTAAAAATATATTGAATTATAAAATTCATCTTACACTTTTAATTGTAAATCTCATCATAGTTCTAATCTGTTTATTAGTGCCATTTATTTAAAATGATTATAATTTTACTACTCATATTGAGCGTCTTGATCGGTGTTTTTCTTGGAAAATACTTCGGAAGCAAACAGCAATTCGCTAAAAATCTCTTGATTCTGAGTGCCGGTTTCCTGATTACGATTTGCCTCAACGAGGTTTTTCCCGAGGTTTATCAATTAGGCGGACATCAAATTGGAATTTTCGTGATTCTGGGTGTTTTGATTCAAATGCTGTTGGAAAATCTGACCAAGGGTTTTGAACACGGTCATCTCCATCACCATTCAGATGACCATTCTATTCTTCCAGTGGCGCTGATTGCGGGCTTGTTCGTTCACGCTTTTATCGAGGGAATTCCTTTGTCACACGAGAAAGAGACTTTGTCGCCTTATCTTTTGGGGATTCTTTTTCATAATATTCCAATTTCTTTTGTGTTGGGAAGTTTCCTGGCGCACAGCAAAAATTTTTCTACCAAATTTTGGGTCATTGTTTCCGTTTTCGCATTAGCTTCACCTTTGGGAATGTTGCTTGGAAGATACTTTGACGAGGATTTGAAAGTTTATTTCTTGGCCGTTGTTGGCGGGATTTTCCTTCATATTTCGTCAGTTATTATTTTTGAAAGCAACAAGAATCACAAAATGGATTGGCAAAAGATCGTGCTTGTGATTGTCGGGATTGCCTTGGCGTTGACTGGCCATCTTTTTCATCACCATTAAAAAAAGATTTTATTTTCTGATGGGAAAATCTTATTTTTACTCAAATTAATTGGATGGGATTTTTAGACCAAATATTCGGAAAGAAAGAAGAGCAGGATCAGAGCAATAGTCTTTGGAAAAAGATTGAAATTGAGAGAGATCTAGATTTGGCTGTTGAGAAATCATTTCAGCATAAGGTTTTGATTTTCAAGCATTCCACGCGTTGTTTCATTAGCAAAACTGTTTTGAAGTCGTTTGAAAAGCAGATGCAAGATTCGGATAAAGATCAATCATATTATTTCTTGGATTTGATAGCGCATCGTGATATTTCAAATGAGATCGAAAGCCGTTTTGATGTCACACACCAAAGTCCGCAACTCATCGCTTTGGAAAATGGAAAAGCGTTCTACAACGCGTCGCACCAAAATATTGATTTGGACAAAGTCTAGTTCAGAATCAATTGTACCAAAATTAAAAAACACACAAAAACAATAAATGGTATATCAAAATTTTCGCAATCATCTTTCCAAGATCTTAGGCGTCCCTATTAGTAGTTTAGAAGTTTGCGCATCGTTCTACGAAGTAAAAGAAGTGAAGAAAAACGAAATCATCCTAAGAGAGGGCGAGATTTCTGATTCTACTTTTTTTGTGGAAAAAGGCTTGCTCAGAATGTATTCCATCGACAAAGCTGGGAAAGAGCACGTGATTCAATTTGCGCCAGAAAACTGGATTATTTCCGACACAACAAGCCAGTTGCTGAATGAAAAATCGAGGTTCTACATTGAAGCTATCGAGGAAAGTACTGTCATCATTACGAAAGAAGGCTTTTTCGAAAATCTGTCCAAAGTTTATCCTGATGTTGCAGAGAAGAACCAGCGATTGATGTTCAATCATATCAAAAATCTGCAGAATAGAGTCAATGCTTTGATCAGCACAACTGCTGAAGAACGTTATATGGATTTCCTTAAAAAATATCCCAATCTAATGTTGAGAGCGCCACAATGGATGGTTGCTTCGTATCTTGGAATCACGCCCGAAAGTTTGAGCAGAGTTAGAAAAGAATTGGCAAAGAAGAAATTTGAGATTTAAACTTTTAAATGCGAAATTTCCTATTCCTAATTTTATTTTCAGTTCAAATATTTGGACAAACACAACTTTCCGAGAAGCTTTCTAACAAAACATTTTCTGCAAAAGTCATCGGAATAATGGATGGTGACACGATGGAAATTCTTTACAATAATGTTCCCACAAAAATCCGTTTGGCTCACATCGATTGCCCGGAGAAAAGAGGAAAGCAACCTTTTGGGAATAATGCTAAAATCGCTTTGTCTGATCTTTGTTTCGGCAGAATTGTTATAGTTAAAGGCGAGAAATACGACCGCTATAAAAGATTGATCGCGGTTGTCATCAATGATAAAAAGCAGAATGTCAATCAGGAAATGATAAAGCAAGGAATGGCTTGGCATTTTACAAAATATTCCAAAGATCCGGTTTATGCAAAACTGGAAATTGAAGCCCGAAAAAATGGAGTAGGACTTTGGCAAGATAAAAATCCGGTCGCGCCCTGGCTTTGGAGAGAAAAAAAGAAAAAATGAACTACGAAATTTTAAAAGCAAAAACCACAGATATCCCTGAATTGTCTCAAATGATGAAGGATTTCTACGCAATTGATCTTTATCGTTTTGATGAAAAATTGACGACTGAAAATTTTCAGAAATTTATTAATGAAGAAAAATATGGCGATTGTTTTAAAATTCTTTTTGAAGGTCAAATTGCGGGCTACATTATTCTTGTAAAATATTTCAGTTTTGAGTTTGGTGGTGAGATTTTGTTTTTGGATGAGTTGTTCATTAAGCCAGAATTTCAGGGAAAATCATTAGGCAAAAGAGCGCTGGAATTTGTGAAAGATTATTCGGTTGAGAATAGCTTTAAAGTCGTGCTTTTAGAAATCGAAAACCATAATGACAAAGCGAAAAAACTCTATGAACATTATGGTTTTCAAAATCATAAAAGGAGCTTGATGATCCTAAAGAATTAAAATTTATAATCGTCAGTTTTGCAATACCAATTTGGGTCACAACCAGTAATTTCACAACCTTCAAAATAATATTTATTTTTATTTTCTTTCATAAATTTCGTAGTTGTTAAACCGTAAAATATTGATAATACTTTTTTATCTGTTTTACAGATTGGACAGATAGAAACTTTGTTTTCTCTGTACTTACAGTTGATAGTGTCGATTGTGCCTTTCTTTTGAGAAAAAGCATTAAAAGAGAACGTGATTAAAATTGAAACAAAGACTTTTTTCATTTTTAAGTTACATGCTTAAAAGTTAATTCCTAATTTCATTAATTCTTGTCCTAAATCAGTTTCTAGTTTGATATAAATAGTTTCAAAACCTAGATTTTTAGCAGTTGCAATATTTTTTGCATTGTCATCTATGAAAACAGATTGCTCAGCTTTCAAATCATAACGGTTCAATAAAACCTTAAAAATCTCTTTATCAGGTTTTATTAATTTTTCTGTTCCAGAAACCACAATCTTTCCTTTGAATACTTTGAAGAAATCATAATTTTCCAAAGCGAACGGAAATGTTTCCTCTGACCAGTTCGTTAACCCATAAAGATGGAATTTTCCTTCCAATTGTTTTAAAACTTCGACATTTTTGGGAATGTCGCTTCTCAGCATTGTGGTCCAATTGTCATAATACGCTCGGATCTCTTTTTCCCAATCCGGATGTTGTTTGACAAGGATTTCTGTTCCTTCTTTTAAAGTTCGTCCACGGTCTTGCTCGATATTCCATTCGTCAATCGCTATGTTTTTCAGGAAAAATTCCATTTTCTCATCGTCATTGAAATAAGTTTTGAAAAAATACCTCGGATCCCAATCCATTACCACACCTCCGAAATCGAAGATTATATTTTTGATTTTCATTTTTAACTATTAAATTCATTAACAACTTGATTCACTTTTTCTAAATAAATTTTCTTCTGCTCATCCGTCGCAAAAGAGTAGTTGAAAGAATTTTTCACCAATGTTATAATTTCTTCTTTAGAAAGATCTACGGCTTCCTGAACAGCTACGAAATTTGCATTCATATATCCACCAAAATATGCAGGGTCATCAGAGTTTACAGTTGCTTTGATACCTTTATCCAAAAGCTTTTTCAAAGGATGATTGGTCATTACATCTGTATTTCTCAATTCAAGATTGGAAAGCGGACAAACGGTCAATGCCAAATCTTTTTTAACAATTTCATTAACCAGATTTTCATCTTCCAAACATCGGTTTCCGTGATCGATCCTTGCAACTTTCAAAACGTCTATGGCTTCCCAAATATATTCAGTAGGACCTTCTTCGCCGGCGTGAGCAACGGGAATGTAGCCTTCTTTCACAGACGCTTCAAACACATTTTTGAATTTGCTTGGCGGATTTCCCATTTCAGAAGAATCCAATCCTACAGCTGTGATGAGATCTTTGTAAGGAAGCGATTGCTTCAAAGTTTCAAACGCCGATTCCTCGGACAAATGTCGCAAGTAACTCATGATGAATAATGAATTAATTCCCCATTTTTCCTTGGCGTCGATTCTTGCTTTTTGCAAACCGTTGATCACCGTTTCAAAAGCGATTCCACGTTCTGTATGCGTCTGTGGATCGAACATTATTTCGGTGTGAATCACATTATTCTCGTAGCATTTTTGATAATAGGCCATCGCCAGATCATAGAAATCTTGCTCGTGGATCAGAACGCCAGCTCCAGCGTAATAAATATCAAGAAAATCCTGAAGACAAGAGAATTGATAGGCTTTCTTGACATCGTCGATGGTTTTGTAAGGAATCTCGATCTGGTTTCTTTGGGCAATTTCAAACATCAGTTCTGGTTCGAAACTTCCTTCGATATGCAAATGCAATTCAGCTTTTGGAAGTGCTTTGATAAAATCCTTCATAGTTTTTGATTTATTCAAATTTAATAAAAAAGGCTTTAGAAATGATTCTAAAGCCTCGATATCATATAAAAGTTAACTTTTATTTATCAATAGATCCCATTACTTTTTGAGCAAATGAGTTGAGCGCATCTTTTTCGCTCATTCCATTGTTGACGTTTGCGTGAACTTCAAGCGCACCGCAAATGTTGGTGATCAGTTCTCCCGCAACGTTCAGATCTTCTTCAGAAACATTTCGGAATTCTGAAAAACTTTCCAAAACTTCCAAAGTAGCTTCCAGATTTTCTGGCGTTTGGTTTTGATAGAACTGTCTTATGATGGGTAATTTCATTATTTTAGAATAATTTTAAATTTAATACTGAAAATTTTAACGCAAAGTCCGCAAAGATTTTTTTTTGAACTTATTGAAAATATTTTTAAGGTTCGCAAAGGTACTTCGACAGACTCAGTATAAACTTCAAACTCAGCAAAGCTTACAAAGGTTTTCAGCTACTAATTTTTAATCTCTGAAAATAATGTAGTCAAGCTATCCGCTTTGTTGGTTTGAACCTGGCTTTTCAAAGCGCCACCTTCGAAAACTGCAAACGTTGGCAAATTGTCAACTGTCGCCAATTTTCTGCTTTCTGGCAATTTCTCTGCATCTACGTAATAGAAAGGAATTTCGTCATTTTCTGAAGCCAATTTTTTGAATTTCGGTTTCATAATTCTGCAGTTTCCACACCACGTTGCACCATACTGAACCATCACTTTATCATTCTCACTCACAATTTGTTGCAAGTTGTCTTCTGTAAGTTCTATGTACATAATTTTATAAATTTAGGAATGTAGCAGTTTAATAATTTATCATTAATTAATATATGTTAAACTGTTACATTTTTACATTGTTATATTAATTCTTGCTGAAGTATTCTGCAACGCCAGTTCTGTTGGCATTCATTGCTTCTTTACCTTCTTCCCAGTTTGCAGGACAAACTTCACCGTGTTTTTGAACGTGAGCATAAGCATCGATCAAACGAAGATATTCTTTCACGTTTCTTCCAAGTGGCATATCGTTTACAGACTCGTGGAATACTTTTCCAGTTTCGTCGATCAGATAAGTAGCTCTGTAAGTTACGTTAGAACCTGTGTAAACTTCGTTTCCTTCTTCATCGTAATCCAAATCCTGATCTACGATTCCAAGGATGTTTGCCAATTGTCTGTGTGTGTCAGCTAGGATCGGGTAAGTTACACCTTCGATTCCGCCGTTGTCTTTTGGTGTATTCAACCAAGCGAAATGAACTTCATTGGTGTCGCAAGATGCACCAATTACAACTGTATTTCTTTTTTGAAATTCTGGTAAAGCTTCCTGGAAAGCGTGCAATTCAGTCGGGCAAACAAAAGTGAAATCTTTTGGATACCAGAACAAAATTACTTTCTGTGCATTGTTTACAGCTTCTTCAAAAACATTGATCTTAAGATCGTCACCCATTTCGCTCATTGCATCGATTGCTACATTTGGGAATAATTTACCTACTAATGACATAATATTTAAGTTTAAATTGTTGTTGAAATTTGATAGTGCGAAATTACAAAGATTTTGTGAATTGAATATTAAATATCGATTTATAAAATCTATCAATATGAAAGTCTGGAAACTAACGGTGTTATCTAAGAAAAGATGGACTTAAATTACTTTCATTAATTGATTGATAAATAATAAAGTTTCAAATATGATTCAAATTTCAAACAATTAATTAACTTTTTGAATGCGTTAAGTCAGGATTTTGACGATTTTGCAAATAAAAAAACACCACATTAAAGTGATGTTTGATTTTATATAATGTTTTCGAGAACCTCAGACTGACAATTTAAAACTTCTCTACACAATCTTTAATTCTTTTCATAGCTTCTCTCAAATCTTCTTCCGAAGCGGCGTAGGAAAAACGGATGCATTCCGGACTTCCAAAACTTACACCTCCAACGCAACCAACGTGCGCATTTTCCAATAGGAACATTGCGAAGTCGTCTGCATCTTTGATCTCAGTTCCATTCAGGTTTTTTCCGATGAAATAGGAAATGTCCGGGAAAAAATAGAACGCGCTTTTTGGAAGATTGCATTTGAAACCTCGGATGTCTTTCATCAATTCAAAAACCAAATCACGTCTTTTGTGAAACTCGGTAATCATATATTGCAATTCCGAAGGATCCATTTGCATTGCAGTGATAGAAGCTCTTTGGGCAACCGTATTTGCTCCACTTGTCATTTGACCTTGAACTTTGTCACAAGCGCTTGCCAACCATTCCGGACAAGCAGAATATCCGATTCTCCAGCCTGTCATTGCAAAAGCTTTGCTCATTCCGTTGATCACAGCCGTTTGTTCATAGACTTGTGGGAAACTTGCGATAGAAACGTGTTCTCCTTCGTAATTGATAAATTCGTAGATCTCGTCTGAGATGATTGTTACGTGAGGATATTTTGCGACAACATTCGCGATCGCTTCCAATTCTTCTCTTGTATAGTAACTTCCGGAAGGATTGCAAGGCGAGCTGTATAACAACGCTTTTGTTTGAGGCGTAATTGCTTTTTCGAGTTGTTCAGCTGTAAATTTGAATTCTGTATCAATAGATGTTTCGATGAAAACAGACTTTCCACCAACCAATTTTACCATTTCGTCATAACTTACCCAATATGGAGCAGGAAGAATCACTTCGTCGCCATCATTTACTATAGCCAATAGAACATTCATAATAGATTGTTTCGCGCCAGTAGCAACACATATCTGCGATGGTTTATAATCCAAATCGTTATCTCTCTTTAGTTTTGCGGCAATGGCTTGTCTAAGTTCCAAAAATCCGGGAACAGGCGAGTAGTGGCTATAATTTTCATTGATGGCATCAAAAGCGGCTTGTTTGATTTTTTGAGGAACATCGAAATCTGGTTCTCCCAAAGTCAAACTTATCACATCGATTCCAGCGGCCTTCATATCACGCGCTTTGTTGCTCATCACAAAAGTCTGAGAATAGCTCAGTCTGTTCAATCTATCAGAAATTTTACTCATAAATACTCTTTTTTTAATATATCAGATCAATTTTCACAAATATAATTTTTTTAATATAAAATGAGGGCGACTTTCGTGAATTATTTCATCAGGTAATTACTGATTTTACAAAAAAAATGTTTCTGATTGTTATGAATCAATTTTGAAATACTATTAATATATTTTGAATTCTTAAGAGTTCTTAGGCTGTCGACTTTTGTTTTACAGTTCGATAAATTCTAATATTAATATAATTAAACGAATGTTTATATTAAATATTCCTGTGTTTGGTGGCGATTAATAAAAAAAATACGTTAAAATGTATTTTGTGTAATAATAATTAATTATTTTTGGGCAGAAAAAATTTATTGCTGTGAGAATTTAGGATAACCTAAATTTAAATTAATCTCAAAACACTTTAACACAAGAATCGAAATGGCTCGTTACCTATTGCTATTACTACTGATCTGTGCCAATTTTCTTTTGGCCAAAGATATCAACCTTGACTTGTTGGAAAAAGAAATCTTTCAAAATAACAGGGCCGGGAAATACGAAGTTTCTCAACAGAAATTATCCGAACTACTTTTACGCAAAGATCTTTCGAAAGAAGAAGAGGGGCAAATTCTTTATCTGATGGCAAACACTTATCGCAGTGTCAATGATTTTATGATGAGCATTGATTATCTCAAAAAATCTGAAGTTGTTGCTGATGGTCTTCCAAATGGCAATTTGCTGAAAATGAGGATTGATTATGAATTTGCATTTATCTATTTTGATAACAAAGATTATGATAAATCCAGAGTTGCTATGGAACATCTTGCATCTCAGAATTATAAAAATCCATTCCCAGAAGATCAGGCATTTATCCTAATCCAGGAAGGTTATCTGCTGATAAGAGATCAAAAACTAAAACAAGCAGAAAAGAAGTATCAAGAAGCACTCTCAATCATGAGGGATGTTGACTACTGCAATCTTCCGATTGTGATGGTGAAGATGATGGAGCTGTATTCTTATGATAAGCAAATTTCTAAAGTAGAAGACACCTTTCAAGAAACTTTGAAAATCACAGATAGCTGTAATATTTTGAAGTATCGGATTTTTGCGACAGCTGAGATGGAAAGACTCTACAAGCAAAATGGGATGTTTGATAAGGCTAATGTGCTTGGATTGAGGCTAGATTCGTTGCGCAGACTTGAACGGTTGGATGGCAAGATTTCCGAAATGCATGTGATGGACAGAAAATTTCTTGAGAAGGATCAAAGCAATCAAACAGAAACTTTCTTTTGGGAGAAGATCTTTGGAATGTTTTCACTTGTTGGTATAGGATTTGTTGCTACATTTTATATTGTAAAAAGTAGGAGGAATTTTCGAAAAGATAAACTGAAAATGGAGGAGGAGATAGAAGCGATGAGACTAGATCTAAGATCTTATTCTCAACTAAACCACTCTAATGAGAGATTTGTAAATCCGCAAAATATATCTGAAAATTTTGAAAAACTCACAGAGCGACAAAAAGACCTTCTTCGACTCATGGCGGATGGTTTTTCCAACAAGGAAATTGCTGATAAGCTTTTCATTTCTGAAAGTACGGTAAAGTACCACATCAAGAATATCTATAGCATACTCGAACTCAAAGACAGGAAGGATTTTTTCCGAAAACTTAGCCAAAACTAACCTACAAACCTACAACAAGCTCATTCAATTACCTGTCCTCAGGGATAGTTTTTCCCCTGTTTTAGCACAACTAGCCCAAAGTACAGTCTGTTTTCATGTCATTATCAATAGTATTGCACCATTGATTCTGAAAACACATTGATGGTGCTCTTAATCTTGGGGCGTATTTCTAAAATTCATTAACATAAATGTATGTTTTTATTATCATGGATTGTTATCTACCTGAAAGATGGTCGATAATATTTTTGGTCTAAAATCAAATATTTATAGATAATGAAAAAATATTATTTTTTACTTTTTCTTGCTTTATTTACAATTGCAAATGCGCAGACAGATCTAGCGAAATGGGCATTAAATTCTAACGGAAATGTAAGCTATTCGGATAATAGAGTAATAGCGACATCAATTTCCACGACACAGCCAATATCATACCAATCTCAAGGGATGACAGTCACAGGTTGGAATAATGGAAGTGTTGAGCATTACCGATATTTCGGATTTTCGGTTGGTTCTTCGAATGGTAATGCTATTAAAATATCCAATTTAGTTTTTGAACAAGAGAAACTTAATCCTGGTCCAGATAACTATACAATTAGATACTATATTGCTCCAAATAGCAATAATGTAGATGATTATGCATTTTTGCATTCTGTTGGCTCTACAATATTGGTCAACAATGAGTCTATAGTCTCTAATGCAATAAAGAATATTCCTTTGAATGTGACGCTATCTGGTACTCAGAGATTGGTGGTTAGATTCTTCTCATCAGGAAACGATTGGAATGCGGGCTGGAGAATTAAGGCCAACACTCTTAGATTAACCGAAGTTCAAGCAGTAGTTCCTGTTGCAAACAATGATTCTTACAGTGTTTATAGCGATACAGCTACTAGCCTTGATATCTTATCTAATGATAATTCTGGCTCCAGCATCACTGGCATTACAATTACCCAGCAACCTTCACATGGAACTCTAGCGGTGAATGGTGCTACGAATGTAACTTATACACCAGATTCAGATTATCTAGGGAATGATACTTTTAAATACAAATCTAGTAATTCCACAGGATTGTCTAATGAAGCTAATGTCAACATAAGCGTTGTACAAAATCCAAATACGGCCGTGCCAGTTGCAAACAACGATTCTTTTACGGCTTACAAAAACAACGAATCAAGCTTCAATATCCTTAGTAATGATACTTCTGTCTTGGCAATCACTGGTGTGACTATTACCCAACAACCGACACATGGAACATTGATTGTAAATGGTACTACAAATGTGACCTACAAACCTACAACAGGATACACGGGGACTGACTCTTTCAAGTATAAAGCCAGCAATTCCACTGGATTATCAAATGAAGCTAATGTAAGTATTAGTGTAGTTGATAATGTAAATACAGCATTAGCAAGATGGAACAATTCCAACTTTGCGCCTAGTTTTACAAATGGCAGTATAGAAAAAATTAATTTGACATCCACTCAAGGTCTTTCCTATGTGCAGGATATTAGTATCAGTGGTGGTTACAATGCGTTTCAGACATCTGGCTGGCCAGACAAAAATGCACAGACAGTTGATACCTCCAAATTCATTCAATTTACGATCAGTCCAAAACAAGGTTATAAGTTAAATCTTTCTGAATTTAATTTTGAGTGTTTAATGCAAAGCGGTGACGGTAATATCAGAGTTGACTACTCACTGAACAGTAATTTCTCAAATCCAAAAACGATACTTCCTGAAACAGTTATAGGAGCGTCTGCGAAAACATTCTCTCTCACAAATTTTTCCAGACCAATTGCTACAGACGGACAAGTTTTATACTTGAGAATCTATGTTTATAATACTTGGAATGCATTTCAGTTACTGTTGAAAAACGGGCAGAATGTAGGTCCCGCATTCATTGGATATACAGAATCCAGTTCTACTGCGCCTATTGCTTATGACGACACAGTTTCGAATATCGTTAATAATGATATTGATATCGATGTTCTTGTCAATGATGATTATAGCAACAAGATCAATGCTTTGACTTTTACGCAACCTGCACACGGAAGTACGACTCTGAATAGCGATAACAGCATCAATTACATTCCTGCAAAAGATTACATCGGAACAGATTCTTTCACATATTACATTACGAATGAATTTGGTATTTCTAATGCAGCGAAAGTTGACATTACTAATAATCCAAATGCAACTACACCGCTCATCAGATGGGATAATGCAAGCTTAAAAGCAACCGCATTCCAATCGTTCATCAACGAGACAACCATCACCAGTAATGGCGCTATCGGAATTGCTGTAGGTGGAGAAACCAATCCTAGAACTTTCTATGTAGAAACTTCGGGAGATAATACAGTATTTAATTCATCCAAATACATTCAATTTGTATTCGAGAACAAAAGCACGAACAAAACGATTGAGCCAAAGATATTCAGATATTATGCTAAAGGTACAGCTTCAAAATATGAGATCAGATATTCCAAAACAGCTGATTTCTCAAGTGATGTACTTGCTTTGTCCTCCGGAACTATTCCTACTAACTACACGCTTCAAAGTTTTAATTTTGATGACGGGCTTAAATTGGAACCAGGTGAAAAGCTTTACTTGAGAATGTATTTCTATGATACCTATTATGTTCAGTTTATTATGCAGTTCATTACAGGAGCAATGGGACCTGAGATAGATGGTTTATATTACAATCGCGTGTATTCACCAAATAATACCATTTGGCTGAACCCGGCGAATCCTCATTGGAGCAACGGTGTACCAAATGCCACAAAAAGTGCAATCATAGATACATATTATGACACAGCCGTAAGAGGAAGTTTTGAAAGCAAGGATTTGACAATCAATCCTACTGGTAGCTTGATCATCAAGGAAGATAATCCTGTAAGTGTACATGGACAAATTATTAATAATGCTGTTGCTTCTAGCTTTGTAGTAGAACATAACGCAAACTTGTTACAAAGTGCTAATGCTCCAAATACCGGAAATATCACCGTTAAGAAATCTGCGGTCATCCCGAAAATGGGCTACAACTATTGGACTTCGCCAGTTTCCGGACAAAATCTTTATCAGTTTTCAGAGGGCTACAACCAAGCTAACGGAGGTACGGGAACCGGAACGCCTTGGAACAGGTTTTATGTTTATAATGAAGCTAATGATTATTTTGTAACATCTATCGCCAATGAGATCACACTCAATTCTTCTTCTACGTTCCAACAAGGAAGAGGATATGCGATCCGAGGAAAAAACAGCTTCCCAGATGCGGTGACTGTATCATCACCAAGTTCTACATTCCAATTTGTAGGAACGCCACAGAATGGTGATATTAATTCTTACAATTTGAAATGGACAAACGCGGCGCGCGGTTATAATATGGTTGGAAATCCATATCCTTCTAACTTGAGTTTTGATGACTTCTTTGAACAGAACAAATCAAAAGTTTACGGTGTAGCCTATTTCTGGACCAACAATGATGGACAAGTATTATCTCAGCAAAGTAGCAATTATAATGGAAATAACTACGCGATAGAAACAGCTGTTGGAGGGACATCAGCTACATATTTTGGAATTAATAACAGAAAACCTAATGGTAGTATTTCAGTGGGGCAAGGTTTCATAGTTCAAGCTAAGCAAACAGGTAAGAATCAGCCTTTGGTTTTCAACAATGGTATGAGAACCACAAGCACTGCCAATTATTACAACAAAACAGCTCAGAAAAACAGATTTTGGATGGAGTTCAAATCTCCTCTTAATGTGAATAATGAGATTCTGATTGGATATCTAGCCAACGCAACCAATGGATATGACAGCGATTTTGATGCAGATCTTTTGGCCGTGGGAAGTGACTCTTTCTGGAGTATCGTTAGCAATCATAAGTTAGCAATTCAAGCAAAAGATGTTAATTTTACCAATGAAGATATTACGGGAATAGGATTCAAAGCTTCTGTTGCAGGTGACTTCACAATTTCTATTACAGACAAAGATGGGATTTTTGACGCGAATCAAACCATCTACATCAAAGACAAATATCAGAACAAAACTTTCAATCTTTCGCAGGCGCCATACACGTTCTACACAAACTCTGGTCAGTACGAAGATAGATTTGAAATCGTTTACAGAGCTGTGGAAACTCTAGGAACGGATAATGTTTTGAAAAACGGAATCCAGATTTACAAAGATGTTCAGAATTTCATCGTGAAATCTTCCGATAATCTAGATGAAGTAAGCGTTTACGATGCTGTTGGAAGATTGGTTTACGATTCCAAAGTTTCAAAGAGAGAGATTTTAATTAATAAATCAAATTTCGCAGAAGGACTTTACATCATCAAAGCAAGATCTGGAAACACGATCATCACCAAAAAAGTTTTGAAGTAAAATTAGAAACACAAATAATCCATAAATTTTCTCAAACCATCAAAATTATTTTTGATGGTTTTTTCTTAATCTAATATTAAAAATTCATAATTTCGCTCTATGTCATTAGAATTAGTTTTAAAATACTTCCCAGATATCACCAGCGAGCAAAAAGACCAGTTCGCCGAGTTGAAAATCCTATACAAAGATTGGAACGAGAAAATCAACGTCATCTCCAGAAAAGACACAGACAGTCTGTACGAAAAACACATTCTACATTCTTTAGGAATTGCTAAAGTGATGGAATTTGCAGACAACACAAAAGTTCTAGACATTGGAACAGGAGGCGGTTTTCCCGGAATTCCGTTGGCAATTCTCTTCCCAAATGCACAATTCACTTTGGTGGATAGTATCGGTAAAAAAATCACTGTTGTAAAAGGGGTTGCAGAAAGTCTCGGTCTCAAAAATGTGACAGCACATCACATGAGAGCAGAACAGTTGAAGGAAAAATTCCATTTCGTAGTCAGTCGAGCAGTGACGCAGATGCCCGTTTTCCTGACTTGGCTTAGAGGGAAATTTGAGAAAGAACAATTTAATCCAAAGCACAACGGTGTTCTCTATCTCAAAGGCGGCGATTTGGCAGAGGAATTGGCAGGATTGAGATGCGAGATTTTCAACCTCAAAAATTATTTCGAAGGCGAATTCTTTGACACCAAAAAAGTCGTATATCTATCAAAAGGTAATTTTAATAATTAATAAAACGAAAAGATTATGAAGAAAGCACTTATTTTATCAATGATTTCCCTGTCCTTTGCAAGCATTATTTCCTGCAACGACAATGACGATTATCCGGAGATTACAGAAGTTTCCGCAAGAAAAATAGACAGTGTGAAAATCCCGATTGACACAATGACTTTGGGCATAATGCAGGAATTCAAAATATATTCCACGTTCACCCGAGGTTGCGAGGGAATCTACAGCTACGATTACAATTACACCAACGATTCTGTGCGAACAATCGCCAATTTTGCCTACAAGACCAACGAAGCCTGCGCCGACGGAACTTATGTAGATGGAAGCAGAATCAACTTCAAACCAGTGAAAACCGGAACCTACACGTTCAAATTTTTCACAGGAAAAGATACCACCGGAGCCAATACTTTCTTCGAGAAAAAAGTGGTTGTAGAATAAAATTCCTCCTTTAGGGTTGGGAAAGTAGAATTTAAATTTTTAGAAGCTTAATCCCGCTTTCCGTTGCAATCTTTTTTGCAAGACGATTTCCTTTTAGTTGAACTCGAGGGTTACGCAAAAAAGGATTTCCGCTGCAATCGGGGCTATGGGTTTTGGCATTCAATTAATGCTTTCAACAGATTAGCAAGATTTGCAAAATCTGCGAGAGAAAATATTCTTATTTCATTACTGAGCCTGTCGAAGACCTTTGCGACCTTAAAATGTTCTCAAAACTTTCAAAAAAATCTTTACGCCTTTGCGTTAAATTTATTTTCAAAGTCAACGAAAATTAATTAAATTGAGCCTTTACTTCAAAAGGCTTTTTTTATGCAGTTTCTCCACAGGATCATTTCAGAATTATTAGAAAATCACAAAGACCTTTCCGCGTTGGACATCGTCTTACCGGGAAAGCGTCCAATGGTTTTCATCAAAAGAATCTTGCAGGAGAAACAATACCAAGGCCTTTTGCCCAACTTTGTTACGATAGACGAACTCATCGCAGAACTCTCCGACGATTTGGAGATCAAGGGAATCGCACTTTGGCTTTTCGCTTACCGAACGTATCAAAAAGTAGATTCGTCCGAAGATTTTTCCGGCTTCCTCAAATGGTTTCCAACCTTGCAAAAAGATTGGGACGATATGATGAAGTTTTCAGAAAACGACCAAAAGATCCTCGAATGGATGTTGGACGAGGAACGCATTAAAAACTGGGGCGAAGATCTCGGCGATGAGGACAACGCAAGAAAAAGAAACCTCAATTTCTGGCGAAAAATGAACGAGTTCCTTCCGCTTCTCAAATCAGATCTAAGGAAAGAAAATCTCGCCACTTCCGGAATGATCTATCAGGAAGCATTTTCAAAACTAGAAGCTTTTGCTAAATCGACTCAAAATCACTTTGTTTTCTGTGGTTTCAACGCGTTATCAAGAGTTGAGGAGCAACTCGTCAGAAAATTACTGCAATGGAACAAAGCCGAAACCTACTTCCAGGCCGACAAATATTACATTGACGATGCAAGACAGGAATCCGGAAAATTCCTCAGAGAAACCATCACGTGGAAAGAATTCGACCTTTACAGAAATTTCAATTGGATCGATGACCAATTCTCTCAACCAAAAAATATCAAAACTTACGAAGTCTCCGGAAACATCGTTCAGGCAAAGGTTTTACCAGAACTTCTGAAGAAAATTCCAAAAGAACAATTGTCAGAAACCGCTTTGGTCTTGTTGGATGAGAATCTTTTGCCAGCCGTTTTGGACAGCTTGACTTCTGTTGAAAGTGTGAACATCACGATGGGTTTTCCGTTGAAGAATCTATCGTTCAGCAACGCGATCAAGAAGCTTTTTTATTTACAGAAACAGCAGGAGAAAAAATCTTCCAGTTATTATTACGCCGATGTTTTACCAATCTTGGAAGAACTTCCAAATGATGAAATCGATGGCGCGATCATTCAAGATTTCATTGCAAAGATCGAGGAACGGAATATTGTTTATATCTCCAAAAATCTATTGGCAGAATTACTTGGAAAGCTAAGTTATTTCCAGCTTCTTCAAAAACCGGAATCAACTCAGGATTTTCTCGATCTCTTAATTAAATTCTGTTACGAATTGAAATTCAAAGAATTGGATGATATTCAGTATGAGAATGTGGCACATTTTGAAAAGGTTTTCAAAGTCATCAAAAACCAATTGTTGCCTTATAAAATTGATATTAAAATTGAGACTTTAGAAGTTCTTATCAATCAATTGGTCAACACAGAAAGCATTGATTTTGTGGGAGAACCGTTAGCTGGATTTCAAATAATGGGACTTTTGGAAACGCGACTTTTGAACTTCAAAAATATCATCCTACTTTCAGTCAACGAAGGTAAATTGCCATTGGGGAATACTCAGAACACATACATTCCATTTGATGTCCGCAAGAATTTTGGATTGAACACTTTTCTTGAAAATGACAGCATCTACGCTTATCATTTTTATAGATTAGTTCAAAATTCAGTAAATGTCCATCTGCTTTATAACGCATTGAGTTCTGGCGTCAACACAGGTGAAAAAAGCCGTTTCATCACACAATTGGAAATGGAAAGTCCGCACAACATCGAACATATCATCATCGAAAATACTTCCGAACCAATCTCGCAGGAACTGATGAAGATCGAGAAGAATGAAGCCGTAATGCGACTTCTGAACGAATGGAAAAACCGTGTTTCAGCTTCACATCTGGTGACTTATCTTTACAATCCCATTGATTTTTACCTCAATCAAATCCTAAAAACAAGAGAAACCAACGAGATCGAGGAAGAACTGTCCCAAAGAAATTATGGGAATTTGGTTCATTACGCTTTACAGTTTTTGCACGAACCAATCAAAGGTAAAATTCTATCAATTAATGATTTAGAATATTTACTTCAAAAAGTGGATGAATCAATAGAAGATGCTATTGAAAAACTAAAACACCAATCGGAATTCTACGAACGCGGAATGAATTTTATTCATAAAGAGATCGCCAAAAGGGTAGTGCGCAACATTGTAGAGTACGATCTGGAATTGGTGAAAAATGGTTTAGCGTTAGAAATCATCGACCTCGAAAAAGAGATCAATTGTGATTTTTACCTTGATGAAAACCGAACCGACAAAATCAGCTTTTACGGTTTCATCGACAGGATTGACCGCCTTGACGGAGTGACTCGGGTGATTGATTACAAAACGGCAAAACCAAAAAAATTAACTGTTAGTTTAGGAAAGAATAAGGAAGAAAAATTGCCGGAATTGTTTTTTAACGACGACTACAAACAAGCTTTGCAACTTTCGATCTATAAATATTGCATCATCAATTCTCTCAACATTAAACCAGAAAATGTGGAAACCGCCATCTGGTCTTTCGCAGAAGTGAATAATGGTCCGCAAAATCTCAATTTCATTGATATTGAAGATTCTGAAGTGGAAGATTCCATCAGAAATCTGATTGCAGAAATTTTGAATCCTGAAGTTCCGTTTGAGGAAAAGGAGAAAGTGAGTTGGTAAGTTTTATATGAGGGAAAGGCTTCGACTCAGCTCAGCCTGACACTGATTGGTGAAATTTTAGAATCAGTAAAGTTGTCACACTGATTGGAGTTGAAGTGTTGATAGTCACCACTCGTAAGGTTTTATATTTTTTAACATTTTACTGGAATTTAGAATTATCCAAAGTATCGTTGGAAAAACCCACAAACTTTGTGACTTTTACTATAAATAGAAAAATCTTTACCACTTTGCGTTAAAACATCAATCCAGAAACCAAAGCAAACTCGCCTTCAGCTCACGTTTCCAATAAGCTTCTGTATGTGATCCATCTTCATCTATTTTCACCACGATATTCTTTTCCGGAACCGATTTCTTTAACAATAATTTTTCCATATTTTTAATTTCTGGCGCCACTGTTTCATCTTCATTTTTCCCTGCTACAAAATAGAATTTAGAATTCTTTAGATTGTTTTGATTGACATTCAAATATTTGTTCAAATCCTTTGAAGCAAACCAAAACGCTGGACTGAAAATTCCCGCTTTTCCAAAAACAGTCGGATATTTTGCAGAAGCAAAAAGCGAAATCAATCCACCCATCGAGCTTCCAATGATCAAAGTTTTTGACGCTTGTTTCTCGGTTCTGTAGGTTTTGTCGATGTAAGGTTTCAACGTTTTTGCCAAGAATTCTACATACAAATCACCTTCGCCAGTTGTCTTGTATTTTGAATTATTCCACGGTGAATATTCTGTCAATCGTTTGTCACCGCCGTTGTCAATTCCGATAACGATTGCGGATTTTCCAGTTTCTTTATAAAGTTCATCCAGAGTTTCGTCAACGCTCCATTCTCCAGAAAAACTGGTGAACTCATCGAAGAGATTTTGTCCGTCGTGCATATAGATCACAGGATATTTTTTCTTCGAAGTTTCATAATCGGGTGGGAGATAGATCCAGATTTTCCGAGTCGTTTTAAGTTGCGGAATGTTGAATTTTTCACTTAATATTTTGACATTCGAAGTTGTTGTGTGTTTCTTTTCTTTTGGCGAACTCCAATTTTTAATTTCTAACTCCACCGTTTGAATTTTTTCTGGATTTTCCAAAATTCGGTTTTGGATTCCGTTTCCTTTTTCATCCGTTTCTGAGAAATCCCAACTTCCTTTCGTGATTTTATATTCAATTTTTTGAGCTTGATTTGGAATCAGTAAAGTGTAAAAACCATCTGAGTTTTTCTTAAATTCAAACTGAGAATCCTCTGCTTTCCAGCCATTAAGATTGGAAGCCAAATATAATTTTGCTTTATCTTCGGTGTTTTGAGGAAGCTTTGTAATCCGTAAAGTGATTTGCGATTGTATTGTTATAAAGAACAATGAGAAGATTAAAGCCAAATTTTTCATAGAAGTAAAATTAGAAATTATTTTAATCTTGATTCATTTTTTAAACTACATATGAGAGAAAAAAGTTTTTGCCGCTTTTTCAAGTGGATTAATTCTAGTCTTTTTGCGTCATTTGCGGTTTGACAATTTTACTCTAAATAATTTATGAAAACTTTAAGGCTTGCTTTTTATTTTAATCTTTTTAGGTTTTGTAAATTTGGAACGCTTTAAATGTTTTTAATCTAACATCTAAAGCTTAATATCTAATATCTATTTTTAAATGACAACAAAATACGAACAAATTCCAAGTTCACTATTCGTAAAAAACAGAAAGAAATTTGCCGAAAAACTATTACCAAAATCTTTGGCAGTTTTCAATTCCAATGATATTTATCCCATCAGTGCAGATTCCACGATGCCTTTTCAGCAACACCGCGATATTTTTTATCTGAGTGGTGTGGATCAGGAAGAAAGCATTCTGGTGATTTTTCCAGATGCTTATTTGGAAGAGAACCGCGAGATTTTGTTTTTGAGAGAAACCAACGAACATATTGCAGTTTGGGAAGGCGAAAAATTAGATAAAAAACAAGCTTTCGAGACTTCAGGAATCCAAACTGTTTACTGGTTGAGCGATTTTGATAAAATTTTCAAAACCTTGATGTATGAAGCAGAAAATGTTTACCTGAATAAAAACGAACATTACAGAAGTGCTGTAGAAACGGAAATCCGCGAAGACCGATTTATCAAAAAAATCAAAGCAGATTTCCCGATGCACAATTATAAAAGAAGCAATCCAATCCTGCAACGTTTGAGAAGCATTAAAGAGCCGGAAGAATTGGCATTGATCCAGAATGCTTGTAATATCACGGAAAAAGGAATTAGAAGATTGCTGAATTTCATCAAACCAGATGTTTGGGAGTATGAAATTGAAGCGGAATTGATCCACGAATTCGTAAGAAACAGAAGCAAAGGTTTTGCCTATACACCAATCATCGCAAGTGGAAACAATGCGAATGTCCTACATTACATCGCAAACAATATGCAATGCAAAGATGGCGACGTAATCCTTTTGGATGTTGGTGCAGAATACGGAAATTACTCCAGCGATTTGACAAGAACAATTCCTGTGAACGGCAGATATTCCGAAAGACAAAAGAAGATTTACAACGCTGTTTTGAAATGCAAAGAGGAAGCGGAAGATCGCTTGGTAGCTGGAAACAACTGGTACAGATTCCACAAAGAAATGGGAGAGGTTTACACTTCGGAATTGCTTCAATTAGGTTTGATAGATAAAGCTGATGTACAAAATGAAGACCCGAAATGGCCGGCTTACAAGAAATTTATGATGCACGGAACGTCTCACCATATGGGATTGGACACGCACGATTACGGAATTTTGACGGATGATTTTGTTGAAAATATGGTGTTTACAAACGAACCAGGATTCTACATTCCAGCAGAAGGTTTTGGCGTGCGAATCGAAGATGATTATGTGATCCAAGAAGTTGGAAAACCATTTAATATGATGGCCAATATTCCAATCACTGTTGAAGAAATAGAGGATTTGATGAACTAAGAAAATCCATTAAAATATAATCCCCAATCTTAAATTTCGACCATTTAGGATTGGGGATTTTTTATGATAAGTACAATTGTAACAAAGCCCGATTATGTTTTATATAAACGGGCTTCTTGTTGGATAAATTTTTGATTCATTCGTGTTAAACTATGATAACACAAATTAAATGCCAATATTATTTCTTGAAAAACTCCATCAGATCCATATAGTTTTTCTGGTTGACGCCGTGGCCAGCCATATATTCTCTGAAAGAAAAATAGGCGCTTAAGTCATATAATAATTCTGCTCCTTTTTTTGCCCATTCGATCGGGATAGCGCCGTCGTCTGTGCCGTGTGAGATGAAGAATCTCAAATGTTCGATTTTCTTTTTGTCCTTCACCATATTTTTCAAAAGTTTTTCTTCTGGGAAGGTACTTAGACAAGCAATTTTCGAGAAAAGATCTGGATACTGCAAAGCCAAAGAATAAACAATGATCCCACCTTGGCTGAAACCGCAAAGGTGCGTTTTGTTATTCGTAAGTCCGTAACGGTTGGAAACGCTTAAGATGTTTTCCAAAACTTGCTTCACGGCTTCTTCTGCCTGAGTTTCATCTACGAAGTTTTCTGCACTGTTGAAATCGATGTCAAACCAAGCGTAACCGCCATTATCGGAATTGTAAGGTGCTCGGAAACTTACGACCAACCAATCTTCTGGCAAAGTCGGGACAAAGCTGAAAAGGTCTTCTTCATTGCTTCCGTATCCATGAATTAGAAACAGAATTGGTGTTTCCGGCGTGATATTTTGAGGTTCTCTTACGAGATATTGTAATTCCATAATTTTTAATTGGTCAATTGTAAAAATACAATGTCTTTTGTTAATTAATTTAAATCACTGAAACAATGAAGTAATTCTTTTTCCCTTTTTGGATAAGCAAGAATTTCCCATCAATCAAATCATTTTCAGAAACCGAATAGTCTTCGCCAACTTTGGTTTTATTAATGGAAATCGAGTTTCCAGCTAATTCTCTTTTCGCTTCACCTTTAGATTTAAGGAAACCTGTTTTTTCAGAAATCAAATCAATGATATTGGTTCCGATTACTTCTGATTTGGAAACTTCTTTCTGGGGAACACCATCAAAAATCTGAAGGAACAATTCTTCATCCAAACTCACAAGATCTTCCGCTGTGGATTGTCCAAAAAGTATGTTTGAAGCTTTTACGGCTTTTTCAAATTCGTCTTTCCCGTGAACCCAAATCGTTACTTCCTCCGCCAATTTCTTTTGAAGTTTTCTTTCGTGGGGAGCCGTTTTGTGTTCCTCAATCAACGTTTCAATTTCTTCTTTTGGAAGGAATGTGTAGAACTTGATGAATCTTTCAGCGTCCGTGTCGGTAGCATTCAACCAGAATTGGTAGAATTTGTAAGGCGAAGTTTTCTTGGCATCTAACCAATAATTTTCTCCACTTTCAGACTTCCCGAATTTGGAACCGTCCGCTTTTGTGATCAATGGAACCGTTAAAGCAAATGCTTCACCACGCGCTTTTCTTCTGATTAATTCTGTTCCGGTAGTGATATTTCCCCACTGGTCAGATCCGCCCATTTGAAGTTTCACGCCCTCGTTTTGGAAAAGGTGAAGGTAATCGTAGCCTTGCAAAAGTTGGTAAGTAAATTCTGTAAAGCTCATTCCATCCACACCAGAATCTCCGGAGAAACGTTTTTTCACAGAATCTTTCGCCATCATATAATTCACCGTGATGTGCTTTCCGATATTTTTAGCAAAATCAAGGAATGTGAAATTCTTCATCCAATCGTAATTGTTGACAAGAATTGCCTTGTTGTCGCCATTGCCATCAAATTCTAAAAATCTAGATAGTTGATTTTTGAGACAATCTACGTAATGGAGTAGTGTTTCCTCACTTAGAAGATTGCGTTCTGCAGATTTTCCAGAAGGGTCGCCGATCATTCCCGTTGCGCCACCTACCAATGCGATTGGCTGATGACCGTGTTGTTGGAAATGCGCTAAGATTTTAATTTGAATCAGACTTCCGATATGCAAAGAATCCGCGGTGGGATCAAATCCGATATAGGCTTTCGTCAATTCTTTGTCCAGTTGTTCCTCCGTTCCCGGTGTCATATCAGAAAAAAGTCCGCGCCATTTCAGTTCTTCTATAAATGCATTCATAGTCTTAAAAAATTTCGTGCAAAGATAAGGATTTGAAGTGGTAAAATATTTTAGTTTTAATAATTATTCAACGATAATAAATTTTAACAAATAATGCAAATAAATGTATTAATTTTTGTTATGATATATAGCATATTTAAATATGATTAATTAATAATAAATTAATATACTGGATGTTTTCATTTTTTCTAAATTTGCAATCGCACAAAATGATGAGATAGAATTTACTAAATACTACTGAATGAATAAGATTTTTAAAGTAAGTGCATTTCTAGTGCTTGCTATTACTAGTAATTGTATCACTGCTCAAACAAGACCTGACGCTATTTATGGTGATTATAATGGATATTGGACTTCTTCCAATGCCTCTGGTACCCTTGCTAGGGAAGCTAATAATTTGGTAGCATATACCATAGGATCTACAATTTATGCGACTGGTGCAGATAATAATGTATTGACTTCTCACGGCATTACTAATTTTGTAAATGAAAACTACAGAGCGTTCCCAACTTCATTTTCAATACTTTCTACTGCGAATGACTTTTTAGTAGGTCAGCCAGCTTATGCCAATGGAGCACTAGTGACTGCAGCAACTAAACCAAATCTTTCATGCGGTTTTTCATTAGGCTATTATCTAAGAGATGGCAAAAATGGCTTGGATCTTAGTTCGGCTGTTTTCAATATTCCAAAACAAGAATTAGTTTTTTTTGTCAATGTTCTGGCCGATATCAATCCATCCTGCATTTCGGATAATATTCCTGATATTATTGTTACCCAAGTTGGTGAGCCTCACGCTACCTTAACTGATATATTTAAGTTTACAGACATAAATGGTGTTACGGTTGGAAATGAAAAAGCTGTTGCATTTGCTTCAACAGCCTCATTAGGAAAGGCACAATGGAATTTTTATTCGGCCTCAGTTGCTTGTCCATATCCATTTAACGCTGGTTTTTCTAATACGCCACGAGATGTTCGTGTCCTTACTTTTAAATTAAGCGATTTTGGTATTACCCCAGCTAACTATCGAAATGCGGTAAAATTTGTACAAGTTTTATCAGGATTTAGTGATGTTGCATTTTCAGCTTATAGTACAAATTCTATGACAATGTATTGTTTGGAAAACGCAACCTTGACAGGAACAGCACTAGATACTAAGATAGGAATAAGCTCATTGGGACGTGCAGGAACCGAAGCGAGTAACAACAATTGGCCACAGGTAAGAAAAGGTGGTGCATTGGCATTGGAATCTAATACAAAACCTTTTGTTCCTACCCGTATTTCTACCGCAAATCTTGTTAATATAACAAATCCTGTAGAAGGAATGATGGTTTACGATACTACAGAGAATTGTTTAAAAATATATGTTAATTCAACCATCGGTTGGAGATGTTTTAATAAAAAAACTTGTCCTTAAAATGAAAAAATTATTAATCTTACTGTCAATTTTATTAATTAGTAATTGTAATGCACAAGTTATTTTCGGTGATGCAATAGGATCGGCAACAAATAAAACTTCTGTTTTAATGGAATTTTCTAATACAGGAAATAGAGGTATGATTCTGCCTTGCGTTACAGATAAAACAAGAATTACAACACCAGGAAGCATGATCTTGGACGCAACAGTGAGAACTGCCGCAAAAGTAGAATATTACAACGGAACAACATGGTTTGATCTTAGTAGCGGACAGACTGCAAATGTTACTGCATTTGCAGCCATTCAGCCTATTGCATTAGAAAAACCAAACGCAAAAGTGGTTATCGGAAGTGAAACTTCTGCAACCGATGGCATATTAGTTCTTGAATCTGCCACAAAAGCAATGGTTTTGCCGGTTGTTTCCTCTCATAATAATATAGTCAATCCTTCTCCGGGAATGATGGTAATAGTAAATGGTGGTGGAATAAAAACGCTGGCTTTTTACAACGGAAGTAAGTGGGCTTTTTGGAACTATTGATTTTTACTTAATAAAATAAAAAAAGAATTTCTAATTTAGAGATTCTTTTTTTTTGTATTCTATTGAATTTTTAATAGCTTGATACTTTTAAATATGAGAAAAACTACACTACGAACTTTGATTGCTTTTAGTTTTACTCTCTTCTTTCTTCCATTTTTAAAAACTTGTTCTAATACTCATGAAGTAGAAACCATAGAAACTACATTTTTGGATTCTACAGGAACATTTACTGAAAGTAACGATACAATTATAGCTCAAAAACCTGTTTTAGAACAAGAAGAAAAAAAATGTTCGGAACAAGAAAACGAGAGTATAGAATTAAATATCACTAAGTCTGATGATTCTTTCACATATAGTTTTTATAGACTATTATTGAATACGTGTGGAAAAGCCGAATATGATACAAACCCTCTGTTTGACAAAACCTTTTACCCGTTGTTAGGCTATTTGACAGTTTTCGTATCTACAGTGATAATGCTGATTGTTTCTTTCTTTAATCGAATAAATACAATCAAGATATTAACGGTAATTAATTTAAGTTTATTAATAACTTCTACAATTTTATTCTATTTTTGCGACGTCATTAGGTCTATGAATCAAATTAAAATTGGGGTTTATTTAATTATTATCTACTTCATTTTAATTTACATCATTAGTAGAAATATTCTGAACAACAATCAATTAGTCTAATAAAAAGTCAATGAAAATCACAGAAGAAACTCAAGAAAAACTGACCATTTTAGAGAAAATCGCCAATGGAATCATCTGGTGGGTAGGATCTATTCAGTCATTGGTTTTTCATACGATTTTCTTTATCGTCTGTTTTGCATTACCGATTTTCAATATTGTAGAATTTGAACATATGCTGTTGGTTCTAACAACAGTTGTTTCGTTGGAGGCGATTTATTTGGCGATTTTCATTCAAATGTCTGTCAATAAGAGTACCGAACATATCGAGGATTTGAAGGAAGATGTAAATGAAATCCAAGAAGATATTGATGAGATCCAGGAAGACATCGAGGAAATCCAGGAAGATGTAGAAGAAATTCAAGAGGATATTGACGAGATTCAGGAAGATGTAGAGGAAATCAACGAGGACGATGACGAAGAAGATCACAGCGAACGCGCCAGAACGGTAATGCTGAAGAGCAAAGTTTCCAACAATAAAAACGATATCAAAAACCTGAAAGACAAAATAAAAGAACTTGAAGGTTTGATTGAAAATCTAAAGAAAGAAGAGTAGTTAGTTGTCAGTCTGAGGTTCTCGAAGAACATCATAAATTTGTCGGTCTGAAGTGCAGTTTATTCTGAGCCAGACGACGGGAAGACCAATAAAAAAAACTATTCCAATTTCAGAATCTTTTCCATCTGCTTCTGATTCACACTTTCCGGCATATTTCTAAAAACGAAATTCCGAAGTCCAGTAAAATTCTCCCACTGCGCCACTTTGCCAAGCATCCAACTGGTTTTCACAATGTGATTCACTTTTGATCTTCTGATTTTTTCGAATTGATGAAAGACTTTATTCCAGTCTTTTTCAGTTTCTAAAAGTTTACCAATGATATAAGCATCTTCAACCGCTTGGCAACCGCCTTGTCCCATATTTGGCGTTGTGGCGTGCGCAGAATCTCCAATCAAACAAAGATTTTCTGAAGACCATTTTTCCATTGGTTTTAGGTCGATGATGTCATTAAGAATGATATTTTCTTTCGAAGTTTTAGAGATCATTTGCAACACATCAGGGTGAAATTCCTTGAAGGTTTCCATTAGATCAATATCATCAGAATAGAATTTCTCATTCACCAAAGCATACCAATACAGCGTATTTTCCTTGATCTTCACAAAGCCGAAACGTTTTCCTTTTCCCCACATTTCGTAGGCGTCGTGACTGTATTTTTCTGGGATTTCGGTCGTCAGGATTCCGCGCCAGCATTTTTGTTTCGCCTGTCGGATCTGTCCAGATTTAAGAATTTGATTTCGAACCAACGATTTCACACCATCAGCTCCAAAGACGATCTCACTTTCGATTTCAGTCTTATCTTCAAAAGTCAAATGGTAATTTTCCTTCTTCTCAATTGTAGAAAGACGTTTGTTAAGAATGATATTTTCTGAAATATTCTCACTCAAAACTTTTTGAAGTTCCGCTCGGTGAATCGCGATATTGAAAACCATGTATTTGCTTTCAATCTTCAGAACGTCGGTTTTTGAAATGGTTTTGAGCTTTTCATCAGTAATAATTAAAGAGTGCATTTTCGTTCCTGCATTTTCGATTTTCTCTTTCAAACCGAGTTTGTCAAAGATCTGCATTGCATTTCCTGCCATTGCGATTCCAGCTCCGACGGGTTTTATTTCCGGCGCACTTTCATAGATTTTGAAATCGATGTTGTGTTGCTTCAGAACATTTCCCAAAGTCAAACCGCCAATTCCGCCACCGATGATTGAGATTTTCATTATTTAAAGTTTTTTAATTCTGCCAACAATTGATTTTGTTTGTTGATGAATTGAGTCAAACTGTCGGTCTTCAAAGGGTGAGCTTGCTGGTATTTTTCAATTTCAGGAATTGTTTTCTTGATTCTAAAAACAATATATTGGTCCTTGATTTTAGATTGATTTTCATTAATTCGTTGAATCAAATTCGTAATGTTTTTGGTCTTTAACTCGTATTTTTCAGCACTAGTCTTTATATTCGCTTTCACTTGTTCTTTTGTTATCGAATCTGTAATTGCTCTGGTCAAATGCTCTGCATCGTTATAATAGATAGCTGATTTATTAATCACATCCTCATATCTTGAAATTGTTTTTTGAGTTTTATCATTAATATCAATGATTTTCTCATCCAACATTTTAAGGTTTTTATCATTTTTCATCAATTCATTATAAATCTGATGAACCATATTTTCACTGTATCGACCTTGTTTTAACGAACTCATTGGGGATGATTCCACATTGTCAACGGCATTTTCTACAATTGGAGGATTGGTTTTGCTTTCAGTACAAGAAATAATTAGGAGAGAAAAAGCAAGCAATAAGAATATTCTTTTCATAATGGTTTTTGATTTTAGACAAAGTTAATTTTATTCCATCATTATTAAAACAAAAAAAGCAAGACCAAAAAGTCTTGCTTCAATTTCATTCCGAAAAAGGAATTTTTATTTTCCAAGGTAAGATTTCAAGATCTTACTTCTTGTGTTGTGTTTCAATCTTTTGATCGCTTTTTCTTTGATCTGACGAACTCTTTCTCTCGTAAGGTCAAAAGTTTCACCGATTTCTTCAAGCGTCATTGGATGTTTTCCGTTCAATCCGAAATACAATCTTACCAAGTCAGCTTCTCTCGGCGTCAAAGTCTGAAGCGCTCTTTCAATCTCGATCTGTAGAGATTCCAACATCAGATCCTTATCTGGACTAGGCGATTCTCCCGAACGCAAAACGTCATAAAGGTTAGAATCTTCACCTTCCACAAGCGGTGCATCCATCGATAGGTGACGACCACTGTTTTTCATAGATTCCTTGATATCTTCCTCGCTCATATCCAGAACTTCCGCCAACTCTTCCGGAGAAGGTGGTCTTTCGTTCTCTTGCTCCAGGTGAGCATAAGCTTTGTTGATCTTGTTGATAGAACCAATTTTGTTCAATGGCAATCTCACAATTCTCGACTGCTCGGCCAAAGCCTGCAAAATCGACTGACGAATCCACCAAACAGCGTAGGAGATAAATTTGAAACCTCTCGTCTCATCATATCTTTTCGCCGCTTTCATTAGACCAAGATTTCCCTCGTTGATCAGATCGGGAAGAGAAAGTCCTTGATTCTGATACTGCTTGGAAACGGAAACCACGAAACGTAAGTTAGCTTTGATCAATTTTTCCAACGCAGCTCTGTCGCCAGCGCGGATTCTCTGTGCTAAATCTACCTCTTCATCGGCCGTGATCAATTCCACTTTTCCGATTTCTTGCAGATACTTGTCTAGTGATGCGGTTTCCCTGTTGGTAACCTGTTTTGTAATTTTTAATTGTCTCATATAAAAACCTCATTCTTTAGGTTGCATTATATTATACGATCAGAAACCGAAAAAGGTTACAAATATTTTATTTTCATCAGATTAATCTTCAATTTTAACGCATTTTAAAATAAATTAGTAATATTTGGGCAACTTTTCTTCCTTCCACTCCCTCCCGATTTTACATCGGGATCCATTCAAGTCGGGTTGCAGATTCTTCATTATCAGAACTTTTCTACAAAGATTTGACGGTTTTGTTATTCTTATTAAAAACACTTCGACTCCGCTCAGTGTGACATTTCTAATATAAAATATCTTTGTCGGTCTGAGGTTCTCGAAGACTTCATAATTGTCAGTCTGAGCGGAGTCGAAGACTTTATTATTAAAACAATCCGCAAAATTTACCAATTATTCGAGAAAATCATCAACTTTCCAATCAGTATCTAAAGTATTTCTCTGTAAATCAATTATTCTTAACAAAAATTAAGTATTCAAAATTCTTTGTATCAATTCTAATTGTTATTTTTGCCGAATGTTTAAAAATCTGATCAGAGTTTTCATAGGCTTATCACTTTTCTCCTGTGGCAAAGAACCGGTTCCAAAACCGAAAGGAGATCTGCGTTTGGAATATCCAGCCCCTAAATATCTGAACTTTTCTGCACCGTGCGATTACTCATTTGACTATTCAGATTTTGCAAAAGTCAAAGATGCAAAACAAGCTTGCTGGTACAACCTTTCTTACCCTGGAATGAAAGCCAATGTCTTCATCACTTATTTCCCAATCAAAAATGATTTCGATCTTCACGTGAAAGAAGTGGAGAAGATGGTCTATGAACATACAATCAAAGCGAGTGCAATTGACACCAAATCATTCGCCTATCCAGAGAAAAATGTTTACGGAAATTTCTATGAACTAAAAGGACAATCCGCTTCTAACATTCAGTTTTATGTGACAGATAGCACGAGACATTTTGTAACCGGAAATTTGTATTTCAATTCCCGTCCGCGTCCCGATTCTTTGGCTCCGGCTGTAGATTATATCAAAAAAGACCTTTTGCACTTAATTGATTCATTTCAATGGAAAAAGTAAGTTCGAAGCTGGAAGTCAGGGGTCAGAAGACTTTCAATTCGAAACAAAAAAATAACATAACAAAAAATACTTCCGACATCCATCATCGGACATCGGACAAAAAAAAACTTAAATTATGAAATTATTAGCAGTAGGAACTGTAGCATTTGATGCCATCGAAACACCTTTTGGAAAAACAGATAAAATTCTTGGTGGTGCAGCCACTTATATTGGACTTGCAGCAGCTTCTTTGGATACAGACGTAAGTTTGGTTTCCGTGATCGGAGGCGATTTTCCACAGGAATATCTTGATATGATGACTTCAAAAAACATCAATGTAGATGGTGTAGAAATGGTGAAAGAAGGGAAAACTTTTTTCTGGAGCGGGAAATACCACAACGATCTAAATTCAAGAGATACTTTGGTGACAGAACTTAATGTTTTGGCAGATTTTGACCCGAAAGTTCCTGAGCATTCTTCGGAAGCAGAAGTTCTTTTACTAGGAAATCTTGATCCAGTTGTTCAGCTTTCTGTTTTAGAAAAAATGAAAACACAACCAAAATTAGTCATTCTAGATACAATGAATTTCTGGATGGACATCGCATGGGACAACCTGATGAAAGTAATTGCAAAAACTGACGTTATTACCATCAATGACGAGGAAGCAAGACAACTCTCCGGAGAATATTCTTTGGTGAAAGCCGCTAAGAAGATCCACACTTTGGGACCTAAATATGTAATCATCAAAAAAGGAGAACATGGCGCTCTGCTTTTTCACGACGGAAAGATCTTTGCGATTCCTGCTTTGCCTTTGGAAGAAGTTTTTGATCCAACCGGCGCTGGAGACACTTTCGCTGGCGGTTTTGCATCTTACTTGACGAAGAAAGGTGATTTCAGTTTTGAAAGTATGAAAACTGCGATCATCGTTGGAAGTGCAATGGCTTCTTTCACCGTTGAAAAATTCGGGACAGAAAGAATTGAAAGCGTGACAAAAGAAGAATTGAGCGAGAGAATCAACCAATTCAAAGAGCTTACGACTTTCGAATCTGTGATCTAAATTTAACTTTATTCCAATTTATGACTCCAAGTAGAGTTGTAATTATTAATATTAAAAATGAAAAAAAATATTTTCCCTATTGTTTTAGCGTTTGCCTCACAAATGGCATTTTCTCAATACCTGATTGTCGGTAAAGACAGTATTTCTGCAAAGGATTACATCCGAGATAACAAATATGGACTGGAAAATTCCGGTCCTGAGAAGTCTGTGAATGCGACTATAGAATTTTTACTTTTACAACAACTAGCAAAGGAGAAAAAAGCAGACACGCTGAATTATTTCGCCAATTCTATCAATCAGAAAATGTCTGAATTGAGAGAAGATAAATTCTACCCAAAATCTGTTTCAGAACCTTTGATACAGGATTTCGTGAGTGCTAATAAGACAGAAACACAGGTTTTGCTTTTCATCAAAGAGAAGAAAGCTGATGATAAGACAGATTACAAAGCACTATACAATGATGTAAAAGCAGGGAAAATGACAATGGAAGATTTCCTTGCAAAAAATTCGACGCCAGAATCTTCTAAGCCTTTCTACGTAAAACCAGGCATGTTGGATTACAAGATCTATCAACAAGTGAAAGATTTGCCGGTGAATTCCTATACCACTTTTATAGACAAACCAAATATGGTTGGCTTTGCAAAAGTTGTTGGAACAAGACCAAGTTTGGGTTATATTATTTTCGGAGTTTTGTCTATTCCTAATGATGCTAATTATGAAGCTACAAAAACTAAGATTTACAAAGAATTGGAATCTGGTAAAAAGTTTCAGGCAGTTGTAAGCGAATTTGGAGCGACTGAGGAAGAGAAAAGTTCGGGAGGTGCAGTGATGGGTTCTCCAATTTTGCCAGACGAAGTTTACGCCGCATTCAAAGGTCAGGCGAAAGATTTCTACACAAAACAACCAATTCTGTTTGGGGATAAATATTTTATTTTTAATATTTATAATATTGAGCCTTACACGCTTACAGAGGCTAACCGAAAGTTTTACCAGAAGGAAATGATAGCTACGAGTTATGGTGAAGAATTGACATCCAGATTTGTTGATTGGTTGAAAACTCAGGATAAGTATACCGAAACGGCAGATTTTGCAGAGATCAAAAAATCTTATCAAAACTATCTCAATCCTAAAAATCCAAAAGCTTTACTTTTCTCTTATGGGAAAAACAAAGTGACTTACGAAGATTTGAAAAAAGCGATTGATGCGCAATACAAAAACTTGGAACAATTACCAACCAATCAGTGGCCAGATCTTGTGAATTATCAGGCTCAGCAATACGTGATGGGTGTCTATGCCAGAAATTTTGAGAACCTTCCAACTGTAAAACCAGAAGTGGATGAGCTTAAGAAAAATCTTTTCTCAGAATATATCTTCTCGGAATATCTGAAAAATGAGGTTAAAAATAATCCACAACTTTTCACAGATTACTATAATGAAAACAAATCCAAATTTGTTTGGGAAAAAAGAGCAGAATCCAGAGCTGCAGTAATTTCTGATCCAAAATTACTGAAGGAAATTGAAAAAGAAATCAAAGATCCAAAGAAATGGGAAGCGCTGAAAGCAAAATACAAAAACCAGGTGAATGCTAAAAACCAGGTTTTGGTGCATTTCGAAGAAGGGAAAATCCAGGAATCTGCAGATATTTTCAAGAAAAACAATGTGCCTTTCAAAAAAGGAATTTTCACAACCAAAATTTCTGAACGCGATGTAGTTGTAGCTGTCGACGAACTTTTACCAGAACAGCAAATGACACAGGCAGAATCTACAGAAGATATGACGGACGGTGTTACAGAAAAATTGTTGCAAAAAACAATTGCAGATCAACGTGCAAAAACCAAGATCGAAATTCAGCCAGCTTTTATGGCGGAACTGAATAAAAATTTTAAGAAATAATTATAATTAATAATGTAGCGGAATAGGTGGATAATACTAATTTTGCAGCTTAACAAATAAAAATAATGTCGAAATACAAAAAATATCTTTTTTTACTGTCAGTAGTTCTGTTACTATGCAACATGAATCTTTCTGCACAGATAAAAAAAGGTCAGCTTATAGATGGGATTGCAGCCGTAATTGGTGATGAGATCGTTCTGGAATCTGACATTGAGGATCAAGCCAATTATGCAAAACAGCAAGGCACCAATGTAGGCGATAGATGCGATTTTATGGAAAGCATCTTGAACAATAAACTATTGATCTACGAAGCAAAGAAAGATACGCTGATTGAAAACAGAAGCGCGGCAATCAAAGAAATGGCTGGTAACAAATACAGCCAAATCCTTGGACAGTTTCCCGATGAGAAAGCAATGCTTGTTGCTTATAAATTCCGTACGTCTTATGAAATGAAAACAGCAATTGAAAAAATTGATGCCGATAACTATTACGGACAAGCGAAATACGGTAGAATCACAGAGAAAGCTGACGTAACGCCAAACGAAGTGACTGATTTTTACAATCAATTCAAATTTCAATTGCCGAATGTGAAAGATGAAGTTGCGTTATCAAAAATCAGTGTTTTTCCAAAAATTTCTGCTTCTCACAAAAAAGAAATTATTGATAAACTCAATAAAATAAAAGAAGACATCAAAAAAGGCGAAAGCTTTGAAAGCCAAGCCAGAATCTATTCTGAAGACGAAGGTTCTGCAGCATTGGGCGGACTTTACAAAAATATCAACGTTGGACAGATGGTAAAACCATTTGAAGCAGCAGCACTTAATCTTCAGGAAAATGAAATGTCTGATCCGATAGAATCTGAATACGGTTATCACTTGATTCAATTGATCAAAAGAAACGGGAAAAAGTACGACGCAAGACATATCTTGATCAAAAGTACACCAAACGCCAGCGAAATCACTGCAGCGAAAAAAGAGTTGGACAGTATCAGAACTTTGATCTTGGAAAACAAAATAACTTTCAAAGATGCGGCTTACAAATATTCTGATGACAAGAGCAACAAATTCTCTGCTGGGATCATGACGAATAACCAAGATGGTTCTGACAAATTGGAAAAACTAGGATTGGATCCAACCATTTCTTACCAAATTGCAGGTCTTAAAAAAGGCGACATCACAGAGCCTTTCCAGCAGGAAGATCAGCAGAAGAGAAAACTAATTAGCATCATCCAAGTGAATGAAATCATTGATGCGCATCAATTGGAACTCGCTACAGATTATGAAAGAGTAAAGGAAATGGCGCTCAACAAGAAGAAAAACGAAATCGTGGAGAAGTGGGTTAATGCAAAGATCCCATCAATCTTTATCTCACTAGACGACAAATACAAGGACTGCAAATTCCACAGCAACTGGCTAAAAGGGAATGTGGTAACTACAACTAAATAAACTGTAAAAGGTTTATATAATTAAAAAAGGATGAGTGTTTTGCTCATCCTTTTTTGTTTTTATCTTAATTTTTCTTTTTAAATGGTTTGTATGAGGTAATCACCATTCCTTCGATTAAGTCATTTTTTGAAATCCAGACACTAAGATATTTTATGGTTTTATCCTTTTCGGTTTTTGCATTGAAAATATAAAGTCCTGTACGTCCAAAGAAAGAATCGTTAGTTTTGTAAACGGAATTTAAATCTATAAGCTCAATTTTTCCATATCTATACTCATCACCAAGACAAATCTCTTTTAGTTTTTGGCCCACAAAATTTTTGTGACCTTTTGAGAGATTAAAATCTACAAAATCGGAGTAATCTTGACTTGAACATTTTGTAAGATAGGATTTAATAAACTTTTCAGACAGTTGAACTTTATCTTGATTAATATCTTCGTTGTCAATTTTTTTTAAATCTATTTGACTGTAAAATAAATTACTACAAATCATCATCAAAAGAATCGGTAATTTTTTCATGGTTTTAATAATTTGATTAAAGCGTTATTCTGCTTTCAGAATCTTAAAATCCGTCAATTTTCCATCCCACTTTTCTTTGTAGGTTGAGAACTCGATGGAAGTGATTTGTCCCATCGTCACATCGATGACATAGCTCAAACCTTCCTTCAAACCTTTGATTTCAATATTTTCGCCGTTGCTGAACAAAGCGTTGGTGTCATCAAATTCATTGTTAAAAACAACGTATTCAAGAGTTACATCCAAACCTTCTCCAGTTGCTTTTCTTTCCGATACTTTTAGAAAGAGAATGTGAGATTGCAGTTGTGGGTATTTTGCGGTTAAACCTTCTAATAAGGATAATTCTAGGTCGTTTAGTTCTTGCATAATTTCCTTTGTTTAATTTCTGTGTTTGATGACCACGTAGCCTTCCAAGATCCTTCCATCCGATATTTTGATTTGATACCAATAACTGTCTGTCGGCAACTTGCGACCATTTGATTCACCGTTCCATTCGAAAGTTTCTCCTTTGGTAACTTGGTTCAAGACCATTTTTCCTTGTCTGTCAAATATTTTGATTTCAGAATTTGGATAATTTTCTATTCCAGAAATTTTCCAGGTATCATTGATTCCATCTCCGTTTGGAGAGAAGATATTGCTGAGAGAAAATATCGTAAAAGATTTCGAACCAAGATCGCAACCCAATTTTGTTTTCACGAAAACAGTGTAAGTTCCATTTTCTAAATTTTCAAATTTATTTGATGTTTTCCAGTCGTTTTTATCTAAAGAATAAAGATATTCTCCAGCCACAGACATCACGATCATCACCGAATTATTCGTAATCACAATATTCTGAATCTCCGCCAACTTCGCTTTTTTGACAATTGTGCTTGCGGTATTCACACATCCGGCCGGCGTCGTAACTGTAACTGTGTAAGTTTGTTCTATGTCAGCAATGATGCTGTTTGAGGTTTCGCCCGTATTCCATTGGTAACTGTATCCACTTACAAAATCAACTTTCAAAGGTGTCCCGACATTATCACAAAACTCTTCCTCGGCCGGAAGGTTGGCTTTTGGTTTTTCGTCTAAAGTCAAATTCAATTTCACATACTGAAAACAGCCGAGAGAGGAAATGATCTTAACATCGAAAATGTTAGGTCCAACATTTAGATTCGTATCTCCTGTTTCCAATTCACCTTTGCTATTTCTAATTTCAAAAGCGTAATCTTGTGGATTGGAGATGAGTTCTTTTTTGTAATCGTCAATATTGATTGTTTTAAAATCTGCCGTTGTATCATTACAAAAACTATCTGAGAAGTCGTTTGCGGAAAGATTATTAATTAGAATATTTACTTGGACTGCTAATCTATTACTGCTTTCACAATTATCAATAGTTTGAGATGCATAATAGGTTTTCCCATCTTCAAGTGTTGTAGTGATTGGTAAATTGTTTCCAAGATTGTCATACCATTTAATATCAGCTCCAATAACTTCAATATCTTTCAATGTGGGATTTTTTGCTGAACAAATACTTTGTACAGGATTTCCTGTAGGAGCAGGTTTGTCTTCGATTTTTACATCAATAGTAAATGTCCCGTCGCATGCTCCTGTGCCTGTTACAGTACAACTATAGATGCCTGCATCTGATAAAGAGATTTTTGGGATGGACGGATTTTGTATTGTAGAGCTAAAGCCATTTGGGCCAGTCCAGTTATATGATGTGCCAGATATTACAGAAAGTTTTAATTCTGATCCCAAACAGACCTTCATTTCGGATGAGAGAATTTGGTTTTCTGTACAATCATGAAATTTTGCTAAAAATCCGTCTGCATAGCCTCCTGCAAAGTAGTTTTGAAAAGCACCGCTTGTTGCAATATCAAAGCTTGAAGAGTTTGCTCTTCCTGAAAAATATACAGAACCATTTTTTCCTTTATACATATGTGGATAGTCGTAACCGCCATAATAAGTTGCCCAAACAGTGTTACTCTCAGAATCCACTTTCATTAGATATATATTACCATAAGAACTATTATATGCATTAGGTGTGGGAAAAAATCCGCGAGTGTCTGCATGTCCCCATAAGTAGGTATTGCCTTTTTCATCTATATAAGATGCAGTATCACTTAAGCTACTAATGTTAGCATAATATTTTGAAAAAATTAGTTGTCCTGTAGTTGTGTCAACTTTTCTTATGAATTTCCCATAAGGAGGTAAACTAGCATTGAAACCACTATAAATTATAGTATTGCCAATTCTTCTAGCAAAGGAAACTTCTTCACTACTTGCAAATCCACCTAGGTATGTTCCATATAATTGAGTCCCCTTAGAATCAAACTCTCCATAATAACCTACATAATTATAATTTTTAGTCTTTTGAACCGCATCTGGTGTGATTGTCAAATACAAATTAGAAAAAGCCCAACCTATTAGACATAATTTGTCATCAGGACTTACATAACTAGAATTTACGACGTATTCTCTATTGATTAACTTTGTCCACTCTGTAGAATTATCTGTTTTGAGTTTAATAATAAAAGTTGCTAAGTCAATATAACCAGGAGAGTAAGATCCAATTTGGTTTTGAGCAACAAAACCAGTTGGATGAGTCTGTCCTATCAGATAAAGACAATTATTTTTATCATCAACTGTTAATGTCGAAATACCTGTATAATTGTAGGTACTTGTAAATTTTTTCTCATCAACGAAAGTTCCATTAAAGTTAAAAGAAACCAGTATGCCTTGAAAAGGAGTGTAACTAAAATTAGCATTGGGATAAGTCTGTGTTCCCGCAGAAACGGCACTATAGCCAATGATATATATTTTATTATTAAATACGACGGACTTACCAAAATTATCTGTATAAGTACTTCCATAATAACTACTCCAAAGTCTATTTCCATCATCATCAATCGCAAATATAAAACCATCAGTATTTCCATTCAATGTTACTTGATAACTTCCGGATGTAGCAATATTATTGACACTATTAGTAGAACCTGTTGCATATAAATTATTCTGATCATCTGCCATCATGCTAGCAGTAGTCTCATCCCCACTTCCTCCATAATAACTTCCCCAAATCCTCGTAGGAACTGGATCTATCACAATTGTTCTATCAGAATTATTAATAGAAGAATCAAAACCAAAAGTTTGGTTTCCAAGGTCTTTATAATTTACGTCGATGCTTTGCTTTCTGTCATTTTCGATCCAAGAATTGGGGATGTTTTCTTGCATTTCACCAAATCTTAGATTCATAGAAAGTTTGCCATCTTTCAATTTGGTTTTCGCACCTTTGAATTTCATTTTGATGTCGGAAATCTTTCCGCCAGGATGAACTAGGAAATTATATTCCACAGGTTTTGTAGAATCATCTGGCTTGAAGAAAACCAAATCTATATTATGGTAAAGGTTTTTATAAGTAATTTTTCTGTAACGATGTACAAAGCTTACGCCTTCTTTCTTGTGTTGAAGATTATAATAGTTTTCGTAATCTTCAGATTTCCCTTCAGCCTTTATTTGAATATTCTCATTAGAATCCAAAAAGTCAATATTAACTCTGTGATATTTATACTTAATGGATAAATCTGATACCTCCATTTTACCAACAGGCTCAGACGGAACACTTTTTTGTTTTTTTAAATCTTTTCTTTCAGTTTCATAAACATCATAAGAGAAACCATTTTTCTTGATTTGAACATTCAATCCGGGTGAATTCAGAAGATATTTGACATCAGGATTTGATTTTCCATCCTGATCTACGATTTGACCTTTGTTTTCATAAAATGAAAAATCTTGATTCTTTTTCTGAGCGAAAAAAAATGTGAAGACTAAGAATAAAACTAAAGAATAAAATTTCTTCATCTGTGGTTAATAATTTCCCACAAAGATAATGTTTATTTTAACAAAATTTTAAGGTTTCCACCATTCTGTAAATTTCTGATTTTCATTATTCAGACTCATTTTTTCGCCAATCATTGGCGTGCAAGTTCGAAAGTTTTTGCCTTTGCAATTTTCAGTGATTTTTTGCAACGGTTCGTCCCAAGCGTGCTGAGCAAGAGAAAATTTTCCCGAGTGTACTGGCAAAACATTTTTGACGTTCAGATCTTCCACAACTTTCGAAAATTCCTCCGGCAAAGTGTGTATGTATTTCCATTTAGCGTTGTACTGTCCATTTTCAAGAATTGCCCAATCAAACGGTCCAAATTTTTCTCCTATTTGTTTAAAATGAAAATCATAACCGCTGTCGCCACCGATGAAGATTTTCTGACTCGGCGTTTGCAAAACGAAAGAACTCCAAAGCGTCGTGTTTCTCTTGAAAAGTCGTCCCGAAAAATGGCGTGCTGGAGTAGAGGTAATTTTAAATCCACCAAAAGAAACATCTTCATACCAATCCAATTCAGTAATTTGATTTTCAGCATAATCCCATCTTTCGAAATGCGCACCAACGCCCAAGCCACAAATCACCTGATTGACTTTTGGTTGCAAATCTTTCACGGTTTTGTAATCCAAATGATCGTAATGATCGTGCGAAATAATCAAAAAATCGATTTCAGGAAAATCGTCTGGCGTATAAAGATCGGTACCAGCAAAGGCTTTCGTGGTTCCTGGAATTGGTGATGCGTTGCCACTGAAAACTGGATCTACCAAAAATCGTTTCCCATCAATCTGAAAATAATAGGAAGAATGTCCCATCCAAACCATAAAATTTTCGGTAATTGGCTGACTTTTCAAATCCGTTTTCATAGTTCGGAATTTGTTTAATGGAATTTTATTGGGCGTTTTATCTGTGAAGAATTCCCACAAAACTTGGCGCATCGTAAAACCTTCTGCAAGAGACGGCGTGATGCTTAGATTCTGGAAAGTTCCATCTTTGTAATTGGGAGATTTTTTAATTCTTTCCAACCGCTTTCCTTTGATGGATCCGCCGAAAATCGGATGATTGAATATCAAAATGATCACAGCTAACAGACCAACAACAGCGAGATATTTGTACATAATTTTTTCTGAATGAGACGGTTTGAAAATTGATTTACTTTAAAATAATTAATCAATCGTTTTTTTGACAATCAAAATCCACTCGCTGTCCAAGATTTTATAACCTTGATCATAAACGAAAAAATATTGCGAACCATTTTTGTAAGTCACAATTTGCGTCACATAATCAAAATCGAAATCGGCGCTTTGCAACTTCAGTTTTGTGATTTTCGTTTTGCCTTCGGTATTGTATTCGGCGAGGATTCGGTAGTTTTTGCGGAGTCTGTTGTTCACATTCCGCATATAGTTGGTCGAGTTTTTATTTTGCTTGTTGTTGAAGGAATTTCGGCACGCATCGGAGCAGAATTTCTTGTCGGATCTACCGATGATCTTGTCGCCACATTCTGGGCAGGTTTGGGTTTCCATTGGTGTGTTTTTATAAATTATTTTTTTTAAAATAATGAAAATCATTAAGAGTGTGTGATGAAAATTAGCAAAACCACGTAGACACATAGAAAAACGTGATATTTACTTTGGAAGATAAAATAGAACTAAACATACTACTATTTCATCTTAAAACATACAAAACCTATGTGTCTATGTGGTTTATAAAATGCAGGCTTTAAGTTTCAAAATTATTTCCGTTCAACTTTTTTCTTAATCAATTTTCCATTTCCCTCCCTCATATCTTTCTCCAAATAAAAAATTTGGTTTTTCTCACGAAATATTCTTTTCTGCAAATCATCCTTGCTAATTACTTCACAACCGGTCGGAATCAAAAATCTATCGACGATTGTTTTCCAATGTCCATTGATGTTAGAATAAGTTTCCATCGCGTAGGTGCAACCATTTGTTGGCGCTTGGTAGATGGAGATTTCATCGCTTCCATCCTGGTTTAGGTCGCCTTCGTTAATGAGGATTATTTCGCAACAGCCAACTTTTATCGGTTTTAATTTCTTATCAGAAAACCGAATTTCATATACCGCAGGCGTTCCGTCCTCGATTGGATTTCCTTTTGCCTCTTTAGTTTTAACTGCAGTTGCAATAATCTTTTTTCCATTTCCAAGAAAATTTCCTTCAATTTTCTCACGGATTTTGTTGTCCGTTTGAGTTTGTCCACAAACGAAAATTCCGATTGTCATTAAGATTAAAGTCAATTTCATAACGCAGATTTTAATTTTTATTAAGAACCAAACTATCGCCGAATTTCTCAATCGTCATCGTGAATATTTTCGGTTTGCCGAAACGTTCGATTGGCGCTTCGCAAGTTCCAGTGCGTGTGATGCTTTCGATTTGAAATTCGATTTCAGATTTGTCCACAAATTTATATGTTCCATCGATGGAGGTGAAGCAGTCATTTCCACATTCCCAGCTGTTGTAACTTGTGAATTTTTCTTTGTCCGTAAACTCGATTGCGGAGAAATTCCAAATGAGCGCCGTGTCGTTTTTCTTCTTTAATATAAATTGTTTTTCAACGATTTCATATCCAACCAATTTTTCATTATTGATGAGCCAAGTTGTATTAACTAGATAATTCTCATAATTTTTGACAGCAATTTTCTCGTTTTTCTTTTCGCAATTGATCAGAAAAATTAAAGTGAGAAAAGCATAGAAAATGGTTTGGATATTTTTTGTCATTTGGATTTGTTTGAAATCGTTTGGTCTTTAAAATAAAAGAGATATTTCAGTGGAAGTACAAAATTTGAACTATAGATTTTCCGTCAGATAAAGCAAGATAATTATGACAAGCCCTCTCATTTGAATACTTTCCACCATTTACCTTTTTTTGTAAGTTTTTTTATAGTGATTTTTTGTGATGGCTTTTGCTTCGTAAGTTCAGAGTCAAGTTGTCTTTCAAGTGCACCTTTCATATTCCAACCCGCTGTAAATGTCGGCTTAAATAAGTAACCCTCTCCTTGGTAGTTTTTTGTCTCATATTCTATTTCCACAGAAAGATTTCCTGCTAGTTCATAGATGTCTGAATAGTTTTTATAAAAAAGATCGGGCATACACCAGTTTATATCTGGTTTATCTTCCCAATGTCCAAAATTACAAATCAAAACTTCGGCATTTTCAAAGTCTTTAATTGTCGGTTTTTTAATTTGATTAAGTCTTGTTGTAGCTACCAAATTATAAGCTGTTTCTGGATTGTCATCTCTCGCTAATACAACAGCTCCACCAAAATTTCCATTTTCCATTTTAAATACAAAACAGTCTCCAGTTACAAAAATTGGAATTTTTGATTTAACTCGTTTTCTAGGTTTTGCTTTAGGTCTGTCTGATCTTATTTTTTCCAGGAACTTATCGAGAACAATTTTCCTCTTTCTAATGTCTTGTTCACTTGCACCAAGGTCAAGCCAAGTTTTCAAATCCGCACCTGATATAATTATTTCTTCAACTGCCGATAGTATTTTTGGTTCAAGTGATTTTGTTTCCCATTGAGCTAAAGCAAGAGCAAACCATAAACTATTTTTTTCTTCTTCTATTTCAAGAATTTCCCAGTTATCGTCGAAAACTTTTTTCGATATAACATTTGGTTCTGCTCCTTTATTATATAAATCGAAAAACTCGCTGTATATGTCAGCAAATGCATCGTTGTCTTTTATAGAAGTTCCCCAAGTTCCCATTTTATATCGTTTTATCAAATTTATAAAATCCTTATCAATTACAAACGATTACAAACGGATATAAATACTTTTCTACCGAATAACGTTTTCATTTTATTGAAAATTTGCAGTAAGAAAATCAGGAAACACGATGATACGTTCTGGTTTTAAAAGTTTAATCCAAAAAATTATTTATTATGTCGTTAAGAAACAAAGTGACACTAATTGGTCACACAGGAAAAGAAGTAGAAATCTTCAATTACGAAAATGGAAACAAGCAAGCAACAGTTTCAATTGCTACAAATGATTACTACACCAAAGCCAATGGCGAGAAAGTAGAAGAAACGCAATGGCACAATTTGGTTGCTTACGGCAAAACTGCCGAAGTGATGGAAAAGTATATGCCAAAAGGCAAAGAAATCGCCATAGAAGGAAAGCTGACATACAGATCCTACGATGACAAAGATGGGGTAAAACGAATGATAACCGAAATCCGTGTGGAAGAATTGGTTCTTTTGGGTTCCAAATAATTCACATCAAACAAAACCTCGACAGGTCAAAAGCTTGTCGAGGTTTTTATCTTTTTAAATATCAATAAGATGAAAGTTAAAGTATTTCAAATTAGAATTTCAGAAGAGTTTTTAACAGCGGATCAAAATGCGATCAACGATTTTCTCGAGGAGAACGATGTGATGAACACCAATTCAAAATTAATTGAAGATGAGATGAATTATTGGTCTGTATTGATTTCTTATCAAGAAAAAAAATCGAAACCTGTTTCCAGCAAAGCAGTTCCAATTTCCGAAGAAGAACTATCGGAAGAGGAGATGATCATTTATAACAAACTGAAAGATTGGCGATCGGAAAAAGCGAAGGAATCTCAATTGCCAGCTTACATTATCTTTCATAATGCGCATCTTCTTTCTATCGCCAAACAAAAACCGAGCAACTTGGAAGACCTTGAACAAATCAACGGCTTGGGAAAATCCAAAACCGAAAAGTACGGCACGGAAATCATCGAAGTTTTGGAAAATGCTTAATATTCACTTTGAAAAATCATTATTCTTTGCTGAGTTTGAAGTTTATACTGAGCCTGTCGAAATGTTTTTGCGAAATTAAAATCTAACATATTAATTATAATCAAACGTAGTGGGTTTTGCGTCCAAAAAAAATGACAAAATATCGAGATATTAAGATAAAAATAACATTTCCGAAGATTGATATTCTAATTTATCTCTTATTTTTGTTAAATGCTAAACGATCAGAAAATTGAAAAATTCAGGCAAATTGTAGAGAATAAGTTTCAAATCTACAACTCGCTCTTTATGAGTTTGCCGTATGATAAAATGACAAACATTGGGATGTTGTTGCCTTTTCTTTACGAAGAAAGCAAAGACGGCTATCAACTGGGAAAATCTCCGGAAGAGATTGTGGAAGAATTTTTCCAGAAACACACCGAATTAGAAACCGAAGACCAAAAGCTGGAATTGCTTTTCAAAATCATACAATATATAGAAAGACAAGTGGTACTTTTCGATAGTATAGAAGACGCCGCTTTCCAGCAACTTCACTCAGAAAGTGATTCCGGAACGGTGATGAATCTCTATGACAGAGCCAATCAGGAACATCATTTGGAAGCGATCAGAAAAAAGATGGACGATTTTGCCATCAAGATTGTTTTCACCGCGCATCCAACGCAGTTTTATCCAAATGCGGTTCAAAGAATTATCCACGATTTGCGTGATGCCATCATCAATGATTCTGTGACGCAGATTGATACCTTGCTTCAGCAATTAGGGAAAACACCTTTCGTCAACAAAGAACGTCCAACGCCTTTGGACGAAGCGATGAGCATCATTTATTATTTGAGATATGTCTATTATCAAAGTATTGGCGAGCTGTACAGAAAAATAAAACAGGTTTACGGAACTTCCAATTTTACACCGAATACAGACATCATCCAATTGGGATTTTGGCCTGGTGGTGACAGAGATGGAAATCCATTTGTGACGGCTGACATTACAATGAAAGTCGCTGAGGAATTGAGAATTTCAATTCTGAAAGATTATTATGGACATTTGAAAATCGTAAGAAGAAGATTGAGTTTCCGAGGTGTTTCTGACGTTTTGAAAGCGGTAAGCAAAAGAATTTACGATTCAATTTTCCAAGAAGATGTGAGGATTTCTGCAGAGGAAATCATCGCAGAATTGGATAAAGCGGAAAAGATTTTAAAGGAAGAGCACAACGGACTTTTCTTTGGCGTTTTGGATGATTTTAGAGATCGCGTGAAGATTTTCGGGACGCACTTTGCAACTTTGGATATTCGTCAAGATAGTAGAATTCATCAAAATGTGATCGATGATATTTTCAAAAAAGTCATTGATGGAAATGTTGATTCCAGAACAAACGATGAGAAAATTGACTTGCTTTTAGATTCTGGGATTATTTTAAATCCTGATGATTTCGAAGATGAGATGACTTGTGAAACTTTGAAAAGTGTTTATAACATCAAAGTGATTCAGGAAAACAATGGCGAACGCGGAATGCACCGTTACATCATTTCAAATTCGGACGAAGTGAAAGATGTGATGAACGTTTATGCGATGATGAAACTTTGCGGTTACAAAGATGAAGATATCAATATCGATATCGTTCCGCTCTTTGAAACAATGGAAGGTCTTGACAGATCTGAAAGCGTGATGAAAACTTTGTACGACCATCCGGTTTACAAAAAACATCTTGCAAGAAGAAACAACAAACAAATCATTATGCTTGGTTTCTCCGACGGAACCAAAGATGGTGGCTATTTGAAAGCAAACTGGCAGATCTATACATCAAAAGAAAAACTGACTAAAATCTCTGAGGAAAACGGAATGAAGGTCGTTTTCTTCGACGGTAGAGGTGGACCGCCAGCAAGAGGTGGTGGAAAAACCCACGATTTTTACGCTTCACAAGGCAAAACAATTGCGAACAACCAAATCGAATTGACCATCCAAGGACAAACCATTACAAGTGTATTCGGAAACAAAGATCAGGCGAAATTTAACTTCGAACAATTGTTGACGGCTGGAATTGAAAATGATGTTTTCAAAAGCGTCAAAAAAGATCTTAATGAGAAAGAAAGACAACTGATCTCAGAATTAGCTGACCTCAGTTATAAAAAATATTCCGATTTGAAAGCGCATCCAATGTTCGTGCCTTATCTTCAGGAAATGAGTACGTTGGAATATTACGGACGAACCAATATCGGAAGCCGACCTAGCAAAAGAGGCGCAGGTTCTGAATTGAAATTTGAAGATCTGAGAGCGATTCCTTTCGTAGGATCTTGGTCGCAATTGAAACAGAATGTTCCTGGTTTCTTCGGATTTGGATTTGCCTTGAAAACAATGATGGAAGCTGGAAGATTTGACGAAATCAAAGAATTGTATAAAGGTTCGGATTTCTTCAAAACTTTGGTGTTGAACTCGATGATGAGTATGAACAAGACCTATTTCCCATTGACTTATTATATGAGAAACAATGAGAAGTTTGGTGAGTTTTGGAATATTCTTTTCGCTGAGTTTTCTTTATCCAAAGAAATGATGCTGGAACTAACTGGTTACAAAATCCTGATGCAAGAAGAACCATTGAATCGTAAGTCTGTGAAGATCCGTGAGAAGATCGTACTTCCACTTTTGAGCATTCAACAATATGCATTGATGAAAATCCAGAAAGGAGAGGGAAATCGCGAAAGTTACGAGAAACTTGTGATGCGTTCTTTGTTTGGAAATATTAATGCCAGTAGAAATTCTGCTTAAAGTAATATTCAATATGAAAATAAAAAGAATCAAGTTGATGATTCTATTAAAAATGAAACCTCTCAAGTGATTGAGAGGTTTTTGTTTGTTGCAAAGAATAATTTTAAGTCAAGATAAAGTATTTTGTGATTGGTTGAAAAAATAAGGGCGAAGAATATCTTCAAAATTGTAAAGGCCTTTCAACTTGTCTTTCAGATTTTCGGCTACAAACAAAGCACCACTTCCAAAGGCTTCTCGCGAAATAGACTCGTGAACCAAACGAACAGTTTGATAAGGAAATCCAAAGATAACCTCATGTTTCCCTACGATTCCACCAGCTCTTACGGAGTTGATACTTTCGGTTTCCAGATCCAGAGTTTCTGCAATTTTCACAGCGGTTCCGGAAACGCCAGATTTGGCTTTGAAATGTTCTTCGATCACTTCTATATCCACGCCTGGTGCAATACTTTTTAGCAGAGAGGCTGCAAATAAAAGATAATTGACACCCAATGTGATATTTGGAGACCAAAATACAACGGTTTCTGCAGAAAGTTCTTTGAGAAGTTTGATTTCGTTTTCCCCATAATGGGAAATGGCGGAGATGATTTTGATCTTCTTCCGAGCTGCCGTTTTACCGTAGTGATGGATGCTTGCTTCTGTAGAAAAATCGATGATGATGTCTACTGGATTTTTCGTTAGCAATTTTTCGAGATCTGTGGTCTGCTGAGAATAGATGAGCGCATTGTCCGTTGCTGAGATCCCAATAATATCTTTTGCAGAGAGGTTATTCAGTTTATCATTATTTTTCAGTACCCACTCCAGAGAAAAATCCGGATGCTGAAGAATAACATTCGCGACTGCTTTTCCCGCTTTCCCAAATCCTACTAATCCTATTTTCATAATCACTTTTTTATAGATTTATTTTAATTATCGATTTCGAATTATTAACATCAGTAAGGTACGATAAATAAAATAAATGTTTTTGAGAGTCAAAATCACATTTAAAGAATGACTTGCCTAAGTTATAAGACTTATTATTTTTCAAATATTTTGAACTCTGATTTCATCAAATGTAAAATCCACAAAAAACCTCGTCCCAAAAATTGAAACGAGGTTTTTATTTTAATTCCAGAACAGAAACTTAAACTTTTAAGATTTCCGCTTCTTTTGTCTTGTAAGCATCGTCAGACTTTTTCACGTAGGCATCTGTCAGATCTTGGATGTCTTTCTCAGCACCTTTGATCAGGTCTTCCGCGATTCCATCAAGTCTCTTCAATTCCTTGTTCCCTTCCTGTCTTGCGTTTCTGATGGTTACTTTCGTTTGGTCCGTTTCACCTTTTGCTTGTTTGGCCAATTCACGTCTTCTTTCCTCTGTCAAAGGCGGAACGTTGATGATGATGACATCACCATTGTTAGACGGTGCAAATCCAAGGTTGGAATTCACGATTCCTTTTGCGATCGCACCAATTGCTGTTCTGTCCCAAGGCTGGATAGAAAGCGTCATCGCATCCACTACAGACACGTTTGCCACTTGGCTTAGAGGCGTTGGCGCTCCGTAGTATTCCACCATCACGTCCTGAACCATAGATGTAGAAGCACGTCCGGCTCTGATCTTTTGGAAAGCATGATCCAAATGCTTGATTGCAGCATCCATCTCTTGCTTTGCGGAGGCTACAATGAGTTCTAATTCTTCCATTGTATATTTAAAATTTGATAATTGACACATTTAAAATAATTCAAAGTTCAAGATTTGAAATTCGAAGTTGGAACACTTCCGACTTCTGACTTCCGACCTCTGACTTTTTTACACATTCACGAGCGTTCCTATAACTTCGCCGTCGATCAGTCTTTCCAAATTACCTTTTTTGTTCATATCGAAAACGATGATCGGCAATTTGTTCTCGTGGCTCAGCGTGAAAGCGGTCATATCCATAACTTTAAGGTTTTTCTCAAACACCTCGTCAAAAGACAAACTGTTGAATTTTACGGCATCTGCATTTTTTTCTGGATCGCTATCGTAGATTCCATCCACTCTTGTTCCTTTCAAAATCACGTCTGCATCTATTTCAATTGCTCTCAATGTTGCAGCAGTATCAGTTGTGAAATATGGGTTTCCGGTTCCAGCTCCGAAGATGACAACTCTTCCTTTTTCGAGATGACGAACTGCCTTTCTTTTGATAAAAGGTTCTGCAACTTTGTCCATTTCGATGGCAGATTGCAATCTTGTAATAATTCCTGCATCTTCCAGAGCGCCCTGCAAAGCCATTCCGTTGATCACGGTTGCCAGCATTCCCATATAATCACCCTGAACTCTGTCCATCCCTTTAGCTGCACCAGCCAATCCTCTGAAAATATTTCCTCCGCCAATCACGATTGCCACTTCGCAACCTTTGTCAACCACTTTTTTGATTTCGACCGCATATTCTTTCAGTCTATCGTTGTCGATGCCGTATTGACGTTCTCCCATTAGTGCTTCACCACTCAGTTTCAGAAGGATTCTTTTGTATTTCATTTATATTTATTACTTTTTTATTAATCATCTGCCATCGTGATTGCAGATATTTCAAATTTATTTAAAATTTTGACTGTGCAAATATAATGAAAGGAAAAGAATTACGTTAATGAAAAAGATAGTCGTGCAAAAATTTTGATAAACCTCAAAATAGATTATTTTTGCAAAGCCAAAAAATAGTGTGAAGAAGTTTTACAATCTCTTATTTAGCGTCATTTCAGGTGTGGTTTTTTCTCAAACAGGAACCACAGTTTATCAATTTCTGAATATTCCGATCTCAGCAAGACAAGCCGTTTTGGGCGATGCTGTTTCTGTTCGTGATTATGATGTCAATTTTACAGCCGCCAACCCAGCTTTGATGAATATCGAGATGGACAATATGTTGTCTGTGAACTATTCCTCATATTTGGCAGATACGAAGATTGGTAGCATTAGTTACGTTCGCGATCTGGAATTCGGGCATTTGGTTTCTTTCAATGCGCGATACATGGATTACGGTTCAATGCCGAGAACCGACGAGAATTCCATCATCAATGGTGATTTTTCCGCGATGGATGCTTCAATTGGAGTTGGTTACGCTTATCAATTTGAAGATAACTTCACGATTGGCGCCAATGTCAATTACATCACTTCAAAAATTGACACTTATTCTTCTTCGGCAATCGCAGCGACTGCGGGAGTAACCTATTACTTTGATAAGACTAACGAAACCTTGGCTTTGGTTTTCAGGAATTTTGGTTATCAGTTCCAGCCTTACAACGGCGTACGGGAAAAATTGCCTTTCCGTGTCGATCTTGGTTATACCAAAATTTTGGATGAATTTCCAGCCGCACTCACGATTACTGCTCACGATCTTCAGCAATTCAATATTTCAGCAGAAACCGATATCAACGGGCAACCAACCAAATTTGGAAGAAAAGTTTTGGATCACCTGGCTTTTGGTGCTGAATTATTTCCAGGTCAGGCTTTCAATATCAGAGTTGGTTACAATGTAAAAAGAGGCGGTGAGTTGGCTGTTCTTGATCAGAGAAGTTTCACCGGACTATCCGCAGGTTTCAGTTTGAGGATTTCTTCTTTCCGTTTCGACTATTCTCATATGCGTTATCACAATGCTTCCAATGTCAATATGATTGGCCTTACGATGGATCTTATTCAGCTAGGCGGAAATAGGAGATAAGTTTAAGATTCAAGAAACAAAAATCATGATTCGAGAAAGATAATGTTTATCAATTCCTAAAAATATTCCTTGTTTAATATTAAATTTATTAAGGTCAAAATCTCAAAATTTTTTATTTTTGTGGTATGACAAAAAAACCGGTAATCGCAATCGACGGATTTTCATCCACAGGAAAAAGTTCCATTTCTAAAATCATTGCAAAAAATCTTGGTCTCATCCACATGGATACCGGCGCACTTTACAGAGGTGTTACCTATTTCGCACTTCAGAATTGTACGAATCCAGATCGAAGTATCGATATTGAAAAATTACTTTCGATCCTCCCAAAAATCAATCTTGAGTTTCAGAATGTTGATGGTGAATTGCAGCTTTTTCTAAACGGGAAAAACATCAATAGAGAAATCCGTTTCCCACAGGTTTCTGACAATGTGAGCCAAGTCGCAAAAGAAGCCGAAGTCCGAAATTATCTTTTGAAAACTCAAAGAGATATTGCTGAAAAAGGTGGTGTGATAATGGATGGCAGAGATATTGGGACAGTGGTTCTACCAAAGGCCGATTACAAATTTTTCATGACAGCAAGTCAGGATGAGCGTGCCAGAAGACGATTTTTGGAACTGGAATTGGCAGGTGAAAGAACGGATATCGAAACCGTAAAACAAAATTTGATTTCCAGAGATAAGATCGATAGTGAAAGAGAAGTTTCACCATTGAAGCAAGCAGATGATGCAATTCTAATTGATAATACAAATATTAATAAAGAAGAAACAATTGAGTTAATATTATCCTATGTCAAAAAGTTTTAACAAAATTTTAAGAACGATAAGGCATCTTTGGCATTTTAGTTGTAAATTTAGATGCAACGAGCAAGATTATTAATTAACTTAAAAATAATAACATGTCTAAAAAATCAAATTCAGCAGCAGTATTGGCTGCGTTACTAGCAGGGGCCGCAACAGGAGTAATTTTAGGTTTACTTTATGCACCGGAAGAAGGTAAAGAAACTAGAAAAAAAATCAGAGACAAAGCAAATGATCTAAAAGACAAAGCTGTTGATGAGTACGGAAAAACATCTGAACTTGTAAAGGATAAATATTCCGAAGTTTCTCACAACGTAAAGGATAAGTACGATACAATTTCTTCTACCGTAAAAGAGACAGCTCAAAATGTAGCTTCTACTGTAAAAGACAGCTATGATAAATATAAAGATCAGATTGTTTCCAAAACTTCTGATGTGGTAAAAGACGTAGAAACTGAGTTGGACGGTTTGAAATAAACCTTATATTTTAGTTTTTCGAAAAGGAATTTAGTTTCTAAATTCCTTTTTTTGTAAATAATTGTGTAATTTTATATTTAACAAGATACTTATGATTGATATTATAAAAGATTATACTTCCAAACGGTTGGATCTTGTCAAGATCCAGTTGACCGAAAAATCTTCTCTCTCAGCGGGCATTATTGCGTTTCTTTCCATTGTTTTGATCGCATTTTCCTTCTTCATCATTCTCTTCAATTTTGGAATCGCTTTCTTAATTGGGCAATCTATCGGAAACGCGGCGTACGGATTTCTGATCGTTGCAGGATTTTATTTAGTAGTAATGATTGCCGTATTTTTTATGAAAAAAGCAATCGTAAAATCTATAGCAAATCAGGTAATCGACTTTCTAAACAAATAATTTATGGCAACTAATTATACTAATTTAGACGAACTTAGAAGTCAGAAAAGACTTCTGAAACAAGAAATAGGAGAGTTGGAAGATATTCTGACCTTCAAAAGTAAAAAGGATAGCCTAAGTGTAATGACAAATGGGTTGACAGATAAATTCCTCAAAGAAACAGAAGACGAAGATGGAGAAAAATCCTTAGCTTTGGATACTCAAAATATAATGAGAGAAATCTCGTTTGGATTAAAAGAGACAGCGTCTAAAAGAAATGTAATGAGTCTGGCAAATGATACCGTGCAATCCGGATTGTTGGAGACTACTTTGAAAATGGGAACTGTAGCGCTTGTAGGTAATTTCGCAAAAAAAAGTGTGATGAATAAAAGTTGGAAAAGAAAATTAGTTGGTTTGGCATTGATCTATGTTGCGCCGTATGCTTTGAGATTTCTCAGAAAAAAATTGGATGAATATCAAAGAAACAAAACAGCTTCAAGCTTAGAAAAATTAATTTAATTTTAGATCTGGAGTTTCTATTTCATTAGTCTAAACAAAATTACTTTTTAGAAAAAATATTTCCCAGGATTATCCCTGCAGACATCGAGACGTTCAAACTCTCTGTGGATTGTGATTTTCCGAATCTTGGGATTGTAATCATTTTGGTAATAAGATCTTCTGTTGAAGGTCTTATTCCATTTCCCTCATTACCGAAAACCAAAGAGAACTTCTCAGGGAATTCGGTTTCATAAATGTTTTCACCATTCATGTCAGTCCCTAAGATCGGATGATTGTAATCTTTGAAATATTCTTCCAGCTCTGTGTAAAAAACATTGACCCTAAGAAAAGATCCCATTGTTGCCTGGATCACTTTCGGATTGTAAAGATCAACGGTATCATTGCTACAAATGATCTGCTCAATCCCAAACCAATCTGCCAATCGGATGATTGTCCCCAAATTCCCAGGATCCTGAATCCCATCCAATATCAATTGAACATCAATATTTTTTAAAATCTTCCCATCTGGAATTTTGCAAACCGCGACAGAATCTTTCGGATGTTGCAGAAAACTGATTTTCTTGAGATCAGTGGGCAAGATTTTTTCGATTTCCTGCGTTTTGAAAGTAATATTTTCTGGTTCTACAGAATATAGGTTTTCAATTTCGTAGTTAGAATTGGGTAGTTCTTTTATAATTTTATTACCCTCAACTAAAAACAAATTGTATTTTTGCCTGTATTTCTTTTTATCCAGAGATTGTATAATCTTTATAGTATGAGCCGTAAGCATATCAACAAATATTTTCAAAAATATCATATATTTTCGTACTCCGCAATTTTAAGTGTCATTTTGTATGCTTGCAATGTCACGAAGAAGGTGCCGGATGGCGAATTTCTTCTCACAAAAAACAAATTTGAATTCGTAGATGGCAAAGTTCACTCGGACGAAATCCAGGAAATGGTTGCTCAAAAACCAAACAAGAAAACGCTTGTTGTTTTGCCACTTGGACTATTATTCTACAACGCGGCCAATCCAAAATACGATACGATCCTCAAAGAATATATGACCTACCCAGGTGAGATGAGAAATCAAAAATTAAGAGATTCTCTTTTCATTAAATATGAACGCCCTGAATATGTCGGTAAGAATCTTTTCTGGAACAGATTTTTTCACACCGTGGGAGAAGCGCCGATCATTTACAGTGATGCGAAGACCAAGCAAAGTGAGAAAAGTATCAACAATCGATTGATCAACCGGGGTTATTGGGATTCGGAAGTTGAAACAACGGTGAAAAAAGATTCTGCACACAAAAAAGCTGAAGTTAGTTACATCATCAGGCACAAAGATCCGACGCATATAAAGGAATATTATTACAACATTCCAGATCCCAACATCAAAGCGCTTTACGAATCCAGATTAGACAAAAGTCTTGTGAGGAAAGGACAAGTTTTGGATGAAACCGTTCTTGAAAAAGAAATTACAAGAATCAACGAATTGGCAAAGGAGGATGGTTATTATAAATTTAATAATGACAGTCAGGATATTTATTTCGTGGCAGATTCTCTAAGAGGGAGAAAGGATGTTCCAGTCGTGATGACGATTCATAAGGATTCTTTGGATACGCCTTATAGGAAAGCAACAATTGGAAAAGTTTCTATTTCTGTTGCCAACAATATTAACAATGTTGGTAAATTGAAAATCAAAGACAGCATCAGAGGAATTGAGATCAGCAGACAAAATCGAAAGTATGATTCGATTACTTTGTGGCGTCCGATTATCATTAAACCTGGAGATGTTTACAAACAATCCAATCTAGATTTGACAAGAAGAAACCTGATGGCGATGAACAACTTCACCATCCTTAAAGCAACGGATGAACTTAGAAAAGAGGGTACTGCTGCGGAAAGAGATAGCATCATAGATGTAGAATATATTTTAAAACCCCTACCAAAATATGAGTTTAATATTGCAACAGATGTTCATTATTCTCAAATCTTGAATTTCGGTTTTTCACCATCAGTCGATTTGACGACAAGAAATGTTTTTGGTGGCGCAGAAAATCTGATCACCAGTTTTTCCGGAATCATAGGAACCACGAAAGATCCGAAAAATCCGGATGCATTTTTCAACGCATACGAGCTATCTGCACAGGCTTCTTTGCAGTTTCCAAGATTGCTGGTTCCATTCAAAAATTACTGGAAATTAGTTCCAAAAAGATATTCACCAACCACGAGTTTGAATCTTGGTGCTACTGTTCAAAATAATATTGGATTGGGGAGAATCAACTTTAATACAGGGCTATCTTTCAACGCCAATGTGAAAGATGGATTGATACAACATAGATTGACGCTCTTCAACACACAGCTGAGTCTTACCCAAAACAAAGACAGATACTATGAATATTTCCCTGCTGATAATGAGATCCGACGAAATATATTTGATCTATATGCTGTAAATAATCCGGAAATTCTGACCTCCGGATATTCCTTCGACCAGATTTCTGCAATCATTTTGGAGGATACACCATTCATTACAAACCTTATAAATTCTGATAGGAATTTGCTTTATAACTTCATGCAATCGCTTTACAACAAGGAGCGCCAGACGCAGGACGTGATTATTTCTTCGCTTATTTATAATTACACTTACAATCAAATTGGAAAGAAAGATTACACCAATCCATTTTCTTTCAGTGGAAAAGTGGAGCTTGCAGGCAATTTCCTCAATATGATTACGAAGAGAGAAGAGAATTACTTGGTTTATGGGAATACAAAAACCATTTTCAAAATTCCGTTTTCGCAATTCATCAAGTTCGATTTTGATTTTAGAAAATATTTCACATTTTTTAATAATCGTGCAAAACCGCATACTTTAGCTTTCAGACAATTTGTAGGCGTGGGGATTCCGTATGGTAATTCATCAGAAATGCCGTTTATTAGATCGTATTTCAATGGTGGTGCTTATGACATCAGAGCTTGGATTGCTTTTGGTGGTTTGGGTCCTGCAGACTCTCAATTGGACGAAAGGGTACGATCTTTCGCAATGGATAATGTAAAACTTACCACAAGTGTTGAATACAGAATGCCATTGACAGATGTTTTCGAAGCGGCGCTTTTTACAGATGCAGGTAACATTTGGGGGCTTAAGGACAATGGTTTTGGAGATCAATTCAAATTCAAAAAATTCATTAGCCAAATGGGTGTCGGAAGTGGTTTCGGAATCCGTATGAATATCGCTTATGTCAATTTGAGATTGGATATGGCTTACAAAATGTACGACCCAAACCGTCCGGAAGGCGAGCGTTGGATTGTTGATAAAATCAAGCCTCTCAAACCAACTGTCAATTTCGCTATCGGTTATCCATTCTAAAATTTATTACATACAATGCGTCTTCTCAAGTTTATCATTATTATCATTCTGTGTCTTTTCGGGATCTATTCTATTTCTATGAATTTTGTGGACGAGAGCAAAAGTTTTGTACATCGTTCCGAGATCGCATATCCTGTAGACAAGGTTTTTCCTCAGTTTAATAATCTTCAAAACTTCACAGCTTGGAATGATTTCTTTAATGGAAAAAAAGATATTAGCTATAGTTTTTTTACACCTTATGAAGGCATTGGAAGCGCAATGAAGTTTTCTGATAATAAGAATGAGGAATTTGGTGATATGTTTATTCGCTATTCTAATCCCAACAGAACTTTACGTTATCAGCTTTTCGAAGGAGAAAGCGAAAATCCTTATTTGATTGATGTAAAATTTATTCCTGCTGGCGAAAAGACCAAAATGGTTTGGAACATTCATACCCCAAAAAGAAGTTATTTGGAAAGATCACTCAACTTGGTTGCAGAAGATTTTTTTGTTGAGAATATTGACAAAAGTATGAAAAACCTCTTTGCACTTTTGGGCAACAAGGTAGACAAAGATCAACAATTAGCTTCTATCAAATACGATAGCGTGATGGTTGAAAATAGAGAAGGCGGACTGATTTTGGGAGTGAATGTAAGTAGTAGAAATACGAAAGATATTTTGTTTAAAAATGTCTTGATGAATCACAACAAGGTTCTCAATTTTGTAAAATCCGACCTCGCCAAAAAAGATGACGAATTTGGAATGCCAGTTTTGCTCACAAACGCATCCAATCTTAAGGATAAAGAAATCTCTTATTTTTACGGAATTCCTTTGTCAAAAAGGGTATCCGTGAGTGATAATAATTTTAATTTCCAAACCTTGAATGCTTCTAAGATGTACTATATCTACTATCAAGGAAATTACAACAACCGTATCAAAAACATCCAAGAACTACTCAAAAAGGTGAAAAAAGACACACTCAGAAATGGACAGCTCTATGAAGAGTTTCTGGAGGAACCGACAGATATTCAGGATGTTAAATTGAAATTATCCCTGCCGGTTTTTCGTTAACATATCTGATAAATATCACGTATATTTACGGGAATAAACCGTTACATTATATGCCAGTCTGCAAAAATTTAGTAAATTTGTTGGCAATTATTTAATAAGTAAATATTTTAACAGATAATCTGTAATAATGGATAAATTTTCATTTCTAAATGCCGTACATGCTCAACTTGTTGATGATATGTACGAGCAGTACAAAAAATACCCAGACGCTTTAGAACCTTCTTGGAAAGCATTTTTCCAAGGTTTCGATTTTGCTTTAGAAAACTACAGCGAAGAAGATTCTTATGTTTCAGCGCCGTCTAATTCTGCTCCAGTTCAGTACGCACAACAAGCTGTGACAAGTAATGCTGTTTCAGAAGACATTTCAAAAGAATTCAAAGTGGTGAACCTGATCGAAGCTTACAGATCAAGAGGTCACCTTTTCACAAAAACAAATCCTGTAAGAGAAAGAAGACATTACTTCCCAACTCTTGATATAGAAAACTTCGGATTGTCCAAGGAAGACCTGAACAAGAAGTTCAATTCTGCAACACAAACCGGAATGCCTGGTCCTGCGACTTTGCAGGAAATCGTGACGCATCTACAAAACATCTATTGCGATTCTATCGGAGTAGAGTATATGCATATCCAAAATGTGGAGGAGAAGAAATGGATCATGGAATGGGTCAACGTAAACGAAAACCATCCAAATCTTTCTGCTCAGGAAAAAACCGAAATCCTTTTCAAATTAAACCAGGCGGTGGCGTTTGAAAATTATCTTCATACAAAATTCGTAGGTCAAAAACGTTTCTCTCTCGAAGGAGGCGAATCTCTAATTCCTGCACTAGACCAATTGATCACGCGCTCTTCACAATTAGGTGTTGACGAAGTGGTTCTCGGAATGGCGCACAGAGGACGTTTGAATGTTTTGACCAATGTTTTTCAAAAGTCTTACAAACAGATATTTTCAGAATTTGAAGGTAAGGAATTTGAAGAAGACGTTTTCTCTGGTGACGTTAAATATCACTTGGGATCTTCTAAAAAAATCACTACTGCAAACGGCGAAGAAGTTAGAATCAATTTAACGCCGAATCCATCTCACTTGGAAACTGTAGCAGCTCTTGTAGAAGGAATTTGCAGAGCAAAAGTTGATAACACTTACAATGACGATTATTCTAAAGTTCTTCCGATCGTGATCCACGGAGACGGTGCAATTGCAGGTCAAGGCATCGTTTATGAAATCGCTCAGATGATGAATCTTGAAGGTTACAGAACTGGTGGAACTGTTCATATTGTTGTGAACAATCAGGTATCATTTACAACAAATTATATGGATGCAAGATCGTCTGTGTATTGTACAGATATTGCAAAAGTGACGGATTCTCCAGTAATGCACATCAATGCTGATGATGTAGAAGCTGTAGTTCACGCAATCAGATTTGCAGCGGATTTCCGTGCTAAGTTTGGTAAAGACGTTTATATCGATCTTCTTGGTTACAGAAAATATGGACACAACGAAGGTGATGAGCCAAGATTTACGCAACCAAATCTTTACAAATTAATTTCAAAACATCCAAATCCAAGGGAGATCTACAAAGATCTTTTGATCAAGGAAAATGTAGTTTCTGATGACGTTTTGAAAAAAATGGAGCAGGAATTCAAAGGTTTGTTGGATGAGAATTTTGACGCTTCCAAAGAAATCGAGAGAAACACGATGGATGTCTTTATGAAAGATGACTGGACAGATTTCCCGATCGGTGGAAAAGGTTGTGTTTCGAATTCTGATATTGATACAACTTACGATCTTGAAAAACTGAAGGAGCTTGCAGTTAAAATCTCCACTCTTCCTGCAGATAAAAAATTCATTAATAAAATCACCCGTCTTTTCGATAACAGAGTGAAGATGGTAGAAAATAATTCTTTGGATTGGGCAACAGGCGAGTTGTTGGCTTATGCAACATTACTTACCGAAGGTTATAATGTAAGGATTTCTGGAGAAGATGTAGAAAGAGGAACTTTCTCTCACCGCCACGCAGTTGTAAAAACTGAAGATACGGAAGAAGAATACATCCCGTTGAGACACATCAATGATCAAAGATTTGATGTTTACAATTCACATCTGTCAGAATATGGTGTTTTAGGATTTGATTATGGCTATGCTATGGCAGCGCCTAAAACATTGACAATTTGGGAAGCGCAGTTTGGAGATTTCACGAATGGGGCACAGATTATTGTAGATCAATATTTGGTTGCGGCAGAGGAAAAATGGAAAATCCAAAACGGAATGGTTATGATGTTGCCTCACGGATCGGAAGGTCAAGGTGCAGAACACTCTTCTGCAAGATTGGAAAGATTCTTGACGCTTTCTGCAAACGAAAATATCATCGTTGCCAATATTACTTCTCCTGCGAATTATTTCCATTTGTTGAGAAGACAGATGAAGTTTGGATTCAGAAAACCATTGGTAATTATGACGCCGAAATCTCTATTGAGACATCCAAAAGTAGTTTCTCCACTAGAAGATTTGGCAACAGGAAGTTTCCAACCAATTTTGGATGATCCAACGGCTGATCCAGCAAAAGTGGAAAAATTGGTACTTTGTACTGGTAAATTATATTACGATCTTTTGGCTAAGAAAGAAGAATTGAATGACGATAAAGTAGCTTTAGTAAGACTTGAGCAAGTTTATCCTTTAAATTTTGAAAAAGTTCAAGCAATCTTTGACAAATATAAAAACAGGAAAGATTTAGTTTGGGCTCAGGAAGAACCAGAAAATATGGGTGCTTGGAGTTTCATATTGAGAAACTTTAGGGATACGAACATTCAGTTGATTTCTCCAGTTGCAAGTGGAACGCCTGCGCCAGGAAGTCACAAGATGTTTGAGAAAAACCAGACGAAGATCATCAATTCTGTTTTTCAATGCAATGACGAACCTGTAAAAAGACCAGTTACAGCTTAATAAAATTAATAAACTATAAAGAATAACAGTTTCGGCTGTTCTGAAATTAAAAACAAAAAAGAGTATGTCAATATTAGAAATGAAAGTTCCTTCACCAGGAGAATCAATCACAGAAGTAGAAATTGCGACTTGGCTAGTACAAGACGGTGATTACGTAGAAAAAGATCAGCCAATTGCAGAAGTAGATTCTGATAAGGCAACTTTGGAACTTCCTGCTGAGCAAAGTGGAATCATCACTTTGAAAGCTGAAGAAGGTGAAGTGGTTCAAGTTGGTCAAGTGGTTTGTCTTATTGATATGGATGCTGCAAAACCAGACGGTGGCGCTGCACCAGCTGCAGAAAAACCAAAAGAAGAGCCTAAAGCGGAAGAGAAAAAAGAAGAACCAGCACCAGCTCCAAAAGCCGAGGCTGCAAAAACTGAAACCTATGCTGCTCAAACACCTTCTCCTGCTGCTAAGAAAATCCTTGACGAAAAGGGAATTGCTCCAAGTCAGGTAAGCGGTTCTGGCAGAGACGGCAGAATTACAAAAGATGACGCTGTTACAGCTTCGGTTCCTGCAATGGGAAGTGCAAGCGGTGGAAGCAGAGGAACATCAACTACAAAACTTTCAGTTCTTAGAAGAAAGATCGCTGCAAGATTGGTTTCAGTGAAAAACGAAACAGCAATGTTGACGACTTTCAACGAGGTTGATATGTCTGAGATCTTCAGAATCAGAAAACAATATAAAGAAGAATTCGCTGCAAAACACGGGATTGGTCTTGGATTTATGTCTTTCTTCACAAAAGCTGTAACCAGAGCATTGAAACTTTATCCAGATGTGAACGCTTCTATCGACGGTGATTTCAAAACTAACTATGACTTTGCAGATATTTCTATCGCGGTTTCAGGACCAAAAGGTTTGATGGTGCCAGTTCTTAGAAATGCAGAAAATATGTCTCTAAGAGGTGTTGAAGCAAATATCAAAGATCTTGCTCTAAAAGTAAGAGATGGAAAAATCACAGTTGACGAGATGACTGGTGGAACATTCACTATCACAAACGGTGGAACTTTTGGATCGATGTTATCGACGCCGATCATCAACCCGCCACAATCTGCAATCTTGGGAATGCACAACATCATCCAAAGACCGGTTGCTGTTGACGGACAAGTCGTTATCAGACCAATGATGTACGTTGCAATGTCTTATGACCACAGGATCATCGACGGAAAAGAATCCGTAGGTTTCTTGGTTGCTGTGAAAGAAGCAATCGACAATCCAGTAGAATTCCTAATGGATGGCGACGAAAGAAAAGCTTTGGAATTATAATTGATTTCATCAGTATGAAAAAAGAGAGCAAGTTTTTTGCTCTCTTTTTTTTATATTTAGTCATAAAATTGAATTATGATGAATTGCTTTGAGTTACCACTTTACAAAAAATCACAGGAGATCTACGAAACTGTGAAGGTCATTACGGATTTGTTTCCAGAAGACAATGATTATTTACAAAACGTCAAGCAACATTTGTTGGGCGATAGTATGATTATTCAGGCAAAGATTTGTGGCGCAGAAGCAGTAAAGTTATATGATATAAAAATGGAGAATACCGCAATCATTAGGAAAGTGGCGCGCGATATAATGGTCGGTGGTAACAATTTGGAACACTTTGGTTTCTCCGATGCAAAATATTATCATCTTATTAGAAAATTAATTGAGGAATTTAGACTTTTGTTTATCGATTGGGTTGGATCTTTTAATCAGAAACATTACATTGTTGATGATTGGGGATTGTTCAATCCACCTGGAGTTTCTCCAGACCATATTCAAAGCGATGACGAACTGGACTTTTTGGATGAGGACGATGAAGATTATTAATGAAATTATTTGGGCAGCTTTTCCGCCTTCCGCTCCCAATCTTTTTTGCAGATGATTTCAGTTTAAATAGAACTTTGGTACAAGCAAAAAAGGATTTCCGCTCAAGTCGGGCTGCAGCTTCGCAAAGTTGAAAGTTTGTTTTCTAGTTTCAGATTTACCAACCGTTGAAATTTGTCTTTGGTGAGTTTTACGTCTTTGCGTACCTTAAAAATATTTTCAATAATTTCAAAGAAATCTTTGCGCTCTTTGTGTTTAAATCTTCTCCCAAACCAACAAACAATTATTTAAAAACCATTTCCAAAATTCACAATTAATCCTTACTTTTGAGCAATGGAAAATTTCATCGTATCCGCACGCAAGTACCGTCCGCAAGAGTTTGACACTGTTGTTGGGCAATCGCACGTTACCGATACTTTGGAACACGCCATCGACGAAAGTCAATTGGCTCAGGCTCTGCTTTTCTGCGGACCAAGAGGTGTTGGTAAAACGACTTGCGCCAGAATTCTAGCAAGAAAAATCAATGAGAAGTCTGGAGCTGCAGATGATGACGGATTCGCATTCAATATTTATGAATTAGATGCCGCTTCGAATAACTCTGTTGATGATATTCGTGAATTGATTGACCAAGTGAGGTTTGCACCTCAAGTCGGAAAGTATAAAGTTTATATCATCGACGAGGTTCATATGTTGTCTCAGGCTGCTTTCAACGCATTCCTGAAAACTTTGGAAGAACCGCCAGCACATGCTATTTTCATTTTAGCAACAACTGAGAAACACAAGATCATTCCGACGATTCTTTCCAGATGTCAGATCTATGATTTCAAAAGAATCACGATTGAAGATATTCAGGAGCATTTGAGAAAGATTGCCGAGAAGGAAAATATCACTTACGAAGACGATGCGCTTTACCTGATTGCTCAAAAGGCTGATGGTGCTTTGAGAGATGCTTTATCGATTTTTGATAGACTAAGTACTTTTTCTCAGAAAAATATTACGCTCGAAAAAGCAGCGGAAGTTCTCAATATTCTGGACTACGACCAATATCTGAAAATCGCTGATTTGGCGAAGGAAAATGATATTCCTGGTGTTTTAATCGCGTTCGACGAGATTGTGAAAAAAGGTTTCGACCCGCACATTTTCATTGCCGGATTGGGAAATCATTTCCGAGATCTAATGATGGCTCAGAATCCAAAAACTTTGAATCTGATCGAAGTTGGAGAAAAAACCAAATCCAAGTTTGCCGAGCAATCGCAAAAATGGAAAGCTCAGGAATTGATAGACGGCATTGAGATTTGTAATTTCGCCGACATCAATTATAAAAATTCCAAAAATCCACGTTTGACAGTTGAGATTGCCTTGATGCAATTATCAAGTCTCACGGCAGGTTTGGAAGCTAAAAAAAAAAGTTCTTAATATTAGCGCCACTTCTTGAAGCAAACCTGATTCAAGAGCCAAGTGTAAAGACTCAAGAGTCAAAACCAGAAGCTAAATCACCAGCAACCAACAACAATGTCATCCTGAGCGGAGTCGAAGGACAGCAACCAACAACCAAAATATCTTTCGAAGAACCTAAAAAGGTAATTCAGAAAGCATCTGAGCCGATTGCTAGAAGTTCTTCTAACTCTAAGTTCAGCATAAAAGCAGCTCTTGAGAAAAAGGAAGAAATTGTAAAGGATGAATTTGCAGAAATCAAAGATGAAAATCTGCCTTCAAACCATTTCTCACAGACCGATGTGGATAGAGAATGGGATATTTTTCTTAAAAATCTTGCTAGAACCAATACTTTCGTCTACAACGCCATCAGCAGCTTCAAGTTAGAAAAAACGGATGAACATCAAATCACGGTCAAATATTCTTCTGAATTTGCAAAGTCAGAATTCGATAGATTGAGTATCGAGTTCTTCAACCATTTCAAGCATAAAGTCAGCAACTTCAAAATTGAAATCGAATATCAGACAGATTTGACCATCAAAAAAGAAGTTTTGACCAAGCGTAAAATCTTCGAAAAATTTGTTGAAATTAATCCGCTACTGAAAGATCTGGATGATTTGATGCGTTTCGATTTGACTTAATTATTTTAAGTTTATGTACAATTACCTTTTTGATGTAACAAAATCACAGTCTAGTTTGTCATAGTAGTATTCGAAAACTTAAAAAATGACAAAACTAAACCTGATTATTCTGCTATTTTTATCGCTCAGCATTTTTGCACAAACTGAAAGTTCAAATGTTGATGAAATTATCAATCGTGAAATGAAAGAAAGAAGAATTCCTGGATTGCAATTAGCGGTTGTTCAAAATGGAAAAATTGTTTTGAGTAAATCTTACGGCGTTGCAAATATCCAAGATAATATTCCGGTCAAAAACACGACCATTTTTCCAATTAATTCTAATACAAAAATTTTCACTGGTGTTTCTGTAATGCAATTGGTCGAACAAGGTAAAATAGAACTCAATGCGCCTATCAAAAAATATCTAAATGATTTACCTTCAGAATGGCAAAATATAACGGTTGACCAATTGCTGACGCATATTTCAGGATTGCCCGAAATCCTACAACTTCTTGATCCTCTCACTGGTAACATAGGTCCTTTAAAAACCGAACAAGCCATTTGGGAAAAACTGAAAACACTTCCTCTAGAATTTAAAACAGGTGAACAATTCAGTTACAATCAGACCAATTATTATCTATTAGGAAAGATTATCGAAAAAGTCAGTAAACAATCATTTGCTAATAATTTCGAGCAGAAACAGTTTGAAATTGTTGGGATGAAACATACATTGTTTGGAGATTCAAGAGATTTGATTCCGCAATTTGCGCCTACTTATCGTTACAGAAATTTATTTGATAGCAAAAAAACTGATGATAAATTGGTTAATAATTATACCGAATTTCCTGATTTTTTAAGAACCGGAGCGGGAGTCAATAGTACAGCTGAAGATATGGCAAACTGGATAATTGCTTTGCAAAATGGTCAATTATTTCAAAAACCTGCAACATTAGATTTGATGTGGTCGCCAAACAAATTCAATGATGGGAATCCGACCAACTGGACACGAGGTTGGGGAATTGCAAAATTTAGAAAAAACCATAAAGCAATAGGAATGTCTGGCGGAAATAGATCCGCTTTGTTGATTTATCCGGATGATAAATTGGCAATCATTGTTTTGACAAATTTAGGCGGAAGTGCTCCTGAAGATTTTCTGGAAGAGATTGCAGGATGTTACAATGCGGATATTTTAGAAGCTGATCCTCTAACTTTTTTGAGGAAAAATCTTCGAGAAATTGGATTTGATAAGGCTATTGATTTTACAAAAAACACGAAAAAGAAAAATCCCGAATTTGAACCTCAAGAAGTAGAGTTGAATAATTGGGCATACAGAATGATGGCATATAATCAACAAACCGAGGCTTTGGAAATTTTCAAACTCAACGTTTATTTATTCCCTAAAAGCTGGAATGTTTATGACAGTTATGGAGAAGTATTGTTAAAAATAGGAGATAAAAATAAGTCAATAGAAATGTATAAAAAATCGATTGAACTAAATCCTAAAAACGAAAACGGAAAAGAAATGCTTTCTAAAATTGAGAAAGAAATTTCAAAGTAAAATAATTAAATTAGAAAAATGAAAAAACTACTTTCCATCATCATCATAACATTCGGATATTCCGCATTTGCCCAAAAAACTTTAACTGAAAAGCAAATTTATTCAGCAATGGATGCTCAGGCAGAAGCATTCTTGAAAGAATCAAAAGCAAATTCTTTCTCCATCGGAATCGTAAAAGACGGGAAAACTTACACCAGACATTACGGCGAAATCGACAAAGGAAAAGGCAATAAAGCCAATAATTCAACATTATTTGAAATCGCTTCTGTTACCAAATTATTTACCGGAACGTTGGTAGCGAAAGCTGTTCTGGATGGGAAAATAAGTTTGGATGACGACATCAGAAAATATATCACAGGTTCTTATCCGAACCTTCAATTTAATGGAACACCTGTAACGATTAAGGATTTGGTTTCACTGAAATCCGGTTTTAATAAAGATTTGCCAGACAGAAGTGAAGTGATGAAAGTAAGGAATGACAGCACTGCTTTCAAAGTTGAAAAATTAGAAAAAGCTTACACGAAAGAGCAGTTTTTCAAAGATTTGAAATCAATCAAAATAGAGGCTTTGCCAGGAACTGTCTATAATTATAACAACGGAACTCTACAACTGACAGCGCATATTCTTGAAAATGTTTATGGAAAAAGTTATGAGACTTTATTGAAGGAAAATATCTTCATTCCTTTAAAATTAAATCACACAAAACTTCACATCAGTCAAAATGAAACCATCGCAAATGGTTACGATGGAAACGGCGTTCTGATGCCATTTTTGCCGTACTCACTTTGGGGCGCACAAGGTTATTTGAAATCATCATTAACTGATTTGACGACATTTTTGAAATTTGAATTGGATAAAAATAATCCGCTCGTTCAGGAATCACAAAGAGATCTACTTAATAATAAAAATTATTGGAACGCTTATTTTTGGGATGAAGTTACGGTAAATCACAACGGTCGAAATGCCAGAAAACACGGTGGTGCTTTTGGGACGCAGAATTTGTTTTGGGTTTTTCCGGATTATAACATCGGTATTTCTGTGATCACCAATCAAGGTGGCGAAAATACTTATGGGAATCTATATAACGCTGTCCAAAATCTAATTGACGATTTGAAACCATTTGGACAAAAATTAATCGGAAGAGAAATCGAGAAAAAATGTTTTGAAAATATAGATTCCGGAATTGCTTATTACAAAGAATTAAAGAAAAATAAACCCGATTCTTACAATTTTTCTGATGAATCTGAATTGAATAATCTTGGCTACAAATTGATGAGAAGTGGAGCAGTAGAATCAGCCATCAAACTATTTAAACTCTACGTTTCCGAATTTCCAAACTCTGGAAATCCTTATGACAGCTTGGCTGAAGCTTATTTTAATAATAAAGAGTATGCGCTTTCCAAACAGAATTATCAGAAAGCTATGGAGCTAAATCCAGATAATTCTAATGCGAAGGAAATGCTTTTGAAGATTGAAAACCAGACAAAATAAAAATAGAGCTTAATTTCATTTTCCTACAACATTTATCACTTAATGAAAAAATAATTGCACAATCATAGTTCTCATTTCCCATTAATTTATATATTTGTCCAAGATTTCGACCACAATAGTCGAAATCAATTAACTCAATCAAGCTAAAAAGCCTTCCAGTAAGGCATTTACAAATGGAATCAATCCAATTTCCATATCTTTCAACTTTTGCATCTGCCGAGTATTTTGGTGGATCATTTAGCTTTTTTGGATCTTATTATAGAAATTTTAGAAACTATTACCGATTTTATTGGTTTAGCTAACTAGATTTCTTTCTCAAAAATCCCGTGGAATATTTCAGACTTCCGCAACTCATTTAAAGTTTTTAAACGTTATTTTTTGGAAAAGAATTATAAATCAACATTTATAACAGATATACTATTGCATTAATTTAAAATAAAAAATTAGAAATATGAACCTTAATGAATTAAAAAATGATTGGATCAAAGACTTCGCAAATCCAATGATCATCGCAGGACCTTGTAGCGCAGAGAGCGAATCTCAAATGTTGGAAACAGCAAAACAACTGAAGGAAAGTGGTGCAGAGATTTCCGCTTTCCGTGCAGGGATCTGGAAACCGAGAACAAAACCAAACGGTTTCGAAGGCGTTGGCGTAATTGGTCTCAATTGGCTGAAAAAAGTAAAAGAAGAGTACGGTTTCAAAACAGCAACTGAGGTTGCAAATGCGCACCACGTTTTCGCAGCGTTGGAAGCAGATGTTGACATTCTTTGGATTGGTGCGCGTTCTACGGTGAATCCTTTCACTGTTCAAGAAATCGCTCAGGCTTTGCGCGGAACCAACAAACCAATTTTGGTGAAAAATCCAGTGAATCCAGATTTAGCACTTTGGATCGGTGCTTTGGAAAGATTGCTAGGTCAAGGGATTGAAAATGTTGGTGCCATTCACAGAGGTTTTTCAACGTACCAAAAAACGAAGTATAGAAATATTCCGAACTGGCAGATTGCCTTGGATTTCAAAAATCAATTTCCAAATATCCCATTGTTCATAGATCCGTCGCACATTTGTGGAAACAGAACTGGTTTGGCCGGCGTTGCGCAGGAAGCGTTCAACGTAGGTTACCAAGGTGCGATCATCGAGAGTCACAACGATCCGGACAACGCTTGGAGCGATGCTTCTCAGCAGATCACGCCAAAAGTTTTGGCCGAGATGATAGGCAATCTTCAGATTCGTAATTCCGATATTTCTGGGTACGAAGACGAGATGGGAAAACACCGAACGCTCATCAGCGATATGGATTTCCAATTGATCGAATTGTTGTCGCAAAGAATGAAAATCTCTGAAAAAATCGGAAATCTGAAAAAAGAAAACAACATCGCCATCTTCCAGCCAGAACGTTGGAAAGTGATCACAGAATATGCGAACCAAAAAGCCAGCGAAACAGGAATGTCCCAAGAATTCATCGAGAAAGTTTTCAAAGCGATCCACGAAGAAAGCATCGAGGTGCAGAATAATATTATGATTGACAAATAATTTAGATAAAAGCTTGTCAGTCTGAGGAGCTTGAAGACTTTTAGTTATTGGGGCAGCTTTTTCCGCCTTCCACTCCCAATCTTTTTTGCAGACGATTTCCACTTCAATAGAACTCGAAGATGACGCAAAAAAGGATTTCCGCTCAAGTCGGGCTGCAGCTTCGCAAAATTTGAAGATTTGTTTTTCATTCAACATTTATCAGCAGAAGAACATTAGTTGAAAAGTAAAATAACCCTTTCAGAATTCAAACTCTGAAAGGGTTTTTATTTGTCAACACGATAAAAGCTTTAACTTTGTGAAATATTAAAATCTATTTTTTGAAAGGAATCATCATCAAATCTACGGGCAGTTGGTATCAGGTTTTGGAAGCAGAATCTAAAACTGTTTACGAAGCCAGAATCCGAGGCAAATTCAAACTGATAAAAACCCGACTTACAAATCCGCTTGCAGTGGGAGATGAAGTTGAATTTTCTTTGGAGCAGGATGATGTAGCCTGGATTACAAAAATTTTCCCAAGAAAGAATTATCTCATCAGAAAATCCGTAAACCTTTCAAAAGAAGCGCATATTATTGCTTCGAATGTAGATATTGCCTGTTTCATTTATACTTTAAAATTCCCAGAAACTTCATTAGGATTTTTGGACCGTTTTCTTGCTTGTTGCGAAGCTTACAATATCAAGCCTTTGATACTATTCAACAAAATGGATACTTTGAATGACGAGGAAAAAGAAATCGTGGAAAATATCGAAGCGATGTACCAAAACATCGGTTACGACACTTTGAACATTTCATCATACACAAAACTCAATCTCAATTTTTTGATTGATAAGATTAAAGATAAAACCTCTGTGTTTTTCGGACATTCCGGTTGTGGAAAATCAACTTTAGTGAACGCAATGCAACCAGATCTTCACATCAGAACTGGCGAAATATCAGAATCTCAGCTCAAAGGAAAACATACAACGACTTTTGCTCAGATGCACTTCTGGGATTTTGGAGGTTCGGTGATAGATACGCCAGGCGTCCGGGAATTTGCAATGATTGATGTTCAGAAAGAAGAAATTCAGCATTATTTTCCTGAGATTTTCAAAGCGGGCAGGAGTTGCAAATATCACAATTGTATGCACATCAACGAGCCTAAATGTGAAGTCGTAAATGGTTTGGAAACAGGAGAAATAGAGGAGACACGATACATTACTTATCTCAAGCTGATGGAAGAGGCAGAGGAGATGAATCAAAACTAAAAAGAAAGTCCTGTAAAATATTTTTACAGGACTTTTTTATATTTGAAAAGGTAGTTCTTAGAATTTCCAACCAACAGTCACAAAGAAATTGCTTCTGTTGTTTTTAACTTTCGAAACGGCGTAAGCATCACTATTGACATCAAATCCACCATTGAAATAGCCAGAATTGTAATCTACATTTCCTTGTAAGAAAGGGCTGCTATATTCAGAAGTTATGTTTTGGTAAGATGCGTCAATATAAAATGCTCTGAAATCATAACCCAGACCTGCACCAATTGTATTTCGTTTTCCTACAAGAAGATTAGAGAACGATTGGTTTGAAGTCGAACCATTATCGTTGTAAGATAGCAGAGACAGATTATCAAAACTATTTCCTTGATAAGCGTAGCCACCTCTCAATCGGAAAGCGTTGATTCTGTATTCCGCTCCAATTCTTACTTCCGAAGAATTTTTGTAAGAATCATCGAAGAAATCATTCAGTTCCTGTTCCGCTTCTCCATAGACTTTATACTTAGGTTTTGTAACACCTTGGATAAAATCGACGTTGATCGCTAAATTTTTGCTTGGAACAAAAGCCGCACTCAATGTAGCTTTCATCGGCGTTACCAATCTTCTATCTTCGCCAAATGTTCTATCATCTTGATCGAAATTGTATTGACTGAAAACTCTATCCATAGACCACCAAGTCGGCGTTTCCAAAGCTGCACCAACGCGGATCTGATTACTTACTTTTGCAATCACCCCGAAGTTTGCTGAGAAGCCGTCGGCACTTTCTTCGTATCCTGTATATTGTTTGTTATACAGTAGGTTTGTATTATCATAGTCTGACAGAAAAGCAGCAGAATCAAACTGTCTTAAGAATGAAGTCTGAAAATTAAGTCCAGCTCCAAAATATAAACGATTGTCATAATTCGCACCAACTGCAATATTCATTTTAGATTGATCACCATATCTATCATAGCCGTGTCCGCGATATGTGTAATTTATGATTTGATTCGGAAGAGAAAAATCATCTACAATTTTAATGTTTGAATTACCAGCAGAGTTGCTGTAATTATCCAAAGAGCGAGTAGAGTAGTTTACTCCAACGTTGATGAATTTCCAATTGGAATTTAACGCATCAAGATTGAATGACAAAAGGCCACCAGTATTGATGATGTCTGTATTGTTGATCTTATTGCTTAAAGCCTGTCCTGCAAAAGTTGTCGTATTTTTATTGCTGTGTACGCCAAGAGTTAAATTTAGATCATTGGTGATGAAAACCCCGATTCCAGCCGGATTGAGATTTGCAGAAGAAATATCGCCTCCCAATGCTCCGATAGACCCAGCCATCGAATTAAATTTCGCAGTCCCGTTAATTGGATTTGAGGAATAAACATCCACTGTATTTGTAATAACAGAGATATCCTGAGCTTTCAAATAAACAAAAGAAATAGGAATACTAAGCAGTAAGAAAGTTTTTTTTAGCATTTTTTATATGAAATGTTTTTTAATTAAAGATTATCTTCTTCCACCGCCACCGCCGGATCTCATTCCGCCACCGCCAGATGAACCACCAGATCTCATTCCACCTCCAGAGTTGAATCCACCAGAGTTACCAGATCTTGAAGGCGCAGAGAATGTTTCATTTCTGAAGCCACCGTTGTTAGGAGAAGTTCTTACACCGCCATTATTTGGAGTAGTTCTCACACCGCCATTATAGTTTGGATTTTGTCTTACGTTGCCGTTTGGATAATTTTGTCTGATGCCGTTATTGGAATTTCTGATTCCACCATTATTAGGATAAGTTCTCATCCCATTATTGTTGTTTCTGAAACCATCATTTTGAGTTCTTAATCCGCTGTTTCTTGTTCCAACCGTATTCCGAACATCAAGATTTTGTCTTGAGCCACTTGTATTGATTCCATTGAAACGTCCAGCTGTTCTGTTACCAACTCTGTTTTGAGAGATCATCCCATTGAGTCTTCCACCATTTGCGCCAGATCTACCATAGATGATGTTATGTCCACCGTAGAATCCACCGCCCCAGCCGTAGCCAGGACCCCAGAATGGGTCATAAAATCCGCCTCCCCAGCCCCAAGGTGAGTAGAACGAGTTGCCCCATCCCCAGCCGAAGCCCATTCCCCAACCCCAAGAGTTGAAAGGACTGTTCCAGCCCATTCCCCAGCCAGGATAACCCCAGCCACCGAAACCGCCTCCCCAGCCGAATCCCATTCCCATTCCGCCCCAGCCCCAATTATTGAAGCTAGTATAGTTGGTCTCAGTTCCTGTAAAGGTTCCCCAGTCAGAATCACTGGATAAGTTGTAACGTCCCTGCTGATCTTGTAGATTTTGCTGGTTATTATCATAAATACTAGGATATGTGTCCTGATAACTGTAATAATTATCAACCTGATTACTGTTAGAAGGATATGCACCAACAGGAAGAGAATCCTTGTTAGGATCATAATATACACCGTCTGTTTCAGAATAACCGCCTGTGTATATCACACAAGAGGTCAAAAGAAAACTACTCGCAACTAATATCAAACCTTTTGATTTGATAAAATTCATTAAGCTTTTATTGTTGATATTTTTCATTTTATGAGTACTATTAAGTTTGCTATATTTGTATTCTTAAAAGAAACCAAATTTTGTACCAGTAATTATTTACAAAGTAGCGTAAAATTAGGCTTTTTATTTAGATTACGAAAAGTTAAAAAAGTTAAAAACAAGTTTAAAAAAAATATGGCAAAGTTAACATCAAGAGCAGAAGATTATAGCAAATGGTACAACGAATTGGTTGTAAAAGCGGATTTGGCAGAGAATTCTAGCGTGAGAGGATGTATGGTGATCAAACCTTATGGTTATGCAATTTGGGAAAAAATGCGTGACGAGATGGACAAAAAGTTCAAGGAAACTGGACATCAAAACGCTTACTTCCCACTATTCGTACCCAAAAGCTTGTTCGAAGCCGAAGAAAAAAATGCCGAAGGTTTTGCCAAAGAGTGTGCGGTTGTCACACATTACAGATTAAAAACTGACCCAAATAATCCAGCAAAATTAATTGTTGATCCAGATGCTAAATTGGAAGAAGAATTAATTGTTCGTCCAACATCGGAAGCGATTATTTGGAGTACTTATAAAAATTGGATTCAGTCTTACAGAGATTTGCCGATTTTGATCAATCAATGGGCAAATGTTGTGCGTTGGGAAATGAGAACAAGATTGTTCCTTAGAACTGCCGAATTCCTTTGGCAAGAAGGACATACAGCACACGCCACAAGAGATGAAGCTGTAGAAGAAACTGAAAAAATGTTGGAAGTTTATGCAAAATTTGCAGAAGACTTTATGGCAATCCCGGTTTTCCGAGGCATCAAAACACCTTCTGAGAGATTTGCCGGAGCGGATGAAACCTATTGTATCGAAGCTTTGATGCAAGATGGAAAAGCATTGCAAGCAGGAACTTCCCACTTCTTGGGTCAAAGTTTTCCGAAAGCTTTTGATGTGAAATTCACCAACAAAGAAGGAAAACAAGAGTATCCTTGGGCATCATCTTGGGGAACTTCCACAAGATTGATGGGCGCATTGATTATGACGCATTCTGATGATCTTGGTTTGGTCTTGCCTCCAACTTTAGCGCCGATTCAAGTTGTGATCGTTCCGATTTTTAAAGGAGAAGAGCAATTGGCTGAGATCAGTGAAGTGGCTTTGGAGATTCAAAGTAAATTGAAAGCGAAAGGCATTTCGGTTAAATTTGATAATGACACACAGAACAAACCAGGTTGGAAATTCGCTGAATATGAGTTGAAAGGTGTTCCATTGAGAATTGCGCTTGGACAGAGAGATCTTGAAAACAAAACAGTAGAATTGGCTAGAAGAGATAATTTAACCAAAGAAACCGTTTCCATTGAAGGTCTTGATGTTTATGTCGAAGAATTATTAAAAACGATTCAAAGTGACATATATAATAAGGCTTTAAAATTCAAAGAGGAAAATATTACGAAAGTGGATTCTTACGAAGAATTCAAAAAAGTGCTTGTAGAAAAAGGTGGTTTCATCTTGGCGCATTGGGACGGAACTGCAGAGGAAGAAGAGCAAATCAAGCAGGAAACCAAAGCAACCATCAGATGTATTCCTTTGAATAATGAGCAGGAAGATGGTATTTCTTTGATAACTGGAAAACCTTCCAAACAAAGAGTTGTCTTTGCAAAAGCTTATTAAAACTGATTTTCACCAAAAATAATCCTCAGAAAAATAGACTGTCCCTAAAAGTTTAGAAACTTTTTAGGGACAGTCCAGTGAGGCAAATTTTTTGCAATGATTTTTATTCCATTGTTAACAGTATTTGTTGAATGGCTATTCTGTTTACTCCATTGTTGTCTTCAAATTCCGCAACGATAAACCTGTGTTTTTCATTAGTTGTATTAGGATAAAGTATTTTGTCATTTTGCTCAATAAGCTTTTTTAAAGTCTTTTCGATGTTGTAAGTTTAAAATAAATGATAACTCCATTTTTTGACGGACGGTAAATATCTCACATTGCAAAATACATTTTATAGAATTTCTCAGCTCTTCCAAATTTTAAATAGGGATTCTCAAAATAAATAAAATGTTTATATTTTTCCATATTCATCTAAGTTTGATTTAGATGTTAAGAGATAATAGTTAGAAAAAATCCAATTTTGATAAAGCTAAATTTCATTTTTAGAATTATACTTTGTAATATCAATAGGACTATTTCTTCTCCACCTTCACAGCTTGTCTCGCCAACAATTTCCAACCACTTTTAGTTTTAGACCAAACGTATAAAATATCAAGATTCACAACTGCTGGTGCTTTTCCAAGGTCCTCGGTGTTTGCGAATAAATGATGACGGACGATTGCTGTTTTGTCAACGATCTGGATGGATTGGTTTGTAATATCAATGTTGAGGAAATTAGATTTTTTGCTCGCTAATTTTTCTACAAATTCTTTCGCATAGTCAATGTGACCGCCGGAATGTCCGTAGGTTAATTCAGGTAGAATCAAAGATTCTAAGACGGTTTTGTCACCGCTGATCATTGCGAGTCTCAATTTTTCTGAGGCTTCGGAAACGGCTTGTTGGTCATTGTTCTTCTGCGCAAACATCATTGATACGGCGATAAAGCTTAATGCTACTAATAATTTTTTGATCATAATAATATTATATATTTCTAACCCAAAGATAATGAACTTTCTTTTGAAATCTTATTCAACTTATTTTCTATCTTTATTTAATAATTTTTCACCTTGGATCCAATTCTCGATATCGTTCTTCGTTCGCTTGCAGTGTACTTTTTTATGGTCATCGCCGTAAGGATTTTCGGTAAGAATCAATTGTCACAACTCAATGCCGGCGATGTGATTCTTTTGTTATTGATAAGCAATGCGGTTCAGAATGCGATGGTTGGCTCCAATAGCAGTTTGCAAGGTGGCATTGTTGCGGCTTTGGTGTTGTTTGTTGCGAATTTTATTGTCAAGAAATTTATTTTCAAAAGCAAGTTTGTGAAAGAATTGATAGAAGACCATCCATACATTTTGGTTAAGGACGGAAAGGTCTTCACTGATGTTTTGAAGAAAGTCCAGATCTCTGAGGATGAATTGGAAGAATCCATCCACGAACACGGCATAGAAACGGTTTCTGAAGTGAAGCTGGCGATTCTGGAAGTTGATGGCAATATCAGCGTGATGTCCATTGATAAAGACAGTCACCAGACGCATTATTCCAGACATAAAACTAGGATTAAAAGGAAGTTTAATCCTTGATGAAATGAACATTTCGTTGTTAAATTAAAGTTGTAAAACACTTCGACTCCGCTCAGTGTGACAGATTTTAATATTGTCAGTCTGAGCGGAGTCGAAGACTTTGTAAGGGAAATTTTTTTAAGCTAAAATAGTAATTCCTTTGTCAGCCAAATCATAAATCGTATTTCTTGCGCTGTCTGGTTTTACATTCACCGCTTTTGTTCCGTTGAAGTGGAGACAAGTGATAAATCCTGCATTGAAAGCATCTATCGCGGTAAACTTTACGCAATAATCCAAAGCCAAACCAACAATCTCGACCAGTTGAATGTCGTGATATTTCAAATAATCTTCCAATCCTGTTTTCACAAAATGATTGTTATCCTGAAAACCACTGTAGCTGTCGATTTCTATGTTTTTTCCTTTTTGGATGATGTGCGTCACCTTGTCACGGTTCAAGTCCTTTTGAAACTCAGCCCCGAAAGTTCCTTGAATGCAATGGTCTGGCCACATAAATTGTGCACCGCCGTTCAATGTGATCATTTCGCCAACGTTTTTTCCATTGTTGGATGCAAAACTTTTATGGTCTGCAGGATGCCAATCTTGCGTCAAGATAATCTCGTCGTATTGGTTTTCTGCCAAAAGAAGATTGATATAAGGAATGATGCTGTTAGCTTCTGGAACGGCTAAAGCGCCACCTTCGCAGAAATCATTTTGAACATCAACTATTATTAATGCTTTTTTCATCTGTTAAAATATTGTCGGAAGTCGGATGTACGAAGACCGAAGTTGGATAAATGTGGAAACCTATAGCCCCGATAGTAGCGGTTACCCCACAGCAAGCGTCGGGAAAAGCCTTGGCACGAGGAGTAGTAGCGGATAGCGGGAAATAGCTCCTGATTTTTATAAAAGAGAAAAGTCAGATGCCGGCAGTTTTCAACACGAAGTTTTTTTTCGAATTGAAATCTTCCGTCATCTGACCTCTGACTTCAGGCTTTTAGCCTAAATATGGATATTTATAATCTTTAGGAGACACAAAAGTTTCCTTGATGCTTCTTAAAGAGACCCAACGCGTCAAGTTCATTTTAGAACCTGCTTTGTCATTGGTTCCAGAAGCTCTAGAACCACCGAAAGGTTGCTGTCCAACCACTGCACCCGTAGGTTTGTCGTTGATGTAGAAGTTTCCGGAAGCATTTTCCAAAGCTTTGTAAGCCTCGTCAATCGCATATCTGTCTTGTGCGAAAATAGAACCAGTCAAAGAATATTGCGTCGAAGTGTCAACCAATTTCAAAGTATCTTCCCAGTTTTCATCTTCATAAACAAAGACAGTCAGGATTGGACCGAAGATTTCCTCCACGATACTTTCGTAATAAGGATTGATGGTCTCGATAACTGTTGGATGCACGAACCATCCTTTTTTGTCATCATATTTTCCACCGATTACAACTGTTGCGTCGTTTGCCGCTTCAGCTCTGTCGATGTAGCCTTTGCATTTTTCAAAAGAATTTTTGTCGATCACTGCATTCACGAAGTTTGATGGATCTTCTGGAGAACCGATCTTGATGGATTTAATTTGAGATTCCATCACCGCTTTCACATCATTCCAAAGAGATTTTGGAACATAGGCTCTAGATGCTGCGGAACATTTTTGACCTTGATATTCGAAAGCGCCTCTTACCAAACCAGTTGCAACGGCCTCGATATTCGCAGACGGATGAACCATCACGAAGTCTTTTCCGCCAGTTTCTCCAACGATTCTCGGGTAAGATTTGTAGTTGTGGATATTGTTGCCGATCATTTTCCACATGCCTTGGAAAACCTTTGTAGAACCTGTGAAATGAAGACCTGCAAATTCTGGATGAGCCAAAACTTTCTCAGCCGTTTCTTTTCCGTCTGTGAAAATCATATTGATTACGCCATCCGGAAGTCCAGCTTCTTTCAAAACGTCCATAATTACTTTTGCAGAATAGATCTGTTTGTCAGATGGTTTCCAAACCACCACATTTCCCATCATCGCCATACAAGCTGGCAAGTTTCCGGAGATTGCCGTAAAGTTGAAAGGGGTCACCGCGAAACAGAAACCTTCCAATGGTCTATATTCTACACGATTCCAGATTCCAGCATCAGAAACTGGTTGCTCAGCATAAAGCTCCGTCATAAATTCTACATTGAAACGCAAGAAATCTATGAACTCACAAGCTGCATCAATCTCTGCCTGATGAACGTTTTTGGATTGTCCGATCATCGTCGCCGCGTTGATCACATCTCTGTATGGCCCAGCCAAAAGGTCTGCCGCTTTGAGGAAAATCGCCGCTCTGTGTTCCCAGCCAAGCGCGTTCCATTTTGATTTTGCAGCCAACGCAGTTTCTATCGCGCTGTCAACGTGTGACATGTCGCCTTCATAATAAAAACCGAAATCGTGTTTGTGGTCCTGAGGCGAACTTAACTGTACTTTTTTATCTGTTTTAATATCTTTTCCACCGATCACCATTGGGATTTCGGTTTTTTCTTTCCACATTTTTTTATAGGTGGCAATCAGGCTTTTTACCTCGTCGGAACCTGGTACATAAGAATTAACAGGTTCGTTTTGTGCAAAAGGCACTTGAGAAATGGCTTTAGACATAAATTTTAATTTTTGATTTTTACAAATTTACAATAAGGATTTCAGAACCGCAATTGATTCAGTTTCTTTTATTGAGGGAGATTTTGAATTGTATTTAAGTTGTTGTAAATTAATGTTTTGTGAATTTAACAATTGAATTGGTTTTGTTAAAGTTTCAAAAAAGACATAATTTATTATCGATAATTTAATGCGTTAATTTTTACAGATTTTACATTAATACAAATCAATCAGGGAAGAATAAAAAAGAAAATGGCGCAAAAGTGGAGAATGCTCCCACACAAAACGAAAAGATGCCAAATCGGATGGTAAAACGGTTTTCTGTCTTTAGCATAAAAATAAATCCCGAAAGTGTAGCACAATCCGCCAAGAATAATCAATGATAATGCGCCGGTGGAGAGATTCTCAATCATCGGTTTGATCGCAATAATCGAAGCCCAACCCATCAAAGCATAAAGCGAAAGCGAGATCTTCTCATTGTTTCTGAGCGGTGAGAATTTGAAAATAAATCCAATCAGAGCCATTCCCCAGATCAAACCAAACATACTCCAGCCCCAAGCGCCTTTCAATCCCAATAATGCAACTGGCGTATAAGTTCCGGCAATCAGAACATAGATGCTGAGATGGTCTATTTTCTGGCAGATCTTTTTCCATTTCAATCTGTAAACGGCGTGGTAAATTGTTGACGCAGAATAGAGTAGTATCAAACTGATGCCGAAGATCAAAGAAGAAGCAACCGCAATCATATTCTCGCTGATGACAGAATAATAGATCATCAAAATCAAAGCTATGATTGATAAAACAATACCCAAACCGTGTGTGATGACATTGTAGAATTCTTCTTGCTTTCGGTTCTTCTTCGGCATAATTTTCATTTTAATCAAAGTTAATCATTAAAGTTTTTTCTGAACTTAAAACAATTTTATTTTAACAAAGTTTAATAGTCATCGAGACCTTCGGTGGTGTAGCCTGGTTTATACTTTCAGTTTGTAAATTATCAATATTGTTAGAAATTAACAAAATCCCAAAACTAGGTTGCAAAACTGAAAAAGCCCATACCTGGACATTCCTGCACCTATGCGACTAGCTTTTGTAGTTGTCCGAAAGTCTTTTGCAACCTTGCAACATAATTTTGGAAATTTTGAAATAGATTGATGATATGTGTAATGTTTTTTAGTAAAATAATTATCTTTAAAACTTATATTAAAAACACTCAAAAAATGATTAATTCAATTGACCTTACGCGTTTGCATAACGCTAATTATCTGCAATTCCAAAAAGACTTTTTGGAAATTATTTCAAGAAACAACCCAACAGTTTTGCAGATAGAAACCAATTATAACGGCCTTTCTGACAAAATCAATGAGCTGGAAGACCTATTCAAAAAAGTTTTAGCTAATCCTATTTTTCAAGAACTATTGGTTTTGGATGAGAGTAGAGATTATGCGGTAAATGTGATTTATTACGCTACATTGGCGTACTCTTACCATTAATGCTACTACAAAACAAAGCAAAATGCAGATGCTATGCTAGCCAACATCAAACGATATGGCTCAATTGTCAGGCAGGGACAGCTGTCATCAATAATCTGATCAATGACTGTGAAAAGAAATCGGAGCTTAACCAAGCCATTGTTACATTTGACCTGAAAGCCTGGAAAGAAGAGCTGGGAAGCATCAATACAGAATTCAGTACCTGATATCTTGATAGAACTCACGTTTATGGCAACGCTACTCCGGAAACTCTGAAATTAAAAAGAGAAGAAACGAATACTGCCTATTATGCTTTGCGAGACAGGATCAATGCACTACATTTGTTGATAGAAATGCCACCATCGCCTTACAGTACGGTCATCAACCAGCTGAATGCTTTGGTAGAGCAGTATAATCTGCTGGTGACAGTTCCGGAAGAACCTACAGAAAAACCTAAAACGGACGAGGTATAATTAAATTAAAAACTAATAATCAGAAAAAAATCAATGTTATGATTAAAAAAATGACAATTATTTTACTTTTTATCTACAGTTTTGTTGGTGCCCAATGTTGGAAATCAGTAGCCAGTGGTGGATCGCATATAGTAGCTGTAACAACGGATGGATCTCTCTATTCTTGGGGATATAATTACTATGGACAGTTAGGAGATGGGACTTATGTCAATAAAAAAGTTCCTACTAGGATAGGATCCGATACTGATTGGAAAACCGTTGCAACAGGGAAGTACTTCACACTTGCTATGAAGACGGATGGCTCTATATGGGCTTGGGGTGATAATCAGTTTGGTCAATTAGGAGATGGTACCAATGTAAGAAGGAATAACCCTGTACGAATTGGCACCGATAAGGAGTGGAAAAGTTTACATACCACCAGTACTAACACAATAGCTATCAAGAATAATGGCTCAATATGGGGGTGGGGTAGAAACCAATTTGGAGAATTAGGAGATGGCACTACAGTGAGTAAAGCCTATCCTACACAAATTGGAACCGACACTGATTGGAAAACAGCTACCGGTGGTTGTGGCTTTCATACTTTCGCTATAAAAAATGATGGCTCCCTTTGGGCTTGGGGGCGTAACTTGAATGGTGAGCTGGGCGATGGGTCGATAGTCAATAAATATTTTCCTACAAAAATAGGTAATGATACCGATTGGAAAGACGTTGCAGCAGGTTTTCGATACAGTGCTGCCATCAAAAATAATGGTTCAATCTGGATGTGGGGTGATAATGGACAGGGACAATATGGGGACATCTTTATTGGTAATAAACTGATACCTACCAGGATGGGAGTCGCTAATAATTGGCAAAGCTTGACAACGGGTATTAATGATACCTATGCCATAAAAACAGACGGAACACTTTGGAATTGGGGTAGAAAAACTTTAGTACTTACTCCAGGTGGTAGTATTTGGGAACATAAGTTACACAAGATTGGCAACAGCGTCGATTGGTCATATGTAAAAACATCGGATACTGGTCAACTACTATTTAAGTCTAATGGTTCATTTTGGGGGATGGGCGAGAATACTTACGGACAGTTATCAAATACAATTTCAGGATCCATTAATGTTCCAGTGGAAATCTCCTGCTCAAGGCTTAGCGTTTCAGAAACTATCAAATCAGTGTTAAATTTTTATCCTAATCCTATTAAAGATTATTTTTTTATCAATAATAAAGAAGTTAAAACAATACAGTTATATTCATTAGATGGTAAGTTGTTGAAAGAGTACTCTGTCTCGGAAAAATATTCTATCAATGGATTATCAAAAGGTATTTACATATTGAATATACATTTAGGAAACGGCAAAGTAATTTCTGAAAAAATAATAAAAGAGTAAGCGTTAATGAAGTATTTCCTTTTAATTCCATTAGTAGTTTCACAAACTTATTTCTCACAATCGGTTTCTGCAGATCTGGAGAAATCTGTTAAAGAAATAATGTCTGCACCAAATGCTTTGTCTGCGAATCTTTCTTTTTATGTTTCGGACGAAAAAGGAAATTTGGTTTATGAATTCAACGGGAGCAAAGGACTTTCTACAGCAAGTACGCAGAAGATTTTCACTTCGATTTCGGCTTTGGAAACTCTGGGAAAAGATTATCAGTTCAGAACAACTGCTTCATATTCCGGAAAGATATCGAATGGGAATTTGGATGGCGATTTTTATATCACTTCAAACGGCGATCCGACTTTGGGAAGTTGGCGATATGAAGCTTACAAACCTGAGAACTTCAAGCAAAAATTGATCGAAGCCATCAAGAAATCGGGTATCAAGAAAATCTCTGGAAATCTGATTGTGGACGATTCTTATTTCGATTTTCAAAGTACGCCTGGCGGTTGGCCTTGGAACGATCTTGGGAATTATTACGGCGCTGGAACCTTTGGCGTGAATTGGAGAGAAAATCAATTTGATATTAATGTTAATGGCAATCAAATTAAAAGCTATTCTTATCAGCTCGAAAATGTCAACTGGATCAATGAACTGAAAACTGGCGGAAGTTCTGACCAAAGTTTAATTTTCACGGCGCCACATTCTGAAACTGCAATGATCAACGGAATGTTGCCCGCAGGAAAAGTTACAACTGTTTCTGGTGCAACGCCCAATCCTCCAATGCATTTAGCTATTGAAATCAAGAAAACGCTTGAAGAAAATGGAATTTCGGTTTCGGGAAAAGTCACTTCTTATTATAATGAAAAATTGGAAGGGAAATCCGTCTCAAAAGCGCCAAATTCTAATATTATTCTTGAGTACAAATCGCCAACGCTTGATAAGATTGTCTATTGGTTTTTGAGAAAAAGCATCAATCTTTACGGTGAAACGCTCATCAAAACAATGGCAAAAGAGAAACGAAACAATCCGAATTTCGAAACAGGAATTGCCTTTCTAAAAGATTTCTGGAAATCGAAAGGTATCAATCCAATGATGATCAATTTCGCTGACGGAAGTGGACTTTCGCCTCAGAACTATGTTTCTGCAAAAGCGCAGGTTCAAGCTTTGTTATACGCGAAAAAACAAAATTATTTTGATGTTTTCTATGAAGGTTTCCCAATGCAGAATGGCATCAAAATGAAAAGTGGAACGATTAAAGACAGTAAATCTTTCGCTGGTTATCACACTTCCAAAAGTGGGAAGAATTATGTTTTTTCTGTGATTTTGAATAATTATCAGGGTGGAAGTATTAGTAATGCTTTGTTTAAAATTTTGGATAATTTGAAGTAAGTGTAATGTACAAACACTTCGACTCCGCTCAGTGTGACATTTACATTCTGAGGCTCTCGAAGACAAAAAAAATTAAATGAACAGAATTAACTCTTTCCCACCGATCGTAGATGAAAATTCGAGAATATTAATTCTTGGATCGATGCCTGGTGCTAAGTCTTTGGAAATGAATCAATATTATGCTTTTCCGCAGAATCAGTTTTGGAGAATTATGTTTCATCTTTTTGAATCGGAGTTTTCTGATGATTATGAAACAAGAATCAATCTCATCAAAGCAAATCATATAGCACTTTGGGATGTGATAGAAAGTTGCGAAAGAAAGGGTAGTAGCGATACGGAAATCAAGGCGGAAATTGATAACGATATTCCACAATTGATTGAAGATCATCCAAATATTAAAATGATATTTTGCAACGGACAAAAATCTTACAAAAATCTGCTAAAAATCCTAGGTAAAAACTTCAAAATTCCAATTGTGGTCTTGCCTTCTACAAGTCCGCTCCATACGGTGAAGTTTGAGGAGAAACTGGAGTGGTGGAAAGTGATTAAAAATGATTTGAAGAAATCATAATTAAATTATTAAAATAAAATGCATCAAGTATTAAGGCTACATTTTGAAAATATAGTACAATTGACTGATAATCAATTTGATTTTATAATGTCTCATTTCACGACCAGAAAATTAAAAAAACATCAGTTTCTAATTCAGGAAAATCAGATTGTGAATGAAGACTTTTGGGTTGCGAAAGGCTTGTTGAGAGCTTATAGTACAGATGCAAATGGAAAAGAACATATTATTCAATTTGCGAAAGAAGATTGGTGGATTTCAGATTATCAAGCCTATTTCAATCAATTGCAATCTACCATCAACATTGTTTGCATGGAAGAGACCGAGGTTTTTTGTCTGTCATTGGAAAACAGAGAAAAGATTTGTTTGGAACTTCATAAAGTAGAACATTTCTTCCGGAAAAAATCCAATATGGGCTATATAGCTTTGCAAAGGAGAATTTTATCTCTGCTCAGCAGTAGTGCAAAAGAACGTTATGAACAGTTTTTGCTTCAATATCCAGACTTGTTGCAACGGATTCCTAAGGCACTCATTGCTTCTTATCTTGGAGTTTCCAGAGAAACGCTCAGCCGTTTGATTTGACATTTGTCACAGTAAAATTGTGATGTATGTCTCAATTTTTCCAATTCATAATTCGGAATTTTGTTTTGTTCAACAAAAGAAACAATATGAAAAAGTATTTTAATTTAATGATAAAAACGACGGCGGTCATTTTTACTTTGTCATTAGGCAATAATTTTCAGGCGCAAAATGAAACAATTATGAAAAAGAAAATTTTGTTTGTTGTGACCAGTCACGACAAAAAGGGTGGAACAGGAGAACCCACTGGTTATTATCTAGGAGAAGTTTCACATCCCTGGGAAGTGCTTCACAATGCAGGTTATGAGATTGATTTTGTAAGTCCGAAAGGTGGAAATCCGCCTGTTGACGGTTTTGATTTGACTGATGCCGTAAACAAAGAATTTTGGGAAAACAAAGAATATAGAAACAAAATTGGTAACTCTTTGAAGCCTGATGATGTGAAGCCGAACTCGTATTTAGCTATTTTTTATGCCGGTGGGCACGGTGCAATGTGGGATTTTGCTGATAATCAAAAATTATCACAATTAGCTTCGGATATTTATGAAAATGGAGGGGTTGTAGCGGCGGTTTGTCACGGTCCTGCTGGGCTTGTCAATATTAAACTAAAGAATGGGAAGTATCTTGTCGATGGTAAAAAAATCAATGCATTTACCAATGAAGAAGAAACTGAAGTGAAACTGGAAAAAATTGTTCCTTTTTTGCTGGAAGATAAATTGAAAGATCGTGGCGCCATCTTCGAAAAATCAGAAAAGTGGAAACCTCATGTAACCGTTGATAAAAAATTAGTTACGGGACAGAATCCTCAATCCGCCAAAATCGTTGGAGAGGCTATTTTAGCAGAATTGCAGAAAAAATAATTAATACAAAAGATAAAGTGATTGTCAATACACAATCACTTTTTTTATAAGATATATTTTGATTCAACTCTTCCAAATCTCCCAAGCCTTCTCCGCCTGTTGCTCCAGCATATAAAAACCATTCAATGTAGTTGCACCTTTTTCTGCAGATTTTCTGAGGAAAGCCGTTTCTGATGGATTATAAATCAAATCTATGACGTAATGTTTGTCCGTAATCGCATCAAATGGGAATTTTATAGAATCATCCACATTCGGGAAGGTTCCAACAGGAGTTGTTTGGATGATTAGTAATGAATCTTTTACAAGATCTTCACTCAGATTTTCAAAGTTGATTTCGGATTTTCTGGAAACGGTTTGATGTTCGATGTTATGTTTGTCCAGGATATATCTCACAGCTTTTGCCGCGCCGCCATCGCCGAGGATCAACGCTTTTTTGTGATGTTCTTTTTTATTGATTAAAAGCGTTTTCTCAAAACCAAAAGCATCTGTGTTGTAACCGATTTTTTTACCGTTTTGGAATCTTACGCAATTCACAGCGCCAATCTGTAAAGCCTCATCACTAAGTTCATCGAGAAAAGGAATTACGGCTTGTTTGTAAGGAATCGTGACGTTGATGCCCACAAGATCTGGATTTTCTGTTACCGATTTGAAAAGGTCGATCTCAGGAATATCAATGAAGTTATAGCTGTGATTTTTCAGGAACAGTTTTTTGAATTTTTCTTCAAAGTATTTTTTTGAAAACGAGTAAGAAATATTCTTTCCCAACAATCCGAACGCTTTATTTTCCATAATTCAAATTTAGGAATTATCAGAAAATTACAGATCAATTTTCTGGTAAAATTAATCAATTAATACAAAAGAAAAACAACTTGAATAAGTTCAAGTTGCTCATATCTTGTTTAGTGAAAATTAAAATTATTTACTCGAGTAATATCTCATTTTTTCTACAATCTCTCCAAGGTCAAAGGGTTTTGGAATGAAATCTACCGCGCCACTTTCGATGGCTGTATCTCCCAATCCACGGCTTGCAGACATGATTACAACAGGAATATCTTTGAAATCTTCATTGGCTTTGATTTGTTTGCAAATGTCTCTGCCATCTTCGCCAGACAACCACATATCCATCAATATCACATCTGGTTTAGAAGATGCCGTAAGAGAGTTGAACATTTCGGAACCTCTCTCATAATTATCTACTTCATAGCCTTCCATATTTAGCATTAGCTTAACTGAATCTAATATGGCTGGGCTATCATCTACTACGAATATTTTTTTTGAATTTGACATTTTTAATGTTTATTAATAGGAGGTTATAGTTTTGGGAATCTCGAAACAAAAATCAGACCCTTTCCCTTCAACTGAGTTTACAAAAATCTTGCCACCACTTCGTTTTATAATCTCAGAAGAGATGTAAAGTCCCAAACCGAGACCAGGGAATGTGTGTTCTTTGCTTCCGCTCACACGGTAGTATTGTTCGAAGACCTTGTCTTTCTTATCATCTGGGATCCCAATTCCGAAATCTCGGACGCAGAAACGAACGTTGTTGTCTTCTGTTATTTTGCTTGTAATTAATATTTTATCTGCGGTTGGAGAATATTTGATAGCATTGTTGATGAGATTGCTCATGACCTGAGAAATTCTGTGTCTGTCGCCAGTGATAACACCAATTGCCTCAGAATTCAACTCAATTGCATGTTTGGTATTCATTTGTTGTTCTTCGACAGTTTCGGCAATCAGCTCATCAAAATTGAATTCAGAATTATTAAGAATGATCTTTCCATTTTGAATTTTCGTTACGTCCAAAAGATCATCCACGAGACTAGTCAATTTATTTATTTGCTCATCCATTTTTTTGGCAACGTCAGCATTCCCCAAATCTTCCTGTTTTCTGAGATTTTTTTCTAGAAATTGAGAGTAGAGCTTAAGACTAGTCAATGGTGTTTTCAACTCGTGGCTGGCAATGCCTAGGAAGTTATCCTTTTGTTGCTGGAATTGTTTGAATTCATCAATATCTGTGCAAGTTCCAATCCATTGCAGAACTTCATTGTTCTGATCTTTTATGGGAATAGCTTTTCCGAGAAACCAGCGATAGGCATTTTCCCTAGTCCGATCTTTGAATTGATATTCGATCTCGTACCCTGTTTTGTTTTTTTGGCTGTTTTGCCAAATTGTACTTGCTCTTGGAAAATCATCGGGATGTAGGATTTTCTTTGATGCACTTGCGCGGTTGTCAACACCTTCAAAACCGCTGTACTCATACCAACGCTTGTTGTAATAGTCGATGTTTCCATCTTTGTCAGCTGTCCAAACGATGATTGGAAGACTGTCTGCAAGATTTCTGTATTTCTCCTCGTTGTCCTGAATTTGCTTTTTCGCAAGGACGAGATCGGTAACATTCACTGCAAAATTGAGAATTGCATAGACTTCACCATCTTGATTTTTCAAAGGTTTGTAGGAGAAATTATAATAAAACGGTTTTAAAATACCATCTTGCTCCAGATATATATGATCTTCCGTTGCAGTGTAGGTTTTTCCGGTCTCAAAGACATTTTTCAAGATGTCCAAAAAAGGCTGACCTTTGAGTTCGGGCATTGCATCTTCCAACCTTTTTCCAATCACAGATCTGTCTTTGTCCCAGGTTTTTAGCATCGCATCATTTACCATATCCACGATGAGATCTTTGCCACTGTACAAACCGATGGAAAAATCAGATTCATTGATCAGGGTTTCGAATTTGTATTCGGTTTCGGCAAGGTTGATCTCCGCCATCACTTTGTCCGTCGCATCTGTCGCTACGATGCTCACGCCGATGATTTCAGTTTCTGCATCGTTATAAATTGGCGCATAGATAAAGTCGAAATAACAAGCTTGTCTCTCTCCATTTTTGATAAGATAAGCCACTTGTTTGTAACCTTTGTAAGGAATTCCAGTTTTCTTGACCTCCCCAAGAATATCAATGAAAGGCTGGTCCTTGATTTCTGGAAGCGCTTCTATCAGCTTCATTCCAATCACTTCCTTCTCTCGTCCCCAAAGTTCCAAAATTTGAGGATTTGCAACTTTGATGACAAAATCATCGCCCATCAACATTGATAATGCAATAGGAGCCTGAGTCAGCAAGAGCGCCAAGGAGTCCTGAGAAATATTACTTTTAATAAAGTTTTTCATTGAAATCTAATTCGAAAACTAATTGTGTTTTTAAGAATCTACACCTTGAGTTTCTTTTTTCAATTTGCTGTTTTTATATCCATAAAGGAAATAAATCACCAAGCCTATAGCAAACCATAGTCCAAACCAGAACCAATTATCGTGGCTCATTCCAGTCAAAAGATATAGACAAGAACTAAGTCCAATCAATGGAATTAATGATAAGTTTTTTATGAATGTCAAAATGCAAAGAATGACATTAAAAATGATATAAACGATGATTGCCAATCTGAATTCGCCTTCCTTCTCATCACTTAAATTTGTTAATTGATGGAAAAAATCTGGTTCATAAAAATAGAAAAACACCAGTCCACCAAAGAAAATAAAAGGGAAAATAAACTTACCATTGATGTAGGGCAAATGGAATCTGCCTTTCACTTTTTCCTTATTTGGAAGTAGCAAAACGCCACCACAAACCAATACGAATGCGAAGATGGTTCCGATACTTGTAAAATCTAGGATGAAAGATTTGTCTGTAAATAGGATAGGAACTCCGACTAAGATTCCCGTAACAATCGTTGCAAAAGAAGGGATTTTGTTTTTTGGATGAACTTCCTGAAATTTCTTTGGTAAAAGTCCGTCTCTTGACATTGCCATCCAGATTCTTGGTTGTCCCATTTGGAAAACCAAAAGCACGGTAGTAATTGCCACAATAGCTATTAATGAAACAATAAATTCCATCCAAGGCAAATTAAGATTAGCAGAGTTGAAAACGAATGACAGCGGATCTCCAATGCCATCGAAATTTTTATAATCCACCAAACCAGTCAAAACCAAGGTCAGAATAATATAAATTACGGTACAAAGTCCGAGAGAAATGAGCATTCCTCGTGGAAGATCACGTTGTGGATTTTTAGTTTCTTCAGATAAAACCGAGATGGCATCAAAGCCAATATAAGCAAAGAAAACGCCCGAAACAGCAGACATAACACCAGTAAATCCATTAGGCATAAAGGACGGTTCTGAAGTGACGGAACTTGTGGGAAACCAATTTCCTGTGTTCACAAATCCAATTCCGACCACAATTACTAATAGAATTACAAATAATTTTAAGATGACAAAAAAGTTGTTGAAATTCTTGCTCTCCTTGATTCCCTGATAACAAAGCCAAGTGATCAATCCGTTGATGACCAATGCAGGAATGTCTACAATAATCTTTAATCCGCCGATGATTGGAGCCGATTTCCAAGCGTTGATCAATTCTCCGTTTGTAGAATTATTGAAGAAAGCTTTTTTGGCCTCAGTATAACTGCAAGTAAAATAATCTGGAATATGAATGCCAATTCTCTCCATAAAACTTGTGAAATAATCCGACCAAGAGAAGGCGACATAGATATTCCCGAAAGAATATTCCATAATCAAAGCCCAGCCGATGACCCAAGCGATCATTTCTCCAAAACTCGCGTAAGCATAAGTGTAAGCACTTCCTGCAGTAGGAATTCTACTTGCAAATTCCGCATAACAAAGGGCAGTGAAAGCACAGGCAAATCCACAAATCAGATATAAGATGATCACACCCGGACCGCCGCGGAAAATGGCTTCTCCCAAACTACTGAAACTTCCAGCCCCAATGATGGCCGCGATCCCAAAAAATACGATGTCCCAAGTTCCAAGAACTCTGTTTAGCTGTCCTGTTTCGGATTTTCCGGTGTAGTGTTTTCTTCTGAAAAGTGAGTTTATCAAAGCTTAAGATTTTTGTGCAAGAAACAAATATAATGATTTTTTGAGTTTTTAGTTAAAAATTTGTTAAACGTATGGAATTTTTAATAATGTCAACTTCTGATGATTCAAAATTTTTCGTTCATACAGAGTTAGAAAACTCGATAAATGTTTTTAAAACAAAATCAACTTTGTCTAATAAAACTACCACCAAATAATATCTTTTCCCTATTTTCGTTGAAAAGGAATAAACTTTGTTGAAGCCGTTCTTCGACAAACTCAGAATGACATTAATTTTGAAAATCTATATGAATTCAAAAAAAATAATAATCGCTTCGATGTTATCTCTTTACGGGATTTCCGAGGCGCAACAATCTCAATATTTTACAAAGAACGAAGATTATCATTTCGGTTTGGCAGATAATCTCTACCAGACCAAGATCTACAACGCTTCGCAATACGAATATTCCAAACAATATTTCTACAACAAGAATCTCAGCAATTCCAGAAAGGAAGCTTCTGCGTTTTTCAGCAATGTGATCGGCGTGATCCTTCAGCAACAATATGCGGAAGAAGGCTTGAACGCTTTTATGAAAGAATATCCGAATTCGGCATATTTTGCACAGGCCAATGGACCTTTGGCGGATTATTATTTGGCGAAAAAAGATTTTGAGAAAGCGTTGGAAACTTTGCAGAAGGTCAATCAATACCAATTGAGCAAGGAGGAGAACACGCAACATATTATGAAGTTGGGTTATGCCAAGTTTATGACCGGCGATTCTGCTGGCGCAATCGAGGCTTTGGAAGAATCTTTCAAATCGGCGGACGAGGCCAGCAAACCAGCGATTTCTTATATGCTTGGACATTTGTATTACGCTGACAAACAGAATGATAATGCCTTCATTTATTTTGACCAGATTAAAAATAATGAGGAATATGCACATCTTGTGAAGCCTTACTATGTTCAGATATACTACAATCAGAAGAATTATGATTTGGCGATTTCGGAAGGAAATGAACTTCTTAATAATGGAAAATCAACCAGTTACGATACGGAAATCCATAAGATAATTGGTGAAAGTTATTTTATGAAAGGCGATTACCAATCGGCTTATCCGCATCTGAAATTGTTTTTGGACAAGGAACAAACGCCTTCAGAATCTGACCTTTACGAGATGGGTTTTGTTTCCGCTCAGCTGAAGAAAAATGACGAAGCGGTTGGTTATTACAATCAATTGATCAACAGCAATTCTCCGTTGGCGCAAAACGCTTATTACCAGTTGGGAAATGCGTATCTGGAAACGGGTAAAAAGCAGGAAGCTTTGTCGGCTTATCGTAATTCTTCACAAATGACTTATGACCCGAAAGTTCAGCAATTGGCTTTGGAGCAATATGCGAAACTGAGTTACGAATTGGGAAATCCGTTTGAAAACTCATCGAAAGTGATTCAAAGCTATATTGATAAATATCCGGGCGGTGCAAAAACTCAGGAAATGAGATCGCTTTTGGTTAAATCTTATCTGTATTCCGGAGATTACAAAGCGACTTTGGAAGCACTCGCAAAGCTCGACCAAAAAACAAACGAGACCAGGAAAATAGAGCAGGAGGTTTCCTATCTTTTGGGTTCTGAGGAATTCAACAAAGGGAATTTTGATGTGGCTGAAAAATATTTCAAGCAAAGTCTTCAATCTAATTTAAACAAAGAATTCTACAAGAAAGCGCAATATTGGTTGGGTCAAACTTACTATCAAAAAGGTGATTACAAATCAGCAATTTCGACTTACACAAAACTCGAGAACGAAACAGCAGAAGGTTTCCCAGAGCGTGAGCAATTGGATTACGATCTAGGTTATGCTTATTTCAAGGCTAAGGATTTTGCGTCGTCTCAGGAATATTTTAAGGAATATCTGAGGTTCCCAAAACAAGAATTCAAGGCGGATGCAGAATTGCGTTTGGCGGATACTTATTATGCTAATAATCAGTTGAATGAAGCTTTAGAGATCTATAACAAAACCGAAAATGCAAGCGATTACACATTATATCAAAAATCTTTAGCTCTTGGTTTCAAAGGTGATACAGCTGCGAAAATTGCGGAGCTAAAAACCTTAATCTCAAAATATCCAAACTCTGAATATGTGGATGACGCGAACTACGAAATCGGAACGGCTTATGCGCAGAATGATGATTTCAATAATTCAAATTCATACTTCGATAAAGTTATCAAATCAAGTCCGGACAAAGATCTTGTAGCAAATTCCCAGATCTACCGAGCTCAGAATTACATCGACCAGGACCAAACGGACAAAGCGATTGCTGAGTTTCAGCTTTTGGCCAATCAATATAAAAATACAGCGTTTGCAGAGAAAATCGTTTTGGCTTCCAAACCTGCTTTTGTGAAAAAAGGCGACGTTGCCGGTTACGAACAATTTGCTAAAACTTTGAATGTGAAAGTTGACACTTCAGAGATCAATGAGATCAATTTCAATCTGGCGCAGGAAAGTTTTGCTAAGAAGGATTATACTAAAGCTGTTTCTTACTACGAGAAATATCTGGAGCAAAGTCCGAGTGGCGACAATCTTTTCAAATCTCAATATGAATTGGGCGAAAGTTATTATCAATTAAAACAAATTGACAAAGCGATGTTGCCGTTGCAGAATGTTGCCGATTTCCAGAATGATTATCAGCAAGATGCGCAGGTTCGATTGGCGCAGATTTACATTTCGCAAGATAAAATTTCGGATGCGAAAAAATATCTGGAACAAGTTGCCAACTCAACGAATGTGAACATCAAAAACTTCGCTTCGATTGAATTAATGAAAATCTATGCGGACGAAAAGAACTTTGCCGAAGCAGAAAAATTCGCCAATGCAGTGATCTCGAATTCTAAAAATTCTGCAGCCACATTGGAGCAGGCGAAAGTCATAAAAGCGAGAAGTCTGATGCAACAATCGAAAGATAAAGATGCGCAAACAGCTTACACAGCTTTAGAAAAATCCTCCAATACAGAAGTTGCTGCTGAAGCTCTTTACGCAAAAGCCTTCTATCAAAACAAAGGAAAAGCCTTCAAATCGTCCAACGAAACGATTTTCAAATTGGCAAACAATTATGCTTCGGAAGAATATTGGGGCGCAAAAGCTTTGGTCATTATGGCGAAAAATTATTTGGCTTTGAAGGACAATTACCAAGCGAGTTACACTTTGGACGAGATCATCAATAATTACGGAGATTTCCCAGAGGTTGTGGCGGAAGCGAAGGAAGTGAAAGCGCAGATCAAAAAGTAAATTTAAAGGTTACAAATTTTTAAATCAATTTTTACCCCGACCCTAAAGGGGGAATTGCTTTAAAAATTTCATCAAAATTACTCCCTTTAGGGTTAGGGAAATAGTTTTGATGAAATTTTAAAAAATAAAAAATAAATGAACAAACTGAAATATATCGCCGTTCTGGCATTTTTGGGAACTTTCGGAATTTCGGAAATCGGAGCTCAAATCAAAGAAGAGCAACTGATCCTGAACAGAAAACGTGAACCTGAAGTTAAGAAGATCGAGAAGAAGAAAACGTCTGTCATCCAGGAGAAAAATTATCCGCCGGAAAACAAAAAGAAGGAAGATTCTCTCAATCTGAAATATGATATCGTGAATGTTCCGCCGGTTTCTGACTTCAAAACGACCGAGATTCAAAGCGAAGATATTTCTCCAAAATTCAATAATGATTTTCAATCGAACTATTTCAGATTGGGTTACGGAAATTATGGAAAGTTCCTGGCAGATGCGAACATTTCTGGAAAAGTGCAGGACAATGTGGAAGTAGGAGCGGATGTTCATTATTTGTCAACGACTGGACTGAAGAAAGATTACGATTGGGATTCCAAAAGCAGTCAGGCAAAGATTGGCGCTTATGCGAACATCTATGCGGAAAAAGGAAAGTACAATCTGGACGCGAATTATGGTTTTAATAATTACAATTATTACGGAATTTACGCGTTTTCGCCATCAAATTCTGATTTAGACTTACAGCAAAAAGTAAACAAATTCAGTGTGAATGCCTCGTACGACCATTATTCCAACGAGATTTTGAATAATGTAAAAGTGAGATCGTACTTCTTAAGCGATCATTTTAATGCGAAAGAAAGTTATGCTGATGTTGAATTGAATTTGTCAAAACACGATTTTGAAGTTACCAATGACATCACGGCAAACGCAGATCTGGGAATCGATTTGGAAACCGTTAATTCTAAATTCGAATTGCTGAATCAAAATAATTCCAATCAGCTGAATTTCACTCTGTCTCCAAAAGTCACTTTCTACAAAGGCGAATCTTATTTGTTGATCGGGTCGGATTTTAGTTTTCTTAATTCAAAATTATCCGATTTTACCGGGGAAAATAAAGGAAGCAAATTCTATTGGTTCCCGAGAGCGGAAGTTTTGGTTGCTGCGGCAGATGAATTCAAATTCTATGGAGGAATTGATGGCGGTTTGAAGCTGAACACTTACGGAAATCTTTTGGAGGAAAATCCATTTCTGATCTCCGACTTGCTTTTGACGCCAACTGAAAATAAATACCATTTCTATTTCGGTTTGAAAGGTGACATCAACCAAATGTTTAAGTATGATGTGAACGCAGGTTTCAGCAAAGTGAACAATGCGCAGTTTTTCATTAATAATGGTTTGTTTAATAATACAATTTCTACAGACAGACCAGGATTTGATTATGCAAACACGTTCAGTTCAATCTACGACAATGGAACTTTGATGGAAATCAAAGGAGATTTACAAGCATTTCCTATGGAAAACCTTACTGTGGATGCAGGTTTGCATTTTATGAAATACAAATTGGATAATCTTGAGGAGGTTTATTATAAGCCTTTGGTACAATTCAATCTTGGCGCGAAATATACAATGCTGGAGAAAAAGCTGGCACTTGGGTTCAAAGGATATTTCGTAACTGACAGAACCTCAAATGCTTTCTTGGTAACGCCTAACGATTTTGTGCCTGGTCAATATTTGCCTACAGAGAATCGAGATGTAAAAGTTGGTGGTTATGCAGATTTAAATTTGTCAGCAGAGTACAAACTTCACAAAAATTTCAGTATTTTCGCACTCGGAAATAATCTTCTAGGCGCCAAATATCAGAATTACTTGGGCTACAAAGTTTTGGGAGCACAGGTTGTAGGAGGCGTGAAGATAACGTTCTAAAAATAATTGATAGATGATAATCTATAAATGATCATTCATCACTTATCACTTATCATTTATAAAAACGGCTTCGTAGTTCAACTGGATAGAATATCGGATTTCGGCTCCGAGGGTTGGGGGTTCGAATCCCTCCGAAGTCACTTAAAGAGACAACAATTTATTAGTTGTCTCTTTTTTATTCATAAATATCTCTTTATCAAACTTTTAAAGTCTGACATTTTGTGTTCGACATTTTAAGCATAAAATATTTATTCTGTTTGAAATAAGCAGTCTTACAGTGCCAGAATACGTTTGTAACCTACAAGTGTTGAGTGTTCGAAATCTCCTTAAGGTTAGAGCTTTTTTTTGCTACTAAATGTAGTAGTTCTAATATATCCTTAGCTTCCTTCTCATTTACCTGAACACCATTTGGCCAAAATAATAATTGCTTGTTCTGCTGAAACATTCCTATCAATGAAGTCCTTTTTTTTCAATACTTTTTGTTACTTTTTTTGAGAATATTTTTGAGAATGCATCATTTAAATCTAAAGAAAGATCTCCTGATTCATAATCAATTTTAAATTTGATGCTATTTCACTTTTCAATTTAAAAACATTTGATAATGAAAAAGACAGCTCTAAGCTGTCTTTTTTAAAATTTAAGTTCTGATGGTTTTGTTTTATTTTTTGATGACTTTGAAAGATTTTGTATCTCCATCTTTGAACCTGACATTGATAATATAAGTACCAGATGCACTGTTGGAGAAATTGATTTCCTTTGTTGGTTTTATCGTTTTGATTAATTTACCAGAAACATCATTCACCGTGATAGATTCTATAAGATTTATATCCGATAAATTAATCACTTCTGTAAATGGATTTGGATAGACTGCAATACTTTTTTTGTTAATATCAGAAACATTAAGAGTAATATCAGGATTTACTTTTATCGTAAAGGTTTTTGGTGTGCCTGTGGTGGTAGTTCCAGCAGAATTATAAACTCGGAAAGCGAAATCTACATATGGGTAAGAAAAATATTCTGGCCAAACATATACTTGTCCATCAGCGTAAGTATTAAGACTCCCCATCATACCATTACCTTCATCTGTACTTTTGAACACCAAATAGTAAGTTGTTCCAGGCGTAACCGATACAGGCGACCACGATACATCGACCCAAGAGTTTGGTGTAGCCGTTGAGGAACCGGTTGACAATTTGATTGCTCCTGTCTGGTTTGGCAATTTGTCCCAAAGCTCTACTGTTACCGTTGAATTTCCTCCGCGTAAAGACAATTTGATACCTGCACCAGAAATGGAGTTACTTACCGCTTTGAAAGATTGAGCAAGTGGTATATCAAAGTTTGAGATATGTTCCTCTGCGATCGGCTGGTTAATATCAACTATGTTTTCTATAACAATTTTTGGTGTTACAGTAATGGTTGCCGTAACTGCTGTACCGGTGGTATTGTTTGCTACAAAGGAAGGAATATTTCCTGTTCCGCTTGCTGGCAAGCCAATAGAAGTCGTATTGTTTGTCCAGTCATAAGTCACACCAGATACTGCACTTGTAAAAGTTACCGCCTCAGTATTGTCACCATGTCTTACTTCCTGGTTGGCAGGCTGATCCATTGTTAATCCAGGCTTTACTTTGATTGTAAAGGTTTTTGGTGCACCTATTATTGTTCCAGATTTATAAACTCGGAAGGCGAAATCTAAATCTGGGAAAGAATCATAACCTGCATTGGCATACATTTGACCATCTACATAAGGGGTATCAAAATTTCCAAGTAAAACATTATTATTATTTGTACTTGTAAACACCAAGTAGTAAGTTGTTCCAGGCGTAACCGATACGGGCGACCATGATACATCTACCGAAGAGTCTGGTGTAGCTGGTGAAGAACCTGTTGCCAATTTGATTGCTCCGGTCTGGTTTGGCAATTTGTCCCAAAGCTCTATAGTTACCGTTGAATTTCCTCCGTGTATATCCAAATCCACACCAGCACCAGAAATGGAGTTACTTACCGCTTTGAAAGATTGAGCAAGATATCCTTGATCAAAAGAAGCCATTGGAATTTCTTTACTTGCTTGATTAATATCAAGAATGTCCATCCCAATATTTTTTGGAGTTACAGTAATTGTAGCAGTAACTGCTGTACCGGTGGTATTGTTTGCTACAAAGGAAGGAATATTTCCTGTTCCGCTTGCTGGCAAGCCAATAGAAGTCGTATTGTTTGTCCAGTCATAAGTCACACCAGCTGCTGCACTTGTAAAAGTTACCGCCTCAGTATTGTCACCATGTATTACTTCCTGGTTGGCAGGTTGGTACATAGTTAGCGCAGGATTTACTGTAAGCGTTACTGCGGTTCTTTCACTTTCGCAAGTGCCGTTGTCTGCTGTTGCATAATAGGTGTAAGTTCCTGGTGTATTCAGTTGTGTGGTATTTGTAACTTCATAAGTTGTACCTGTTGCTAAAGCTGTACCGCTTGTTGCACCATCATACCAGTTGATTGTTAGCGGTAAATTATCAGTATAAGTATATTCTAACTTAACAGAGTTAATGGTAAGATTACCAAAGCTAAAATTGTTTCTTATTTTTACTGTAAACGCTCCGTTAGTAAGACTTGCCAAATTGAGGTTATAAGGACCACCATTAGCAACATAATCAACATTAGCCAACGGCGTTTCAGCTAATGTAGTTGCTGTACCGGAAACCGATACATAGAATTCAAGAACATAAGATCCATTAACTCCTCCACTTGTTGTAACCCCATTAAATACCAATTTTGCTGATGTTACAGTAGCTCCTGAAGGTATATCGCTAACTGAACCACTTAATTCCACAAAATCATTACGATTTCCTCCTACAACAATACTACTACCCAAGTCAATTGTTTCGGTTATCGTGCTTTCTATTCCCGTTGCTCCCAAAATAGCAGAAGTCGCCCCTGTATAAACTGATGCATCAGTAGCCGTTGGTTGTGTAGGTTTTGTACAAGGTGTACAAGCTGTTTTAACTTCGTTTTCATTTTGGCAACCTGTGGCATTGTCAGAAATATCTCTGGTTCCTGACGTTTGCAGATAACTACAAACACTAGCAATATTACAAACAGATAAATTAGGATGCCCCACAATAATCAAATTAATAATATCTGAACTTATATTCCGTAATCCAGAAATGTCTGATAGTTCAAGATTAGAACCAATCTCAAGACTTCCATTAATGCTTTTTAAGGCTGATAAACCATTCAGATTGGTTAATTGTGTTTCGTAAATACCTAAATGAGTTCCGATACTCTGCAACTTGCTTAGAGGCGAAAGGTCTGTTATATCACCTTGTAGAAGTAAATAACCTGTTGTTTGTGTACAATTGGGATACATTGCTCCAAAATCATCCACATCTTTCTGCGAACTCAAAGTAACATTTCCAATCGGACAAATTGAAATAGTACTGAATGTATGCTTAACCCAATCACTTTGATTTTCTGTACAGTTTTGACGAACATATACATCATACGAAGTAGTTTCTGTAAGTCCTGTTATCGTATAATTAAGAGCGGAAACGCCGTTTTGTTTTGTCCCCGTTCCTTGTGTAAAACCTGCTATTCCCCATTCTATATCAAAAGTCCCGGAGTTGGTCCAGTTAATTGTGGCTTTATTGGAAATAACATTGGAAGTTGTGATGTTTGCAGGAACTTCGCAAGCTGGAGTACAAGATGCAAGTATGGCATTTGCACTTTCGCAACCTGCGCCATTGCCATAAATCATTCTACTTCCCGAACCTTTCAAATAGTTGCAAACAAAAGTGCTATTACAAGTAGATAAATTAGAGTTATCAATAATAACAAGAGAGCGTCCAATGTTTGATACATTCCCTAAACCGTTTAGATTATTTAATAAAGAATTATGCTCAATATTAATGTAACTTCCAACAGTTCTTAATGCCTCTAGCCCATTTAGATTAGTTAATTGATTATTATAAATATCAACAAAACCTCCGACACTTTTTATATTGCCCAAAGGTAAAAGATCGGTAATATCACCACCACTTATATGCAAAAACCCTGAGATCCCTGTACAATTTGGATACTGCAATTTAAAATTATTTACATCTGCTTGAGAAAGCAAAAAAACATTTCCACTTGGACACTGCGCATTTGCCTGCAGAGAAAACGATAAAAGCATAGCCAGAAGCCAAAAATTTTTGATAAACCCATTGGTTTTATACCCATAATAGTAAAGATGTTTCATATACAAAAAATATTAGATGTTAAATAGATTTCCCGCTTTTACAAAAGCAGAATAGACAAAACTACTTTTATCTATTTAACATAATATAAAACTGGGACGAAATGCAGAACTTTGTATATGAAAGGTAAATCTGGCTAAAGATTCGGTCTGTAATTCCTAGAAAGTGGCAGTTTGTAACCTTTGACAAGAACTTCATCGGAAGAAATTTTCTCTATCCAATCAGAATTTACAAACACAGAACGATGGATTTGTTTGAAAGAAGACGGCAGTTGCTTGCAAAATTCCTGCAATGTATTTCTGATTGTGAGTTTTGTATTATTAGTAATAATATCAAGATAATTTTTATCTGCCTGGATGTAGATAATATCTTCCAATTTGAGTTTGATATCATTATAGCCATCTTTTACAAACAGGAATTGCTTTTGTTTTTTATTGATGATAATCTTGATTGTGGTCATCAAGTCCACTTCTCGGATTGGTTTTGTAAGATAAGATTCTGGAGAGATACTGAGCGCATCTTCCACAGTTTTGGAGTCCGATTGCCCTGTGATGAAGATGATCTGGGCTTCTTCATTTTTTTCTTTGCCAAGTGAAATCCCTTCAAAGTTACCTTCCAGATTGATGTCCATCAAAATAATTTCGGGTTTCCAAGATTTCATTTTTTCTTGAGCTTCTGTTACAGAATGAGCCATTTCAATATTCTCACAGCCATTGTTTTCCAAAATATCTTTGATGTAATCTGCAATCAGAACCTCGTCTTCAACAATTAAAATTTTGATAAAATTCACAACTTACAATTTCATATTAAAACTAAACTTAAAACCATTTCCTGATTCGATCTTGTAATCAATTCTCAATTGGCGACAGAGTTTTTCCACGAGATTCAGCTTCGTGATTTCATTTTTCGCTTTGCCATTATCTTCATATTGAAAATAGATTTTACTTTCGTCCGTATCTATTTTGAGATCAATTTTTTTATTTTCTTGATTTGGAAAAGCGTGTTTCATCGAGTTCATACAAAGCTCCGTGACAAGAAGTCCGATGTACATCGCACTATTTACCGGAATCACCAAATCTTTAACATCAAACTGAACTTCGATATGATTTTCAACAAACAGAAAGTGAAGATTTTGTTTAATTTCCAATAGAAAAGTTTTCAGATTCAAGTTTTTCTTGTCTTGATTATCATACAACTGACGATGCAAAATTCCCAAGGAATCGATTTTCGCAATGATTCTTTTGTTACTAAGGTCATCATTAGAATTCTTTTTCAACTCATTATCAATCAAAATTCTCACAAGCTGAAGATTATTGTTGATGCGGTGATGAGTCTCGGAAACCAAGAACTCATTTTGCTGGGAAACAACAGTCAATTTCTTATTCTGCTTTCTGATAATCTTGACATAATTAAGCAAAATAACCGTGAAAATCAAAATGGCAATTAATCCAAAAAGGATGAAATATTTTAAAAGATTCTGTCTTTTGATTTCTTCTTCTTTTAGCAAAAGAAGCTTTTTATTGTCTTCAATCGTTTTTTCCTTTTCGGCAATCTTAAATCGCTCTTCATATTCCAAAACTTTATCATCATACAATTTGTGATAATAATCTTCCGTCAGGTTCAATCTGATTCTCAAATATTTGTGAGCTAGCTGATAATTGCCTATCTTCTCATAGACGTTTTGCAAATGATCCGCAAAAACAAGTTGATTGTAACTGAGTTTGTTTTCCTCAGACAGATGATAACCTGCAATACCGACATTGATTGATTCAGTGTAATCTTTTGTTAAATCCAAATTTCTGGAAAGATTAATCATAGCATCGGATTGCAAATGGATATTAGAATTTCTTCTTGCCAAACTAATTACCTGTTGCAACTGCTCTATAGCTTTTCGGTAATTTTTCCTGCCTTCGTAAATATTTGCAATCTCCATCATTGAAATCAGTTCATTTTCATAATCCTTCACTTTTCTTGATAAGATCAAAGATTTCTGTGAATATATAAGGACACTATCGGAATTGACTTGATTTTTTGAAAAGAGTGCCGCTTTTCTGTTGTAGAATTTGATGAGATATAGATCCTTGATTTTATGGTTTCTCAAAATATTCTCACAGATTTTAAAATAATCTTCAGCTTTTTTAAACAATCTGCGGTATCTGTAAAATTCTGCAAGATGGGTGTAAACATAAAATTCTTCCTGCAAAAGGTTTTTCTGTTTGAAAATTCGAAGTGCATCTTTATAGGCCTCAGGAGATTTTTCATACTCTTGCTTCAACTTGTAGGCATTTCCTAACTCAACATATAAAAAGCCTCTGCTAATTTCGGATTTTGATTTTGAAATGTGTTGATTGATGTAAACAATTGCAGAATCAATTTTATTTTGGCGAATGAGTTCGTGAGAATAGATTAATGGATTTTTGTCATTAGCATTAATTAATATTGAATTCATCAAGAAACATAACCCCATTACTTTTATAATCACATAAAAATTGGGAATTATTTTTTTCATTTTGATAATCTAGGAATCAGATTGCAAAATAAACTTATTTTATAATAATATCAAATTTATCAAAGATTGTCATAAGATTTCACATCTTTGATAAATTTTCTCATATACTAAATATTGAGTAACAAATTTCGGACAACTATATTGCAATGTGCAAGAATGCATTTATTTTAAAAGCCATTCTTTAACCTAAAGATCAATGATTAAAACATAAAATTAGTAATTAAAGAAAGTTGTGCAAGTTTGTCCAAATCCTCTAAAAAAGTGTTCGAAAAATGTACCGCAGTCGTCACTTTTCTAAGCCAAACAACGCCACTTAACTTTAGCGGCGTTGTTTGTTTTTTTAACAGTAATGAATTGAATTATATCAAAATACCTATTTCGCAAAATTCTTAGGTGAATAGAAATACAAAAATTTCTTTTTGGCCAATGAAAAATCACTCCAATTGTCGCAATCTACTTCGTAGCCGACAACGCCGGAAGTTGGAAGATTCACAATCTCATCTGTCAAAGAATTGGCAAAATTGGAAATCCCGTTGTTATGTGAAAACAAAATGACAGAGTTGATCGTATTTTCTAATCCGAGAATTAGGTTTTCAAAATTACGTTCTTTGGGATTGTACAAAGATGCATCTGTGGAAAAAGACTTTTGATACACCTCAGAAAATAATTTACATGTTTCCAACGCACGTTTTGCTGGACTTGAAATGAAAGTATCAAGTTCTATTAATTTTTCTTGTAGAAAACGAGCCATCTTTGGTGCATTGATCATTCCCAACTCATTCAACGGACGGTCAAAATCCTCAACATCTACAGGCCAATCACTCTTGGCATGTCTCACGAGTAAAAGTGTTTTCATCTGTTTCTTTTAAATTTTAAACTTGCTGAACTAAATATTTAAAGATATTCTATTAACAAATAGTTAATAATAAATTAAAATTAGTAAAAAAAAATCACTTGATGGTTGTTATAAAATAAATTTTCCATGTTATTTCTCATCCTTATATATAACAAAATGTTCATCTGTATCTCGAATCACAATTTACTGATATCAACAATAAAGTTTTATGGTTAAGTAATTGAAAATTTGATTAAAAAAATCATAATCAATTGGATGAATTATAAATTGAACATTATAGTTTCAGATTCTTATCAACTTAAATTTCTAATGAAAAATTTAGAGCTGAGATTCTTCTCCGAAAAATTTATATATTTAAGCTAAATATTTTTAGTAAATGAATGTCCTGCTAGTTGAAGACGATGAGAGAATAAGCAATTTTTTGATGAAAGGATTGGGCGAAATTGGTTTTCAAGTAACGTTGGCGCCAACTGGCGAAATGGCGAGAGAGTTGATTGCTACTTATGAATTCGATATTATTCTGATGGACATTATGCTTCCTGGGATAGACGGCGTGCAACTGACACAGATCATCAGATTCAAAAAAAATTACACACCAATACTTGTTTTGAGTGCACTGAATCAGCCTGATGATAAAATCAAAATGCTGGATATTGGAGCAGATGATTTTTTGTCAAAACCCTTTCATTTTGAAGAACTGATTTCAAGAATCAATGCGCTTACCAGAAGGAACAAATTGTCTTATCAGGATTCTTCAAACGTCATCATCTGTGGAAATATTACTTTGGATAACGATTTACACACTGTGATGCAGGATGGCAAAACAATCGACCTTTCACCCACAGAATATAAACTCCTGAATTATCTATTCGAAAATAAAAATAAAGTTTTGTCAAGAACCCAGATTCTACAAGCAGTTTGGGGAATTAATTTTGATAATACCACCAACGTTGTGGATGTTTACATTTCTTACATCAGAAATAAAATTGATGAAACCGAGCAAAAAATAATCCATACCGTGAAGGGAACCGGATATCTCGTAAAAGATTAAATATGACGCTGAGAAACCGATTTACCATCATTTCAAGCCTTTCTTTTGGCATCGTTTCCATCATTACTTTTGTTGTGATTTTTATCGCTTATTATGACAGTACCAAAATCTCATATTTTGACAAACTGAAAAATACAGCTTTGATTTCCGCCATCTATTATCTAGAAAAAGATGAACTTCCGAAAAACAGACATTCGCAGATTACAAAAGAATACAACCACTTGATAGAGAACAGACAAGTTGCTGTTTATGACAAAAATAACGTTGTGAATTTTGGTAAAAACTTAACTGATAAAAATATAAAAATTCAACATCTGAAAAGTGCACGCAAGAATGGAAATGTTCAGTTTATGTCAGAGGATAATTTTTATTATGGCATCTTTTATCCTGATAATCAAGGTGATTTTGTTGTTTTTGTGAAGTCTTCGAGTGATTCCTTTAATTCTCAAATCATCAGACTTTCCATTATTATGCTTTCTGTTTTGATGATTGGTTTGCTTGCTATTTATTTTTTGAGCAGATATCTTTCGAAGATTGTCTATAAGCCGATTTCTAATGTCGTTGAGCGAATCAATAATGTAGATTATAATGATATTTCACAAGCTATAACCTCTACCAATACCCATGATGAAATAGATGAGTTAATTAAATCTTACAACAAATTGTTTGGAAGAATATCAGAAAATATTCTCTTACAACAGAATTTTATTAACTACGTTTCCCACGAATTCAAAACACCTTTGGCATCGATTTCTGGAAATCTTGAGGTTTTTGCTCAGAAAGACAGAAGTCCAGAAGAATATAAAAAGGTTGTAAAAGAATCTTTGGAAAACGTCTATGAAATAGAAAATATTCTCAATAATTTATTGCTCATGTCGGGTCTTGCTAATTTGAAAGAGTCACATCAAACGGTAAGAATTGACGAGCTGATTTGGAAAATTTCTGAGAAATTAAATTTTAAAATTGATGATTCTAAGTCAGCGATTTCTGTTCAACTGGAAGTTCAAACATCAGATTTTCTGGAATTCACCGGAAATGAAACCTTGATTTATCTTGCGCTATATAATATTGTAGAAAACGGTATTAAATATTCTCAAAATAGACCAATTATTATTAGAATTTTCGAAAATCAACAAGTATTAAATATCGAAATCAAAGATTTTGGAAGAGGGATTGCTCAGGAAGATTTAGATAAAATAACTGAAACATTTTACCGAGGCAAGAATGTAGAAAATATCAAAGGAAGCGGAATTGGGTTGTCTCTTTCGAAAAGTATTTTTAGCCATCATCATATCGCAATGCAGATTAGTTCTGAAATTAATTCAGGAACTCAGGTCTTGCTTACTTTCCCCAAAAATTGAAAGTTCTAATCAAACTCTAATTTTAGATTAATCAATTCTTAATTCCATTAGAAATTACCTCTAATATGTAGATAATAGCTTTGTAGTGTTAAATAGAAGACCTTGAAGAAAATTATTTTTACATTATTTTATATTCATTTTTTTGGATTTTTTTCTGCGCAGATTACAGACACTTTGAAAATCAGCAGAAGCGAGGCCGAATCTGTTTTTCTCAACAAAAATTTAGACCTTATTATTCAAAAGCTTGAAATTTCTCAGGCAGAAGCACAAGTTGTGCAGGCTAAATTCTGGCCAAATCCCACGGTGACGGTTAGCGAAGTCAATCTTTGGAGAACTTATGATATTGAAGAACAGCCTGCGTTGATTGGAAATTGGGGAAGAAGTTCACAAATATCAGCCGAAATAGAGCAGGTGATACAAACTGCTGGAAAGAGAAGAAAGAATATTGAGCTTCAGCAACTTGAAGTGGAAGGTGAAAAATATGAATTGCAGGAAGTCCTGAGAGAACTTAAAAAACTTTTGCGAAACAGCATTACTGAGATTTTATACAATCAGGAACAGCAAAAACTCTATCAAAGCCAGATTTCATCCATTACTAAACTTACAAAATCGTACAACAATCAGTTGACTCTGGGCAACATCAGCAAATCTGAATACATCAGACTAAAAGCTCAGGAGATGGAATTTAAGAAAAAACTCATTTCGTTGCAACAGGAAATCGAGGAGCAACAAACTGAATTAAAAGCTTTACTCATTATTCCTTCAAATTCTTATATCATTATTTCGGATCCTTTGGTAAAACCTGAGCGTGAAATTTCTGAATTGGAACTGCCAAAATGGATGGAAACTGCACAAAGCAATCGTCCAGATATTCTTCTTTCAAAAAACAAAGAAAAATATGCACTGAAAAATCTCGAACTACAAAATGCGTTAAAAACTCCCGACATCGCTGTTTCGTTGAATTATGACCGTGGTGGGAATATTATGAAAGATTTTATTGGAGTTGGAATCTCAGTTGACCTTCCGGTTTTTGATAAGAACAAAGGAAATATTCAGGATGCAAAACTGGAAGTCACAAAAACAGGATACGAAATCCGAAAAAGTGTGCTGAAATCTGAAAATGAAATCACCTCAGTTTTTCACAATTACCAACGGACTCAAAAAATATCCGAAGAAATTGATGACGATTACGAGGAAACTTTAGATTCATTAATGAGGAGCCACGAGAAAAATTTCAGACTTCGGAATATTAGTATGCTCGAATATATGGATTATCTGGATACCTACATTGAAAACAAAATGATCATTCTCGATACAAAAAAAGAACTCAACGAATATTATGAAAATCTACAATACGTTGTGGGTCAGGATTTATAAAGATTAAAAATGAAAACAACTAAATATATTACCACTTTCTGTTTCCCTATCCTTATTGCATTTGCCGGATGTTCTGAAAAAAATAAAGAGGCAGAAACTGCTACCAAAGGATATTGCATTAGTCCGGAACTTAAAAAAGGGTTGAAAATCAGCACAGTCGAAATGCTTCCCATTGAAGAAAATATTACGCTTACAGGTGAAGTGGAAAGCAACTCAGATAAAACGGTCCCGTTTGTGAGTCTGGTAGATGGAGTCGTTACGCAAACTTACTTTTCTTTGGGTGATTATGTGAAAAAAGGACAGGTTTTGGCGACCGTGAAAAGTGTTTCCTTAAACGAATTACAAGACGATACTCAAACTTTACAAGCTCAATTGGGTGTTGCAAAAAGAAAGTTGGCTTCAGTTGAAGCGATGTATAAAGATGACATTGCTTCCCAAAAAGATTTGGAAGAAGCGAAATCGGAAGTTCAGATTTTACAGTCGAATATTTCTAAAACTTCTAAAAATATGCAGTTATACTCTGGTGGGAAAAATGATTTTCAAATCAAATCTCCTGCAGACGGCTATGTGATTGAAAAGAATATTTCCAACGGAATGCCAGTTACAGCAGGTGGCGACCAGCTTTTCACCATTTCAAATTTGGATAAAGTTTGGGTGATGGCAAATGTCTATGCGACGAATATGCGTCACGTGTATGTCAATCAACCCGCTATCATAAAAACGTTAGCTTATCCTGATGAAAGTTTTTCAGGGAAAATTGATGCCGTTTCACAAGTCTTTAATGAAAATGAAAGGGTTTTGAAAGCCAAAATCATTATGGATAATAACAATATGAAATTGCGCCCCGGAATGTCTGCGGATATTATCCTTCCAGTCAATTCTCAAAACATCAGCGCACTGGCAATTCCTACCAACGCTTTGATTTTCGATAACAATCAAAGTTACGTGATCGTCTATAAAAAAGATTGCGAACTTGAAATAAGACACGTGACAGAAATTGTATCAAACAATACTCTTACCTACGTGAAAGGTGCGCTAAAAGCTGGCGAAAAGGTAATCGCTTCCAACGGATTAATCATTTACGAAAACCTTAAAAACCAATCCAATAATTCTACTAAATAATGCGAAAATTTGTCCAGAATATAGTTTCTTTCTCACTTAAAAACTCTTTGATTGTTCTCTTAGGAACCTTTCTTTTGCTGGCTGGTGGAATTTATTCTTACATCCATACGCCTATAGAAGCCTTCCCGGATGTAACCAATACGAGAGTAAGAGTCATCACGCAATGGCCGGGCAGAAGTGCGGAAGAAATTGAAAAGTTTGTAACGCTACCGATTTCAAAAGAGATGAATACGATTCCGAATAAAACTTCGGTGCGTTCCATTTCTTTGTTTGGTTTATCGGTCGTTACCGTAATTTTTGATGATCACGTAGATGATTTTTATGCCCAGCAATATGCATCCAACCGGCTCGGAAATGTAGACTTGCCAAACGGAGCCGATTACAGTATAGAACCTCCGTCTGGTGCAACAGGAGAAATTTACCGATATATTATTAAAAGTGACCTTCCCATAAAAGAAGTGACTGCTATTCAGGATTGGGTGATTGAAAGAGAACTCTTGGCGGTGCCGGGTGTTGCAGATATTGTGAGTTTCGGTGGTGAGGAAAAAACTTATGAGATCAAAATAAATCCTACCGAGTTACATAATTACAATCTGTCACCTTTGGACGTTTATGAAGCCGTTTCGAGAAGTAATCTGAATGTCGGTGGTGACGTTATTTCAAAAGGAGATCAGGCTTATGTGGTGAGAGGAATCGGACTTTTGGAAAGTAAAAAGGATATTGAAAATCTTCAAATTGAAGTCAAAGGTTCTACGCCGATTTTAATAAAACATATTGCGGAAGTCAAAGTTTCTGCAAAACCGCGTTTGGGGCAGGTTGGTTACAATAAGGAAGATGACGTTGTAGAAGGAATTGTAATTATGCTTCGGGGTGAAAATCCAAGTGAGGTGATCGAAAGATTAAAAGACCGTATTGCAGAACTGAACGGCGGTGAACTTCCGGGTGATGTGAAAATTGTTCCAATCATCGACCGTACCGAATTGGTTAATACAACCGTAAGCACAGTATCTAAAAATTTAGTTGAAGGTGTTATTCTTGTTTCAATCATTGTATTTATTTTCCTTTATAATTGGAGAACTACATTTATTGTCGCCTCCGTCATTCCTTTAGCGTTTCTATTTGCCATTATTATGCTGAAGATTCAAGGATTGCCTGCGAATTTAATTTCAATGGGAGCTTTGGATTTTGGACTTTTGCTGGAAGGAACATTAGTCATCGTAGAACACGTCTTTGTCGCCCTCGAGCATAAAGCCAAGAAAATCGGAATGGCGCGTTTCAATAAAATGTCGAAGCTCGGCATTATCAAGAAAAGTGCAGGAAGTGTAGCCGGATATATTTTCTTTGCCTTACTAATTCTGATTGTTGCGTTGATGCCAATTTTCTCCTTCCAAAAAGTTGAAGGGAAGATGTTTTCACCATTGGCATTTACTTTAGGATATGCGCTTTTAGGTTCATTAATTTTAAGTTTGACTTACGTTCCGGCAATGTGTAAATTATTGTTAACGAAAAATATAGAGGAAAAGGAAAATTTCATTTCCAGATTTTTCAGAGTCAATATGTACAGATTATATGAGTTCGCCAACAGTCACAAAAAAGGTTTTATGATTGGCTTCGCGGCTTTGCTTGTTCTTTGTGGTTTGAAATTCTCCAATTACGGTTCTGAGTTTTTGCCAAAATTAAATGAAGGGGCAATTTATGTTCGTGCCACACTTCCGAATAGTGTCAATCTTGACGAATCGGTGCGACTGACCAAAGAAATGAAAAAATCATTATCAAATTTTGATGAAGTGAAATTTGTCATGACGCAAACCGGACGTCCAAATGACGGAACAGACCCGACAGGGTTTTTTAATATCGAATTTAATATTCAACTGAAGCCTGAAAATGAATGGAAGAAAAAAATATCCAAGGAGGAACTTCTTGAGCAGATGAGAATTTCACTTGAAAAATATCCAGGAATTAATTTTGGATTTAGCCAACCCATTCAGGATAATGTAGAGGAATATGTTGCCGGTGTGAAAGCGCCTTTGGTAATTAAAATTTTCGGAAATGATCTTTTTGAACTGGAAAATTACGCCAATCAAGTTGCAAATTCCATCAAAACAGTTCCCGGAATTTCTGATGTTAATGTCTTTAAAAATATAGGTTTACCCGAATTACGAATCCAACTTCATGATGCAAAAATGGCGAAGTACGGTATTTCTACCGCAGATGCGCAAGCCGTCATCGAGATGACAATTGGTGGGCAAGCAGCGACCAAATTTTATGAAGAGGAAAGAATGTTTGATGTGATGTTGAGGTTTGAAAAACAATATCGTGACAATCCGGAAAAAATTGGAAATATCTTAATACCAACTCAGGACAGTAAAAAGATTCCTTTAAAAGAGATCGCAACAATTGATTATCATACTGGTCCGTCATTTATTTATCGTGAAGGAAATAGCAGATACATTGGTGTTGGTTTTAATATTGAAGGTCGAGATTTGGGAAGTACGATTGAAGATGCCAAAGCAAAAGTTGCCAAAGATGTCCACATTCCGAAGAAGCATAAAATGACTTGGGCAGGAGAATTTGAAAGTAAGGAAAGAGCCGGAAAGCAGTTGATGATGGTTGTTCCTATTTCGCTGGTGTTGATTTTAATGTTGTTGTATTTCAACTTTGGAAATATGAAAGACACTTTGATTTCCTCTGTCACTTTGGCCTTTGCCTTTATTGGTGGATTTTTATCGTTGTGGTTTACGGGAACTATTTTCGGGATTTCGGCGGGCATTGGATTTATCATTCTCTTTGGTGTTGCCACGATTGACGGAATTGTCCTCATCGGTGTGATGAAAGAAAATCTTCAGAATAAAATGCCTTTGAAAATGGCAATTTCAGAAGGTGTAAAAAGCAGAATCAGACCAGTCGTGATGATTGCCTTAATGGGATCAATGGGACTTTTCCCAGCAGCGATTTCCAACGGAATGGGTTCTGAAATTCAAAAACCTTTGGCGATCATGATTGTCGGCGGATTGATTATTTGTATGATTCTATCCTTTACAATTCTTCCTTTGGTATTTTATTTTGCTTATCGAAAGAAGTATAGAATTGCAGATTAGTTTTTTGATATATAGTTTAGTTGTGAATGTCGGAGCAGTTTTGTTTCGGCATTTTTTCAATTAAAAATATCAGTGCAGAACTAAATTAAGCACAAAAAACGAGAGCAAAATATTTTTACTCTCGTCTTATATTTTCGTAAGATTTAAATCTAGTTATTGGGAACTCCCGCCAACATATTGTTAATATCAACAATCATTTCATCCATGTTGAACGGCTTCGGAATGAAACCATTGGCACCTGCATTGTTAGCAATTTCTTTTCCATCTACACTTGCAGAAAGTATGATGACAGGAAGATTCTTGAACTCTTCACTTGTTCGGATTACTTTTAAGATTTGATCACCCGACAAAACCGGCATCCACAGATCCATCAACAATAGATCAGGAGATGTACGCTTGATCTCGCTCAACAAATTGGTGCTGTTGCTTTCTCTGAAAACGGTAAAACCTTCGATTTCCAACATCATTTCCAAAACTTCTAATATACCGTGATCATCATCGCAGATCATAATTTTTTTCCCTTCCATAATATCAGCTATTTATAATCGGTAATGTAAAGTTAAAAGTAGATCCAGAGCCTATTTCGCTCTCTACCCAAAGTGTTCCATCGTGGCTGGCGATGATCTCGTGGCAAATATAAAGACCAATTCCCATTCCAGGAAATTTTTTCTGAATATCGCGTGCTCGGAAGAATCTTTCGAATATTTTTGTTTGATCCTGAGCGCTGATTCCCATTCCGTAATCTGTAACAGAAACTTTTACAAAGTTGCCAACTCTATTTCCATGAACTTCTATTTTTTTTGAGTCTGGAGAATACTTTATAGCGTTCGAAATCAGATTGTTGATGACTTGTGAGATTTGCAACTCATCGCCCAAAATCGAAGCATTTGTATCGCTTTTCAAAATGATTTCATATTCTGGCGTCGCAACCGTCAAACTGTCGACAGTGTCTCGGAGCGCTTTGTCAATATCAAATGGTTCTTTGTGAATCTCAATATTTCCGGATTGGATTTTTGAAGTGTCCAAAAGTTCTGAAATCAAGTTATTTAAACGATCCACATGAACAGAAGCTTTATCCAAAGTTGCTGTGAATTTTTCCGAAGAATTTTCCGGTTTCATTCTTTGTAACAATTGCACCAAACCTTTTATTGTGGTCAAAGGCGTTTTCAGCTCGTGACTTGCAATAGAAAGAAAATCATCTTTTCTACGATCAATTTCTTTTTTGTCGGTAATATCTTCTATGGCAATCAGGATCCTGTCTTTGTACTGGCCTTCAAATTCAATTCTGTAAGCATTTACAAGCATGATCTTTTTCCCGATGTAAGGAAAGTCGTGCTCAACTTCAAAATCGATAACTGGATTGTTTGTAGGTAAAATTTTTGTCAATAAAACTTTTAAAGCTTCAATATCCCATTGGTGATTACCAAGTTCAAATAAAATCCTTCCCACCGTATCTTCCTGCGTTACTTTGAAGGAATTTAAAAAATGAGTGTTTGCACTCAAAACTTTGTAATCTGCATCCAAAACAAGCAAACTTTCTCTCACGGTTTGAATTATACTCGAAAGGAAAGCCTCATTATCCTGAAGTTCTTTTGTTCGCTCCAGAATCTTTTTGTCAACAGAAGCTTTTTCTTCACGAAGTTCATTCTCAGATTTTTTGCGATCTGTAATATCATTTTGAACACCAATGAAGTGGGTAACTGTTCCATCCGATTTTATGACAGGAGATATGATCAACTCATTCCAAAAAAGAGTACCGTTTTTTCTGTAATTTCTGATCTCTACTCTGCATTGCTCGCCATTTTTCACAGCATTTTTTATAAACTCCCGTTCTTCCTGCATGCGATCCTGAGCCTGTAGAAAACGGCAGTTATGGCCAATGATCTCATTATGAGAATATCCTGTGATTTTTTCGAATGCTTTGTTACAATAGATAATAGGGTTGTCCGGTAACAAATTATCAGTAATAATGATTCCAGAATTAGCGGAATCGAGGGCGTGTAAATATATATTATCGTTGAGATCGTTACTCATAGTATTGAAATCTTGTTTTAATGTATCCAATTGTTACATTTTATATTGAACTTAATTTTCATTAGTGCTCGATTTAAAAACACCTTTGAATTTGATGAATTAGTATTAACCAAAACTATGCCCATAGTTTTAGCTTTTATTTTATTAATGTTAATAGTTGGGAATTGTAAACCAGAAACTGCTACCTTGTCCGAGATTGCTGTCAACCCCAACTTCACCGCCGTGACGTTTGATGATTTCTGAAGAAATGTACAATCCCAGACCTAAACCAGAATAGCCTTGGCTCTTGTGGCTTGCACGGTAATATCGGTCAAACAAATACGGCTGGACAGAAGGATCAATCCCGTCACCATTATCTTTAACAATGACTTTCACATGATCTTCTTTTTGTTCCACGATCATTTCAATTACTTTGGAATGGGGTGCGTATTTCACAGCATTATTTACAAAATTGACGACGACTTGATCTATCCTATGTTCGTCTGCATAGATTTTCGCATTCAGATCACCTTTCACGACAAGTTCATGTTTTCCATCAATTCTGACGTGGTCACAGCATGAATTCAGCATTTCAGAGACAGTGAACCAATCTTTCGTAAGCTCCAATTGACCGGCAGTCACACGATGGATATTCAAAAGGTCATCAACCAATTTATTGAGTTTTTCCAGGCTATTTGCAGATTGATCGATCAATCTTGGAATCATCTCATGCGTTGGTTGACCTTTCAGTCTCTGCAAAAGCTGAAGCGTTGCTTTTAAACTAGTGATAGGCGTTTTTAATTCGTGGCTGGCAATTCCCAAGAAATCATCTTTCTGCGTTTCGTAATGTTTTCTTTTGGTGATGTCTACAGTTACACCAATCATTTGCGTGGCTTCACCATTTTCGTCAAAACTTGGTTGCCCGGATGCACTGATCCAATGTAAAGAGCCATCTGCCCATCTTACCAAATATTCTGCATGGAAGGAGGAAAGGCTTTCTAAAGATTCATTGATTTTATCCTGAAGAGATGAGCGGTATTCTGGCAAAATAATTTCCATCAAATCATCAAAATCGAATTGATGATCAACGCTCAAACCGTAATTAGCTTTGCATTGGGCAGAGCTTGTAATCGCTCCAGTTTTCAGATTAAGATTGTAAGATCCCAACTCGCCAGCTCGCAAAGCGATTTCCAATTGTTGGTTGAGTTCTTCTAATGCATTTCTTTTATTAATGCGTTCTGTCACATCATTCGCTATGACAATGATGGATATGGTTTCGTCCTTTTCGTTTTTCAAAGGTTCATAGATGAAATCAAAATAATGATCCTTTAAAACACCTTCAGATTCTAATTTCAACAAAGCCGTATCGCCTATATAAGTTTCACCACTTGTGAAAACATTATCCAACAAAGAAAGATAGGGTTGTCCTTCCAATTCCGGATGTGCCACGGCCAAAGGTTTTCCAATGACATCATTCGTTTTGCCCCAAAGTAGTAAAATCATTTCATTTGCAACCTCGATTCTCATTTCGCGTCCAGTCAAAATCCCAAAAGCTACTGGTGCTTTGCTGATAAATGATTGCAAACGCAGTTCACTTTTCTGTAAATTTTCATTTAAAGTAACTGTGAGGTCATAGGTCTTATTTAGCTCATTATTAGCGATATTAAGCTGTTCGTTGGTAGCTTCCATCTCCACATTGAATTCCGCAAGATCCTGCATTGCCACTTCCAATTGTTGACGAGCAGAATCGACTTCATCAATTTTATCTAATGCGGATCTTCTAAGCTCAATCTGGTCCATCGCAGTCTTCGCCAATCCTTCCAAAATCAAACGGTCGGCATCGGAAAATTCTCTTGGTTTTTGATCAATGATGCAAAGTGTTCCAATCAAAAATCCATCGTGTGTGATAAGTGGAGCACCTGCGTAAAATCTTACTCCAAAATCTCCAATTACATTTGGATTGGCCATCAAGCAAGGTTCTTTCAAAGCGTCTTCAAAAACTGTGACTTCCTTGTCCAAAACTGCCAACGCACACAGACTATGACCTCGATTGGCTTTCTTTGCTTTGCCCATTCCCACATTGGCTTTGAAAAAAACAGATTCTGCATCTACGAGGGATAGCAACGAAATAGGTACATTGAAGATCTGTGTCGCCAATTTCGCAATGCCGTCAAAACTTTCTTCGGAAGGTGTGTCTGTAATTCGATAACGATGCAACGCGTCAAGGCGCTGTAAATCATTGTCAGGCACGATGTTGATGCCAAATGTATTGTCGATCATATTCCTTAAAATAATTGGGGAAGTAAAATTAGTTTAATATCTAATAGCACGCAAAAAGTTTCTCCAAATGCAAAAATGAGTCCTATTTTGATAACAACTGACTGATGGTTTCAATATCAGAATTTTTATATTCGGAGTAGAGGTGAGCATGGAATTCATTAAGTTTTTTAAGAATTCTTAGAAGGTCATTCTTCTCATCATCATCCAATTTCCCTGATAGAATTTTGGAAGTTAAGTTAACGTTTGAAACTGAATCGTGGAAAACGGCTTCACCTTTTTTTGTCAGGTTCAATCGTTTGCTTCGTTTGTCATCTTCGTCATTTTTTTCTTCTAGAAATTCGGCCTCCAAAAGTCTTTTGATGATTTGAGTTCCGGTTTGCTTCTCGTGCCCATTTTTTTCGATCAGTTGGATTTTTGTCAAAAAAGGTTCATCTTTTAAACGATAGAGGTAGGTGAATTCTTCATTTGCCAATTCCGGAAAATCTCCCAAACCTTTTCTAATCATCAATTTAGAATATCTTCCAAGAAGGAGAATCTGTTTGCAAATCTCGTTTTCTGTGAAGGAAACCTTGTGATTTTCATTTTTGAAAAGCTTGGTTGGACTTTCATCAGAATATTTTTTATCATTCATCCAAACTCGAAAATCCTCAACATCAGCATTGGGCTTGAACGCTTCAGAATCTTCAAATTCTTTGACTCTTTGTAGGAGATTGATGAAAAAATCGGTTTGCATAGTTCTAATTTAATGTAAAGATATTAGTTTTTTGCTTTTCGAACACAAAGTATAGTTTCCCACTGCCCATTCCACCGTCTATTTCAATGATTTTCACGTTTGCCCCATATAACCAGTTTTTTTAATAATAAAATCAAAAGCGATGGATTCGATCATATTTTATTGATATGGGTTTACCTCAAAAAATTCTCATTCAACCATTTGAGCTTATTATAGCTTTGGAGGAATTTCGTTTTAAGTTCAAGGTTTTTTTCCTTTGCTTCCAGTAGTTTATTTTCTCTTGAATTAATTAAAAACAAAGAACTTTCACCATTGCTGAATCTCATTTCTTCAGCATCCAAAAGACGTTGATAATTATTGAGGTTTCTACTCATAATATCAATCTGCGTGAAATAATTACTGACCTCGTTTTTGTAAGATTCTATTTTAGTACTGACCTCACGCGTTTTGAATTGGAAATCCTGCTGGTTCTGGGAAATCTTCAGCTTTGCAATTTCGTAATCTGCTCTTGCTTGCCTCAGGAAAATCGGAATTTCGAGCTTCAAACCGTATTGGAAATTGTTGTCAAATAATGGAAGATAATTGGGCTGATAATTTTCTTTGTTGAAAAAATTGTAGGTGAAATCCAACTTGGGAAGGAAACTCTGCCATTTCAACCGCCGCTCACTTTCCAAAATGTTTTGTTTTTGGAAATAATATTCCAGCGAAGCGTGATTTTCCAATTGTCTATCGGAAACATTTTGAACCAAAAATTCATAGTCCGAATATCCGGAATGCTCATCAAGATTGGAAGATGGAAAAATAAGCTGTGAGATCTCAAAAAGTTCCTGATTGTCTTGCCATAGAAACATCTGCAAATCCTGCGTACTTTTCACAAATTTCAGATAAGCATCACGCTCCTGAAGTTCAAAATTTTGCAATTGAGACAAGACTTCTACAGTGTCAATTGCTGGTCTTTCTCCGTATTCGTAGGTCTTTCTGGTAAGTTCAAGACGTTCTTTGTTGATGTCCACTGCAGATTTTTGGAGCTTGTAGATTTCATAATTTTTCACCCATTCCCAAAATGTATTTTCAGCATCAAGCAACAGTTCATTTGTTAACACGATCTGTTCAGCTTCGGTCATTCTCAATCCGAACCTGGCTTGGTCCAGCAAACCTCTTCTTTTGTCGTATAAAAGGTTTTTGGCTAATGGAACGGTAATTCCAAATTGATAAAGTCCACCTGGCGTTTCACTGCTATTTAGCTTCTGTCCATCAAGGTAATTGTAGCTTCCCGTGATGTCGATGCCGTACCAAGTCGGGATTCCAAGTTCGATGTTTTTCTGCTCGTAGTATTTGGTGCCGTCAATATTTTTTTCACCAAGTTTTCCCGCGATCACGGGATCAAAGTTCCCCCTTGCTCGGGTAATTTCTGCATTTGCAATTTGATTTTGAAGTTGATATTTGAAAGCCAAAGGATGATAAGTCTTTACAACATTCAAAAATTCCTGATGCGAAAGTTTCAAAGAATCCTGCGCAAAAGAGAACTGCAGACAAAACAGCATCAAAACCAGCGATAATCTATCTTTTAGCTTTACCATCTCCTGCAGATTTTTCCGTTGTTTTCACTTCATAATAGTCCGGCGGAAAACCATTGATATTTCTCCACAGTTCGTACCAAATCGGCACATCGTGCAAAATAGCGATGCCTTGAACGCCGGTTCCCATCTTTATTTTCGGAGGCCATTGTTTCTCATTTTGATCCTGAATGATTAATGCTTTGAACATTCCATTCATACTGATGTTATTCTCCACCGCAACCACTTTTCCTGCAAAAGTTCCGTAGCTGGAATTAGGCCAACCAGAAAATACAATCGCTGGAAAACCATCGAAAATACACATCACGCGTTGTCCTTCCTTCACCAAAGGCAAATCGACTGGCTTGATATAAATCTCCACCGCATAATCCACTTTTGTTGGAACAATCACGCCGATGCTCTCACCATCTTTCAGGATTTCACCAATTCCCGCTTTATTGATTTGCACAATTTGACCATCTTGAGACGCGATCACAAAATACAAACCTTGTCTCGCACGATAATTGGCCACCTGATTTTCAAGCTTGGCAATATCACCATCACTTCCTTCGATTTGTCCCATACTTTGGAATCGATCACCTTCGGTCTTGCTCAATTTTTCGTTATAATCTTGAATTGTCGCATTTTGTTCGATGCTTACATTCACAATTTCTTGACGGGTTTGAGCTAATTTATTTTCTGTGGCGGTTTTCTTTGCCAAAGCATTTTGATAGGAAACGCTTCTTTGCTGAAATTGCGTGAGGGAAACCAAGCCTTCATCGTACATTTTTTTCTGTCTCTCGTACTGGTCTGATGTCAATCTGAGTTCATTTTCCGCTGCTGCGAGTTCTGCTTCTTCACCTGCCAATTTATTATTAAGCTGACTGATCTTTACTTTTAGTTGGCTTAATTTCAAATCTCGTCCAGAATTTAAAGCTTGCATTTGGTCGTTGGTGCTTCCCACTTTAGCTTCGTAATATTTCTGCAAACCCTTTTTGGCTTCCACCTGTTGTTCGGTTCTTTTGACCAAGAGCGGATCCAGGTAATCATCCTTCACTTCCGAAAGTTGAAGAAGCGTGTCGCCTTTTTTTACATAATCTCCGTTTTTGACATTCCATTTTATGATTCGTCCCGGTATCGGCGAATTCAATTGTTGCGGACGTTGTTCCTGGTAAAGTGTACTTACATTTCCTGTCACCTTGATATTCTGCGTCCACGGTAAAAACAAGATCATAATGCCACCAAACAAGATGAAGAGAAACCATCTTTTCACGTTCGATTTCTTGTGGATTTGGTATATTTTATTGACTGATTGCAGTTCCATCTTCTTAGTTTTTGTTTAATAATTTTACCGTTTTCTCCTCAATATGAAGATGTCCATCTGCGTTGTCTATAAGCATTTGGTCTTCCGATACAATGATGATTGTTGTTGTTTCTTTGAGTTTTAGAAGGTATTGTGTCATTTTGGTTTTGAACTCGTCATTCATTCCATCCAATGGATCTTCAAGGATCAGAAGTCTTTTTCCACCAACCAAAGCTCTCAGAAGCATGATTTTCTTTTTCGAACTGAAGGAAATCTCAGTATCGGTTTCGCTGATTTCGGTAAAGAATCCGTTGCTGAATTGGCTGGAGAAATTATCAATTCCAACTTCATCACAAATATCAAGGATCTGTTCTGCGGTCGTGTTGTTGTTTCCAAGAATGATATTTTCGTAAACTGTTCCCTTGATAATGGTCATATCTTCCAGATACATTCCGATTTGATTTCGCAATGCAATTTTGTCGATATTTTTAAGAGGGATTTTATCAAACATAATACTGCCAGAAGTTGGCTCGTAGAATCCAGTAATCATATTGAGAAGCAAAGATTTTCCAGATCCTAGCTTTCCAGAAATGATATTAATGGAATTTTCAGCGATTTTGAAATTGATGTTCTCTAAAATTTTCTGATAATCATTAAAGGCAAAGTTGACGTCTTTGAACTCGATTGCAAATCCAGTATGCACTTCTTCAAAAGTTATTTCACCCATATTTTCTTCAGGCAGGCCAGTAACTTTGTTAAGCTTTGCCAATGCCGCAATCACATCATAATAACTTTCCAAGCTGATGATTAGTTTCTCAACGGCCATCATAATGCTCAAAACTACAATCTCTGTAGCGATAAAAGCACCGATATTCAATTGTTGATTCACCAAAAGATAAGTTCCGATCACAAGCATTACCAAAGTAATGATCACTTTGAATGCGATAATAGTTTTGTACTGAATCACCAAAACCTTGAAGTGGGAAGTTCTGTCATCCAAATAATCAATCACACGTTCATCGGTTCCTCGCAGATGAATTTCTGTTTTTGAGTTGAGTTTGAATGTTTTTATTGATGCCGCAATATCCTCAAGCCAAGATGCCACGATGTATTTTTTGTCACTTTCATCGATACTGGATTTGATGCCACTTTCCATCGTAAATCTAAAAATGAGAATCACGCAAATGATAACCAAAGCTCCGAAAACCAAAAACCAAGGATGATAGAATGATAACAAAAGAATTCCAAAAAGAATTTGAATCAAAGCAGTCGGAATCTCAAGTAAAATCTTGGAAATTCCCTTTTGCAAATTCTGTGTATCAAAAAAACGATTGACCAACTCGGGAAGATAATATTTTCTCGTAGCTGAGAGATTCACTTTCGGAAGTTTTTCTGCAAAGGCAATTGAAAATTCGACAAAGATCTTTTGCTGAATCTTTTCGATGATTTCCATTACTTTCAGCCTAAAATAGCCAACAAGCCAAGTTCCTAAAACCACGAAAGCAATAAGAATGTAAATAGAAGTCGCCATTGTTGCGCCCATTACAAAGCTGACAATGGATTGGATTCCGAGTGGAACACTTAGTTGCACCAAACCGTTGAGAATGGCGTAAAAATAAATATTGGTGACGTCTTTTTTTTCTTTGGTTACATATCTGAAAAGATTGTAACCGTGCTGTTTTGGAGAAATTTCCATTTGTGTATTATTCTTTGATCAGATTGAAAGTAATGAAACGCAAATAGTCTAAGACATATTTTTTATGTTCCATTTTTTGTGTGTGATTATCGGTAAGTTTCGGTAGATGCTCGCTAAAAAACTGTTGATAGTGAGCAGTTTCCAACAAAGTGCTTGCAAACGATTTAGGATAGGGAAAATCAGGTTTTGCTTGTGAGATGACCTCACCAAAAAAGTTGCAAAGACTTTTCAATGGACTGAAAACCATATCTTTATTAAAATCATCCACATCTTTTACAAGATAAGATTTACTGCTTTCTGCAATGACAATACTGTAGAGTTTGGAAAGGTCGTAATCTTCAATCTGGTCATCTGTCTCGTAATTATGCGTGATGATTTCCAAGATTTCCGACATTTTCTTACAAGGATCTTTGATGCCCTGCAATCTTTGTTTGCAAGTAAACTCGAGGTAGGACCAGTACCAATTGAGAATATAGGTTAAAAGCTTGTGTTTCGAAGAAAAATATCTGTAGACCGTAGCTTCCGTTGAATGAATTCTTTGAGCCAATTTCTTAAATGTAAAATTCTCAAAGCCAGTCTCATAAATCAGTTCTATCGCGTTTTTTACGATTGATTTTCCAATCTCGCTATTTTCCGGATCCTTTAGATAAAGATGCGCATTGACCTTAAATTTTAACTGAAACTCCATAGTTATCTTTTACTTTGTTTTAAAGTAGCAAATTATGCGACAAAGATAGTTAAATATTATTAATGATAGTATTACTATTATTTAAGGTTATTGTAATGTTTTGTTAATTATTTGATGTGAAAGCATTATTAATTATGTGTAAAAGTTGATTGCCATAAATTAAATTTCCCTTTAGGGAACGGTTTTTGTAATTATTTGGGCTGAATATTTCTAATCCAAAATCTCAAAAAATTATGAAAAAATATCTTCTACCTGCCGTTGCAGTGCTGATGATAAGTTGTAAAAAAACAGACACAGATAGTGCAATCTCCAAGCAGACCGCGGAAGCTCAAACGCAGATCGATACTTTGAAACTACCGCCACCAGACGAAAAAGGTGCGAAAAACAAATTCAGCAATGTGATCGGATGGCCAAAAGACAAGGCGCCAACAGCTCCAAAAGGTTTTACTGTGACACGCTTTGCAGAAAATATCAAAAGCCCAAGAAATATGATTCAAGGAGAGAATGGCGATATTTTCGTAGTTCTTTCTAATTCTGAACGCACTGCGACAGAAAAAATAAAAAATGATATCAGCGGAAAAAGTGATGCTGAAGTTGGTGGCAAGTCTGCCAACAGAATTATTCTTTACCGAGACGCCAACAAAGATGGAATCCCAGAATCTTCCTCAGTTTTTCTGGATAATCTAAACCAACCGTACGGCATGTTGATTATCAAAGACCAATTTTACGTTGCAAATACTGATGGACTTTGGGTTTATCCTTACAAAGCTGGCGAAACAAAAATCACCAAGCCTGGAAAGAAGATTGTCAGCCTTCCTGCCGGCGGTTATAACAACCACTGGACTCGAAATTTGACAACCAACAAAGATCAATCTAAAATCTACATCTCTGTCGGTTCTGGTAGTAATGTCGGCGAAAATGGAATGGAACACGAAGTAAGAAGAGCCAATATTTTGGAAGTGAATCTGGATGGAAGTGGCGAGAAAATCTATGGAGCCGGACTCAGGAATCCAGTTGGGATGAGTTGGAATCCTGTAACTGGAGAGCTTTGGACTGTCGTAAACGAGAGAGACGAGTTAGGCGATGAATTGGTTCCAGATTATTTGACGAGCGTGAAACCAGATGCCTTCTACGGTTGGCCTTACGCTTATTTTGGTAAAAATGAAGATCCGAGAAGAAGAGGCGAGAAGCCAGATTTGGTAGCGAAAACAATAGTTCCGGATGTACCTTTGGGAAGCCACACGGCGTCTTTAGGATTAGAATTTTATACGGGCTCGCAGTTTCCGGGAATCTACAAAAATGGAGCTTTCATAGGACAGCACGGCTCTTGGAATCGTTCTTCTTTGGTCGGTTATCAGGTAGCTTTTGTCCCTTTCAAAGATGGAAAAGCTTCTGGTTCTTACCAACCATTCTTGACCGGCTTTATTGCGGACGAAGCAAAAGGTGATGTTTACGGAAGACCAGTTGGCGTTCTTCAGATTGCAGATGGATCGTTGCTAGTAGCGGATGATGTGAGCGGAATTGTCTGGCGGGTTTCCTACAACAAGAGATAAATTAGTACTAAAAGCAACTTTATAAGTTGCTTTTTTTTGTAAGTTTCTAAAAATTTGGACTTTGATTTATAATTTATGAAGCTGTTTCCGCTTCAACATCTGGTTTTTTAAATTTATAAAAGAAAAACAAATTCCAAAGAATCATCTCGTAACCGTAGAAGAAATCCTCAATTGGAATCGTCAGCATTCTAAAACCGATGTGATTTTGTGGATTATAATTCACGATGGGAGAGTCCAAACCTGTTCCAGTAAGAATTCCATTAACCAAAAAAAATCCTGGTGTCAAAATCAAATAGATCATCGAAGCTTTGCCAATCCAATTGATTTTCAAGAAAAAATATAAAATCAATAAGCTAATTGAAGTTGATAAGAAAGTAACAAAAGTGTAAATTCTATCGTGATAGTAAAGTGCAATTCCCAAAAATATGATTGATGAAATCACAACAAATATTTTCTCAGAATTTGGTTTCCAATCGAGTTTGAAAAATTTGTCCAAACAGAAATATGTGAAAACACAGGAAAACGGAATACAAATGAAAAATAATATTTCTTCAATTGGCAATTCCGAAATTTTTAGGCCGATTAAATATCGATAATTAAACCACCAAACGCCATTTTTCGTAAACCAAATATCCCAAAGAATAAACACCAAACCAACCAAAACCGAAGCTTTGATAAAGGCGCCAAAGTGTCTGTTGAATTTAATCTTAGGATGAAAAGAAAAAATAAAACAGATGATGACGGTAAAGAAATTAATCAAGAGATAAGTATATTGAATCATCAGGCTTTGTCTTTGTTAAAGTACATTTTGAAATATTTAACTGGCACCCAAAGAAATCCAAAACATTCGCCATCTTCTTTGTTGATGTGTTTGTGATGTTGCTTGTGAGCGCGTCTAATTGCCAATAGATAAGGGTTTTTCGTGTCCTTCAAAAACTTCACGCGTTGATGAATGAAAATATCGTGAACGAAAAAATACGACATTCCGTAAAGCGTAATCCCAATCCCGACGTAGAACCAAATGTCAAAATCATTCATCGTTCCAATGTACATTAAGGCAATTGCAGGAATCGCAAAAATCACGAAAAAATAATCGTTTTTTTCTAAAGGCGGATCACTGCTATGGTCGTGGTGATCGCGGTGAAGTGACCACAAAAATCCGTGCATCACATATTTGTGAACGACCCACGTAAAGCCTTCCATCAGGAAAAAAGTTATTAAAATTATTAAGAAATTCATTATTCTTTTCTTTTGTTGTTGAACATCACTTCCAAGACTTCGTGGCGGAAATCAAAGATATTTTTAAGTTTGCTTTTCACAAAAAGTTTGTGTGCAATTTCGCCTAAAACTCCCATCGGAAGTTCATAGCTTACGGTATCTTTGATCAAAACACCATTATCGTTTTGGATAAATTCGTGGTAATGGTTCCACAATTTGTAAGGTCCTTTTTGCTGAAAATCCGTGAAACTCTTTTGGAAATCCACTTGCGTGATCTGCGTTTGCCATTTCATTGGGATTTTCAAAATCGGTGAAACTGTGTAATCTATCAGCATTCCTTTGTAAATTTCGTCGTTCTCCAATTTCGTCAACACTGTGAAATTCATATCTTTCGGTGTGATGACGGCTAAATTATTGGCGGATGAAAAGAATTTCCAAGCCGTTTCAATATCGCAGTTTAACTGTTGTTCTCTATAAAGTCTGTGTACCATTTTCAATTTTTAGATTTATTTCAATTTCATTTTACAGATCTATAGAATTTTAGATCGATAACATTTTATATTCTACGTAACTTCCCATCATCAAGGATATTTTTTTGCTGTTGGAGATTCGGATTCTCTGGTTGATCATTTTGGTGGCTGACGTTCGCTTGATTTTTTTGAAGAGCGAAAGATAATATCTGTACGCCAAATAAACGCCGAATCTGGACGAAGTTGGTAATTTTTTAATGCCTTCTAATGCCAATTGGAATTCGTGTGCGATTTCCTTTTCGATTTCCGCTTTTACTTGATTGTCAAATGCTTTGATGTCAACATTAGGGAAATAAGTTCTGCCCAAAACATCATAATCATCTTTCATATCACGCAGGAAATTCACTTTTTGGAAAGCCGATCCCAAGATCATTGCAGAAGGTTTCAGCCTTTCGAATTCCGCCTTGTCGCCGTTTACAAAAATGTGAAGACACATCAAACCAACCACTTCCGCGGAACCCAAAATATATTCTTTGTAAAGCTCCGAGTTGTAATCAATCTTGTGAAGATCCATTTCCATGCTTCTCAGAAATTGCTTGATGAGTTCGTGATCGATCTCGTATTTGCTCACAGTTTCCTGAAAAGATTGCATAATTGGATTGAGCGAAATTTGCTCTTCCAAAGCCAAAAAAGTGTCTTCTCGGAAACGGGACAAAAGTTTTTCTTTGTCAAATCCGTGAAAACTGTCCACAATCTCATCTGCCAATCTCACGTAACCATAAATGGCGTAAATAGGATTTCGAATTTTGGAAGATAAAGCCAAGATTCCTAGCGAAAAACTTGTGCTGTATTGCTTTGTCGTCTGTTTGCTGATCTTGAACGAAAGGTCGTCAAATAGTTTTTTCATAGCTAGATATTATTTGTTTGTTGGCTTCTATGGAGGCAATTTTCCCTGAGATAATGCTTGGCGGAACACCTGGTCCTGGCACCGTCAATTGTCCTGTGTAAAAGAGATTTTTTATTTTTTTGTTTCTGAGAGAAGGTTTCAGAACTGCGGTTTGTGACAATGTGTTTGCCAATCCGTAAGCGTTTCCCTCGAAAGCGTTGTAGTCCTGTTTGAAATCCTCCAGACAGAAACTTCTTTTATATTCTATTTTAAGAATTAAATTTTCTGTGTTCGTGTGCTTTTCCAATCTGCTCATCATTTCGAGGAAATATTTTTCCCGCATCTGGTCAGAATCTGCAATTCCGGTGGCGATTGGCATTAATAAAAATACATTTTCGCAGTTTTCCGGCGCAATGTTTTGATCGGTTTTGGATGGACAACAAACATAGAATAATGGTTTCGATGGCCATTTTTTATCTTCATAAATTTCTGTTGTATGGAGATCCAAATTGTTTTCGAAGAACAACGTGTGATGTTTCAGATTTGGAATTTTTTCCTTGATTCCCAAATAAAATATCAGACAAGAAGGTGCAAAAGTTTTCTTCTTCCAATAATTATCGTCGTAATTTCTGTATTCTTTTGCAAGCATTTTACTTTCCGTATGTTGGTAATCTGAAGAAGCAATGATGGAATCGAACTCGATTTTTTCGCCGTTGACGATGAGCGCGTTTGCTCTTTTATCATTAACGATAATTTGCTCGACGTTCGCATTGAAATGAAACTTAACACCTTGTTCCATAGCGATTTCCTGCATCGATTCTATAATCTTGATGAAGCCTCCAATCGGATACCAAGTTCCTAATTTGTAACCGCCATAATTCATTAAACTGTAAAGTGCCGGAATATCTTTCGGCGAAGCACCAAGAAAAATCACGGGGAATTCCATTAATGTGATCAACTTCGGATTCGAAAAATATTTGCGGACAAACTTGCTGAAATCTGTCAACAAATCCAGACTGAAGGCACTTTTCAAAATCTTAAGCGAAACAAACTCAAACCAAGAATTGCAGGGTTTCGTGACGTAATCTTTCATCCCAACTTCGTACTTGAATTGCGCATCTTTCATAAAATCGTCCAACCGTTTTCCTGCGCCTTTTTCGGTTTCTTCGAAGAGCGTTTTCATCGCTTCAAAATCTTGTGGAATCGCCATTATTCCATCCGAAAAGACCATTTCGAATTGTGGATCGAGTGGAACCAATTCATAGAAATCGGACGCTTGTTTATTAAAATCATTAAAGAAATTTTCGATGATATCTGGCATCCAGTACCAACTTGGTCCCATATCGAAAGTGTAGCCATTGTCTGTCTGGAAACTTCGCGCACGTCCGCCAACTGTTGAATTCTTCTCGAAAACGTGAACTTCGTGACCGAGTTTTGCGGAATAGGCGCTGGCCGACAAGCCTGAGAATCCGGAACCGATGATGGCAATTTTCTTTTTCATAATTTAATTTTTCCCGAAAGAATAGTCTTGGTAAACGGTTTCTAGTAATTTTTCGCTGTTGATATTTTTAGAAAATATGGGCTGATGGAACTTTTCTAATTTGTCGAGGATTCTTATTAATTCCATTTTTTCGGAATGGTTTAGATTTCCGCTGACAATTTGTGTGGCGTTTCTAATCTTTTCCATTTGATTGTCTAAGGCCAATTTTCCAGCTTCAGTAATGTTAAGAACTTTGGATCGCTTGTCTTCTTGGGAATTGGATTGTTGAATCCAACCTTGGTTTATTAATCTGTTGATGATCAAGATTCCGGAAGATTTGTCGTGGATATTTTTTTTAATTAATTCCATTTTTGTCATCGATCCAAAAGCTTTGAGATTGATCAAATAACTGAATTCGTCCTGCGTTTTAAAGTCCGAACCTGCGATGGCGGATTTGGAGTAAGTTTTCGCATAACGATTGAGATGTACTAACAAAGTGCTGATAACGCTTTCCGGCGATCGACCTTCCTCTTTTCCTTGCCAAATTTGTTCAGTGGATTCGGAGTTTCTTTTGTCGAGTTCCTTATCTGCGATCCAGGATTTGAAACCATTGATGTCATTAGCATAAAAATGATCCTGATTTTGAGAATCAAATTTTTCCGCCAGACCGATGATTTCTTTGATAAAGGTGAATTTCATTTGTGCTTTATTTTGTGTTTTTATGTACTAATTATTATGCCAATTGTTCATTAATATCCTAAAATTAGACAAAAAATGAGTCTCTAATTTTATAAATCGTAAAAAATCTTAATTACGATCAGATTTATGTTAAGGATTTCTAAAAAAAATTAAAATTTGAAAAGAATAAACATTTATGGAATCGTTATTGTGACTTAACTAACAACATTAAAACAAAAAGTTATGAAAACGGAAATGAAAAGTTTAATGTTTGGATTATCACTGGTAGCAGGAAGCTACCTAACAGCCCAAACAGCACCGACCACGAATGATACTGTAAAAATGGAAACGACTGCAAATGCGAAAACCACAGCAGTTATAAACCCAGCCATAGAAGCCTTGCAAAAGCAAATTGCGACAAAACCGGATGATACGCAGACTCTGGTAACTTTGGCGACTGCCTACCAAGATGCTGGAGATTGGAACTCCGCCATCGCGACTTGGAACAAGATCACAACCATCATTCCAGATTGGGCGCCAGCATATTACAGTATTGGGTATGCAAACCAATCGGCAAAGAATAACCAAGGTGCGAAACAGGCTTATGAGCAATATATTGCAAAAGTAAAACCAGAAGAAGTGGAAGCTTCGAAACAAAATCTGGGTTACGCATATTTCTTTATCGCATTCCAAGATAAAGACACCGATAAGGAAAAAGCAAAACAATATATCGCAAAATCTTTGCAATACGACAGTTCAAACCAAGATGCGCTCAACTTGAGCAAAAGCTTGATGAACTAATTTTCAATACACTATTTATATAAAAAAGACGCTTAATTTAAGCGTCTTTTGTTTTATATATTATCTTGCGAATCCTTATTTTCAGGAGGGTTTTGGTTTTTGTTGTTTTTCTTTTTGTAGAAATAATAACCAATTCCAGCAATCAGGAAAACTGGCCAAAAGGGTAGGAGAAAGAGCAGAATACTTCCGATGACATTCCAGCCAGAGGAAATTGCGTCCAAAGATTTGGAACCGAAACTTTTGTCATTTTCATTTTCAGTTGGATGGAGTTTGTTGCCGTACAAAGTGATTTCGATGTCGCACATTTTGTTTTGATTGTAATCATTTCCGACAATCTCGACATTCTTGTTTTTCACGCTTCCAAGATCTGCCAATTCCTCCACCAGATAATCGAATTTCTGAAGCGGAACTTTTGCCGTGATGTAGTAAGTTTGGAATTCATCATTGCTGATCAGATTTTCGGTTTTGATGTTTCCATCATATTTTCTGATTTGTTCCTGCACCAGATATTTTCCCGTTGCAATATCATCCACATTGATTTCTACATAACCTTTCTTCAGAATTGAAGCAGGTTTCGGCTCTGAATTTTGTATTGGTTTGTCTCTGTAAACGATTTTGTTTACCGTTTTGGTGACAGGTTTTGGAATTTCTTTTTTGATGGAATTTTTAATTGAATCAATATTAGAATTAATTTTTTTCTCATCGATTTCCTTCTTGAATTTCTCAACATTCTCACCAATTGAATCGATTTTATTCTTGCTGTTTTCAAAAGCTTTCTCGATTTCCTCTTTTTTTTTGATGAGATCTTTAGCTTTCAAATTGACAGAATCTACAATCGTGTTGGCAGTAGAATCAAATTTCTCTACACTTTCTGAAACATTATCTACTAGAGAATCTGCACTTGCGATGGTGTTGTTAGCTTGTTCTAAATCGGACTTCTTACACATTGTCAATGTGCTAAGGACGAACACGGTAAATATTAATTTTTTCATTTTGGATAATTTTGTTGATGTAAAACTACCAAGGCTGTGAAAAATTAATTTGTAAATGAAAGGGAATGTTCTTGTAAGGTTTTAATTGGTTGAAAATGAATAATTTGTGATTGATTTACAATTAATTTACAAAGAATAAGACAGATGAAAAGTTATGCTTATTACATTATTCTTTTGTTATTTCAAATTTTCTTTAAAAACAATAATAAATTTATGTAGCGGAAAATAGAAACTTATTAATATCAACCAAATAGTAAGAGTAATTGATGCTTTGGCTAAAAAATTTGATTCTTGCCAATTCTTAATTAAATCTTTCAACAAAATAAATTCTAATATAAACGGAGCTAGTGTTAGAATTATAGTTAAGGGAAAAATTAAAATTGCACCTAAACAACCTAAAACTGATTTTCCCTTAAAAGCTAGATTATTGATTTCAGAGTAAATAGAAAAAGGGAAGATACTTCTGACAAAATCATCCATTTGGATGTGTTCATTTTTTGAATTTTCCTTTTCAATTTTGTAATAATATCTACTGTAAAATTCAAGACTTTTATGACTATCTGCTTTATGAGAACTAATTAAACGTATCTAAATATAACAAAAGCAAAAGCTAATGGAAAAAATAATTTTATTGTCTCTAAATCATTAATTGTCAAAGGTCCAATCTCAAAATTTTCTAATTTAGAAAAATTTAAAATATAATAAAATAGAAAGCTAATTACCATAATAATACCTAAATAATTACTTTCCTTAGCGATCTCTCTAGATTTTTCAACCAAAATATTAATGTGATTAATTATTTTATCATCATTACAGGAACTAATAATTTTAATAATATCTTGCTCTTTCATAAAATTTTGGTGTATATCAAATATAATAATATTTATTTTCAATTTATGATAAAAAATTCCGCAGAAAAACTCCGCGGATCATATATTTTACTCTGCCGTAGCAAACTCACTAATGAAATGCAACTTCACATTCGGAAACTTCTCCTGCGTCATCACGATTGTGAAAGATGAATCTGCCAGGAAAACCAATTGGTCATATTTATCTCGCGCCAGGAATCTCTGTTTCAATCTTGCAAACTCCTGGAATTCCTCAGATCTTTCATCCGCCTCAACCCAACAAGCTTTGTGGATTCCAATTGGTTCATAAGTACATTTTGCACCATATTCGTGCTCCAAACGGTATTGGATGACTTCGTATTGTAGCGCTCCAACCGTTCCGATGATCTTTCTGTTGTTCATCGTCAACGTGAAAAGCTGAGCTACACCCTCGTCCATCAATTGGTCGATTCCTTTGGCTAACTGTTTCGCTTTCAACGGATCATCATTGTTGATGTAACGGAAATGTTCTGGAGAGAAATTCGGAATTCCTTTGAAACTGATCTTTTCACCAGCCGTCAAAGTATCGCCAATCCTGAAATTTCCTGTATCGTGAAGTCCCACGATATCTCCTGGGAAACTCTCATCCACAACTTCCTTTTTGTCCGCAAAGAAAGCGTTAGGAGAGGAGAACTTCATTTTTTTGCCTTCTCTTACAAGTAGATAATTCTCATTTCTTTTGAAAGTTCCGGAAACGATCTTCACAAACGCCAAACGGTCTCTGTGCTTCGGATCCATATTTGCGTGAATCTTGAACACAAATCCAGTAAAATTTTTCTCTTCAGGTTTCACCACTCGCGTCGAACTTTCCTTTGGCTGAGGCTTCGGCGCAATCTCGATGAAAGCATCCAACAACTCACGAACCCCAAAATTATTTAAGGCAGAACCGAAGAAAACCGGTTGCAGATCTCCTTTCATATAGTCATCTCGGTCAAATTCCGGATACACAGATTCCACCAATTCCAATTCCTCCCTAAGTGTCGCCGCCGCTTTTGCCCCAACCAACTCATCGATTTGAGCATCATTGATGTCATCAAATTTTATCGCCTCACCAACTTTCTGTTTTTTCTCTTCCAAAAACAATTGGATATTCTTTTCCCAAATATTATAGATCCCTTGGAAATCCGCTCCCATACCAATTGGCAAAGAAAGTGGCGTCACGCGCAGACCCAATTTTTGCTCCACTTCATCCAGCAGATCGAAGGCATCTTTCCCTTCACGGTCCAACTTGTTGATGAAAACCAACATCGGAATATTTCGCATTCTGCAAACCTGGACCAACTTTTCTGTCTGTTCCTCAACACCTTTTGCGACGTCGATCACGACGATCACGGAGTCAACGGCTGTCAAAGTTCTATAAGTATCTTCAGCAAAATCCTTGTGACCTGGCGTGTCCAAAATATTGATCTTGTGACCTTTATATTCAAAAGCCAAAACCGAGGTCGCTACGGAAATTCCTCTCTGGCGCTCGATTTCCATAAAATCGGAGGTTGCCCCTTTTTTGATTTTGTTGGATTTTACCGCGCCCGCTTCCTGGATCGCTCCTCCAAAAAGAAGAAGTTTCTCTGTAAGCGTCGTTTTTCCCGCATCGGGGTGAGAGATGATCCCGAAAGTTTTTCTCCTGCTGATTTCTTGTTCTAAAGACATAATAAAATTTGAGACTGCAAAAATCGTGTTTTTTATCGAATTCTGAAAATCGAGTTTTCGAGATACTAATTAGGAGCTATCTGACCAAGTCCAAAAGATATTTTTATTTTTAATTAGGAGCTATTTCCCGCTTTCCGTTGCAATCTTTTTTGCAGACGATTTCCCTCTCAATAGAACTTTCAGTAAACGCAAAAAAGGATTTCCACTGCAATCGGGGCTAGGGATTTTGTTTGTAAAAGAAGCTTTCCACTAAAAAAGAAGATTGTCAATCCTAACCCGAAACACTTCGACTCCGCTCAGTGTGACAAACCCAACTCAGATTTCCAACATCAATCCATTGTCATTCCGAGCGGAGTTGAAGACTTTTCAATCTTATTCAAAGATTTCGAAAGACATTAGCATTGTCAGTCTGAGCGGAGTCGAAGACCAAATACTGTAAAAGTATTCTTAAATTTAATAACATAATTATGAATAATAATCTCTCGCAGATTTACAGCATAAAAAAATCAGCCTAATCTGCTAAATCAGCGAGAGTTTTAAAAAATCATACTTGTGAGAAGAAAGAAATTAATTCGTTAGAATTGTCAGTCTGAGGCTCTCGAAGACATATAAAAACTAAAAATTCATATAAAAAAATCAATCCCTCAAAACTCGATACTCTGGGTCTTCAATAATATTAATAGCCACCACATTTTCCGCATTCTTTATCAACCGCAAGCAATCAGAACTCAAATGCTTCAACCGAACAGTTTTCCCTTGACTTAGATAGCGTTCCGTGATTTTATTCAGAATATCAATCGCAGACATATCCACCACACGACTTTCCTTGAAATCAATAATCACATCTTTCGGGTCATCCATCACATCAAATTTCTCAGCAAAAGTTGTCGTTGAACCAAAAAACAACGGGCCGAAAATCTCATAATGTTTCACGCCATTATCATCAATATATTTCTTCGCACGGATTCGTTTTGCACTTTCCCAAGCGAATACCAGAGCGGAAATAATGACACCAATCAAAACTGCCAAAGCCAAATTGTGAAGAAAAACGGTAATCAAGGTCACAACAACCATCACAAAAATATCAGACTTCGGAAATCTCTTTATCGCTTTAAAACTTGCCCATTCAAACGTTCCAACAGAAACCATTATCATTACGCCAACCAAAGCAGCGACAGGCATTTTTCCAATCACAGGCGCTCCGAATAGGATGATAAAAAGAATAACCAAAGCAGCGATAATTCCAGACAATCTGGCTCTCGCGCCAGCCGAAAGATTCACCAAAGTCTGTGCAATCATCGGACAACCGCCCATTCCGAAAAAGAATCCGTTGAGAATATTGGCGGTTCCTTGTGCAACGCATTCTCTGTTGCTATTTCCTTTGGTATTTGTAATTTCATCAACCAAATTTAAAGTCAACAAACCTTCCGTCAATCCAACCGTTGACATTATCAAAGCAAATGGAAAAATGACCTTCAAAACTTCAAAAGACATCTCGACATTCGGAATGTGAAACGGTGGAAAACCGCCAGCAATATTAGCAATGTCACTTACAGTCTTGGTCTGAATTCCGAAAATCATTACCAAAGCAAAAGTGACCGCAATCGCCACCAAAGAAGCCGGAATTTTCTTTGTCAATCTTGGAAAAATTAAAATCACCGAAATCGTCAATGCGACCAAACCAAGCATTATATACAAAGGACTTCCGAACAACCAACTTTCCGAACCCTGGATTTTAAACTGATTGATTTGTGACATAAAAATGACAATCGCCAAACCATTTACAAAGCCGTACATCACAGGTTGCGGAACCAGCCGAATGAATTTCCCCAACTTAAAAATCCCCACGAAAATCTGAATGATTCCAGCCAAAACCACGGTCGCAAAAATATATTCGATGCCGTGAGAAATCATCAGTGGAATCAAGACAATCACGGTTGCACCAGCGCCACCGGAAATCAAGCCGGGCCGTCCGCCAAAAATTGCTGTGACCAATCCCATTATGAAAGCGGCATACAAACCTGTCAACGGCGAAAATCCAGCAAGAATGGCAAACGATAAGGATTCCGGAATCATCGTCATTGCAACGGTGAGTCCAGCGAAAATTTCGTTTCTGTAATTTACTTTTTGAGAGAAATCAAAAAGGTTGAGAACTTTCTGCATAAGAATTTGAAAATGCGAAATTAGGGAGAATTCTGGCGGGAAAATTTATTCAGACAATTTCATCTTCATATAAAAGACCAATCCCAATCCGATCATTACAATCCCAATACTGAATGGGAAAATATAATTCAGTCCAAAAGTATCGGCCACACCACCAATCAAAGGACCGGTGATTCCCAACGAAATATCGATGAACAATCCATAACCAGCCAACGCTGAACCTTGATTGTAAGATGGAACAGTTTTCATCGCCATCACGCCCAAAGCAGGGAATATCAATGAAAATCCTAATCCAGTGATTCCAGCGCCAATCAATGCAAAATACGGATGATAGGACAAACTGATGATTGTCAAACCAAGTGTCTCAACAGCCAAGCACACAATCGCCACATTGATTCCGCCAAATCGGTTGATAGCATTACTGAAGACCAATCGGCCTGCCACAAACAAGATCCCGAAAACCGACAGACACATTGCGCCGTTTTGCCAGTGGTAATAATCGTAGTAAAGCGTGATAAAGGTAGAAATGGAAGCAAATCCTAAACCACCCAAAGCCAGACCAAGTCCGTAAGGGGCTACCTTACTCAAAACTTTCCAAAATGAAGTTGGCTCACCTTCTGACAGTTCTCCGGTTTTATTTTCTTTTGTATTTGCTAGAAAAAATCCTAAAATTCCGAGGATTACAATAAGAATTCCTAAACCATAAAAATTAAAATGCTTCACAATGGTCACACCGAGAGAAGCACCCAAAGCCAAAGCGCCATAACAAGCGACGCCATTGTAAGAGATGATGTTCGCGGTATGTTTTTCTCCAAAGGCCATTATTGCCCAGTTGATAGGACTTGCACCGATCATTCCTTCGGCACAGCCTGTAAAAAGTCTTGTAATAATTAAAAATGATAAGCTTACAATAGGAGAGAATTTGAAATAATAGGCCATTATCAATACCAATCCTGTAAAAGCAAAACTCAGCATACTCACAAGCACAGCAGGTTTTGGTCCTTTGCTATCGATGATTTTACCGGAATAGGCGCGCATCAAAAATGTCATCACATATTGTAAACTGATCACAATCCCTGCAACCAGCATACTGAAACCAAGACCTTTGCTAATAAAAATAGGTAAAACAGACAATGATAATCCAATGATAAAATAGCCTATAAATGTGAAGAAGACATAGGAAATCAGGGAATAAGAAATATTTTTGCTTTGTTCAATCGTTGCATCCATAACTCAAAAATTAATCTGCAAAGATACCACGGAAATCATTTTTAGAAAATTTTCTGATATTAATAAATGTATAATTTTCGTAGACTGTGAAAACTATTTATTTTAATGATTTGCCAAAAATCAGTAACTTTCGGCTTCTAACTCAAATTAGACCATTTTAAAAATTAATTTCCATCATCAATGACGAAGCTTCAGAAGTTAAAGAACGCTATTCAATACATCATCAAAGAACCAAGTTTGCTCAATATCATTCTCGATTTGAATGATATTAGAAAACAGGAATTTCAAAAAGATTATCCTCAATTTTTAAGTCTTCCGGAAGTTTCTTTGGACGAGATTTCAGGCGGGAATTTTGAAGCTGATGTTGATTTGTGCATTTTGGATGGTGGTTCACTTTCCACGGATTTGGCTTTGTTAAAGACTTTAGCCAAAGGAAAAAAATCCTATTTTGAGATTGGAACCTGGCGAGGCGAAAGTGTTTGGAATGTTGCGAAAGAAATTGATGATTGTACAACGCTCAACCTTTCCAAAGAAGAAATGGAAGCGATGGGCTGGAACAAAAGATACGCAGAACTTCACGGCATTTTGTCTAAAAAAAATCCAAAAATCCTCCATCTGGAAGGCAATACCAAAACCTATGATTTTGCTGGACTGAATAAAAAATATGATTTGATTTTCATCGATGGCGACCATTCTTACGATATGGTAAAACACGATACAGAAAAGGTTTTCCAACATTTGGTTCACGATGAAACTGTAGTGGTTTGGCACGATTACGCGTACAATCCGGAGAAAATCCGATATGAAGTTTTCAAGGCGATTTTGGATGCGTTGCCGAAAGAATTGCATCAAAATCTTTATCATCCGCAAAATACAATGTGCGCGATTTTCACCAAGAAAAAGTATAATACTTCAACGTTTGAAAGTCCGAAAACGCCGGAAGTTTTGTTTGAAGTGAAATTAAAATCGAATAAGTTTTAATATTAATAATTCAAACCTTCAAGGTTTATTTAACGTAATCATTTAATTTGAAATTTCTCATCATCATTCCTGCGCACAACGAAGAACAGAGCATTGCTTTGTGTTTGGAATCTTTGCAAAAGCAGAGTTTTCAGAACTTTACCTGTGTGGTGGTGAATGATGGTTCAACGGACAAGACCAAAGAAATCGTAGAAAACTTCCAGCTCCAAACTTTCAATTTCCAACTTTCAAATCTCCAAACTTCTGAGCATCAGCCTGGTGCAAAAGTGGTGCGGACTTTTAAGAAAGGTTTGGAATCTGTGGATTGGAAAGGTTTCGATGTGATTTGCAAGTACGATGCAGACATTGTTTTTCCCAGAGATTATCTTGAAAAAGTGAATCAAGTTTTTGAGGAAAATCCTAAGGCTGGATTGCTTTCCGGCTTGGTTTACATTAGAAATTACAAACAAAATCCACAAATTAAAAATCTGAAATTGCCGAGCGCAAATCTCTTCGATTTCAGTAATAAAAATCACGATTGGGTTTTCGAAAATCTATCATCCAAAAATCACGTTCGTGGTCCTATAAAAGCTTATAGAAAGGAATGTTTTGTAGCGATGGATGGACTTCGACCAGTTTTGGGTTGGGATAATCTGGATGTTTTGTTGGCGAAAAAACACGGCTGGGAAGTGGTGACCATTAAAAATATTTGGGTCAAACATTTGCGCCCAACGGCTTACAAATACAAAGACCAGAAAGCGGAAAAACTTGGACAGTATTTTTACAATATTGGTTTGAGTTTGCCTTTGGCGATGATTTCTTCAGCTAAATCTTCTTTTAAAAATCGTTCTGCGAAAGAGTTTCTCACAACGATTAATTCTTTTTTGAAACAAAATAAAAAACGGGAATTGAGCAAGGAGGAAATTAATTTTATCCGAAATCTGCGTTGGAAAGAGTTTTTCAAAAACTTCGGATTATGAAGAAAATCGCTTACATAGAACTCGATACACACGCCGAACTGGCCAATAATTTCTTTGAATTAACTAAAGATTCAAGTAAGTTTTCTGTTGATTTTTATTTTTCGGAGAAGATTTACAAATTGTTGAAATTGGAGGGCGGAAATATCTTTTTGACAGATTATTCTGAGTTTTTGGAAGTCCTGAAAAAGAAAAACTATGATTTGATTATCATTGGAACGGTTCATCGGCATTTTAATTTTTATAAAGCGATTGTTAAGAATTATAGAACTGCGATTGTAGTTCATAATCTGAACTTTACAAAAGCTTCGAGATGGGAATTATTAAAAAGTATTTTCAGAAAAGACCAACAATATAGACTCAAATTATTCTTGAAAGAGGGACTTTTGGAATCATCTAAAGTTTATCAAAGAGCAAAATATCTTTTTGGTATTGACGACTTGATGTCGAAACAAAATCATCTGAAATTTCTGCCAATTTATTTTAATCAATTTAATTCTGAAAATTCAGAAAAAGATTTAATTAGAATTGTCGTTCCCGGTGCAGTTTCGCAAGATAGGAGAGATTATTATTCGTTCTTTGAAAAGTTTAAAATCTTCAAAGATGTTAATCTAAATTACGAAATTATTTTTCTTGGAAAAGCTTCTGGAGAAGAATTAGAATATTTAAAGCAAATTTCAAATAAAATCCATCAATTTGTTAAAATTCAATACTTTGAAGAAAAATTAGAGCAGGAAATGTTTGATGAATTGATGGTGAAAGCGGACGTTTTATATTGTCCAATTCAAACCAAAACTGAATTCTTTTCAGTCAAGGAAATTTATGGAAAAACTAAAATCAGCGGAAATATCGGAGATTCTATTAAATATGGAAAACCGGCAATTTTTCCTACAACTTATCATTCTGATTTAGAATTTATTATTGAAGAGAAAAAAGTTTTGCAATCACAGTTTTCTGAATTAAAAAACCTTAAATTTGATTTCAGCGATTATTCAAAAGAAACAGTTTCTAAAAAACTTAACTTACTTCTTGAAAATCTTTAATTGAAATAACATTGATGAAAAATTACACTTTAATAGCAGTTGTTTCCCTAATCACCTTGACTTTAATTCAATTGGCGTATATGTTCCAGCGCTATGGCTTTTCGGAAAATGTCTATCTGGTAACCAATATTTTACAGATTTTGGCCTACGCAGGACTTACTTCTTTTTTCATCAAACTGTACCAAAAACAGAAATGATATGAACGAAGAATTTAATGAATTGTTCGATATCAAGGAAGATAAAAAAGAGGTTTCAAATCTTCCCGTTCCAAAGCAAAACGTGTTGGTTCACAGTATTATAAGAGTCGTGATTCTAATCATTGCGTCGGTTCTGACGCTTGGGATTTTGTTTGTCGCTGCGCTAGGTGGGGAAATTGGTTTTGCTATTCTAGCGCTTGCGATTGTGATTGCGTGGTTTGGAATTATGATTGCGGAGGCAAAAAACTTAAGAAAGCAAAACAAAAATAACTTGGCCGATGCTAATAATTTAATAATATTTCTCGCAGTTGTAACGGTTTTGTGTCTTTTCGCTTACATTGCTACGATGCATTAAAGCTTATTTCGCTCTCTGGAAACTCTTTCTCAAAACCACTTTTGACCTTCTCAAATGTTTGATTGAATTGAATCTGATTCTTTCATTATACAAAAACCATCCACCAATGCAACCAATTGCGCTTCCAATTAAAATTTCTAAAAACCTCATTTGCAATAAGTAATCGGGTTCAAGTGAAGTAGAACTTCCGGTTTCGGCGAGTAGAATTCCCATTGGTGTGAGAAACATCACGGCCAAAGCGTAATGTCTTGTAATTAATATTTCCACGATAATTTGAAGCGTGATGATACAAATGCAAATCCATAAAGGAGATGTGACGTAAGAGAAAATCAACCAAGCAATTCCAAGTCCGATGGTTGTCCCGATAATCCTGTGCAAACCGCGTTTCCAGATGTGATAGCTATTTACGCCTTGCAAAACTGCCAAACTGGAAATCGGAATCCAATACGGATAATCAAGATTGAAAAACTTTCCGACAAAAACTGAAACCAACATACAAATCCCGATGATAAAGGATTCTACGAGATTGACATAAGGGTTGATGTTAAAAGTGGTAACATTTTTATTTAATTCCTTTTTTGAAATCAACAAACTATAAATCAAACAAATAAGGCAAGCGCTCAAAGTCCCAATTGTGAAAATACCAACGCGTTTTGGAATCAATTCAGGCGCGTGTGGAAGTCCGATTGCCATTGAGGCCATCATTATAAAGAAAAAACTTCCAGGTGGTTTTAAATTAAAATATCTGGCAACAAAGTAAGCAACCGTCGATAAAATCCCGAAAACCAGAGATGCAATCCAAAGATTAAAACTAAACGCCAAGCCCAGACTGTACGAAATAATCATCCCAAACGAGCAGACAAACATCTTCATCATCGTCTCGATAAATCCACTGTTGCTGGGAATATAAATGATGACCAATCCTGCAAGACTCGCTGTGAGTGCTGACCTGACGTCGCCCAAAAAGTAGCCAAACATCAACGGTATTCCAACCGCAAGTCCCGCAAGAAAAGGAATGTGCCAGCTTCTCGGTGAAGGTTTTAATTTGAAAAAGGAGAGGAGTTCGTTTTTAAGATAGTCGGATTTCAAGTTTTGGTTTTATTAGATTTGATGGTGGTTTGGGAATTCATTTTTTACAAGTGCAAAATTACCCATAATCGACCAAAATCAAATGATAATGGACTGGAAAATTGCATAAAAAACGCTATTTTTGTTATCTTAAAATTTCGAGAATAGAATGGATTATCTGAAAGGATTGAATGAGCCTCAGCTAGAGGCAGTTACCACATTACAAGGACCGTTGATGGTTTTGGCAGGCGCAGGTTCTGGCAAGACCCGAGTTCTCACGATGCGGATTGCCCATCTGATAAAAAATGGAGTAGACCCTTTCAATATTTTGTCGTTGACGTTTACCAACAAAGCGGCGAAGGAAATGAAGGAGCGTATCGCAAAAGTCGTTGGTCCCAGTGATGCAAAGTCGCTTTGGATGGGAACTTTTCACTCGGTTTTTGCAAGGATTTTGAGAAGCGAGGGTCACCATCTCGGTTATCCGTCCAACTTCACGATTTACGATATGCAGGACGCGCTGAATGTGATGAAGAAGGTCATCAAAGACTTGAACATCGATTCTGATATTTATAAAGCGAAGAAAGTGCTTTCGAGAATTTCTCAGTATAAAAACAATCTCATCACGGTTAACGCTTATTTCAACAATCCGGAATTGATGGAAGCCGACGAAAAGGCGAATATGAAATTGATTGGCGAGATTTATAAAAAATATGTCGAAGCTTGTTTCCGAAATGGTGCAATGGATTTTGATGATTTATTGTTGAAAACCAATGAATTATTGACGAGATTTCCAGAAGTTTTAGCAAAATATCAAGACCGATTCCGATACATTTTGGTGGATGAGTACCAAGATACGAATCATTCTCAGTATTTGATTGTCAAAGCTTTGGCTTCAAAATTCGAAAATATTTGTGTGGTTGGAGACGATGCACAGTCCATTTACTCTTTCCGTGGCGCAAATATTTACAACATCTTGAATTTCAAAAAAGATTATCCCGATGCAGTCACGGTTTCATTGGAACAAAATTACCGTTCGACGCAAAATATCGTGGACGCGGCGAATGTTGTGATTTCAAAAAACTTACAGCAATTCAAGAAAAATGTTTTCAGTGAGAATGAAGTCGGGGAAAAGATAAAAGTTTACCGAAGTCTTTCTGATGCGGACGAAGCCAACTTTGTCTCCGCCAATATTTTCGAGAAACACAATACGCAACAGCGTCATTTTTCCGATTTTGCGATTCTTTATAGAACCAATTCTCAAACCAGAGCTTTTGAAGATGCGTTGAGAAAAAAGAATATTCCCTACCGAGTTTACGGTGGATTGTCTTTCTACCAAAGGAAAGAAGTGAAAGATTTGTTGGCTTACTTAAGACTTTTGGTCAATGAAAATGACTCTGAAGCTTTGGCGAGAATTATCAATTTTCCAGCGAGAGGAATCGGTGAAACGACTCAAAATAAATTAATTGTTTTTGCAGATTCTCAGAATGTTCCGACAACGCAGGTTTTGGATAATCTTGGATTCTACGCGCCACAATTAGGCTTGAATAATGGAATTCTAACAAAACTTGGAGATTTCTGGGCGATGATAAAAGCTTTCCAAGTGATGTTGAAAACTGATAACGTTTATGATGTCGCAATGGAAGTCGCGAAACGAAGCGGACTCATCAAATTATTGAAAGAAGACCAAACGCCTGAAGGCATTTCGAGAGTCGAGAATATTCAGGAATTGCTGAACTCGATGCAAGGTTTTATCGAGGAACAAATTCAGATAGAAGATGGCGACCCAAGTTTGTCCAATTTTATGGAAAATATTGCGTTGTCTTCTGATACTCAAAATGATAAAGACGACGATACGAATAAAGTTTCATTGATGACCATCCACTTGTCCAAAGGTTTGGAATTCCCTGTGGTTCACTTGGTTGGATTGGAAGAAAATCTTTTCCCGAGTTTTATGAGTTCTTCCACGAGAGAAGAATTGGAGGAAGAAAGACGTCTGTTCTACGTTGCTTTGACGAGAGCCGAGAAGGAAGTTTTCTTCACGTACGCCGTTTCCAGATTCCAATGGGGAAAAATTACCGATGCAGAACCATCAAGATTCTTGAGCGAAATCGATTCAAAATATATTGAATTAATCAATCCTTTGAATGAGTTGAAATTCATCAACCGTTCCGGAATCGACTCCAATATCTTCGATGACACGCCTTCCGAACCTCGATTTTTCAAAAAGAAAGAGGAAAAGAAAACGCTGGAAAGAAATATCAATGCTCCAGTTCCAAAACAGTTGAAACCGATTGCAACGGCGAAAATCATCAATCCTGCTGGACAATCTTCGCAAGATATTGAAGTTGGCGATTTGGTAAGACACGACCGTTTCGGTGTTGGAGAAGTGAAATTCCTGGACGGAACTGACCCTCAAAACATCAAAGCAAAAGTAATTTTCAAAAATGAAGGCGAGAAAAATCTTATCCTGAAATTTGCTAAATTGACGAAGATTTAAGAAACAAGAGAATAAGTTTGATTTCTCGCAGATTTGGCAAATCAAGCAGATTTTAATTAAAAAAAATCCTATAGAATCTGCTAAATTAGCGAGAGAAATAAAAAAATAAAAGCTAAAAGCAATTTGCCGGAAGCCAAAAGCAATACTATGATTCGAGCAAAAAACATACATAAATTCTACGGAACTCTGGAAGTTCTGAAAGGCGTTGATATCACGATAAAAGCGGGAGAAGTCGTTTCCATCGTTGGAGAATCGGGCGCGGGAAAATCTACGCTTCTTCAAATTTTGGGCACTTTGGACAATCCTTCCGACCCAGATAAATATGGAACCGACATCGCTTTGGACGGCAATAGTTTTCTGAAAATGAAAGACCGTGAATTGTCAAAATTCAGGAACAAGAATATTGGTTTTGTGTTTCAGAATCACCAGTTGTTGCCAGAATTTACAGCTTTGGAAAATGTTCTTTTGCCATCCAGAATTGGCGGAATTGCAGAGAAAGAAGTTTTGGAAAAAGCACATTCATTATTTGAAGATTTGAATATTGCGAGCCGATTGCACCACAAACCATCTCAACTTTCAGGCGGTGAATCTCAGCGAGTTGCGGTTGCGAGAGCTTTGATTAATTCTCCAAAAATCATCTACGCAGACGAGCCAACTGGAAACTTGGATTCCAAAAATGCTGATGCGCTTCATCAATTATTTTTTGATTTGAGGGACAAATATCATCAGACTTTTGTGATTGTAACGCACAACTCCGTTTTGGCGGAAAGTACAGATAGGAAGTTGGTGATGAAGGATGGGCAGATTGTTTTGTAGATTTTTTGAAATATTTGATTTAAAATAAATCCAACCTTAAAGTGCGTAAAATTCATTTTAAATTTCATCAAATTAATTTCCCCAACCCTAAAGGGAGTTAATTTGATGAAATTTGAAGTTGTTTTAATATTATTTATTCTAATTATTTCGTTTTAATTGCAAACTAATATTCTTTGAAACCATTTCTATTCTTCATGTTTTCATTGTTAATAATTTCCTGCGACGTAAAATCCCAGGAAAATCAATCTATTCAATTTGCAAGTCCTGAAGCAAAAATCTCTCAGAAAATAGCTGATTTAAAGGCCTTTATTAAAGAATCAAATTACAATTCGGATAAAGCTTTTCTAATTGATTTCTCAATCTCATCTTCAAAATTTAGATTTTTTGTGGTGGATTTGAAGTCAGGGAAAATTATCCAAAAAGCTTTGGTGGCGCACGGCGACGGTTCGGAAGATGGAAAAGTAAATGGAATTTTAAAGTTCAGCAACAAAGATGGTTCGCATTGTTCATCTCTAGGAAAATATATTATTGAGGAAAAATACAAAGGAAAATTCGGGATGTCTTACCGGCTGACCGGACTTGATGAAACCAACAGCAATGCGAGGAGTAGAGCCATTGTTTTGCACAGATTGAGTTGTGTTCCTGATGTAGAGCAGAAAGACGAGATTTGTTTAAGTTTCGGTTGCCCGATGGTTTCTGATAATTTCTTTAAAATTTTGGAGCAACATATTGATAAATCTGATAAAAAATTGATAATTTACGCCTACAATTAATTTTCAAACTCAGAACCCAAAACCTTGAACCTAAAATCCCTTGCGGAAGACGACCGCCCAAGAGAAAAATTCCTGTTAAAAGGAAAGTCTGCAGTTTCGGATTCGGAGCTGTTGGCCATCATTATGGGAAGTGGAAATCGGGATGAATCTGCAGTGGAATTGGCAAGAAGGATTTTAAATTCCGTAGAAAACAATTGGCATCGGCTCAGTCAATTATCAATCAAGGACTTGACAAAGTTCAAAGGTGTAGGCGAGGCGAAAGCCATTTCTATTGCCACAGCTTTGGAAATCGGGAATCGTAAATCTCAGCAGGAAGTTTTGGAAAGACAGCAAATCAGCAGTAGCAAAGATGCCTTCGAGATTTTACAACCCCATCTGTCGGACTTGCAGACGGAAGAATTTTGGGCGATTTTCCTTAATCATCAAAACAAAATCTTGTACAAAACGTGCCTTTTCCGAGGCGGAATTGCGAGTTCTGTTGCAGATGTGCGCGTGGTTTTCAAAACGGCTTTGGAACATTTTTCCACACAAATTATCGTGGCTCACAACCATCCGGCTGGCAGTTTGAAACCGAGCAAAGAAGATATCAACATCACGCAAAAAATAAAAGACGCTGGAAAATTATTGGACATCGATTTGCTGGACCATTTGATTCTGACGCAGAATAATTATTATAGTTTTAAAGACGAAGGGATTTTATAATGATAGAAAGAGTTAAGTATCAAGATATTGATTTTCAAAAATATAACACTTGCATAGAAAATTCGGCTCAGAAAAATTTCTACTGTGAAAAAGAAACACTCGATTTTTTGAGTAAAAACTGGGAACTTTTGGTTTTTGGTGATTACGAAGCTGTGATGCCGATTCCGTTTGTGAAAAAGACTTTTTTCAAAGTAGTTTTGATGCCTTTGTTCTGTCAGCAATTGGGGATTTTCGGGAAGTCTGATAAAATAATCAATGAAAAATTCCTAAAGTTTTTAAAGACGAGTTATAATGTCATCAATTATAGTTTCAATTTCCACAATGACTTTGAAACCAAACTCGTTACAAAGAAAAATTTCTTTGTCCCAGTTCAGGAATACGCTTTTCTAAGACGCAAAAAATATTTTAAAGGGAGAAAATCAACTGTGAAAACCGCGCAATATCTTGAGTTCAGAGAAGTATTCGCGCAGAAAGATATTTTGGAATTTATTAAAAACAATTTCAAAGGATTGGAAAAGGAGAGTGATATGGATTTTTTCATTCAATATCTTCTGTTTCTAGACGCGAAAAAGCAACTGAAAATGTTTGGAAGTTATTATGAAGAAAATTTAACAAACGTTGCCGTGTTAATTGATAATGAAAACTATTTCTCGCTTCTCGGACTTTTGAATAACGAAGAACTGAAAAATCACAATGGCGCATCTTTCTTGATAGACAGGATTTTAGATTTGAATATCGAAACCAAAGCCTTCAACTTTATGGGCGGAAGCATCCGCGGCATCGAGGTTTTTTTCAAAAGTTTTGGCTCCGATTTGCAGGAATATCATGTGATTCAAAATTCAAAAAAAGATTTGATCAAAAATTGGCTAAAATTTTCTTAATTTTGCAGTCCGATTTCAAATATGTTTGATTCAGATTATTTCCCTTACGCTGTAGCCGTTATCATCGCATTGCCCTTTTTGGTTTTTGCGAAACAGTTCGTGAACAGCTTTGTCAGGCTAAAAAAACAGGAAATTAATTTCTTGGCAACCAAAACCAATAGCGAGATCAAACTTCAGGCTTTGGAAAGAATGACTTTGTTTTTGGAACGTTTAAAACCATCAAATCTCGTGATGAAATTCGATAAAAACCTCCAGCCCCACGAGTTTGTTTTCCTTACAGAGAAGAACATCATCGAAGAATTCGAGTACAATGCTTCCCAGCAATTGTATATCTCGAAATCATCTTGGCAAGACATTATCACAAGCAAAAACAACATTCTGCAAAGCCTTCGCAAAACCTACGAAGAAATGAATGAGAACTCAAAACTGGAAGATTTCAAAACCGTTTTCCTGATGAGCTATCTTAACTCGGAAGACTATATTTCCGACACCATCGAGAATCTGAGACAAGAACTAAACAAAATAATATAAATACTAAGATAATAAATGATTCCAAATTTTAAAGCCCATCCGTGGCACGGGATTTCAGCTGGAGACAATGCTCCAGAAGTTGTGACAGTTTTTGTAGAGATCGTTCCTACAGATACTATTAAGTATGAAATTGACAAAGAAAGTGGTTATTTGAAAGTAGATCGCCCGCAAAAATTTTCCAACATCATCCCAGCAATGTACGGTTTTGTTCCAAGAACATATTGCGAAGAAGAAGTGAAAAATCTTGCTGTAGCGACCGGTGCTACAGACGTTACAGAAGGCGATCACGATCCTTTGGATATTTGTGTTCTTAGCTCGCACAATTTCACTTCAGGAAACATTATTTTGCAAGCAATTCCAATCGGAGGTTTCCAAATGATAGACAAAGGTGAGGCAGATGACAAGATCATCGCTGTATTGGTGGAAGACCAGGTTTATGGCCACATCAGAGACATTTCTGAGCTACCATCTGCAGAGGTCAACCGTCTTTTGCATTACTTCTTGAGCTATAAAAACTTACCAACAGAGCCTGCAAAAGTAAAAATCGATTTGATCTACGGCGCAGACCAAGCGAAAAAAGTAATCGTAGCGTCACAAAAGGATTACACAGACAATTTCGTCGACAAATTGAAGTAAAATAAAAGCCTAATGCCATCTTGAAAAAGATGGCATTTTTAATTAAATGACCTACCAGCTAACCAAGCCGTTTTCTAAAGCTTTGGTATAAATTTCTTCGTCAAAAGAATACAGATCAGGAGCTTTATGGGCGCCTCCTTTTCTTTGTTCATCCAATTTTTTGAGGATTCCCATATTCTTTATTTTTCTGTAAAAATTTCCTCTGTTCAGTTCCTTGCCAAGAATGGCTTCATATAATTTTTGAAGTTCGGATAAGGTGAATTTGTCCGGTAAAAGATTAAAACCAATCGGTTTGATCGAAATTTTTTCTCTTAATGTCAACAATGCTTTCTCTACAATTTCTTTGTGATCCATTGCCATTTCAATGTCAGGAAGTTGGCCTACGTTGATCCATTCACAACTCTCGCTGTATTCGTCTTTTGTAAGATCAATGATTGAAGGATTGTATAAAGCGTAATAACCAATGGTGATGAATCTTTGCTTGTGAAATAAGGTCTCATCGAAATCTTCAAAATAAGCTTCACTTCTGTTAGTTTTACCGAATACTGCAAATTCTTCAAGATAAGAAACAGCATTTACACCAGCTCTTTCTCTCAGAATTCTAAGAACTGCATCATCCAGATCCTCATCTCGTTTCACATATCCGCCAGGCAGAAACCATTGGTGTCTGTAATTCATCTTTAAGAGCAATACTTTCAGTTCATTTTGATCAAATCCAAAGATGACAGGATCTGCCGATAAATTGGGTAAGAAAATCTCTTTTGCTTCATTCGATCTTTGTAAAATTAATTCTTTCGAGTCCATTATGTGAGTTTCTAAAGTCAATGTTACAAAAAAATTAAATAAAAAATTCCCGTCTTAACGAATTTTAATATTTCAGCACTCATTTTGGAGAATATTTAAGCATCATATTTTCATTGATTCTCTAAGAATCAATGAAAATATTTATTAAATTAAAATTTAAATACCTGAATTATAGCTATTTAAATTCAATGTTAATTTTTATTAATATTTATTTGTTCAGTTAAAATAAAGAATGTACTATTGTAATGCTTCTTAGTGAAGCAATGTGTTTTTGTTTCATCGGACTAATTAATCCATTATAATTTTAATTCAAAACAACAAGAGAATTCGCAAATAACACTACAAAATTATCTGCCTCAAGAAATTCAAAGTTGTCTAAGGTCTGTATCGAAATTGTCTTAAAGAACGAAAAGAATTATTAGAAATATATATAAATTGAAATGAGAAAATCGTTAATTAAAATTTCAGCTTTAGGACTAATGCTTTCCTTTGCTTCGGTTTTTGGACAAGAAAAAACTGATACGCTGGCTGTTAAAAATGCGCTGAAAGCTACCAAGATAGATGATGGCGTAAAGACTGTTGCCACATCTTCCAAAGAAGATAACAATAGAAACGTAATGTTGAACGCCGCCAACAATACAAGTCCACGAGACGTAAACATTGGTTTGCCATCAACAGTTGGTGGAATTACCATTCTTGAAAATGATCTTCCTGTAGTTTACTTTTTCTGGCCAGAGCTTCCAAACAAAACCTGGAGACAAAGTGTAGGTTTAGAAAAAACTGGGCTTTTGAAAATGGATCAATTGGCAAACACGATGGGTGATCTTGGTTTTGCAGTCAATTCCTATTCTCAGATTGGAACCAAAGATTTAAAAGTGAAAGGAAAATTCACGACCAGTACATTTGGTTGGTTACAAGGTGATGTAAACGTTTCCGGTCCTATTTCTAAAAATGGTTGGACCTACACAGCTGGAGCTTTTATGAATTATGATCCAAGCACTTTCAAGTTGGGTTTTGCAAGAAATGTGGATGAAACGAAGATTTTCAGAGCTGGCGTAACCAAATATTTTAATGATGATAAAGGTAAAATCTCAATTCTTTACAAATATTCAGATTCTTATAATGTAGGAAACTATGCGGTTTTTCAGTACGGGGAGAACGGAAAAGTAACTGAACTGGATAATTTTAAAATCGGTAGAGATTCTTATGTTGTGAATGATGGAATGATCAAGATGAAAGATATTTTATCAGGTCAAAGTTATTGGGCGTCGATGAGTGGAAATGATAACAGATCAAGTGCTCATAACATCGATATTTTTGGTAACTATCTTTTTAATAACGGGTGGAATTTCAAATTCTCTACAAGAGCGCACTTCTCGAAAGCGAAAATGTCAACCATTATCCCTTTGAGTATTTTCAATGCTGATGCATCTGCGGGTTACACTTTGGCTTCAAATGGTCAGGCTTACAGTGGCGCAGTTGGAACTCAGTTGGCAATGCACACACCAGAAACGCCGATCACAAATATTGCAGGCCGTTTTACTTTGGGCAAACAATTGGGAAATCACAATGTTACATTTGGTGTTTTAGAGCAATATTATAATGTGGACAAATTCACATCCAACAGATCATTTTTCTTCCAGACAGTTGGTGCTCAACCACAAAGATTGATTGGGCCAACCACAGATTCTGACGGATTTTATAATTACAATGCTGGTGGAGAATTCCATAGTGGAACCGAAAATAAAATCTCCGTTTACGGAACAGACGAATGGAGAATTTCAGATGATTTTAACTTGAGCTACGGTTTGCATTTGAAAAATCACAGCATAGACGGCGAGTTTTCTTTGACACCAAGAACTGTTGGTTTCAATTTTACAGACCCAAGTCAGTTTGATCAGATCAATAAAAGCTTTTTCCAGATTGCAGGAAGTTTGAACGCAACTTACAACATCAGCAAAAATTTTGGAGTGATCGCCAACTTCCTCTATACTGAGGAAAATAGAAGATTGGAAAGTTATTCCCAAGCTTTCGATCCCAATACAAACAAAATCAAAAGTCCTCTTGGAGCGTTGGGTGTTTTCTGGAATACAGATTATATCCAATTGATTTCTCAGGCAACTTATCTTAAAAAGAACAATAATCTTAACAGATACAACTTGGTAAATCCTGCAAATACTTCTCAGGCGCAGAATACAACAGTGTATTACGATATCCAGACTTTGGGATGGACAACTGACTTTGTTGTAAAACCTTTCAAAGGATTCAACCTTCATTATTTGATCACTTTCCAAAATCCGGTTTACAAGAAATTCAATTTTGATGCATTCGGAACGGCTTACGATTATAATGACAATAATGTATTGGGCGTTGCAAAAACTTTGATGGAGATCGACCCGAGTTATTCAATTGATAAATGGAGATTCTGGGCAAGTTTCAGATATTTTTCCAAACAATATGCGAATCTTACCAACGCCTTATATTTCGCTCCAAGATGGGAAACTTTCGGTGGGGTAAGCTATACGGTGAACAAAAACATCAACCTTGGCGCAACTGTTATCAACTTCCTGAATCAAAGAGGAGCGAGCGGAACCATCAATGGTGCTGAATTGATTACCGATGCGAGTCCATATTACGGAAGACTGCTGACTGGAACTTATATTATGCCATTGACAGGTCAGTTTTCTGTGAGCTTTAATTTCTAAACCTTAAACAATGAAAAAATCAGTATTCAACATCGCCGCTTTATTTTTGGGCGTCACTGCTTTTTCTCAAAATATCCAAACCGTGACCAATTCCAAAGGTCCGGTTTTGGGGTATTCTGCAGATTCTGGCGTTAAAATCCTTACGGTTGGAGGAAATAAATTCAAAGATTTAAACCGAAACGGAAAACTTGATAAATATGAAGACTGGAGACTTCCGGTTGACGAAAGAGCCAAAGATCTAGCTTCAAAAATGTCGGTTGAACAGATTGCAGGATTAATGTTGTACAGCGGTCATCAATCTGTTCCGGCTCCTGCAGAAGGTTTCAGAGCAGGCAAATACAACGGAATGTTCTACAAAGAAAGCGGTGCCAAAGCTTTTGACTTAACAGACCAGCAGAAGAAATTTCTGAAGGAAGACAATCTTCGTCACGTTTTGGTAACGACAGTGGAATCTCCGGAAATTGCAGCAAAATGGAGCAATAATATTCAGGCATACATCGAAGGTTTAGGATTGGGAATTCCTGCCAATAACAGTACAGACCCGAGACATTCTGCAACCGTAACGGCAGAATTCAATGAAGGAGCAGGCGGACAAATCTCCCTGTGGCCAGATGGTTTGGCAATGGGCGCAACTTTCGACCCGGAATTGGTGAAGAAATTCGGAAACATCGCCGCGCAGGAATACAGAGCCTTGGGAATTTCAACCGCTTTATCTCCTCAAATCGATTTGGGAACAGAACCTCGCTGGTACAGAATTGCTTATGTTTTCTCGGAAAGTCCTGAGTTGACCGCAGATTTGGGAAGAGGTTACATCGACGGATTCCAGACAACTATCGGAAGCAAAAATGGTTGGGGAATTAAAAGCGTAAACGCAATGGTGAAACACTGGCCGGGCGGCGGACCTGAAGAAGGCGGTCGAGATGGTCACTGGGCGATGGGAAAATACGCAGTTTATCCTGGAAATAATTTCCATAATCACGTAAAACCTTTTACGGAAGGTGCCTTTAAACTGAATGGCGGAACCAAAGAAGCTTCTGCGGTAATGCCTTATTATACAATTAGTTTCAATCAGGATACGAAAAACGGAGAAAACGTTGGAAACGGTTACAGCAAATATCTAATCACCGATTTACTGCGTGGAAAATACAAATACGACGGTGTAGTTTGCACCGATTGGCTTATCACTGCAGACGAACCGAAATCTCCGGGAGGATTTGCAGGAAAACCTTGGGGCGCAGAGAAATTATCCATCGCCGAGCGTCATTACAAAGTTTTGGAAGCGGGCGTTGACCAGTTTGGAGGAAACAACGACAAAGCGCCTGTTCTAGAAGCCTATCAAATGGGTGTAAAAGAACACGGCGAAAAAGCCTACCGTGCAAAATTTGAGCAGTCTGCCGTTCGTCTGTTGAGAAATTTCTTCAGAACCGGATTGTTCGAAAACCCTTATGTAAACACAGACGAAACCAAGAAAATCGTTGGAAATCCTGAATTTATGAAAGCGGGTTACGAAGCTCAGGTAAAATCCATCGTGATGCTGAAAAACAAAGCCAATATTCTTCCAATCAAAGAAAGAAAAACGGCTTACATTCCGAAGCGATATTCTCCGGCAACGTTCAACTGGTGGGGAATTTACACGGGACCATCTTTGGAATATCCTGTGGATATCGAAAAAGTGAAGCAGCATTTTAATGTGACCGATGACCCTGCGAAAGCTGATTTTGCCTTGGTTTTCGTGAAAAGTCCGCACAGTGAAGAAGGCGGTTACAGCGATGTTGATGCCAAAGAAGGCGGAAACGGTTATGTCCCGATTTCTCTTCAATACCAAACGTACACAGCAACCGAAGCCCGTGAAAAAAGTATCGCAGCAGGAGACCCTGTTGTTGCACCGAATGTACACGACAGAACCTTCAAAAACAAAACTTCTACAGCGACCAACTTTACCGATTTGTTAGCTATAGAAAACGCGTACAAAGCAATGAACGGAAAACCGGTTATCGTTTCTATCACAGCTTCCAAGCCGATGATTTTTAATGAATTCGAAAAACACGCAGACGCAATTCTGATGAATTTCAACGTGTCAAATCAGGCAGTTGTGGATATTGTGACCGGAAAATACGAACCTTCAGGATTGCTTCCACTTCAGATGCCTGCGAATATGGCGACAGTTGAAAAGCAGAAAGAAGATGTTCCTTACGATATGGAAACGCACAAAGATTCCGAAGGTCACAACTACGATTTCGGGTACGGAATGAACTGGTCTGGTGTGATTAAAGATGCCAGAACTCAAAAATATTATAAGCAATAGTTCATCATAAATAGGTTAATTGATGTCTTGAGACCGGGCATTATGTTCGGTCTCATTTCTTTATTAGAATATTTTGGGCAGCTTTATCCGCCTTCCACTCCCAATCTTTTTTGCAGACGACTTCTGTCTAAATAGAACTCGAAGACAAAGCAAAAAAGGATTTCCGTTCAAGTCGGGCTGCGTGCAATTCGATGTCAAAGTCAATGACAAACTAACCTGTTATTTAATTGTTTGTCTTTGCTGAGTGAAACGCCTTTGCGAACGGAAAATTTCCAGAAAAACATTAAAAAAATCTTAGCGCTCTTTGCGTTAAAAATTAATATCAAATCAAAATGAAAAAATTAATCATAGCAAGTGCATTCCTTTTAGGATTAAGCACCATCAACGCTCAAAAATCAATTCCATTATACCAAGGAAAAGCGCCGGGAACAGAAAACTGGACGCAGAAAGAAGCGCAACAATTCAATGAATTGTTCAAAACCGAAGTCGTTTTCAATGTAGTACAACCTTCAATGCTATTGTTCGAAGCGGATAAATCAAAGGCGAACGGAACTGTCATCGTTGTTGCTCCAGGTGGAGGCTTCCAAAGTTTATCCATCAACCGAGAAGGAATTGATGTCGCCAAAAAATTAGCAGAAAACGGAATTACGGCAGTCGTTTTAAAATACAGATTATTGGAAACAAAATCCAACGATCCGGCCAAAGAAATGATGGAAAACATCAAAGACCGAAAAGCTTTTGATGCAAATACAGCTCCTATCAAAGTAATGGCAGGCGAGGACATCAAAACTGCAATCTCTTATATCAGAAACCACGCAAAAGAACTGAACATCAATCCTGAAAAACTAGGTGTTATCGGATTTTCTGCTGGGGCAAGTGTGATTTTGGAAAGCGTTCTTCACAGCAAAGATTCTTCAACGTTACCGAATTTCGCAGCTTCGATTTATGGCGGACCAAGTCAGGAAATTTTAGATACTGAAATTCCAAAAGCATCTCTTCCAATGTTCATTTGTGCTGCAAGTGATGACCAATTAAAACTCGCTCCGAAATCAGTTTTATTATATAATAAGTGGTTGCAAGCAGGACAGCCCACCGAACTTCACATCTACGAAAAAGGCGGTCACGGTTTCGGAATGGGAAAACAGAATCTTCCTGTTGACAAGTGGTCGGATGTCTATCTGGACTGGTTGAGATTCCACAAATTTTTATAATGTTTGCTTAAATCATAAAGATTGCCTTGAATTTAATCTCTCACAGAATTAGCAAATTTCGCAGATGATTGAATTAAAAATCTGTTTAATCTTAAAAATCTGCGAGAGATTCAAAATACCATTTTGTACAGTCCCAAAGGGACGATTTACTAGAAGATAGGATAAAATCCTATCAGAAAACAATCAATAACTATTAGCGGTTAATTCAAAACCAAAGCAATGAAATCAATTTTTAATATCGTTTCTTTTTTCTCGGCAATGGCTGTGTCCGCACAATCTTCTCCCGTGATTTCAGAAATGGACAAATACGTAAAACCCCGCTATCGTGTCATTGTTGATAACGATTTTGGTGGCGATCCGGATGGTTTATTTCAACTGGTTCATCAAATCCTTTCGCCTTCTACAGAAATAAAAGGAATTATCGGTTCTCATTTAAAACCAGGCGACCCGTTTGATAAATCTAATGTTACCGCTGAAAATGCCGTGAAGAAAGTCAACGAAACTTTGGAGGTAATGAATTTGAAAAATAGATTCAATGTTTTACAAGGTTCCAATGACCCATTGAAAGACTTGAAAACGCCAAACATTTCCGAAGGTGCAAAAGCCATCGTTGCAGAAGCGATGAAAGCAGATGAAAAGAATCCTTTGTTTGTCGTTTGCGGTGCAGGTTTGACGGAAGTGGCGAGTGCCTATTTAATGGAACCAAAAATCGCCGACAAAATCATTGTTGTTTGGATTGGAGGTCCGGAATATCAAGATTTGGCAACGCCACCTCCAGGCTACACACCTTTAGAATACAATCTCGGAATCGACATTAAAGCGGCGCAGGTTGTTTTCAATGAATCGAATTTAAACATTTGGCAGATTCCGAGGAATGCCTATCGACAAACTTTGATGTCTTACGCAGAACTCGTAACGAAAGTGAAACCTGATGGAAAAACCGGGGCTTATTTAACCAAAAAGATTGAAGACTTGATGGAAATGGTTCAGAAATTCAATCTGAAAATCGGGGAGACTTACATTATGGGAGATTCCCCTTTGGTTTTGCTGACGGCTTTACAGTCTTCATTTGAAGCAGACCCGTCATCAAGTTCTTACGTTATCAAAAATGCTCCGAAAATCAGTGATAGCGGACTGTATGAAGACAATCCGAATGGTAGAAACATCAGAGTGTACACCCAACTCGACACTCGACTGATGTTCGAAGATTTCTACTCAAAACTAAAATTATTAAGTAACAAAAAGTAAAAAAATATAGAATTATGCAGAAGAATATATCAACGCTGATAGGACTTTCTCAGAAAGCAAAATATTCAGGATTATTCCTGGCTTTATTGGTGGCATCGCCGTTTGCGAATGCTCAGACTAAAAATGCAACGGTAACGGTTGACGGAAAAACATTTAAAGATTCCAACAACAACGGAAAATTGGATGTTTGGGAAGACACAAGACTTTCTGTTGACAAAAGAATCGACGCCATCATCAAGCAAATGACCAACGAAGAAAAAGTAAACCTTCTAATCGGAACCGGAATGCCAGGAATTGAAGTTCTGACAGGACCTGTTGGTGATTCAAAACAAGGTTTGGTTCCCGGAGCTGCCGGTGGAACAGATTCTTTCGACAGATTCGGAATTCCGGCGACGATTGTTGCCGATGGACCGGCTGGTTTGAGAATTCAGCCAACGAGAGATAACGACTCAAAAACATACTATGCAACAGCATTTCCTGTGGGAACTGCTCTGGCATCGACCTGGAATAAGGATTTGCTGGAAAAAGTTGGAAAAGCAATGGGAAATGAAGTTAAGGAGTATGGAGTAGATGTACTTTTAGCTCCGGCTCTCAACATTCAGAGAAATCCATTAAACGGAAGAAACTTCGAATATTACTCTGAAGACCCTTTAATTTCAGGGAAAACTGCGGCTGCGATTGTGAACGGAATTCAGTCTCAAGGTGTTGGGACATCAATCAAACATTTCGCTGCGAACAATGAGGAAACCAACCGTTTAACCATCAATGCTCACGTTTCCGAAAGAGCAATGAGAGAACTGTATCTGAGAAATTTTGAAATTACGGTGAAAGAATCTCAGCCCTGGACGGTAATGTCGTCTTACAACAAACTGAACGGCGTTTACACATCAGATTCTAAAGATTTACTGACTCAGGTTTTGAGAAATGAATGGGGTTTCAAAGGAATCGTTATGACCGATTGGTTCGGAGGTTTCCCAGGATTTGAATCCATTAAAGACGGCGGACTTTCTGATGTCGTTAAACAAATGAATGCAGGAAATGACCTGTTAATGCCAGGAATTCCAGCACAAAAAAAAGTATTGTTGGAAGCTTTAAATTCTGGTAAGTTGTCTCAGGAAGTAGCAAACTTGAATGCGAAAAGAATTTTGGAATATATTTTCAAAACGCCAACTTTTGCGCAATACAAATACAGCGACAAACCTAACTTAGCTCAAAATGCTGAAGTGACCAGAAATGCTGCCACAGAAGGTATGGTTTTGCTTAAAAACCAACAAAATGCTTTGCCTTTTGCCAACAAACAGAAAGAAGTTTCGTTATTCGGAGTGACTTCTTACTCTTGGATTACAGGTGGAACGGGGAGCGGAAGTGTGAACAATAAACACACGGTTTCTTTGTTGGAAGGTTTAAATTCTGCAGGCTACAAATTAGATAAAGAATTGGTTGATTTATATAAACCATTTGCAGAAAAAGAAGCAACTGTCGAAAAAGAAAATAGAAAAAAGAGAGGGATTTTAGCTTTGCCGGAAAGACTTCCTGAAATGAAATTAGACGACGCTTTCTATGCTAAAAAAGCAGCAACTTCTGAAATCGCTTTTGTAACTTTAGGAAGAAACTCAGGTGAAGGTGGCGATAGAGTAGTGAATGAAGATTTCAACATGGCAACGGAAGAAATTGAAATGCTGGACAAAATCTCCAAAGCGTTCCACGCAAAAGGGAAAAAAGTGGTGGTGATTTTAAATATCGGTGGTGTTATTGAAACCGATTCCTGGAAAGACAAAGTGGATGCGATTCTTTTAGCTTGGCAGCCGGGTCAGGAAGGCGGACATTCTGTAGCTGACGTTGTTTCCGGAAAAGTAAATCCTTCAGGAAAACTAACGATGACTTTCCCTGTGAATTATACAGACCATGCTTCTGCAAAGAATTTCCCTGGAATTCCTGCAGATAATCCAAAAGAAGTGACGTACGAAGAAGGCGTTTATGTGGGTTATCGTTATTTCAATACTTTCAATGTTAAACCGTCTTATGAATTTGGTTTCGGTAAATCTTACACTGACTTTGCTTACAGCAATTTAAAACTGAATTCTAAAACTTTCAATAACAAATTAGAAGTTACAGTTGACATTAAAAACACCGGAAAAGTAGCTGGAAAAGAAGTGGTAGAATTATACCTTTCTGCACCCAACCAATCCATCGACAAACCAAAATCTGAGTTGAAAGCTTACGCTAAAACCAAAGATTTGAAACCGGGAGAATCTCAAACCATCACTCTGACTTTGAATCCGAAAGATTTGGCTTCTTACATCACCGCAAAATCCGCTTGGGTTGCAGAAGCAGGAAATTATAAAGTGTCTGTAGGAGCATCGTCATTGGACATCAAACAAACTGCAGATTTCTCGCTTCCAAAAGAATTGGTGGTTGAAAAAGTGCAACACGTTTTCCCTGCAGACAAACAGTTTGATGATTTGAAACCTTAGGAATAAAACACTTCGACTCCGCTCAGTGTGTGAGGGCAAGTGCTAATTTTTTTTAGAGATGTCAGTCTGAGCGGAGTCGAAGACTTTTGACAAATATTATTAAAGCTTTTTTAACAATAAATTTATTGTCTCAAAATAAGTAAATATCAACAAAAGAGGCTATCTTTAGCCTCTTTTTAAATTAAAAAAAATATGATAAGTAATGAAGTTGGATCCAAGCGGAATTATACTGTTCCTCTGATCACGATTACCCTTTTGTTCTTTATGTGGGGATTCATCACGTGTATGAATGACATCCTTATCCCTTATCTGAAACAGCTTTTCAATCTTACATTTTTCCAATCGATGTTGGTGCAGTTCTGTTTCTTTGGCGCTTATTTTATAGGCTCCTTGATTTACTTTTTAATTTCCACTACGCAAGGCGACCCGATTGATAAAGTAGGTTACAAGAAAGGAATTCTTTTCGGAATTTTTTTGGCGGCATTTGGTTGCGTTTTGTTTTTTCCTGCAGCAAGTTTTTCTTCTTATCCGTTGTTCTTAGGCGCTTTGTTTATTCTAGGCTTAGGTTTTACAGTTCTCCAAATTACAGCGAATGCTTACGTTTCGCTGTTAGGTCCGGAAGATTCTGCATCCAGCCGACTGAATATGACCCAGGCTTTCAACGCCTTCGGGACAACCATTGCACCGGTTTTGGGTGGCCATTTGATCTTTGAATTTTTCTCTGCTCCAGATGGATCTTTCAGTGCCGAAGCAACGAAGATTCCATATCTGATCTTTGCAGGAATCCTATTGTTGGTGGCATTATTAATTTCAAGAGTGAAGCTTCCAGACTTTCAAATCAAAGGTGAAGAGATCGTAAAAGGTTACGGCGCTTTGAAGTACAATCACCTGAAATTTGGTGTTTTCGCAATGTTCTGCTATGTCGGTGGAGAAGTGGCGGTAGGAAGTTTTATCATCAGCTTTTTGGAGCAACCTCAGGTGATGAATCTTTCCGAGTCTGTAAGTAAAAACTACCTTTCTCTGTATTGGGGCGGTGCGATGATCGGGCGTTTCCTTGGGGCAATCTCTCTGAATCATTCCATCAGTCAAGGCAAAAAAGCCATCTATATGTTGGGCGCGGCGATTGCAGTTTTCTTGGTTATTTTTAGTATTGTTGATCTGACGTTTGCTCAAATTAGTTTTTTCCTTGTATTCATTGCATTGAATTTCGTTGCGTTCTTCATTGGGAAATCTGCTCCGGCAAGAACGCTTTCTATATTTGCTGGGATCAACGTTCTGTTATTGATCTCAGCCATGTTGAATCACGGCGAACTGGCGATGTACAGCATTTTGGGAATCGGTATTTTCAACTCGATCATGTTCTCTAATATTTATACATTGGCAATTTCCGGCTTAGGAAAATATACGAGCCAAGGTTCCTCTTTGGTTGTCATGGCCATCTTAGGAGGCGCGATCGTTCCGATTTTTCAAGGTTATTTGGCAGATCAGTTTGGCGTTCAGCATTCCTTTGTGATCCCTGTATTCTGTTACTTGTTTATCCTGGTCTTCGGAGCATATTGCACCAAATATCTGGGGCATGTGAAACAGGATGCGGATGCAAAATCCGGACATTAAGATCTTTAAATTTTAAAATGTAAAACCTGCTATTGAGCAGGTTTTTTGCTTTAATTTTATCCTTTTTTGATTTACAAATAAGCTAAAAAAATATTTGGTTGACAAAACACTTAGAGGACATTTTGCAATGGAAATTCTAAAAATGTGATAAAATCATATTGAGCATATATAAATTGAAACATAAAAATGGTCGGAATTATTTTCTGACCATAAACTATCCTATTAGAAAACTTTAAATTTTATTTGTAAAGATTGTCATATAAATCTTGGAATTCTGCCTTGATGGCTTTCCTTTTCAGTTTTAGGGTTGGTGTTAGAAGTCCGTCATCTATGGTCCAGACCTTCGGCGTCAATTCAATCTTTTTGATTTGTTCCCATTTGCCAAGATGCTGGTTCATTTTTTCGATTTCTTGTTCTATTCTCGACTTGATTGCTGGATCTGCCGCAATTGCTTTATGAGATTCAGCCACTTTCACATTATGTAGATCTGCCCAGTTTTTGGCGTATGCAAAATCAGGCTGTACCAGTGCACAAGGCATTTTTTCGCCATCACCAACTACCATGATCTGTTCAATGAATTTCGATGCTTTTGCCAGATTTTCAATCACTTGAGGTGCGATGAATTTTCCACCGGAAGTTTTGAACATTTCTTTTTTTCTATCTGTTATGAATAGAAAGTTATCCTCGTCTAAATGTCCAATATCGCCTGTTCTGAAATAACCGTCAGATGTAAATGCCTCTTTGGTTTTTTCCTCATCTTTATAATAACCTTCGAAAATTGAAGGACCTTTCACCACTATTTCGCCATCAGATTCTATTTTAACCGTCAAGTTTTCCAATGGAATTCCAACAGATCCAGATTTCACTTTTCCAAAACTATTTACGGAGATTACAGGCGAAGTTTCGGTAAGTCCATAGCCTTCAAGAATCGGGATTCCTGCAGCGTGAAACATCACGTTTAGTCTTTTAGATAATGCCGCAGAGCCAGAAACCAAAGTTATCAGATTGCCTCCCAAACCTTCTCTCCATTTTTTGAAAACCAATTTGTCCGCAATCGTGTGCATAAATGATTTTGGTTGGCCGATTTCATATTTCTCAGCAATGCCTAATGACCAAAGGAAAATTTTAGATTTCAATCCTCCAGCCGCGGTTCCTTTGTTGTAGATAGAATCATAAACTTTTTCTACCAATCTTGGAACAACCGTCATGTATTGTGGTTTCACTTCTTTTACATTTTCCCCAATTTTTTCGATGCTTTCGGCAAAATAAAGAGAGATTCCATTACTCATATAAATGTAGAAAATCATCCGTTCGAAAACGTGACAGATGGGAAGAAAACTCAGGGCTCTCAAGTCTTTATAATCCAAACTTTTATCTTTCGGAACTCTCGGATTACTAGCTATAACATTTGAAACCAAATTGTTATGAGTCAAAGGAACGCCTTTTGGTTTTCCAGTCGTTCCAGACGTATAAATAATGGTTGCAAGGTCTTCAGGATTAATGGCTTTAGCTAAGTCATCCACTTCATCTTGTGTCAAATCATTTTCTCCAAGGTCAAGGATTTCGTTCCAATTTGGAGCGCCATCAACTTCATCAAACGTGAAAACGCCAACCAGAGATGGAATGTTTGGTTTTGCATTAAGTAATTTTTTATAAAGATCTTTATCGGAAACAAAACAGTATTTGATCTCAGAATTATTGAAGATGTAAATATAATCTTCCTCAGAAATCGTAGGATAAACCGGAACTGTCACAACACCGATTTGAGAAATTCCCAAATCCATAATTGCCCATTCTGTTCTGTTGTTTGTCGTAATGAGTCCAATTTTGTCACCAGGTTTGATGCCCAGTTTCAAAAGTCCACGGGATATTTTGTTCCCTTGATTTACAAATTCGAGGGTTGAAGTTTTAATCCAATTTCCATTTTTCTTGGTGACAAGACAGTCTTCTTTGGGGAATTTTTCCAAGGCCAGCGCAGAAAAATCAAATATTCTTTTAACGTTCATATAATATCTTTATTAATATATAATTAAAATTCAGTTTACATTATCGTAAATATAATTTTTTTTTATGGAATGACAAAATGCCATTATTTACTTTGATTTTTTGCTAAAAAGTTTATATTTACGATTGAAAATATAATAAAAAATATATGAACTTCAATTTAACAGAAGAACAGCAAATGATCCAGCAAGCAGCGAGAGATTTTGCTCAGGCAGAGCTTTTGCAAGGCGTTATCGAAAGAGACAACGAGCAGAAATTTCCTCACGACGCCGTTAAAAAGATGGGAGAGATGGGATTTTTGGGGATGATGGTAGACCCAAAATATGGTGGAGCAGGTTTGGATAGCATTTCTTACGTTCTGGCAATGGAAGAGATTGCAAAAGTGGATGCATCCGCTGCAGTTGTAATGTCTGTGAACAATTCTCTGGTTTGCGCGGGAATAGAAAAGTTTGCAAGCGAAGAACAAAAAATGAAATATCTAGTACCACTTGCAAGTGGCGAAGTAATCGGGGCTTTTGCACTATCAGAACCGGAAGCGGGCTCTGACGCAACTTCACAGTCAACCACTGCAGAAGACAAAGGTGATTATTACTTATTAAACGGAACCAAAAACTGGATCACGAATGGCGGAAACGCAACTTACTATGTTGTGATCGCACAAACTGATCCCGAGAAAAAACACAAAGGCATCAACGCTTTCATCGTAGAAAGAGGTTGGGAAGGTTTCCAGGTTGGAAAGAAAGAAGATAAATTAGGAATCCGCGGAAGTGATACGCACTCTTTGATGTTCACAGACGTGAAAGTGCCTAAGGAAAATAGAATTGGCGAAGACGGTTTCGGATTTGCGTTTGCAATGGCTGTGCTTAATGGCGGTAGAATCGGGATTGCTTCTCAAGCTTTGGGAATTGCTTCCGGCGCTTATGAATTGTCACTTAAATATGCTAAGGAAAGAAAATCTTTCGGTACAGAGATTATCAATCATCAGGCGATTGCTTTCAAATTGGCAGATATGCACGTGAATATTATGGCGGCGAGAATGTTGATTTACAAGGCGGCAACTGAAAAAGATGAAGGAAAAGACATCTCAGAAAGTGGTGCGATGGCAAAATTGTACGCTTCTCAAGTAGCGATGGACACGACGATTGAAGCCGTTCAAATCCACGGCGGTTATGGTTATGTGAAGGAATATCACGTGGAAAGAATGATGCGTGATGCGAAGATCACTCAGATCTATGAAGGAACTTCCGAAATCCAAAAGATTGTGATCTCCAGAGCGATTTCTAAGAAATAAGGATTTCATCAAATAAACTTTAAACCTTTCTATTTTTAGAGAGGTTTTTTTGTTGAGTTGAGATAAAAATTTCTGTGACATTCTTCGAATTGCTAAATTTGTTTTTGAAATCATTTATCATTAATCAATTATCGATTATAAATAATGTCAGAATTAAAAAAAATACGGGAAGAAAAGAATCTCACGCAGGAAGAACTGGCGGAGAAGTCGGGAATTTCCGTGAGAACTATTCAACGAATTGAAGCCGGAACAGAACCGAAAGGTTACACACTGAAAACCTTGGCTTCAACACTTGACATTTCTGAAAAAGAATTATTAATTCCAATTATTCAATCGGAAGAAATTAAAATTGAAGAACCTATTTTAATTAATGAATTTGAAACTAAAAAACAAATTTCAATGGTAGAAGGAGTTGAAATTTTCAATTCAACTTTGATCAAAATCATCAATCTTTCTTCACTTCCTTTTGCGTGGTTTCCGATTGCCAATTTTCTACCACCTTTATTAATTATGATTTTTACTAAAGAGAAATCCCAAATCGCCAAAGAAATCATTTCGCTTCAAATATTTTTAGCCATTGTTTCGCCCATTATTTTTCTGATTGTTGCTTTTTTAAAACTCGGTTCTGCATCTGTAATGATGACGATGGTCGGCTTAACACTCACAAACGTTTTCATTATTTTGAGGAATGCTTACGAAATCGATAAGAGACAAGGTCTTCGCTATAAGCTCAATTTCAGCATCATATAAATCTAACCGACGATTGTCGGGTTTTTGTCGGGTTGTTTTTTTGAATTTAATTCTACAAATTCTGAATCTTTGTCAAAAATAATTTCAATGACAACAAGGTTCTACTTCAGCATTTTCATTCTCTTCTTTTCTCTGGGAAATCTACAAGCTCAGATTGATAAAAATTCCCCATTATTTTTAGAACTCAAGAAACAAGACAGCCTGTTTTTCGAACGTGGTTTTAATAATTGCGACATCGCTTATCTGGAAAAAACGATTGACGAAAATCTGAAATTCTACCACGATAATGGCGGTTTCCAAGACAAGAAATTGTTTATGGAACGAACGAAACAAAACATTTGCGGAAATCCAAACCAAAAGCCGATTCGCAAAGTGATTGAGAGCAGTTTAGAAGTTTTTCCGTTGTATAATAATGGCGAATTGTACGGCGCGATTCAAACCGGAGAACATCAGTTTTTTATCCGTGAAAAGGGTAAAGATGATGTTTTGGGCGGACAAGCAAAATTCACGTCAGTCTGGACGAAGGAAAACGGAAATTGGTTGATGAGTGACGTTCTCAGCTATGACCACGGCAATCCTAATCAAACAAAATTGACAGACAATTTAGAAAAATTAATCAAAGACAACCACATTCCAACCTTGGGTTTGGGTGTAATCGAAGATGGAAAATTGACTCAAGTAAAAGTTTACGGGAAATTAAATGATAAAACTTCAGCTTCCTATAATTCACTTTTCAATGTAGCGTCATTAACAAAACCTGTGACCGCAATGACGGTTTTACGTTTGGTAAGTCTCGGAAAATGGAGTCTGGATGAACCGCTTTACAAATATTTTACAGATCCAGATATCGCGAATGATCCTCGAAATAAAAAGTTGACTGCAAGATTGGTTTTGAGTCATCAAACCGGTTTCCCCAATTGGCGTTCGATGAATAAGGACAACAAACTCAATTTTGAATTTGAACCCGGAACGAAATATCAATATTCTGGTGAAGGTTTTGAATATTTAAGGAAAGCGATTGAGAAAAAATTTAATAAAAACTTGGAACAATTAGCCAAAGAATATGTCTTTCAACCTTTGAATATGAATGATACAAGTTACATTTGGAATGAGAAAAAAATGGCAGACAGAATCGTCATTGGTTACGACAAAAACGGAAAACCGTATGATATTGTCAAAAATAAAACAGCCAGCTCAGCAGATGATTTGATGACGTCGGTAGAAGATTACAGTAAATTTTTGATCGGCGTGATGAAAAACGAATTGCTTTCCCCCGAAGTTTTCGAAGCGATGAAAACCAAACAGGTTGAAACCAAAAAGAACAAATATTTCGGGCTTGGTTTTGAGATCTATGACTTGGGGAATAACGAGATAGCTTTATCACACGGAGGTTCCGACAAAGGTGTAAATACATTTGCCATCATTTTACCCAAAACCAAACAAGGTCTTGTGATTTTCACGAATGTTGATGATGGTTACAAAATTTACGAATCGATTCTTGATCAATATCTTGGGGAAAAAGGAAAGAAGATTGTCGAGATTGAAACTAAACAATAGTTAATTTTCTCTCGCAGTTTAAGTTGATTGTACAGATTTTATTAACTAATTTAAAAGAAGCTTAAATGAATAATTACAGTTAAGAAAAATTTAACTGTAATTATTTTTGTTACATTTAATAATGTTTATAAATTTGCATTATTATGAGCAACACAAGATTTGCAACCGCCATCCATATTATGACCCTTCTTGCGAAAGATCCGCAGGAATGGCTGACGTCCGATTGGTTGGCAGGAAGCATCAATGTGAATCCTGTGGTCATTCGTAAAGAATTGGGAAATCTGAAAAAATCTGGTCTCGTGGAAAGCCGACAAGGAAAAGATGGAGGCGTAAGGATTGCTAAAAATCCCGAAGAAGTCAACGTAGCGCAAATCTATGAAGCAATAAAAAATTCTGAAGTTCTTGGCAAAAAAAATCAAAATCCAAATCCACTTTGTAGCGTGGGGAAGGACATTAATAAAAATCTAAATCAATTATTTACTGAGACAGATGATTTGGTTTTTCAGTTTTTGGAGGGTAAGAAATTGTCAGATTTTACCTATCAATTTGATTAAAAAATTTTGAAATAAAATGTAACAAATAATATTACAATTAATTTAAATTTAAAAATTATGAGCAAACAAGTAGCAGTGATCGGAGCAACAGGCTTCGTAGGGAAACAAGTCGTAAACGAGTTGTCGAACAGAGGTTATGTGGTAAACGCCATCGCAAGAGACAGTTCAAAAGTGGAGGAGAAGGACAACGTGAGTGCTATCAGCGCAGACGTCAACAATGTGGAAGAATTGGCGAAAGTTCTGGAAGGGAATGATGCTGTGATCAATACTTTCAATCCTGGATGGACCAATCCCAATCTTTATAATGACTTTTTGAATGGTTCTAAAAACATTGAAAGTGCAGTTGAAAAATCAGGCGTGAAGAGATTCATCACAGTTGGTGGGGCTGGAAGTTTGTACATTGATGGAAATCAATTGGTGGATGGTCCAGATTTCCCTGCAGACATCAAACCAGGTGCGACGGCAGCCAGAGATTATCTGAATGAAATTAAGAAAAACGAAACTTTGGATTGGACATTTTTCTCTCCAGCAATCGAAATGCATCAGGGAACAGCTGGCGTAAGAACGGGAACTTACAGAACGGCTTTGGAAAATCCAGTCTTCGATGCGGATGGAAGAAGTATTTTGTCCGTTGAAGATGTTGCCGTGGCTTTGGTGGATGAATTGGAGCAGAATAACTTTGTGAAACAGCGTTTTACAGCCGCTTATTAATATCTATATTATATCAAAAATAAACCCCTTCAGAGTTCAAAACTTTGAAGGGGTTAACTGTTGAGATGAAAGTCTTTCATCTATCAGTCTATTGTCTTCAAATCTACATCCTATTTCTCAAAAACCAAATAGCCATAAGCATTCAGGCTTACGTCAGAACCTTTGGTGAATTCAGCTTTGGATTTGGAGAAGACATTCTTGTAACTTCCGATAGAATGGTCGTCCTCCAATTTGAAATTGACAGGATCTTTGCTCGTGTTGATCAAAACCAAAACTTCCCTGTCTCCATTTTTTCTTAGGTAAGCCAAGATTTTATCGTTCGCTGTGGTGTTTACCCAGAACGTCGTTACCGCTGGATCGCCACCTCGCAGTGCAGGATTTTCGGATTTTAGATTTAATAATATTTTATAAAAATCTTCCATCGCAAATTTTTCTGTCCACGGAATCGGATCTTTTTCAAAGAATTCCAGACGCTTGGTTTTCATCGGCAATTCCTGTCCGTTGTACAAAAGTGGAACGCCGTTCCAAGTTGCTGAGAAAACGGCCAAAGCTGGTGCGAGATCTCCGTACTTTTCATATTCGGTTCCGTTCCAAGAGTTCTCGTCGTGATTGCTCGTAAACCAAGCTCTCATTGAGTTGTCTCCAATTTTTGAATATTGCTCCAAAAGGTTTTTCAAATCTGAAAGTGGCAAATGTTTTTGATAGAAGTCTTTGGTCAGGTGCATCCATTTCCAACTGTAGCTTGCATCGAAAACCTTTCCATATTCGGGTGATTCCAACTCATCAAATTCTCCTAGGAAGAACATTGGTTTCAGTTTTTCCACTTCTGGTCTTGCTTGTTGCCAAAAGTCTACTTCTACCCAGCTTGCAAGATCACAACGGAAGCCGTCGATATTGGTTTCTTTCACCCAATATTTCATTGCCTCGATCATTTCCAGACGCATTTCTTTGTTGGTGAAGTCCAGCTCAATAATGTCATCCATTCCGCTTGCTTTGTGGAAACTTCCGTCTTCGTCCTTCAAATAATATTCTGGATGAGATTTGGTCCAAACGTGATCCCAACCTGTATGGTTTGCTACCCAATCTATAATTACTTTGAAACCCATTTTGTGAGCTTCATCCACCAAATGTTTGAAGTTGTCCAAGGTTCCGAACTCAGGATTGATGGATGTGTAATCATAAGCCGCATATTGGCTTCCCAAAGTTCCTTTTTTGTTGAGTTGCGCAATGGGTGTGATTGGCATAAACCAAAGTGTCTTCACGCCCATTTTTTTGAGTCTTGGCAAATGTTTTTCAAAAGCTTCGAAAGTGCCTTCCTGCGTATATTGTCTTACATTGACTTCATAGATATTCGTCGTTCGTTTCCAGTCTTGCGGTTGTTCCATAGTTGTATTTTCGGTAGGTTTCAATGTTTTACACGATACTAATAATGCGGCGATTGCCGGAATAAGAATCAGTTTTTTCATTCTAAAATAATTTCTCTTGATTTTATGAATTCTTTTTGTCTATTCTGTAAATGTAATAAAAATAAAAAAGCCCGGGAAATTAGGCTTTGTTAATGTTTGATAAAAGTATTGCTTGGTATTTCTCAACTCAATTCATTAGAGTAAAATTTAGCAAAACTTTAAGATTTCTTAAAAATAGATAGGTATCAATGTTGCATAATGAAGCAATGAAATATTAATTATTAAAATTATGTCAAACTTTAAAGGAAAAACAATCATAGTGACAGGTGCAGCAATGGGATTAGGTCTCGCGGCTGCGGAATCTTTAGCTTCCAAAGGTGCTAACCTAACTTTAGTCGATTACAATGAAGAAGCGTTGAATAAAGCTAAATCAGAATTAGAATCCAAATACCCTGAGAGCAAATTTCTAACAGTGAAGGCTGATGTTTCTGTAGAGGAACAAGTTAAAAATTATGTAGATGAGACGGTGAAAGAATTCGGGAAAGTGGATGGGCTTTACAATAATGCAGGAATCGAAGGGAAGCAGGCGCCACTGGTAGATTACGATATCGAGGTCTTCAAAAAAGTTATTGATATCAATCTTCTTGGTGTTTATTATGGAATGAAATACATCATCCCGGAACTTAAGAAAAACGGAGGCGGAAGAATCGTAAATGTTGCTTCAGTTGGTGGGATCCGTGGTGTTGCAAATCAAACGGCTTATGTCGCTACAAAACATGCTGTAGCTGGAATGACGAAAAACGCCGCTTTGGAATATGGAAAATATAATATCCTCACCAATGCAATTGCACCTGGAGCTATTTTGACTCCGATGGTTGCAGAAGCTTTCAATCAAGTAAATCCACAGGACCCAAAAGCGGCGGAAGCAGAATACGCATCCAGAAACCCAACTAGAAAATTGGGTGATCCAAAAGATGTTGGAAATCTCGTAGCATATCTTTTAAGTGATGAAAACGGATACGTTTCCGGTCAAGTTATCGCAATTGACGGAGGTGAATCTAATATGTATGGTAATCCTTAGAATGGCTTTCAACTTTAATCTAAATATGATGTCTGCAGAATGTGGGCATCTTTGTTTGAAGTAGATCTTTATCAAACAAAAAAAGTCACGGATTTTAATCCGTGACTTTATATTAATTCATAAAGCAGTTTTACAACTCACTTAGTTTTTTTGATTTGTATTCCGTAGTAAACAATAAGAATAATGGCGGAAACAAATAATGCAAGATCGACTTCTGCTAATTGTACCAACATCGTTTGCTTAAGTCTGCTTTCTATGGTTTAGCTATAAGTTTACCAGTCTGTTGTTTACCATTTTTACCCTTCAATTGGTAGAAATAAGTTCCTGCAGGCAGTTTTGTCTGTATTGAATTTGTCTTACCAGTTAACTGCTTTTGTAAAACTATCGACCCGACTCCGTTATATATTGTCAAAGTAGAACCAGTTTCCATATCATTAGTATTGATATTCAGGACGGATGAGAATGGATTTGGATAAAAATTAGCTTGCTTGTTCGTACTAGAAGAACCAACTGCTAAGGTTGCTGGGTCACATCCTGCAGTCATAGTTGCATTGATGCTTGCCGTTGCCACAGCTCCAGTTGTGCTAAGAACACGACCTTCTATCACTGTACCTGTGTTAAGATTGATTGCGCCATTATTGCCAATTATAGTTCCTTTGAAACTTGCATAATCATTAAGACTGATAGCACCATCTACTTTCCAGAAGACATTTTTCGCAAGAGCACCGTTTATCAATTCAACAGAAGCGTAAGTGCTGGTTGATAATGCACCAACAATTTTGATTACAAACACTGCATCTGCATTTCCTTGAGCATCCAATATTACTTTTCCGTTTAGAACTGTTGCAGCATTTAAAAGATAAGTATGTGGTGTAAGCACAAGGTCTTGTCCGAATGCTGCTGGATAAAGCAACTCAATATCCGTAGGTAAGGTATTAAGATAAGTATAAACCGTGTTAAGGTCTAGTGCACATACTGCTGTCGCCTGATCTGGATTTGAGTGAATTGTTCCAGTCACGTTAAGCGCTTGAAAGCCAGTCGTCAATCCTACGTTAGATCCAATATCGCCTACAACCGTAGATACTCCGGTGTTTGTTACTGTGCCACTTCCGGTGAAAATGGTGAAACAGGCTACAGATCCCAGTGCTGGTGCTACTGGACCTGTTAATTCAGGAGATCCGCATCCAATTGGTTTTCTTATAGTCACACCAGAAACTGTCACTGCGCCAGTTGTTGAAAATGCACGCCCTTCCAGAGATACACCACTGTTTAGGACTATTGCTGCATTATTTGCGATTACAGTCCCCTTCATTTCTGTATTGGTTGCAAGATCTACAAGACCTTCTATTTTCCAAAAGACGTTACATGCGACTGCTCCGTTTGTAAGAATCACCTTTGATCCGGAAGTAGAGGAGAACGCACCTTGAATTTGGAAGATAAATACGGCATTTGGATTTCCTTGACCATCAAGTGTCAGCGTGTTGTCAAGTGAAGCGCCTTGTCCGATAGAGTAGGTTCCCGCCGTAAGTGTTTGCCCATTCCCCAAAAGCGGCGCGGGGAAAAAATTGGGTATCGCAGCGTTAAGTTGATTATAAGCGATGGTCAGCGCGGCGGCCGCACTTGCAGTTGAGCCATTAGCATCATTCATTACGCCATCTACATTTCCAAAATTGGTACTGGAGCCGTTGTTTGTCCCCACGTTTCCAGTGATGTGAGATAATCCGGTGTTGCTAACAGCGCCATTTGAGGAGAAAATTGCAAATTCGGATGACACTCCTAGTACAGGCGCTTGTGCTGTAAGTTGCGAAGTGAAAAAAATCGAGGTAGACATAACTACCATGCGTAAAAGTTTTTGCATAAAAACATTATTTAGATATAAAATTTAATTATTTCATATTTAAATTACTATGTTATAATCGTGCCAATATATTTTTATTGTTATTTTATTTGTAAGTAAATATGTTAATTGTTTGGTATAATTAATAGGAAATGTGTTTATTTTTACAAATAATTAAAATAAAATATCTGTTTAATTATTTAAATTTGTTAAATAAATTCAAATATTTATATAAATTTTTAAAAAAAAATGATATTAATGAGTGGTAGTCAATTTCTTACTGAAGTTTTCTCGCACGTTTTTTGTTATCTAGGATAATTATGTAGTATTCAATTTTATGAAAAAACTGATTTTAATGTGTGGTCTGTCTATCACTTTTTCCTGCCAAAAGGAGATCGATAAAAAAACGGATGTATCTTCGGATCTCATTACTTCGAAAGTCAATTCACATTCACTTAATTTAAATAAGGATTTATCAACGGTTGATGGTATCAAGCAAGAATATAATTTGGTCAATGCTCAACTGCTGGAGAGAAAGCTAGATTCTGTAGGTTTCAAATATGAATGCGCAGAGAAATCTGGCAGTGTGGTTTATTATTCTGAAAAAGGAAATTTGAAATTGATCAAGCATTTCCAAGCGGACAGCCATTTTTCTTCTACGGAGAATTATTTTATTAATGATGAGAAGCCTTATTTTATTTTCAAAGATGAAACAGTTTGGAGTTTTGCTGGCGGAACTGCCGATAAACCAGACACGAAAGATGATGTGACGGAAAAGCGTTTTTATCTTGTCGATAATAAAGCCATCCAATGTCTTGATAAAAAATATACTTTGAGATCCAATTCTTCAGACAATCCAAAATCAGAAAATGTTCCGAATAGGGAAATGAAAAATTGCTCAATTGCTGATTTGCAGAAAACTTTTGATTTGTTGGTGAAAAATAAGGATAAGAGAGGTGTTGGGAAATGTCTATGAGTAATTATCTCAAAAATTAATATTAATTTAAGATTAAATGGGTGAAATAACTAAGCAGTCTTGGGAAAGAGCAAAAAAATAATTCAACATTACTGCTATTCCTCATATTATTTTACCTTTTCCAATAGATAGAGCTTGCCTCCAGAGAAGGCTTGCTTTGGCATCAAACTGCCCTCCAAAACCATTGTTTTGCTATTGATGTCGATGATGGAAATGTAGTTGCTGGAGTTGAACTCGAGGTAGTTTTCTTTTTCTTTGGTCAAAGGATTTTTACCAAATTCGAAATCATATTTTTCCCAACTTTCTTTTTCTGTGTTGCAATGCACTGGCTTGTATTTGGATCGTTTGGAGTTGAAGATGATCTGGTCAAAACCGTCCACACAGTCACTATTGAAAGAGCTTTCGGGATTCTGATCCTGACTGAACTGTTCGAAAGAGCCATGATAAACGCCCACAATCTTCCAGGTACCATCTATTCTGTCCTTATCTATTTTTCCGTTGGCCTTGCTTACCGCCCAACTCACACCTTTTACAGTTCCCTTCACGGCTTTGTAACCCAATTTTGCAACGCCTGTCACAGCTTTTGTAGCAGTTGTGACGATACAGGATTGCAGAACAACTACAGCACAAACAGAAACTATTATTTTTCTCATAACATCAGCTTTTATGGTACGAATATAAGGTTTTAATTGGATTTTCAATACTAAATAATGAAGCGACAATGCTGATTTTCTTTAGCTTATGATGCATTTTAGTTTTTGCTTCACTCATTTTTTAGTAATAGTATTATCAACCTTTGAATCAGCTGGATACAACCCAAATTATCAAAATTATAAAAACTTGTATTATCTTTGCGCCAGTAAAATTATGACAATACACAGCACACATATCAATTCAAATCTATGCGACAGCCCTTCAGCAAAGGGACTATTTGGTCGTGAATTGATAATCTGGAATGAGTGAAAGGTGCTTGCTTTGAAAATTATTTACTGTAAACTCGTAAAAATTTATTCAAAATAATGCAGAAACGCCTCGATTATCGAGGCGTTTTTTGTGTTTTTAAAGCGGAATTATTTAGAATAAAAAAAAATAACTAAAGAATTGAAAATAATTTAATCAACAATGAAACAATAAGTAGATAATTAAGCGTGATAGGAAAACCAATGAGAGACAGTCATTTAGGGAATCAAGTATCTGTAGAATATTACGGACAGGAATTCTTTGTTCTAAAACTAAAATATAAGATGCTTATTATCAATAACTTAATAAAAAAATAAATTTGCGAGTTCAAAAAAAACATAATTACTTTGCAACCGAAAATTAAAAGCAACTGGTTTTTAAGATTCAACAAAAATATTAGTAAAACAAGAATAATAAAATGAAATATTCACAACACATATCTGATCAGTTTTCAAGACTACACGGACAAGATCCGAAAGGATGCGAATGTCTTCTTGCGAACGGGACTGTGGAGAAAAGGTGCTTATATCAATGGGTCAGCTAATGAACTGACACGTCAAAATATATCCAGCGCCTTCCAAAAGAGGTGCTTTTTTTATGGTCTATAACCACATCTCTTTTATTAGTGAATTTCGACAACTCAAATAACTCAAATGAGATGAGTTCCGAAGAAAAAACAACAGTCTGTCCAGCGCAGAAGTTCTTTATTTAAAACAAAAATACAGACAGACTTAGTTTTTCTTCATCAAGTTAAATGGAATTAGTTCGCGGAAATTCCATTATTATCTAGTCAAAATTTAAATTAATTAAAATCAAAACAATGAAAACAAATATATTCTTTACTGCAGACCATCATTTCGGTCACGCCAATATTATAAAATTCTCAGAAAGGTCTTTTGAGTCAATCGAGGAAATGAATGAAGAACTCATCAAACGATGGAATGAGAAAATCGGTAAGGATGATACCGTCTATCATTTGGGCGATATGAGTTTGGGAAAACCTGATTTCACCAAGGAGATTCTGAATCAAGTCAATGGGAAAATCCATCTGATAAAAGGCAATCACGAATATGCCGCACTTCGCGTTCCCGAAAGATTCGAGTGGATCAAGGATTATCACGAGTTGTATGTCGAAGATGAAGATGCGAATCTGGGCAAGCAAAAAATTACGCTTTTGCATTATGCAATGCGGACCTGGAATGGCTCACATCACGGAACTTGGCAACTCTACGGCCATTCGCACGGTACTTTGCCAGATGATGAATTAAGTTTGAGTATCGATGTCGGCGTTGATTGCCATAATTTTTATCCGATTTCTTATGAAGAAGTTAAGGAAATTATGAAATGTAAAAAGTGGACTCCGCCATTTGTACCGAGACATTAATTAAATATTTAAAATAATTTCATCTACGCAAATTGATTGCGCACTACCGCTTTTACTTTGCATCATCAATTAGAAATAATGCTAAAATCCAGCAACGGATTTTAGTCAAAATATCAGACAGGTCACGTTGAGCGTTTCGGTATATCGCCATTGCAGAAGGGTTTGTTGAGAAACATTAGCCATTTCTGTTCAGCTTGATTTGAAGGTTTTGAAGTTTGCCAAAAAACTTCCCATTTTCTATGTATGAAGGTTCGAATCCTTCCTGTTTTTGAACAGTAGCTAAACGGTATAGCAATAGATTTTTATGCGAGGGTTCGATTCCCTCTCTCAATTTAGGTTTGAGATAGCTCAGTTGGTCAGAGCCCTACGCTTTTAACGTAGGTTTTTGGAAATAGACTCAAAATCTGTATCCGACAGTCGAGTTTTTAAATGTTTTCTCATTAATAAAAACATTTACCACAGGAAAGTTCTGAAGTTTTTTCGGTTGTTAAATCAACAATTTGAAGAAGCTTGCAGGAAAAGATGATTTTGGAAAGACGAAGTTTTAGTTAGATAAACAATCGATTGTTGAATCTATATTTTTAAACTGAGATTTTAAAGTGAATAAATAGTTTTCTGCTCTTTAGCATTAATAAAGTTGACACCAAAAATCTGAGAGTTAGAAATCAAATTCAATATCAGGTTTTGAAGCAAATGAAGTTTTTCTGAACCGCTTTTCTTCCGCCATTTTTTGGATGAGAGAATTTCAGAATTTCCTTTTTTAATTAGAAATTTATAGTATATGAAAAAAAATAAACGCAAAGATTTAATTTAAAAACTGCACAAATTCAAGCGAGCAAAGACGGATGAATTCTTCATTGATGAAGCTAATAAATGAATTTTTTGAAATTCCTGAAATGCATTTAATAATTTCACGCTTCATCAAATCAATTTATTGATTTCTCTTCGCAGGCCTTAATTAAAGAGAGCTTAATTCAGTCTTTGCGTTTTAATTTTGCAGCGTAAAAAAAATATTAGTAAGAAATTTCATGCAATAAAATAAAAAAAAATAACACTAAAAAATAAAATGTGATGATAAGAAATGTACAAATTAAAGCATACCAAATCGGTTTGGTCTTCAAAAACCGAAACTTGACCGAAATTTTAAAAGAAGGTAACTACTGGATTTTCGGAAACAAATCTGTAGAGATTTTTGAAATGAAAACTCAGTTTAAAGCAGGAGAAGATTTGAATCTTTTGTTGAAAAATGAAAACTTTGCTTCAATGATTGAAGTCGTAGAAGTGAAAGACGGCGAAATCGTTTTAGTTTACGAAAACGAAATTTTCAAAGAAGTTTTGAATGTTGGTCAATACGCTTTCTGGAAAGGAATTTTGAACAGAGAATTTCAAAAAGTGGATTTGACGAAAGTGGAGATTACGGAGAATATTTCTAGAACAATTTTGGAGAATATCAAGTTGAAAACATTTGTCAGAAAGTTTGTCATCACCAATCAATACAAAAGTTTGTTGTTGATTGATGGTAAATTGACCCAGGTTTTGGAAGCTGGAACTTACTACTTTTGGAACAACGAAACTTCTGTCGAAGTCAAAGCCATCGATACGAGAATGCAACAAATGGAAATTGCAGGACAAGAACTTTTGACGAAAGATAAAGCGATGTTGCGAATCAATTTTTACGTGCGTTACCAAGTGGAAAACGTCGTAAAAGCCTTGATGAACAACAAAGAATACGACAAGCAATTGTATATTTTGATGCAGTTGGCGTTGCGGGAATTCGTTGGAGCCTTGACTTTGGATGAATTGTTGGTGAAGAAAGATTCTGTCGGCAAGGAAATTTTGGAAAACCTTGGTGCAAAAGCGGACGACTTAGGCTTGAAAGCTTCTGATGCGGGAATTCGAGATGTAATTTTGACTGGCGAAATGAAAGAAATCATGAACCAAGTCTTGATTGCCGAGAAAAAAGCACAGGCCAACAGCATTATGCGTCGTGAAGAAACGGCTTCCACAAGAAGTTTGCTCAACACCGCAAAATTGATGGAGGAAAACGATACATTATGGAAATTAAAAGAAATGGAATACATGGAGAAAATTGCCGATAAAATCGGTGATATCACAGTTTCCGGAAACAGCAACATCGTTTCTCAGTTGAAGGATATTTTCGCAAGATAGATTTGGTGAAAATGTGCAATTAATAAATTTAAAGACCAACTCGTCATTGAGTTGGTTTTTTGTTTTTAGCATCAAACTATTTGTGAATAATAGTTGAAAGAAAATAAATATTACAATTTTTCTCATTTATTAAACTAGTTAAATGTCCAGCATTTTCCATCGTCCTAAATTTGTCATATCAAAATTAAAAAATAGACAAAATGGAAAATAGAATCTTAGGATTGCACCACATCACAGCAATCGCAAACAATGCAAAAAGTAATCTTGATTTTTACACACAGGTCTTAGGATTGAGACTTGTCAAAAAAACCGTCAACTTCGATGACCCTGGAACTTATCATTTCTACTTCGGAAACGAAGAAGGAACACCTGGAACAATTTTGACTTTCTTTCCGTGGGAAGGCATCGGAAAAGGAACAAACGGTTCCGGTTTGGCAACTCACATCGGATATTCCGTTCCAAAAGGTAGCCTGGAATTTTGGACAAACAGATTGAAACAATTCAATATCAATGTTGAAGAAAGCGAAATATTTGGTGAAAAATTGATTTCATTCAAAGACCTGGATGGTCTGCAATTACAGTTCATCGAATCTTCGACTCCCGATGACAGAAAGATCTGGACAACCGATGACATCAAGGATGAAAATGGACTGAAAGGTTTCCATAATGTAACATTGACTCTGAAAAGAGCGGAACCGACTATCAAAGTCTTGACTGATATTCTTGGATATGATCTTCAAAAACAAGACGGACAGCGATACAGATTTGCAACTGATGCGATAGAAACCGCAAAACTGATCGATATTATTGAAGATGACAAACTTTCTGTAGGTAGAAATGCAGCCGGAACAAATCATCACATTGCTTTTCGTGTAGCAAATGATGAGATCTTGATGGAATATCGTGAAAAAGTAATGTCAGCTGGACTGAACATCACTCCGAAGATCGACAGAGATTATTTCTACTCTTTATATTTCCGTGAGCCAGGTGGCATTCTATTCGAAATTGCAACTGAAAATCCTGGATTTACCGTAGACGAACCATTGAATGAATTGGGGCAAAACCTGAAACTTCCCAAACAATACGAAGCAATTCGAGCAAAAGTAGAAGAAGCGTTACCTAAGTTATCATAGGTCATTACAAAATTTTAAGAAACAAAATATCTTAGCACTAATTAATAAATTATAATATGGAAACAACGAAAGTGGTCTTAGGAAATGCACGAGGGGAGATTCAGCTTTTCTCAGATGGCAACAAAGCCGGGAAAATGGATATTTCGATCATCAAAGATAGATTGACAGTCTACCACACGGAGGTCGATGATGAATATGCAGGAAATGGTTTTGCAAAACTATTATTGGAAAAACTTGTTTCATACGCAAGAGAAAATGATTTGAAAATTGTGCCCTTATGCCCATATGTTCACGCACAATTCAAACGCAGTCCGGAAGAATACGCCGACGTTTGGTTAAAAGAAAATTAAAACCTTCTAATACAAATAAAAAAATTATGGCACTTATCACAGGATTGCATCACGTTACCGCGATCACAGGCGACGCGCAGGAAAATATAGACTTTTACACAGGATTTCTAGGACTTCGATTGATAAAGAAGACCGTCAACTTTGATAATTCGGATGTATACCATTTTTATTTCGGGGACGAAGTTGGAACTCCCGGAACAATTATGACAACATTCCCTTATGGAAAAGGTTTGGCGAACGGCAGACACGGCAAAGGAATGCTGAATACTACCGCCTTTTCAATTTCAATGGATGCTTTAGATTATTGGCTGGAACGATTAGACAAATTTAAGATTCCTTACAAACAAGCACAGCAGAGGTTTTCGGGAGAGGTCTTTATCTATTTGGAAGATTTTGACGGATTGGGTTTGGAATTGGTTTTCAATGAAAAAGACGACCGAAAAGGTTATGATAATGGATTTATTCCACAGGATTTTGCCATCAAAGGTTTCCATCACGTTGAGATTTGGGTTGATGCTTATGAAAGAACTGCCGCACTTTTGACCACGCAGATGGACCATCAATTAATTGCTGAAAGCTCTGACAGATTCAGATTTGGCACGGAAGACAAACCCGGAAAATATGTCGATTTGCTTTGCACTCCCAATTCTCTGAAAGGTTTGGCGGGGAGAGGAACGGTGCATCACGTTGCTTTTGCCACTCCCGATGCACAGTCACAATTGGAGATGATTGAAAGACTAGACAAGTTCGGTTTGCAGCATACGGAAGTTAAGGATCGAAAATATTTCACTTCCATTTATTTCAAAGAGCCCGGCGGTGTTTTGTTTGAAATTGCTACTTCAGGACCTGGTTTTGACATTGATGAAGAATTGGCTTCATTAGGTGAAGATTTGATGTTGCCGGAACAGTTTGAAGAAAACAGAGGACACTTGATAAATGTTCTTCCAAAAATTAATTATCCAACAGAAAAATTTAGATAAAATGAGTCATACTTTAGATATAAAAACAGGTGGAAAATCATTGAATGAAGTTGAAAAAGTTTTGATAATGATTCACGGCAGGGGCGGAAGCGCACAGGATATTCTGAGCTTATCTCAACATTTGAATGTAGATGGTTATGCTTTGTTAGTGCCACAGGCAACGAATGGAAGTTGGTATCCCTTATCATTCATCGCTCCGGTTGAGCAAAATGAGCCTTGGTTATCATCAGCCATTGAAACAATCGGAAAAACAGTTAAGACTGCTTTGGATGCAGGAATTAAAGCTGAAAATATTTACTTTTTCGGATTTTCCCAGGGTGCGTGTTTGACATTGGAATTTTTAGCAAGAAATGCTCAAAGATTTGGTGGGGCAGTGGCAATTATTGGTGGTGTGATTGGCGATAAAATCAACCGTGAAAATTACAAAGGCGATTTTGCTCAAACCCCGATTTTCCTGGGAACAAGCAATCCTGATTTCCACGTTCCGGTTGAAAGAGTGTATGCAACAGCGAATATTCTGAAAGAAATGAATGCTGATGTCACAGAAAAAGTTTACTTAAATTTCGGACATTCCATCAATGAGGAAGAAATTGAATTGGCGAATTCTATTATTTTTAAATAATTTATAGACACGAATACACGAATAAAAATTGAATAAATATTTGTGCATTCGTGGCAAAAAAAAAGTATGAAAATCACAAAAATATTCAGCGACGAAAACGGCGAATCTCATTTCGAAGACATCGAAATTCCGTTAATCAATCAAGGCGAAATTGGATTTTTATCCGAAGATATCAATGTCAGAAAACTGCAATTCAGAAAAGTTTCCGCTGATTATGATTACGATTTTCATCACGCTCCGCAAAAGCAATATATCATACTTCTGGACGGAGGCGTGGAAATAGAAACTTCACTTGGAGAAATCCGGAAATTCCAGACAGGAGAAATTCTTTTGGTAGAAGATATTTCAGGAAAAGGCCACAAAACCAAAAACCTTGAAGAAAAGGAAAGAACTTCACTCTTTATACATTTATAAAAGATAAAAGATAAAAGATAAAAGATAAAAGATAAAAGATTTTTAGTAATCCCCAATTGGAAAGTCCTACATCCAGCATCTGACACCTGACATTCAACCTCTAAAAAAATAACTATGCACGAAGATTTACTACTCATACTTGGACTCCTGTTGGTCGTAATGCTACTGGTAATGCTGGCGCAACGCATCAAAATTGCTTATCCCATATTTTTGGTACTGGCAGGATTGGGAATCAGCTTAATTCCAGGTGTTCCTGTTTTGAAACTAGATCCGGAAATTATTTTCCTCATCTTTTTACCGCCATTATTATACGAAGCCGCTTGGTATACCTCTTGGAACGATTTCTGGAAATGGAAACGCACCATCGGATTACTGGCTTTTGGATTGGTTTTCCTGACTTCTATTGTCGTAGCTTTTGCTTCACAGGCGTTGATTCCGGGATTCACTTTGGCAATGGGATTTTTGTTGGGCGGCATTGTTTCGCCACCAGATGCGATTGCAGCGACCACTGTTTTGAAAGGTTTGAAAGTTCCCAAGCGAACGATTGCAATGCTGGAAGGCGAAAGTCTCATCAATGATGCTTCGTCACTGATTGTTTTCAGGTTTGCTTTGGCAGCCGTGATGACCGGCGTATTTTCTATGCAGGAAGCGACGGGACAATTTTTCTTAGTTGCAGGAATGGGTGTTGTGGTCGGAATTGCAGGTGCTCATATTTTCTACGCTATCCACAGATTTTTGCCGACAACACCAGCAATTGATGCAGCTTTGACGGTGATGACGCCGTATATTTTATTTCTTTCCGCAGAACATTTTCATTTTTCAGGAGTAATGGCGGTGGTGAGTGGCGGACTGTTTATGTCGTTCCGTTCGCACGAAATCTTCAAAACAGGAACCACCAGAATCAATATGACGGGCGTCTGGAATACACTGATTTTTGTGATGAATGCCTTGGTTTTTGTCTTAATTGGATTGGAACTTCCCGACATTGTCGATAGATTGGGCGAGACTTCTTTAATGGATGGAATTAAGTATGGCTTAATTATCAGCTTAATAGTCATTGTGGTTCGTATGTTGTGGATTTATCCTGTGGCACACATTCCGAGATGGTTGAGCAAAAAAGTGCGTAAAGACCCAAGTCCGGGTTGGAAAAACCCGTTGATAATTGGTTGGGCAGGAATGCGAGGCGTGGTTTCTCTGGCAACGGCTTTATCGATTCCGGTGATGATGAATGAGCAGTCAGAATTTCCGCAAAGGAATTTGATTATCTTTATTACGTTTGTGGTGATTTTTGTGACTTTGGTTTTTCAAGGTTTGACGTTGCCTTTGATTATTAAATTGACCAAGATTGGTGAGATTGATAATATTTTGCCTTCCCACGAGCAACAGGCGAGTATTCAAATCAGGCTGGATAATCTTGCGGTGAACCGACTGAATGAAAAATACCAGTCCAATCTGGAAACGAACAGCCTGGTGGAAAATTTTAAACATACCATAGAAAACGATATTTCGCAACAGCAAAGTCATCTTGAGTCTTTGGAAATGTGCACCAACAGACGAAATGATTTAAATGAATACCACGAAATTATGCTGGATATTTTCGCGTTGCAGAGAAAAGAATTGTTCAAAATAAAACGTGAAAACCAGTTCAGTGAAGATGAGGTCAGAAAAGCAGAATCACAACTTGACCTTAATGAACTGAAAATTACGGGTACCAAACATTTATAATGCAGACCAAATCCCTAGCCCCGATAGGAACGGCATCTTTTTTTTGCGGTTGGGGAATTGGCGGCGGAAAAAAAAGATACAGTGGATAGCGGGATTAAGCTCCTGAAAATTAACTTCAATACAACAAATATCAAATGGAAAGCTTAAATTTTTTAGTCATTGGGAAAAATCAGGAAATCCTTGATACCTTAAAAAGAATTATCGAAAATAATGAAGGCTGGAAAGCAGAAATCAAAAATGATGAGACGGTCTGTTATGATTATATTAAAGAAAATCAGGTAGATATTGTGCTTTTGAGTTCCGGTTTAGATGAGGAATTTGAAAATGAAATAAAGATATTTTGCCAGAATCTGGACAAAGATGTGAAGGTTATCGACCATTACGGCGGTGGAAGTGGGCTTTTGAAGAATGAAGTTTACAGTCTTTTTCCTAATTTGCAACCGTAAAATAAATCTATGTTCCAGAATATCATTAAAAACCTCTCCAGATTTGTCATATTGACACCAGAAGAGGAAAAAATCTATGAAGATCTATTAACACTCCAAAAGTTTCCAAAGAAAACGCTATTGTTGCGAGAGGGTGAGATCTGTCAATTCGAAGGATTTATAAAAGAAGGCTGTGTGCGTACCTACTATGTGGATGAGAACGGTTTTGAAGTGACGCTTTTGTTTGCTGTGGAGGACTGGTGGATCACCGATCTTGCATCGTTCAATAGTCAGACGCCATCCAGGGTCTTTATCGAGACTTTGGAAGATACAGAGATCTACATTCTCAATCCGTCAAGCAAGGAGGAATTGATGCAGAAGGTTCCTAAGTTTGAAAGAGCATTCCGTCTGATGATGCAGAAATATGTGGTAACCCTTCAAAATCGCCTGATCAACACGATCTCTCAACCGGCCACTGATCGCTATCTCGATTTCATAAAGGTCTATCCGACCATTCCTCAACGTGTTGCACAATACTACATCGCCTCATATCTTGGTGTCTCGAAAGAGTTTGTGAGCACGATCAGAAAACGTCTGGCGACGAAAGAAAAATAAAATACATACTCAAAATTCCCCTCCAATGGAGGGGTGGCGAAAATTCAAAGAATTTTTGACGGGGTGGTTTGTACATAGCGTGTAAACTACCCCGTCTTTTTGTTTCACAAAAATCCACCCCTTCAGAGAAGGGGGAATTTTCGCTCCATATTTTTTTTGCTTTAAATGTATTTATTAAACTAGTTAAATGCACAGCAATTTCCATCACCATAAATTTGTCCTATCAATAACGAATAAATAACAAAACAGATATGGACAGAAAAGATTTTTTAAAGAAAGGATTACTCGGAACAGGAATGTTTGTAGCAACCGCATCATTGGGAAATACAATGAAAAATGAGATTGACGAAATCGAACCTTTGGAACCAATCGGATACAATCATTTACCGAATACCGATTCAAAAATTAAAGACAATTCTGTGATTCACAAAGCGGATTCCAGAGGGAAGGCAGACCACGGCTGGTTGGTGAGCAATCACACGTTCAGTTTTGCGAATTATCACAATCCGGAGAGAATGCACTTCGGTGTTCTCCGAGTTTTGAATGATGATAAAGTGGAGGCGGGAAGAGGCTTTGGAACACATCCGCACGACAATATGGAGATTATCAGCATTCCGTTGGAAGGCGATTTGGAGCACAAAGACAGTATGGGAAATTCTGCGATTATCAAGAGTGGAGATATCCAGGTTATGAGTGCCGGAACAGGAATTATGCACAGCGAATTCAATAAAAATAATGACAGTTTGGTGAAGTTTCTTCAAATTTGGGTTTATCCAAATAAAAGAAACGTGACACCCCGATATGACCAAATTACTTTAGACAAATCAAAAGGACAGAACCAGTTCCAGCAGATTCTTTCTCCAAATGCTGATGACGAAGGCGTTTGGATTCATCAGGATGCTTGGTTTCACTTAGGAAACTTCGAAAATAATGTTGAAACCAATTATCAAATCAAGAAAAAAGGAAACGGTGTGTATGCTTTTATTTTAAAAGGAAGCGCAGAAATCGAAGGACAAAATGTTGAAACAAGAGATGGTTTCGGAGTTTGGGATATTGCAGATCTTAATATCAAATCAACATCAGAAGGCACAAAAATTTTATTGATGGAAGTTCCGATGACGATGTAGTATAAATAAAATATTCTCAATTATTTATCGGTTTTCGGTTGATGATGACTAAGCTATCGATTGAAAGAAAATTTCGCATAATTTTTTTACTGCTATTCATTTCCGTAAATTTGATCTATAAAAATAAAATAAATCTTAAGTAAGAATGGAAAAGTATAATTATGGAGTCATCGGTCTCGGAGTCATGGGTAGAAATCTGCTTTATAATATTGCTGATAATGGTTTTTCTACAGCAGGATTCGATTTGGATGAGGAGAAGGTAAGAGAGCTTCACAATGGAGCAACTCCAGGAACTTCTGTTACAGGAACAGCTTCTTTGGAAGATTTTGTGTCAGCATTGGAGAGCCCTAGAAAAATTATTTTAATGGTTCCCGCAGGCAAACCGGTAGATGCTGTTTTAGAAAGCATTATACCATTACTTAGCCCAAAAGACATTGTAATTGACGCAGGGAATTCTTATTTCAAGGATACCGAAAGACGTATTGCTGATTTGGCATCTAAAAACCTTCATTTTATGGGAATGGGTGTTTCAGGTGGTGAACAAGGTGCGAGAAGAGGCCCAAGCATAATGCCTGGAGGTGATTTGGAAGCTTTTAAATTAATACAGCCCATGCTGGAATTAATTTCAGCAAAAGTTAATGGTGAAGCCTGCACAGCTTACATGGGCAAAGGTTCTGCCGGAAACTATGTGAAAATGGTTCACAACGGTATCGAATATGCCATTATGCAATTAATTAGTGAGGCTTACGATCTGTTGAGAAAGGGGGCAAAACTAAGCACTGATCAGTTATACGAAGTTTTTAAAAAATGGAACGAAGGAGAAATGAATTCTTTCCTCATTGAAATCACCAGAGATATTTTCAAACAAAAAGATGATTTGACAGATGGTTTTCTTGTCGATCAAATTTTAGATAGAGCCGGAGCAAAAGGAACAGGAAAATGGACCTCTGAGCAGGCAATGGAAATCGGTGTCTCAATCCCGACAATCGACATTGCTGTAACTTCAAGAATTTTATCTGCTTATAAAGATGAGCGTATTAAGGCGTCTCAATTATATATCAAAGAAGAAGTTGCCACTCCTGAAAACATAGAATTGTTTATTAAAGAAGTTGGCGATGCATTATATTTGGCAACTTTGATCAGTTATGCTCAAGGTCTTGCATTGCTGGTGAAAGCTTCTGAAGAATACAAGTTTGATATTCCTTTAAAAGACGTTGTCAAAATCTGGAGAGGCGGTTGTATTATACGTTCTGTCTTGTTGGAAAAATTCTACACAGCTTATACTGAAAATCCAAACTTGTCTAATATTTTATTGAATAGAGAAATTTCTGAAATCGTAAAATCTAAAGTTAAACCGTTGCGAAATACTGCGTCGTTTGCTGTTTCAAACGGAATCCCAAGTTTAGGAATCCAATCAGCTTTAGGCTATTTTGATGCATACTCAACAGATACTTTGCCGGTAAATCTTATTCAGGCTCAGCGTGATTATTTTGGGGCTCACACGTATCAACGGATTGACCAGGAAGGTATTTTTCACACATTATGGAACACCGAAAATATTTAAATTTCAGAAAATGAGCGACAATACAATCTTGCACCCAACGACTATCGTAATTTTTGGTGCGACTGGAGATTTGGCCAAAAGAAAGCTTTTTCCTGCGTTTTATAATTTATATGTGGATGGCAGAATGCCAAAAGGCTTCAATATTCTAGCTTTGGGAAGAGCTGAGAATACAGATGAAAAATTTAGATCCTATGTCAAAGAAAATTTGGAGAGCTTTTCGAGAAGAACTGTAACATCCGAAGACTGGGCTGGCTTCCAGGCACACATCACCTATTTTCAACATCAGTTGGATGATGTGGACTCTTATCAGAATTTGTATGAGAAACTGGGAGATTTTGATAAAGTTTATGGCGTGAGAGGAAATAGACTTTTCTATCTGTCGATCGCTCCTAATTTTGTTTCGGTAATTTCAAATCATCTTAAAAATACAGCCATAGCTTCTGACTCGGATAAAGACCGAATTATCATAGAGAAACCTTTCGGACATGATAAAGCATCTGCCATCGAACTGAATGATCTGCTCTCACAGACCTTTGAGGAAGAACAGATCTACCGGATCGACCATTATTTAGGAAAAGAAACCGTTCAGAATATTTTGGCATTCAGATTTGGAAATTCCATTTTTGAACCTTTATGGAATCATAGACATATAGAATCTGTTCAAATTACCGTTGCGGAAGAGGTCGGCGTAGAGACGAGAGCCAGTTTTTACGAACAGACCGGCGCTTTGCGTGATATGATCCAGAACCATCTTTTGCAGATACTTTGCATGGTTGCAATGGAACCGCCCATTTCATTGGAGTCTGGCGAAATTAGAGATCGTAAGGTTGATGTTTTAAAATCAATCCGTAGAATCTCACCCGACAAAGTTGACCATTATGCAGTGAGAGGTCAGTATGGAAAAGGAAAGGTAAATGGTGCCAAAGTAAATGGTTACAGGCAGGAAGAAGGCATTGCACCTGATTCAAACACAGAAACCTTTGTCGCTATCAAATTTTATTTAGATAATGAAAGATGGGAAAATGTTCCTTTCTACGTTCGTACCGGAAAGAAGATGAAAGAAAAGCATTCTTACATTACAATCCAATTCAAACCGCTTCCTCATTCTACATTTTCAGAAAGTAAATCTCTTCTGTCAGCTAATAGATTGGTGATCAATATTCAGCCACAAATGGATATCAGGCTACAGTTCATGTCAAAAAAACCTGGACTTTCATTGGAATTGAAACCTGTCGAAATGATCTTTGACAATTTTGCCTGTCAGACAGATACACCCGAAGCTTACGAAACGCTTTTATTGGAAGCTCTTGTTGGAGATCTTACCTTGTTTATGCGTTCGGATCAGGTAGAAGAGGCGTGGGATGTTGTGAAAACGATTCAGGAAACTTGGGAAAAAATCACAGATTCTTCTTTTCCGAATTATGAAGCAGGAAGCTGGGGACCTGACGACAGCGACGCTTTGGTGGAAAGACAAGGTCATGAATGGGTTTAAAATCTAATAAAAATTAAAATGAATATTACAATATTTGATACTCTGGAAACTTTGTACAAAAAGTCAGCAGATACTTTTGTAGAGCTTTCAGAAAAAGCCATCCGAAAACAAGACAAATTTGTGGTTGCATTAAGTGGCGGTTCTTCGCCGAAAGCCATTTTCAACTTATTGGCGACTGAGGAATATGCGAATAAAATAGAGTGGAGCAAAGTATTTTTTTTCTGGGTAGATGAAAGATGGGTTTCTCTCGATGATGAAAAAAGTAATTTTAAAATGACTTTAGAAACGCTTTTGGATAAAGTTCCAGTAAACAAAAACCAGGTTTTTCCGATGTATAAAGCCGGAACGGAACCTGAGGATTATGCCAAGGAATATGAAGATCAAATCAGAAATGTTTTAGGAGCTGACGGTATTTTCGATTTTATTCTTTTGGGAATGGGTGATGATGGTCACACAGCTTCACTATTTCCAGGCGAAGCAGTTTTAAAGGAAAAAGAAAAATGGGTCTCAGCTTACTATCTGAAATCTCAGGAAATGTTTAGAATCACACTCACAGAACCAGTCATTAATAAAGCGGAGAATATTTTGGTTATTACATTCGGTAAATCAAAAAAACACGCTTTAAATGAAGTTTTAAATGGAGAATACAATCCCCAATTGTATCCGCTTCAGTTAATTGAAAGGAAAGAAGGATTTCAACTTTTTACTGATAAAGAGACAAGTGTTGAACTATAGATTGTTTGTTTAAAATGAATTGTTAAACTAGTTAAACGCTAGATATACTTTTTCATCATAAATTTGTCATATCATTATTTTAAAAAAAAATAAAAATTATTAGAAAAAGTGATCAACAATTATAATATATAAAAATTAAACAGTCACTTTTACGAGAGTGAAATATTTATAAAAATAGGCTTGGATTTTATTATCTGAGCCTATTTTTTTTGTTTTAGACTAAATCTTATTTTAAGTTTTTATTTAATTTAAATAATTGATTATTAATATTTTAATGTACTGTTTGAATTATTTTTTATCGATTTGAAATATCTGTCTATAATGAACAATAGAAAAGATTAAAATTTTTTTCCAGAAATGTAATTTATTAAACTAGTTAAATGTACAGGGTTTCTCATCGCCGTAAATTTGTCATATCAAAATCAAACAAATACTAAAACAGATTTTGAAAATCAATCTAACATTATAACAAAATAACATTTAAAAATTAAACATTATGAAAAAGTTAATCTTAACATTCGCAACAGTAGTATTATCAGTATCGGCATTCGCTCAAAAAGCAGGAACTTCAATGCTAAACCCTACGAACCACGCTTTGGTTTTAATCGACCACGAAGGACAAATGGCATTCGCAACAAAAAGCATCAGTATGGAAGAGTTAAGAAACAATGTAGCATTAATTGCAGGCGGTTCAAAAATCTTCAATATTCCAACTGTGGTAACAACAGTAGCAGAAAAATCTTTTGCAGGACCTGTTTTCCCGGAAATCTCAGAAGCTTATCCTGAAGCAACAAGCGGATATGTAGATAGAACGACGATGAACACGTGGGAAGATTTGAATGCTCACAAAGCGATTACAGGAAAAAACAAAAAGAAACTGGTTTTGGCTGGTCTATGGACGAGCGTTTGTATCGTAGGTCCGGCTTTATCGGCCATCGACGAAGGTTATGAAGTGTATGTGATTACAGATGCTTCGGGTGATATTTCAAAAGAGGCTCACGACCAGGCGGTTACAAGAATGGTTCAGGCTGGTGCACATCCAATTACATCTGTTCAGTATGTTCTTGAATTACAGAGAGATTGGTCAAGAAAAGAAACGTACAAACCAGTCAATGACTTAATGAAAAAATATGGTGGTGCTTACGGATTAGGAATTCAGTATGCTCAGGATATGCTTAAACACTAATCAAATTTCAACAGTGGCAGGTTGAAAACCGACATGCCATTTTTCTTCAAACCATTAAAAAGTACATTATGAAACCACTCCATAAAATTCTATTCTCATTCGTCCTTGGTGCCGGATTATTCAATGCTCAGAAAGCAGATTTAATTGTAACCAACGGGAAAATCACCACAATGGATGATAAAAATCCAGAAGTTCAGGCTGTTGCCATTAAGGACAACAAAATTTTCCAGACTGGAACAAATGCCCAGATTTTAAAACTAAAAGGAAGCGCTACAAAAATCATTGATGCCAAAGGAAATCGAGTGATTCCGGGATTATTTGACAGTCATTTGCACGTGATTCGTGGCGGAAGATTTTACAATACAGAACTTCGCTGGGATGGTGTGAAAACTTTGAAACGAGCTTTGGAAATGCTGAAAGAACAAGCTCAGAGAACACCAAAAGGGCAGTGGGTAAGAGTAATTGGTGGCTGGAATGAATATCAGTTTGAAGAAAAAAGACTTCCGACTTTGGCAGAAATCAACGAGGCGACAGGTGATGTTCCCGCTTTCGTAATGTATTTGTACGGAAAAGCGTGGTTGAATAAATCAGGTTTGGAACAATTAAAAATCACTGGTGAAACGCCAAATCCGGCTCAGGGTTTAATTGAAAAAGACAGCAATGGTGACCCGACAGGTCTTTTGGTTGCAGAGCCAAACGCATTTATTCTATACTCAACTTTGGCAAAATTGCCTGAGCTAACCGAAGCGGAAAAAGAAAATTCCACATTGCAATATATGACCGAACTGAATCGTCTTGGAGTGACCGCTGTGATGGATGCAGGCGGTGGTTTTCAAAATTTCCCAGACGATTACGGAACAACGGATGCTTTAAATAAAAAAGGAAAAATCACAGTTCGTCTCCCTTATTATCTCTTTGCTCAGAAAAAAGGTTCTGAATTAGCAGATTACACGAAATGGACAGGAATGGTAGACATCGATGACCACGGGCACAACGACCACAACGGAATTGATTATCACGTAGAAGGTGGTGGCGAAAATCTGGTTTCGGACGGTGCTGATTTTGAAAATTTCCTTTTCCCAAGACCCGAATTGCCTGCAACAATGGAAAAAAGTATGAAAGAAGTCCTAAGTCTTTTGGTTAAAAAAAGATGGCCTTTCAGAATCCACGCCACCTACAACGAAAGCATCACAAGATTCTTAAACGTCATCGAAGAAGTAAATCAAGAAACACCTTTGAACGGATTGGTTTGGTTTTTCGACCACGCAGAAACAGTTTCTGAAGACAATATGAAACGCATCAAAGCTCTAGGCGGAGGAATTGCTGTGCAGCACAGAATGGCTTATCAGGGTGAAAGTTTCATCCACCGTTATGGTAAAAAAGCAGCGTTGGCTTCTCCACCCGTAAAGAAAATGCTGGAGATGGGAATTCCGGTAGGATTAGGAACAGACGGAACCAGAGTCGCAAGTTATAATCCGTGGGTGGCTTTGTACTGGATTACTTCGGGAAAAACCTTGGGCGGAACTCAGGTGATGGCCAAAGAAAATGCTTTAGACAGAAAAACAGCGTTGTCGCTTTCCACTTTTGGAGGATATGAATTGATAAAGGATTATGAAAAAGGAAAAATCAAAAAAGGATATTTTGCTGACCTTGCGATTTTGGATAAAGATTATTTCAGTGTTGATGAAGAACAAATCAAAGACATCACTTCAAAACTAACTATCGTTGACGGAAAAGTTGTTTATGGAGACGAAACTTATGAAAATGTTGCTCCGGCTTCACTTCCTGTTCTTCCAGAATGGTCTCCTGTAAAATACTACGGAGGGTATCAGACCAAATAATTCATCATCCATTCTTGGAATCTCAAACCTAAAACAATGAAAAAGCTGATTAAAATATTATTGATTGTTCAAATCATCCTTCCGACGATAGTTTCGGCACAATTTAAATTAATGAGGTTTGATGAAGATTATTCCACTTACAAAGATTCTGCTGACACATTTTACAATTCCATAAAATACATTCCGCTTTCCGAAAAAAACAGTGATAAATATTTATCGTTAGGCGGAGAAGCTAGAGCTGAGTTTGTTTATTTTGAAAATGAAGACTGGGGAAGACTGGGAATCGGAAGCAATCCGTTTTTCATCCAGCGATACACGATTCACGCAGATTTGCATTTAGGTTCACGAGTAAGAGTTTTTGGACAGTTGAGAAGTGCCTGGGAAAACGGCAGAAAAAACGGACCGAGACCAATTGATGAAGACCATTTGAATGTTCAGAACCTTTTCATAGACGTCGATGCTATTAAAAATGAAAAAGAAAAACTCACCGTTCGTGCCGGAAGACAGGAGCTGGACTACGGAAGTGGAAGACTGATTTCTGTGCGCGAAGGTCCCAACCTGAGACTCTATTTTGACGGACTGAAACTGATGTACAAAAGAGGGAACTTCAAATCGGATGCTTTTATGATGATGGCGAGTGAAATTGGCACCGGAGTTTTTGACAACAAACCTTCAAAATCGGTCAATCTTTGGGGAAGTTACAACACTTTGGTTCTTCCGAAAAGCGGAAATCTGGAATTCTATTATTTGGGAATCCATCGTAAGGAAACCCGTTTTGAAGATGGAATAGGAGATGAGACAAGACATACTTTGGGTGGAAGATTTTACAGGTACGGGGGCGGATTTATTTACAATTTTGAAGGCGCCTACCAGTTTGGAAATTTCAATAAAGGAAATATCAGCGCGTGGACAGCCTCTGCAGATATCGGATATATGTTCGAAAACGTAAAAGGAAAACCGACCATCAATCTTCGAAACGATTACATTTCCGGAGACCGAAACAGAGAGGACGGAAAGTTGGGAACCTTCAATCCATTGTATCCAAAAGGTGGTTATTTCGGATTCAATCCGCAAATCGGACCTGTGAATTTGATTGATGTTCATCCGTATGCAACGGTTGATTTGAACAGCAAAATGACGGTGCAGGCTGATGTGGTTTTCAACTGGAGATATTCTACGCAGGACGGCGTTTACAGACCGAGTGGTTCTTTAAACCTGACTTCGATGAACTCCAAAAAGAAATACATCGGAACGGCTTTCCTTGGAAGCTTTAATTATAAAGTCAATAAATCTTTCACTTTCAATACAGGCATTCAGTACTTCAAAACAGGTGAATTTGTGGATGATATTATTGAAAATGACAAAGACGGATTGTTTATTAATTCAAGAATTGTTTATAAGTTTTAACGAATTAATTCGAAAATTTGAGAATGTGTTAATTTGAAAATTTCATTCAATTAATTATCCCACATCAAGAACAATTTTTACTTCTAAGACTACCTTTGAATAACATTTAAACAATATTAAAATCAACAAAATTATAATCAGCCAAAAGCCAATCGCTAAGAGCTAAAAAAACAAAAAAAATATTATGAAAAATACACTAAGAAACACGATAAGCAAATCATTATTAATCGCTGGATTAGCAATATCTACTCTCACGTTCGCACAAACAACAACAGCCAATTCATCTGCAACGCCGGCAAAAGTTGGAACAATGAAAAATTGGGGTTCAGTGGATGGAATTTCTATGATTGGATTGGTTCAGGGGCCATCTTCTGCCGACGCCCAACTGCAGGTTGCCTGTGTTTTTGAATATACAGATAACGACATCCACAGCGCTCAGGCATTGCCTGCCAACTTAAACGGATTGGTTCATTTGGATGACGCTTTGAAGGGTGAATTTACCAACATCAGACAATCAGGTCAGTTCAAAGGACATTCTTTGGAAACCTTATTGATTTCGACAAAAAAAGGTTCTCTGTCTGCGAAAAAATTATTGTTGATTGGTTTGGGCGACAGAAACAAATTTACACCGGAATTGATGACATCGGTGGGAGAGGTTGCTACTCGTGAAGCTATGAGATTAGGTGTGACTAATTTTGCTTTTGCCAGCGACCTTAAAGATGCGGGAATAGATTCTCCCACTGCTCTCGTTGCAGGAAATGTGGTGAAGGGTGTTGTGAGTGCCAACCGCTCTGAAACGTATCTGAAAGAACACAATCTTTCCAAAACTAAGAAATTAAAAAAAGTATATCTGTTGGCTGGTCCGTCTTTCTTTGAAGTTGCAGGTGGCGGAATCCAGACTGCGATTGCGGAAGTGAATAAGAAGTAATTTTGTAATAGAAAGTGAAGGTGAGAGAACCGGTATTTGTTTAAATGCCGGTTCTTTTTATTTACAATAATACTTTGTTACTAAAATTCGATTCCAAATATTACCAAAGCTTAGGAAGAAGTCTGTTGGTTTTTTCTTTATATGTTGCAAAACCTGCGTGTCTAGACATTGATTGGTCTTTTTTGCCCATATTGATAAAGAAATATCCAACCCAGAAAGCCAATACAACCAGTGGAATCCAATGCCAGGCGACGAGAGCAAATGAGCCGTATATCAATATTTCGCCTAAATAATTAGGATTTCTCGTGCGTGCAAAAAGTCCGTCTTCAATTAATCCCTTCTGAATTCTTAAAGTATAAAACTTTTGGGCGTCACCTACATAATGGAGAAAAATTCCCATTGTATAAATAGCTGGAGCCAGCCCGAAAACCCAAACGGGTACATTGGTATGTTCAGAAATAAGCAGGTAAGGTGCGATGTAATAACCAGCCAATGGCAAAAATGGTGTCAGAAGTCCTGTCATAATAGATAATTTCTGTTCAAATCTTTTGTCGGGAAATAGTTTTTGTTTGAGGAGCCAGAGAATGGTGTAAGTGCCGTGCAATCCGAGATATAAAAAAGCGGGCGCACTCCAGTTGTTATAAGTCCACATCAGTAATAAGACGATGGGACTGACTAAAATTTTATGCAGGTTAATCACTGCATTGACAGTTGTTTTCATTTATTTTTTGTTTCTACAAAGGTCATCCTTATAGAAACCTGTTCACTGACACATATGTTACAAAATTACAATCCGGCTATTTTTTTTCGAATCCGGCTTAATGATGGTCGTTCAATTCCGAGATAAGAAGAAAGATGAGTCAAAGGAATCCGGTTAAAGAGTTCAGGATTTTGTGTGATAAATTGAATATAACGCTGTTCTGCCTGGTCAAACTGGAAACTCTCTACTCTGCTTTGAAGCATTTTCAATATTTCCTCTGCCATCAATCTGCCATAACGCTCGAATCCGCTAAACTTTTTATAACCGTTTTGCATATGCTCATAAGGAAGCGTGATAATGGTGCTAGGTTCCAGACATTGAAAATAATATCTGCTGGGCAGTTGATTGAGCAACGAGGGATAATCGGTTACGTACTCATTTTCTTTTGCAAACAAAATCGTGATTTCGTTCCCTTTATCATTGATGTAATATGCTCTGACAAGTCCGCTCGTTAAAAATCCAAGCTGATGATTCTTTTTCCCGGCTTCCATATACATTTCTTTAGATTTAAAATGCTGAACGCTCAATCCGCTTTCCAGATATTCCCATTCCTCTTCAGAACATTCGGGATGAATGCTAAGGATGGCTTCTTTATAAATACTAAATTCCTCCGGCTGTTGAATCATTGCTTTGGATATTGAATGAGTGATTTTGTGTAGTTGATTCGCTTAAAAAACTTATTGATGAATCTGCAAATTATCGATCAATCGATTTTGAATTGTAAAATTAGTTTTTAAAACCAAAATATTTGTTGATTGGTCCGCCTTTATTTGACGTATTGGATGGCGATATTCAAAATGTGATTAATGAAATGAATAAGAAATAGTATTGAAAATTTAAAAAACACCGTCAACTTGGTCAATCCTCGATAAAGAAACATTTATTATTAGCACTAATCCTTTCTGATTGGCAAAAAACAGCTCTGAAATTTCTATAAAGTAATATTGCTAAATCCATTTCATAGCTGACAATTTCAAATTATTTGGTAAGCTAGAATTGTAATTAGTAAATTTTAGATCTGATAAGTTCATTTTTATAAATTAGCAAAATGAAAATCTACAAAGACTTCGCTACTTACAATCAGGAAATTGGTTTATCAAAACCTTTGGATCATGATATCGATGTTGGGTATTACGATCCGCCAAAGATTATCATCAGTTCAAAACCCGTTATTGTCGATTTTTACAGAATTTCAATCAAAATTAAGTACAAGAGAAAATCGACGCCTGACATTGAGCCGGTTTCTGCGGTATTCTTTAATACACCGGATTTAATTATCGAGCCGGGTTGGGATGCAGAGCCCACGTTTAGCGGAATGTACTTACAACTCTCGAAAAAGATCATCGAAGAAAACAGATTTTTGTTCAAAACCTATTTGGATTATGGTCAACACGAAGCTTTGTATTTAACCGACGAAGAAGTGGAGGAGGTGAGTGCCGTTTTCAGGTTGATGATCAAATATTATCAAAGTGAGATAATACATTTTGGAGTCTTGCTTTCTTATGTCAATGTGATGCTTTCCTTGGTAGAATCTTTTTATAAAAGACAATTTTCGACAGATACCAAACAGTACAACCGCATCGTGACAGATTTTCAGCAAAGTCTGATTGATTATTACAATCAGCCTGTAAAACAGCTTCCCAGTGTTCAATACTTTGCAGACCAATTAGGCTTAACGGCAAATTATCTGGGCGACATCGTAAAACATTTCACAAAGAAATCAGCTTTGGAAAACATCCACGAATTTGTCATTAAGAAAGCTAAAGAATTACTGCTGGAAAATGAAAACATGAACACGACCGAAGTGGCTTATGAACTGGGTTTTGAATATCCCAATTACTTTTCGAAATTTTTCAAAAAGCAAGTAAAGCTTACACCAAAAGAATTTCGATTGCAAGCAATGAGTAGAAATTAAATAATCAAAAATACCTTCACAAAAGGTGTTTTTTAATTATCAGTAATTTGTTTCTTTTTTTGTAGTAATCTGTTTCCGTGACGTGAGATATCAGGTTTTAATTTTGTGTAATCATTTTAAACAAAAATATGAAGGCAAAAATAATACTGATAAGCATTTTGACATTGTTATCATTCGGTACAAAAATCAATGCACAAAACAAGTCCGCAAAAGATAGCGCAAAACAGCAAACCGTACTGCTCATCAATGCACATTTAACGTACAAAGGCTTTTCGGAAGGCAAGCTGAACATGGCTTTTTACGACCAGGCCAAAGCATTTTTTATATCTCAAAATTTCAAAGTTTTAGAAACGAAAATTGAGAATGGTTACAATGTGGAACAAGAAGTGGAAAAACATCTGCAAGCCGACATCATCATTTTGCAAACTCCCGTGAAATGGGAAAATACACCCTGGATTTACAAAAAATATGTGGATGAGATTTTCACCAGTGCAATGTTCAGTCAAAAATTTCTAACCGGCGACGGTCGCTCAGAAACAGACCCAACGAAGCAGTATGGAACTGGCGGAAAAATGTATGGGAAAAAGTTTCTCCTTTCTGCCACTTGGAATGCGCCGGAAGAAAGTTTCAACAATCCCAAAAATCCGCTTTGGAAAGGTAAAACTGCGGATGATGCGCTGTTTAATATCGTTGCAAACTATTCGTTCGTTGGCTTTGAAATACTTCCTGGACATTATTGCTATGATGTTTTCCACAACAAACAAATCAAAGAAGATTTAGAAAATTATCCAAAATATCTGAAGAAAATTTTGGGGCTGTAAAATTAAAATCAATTAAAAATATTCAAATAAAATCATAATGGATTTAGGAAAAAAAGTACTCTTAATCAATACCCATTTAAATTATCCCAACTGGAGCGAAGGCAAACTGAATGACGCTTTTCACAAGAAAGCAAAAGAGTTTTTCTTATCAAAAGATTTTGAAGTTTTAGAAACGAAAGTAGAAGTCGGCTACGATGCAGATGAAGAAGTGGAAAAACATTTGCAAGCCGACATTATCATTCTGCAAACGCCTATCAACTGGTTTGGTGCACCGTGGATTTACAAAAAATATGTGGATGAAGTTTTTAACAGCGGATTGCTAAGTGCAAAATTTCTTTCAGGTGATGGCAGAACTCGTGAAGACCTGACTAAACAATACGGAACCGGCGGAAAAATGCAAGGTAAAAAGTTTATGGTTTCCTCAACTTGGAATGCGCCCAAAGCCAGTTTCGGTGATCCGGAGCAATTGCTTTTTGAAGGAAGAAGTACGGCTGATGCTCTTATTCCAATCACAAGTAATTACCGTTTTTGCGGAGTTGAAATTGTGGCAGATTATAACTGTTTTGATATTTTTAAAGATGGCGATATTGCAGGAACTTTAGAAAATTATCCGAGGCATTTGGAACATGTTTTCGGGTTGTAAAGAAGATAATATTAAAATCAGAAGTTGAAATTTTAACTTCAACTTCTGATGGAAGATATTCCACTTTGACTACAATATTCAGAATTTTGGCTACATCTGTAGATTATTTCCTGGCCATCTTTGCACTAACAAAAAAATATACAAAAATGCAAAAAAAATGGACAACAGCTAATATTCCTCAAAAAAACGATGGTTTGGCTGTAATTACAGGCAGTACAGAAGGTATAGGGTTTGAAGATGCGTTGGCATTATCATCAGCAGGATGGAGCGTGATCGTAATGGGGCGCAATTCTCAAAAAGGAGCCGATGCAATTGCCAGAATCCAACAAACGAACCCAAAGGCAAAAGTGAGTTTTGAAAAAATAGACCTTGCAGACTTGTCATCAATCAAAGCATTTGCGTCGAAAATGATTTCAAAAGGTGAAGCCATCGATCTTTTGATTAACAATGCAGGGGTAATGACACCACCAAATAGGCTCGAAACTGCAGATGGTTTTGAGTTACAATTCGGAACAAATCATCTTGGTCACTTTGCATTGACAGCGCAACTGTTGCCGTTGTTACGTAAATCATCTGATGCTCGTGTAGTTACTGTCTCAAGTATAGCCAATCGTGAAGGAATAATTAGTTTTGATGACCTTCAATCCACATCGGCTTATGCTCCAGGCAAAGCGTATAGTCAGGCAAAATTAGCCAACCTTATGTTTGCTTTAGAATTGCAAAGGCAAAGCGAAAAGCACAATTGGGGCATCACAAGTATGGCCACCCATCCAGGTGTTTCCCGAACAAATTTATTGATTACCGGTTCAGGGCGATGGAGTGTCGCAGGAATGGCGAGAACTTTTCTTCCATTTTTGTTCCAGCCCTCTGCACAGGGAGCTTTGCCAACATTATATGCCGCTACTTCTCCTGAAGCTATAGGAGGTGTGTATTATGGACCAGACAAAATGAGTGAGACAAGGGGATTTCCAGCTAGGGCAACAATACCTGGACAAGCAGAGGACTTAAATGTATCTTCAAAATTATGGGAGATTTCGCAAACGCTTACTCAGGTTAATTTTTAGTAAATTGCTTTTAAAATCTCTTAAAGGAGAATCTTAAATCCTTCAAATTGTAATTAAAAAAACAAAAAATGGTAAAAAGTATAATTTCTGCAGTTTTATTAGCAGTGTCGGTCTTCTTGGCAGTCAAGCATGGTTGGGACACGCTCAATTACAAAAAACATCCCGAATCTTTAAAAATGATGAATGAACTCGGTATTACGGAAACAATGATTCCTTTTTTTGGAGGATTGACTTTGCTAATCGGTATTTTGTTGCTCATTCCCAAAACATTTTTTCTAGGCAATATGTTGAATGCAATTTCCATCGTCATCATCATGGCGCTGGCGGTGAAAGCAGAGAATTTCAAAATGGTATTGATGGAAATTCCTTTTCTAATCATGCCTTTGGTGTTGATTTGGTTGAAATATCCATTTGTTAAAACTGTTTAAAATGCAACCATATCGAGTTAAATCCATCACAGACATTCACCGAATAGCCGGAATTGAAAAGCCTAATCATCCATTAATCAGTATTGTAGATGTTTCGAAATTCAGCAATGAAACTAATGTGAACGCAGTTGTTTTTGATTTTTATGCCGTCTCGTTGAAGCGTGGTTGCGACAATCTATTGTACGGTCAGCAGAAATATGATTTTGATGAAGGTTTGATGGCGTTTATGTCGCCCGGACAAATTTTGCGTGGCGAAGAGAGTGGGGTTCCGCCCGATATGACAGGTTGGATGATGTTTATTCACCCTGACTTTTTGTGGAACACAGCTTTAGCAAAAAAGATAAAACAGTATGAATACTTTGGTTATGCCACCAACGAGGCTTTGTTTCTTTCCGACAAAGAAGAAACGATGATGAACGGCATTATTGAAAACATTCGCAACGAGTACAATGCTAATATTGATAAATTCAGCCAAGATGTAATTATTGCTCAATTGGAATTACTTTTTACTTATGCACAACGTTTTTATGAGCGTCAATTCATCACACGGAAAATCACAAATAATCAGATTTTAGGTAAGCTGGAAGATGTTTTGGAAAAGTATTTCAACAACGAAGATTTAGCATCGGAGGGTTTACCGACCGTACAATTCGTCGCAGATTCATTGAATATTTCCGCCAAATATTTAGGCAGTTTATTGAAACAATTAACAGGAATGTCTACCCAACAGCACATCCACGAAAAGCTGATTTCAAAAGCCAAAGAAAAATTGTCCACTACCGAACTCTCTGTTTCAGAAATCGCTTATGCTTTGGGATTTGAACATTCGCAAAGTTTCAGCAAATTGTTTAAGACAAAGACCAAGCAAAGTCCATTGGAATTCAGGGCTAAATTTAATTAAGAAAATCAAAAAATCCCATTCAACAAATTAGTAGAATGGGATTTCTAATACTTTATATCAGATTCAATTAAATTCTAAATCCACCAGAAACCTCTATTCTCTGCGCATTAATCCATTTCGAATCATCTGAACAAAGAAATGCAACAACGCTTCCGATATCATCCGGCAAACCAACTCTACCTAAAGCCGTTTGCGAAGAAACCAACTGGTTGTAATCTGCACTGTCACGAACAGCACCACCACCAAAATCTGTTTCAATTGCACCTGGAGCGATAGAATTAACTCTGATTTTTCTGGCTCCCAATTCCACAGCTTGGTATCTTGATAATGAATCAACCGCTGCTTTCATCGCGCCGTAAGCAGAATATCCTGCAAATGAAAATCTTGCTAATCCTGAAGACGTGTTCACAATACTGCTTCCATCATTCAATAATGGTAATAATTTTTGAGTCAGGAAAAACGGTCCTTTGAAATGAATGTTTGTCATCGCATCCAAGGTTTCCTCAGTCGTAGTTTCGAAACTCTCATTGATTCCGATTCCTGCGTTGTTCACCAATGCATCCAATTTTGCAGATGCAAATTGAGTGTCCAATACTTGCTTAACTTCCGTTACAAATTGGTCGAAACCTGCAGTTGATGAAATATCCAAAGACAATGCGAAAGCTTTTTGTCCAATCGTTTCAATTTCTTTCACCACTTCGTCCGCGAACTCTTTTTTGGTTTGATAAGTTAAAATGATATCAAATCCTTTCTTTGCCAATGCTAAAACTGAGTCTTTGCCCAATCCGCGACTTGCGCCCGTTACTAATGCTATTTTACTTGCCATTTTTTTTGTTTTAATTAATGATACAAAGTTGAGAAATTACCGACTTTTTGTATTTGCATAAATCAAATGAAATTTTGTAAAAATCAAACAATCGATAATTCCCTGAAATGTTGTGGGGATTGCTTGCTGTGTTTCTTAAAGAAATTTGAAAAGTGAGCAACTTCCTCAAAACCTAATGTGAAGGCAATTTCCGAAATATTCCATTGTGTTTGGATGAGCAATAATTTAGCCTCTTGAAAAACCCGGCTTCCGATAATTTCACCCGTCGTTTTTCCTGTGGTGTCTTTTAAAACTCTGTTCAAATGATTGACGTGAACACCCAAAATACCAGCAAAATCTGCCGGAGTTTTCAGTTGTAAAAGATGGCTGGTATTTTCAATTGGAAATTGTCTTTCTAATAATTCGATGAACAAAGATGTAGTTCTGGTAGACGCCGTTTTGGTATTTTCAACAGCACGAATGGGTGTCAATTTCTGTCCGAAATGAATCAATTCCATTAAATAAGTCCGCAACAAATCATATTTATAAACATAATCAGATTGAATTTCTTCGTGCATTTTTAGAAAAACCGCTTCAAATTTTTGAAATTGTTCTGTCGAAATTTGAAAAACAAATTCGCTATGTGGAGAGAAGACAGGAAGGTTATCTATTTCAAATCCTGTTTTGGAACTAGGTGAAAAATCTTTGGTGAATACACAAAAATGTCCAGACTGTTCTGTATCGAGGTGCGTGTAATTGTACGGAATTTTTGGAGAAGCAAACAACACGGCGCAATCTTCAATATCAACCGTTTTATCTGCATACTCCACTTTGTTTTTGCCTTTAATCAAACTTATTTTGTAATAAGTTCTTCGGTTGTAAGGTATTCCTGTTTTCGATGAGCAAGTTTTGGAAATCTCCGAAATATCAAAAACATTGAAGTGGCCAACATCTTTATTGATATTATCGTTCAGAAATTGATTGATATCCGGACAGCTTTCGCCCAAAATATCCTTATAAAATTCTTTGATTGTAATTGAGTTCATCGTGTTGTAAAATCAAATATACGAGATTTGAGGATAAGATTTACAAATCAAATACAGAAACGAGATTAGATTGATTCAAACATCTTCTGCCGACAAACTATTAGAAGAAGTAATCTTATTGAGAAGAATTGTGCAAGCACAAGATGTGAATGTCTATCTTAATTTTAATTCATCATGATTGGACAGTTGTTTTCGTTGGTTTACCGCCAGGACCTTTGGAAATTTGTGCTTTAATGTTGTAGTAAAATCAGAAAGATATTTCAATAATATTTCTTCCGCCTTTTTTATTCTGGATATTCCTGCGCCAACTTTTTGTCAAGATAAAAAGGAACGAATGGAAGAACTGAAGCTATTAGATAAATCCCGATTCGGATCAATCCCCAACGGTATTTTATTGATGCCAAGACCAGAAAAACAAAAAAGACCAAAAACAAAATCCCGTGGATCCATCCAAAATATTTTACAGCGTCTGGAATATTAAAAAAATATTTTAATGGCATTGCAATGAAGAGCAAAATCAAGTAGGAAATACCTTCTATCACAGCTGTTTTTCGATATAGATTGATCATTTTAATTATTTAAGAATTTCTTGGTTTCAGATTCTGATTACAATAATAATTTATTTCAATGGAATAGGCAACAGAGCAGTTTTAGTTAGTGTCTGAAAACTACTTTTGAAGCATTCAATTTTGACGAAAATTTTAATTTTGTGATAAGAAAATACGTAGAGACTATTTAAATTAACATTATAGAGTTTTAACCACATAGAAATATTTAAAGTCACTAAGTCGAAAGCTAAGTTCTATTTTATCTTTTTACTGCAAATTTTACTCTTTTTGTATGTTTCTATGTGGGTTTTATTTTTTATGCAAACTCTTAATTATAAAGCTATTTCTTGGTTTAAATTTCCATTAATCCCTTTGCAGATGTGGATTTTGAGGATTGAAAATTATATCTTTACTGCGTAATACACCCGAATGCAGATATCATCCTTTAAAATTGCGACTTCCATTGGCGCAATTTGTTTTAGCTCCGTCCTTTTTGCACAGCAGAATTTCTCGGTGAGCGGTACGATTAAAGATCAAAGAAATGGCGAATTACTAATCGGTGTGGCTGTAAAAGTTGCCGAAGACCCCACGATTTCCATCACTGCCAACGAGTATGGTTTTTACTCTCTTTCCCTTCCGAAAGGTTCTTACACGTTGATGATTTCGAATCCTGGTTTTAAAGATTTTCAGCAGATTATTAATGTGGAAGAGAACTTGAAACTCAATATCTCATTAAGTCAAGAAGAAGAGGAAAAGACTTCTAACATCGATGAAGTCGTCATTTCTGCCGTGAAAAAAGACAAAAATCTTTCCACCGCGCAGATGGGAACGGAAACCTTGAGCATCAAACAAATTGAAAAACTGCCGGTTCTTTTCGGGGAAAAAGATGTGATGAAAACGATTCAACTTTTGCCAGGAGTCAAAAGCAATGGCGAAGGAAGCAGTGGTTTCAGCGTGCGAGGTGGCGCAACCGACCAGAATTTGATTTTGCTTGATGAAGCTCCGGTTTACAACGCCTCACATTTGCTCGGATTCTTCAGTACTTTTAATAGTGATGCGTTGAAAGATGCGAGTATTATCAAAGGAAACAGTCCGGCGCAATATGGTGGCAGATTGTCATCGGTTTTGGATGTGAAAATGAAAGACGGAAACAACAAAGACTACAATGTCACAGGAGGAATCGGTTTGATTAGCAGTCGATTGAGTGTTGAAGGTCCGATTCAAAAAGAAAAATCTTCATTCATCGTTTCCGGAAGACGAACTTACGCCGATGTTTTTTTGAAGGCGACCGATGATTTTAAAGACAGCAAACTTTATTTCTACGATTTGAATTTAAAAGCGAATTATCAAATTAATGATAATAACCGATTATATTTATCGGGATATTTTGGGCGAGATGTTCTAGGTTTAGGCGATACTTTTTCCACAGATTGGGGAAATACGACGGCGACTTTGCGTTGGAACAGCATCATCAACAGCAAGTTGTTTTCGAATACATCATTCATTTACAGCAACTACAATTACAATGTCGCTCTCAGTAGTAACGACAATACTTTCGGACTCGATTCTCAGATTGAAGACTGGAATTTGAAACATGATTTCACTTGGTTTGCAGGGAACAAACATTCAGTTCGATTTGGTTTGCAGTCTATTTACCATACGATTTCTCCGAGTAGTGCAAGCGGAACCAGCGTGAGTAGTTTTCCGAGAAACCCGAGATATTCCTGGGAAAATGCTTTTTATATTAATGATGATTTCAAAGCGACCGATAAGTTGACCATCAATTATGGATTGCGACTTTCGATGTTCAGCGTTTTGGGTGGCGACACTTTTAACACCTATGAAAACGGAACCATCATCGATTCCGAATTTCTGGAAAAAGGAAAATTCGGAAAAACTTATGTGAATTTGGAGCCAAGAATCACAGCGAATTATAGAATTAATGAAGTCAGCAGTGTGAAAGGTGGATTTTCTCGAAACACGCAAAATCTCCATTTATTAAGCAACAGCGGAAGCGGAAATCCAACCGACCAATGGATTGGAAGCAGTTACACGGTAAAACCTGAGATTTCTGACCAAATTAGCGCAGGTTACAGCCGAAACTTCAACAACAATAATTATGAATTGAACGCGGAGATTTATTACAAATCAATGCAAAATCAAATCGATTATAAAAACGGCGCTCAAATCACTTTTGACACCGCTTCAGATGTTGAAAGCGAGTTGTTGTTCGGAAAAGGAAGAGCTTATGGCTTGGAATTGATTGCCAAGAAGAAAAGCGGAAAACTGACAGGTTGGATTTCCTACACGTTGTCAAAAACGGAAAGAAAAATCAACGGAATCAATGATGACGAATGGTACAACGCCAGACAGGACAAAACCCACGACCTCTCTGTTGTAGCGACTTACGAACTGAATCCGAAATGGTCTCTCTCAGGATTGTTTCTCTACAGCACAGGAAATGCCGTCACGTTCCCAACCGGAAAATATGAACTGAACGGACAAACGGTTTTCCAATTCAGCAATAGAAACGCCGACAGAATGCCAGCGTACCACAGAATGGACATCAACGCTACGTACGAACCCGTTTCCAACAAGCGTTTCAAAGGTTCTTGGTCGTTTGGCGTTTACAATATTTATGGCCGACAAAATGCGTACACCATCAATTTTGAAGATAACCCAGACAATCCAGGAACGACGAGAGCAATGCAGACCTCCTTGTTCCGATGGGTTCCGAACATTACTTACAATTTCAAATTTTAACTATGAAGCATTTATTATTAATCATATTATCCTTATTTCTAATCGTTTCTTGTGAGAAGGAAATCAATCTGGATTTGGAAGACCAAAGTGGAAAAATCGTCATCGAAGGAAATATCACAGACCAAGCCGGACCTTATTTTGTGAGAATTACAAAGTCAGTTGCCTTCACTCAAAGTAATGAATATCCAGCGATTGCAGATGCGCAAGTGACGTTGAGTGATGACCTCGGACAAACCGAAATTTTAGATTATGCAGGAAACGGATTCTACCAAGCTTTCAATTTCCAGGGACAACCTGGGCGAACTTACACTTTGAAAATCCTCGCAGAAGGAAAAGAATACATCGCACAAAGTACAATGCCGGAAGCGGTAGAATTTGAAGGTTTGGAACAGGATTCTTTTCTCGTAGCCGGAGAATTGAGTTACACACTTTTACCGATTTTTACCGACCCGCCAGCTTTGGGAAATCGTTACCTTTTCCGTTATTCTGTCAATGGTCGTTCTAAAACTAATTTCTTAGAATTCTCGGATAACGTGAACAACGGATTGCCAAACCAACGGCCATTATTATTACCGAATGACGACGAAGACGGAAGCGTAAAAGTAAAACCAGGCGACGAAATCATAGTTGAAATGAATTGTATTGATGATAAAATTTATACCTATTTTTCTGCATTGCTTCAGCTTTCCGGTGGAGGTGGACCTGGCGGAGGAATTACGCCGACCAATCCGCCAAGCAACATCAGCAATGGTGCGTTGGGCTATTTTTCGGCACATACAGTTCGAGTAAAAACGGCAACCATAGAGTAGTAGCAATTGTTTTCGTTAGAGCTTGTATAAAATTATAAGAAAATAAAATTTTCAAAGCATTTTTCTTTTCGCCAATCCTAAAGGGCGGAAAAACGCATTGAAAATGTCATCAAAATTACTCCCTTTAGGGCCGGGGAAATAATTTTGATGAAATTTAAACAGGCTCTCTAGCTTAATTTAAAAATTTTTAAAGTCTTTTTCCATTGGGAAGGACTTTTGTTTTTCGTGAAAACTTTGCTGACTCGATATTATTTTTAAATCAAAAACGTGAAATCGTCAAATGTTTTGTTAAATTAGTGAAAACAAAATGGCAGTAATTTTGAAATAGCTAAAATGTGATACAAATCTATGGGTGAATTTACAGAGTTTTACAATAATTTGGCGATTGACAACGGGCTTCTGATGATGCTAATGGTGATGAGTGGTTTCGTAGCCATTTTCCACACTTTTATTCTCATCGGATTGTATGAAATCAACCTTAGACCCAAATGGATTTTCTTTGTTTTAAATCCTGCACTAGTTGGACTCAGTTCATTTTACGATAACAAACTTCCTGCGCTTATCGCCATTGTTTTGTTCTTGTCGGTTTTTGTTTTGGGAATTGTCGGGATGATTTATTCAGCCATTAGAAGTGGTTGGCAAAATTCCAAAGAAGAGGATGAACGCCGAAAGAGAACGGGCGAAAAACCGCTTCCACTTTGGAAAAAGATTGTGATGACGCTTTCAGGATTATTAATCATCGGATTTGTTTTCAGTTTGGGCGTTCCGTATTTCATTATCATCGTCTTCATCATTGTTCCATTTTTAGGCTCATTAAAACCGAATAATAAAAAGAGATTTTACAAATACCAGCGCACTTTGCCAACTGCAAATATCAGGTCTGTGGCAATGGGTTTGGCGGAGATTTCGGGTAAAGTGAAGACCATCGAGCCAATGGTTTCGAGGATTGGAAGCAAACAATGCATCGGTTTTCTTCATACCATCGAAAAGGTTTCTACGGACGAAGACGGGAAAGATTCTTACTCATTGGAATCATCGGAAACGATTTGCAAAGCATTCTATCTTCAGGATTCGACTGGACAAATCAAAGTTGTGGCGGATAATCTTGAGTTCATTGATTTTGAAATTGATGAGCGATATCAATCCTCGATGAAGCGCTACACGCAGTATTTGCTTAAGGAAGATATGGAAGTTTTGATGATTGGAAAAGCTGGCGTAAAGGAAAATAATGAACCAGTTTTCGTGAAAGAAGAATTGAAAGATGTCTTCGGTATTTCACCGATTGAAAGTGTTGAAGACTACAACACGATGCGTCCGATTATCCAGTCTGCCGGATATTTCATCTATTTTTGGGTGATTCTGATGGCGCTGATTTTCTTAACGCCGGTCAAACTTGGGAATAATGGAATTGAAATTGGGAAAATCAGATTCAACTTGCCATTTCAAAATTCAAAACCTGTAAATTCGGTGGATGATTTTTATGATAATGTTTATGATAGTTATGAGAAACCAGAACCTGTTGAAAATATTTATGATGAGGCCGAAGGTGCAAAAGCTGTAGAAGCACCAGAATAAATTAAACCAAAGAAAAACAAAATTATGATACAGATTTTAGCTTACGTCATCATCGGATTGGTCGTTTTAGGATTGCTGAACGTCGTCGTTTCCATTTACAACAGACTCGTGATGCTCAACAACAATGTGGACAAATCCTTCGTGAACATCGATGTTTTATTGAAACAAAGAGCAGACGAAATTCCAAATCTCGTAAAAGTCGTGAAAGAATCGATGAGATTCGAAGAGTCATTGCTGACCAAATTGACAGATTTGAGAACGAAATATCTCAACGCAACTTCTGCCGAAGAAAAAGTGGAGCTTTCCAATCAAATGCAAACACAGCTGAAATCAATTTTTGCGGTTGCTGAAAACTATCCGGACATCAAAACGAGTCAGAGTTTCCAACTGCTTCAAAATCGGGTTTCGCAAATTGAAGATGCGATTGCGGACAGAAGGGAATTTTACAACGAAAGTGTTACGATGTACAATATCGGCATCGAAGAATTTCCAAATCTCATCCTAGCGAAAATAATGCTGTACAAGAAAAAACAGCTTTTACAAATCTCGGAACAAGAAAAAAAATACGATGGAGTTACCTTTTAGTTTCATAGAAATTCTTCGACATATCGAATCTGAACCTGGGGTTTTGGTGGCGTTTTCAGCGTTTCATCCATTTGCGTTGTTGCTTCTCACGATTCCGCTTTGGCTCTTCAAAAAATTAGGGATTTACACACCAAAGGAAACGACCGGGATTTTTGGTTTTTCGGTGATTGTGATTTTGATGGTCGGTTGGCTTCTGGGTTTTGTTTCGCAGATTTTGTTAATGTTTATGGGCGTTCAAGGAATGAAGATGTTGTTGATTTACATTTCGATGTATTTCTGCATCACGGGTTTTGTGATTGTAAATGCGAGAGGTCTTCAGAAGCAATTTGATAGAGATATGTTGAAAAAGAAAAAGTTAGCCTAATCGAGTTTTATTTCATTGATTTTAAATTAATTATAAATGAAAAAATCAGGAATTGTTGTCATTGTGATTTTGGTACTTGTGCTATTATTTGTTGATAGATGCACAACGATCAATTTGACTACTGCCGATATTTTCCGACCGTCAACATATGATGATTTTAAAGAATTGCCCAAACGTCCTCAGTCCAAAAACTACGAAATTGTCCCTGCCAAAGGAACTTTCCCTATTTTATATAATCCGTCAAGTAACGAATTCTACCTTCGAAATGGACAAGGTTTGACCAAATATGATGCGCTAGGAAACGTTATGATTTCCAATGATTTAAAGGCGGAAGAATTCACCTCGGTTTTTGATTTCCTCAATTTTGTGCCTTACGTTTTTGCAAAGAATGGTGTTTATGATTATTCCGGCAAGAGATTAATTTACAATAAGTTTTCAAAAATTGTGAATTCTGAAAATGAATTGAATGACAAGGATTTCAAATCCATTTTCGAGACCAACTATCGCAATGCAGATCTGGTAATCTACGACAACAATAGAAATGTGAAAAGGAAAAGGGAATGTTTTCCAATGTATTTCAAAATAAAAGACGACTGGATTCTTATGTTTTCACAAAAAGGAGATTACAGATTTTCACATCAACAAAACGGCGAAATAGAGAATGATACCATCGGTCAAGTTGATTTTATCGGCTTTCCTGCAAAGTTTTCCAGACAACGTTTGACGGTTTTGAAAGATGCAGAAAATGGGATTTTTTCCATCAGTCAATTGGGAATGGAAGCCATCAGCGACAAATATCTTGATACCTATTACACGCAAATCCTGAAAGAGAGAAAAGAGGACTATCGAACCGATGATAAGTTCAAATTACTTTCGTACAAAAAAGACGAGTATTATTCCAGTGGAAATTTTTTCAATCTGCCGAGTTGGGTAGCGCCATCGTTCATGCTTACAGGCTTTTTCAGATTGACCTACCAAAATGAAAATTTGTATTTCACAGAAAAAGCACTCAAATTGAATGGAGATGGAAAAGTCAAAAACGACCTTTCCATTTATGAATTACCTAAAAAATTCAGGACAAAATCAAAAGTAGCATTTCTGCTTTATTCTTTGAATGTCGGCGGTTACACGAATGACAGCACAAATGTTGTCGAGCCAATTATCAAAAACGCTGGATTGTATCTCGTCAAACCGAAAAGGAAATAGGTGGACTAACTCAATTATTTGGGCGCCTTTATCCGCCCGGAGTTTATCCTGAGCTTATCAAAGGGTTCCCTCCCGATTTTGCATCGGGAGGGAACCCAGGTCGGGGCGCGCTTCGCAAAATAGGAAATTTTGTTTTTATACTTTCAGCCATCCAATCAATTTCTGATTTATCAAATAATTAATGTTCGATAATAGTGTCTGGCTGAGCGGAGTCGAAGCCTACTCGACAAATATCATCTTTTCTCTATTTTCTCTCCTCTACTCAAGCGGATTTTTTTATATTTATGAACTAAGAAACTGAAAGACAAAAACTCAATTTTATGATTGATAAAAGAGTGAAAAACGCCCAAGAAGCGGTAAAAGATATAGAAAGCGGAATGACGATAATGCTCGGCGGATTCGGACTTTGCGGGATTCCTGAAAATTGCATCACAGAATTGGTCAACAAAAACGTGACAGATTTGACCTGCATTTCCAACAATGCCGGCGTAGACGACTTCGGATTGGGATTGCTTTTACAGAAAAAACAAATCAAAAAAATGATTTCGTCCTACGTTGGCGAAAACGCAGAATTCGAGCGCCAAATGCTCTCCGGCGAATTGGAAGTAGAACTCACGCCACAAGGCACACTTGCCGAAAAATGCAGGTCAGCACAAGCCGGAATTCCCGCATTTTACACGCCAGCAGGTTTCGGGACAGAAGTGGCGGAAGGCAAAGAAGTCAAAGATTTTGATGGGAAACCACACATTCTGGAACACGCCTACAAAGCAGAATTCTCCATCGTAAAAGCCTGGAAAGGCGACCACGCAGGAAACTTGATTTTCAAAGGGTCAGCCCGTAATTTTAATTTTCCAATGGCAGGCGCAGGAAAAATCACGATTGCAGAAGTGGAAGAGTTGGTAGAACCAGGACAATTGGACCCGAACGAAATCCACATTCCTGGAATTATGGTTCAACGGATTTTCCAAGGCGAGAATTATGAGAAGAGGATAGAGCAGAGGACTGTGAGGAAGAGAGATTAAAAAACAAACCCGTTTCATTATAAAATGAAGCGGGTTTGTTTTATGATTTACTCGTCATCGTAATGATCTAAAGATTGGATTAGCGTTACAGAAACTTCTTCTTCTTCTTCAAATATTTCATATACAAATCGGTCTTTTTTATTCACTTCTCTGCTCCAGACTTCGCCGTGGTAATATTTCAGTTGTTCTGGCGAGCCTGCTCCAGTGCGTGGATGTTCTTCCAATTCGATGAGAAAAGTTTGCACCTTTTCCATCTCCAATTTTCTGCCCGATTTCTTTATGGCTTTCAAATCCTTCAAAGCTAATGAACGAAAATATCTCTGTTATCTTTAAATTTGTCATTTTGATATTGACTTTCATATGAAATCAATTTTTCAGTTAGTTCATTAGTTTGATTTCGAAATTTTTGTAATTTATCATCCTCACATATTTCCATAATATTTTTAATCCAAAGTGACTTATTTCTTTTTGATTCTGTGAAATGATATATTTTTTTATAACCTTCATTTAAATGAATAGTTAAATTTTTAAGAGCTAATGCTCTTTCGTAGTTTTCATTTGTCTTCAAATATAGATTACAATCTGAACTTATTTCTAGCCAACTAATTGATAAAAAGGTTGAGAATTCTAAAAGTTTTTTTATTTCATTTTCATATTTTACAAGAGTAATTATTTTTTTGTCATAGAGTTGATATTGATTATATACATTTTCTAGTAAATTTTCAAATTTTTTAACGCTAGTACCAATTTGCTTTAAAACTTTTTCTTTAATTTCTTCTGGGAAAATATTATAATCAACCATTTTAATAATTTTTTATACTATAAGTAAAGATTAAATATACATTTTTTAAAATCAAATTATTTTTAAGACAAGAAAATATTCTTTAGTTTTTCCTCTCCCCGATCTGCTGTCTCCACATCGCATAATACAAACCTTTTTCTGCAATCAGATTGTCGTGCGAACCCATTTCTATGACTTGTCCGCGCTCCAAAACGTAGATTCTGTCGGCGTGCATTATGGTGCTCAATCGGTGTGCGATTAGAACGGTGATTTGTTCTTTTTGTTCAGAAATATCTTTGATAGTGGTTGTGATTTCTTCTTCCGTGATGCTATCCAACGCAGAAGTTGCTTCATCAAAAATCAACAAATGTGGTTTTCTCAACAAGGCTCTGGCAATGGCAATTCGCTGTTTTTCGCCACCGCTTAATTTCAAGCCACCTTCGCCGATTACGGTTTCGATTCCTTTTTCGGCGCGTTCCAATAAGCCTGTGCAACTTGATTTTTTCAAAGCCATTTGGATGTCAACTTCTGTAGCGTCGGGACTTACGAAGAGAAGGTTTTCTCGGATGGTTCCTGCGAAAAGTTGCGTGTCTTGCGTCACAAAACCGATTTGATTTCTCAATTCATCAAAATCGAATTCCTTCCCATTGATTTCATTATAAAAAATATTCCCTTCCTGAGCGCGATAAAGTCCCACCAGAAGTTTCACCAACGTACTTTTCCCGGAACCACTTGGTCCAACGAAGGCAATCGTTTCGCCATTTTTGACATCAAACGAAATATTATTCAAAGCTTTGTATTGTGCAGATTGATGCTTGAAAGAAACGTGCTTGAATTCCAGTTCCTCAATCGCACCAATTTGTTTTGGCGTCAAAGGTTTTTCTTCCACTGGTTTTTTCATCAGGTTATCGAAGTTTTTCAACGACGCTTCGGCTTCACGATAAGAAATAATGATGTTTCCAATCTCCTGCATCGGACCGAAAATAAAGAATCCGTAGAACATCAATGACAGATATTGTCCAGGCGTCACGATGTTTCTGAAAATCAAATATAGAAGCGTCAACGTAATCAATTGTTGAAGGAAATTGACCATTGTTCCTTGGATGAAACTTAATGAACGGATGCTTTTGACTTTCTTCAGTTCAAGTCCGAGGATTTTGTAGGTGTTGTTATTCAGACGTTTAACTTCTTGTTTTGTTAATCCAAGACTTTTTACGATTTCGATATTTCTCAAACTTTCCGTCGTGCTTCCCGCCAAACTCGTGGTTTCAGTGACAATCGTTTTTTGAATATTTTTAATTCTTTTGCTTAATAGATTTGTGATAAAAGCAATGAGAAAGATTCCAACCACATAAACCGGCATTATCGACCAATGCAAACGAATCGCATAAACGGAAACGAAAATAATACTCACCAAAATTCCAAAGAAAATATTAATGAAATTGGTAATAAACTTCACCGAATCTTCTCTAACCTTTGTCAAAATCGATAAAGTCTCGCCACTTCTTTGGTCTTCAAATTCCTGATAAGGCAACGCCATCGAATGTTGCAGACCATCCGTGAAAATATTCGCCCCAAATTTTTGCGTAATCACACTCACGACATAATCCTGAAAAGCTTTGGCAATACGACTTATCATCGCGGTTCCAATCAATAATCCAAGGAAATAAAACGCGCCGTGGAAAAGATCATTCCCGTAAAGAAATTGATTCAGGTTTCTGGGCATTAATTTTTCTTTATCGAAAAAGTTGGGATGTGTGACCAATTGGTCGAGAATATTTCCTGTGATAGCGGGCGCAAACAAAGAAAAAACCTGATTGATAGTTGCTAAAATTAGGGAAGTAATCAACAACCATTTGTGAGGTTTGAGATAGTGTAATAATGTCTTCATAATAATTGGTGCAAAATTACTGATATAAATCTGAAGCATTTCTCTGTAAACCTAATTTTATATATATTGCAGTAATAAGTTTTTACTATGTTGACCAAAGAACAAATCGCACAGCGCATCTCCAAAGAAGTGAAAGACGGCTACTATGTAAACCTCGGAATCGGCATTCCGACATTGGTAGCAAACTACGTCCCAGACAATCTTTCCGTAGAATTCCAAAGTGAAAATGGTGTTCTCGGAATGGGACCTTTTCCATTTGAAGGTGAAGAAGATGCAGACCTTATCAATGCGGGAAAACAAACCATAACGATTCTGCCTGGCGGTTCTTTTTTTGATTCGGCTTTCAGTTTTGGGATGATTAGAAGTCAAAAAGTGGATTTGACAATTCTCGGCGCAATGGAAGTTTCCGAAAACGGCGATATTGCCAACTGGAAAATCCCAGGCAAAATGGTGAAAGGAATGGGTGGCGCAATGGATTTGGTAGCGTCTGCAGAAAATATCATCGTCGCAATGATGCACGTGAACAAAGCTGGAGAATCCAAGATTTTAAAGAAATGTACACTTCCTTTGACAGGCGTTAATTGCGTCAAAAAAGTAGTCACTGAATTAGCGGTTCTGGAAGTGACCGACAAAGGTTTCAAACTTCTGGAAAGAGCGCCAGGAATTTCGGTTGACGATATCATCAAAGCAACAGAAGCTGAGTTGATTATCGAAGGTGAGATTCCAGAAATGCAGTTTTAATATTGAAAGTATTAAAATTCATCGAGTTCTACAAAATACAAATCCCCAACAAAAAGAAAGTGTCGATAGTTAATATTGATAACACATTAAAATTTTTAGAGCAATTTACCAGTCAAGAACATTCCGGCAATTGTAAAGTAAATGATTAATCCTGTTACATCCACCAGCGTTGCTACAAACGGAGCAGAAGATGTTGCAGGATCCAGTTTCATTCTTTTCAAGACAAATGGGACCATAGATCCTGAAATAGTTCCCCAAAGTACGATCAGCATTAGAGAAACGCCAATACTCAATCCGATGAACATCCAATGTTCACCATAATTGAAAAATCCTATTTGTTGCCAAAATGCAATTCGCATAAACCCGATCATTCCGAGAACGCTTCCCAACAGAACGCCGGTGATGATTTCTTTTTTCATCACGTACCACCAATCTTTTAAACCGATTTCCTGTAAGGCCATTGCTCTAATGATAAGCGTCGCAGCCTGTGAACCCGTATTTCCGCCACTTGAAATAATCAATGGAACAAATAATGCCAAGACAACCGCTTTCTGGATTTCATCTTCGAAATGTCCCATTGCAGAAGCTGTCAACATCTCCGAAAAGAAAAGGACAATCAACCAAAACCCACGCTTCTTTACCATTTCAAAAATAGAAGTCTGCGTGTAAGGCATATCCAAAGCGTCCAAACCTCCAAATTTCTGGATGTCTTCCGTATTTTGTGATTCAATTTGATCTAAGATGTCATCAATAGTTACGATTCCAACCAAAACACCATTTTCTGTGATGATCGGCAATGCACTTCGGTCATATTTCTCAAAGTACGGAACTGCGTCTTCTTTGGAAGTTGTCGTGGTAATTGCCACAAAATGATCATCAGTCAGCTCAGAAATCAATTGATCTTCGTCAGCCAATAGAAGAGAGCCGATTGTAATGTCATCAATCAAAATATTCTTTTCATCAACGACATAAAGGAAGTTAAGCGTTTCAACTTTTTTCCCCACCTTTTTGATTTGTTGAAGACAACGTTTCACAGTCCATTCCTTACGGATTTGAACGTAATAAGGCGTCATCAAACGTGCAATAGAATCGGCTTCGTAACCCAAAAGTTTCAAAGCAACTCGTCTTTCTTGCGGATTCAAAAGGTTGATAGAAGACTTGATCAATTCATCCGGAAAATCCTCGAAAAGTTGAGTTCTGTCATCGGGTGACATTTCATTCAAGATGTCAGAAACCTCGTGGCTGGCAATGCTTCGAATCGTTTCTTCCTGAAAATCAGGGTCGAAGTGTGAGAAGACGTCTGCTTTTTCAGATTTCGGTAGTTTCAGAAATTGCAACAAGCGTTCCTTCACTGGCAATTTGCTCAGTGATTCGGCAACGTCGGCTGGATTTAATATGATTTCTGGATTCTCGATCTTCTAGGATTTTTGAATTGCAAAAGTATTAAAATCTGAAAGAAATCCTTTAGAAATAGATTAATATAATGTGAAATAAAATGATTTGATTATAATTTGTAAATTTGCGACAATGGATGACAAAAAGTTGTACATAATCGCAGGTTGCAATGGAGCAGGTAAAACTACCGCATCATTTACGATTTTACCTGAGATTTTGGATTGCAAAGAGTTTGTAAATGCTGATGAAATTGCAAAAGGGCTGTCTCCATTTCAACCAGAAAAAGTTTCTTTTGAAGCTGGTAGAATAATGTTGAATAGAATTAATGAATTGCTTTCTGAAGATGAAAATTTTGCCTTTGAAACTACTTTATCCACAAAGAGTTACAAAAGTAAAATCATTGAAGCGAGGGAAAAGGGCTATCGTGTAACATTATTATTCTTTTGGCTTCAAAATACTGAATTGGCTAAAGAGCGTGTGAAAATACGGGTTTCAGAAGGCGGACACAATATTTTACCCGAAGTAATCGAAAGAAGGTACATTAGAGGAATCAAAAATTTATTCGAAATTTATCTTCCAATTGTTGATGGTGCATTAATTTTTGACAATTCAGAAGGTCAGCATCAATTTTTAGCAGAGAAGCAAATTGATGGTTTATTAAATATTGTAAATCAAGAAAAGTTTAACCTTTTAAAAAATTACTATGACAACGATTGAAATTCAAATTGCCGAAAAAAATAAGATTTTAAAAGGACTCGAAAAAACCTACGAAAAACTCCTAGAATTCAAGAAATCAAAAAACAGCGAATTGGTTGTTTTGAGAGATAATAAAATTGTTAAAATAAAGCCTGAATAGATTTTATCTTTAATACCTCAACTCCTTATTCATTTTTCTAATCGCACCTTTGGTCCCGATAATCACAGAATTGGAAGCTGATCCCAATAATCTGCCGTTGCCTTTGTACGTGTCATAAGAAGTTTCCATTATGAAATGTCCTTTGGAATCATACAGCTTCATACTCACAATCACTTGATTTGAAAAGACATACTTTCCAAAACCAACTTTGAAATACTTCACTTTTGGAACCACGGCTACATCCGCATTGTTGTTTTCGCAGATTTCCTTGATGGTTTTTGTGTCCACATCATCGAATGACATTGGCGAATCTACCTGAAGATATTTTACATTTCCGAGCGATCTCATTTTGTCGGATGTTGCGCTGTAAAAAGCATTGTAAGTTGGCTCCTTGATTTCAGAAATGTCAGGAAAGACTTCTGGATTGAAATAGAGTATGGTTTTTATCTTCGAAACTTTGACGTCTTTATTTTTGTAATGCAAAGCGTCTCCGTAATTTGCGCAGGAAATCAGGAGAGTTGATACATAGAAAGTTAAGAAAAGAGGGAGTAGAGTTTTTTTCATTTGCTTGGTGCAAAATTACAATCAAATTTTTATATTACAATATAAATTTTAAGATTTTTTAACAAATTAAAATCACGCTAATTTTATGCCATTCAACAGATAATCATCACATTTTTATTACTTTTGTTTTTATGACTTCAACAGACAAAAGATTATATCTCATAGATGCTTACGCAATGATTTTCCGTGGCTTTCATGCAATGTATAAAAATCAAAGATTCACAACCTCGGGCATGGAAACAACGGCTATTTTTGGGTTTATGAATTCTTTAATTGAACTTATTAGAAAAGAAAAACCAACACATCTTGCTGTCGTTTTTGATGTGGGTCAGGCTAGCATTAGAACAAATGATTATGCAGAATATAAGGCTAACCGAAGCGAAACTCCAGAAGCTATCAGATTTGCTATTCCCTATATTTATCGAATTCTCGAAGCAATGCATATTCCCTATCTTGGTGTAGAAGGTTATGAAGCAGATGATGTAATTGGTACAATTGCATGTAAAGCTGAAAAAAAGGATTATAATATTTTTATGGTAACACCAGACAAAGATTTTGGACAACTTGTTACAGATAAAATTAAAATATACAAGCCGGGATACAAGGGTGGCGACATAGAAATCCTTGGGATTGAAGAAATTAATGCTAAGTATGAGATAGAAGACCCAAAACAAGTGATAGATTATTTGGCGATGATGGGAGACGCTTCTGACAACATTCCTGGTCTTGAAGGTGTTGGTGCAAAAACGGCAATGAAATTTCTAAAAGAATTTGGATCAATAGAAAATCTCTTGGAAAACACGCATACTCTAAAAGGAAAAATGAAGGAGAAGGTGGAAGCCAGCGCAGAACGTGGACTTCTATCCAAGAAATTGGCAACGATCATCTGTGATGCGCCTATCGAATTTATTGAAGAACAATATGATCTCGATATGCCTGATTTCGATAAAGTGAAAGAGATTTTTGATGAATTAGAATTCCGAAGATTATACGAAAATCTTTACCGCGCATTCTCAAACAAAGAATATGTGGAGGAATTGATGGAAGTTGAAAATCCTAATGATGGGAAAGTTGAAACTTCCAGCGCGCCAAACAAAAATGGAATGATGGATATGTTTGCCACGTTCGAACAGCTGGATCAGGCAACTACCACAAAATCAAACATCGAAGGCAACGACCATCTTTATCAACATATCAATGATCCAAAAGCGCAGAGAATTCTTTTAAGCAATCTCCTCAAGCAAAAAGCGGTTTGTTTTGATACGGAAACTACTTCGCTTAATGAACTGGAAGCAGAACTGATCGGGATGAGTTTTTCGTACAAAAAAGGCTTGGCTTATTATATTCCAATATCTGAAAATAGGGAAGAAGCCCAAGAAACCATTGAACTTTTTCGACCGTTTTTTGAAGCCGAAGATGTTTTGAAAATTGCTCACAATTTAAAGTACGATGCTAAAGTTCTTCAGAATTACAATATTGATGTTAAAGGCAAGATCTTTGACACGATGATCGCGCATTACCTTCTGAATCCCGACGGCCGTCACGGAATGGATTATCTATCGGAAATGTACCTAGATTACAAACCGGTTTCCATCGAATCACTCATCGGTAAAAAAGGAAAAAACCAATTGACACTTCGTGAAGTGGATATCGAAACGCAAACAGCTTATGCAGCGGAAGATGCGGATGTGACGTTTCAATTATATGAATTGTTTGCGCCACAATTGGCCAAAGAAAATCTGGAAGAATTGTTCTACAATGTCGAAATGCCGTTGATGCGCGTTCTTGCGAAGATTGAATTGACAGGTGTAAAATTAGATAACAATTGGTTGGCGCAAGAAAGTATTGATTTGGAAAATGATCTTCGCGTTTTAGAATCCAAAATTTTCGAATTGTCTGGAGAAAATTTCAATATGAATTCTCCGAAACAGCTGGGCGAAATTCTTTTTGATAAAATGCAATTGGATCCGAAAGCGAAAAAAACCAAAACTGGACAATACGCAACTTCGGAAGATGTCCTTCAAAAATTGTCTTCGAAACACGAGATCATTGCCTCGATTTTGGAATACAGAACTTTGCAGAAATTGAAATCAACTTATGTTGATGCGCTACCAAGTCAAATCGATAAAAAAGATGAACGTGTTCATACTACTTTTGCTCAAACAGTTGCAGCTACAGGACGTTTGGCAAGTGTGAATCCGAATCTTCAAAATATTCCGATCAGAACTTTAAGAGGACAACAAATTCGTGGTGCTTTTGTAGCTGACGAAGGAAAAAAGATCATCTCCGCCGATTATTCTCAAATTGAATTAAGACTAATTGCTGAGATTTCCGGCGAACAAAATATGATTGCTGCTTTCCAAAACAATGAGGATATTCACGTGTCCACAGCAGCGAAGTTGTTTGATATTCCGTTGGAAGAAGTGACCAAAACCCAAAGAGGTCAAGCGAAAACCGTGAATTTCGGGATCATTTATGGTCAAGGTGCTTTTGCCTTAGCCGAACAGACCGGACTTTCCAGAACCGAGGCGAAAAAGATGATCGATTCTTATTATGAATCTTATCCGCGTTTGAAAGAATATATGGCAGAGCAGGTCAAGAAAGCGCAGGATCAAGGTTATGTGCAGACGATTCTTGGAAGGAAACGCCATTTGAAAGATATCAATTCCAGTAATTTCGTGGTAAAAGCCCACGCCGAAAGAAACGCTGTAAATGCGCCAATCCAAGGAAGTGCCGCTGATATTATCAAATTGGCGATGATAAAAATCGATGAAGAATTAGAAGCTCAAAACCTTCAGACCAAAATGCTTTTGCAGGTTCACGATGAATTGCTTTTCGAAGCACCAATTGATGAAGTTGGCGTTGCAATGTCATTGATCAAAAAAGAAATGGAATCTGCCTTTGAGACGACAGTTCCTTTGCTAGTTGAAGTTGGTGTTGGGAATAATTGGCTGGAAGCGCATTAATTATAGTATATATTTTATCTTTAATTAAAAACAAACAAATATGAAAGCAGTAGTATTTTACGAGCACAACACCGAGAAATCTATGGATGAATTTATGGCCGTTTTTCCACGTCACGAAACGTTCGAAGCGGAGTTTTTGAAGTCCGGGAAGGTTTTGGGAACAGGCGCTTTTGCAAATCCTGGAGAAGGTGCAATGGCCATTTTTGTGGACAAAGAATCTGCAGAAGAGTTTGTAAACGGTGATCCATTTGTGCAAGAAGGTTTGATTGCAAAGGTGACCATCCGAGAATGGAATGATGAGTTAGCTTGATTCTGACCAATATCTCTGAAACTACCTTTATAAATCGGTAATAATTTTACTCTTATAGCATCATTTGTTATAAGAGTTTTTTTATTTCTAATGTAGAAGTTCTCTATAATTCATTCATCATAAAATAACAAGTTCAATATTTTTGTGATTTAAAAATCGGAAAGAAGAATTCTGGAATATGGATTTCACACGATTTTTAATTGTGGACTGACATTTTTTACTTTTTGTGTTAACATTTAGTAAAAAAAGCAAATGCTAAATGCGTGATTTATGACAAAAAACATACTTCGTTTCTTAAATTTTAAAAAATAAATCGGGAAAAATTAAAATTTTGTTATCATAATAATTAGTTAAAATAATCTCGTTTTTCGATCTTCATTTTAATTTATTAAATGTCTAAGCACTAACACATTCGCTTTGATATATCATCATTATCACGATAAGCTTATCATAAAACATACATCATTCTTATCATATAAAATCGATATGTAAAAGATTGATATATAGTACTTAATGAAAATTTTATTTTTTTTTCTCGATTCTATTTTTATATTTGTGATGTTACGTAAATGTTAACAATCAAATGAATCCAGAATTTATACATACCTATGTTTCTGTTGACTGTGTGGTTTTCGGTTTTGACTATGAAAATAGACTGAACATTTTGTTGGTACAGCGCCACGTGGAAAATATGCCGGTTGACAGTCAGAAAAAATTGCCAGGAAGTTTGATCTTTAGTGATGAAGATGTAGATGACGCAGCGAATAGAGTGATGTATGAACTGACTGGAATCAAAAAGATGGTTCTAAAACAATTCAAATGTTTCGCAGATCCTGCCCGCGCCAGCAATCAAAACGACATCAAATGGATGGGAACGGAGTACAAACATAATATTGACCGAATCATCACTGTAGCGTATCTCGCGCTCTGCAAAATAGACCACAAGATCAACAGTTCAAAATATGATACTGTAGATTGGCATCCGATAGACAAAGTTCCACAGTTGCCTTTTGATCACAACAAGATCATCAGCGAGTCTTTGATAGAAATCAGAAAATGGATGGAAACAGATTTCTCCATCATCTTTGAACTCTTGCCAAAGAAATTCACGATAAGAATGCTGTATCAGCTTTACAGCGCCGTGAGCGAAAAACAAATTGATATCAAGAATTTTCACAAGAAGATATCATCATTCAGTTACATCATTCAGTTGGAGGAGATCGAGCAAAATGTTTCCCATCGCGCTGCAAGATATTACAGGTTTGATCCTAAGATTTATAAAAAGACCCACAATAAATTAATTAAATAAGTTTCAAGAATTATGTATTTGTTAGGATATGATATCGGCAGTTCTTCTGTAAAAGTTTGTCTCATAGAGGCTTCCAGTGGGAAAATTGTAGCTTCTGATTTTTCACCGAAAAAAGAGATGAAAATAACCGCCATCAATCCAGGTTGGGCGGAGCAGAATCCTGCTGACTGGTGGACAAACCTAAAGTTGGCACATCAATCCGTAATGTCTCACGCCAATATAGGTGCAGAAGACATCAAGGGAATTGGGATCACTTGGCAAATGCACGGATTGATCTTGGTAGATAAAGACCAGAATCTGCTTCGCCCGTCCATCATCTGGTGCGACAGTCGCGCAGTTCCTTACGGTGAGAAGGCTTTCAAAGAAATTGGGGAAGAAAAATGTCTCTCTCATCTTTTGAATTCACCTGGAAATTTTACCGCTTCCAAATTAGCTTGGGTGAAGGAAAACGAGCCAGATATTTTTTCTAAGATTGATAAAATAATGTTGCCCGGAGATTACATCGCAATGAAACTTTCCGGCGAAATAGGAATTACAGTAGAAGGACTTTCCGAAGGAATTTTTTGGGATTTCAAAAACAATTGTATCTCAGAAGACGTCATCAACCATTACGGAATTCCGAAAAGCTTTTTCCCTGATATCGTTCCAACATTCGGCATACAATCTACAGTTTCCGCTTCTGCCGCAGAAGAATTGGGATTGAAAGTAGGAACACCGATTTCCTACAGAGCCGGCGATCAACCGAATAATGCTTTGTCGCTCAATGTTTTCAATCCGGGCGAAATAGCTTCTACAGCGGGAACTTCTGGCGTTGTTTACGGTGTTTTGGATCAGTTGGATTATGATAAATTATCCAGAGTCAACACATTTGCACACGTGAATCATACCGAGGAGCAAATGAGATTAGGCGTTTTGCTTTGCATCAATGGGACAGGAATTCTCAATTCTTGGTTGAAACACAACTTTGCCACTTCATTATCATCTTATGGCGATATGAATGAGCTTGCATCGCTTTCCCCAATTGGTTCCAAAGGTTTGAGCATTATTCCATTTGGAAATGGCGCAGAAAGGGTTTTGGAAAATAAAGATACAAGATGTTCAATCCACGGGATCAACTTTAATATTCATTCAAAAGGTGATGTTCTCCGCGCGGCGCAGGAAGCCATTGTTTTTTCTTATGAATACGGGATGAACATTATGAGAGATATGGGAATGGACATCAATGTCATCCGTGCAGGAAACGCGAATATGTTTTTAAGTTCCATCTTCCGCCAGTCATTGGCCAGTGTGAGCAATGCAACGATCGAGCTTTATGACACAGATGGTGCAGTTGGCGCGGCAAGAGCCGCAGGAATGGGAATCGGTTTTTATGAAAATTCCAAAGAAGCATTTTCTTCATTAGAAAAAATTGCAGTGATAGAACCAGAATCAGAGAAAAGAGAACAATACTTAGAAGCTTACGAGAGGTGGCAAGATCATCTTAAGGAAATTATTTAATCCAAAAAAAACATAACGAATTATATTCACTTACTGACACGAAAAAATCAGTGAGGAAGGGATTTTATATTCAAAATTAAAAGAGAATTAATCAAAAATAAATTAAATAAATATGAACATTTCAAAAGAAACAAAAGCATTTTTTCCAGGTGTTGAACAAATCAAATTTGAGGGTAGAGAGAGTAGAAATCCATTGGCATTTCGCTATTATGATGCAGACAGAACTGTGATGGGGAAACCAATGAAAGAATGGATGCGTTTTGCAATGGCCTGGTGGCATACCTTGTGTGCAGACGGGAGCGACCCATTTGGAGGACCAACGATCCACCACCCTTGGAGCCAAGGAACGGACGCCGTTTCCAGAGCTAAGTACAAGATGGATGCAGGATTTGAGTTTATGCAAAAAATGGGATTCGGATATTACTGTTTCCACGATATCGATCTTGTCGATCCAGCGGACAACTGGAAAGATTATGAGAAAAATCTACAAGCTGTTGTGGAATATGCCAAAGAAAAACAAGCAGAAACCGGAATCAAGCTTCTTTGGGGAACGGCCAATGTTTTCACACACGAGAGATATATGAACGGCGCTTCTACCAACCCAAACTTCGATGTTGTGGCTTGCGCAGGAACTCAGGTTAAAAATTCTATTGATGCCACAATTGCGCTTGGCGGTGAAAATTATGTTTTCTGGGGTGGAAGAGAAGGTTACATGAGTCTTCTTAATACTGATATGAAACGTGAGAAAGAACACCTTGCCCGTTTCCTTACAATGTCTCGCGACTATGCAAGAAGCCAAGGTTTCCAAGGAACTTTCCTCATCGAGCCAAAACCGATGGAGCCTACAAAACACCAGTATGACTACGATGCAGAAACCGTAATCGGATTTTTGAAGAGTCACGGGTTGGAAAATGATTTCAAGTTGAATCTTGAGGTAAATCACGCGACTTTGGCAGGTCACACTTTCGAGCACGAGCTTCAGGCGGCGGTAGACGCAGGAATGTTGGGAAGCATAGATGCGAACAGAGGCGATTATCAAAATGGTTGGGATACAGACCAGTTTCCAATCGATTATTTTGAACTAGCTCAGGCTTGGTTGGTGATTCTTCCAAGTGGTGGCTTGGGTTCTGGCGGGGTGAACTTCGATGCGAAGATCCGTCGTAACTCTACAGATGCAGACGACTTATTCATCGCTCACGTTGCTGGTATGGATGCTTTTGCAAAAGGACTTTTGGTAGCTGCTGACATTTTGGAAAATTCAGATTACAATAAACTGAGAACAGAAAGATATTCATCATTTGATAATGGTAATGGAAAAGCTTATGAAGAAGGCAGATTAACTTTGGAAGACTTACAAAAGATTGCACACGCATCCGGGGAACCAATCCCGAAAAGTGGCAAGCAGGAACTCTTTGAAGCACTTGTGAATATGCATATCTAAAAAATAATAAGAGCGTTGATTGATTTAATGTTAATGATATCGGCGCTTTTAGAAAAACCTAACTTAAAATCAATAAATTATTATGAATAGATTTAATTTTACCAAAAACAGAGCTGCAATATTTTTTGCGATGGCTTTGTTGCCAACTACATTGGCCTATTCTCAAAGTACAAATGATACCGTTGCAAATGAAAGTAAGATAGAGGAAGTTGTAGTCATTGGATATGGTACTCAAAGAAAAGAAGCTGTCACAGGTTCTGTGGTTTCTGTCGGCGGAGATGTGGTGAGAGAAGTACCTTCTGCCAACGTTTCTCAGGCATTGCAAGGTAGAGTTGCGGGAGTTGATATTTCTCAAAGTTCTTCCAAACCTGGAGCACAAACACAGATAAGAATACGTGGAGAGCGATCTTTAAGTGGAGGAAATAATCCATTAATTATTTTGGATGGAATTCCGTTTGCTGGATCTTTAACCGATATCAGCCCTAGCGATATCAAAAGTTTGGATATTCTTAAAGACGCATCTGCAACATCAATCTACGGATCTAGAGGAGCAAATGGTGTTATCATCATCACAACTACAAAAGGAACAAAAGGGCAAAAAGCAAAACTGACCTATAATACTTTCACAAGTGTCAATGAGGCTTTTGGGAGATATCCAATGATGGACGGGCCAAAATTTGGTGAATTGAGACGTTCTGCTAATTTATTTACTAATGGTGTAGATGAATCTTACGATAACAATACAGATTGGCAAAAGCAACTTTACCGTGGCGGATATACTACCAATCACGATATTGGAATCACAGGAGGTACGCAAGGTGGCGGTTATTTCTTTGGATTAGGATACTTCAAAGAGCAGGCATTACTACCAGGTCAAAGTTACGAGCGATATTCTCTAAGAGGTTCTGTAGATCAGGAGATTGGGATTTTTAAATTCGGAATTTCAACCAATTCTAACTATTCTGTGAATTTGGGAAACAATTTAGGTCTTTTCGGGGCACTATCATCCACTCCTTTACTTAGCGCAAATCCTGTAAATGCAGATGGAACACCAAAAGTAAGAGGAGGTGTAACTTTAGGTGGACAACAATGGTTATACACGAAAAATAACATCAATTCTCTAGGAGACAGATGGATTGATAAAGATGTAGCTTTCAGTTCTTATAATAACATTTATGGGGAAATGAGCATCCCTGGAATCAAAGGTTTGAAGTACAGAAGCAACATCGGTTTGAATGTTCGTTTTACCAATAACGGAGATTATAGAGGTCGAGGCGTTTTCAGTAATAGTCCAGATGAACTTTCATTCGCTAGCATTGCCAATTCTATGATGACGCATTGGGTATTTGAGAATTTGTTAACCTACGATAGAAATTTTGGAAAACACAAAGTTAATGTCGTTGGATTATATTCTACGGAGCAAAATGCTTATCACGGATCCAACATCTCTGCGAGAGATATTCCTTCTGATGCTTTCCAGTTTTACAATTTAGGTCACGCACCTCAGGATAAAATAGCTATCGATCCTAGATATCAAGGTTATGAGAAAACCGGTTTGCAATCTTTGATGGGACGTGCGATGTATTCCTACGATAACAAGTATATGATCTCAGCATCTGTACGTTCAGACGGTTCTTCCAGATTGGCACCAGGATACAAATGGCACACATATCCAGCGGTTTCTGTTGGTTGGAACGTTGCTAATGAATCATTTTTACAAGATTCCAAATTAATAAACCAATTGAAGCTACGTGCAGGTTACGGTGAAACTGCAAATCAGGCTATTGCGCCTTACTCAACTTTAGGATCTTTGCAAACACGTCCTTATAACTTTGCAGATACTTATGCAACGGGTGTTTATGTGAATTCTCTTCCAAACCCTAAATTGGGATGGGAGTTTTCCTCCACCTATAACTATGGTGTAGATTTCAAAATGTTTAATAACAGATTATCTGGTACATTTGAATATTATCTAACAAAAACCAAAGACGTTCTTTTCTATGTGCCACTTCAGCCAACATCTGGTGTTGATGGATATGCTTCTAACATTGCATCTATTGAAAACAAAGGTTTTGAGGTTTCTTTGAATGGACTTATTTTCGATAATCCAGACGGTTTTAGTTGGGAATTAGGAGGGAATATTAGTGTAAACAACAATATGATTACGTCTCTTGCTTCAGGATTTGACAGAGACGAGGGTAATATGTTCTTTGTTGGCCATTCAATCAATTCAATCTATGACTATCAGAATATTGGACTTTGGCAACAAGGAGATCCGTATCTTAATATTTTGGAGCCAGGAGGAAATGTCGGTATGATTAAAGTTCTTTACACTGGCGGATACAATGCGGATGGAACACCAGTAAGAGCAATTGGTCCTGCAGATAGACAAATACAGGATATGACTCCAGATTTTACAGGTGGTTTTACATCTAGAATGTATTACAAAAACTTCGACCTTTCAGTTGTTGGTGCTTTCAAAAGTGGAGGTCTTTTGATCAGTACACTTTATGGCACTAGTGGCTATCTTAATCAATTAAGTGGGCGTAACTCCAACGTAGATGTAGATTACTGGACAGAGGAAAACCCGAATGTGCGTTTTCCAAAACCCGGAGGTATGATGAGTGGCGATAATCCTAAGTATGGAAGCACGCTTGGTTATTTTGACGCTTCATATTTGAAAATCAGAACTATTTCTATAGGTTATACATTCAATAAAGATCAGATCGAAACTATTGGACTTAGCAACCTAAGACTGTACGCAACAGTTCAGAATCCATTTGTTTTATTTTCTCCGTATCATAAACAGTCAGGAATGGATCCAGAGACGAACTCATTTGCTAATGAAAATGCAGCGGTAACCAATTCTTTACCTACAAGGTTTCTTACAATTGGTACCAATACGCCAACTACACGCAATTATCTGTTAGGTCTTAGTGTAACTTTTTAAAATCAAACAAAATGAAAAATATAATCAAAAAAGGAATATTAGCAACTGCTTTTTCTTCTTTGCTAATAACAGGCGCCTGTTCCGATGTGTTGGAAGAGCAACCAAGAGCGACATACACACCAGAGTATTTTCAAACAAGTGAGGGTGTTCTGAGTGGTTTGACATCTATGTATGCACATTTGAGATATATATATGGTCAAGCATATTTTTATAATGCAACAATTACAGGGACAGATGAGGTCACGTATGCACAAAGTGCCGATGAAAATTTCAAAACAATGGATTATTCTGGACAAGGCAATGTGAATCCAGCAACTGCACCTACCAGTGTGGTTTGGAATACAGTTTTTTCTAACATCAATACTGCAAACGGAGTTTTGAAATTTGGAGAACAAGTGGGAATTGCTCCAAATTTGTTAGCAGAAGCACGTTTCTTCCGCGCATTTGATTATTTCTTGTTAGTTCAGGAATATGGTGGAGCACCTTTGGATTTAGGCGCCGGAGATCTTCAATTCAATACGAATCCTGTAAGATCATCAGTTCGTAATACTGTGCCAGAAGTTTACACCAAAGTGGTATTTCCAGATCTAATAAAAGCGATAGAGGATTTGCCGGCATCTCCACGTTTAACTGGAGCTGTAGCTAAAACTACTGCAAGATTATATTTAGCAAAAGCCTATTTGACTTATGCTTGGTGGTTAGAAAACCCTAGGGACATTCCTACTTATCCATTGACACCGAGGACAGATCCAGATGGTCACGATGCAAAATGGTATTTCCAAAAAGCTTATGATATCGCAGTTTCCGGAATAGATAGTCCAGGTGTATATGGTTTGCAGGCGACTTATTACGATGTTAACGTTGCAATTAATGATAGAAACAAAGAGGTCTTACTATACGCAGATCACACAGAAAACAGTGAGTTCTACAATGGAAGTAGCTTAACATATAGTAATGGAAGTGCGCCGGAGAATTTTGCTAGTTGGATGTTAACTTGGAATTACACCAATATTAGAAGTAGTTCCTCTGCAACAACTTGGACGCCAGTTCCATCTGTTCAACGAGAAGCAGTTCAAGCTTTAGGTCGCCCTTGGACGCGTATGGCGCCTACGATTGGTGCGGTTGTCAATACGTTTGCAGATAAAACAAATGACTCTCGTTATGATGGTACATTCACAACTACGTACCGAGGAAATTGGAACAAAGATGCCAGTACAAATAATTTTCAAAGATTGTACAATGCTAACAGTTTAGAAATAAGACCTGGAGACGCTATATTTTCATTTCTTAATGATGAACCTTCACAATCGATAGCATATCCTACAGGAGCTGGAAAAAGCAATATTGGCGCAGGTGAATTGCCAGGAAGAGCAGATTTTGTGGTTTCTCCAAAAGGAATTAGCCGAATTGTATATCCAGGAATTTGGAAGATTGGACCGTACAGAACTGATAGTGGTGCAGGACTAGGGCAGCCAAATGCCGCTAGTACAAGACCTTTCAATATAGCTAAATTCTCTGAGTTGTATTTCATAGCAGCAGAAGCTGTAGTGAAAGGAGCTACACCACAAGCAGGCAAAAGTGCAAGAGAATTGGTAAATGTAATCAGAGCAAGAGCCGGTAAATGGCGTTGGGACAACAATGGAAATGTTGCTAAGGTTCAAGATAACAGTGCACAGATGACGGCGGCAACTCCAGCCATTATCACGATCGATTATATTTTAGCTGAAAAATCAAGAGAATATTTCGGAGAAGGTTACAGATGGTATGACCTGGTACGTACTCAGAAATGGGAAGAGTTGGCAGGTTCTTATCAAATAGGTGGAAATAATTATGGAGATCACACAGCACAAACTGTCAATAGAAACATCCAAAAATTCCACTATCTACACCCAATTCCTCAACTTCAATTAGACAGAATGGGCTTGACACCTGCAGAAAAAGCCGCTTATCAAAACCCAGGATATTAATTATTAATAATTTTACATTCATATCAATCAAGAACAAAGTAGGTGTAGCCTTTACACCTGCTTTGTTTAATTAAATAAACTACTATGGAAAAAACTTGGCGTTGGTTTGGGAAGAAGGACAAAATCAAATTGGATATGCTCCGCCAAATTGGGGTAGAAGGCATCGTATCTGCACTTCACGATATTCCGAATGGTGAAATCTGGACGTTGGAGGCCATCGAGGATTATAACAACTATATAGAAAGTTTCGGACTTCGTTGGTCTGTAGTTGAAAGCCTTGCCGTGAGCGAGCCTATCAAGTACGGAGGCGAAAACAGAGACCAACTGATAGAAAATTATATCGAAAGTCTAAGAAATCTTGGCATAGCCGGCGTGAAAACCGTTTGCTACAACTTTATGCCAGTTTTGGATTGGGCTCGTACAGACCTTTATTTTCAATGGAAAGATGGTTCGTCATCGCTTTATTTTGATAAGGCCAAATTCGCCTATTTCGAAATCCACATTTTGAAAAGGGAAGGTGCCGAACAAGATTATAACCAACAAATCCTTAACAAAGTCGAAGAACTGAAATCAACTTTAACCGAACAAGACAACAATGATCTGATTGATTCCATCATAGTGAAAACACAAGGTTTCGTGAATGGAAACATCAAAGAGGGCGATCAAAATCCGGTTGCCATTTTCAAAAGTCTATTGGCTCTTTATGACGGAATCGACAAAGATCAGCTTCGCCAGAATATGAAATATTTCCTCGAAAAGATTATGCCCGTTTGCGAAGAGTATGACATCCAAATGTGTGTGCATCCAGACGATCCACCATTTTCATTGTTAGGTTTGCCAAGAATCGTAACCAATGAAGATGACATCGATTGGTTCCTGAATGCGATAGATAATCCCCACAACGGATTGACTTTCTGCACAGGATCTCTCAGCGCCGGACTTCAAAATGACGTTCCTAAATTGGCTCAGAAATATGCTTCCAGAACAAAATTTGTCCACCTCAGAAGTACCAATGTTTTTGAAAATGGAGATTTCATAGAAGCGGGACACTTGGAAGGCAGAGGAAAAATCGTTGAGGTCGTTCGAATTTTCGAGAAGGAAAATCCACCTTTGCCAATGCGAATTGATCACGGTCGTCTTTTGACAGATGATATCGACAAAGGTTACAATCCTGGTTATTCTTTCCTGGGAAGAATGTTGGCATTAGGTCAAATTGACGGCGTGATCGCAACAGTTCAAAACGAATTGTCAAATAAAAATTAACAAACAAATCATTTATCAACCATCATTTATCATTTATAAAAAATGAACGAAATATTCAGCATAAAAGAAAAAGTCGCAGTCATCACAGGAGCTTCGGGCGTTCTCGGCGGAAGCTTGGCTAAAAGTTTCATCGAAGCTGGCGCAAAAGTAGTTGCGATTGGCAGAAATCAGGAAACTCTGGATGCGCGTGTCAAAGAACTTATAGAATCCGGAGGCAATGCATTAGCCATCGAGGCCAACATTATGAATATCGAAAGTCTCCAAAATGCTTCAAAACTGATTCTCGAAAAATATGGCAAAATCGATATTTTATTGAATATCGCTGGTGGAAATATTCCTTCGGCAACGCTTTCTCCAGACCAATCTTTTTTCGATATGAATATGGAAGGCTGGGATGAGGTCACGGATCTGAACATCAACGGAACGGTTTACCCGAGCTTTGTTTTCGGGAAAGCAATGGCTGATCAGGGAAGTGGAAGCATTATTAATATTTCATCGATGGCGGCATATTCCGCGATTACGAGAGTTGGAGGTTATGCGGCGGCGAAGTCTGCAATTACCAACTTTACCCAATGGCTGGCAACAGATTTGGCACTCAAATTTGGAGATAAGATTCGTGTGAATGCCGTTGCGCCAGGCTTTTTCATTGGTGATCAAAACCGTGCGATTCTCATCAATCCAGATGGATCTTTGACAGACCGAAGCAAAAAAGTAATTGCCAAAACACCAATGCAGAGATTTGGCGAGGTGGAAGAACTTAATGGAACCGTTCAGTTTCTCTGTTCAGATGCAGCAAGTTTTATCACAGGTGCTTTGATTCCTGTTGATGGTGGTTTCAGCGCATTCAGTGGGGTTTAAAATTAGTATTATTTTCTTTATACAGTAAGCAAGGCCTTGATTTCAATTTCAATTAAGGTCTTGTTTTTAAAGTTATTTTCACCTGAATTTCTCAATTTTCAAAGTGTTGAATTGAAAGCCAAAAGACAATCGCTATCAGCAATTTACAATCTAATAATGAAACAGAACCCAATGACTCTCAATTTTAAAATAAATAGAATCACGCTGATTGCAACAGCATTTTTGACAATCTCTCAACTTTCTGCACAGACTTTTTCAGATTTTCAATACAAAGGGAATGATAAGATCTACTCAGAAAATCCGCTCAAATCCGATGAATTCTATTCGCCGATTCTTCAAGGCTGTTATCCGGATCCGAGCATCACGAGAAAAGGAAACGATTATTATCTGGTCAATTCTTCGTTTGCGATGTTTCCCGGCGTTCCGATTTTTCATTCTAATGATCTGATGAACTGGAAACAGATTGGTCACGTTCTGGACAGACCTTCACAATTGAAAGTTGATAAAGCCGGATTCTCAGAAGGAATCTACGCGCCCGACATCAAATACAACAAGCACAACGACACATTTTATATGATAACTACGCAGATCGCAAGCGGAATCGGAAATATGGTTGTAAAAACAAAAGATCCGAAAAAAGGCTGGAGCGAAGTTAAAAAACTAAACTTTGATGGAATTGATCCTGCGATTTTCTTTGATGATGACGGAAAAGCCTACATCGTCCACAACGACGCGCCAACAAAAGGAACCGAGCAGTACAGCGGTCATAGAGTGATCAAAATCTGGGATTACGATTTGGAAAAAGATCAGGTAGTGGCAGGTTCAGACAAAATTATCGTGAATGGAGGCGTGGACATCGCCCAAAAACCGATTTGGATAGAAGGTCCGCATTTGTACAAAAAAGACGGAAAATATTTCCTGATGTGTGCAGAAGGCGGAACTGGAGGCAATCACAGCGAGGTCATCTTTATGTCAGATTCTCCCAAAGGGTCGTTTGTTCCAAGCAAAAATAATCCGATTCTTACCCAAAGATATTTCCCAAAAGAAAGAAAAGACAAAGTGGATTGGGCTGGTCACGCCGATCTGGTGGAAACACCTGATGGAAATTATTATGGCGTGTTCTTAGCGATTCGTCCAAACGAAAAAAACAGAGTGACAACAGGACGCGAAACCTTCATTTTGCCTGTGGATTGGAGCGGAACTTATCCAGTTTTTCAAAACGGTTTGGTGCCGATGAAACCGAAATTAAAATTACCAAACGGCGTAAATAATAAAACCAATGAAAACGGGTTTTTCCCGAACGGCAATTTTACTTTTAGTGATAATTTGAAAAATTCTCAACTCGATTACCGATGGATTGCGATGCGTGGACCGCGTGAAAGTTTTATTTCTCAGACTAAAAATGGTGTTAAGATCAATCCGTTTTCTACGAATATCAAAGCGAAGGCGCCAGTTTCGGCATTGTTTCACAGACAGCAACACGCCACTTCGGAATCTTCTGTGACCTTGGATTTCAAACCAAAATCTGAAAAAGAATTGGCGGGAATCACTTGCTATCAAAGCGAAAATTTCAATTACGTTTTTGGAATTACGAAGAAGTACAAAGATTTCTACATCGTTTTGGAACGTACGGAAAAAGGAAATTCAACAATAATTTCTAGTGAGAAGATTTCACTTTCAAAAAATATTCAGCTTCAGGTTTCTGTGGTGGCCGATGATTACCAATTCAATTATTCTTTGGATGGGAAAAATTACAAGAATCTTGGTGGAAAAGTTTCTGGTGATATTCTATCAACCGATGTTGCAGGCGGATTCACCGGAAGTTTGATTGGTTTATATGCAACTTCGGATAATGACATTAAATTTTAAATATTTATGAGTCAATTAATTAAAATAAATTATTTGAAGTTTTTTTTATTATTAATGATATTCTCCTTTTTCATTAATGTAAAAGCGACCGAACCTTTCATCACGACAGAAAAAAGTTCTGAAACGCTCATTATCAAAGAGAAATCAACGAAACTTTCAATCTTCACAAATTCTTCCAGTGATAAAGGAATTCTGAGAGCTGTCAACAATCTTCAATCCGATTTTCAAAAAGTGACGGGCGAAACTCCGATTGTCATTAATCAAATTTCAAATTCTAAATCGCCGTTAATAGTTATTGGAACGATTGGAACCAATTCAATCATTGATGAATTAATCAAACAGAAAAAACTGAACGAGAAAGATTTAAAGGGAAAACGGGAAAAATATCTCATTCAAAATATCAAAGATTTCAACGGAATCTCAGAAATCATCGTGATTGCTGGAAGCGACAAACGCGGAACAATCTACGGAATCTACGAATTTTCCAAACAAATCGGTGTTTCGCCGTGGCATTATTGGGCAGATGTTCCGGTCAAAAAATCTGAAAATCTGTATTTCAAAAAAGGAGTTTACACAGACAACGAGCCCGCTGTAGAATACCGCGGAATTTTCCTGAATGACGAAGAACCTTCACTCGGAACCTGGGCGAGGACGACTTTTGGCGGAATCAATTCCAAGTTTTATGAGAAAGTTTTTGAATTGATTTTGAGACTCAAAGGCAATTATCTTTGGCCAGCGATGTGGGGAAAAGCGTTCTACGACGATGATCCTCAAAACGGAATTTTGGCCGACGAAATGGGAATTGTGATGGGAACTTCGCACCACGAACCGATGGCTTTGGCGCAAACCGATTGGCATCGATACATCAAAAAAAATAATCTGCCGAACGTTTGGGATTATTCCAAAAACGCACGAGTGTTGCAGGAGTTCTGGACATCCGGAATCGAGCGAAGCAAAAACTGGGAAAAGCTTGTAACCGTCGGGATGCGTGGCGACGGCGACGAGGCGATGGGCGAAGATACCAATATTTCTTTGCTGGAAAATATCGTCAAAGACCAGCGGAAAATTATCCAGAATGTGACCGGAAAAAATCCGAACAAAACGCCTCAAGTTTGGGCTTTGTACAAGGAAGTTCAGGATTATTATGATGAAGGAATGAAAGTTCCGGACGATGTGATTTTGCTCTTTTGTGATGACAATTGGGGCAATGTCCGAAAGCTTCCTGATTTAAACAAACCTTTGCACAAAGGTGGTTACGGGATGTATTATCATTTTGATTACGTTGGCGGACCGAGGAATTCCAAATGGATAAACATCAATCCAATCCAACGCGTTTGGGAACAGATGAATCTGACGTATGAACACAAAGTTGATAAAATCTGGGTCGTAAATGTTGGCGATTTGAAACCTATGGAGTTTCCGATTAGTTTCTTTATGGAAATGGCTTGGAATTCGAAACAATTCAATGCCGATAATCTTTTGGAATACACGGAAAATTGGGCTTCTGAACAGTTTGGAGAAAAGCATTCTAAGGAAATTGCGAGGATGATCAATCTTTATGCGAAATACAACCGAAGAGTGACGCCGGAAACTTTGGACAGCAAAACTTACAGCCTGGAAAATTATAAAGAATTTGAAACCGTTGTGAATGATTACCGAAACCTTTCACTTGATGCAAACCGTTTGTACAACGAGATTCCTGCTGAATATAAAGATGCGTATTTCCAATTGGTTTTGTATCCGATTGACGCTTGCAGTAATTTGTATGAGTTGTATTTTAATGTTGCGAAAAACCACCAATTAGCCTCAAAAAAAGACATCCGAGCGAATGATTTTGCCGACAAAGCAAAACAGAATTTTGAATATGATTCGATTCTTCAGAATAAATATAACAATGAAATTTCTGAAGGAAAGTGGAAACACACGATGGATCAAACCAGAATTGGTTACGACAATTGGCAACAGCCTGACAAAAATAAATTGCCTGAATTGATTTATTTAAAGGAAAATGAACTTTCAAAAAGTAAGATTTACAAAGAAAAAGACGGCTACATTTCTATCGAAGCGGAGCATTTTTCAAGAAAAAATAATTCAGATAAAATCGAATGGAAAGTGATTCCAGATTTTGGAAAAACATTGTCAGGAGTGACGACTTTTCCTCAAAATATTTCTCCTAAACAAAATGAAAATGTGTCGCTTGAATATGAAGTTGATTTCACGACAATTGGTGAATTTGAAATTCAGTTGTTATTGGCGCCGACGCTTAATTTTAATTCGAACAAAGGTCTTCGTTATGAGATTTCTTTTGATAATGAAAAGCCTCAAATTATTAATTTCAACGGACATTATCGTGGAGAATTAGGGCAATGGCAATCGGAACATATCATCAAATCAAAAGCAAAACATAGAATTTCAAAAGCCGGAAAACATACTTTACGATTCCGAGTTTTGGATGCGGGAATTGTTCTGCAAAAGATTCTGATTGATACAGGCGGGCTCAAAGATTCTTATCTTGGTGCACCGGAAAGTGATTTGTAAATTAATTAGATTTAAAATTAATGAAAAATATTCAAGTTTCAGATTACGGGACAATGGCTGGCGGAAAAATGGTTAAAAAATACACTTTGACCAACAAAAATGGGATGACGTTGGAAGTCATCAATTTTGGTGGAATCATCACTTCTCTTACGGCTCCGGACAAAAATGGAAAGTATGAGGATGTGGTTTTAGGCTTTACAAAACCAGAAGATTATTTCAATGGAAATCCGTATTATTTTGGCGCGATCATCGGAAGATACGGAAACAGAATTGCGAACGGAACATTTGAGATTGATGGAAAAACCTATCAAGTCGATCAAAATGATCATTCCAATAATCTTCACGGTGGAACCAATGGTTTTCACACCAAGTTTTGGAATATTGAAGTTGTAAAAGACTCAGAATTTCCAACTTTGAAACTGACTTACACAAGTCCAGACGGCGAAGAAGGTTTCCCGGGAAATCTGAAAACTACAGTTTTATATACTTTGAACGACGATGATTCTTTAGAAATTTCTTACGAAGCAGAAACCGACCAACCTACAATTGTCAATCTGACGCAACATTCTTATTTCAATCTTTCTGGAGATTTTACCAAAGAAATTACTGACCACGAATTGCAGATTGATGCCAATCAATTTCTTCCGACAAACTCCACGATGATTCCAACTGGAGTATTGAAAAATATGGAAAATACCGCTTTTGATTTTACAGTTTCAAAACCAATCGGAAAAGATATTAATCAAGATGACGAGCAATTGAAATTTGGAAATGGCTACGATCACAATTATATTCTGAATGGAAACGGACTTAGAAATATCGCCAAAGTTCATCACCCGGAATCGGGTAGAGTGATGGAAGTTTTGACAACCGAACCAGGCGTTCAGTTCTATTCCGGCAATTTCCTCGATGGAAAATTCGAAACCAAAACTGGCGGAAAAAGTGAAAAGAGAACCGGGTTTTGCTTGGAAACTCAGCATTACCCAGATTCTCCGAACCAATCAGCTTTCCCATCAACCGTGTTGAGACCGGGAGAAAAATATGATTCAAAAACGATTTACAAATTTTCAGTTAAAAAATAGTTATGGGAAATTTAGCAACCATTGACATCGTCATTTTCTTGATTTACTTCATCGTAGTCGCGGGCTATGGAATTTGGATTTATAACCGAAAAAAATCTTTGGCGACGGGAAGTCAGGATTATTTCCTTGCGGAAGGATCGCTGACCTGGTGGGCAATTGGAGCCAGTTTGATAGCTTCTAACATCTCAGCAGAACAGTTCATTGGGATGAGTGGCGAAGGTTTTTTTGTCGGAATTGCTGTTGCCGCGTACGAGTGGATTGCGGCGATTGCACTGATCATCATTGCGATTTGGTTCATCCCGATTTATCTTAAAAATAAGATCTACACGATGCCTCAGTTTTTGGAAAGGCGCTACAACAAGTCTGTTTCGCTCATTATGGCAGTGTTCTGGCTATTTTTGTATGTGATTGTAAATCTTACCTCAATTCTCTATTTGGGCGCATTGGCAATCGACACTTTGTTGGGTGGCGAGAATCTCCACATCATTATGATTGGTTTGCTTCTGATGGCTTTGCTTATTGGTCTCGGCGGAATGAAAGTGATTGGATACACCGATGTCATCCAAGTGGCAGTCTTGATTATCGGTGGTTTTGCAACAGTTTATATGGCTTTGCAAATTGTGGATCAGAGAATCAATGGTGCGACGATTGGTAGTGCTTGGACGGGTTTCAATACTTTGTTGAGTGAGGCGCCGGAACATTTCAAATTAATATTGGACAAACCTACGATGACCACGACAACTCTGGCAATGCCCGAGAATCTAAGTGTTCAGAAATATATGATCTTGCCAGGTTTGGCGATGTATTTTGCTGGACAGTGGATTGTGCATTTGAACTATTGGGGTTGCAACCAGTACATCACGCAACGTGCTTTGGGCGCAGATTTGAAAACAGCCAGAACCGGAATTTTGTTCGCTGGATTCTTAAAGTTATTTATGCCAATCATCGTAATGCTTCCAGGAATTGCCGCTTATGTTTTGCATAGAGAAGGTCATTTGGAAGGTTTCAATGGTATTAAAGATGGCGCCTATTCTGCAATCTTAGGATTTCTCCCTTCTGGCTTGAAGGGGCTTGCCGTCGCAGCGCTTACTGCAGCGATCGTTGCTTCGTTAGCTGGAAAAGTCAATAGTATTTCCACCATTTTCACATTGGATATTTATAAAAAATATTTCAAAACAGATGCTACCGAAATCCAATTGGTACGAACGGGACGTTGGGCGATTATCATTGCAATGTTTGTGGCGTTGGCTTTTACGTGGACCGATGTTTTGGGAATTGGTGGCGAAGGTGGATTTACCTTTATTCAGAAATATACAGGATTTATAAGTCCGGGCGTATTTGCGATGTTCCTTTTGGGAATGTTTTGGAAGCGCACCACGGGAACTGCAGCTTTGGTTGGTGTTGTTCTAGGATTTCTATTAGCCATTTTCTTCAATAATTTTGCGGTGGATATCTTCGGGAAAGAAACTTGGCTGTATACGGCATTCACTTATGAAAAGTTCGAAAATGGAGTAGTGAACACCATTACAGAAATTCCGTTTTTGATCAATATGGGTTGGTCATTTTTCATCACGGTTGCTGTGATGATCTTGATAAGTCTTGCTGGTCCGAAAATCAATCCGAAGGCGTTTGATATAGATCGATCGATGTTCAAAGTTGACCCTAGAACTATGGTTTTGATCGTCATTACGCTTCTTTTCTTGACGGCGATTTATGTTAAGTTTTGGTAATGCTCAAATCAAACTATTAGAAAAATAAGGATTATCGTTACTGATCCTTATTTTTTTTATATTTAATTTAAAATCAGTTTGTTATAATTTTATAAAGTTGTTTTAATATTTTTTCTAATTGTATTGATCTTGTCAGTATCTCTTCAATTTATACTTTTTCAAACAATGTTTTAGAGAATTATCCAAAATTATCAGTTTTGATGGTCATTTCAGTTATTGAAAGCTTTTATATTTCATCGATTTTCATCTAATAAAGATTAATTTTAAATGAACACAATGTTAAAATTATGTTAAAGTTACTATGATGTTAAAATTGACTTTTCATAAATTTCAATCAAAAGGATATTGTGAAAATTACGATAAGTAGACACCACCAAAAATTCTAAAGATTTTGACAATTTATTTAATCAATTGTATATCAACAATCCTAACGTTTGTGCTTTATTTCAGAAGGTTTTATTAATCTTATTTTTTATGATAAGCCTGTCGTTTTTTTTAATATTTTTATTTAGTTTTCAATTCAATTTTTTCCTATGAATCTGCTTGCATCGCAAAAATGTTTTGTATGTAGATAGTTTCTTTTATTTTTAGAAAAGTAGAATCAACCAAGACTCAAATTTTTATTTAATTAACATAGAATTGATAAATGAAGAATTTCAATACTTCTAAAATCTTGTATTTTCTCTTTGCATTTTGCTTCATTAATTTGTTTGATGCAAAAGTAAAGTTGCCTGCATTGGTTTCTGATGGTATGGTTTTGCAACGCGATCAAAAATTGAAAATTTGGGGAAGTGCAGATGATGGTGAAAAAGTCGAAGTTAATTTTATTAATAAAAAATACAAGACGACAGCCGATCAAAATGGAAATTGGAAAATCACACTTCCAAAGCAAATCGCAGGCGGACCTTATATAATGAAAATCAATGAGATCACTTTGAAAGATATTTTCATAGGCGACGTTTGGGTAGCTTCCGGCCAATCTAATATGGAATTGCCGATGCGAAGATTAAAACCGCTTTATGAAAATGAAATCAAGACTGCTAACAATCAACACATCAGATTTTTCACAGTTCCTCAAAAATACAATTTTAAAGTTCCTCAGAATGATTTTGAATCGGGGAAATGGGAAGCGACAAATCCGCAGACAATCCTCAATTTTTCTGGCGTCGCTTATTTCTTTGCGAAGAACATTAATGAAAAAAATAAAGTTCCGGTTGGCATAATTAATACAAATTTGGGCGGTTCTCCAATTCAGGCTTGGATGGATGAAAATGCTTTGAAAAATTATCCTGAATATCTGGATGAAGCTAAAAAATGGCAAAACGGTGATTTGATAAGGTCCACAGAATCCACAGAACAAGCGCTAAGTAAAGCTTGGTACGAAGAATTGGATCAAAGTGATATTGGCTTCAATCAACATTGGGAAAAGTTTGAAACCAATGATTCGGATTGGAAAACGATGAACATTCCAGGATCTTGGGAAGACACAGAAGGTTCTTTTGACGGGTCGGTTTGGTTCAGAAAGGAAATCAATTTGTCAAAAGGAACGGCGGGAAAATCCGCTTTTTTGAATCTTGGCAGAATCAAGGATGCCGATGTAACTTACATCAATGGTGTGAAAATCGGAAATGTAACTTATGAATATCCGCCACGTTGGTACGACATTCCAGCTGGTGTTTTGAAAGATGGAAAAAATATCATTAGCGTAAGAGTGATCAATGGAAGCGGAAGAGGAGAGTTCATTGCAGAAAAACCTTATTATTTGGAAATTGATGGTCAAAAAATAAATCTCGAAGGCGAATGGAAATATAAAGTTGGTGCCAAAATGGAAAAAATGGCTCCCGGACAAACCTTCATTCGCTGGAAACCGACTGGACTTTACAACGCGATGATTCATCCAATAATCAATTATCAGATCAAAGGTTTTCTTTGGTACCAAGGCGAAAGTAATACTAAAAAACCAGAAGAATACGGCGATCTTTTGACCACGATGATTTCAGATTGGCGAACGAAATGGAATCAAAAAGACTTACCGTTTTTGGTAGTTCAATTAGCCAATTTTATGGAGCAAAAAAGTGAACCTTTGGAAAGCAATTGGGCAGAACTGAGAGATCAGCAACGTCTTGTTTCTTTGAAAGTTCAAAACACCGGATTGGCGGTCATCACAGACATTGGAGAGTGGAATGACATCCATCCATTAAACAAAAAAACAGTTGGCGACAGATTGGCTTTGCAGGCTTTTAAAATCGCTGACAAAGAGAATATCATTGCAGACGGACCTGTTTATCAATCAATGAAAATCGATGGAAAAAAAGTGATTTTGTCTTTCAAATCCGGAACTGATGATTTCGAAAATGTTTCAGAATTGAAAGGTTTCGCTATCAAAAGAAAAGATGGAAAATACATTTGGGCAAACGCAAAGATCGAAGGAAATAAAATCATCGTTTGGAGCGAAAACATTCAGAATCCAGAAGCCGTAAGATACAATTGGGCAGACAATCCGAGCGGAAATCTATTCAATAAAACTGGTCTTCCAGCTTCATCATTTACGACAGAATAATCAATTATCATTTATCAAATATCAATTATAATAATGAACAACTCATCTCAAAAAATATCTGTCGTTGAAAAGATAGGCTACAGTTTAGGAGATTTGGCGGCCAACTTGGTTTTCCAGACTTTGGTCACTTATCTGGCTTATTTTTACACCGATATTTACGGATTGAAACCGGAAGATGCTTCGATCATCACATTGAGTGTTGGATTGTTGGCTGGCTTTGTGTTCAATCCAATGGTTGGCGCTTTGGCGGACAGAACCAGAACCAAATGGGGGAAATTCCGTCCTTGGATTCTGTTGACGGCGATTCCGCTTGGTGTTGCCGCGCTTTTAGCTTTCAGCACGCCCGATTTTTCTTACAAAGGGAAAATGGTTTACGCCGCTGCGACTTACACGTTGTTGCTTCTTTTGTACGCTGGAAACAATTTGCCTTATGCGGCGTTAAGTGGCGTGATCACAGGTGATATGGGCGAGAGAAACAGTATTTCTTCTTATCGTTTCGTAGCAGTAATGTTTGCACAGTTTTTCGTTCAGGTGTTTATGTTGCCGATTATCTTGTCCGTTGGAAATGGCGACAAAGCCATTGGAATCGAAAGTGTGATGACTTGGCTGGCGATCATTGGAACCGTGATGTTGCTCATTACTTTTCTAACGACCAAAGAAAGAGTAGTTCCAAAACCCGAGCAAGAATCGACCTTGAGATTAGATTTGAAAGACCTTTTCAAGAACAAGCCTTGGATTATAATGTTGTCTGTAACGGCTTTGATTTTCGTGACATTGGCGATGAAAGGCGGTTCCTACGTTTACTATTTTAATAATTATGTCGACGAGACAGCGCTTCAGGAATTCATTTCTCCGATCACCAATTTTTTCAATTCCATCGGGATGAATTTCTTTGGCGAAGATCCTCGCTCAGCTGGATTTGGATTATTCAATGCTGGCGGAATCATTATGATGATTGTTGGGATTACGTTTTCAAAACGATTTGCAGACAGATTTGGGAAGCGTGATACTTACGTTGTTTCACTTTTCATTTCAACGGTTTTCATCTTGATTTTCCTAATGTTTCCTCCGAAATCAGTAGGGTTAATGTTTACTTCTCAGATTTTCCACGGATTCTTCTACGGCATCGGAACACCTTTGCTTTGGGCGATGATTGCAGATGTTGCTGACTATTCTGAGTGGAAAAACAATCGAAGAGCCACCGCAATTATTTTCTCTGCAATGATGGTCGGTTTGAAGGTCGGTTTGAGCATTGGAAGTTCATTGGTAGCCTTGATAATAGGGAAATATGGATACATTTCTACAGAAGGTGCCGTGAATGTCATTCAGCCGGAAACAGTTTCCAAAGGTGCAAAAATGCTGGTTAGTATCTTCCCATCGATTCCATTTTTTATCGCTTGCGGTTTGCTTTTCTTTTATAAAATTGATAAAAAGACAGAAATACAAATAGAGCAGGATTTGGCAGAAAGAAGAAAAAAATAATTGAATATGAAACAAATAATAATCTCTGTGAGCATTGCAACTTTGGCTTTTTCCAACAGCTTTTTTGGACAGCAGGAAAAATCATCTACGTTGAAATCTGCGTACCAAAATGATTTTTTCATAGGCACAGCTTTAGGGCTTTCTCAAATTTACGAATCGGATCTGCAAGAATCAAAAATTGTAAAAGATCAATTCAATTCCATTGTTGCAGAAAACTGTATGAAATCGATGTTTTTACAACCGAAGGAAGGTCAGTTTTTCTTTGATGATGCAGACAAATTTGTATCTCTCGGAGAGAAAAATAAGATGTTCACAATTGGACACACTTTGATTTGGCATTCCCAATTACCAGATTGGTTTTTCATTGATAAAAATGGAAATGATGTTTCTGCGGAAGCTTTGAAACAGAGAATGAAAAATCACATTCAAACCGTCGTTACCAGATACAAAGGAAAAATAAAAGGTTGGGACGTTGTTAATGAGGCTATTATGGAAAATGGATCTTATCGGAAAAGCAAATTCTTTGAAATCTTAGGAGAAGAATTTATTCCGTTGGCTTTCAAATACGCTCAGGAAGCAGATCCACAAGCTGAGCTTTATTATAATGATTATAACGAATGGCATCCGGGAAAAATAGAAACCATTGTCAAAATGGTGAAGAATATGAAATCCCGCGGAATCCGAATTGATGGCGTAGGAATGCAGGCTCACATTGATATGAGCAGTCCGACTTTGGCAGAATATGAAAATGCAATCGTAAAGTATGCGCAAGCTGGCGTGAAAGTCAATATTACGGAGTTGGATCTCAGCGTTCTACCGTCACCGTGGGGAACTTCTGCAAATATTGCTGACAAAGTTGAGTACGACGAGAAAATGAATCCGTATGTCAATGGACTTCCAAAAGATGTCGAGGAAAAATGGGAAAATCGATATGCCGATTTCTTCAAATTATTTCTGAAACACAAAGATAAAATCCGAAGAGTCACGTTCTGGGGCTTGACAGACTCCCAATCTTGGAAAAATGATTTCCCTGTGAAAGGACGCACCGATTACGCCTTGTTTTTTGACCGCAAATGTGAAGCAAAACCAGTCGTTGAAAAAATTATAAAACTTACAAAATAGAATTTCGATCTCTCACAGATTTAGCAAATCCGGCAGATTTTTATATATGATTAATCTGCGAAATCTGAATAATCTGCGAGAAAATCAATCTATCATCTATCAGTCTATTATCTAAAAATCTAAAATTAAATGAAACAATCAAAATACCTTTTCCCAAAAGATTATATGGCCGATCCGTCCGTTCACGTTTTCGAAGATAAGATCTACATTTATCCATCCCACGACCGAGAAAGTGGCATTGAGGAAAACGATAACGGCGATCATTTCGATATGAATGATTACCACGTTTTTTCTTTGGATGATGTGGAAAACGGGGAAGTTACAGATCACGGTGTTGTCCTTTCTGTGAAGGATATTCCTTGGTCTGGTCGTCAGCTTTGGGATTGCGATGTGGCTTTCAAAGACGGTAAATATTATATGTATTTTCCTCTGAAAGATAGAAATGATATTTTCAGAATTGGTGTGGCAATTAGTGATAAACCGTCTGGTCCTTTCATTCCTCAGAAACATCCGATGTTGGGAAGTTACAGCATCGATCCTTGTGTTTTTGAGGAAAATGGGAATCATTATATGTATTTCGGAGGAATTTGGGGCGGACAATTGCAACGTTACAGAAATAACAAAGCTTTGGAATCTGCACTGTTTCCAAACGATGATGAGCCTGCAATTCCTTCAAAAGTCGCCCGTTTGAGCGATGATATGTTAGAATTTGCCGAAGAACCAAAAGACCTTTTGATCCTAGACGAAAATGGTCAAGAACTACTTCACGGCGATCCTCACAGGTTTTTCGAAGCGTCTTGGATGCACAAGTACAATGACAAATATTACTTTTCATATTCCACAGGAGATTCTCATCTGTTGTGTTATGCGATTGGTGACAATCCTTATGGACCGTTTACTTTCCAAGGTGAAATTTTAACGCCGGTTGTTGGCTGGACCACGCATCACAGCATTGCAGAATTCAAAGGGAAATGGTATTTGTTCTACCACGACAGTGTTCCAAGTGGCGGAAAAACCTGGCTCAGAAGTATGAAGGTGATCGAACTGGAATACGACGAAAATGGAAAAATAAAAACCATAGAAGGTTTGGAAAATTAATCAAACCAAATTCCAGAGAATCTGACAAGTTCAATATTATTAATCGTGAATTTAATTTGCGGACATAACTATTTCAAATGCAAAATTTCAAAGCCTACATTTTAATATTTTTATTAATTCCATTCTCAATTTTCGCTGAAGACGGAAGCAAATTATGGCTTCGTTTTCCAAATGCCAAAAACGGAATTTCTGCGGATAAAATTATTTCTAAAGGAAACAATCCGACTCTTGAGATTGCAAAAAAAGAATTGATGAACCATTGGAAAGGTCAGGCATTGGAACTCAGAACCGACAAATCTTTGAAGCATTTGAAAGACGGTTACACAATCAAATCAATTCAAAATAGATTGGTTATTTCTGCCGAAAAAGAAATCGGATTGTTGTACGGCGTTTATCATCTTTTGCGTTTGCAGGAAACAAAATCCTCAACTTCAAACCTTAATATCACCGAAAAACCATCTTACGACGTCAGAATCCTGAACCATTGGGACAACCTGGATGGAACGATTGAGCGCGGTTATGCTGGATATTCTCTATGGAAATGGGAAGATTTGCCTAATAAAATTTCTCCGAGATACGAAGAATATGCAAGAGCCAACGCATCGATTGGAATCAACGCAACTGTTCTCAACAACGTCAACGCCTCTCCGAAAATCCTTAGCAAAGATTATCTTGAAAAAGTGAAAGTCTTGGCAGATATTTTCCGACCGTACGGCATCAAAGTTTATCTGTCAGTAAATTTTTCTTCGCCAAAAGTTTTGGGTGGATTGGAAAATTCTGACCCATTGAACAAAGATGTCCAGAAGTGGTGGAAGAACAAAGCAAACGAAATTTATAAAATAATTCCAGACTTCGGTGGATTTTTGGTGAAAGCCAATTCCGAAGGACAACCTGGCCCGCAAGATTACGGAAGAACGCACGCAGATGGTGCCAATATGATGGGCGATGTTTTAAAACCAAACGGCGGAATCGTGATGTGGAGAGCTTTCGTTTACAGTCCGAGCAAAGAAGACCGTGCGAAGCAAGCTTATTTGGAATTTGTTCCGTTGGATGGGAAATTCAAGGATAATGTGATTGTTCAGATCAAAAATGGACCTGTGGATTTCCAACCGCGCGAAGCTTTCAATCCACTTTTCGGCGCTTTGAAGAAAACGCCGGAAATGGTGGAGTTTCAGATTACTCAGGAATATTTAGGTTTTTCAAATCATCTGGTTTATCTCGCGCCATTATTCAAAGAAACGCTCGACAGTGATACTTATTCTGACGGAAAAGGTTCTACGATTGCGAAGATCACAGACGGCACTTTAAGACCAGCAAAATTGACTGCAATTTCTGCAGTCGCAAACATCGGAGAAGATAAAAACTGGACAGGGCATCATTTTGCACAGGCCAATTGGTACGCTTTCGGACGATTGGCTTGGAATCACAGTTTGTCATCAGAACAGATTGCAGATGAGTGGATTAAAATGACTTTTACGTATAATCAGGAATTCGTAAAACCGGTAAAGGAAATGATGCTTTCTTCTCGGGAAACTGCCGTGGATTATATGATGCCTTTGGGACTTCACCACATTTTTGCATCTGGACATCATTATGGACCTGAACCTTGGGGTGATTACAAAGGCGGAAGGCCAGATTGGTCTCCGGTTTATTATCATCAAGCCAATGAAAAAGGACTTGGTTTCGACAGAACAAAATCTGGAAGCAACGCCGTTTCGCAATATTTTCCGCCGTTGGACAACATCTATGGAAATATCAAAACTACACCCGAAAATTTAATTCTTTGGTTCCATCACGTGCCTTGGGATTACAAAATGAAAGATGGAAAAACGCTTTGGGAAGAATTGTCTTATAAATATGACACGGGCGTAAAAAATGTTCGTGATTATCAAAAAACTTGGGACGTATTGCAAAAATTTGTTGATGAAGATAGATTCAAATCAGTGCAATCTAGGCTGAAAATTCAGGCTAAAGATGCGGTTTGGTGGAAGGATGCTTGCTTGCTTTATTTCCAGCAATTTTCAAAAATGCCGATTCCTTACGACATCGAAAGGCCAGTTCACGAATTGGAAGATTTGAAGAAAATTAAACTGAATATGGGACATCATAATTAAATGCTGATAGCGATTTGCTTTTTGCTTTTAGCTTTTTCGAAATCAATATTTAATTATTTGAAAATCTAATATTTACAAAATATCACTTAAAATTTAAAAACCTTAAACTTAAAAATATAATGAAATTTTTTATTGACACAGCTAACTTAGAACAGATAAGAGAAGCCAACGAATTGGGAATTCTGGATGGCGTTACAACCAATCCGACATTGATGGCAAAAGAAGGCATCAGCGGAAAAGAAGCTATTCTTCAACATTACAGAGATATTTGCAACATTGTGGATGGCGATATTTCGGCAGAAGTACTTTCCACGACTTACGAAGAAATGATTGCAGAAGGAGAAATTCTCGCTGCGATTCACCCAAACATCGTTGTTAAAATCCCAATGATAAAAGATGGTGTGAAAGCTTTAAAATATTTTTCAAACAAAGGCATCAAAACAAATTGTACTTTGATCTTCTCAGCTGGACAAGCACTTTTGGCCGCGAAAGCTGGAGCAAGTTACGTTTCACCGTTTTTAGGAAGATTGGATGATATTTCGACAGATAGTTTAAATTTGATTGAAGAAATCAGATTGATTTTTGATAATTATGGTTTCGAAACTGAAATTCTAGCAGCTTCCGTAAGAAACAGTATGCACATCATCAACTGTGCAAAAATTGGTGCCGATGTTGTGACTTGTCCGATCCAGCCGATTCTTTCTTTGTTGAAACATCCTTTGACGGATTCAGGATTGGAGCAATTTATCAAGGATTCACAAAAAATGCAATAACTGATTTAATGTGGCTTTGAAACGCCGGCAGAGTTGATGTGAAAATATGCTCTTAACGCTGATTTAATCTTAAAATTGATAAGAAAGTCTGAAAAGAAAATAATTGACCTTAAATTAATAAGCCTGATTTTTTAAAAGGTCAATAATTTAAGACCTTTGTTACTTGTTTTTGAAATTAAGGAATAGTAATTTGCATCAATTATGAAAGATATCAAGCTTATTGTAACCGATATGGACGGGACTTTTCTCAATTCCAATTACGAGATCAGCCCGGATTTTCCTGCTATTTATGAAGAATTGAAAAAAAGAAACATCCTCTTTGTTCCCGCAAGTGGCAGACAAATGCCCGGAATCACGCAGTATTTTGGGGACATCGAAAATGAAATCGGTTTCATTGCAGAAAATGGCGGTTACGTGGTTTACAAAAATGAGGAATTGTTTGCGGACAAATTAGACCAACAATCTATCATCGATATCATCAAAACAATCCGCGAAATTCCTGGTGCCAAAGCTGTTTTATCGGCTAAAAAGAAGGCTTACTATGAAACAGAGGATCAGGAATTTGTAGATTTTTTCTCGAGATATTACACCGAGAACGAAAAGGTAGATGATTTGACAGAAGCCGTTAATGACAGTGCTTTCAAAATTGCTGTTTATCATCCGGATGGTTCCGAAAAGAATATTTATCCTTATCTCAAAAAATTCGAAAAGTACAATCTGGAAATCGTGGTTTCTGGAAAAAATTGGCTGGATGTGATGAATAAGGACATCAACAAAGGAAAAGCCGTTGAGAAAATACAGAATTTACTCAATATTACACCTTCGCAAACGATGTCTTTTGGAGATTATATGAATGATATCCAGATGTTGAAAAACGCTAAATACTCTTACGCAATGGAAAATGCGCATCCGTCTGTAAAAGAAGTCGCGACCTACGAATCGGCTTCTAACAATGATTTTGGAGTTGCGAAAACCATCAAAGCTTATTTGGATTCGATTGCACTCAACTAAGAATTTTTCGTTTTAAATTCTCTTTTTATCAATCAAAATTTTTTGTTCAGTAATTTGATTTTTGTTTTCAAACTTGGTCAGATTAGAATTTATTTTAGCTATTTTTGAAATTAATAAACATCAGAACCACTATGATTTCATTAGTAATTCCCAAACTTCCTTTCATTAATAAAGAAAAAACGCTGGATTATTATCAGAAATTGGGTTTTGAACTGGTTTCGGATTACGATGATTATTTCATTACAAAATATCAACAATTGGAAATTCACTTTTTTGAATTCTCAACTTTGATTTCAGAAAAGTCTGATTTTATGATCTATCTAAGAATCGATAATGATATTGAAAAATTTTATCAAAATATTCAGAATCAAGGCATTGAAATTCATCCAAATGGAAAATTGGAAACTAAACCTTGGAATGTGAGTGAGTTTTCTTTGATTGACCCAAATGGAACTTTGCTGACTTTTGGAGAATTAATTTAAATAAAAATGATGGTCGAAAATGTTACATCAATTCCATACACTATCGGCGCAGTTGTGCTGTTTGCAGGATTTTTGATGTATATTTTTCCTCCGAAGAAGATCAATTATCTATATGGCTACAGAACTGCCAGATCTATGAAAAATATTGAGAATTGGAATTTTGCTCAGAAGTTATCATCGAAGTTATTAATGATTATTGGAATTGTAGCAATTGTAACCGGAAAGATCGGAACTATTTTTTCCATCGATGAAGTTTTGCTTAATACGATTGGCGTCATCGAATTGATAATTTTAATGATTTTATTATTTGTAAAAACAGAATCTGATCTAAGAAAATTTGAGAAGACTATGTAACAATCTTTTTATAATATCGACTTAATATCAAATTAAACTTATGAAAAATATAAAACTATACGGATTTTTCCTTGGTTTTGCGCTGTTGCAAAGCTGTTCTACTACGAAAACTTTCGAATACGAAGGCAAAGGTTTCCAAGAGGCTTACAACAGTATCACGCTGGCCGAACTGAAAGAAAACCTATACGTCATCGCTGGTGACGAAATGCAGGGAAGAGATACAGGAAGTCCTGGTCAGAAGAAAGCTGGCGAATATATGATCGAGCAGTACAAGAAAATGGGAATCGGATTTCCAAAAGCTTTAGGTTCTTACTATCAAAAAGTGCCATCTGAAGCGATGAAAAAATATGGCGAAACTTTGCCGGATTCCGAGAACATTTTGGCATTCATAGAAGGTAGCGAAAAGCCGGACGAGATCATCGTGATTTCTGCACACTACGATCACGTTGGAACCAAAAATGGAGAGATCTACAACGGTGCCGATGACGATGGAAGTGGAACTGTTGCGGTAATGGAGATTGCACAAGCTTTCAACGAGGCGAAGAAAAAAGGTTATGGGCCAAAGCGTTCTATTCTTTTCTTACACGTGACAGGAGAGGAGCACGGACTTTTCGGGTCGGAATATTACTCTGATCATCCAGTTTTCCCGCTGGTAAATACGGTTGCGAATCTTAATATCGATATGATTGGTAGAGATGATCCTGAAAACCGAGGAAAAAAATACGTTTATGTGATAGGTTCTGAAATGCTAAGTTCAGATTTGAAAAAAATAAGTGAAACGGCTAATGCCAAAACCGAGAAGCTGGAACTTAATTATAAGTATGACGATCCGAAAGATCCACAAAGATTGTACTACAGATCAGATCATTACAACTTTGCAAAGCACAATATTCCGGTAGCATTTTACTTCGATGGAATCCACGAAGATTACCACAAACCAACAGATACGCCGGATAGAATTGATTACGATATCTTGACAAAACGTACAAAATTGGTTTTCGCAACCGCTTGGGAATTGGCAAACAGACCAGACAGAATCGTAGTTGATGGTAAAAACGAACGATAATATCAATAGAAAAGACGACTATGAAAGTCGTCTTTTTTATGTTTTTGAAATCAATTATTTATCAAAATCCGATTTCTTAATTTCAGAATTATCCAAAAATCTGTAGAGATAAGGCGCCTTGTTGGCAGAACCTGTGAAATGTTTTTCTAACCTTTCCAAGATATTCATACTCAGGATTTTCCTTTGGAAATTGTTGCGTCTCAAAGATTCTCCGAGGATCGCTTCATACAAATGTTGTAATTCTTTCATCGTGAATTTATCGGGGAGAAGATTGCTTCCCATAATCTGATAATCGATATTTTTTCGGAGATAGAGTAGTCCTTTTTCAATCATTTCTTTGTGGTCGAATGCCAAGTCAGGCAGTTCACAAATGTCGAACCAACGGCAAACTTCGTTGAAGGAATCTGGGAAAGTATAGGTCAAAGTATAATCTACCAAAGCAAAGTATCCGACGGAAATGTAACGCTGATGAATCCAATGGCTGTCATCAACGGCAATTTTTTTGTTTTCCAAAAGTTTGTGGTGAACATTGTTTTGCGTTCTTCTCACATCGCCAAAAGTGTAAAACTGCTCCAGATAAACGTCGGAAAGATGCGTTCTTTCGTAGAGTGTTCTTGCAGCTGCATCGTTCAGATTTTCATCATTAAAAATAAATCCGCCTGGAACACACCAAAGATCCAAATCGTGGTACTTCAAAAGTAAAACCTTTAGCTTGTCTTTGTGAAACCCGAAAATCACGCAATCCAAAGAGACGTGTTCCACAAAATCTTTAGTTTCTACTAATTGCTGGAGATTCTGTTTATTTTTATTGTTTTCGGTCATAGGTTATCTGCGTTTTGTTGAGGACGAATGTGAGTCCAAATATAATTAATAAAGGTAAAAATATGAAAATCGGATAAAAGTAACTCATCTTATGATAGAAAATCATTGCCATATAGATGGATCCTAACGAACTTCCCAAAGATGAACAGATTACAACTATCGAAACAAAGTAATGCGTTTTTTTAGCTGGGATATTATTCAGGATTTCTGAGTTGTAGAGCGGATAAAGTGGTGCAAGGAACAATCCTATTAACGGAATCACAAAGATCAAAAGATATTTGTAATCTTCATAAAAGTAGGAAATTAAAACCTGTGAGATTCCTAAAATGATGAAGATTACACATAGGCAAATCAGAACCAAGCGAAACCAATGGAACCTGAGAATCAATTTGCTGGTAATCAATCTTCCAAAGAATGAAAATAAGGCCAAAAATGCGGAAGACTGCAAGGCGAAATAGGTGCTGATCTGCAAATTATTTTTGTAAAAACTTGGCAACCACGAGTTGAAACTTTGTTCCACCAAAACCATAAGAAAAATGATGATAAAGAAATAAATGATCTTTGGTTTTAATAAAAATCTTAAGCCACCAGAAAAAATTCTCTTCTCTGACGCTGGAATTTCTATGATTTCCAAAGGTCTGATCATCAAAACAGTGATGATGCTGAAAAGTGCAATAATCCAAAATCCAAATTTCCAATATTCTGCATAATCGCTTGTGAGGAGACTTCCGAAGCCAATATTGACAAAGAAGATTCCGAACATAAAAGCAGCATCTACACTGCTGATCGTGCTTGCCAGTTGTTTGTCTTTGTAATTGTTTTTGATGATGCTGAAAACGGAAATTTTAGCCAAAGCGAAACTGACGCCCACAATGCTCAACCAAATTTTGAAAAACCAAAATGCATCTACCAAGGGCAACGCAATACAACTTAAAATGATGAAAATCAAAGAAAATATCAGCGCATTTTTATTCCCCGTTTTGCTTATGAGATTGACGCAAAACAAAGAAATCACTGCCATCGGAATATCTTTGAAACTTTCTAAAAATCCCAAACCGGCGTAAGAAATTTGACTAGATAACTGCAAAATAATGGCGCCCATACTGTTGAGAAGCATAGAAAAAATCAGAAAACTGAACATTAGCGGAAGCTTGATCTGGTTTTTGGATGTCATTTGTTTTTGAAAAGGCGATTATAATATTTAATATTAAGAATAATTTTTGGTGAAAATGAGCTTGATTATTAACAATTTATTAAAATTAAAAAAACCTCTAAATCTCCCACAAATAAAAGATTTTTTTTAAATATTAAAAAATATTTGGCATATAATAAAAAAAGATTATTTTTATTGTCTCACTTTGAGATAAAATAATCTATTAATTATTAGTTCAAAATAAATGAAAAAGACAATTGTACTATTTGCAACGCTCTCCTTGATATCCACTGTCAATGCACAGAATTACTGGAAAAAAGGGATGAAGCAAGGAAAAGTGATCTTGACCTCGCAGAAAAGCAATGAGAAATTTGCCAGTAAATCCAATGCTGTTTTCACGGATTTTCCACAACCAAAAGAGACGGACATATGCGTTTTCGTTGATCCTGATTTCAAATATCAGAAGATCATTGGCTTTGGAGGTGCGATTACAGACGCTTCTGCAGAGGTTTTTGCAAAACTTCCAAAGGATAAGCAAAAGGAATTTATTGAGGCATATTACGGAAAATCGGGGATAGGGTACAATGTTGTGAGAACCAATATGAACTCGTGCGATTTTTCCAGCGACAATTATACTTACGTCAAAGATAATGATGAAACACTAAAATCATTTGATGTAAAGCACGATGAACAATACAAAATTCCATTGATCAAACAAGCTCAAAAAGCAATTGATCCAAAGGACTTTAGATTTTACTTCAGTCCGTGGAGTCCGCCAGCGTGGATGAAATCTAACAACAGTATGCTGAAAGGTGGAAGATTATTAGACAAATATTATCAAGTCTGGGCAAATTATTATGTTAAGTTCATTCAGGAATATGAAAAAAGAAATATTCCGGTTTGGGGATTGACGATCCAGAACGAGCCAATGGCAACACAAACTTGGGAATCTTGCATCTACACAGCAGATGAAGAAGGAAAATTCTTAAGAGAAAATCTAGGTCCAACTTTGTGGAAAAATGGATATAAAGATAAGAAAGTCATCATTTGGGATCACAACAGAGATTTGATTTTCCAAAGAGCAACCACCACTTTGCAAGATCCGGAAACTTCCAAATATGCCTCTGGGATTGGATATCACTGGTATGAGACTTGGAATAACAAATCTCCATTGTTTGATAATTTGGCAGAAACACACAGAGCTTTTCCAGACAAATTCCTGATTTTCACGGAAGGCTGCAAGGAACAATTTGATTTTTCTAAAATTTATGACGTGAGCATCGGCGAATTGTACGGGCGAAATATGATCAACGATTTGAACAAAGGGACTGCAGCCTGGACAGATTGGAACATACTTTTAGACGAAAAAGGTGGACCAAATCACAAAGGGAATTTCTGTTTTGCACCAATTATCGCCAATACAAAAACAGGAGAGTTGCATTACACTTACGAATATTATTACATCGGACATATTTCGAAATACTTAAAACCAAATGCACAACGTGTTGGAAGTTCTTCCAACAAAGACTTCTTGCTATCCACAAGTTTCTTGAACGAGAGTGGGGAACTGGTCGTAGTGGTGATGAACGAGGGCGATGCAGACACAGATTTCAATCTGTGGATCGAGGGAAAATCTTCAAAACTTTCCGCGCCGGCACATTCTATACAGACGATAGTTTTATAAACTATATATTTTTTGAGGGTTATGGACAGCAGCTTTTTGAGCTGCTGTTTTTATTTTAATTTTTCTGAGATCATCTTGCAATCTGCAGGATTCAGTCTTTGCCCTTTGGAGAAATTGAGAGATTTTCCAGATTCGTAAATTGCTTTGTTTGAATTAGTTTCAGCATATTTTCCAATGCCTTCCAGCAAAACGCCACTGTCTTGCAAAAAGTAAATTTCTCTTTCGCTGGTTGTTCCTTCAGAAGCAAATTTGTAATTGACTTTCATAGTATCACCAGAAATAGTTCCTGAAATGTCGCCAGAATTTGAATCTTTTTCGAAGTTTTGATATTTCAATTTTCCAGTAACTTTTGCGTTGGAAATCTTGTAAGACAAAAACATAGAATCTTTTCCGATTACGCTCATATAGCAATTTTCAACGTTTTCATTTTCGGAGATTTGATTTGGATCTTCGGAAATGGCCAATGTATCAGGTTTTCGATTTTCGACATTGGTTTGTTTGCCGTCGTTTTTTTCGCAGGAGCAGATTATTAGAACAGATCCGGTCAAGATTAAAAAAGCTTTTTTCATAATAGTTTATTTTAATAGTAATTCAAGCTTAGAAAATATTGTACCATATTGATATTTAGTTGAATATGTGGGTCTTAAACAAAGGTACAACAATAAATACAAAAAGTCCTATAATTTATATTATGTTAAATTGGGTTTGTAAATCGTTTTATACCAATTCATTACAAAGTGATAAAAACGAAAAATATTAAATTATTCTATAACGAAATCTACTAAAGAATCCAATTTTGGAAACTTCTTCACAGAAACAAATTTCTTATCGGTGCAATCAATTTCTTTCCAACCTTTTTTGTGGTTCAGATCGCCAACTTCGATGACGTATGGCTGATAAGTCAGTTTAGAATTCTCATCAAGGATTTCTCTGTACTGTACGGCAATATCCATAATGCATTCGAATTCTGTGTTGAGTTTCACATTTCTGTAAATCAAATCAAAATGAGATTCTCTGTTCTGAGGAATATCAAAGTAAGTTTCGTAGCTCAAAGTGTCACCTTTAAGAACTGACATTGCCTTCAAAGCATAATACAAAGCGTGTGTGTAAAATTCTCTGGTTTTGTTGCGATCCAGATCATTCTCATAAAATCCGCCTTCAAACAAAATAGACGGAATCCCAGATTTCATAAAATTGTCTCCGCTGGATGTTGGGTAAAATTCGTCTGTATATTTTGCAATTCTATTTGGCAAAATATGTTTCATCTGCATATAGATTGCCGAAATCACCGCCATACTTTTTTTCCTGTTTTCCGTGACGTCTCTTTCGACATTTTCTGAGGAAGCCAAAAATGACAAAGTCGCTGGATGACTGCCATCCGTTGTAAAAATCGTTCGTTGGTCGTGAAGATTCAAAAGATAATTGTAATTGCCATTCAAGACCACAGATTTCAAAATTCTCATCTCCGTACTGGAGTTTCTGATGAAGTCTCGATTGAGATCAATATCGTAAGCATTTCTTCTGGACCAAGTTTCTGAGCCATCAGGATTCAACATAAATATAAAATCCAATTGAATCAATGAAAATAGTTTTTCCTTAAGCTCCGGATGTTTCTCAAAAATCTGAAGAAGATCCAACATCGCCAAAGTTGCAGTGGATTCGTTTCCGTGCATTTGCGACCAGCCGGCAACTCGTGTTTTCCCATTTCCCAAAGTCAACATATAGATAGGTTTCCCCAAACTAGATTTTCCAATCTCTTTTATCTGATCGCTGTAATTCTCCTGTAAGTAAGAAAATAATTTTTCTGGGGAAATATAGCGTTCTGGGAAGTTTACATTTTTTGAATAAGGAAAACTGACTGTCATAATTGCTTTTTTATATGTTGACAAAAATAACATTTAATCCCAAATAATCACTGTTACATTTGTAAAATCATTAAACAAGTCAAAATGACAACTTGTCTGTTAATTATTTTGTGGATTGATATATTGCTACTTTAATTTTATAATTTATATATTATCAGTATTTTACGTAATCTAAATAAAGTATTTTTTTAAATTTACTTTAATGTGGATTATCCATAGTTTCTTCCGTTTGTTCATCAGAATACTAAACGATAATTTCTTTGAAAATACTGATATTTTACAAATGTATAAACGCTTAAATCATAATTATTTCGCTATTTTTGCTCATATTTTTTACTGATGAGCAACGAGATTTTATTCCTTTCGGGATTCTTGATATTTATAGTGATACTCCTCCTACTCGACCTGGGAATTTTTAATAAGAAAGATTCAGCCGTGTCTTTGAAGCAAGCTGGACTGATGAGTGTTTTCATAATTCTCCTTTCTTTAGGATTTTATATAGTCCTCACCTACTTCGGTCATCAGATCCACGGGATCGATAGTATCGAGAGATTACAGGAAATAGTTGCCAAGCATAAACATCCCGTCAAAATAATTCCGGATAACCTGGAGCATAGCATTATGCTTTATAATAAAAATCTCGGCCTCGAGTTTCTAACCGGTTACTTGGTAGAATATGCACTTTCTATAGATAACATTTTTGTAATCCTATTGGTCTTTTCCGGATTTGGAGTTGCACCGCGCAATTATCACCGCGTATTGTTCTGGGGAATTTTTGGTGCGATCGTGATGAGATTCCTGTTCATATTTATAGGCGCTGCTTTGATTCAGAAGTTTGAATGGATTATGTACGTGTTCGGAGCGTTCCTTATCTATACGGGAATCAAAATGTTTATCGATAGAAATAAAGAAGACGAGATAGATCCACAACATCATCCTGTGGTAAAGTTTGCGCAAAAACATTTCAAAGTTCATAACCAATTTGTAGGCAATAAGTTCTTTGTCGTGATTGATGGTATTAAGAAAATGACGCCGTTATTCCTGGTTTTGATTATCGTAGAATTTACAGATCTAATATTCGCTGTTGACAGTATTCCAGCAATATTCTCCATTACCAAAGATCCTTACATTGTCTTTTTCTCCAATATCTTTGCGATTATCGGACTTAGATCGATGTTCTTCTTACTGGCCGGAATTGTGAATAAGTTCCGATTCCTGAAGATCGGTTTGGCTGCATTGCTTACGTTTATCGGTCTCAAAATGATCTTCCACCATTATCTAGATGATATCGGATTTACCACTTCACATTCATTGATTGTGATTGTCTCCATCTTGTTTTTGAGCATCGCGACGTCCCTAATGTTTCCGGAAAAGAAAACTCATCATATCGAGTCTTAGTTTAAAACGAACAAAATGAAAACGCTGTTTGCACTTTTATTTTCAATTAATATTCTTGCTTGTAAATGCGATAACGTTAATCTGAAAAGTTCATTTGAAAGTGCAGATTTTGTTTTTGTAGGAGATATTTTTGAAGTTCATAAAACGCCCTCTGGATTTAAAACTTTAGATAATTATCTCAGCAAAGTTAAGATAGGAAAGATTTACAAAGGGAATAATTACGATGGCTTTTATACCGATCAAGCTACTCTTTTTGGATCACAAATTCGCTCTTGTGACTTGATATTTGATGAAAAGAATCAATATTTAATCTTTGCTTTCTACGAACCCGACACTGGATTTCTATTTTCAGAACACTGCCTTTACACAAAAAAGCTTTCGGATATTTCTGATGATGAAATCCAAGCATTAGATATTCTCAGTAAGAAATATCAGCAAAAATTAAAACTTGACAGTTTAAAAAATTCTAATAATGATAATTTTGATCTTGTTGTTGATGATCTCTTTAACCAACCTAACAGAAAAATTATTAGTCTAAACAACGAAATAAAAGCGCTACAGGAAGAAAATTCCAATCAAAGATTGCTGATCATTATAGTCGGCTTTATTTCATTTCTTTTCTTATCCACAATAATTTGGTTAATCTTTCGTAACAGAAAAATAAAAGTGATAACTAAGGCTTATCCACAAATTGTTTTGATTTTACATTAAGTAAGTATATAACTTACTGATTATCATATAATTAAATTTAATGTAATTGTTTACAAAAGTAAATATCAGTTGATTACAAATGTAAAACAATTGTAAACTAATTTAATTACATTTGTAAAATGGATTTCAGTAACAGATTTACAAAAGTAATAGAACATTCAGAATTATCTCCGGCAGAATTTGCTGAGGAAATTGGCGTACAACGTTCCAGCATTTCTCATATCATTTCTGGACGTAACAAACCTTCTCTCGATTTTATCACCAAAATAAAAACGGCATTTCCAGACTTCGAATGGAATTGGCTAATCACTGGAGAAGGCGAAATGCTGATTTCAGAGAAAGCACCTGAACCTATTGTCGAAGAAAAACCAGAAGTTTTAGAAAAGAAAAAACCGTCTTTGCCTGATTTGTTTTCTTTGATCAATGATGAGAATTTTGGCATTACCGAAAGTGAGGATAAAGTAGAAAAATCAAAATCGCGAGATTCCAATATTTCTTCACAAGTAGCTGGAAAAAATGTTTTATCCGATTCTCAGACATTAGAAAATTCCATTCAAAAACAAGATTCGAAAAAGAAAAATGTCAAAAGAATTGTGTTTTTTTATGAGGATGGAACTTTTGAAACTTTTGAAAATTAATATCAAAGTTTGAACTACAAAAGTCACAAAAGAAAATCTAAAAACTGTAAACTATGAAAAGCTTAAAATAATTTGTTTAAAAATAATGTATCTTATTTGTACATCTTAAAAGTATAATGATTTAAATATCTTTTGTGACTTTTGTGCTTGAATTATTTCACCATAAATTTTTGTTCTCAAATAATCTTCAATTTTCAAATTTTAGAAAACTTATCTTTGCAAAAAATTTCTTTTGAAAGATATTCTTCTCATCACGCCTCCTTTCACGCAACTCAACACGCCTTATCCGGCGACGGCTTATATCAAAGGTTTCTTGAATACCAAAAATATATCAAGCTATCAAATCGATTTGGGGATTGAAGTAATCTTGCAGTTGTTTTCAAAGGAAGGGATTCAGAAGGTTTTTTCTAATGAGATTGACCTCAAAATTATTTCTGAAAATTCTCAGCGTATTTTTGCTTTACGCGATGAATATGTCAAAACAATCGATCAGGTCATCCTTTTTCTACAAAATAAAAATCCAACTTTAGCGCGACAAATTTGTTCGATGAATTTCCTGCCCGAAGCTTCTCGTTTCAATCAGTTAGATGATATGGAATTTGCTTTCGGAAATATGGGTTTGCAAGACAAAGCGAAACATTTGGCAACCTTATATCTAGAAGATCTTTCCGATTATATTGTCGAAAATGTGGATTCGGATTTTGGTTTCAGCAGATATGCAGAACGATTAGGAAAAAGCGCGAATTCTTTTGATGAATTATATTCAAAATTAAGTGATGATCAGACTTTTATAGATGATTTTACTTTAAAAATCCTTCGAGAAAAGCTTGAGTTGATTCAACCAAAATTGGTTTGTTTTTCCGTTCCTTTTCCAGGGAATTTGTATTCTGCGTTTCGTTGTGCCAAATTCATCAAAGAACATTATCCGCATATCAAAACGGCGATGGGTGGCGGTTTTCCTAATACAGAACTTCGCGAGGTCAAAGACAAACGGGTTTTTGAATTTGTGGATTTCATCACTTTGGATGACGGCGAATTGCCTCTTGAACTCGTTTATGAGAATGTTTGTCAGACAGAGGATTTTGAGGCTACTTTAAAACGTACCTTTCTAATTGAAAACGGAGAAGTTAATTATAAAAACAATTCCACAAAACACGATTATAAACAAGCACAAGTCGGAACGCCTGATTATTCCGATCTGCAATTAGACAAATATATTTCCGTCATCGAGATTGCCAATCCAATGCACAGTTTGTGGAGCGATGGCCGATGGAACAAGCTAACAATGGCGCACGGTTGCTATTGGGGAAAATGTACCTTTTGCGATATTTCTCTCGATTACATCAGACTTTATGAGCCTGTTTCTGCCAAAATTTTGGTTGATAGAATGGAGGGACTGATTGCAACAACTGGCGAAACCGGATTTCACTTTGTGGATGAAGCAGCGCCTCCAGCTTTGATGCGTGAAGTAGCATTGGAAATTCTACGAAGAAATCTTGTTGTGACTTGGTGGACGAATATTCGTTTTGAAAAAAGTTTCACGCAAGATCTTTGTTTTCTACTGAAGATTTCAGGTTGTGTGGCTGTGTCCGGTGGATTGGAAGTCGCAAGTGATCGATTGTTAAAATTAATAGACAAAGGCGTTTCCGTAGATCAAGTCGCGAGAGTGACAAGAAATTTCACCGAATCTGGAATTATGGTTCACGCCTATTTAATGTATGGCTACCCGACTCAGACGGTTCAGGAAACGGTGGATTCGTTGGAAATGGTGCGCCAGCTTTTCGAAATGGGAATTTTGCAGAGTGGATTTTGGCATCAGTTTGCTATGACGGCGCACTCACCTGTCGGAATCAATCCTGAGGAATATGGTGTGATCCCAGTGAAGCAGGAAATTTTGTTCGCTAACAATGACATTGATTTTACAGACAAAACGGGAATTGATCATAGTAAATTTAGTTTTGGATTGAAGAAATCCTTGTTCAATTATATGCACGGAATCAATTTTGAAATGCCGTTGCAAAGTTGGTTTGATTTTAAAATTCCTCGAACTACCATTCATCCGGATTATATTCACGACTCGCTTTTGGAGGAGGAAAATTTCAGTTTTAAGCCGAATTCCAAAGTTGTTTTCCTGGAAAAAAATGTGATCGCTGAAGATTTTATTAAAACTAAAAAAGGAAATTCGTGGGAACTTTCTCAATTGACTTTTCATTTGAAAACCAATATTTTGAAGATTGAATTGGCTAAGGAACAAGCGCATTGGCTGATCAGAATCCTCAATGAAAACGCAATTGAAAATGGAAAGAAATTGAGTTTGTTGCAACTGAAAACTGATTTTGAAAATAGCTTTGAAGATTTTGAATTGTTCTGGTTTTCGAAACCTTTGCAACAATTGAAGGAAAATGGGGTGATTCTTTCGCTTTAGAAATTTAATGTTATAATTCATAGGAATAAATTCCTATGCTGGGAAATCGGTCGTCCCGTTGGGACTTTTTAAATGATTTGAAAATTGTGTTTTTTGGGAACTTCAATTTTATTGAAAATGTGAATCTAAAGACAAATGTTCGATTTTGCGAAGCTGCAGCCCGACTTGAACGGAAATCCTTTTTTGCTTTGTCTTCGAGTTCTATTTAGACAGAAGTCGTCTGCAAAAAAGATTGGGAGTGGAAGGCGGATAAAGCTGCCCAAACCTAACGAAGTGATTTGACTTAGTCAAATAATTACCAATATTCCGGAACTTCGTCTCTTGCTCAAATAGATTTTCCCTGAAACTTAAAACAAAAAATCCCGAAAATTGCTTTCCGGGATTTTGATTTTATATGAATTGGAATGTTACTCGCAAAGAATAATCCCCTTATCATTGTTGAATTCTAAAACACCACTTTTGATCTCGTAAGAGTAAGCGCTTTTTGCTTCTGTTTCTTTGGTCAAATATTTTTCGAAAGAACCATTGACTTTGTCAGTATAGATCTTCACTTTTCCACCAACCAAAGCAGAAACGATTGCCGCGTGATTTTTAAAGATTTGGAATTGCCCGCTTTTACCAGGAAGAAGAACTGATTCTACTTCGCCTTCAAAGATCACAAATTCCGGAGTTAAAATTTTTATATTCATTTTAATTGGCTTTTAGCTTTTGGCAAATAGCTATTGGCTATCAGCAATCCGCAAATTAAACGTTCTCTGCTAACAATTTTTGTCCTGCTGCGATAGCTTCTTCGATAGTTCCCTTCAAGTTGAAAGCAGACTCTGGATACTGATCCAATTCTCCATCGATGATCATATTGAATCCTTTGATGGTGTCTTTGATGTCTACCAATGATCCTTTAAGACCTGTAAACTGCTCAGCAACGTGGAAAGGCTGAGACAAGAATCTCTGAACTTTTCTAGCTCTGTAAACTACCAATTTATCTTCCTCAGAAAGTTCTTCCATACCAAGGATCGCGATGATATCTTGCAATGCTTTGTATCTCTGAAGAATCTCTTTCACTCTCTGAGCACAGTTATAATGTTCTTCACCAATGATCTCCGGCGCCAAGATTCTTGACGTAGAAGCCAAAGGATCTACCGCTGGATAAATACCTAATGAAGCAATTTTTCTATCCAATACAGTCGTTGCATCCAAGTGAGCAAAGGTTGTAGCCGGAGCTGGATCCGTTAAATCATCCGCAGGTACGTAAACCGCTTGTACTGAAGTAATGGAACCATTTTTTGTAGAAGTAATTCTCTCCTGCATCGCACCCATCTCAGATGCCAATGTCGGCTGATAACCTACCGCTGAAGGCATACGTCCAAGAAGTGCAGACACCTCAGAACCAGCCTGTGTAAAACGGAAGATGTTATCTACGAAGAACAATACATCTCTACCTTGTCCAGTTTCGCCACCATCTCTGTAATATTCTGCCAATGTCAAACCAGAAAGTGCTACTCTAGCTCTTGCTCCTGGTGGTTCGTTCATCTGTCCGAAAACGAAAGCTGCTTTAGAATCTTTCATTTCCTCAAGATCAACTTTGGAAAGATCCCAACCTCCATTTTCCATAGAGTGCATGAACTCGTCTCCGTATTTGATAATGCCTGACTCTAGCATCTCTCTCAAGAGGTCATTTCCTTCTCTCGTTCTTTCTCCTACTCCTGCGAATACGGAAAGACCACCGTGACCTTTTGCGATATTGTTGATCAATTCCTGGATCAATACTGTTTTTCCAACACCTGCTCCACCAAACAATCCAATTTTACCTCCTTTTGCATAAGGCTCGATAAGATCGATTACTTTGATACCAGTGAAAAGAACTTCTGCTGAAGTCGTCAACTGGTCAAATTTTGGTGCTGGTCTGTGGATTGGCAAACCTCCTTCTTTGGACAAGTTCTGAAGTCCGTCGATCGCGTCACCTACTACATTGAAAAGACGTCCGTTTACGCCGTCTCCAACTGGCATTGTGATCTGCTGACCTGTTCCAAGAACTTCCTGTCCTCTTTGAAGACCGTCTGTAGCATCCATTGCGATACATCTTACAACGTCCTCGCCAATGTGCTGTTCAACCTCCAAAACAACTTTTTCTCCGTTGCTTTTGATGATTTCCAGAGCGTCATATATGTTTGGTAATTGTTCAACTTCATTAAAGACCACATCGATAACTGGTCCAATAATTTGTGAAATTTTTCCTTTAATTTGGTTTGCCATTACTAAATTTTTACTTGTGCGCAAAGATAATAAAACTTTGTATATCTGCATTGTCAGAAAAAAAGATTTTTATCATATTTGCATAACAATTGACAACACCATTTTTAGGTGTATTTTTAGCCGGACAAAACGCATCACTTTTTGTCAAAAAATTTCAGCATTTGAAAATCATTACGGATTTCAACGATTATCACTCCAAAACCCCACTGGCATTATCATTAGGAATGTTTGATGGTGTTCATCTTGGGCATTTATCTATTATTAATGCATTGAATGAAATCGCCAAAAATGAAGATTTGGAATCAGCCATTCTAAGTTTCTGGCCACATCCAAGAAAATTCCTGAATCCGAATGATGATGTTAAAATGCTCAACACACTGGAAGAAAAGCTGGAATTGCTTGAAAGAAGTGGAATCCAGAATATTTTCCTTAAAACTTTTGATGAAGAGTTCAGAAATCTTACGGGAATCGAATTCTGTGAACAGGTTTTGGTTGACAAACTAAATGTAAAACACATCATCATCGGTCACGACCATACTTTTGGAAAGAACAAAAGCGGAAATTTTGAGTTATTGAAATCTTTATCTAAAGAATTAGATTTTAAAGTCAATCAATTGGAAGCTGTTCAGACTAAGGATCTCAATATTAGTTCTACAAAAATACGAATTGCTTTGTCAGAAGGCAGAATCACTGATGCGAATGAAATGTTGGGTTACAATTACCCATTGACCGGAAAAGTGATTCACGGAAAAAAACTGGGCAGGACGATTGGCTATCCAACCGCAAATATCGAAGTTCCTATCAATAAGCTGTTGCCTAAAAGTGGTGCTTACATTGTCGAAGTTTACATCGATGATCAATTTTACAAAGGAATGCTGAGCATCGGCACCAATCCGACCATTGACGACAAAAATGAATCTTTACATACCGAAGTTTATATTCTCGATTTCGACCAAGATATTTATGGCAAGGATATCACAGTGAAATTTCGAGATTTTCTCCATGATGAAATTAAATTCGAAGGAATGGAAAAACTGATTGAAAAGTTGGATTTGGATAAAAAATTGACGGAGGAATTTCAATTCTAAAAACTCTTTCTCAATCCGAAAACAATATTTCTAGGCAACAATCTTTGGGTGAACAAACTTTCGCTGATGTTGCTAATGGAATAACGTTGAATCGAATTTTCATTCAGCAGATTATTAGCCATAATGAAAAAATCAATTTTATAATCTTTCCAATTGTAATCCATTTTAATATCCAGAAACTTGGTCGTTTTCTGAGCTGTATTTCCGAATTTGAAGTAATCCAAATTGGATTGCAATTTAAAACTTGAGGAAAAATTGTAATAGATATTGAAAAACCCTCTTTGATCCAAATAAGAATTTGTGTTCACATCGGAGTTGATTCTGTTGAAATTCCATTCGTATCCCAACTCATAATTCACTTTTTTTGTCCAGCCAGATTTCATTTCCAAGCCAGTTTTGTACGATGAGAAAACAGATTTTATCAATGGTTGATTATTGATGCTGTTCTCATAATCGGATTTCATATAATTATTGAAAATACTAATTCTGGATTTTATAAATCTCACATATTTCCGAAGTTCTGTGTTGGCAGAAAACATATTGTTGTTCTTCACCAAAATATTTTGGTTAAAGGTAAACTCTGGATTTACAATCATATTATTCGAAATATACTTTTCGCTTCTATTATAAAAAAAATTGATGCTTAGATATTCTGACATTTGGTCACCAACATTGTAGGACATTCCAATGTTATAATCTGGCAAAACCTGAAAACCAACATCACTTCTGGAAAAATTCCGGTTACCTTGGTAGATATAACTGTTGTAAAGTTGAGTAATATTTGTAGTCGTAAAACGCCTGCCAGCAAACAAACTAATGCTTCCCGCTTTCCTACTTTCATAAGAAATATTAACATTTGGATTGATGTAAAATCCTGTTTCTTTATCTTGATTCAATTCTGATGAGAGCAATTGTTGATTAAGAATTCCCGCAAATTTCCATTTTTTATTGAACGTTTTAGTTCTTTTGATTTGAAAGTTGAAATTATTCAAACGATAATCAATTTTGTTTATAAATTCCTGATTATCAAAATTTAAAATATTATTACTTGCATCCAAAATTTTCATTTCAGAGTTAAGGAAATCTCTGCGGAATTCGTCCGCCACATAAAGTTCTAGATTATTATCTTCTGAGTAGGTTTTGAGATACGTCAGTTTTGCACCGCCGAACAGCATTTCAGAATCAACGGTTTGGTTTATTCTCTTCGCATCTTCGTTGTTAGAAATAATGGATGCGACATTGTTTTGGTCTGTAAAATCATAAGGTCTGTTCTGGTAGATTATTTTTGCCACCGCTACCAAAGCTTGTGAAGAGTCTATTTTTTTGGTATAAACCAATTTGTTTTCTGTTGAAAAAAGTCTATTGTTTCCATTTTGAAAATTCGGTAATCCGTTGAACAAGAATTGATTATCGTTATTTTCTTGGATAGATGAAACTTTGTTGTAAAATTCTAAAGAAGAATTGTTTCGGAAGCTTTTGCTAAGTTCCAGTTTTCCAATGATATTATTGTTTTTCTGTTTCCAGACTTTGGATTCTGTGTTCGCAAAACTCACATTTTCATAATCGAATCTGTAATAACTGTCCACATAATTTCTGTTTTCTGTTTTATTGTAAATCGTCACAAACTCCAGTTTCCAGTCGTTTCGGAAATTGTAGATGTAGTTGAAAGTAGTTAAGAAATCATTATTAAAGTTGGTTCTTTTCTCTTCAAACATCATATTTTTTTGATGCAGATTCAGCAGAGAAAGCGTGTTTATATTGACGCCAATATTCTCACTGCTAGTATCAGAATTTGGTTTGATTAGATATTGTACACCATTCATCTCGTTAACGCCCAGATTGTTGGCATTGATCAGGAAATACACTTTTCTCCTTTTGGAAAAATTCATCAGATTGAGTTTTCCTTGGCGCATATCTTCTTTGTAGGATGTAGAAGCCAAGAGCGTACTACCAAACCATTTGCTTTTCGCATCTTCTTTAAGGGAAAGGTTGATGGCAATCTGCTCTGTATTCTCAATATTTTTGAGGAGTTTGTTTTTGGAAAAATTGGTTAACACTTGTACTTTTTCTACCGGACTAGTCGCCATATTTTGTGTAAGTGTTTGGTAGCCTCTCTCAAAAAGATCATCTCCTTCTACCAGCACTTTGCTCACTTCTCTATCTTTGAACTTTATTTTCCCGTCACTTTCTATGGTGATGCCTGGCAATTTTCTCAGGAGTTCCTCCACGTTTTTTTCTGTGCCGTCAGAAAATCTTTCTGCGATATACTCCACTGTATCTTTTTTGATGCGAAGCTTTTTATCCTTCGTAATGCTGACTTCCTTGATTTCTTTGACGTTGTCTGTCTCAATAGTAATATTGCCAAGGTCTTTTTCAGATTTGGAATTGATTTCTAAGTCTATATCTTTCTGAAAAAAGCCAAGTGCACCAATCTGCAACCGGAACTTGCCCATTGTTTTGCTGGAAATGGAAAAACTTCCGTCCTTATTACTAAAGACGAAAGTTTCTATTTCATTTTTCTGATTGAAAAGGATGATGTTTGCCCTGGGAACCGGCTGGTTCTCATCTGACAGTACAAAACCCTTGATTTTCGTTTGCGCAGAGATTTTTAGGAAAAAAAAGATAAACAATAAAGATAATTGTTTCATTAAGTTTTTTTTTATTTTTCCCTTTCCCACTCAAAGCTTTTCTCTAACTCTCCTTCTCTGTAATGTACAGGCTCTCCAAAAACAGTTCCTGCCGGAGAATTGGCAATTTCTTTCTCTTGTCTTTCCCGTAAAACTTTATTTTGTAAAGTAATTACATCTTTATAATCTATTACAGAAGTTAAATTTTCAGCGAAGAAATCCGAATGATTCCTTGGAAGCAGAAAATTTCCGTTTTTAACAATCCTAACAGATTTGAAGCCATAAAAACCAGAAGATTCTTCGGCTTCCAAAATAGCGCCAGGAAGTCCTCGCAGTTTCCAAGGAAATACTTCGCCATTGATATCCGTTGTAAACCACACCGTCCATTTTCTACCTCGATAATCCGCTGTAGCTTTTGTACAATCATAATCCAAGATTTTCTTTGTTTCTCCCAAGATTTTCCAAATAGGAACCTCTGTTTTATCTTTTGTTAGTTTAGATAGTTCTTTAGGGCGTTGAGGAAAATAGGGCAACGTTTGATAGAAATCTTCCGATTTTTTATCAAAAAGATATACAAAGTTGGAATTGAGCAATGAAGAATTATCATGCACATCTTCATAACTTTTATACCCTTTGTCATGCCTACTTAAGAAAAAATAATTTTTTTCCTTAGAAGATAATAGATATGCTTTTGTAGTATTGTTTGGCAACGGTAATTTATACTCATATTCTATAAGTGTAGAATAAACCTGGCTGTAGAAACATTGCGAAATCAATAAAAAAAATAAGATAGTTTTCTGCATTATTGGTTATATTTTATAATATAAGTGACTATTTAAATATTAAATAGTCACTTTTTTTTTCTAAACTAATCTATTTACATACAAGGAGTCAAAGAAAGCACAACTTTTTTTGAATACGTCGTAGTTGTGGAACCAGGCGCTTGCCCCACACCACATTCAACTCCTTGCGGCCTGCCCATTTCAAGTCCTTCAAATACACCGCAAGAATTTTCAACAATAACTATATGCTGGGTATAGCATGTTGCTACCTTTTGAGATTCTTCATTTTTTTTAAGATCTTCATTCTCGATAATTGTATTTCCATAAGAAAAACCAGAAGCACAAACTGTAAGCAAAAGCCCAAATAATAATTCTTTCATAATAAAATTTTGTTTTGATTGTTAATAATTTTTGTTTTTAAATGTTTTGTTGATTATTTATCAAACTTAAAAAAAAAAAAAATAACATCCAAATTTTTTTTGGAGAATATATTATGTTAAATTACTTATAGATAATTAGTTACAAATATTAATTACACTGAAATTGATAGAATGATTTATACAATGTGGAATTTCAGTTTTAAGAATTGTTGATTTCTTCTCTGATTTTCTTAGTCAAAGATTTGAAGACCAAATCGTAAGAATGGTCAATCAATTGAAAAATCAAATCCTGTTTCAAACCTTCACAAACCACTGAATTCCAATGCGTTTTGTTCATATGGTAAGCACCGTTGATCTGAGAAAATTCTTCTCGTAATTCCTCGCTCCATTCAGGATCAGCTTTGGCAGAGAATGTTGCTGGATGCTGTTCCAAGGAAATCAAAAGAAACATCTTCCCACCAACCTTGAAGACCAAGGTTTCCAGGTCAAAGGGAAAACTTTCCGTCACTGCCTTTTTACTTAAGCAATATTCGCGGATTTCCTCAGCTTCCATAATGAATTAAAACTTAAAAGTATTTTTCGGCAATTCCTTATTGACTTCTATCTTATTGATAGTCATCACGTAATCGCTATCCTTTTTAGGTGAAGACGATTCGATTCTGTAAGGCATTAGTAATTGTCCTACTTTTTTATAATCAGAATAGGTCAGAATCTCATCTTTCTTGATCTCACGAAACAACATATAATTTCTGACATCGAAATAATAAATTGTTTTGTTGACATTCTTCGTCAATTCCACCTTGAAATAGAATTGATCGTTAATTTTTTCTTTCCCTAGAAATTTAGCTTCAAAACCTTTGTTTTCCCAATCAATAAAATCGTTGTCGAAGTTTTCAGGAATATAGTCATTGTACTGCTGAAGCTTGTTTTGCGCATAATTCATCGCATATCCATTCTTCCCATCATAACCTTCAACGGGCGTTTCTTTTCCGCCAACAACCATTGCTGTTTTGCTGAGATTGGGACGTTGCTGATAGATTTTAATAGGATATTCGTCATTCACGCCGAGTGTAACTCTTCCTTGGATTTGAACCGTGTTCAGAAGTTTCCAATTGGTAAGGCCACCAGAATTCTCGATGTTTTTGTCGATGATCTCTGTAGCCGTTTGGGCAGAAATGAAAATGGAAAATATAATGGAGAATATGAGAATTATTTTTTTCATTCAGAATTTTTAAGAATCCAAAGATAGGATTTTTATTAAGTTATCGATTCTGTGGAAATATTAAAAAGTGCTAAAAAAGATATTAATCAGTTAGAGTAGCATTTTTGCTTTTTCCAGATCCTCCGGCGTATCGATTCCGATTCCTACGAAATCCGTTTCTATCATCCTAATTTTCATTCCATTTTCCAAATAACGCAATTGCTCTAATTTTTCTGAAATTTCCATAGGTGTCATTTCCAGAGACGAAAACTTAAGCAAAACTTCTTTCCTAAAAGCATAAACGCCGATGTGCTTGTAATACTTGACATTGTACGATAATTCCCTATGAAAAGGAATCACAGAACGGCTGAAGTACAAGGCAAAACCATTATTATCTGTGATGACTTTCACATTATTAGGATTCTTAATTTCCTCAGATTCTTTCAATTGAATTTTTAATGATGCCAAAGAAATCTCTTTCTTTTCGTCCTTGGCAAAAACGTCAATCAATTGCTTTAAAGGTTCTTTCTTAAGAAAAGGTTCATCGCCCTGAACATTGATGACAATATCACAATCGATGTTCTGGACAGCTTCGGCAATTCTATCACTTCCAGTCTCGTGTTCGCCTGTCATTACGGCTTTTCCTCCGTTTTTGGAAATTTCATCAAAAATAATTTCGGAATCTGTAGCCACGAAGACTTCATCAAATAAACCAGTCTCTACAACATTTTGATACGTTGTTATAATAATAGTTCTATTACCCAAAACTTCCATCAGTTTACCTGGGAATCTAGTGGAATTGTAACGGGCAGGGATAACTGCGATGACTTTCATTTGATAAATTTTAATAAAAAGATTAATGCATAGATCCAAGAAACGTATAAAGCAGAATAGAAAAATCCTAATCCGAAGCTCTTTAGAAAATTGCCTTTACATTTTTTTGAATTTTTAAAAATAAGCCGTAAAGCTCTGAAATAAATCCAATAGAGTATGGCGATTAAAAGTAAAAAAACCGACCAGAAAAACACTCCGACCACATACAGTGATAATAATATTAAAAGTGTAAAAGCTAACCAAGCAAAAATTGATAAAATAATACCCACAAGCCCATCTCCATCCACATCTGGAACATCTACGTCTGGTGCGTAGTCAGACGTAGATTTTATATTTTTAGTGAAATTTTCCTTGGTGAAAATCTTACCTAAATTATCTCTTAAAGCTATGCCTTCGTATAAACTTATACTTACAAAAATGAAAAAAGCAACTGCAAGGATAGAAGTTGAAAGGATAGAATTCTGAAATAAACTATGATGAGATCGGTATCCTGAAATCCAAACACATAAAATCACTAATAGAATAATTACTATTGATGAATAAAAAGTAAACTTGGTTTCAAGAAAAATTTTATTCTTCATTTATGATGATAATTATATTTTTTATTTTTATTGATTTTTGATAATAGCTTCCAATCTATCGTCAGGCTCAAAGTCGAGAACGTCAATTAGTTTTACTTTTTTGAAATCTTTATGAAAGGTATTGATGACGACATTCCAATTTTCAGGAACGACTGCGGAAGGCACTTTTAAACATAGCTTTTCATCAGCATCAAACCAAGCATTTCCAATCTTTTGACAATCAAAATAATTCCTAAAATCCCGCCAGCTTTTCGATAATTCAGAAGATTCAACCGTTTGGATTTCTGCATTGCTAGGAATTTTGATGACCATAATTTTAAAGTCCTTATTGAATCCCAATCCTTTCCGATGCGCCAATGTTTCCAAATAGGCAAGAGAAATACTCTCGGCTGTGTAAAGTACTTTTTTACCTTCGGAGTTCCATCGTCCTTCCAAGCCACTCGCAAAGAGAGAGTCCGCATATCTTTTGTGTACGATTCTGTAGACGAGCATTATACAGGATAACCTTGGGCTAGTTTTTCTATCTCTTCGTAGATCAGATCTACACCTCCAGAAGTGGAAATAAAATCTATCGGCTTATCACTGGAATTCCAAAAAGGACGGTTCATCCATAGGGTAAACTCATCCAGATTTCCAAAGATCTCCTTTCCAAAACTATAAAGATTGATCAATTTTAATAGATGCTCGCTGTAGATCGGGTCCAAGCCTTTCTCTTGATCTCTGTAATTGCTGATGGTCCTTGGAGAAAGATTGATGACAGATGCCAAAGCTTTCTCTGGCATCTTGATGGCATCAGCAAGTGAATAGAATACGTCTGTTTTCAAGCCTTCTCTTGCTTTTTTCAACAGTTTGTAGTCATCTTTTATTGCAAATCTATTGAACACAGAAGTGACTGCTCCATAAGAGGCTATTGGCTCTTCTACTCTATTTTTGTTGGAATCGCGTTGTTCTCTATTTGTTGCCATTTCTTTTTCCTTTCCACAAAGATAGAAATTTTTCCAAGTCAAAAACGAATTTTTTCCAATTATTTCAAATTTTCAAGCGCTTTTTTCAATTTTGGCAGACAATCTTTGATATCATCTAGCGAACATCCGCCAACAGATGCTCTGAACCAAGGCACTGACTTGTCATTTCCAAATGCTGAGAAAGGAACCAAAGCCATTCCTGCATTATTGATCAGATAGAAAACTAAATCTGTAGAATTTTCAATTAATTTACCGTCTGGAGCAACTTTCCCTAGGTAATCCAATTTGATGGTCAAATAAAGTGCACCCATTGGCGAAATGCTTTCAACTGCAAAACCACTATTCTTCAAATCTTGGATTCCCGCGTGAAGTTCTTTCAAACTGTTGTTAAGTTTTCCTTTATAATCTTCTAAGAAATTGTCAACAGCAGAATCATCAGCCAAAAATTCAGCAACAGCTTCCTGCTCTGGTTTCGGTGCCCAAGCACCTACGTGAGTTAGCAAAGCTTTCATTTTGTCAATCACCAAACTTGGTCCGAATCCCCAACCAACTCGAACGCCAGTCGCTGCGAAACATTTAGATGTTCCATCAACATAGATCGTGTAATCTTTCATTTCTGGTAAAAGACTTACCGGATCGTGATGATCTGAACCAAATGTCAGCATCGCATAGATCTGATCGTACATCAAATAAAGCGGTTTCTCATCATCACCTCTTCTTTTATTTTCTTCCAAGACCAATTCGCAAATTTCAGATAATTGCTCTCTTGTAAACATTGTTCCAGTCGGATTAAGTGGAGAACAAAGACAAAGCAAAACGGCACCTTCCAGATGTGGTCTCAAATCATCGGCTGTTGGCAAGAAATTATTGGATTCCTGAGTCTGGACTTCCACAGCATTGGCACTCGTCAAATAAGAATAATGGTTGTTGTTCCAAGAAGGAATTGGGTAAATCACTTTGTCACCTTCGTCCACAATTGTTTTGAAAACAGCGTAGATCAAAGGTCTTGAACCTGCTGTAATCAAAATATCATTGGCAGAATAATCCAGATTCCAGCGTTTTTTAAGATCATTACTCACGGAAGCTCTCAGAGATTGCAAACCGTTTGCTGGTGGGTAATTAGTAAGGTTATTCTTATAAGCTTTCTGGATTCCGTCTTTCAACTCCTGAGGAATTGGATAGATGTTGGAATTGAGATCGCCAATAGTAAGGTTTGAGATTTGTGCACCTTTCGCTTTCAGGTCATTCACTTCATTTCCGATTTTGATGATCTCTGAACCAACGAGGTTAGATGCTAGTTTTGATACTTTCACTTTATTGATTTTAAATTATTATTCAGATTTATAATCTGATTTTATTCTTTACTAGATTTTACAAAGGTCTTAAATGTAACTGACTAATTCAAATTACACAACAAAAAAAGTTCTCAAAACTAAGTGACTTTAGTAATTGAGAACTTTCTATTAAAAATATTTGGAGTTATATTTTTATCAAATAAAATTTTCAATTACAAATTCAGATCCTTCTTTACAAGCTGAATTTTTTCTTCCAACTTAGGCAGTTTTTCTACGAAATCTTGCTCAGAAGTAATAGAATCTTTCACAGAAACATAGAATTTGATTTTCGGCTCGGTTCCAGAAGGACGCACGCAAACCTTAGTTCCATCTTGCGTGTAATAGATCAAAACATTAGATTTTGGAATATCATCCATCACCTTTTTCTCATTTTTGGAAACCACAAAACAAGTTTGCTCTTTGAAATCTTTTACTTCTTCCACAGGAGAACCAGCGATTTCTTTTGGAGGATTTTCGCGGAAGTTTTTCATCATTTCCTGGATCTCTTCTGCACCACTTCTTCCCTTTCTCACCACATTGATCAAGCCTTCATAATACAATCCAACTTCTTTATAGATGTCAATCATATACTGATAAACGGTTGTCCCATTGGCTTTACACCAAGCAGCAATCTCACAAGCTGTCAAGATAGAGCCACAAGAATCCTTGTCTCTCACGAAATCGCCTGTCATAAATCCGAAACTCTCTTCGCCACCGCAAATAAACTTTTCCTGACCTTCGAAATCACGGATCATTTTCCCGATCCATTTGAAACCGGTCAATCCAACTTTGCAGTCAACACCGAATTTCTCAGCAACATCAAAGAAAATATCAGAGGTTACAATCGTAGAACCAATGAATTCTTTTCCGGTAATTTTCCCCGCTTTTTTCCATTGATCTAATATATAATAAGTAAGAATTGTATTGCATTGATTTCCGTTTAATAACTGGATTTCGCCTTCAAGATTTCTCACAGCAATTCCCAATCTGTCGCCATCTGGATCTGTTCCGATTACGATATCAGCATTGGTAATCTCTGCAAGATCCATCGCCATAGAAAGTGCCGCTGGTTCTTCTGGATTTGGAGAAGAAACAGTGGGGAAATTTCCACTTGGAATCATTTGTTCTGACACAAGATCCAACTTTGTGAATCCAGCTTTTTTCAAAGCTTTTGGAACTGTTGTGTAAGTTGTTCCGTGAATCGATGTGAAAACGATATTAAGGTTGTCTCTACCAACATTCTGATAAAGAGAGTTTTCCATACAAGCATCAACATACACATCATCTTGTTCTTCGCCAATCCACTCTATCAAATCATCGTTTCCATCAAACTTGATATTTTCGAATTTGGTTGCATAAACTTCTCTGATGATATTTTCGTCATCTGGTGGAACGATTTGCGCACCGTCATTCCAATAAACCTTGTAACCATTATATTCTGGTGGATTATGGGAAGCTGTCAAAACGATTCCAGCATTACATTTTTTATCACGAACGGTGAAAGACAATTCTGGTGTTGGACGGTGGTCTTTGAACAACAAAACCTTGATTCCGTTTGCCGTCAAAACATCAGCCACCACTTTCCCGAATTCCTTAGAATTATGTCTTACATCATAAGCAATCGCCACTTTGATTTCCTCGCCAGAAAATTGCTGATGAAGATAGTTGGCTAGACCTTGAGTCGCTTGTCCTAATGTATATTTATTAAGACGATTGGTTCCAACGCCCATTATACCGCGCATTCCGCCTGTTCCAAATTCTAATTCTCTGTAGAAAGAATCTTCCAGATCAGGAGATTCGGAATCAATCAAAGTTTGAACTTTTTTTCTTGTTTCTTCGTCAAATGTTTCTGAAAGCCAAAGTTTTGCTTTATCTAATGTTGATGTGTCAGACATTTTATTTATAGTTTTTTGTTTATTTTATTATCCTCTTTTCAATCGTAGCTTTTTCGGTGAGATTCACTTTTTTGGAAGGCTCGCCGTAATAAACCAGTTTCGAAGTATTTTTCAGTTTTCCTTTGATTTCTTCATCCACATTCAATTCCGCATAATTTCCGTTTTGAGAATCAATTTCCAAATCTTTGATGTACCAATATGGCGCAATGATGCTCGCTGTATCTTTGATGTTAAGCTTTGCTAAAGTTGTTTTACCCAAAAGATTAGCTCTACTTTTATTCGTCATTTCGATATTCGACTTTTCTGAAATCACTGAACCGATAAATTTAGCATTATCTTTTAGATTCAAGGAAAAATTTTCAACTTTCATCTGGCTGGAGATATTAAGTTCCACAGAATCAGCTATTTTAATATCATCAAAAGCATTTTTGCCGTAAATGGTAATATTATAGAAATCTACTTTCTCCGTCTCACTGTTTTCCGTGATGTAAAGATGTTTGTCTTTAATTTCAATGTGCAGATTTTCAAAGATATTTGGATATGTTTCTACATTCACAAAATTGTGTGGACTTTGCACGTAAAATACGCGGAATTTCCCTTTCAGATTAAGTTTTGAAAACTCAGCCAATTCCACATCTTTCGATTGAATCTCGCCTTTTGGTTTTACTTTGCCGCAGGAAACTGCTATGAAAATTAGAGTTAAGTAAAATAGATTTTTCATAAGATTAATGATTTACCAAATTAATTAAATTATATCATTTAAATTAATTCCTCAATATGATAATTCTTATGTTCACGATTCGTTCTGATAATCAATTCACCTAAGAATCCAGCTACAAAAAGTAAACTACCCATAATCATCATCGTCAAAGCAATGAAGAACCAAGGATTGTTGGCAATCAGATTTCCGTAAACTTTGAAGATATAGACATCAATCAGTTTTGAAATTCCCAACCAAATGGCTGACAAAAATCCTATGATAAACATCAAAGTTCCCGCTGCGCCAAAGAAATGCATCGGTCTTCCGCCAAATCTGCTGACAAACCAAAGCGTGACCAAATCAAGAAATCCACGAACAAATCTTTCCGTCCCAAACTTCGAAGTTCCATACGGTCTTGCCTGGTGTTGAACTGGTTTTTCAGTAATATTTCTAAAGCCAGCATTGGCCGCCAAAACCGGAATATAGCGGTGCATATCGCCATAAACATCAATGGATTTTACGACCTGTTTTTTATAGGCTTTCAATCCGCAATTGAAATCGTGAAGTGAAACACCAGAAACTTTCCTGGCCGCAGAATTGAATAATTTTGAAGGAATATTTTTGGTCATCACGTTATCAAAACGCTTCTTTTTCCAACCTGAAACGATGTCATAATTTCCAAGTTTTACCATTTCGTAAAGTTCTGGAATCTCTTCTGGAAAGTCTTGTAAATCAGCATCCATTGTAATGATGACATCGCCATTCACTTTTTCGAATGCGGCGTGAAGTGCTTGTGATTTTCCGTAGTTTTTTGAAAATTTGATCCCGTGAATCTGTGGATTTTGAATCTTCAAATTCTCGATGATGGACCAGGAAAGGTCGGTGCTTCCGTCATCTATGAACCAAACTTCGTAAGACAATTTGTTGTTTCTGCAAACGGTGTCGATTCTGTTGAAGAGTTCTTCCAGAGAATCTTGCTCGTTTAGCAAAGGAATTATAATGGATAAATTGAGGGTGTTCAAATTGATTGATTTTAAGAGTTCAAAGATATTTCTTTTGAATGAGATTTAATGCTTCATCTGGTGCAAAAACAGGAATTTCGGAAGTGGAAAAATCTTTTAGATTTCTAGTTACTATTCCATTGATTTTTTCGATTTTATGAGCACAAAAAATCTGGATTGCATCTTCAAAATCTTTGTGGTTGGACTTTACAGATTTTCTAATTATTTCTTCATCAATAGGAATTATTTTAATGAAATTCATAATTTCATCTATTAATTCTCTTAATAGAGTCTCTTTAATATTTTTTTTGCAGATGTAGTGCAATGTTGCAATACTGTGTGAAGAAACATAAAGTTCGATATTTTCTTTGGTCGAATAATTAAAGATTTCCGAAACAATGTCAAAATGTGGATGTCTCCTCTGTAGCAAATCAACAATAATGTTGGTATCCAAGAAAAAAATCATTTTATGAATATTTTTTCTCCAAATATTCTCTCGTGTATTCCTCTAATTCTTCATCTGTATATTGAGGAATGTCATTAGGGATTTTATCCAAAAGCTTTTTCATTTTTGCAGTTGGTTCTTTAGTTTTTTCAGGTTCGCCTAAAGATTCAAGATACTTCTGCACCATCTCAGAAAGACTTCTCTGAGTACCTTTTGCATATTTCTTAGCTTTTTCTATGACCGATTTTTCTACAGTCAGAGTCAGTTTGGTTGTCATTACGTGTTGTTTTAGTAAAGATACGTATTAATTCATAAATGATAATTGATAATTTATGAATGATTTTTGAAAAGCCATCTAACTTTTATTCGTATCTTTTCTTATTCTTCATAAAACCAGCAATGATGATGGATAGCATCAAATAGAACAACAAAAATCCACCGAAAATCGCCGACAAAAATTTGAATGAAAAATAATTGCGGTCTTCCTTCATCGCTACTTCCCTTGCAATTTTGGCATTTTTGTAATCCTCTTCCAGTTCCTTTACTTTCGCAGGATCTTTGTGATTGGCAACTTCCGTTTTTTTCTTCGCATAAGCTGCGTCTAGATTATTAAGTTCTGTCTGCACATATTGATGATTCAACATATCTCTTGCATCTGTGTCTGCATAATTGAGAAAGGCAAAGATTGAAAACATAGATAAGATTCCACCTACAAAAAGCGTGACGAATGTTTGTTTAAAAGCTTGAGGATAAGTGATTCGCGTCCCTTGTCTTAACCAATAAGTTGAAGCAAAACCAGCGAAAACGTACAGAAAAGTCATCCCGAAAGCATTGACCTGCATCGTGGTAATCCAATAATTAGCATTGGCGAAAAAATAGTAAACAATGAAGAAGGTCAACATTGTGATAGAGAATAAAATAAAACCTGCTACTAAAGGGCTTTTTGTCATAATTAAATTTAATTTTATGAAAATTAAAGTCAAACAATAAATATTTGAAACTGACTGTCAGTCTCCTACATTTTAATATCGTTCTTTTCTCAATTTTCCTTTTTCTTATTTCTTAATTTTTATATCTTTGCACCGGCAAGTCCTAAACAACCAGCTCCTGAGAATCCTCCAGGGTGGGAACGCAGCAAAGGTAATTGGTCGTAGCGGTGTGATTTAGGTAGCTTGCCATTTTTTATTTTTTTAAGTTAAGAGATCAAGACGGTTTAATTTTAAATTACTTGATCTCTTAATTTTTTTAGAACTCAAATTCTTGTCCCAATTCTGGCAAAACAAATTCTATGTTCTTATCTGAAAAATGCTTTTTGGCTTCTTCGTGATTGATTTCAATCGGTGCAAAAGTATCGAAATGGCAACCAATAACCTTTTGTGTTTTCAATAATTCTGACGCTGCGAAAGCCGCTTTTCTTGGGCACATTGTGTAATGCTTTCCAACTGGAAGAATCGATAAATCAAGCTTTCCGAAAATCTCAGGAAATAAACTCATCTCAGAACTCACGCCAGTGTCACCAGCTAGATAAAGGTTTCTCCCGTCCGAAAATCTGAAAATATAGCCAGAAGCCAATCCGCCGTAAGTTCCGTCTGGGAATGAGCTCGTATGCAATGCTGGAACCATAGAGATCTTTAACTTTTCCAATTTAGCAGAACCTCCGAAGTTGATGTCGATATTATTGGAATGTCCAAAATACCCGCAGATCTCAGGTTGACCGATTACTGTTGCATCCGGATGATTTTCTAAAACTTCTTTTACGTCTGCCGTGTGATCGCCGTGCGCGTGCGTGATGAGAATATAATCTATCTTTTGAGCGGTGATGTCAAAACCAGATTTGTCTTTTTGATAATTGTAAAAAGGATCGGAAAGAATCGTTTTTCCATTGTATGTGAACAAAAAACAGTTTTGTCCGAGGAATTTTATTTTCATTTTTTTCTTTTTTTAATTATGATGAGAATAAGTGATATAAAAATCAAACTTATTATAGTTAAAATTATGATCTTATGTTTATGTGTATAATATTTAAAAATTTCTAATAAATCTTCAGAAATAATTTTTCCTGAATCAGAATTTTCTTTAATTAATTCTTTAAAATGAGAAAATCTTTCATTGAATAATGGACTATTGTAACCATATTTTTCAGATAATTCATAAGCTTCAACTGCTGTTTCTAAATCTTTTGTTAAAGCCAATAAATTTCCAAAATCAAAATAAAGTTTTCCAACAATTTGCTCTTTTGGTTTTACAAATTGAGTTCTTTCAGATAATTGATATGCTAAAGCTTGAGAGAATTCTTCTAATTGCTTCGTGGAGTATTTAGATGTTGGATTTTTTTCTTTTCCAAAATCAAAACCCAATAGATTTTCCAATGGAATAATTCCCAATTTATATTCAAGAATCCTTATATGAATCCACTCTGAACCGTGATGAGAATCTTTATTTAATTGTAGTGCTTTTTTTATCCAAATCAGAGCATTTTTATTATCTCCAATTAATTCATAAGTTGTTCCTAAATTTGAAGCAAGTTCATATTTATTAGGTTGCTTTTCTTCTATTTCTTTGAATATAGAAATCGCCTTATCATATTCTCCTAAATAAACTAATGAAGTAGCATAATTTAAATAGCTGTCAAGATTTTTTGTCTTTTTATATTCTTCTAAATCAATTAATGAACGTTCTTCAACATCCTCTTTATTAATTTCATTAATGTAAAGACCTGCAACATATCTTTCGTGTTCTTGATTTTCAATTTGATTTCCTTTAACATCAGTTCCTACAACAGAATAATTAAGACAAGCAAAGGCAAAGCTTGAAATAACAAATGCTAATAAAAATGAAATTTTCCTCATAATTACGAACTCGATTATAATTTTAAAATATTAATTGAAAAAATTAAGTCCGAAAGCAGTCAATATTGACATTAAGAAAGTCAAAATCCCAACTTGTTTTAGAAAAGGATCCAAATCTTTTGGCTCTTTTACAGCCATTACATTCCGTCTGAGTCTCATAAAAGGGAAAATCAAAATCATCACAATGAATGGATAATACAAACCTCGCTCCTGAAATCCGTTGTACATCAAAAAAGCCAACATCAGCAGAATTGGTAATTGTAACAGAATAATCTCGTAAATCATAGCATTCTTGAAACCTAATCTCAATGCTAAAGTTTTCTTGCCAGCTAATTCATCATTCACGATGTCTCTCATATTATTCAGATTCAGAACGGCCATACTTAGCATTCCAATGGCTGTTGCTGGAAATAAAAGATCCCAGCTGAATGATTTTGTAAAGAGAAAATAACTCCCACAAACCGAAACTAGACCAAAAAAGATGAACACGAAAATATCGCCTAAACCTAAATATCCATAAGGTTTCTTACCAACTGTATATCCAATAGCTGCCAAAATGCAAGCCACTCCCAAAACGATAAAGATCCAGAATTCTCTTGTATGAGTTGGGTAAAATGCGACATACAACAAAGCAACCGTCGCAACAAATGCTAATAATGATAATAGAATCACTGCATTTTTCATTTGATTTGCGGTAATTCTTCCCGAAGCAACTGCTCTTTGTTCTGCTTCTCCTATCCTATTTTTGTCGGTTCCCTTCACGCCGTCACCATAATCATTGGCAAAGTTTGACAAGACCTGATATAGCAAAGTAACAAGAATGGCCAATGCAAAAATCTTCCAATCCCAAAATCCACCTTCCTCAGAAATCCGCCACTTTGCAATAAAAGATCCCATAATGATTCCACTCATAGAAAGTGGTAATGTTCGCAGTCGAGCTGCTTGTATCCAATCGATCATTTTTATTTTTTTCTAATAATTTCCATGTAAACATCAAAACGGCTCTTCTCTGGGTCATTGATGTTTAAAGCTTGCTCCTCAAAAGTATTCTTGGTAAAATCATAGATCATAAAATAATTTCTTGTTAGGAAAGCGACAGAATTCTGACTATATTTTACAACATTGGAAATGGCATTTTCTTTTGGTTGCAGTACTGTCTTGGCTTTGCCATTTTTACTATCAACCACAAACATGAAATTCTTTTCACCTTCAGCAAATCCAATGATAGTATTTTCAAATTGTTGCAATGATTTTATTTTGCCAAATTCTTCGATCTCTGTTTTCCATAAACTTTTTCCTGATTTCGAATCTAATGCGTACACATTTGCTTTTTTCTTGGCACTCAAACCAGAAGAAGTTGCAAAATATAGGATTCCATTATTCAAAATCATAGTTTCGCCAATTTTGGATTCTTTCTCACCCAGTTTGAATTCCCAATCTATGTTGGCGTTATTTTTCAGGTTCAGCGCATACACCATATCAATTTCGTCCGCTACATAAGCTCTCTCATCGTCAATTTTGGGAAGTGTGTACATTGGGCGATCTTTAAAACCCCTTTGCCAGAGTGCTTTACCTGTTTGCGTTTCGAAACAATACACCCAAGGCGCATTAGGAACAATCAAATAAGCATCTGTAACTGCTGGAGAATATTGGTTGAACTCGAATTGCATTTGATAATTCCAAATATGCTGACCTGTTGTTTTATTAAAAGCATAAAGGTTTTTATTGAAAGTAGGTAGGAAAATCAAAGATTTTGATATGGGAAGAAACTGCCCATTGGTGGCATATCTTCTTGTTATATCTTCCAAGCCTATATCGTTTTTCCAATAGGCAGAGCCGTCATTCACATTGAGTGCAACAAGCTGTTTTTTGCTACTCGCGACGTACAAAATTCCATTTTCTATATTAAAACCATTTCTCATTTTTTCTTTAGAGCCATCTGTGAATTTGTATTCCCACTTTTGTTTTTTTGACTCTAAATCATAAGAGACCACTGTTCCGTCGTTTTTGTAAATGATGAATGCGTCCGACAGAACTTTTTCTTTGCCAGTGATTGGTTTGATGTCCTCTGTAATCACAATATCCTCTGTAGTAAGGATTTTATTGTTACTGTACTGATTGGATTTACTTTCCGGCGCAACTGAAGGAACGATTCCGGTATTATCGTTTGTTGAAGGTGTCGCTGTTTTTTTCTGCGCATTCACAAAAAAAAGACAGCAAAAAATAGAAAGAATGGTGTATTTTTTTTTCATAACTTTTTTTAATTATGAGATCCATTGATCGTCTCCGAAGTTAGGTTTTCGCTTTTCTAGGAAGGCATTTCTACCCTCTTTTGCTTCTTCTGTCATATACGCCAAACGTGTTGCTTCACCTGCAAAAATCTGTTGTCCAACCATTCCGTCGTCTGTCAGATTCATAGCGAATTTTAGCATTCTGATGGAAGTTGGCGATTTTGCAAGGATTTCCTGAGCCCATTCGTAAGCGGTATCTTCTAATTCTGCGTGTGGAATTACGGCGTTTACCATTCCCATTTCTTCCGCTTCTTTTGCTGAGTAATTTCTTCCTAAAAAGAATATTTCTCTTGCCTTCTTCTGACCTACCATTTTTGCCAAATAAGCAGAACCATAACCTCCGTCGAAGCTTGTAACGTCCGCATCGGTTTGTTTGAAAATTGCATGCTCTTCACTTGCCAAAGTCAAATCACAAACCACGTGAAGCGAATGTCCACCACCAACTGCCCAGCCGTTTACAACAGCAATCACAGCTTTTGGCATAAAACGGATCAAACGCTGAACTTCCAAAATATTAAGTCGGTGTCTTCCATCTTCTCCCACATAACCTTGATGTCCACGTGCTTTCTGATCGCCACCGCTACAGAACGCGTGACCGCCATCTTTAGGACTTGGCCCTTCGCCTGTCAGCAATACTACGCCAATCGAAGAATCTTCGTAAGCGTCGTAAAATGCGTCGTAAAGTTCTGAGGTTGTTTTTGGACGAAATGCATTGCGGACTTCTGGTCTGTTGATCGCAATTCTTGCAACGCCATTTGATTTTTTATAAGTAATATCTTGGTATTCTTTAACGGTTTTCCAATCTGCCATTTTTTGAAAATTTAGAGTGTAAATATAAGCAGAATTGATGGGGTTTCAAAGGAATTATGTAAATGAGGAAAAGACAATTTTATGGAAAATTTCTAACTATTGCAAAGCGTGATTCTTGCGCCAGCGCGTAAGGGATAGAAGCGGATATCCTTTTTTTTGGCTTGGGAAAAGCGTTGGCAAAAAAAGATAGTAGTGGATAGCCCGACCCGCTTGTTTTTGCTTGATGGAAAACCTCTTTCGATCAACTAAATGTGAAAGCAAAACAAAGGGATACGCCCAAAGAAAAAAGCCTCAGAAAAATCTGAAGCTTGTAATTTATATGTTGAAATTAATTATTCTACAACTTTTATCGCGCTTGCCAAGAATCTGGTTTCGGTTTTTGGTTCTGTGATGGCGTCAATCTCCGCTTGTGATTTTTTAGCGTCTTCTGCATAATGTTGCAACTCTTTCACAGAGGTGGTTTTGCTTTCTGCACTGCCTTCCAAAACGACGGTTTTCCCTTCCAAAGCGGTCGGAACGAAGAATGCGTAATCTTTCATCTTAACGAAAAAGGACTCGCCACTTTCTGTAGCAACGCTCACCCAACATCCTTTTTTAGGACAAACGCCCGTGATTTTTCCTTTGACGGAAGTCTTGGCGATTTTATTTTTTGTTTTTAATTCCTTGTTCAATTCGTCTGGTGAAATGGCTTTTTTGACGGTTTTTGCGGAAACGTCCTGACCGTAGTATTCTCCAACTTTAGCATCGCCAGCTGGTGGGCCAGATTGTGCAAAAGCGGAAACGGATAATCCAATCAAAACGAAGGCGAATAATATATTTTTCATAATAAATCTTTGTTTTTTTAATGCTGTAAATTTAAAAAATTATTTAGAATGAAAAAAAATAATTTTTTGATGTAATGAATTCTTACTTTCGATTGTCTTACTATTATTAAATTCTAACTTTTGAAAATCAAATAAATATATATCTTATGAAAATTAAACTCTTATCTCTCGTATTTCTGGCTTCTGTAGGAAATTTCTCTTGCATCCAAACCAAAGGCAGTGACGGCGAAAATGGCTCGGAAGCGATATTTTCCAATCTTTTGGGCGACTCTGGAAAAGGTGATGTGATTGAGAAATCCTATGCAGTTGATTTTGATGAATTGCAGATTTCAACTTCTTTGAAAGCTGAAGTTTATAAATCTAATGAAGAAAAAATCATTGTTTATGCTCCGTCTGATCTGATGCAATATGTGATTGTAAAGCAAGAAGGAAGAAAAGTGCACGTGAAAATCCAATCAGAAAGAAAACTTAGCATATCGACTGATAGAATTAAAATTAAAGTTTATGCCAAAGATTTTGATAGATTGTTAGCCAGCTCCAGCGGAAGTATCTTGTTGAAAGATGATTTCAAATTCTCGGATTTGGACGTGAAAGTTTCAAGCTCTGGGAATATCAAAGGAAACATCAACGGAAACAATGTCAATATCCAAGCGTCTAGCAGTGGCGATTACAGCGGAGATGTGAACGCAAAAAACCTGAATCTTCAAACTTCTTCTTCCGGAGATATTAGAATCACGGGAAAAGCGGAAAATGTAAGTGCTCAGTCCTCTTCATCAGGAGATATAAAGGCTGAAAATTTTACCGCAGAAAGCGCGGTTCTTACAACCTCTTCTTCAGCAGATATTACAATTGGTGTTCGTACAAGTCTTACGGCCAGCGCATCTTCTAGCGGAGACATCAATGTCATCAAAAGAGGTGATCTGAATAAAGTAACCAAAAATGAAAGCAGTTCGGGATCTGTCAATATCCGATAAAACATATTATTTTCTTACAAAAAAAAGAGATCCCAAATTTTTGGAATCTCTTTTTTATATTTTGATTATCAGCTTCTTAGTTGAATTTGATAATGCTTTCCATTTTTGCAGTTTCTTCGTTTACCAACTCATCATCTACCAAGATTTTTCCAGAATGCTCATCGATAATAATCTTCTTTCTCTGAGCAATTTCCATTTGCTTCTGTGGTGGAATTGTGAAGAAAGAACCTTTTGGTGCTCCTCTTTCCAAACCTACAACTGCAAGACCTGTTGAAGATCCAGTACGGATTCTTTGGTAAGAAACCAACAATCTTTGGTCGATCTTCTCAGCAAATTCCTTAGATTTTTCTAATAAGTAATCTTCTTCTTTTTGCGTTTCAGAAACCAAGTTTTCCAACTCGTTTTTCTTGTGAACCAAGTGGTTGTTTAGTTCATCGATTTTAGAAGTAAGGTCAGCCAAAGTTTCCTTTTTGTGATCTATTTTCCCTCCAAATTCCTTGATTCTTTTTTCAGCTAACTGAATTTCCAATTCCTGGTACTCAACTTCTTTTGCTAAAGTTTCGAATTCTTTGTTATTTCTAACGTTATCTTGCTGCGTTTTATATTTGTCAATCAATACTTGAGCGCTTTTCATAAGATCTTTTTTCTCATTGATCTCTGCATTTTGCTCAGCAATTTCAGATTCGAATTTTTGGGCTCTTTTGTTAAGACCTTCAATTTCTATCTCAAGATCTTCTACTTCAATTGGCAATTCGCCTCTTGTATTGCGGATCTCATCCAAACGGGAATCAATGATCTGCAAATCGTAAAGTGCTCTTAGTTTTTCTTCAACAGAAATTTCGTTTACTTTTTTATCAGCCATATCTATATAAAATAATTAACAGGATTTGTTTTCTTAGTCGTTTTTGCGATGGCAAATATAGTGAATTTTTTGGACAATATTTCAAATAATTGTTGAGTTACAAATTGTTCCGATTCAAAATGTCCGATATCGCAGATCAGCATTTTGTCTTCTGCCGAGAAAAAGTCGTGGTATTTCACATCGCCCGTGAGGTAAGCATCACATTTTGAAGACAATGCAGACTTGATTCCGCTTGCTCCACTTCCGCCCAAAACGCCAACTTTTCTAATTTTTTTATTAATTAAAGAACTGTGTCTTATGACTTTAAGGTCAAATTTCTCCTTTACAAATTGTAAGAAATCCTCCTCTCTCATTTCACTTTCCAAATCTCCGAATCTTCCCAAACCAGTGTAATGATTTTCGTTCTCGAGAGAAATTAATTGATAAGCTACTTCTTCGTATGGATGATTTTGTTTCATCGCTGAGAGAATTTGGTTTTTTTTGAAATCTTCGAAAATCACAGAGATTAAAACTTCGTCCGCATTTTCTCTTTCGTTATGATTTCCAGTTACCGGATTCGAACCTTCCAAAGGACGAAAAGTTCCGTTTCCATTAATTGAAAAACTGCATTCATCATAAAAACCGATATTTCCCGCACCAGCCTGGAACAGAGCATTTTTAAAATTCTCGGCCGAATCAACCGGAACATATACTTCCAATTTCTTCAATTGATTTTGTTTCGGCATCAATATTTTTTGATTCTTCAATCCAAGAACTTCGCAAATTTTATAATTGACACCAAAATAATCATTGTCAAAAGCCGTGTGAATTGCATAGATTGCAATTTTGTTTTCCAAAGCTTTCAAAATGGCTTTTTCAACATAATTCTTTCCAGTGATTGATTTCAAACCAGAAAAAATAATCGGATGAAAACAAACCACGAGATTGAAATTCTTTTCAATAGATTCATCAATCACCGATTCCAAAGCGTCGTGAGCAACCAGAATTCCTGAGATTTCCCTATCTGGATTTCCACAAAGCAAACCAACATTATCAAAATTCTCAGCTTGTTTTATCGGAATCAATTTCTCAAACTCCTTTATAAATTCATTGATTTTCATTAATTAAATATTTTATCTGATAAACAATCTATCATCAAAAGTAAACTTTTCAATTTTTTTGATTTTGACATCTTTAAAATTGCCATTTCGAGGATTAATAATATAATTAAATTCCCCTTGAACCGCCGCGGACGGAACTTTCATTGCCAAAAATTTATTTTCCTTGAGAAATTTGTCACCCATCTTTTGAGTAGCGTCCAGATGTGGAAAAGTATTCCAGTCTTTTGGAAACCTTTTTGGCTCAAAAAACTCAATATCTGGAATCTCAATATGGACCAATCGATAATCTTTTGGAATGATTCCAAGCGGAATGTGAACGGCAATTTCAGTAACGCAAAGTGCTATAGATTGTCCTGTGTACAATGTTGCGTTTCCCTTGCTATTCCATCGTCCACCAGCTATTTCTGCGCCTTTTCCAGAAAGGTCATTAGCGTAGATTTCTTTTGAAAGCCTGTAAACAACCATCAAGGATTACGCTAAAATACCGTGCTCCAATCTTGTAAGCTCATCCATTAGAAGAGAGATTCCAAAGTTGCTACCAATCAGGTCTTGTGGTTTTGTTTTGCCTAAAGCCAGGTTTTCTGCTTGCAACCAAATCAAAAAGTAGTCTGATGAACCAAAAACCTCCTCGCCTCTTTTGTAGAGCATTTCTATTTGCAATATCTTCTCAGATTGCAATGTGTCAAAGGTTTTTTCTTCTTTTTGGTAACGGGATAATGTCTTACCAGAGATATGAAGAAACCCAGCCCACTCTTGAAAACTGAAAGGGAACTTTTTCACAAGATTATCAAAAAGTTTGAAAGAAATACCACGTTCTGCAATTTCTATCATTCTTAGAATACCGCCATCATCAAAATTGTGATAGCCATATACGGCTACTGGTTCTGCAACTTTGTTTGTCGGGTCTGCTGTTTTGTATTTTTTCATTGTCTCGTATTTTCTCTCACAAAGCTACGACTTTTGTCCAAATAAAAAAGACTTTTGTCTATTATTTTTATTTTCTTATATATATTTTTTACATTACCTTCATTCTTTAATTTGATGTAATGAAAATAAAACCAGAGTTCGATCTGATTCCGGAAGATGGATGGCGAAAGAAGATTTATGAAACCGTTTATCTGTCTCACACAAAAGCTGGAAAGATCTTTGACATTTGTTTGTTGTTTCTAATTCTCGTCAGTACTGCCTTGTTGATGGTGGAAACGATTCCTATTTTTAGATTAGAATATTATAAGGAGTTTTATTACGCAGAATTTTTCATTACAATCATATTTACAATCGAATATATTCTAAGGATTATTTGTGTGAAAGATAGAGAGGAGTATATTTTCAGCCCGTTAGGTGTGATAGATTTCCTGTCAATTATTCCTTTTTACATCAGTTTGTTTTTTCCAATTTGGCATTTTGTTGCGATTATCAGGATGTTGAGAATGTTGAGGATTTTCAGGATCTTCAACCTTGCGGATTATATGCACGATGGGCGCTTTATTGTTTCTGCTTTGAGACAAAGTTCACGAAAGATTTATATTTTCTTACTGTTTATGGTGATTTTCATTATAATGATTGGATCATTGATGTATTTGATAGAAGATGGAAAAAATGGATTCAGCAGTATTCCACAAAGTGTTTATTGGGCGGTTGTCACTATAACCACTGTTGGATATGGCGATATTTCTCCGGCAACGCCAATTGGTAAAATGCTCTCAATTGTCGTTATGCTTTGTGGTTACAGTATCATTGCGGTTCCGACGGGAATTGTGACTTCAGAATTCAGAAAGCAAAAGAAGAATAGCTTCAGTTGCAACAGATGTGGCAACGATGACAATGATGAAAACGCACGTTTCTGTAAAATCTGTGGAGAGAAAATAATTTAAAAATAATTAACATTGATTACCAAATAATTATAAATAAACAATTAAATTTGATTAATAGGAACTAAATTCGCAATATTGTTATAAGAACTATTTAAACAAATCTCTATGAAACACCTCTATTTCATACCTTGGATCATCCTAATTAATTGTTTAAGCAGTTGTTCTTCAAGTGCATCGATTTCCGATAATCAGCAAACTAATGAAATCCTCAAGGTAAAAAGTCATACTTATAAAACTGTGAATTTTCCAACATCCGATGGATTAAATGTCTACGCAGATTATTACTCAAATAGAAGAAAAAATCCATTAATCATACTTTATCATCAAGCTGGATTTAGCCGGGGCGAATTTAGAAATATAGCTCCAAGATTAGTAGATTTAGGGTTCAATGTTATAGCTGTTGATCTTCGTTCTGGAGATATGCTGAATCAAGTCACAAATCTTACAAACAAAGAAGCCTTAAAACTTGGTAAATCTACCGCTTTCGAAGACGTGATTCCTGATTTGGAAGCATCTTTTGATTACGCTAAAAATAAAATCAAATCAAGAAAAATAATCTATTGGGGAAGTTCATATTCTGCATCTTTAGGATTTTATATGGCTTCGAAAAATCCAAAAGATTACAAGGCGATCATCGCCTACTCGCCGGGAGAATATTTCAAGATTGAAAACAAAAATATTTCAGACTTTGCGAAGGATGTTCAAATCCCGGTCTATACTTCTTCAGCCAGAAATGAGGAATCAAAATGGAAACCGATTTTCAATTCTGTGAAATCGAAAAAGCAATTTTATCTCCCTTCAAAAACCAAAGGACATCACGGAACTATTGCGCTTTCTTCTTTCCACGACGATGCTGAGGAAAACTGGCAGGCAATCATTCCTTTTTTGAAAACATTGCTGTAAATTCTTCCTCATTATCAAGAAAAGTTCGTTTGGCTTCCTCGTAACCGATATTGAAAATCTCCTCCATATTCTGAGGTTTCCTTTCGAAGATTCCATATTTCGACAACTTTTTGGAAGTGATAAACCAATCGCAATAAGCGAATTTGAAAATCTCTGTTCGATGCGACGCTAGTTCGTAAGCTCTTGTGGTAACCGCTTTTATTGTTCTAAGATCTTGCGCTTCCACATCTTGAGGTGGCGTCACGTAAACACCAATCATTTTGTCGCATTCATTATTAATAATATCTGCAGGAAAGTTATTGAGCACACCTCCATCGCTGTACATCTCTTCTCCGATAAAATAAGGTGTGGAAATACCGGGAATGCAGGACGAAGCAATAATCGCATCGACAACTTTGTAATGTTTTTCAAAAACTTTTTGTTGCCCTGTTATCAATTCCGTCGCTACGATTCTGACATCTTTTTTCAATTCTCCAATCGTCATATCTTGGAAAATAGGTGTCAAATACATTGTGAAAATGGCTGACGAAACAAATCCCGGCTGATTGAACGTAAAATGTTTCCAATTGAAAAAATAAATCGACTGGAAAAAATCCAAAATTTCCTCCGGTGATTTTCCAACGGCGTACAAAGAACCAACGATGGAACCTGCGCTACAGCAAGAGAGAATGTCTGGTTCAATGTTTTTCTCATTTAGAAATTTTAAAACACCTGCGTGAGCCAATCCACGCGTTCCACCTCCGGATAAAACCAATCCTATCTTCGAATTTTCCATTAAGTAAAATTAAAAAAACCGCAGAAAAATCTGCGGTTTTTATATATGAATATTATGTTATTCTTATTAAATGTGAATCACCTCACCGTAAGCAGCTGCTACAGCTTCCATCACAGCTTCAGAGATAGTTGGGTGCGGGTGGATAGATTTAAGAACTTCGTGTCCTGTCGTTTCTAATTTTCTCGCAACCACAGCTTCAGCAATCATATCGGTAACGCCGTCACCAACCATATGACAACCAAGCCACTCACCGTATTTAGCATCAAAAATAACTTTGATAAATCCATCAACATCGCCGTTAGCCGTAGCTTTTCCAGATGCTGAGAATGGGAATTTACCAACTTTGATTTCGTAACCTTTTTCTTTCGCTTGTTTTTCAGTCAAACCAACAGAAGCAATTTCTGGGTGACAGTAAGTACAACCCGGGATATTTCCATAATCAATCGCTTCTACGTGAAGACCTTTGATTTTCTCAACACAAGTGATTCCCTCTGCAGAAGCCACGTGAGCCAAAGCCTGAGTTGGGATGATATCACCAATCGCGTAATATCCTGGAACAGAAGTTTCGTACCATTCGTTAACCAGAACTTTTCCTTTTTCAGTTTTAATTCCTACTGCTTCAAGTCCAATTCCTTCAACGTTTGAAGCAATTCCAACCGCGGAAAGCAAGATATTAGCTTCCAAAGTAATATTTCCAGTAGCTGTTTTCACGCTAGCTTTTACGCCGTTTCCAGAAGTATCCACAGATTCTACAGAAGCGTTGGTCATAATTTCAATCCCTGATTTTTTAAGAGATTTCTCCACGTGTTTTGAAACTTCTTCATCCTCCAAAGGAACGATGTTTGGCAAGAATTCTACAACAGTCACCTTGGTTCCCATTGCGTTATAAAAATCAGCAAACTCAATTCCTATAGCGCCAGAACCTACAACAATCATAGATTTTGGTTGCTCAGGAAGAGACAATGCTTGTCTGTATCCGATTACTTTTTTACCATCTTGAGGAAGGTTTGGCAATTCTCTGGAACGTGCGCCAGTTGCGATAATGATGTTGGTTCCGGAATATTCAGTTGATTTTCCTTCAGCATCTACAACGGTCACTTTTTTACCAGCTTTCACAGTGGCAGTTCCCATAATGACATCGATTTTGTTTTTCTTCATCAAGAAAGAAATTCCACCGCTCATTTTGGAAGCCACGCCTCTACTTCTTTGGATAACTTTTGAAAAATCGAAGCCTGGATTTTCCACTTTGTTAAGACCATAGTCTTCTGCGTGCTTCAGATAATTGAAAACGTGAGCAGATTTCAACAACGCTTTTGTTGGGATACAACCCCAGTTGAGGCAGATTCCGCCAAGATTTTCTTTTTCGATGATGGCTGTTTTGAAACCCAATTGAGAAGCTCTGATTGCAGTCACATAACCGCCAGGTCCACTTCCAATAACAATAATATCGTAATTCATTGTGATTAAAAAATTTTAGCGAATTTACGGAAAATTATTGAAAGCATAATATGACAAAAAGCAACTCTTGGAGTTGCTTTTCAAAAATTTAATATTGAGAAGTTTACTTTATCTGCTTGTAGCTTTCAATCAGTCGGATAAATTCTGAACGGTAACCATCTTCATCGTTGGATTTTCCTTGTTTCGCAAAATTGATGATTTTATCGAGGTCTTTGTCTTTGATGAATTCCGATTGTCTTAAAACCAAACCAAACCAAGCCACAGACGATGCAAATTTGAAATCTGACGAAGCATTATTCAATTGATTTTTAGAATCTTTGATGGTCTGAATTAATTCTTTACTTACATCTTCATCCGGATTTTTGTAGCGGAATTTCACTGTTGCCAATTCGTCTCCAAATTCGTTTTTAGAATCACTCTTAGAATATTTCAAATCAACATCTTGCGGACTGAATTCAGAATCTGAACCAACTGGAATGACTTCATAAATCGCTGTCACCGTATGACCAATTCCCAATTCTCCAGCATCGATTTTGTCATTTTTAAAATCTTCATTTTTTAATTTCCTATTTTCATAACCAATTAATCGATAAGATTTTACGAACTTCGGATTAAACTCGATTTGAATCTTTACATCTTTCGCAATCGCATACATACTTCCGGCAAATTCTTTCCCAAGAAATTTATTCGATTCCTGCATATTATCAATGTAAGCGTAATTTCCGTTGCCTTTGTCAGCCAGCATTTCCAGACGATTGTCTTTGTAATTTCCCATTCCGAAACCAAGACAAGTGAGATAAATTCCAGATTTTCTCTTCTCCTCAATCAATTTTTGAAGTTCAGAATTATCGGAAACACCAACATTGAAATCGCCATCTGTCGCCAAAATCACACGGTTGTTTCCTTTTTTAACTAAGTTTTCCTGCGCTAATTTATAAGCCAATTCAATTCCTTGACCGCCGGCTGTACTTCCGCCAGCGCTTAGATTTTCCAAAGCTGTCAGGATTTTCTCTTTATTTTTAGCAGACGTCGGCTCCAAAACTACGCCTGCACTTCCTGCATAAGTGACGATTGCGACCTTGTCCTGCGGACGCAATTTTTCCAACAAGATTTTGAATGAAGTTTTCAGCAACGGCAATTTATTCTGCTCATTCATAGAACCGGAAACATCAATTAGGAAAACCAAATTGGAAGCTGGTAATTCTTTATCATTCAAAGTTTTACCTTGCAAACCGATTTTCAACAGCTTATGTTTTGGATTCCAAGACGAATCGTTGTATTCCGTATTGATGGAAAATGGCTGATTGCTTTTTGGCTGAGGATAATCGTACTTGAAATAATTAATCATTTCCTCGATTCTTACGGCATTTTTATCCACTTTCTGTCCGTTGTTTATCATTCGTCGAACATTGGAATATGACGCATTATCTACATCAATTGAAAATGTCGAAAGTGGATTGGCTTTTGCGGATTCGAATTGATTTTCCTTCCATTCATCGTAAGATTCTTGATTTTGAACAGGTTGTGGATTATTAAGCAAATCAATTTCTTTTTTGGACAAACCTTTAGTTTTTATGACAACTATTCCATTTGCTCCCCTAGTTCCATAAAGTGCAGTGGCAGAAGCATCTTTCAGAATTTCCAACTTATCAATTTTATTAGGATTGATATTACCTAAATCCGCATTCTCATAAGGAATTCCATCAATAACATATAAGGGTTGATTGTTTGAAGTTAAAGAACCAATTCCACGAATTGTTATATTATTTTGATTCTGAAGCTTGATTTTCGGGGCTGTCATATAATAATCGCTAGAAGAAATGTTTGGAGAATTATAATAAGGATTTCCATATGCCCCAGAAATTATTTTTGGAGAACTGCCCGGAACTCCTTTATCTGTTAAGATTTGAACACCTGCAACTTGCCCTTGTAAAGCATTAAGAACATTCGCATTTGGACGATTCTCAATTTGATTTGAAGAAATTTGGTTAATAGAACTACTAAGCTCTTTCTTTTTTGCTTTTCCATAACCAACAACTACAACGCTTTCAATATCTTTCTGACTTTGCTGAGATGCCATATTATCTATCATTTCTTGCTCAACTTTAATTCTTTTATTATCAACAATTGATTTAGGCTCAGCTTTGATTTCATTAACTTCATACTGAACTGTCGGAGCAATTGCATCAGCCCCAGGAGAAGAATTTTGATAAATCATTGGCGGAGCAACAATCGCACTTGGAGCTATTGGAGCTGATGTAGAAATTCCATCTTCCGTTCTTACAATATGGTAAGCAATAATCTCTTTTGCATCCGTAGGTTTAATAGGAGTTTTTGACAAATTCTCTTCAAAAGTTGTATTAATTTCCTCAACTTTTTTCGGCGTTTCTATTTGATTAGGATTGATAGGTTTTCCGTAATCGTTTGATGCGATTTGAGGTTCAATTTTCAAATCTTTATCATTCACAAAATATAATACGCCAAAGGTCAAAGCCAAACCAGCAACCATTCCGTAAGGCAACCAAAGTGGAATGATTCTTTTCTTTTGTTCTTTTTTATCTAATTTTTCTTCAACGTTTTGCCACACTTTTTCGAAATTTGGGAAAGTTGGTTTTTCTTCCGCTGATTTTCCGGCTTCGCTGAACATTTTATCGATATCTTGATTTTCCATTTTTTTAAACTTTAAGAATTAATTGTTTGAAGTTTCACCAGTTCCTGCAATTTCTTGCGAGCGAAATTCACCTGAGATTTGGACGTACCTTCCGATATAGAAAGCATTTGCGCAATCTCTTTGTGCGGATAACCTTCCATCGCAAACAGATTGAAAATCGTACGGCAACCTTCGGGGAGAAAATTGAGAAGTGATAAAATTCCTCTTTCCTCCGAAACATTTTCCGGTTCAGCTTCTGCTAAATCCACAAAATTTTCTTCAATCGAAATCGAAAACGGCTGTTTCTTGCGAAGTTTCTGAAGACATTGATTCACGACTATTTTCTTTGCCCAAGCGTCGAAAACCTGCAATTCCTTCAATTGGTCAAGCTTTGTGAAAATCAGATAGAAAGAATCTGCCAAAACTTCCTCTGCGTCTTCGTCGTTTTTCAGGTAACGTTTGCAGGTCGCGAAGAACCGGCCTGCATATTCTTCATAAAGTTTCCGCTGTGCGTTGCGGTCTTTATTTTTGCATCTTATGTATAATTCGTGTTCCATATTCTGGCGTTTATAAGGAAAGATGCAAGAGTTTAAAAAAGGTTGGAAATATTTTTGAAAATTTAAGAAAATAATTTAATAATCTGGTTTTATAATTAATTTTATAGAGATGATTCAGCAAATTCTTTTATCATTCTATTTCTCTCGAGCAAAAATCCTTTGAGATAATTTGTCAGAATGATCTGATTGAATATTTTACCAAGAATTTCAAAAGGTGATTCGAATTCAAAAATATCAGTCATCAAAGTCTCATCGTCTTTTTGTTTAAAGATATGTTGATGTTTCATCGATTTGAAAACGCCTTTCACCATTACATCGGTAAACATTATTGGACTTTCCATTTGTGTGATTTTCGTTGTAAGCGTTTGATAAAATCCTAAATGTTTGGCTCGCCAAGTTACCGTTTCGCCTAGTTCTATCAATCCGCTCATTTTTCCGGCGATTGCTTTTTCGTTGGTTATAGCGGTTGACTCTTGGTGAAAATCTATATTTCGGGATAAGTCAAAAACTTTTTGAATATCAGCATTAATCAATGCTTCCAAATATATTTTAGGCATTTTTTAATTTTTAAAGATTGAGAAAATCGGCTCGTGTTCTTTTATTATTTCTGAAAATAAAGAACATTATGATTTTAAATATTAGATTTTTCATAATTTTCAATGTTTTGTTTTATGTCATATATGTAAATCACAGATAAAATTGGAGCATAAAAGAAAGCGATGTAAAGCATTAGATAAAATATTACTCCCAATTGATTTAAGACAATATTTTTTCCTTGTAAAAAAATAGTAAGCAGGAAATTTATCCAGACAGGAATCAAAAGGAATCCATATATTTTGTATGATTTCGACTTTTTATAATTGAGAAATATCCTTATGAAAAAACTGAAAATTTGAAATCCTCCCACGATATAATAAAAATAGAAAATCTGATTTACAAAATCTGTAGTTATGTACTCGACAATCAAGTAGCTAATCATTAAAATGAATATAAATGTTTGAATATAAAAATCGATTTTAAAAAATGTTTTCATAGTATTGTAATTTTTATATTTTCAGTAATTTTTGAAACTTTATCTAAAATAAAAAAGGAAAATGAATTCCTTTCTATTTCAGTAAATTGGTGATTTTCCCAACCAACCAATGGTCGTCGCTTTTTATAGCCAAGTCCATAATATTGTTGATTTTATTGGTTACGTTTCCAAAATCATCCATCAGTTTGATGAATTCTTTGGCTTCATCGGAATCATCGTCCACATTTTTCAGTTCTTCCAAAAAAGCTACAACTGGTTCTATTTCACGTTTCCTGCGTTCTTTTGTAATCTGTTTGAAGAGAAACCAAACATCTTTTTCAGCGATGAAATATTCCTTCCTATCCCCTTTCACAAATTCTTTTTTTACAATTCCCCAATCCATCAACGCCCTTAGGTTCATATTCGCATTGCCTCGTGAGATTTGCAAAAGCGCCATCACTTCATCCGTTGACAATGGTTTTCCTTCTGCCAAAAGCAAAGCGTGAACCTGCGCCATCGTTCGGTTGATGCCCCAGCTTGTGGCAAAAGTTCCCCAAGTTTGGATGTATTTTTCTTTGGCTTCGTCGAGTTTCATTTTTGTACAGATTGATTTCTTGTACAAATATAATTAATATTTTTGAATTTTCAATAATTTTTGAAAATATAATAATTTAAATTCTGATAAAATTTGGAATAAATTTGTGTTTTTGTGAATCTTAAATTTAGAAAAAATTATTGAAGTTTTAAAAGAAAAAAAGCAACTCCGGAGTATTGCTTTTGAGAAGATTTAGAATCTAGTTGCTGATGATTTGTTTAAATTTAATTTAGATCTGAATAATTCCATCAATTTTTCATAACTCAAATTTTACTTATTGTAAGTTTAAATTTTCTTTATTCATTTATCTAATAGCGTATTACTTCATTTTAAATTATAAATTTAATTATAACTTAATCATCAGTAATGGTTTATTTTGGTAAATTTGTTTTAAACTAACACCATGAAATATACATTAATAAAACGAAATAAGAGTTTCAGAGCAAATTCGCATTTTCTTTTTATAAAATGGATGCGACAGACAGATCTTCAATATTGGGAAAACAATCAAGATTTTATGGAAGGCTATGCTTATAGAAAATTGATGTTTGAAAAGATTGAGATACGCGCCGAGAACGAAAATGTTTTTATTGAAGATTTACAAAAAAACAAACTTTTGAAACTTGATTGTTCTAAAAGATTTTTAGATTTATTTTTTTATAAAATCGGGAAAAAATAGTCTTTAGAATGGTTAAAATGGAAATCCGCTTTCAAAAACTGAGAGCGGATTTTTAATTTTATTTAACAGGAATTAATGTAAAATTCGCAAACTTGATGCTGAAAAGTCTAAAATCTCATCCGTTTTTCCGTTTTTAATTTTTGTCAGCCATTGTGGATCACTCAACAATGCTCTTCCTACAGCAACGAGATCAAATTCCTGACGATCCAATCTTTTAAGCAGTTCTGAAATATCAGATTTCGCAGAGTTTTCGCCTGCAAATGCGCCCATAAAATCGCTGTTTAGTCCAACAGACCCAACAGTGATTGTCGGTTGACCTGTGATTTTCTTTGCCCAACCTGCAAAATTCAAATCAGAACCCTCAAATTCTGGTTCCCAAAAACGACGTTGAGAACAATGGAAAATATCGATTCCTGCTTCTTTCATTGGTAGAAGCCATTCTTCCATTTCTGCTGGCGTACTAGCTAATCTGCTATTATAATCCTGCTGTTTCCATTGCGAAAGACGGATGATAATAGTGAAATCCTCTCCAACCGCACTCCTGATTGCTTTGATGATATCTACCGCAAAGCGACTTCTCTCTTTCAATGTTTTTCCTCCGTATTCATCGGTTCTTGTGTTGGTGACCTCCCAGAAAAATTGGTCAATCAAATAACCGTGCGCTCCGTGAATTTCCAAACAGTCAAAACCTAGATCTTTAGCGGATTTTGCTGATGCGGCAAATTGAGCAATTGTATCATGAATATCTTCCAATGACATGGTTGAGGCTTTTTCCATCTCCATAGCTGGATAATCTGGAGAACTTCTTGTGTCACCAACGTGCCAAATCTGTGGACCCATTTTTCCGCCATTTTCGTGAACTGCATCTATGACGTTTTTCCAACCATTCAAAGCTTCTGTTCCATAGAAATCAGGAATATTCTGAATGTTTTTGGATGCTGGTCTTTTGATAACTGTTCCTTCAGAAAGAATAAGGCCAACTTCAGATGATGCTCTCCTGGCGTAATAGTCTGCGATTTGTTGCGTTGGAACGCCGTTGTCAGATTGTGCTCTCGTCATTGGCGCCATCACAACTCTATTTTTCAGGTGAAGATTTTTGTAAGTGAAAGGGCTAAATAATGCTTCTGTATCCATTTTTTCTTATTATATTCAATTGCTTTTTTACAATTGTTACACAAAGTAACTAATAATAGTTTGTTTTTGTGCAATTATCAAAAAAATACTGGTAACTTTGTTGTAACCAATGATGGTAACTTGGAAGTAACAATATGAGACAACAGAAAATATTGCAATGTGGCTGTTCTTTGGGAAAAGCAATGTCTGCACTGGGAAGCAAATGGAAACCTATTATCGTGATGGTCATCAACAATCGTAAATTAAGATTTGGCGAAATTGCAGTTCGCATCTCTGTCATTTCCAGAAAAGTTTTGACGGACCAACTGAAAGAAATGGAAATGGATGGTTTGCTTACAAGACAGGAATTCAAAGAACTGCCTCCCAGAGTTGAATATCAGCTGACGGAAAAAGGTTTGGCGCTGTTACCTATTCTTAATCTTTTGGAAGAATGGGAAGCAAAATATGACCTTAAAGAATCATTAGAGCAAGCTTAAATAAAAACCCGCCTTCATTGTTTGAAAACGGGTTCGTATATTTTAAAAATTATCATTATTAATAGATCGCTGGATATTTCTGAGGATTGATTTCCGTAAACATCGCATAGATTTTCTCCACCATATCATCAGAAGACGGCTTGCTAAAGTAATCTCCATCACTGGCAAAAGCTGGTCTGTGATTTTCCGCAGAAATCGTCAACGGCTCCGAATCCAAATATTTGAAAGCTTTTTGTTTCTCTAATATCTGCTGAAGAATAAACGCCGAAGTTCCACCTTCCACATCTTCATCGATTACGACCAATCGATTGGTTTTCTTCACACTTTTCGCAATTTCATTAGTCAAATCAAAAGGAATCAACGACTGAACATCAATCACTTCCGCAGAAATTCCTAATTTTTCTAATTCATTCGCCGCTTCAGAAACAATTCTCCAAGTAGAACCATAAGTTACCAAAGTAACATGTTTACCTTCCTTTGTCACTTCTATTTTTCCGACTGGAATCGTGAATTCTCCTAAGTTATCCGGTTGTTTTTCTTTCAATCTGTAACCGTTCAAACATTCTACAATTACGGCTGGTTCGTCACTTTGAAGCATTGTGTTGTAAAAACCTGCCGCTTTCATTAGACTTCTTGGAACCAGAATATTAATTCCTTTTGATAGGTTAAGGATTCCAGCCATTGGCGAACCAGAGTGCCAAACGCCTTCCAATCTGTGTCCACGGGTTCTAATGATAACAGGTGCTTTTTGACCACCTTTTGTTCTGTATTGAACCGTTGCCAAATCATCGCTCATGCCTTGCAAACAGTACAAAATATAATCTAAATATTGAATCTCAGCAATCGGTTTCAGACCTCGCATCGCCATACCGATGCCTTGTCCCAGGATTGTTGCCTCACGAATTCCTGTGTCAGCGATTCTTACCTCGCCATATTTTTCCTGAAGTCCTTCCAGACCTTGATTTACATCGCCGATATTTCCTGCATCTTCACCGAAAACCAAAGCTTGCGGATATTTTGCAAAGATTTTATCGAAGTTATTTCGCACCACAACTCTACCATCTACTTCTTCCGAAGCATCAGAATAGACTGGTTTGATTTCTTTTACATTAGTTGCTTTCCACTCAGATTGAGAATACAAATGCGACGAATAATTATCTTTCTCAATTTTGAGTATTTCTTCGTATTTCGATTTCAAAGCAGTTCTTTCAGCGGAGTTTTGAGCTCTTGTAAATAATAGAGATTGTCTTACCAAATGGAAAATATCTCGCTTGCTTTTAGAAATGATTTTATTAAAGTTTTCAATTAATTGAGCAACTTCAATGTTTTGATTTTTAATGGATTCTACAAATGGCAAAACTTCATTTTTTAAATCTGATATTGTGTTTTGATAAGATTCCCAAGCTTTTTTCTGACCGTCTTTCACCAATTTCTTAGATTCAGAATCGATCGCATCCAACTCTTCTACTGAAGCCAAATATTCTTCATTTCCTTCAATCTCGATGCTGTAATCCAAAATCCATTCACGGAATTTCAACATTCCGTCAAACTCAGATTCCCATTTCAGACGCTCTTCGTTTTTGTAACGCTCGTGCGAACCAGAAGTTGAATGTCCTTGTGGTTGCGTCACTTCCGTCACGTGAATCACCACTGGAACACTTTCATATCTTGCGTAATGCTCAGCTTTCGCGTAAGCTTCCATCAACGCCGGATAATCCCAAGCTTTTACCTGAATGATTTCGCAACCTTGTTTTTCGTCCGCTTTTCTTTGGAAACCGGAAAGCATTTCGGAAATATCTGCTTTCGCTCTTTGATTTTGAGTTGGAACCGAAATCCCGTAACCATCATCCCAAATCGAAACAATCATCGGAACTTGCAAAGCACAAGCCGCGTTCAAAGTTTCCCAAAAATGACCTTCAGCTGTGGAAGCGTCGCCAATGGTTCCGAAAGCAACTTCGTTTCCGTCTTTTGAAAATTTCTCAGAACCTTCGAATTTTACTGATTTATAAACTTTAGAAGCCTGAGCCAATCCCAATAATCTTGGCATTTGTCCAGCGGTTGGCGAAATGTCAGATGAAATATTTTTCTGTTCAGTTAGATTTTTCCAGCTTCCGTCTGCGTTCAAACTTCTTGTGGCGTAATGGCCGTTCATTTGTCTTCCGGCAGATGCTGGTTCTCTTTCCACGCTGGTGTCAGCGTACAATTGCGCAAAGAAACTTTCCACAGAAACCGCATCGATGGCCAACGCAAAAGTCTGGTCACGATAATAACCGGAACGGAAATCACCGTTTCTAAAAACCTTCGCCATTGCCAATTGTGGCAACTCTTTCCCATCTCCGAAAATCCCAAATTTTGCTTTACCAGTCAGAACTTCGCGCCTTCCCAAGTAGGACATTTCGCGGGAAATCCTACCTAAACGATAGTCTTCCAAAATGCTGTTTTTAAAATCCTGAAATGAGATTTGCTGAGTTTCTATGTAGGTTGTTTGCATAACTTTGAATTTTGACAAATATAAAATTTTTTACTGAAATTTTTATTGATTTGATATTTCGTAAAAATAAGATAATTTTATAAAGTATAAAAATTCATCAATTATATTTTTTCCACAGAATTAATGAATATTTTTGAATCATCAATTTGAGCCAATGAAAAAAACCGCACCACACATTCTGAATGCTTCCACTAATCTTTTGGGATTTTGTTTGGTCATCATCACTTCTTTGAAAATTACGAAGTTCAGCCATCATTCTTATTTGGATGAATTTACCGTTGGCGCGATTTTCTGTTTGATGGTGAGTTGCACTTTATCTTTCCTTGCCATCAGAACAGACAAGGAAAAGCTGTCGGACAAATTAGAGAATATTGCGGATGTTCTTTTCTTTGTAGCTTTGATTTGTATTTCGTTGGCGGTTTGTATTGTGAGTGTTGATGTGGTTTGATGGAATGATTGTGTTTTGTTCAAACTTAAATAAATTGGAAAAGGCAGCTTTGAGTTTTTTATATGTCTTCGAGAGCCTCAGACTGACAGCTTACACTAAAATGACTTTTGAGAATGTATTTGCAAAACTCAGAATGCAATCGTATTTCATAACTTTTTAATTAATATGAATACTTTTATTAATAAACAAATGTCAGTCTGAGGTTCTCGAAGACAAATAAAAACTTAAAAATCTTCAGATTTTTTCCTTTTAACAGTTTTGTTCATTCGGAATGTTTTCTTGAAAGTTTGGTCGACGAATCAACCAACCTTCACCGTCTCCAAAGCCTTGGGCAGAAAGCTATTCGGGAAAATCTGTCTCGCTTCATCTGTCATTACGCTTAGGTCGCTGTAACGGTTGGAGAAATGTCCTAAAATCAATTTTCCAACTTGTGCTTTTTTGGCAATCGTCGCGGCTTCCAAAGCTGTGGAATGTCCGGTGTAATCGGCCATTTCTTTCAGATTATTCAGGAAAGTGGATTCGTGGTAGAGAACATCGACGTTTTCTATGATTGGGATGATGTCTTCTTTGTATTTGGTGTCACTGCAAAATGCGTACGAAACCGAAGGTTGCGGGTCGGTTGTCAAAGAAGCATTGTCGATGACGTTTCCATCTTCTGAAACGAAGTCTTTTCCTAAACGCAGATTCTGGAAATCGCAAATCTCAATTTCTTTGTGTTTGGAGATTTCTTTCATATTCAGGTGGCGTTCTTTTGGTTTTTCTTTGAAGAGATAACCATTGCAATAAATCCTGTGATTGAGCGGAATGGTGAAGACCTCTACCCTTTTGTCTTCGTAGATTTTTACTGATTCTTTGCCTTCCAGTTCGTGATAGATGACCTCAAAACCTTTGTACGTTTCCGTGATTTCGAAAATTGTGTCCATCATTTTTTTGATGCCTTTTGGACCGTAGATATTCAGTGGGGTTTTTCTTCCAAGAAGTCGGAAAGAGGCAACCAAGCCCGGCAAACCAAAACAATGGTCGCCGTGAAGATGGGAAATGAAAATATGATTGATTTTGGAAAACCGCACTTTTGCTTTTCGCATTTGAACCTGAGTTCCTTCGCCACAATCGATGAGAAAATGACGTTCTTCCATTTCCAAAAACTGAGAAGTTGGAGAGGAATTGATGGTTGGAATTGCGGAATTGAATCCCAAAATGGTAAGATATGTACTCAATTTTCTTGGTTGTATTGAAAATTAAAAGGGTAAATATACGAAAACATCATAAAAATTACAAAAGACCCCCTTTGGAATTGAGGAATTCTAAGAATTTTTTCAAAGCTTCACTTCTGTGGCTGATTTTGTTTTTTTCTTCCGGCAACATTTGCGCAAAGGTCATATTATGGTCGTCCGGAATGAAAATCGGGTCGTAACCGAATCCATCTTCGCCAAAAACTTCGGTCGTGATGTTTCCGTAAACTCTGCCTTCGAAGTAATGTTCGCCATCGTTGTCTTTGAAACATAGAACGGTGATGAAATAGGCGCGACGGTTTGGTTCATCCTTCAGTTCTTCCAAAACTTTCTCGATGTTCTTTTTGAAATTGTGGTTTCCGGCGTAACGTGCGGAATAAATCCCAGGTCGTCCGTCCAAGGCTTCCACAACCAATCCGCTGTCGTCGCCAACACTTCCCTTTCCGGTTTTCTCGAAGCAGTATTTTGCTTTGATGAGGGCGTTTTCCTGGAAGGTGTTTCCGTCCTCGATGATTTCGTCGTTCAGGTTGTAATCTGTGAGTGATGTCACGATGAATTCTGGTCCGAGGATTTGTTGGATTTCTTCTTTTTTGTGTAAGTTATGTGTGGCGATTAGGATTTCCATATGTTGTTATAAATGATAGTTGATAAGTGATAAATGATTATGATTTAATTTTTGAAAGTTCGAAACTTTGACAAAGCTTGAATGAATGACAAATGTTGAACTTTGCGAAGCGCAACCCGGCTTGAGCGGAAATCCTTTTTTGTGGCTGGAAAAGCGAGGGCAAAAAGATTGGGAGCGGAAGACGGATAAGTTGCCATAATTTTAATCTTTATAAATAATATTCTTGTGGATGGCGAAAAAATAAAATGGAATTGCGAAAATTACCACGCCAGCGACAAGAAGAAGTTCTTTGTTTACGTTGAATAATCCGGAATAAGTTTCTGAATCCGAGTACATCATCATCAATGCGGACAGTAAGTTATTGAAGGCGTGCAACAATATCGGCATCAGCAGAGATTTCGTTTTGTAGTACACCAAACCTAATACCAAACCGAGCAAAAATGCGCCCGCAAATTGCCACGGATTGAAATGGACGGCGCCAAAAATCAAGGCGGAGACGATAATCGCGGTGACTGGAGCGACTTTGTTGTTTATCATCCCTTTCATTATGATGCCTCGGAAAAGGATTTCTTCAAGAATTGGTGCGAGGATGACGGTCATAATGACCAGTGCGACCGGGTCTTTGAGGAGTTTTGCGAATTCTTTGGTGTAGAGTTCGTAAATCGGGCCGAGAATTCCGCCTTCTGTTGGGATAAGTTGCGTGGTGTAATCTGCGACGAGCATCATCCCGAACATCATTGGGAATATCAATAGATAAACCCGAAATGGCTTGGTGGAAAAGTCGAAATTGAGTTTCTTTTTTTCTTTTCTAACGACTAGAAGGTCGAAGAATAAAACGGGCGTGAGCATTGTCGCGCAATACATAAAGATGTTGAAACCGCCGGATTCGCTGATATCCTGGTCGAATAACGCCGATAATCCCAAACCGATGGCGTAAGCGAATGATTGCCCGATGAAAAGTCCGACCACGAGTATGATTCCGATGAAAAAATCGACTTTGTAATTTTGTTCCTGCATTTATTTAAGTTCTTTGAGATAGACCAACGGTTCTGACTGGAAAGTTACGTCTTCTGGATGAAAAATCTTGAAATAATCTCTCAAAACCACGTCGCAACGGACAACGCCACTTTCGAAATAGTCGTTGGCCTGGTCTTTTTCGCGGTTGTTTATCATATATAATTTCCCGGAATTGAAAACGTCCATTTTTGAATAATTTGGATTGAGAGTCAGCAGTTCCTTTTTGTTTTTGTGCGGACTGATGTTAATCCAAAAATTAGCTTGTTTTGATTTGATGAAAACTTCCTCGAAACTTAGTGGAATTGAGGTGGATTCTTTGTTGTCTTTCAGGATGTAATTTCCGCCGGCATCGTTAATCAATTTGGCTACGAAGGAATTTCCGCCTGGCAGAAACCATTGGCTTCCATACATTTCGTTGCAGAGAACCAAGGAATTTGATTTTGAATTTTTGCTTAAGGTTTGGATTTTCTTGTAATTGTCTTCAATGTTTTGATAGGCTTTTTCCGCTTCTTTTTCTTTTCCGAAAAGCCTTCCGAAGAGCAAAAGGTATTTTGATTTTTCTAATGGATTTTGTTCCATAAAATCGTCGAGAAAAATGAGTTCGATGCCGTTGTTTTTTAGAACTTCGTACGTGTTGGCAAAGTTGGGAACGTAATTGGTGAAAATGACATCCGGTTTGTTGGAAAGGATTTTTTCGATGTCGTATTTTTGTTCGTTTCCGATGTTCAGGATTTTGTTTTCGTTAATTAATTGGTGGATTTTTTCTGAGAAAATATATTCCGGACTGGAGACGCCAGTGATTTTATTTTCTAAATTAAGTTCAGAAAAGAAGCCAATCAAGCTAGAATTTAGCAACATTGCTTTTTTGAAAGGCAGATTTTTGCTCGAAATTACATTTTTGAATTTTCCGGAGGTCAAAGTAAGGTTGCCAGAATTTTCAATATAATTCACTCGTGATGAGATGGTTATATTGTCATTTGATTTTTGAACATTTTCTTTTTTGCAGGAAATTGAAAAAAGAAATAAAATTAGTAGTAAAAAAATGCGTTTCATCTTCCAAAGAAAGCAAAAAAGTACTATATTTGCAAACCTTTAAACAAGGCCTCGTGGCGCAACTGAATAGCGCATCTGATTACGGCTCAGAAGGTTACAGGTTTGAATCCTGTCGAGGTCACAAGACCGACATTTGAAGTTTTTTCACTTCTTTGTCGGTTTTTTTTATTTCCTAACTCCTTGTTAATCAAAGCAATATTGCCAGCTAAACTGTTGATTTTTGTGGTTTGAAAATACTCGCCGTCGAATGTTAACTTTTCAGGATATATCAAACCAACAATTGCACGTTTGTCAATTGTACTTGCGTTATTATATCTTTCAGAGATGTTGACAATGGCATTTAATGCTTGACTCATCTTTTTTTCAATATCATCTGTATGGCGAGAATTTTTTAATGAATTTAATTTAAAGTTGATATCTTCAATTTCCGCTTTATACTTCATTTTGATCCTTTTAAAATCTTCTTCATCCAATTTATCTTCAAGATACATATCTCTCGCTTTGTCAATTCTACCTTCAATAGCATTAAGTTTACTCTGCAAAACCTTTCTCTCATCATTTAGACCATTTGAAACTATTGAAAAGTTCTGTTCCAATATTGTTTTCAATATTTTCTCAGCCCCGATGCTGAATCTAAATTTTGATAGTTCTTCAACAAAAAGATCATTAACTATATCAGAATTATGCCTGAAACCACATGAGGTTGTGCAATGGTAATAATAGTAATGTTTGCTCCTTCCCTTAGCACTACTAGCAGTTAGTGTTTTATTGCATTTCGGGCACAATAGTAATCCCCTCAAAGGATAACGTTCTTCATTTATTATTCTTCCTGCCGGTAAGAAAGCATCCTGATTGCTTTTACGATGGAGAACTATTTGAACTTTCGTGAATAGTTCTTCAGAAATCAGTGCCTCATGTTTGCCTTCAACAATTTTTTCCTCCTCATCGTTATATGCTTTTAGCAATAATTTTCCGCAGTAAACTATATTTCTCAAACCCTCCATGAATGAATTTTTCGTCAGTTTTCTTCCTTCTCTCTTGTTCATTTCTCTTAGAACAACTGCTGTAGGTAGATGTCCTTTCGCAACCTGCTTGAAGGCCCATATCATATTTGTAGCTTCAGGCTCTTGAACCGCTACATATTTACGGCCGTCTTCTGTACATCTGTTGATATAACCGTATGGAGCGATACCCATCATTCTACCCTCTTTAATCGCTCTTCTCATCCCATACGTCACATTCAATGCCCTCCTGTCGTTTTCTACCTCTGGCGTTGATAAATATATGGCTAACAAAAGTTTATTTTCGGGTACACGTAGATCTAATGGTTGTTCAATAGCCTGAGGTGTTATACACAATTTATTTAGGTTGGATATCATCTGATAAGCCTCACTGGTATTACGGCTAAATCGATCCCATTTTGTAAAAAATAAGAACTTGTTCTGTTTAGAACCTCTTCCTTTTCTAATATTGAAAAGGTATCTTTTCCATTCTGGCCTTTCAAAAGTCTTAGCAGAATGATCTTCATAAATAATTTTGTCAATTGTTATGTTCAGAGAAGCACAATGCTTGCGTAAACGCTCCTCCTGATCACGCTGTGAATACCCTTTATCTGCTTGTTCGTCAGTTGACACGCGAATATATAGATCAGCAACTTTCATAAGTTTTTATTTAAAAGTGGAATAATTGAATTCTTACAATAATAGAATATTGTACGATTTAAATACTTTATAATCACTAAAGTACGAATTAATCTTCAGGTGATAAAAACTCCTTGATAGTAATTTTAACCACTGTATGAAAAAATAGTAGAATTTCAGCAGCTTCCTCATCTGAAACCATAGTTCCTGAATCCTTCAGCATTTTTATAGCGACATTTAATGGCAATTCCTGAAATTTCATAACCGACTCCAGCTCAAATTTATTTGAGTTTTCAGTAGTCGGATATTTTATTGTTTCCCTCTTAGCCATTGTTTATTTCTACAAGAAATCTTTTAAACTCGGTTTAAACTTACTACTAACATTGATGATTTATTATTTTAAGAAACAGAATTGTCGGTAGTATTGTTGAATAAAAATCTATAATATTTTTGAATAAAACGATATGAATTTGGTTCGGGAGACTATTCAAGAGTAATCTGGATTATTACAAATAGATAAACACTAATTATGGACTAAAAAGTTTTTATTTAGGCACATACGTGTAAGACGAATTTTGCTGTAATCGTCTATTTAAGGTTAAGAGTAAGTAAAAAAGTATTTCAGGAGCTGACAAGTCATATTTATCCCAAAAAGATTAGGAAACACTATATTTTCTAATCTTTTAGTGGACAGCCAGAACCTCATCATCAAAATCTTTGCACTTAATCTGCTATGCAATTGATTGTTTTTGGTTTGCCCTGACTATAATTAATCATCATAGGAAAAACCAAAAATTACTGAAACATAGCTCACTTCTATCGCCTTTTACCTGGATATGAATTTTCATAATTTTCCTCTTCTCTCATCAAATCTGAATAAATTGATAAATTTTCAGGTTTTTGAGATGTAAAAGAAGCTTCCATATCTAATTTGAAGATTATTTTGTTTTCGGCTGCTCGTTCTGATTTGAAGTCAGTCTTAAAATTGTTGGAATGATTCTGTTTTTCAATTTTATATTTTGCTATAAGATTCTCTTTCGTTTCGGGTAGTTTCTCCAACTCTTTATCCAATTCCGCAATCTTATCTTCGGTAGTTTTGGTTTGATATTCAATTTGAGTAACATCTATTCCTTTCTGAGCTAAATTTTCAATTACCTCTTGTACTTGAGCTTTATGAAGGTCAATTGTTTTTTGATAAGATAGTAATTCTTTTTTCCAATAGTCAGCATTTGAATCATCAGTGATGCTAAGGTTTTCCTTCAGATTAATTTTGTGATTGTCGGAAACAAAACAAGCTGCAGAAACGGCTTCTACAACTTGATCATTATTCAGTTTTTGCCCTTTGTATTTTGAAATAAGAGCATCTAATTCTGCATTATTTGTCGAATTCTCACTTACCTCGGAAAGTCCTCCATTTTGATTCTTGTTTTCAGAAATTCCATACAACTGACGAACGTCTTTGATATTTTTACGATGAAATTCTGAAAGAATTTTCCTTGTTATTGCATTTCCTGTTCTGTCCCCGCTCAGGCATAGAAACATTTTGCCATCATACTTCTTGTATCCATTGAGGAACTTTTTGCTATTTGAATCGGAATTAAGGGTAATAAGTGTTCTATTATTGATTTGTTTATTCAATTGAAGAAGTTGTAAGAATGATGACATATCCTCACTGCTCATGAAAACGATAAGTTCCTTTTTATTTCCTTCAATTACAGAAATGTCATCATTTATCTCATTAAAAAAATTCTTCATCTCTCACTTTTTTCTGTTTTCTATGAAGTGGTTAAATTCAAAAATTTCTTTAGCTTGATTGTCCCAACTCTTTCTCGGTATTAATTGAAGAGTTACAAAAATGTCAGTCTTCTTATTGTAAGAATCAATCCTTTCAAGCCTTCCATGATAATCATTTTCTGCGTGTTTGTACATGGAATATGGCAAAATGGTATCCGTTTGGTAAATATAAAACCGGGTGTAAATCCAAGGTGAATTAATTTCAAATCTTTTATATTTTTTCTTAAACAAAACGGTATCTCTAAGATTTTTTCGATTTCGGTAATTGGGAATTTTTTCCTTCGAAAATAATGTTCCTCCTATTTTGTTTTCAACCAGAATAGGTACTTGCTTTTTTGTGATATCGGACAGAATGATTCGGCCTGGATTTTCATTTTCAATAGTATAGCATAATGAATCTTTGATGTAGTGAATCTGCTGGGTTATTTCTGGAACATCAACATCAGGAATTCTTTCTATAATAGAGTCTCCGGAATAATTAAGGCTTGACAAATGAAAACTTTGAATTTTGTCTAGGTTTTTGGAAGCATCGAAATAGACATTCGAAACAACATCAATTCCGCCTTTGTCCGATTTGATTTTCTTGTGACAAGAATTGCTTATAAAAAGAAAAAACAGGATTGGTAATATTAAAAGCTTTTTCATAAAATAGAGTTTAAAAAAGCGGCAGTCTACGTAATTGTGACTTGCCGCTAGTAAATAAATAATTGGTTGAAAGACTATCTATCGTTTAATGCTCTGCTCTTTCACGCTATTTTTTTCATGCTTGTCATATTGTTCCAGACCTTCCAAAGGCTTATTGGTATTGATCCTAACCATATCCTGGTCGTATAGATTCAGGTTTTTGTATTGCGGATTCAGAACAGCCTTTCCTTCTATAACCTTATTGTCCAGTTCAAATTTAACTTTGACGATGTTCCCTTTTTCCAAAGATTTTATGGTGCTGTCTCTATACTCGGGCTTATCAAAAGTGAGATTTGATTTTTCTACGATCTGATCAGTATCAACGCCATAATTTTTGTAAAAATTCTGGAAATTATAATTTCCTTTTTCAGTTTTTGGCTCTTCAAAATTAAGCTTCACAAAGGCAGGTTCTACTTGCTCTGTCTTTGGATTGGTGAATTCTATTTTCACAGTGCGACCTTCCAAAAGATTGACCGCTTCTTTAGCAGTGAATGTATTTTCCTTGTTAATATAAAATTGATGCGAGATGCTTTCATTTTTTTCATTTTTAAGAGTTGCATTATAAGAATTTAGAAAAACACCTCCACTTTCCGTTTTGTTGAATTTTAAAGTAAAATCAACTTTGTTTTCGGGCAGAGCTTTGTCAGATGTGGTTTTAATTTCAAACTCTTGTTTTGTAGATTTAATTCCCTTTTCCAAATCTTTGTGAAGCTTGTCACCCTCTCCGAAACCGAGGTATTTCATTTGGTCTTTTAGGTATTGTAACTGATTGAATTCTTTTTGTGTTTCCATAATGTGTGGGTTTTGATTGTTACTATTTATTTCGATAATTGTTGATATTGGAATTACCTTCTAAACTTTCTTGATTTCTCCAGTTCTTCATCTTGTTCCTGATCATCATCTCTTCTTTGATTGGCATCCTGATAAACATCCGGGTCGTTCACATTCAGCTGAATGTCGGAATCATCTGCTTTGGAGATTTGTTTATGGTTCATCGATATATTGTTTACTGTATCGATCTCTCTGGAAACGATGCTGAGATCATTCGTTATCTCCTTCGCTATTTCAGGATACTGGTCTATCTTGTCCAAAAGATAACTTTTCAGTTTCAGCAATTCATTTTTATAACGATTCAGCTCTTTTGTATCCTTTTTATCAGCAATGATGGCAGTAAGCTCCGTAGCGTTTCTTATGAAGTCGAACTCAACAACTTTGCTGGTTTCTTTGTCGAAAATGAAAGCTTTTTTTTCAAGAGAAAACTCCGGCGACAGCTTGGCAGAGACCCTATGAATATCGGTATATACAACTCTCTTTTTACTATTTTTTAGTACTTCCGGCAAGTTTTTGTCTCGTTCTAAATAGATGACCTTCAGTTGAGTATTATTATCCGTAAGCTGAAAAGTTGCCCTGTTTTTGTCGTTGTCCGCCACAATGGTGTATCCCTTCAGAAATTTCTGAATATCATCTGCATTCAGCTTTTTAGAGAATGACAGATCTTCATTGATAATTCCGTATTTTTTTAATTCGTCTGTTGGTAAAGTATTAGTATTCATAATGGTTTGCTATTAAATTATTTACTTTGATAAGGTCATTTAAAAAGTGAGAAGGGTTGATGCTTTGCCCGAATTCTTTTACCGAAAAATGCAAATGTGGACCTGTGGAGTTTCCTGAGTTTCCACTTTTTCCAATGATAAAGCCTGCTTTTACTTTTTCTCCTGCCCGATAATATATTTCTGAGAGGTGTAGGTAAGAGGTTTCAAAACGGTCAAAATGTTTTACTTTTATAAAATTTCCACCGCCTTTAGAATCCCAGCCTTTTTCAGTAACTATTCCGTCCAAAACGGAATACACGTTTTCGAAACTGGCTTTAAGGTCGATCCCATTGTGCTTCTTTTTTGTTCCGAAAATAGGATGCGTTCTTGTTCCATAGGAAGATGTAACTGTTATTTTGTTTTTAAGAGGCATCACAATTTTTGAAAAAAAATCTTTCGGCTCATCAACAAAATCATACGTAACAGAAAAATTTTGGTTTTTTGATGTTTTCCCTGTTTCTCCTGCTCTATTCTGTGCTTGCAGCATTAAAGAATCATTCGGTTTTTTAAACTCATTTTTTCGCACTTCTTTTGCACTACTATATTCTTTGATCAACATTTTCAAAGAATCGATTTGACTCGATAACCACTTCGTCGAACCTTTTGTTTCATATTTTAAATCTGATTTTGTGGTGATATTTAAAACTTGTTTCCAGGATTTTTTAACCTTCTCTTTCTGTAATTGCTCTTCGATATTAGATTTTTCTAATACTTTTGGTTTTTCAGATTTCTTCGGGACTGTTGGTGTAAGTGTGTTGAATTGCGAAAAGCAAAAGCAACTGTAAAACAGCACCGCCAATGTAAATGTGTATTTTAGTTTTTTCATTTTATGCAGCTTTTATATTTTCATTCACAATCAGTTCTACTTCTTTATTGATTTTTCTAAAGTTGGTCATCAGCACCTCTTCTTTGCGGTTAACCCCTTTTTTATCTACGAAAGAATAATATGATGGTATTTTCACATAGTTGCTTTCTTCATCTTGAATGGCTTTCAGATCCAAATTGATTTTACCGCTAATAGCAGAAGTTTTATATTCCTCAGCATCATTTTCTTCGCCCTGTGCGATCATTCCAACCATTTCTCCCGTTTTCAAGGCTGCTATTTTACCTGCCGGAATCATATTATCCATCTTTTCATTAATGCTTGTAGTCGTTCCTTGCTGTGAAATTGATTGTGAGTATGATTTTTGTTTAATTTTTCCGAAGAGTTTTTCCAACCAGTCGAGTGTATTTTTGTCTCTTGCAGATCCGGAAAGAATATTGCCTACAATGGCAGAAATCGTATCAGCAACTTCTTTTTTGTAGAACTGTCTGAGCTGCGGAATTTCCTGAAGTCCAAGCATTACAGCAACTTTATTACTTCTTGCAGTAGCTACGATGTTATCAATTTTATGAATATAAATCGTCGGAAATTCGTCTGCGATAATTCCTCCAGGTAAATTTTTTTTGGAATTGATCAATCTTAAAGTCCTGTTTAATACCGAAGAATACAATGCAGAATTAATATCTTGTGTTCCCGGGTCTGATGCCAGAATAATTATGGAAGGGTTGTCTCTGTCGGTTATCTTCAATTCCACTTCATCTCGTGAAAACACCCAGAAACTCTCCTTTGTTGCCAATCGGGAAAGGAAAATTTTCAAGGTTCCGATTTGACCTTCCAATTGGTCAAAAGCTTTGTTGTCATAGGCCGTCTTGAAGGGTGAAAGCAAAGAGAAAATTTCTTCATTGGTAAAAAGCGTGTCGAAAATCTCTTTATAGCTTCTATTCATAAATGAAAGAATATGAGGCAGATCAGAATATTTTCCATTTTCGAATGTTGCAAAAAAATAAATGCAGGACGAAAGAAAATTGATCGCTGATTGGGTAAAGAAAGCTTCAGAACCACCTCCAGAACTGGAACCTCCTTTTTGCAAAGATGAAACCATCGATTCTGCCATTTCCTGGGCTTCTGCTAAAGTTTGGATGTACTTTTTGTGAAATGGATTTACTCTTTTTGATTTTTCAACCTCGTTCAGATTAATGACGTGGAAATTGTAATCGTAATCGGATTCTTTGCTTTTTTTCAACAAATAATGGTAGTACGCAATCTGTGCTAGATCGGGAAATTTAAAATCGTAGATGCAGAGACAAAAACCTTTGGCTATCATCTGTCTTATCGCAGGATTTATGACCCCAAAGGATTTTCCGCTTCCTGGAGTTCCGATAACTATTGTTCCTCTAAAAGGATTGATGTTCATCCATCCCTTATTAATTTTGTTTTTGTAACGAAACAAATATGGGATATTGATGGTCGTATCTGATGTTAACAACTCTTGATTTTGGTCGAAAGATTCTTCCTCTACATTCCATCGGTCTTTTCCCATTTTCTGCTGCATTAGCTTTGAAATACTGTCTGCGCCCATTTGAAGAATAACGGCTCCTAAAAAAGAAAGACTCGCATAAATGACCTGATAGAGATTGAAGCCGGGAAATACCTTTGGAATCTTTGCATTTCCAGCCTCATTTTGCCATACCAATGAAGAGAAAATCAGCAGCAATCCTAAAATCATAGGGACGATAATTTCTGTACTAATATTGAGATCTTTCTTTTTCTTTGCCTTTGTTCCGATTGCCACTAATCCTATCAAAATCAATGTGGCAAATTTGGCATTGACAGGTGGGTAAATAAATCTCAGCTTTGAAAAGTTCTTCAACAAGTTGGACACTACCGGAATATCGGAATTAAGGTAAAAAAGCGAGGTACAATCTAATGCGACGACCGCATACACTGCTTTTTGTAGGAAGCCATAAATCTTTATTTGATGCTGTTGTTCTTGCATTTTGTTCTTATTTTTATTTAAAAAAGGAAACTGAATTTCTGTTTAAAATGGAAGCGGAACTTTCACTAAAAAGTATCTGCCTTAAGAATTTCTGAATAGTTGACCTTCATTTCTATAGTACGTCCAGATAGCTGCTCTTCAATAAGACGAATCATCATCACTTTACTATTTGGGTAAGTGAATTTTTTGAAAACATAAATGTTCCTGAAATTTTTTCTGAAGTGTTTTTGAGGATTGAGCTGTAAAATGGGAGTCAGATCAACACTTTGGTTATTTGTTGCTTTATGAATTTTTTTGTCTTCCAAGGAGAATTTCAAATCCTCGATGTCATAGCCTAGATTTGAATTATTTTTGATGGTCATATCGAGAAAAATATAATCACTTATCACATATACATTGTTGAGCTGAAAGCTGAGTTTTAGATTTTTCTCTTCCCTGATCGGATTTTTCTCAGATTTTTTTTGAATAATATCCATTGCAAATTTTCTCAGTTCAAGATTAGAGAAAACCATTTTTTCAAATTCTACAGGCTGCATCGCTTCGGGCTGTATGTGGATATTGGTTATCGTATTTAGGTTTTCTTGGTTTTTGTAAACAACTTTATATTGAGCGATGAAAGACTGCGCAACCACGGTTATAATACCTATATTTCCATTGAAAAAAACGGGAAGTGTTTTGATTTTTCCTTTCTCGTCAGAATCAGGATGGTCTGTGATTTTTATTCTTGCAATGTTTGCAGCAGGCAGATCTCCAGTCAGTTTTTCTGTTGACAAATCCACAAACTGAATTGGCTCTGGCGAAATAATATGCAGGTTGATCCCTTCAGTAATTTCAATCTCCGGTAAATCGGAGATGATCTGTTCCTTGGTTGCAGTTTGAGCCGTTAAAAATTGAGCTGTGAATGTTAAAAGGGTGTATAATAAAGTTCTCATTGTTTTATTTTTTTTGTTGGTTTTGTAAATCTTTCAATTGTTTTTCGTCGATGAGAAAAACATAAGAATTGTACTTCAATTTTGCTTTGTTCTCTTTGATCAGGTTGGCGATTGATTTGGAGGTTGATGTGAACAGACTGGATCCAATGCTTGAGAAAAATCCTTTTCCGCTCATATCCATCTGAGTTCCCTGTACGGAGTTACTTCCCATTTCCCTCATCATATCTCTGAATACGCTTTGCGGAACATACAATCCTTTCATCCCATCAACATCGTAAATGGATAGATTAACAGGATAGATTTCCCCTTTGGTAAAGACCGAAACAATATTGAGATTGACCCTTTGCATCGCAAATCCTGAGATCTGCCCGTATAAAATGGAACCTTTTATTATTTTTTTGTTTCCAACAAAGATGTCTTCCAACAAGCGGAACCTGATCCTGCTTCCTAAAAATCCTTTATTATTTTCGTCAATGACCGCTTTAATAAAACTATTTTCCCTCTCTTTATAGAAAGCATTGAAAGCACTGTTAATACCCGATTTACTCACATTGAAAGTTGAATTGAGGAAATCTTCCATTTTTTCTTTATTTGATTTCAATTTCTGTTCAGCCGCCAATTTACTTTGGTACTCAGGATCACGGGATTTTTCTAAAGAATCCATTACCAGCATTTGCTCTTTCAAATATTTTACAGGGTCTGGTTGGACACTCTGTGTCTTTTCTTCAGTTGTATCAGCGTATTTATCTTCTTGGTTTATGTATTATGATTTATCATTCAGCATTTTGATGATCTCCGAAGACCTTTTGTAATCCTTATCATCCCTTTGTGATTGATTTGGTTTGTAATACGAGGATTGATCTCTTTTCGCCTCATATTGATTTTGTCTGCCATTAGCTGCTTTTAATGAATCTATTTTTCTTTTTTGTGATAAGGACAATTGGTCATCATAGTTCAATAAACTATCCTCTTCTTTATCCAAACCATCAAGCATCGTTCTATTATCCTCCTTTTTGAAAAAGGCATCGTACGCATCATTTTTTGTCATGATGGAATCCTGTGTTTCTCCCAATGAAAGAGACAATTCTTTTCGATTGTCTTTTTCAGAAGTTTCCTCTTTGACAAATTGTGATCCTATATAGGCAAAAAGAAAAAGAAACGGTAAAGCCAAAAGAGGCAGAACATATTTTTTTTCTTTAAAATTGATCTTTTTAATGTCCATTTTTTAATTTTTGATATTGGTTAAACAGGTAATCAATTCGTAAGCTGTCTTCTTTTTCAAGAGCGTGGTCGTCTCTTTTAATTTTTAAAGTTTTCAGTTCGCTTATGATCTTCCCCATCTTTTTATCATTATTTAAGGATGGATCTTGACTCATCTCACTCGCAGAATAGAGAACCGGAGGTCTTATTTTAAATGCCGTTTTGGAAGGAAAAAAGACGCCTTGAATGAGAGACCCTATAAATGAAACCGACAGTAGAATCATTGAATACGTGAAGAATTTCTTCGGGTTTTGAACTGCCCACTGTAGCAATTTTTGTCCCTTTAGTTTTAATGTTGTATTCATTTTAGTAGGAATTTTTATTTTGATTGGACAGTTCCTCGTTATTGATGATTCGCCAGTTTTTAATAATCACTCCGTGAGGGTTATTGGGACTTCTGATGATGTCTTCAAAGAAACCTTCGGTGATAAGCTTTCTGGTAATGACAGAAGATTTTCGTGTGATCATTTGTTTCCCAAAGAAGCTAAATTTTTTATGTTCCATATTAAGTGCAATAGAATCGGTATGGATACTTACCATCGAACTGGACGCAATGATTTGATTATAAAAACCCTTTTCCTTTAAGTTGGTATATTCTTTTTTCCCACTGTCATCAATGAGATACAATGACTTCTGAATATTATCCTTGATATAGGTATCATCGGGAGCAAGAGTGAAAAACAATCTGTGGAAAAGTTCAATTTGTGCCTTGTATTCAACAGGTCGGTTCAACAAGACATCGGTCTGCTTTGCAAGTACTGGAACCCCGTTATCCAAAATGTAAATTGACTTTCTAGAATCCTCGATCATTCTGTATGCAAAGAAGAATCCGGCAATGACAATAAAAACAGCAAAAGCAATGGTTGACAGTGAAATAACCTTGTTTATTTTAATTCTTTGTTCTATATTTTTGATAAGCATTTTGTCATATTATTTTTTGAGATTACTTTCCGTTTTTCATAGCTTCCTTAACTCTTCCCGAAGCTGAGCCTTCTGCTGCACTTGCTGCTATAGAAGCACCTCCCGTTTTGGCAGCCAATATTGCTGTTTTCGCACTACTCGCCATTTTTCCTGCGGCATTTTTCATTTTGGTCATGGCCCCCGCTCCTCCTGCAGAAACAATACTGTCTGCAATAGTTGGAGTCATCAGTACTCCGATTCCTGTAACAACATAAGCGACACAGGTAAAAAGCTGGTTATAGATCATACCGGAATTACTCACGTAGACCATCAAGGCGTCCAAGTTGGTGATTGTTCCGTTTGATAATAAGGTATCATATCTTTCGATCTCCATTGTATAACCAGAGGCGATGAGTTGTTGACCGATGTTGATGATGGTATAGGCAACAAAAGTGTACAGATTAATGTTGATGAACTTGGATACCCAACTGTATAATGAATTTTCAAATCCAGGGATAAGAGCCATTCCCACAGCTATCGGTCCCAAAATGATCAAAATGTAAGACCATATCTTTTGGATGAAGAAAATGAGATACACGCAAACCCGTAGGATGGAAAGGCAACAAAATTCAATAAGTTCTGCCACTAGCTTCTGCATTTGGAACTCCATTCTTATCGACCATTCTTTGATAGGCTGAATGAGTTTATCCAATCCCTCACTGATGTCATACCATGAATCATCGGCATCTTCAGTAGTATTTTCAATCACCTCCTGCTTCGCATCTTCTTCCGCTTTTAATTTTATGACGGCATCGAGTAATTGCTGTTGCTTCTTAAATCTTTCAACCCGCAGATCATTTACTTCTGATTCTATCTCGCTGAAAATTGAAATTCCGGGTTCGGCAATAGCCTCAAATGGTGCCTGGATCATACTCACAAATCCGCTCCAGTAAACCAGTGTAAATCCGATCAGAATCGGTTTCAGCATCGGGGTGATTTCCCATTCTCTGTCTCCTGCTGCCATTTGCCAACCCATATATCCGAGGTACATCAGAGCACCTAAACCTCCTATTGCTTTTCCTACCAAAGCTGATTCAGCAGCACTATCCTGCACACTGTTGTCTAATTTGGTAAAAACCTCCATAAACCATTTCTCAAAAGCACCGTCGCCTTTTAAAAACTGAAGCAGATTACTATAGTCGCTGTCTGTTTGGGCAAAACCCATAACAGGTAAAAGAATTGCGATTACGCAAAAAGTTACTGTTATCGTTTTATTCATTTTTAAAATCGGTGTTTATAATGATTCATCATATTTTGAACAATTTGCTGGTCTGATGCAGGTGTCCAAGAAGGAGGCAAAGCATAATTGGAGTGGTTTTTCAGAATATTTTTGTAATCCGTAAGAAGTTTCGTTTTGTTATTGTGCTTTCTTAATTCAATTACAAATTTTCTCCATTTAATGAGGGTTTCGTGATACATAATAAATCGTTTTCCTCTTGGCATATCCATACTTCTGGACATTGAATATTTTTCTTTTATGAGATCCAATTCTTCCTGAAGTCTTCTTATGGTGCCTGTTGTACTTAGTGTTTCAAAGGTTTGCTGGTCTTTCAGTCTCCATTCTATAAAATTTTGCGGTGTATCGGGGAATTCGGTAATTGGTTTTAGCATTCGTTTGTAATACAATAACCATAGAGGGTCTGCATCAACAGTAGCAGAGGTCCAATGGGCAAAGTCCTGAACGCTTCTTTTATGAATGGTATCTGAAGCTGCTTTTATTTTTTTTGCTTCTTCCTCCTGAAATTTTAATTGAGTAAATCTTTGATTTTGCACTCCTGTAGGTTTTAATGGTCGAATATCTTCTCCATCTTTATAATCCCTGTTGATTTTTGGAGCCCATAATCCCCAAACCGTAGCATATGCGAAATTGGTTTGAATGCCTAAAAAATATTTTGGATAAGGACGCCAGTCTCCCCAATCTTGAAAGACCATTCTTTTATGCTGAGAAACAATGGAAGGGTCATTTAATCTCTTGACGCTAACCTGTCCAAACACGGTGGCTGCAAAAAAGAGCAACTGAAATAGACTGAGTTTTTTTAGTAGATTTTCCATAATTTGAATTAAAAGATGTGATTGTATTTTTTGATGATGTCGCCAACAATGGCTTTGTCTATATTGATGTAATTTCGGAGAACCGGAACCTGATACAGATAAGGGATCTTCTTGGCATTCTCTAAGCGTAGATTGATGTAAAGAATATTTCCATTGATATTTCTGACACGGGTAAAGATCTTTTCAATAAGCATTTCTCTATCCATCGCATCCATCAGAAAATCTTTGTCTTCATTGAGAATATCCTGGGTAACTTCTTGCTGAAGCTTCAATGTTTGCTTCCCGATTTCAACATAATATTTTGAAATGAGTATTGAATATTCAGGATGCTGTGCGGATAGATCCAGCATTTTATTGGAGTTTGTCACGATTTTACCTAGATATTGATAGAGGTAGATAAGTTTTTTACTCTGGGTAAGCGCCGAGTTGACATTTTTCAGCTGTTGATAGATGTACTCTTGGATTGCAATGATTTGCGTTATTTTATTATTGATGTCATCATATAGTTCTTTCTGCTTTTCATATGAATCCAGAAATGTTTGCTCGCTTCCTAACCGAACGCCGTGGTTTACTGTGATCTGTGACAGAAGTTTATCGTTAATAACTATTTGCTGGCTACTAAAAGTACTTGCTGAAAACACTATCATTCCAATGGTTACTATTTTCTTCATTTCTAAAAAGATTTGATGTGATCCATGATGCTTTCCACTACTTGCTTATCTCTGTTGACATAATACTGGAATGCTCTTTTATTGCGTTTTACTTTGGCTTTTATATCCCTTATCTTCAGAAGCATATGCGTAGAATTTCTGCTTATTGACTTTAATTCGCCCAAAGCATAGTCTAGCAATAATTTACGTTCTGATGTTTCCATCTGATTGATGGCTCCATAAGAGATCACGATACCCATTACGAGCCTTATCACCATTTGAAGATCATCTACAAATTGAATCTGGGAAGGCAATACCGCAATGATTGAATAAGGCGCATCATTTATTTCATTGATAATGGCGGATTGATTGTTGGTAATTTTTGTTACTTCCCTGCTCATTGCAATTCCAGTTGGTACTGCCTGAATAGCAAATGAAACAATTCGCAATCTGTCTTGAATTTTGATGATCTTATCTTTGAAGTTGTTCCATTGAGTTTTATTGGCGGTTTCTATAGTAGCATTTTCGATTTGTTTTTGACGCATTTCCTTTTGCCTGTCGTGCTCTTTCATCGTAGCATTAATTTCTATGTCCATCATCGGAAAGGAAACATTTTCCTGTTGCCAGGCAGGAGTAGAGCCGCCACCAGAAGATGTCAGCACGAAATAAACTGCAGGAATTAGCAAACTGAAAACAAGTTTCTTTTTGCATACGCATAGGCGGCGAATCTCATTCTTAGATTTCATCATAGAAAAATTTAAAAATTTCTTTTGTACCTGTTCATTATATTTTCAACAATAGCTTTGTCTGTATTGATGTATCCGGCAAATGGATTAATTGAATTCCAAAATCCTAATCGATTTGCTTTTTCCAGCCTTAATTTTATAGCCAAAAGCCATAATTTCAGATTTTTGACATTACCTGAAATATTATGCAGGATCTTGTATCGGTCTCCTGCAGTAGCCAAATTCAGTTCTCCGGAGGCCAGTATGTCTGATATGTCAGTTATTATTTTCAAGCTTTGCTCGTAGGTCTTCTGTGATGCCTTTGTTCCGAAAATAGCATACTGAGGATGTTGTGACGCCAACTGGACAACTTGTGAAGAATAACTGTAACATTTTTCCAACTCCGAATAGATCTGCTGTACCTGGATCCCGTTTTGTAAGGTCCCTGAAACTTCTTTCAGGCCTTTCAATATTTTATTCTGAATATCATTGGCTGCAACCATCTGAGTACCCACCCAAGTTTGGGCATCCTTTAATTTGGATGTTTCTTCGATGACTTCATTCTGTTTGGCTTTTAGATTTTCTGAATAGAGAATCATTGCTGCCGTTACGGTAGGATCGATGTAAGTATTTTGCGAATAGAGGAAACTTCCAAAACCTAAAAATAAAATGCTAAACTTTTTCATACTGTTGTTTATTTATGAATTCTGAAAAACTAATATTATGGTCTTCTAATTCCTGCGAGATGACTTTGAAAACATTCATCCCTCTGTGTTCTTTTTTCATCATTCTGTAAAAGGAATTGATTTTTTGATCCAGAGGATTTTGATATAAGTTTACGAGTGACACCAAGTTTTCGAGACTATCTCCGAAGATTTTGAGATCACCAATTATTCTGCGCAATGCTTCATCATAGTCGCCATATTGATGAACATAATACTCAACTGCTGATTTCTCCGGTTTTTCTGTGGTATAGGTTAAATATTGCTCCAAGGAAACCTCATTACCATAGACCTCTCCTTTTGAACCTCTTTTTAAATAGAATTCTTTGAACCGGCTTCTACCGAATTTATTATTGAGATTATTGATGGTGAAAATCTTGTTTTGCTCTACTTTATTGAGTGAAAGCAATGAGGCGATCTTATCAAAATTATCTTTGAATTTGGTCTGGTCAAGCAAGATAAAAGTGTCTGAATTATTGATGATGGAATCTTTTACAACTGCATTACCTATAATGTCATCAAGTTCCTGAGTGACTACCACCGCTTCTCCCCAAAATTTCCTCACCGTTTTATATAAATAAAGAATGTAGCCTCCCATCAGTTTACTCGCTATTGCCTTCCACGCTTCTTCTATGATCAGGGCTTTTCTGCGGTCTTTTCTAAGGCGCATTTTCTGAATAAAGGTGTCCATAATAATGAGCGTAACTATCGGAAAGAGTTTGGGATTGTCCTTTACATTATCAATTTCAAAAACGATGAAAGATTCGTCAAACAGCGTATTATCTGCACTTTCGTTTAGCGTCGTTCCGTACCTTCCGCCTTTGTAAAAGTCTTTCAGCACAAACAAAAATGTCCGTAAATTAAATTCCTTCTCTATGATATGATGCTTCTTATTATTCAGGTAAATAGGAAGAAATTGATCACAATAATCATAAAATCCGTTGAATGAAAGTTCTGTAACGGTCAGCTTTTCTTCCAGTTTCTTAATTTTCCTGATGATTGCTTTTCTAAAAGATTGGTTCCATTCTTCAGCTGATATGGGTTGCCTGATGATGTCACTCGATTTGATTAAAATCAACTGCGTTTCGTCGTATATCTTCCTTTTTTCTTCATCATTCAGTGTGTCATATGCTTCATAAACTTTATAGAAATTTTCGCTTTCATATTCCGGGTTATTGATGTTCTTGTCAGGATGATAAAATTTCAACAATTTTCTTCCCGCTTCCTTTATTTCATCGGAACTGGCACCGAAAGTAATTCCCAAAATGTCATAGTAAGTATGCTGCCCTTTGGCTTCGTTTTCATATTCAGAAAAAAGATCATCTTCGTGAATGTTATATTTACCCAGATATAGAATGAGTTCTTCAGAAGTTTTATTTTTATACCAAGACGTTCCCGAATTGAAATACTGATGGTAATACGACATCAACACATTGTCTAAAATGGATTTTTGTGCGGATGACATTGCGGAATCCGGACCTTGCCAGATAAGGAAGATGAGGTTGGTCAAAAATTCGATTTTTTCGATGTTAAATTCTTTCTTATCCATCAGAAAAGGATTCATAGTAATCGGTTTTTCTTCTGTGTATTGGATGTATCTTCCTCCCTTATATTTGCAGGTTCCCGAATAGGAATCTCCTGTATCAACAATGACCACATCATAATTGTAGGTCAAATACTGCTCAATGATATTGTTCATCAAGAATGACTTTCCGGAACCTGATGGTCCTAGTACAAATTTGTTCCTGTTGTTGATCCTTCCTGTTTTCATTGGCAGATCTGAAGGATCTACTTTTAGCGGAACGCCTTGCCTGTCTGTAAATCTCAAATAGAAGTTTGATTCTTCGTTGACCGGGTAACTCTCCTTAAAAAAAAAACACAAGGCCGCTTCGCTTGTCGTCATAAATAGATCGTACTCCCTGAGTTCTGTCGCATTGCCCGGAATGGCCGAGCGCCAGAGTTCCAATTGGTTGTAGGCATTTTTAGAAACAATGATTCCTTTTGTGAAAAGTTTATTTTCAATCATCGACTGAATGTTTTCCATTTTCTCTAGTGAGTTTGCAGAAAAAAGAATGGAAAAATGAGCATTCACAACGAGTTGTCCATCAGTTGCTATATTGTGAAGCAGTGTCTGAATCTCCTCTGCGATAATGGCATTAGATGGCGAGTTGCTAGCTGCGCCTTCGTGCTTTTTCTTTTTTTTGTCGAGTTCTCTTTGCTGTTGTGCCTGAAGTGGAATGGTGATCACCTGATTATAAACGATGGTCTCATAGTCTTCCAGTTCATTGATAAAACTAAAATTGTCCACTGCCGTCTCTGATGCCGCACCATTTCCTCCAAGAATAGAATATGGTTCAATTTCCTGTGGCAGATCTATATTTTCTACATCGACGTAAGAAATGTTCTTTACGAACCGGTTTCCGATCTGCAAAAATTCATTGGTACTCTTTATATTGTCAAATGTTGGCGAATCATTGAACTGCATTGATAAAACTCCTGAAATGTAATATTCAAAATCTCTCTCAAATAAAAACTCAGGCTCACAATCATTCTGTTTCAAAAGCATAAACACTTTCTGACATTTGTCCCGTAATTCCTTGTAGCTTTTATCTGAAAAATGATAATGTTTCATTTTCTTTTTCAGCTTGTCATCTACGATATCGGTAAACAAAAGCATCGTTTCAATGGTTTTGAAAAGCCGACCTTCAAAATGTTCAGAATATTTTTGCTGCAAAAATTGGTTTGATTTCTCTGCAGCATATTTTTTCTTGGAAAAGATATCGAGCTTTTGAACGATTCTTCCCTCCCCAATAATTGAGATAACCTGGTTTAAAACTGTATGAAAATTGATATAGCTGTCTGGATCTGCCGAATATTGTTCGACAATATTTTTAATTCTAATACCTATGATAGGATTTCCATACTGTCCGAAGAGAACATCAAGATCCCAATTGAAATCTTTTCCATAGTCATATCCTATAAATGGGATACTAAATACTTGTTTTTTTGTTGCTGCCATTCTTTAGAATTTTTTTATTGTCTAACCTTTTTGGAAAAATTAAGATCTGATCAAAGTTTTTTGTCTTGTCGTATAGACCGTTCTTGTCCTGTCTTTTGAAAATAAGATAAACACCTCCTGCGGTGACAGCTATTCCCAGTAAAGAACCTAATAGACCAAACTTGGATAGTATCATTGCCGAGACCACTCCGCCTCCAATAACGCCGACTGCATAAAAGATGTATTTCCCTTTCAGTCCGAAGAATACAAGGGGCTTTTTGAGCCCCTTGTAGAGATAGAATCCCATGTTAGGCGAAGAATGCGGTTACAAATTCCGGAACCACAAGCAGGAAGATCATTGCTCCTCCATAACCAAGGATCTCCTTGTTGACATCCTGGTCGCCATTTGTCCATTTGTTATACACTCGAAGACCTCCGATGAAACCGACTAATCCTCCTACTGCTTTCAAGATCAGCTTTACTGGATCCCAATAATCGGTGATATCACTTGCTGCATTCGAGATTGCTGTGGCTCCTCCTTGTGCAAATGCAGGAGTTATTGCCATAATTGCCAACGCAAGGGTTAGAACTTTTTTTGTTGTCACGTTTTTTGTGAAAAACTTTTTCTTCATATTTAAAAATTTTATAAGGGGTTAATAATCAATTGAGTGCTAAATTTTGGGCCTAGGAATCCCAGTCAACGGATTTTAATCCGTTGTTATGTCTAAAAAGCAGTATGTTAACTATTGATTAGGTTGGCTAACTACATCGTGGATTGATAAACCTTATACCCATCGTAATTCGCTACCAGTTGAACCAAGGTTTCGGAAAGGTTGAGCATCGCTTTCCATTCCATACTTCTGGAAGTTTTCTGGTTTTCAATCACTTCGCTAGGTTTCTGATTTTCCTTTTCGGTTGATATCTTTTCCGTCTGATCAACATCTACTTCGCTTGTTTCAGCTTTTTCAGGATGTGATTGGTTTTCAATTTCAGTAAAATCCTTTTTTGATGGGTTGTCGAATTCATCCAGGTTTTGTTCGGATTCAAATAATTCCCTCAAATACTCCAAATCTTGTCTTTCTTCATTTCCTTCAATGATGTCAGAATCGATTGGATTTTTAATATAGGATTTTGGTGTGTTGAGATTTTCTACATCTTCAATACCTACATTTTTTGTAAGATCTTCGTACTGTTCAGAAATTTCGGACAAAGAAAATTCCTCAGCCTCATCTTTGTAGGTTTCTCTTTCTTTTTTCAGAAACAGATCGTATAAGATATTTCCGGAGTAATAGGTCAGATAAATAGCCAAGATGCAAAGTGAGATTTTTATCATTTTTACTGAGATTATAGAGATTAGTACTTAGGTATATTTTTTATTTCAGAGGGTGATCTTCAATGTCTGATTAATATATTCTATCAATTCATCGAAAGATCTTCGTACCCCATATTTTTGTTCGTAGGTCAGCTTTCTGGTATCAATCTTTTGCAGGGCGTTTTTTTTGAATACAGGATTTTCCAAGAGCAATCCGAATTTTTTCAGCTCAATGTCCATTCCTTCCTGATTCAGATACTTGTAGCCTTTATCATATTTGGAACGGATAAATACTCTTTCAGCCTCACTTTCCAGTAGTCCCAGCATATTAATAAAGACCAAGGTTGATTTGATAGAAACATCTGAATATTCAAACGGAATCACGATAAAATCACTGTAAATGAGCAAATCGCTGTATTTTGCATCTAATGTTCCAGCCAGATCAAAGAGATTAATCTCATCGCTCTCTTTTAAATTAATGAGGGTCTCAAAGTCTGCAAATGGCTGTTGGTCATCATCGCCAATAATTTCCACTTCATACAATTTCGGACTTTCCGATAATTCATCATCTTTCCATTTGTAGTAAAAGGATTTCTGGTAATCAAAGTCAAACACATTAATTTTCCTTTCCGAAAGTGCAGAAATGTAATTGGCAAAAGCAATGGCTAATGTTGTTTTTCCAGTTCCTCCTTTTTGTGTGGCAAATGTTATGATCATTGGGTTTAGTTGATTGTTTTTAGTTGATTGTTGTTGGAACGAACATAATTTTTATAAAAACCGGCAACCGTCAACTTTATCTTCTTTTTTTTCGTCTTTTTTTGAGTCCGTTTTCGGCAGGATCTTTTGTTACTCCTGAACTTTTCATCCATTCAAACAACATTTCATTGACAACTTTACTTAGTTGATTCCTTTCATTATTTTCAGTTCTGTTTTCATTTGCTTGCATCGGATTCAGAAATTTGTGATATTCCTTTTCTCCAATTAATGATCGTAGCTCTCCGATAAAATGGAACCGTGTATGAACCGCAAACAGCTTTCCGTCCTCGCCTTTGGTAATTGCAATATTTTTTTCATCATTTGTGTTTTTTTTATTTTTAATGAAATCCTTCACTTCAAACTGAACTTTTCGATAGGTTTCCAGATCTTTTTTTCCTCGGTTTTCAAAAAGCATAAAGTCCTTGATTTCTGCTTCCGGATTATTCTTCTTAAAAAATTCAATCAGGAGCTTTTTTGTTTCCTGGCTGCGAATATTATAATCCTTCAGGATTTCAAAAGTCTTCTTATCCAGCATGTCGGAAGTTAATTCAAACACCTCGTCCATTTTCAGAATATCACTTCCCTTATATAATTTTCCTGTTTTATGGTCGATCACGGTGTACCCAAAAGGATTTTTATCTTCTTTATTATGGAAAACCATATCGATCCCGAAAACATCCTTCATCTTTTTTTGGATCTCACTTTCAAAAGTGATTTTTACTCTCAGATCATTGTTTTGTAAATTTTCCTTTGGGAGCATCGATTGCTGTTGCCTATTGTCTTCTACTTTAAAAACCTTTGTGGAATACAATTCTTTGTATTTGCATACTATAGCTTTGATCTGCTTTGCCCTTTTATCATTTTTGCTGTTATCAAAGACAATCTGGTCCCCTCTAATAGTTTTTTGTGTTACTCCGTTTTTTAAAATGTTTAAAAAATTTTCATCATTTGTGTTTTTGCCTATCCTGTAACCATTTCTGCCTAGTAAAGTTTCCAACTGACTAAGCGAACTTATTTTGTAGTTCAGTAGTTTTTCTAGTTCTTCTTCCGGTTTCTGACCATACAATTTTTCCATTGTAACGCTTAATGCTTTTTGGGCTTTAAGCTTTTCATAACTATCATTGATCTTCTTGCCTGTCTGCTTATCGACCCTGGTAGAAACAATGTGTACGTGATTGTTATCTGTATCCTTATGAAAAACCACAATAAAAGGCTGTTCGCCATACTTCATTTCATCCATAAAATCCCCCGCAATCTTAGTCAGTTCTTCCTTCGAGTGTTCTTGGAATTTCGTAGAAATCATCGCGTGAAATTGGGGCTTCAATATTTTATTGTTCCCAATAGAAATAGCTCGCAAATAGCTTCTTACTTGTTTCTTACTGCTCGATCTATTGATGAATGAAGGAAAATTTTTCATCAGCATTAATTCTCCAGTACCTTTATCAATTTTCTTATCGTTATAATTGACTGCGGGAAAACTGGAACCTGCCGGATTAATAATCTTAACAATCATCTTGATAGCTCTGCATAGATTCTTGTAAAGATTTCGTTTTGTTCTTTTTTCAGAATGATGATCTCTGATAACTTATCCGAAAAACTACTGAGTTTACTTTCGCTGATAAACTTCTGACCATTTGCTATTTTTGCAACTTGGTTGATGTTGGTCTCAATTTTTCCGAAAATATTATCTTGTTTTTCAATGAACGTTAATACTTTTCTCCTTTCGTCATCCATCATTCTGTTTTCAACAGAATTAATAATTAGACTTGTTAAGGAGATTTGTTTTTCTAAACAGACTTTTTTCCATTTTTCTTTTTGGATGATGGAAATTCTTATTTTAACGCTACTTTTCTTATTAAAATCCTTCTTATCTATCATTCAATTACATTCAGATAATTAATTGGAAAAGTGGTCATGCCACTTATAGTACCGTTGAATTTTTCGATCTGATTTTTCCAAAGAAGCAGATTGAAATCAACGTTAGTTAATGAAATAATGCCCTGCTCTATTCCTGAACTAATTAAATTTGAGTTTCCACTTACTAAAATATTGTTTAGTGAGCCCACATTGCCATCCGACATAAAACCTAAATCCCGCAGTGGTTTTGAAAGATTCAGTATAACATAGTTTGAAGTGATGGGTGTTGAACAAATTATACTAACATCCAAATAGCCAATTGTTCCTATTCGCCTCGCATCAATTTGCCCAGTTATTCCAAGACCTGATGTTCCTAACCTATAAATTTTAGTAGATAATGTATGTTGCCGAGGATTTGTAGGAAAAGGAAGGTATGATTTCCACGAGGTTTGTTCAGAAATAGTATTTGCAGAAAGTGTTTCGTCCAATACGATGACAGCATCGTAATAATTAGGCTCCTTAAACATCTGATTCCAATACTGTCCATTGAAATAATAGTAACCTTCCTCTACAATGTGAATGACTTGCCCCAAAAGATGTGACGCAGGTTGAGTCACGTAAACAATGGCTCCCTTTTTTGATGAGGAATATCTTTTTCCGGCTAGCTGGTCTCCTGTTATTTTTGGAGGAATAATACCGTCATAATGATCACTATCATTTGGTTTTCCTACAACTTCTAACGTTGTTTCAGGAGTCTGGGTATTGATGCCCACCTGTCCATCGATTGAATTTGCTCATTAGTATTTTGATTAAAATTTCTGAGACAAAATTGAGCGAAAAAAACCCGTAAAACAATATCAGTCAAAGGGTTTGGTCTAAATACGAACTGTTTAGATGTAGTTGGAAAAGTTGGAGGTTAAAAAAGAAAGATTACGTTGAATCTAGAATCTATTCTCTTGATATTATAAAAAACAAGTTCCGCAGTTTTTTACCCGTTTTGCAAAAAAGGCAAGATCGTCATTGTAATAAAACTTGAAAAGTTTGTACGTACAAAGACACATCTTGCTAAAAAGGTTTTAAAAACCCAGTATTTAAGTCACAATTAAATCTGATCTTATTTCATTCAGGTTCAACAAATACCTGATGCTGTTTTAGGCATTTATAACCATGACCTTACTTTTTAAAGATCAGATATAATAAAGTTTGATCTATTAAATTCTAGACCTAGGTTAGCTGGTATTACTTTGTACAGATTTGAATTGCACCTGCAATTATTCTACAAAATATTTTGAATCACCTGATATCATTTTGCACAGGTCATCTACGACTGTTGAATTATTTTACACAGGTGATATGGACCACTTACTTCAATAGATTCGTTAGAGATTATTCAGACTGCTTATATCTTCTTTTCATAGTATAAAAACGAAATAATATCCTATCATACCACAATGCCAGAATTAAAAAGAAGACTGGGATAAAAAGTGTTTTTAATTCAAAATATCTATATCCGAATCCACCTAGCGTGCTTCCCAGAAAAAAGCAGCCAATGATGGTCAATTTCAAAAAAATACTTTTATTCAATTTTACGGATTCCGACTTTTCTCTACGGAAAAACAATTTGGAAAGATCTGTCCCAAGATCGGTAAATAAGCCAGTCAGGTGAGTTGTTCTTACTACTGATTGTGACACTCTGGTCACCAATGCATTCTGTAGGCCCATCGATAGTAGCAAGGCTGAGGATATGACAATGGACAATGATTGATTTCCGTTGATAGGTAGAAAAGAAGAAAATCCTAAAGATGACATAATAGAAATTTCTATCAGAAGAGGAATGCTATATGAAGTATGGGATCTTTTGTCTACTGAAGATTCGGCTATCAGACCAGATAGGAATGCTCCTAGCAGAAAAACAAAAATATAGTACAAATAAATGAAAGAAGTATCATAGCTTTTCAAGAACAACTGTTCGGAAAAAAAAGCAAAATGACCTGTTACATTGGTCGTCAAAACATGTACCGATAAAACCCCGACAATATTGACAATTCCAGCAACAGTTGATAAGATTGAAGCCAATTTAAGATTGTGGGAGTAGGTACGACCCTTGCCTTTGTGTCTAAACATATAATATTCTTAAGCGTAAATTTACGAAAAATGACCTAAAATCAGGGATCGTATAGCATACATGAGATCTGATTATGAAAAAAAATTGTATTTAAATGTAAAATGCAGCCATAAGTAGATTCATAAGATAAAATTAAATGGAAGTGGCAATACAAGATAAAAGCGATCGTCTTTTTGAATTCTTTGACACATTCAATGATTCTCAATATGTAAACAAATTTGTTTATATTTTTAGTATGAAATCCCTGATAAAATACAAAGGAATACACCCGGGAATCGTTCTTGAACGAGAGCTGGAAAAGCGTTCGCTCAAAAAGCGTCCTTTTGCTTTATCTATCGGTGAATCTGCTCAGACCATTAATAATATCACAAACGGTAAAAGAAAGATTCCTATTCCATTGGCACTAAAGATAGAAAAGGAACTTCAGCTGGAAGAAGGTAGCATCGTTATCCTTCAAAGTTATTATGACATCAAGATTGAAAAGGATAAAATGAAAGAAACGCCAAAACTGTCAGTTGATCGCCGATCTTTGTTCTGGGATACTGATGTTGACAAAATAGATTGGATCAGACAGCATAAAGCAGTTATAAACAGGGTTTTTGAACGTGGAAATGACGATGAAAAAAATGAGATCATCCGTTTTTACGGAAAAAGAAAAGTTGAAACAGCATTAAAGTCTACCACTTCGCAACCAATGAAGCTTCATAAAAAATCGCGATGATCAGCATGTACTATAAAACCGTAAATGAATTGCTGAAAAAATGCCTGCAAATTCTGATGGCCTCGGAAGCCTTCAAACATTTCAGGCTGGTAGGAGGCACATCGTATAGTATTAAATAGGTCACCATATCCCCATAGACATTGACCTGTTCTCTGATGCTCCTTACTGAAATACTGATTTAAAGAACTTTACACTTCTCTCAGATCTGCATTTGCCTATGTAGACTTTTCCGGTGATCTTGAACCGGCAATGGAAAAATCCTATCTCACCGGAACTGATAAAGATAATACTGTAAGACTTGACATCTATTAAACAAATATCTTCGTAAGGTCTGTTCTAATATTGAATGAAATTAGACTTGCAACCACAGAAGAGATTATCGCAAATTAATTGAGCGCATTATGATACATAATTACTCGTATCAAAATTATCCGAAAATGAAAAACTTACGAAAAAATGCAAAATGGGGAAGAGACTAATTTTTTATTCTATTTAATATGTTGGTTGAAATACACAAAATGCTGCTCGATTGACCTATTCCAATATTCGGTATTATGATTGCCAGGCTGACTTATGAAAGTTGTCGGGATTTCTAGACGATCAGTTAATGCTTTTAAATTTTCGGAGTGAGAATATAAAACATCGTGTGTTCCGCAGTCAAAAATGAAAGGTTTTGTGAAGTTCGGATTTTGCAATAATAATGTTGATATGCTGTATTTGTTCCAATCTGCATTTTTAGGGTTTCCAAGATTTTTTATTAAGTCACGTGTCATTCTGTTGTTCTGCCAAAACAATTGGCTTACTTTCTGTAAATCTGAGTAATCAATTTCTAAAGCACCACTGGTAGAACCTGCAGTGTTAAAGTAGTCAGGGTGTAAGATGAAATACCTTAACGAACCATAACCGCCCATACTTAAACCGCTTATAAAAATATTTTTTTCATCAATATTAAAAGACTGATGTACTTTCGGTACTAACTTGTTGAAGAAAAAATCCTCATAACGAGAACCTTTGTCAATCGGGCTGTTGATATAGTAAGAAGTGAAACCATCTGGAGTGACGATAATAAAACCGTACTGATCAGCCAATTTTTGTAAATCTGCTGTCTGAGACCATTGTTTGTAGTTTTCGCTGTAACCGTGAAGCAGATAAACCAAAGGATATTTTTCGGTTTCATTATATATTTTTGGCTTGTAAACTAGAACTGTGTCAGAGTGTGATAAATACTCCGATTTTAAGGACCACTTTTCCTGTGCCTGTAAGGAGATTGATGAATATACACCAATCATCATCAATATTAACTTAGTCATATTTTGTATTTTTGTTAATGCAAAATTCCACAAGCATTTCGTTCTGCGCAATAACGAACAAAATTGTGAGTGGCAAAAAAAAAGATGGTTATGCGTAAAGAAAATTCAACCAATGCAATAAATGAACAATTCTTGTTTCAGGTTTGTGAATTAAATTCAGCGATTGCTATGATTGGCGGACGTTGGAAATCTCAAATTGTCTATTCCATTTCTCAAGGAAGTAACCGCTTCCATTTGCTGAAAAGACAATTGCCAAATATATCTGAACAGGTTTTAGGCAGACAACTTAAAGAGTTGGAGACACACGCAATCATTATTAAAAAAGAAATTCCAGAAACTGTTCCAGTCGGGATAGAATATGTACTAACGAACAAAGGTTATGACTTGGTTCCTATCTTGGAACACTTATGCGATTGGGGTAAGAATTATGCAGAGGGAAAAGAAATTTCAGTTTGCTCTATGTAGAAATACGATTAATATACATCATCATTCTTGCCTACATTTTTTGTGCAACTTAACATGTTTTATCCCGGCATTTTACCTGACAAATAAAAAGCGGGTTGTCTGTTCAATCTAGTACTTATGGCAGTTGGTAACAGACAAGTACCGTCTTTCTATTTTTGACGTTTCTATTTTGCTTTTCGTTTTTTGTCATCTTTAATGAATAATCTAAAGTTACAGATTTTTAATCCTAAGCATCTACACATCTCTAGCTTTTTTCCGCCGAGATTTCATTGGACAAACTTTCAGGCTGAAAAGGTTAAATTCTGATATCAGTATTCTATCAAGCTGTTAAGCCACCATTCATTTAAGTCCTTAAAATTTTGATATAACACTGAACAGTCTTCCACGCTATTGTGATCATTTTGAATCATTTTCGTGACAGCTTTACCATTAGAATCATTGTCAAGGAAGAGAGAAATTTTATCGTAATCCTTTAATTTGTTCTTCACCTTAAAAAGCATAGCAGTAGAATTAAGTATCAAATGGTCCGACATTGAATCTTCCTTTTTTTCAATATTCCTGTAGGTGAGATAATCAAAGAAACCTTCAAAAACATTAACTTCACTATTCTTGTTCCCCTTGCCTCCTATCCAGGTAACATCCTTTAGACCCAAACAGATCTTGGCATATCTGTTTCGAATTTCATATCCTCCGGAATCATTCAGAAAGCCTATACCAAAGAACTTTTTATCATCTATTCGATAAGAGATCTCTTTGACCAAATTCCTTTGCTCATAAACTTTTCTGGATTTTAGATATAGAATCAATGCAGGATGTCTAACATTATCAATTTGGGTAATCTCATAACGTTTACCGTTATCAATATCTTTGACAGGTTTGTTTTCGGAAACAGAAAGATCAAATTTCTTAAGATAGTTTAATGCATCAGAAACAGAACATCTATTCATCTGCTGGACAATGGAGATCACATCGTAACTCTTACCCGTCCCAAAGTCAAAAGCTTTATTTTTGAGAAAATCGACCGACAGGCTTGGAATTTTTTCCTCCCTGTCCAAGGCAAAGTAGAAGGCCGTGTTTCGGTTTTCCTTCACAGGAAAAAGCTTGAATGATTCGAGGACCGTTCTAATGCTTAGACTCTTTTTAATTTTTTCACAATTCATTTTTTTTTCTTTTAAAAGCAAATATCCTCTGTCGATTCCTTTTAATAAAAAAAGACTTTTCTCAATTTTTAAAGCACTTTTATACGATCTCCGGAATGCTTTCTGACTGGTCGATCGGCATTAATTCAAGATAAGTGCTATTCCGAATTGCGGATGAGCACCATTCCGATAAATAAATGAGTTCAAATCCGGAAAACTCCCTTCTTTGGAATGAGTGCAAATCAGAATCTATTTTTCAGCTTGCATTCATTTTTACAGTTTATCAACAATTTTGACAGTTATCCACCATCCCAAAAATTTTCACATCATCGCAACGAGTGCAATTCCGAGAAACTATTGCCAAGTTATCAACTTAGAAGATTCATATTGACTTAAGCGAGTGCAATTCCGATTTCCGAACGATTGCAATTCCGAAAAATGGATGAGCGCAAATCCGAATTCAAAGAATTACAGGATAGCCGTTCGGCATCAATTTTCCAATTCTAGAGTCCTTGTACAGCGTAATGATGATTTCCTGAATTTCAATCAGAAACATCTTTCCCTGAGATTCCGTTGAGCTTGTACCTTTCAACCTGCTCTTTCTGATAAACGCCCGGAAAGCTTTTTCGATCAGTTCCCTCGTCTGCGCAATGTTCCTGTACTGGTACGAAAAATTGACCATCTGGCTTTCCTGAAGACCGTATCTTTTCCTGAAGTATCTCAACCTTCTGGTAATCTCAAGCCTCTCTCTGTTACTTGATGACAGATCTTTCTCATTGAGTGTTTTTGTCTGATAAGGAACAATATAGATCAGATCTCTTTTGTATCTGAAAGTGAATGACAGATTATTATACCGGTCTAGGCTCGATCGCGCCTGCTTCAAAAATTTAAAGCAAAGGTCATTTGATGTCCTGTAATTAAGTCCGAACTTTTTATTCAATGTGGAGCGCTTTACAACAGTCCCACTTTCGGGCAGCTTAGATAGCCAGATTGCAAATATGATATGTTTGTTGTTACGGATATTGTAGACCAGATTGTAAAGGACGTAATTGTACTCAGGTATGACCATCAGTTTCTTGAGCCAGTAACTGCTGATCAAAAACGTAGTGTAGCCCCTTTGATCGTATGTTGGTGTCGAGATGAGCCCTCCAAAGGTTCTGATCTCTTTTCCTATGGAGTTGACCGACCTGTACCATCCCATCTTGAACCTGGCCAAAAACTCGTAGGCATCGACGACCTGCTTGCTGGAACCGCTTGGCGAGATCTTGCTGTTTCGGATCTTCATCGATGCGAATATGTTGTTGTCGGTCTCGAACTCTTCATCGAATAATGAAAGCTGTATCGGTCGGTCTTCAGGACGAAACTGCTCACTGCTTATGATGGAAATGATATTGAAGATCACCCTTAGGGCATTGATCGGGATATCAGCAGCCTCGTGATCCTCAAAAATAAAGTCGTCCACAAAATGATTCCCCAGTCTGATCCTGTCGGGATCCTTTTCAGATTTATCTTCAAACGTCTTACGGACCAGCCGCAAATCCTTTTCCCGAAATGCCATAAAATTCTTATTTTAAACCAGTTTTTTGTATGTAAGTTTATTTGTTAGTATCCAAGTTGGACTTTGGACGTCTAATATCTGGAATGGTGTGCAGTGACAGCTGATTGTCGTGAGCGGTATTTTTAATAAAAGGCAGCGTACTTTTCAATGAAGACCTCCAATTGGTAATGATCCTGCCAGAATTGTTTTTCCAGCCGTTGTCTTTCCATGTCTGATATTTATTCCTGATAATCACGTCCAGTGAAGGTTGATAAGCTGCCAAAGTCTTTGCATAGTTTAAAAAATCAGGTAACTGAGGTATCTCAATATTGTCACTTACAGATTCAGGCGAGTAGGCTTTGATTTCATCATCTCTATTCCCTGCCTGCCCATCAATCAATACATCAGTCGAAGAATGTTTGTTATCCTTATCCGACTTCTGAGAAGATGGTAGTGCTGAGTCTTTAGAAACCTTCGTTGTTTCAGGGCTACTATTTCCAAGAGAGTAATCCAATATCAGCCGATAAGTCCCAGAAAGTCCATTTCTAGTTTGAAACTGGATCAATCCCAATTCTTGAAGCCTTTCTTTTGTTTTCCTTACGGTCTGCCTTGTCACTCTAAGCTCTCTACTCAAAACAGCATCGGAAACTTTGAAAACGTAAGTGTCACTACTCTTCGCTGTCTTCAACAAGTAAAGATAAAATGCAATGGCAGTGGATCCCGGCTTTGTTTTGTGATTGAATATCCAAAATCTTTCAATGAGTTCAAGGTAATACATTCATCATTGTTTTCCGAAAAGCTCCAAAGCCTTCTCCTTGTCTATAATGATGATATTCCCTCTTTGAATAATGGCCTTGTCCAATATACCGGAGGATTTGACTTCTGACGCTTTCGAAACTGAACATCCCAGTATCTTCGCCAGACCCTTTAAGCCGTATTCATATTTTTTTTCAGAACCGATAATCTTGGAAACCTCTAAAAATTCTGCGACGGTCAACTGCCATATAGGGGTTTGCGGATCTATATTTTTCATTTTGATTATATTTTAGCAATTGAATGAGTTAATGCTTGTTGTTCATATCAGTCGATTCGAATTTGCTTTACAAAATTTCAAAATTTCTTAAAATATCTTTCGGTAGTTTTTCGGTAGTACCGAAATTATTTTTTTCAAGTACGATGAATTAAGAGTTTTTTAATCAAACATTTATACTTAATCATGCTTCTCCGCTAAAAGTGGCGAAAAACAAGTTATAATACACATTCATTATCGCGAATTTCTTCTTAACTAAACAAAAAAAAACGCCCATCAAGTGAATGATGAGCGTTTGAAAAAAACTGGCGGCGACCTACTCTCCCGCTTTCGCAGTACCATCGGCGCTAGAGGGCTTAACTTCTGTGTTCGGAATGGGAACAGGTGAGCCCCTCTGCTAGAACCACCCTAAAGGCTGTTCGTAC
>NZ_JPLZ01000007.1 GCF_000735135.1 Chryseobacterium sp. FH1
TCCTTTTGTACGAACAGCCTTTAGGGTGGTTCTAGCAGAGGGGCTCACCTGTTCCCATTCCGAACACAGAAGTTAAGCCCTCTAGCGCCGATGGTACTGCGAAAGCGGGAGAGTAGGTCGCCGCCAGTTTTTTTCAAACGCTCATCATTCACTTGATGGGCGTTTTTTTTGTGCATAGTCAAAAGTGATCAAATCGAATCTTGATAAGATTTGAAAAATGTAAAGGAAACCTTGATCAGTTTGAGGAAACTGAAATCGCTACTTTTATGAAATTCTTTTGGTTCCTTGGATCTAATTATTTTTCAGAACTTATTACCGAGATTTACGATCTGCTCAAAAATAAGGTAGATTTGTATCAGAACGTTTCAAATTTTAAGTGCTTCTTAAATCAAAAATATCATGGAATAGTTTATTTTCCAAAGTCAAAATCCATAGTTCTTGATTAGGTTGTCTTGCTTTATTCGAGTGTAATTAAAGAATGCTGATTTAGAATATTACCTAGAGTATGTAGATATTTTCTTAAACGAAATGTTTAGTTGAAGAAAGATAGCTAATAGAAATAAAAAAGAGAAGCGCTGTAAGCCGGATTCTGTCGAGACTTGTTATTTATCTGCGCTCTATATTACTATAAAACTTTAGCTGCTTACCCCTCATCAATGCCCGAGCCGAACTTAACTGATGATATACTTAGCATTGCACCGCATAGAGTTTACCTGGTTTCACTACAGCCGAACTGTACTTGCTTTCTGTTGCACTTGTCCTACTCTCACGAATGACGGATGTTATCCGCTATGTTGCCCTATGGTGTCCGGACTTTCCTACCCAAAATGAATCTGGATCAACAAGTCACGCTTCTCTGAGGTGCAAATGTACAAAATATTGTTTGAGTTTCTAATGGAATGTGAATGTTCTTCCTTGCGAAGCGCATCCCGGATGGAACGGCCTGTTTGAGCTCATCCTGAAAATAGCTTCGGAATTAGCTTTGGCTTTTCAGGATAGCGAGTAGTGAGAGCCGGTTAAGATGCCCAAATCTTTATCAAATCAATATTATCTTCTATTATTTTTAGTAAAATCCCTATCTTCGTTCGCGGAATGGAGAACAAACAGAGAGCTTTTTCTAAATTAATGAAGGACAACCAAGGACTTATCATCAAAGTCTCGCGCCTTTATACCCATTCTCTGGAGGATCAGGAAGATCTTTTTCAGGAGATCGTGTTACAACTTTGGAAATCGTACGACTCATTCCAAGGTAATTCTAAAATTTCGACGTGGATGTACCGTGTTGCTTTGAATACAGCGATCACATTGTTCCGAAAGAAAACCAGACAACCTCAGACGGATGAACTTCAGGATTTCCACAGCAAAGATTTCCTTGAAGATAATGATGAAAAGCAACAGCAGATCTCATTGCTGTACAAAGTAATCAAACTTTTGCCTGACGTGGAAAGAGCCATCGTAATGATGTATCTGGATGATGAGCCTTACAAAGAAATTGCTGAAACGCTCGGTATCACAGAAGTGAATGCTCGCGTGAAAATGAACAGACTTAAGAAAGTATTAAAAGAATTAATGATAAAGCATGCCTAACGAAGAAGATTTTGATATCGATTCTCTGAAGAAAACTTGGCAAGATCAAGAGATTGCTGATGGCTATGATCAAAGTGAAATCGAATCTATGCTTAATAGAAAATCGAGGAATTATGTAAAATATATCCTTTGGATCAGTATTGCCGAATTTGTGATTTTTGGTTTTATTAATTTTTTGGCTTTGTTCTCAGCAGATTTCCATACTGATTTTACAAGCATCTTGGACAAGCTTCATATCCGAGATCAAAGTGATGTTGAAATTTCATTAGACAGAATTTACTATTGGATGAAGATTTTCAGCTTGATCATCACTGGCGTTTTTGTTTGGATTTTCTATCGAAATTATAGAAAAATCAATGTGGAATCGAACCTTAAGAAATTTATAACGCACATCATTAGTTTCAAGAAGACGGTGAATTTGTTTATTTTCAGTAATATCTTTCTGCTGGTCTTGTTCATTGGCAGTTTTGCGAGTTTCCTAGCCATTACGATTAAAAAGCAGAATATTCATATAGACAATCCAACATTTTGGGGATTGATCACTGGTGTTGTTTTCAGTTTATTGATCTGCATTATTTTGATCTTGCTGTATTACAAATTGGCCTACGGAATATTACTGAGACGACTTTCCAAAAATCTCACCCAACTTGAACAAATCGATTCTGAGAAAGCTGAATAAATGTCATACAATATTGATTATCATTAGACTGAGATTTATAACATTTTCCTTATCTTTGCACCCATAAAAGATCTTTGAAATGCTGGGAAGAAGACAAATCCGTGAAAAAGTTGTAGAATCGCTATATGCTTACTATCAAAACCCGATTAGGTTTGAAGTTGTTGAGAAAAATATGTTCTCAGAAATCAACAAAATCTACAATCTGTACATCTACACGCTCAACTTTATGGTGGGTTTGAAGAGTTTGACAGAGGATCAGATAGAAATTGGGAAAAACAAATACATCAAAACCACGGAGAACGAAAATCCAAATCAAAAATTAGTTAGAAATCAAATTCTGATTCAATTAGAGGATAACGAAGAGAGAAGAAGTTTCTCTAGCAGGCACAAGGATCTTATATGGGATTCCAATGATCCTATTTTGGTAAAGACATTTCAACGCATCAAAGCAGGGAAACGATACCAAGACTATATGGAAGATAGTGAGATCTCTTTCGAAGACGATCAAAAATTCATCGGAAAGCTTTTCTTGAGATATGTTGCAGAGAATAGTGATCTGCACGACAGATTCGAAGAAAAAGAAATGTCTTGGGCAGATGATCTGCACATCTCCAACTCTATGATTCAGAAGACCATTGGTTTTATGAAGCAAGACGAGCCTTCTCACACACTTATCAAAATGCTGAAGGATGACGAAGACGAGGAATTTGCAAGAAGACTTCTAAGAGCTTCTCTGAACAATTGGGAAGAATCGGAGAAAAAATTGCAGGAACGTTTGGTGAATTGGGAATTGGACAGGATTTCTCTTTTAGACAGAATCGTCCTCATCGCAGCCATTACGGAACTTGACAATTTCCCGTTGACAGCTTCCAGAATTATCATCAATGAATACATCGATATTTCTAAAGTTTACGGAACCGAAAAATCCAATATCTTTATCAACGGCGTTCTGGACAAGTATACAAAAGATACAAACCGAGTATAATTTCAAATAAATAATATTTACATATGAAATCAATCAAAATATTAGCAGTTGCGGCACTTTGCACATTCGCTTTGTCTTGTAACAAAAAAGAGGAAACTTCATCAAATCACGTTCCGGGCGTTGATTATGATTCTGCGACAACTGTTGTAGGTGCACTTTCTCAAGAAGCTGTAAATCCAGATGATGCAGCATTGGTAAAAGAAGCGCAAAGCAAACCTTTGACAACTATAGCATTCAGCGAAACAGACCATAACTTTGGAGAGATCAAAAAAGGTGAAAAAGTGGAGCACATCTATGAAGTGACGAACACAGGAACCAATCCTTTGATCATTTCCAACGTAAAACCTGGATGTGGATGTACAGTACCAGATTACACCAAAGAGCCAATCTTACCTGGTAAAAAAGGAAAGATCACCCTTCACTTCGATTCTACGAACTTTGACGGAGCAGTAAGCAAAGCTGCTGATGTTTTCGTTAACGTGGAAAAAGCGCCAGTTAGATTAACTTTCGCAGCAAATATTACTCAATAATATAAAATTATGCTAACAATATTTTTACAAGCCGCAGCGCCTCAACAATCTATGATGCCGACAATGATTATGATCGGTTTGATGGTCGTGGGATTTTATTTCCTAATGATCCGTCCACAGATGAAGAAGCAGAAGCAGGAAAAGAATTTCCAAGAATCGCTAAAGCCAGGTGCAAAAGTGATCACCACTTCTGGGATGCACGGAACTATTTTTTCTATTAGTGATGATGGCGTAGTTCTGGAAACGCTTAGCGGAAAATTGAAGTTCGAGAAAGCAGCGATTTCAAAAGACTTTACCGCAGCAAGATTCCCGGAAACTTTCGGAGAGGTTAAAAAGAAATAATTAAGTTTATTAAATACAAAAAGGCGCAGAATTCAATATTCTGCGCCTTTTTTATGGTCTATATTTTCTAAGCAAAAAGCCAATTACTTTGTAACGTTGTCGATAAACTCCAAGATCGAATCCTTGCTCCAATCCATCGAGCTATCTTCCTTTTTCAAGATCCTCCCATCTTTCCCAATCAAATAAGTGGTAGGAAATGCAGAAGGCAAAATTTTCGGATCCAAAGGACTTTCCGCAATATAAACCGGAACCGTGTAATTATTTTCCTTCAAGAATTTTTTCACATCTTCCTCTTTGTCCTGCATCGCGATCAGCGCAAATTCCACTTTGTCTTTTTTCAAATCGTAAAGTTTTTGGATTGTCGGCCATTCCGTTCTGCAAGGCGGACACCAAGTTCCCCAAAAATTGAGCAACAAAACTTTCCCGCGCAGGCTTTTCAGATTCGTGCTCGTCGTGTTGATACCTTTCAAATCGATATTCAAAACATCGTCAGAAAGCATCGTCTCATTGTTGACTTTCTCCACAGTCGGGCTCATCGCCATTTGTTCCGTCACAAAATCCCGGACCGGTTTTATCAACATCACAGCCAACAAAACAATCAGCAAAACGAAGTAGACAATATTTTTTTTAAGAAAATTCATAACAGCAATTTTAAAAATTTGGGCGTATCCCTCGCCAGCACAAAGGCCAACACCCCGGGTCGGGCTATCCACTACTATCTTCTGCTTGCCTGGCAAGGCAAGCAAAAGGATATCCGTTTCTATCCCTTACGCAGGATTCGTCTTCAATAGAACATTTACAACAAGTTGAGAAGTTCCTCTATCGTATCGAAACCTCTGTTTTTTGCATAGTAAGTTTGAAGTTCAACATAGAATTGGTCTCTCGTAAATTCCTCCGGATTCGCTTTGTGCTTTTCCAAAAGTTCGGTGCCGTGTTGTGGTCTCGGTCCCCAATGCGCAATCTCGTTGAAGTTCTCATCAAGGAAAATCACGATCGGAATCGACTTTCCGCCGTTTACCAAATAATCATCAATCAAACTTGGTTCCTGATCACGATAAGAAATTCTGATTTCAAATTGTTCAAAAAACTTCACAACCACAGGCAAAACCTGACTCGCATCGCCACACCAAGCCTCAGAGATAATCAATATTTTCCCATTGAAATTCTTGTTTGCCAAAGTAGCCACCTGCTCAGAGTTTGGAAGATATTTTTCCCACATTCTGTTCATTCTTTGGATTCCCAATCTGTAATATTCCGCATATTCTGCTTCTTGAGAATTCTTTGGATTTCCCAGTCTTTCTCCTGCATTGGTAAGATATTCGGTGTAGGAAACGGCGTTGTCCCAAAATGATTTGATGTCCATTATATTTTTCTGGTTTTATTAATTAAATACATATCTGCCAACACAAACGAGGCAAGACTTTCCACGATCGGGACAGCTCTCGGGACCACGCAAGGGTCGTGTCTTCCTTTGCCTTCTACGGTCACAGATTCGCCATCTTTGTTGATGCTTTCCTGCGGACGAAGAATCGTAGCCACAGGTTTGAAAGCCACTCTGAAGTAGATATCCATTCCATTCGAAATTCCACCTTGGATTCCGCCAGAAAGATTGGATTGCGTTGTTCCATCTTCATTGAAAAGGTCGTTGTGTTCGCTTCCCGTCATCTTCGTACCACAAAATCCACTGCCATATTCAAAGCCTTTGCAAGCGTTGATGTTCAGCATTGCTTTTCCAAGTTCCGCGTGTAGTTTATTGAAAATCGGCTCGCCCAATCCAACCGGAGCATTTTTGATGACACAAGTTACCGTTCCGCCAATCGTATTGCCTTCTTTCTTAATTTCCTTGATTCTCTCAATCATTTTCTCCGCTGTTTCCTCATCGGGACAACGAACGATGTTGTTTTCGGTTTTAGAAAAATCCAAATCCTGATAAGGTTTCTCACAGAATATTTCGCCTACAGAAGAAACGTAAGCATTGATTTCAATCTCTGGAAGAAGTTGTTTGGCTAATGCGCCCGCAACCACCCAATTCAAAGTTTCACGAGCGGAAGATTTTCCGCCACCACGATAATCTCGGATGCCATATTTTTGGTCATAAGTATAATCGGCGTGACTCGGGCGATAAGCTTGAGCGATATGGTCGTAATCTTTGGAACGTTGGTTTTCATTTTCTACGATGAAACCGATGGGCGTTCCAGTCGATTTTCCATCAAAAATTCCGGATAAAAATCGAACTTTATCGCCTTCTTTTCTTTGTGTTACAATAGCAGATTGTCCTGGTTTTCTGCGGTCAAGCTCAAGTTGAACTTTCTCGATATCGATTTCCAGACCAGCTGGAAAATTGGTGATAATTCCGCCGTAAGCTTCTCCGTGACTTTCGCCGAACGAAGAAAGCGTCAAAAAGTTTCCTAAAACATTAAACATAAATGAAAAATTAGATAATAGACTGATAGATGATAGATTATTTTTTAGACTAACAACTACCGTTACAAATTTACTGATTAAAAACTTATTTTTGAATAAATTGCTAGTCTATTATCCATCTGTCTATTATCTGAAAATCTATCTTTACAAAATGAATTCTAATAAAACAGTCTTGATTCTCGGTGCCAATTCTGATGTGGCGAAACAATGTATTTTGCAATACTTGGCAAAAGGCTTTTCCATCATTGCATCTTCCAGAAACTTCCAGTCTTTGGAAAATTTCACCAATGAAAATCAATTAGACGAATCAAAAATTGAAATCAAGTATTTTGATGCTACAGATTTTTCTTCTCATCAAAAATTTTATGATGAATTATCCATCAAACCAAATATCGTGGTTTACTCAGCAGGTTTTTTAGTGGAGAATCAAAAAGCTTTGAGGGATTTTTTTGGAACTTTTGAAATGATGAAAACCAATTACATCGGCGCAGTTTCTATTCTGAATATTATTTCAACGGATATTAGTAATAAAAATTTGGAAAGAATCATCGGACTTTCCTCGCTTTCCGGAGTTCGTGGACGGAAAAGTAACTTCGTTTATGGAAGTACGAAATCTGCCTTCACACAATATTTAGCCGGACTTCGACAGGAATTGAATTCGAGAAAAATCACAGTGAATGTTCTGGTGAGCGGTTATATCAATACTAAAATCAATGCTGGATTGGATTTGAACAAATCGTTATTAATGGAGCCTGATTATGTGGCCAAACATATCGTGAATGCTGGAAATTCTTTCACCATCGTTCCCAATTGGAAATGGAAAATTATCTATTGGATTTTGAAATTGTCGCCAGAGTTTTTAGTCGCGAAGTTGCCCTAGAATTGAAATTTTAACTCATACTTGTTTGGTATGAAATTAATTTATCTCTACTTTTGTTTCTTCAATCATCTATTATGAAGTTAAAAGAAATTGGCAGAATTAGAAATTATAATTCGAAAGAGTTTACTTCGAAGTTTATGAAGCCCAATATTCCAGTGATCATAGAGGATTTTATTGATGCAGAAAGTCCTGCTCTCAGAAAATGGAGTTATGATTACTTCAAAGAAATCGCCGGAACTAATGAAGTGGATGTGTATGGAGAGGAGATCCATTCTCTTGACAGAGCGGCAAGTAAACCTTTGTCCAAAATGAAATTTTCTGAATATTTGGATTTGATTAGCCGAGAAAAAACAAAATACAGACTGTTTTTATTCAATCTTTTGACCATCAAACCGGAACTCAAAAAAGATGTGATTTACAAAGATATTACGAAAGGCAAAGTCTTGTCTTGGTTGCCATTTATGTTTTTTGGAGGTGAGGGTTCCAATACTAGAAACCACGTCGATATTGATATGTCACACGTTTTTCTGACTCAATATCAAGGCATTAAACGGGTTTGGTTGTTTCCGCTAAGTCAGTCAGATTTGATTTATAAATTGCCTTATAATTTTCATAGCATCGCCAATTTGAAAACTTCATCTCAGGAGGAATTTCCGGGACTCAAATATCTAGATGGTTATGAAGCCGTTTTGAAACCTGGACAAACACTTTATATGCCTTCTGGATGGTGGCATTTTATTCAATATGAAACAGAAGGTTATTCTATTTCCGTTCGAGCTTTGCCTTTTCAGCTAATCGAAAAATGGAGAGGTTTTAAAAATCTCGTCATCACACAACATTTTGATAATCTGATGCGAAAACTTTTCAAAGAAAAATGGTTTGATTACAAAGTTTCCGTTGCTAAAAAACGTGCTCAAAATGCAATTGATAGAATTGAAGGTAAACACATTTTGGATGATATTCCGGATATTCCAATTCATTTTTGAATCAGTAATAACAACCAAATATAAAAAGCCAAAGATTTCCGAATCTTTGGCTTTTTATATTTATTAGAATTATTTAATCCCCACTTTATCAAGATAAACTTTTTGGATCGCAAGAATACTGTCAGGTTTCGACTTTAATTTTTTGAAATTCTCTTCTACGAGTTCATAATAACCCTCTCTCATTCGAGGGTCAGATTCGGTGAAAAAGTCTTTGGCAGCCTGACCTTGAGCGTTGACATCATCTATGTAATCGGTGGCAGCCAAGTAAAATGGCATCGCTTCGGGACTTACCGAAGTGCCTGCAATATTCTTCAAACCTGCACTAGCGTCTTCGGATAGCTTGATAGCATCTTTGACCTCGATGGCAGTTTCTGCAGAAGGAGCCTTGGCTAATTCGCTGGAATCCGAAAAATATTTCGCTTCAAATTCGTCGAGCGCATTCATTTCCTTTACAAATTCATTTGCTACTTTTTCATTGAGTGCAAATTCGTCGCCCTTTTTACAACCTACCAAAAGAAGAATTGGTATCAAAAAAATCGTTGCTTTTTCATAGTTTGTCTTTTTTATAAAATTAGCAAAATTTCATATTCAAAATATAAAAGGAGATAAAAATATTTCGCTCCTCTTTATTGCTGAGATTGGTGATAAGCCATCGCAATACGAATTTCAAAATAAGAAAAACCTTCGCCTAATTCATCTTTGATAGCTTTCAGTGATGGAATTGTCTGGGATTTTGCAATTTCGATAATCGGTTCTATTTTGCTCATATCCATCAATTCGTCAGCTTCTATTTTCCCAGTTGCTACAAAATTGGCTAAATGATTTTGAATGGTGTTGATAGACAGATTTCTGATTTTAGCGATTTCTTCTACATTGTTTCCTTCTTTGTACAATTCAAAAGTCGTCGCAAAAGTTCCAGATGTCTTGGGATTGGTTTTTTTTGGTTCTCTTTTCTTCTTCGGTTTTTTCTCGATGATTTTACTAGTTAAACTATGAATATTACAATAATCTGTAATGGGAGTCAAAAATATCTCGCCATATTTTTCAATTTTAAAAGCCCCGAAACCGCTAATTTGACTTAATTCCTCTTTGGAGTTTGGAAGATAAGTTGATAATTCCAACAAAGTTGCATCAGAAAAAATCACGTAAGGTGGAACATTTTCTCGTTCGGCGATTTCTCTTCTCAAGGTTCTTAGTTCTGCAAATAAATCTTCATTTGCATCAAAGTCTGGAGCTGAATAATCGGTTTCAACTTCAGCAACAATCACGGCTTTGGCTTGTTCTTTTACTTTTCGGAAGGTGACTTTTTTATCTTTAAATAAAACCAATTTGCTCTCTTCATTCAGTTTTAAAACCGAAAATTCCTCATTCGATTCACTCAAAAAACCATTAATCAATAATTGTCTTATCAAGTTTTGCCAATAATTTTTATCGTGATTATTTCCAATGCCGTAAGTCGGCAAACTGCGCATCGAATCTGTAATTTTCACACTTTTGGAACCTCGAAGAAAATCAATAATCAAGTTTTTTCCGTATCGTTCTTTCAACCTAAAAATAGCACTCAATAATTTTTGAGAATCGGTTGTTACGTCCCAAGTTTCAAATTCGCTCAAGCAAAAATCGCAGGAATTGCAGTTTCCGTTGTGCGATTCTCCGAAATACTCCATTAAATATTGTCGTCGACATTTTTGCATTTCGGCAAAGTCGGACATTTGTTTCAGCTTTTGCAACATCAGTTCAGATTGCTCCTCGTTGCCTTCTATCATTGCAAATCTCCTCAATTTTATCACATCAGCAAATGAATAAAACAAAATCGCTTCACTCGGCAAACCGTCTCGTCCGGCTCTTCCCGTTTCTTGGTAGTAACTTTCGATATTTTTGGGCAAATCTGCGTGCATCACAAAACGGACATTGCTCTTGTCGATTCCCATCCCGAAGGCAATCGTAGCGACCATTACTCGAGTTTTATCCTTTAAAAAATCTTCCTGAACTTTCGCTCTTTCCACGGAAGAAATTCCGGCGTGGTAAAATGCGGAATTGATGCCATTTTCTCTCAAATTATTTGACATTTCTTCTGTTCCTTTTCTCGATAAACAGTAGATAATTCCCGAATCGTTTGGATGTTCATTGAGATATTGAATGATATTCTGAAGAACAGATTGTTTCGGCTGAACAAAATATTTGATATTGGCTCTATCAAAAGAAGAAATTAAAACCAGCGGATTTTGAAGATTCAATTGTTTGATGATGTCTTTCCTCGTGATTTCGTCTGCACTTGCCGTCAGTGCGATGATTGGGACTTCTGGAAATTGCTTTTTAATTCCATTTAAAAACAAATAATCCGGACGAAAATCGTGACCCCAATGCGAGACACAATGCGCTTCATCTACCGCAAACAGGGAAATGTTGACTTCATTCAGCAATTTTAAAAACGCACCATTATCTGCACTCAATTTTTCCGGCGCAACATATAAAAGTTTGAGCTGACCGTTTTTTAATTGATTTAAAGTTTCATTTTGCTCAAAAGAAGACATCGAAGAATTGATGTACGAAGCAGAAATTCCGTTCACTCGCAAAGCATCAACCTGGTCTTTCATCAAGGCAATCAACGGTGAAATAACGATGGCAGTTCCGTCCAAAACCAACGCCGGAACTTGGTAACAAAGCGATTTTCCACCGCCAGTTGGCATCAAAACAAATGTATCTTTTTTTGCAATTACATTTTCAACTGCGTTGGCTTGCTCGAGGCGGAAATTGTCGTAGCCGAAATATTGTTGTAATATTTGTGATGGAGATTTCATAGAATTTGTGTTTTAGTAAAAATAATAAATTTGGCTTGGAATCAAAAATGATAATTCCTGTAACATTTTCGTCGGCAAAAGAAGTGTTTCTATCGGTAAAGTTTTCAAATCGTGGCAACGTACGATAAATTTGACAAAAAATTAATAGATATGTCATTATTTACGCCACTTATTTGGATTCTCATCATCGTTCCATTTATTGCTTTAGCCATTTTTAAGTCAGAAAAGGTCAATCTAAAATATTTAGGATTGTTCGTCCTTTATTTTTTAACGGATTCCTACATTCAGCATTTGTCGAAACTTTATTTTGATTTGGAGTTTATAGGATTGAAATTCGCCTGGATTGGTAAAATTTTGAGTTTGTGTTTTGGTTTGATTGTTATTTTTTCTGTTTCAAAAAAAGATAGACAAGAAATTGGATTTACGACGAAAACAAACTCAAAAAGTCAAGTGAAATCTGGAGTTTTAATTTTTCTCGGATTTTTGGTTTTCGATTTTATATTCAAAATGATTTTGTTTCCAAAAGGCGGTGATTTCGATTTGGAAACGTTTGCATTCCAAATGACAATGCCTGGTTTGACGGAGGAATTGGTTTTCAGAGGAATTTTATTTTGGCTTTTGGACAAAGCTTTCGAACCGAAATGGAATTTCAAAGGCGTTAAATTCGGTTGGGGATTTGTCATTATCACGATACTTTTTGCGGAAGCGCACGGTGTGATGCTTACAGAAAATTATGACTTCAAGTTTGACATCATCACCATTCTTTACTTAACGGTTATTTCCTCTCTCAGTGTCGGGATTTTGCGTAAACTTTCAGGGAATCTTATTTTTCCAATTCTGGGACATAACGCCATCAACACGATAAACGCCATCATTAGAATTTTGTAAAAAGCACTAATCAAACAGCTTCAAAAAACTATCTTTGGAGCTGTTTTTTCAATTAAAAATTATGCAAAAAATATCTTCAAATTATGTTACCAAACGCATTGGTGAATTTGATTTTGAACAATTTTACACCCAACAGAAACGATTGATTTTCCATTCTTTGATGTGGTTGAGTTTTGCTTTTTTATTGTTTTTGAGTTATCGATTAGCTTATCATCTCACGTATTTCAATAGTTTCATCCTTACACTTCGGATGTGCGTTGTGAATATGATTGTGTTCTATATTTTCTTTTATCTACTTCTGCCGAGAATTTTAAAACTATCATTCGGATTGGCGATTTTTAATTTGATTATAAGTTTTCCTGTGTTTGTAATTGTTTGGTTGCTATCAACTTACTTGTTTTCTATAATTTATCACTATTTTGGATTCGAAATTTTAGAAGGAGAATTGAAAGGTGCGATTACGGCGAGTGCAAACCAGACTTTTTTGGAAACCATTTCTATTAACAGAATAATTTCTCAGTCAATTATCTTCATTTCACTTTTGTCGCCTTTCTTTTTTGTTAAAATCTTATTTGAAATTTCCAAACTTTACAGCCGAACCATTAAAATTCAAAACCAGAAAAATCTGCTGGAAATCCAGAATATCAATATTGAAAAAGACTTTCTAAAATCTCAGCTCAATCCACATTTTCTATTTAATACTTTGAATAATTTATACAGTTTGAGCCTTAAGAAAGACAATGCGGTTCCCGAAGTGATTCTCAACCTTTCCGACACAATGAGTTATACGTTGTACGAATCGAACAGTGAAAAAGTAGAATTGTGGAAAGAAGTAGAATTCGTTAAAAACTATTTCGAGCTCGAAAAAATGCGCTACTCTGCGGATAAGAAAATTCATTGCGAATTTCCTACTGAGACAGATTGTAAAGGTTTAATGATTGCTCCGCTTTTGACTTTCACCTTCATAGAAAATGCTTTTAAATATGGTCTGAAATCAAAAGAATTAGCTTTTTTGAATCTTAAAATAAAGATTGAAAATGGGAAGTTTATTTTTGTGATAGAAAATGATTTCGAGGAAAACAAAACCAAAAATATTCACGGCGGAATCGGAATAGAAAATGTACGTAAACGTCTCCAGTTAATATATCCAAACGATTTTCAATTAGAAATTCTCGATTCACAAAATATTTTCAGCGTGCAGTTAACAATCAATCTAATCAAATAATGGAAAAAATAAATTGCATCATTATCGATGACGAACCACTTGGAAGAGACGTCGTAGAATCCTTCGCCAAAGAAGTTTCTTATCTAAACATTCTGGGGATTTTTGAAAACCCTGTGACAGCTTTATCTTTTCTTGAAGAAAATTCCGTCGACTTAGTTTTCAGTGATATTGAAATGCCCAAAATCAATGGTTTAGATTTCCTCCGAACATTAGAAAACCCGCCCATTTTTATTTTTATTACCGCTTATCGCGAGTTTGCTTTAGACGGTTTTGATACAGGCGCGACAGATTATTTGGTGAAACCGGTTAGATTTGATAGATTTTTGAAAGCCGTGCAAAAAGCTAAAAATCAGATAGATTTAAAGATAAATTCCAACAGCTCACAAGAGCACAACGACAAAATCTTTATTAAATCAGAAGGAAAAATTATTAAGATTTTGTTGACCGAAATTTTATATATCGAAGCCCAAGGCGATTATTTGAATGTGATGACAACATCGGAAATCTATTCGACCCAAATGACACTTACCTCAATGGAAGAGAGTTTACGAAATAAAAAATTCTTTAGAGTTCAGCGTTCCTTTATTTTGAATCTTGATTTTGTAAGAAGTATCCACGGAAATATGGTGGAATTGCTGAACGGAAAATCTATTTCTGTTTCCGTGAATAAAAAGGAGGAACTTTGCAAATTTTTGGGAATGTGAATTTTTTAAATAAAAAAAGCGAGAAATAATCTCGCTTCTAATTTATGATTTTAAATCTAATTTCAATTCTAACTCCGTCAGCTGTTCCTGATGAATCGGTGCCGGCGCATCAATCATCACATCTCGCCCAGAATTATTTTTCGGGAATGCGATGTAATCTCTAATCACTTCATTTCCATCCAAAATCGCTACCAATCGGTCAAATCCGAACGCCAAACCACCGTGAGGCGGAGCGCCATATTTAAAGGCGTTCATCAAAAATCCGAATTGGGCTTCTGCTTCTTCTTTTGAGAATCCTAAAAGGTCAAACATTCTAGACTGTAAATCTTTATCAAAAATCCTGATAGAACCGCCACCAATTTCGTTTCCGTTTAAAACCAAATCGTATGCGTTGGCTCTCGCTTTTCCTGGGTCAGTTTCCAAAAGGTGGAAATCTTCGGTTTTCGGAGAGGTGAAAGGGTGGTGCATTGCGTGGTAACGTCCGTTTTCCTCATCAAATTCCAACAGTGGGAAATCTACAACCCAAAGTGGTGCAAATTCGTTTCCTTTTCTCAGCCCAAGACGGTTTCCAAGTTCCATTCTCAAAGCGGAAAGTTGCGTTCTCACTTTGTCTGCGTTTCCGGACATTACGAAAATTAAATCGCCAGCTTTTGCGCCGAATTCTTCAGTGATTTTCTTTAAGTCTTCTTCAGAATAGAATTTATTGACAGACGAAGTTATAACGCCATCGTTTTGGAATTTAATCCAAACCAATCCTGTTGCGCCAATTTGTGGGCGTTTTACCCAATCCACCAATTCGTCGATTTGTTTTCTGGTGTAATCTGCAATGCCTTCAACATTGATTCCGACAACCAATTCTGCATCGTCGAATATTTTGAAATCTTTCCCTTTTGTTAAGTCATTCAGTTCGTGAAATTCCATTCCGAAACGGATGTCCGGTTTGTCGTTTCCATATTTCTGCATCGCATCGGCGAAGGTCATTCTTGGGAAATCTCCGAATTCGTTTCCGGTAATGTCTTTCAAAAGAACTTTTGTCATTCCTTCGAAAACATTCATAATATCTTCCTGCTCTACAAATGCCATTTCGCAATCGATTTGGGTGAATTCCGGCTGTCTGTCAGCTCTCAAATCCTCATCACGGAAACATTTCACGATCTGAAAATATCTGTCCATTCCGCCGACCATTAACAACTGTTTGAAAGTTTGTGGTGATTGTGGCAATGCATAAAACTGTCCTGGATTCATTCTGCTTGGAACTACGAAATCTCTCGCTCCTTCCGGAGTAGATTTGATTAAAACCGGCGTTTCAACCTCGATGAAGCCTTCTTCTGAAAGATAATTTCTAACTTTCTGCGCCATTTTGTGACGGAAAATCAGTTTGTCTTTTACCGGATTTCTTCTGATATCCAAATATCTGTATTTCATTCTCAATTCTTCGCCACCGTCGGTTTCGTCTTCTATTGTGAAAGGTGGAAGTTGAGATTCATTTAAAATGATTAGATTCTCAACTAAGATTTCTACGTCCCCAGTTGCAATCTTTGGGTTTTTGGAAGTACGTTCGATAACGGTTCCTTCTATTTTGATGACGAACTCACGGCCTAATTTTTTGGCGGTTTCCAAAAGTTCTTTGGAAGTTCTGTCCTCGTCCAAAACCAATTGTGTGATGCCGTAACGGTCTCGCAAATCTATCCAAATCATAAAACCTTTGTCGCGGATGGTTTGTACCCAGCCGGAAAGTGTTACTTTTTCATTCAGATTTTTCAGCGTCAGTTCGCCGTTTGTGTGTGTACGGAACATTTTTTTAGATGTTAGATGTTAGACTTTAGAGATTAGACATTTAGTCGTCCAATTTCCGAGTGCAAAGATAATAATATGAATAGAGAATACGACAAATATGTACATAATTGTCCATATTTGATGTAATTAATTTGAATCGAGGCGAAGCGCGTGAGGGATAGTAGTGGATATCCTTTTTTTAGCGGAGGGAATTAGCGAATGGGAAAAAAGATAGTAACGGATAGCCCGGCCCGAGCGGTGGGAGAAGCGTTGGCGAGGGACACGCCCTAATTGTTGGTAGTCTCGGAAAATTGTTGTAATTTAGTGGAAATCAAATATTTAATTATTATGGGAAGAGGAGACCAAAAATCTACCAAAGGAAAAATCGCGCGAGGAAGTTATGGAAAATCCAGACTTAGAAAAACCTCGAAACCTGTAGTAGTGGCGGAAAAGCCAGCAAAAGAAAAAGCAGAACCAAAGCCGAAAGCAACGAAAGCGAAGGCTGAAAAACCAAAGGAAACGGAAGAAAAATAAAAAATCGGGCTCGTAAATTTTACGGGCCCGATTTGTATTTGTAGTGTAATCTTTTATTTTCCGAAAAGTCCGCCTAGCAATCCACCAAGTCCGCCTTGTTGAGATTGTTTTTGCTGACCTCCGCCAAGAACGCTTCCAAGAATGTCGCCTAATCCACCTCCGGAAGATTGCGTTGCGCCACCAAGTACGCTTCCTAAAATATCACTCAAAGGATTGTTGGATGCCTGCGCTTCCTGAGCTGAACCACCAAGAATTCCGCCAAGCAAATCACCCAATCCACCGCCAGAAGTGACGTTGTTGGCTTGCTTCTGCTGACCGATATAGCCCATAATGACTGGTGCCAACATTGCCAAGATTGGTCCAATCTTGTCCATGGAAATTCCAGTATTTTGTGAAAGTTGGTTTTCTACATTTGCCTTTTCGCCTCCGAAGATGTGACTTAGGATCGAGTCGCCTTCTTGCTCTCTTTCTAATGCTTGAGCAGGATTGTTTAAGATACTTCCGTCGTGGTGTTTGTCGAGGGTTGTATTTAGTTTGTCTGCTTCGTCAGTGTTTTCTGATTTTTTCTTCAAATAGCTGATGACCAAAGGTGCTGCAACTATCAAAAGTGCGATGATTTGATTTTTGCTGATTCCGAATTTATTCTCAGCCTGTTCTGCAACCTGGTTGCCTGTACTTCCTGTAATAAGGTCTAGTAAACCCATAATTTATGTTTTTTGTTGATAATCAAAGATAAAAATTTTGATTACATCTTTTTAATTTCTTCCAAAGAATTTTTTTCTTTTCTGAGTTTTAGGAATTCTTGACAGTTGTTGTACATAAAATCTGAGGTATCGGCAGGTGTTTTCTCGTCAAGATAATATTCCAAAACGCCTACATTATCATTCATCCAAGGGAAAAGATAGTAAGATAGTCCGCCTTTGTGGGATTTTTCTTTGTCAAAGTTCTGACCTTGAGGTGTTTTTGAAACGATGAAAAAACTTAATAAATAAAATACCGGTACACAGAAAACAGAAAGTGACATTGCTTTGTAAATTTTAGGCTGAGAGATTTTGATGTCAATCAATCCTTCGATAATGAAAAATACAAAAAACAAATAAGCGTTCAGGAAGAAAACGTAATTGTCGGAGACATTATATATAGTCGCAAATCCGAATGGAACTATAAAACTTAAAAGATAAAACAGATTTTGTGAATCTCTGAAAGTCTTTGCTTTTTTGAAAATGATGACAATTGCTGGTATAATAAAAATCCAAAAGTTATAAATCAAATAGCCAATTGCTACTGCAATGTCTTTTGCAAAGCCAGAAATAGATTTTTGCAAACTTCCTTCAACCCAATTTGAATTGCTGGAACCATAAACGGAAGCTGTTTCATAGCCATTGAGATAAGCCAGAAAATACAGACCAAAAGCAAATACAAAAAAGATTGAAATGCTTGGTAATATATTGATTTTGAGATTTTTAAATGAACTAAAACAGAGAATAAGCCAAGCCGGAATCAGCATCATATTTTGGACGTGAGCCCACAAAGACAATCCTAGAATCAAGCTTGCAAGAAATAGAAATTTAGAATTTTTAACTTCCAAAAACTTAATACTAAAATATATGTAAAGCGCAATCCAAAAGCTATTGAACGTATAAACCTCAATAATCTCCGTCTGTTTCCAAAACGTAAAACTAAAAGCAAAAATCAAAGTTCCAAGATAAGCCCAAATCTCTTTTCTGAACTTCAGTTTCAATCCAAAAAACAAAACCACCAAAGTCAAAACCGAAAAAATCAGATTGAAAAACCGCGTGGCAGGAATAGAATCCAATCCAAAAACGTTTTTGAATCCAATCAATAAATTAGTGTAAAGAAACTTACCGAAAACTGTAGTATTATCTGTGAATTCATTGAGTTCTGCTATGTTCACAAAGCCTAAGGCATCACCAAAAGGCACTTTTGTAAAACTAAAAAACCAGTAGAAGACAAACAGAAAACCAAAAAATAGGACTCGGTAAAGATGCTTCATCCGAAATTAATTTTTGAAAATCGGAACATTGCTACACGCTTCCCCAAACATCAAAGATTTCACCAGCGGTTTCAATTGTTCCACCAATTCCACGTACGCATTGTTCGGAATCGATTCGTCGCTACAACCCTTTACCAGAACACGTTTGTCTCTCAGTTCAGAGAAATCGTAGGTTTGAATCGCATTGTGCATTAGCAAAACTTCCAAATCCTCACGGTTTCCAAAAACCACTTTTTTCGCAGGGTCTGTAACTTTGGACGTTATTAGGAAGTAGGCCCACAACGGAATAATCACATCCTCAGAGCAATAGATGTAAACATAAGCGTCTCTATAAACCTCCGCATCGACGTTAGCAATTTTTTCACGGAAATCTTTTTCCTTCAAAATCATCCCTTCCCAAAGGAAATCCTTGATGTCGATTCCCAACCTTTTTCCCTTCGGATACAGGTCGGTTATATCAAAATTCACCAATCCGCTATTTGCAACCTTATTCTTAATTTCAAATTCTTCTGACATTTTTCAAATTTTAGTAATTGTTAGGAGCTTAATCCCGCTAGTAGTTTATCCTGAGCAAAGTCGAAGGGCTATATCTTTTTTTGCCGAAGCTTTCCCCCAAGCAAAAAAAGGATGTCGCTACTATCGGGGCTATGGGTTTTGTCATCCAATCAAATTTTGTCAACAATTCCACTTTCCCAATTCTAATAAACCAAAATGATTTATTTTTGTTCAAAGTTAGGAATTTCACAGAAAAAACTTAATTTTAAAAATCTATCATCCAATCTCTATTAATCTAAAATCTAACCCTTGAAATATTACATTATTGCAGGCGAGGCTTCCGGCGATTTGCACGCTTCCAACCTGATGAAGGCCATCAAACTGAAAGACCCAAAAGCAGATTTCCGTTTTTGGGGTGGCGATTTGATGCAGAAGCAAGGCGGAACTATGGTCAAACATTACCGCGACTTGGCGTTTATGGGTTTTCTGGAAGTGGTTCAAAATCTAGGGACCATTCTCAATAATATCAAAATTTGCAAAAAAGACATTCAGGAATATAAACCAGATATGTTGATTTTGGTAGATTATCCAGGATTCAATTTGAGAATTGCGAAGTTTGCGAAAGATTTGGGAATCAAAGTGGTTTATTATATTTCGCCACAACTTTGGGCTTGGAAGGAAGGTCGAGTGGAAACCATCCGGAAATATGTGGACGAAATGCTTGTCATTCTCCCATTCGAAAAGGATTTTTACAAGAAACACGACATAGAAACACATTTCGTAGGTCATCCGTTGCTTGATGCGATTGAAGGCTTGCAACCTGTTGATATTCAAAAATTTAAAGCGGAAAACAATCTCAACGAAAAAGAAATCATCGCACTTTTGCCTGGTTCGAGGAAGCAGGAAGTCACAAAGATGCTGGAATTGATGTTGTCTGTAAGAAGTCATTTCACTGATTATCAATTCGTAATAGCTGGTGCGCCGAGCTTGGAAAAAGATTTCTATGAGCAATTTGTAGATGCTGATGTTCATTTCGTTTCCAACAAAACTTATGATTTGTTGAGATGTTCCAAAGGTGCTCTGGTAACGTCCGGAACCGCAACTTTGGAAACGGCTTTGCTCAATGTTCCAGAAGTCGTTTGCTACCGAGGAAGCCGAATTTCCTACGAAATTGGAAAACGGCTCATTAAAAATATCAAATATATTTCGCTCGTCAATCTGATTATGGACAAGGAAGTGGTGACGGAATTGATTCAAAATGAACTGAATACAACTAATTTAGTTAAAGAACTTAATAAAATACTCAAAACAGAAAAACGCGAACAAGTGTTGAATGACTACGAGATTTTACGTTCAAAATTAGGCGGAAGTGGCGCGAGCAATAACGCATCGGAAATCATCGTAAACTTGAAATAATGGATAAAATCGAATTACAACTTCAAAAGATAGAATCACTTTTATCCCAAATTGTCGTTACAAATGAGAAGGTTTCCAAAGCTTCGGTTGGTTGGCATCTCGAACATTTGTTGTTGATTCTGAACAGCAGTTTGAAAGGTTTAACGATGACGAATCCGAAAGATTACCATCCGAAATTTAGTTTGAAGAAATTTGTTTTCCTCAATTTTGGAATGATTCCAAGAGGAAAGATACGCGCGCCAAAACAATTCATTCCATTAGAAGTCCCAACTCAGGAAAGTATTTTGAAACTGATTAATCTGGCAAAAGAAAGATTGAAAGCTGTGGAGAACCTTCCTGAAAAATCATTTATCACACATCCTTTTTTAGGCGATTTTGATAAGAAAACAACGCTTAGGTTTTTGTGGCTTCATAGCAATCACCATTTGAAAATTGTGGATGATATTTTGAGAAATTGATTTTTTTTGACTTAATTTTAGTAGTAAATAATCTGGATTTTTTAAATTAATTTAGAAAAGCTTTAAAGATATTTATAGTTTTTCTCGCAGATTTTGCAGATAAGGCAGATTTTTATGAATTTATTTTTAAATTTATAAAAACATAACATAATGACTGAGAATGAGATTTCATATTTGGTTCGAAAAGCGATTTTCAATGTTTATAATGGGTTAGGTCCAGGTCTATTGGAGTCGGTTTATCATAAAGTGTTGGTGTATGAACTTGAGGATTTAGGATTAGAGGTCAAATCTGAGTTGCCAGTTTCTGTGATTTATAATAATGTTGTTTTCGATTGTGAATTTAGAATAGATATTTTAGTTGAAGATAGCGTGATTGTGGAATTGAAATCTGTGAAAGAATTGGAGAATGTTCATTTCAAACAAGTCTCAACTTATTTAAAATTGTCAGATAAAAGACTGGGGATTTTGGTTAATTTTAATACAGATAATATTTTAGATTCTATAAAAAGAATAGTAAATAAGTTAGAATAATTCTCTCGCTGATTCTGCATTTTGGCAGATTAATATGATGAAAAATCTGCCCTATCTGCAAAATCAGCGAGAATAAAATACCACAGAAAGACGTGAACAAACAACCTTTGCTCATTTTAGTAATCTGTCTCATACTTGGAATTCTTCTCCAAGAGTATTTGATTTTGAGCAAATTAACTGTTTTTAGTTTGTTGATTTTCGCCGGAATTTCTTTAATTTCAATCCTCATCAAAGCTCCATTTTTCCAGAAGACAAAATATTATTTTTTAGGTTTTTTCTTTTTCTCGATTGGAATTTTCATCCATTTTCAAAATTCTCACAAACCAGCAATTCCAACTTTAAAAGAAAAAGAAAATATTGTTTTTCAACTCAGCAAAAAACTGAATTCCAATGAAAAGAACAGAAGATATTTCGTTGAAATCTTAGCAATTCCTTCAAACGAAATTAAAGATTTCTCTCCAATCAAAACAGTTCTCAGCATTCCGAAAGAACAGGAGCAATTGGATTTTGACCATTTTTATAATTCCGAAATTTACATTCATCAGCCAGAAAAAATTAACAATGATTTTCAGTTTGATTATAGAAAATATCTCGCAAGACAAGATGTCTTTCTGCAAGCTTATTTACCAAATGAAATTCTGAAAACTGCGAAAACTGAAGTTTTCTTTCCGGATAAAATTCGACAAAAATGTCTTGATATTCTCAACAAAATTAATCAAACGCCACTTTCTCCAAAGATTCAGGAATTTCTGAAAGGCATTATTTTGTCAGATAGAACTGAGATGGACAAAGAAACGGTCAACGATTTCAATCAAACTGGTTTGGTGCATTTGCTGGCGATTTCTGGCTCGCATATGGTGATTATTTTCTGGATGACTTTGTTTGTTTTGAATCAAATCATCCCTGTCAAGTTTCGGAAGCTTTCAATTATTCTCAGTCTAGCTTTGATTTGGGCTTTTGCTATTTTTATAGATTACGGAAGCTCTGTGATGCGGAGTTGTCTGATGATTTCGTGTTATTACGTGATGGTTTTGTTGCAACGGAAGTCGGATTTGTTGCATTCTCTGGCGTTGTCGGCCTTCATTCTTTTAATTGTCGATTCCAATCAGTTTTTCGATGTAGGATTTCAATTGAGTTATGTCGCGGTTTTGGGAATTTGGTGGTTGTCTGGACCGATTAAAAAGCTTTTTCGAAAACCAAGATATTGGCTGGAAGATTTCATTTACAGCATCACGGCGATGACTTTTTCTGCACAGATTGCGACTTTGCCATTGGCGATTTATTATTTCCATCAATTTTCGTTAGTGTCCATTTTTGCGAATTTGCTCATCATTCCACTTTCCGAAATTATCATTATCTCATCCTTGTTAATGGTAATTGCAATCGCTTTTGGAATGAAATATCTCTTGATATTTCAGATTTTCGATGCGTTTATCCTTTATGTCTTGAAAGCTATTCATTGGTTTTCCAGCTTCGAATCGTTGATGAATAAAAATATTCCGTTAAATATTTTGGAAGTCGGTGCTTTACTTTTGGGAATTTATTTCTTGAAATTTTTAATCAAAGATTTGTTTAATTTGAAATATCTGCTTCGATTCAGTTTTTGTCTTCTGTTGTTTTTCGGATTGAGAATCGGTTTTAATTATTATAATTTTGAGAAAGAGGAAGTTCTTGTTCATCATTTTTATAAAGAAAAAATCATCAGCATTAAAAAGAAAAGTCAAATTGTTTTCTGGCTTAAGGAAAATAAAAATGAAGAGAAAATTAAAGATTTTGTGATAACTCCATATTTGATTTCTAGGCGAATTTCTGATTTTGAAATCAAATACTATCCTGAAGATTCTGAAGCTTTTGTGTTTGAAGGTAATAAATTTGAGTTAAAATAGTTTTAATATTATAAAGACTTTAACCAATTCTTATATTTAATGAAAGACAAAATTTTATTAATATCGTCAGTTTTATTGTTTACTATCGCGATGGTGATAGGTTTTCATCCAGGTGACTCGTCCAAACTTTTACTTTTTATTTTATTATTAATTTTTATTTGTGGATTAAGCATCTCCTTTATGGTCTTTGCATTGTCGAAAGAGAATTCTAAATCTGCCTTTTCAGAAAGCTTAAAATATTCTTTTGGGTTAAGTTCATTAGTTTTGATTATTGGATATCTTGTTTTTTCTCTTTACCCAATAATTTTTTGATTGATGAAAATCTTCTATAAAATACTAGCATCGGTCTTGCTGTTTTCATCAATTTTTATGACATTTATGATGGGAGCTATTCTTACAAGTGAAGGTATAAATGTATTTTCACCTTACATTGATACGCAGTTTGCACCACAATATTCTCCGGAAAAGTTTGAATTGATAAAAGTGGGTCAATCCATAAAAGATGTTGAAGCCATCGTTGGAAAACCATTGCGAAAAACTATAGATTCTACAGTGCAGGAAACTCAATATTGGTACACGATGGACAGTAAATTACACTTTAACAAAAAAAGTGGGGATTTTGCTTGGTATGTGTCTATAGTATATTTTGACTCTGAGGGATATGTTAAAAATATAGTTAAACAATGGGCTTATGATTAAGCTTATGTATTTTGACTAATGAAACAAGAACCCTTTCAGAATTTCAAACTCTGAAAGGGTTAAATTGAAATATCATTAATTTCTTATCTCACTACTGGCGCTACTTTATCTCCAAATAATTCTATGGATTTCATCATCACATCGTGCGCCGGATCGCCCACATCCATATGTCCGATGAATCTCGTCAAGCCAAATAATTCTTTCATTTCCGCTATCTTATCGGCTACTTCATTTGGACTTCCGATGAAGAGTGCGCCATCTTTGCTTCGTCCGCCTTCGTATTGGTCTTTGGTGTATGGCGCCCATCCACGGCTTCTGCCGATTCTGTCCATCTGAGATTTGTAATTGAAAAAATATTGGTCGATATCCTTTTGGTCGTCACTCACAAAAGAGTGAGAATGGATGGCGATCTGCATTTTGCTTTCGTCGTATCCCGCTCTTAGATATTCTTGTTTGTAAAAATCTATCAAGTTTTTGAACTGTCTTGGCATTCCGCCGATGATGGCAACTATTAGAGGTAAACCTAGTTTCGCTGCTCTCAAAACAGATTCCGGCGTTCCGCCAACTGCAATCCAGATTGGCAATTTCCCTTCGTTGTAAGCTCTTGGATAAACGGTTTGATTCTCCATTGGTCTTCTCAATATTCCACTCCAACTCACATTTTCCTCGTTATTGATTTTCAATAATAGGTCCAATTTCTCTTCAAAAAGTTGATTGTAATCTGAGAGGTCATAACCGAAAAGCGGGAAAGATTCTATAAAACTTCCTCTTCCAACAAAAATCTCTGCGCGCCCTTTGGAAATCAAATCGATGGTGGAAAAGTTTTGATAAACTTTCACAGGTTCCGATGAACTCAAAACCGTTACACCGCTTGCCAATTTGATGTTTTTCGTGATACTTGCCGCAGACGCCAACAAGATTTCTGGAGACGATACCGCATAATCTTCTCTGTGATGTTCGCCCATTGCGAAAACATCAAGTCCAACCTCATCCATCAGTTTTACCTGCTCAAGGATTTCGTTTAGTTTTACGCTTGCGTCTCTATATTTTCCGGTTTTGGTATCGAAAGAAACATCTCCGAACATTCCTATTCCTAATTCCATAATAATCTCATTTTTTGATAGTACAAATTTACAGCTTCAAGATTTGGCTGGCATTGATGTAAGTTAACTATGGAATAGAGGTTAAAATTGATAATGATTTATAGAATGAAAAAATTAGTCTTTACGCTTTCTTTAATTTAAGAAATTGTTTTTCGAAAAGATGGTAAGAAAGATATGATAATAAAACGGTGGACGAGAATGATGATAAAATTACCACAAACCAATGCAGTTCGTACATTGCTCCGATTTTATTAAAAAGCTGGACGCATATTGCATGAATTAGATAAAGTCCGTAAGTGTATTTTCCCAATTGAGCCATGATTCCATTGTCTGAAATTTTGAAAGCATTTTTTTTTCCTAATGTTGACAAAATCATTACCGAAAACAATATCGCAAGAATGATAGAGCTTATTTTTTTATCTGTGATGATCGCGAAATTAGTAATCATAAAAATAAATAACAAAGTAAAAACGGCAAAAGTATATTTATACAATACTGATATTTTCTCAGTTTTCTCAATTATTTCTTTATGAAAAACAAAAATATATGCGGGCACAGCTCCAAAAGCGAAATATTGAATATTACTAAGAATATCTAATGATGGGATGCCACGCTGTTCATAAATTATTCTAGAAATAAATGAAATTAAAATACAGATGACAATGAGTTTCGGGATGTTCTTGATAGAGATAAAATAAAAAATCAATCCCCAAATTATATAAAAGTGTTCTTCTACACAGAGTGACCACATTACATTGATTGGCGAGACATTAGGCACCATATCTTTATACATCGCTACATAATTTTCTAGAAAAGTCATCGTAAAAATCCACCTTGGTTGATAACCTTCATTTGAATAAGGAAGCTTTAAAGCAGAAAGGATAAATGGTGTACACATCGCAAATAAAACCATCGCGTAATAGAGTGGCCAAATTCTCAGGGTCCTTCTTAGAAAGAAATTCTTCAATCGTACTCTGTTTTGATTATTTAGCTTTTCTAGCAATAATATGTAGGTAATAAGAAATCCACTTAAAACAAAAAAGAAAGAAACACCAATCTTGCCAGCTTTGGAAAAAGAATGTAAAAAATTACTCTCAGGAATTATGCAATGAGATAAGAAAACCAGCAAAAAAGATAAAAATCTCAGTGAATCGAAGGTGTGGAAATGTATTCTTTCTATTTTTACAATGCTCATTTTATTTTATCCTTGCTTAGAAATTTGTCTTTTGCGAAATTACTATTTTAATGTCATTTTTGTCATAAAATTGCGCGTCTGTAGTTAAATAATCTAAATTCTATGCATTGCAGTTAATCAAAAAGCCCCAGAAAAATCTGAGGCTAAATCAAAAACATTTAAAAGAAGAAAAAAGATTTATTTTACAATGACTCTCTTCACATCGCCATCTGAAGTTTTCACCACATAAACGCCAGTAGAGAGTTTTGATGTCTTAATAGTTAAGACATTAACACCTTTGTCGAGTAATTTTCCTGACATATCGTACAATTTGTAACTCTTAGCTTTATTGAAGTATAATGTATTTCCCTTGTTAATAGGATTTGGGAAAATGTTGAAACTTACTTTTTCGGATTTCACATCGCCAGTTGAAAGTTCGGGTGAAACAACGACTTCGTACATAGACAAAGTTCCGCTGATTTCGTTAGCAACAATTACATAGCCTTTTCCTGTCGTTGAGTTTTCAGGGGCAATGTAAGTGATGCCTTCCGGACCGTTGTCACCACCATAAGCAGTTGTCATTCTGGAATGTTTGTAATCTGTGAATGTCACATTGTTAGGATCTGTCACATTGTAAACCATCACACCGCCAGTTCTTTCTAAAGTAATGAAGGCGAAAATCTGTCCATTGATTTTTCCAAGAGTTACACCTTCTGGTTCAGGACCTTTTGCACGGCTTCTCACTTTGATACCGTTTGCTTCATTATCTGCATTGAAGATCAGAGGATGGTTTTCTGCAACGTGTCTTTCGAACTGGTCACCACTGTCAAAAACGATCTGTTTAGAATCTGCATTGAAAATCGAGAACGATCTTGCACCCAATTCGTGGATCTCTTCAAATTGTGAATCTCCATCTGTATTTCCATTAACATTCGTCACTCGGAATCTTCCTAAATTATGAGATGCTTTCAGTACAGAAGCATTTGGGAAAACAGTTGGGTCTAATGCATATCCGTTCGCGCCAACCGTAGTTCTCTCACTGAAGCCACCAAGATCTTTCTCGTCTCCTTCGTTCGCAGTCACAATATAATTGGTGTTTCCAGCTTTGTAATAAGCCATTGCATCTGGATTGTAATAGGCTTTCACTGGCCAGTTTGCGATTAGAATTTCACCATTGTTGTCAGATGCGTCGAAGCCATTTCCTGGAAAACTCATATCTTTTTGGCCTAATCCCCAGATTCCAATGATAGATTTCGTTGCTAGATTAACCTCAATCACAGCATTGTTTTCCTGACAAGACACCCAGGCTTTTTGGCTGTCTTCACTTATTGCAATATATTCTGGTTCCAAGTCTTGTGCTAAAGTGCTTGTGGATTTTACTTTTCTTACTCCAGATGCTAATAAGGACGCTTCTTGACCGTTGAAACCTGCCAAAGAAAGTGTTGTCACGTTCGATTGCAGTAGATTGGTGATGCCTCCCGTGATGTCGATAATGCTGATAGAACCTTCCGGATCTACTGTGTAACTGTCATTTGGTTCACCTTCGTTGGCTGTCATTACTTTTGTCCCGTCTGGTGTGAATGTGATCATATCTGGTAAAACACCAACAGTAACTTGTTTAATGAAATTGCCATCGATATCGAAGAAAACAACGGAGCCATTTTCCTGTGCATTGGTTCCATTTGGAGAAGCCACAGCGATGATTCCGTTTTTCACAGCTACACTTGTGATTCCGCCATAAGGCAACATATTCACAGTTTTGATGACATTCGGAGTGGTAGGATTGCTGAAATCGATAATGTCAAAAACATCTGTCAAAGAACTGATCGTGAACAATCTTTGCGTTGCAGGATCGTGAACCACAATTTCTGTAGAACTGTTGTTATTTCCTGAAGGATCAAAGAAGCCCAGATAATTGAGTTCAATTTGTTTTGATGCAACCGGAGCTTGTTTGTCATTGTCAACGATATAAATGGTAGAAAAAGCGTCGCCGGAAATAGTTGCGCCAACCGGATTTTCAAGACCTAGAACAAAGTATTCAGCTTGTTGCTCTTCCAAAGTGTCATCAATGATTGGAATGTCTATATTAACGCTCGTGGTAGAAGGTGTAATATTAATTGTTTGATTTGATAAAGTGAAATCGTTGCTGTCCGCTGTACTGAAAGGTGCAGGTTTCACAACTAAATTTACAGTTGCATTTGAAGGATTTGCTACATTAATTTTGAAAGCTAATGTTCCTGCGTTTTCATTAACCTTAATAAAAGTCTTGTCAAATGAAATACTCGTTCCAGCTGTTGTGAAAGTGGAAGAGGTGGATGAAGTCACTGCATTATCACTTGTATCTTCAACTACATTCGGTTTTAAAGCCAAATAGTAAGCTTGATTCGGAACCAAACCGCCAGTTGGAATTACTGTAATCTTATTATCGCTGAAAGTCGTTGTGAAAGGAACTGTATTTCCTGTGGCATTAGTTAGTCTTAATTCGACCAAATTCTGCGCATTTGCATCTGTTATATCAGAATTGTCAATGAGTCTTACATTTTCGTTAAATGTAATAGTTGGGTTTACAGTCGTAGATGCATTATTGACATTGTTTGCAGGAGTGTAAGTCACTGTCGGTGCCGTTGTATCTGTGCCTCCAGTCGGATTTGCATCAACGGTAAAATTATCAAAACGGTTATTTCCGCCAACACCGCCGCCTGTCGCCACAAATTCAACTTTCAATTTGAAGTTGGGATTATTTGCAACACCGTTTACTGCTGAGAAATCTAATGTGATCAGTTGTGGATTAGCATCTTGCGGATTTACGGTTTGATAACTTGTGAAATTGGTGCCATCCGTAGAATATGACCAAGTTTGTGTTCCCGCCCCTTGTCCGGATCTTCTGGTTGTGAATTTCACTACAACATCCTGGTAGCCTGTCGTTGGCAAATTGAACTGAATATTACCGTTGATTGGCAGATTGTATCTCAAATGCGTTCCGGAAGCATCACCATTTCTAGCGTTCAAGTTACTGACATTGAAGTTTTGCCCAGTTCCTCCGGCGAAATTAATGAAAGTGTCAGTGTCCTCATTTGTTCCTGTAGAAACTGCAGTCATCGATCCGCTCAAAAGCGTGGATGTTGGAGTCGTAATTGTGGCTACGCTTGCATTGTTGTTGAAATTCCAGTAGTGGATCAAAGTTTGTCCCGAAGCAAGACCGTGAAATAACACAGCAATCGGCAAAAGACCTCTGAAAAGGTATTTGTTTTTCATTTTTACTTTTATTTAGATTGGCGTAAAGATGAAATAAATTCCTGTCCGGTACTTTAAATGAATCTTAATTAATGTTTAATAAAGCTTGTAATAATGGTGGTTTTAAGGTGTTTTTTAAGTGAAAGTTAATCAACAGTTATCATTAATATCATTGACTTCGTGTCAAAAGTTCCGCATCTTGCAAGTCCTTATTTTTGTTCAGTGACTTTTGAATAAATGCTATGAACCAATCCATCCGCTACAGAAATTTTCGGAACATAGATGTGTTTGATGTCTGCCCAAGTCATCACATTGTTAAAAATCGTAAGAGCTGGAACGATTACATCTGCACGGTCTTCGCGGATCTGGTATTCGTGCATTCTTTCTACCACGGACAATTTTTCCATTTCTTTCAGATATTTTTTGATGACAGTCACCGGCATTGGTTTGCCATCTTTGGTTTTGCTCATCGAGAAGATCTTATTGATGTTTCCTCCAGAACCAATGGCAACAACTGTTTTTTTACTTTTGATCTTGTCTTTGATCTCATCTTTCATCTCGTCCCAAATCGTTTGTGTTACTAATCCATTTAATAGACGAATAGTTCCAATATTGAAAGAATGCTCATATTGCATCTCATTATTTTCGTAGAAAGTCAATTCTGTAGAACCACCGCCAACATCTACATACAAATAAGCAAAATCTTTGTCAAGTCCTTCTGCAACGTGATTTTCGTAAATTAGAGTTGCTTCTTCGTCGCCGGTGATGATTTCGATGTTAATGTCAGATTGCTCTTTTACAATGTCGATGATTTCCTGTCCGTTTTTCGCATCTCGCATTGCACTTGTAGCACAAGCACGATAATGTTCAACTTTATAGATTTCCATCAATTCACGGAAAATCGTCATCGTTTTGATGACCATTTGTTTTCTTTCTGCGCCGATCTCGCCTTTGCTGAAAACGTCAAAACCTAATCTGAGTGGGATTCTCAGAAGATTCAGCTTTGTGAATTCTGGTTTTCCATCAGTTTCTTTTACTTCATTGATGAGCAGTCTTGCGGCATTACTACCGATGTCTATAGCGGCGATTATCATTATTTGGATAGAATTAAAAATTAAATTTAAACTAAATTTTTAGTATTTCTGATTTTTCAGATAATTATAAGTCTCGATCTGTGATCTTTTTTGATTTGCATTATCACTTTCAACATATTCATTTCTCATGTTTTTATCTAGGATTCTTGCTTTCACATTATCTTCCAATTGAATATCGAGAAGGTTTTTCAATTCTTTCTTCAGGTTTTTCTGCAAGATTGGCGTTGCGGCTTCTATTCTGTAATCTAAGTTTCTGGTCATCCAATCGGCAGAAGAAATGTACATATTTTCTGCACCTTTGTTGTAGAAGTACATCACTCTGGCGTGTTCCAAATATTCGTCCACAATACTGATCGCGTAGATTTTCTTTTTGAATTCTTTTTGATTGATGGCGCAATAGATTCCTCGGACAATCATTTTCACCGTCACACCTGCTTGTGCAGCGTCATAAAGTTTTTGAATCAAACTTTTGTCACTCAAAGAATTAACTTTGATGATCATTTCAGCTTTTCGTCCAGCTTTGGCTTCATCAATTTCCTTATCAATGTGAGCGATGATTTTTTCTCTCATAAACTGTGGACAAACCATTAATGTCTTGCAACTTTTTAATGTAATTGTAGGATCTACTTTTGGTTTGTTGAGGGCAGAGAAGATTTTGTTGATGTCTGCCATTATTGCTCTATTGGATGTCATTACGAGATGGTCACCATAGATTTTGGCAGTTTTTTCGTTGAAGTTCCCTGTGCTGACAAAACCATATTGAATCGTCTTGTTATGAACTCTTTTTTTGATGACGCAAAGCTTCGCGTGCACTTTTCTATTGGGAATTCCGAGAAGGACTTTTACGCCTTCCAATTCCAGCTTGTCTTTCCAATAGAGATTGGATTCTTCATCAAATCTTGCTCTAAGTTCCAGCATTACAGTCACTTCTTTTCCATTTCGCACAGCATTGATCAAAGCATTCGCAATTTTCGAACTCGATGCCAATCTGTAAGCTGTAATTTGAATGGATTTCACATCTGGATCCATTGCCGCTTCTCTCAACAAATCGATGACAGAATCATAAGAATGATACGGAAACGTGAGCAAAACATCTTTTTTGATGATGACATCTGTTACTCTTTGTTTGTTGGCAAATTCTGGATGGATAAAAGCTGTTCTTTCCACCGGTTTGTGGTAAGCTTTGAAAACATCGGGAAAATCCATAAAATGCCTGAAATTATGAATTTTCTGACCTGGAATGATGCTGTCCCGCTTGCTAAGGTTGAGTTTTTTAATCAGAAACTCAAGCAATGCTTTGTCCATTTCCTTGTCGAAGACAAATCTGGTCGGTTTGCCTTTTCGTCTGCTTTTGATGCCTTTTTCTATCTTGTCTGCCAAGGTGGTTTTGATGTCGTTGTCAAGATCAAACTCGGCGTCTTTTGTCACTTTGAAACAATGCGCTGTAAAATCATCATATCCAAAATAAGAAAAAATATGTGGCAGATTGTGAATGATGACATCTTCCAAAAGCATCACATCTTTTTGCGTTGGATCTTCTGTTGGTAGCAAAACAAATCTTCCGTTTGCAGTAACGGGAAGTTCGATGATGGCGTATTGACTTTCGTATTGCCACTCTTTTCTCCGCATTGCAATACCGATGAAAAGGCTTTTTTCTCTAAGGTAAGGCATCGGTTTGTTCTCGTGAATCAAAACCGGGATTACATTGCTTTCCACTTCCTCATCAAAATATTTGACAACAAATTCTTTTTGAGCCTCCGTAAGGTGTTTATGGTCCTTAATAAAAACCTTTTCCTTTGCCATTTCGCGCTGAACATCCTTCCATGTTTTTTCAAAATCCTCCTGCTGATGGATGACAAGCTTGTTGATCTTCTGAAGGATCTTCGAAGGCGCATCGTAAAAAGACTCTGCAAATATTTTTTGCTTAAAGTCCATTGCGCGTTTCAAACCGGCAACTCGTACGCGGAAAAACTCATCCAGATTGTTGGAAAATATTCCTAAAAAACGAATTCTCAGATGGATGGGAACACTTTTGTCCATAGCTTCCTGCAGAACTCTGGCGTTGAAACCGAGCCAAGTGATGTCGCGTGGATTAAATTCTTGTGGCATTATTGGGTTTTTGATTATCTCAAAAGTAATAAAATTCATCGTATTAATTTGGATTCGAAAACTACAATGTTCTTTCGCATTGCTATGTTTCGGAACTGTAAACTAATTTTTAAATAAGTAAGGTATAAGGTTTTTTTTGAGGATTTGATAATTAATTTTAAAATAATTAATGCAATTTATAAATTATATTAAAAAATAATATAGATTTGCATTCCTTTTTAATTAATTATAAAAAAATGAAGAAAATTTTACTATTACTGTCAAGTGCTTTTTTTATTAGTGCTTACGGACAAAGAAGTTGTGGTACAGATCAAAAAATGGCAGATTTTTATGCCATAAATCCAGAAGCTAAAGCTAACAAAGAAGCTTTAAGAGATTTCTTGGTAAATAACGATTACATGACGAAGAAAGGTGCGAAAACCGTTGTGACAATTCCTATTGTTGTGCACGTTTTGTATTCTACAACTGCGATGAATATTTCTGATGCTCAGATTCTTTCCCAGATCAAAGTACTGAATGATGATTTTCGAAAACTGAATGCAGATTTCAATACCGTGGTTCCTGCAGCTTTCAAAGGTGTTGCGGCAGATATGGAATTGACTTTCTGCTTGGCTACCAAAAAGCCAGATGGAACATCTACCGATGGTATTGTAAGAAAATCTGTTGCAAGTAATTTTAATTTTAACAGTAATTATTACAGAACTTCAGGTTCACCATCTTGGGATACTACAAAATATTTGAATATCTGGGTTGGAAATATGACGCAATATCTTGGTTGGGCTTACCTTCCAGATAATGCTGGAGCTTCAGATGATGGATTGGCAATTGGTTACAGATATTTCGGAACTACAGGAACTGCGGTTAGTCCATTTAATAAAGGAAGAACAGCAACTCATGAGATTGGACATTATTTTGGACTAAACCATATCTGGGGAGATGATGAAAACGCTTGTGGAACTTCTGCAGGAAGTGATGGCTGTGCAGATACACCAGCAACTAAAAATCCATATTTTGGTGAGGATAATCCTGTTTTCCCAGACAATCAATTTACTTGTTCTAGTAGTGCAAATGGTGCTATGTTTATGAATTATATGGATTATGTTTATGATGCACAAATGGCAATGTTTACAAACGATCAAAAAACCATTACCCAGAATACAATGGTTGGCCCTAGAGCAAGTTTGTTGAACTCAAATGCTTGTTCGTCAATTTTAAGTATTGATGATTTTGAGAAAGGAAATTCAATCAATGTTTTCCCAAATCCAGCGATTAATTATATTTCAATTGCTTCACCGTTGGTTAGAATAAATGAAGTTGAGATTTTTGCGAGTGATGGAAAACTGGTCAAAAAAGCAAACGTGAAAAACGAAACTGACAAAATTGATGTAAAACAACTTCCTTTGGGAACTTACTACGTGAGAACTTATAATGAAAGTGGTTTTGTTAAATCTTTGAAGTTTATTAAGAAATAATTTAATTAAAATATTAAATCTAAACTCTGCTTAAAGGCGGAGTTTTTTTTTGTTAATGACAATTTGTCACTTTTTTTGACGTGGTACAAATATTGAGAATTGCTCATTGTAAATATTAATAATAACAAAAAATAACATATAAAAAAATGAGTAAAATAATCGGAATTGACTTAGGTACAACCAACTCTTGCGTTGCAGTAATGGAAGGTAAAGATGCTGTAGTTATCCCTAATGCAGAAGGAAAAAGAACGACGCCTTCTATCGTAGCGTTCATAGAAGATGGTGAAAGAAAAGTAGGAGATCCTGCAAAAAGACAGGCGGTGACAAACCCTACAAAAACTGTATATTCTATCAAAAGATTTATCGGAACACATTTCAAAGATGACGCTTCTGAAGTTTCAAGAGTGCCTTACGCAGTGGTAAGTGGACCAAACGATACAGTAAAAGTAAAAATCGACGACAGAGAATATACGCCACAAGAGATTTCTGCAATGATCCTTCAAAAAATGAAGAAAACTGCTGAGGATTATCTTGGACAAGAAGTAACAAGAGCGGTAATCACGGTTCCAGCTTACTTTAACGATGCTCAAAGACAAGCTACTAAAGAAGCAGGTGAAATCGCTGGACTTAAAGTAGAAAGAATCATCAACGAGCCTACAGCAGCAGCTTTGGCTTACGGAATGGACAAATCTCACAAAGACCAGAAAATCGCAGTTTACGATTTAGGTGGTGGTACTTTTGACGTTTCTATCCTAGATCTAGGAGATGGCGTTTTCGAAGTATTGTCTACAAATGGCGATACACATTTAGGTGGTGATGACTTTGATGATGTGATTATCAACTGGATGGCAGACGAATTCAAATCTGACGAAGGTGTAGATCTTAAAGGTGATGCGATTGCATTACAAAGATTGAAAGAAGCTGCTGAAAAAGCAAAAATCGAATTGTCTTCTTCTCCTCAAACTGAAATCAACCTTCCATACATCACAGCTACAGCTACAGGTCCTAAACACTTGGTGAAGACTCTGACTAAAGCTAAATTCGAGCAATTATCTGCTGACTTGGTAAGACGTTCTATGGAGCCTTGTAAAAAAGCGCTTTCTGATGCAGGTCTTTCTATCTCAGATATCGACGAAGTGATCTTGGTAGGTGGTTCTACAAGAATCCCGATCATTCAGGAAGAAGTTGAGAAATTCTTCGGTAAAAAACCTTCAAAAGGGGTTAACCCGGATGAGGTTGTAGCAATTGGTGCAGCAATCCAAGGTGGCGTTTTGACTGGAGATGTGACAGACGTTCTTTTATTAGACGTAACGCCACTTTCTTTAGGTATCGAAACTATGGGTTCTGTTTTCACTAAATTAATTGAAGCGAACACAACCATCCCAACTAAAAAATCTGAAGTATTCTCTACAGCTTCCGACAACCAGCCAGCTGTAAGCATTAGAGTAGGACAAGGTGAAAGACCAATGTTCAACGATAATAAAGAGATTGGTAGATTTGATTTGACAGATATTCCACCAGCACAAAGAGGTGTTCCTCAGATCGAAGTGACTTTCGATATCGATGCGAATGGTATCTTGAGCGTTTCTGCAAAAGATAAAGGAACTGGAAAAGAGCAATCTATCAAAATCCAGGCATCTTCTGGACTTTCTGACGAAGAAATCGAAAGAATGAAAAAAGAAGCTCAGGAAAACTCTGCAGCGGATGCGAAGAGAAAAGAAGAAGTTGAGGTTTTCAACAAAGCTGACGGATTGATATTCCAAACTGAAAAGCAATTGAAAGAATTCGGTGATAAATTGTCTGCTGACAAAAAAGCAGCAATCGAAACTGCTCACGCGGAATTGAAAACCGCTTTCGAAGCTAAAAACGGAGACGATGTAAAAGCTAAAACCGAAGCTTTAGATGCTGCTTGGATGGCCGCTTCAGAAGAAATGTATGCACAAGGTCAAGGTGCTGAAGCAGGAACTCAACAAGGTCAGGCAAACGGAGCAGAAGATGTTCAGGATGCAGATTTTGAAGAAGTCAAGTAAGCAGTTAAAACTGATTAAATATCAAAATTCCCAAGTGAAAGCTTGGGGATTTTTTTGTCTTAAATTGTAAAGGTTTATTATAAATTATCGCTTTGGGAATAATGAAGAAACTGGAAATTAAAAAAAACATTCAGAAACAAGAGGATAAAAACCTGTCTTTCCGAATTTTTGAGTTGAATGAAGAGAATCTCAATCAATACTTTAAACCGCATAAAAAAGATCATTTCTGCATAGTAGTTATTGAGAATGGAAAGATTAATATTCATATCGAGGACAAAATCCATTTTCTGAAAGCTGGAAAGATTTCTGTGATATTTCCAGATCAGGTCCATTTTGTCTCAGATTTGAGCGAAGATTTGAGAGGGAAAATTATCCTCTTCGAAGAGATTTTGTTCTGTTCTGATATTTTGAAAAATGAGCTTAGTACCTATAATGTCAACCTTTCTACGCAACTCAATTGTACAATTCTTTCCAATGAAGATTTTGAACGAAGCTTAGATTCGATTAAAATTATCAAGGAAATATATCAGAAACCAAGTCTTATAAAAAAAGAACAAGCAAGATTTCTGATCAAAATTTTTCTTTTAGGCTTGATTGAGTCTGTTCACGGTTTGCACCCTATTTTGAATCAGGAAACCGCTGATAAACCAATTTATGTTCGATTTAAAAAACTGCTGAACGAACATTACAAAGAACATAGAACCGTTCAATATTATGCAGACGAATTGGTAATCACACCAAAGAAATTAAACTCGATCACAAAAAAACATTGTGGCGAAACAGCCATTCAGTCCATTCATAATAGAATTTTGATTGAGATAAAAAGGCAATTGATGTTTTCTGACCTTTCTCACAAAGAGATTGCTTTTGACCTCGGTTTCAATTCTCCATCGGCACTCAACAAATTTGTGAGAGCAAAACTCCAGGAAACGCCAACCGAACTCCAGCAGGAATTGGCGCAAATGTATAACGCGTAATCCTGTTTGTATAACATGGCCCGTCTAAGCTTATCTAATTTTGTCCCATCAAAAATTAAATAAAAAAATGAGCAAATTGTTTATTGCAGGAGAGGTTTTCCACGGAGCGGGAACTCTTGAAGAATTAAAAAATATCAAAGGAAAAAAAGCGGTGATCGTAACAGGCGGAAGCTCTATGAGAAAGAACGGAACACTTGACAAAGCCGTTGCTTACCTAAATGAAGCTGGAATCGAAACGAAAATTTTCGAAGGCGTAGAAGAAGATCCATCCTCTGCAACTTGTGCAAAAGGAGCAGAAGTAATGCAGAATTTTGAACCAGACTGGATCATCGGTTTGGGAGGTTGTTCAGCGATTGATGCGGCTAAGATTATGTGGGTGTTTTATGAATATCCAGATGCAGATTTTGAGGCGATGATCAAACCTTTCACTGTTCCGGTTTTAAGAAATAAAGCGAAGTTCATTGCTATTCCTTCTACAAGTGGGACAGGAACCGAAACAACTGGTCTTGCGGTGATTACAGATAGACAAAAAGGTGTGAAATATCCAATCGTTTCTTACGAATTGACTCCGGATATTGCTATCGTTGACGGTGAAATCTGTGCTTCGATGCCGGCTCACGTAACGTCTAATACAGGACTTGATGTATTGACGCATTGTGTGGAAGCTTATGTTTCGAATATCGATAATAATATCGCAGATGCACTTTCCAAAGGTGGTTTGGGAATCGTTTTTGACAATTTGAAAGAAGTGGTAGAAAACCCGGATAACATCCAGGCTCGTCAGAATATGCACGATGCTTCTTTTATGGCAGGTTTGGCTTTCAACAATGCTTGGTTGGGAATAGTTCACTCGTTGTCTCATCAGGTTGGTGCGTTGTACGGAATTCCGCACGGTGCTTCCAATGCGATTTTCCTTCCGAACGTCATCCGTTATAATTCTTTGGCAACAGAGCGTTATCCGGATTTGGCAAGAGTGATTGGTAAAGAAACGACGGAAGAATTGGCTCAGGCAATTGAAACACTTCGGTCTGAAGTCAACAATCAATCAGCCATCAAAGATTTTGGAATTTCGAGAGAAGATTGGGATAAGAATCTGGATTACATCGCCAACAATGCATTGATGGATCCTTGCACAGGTTTTAACCCAAGAGTTCCTTCTTTAGATGAGTTGAAGGCGATTTACAACGCTTGCTTTGAAGGTTTGGTTTACGCTGAAGAAGTTGTTGCAGGATAATCAATTTAATATTAATGAATTTCTTGAAATAAAAATGAAAGTAATGTCCCTACAAGTGATTGTGGGGATATTTTTTTAACTAATGATTAATCAAAGCTTCAGAATTAAGTGATTAATAATATAATAAATTGGTAATCGAAAAATTCCTAAATTCGTATGAAGATTAAACAATTTAAATCAATCATCAATGAAATTTTCAAAAATAATTTTAGTCGCAGCATTATTGTTACTGCAATTTGGATTCGCTCAGGAAAAGGCAGATGTTGTTTTGAACAAAGCTTTGACTCAGGCAAAAGCAGAAAATAAAAATGTCCTTTTAGTATTTCACGCGTCGTGGTGTGGCTGGTGCAAACTGATGGAGAAGAATATGGAATTGCCGACTACAAAACCGCTTTTCGATAAAAGTTATGTGACCGCTTATCTCGATGTCCAGGAACGTGGCGAAAAGAAAAGCCTTGAAAATCCCGGCGGTCAAGAATTGATGAACAAATACAAAGGCGAAACAGCAGGTCTTCCATTTTGGTTGATGCTAAGTCCAAAAGGCGAAGTCTTAGCCGATTCCTTTGATGCAAAAGGAGAAAATATCGGTTCGCCTGCAAGTCCGGAAGAAGTCGCTTCGTTTCTCGTGAAATTGGAGCAAACTTCCAAATTGAATAAAGCAGAACTCCAAACCATACAAAAGGTTTTTGTCAAGAAAAATTAATGAAATTCCCGAGTGCTGACGTGGGAATTTTTATTTAAAAATATCCTAATAAATTGATTAGCTTTGTTTTAATAATCAATCAAACAGAATTAAAATGAAAAATTTCAAAGTAATATTCAGTTTTATATTGTTAATGACAGGCGTTCTCGGTTTTTCTCAAAATGATGAAAAAGTAATTCAAGCGCAAGTGACCCAAATGGTTTCCGACTGGAACACGCACGAGTTCAAAAATATGGATTCCTATATGACAGACGATGTGGAGTGGGTGAATATCGTAGGCATGTGGTGGAAAGGCAGAGCGGAAGTGAAGGCCGCACATCAGGGAAATTTTGGAGCGTTTTTCAAAGGTGTTCCGTTCAAGCAGAAAAGTTTGAAAACTAGATTTCTGACCAAAGATGTGGCTGTTGCAACTTTGATTTCCAGCGTGGGCGAATTTTTCCCACCAGACGGCATCGACCACGGAAACAACAAGATGCCCGCGAGCGACGATATTTTAACGTTGGTATTTGTCAAACAGAACGGGAAATGGCTCATTGCTTCCGGACAAAATACAGTGGTTGATACGAGAGCAGCGAATAATAATCCAGCTAAAAAATAAAATAGATCCCGAACTTAGGTTTGGGATTTTTTCTGTCTAAGTTTTTAAAATCAAAATCCATAAATTGCAGTGACACTAATTCAAATATTCAAAATAAAATTAAAAATGAAGAAAGCAAACCCAGTAATTTTAGGATTAATAGGAGTTTTAATATGTTCTTGTCAGGAAAGCAAAGTCGAAGGTTCTGAGATTGCAAATTCTGAAAAGGCAACAATGATATTCGAAAAAGGTGACAAAGTTCCGAATGACAAATTTGTAGGCAATGTTTACCAAGCGATTTTAAGTGATGAGGGAACTCGTGTCAGCAACGTCACTTTCGAGCCGAAAGGTCGTACGAATTGGCACAATCATCCTGGCGGACAAACGCTTTTGGTGACCGATGGTGTTGGCTACCATCAGGAAGAAGGGAAACCTGTCCAAATCATCAAAAAAGGCGATGTCATCAAAATTGGGAAGAACGTAAAACACTGGCACGGCGGAACTGCAGACCAAGCGATGACGCACATTGCGGTAAGCATAGACCACGAGAAAAATCCTTCGCAGTGGTTTGAGCCTGTGAGCGAGGAAGAGTATAAAGTGAAGTAATTATTTCATTTATAAGAACTTAATAATCTCAGAACAATTATTGGTAATGTAAGTGACGAGAAAACGATTGTCGGAACTTTCAAAGAAAATGTACCAAGTAGTGCTGGGATTGGCTTTTTAGAAGATATATTTTGAGCCTAAATCAGTTAAATTTTCAGGTGTGCTTTTGTGAGGGAAAATTGGAAGATTGTGTTCTATAAAATCATAAATTTTTTGAACATAAATTTGAGCATCACTTTCGAATCCAAAATATTCATTTTTATATAAAATCAAAATGAGTTCTTCGAGATAATTTGTGACATTTTTCTGGAGAATAATTGTTATTTCTTCCAATCCAAAGATTTTATAAAGTCGGAAGTTTTCTTTCTTGCTTCAGAAATTGAAATTCCTTCGATCCATTCCTTTTCGAAATCAAAAGATGTTCTTTTTCTGATTTTATTAATTTCTCCTATTAAAACTGGATTTTCCAAAGACTGAACCCATTTGATGATTTCGTTTTTTTCGGCAGACATATTCATTGTGCAAACTTTTCCTAACAAAGATAATTATTTCTTTTTTACCTTAATTTTTTTCTAAATAAAATAATTCAAAACTTATCTTTGCAAACTCAAAAGATAAATAATGTTTTCAAAAATCACAGTTCACAGAGTCGGGAATAAAATCAATGGAGAATCTTTAACGCTTTCTCAGCAGGAGCTTCAGCTGGATGAGGATATGACAGAATTGCTGGGAAATTACTTCATCAATGCTTTCAAATCTGAGGAGCAATTTCAGTTTTACAGCGATTCTTATTTGGTCAATAATCCGGTTTACAGTTCTGTTTCCGAGATTTTTGAAGACAAAGCCAAGTTCCAATGGGAGTCTGAAAATATCGCCAAACACCTTTACGAAGCAGCGGAAAATCCGAGAGTTCAGGCAGGCGAACTGTTCGTTGTTTATTTTGAAGGCGAAGTTTTCGAATCCGCAGACGGCAAAAGTGAAAAGACAGATTCTATCGGGATTTTCAAGACTGAAAAAAGAGAAGGTTTCCTAAAAATCAATCCTCAGGACGAATCTTTTGAAATTGAAAGAGATTTCGGAATCAGCCTGTCAAAAATTGATAAAGCGGCTTTGATCTACAACAGCGAAAAAGAAAGCGGCTACGTTCTGTCCGTCATAGACAACAACAAAAACGGTGACATCTACTATTGGTTCGAGGATTTCTTGAAAGTGAAACAACGCGACAACGAGTATTTCCACACACAGGAAACTTTGTCCGTCTACAAAGATTTCATCACGCAGAAATTGCCTGAGGAATTTGAGGTTTCAAAAGCAGACCAAGCGGATTTTTTGAACAAATCCATCAATTTCTTCAAAGAAAAAGAAGAGTTCAAATATGATGATTTTGTGAAAGAAGTTTTGGTGGACGATAGCGTCATAGAAAGTTTTTCCAACTTCAAATCCGACTATGAGCAGGATATGCAAATTGCGATTTCGGAAGATTTCCCAATTAACAATCAGGCTGTTAAGAAGCAGCAAAGACATTTTAAATCCATCATCAAGCTCGATAAAAATTTCCATATCTACATCCACGGCGACCGCGATAAACTGGAAACCGGACAAGACGACAAGGGGAAATATTACAGATTGTATTTCGAAGAGGAAAAATAATTTTGATTTAACATAATAATTAAAATACCAAAAAGTTCTACCTTTGTGGCTATGTTGAACGGGAGAAGTAAAACTTTCAAGAATTTCATTTCGGTATTTTTTGCCGCGATGTATCTTTTTGTGGCTTTGTTTTCTTCCCAGTTGCATAGCCACGAAGGCGAATCTTTCTTCAGAGATTCTGGCTTCAAAAAGACGGAAAAAACTTTTTCATCCGACATTTCAAAAGGTCAATCCGGCGATTGTTTGGCTTGTCATTTCCTGGCAACGGGTAATTCTTTGGTTCCGGAGCAGTTTTCTTTCCATTTTGAAAATCACACACACGACACACAACAAACTTTTTCTGTACAGGAAAAAATATGGTCAGCGACCAAATTCACTTTTCAACTTCGCGGTCCACCCGCCATTTCATAATTTTTAGATTCTTTTCGGATTTTTACTTTGAATTTTTTGAGATTTAAATGATTCTTGATGGAAATTAATTCCATTATAATGACGTTTGATATTCTAATTTATTCAAAACTTAGCGATGTAATTCTACATTGTAAAATCCAATTTTTTTAACGAAGCGTACTTTTTTAAAATTTGATTAGTCAATTAATTATGATTGAATATCAATGCTTTGAAGTGCAAAATCTATCTATTATAATGAAATTGATATATAGTTTACTGCTTATCTTTTGTGGATTTGCAATGACGAACGCACAGAAAACCTACACGGTAGAAGGAACGGTTCAGGATTTTCACGATAAGACAATGCTGGAAAATGCCGTTGTCAAAATCGGAGAATTCACGGCGAAAACAGATAAAAAAGGGAAGTTTTCTTTCCGAGACATTCCCGCAGGTTCATATCAACTCATTGCAAAGCATCCTCTCTGCGATGATTATACTGAAAATGTAAAAGTCGACAGAGATGTGCATTTGGCAATCACGCTGGAACATCACATCGATGAGATTGAAACCGTAACCATCCACGTCGACCACAAGACCAAAGGTTCTGTGATTATGAGAACGCTCGACAAAACGGAACTCGAGAGAAACTCCACAGAAAATCTTGGAAATCTTCTTTCTCGAATTGCTGGCGTCACTGCTTTGAAAACAGGGAATAACATTTCAAAACCCGTCATCCGTGGTTTGTATGGTAGCCGAATTTCTATCCTGAATAACGGCGTGAAAATGGCCGAGCAGGAATGGGGTGTAGAACACGCACCAAATGTGGATGTCAACGATTTCGAACACATCGATGTCGTGAAAGGCGCTTCCGCTTTGAAGTATGGGAATGAAGGCGTTGGTGGCGTTGTGGTTTTGGAACCCGCCATTTTACCAAAGAAAGATACGATTATGGGAAGTGTGAAACTTTCCGGAATTTCCAATGGCAGAGGAGGTGAGCTTGGTGCGAACGTCGCGAAAGTTTGGGAAAACCAATGGTTTGTAAAAGCTGGCGGAAGTTATAAGAAAACCGGCGATCAGTACATCCCTCATCAAACGTTGCAGAATACGGGAATGGAATTCAATTCCTTCAATTTCTCTTTTGGGAAACATGGTTTTTTGCAAGGTTTTGATGTGTCGTACAGTGGCATCAATCAGGAATTTGGGATTTATAGAGGTGCGCATTTGGCGAGTCCGGAGGATTTTTACAATGCGGTCAACTTTGGACAACCTTTTTATCTTGACAATTTCACGTATGATATTGATAATCCAAAACAGGAAGTGGCGCATCACATTGCAAAACTTTCGGCGTACAGACGTTTTGCGGATTTTGGAAAACTGACTTTTCAATATAGTTTTCAATTGAACCGCAGAAAAGAGTACGATATCAGACGAGGCGAGTTGAGCAATATTCCATCAATGGATTTAAGGTTGATCACACATTCTGCCAGTTTGGTACATTTGATCGAGCGTTCGGATTGGAGTTTAGAAAGCGGAATCTCAGGAAGTTTCCAAGACAATTTTCCAAATCCAGCAACCAAAGCGAGACGTTTGATTCCTGATTATTATCGATATGATGCGGGCGCGTTTTCGGTTTTCAAATATCGATTCAATTCGAAGTTGAATGCAGAAGCGGCGGTTCGATATGACTTCAGCAGATATGACGCTTATAAATATTATGATTCGGATAAATGGAATGCCAATTACGCAGACATTTTCCCAGAGTTTTTTGTGAATGAATCTGGAAGCAGGATTTTGACAAGACCAATTCTGGATTATCATAATTTCTCAGCGAATGTCGGCTTGGATTACAAACCAACTCAGAATTTGGAATTCAAACTAAATCTTTCCAGAGCAGACAGAACGCCAAATGCGGCGGAATTGTTTTCAGACGGATTGCACCATTCTGCTGCGATCATGGAGGAGGGAAATCTGAACATTAAAAAAGAAACGGTTTACAATGTGAATCTATCTTTGGCAGGTCATTTCAATGTGTTGAAAGGTCTTCACATCGAGGCAAATCCTTATATTATGATGTCTGATAATTTCGTGAATCAGATTCCGACAAGTGTTCTGAACACGAATCGAGGTGTTTTTCCGGTTTGGACCTATCAGCAGATTAAAGCGAGAATTTATGGTGTGGATGCAGATGCGGAACTTTCGATTTTGCATAATTTGAAATGGAGATCGGGATTCAGTGTTTTGAGAGGTGACGATCTTTCGAATAATGAACCTTTGATTTTGATGATGCCAGCAAAACTTCGAAATTCAATCGAAATCAGTCTTAGTAAACCTAAGAATTTCTATGTCACTTTAGAAAATGAAAATACCTTCAAACAAAATCGTTTTCCGATCAGAAATCTTCCGGTGACTTTCATCAAAGACGGTGTTGAAAGAAATGAGATTGTCGATTTCAGTTCTACGCCGGCTTCGTTTACATTATTTCACGCTTCTGTTGGAGCAGACTTATTCAAAAATCTGAATTTTAATTTCAGGATCAACAACATTTTTAACACAGAGTACAGAGAATATTTGAACAGACTCAGATATTATATGTTCGAACCAGGAAGAAATTTCGTGGTGACTCTCAAATACAATTTTTAATTACAACAACTTAAAATTTAAATCAAAATGAAAAAATTCATCAATATTACATTAGTCCTTTTAGTTTCACTTTTCATCTTCTCTTGTAGAAATGACGACGACGCAGTTCCCGAAGATGTACACGAGCACGACGAGATCGGGAAAGTGGTTTTGACTTTGACCAACAAAAATAATGCTTCGGATGTTCAAACTGTGAACGTGATTTCTGGCGTGGCAGACGGACATTTGCATTTGCATGCTGGCGATACTTATTCCGCGGTTTTGGATTTCCAGATCAAGCACGACGATCATTATCATTCTTCTGAAGAAATCGAGGAAGAGAAAGATCATCATTTCATCACTTTTGCACCAGCCAATGCAGATATTGTTGTTTTGAGATCTGCGAACGACATTGTTAGAACAGACGGGCAAAGATTGGGTCTAAGAACAGAGTGGACGGTTAATTCTGCACAATCTACTGGAAAAATGAATATCAAATTAATTCATGGTCCCGTGACTGTCAATCAAAATTATCCATCGGCAACTAATCAGCTAGGTCAAACAACCGGTGGAGAAACTGATGTTGATATTACGGTTGATGCTCATTAATCTGATATTTCCTCAATATTCTGAAATAAAGATGTCTTTTATAAGGCATCTTTATTTTTTTTGCTCAAACTTTATGATTTTTTATAAAAATAGCAGGTGCAATTAATTTTGAACTTCCTTATAATTTGACTACTTTTGCAACCTAAAAATTTCAATTAATGAACGTTACAGCTACAAACCATGACGATGTAAGTGCATTGCTTACGGTAACATTGGAAAAATCTGATTATAAAGAAAAAGTTGAAAAGCAACTACTAAACTATGCAAAGAATGCACAGGTTCCTGGATTCAGAAAAGGGAAAGTGCCATTGAGTATGGTTAAAAAACAATATGAAGCTGGCATCGCTTTCGAAGAGATCAATAAACAGGTTTCTGAAGCGTTGAATGGTTATGTAAGTGAGAACAAACTTAGATTGGTAGGTCAGCCAGTTCCTCAGCCAGTAAACGATTTCGATCACAATGCAGAATCTCTTTCTGTAGCTTTCGAAGTAGGATACGAGCCAGAATTCTCTGTTGATCTTGCTAAATATGAAGCGCCTCATTACAAAGTAGAAGCTTCTGACAAAGAAATCAATACAAGTGTTGAGAACATGCAAAAGCGTTTCGCAGAGAGATTACCGGAAGATAAAATCGGTAAAGATTCTTACGTAGCTTTGGAAATTGCTCAAGTTGTGGAAGAAGGTGCAGAAGGTGAGCACAACCACGCCCCAAAAAACGTAACGATTTCTAAAGATCAGAAAGAAGCTTACGATTTGGTGAAAAAATTGAAAAAAGACGATTCTGTAAAAGTTTCTAAAGAAGATCTTGCTTCTAAAGAAGAATTGGCAAAACAACTAGGTTTTTCTAAAGAAGAAGCAGAACACCTTCACCACAACGAGGTAGAAGTAACTGTAAAAGATATCTACGGATTGAATTTGGCAGAACTTGATCAAGAATTGTTCGACAAAGTGTACGGTAAAGACGTGATCACAACTGAAGAAGAATTGAAAGCAAGAGTGAAAACTGAATTGGACGAATATTTCCAACAAAATGCTGATGTTCATTTCGTAAACAAAATTCTAGAGCAAGTAAACGAGAAAGAAGAAATCAAATTACCTGAAGCATTCTTGATCAAATGGTTGTTGTTCTCTAATCAAAACATCACTTCTGAAGAGCAAGCAAAAGAAATCCTTGAAAACGAGAAAAATATTATCAAAGGTCAGATCCTAGAAGGAAAATTGATGAACGATAATGACATCCAATTGGATTATACTGAGGTTCTAGGACAAGCTGAGCAATTGGTAAGAAACCAATTGGCAATCTACGGAATCCACCACTTGGGTGACGATGAGGTTCAGAAATATGCAGCAGAAATGTTGAAAGACGAAAACCAAGTAAGACAAATCTCTTCTGAAGTTGCTATGGCAAAATTGAAAGATGTGATCTTGGAGAAATCTAAAAAAGTAGAAACTACAATCTCTCACGACGAGTTTCTTGAAGTATTGAAGAAATAATTTTCCTCAATTATAAATATAAAGCGATCCATATCTGGGTCGCTTTTTTTGTGATTAACAATGTTGAGAATAGATTTTCATTTGTCAGTCTGAGGCTCTCGAAGACATATTAAATTAAAAATTCAAAAACAACCTCGGATTGATCGGCTGATTGTTTTTGTGAACTTCATAGTGCAGATGAGGTCCCGTAGAACGGCCACTGTTTCCAGATTTTGCGATGATCTGGTTAGCCTTTATCCTGTCATTGGTTTCTACAAGTATCTCCGAAAGATGGCCGTAAAGCGTTGCCAAGCCATTTCCGTGTTCGATGATGACACAATTGCCGTAACCACCTTTCAAGCCTGCAAATATAACTTTTCCAGACGCAGCACCTTTCACCGGCGTTCCGTAAGCTACCGCAACGTCCAGACCTTTGTGAAACTGCATTTGGTCTTTTTCTGCCGGGGCGTTGCTGGATGCATTTTTATCTTCTTTTACGATCGCTTGTCTTTTGATCACGTTTCCAAGGCTGTCTTTTTCTTCGGCAACATTTGATTGTGCTACAGCTTTTGGATCTAATTTCGGAGGAATTGGATTTTTTCTGATTCCAAAATTCGAAGAAATGTAACCATCGGTCGGTATTCCCAATGGAACTTTTTGCAGTCTTTCCTCCAGATCAACCAAGTATTGGCTGTATCGGTTGCTCACTTTTGCAAGGTAAACTTCATTTTGAAGGCTGTCTTTGGCGAGTTTTTCAATTCTAAGGTCTGAGACGTTTTTTGATTTCAAGAATCCATCGATGCTTCTGATGCTTTGATCAACGACTGCAAGGTCGGTTTTAAGTTGAAGGTGATCAACGCTGTCTTTTTCATTATTGATTTTTACAAGATTGACTTCATACACTTTGTCATCGGTTCCTTCATAAAGTTTTGCGATGACGAAAGCCTGAACAAAACAGATTAACAAAAGTAAAAGAAGCACTATGTTCGTTTTCTTTTTCGATTTCAGAAAATTGACCATTAATGATGTTTTTAAAATGGATTGCAAAAATAAGGAAATTTTATTTTTCTCAATGTCAATCCTCATTATCAATGATTATTGGTTTAATAAAAGTTAATTATTCTTAAAATATTGTAAAATGGAATTTAGATTTAGGTAAACTCACAAATTACATTAGATTTGTAATAATGAAATTGAAAGACAAGAATGACTAAGAAATCGACAAAATCATCTAAAAATATACGTGTTGGCGTTTTAGGTAGCGGAAGTTTTGCAACGGCTATCGTCAAAATGTTGGTGGAGAATTGTAAAACCGTGCATTGGTGCGTCCGAAATGAATTCGTGAAAGGTGCCATAGAACAGCGTGGACACAATCCAACTTACCTGACAACGGTTTCCTTCAACTTAAAAAAACTTCAAATTACCACGGACATCAACGAGTTGGTTTCCAATTGTGACGTGATAATTTTGGCGGTTCCGTCCATCTATTTAGCAGAATCAATGGAGAAACTGACTTGCGATTATCAGGACAAACTATTCTGTTCTGCCATCAAAGGGATTGTTCCTAAGCATAATGACATCGTTGCGCATTATTTGAAAGACCAATTCAAAATTGGATTTAAAAATCAAGCGGTGATTGCTGGACCTTGTCATGCGGAGGAAGTGGCGATGGAACGATTGTCTTATTTGACAGTTGCTGTGGCAGGGAAAGAAGACGCTGATGTTTTGCAAAGTATTTTGTCGTCTTATTATATAAAGGTCAATACAAGTTGCGATATTCTCGGAAACGAATATTCTGCGATTCTAAAAAATATTTATGCAATTGGAGCTGGGATTGCAAGCGGTTTGGGCTATGGAGACAACTTCATCGCCGTTTATGTTTCCAATGCCATTCGCGAAATGGAAATTTTCCTGGAGTCCATTTATCCTGAGAAAAGAGATGTGAATGAGAGCGCGTATTTGGGCGATTTGATTGTGACCGCTTATTCCTTGTTCTCAAGAAACAGAAACCTTGGAAACTTGATTGGAAAAGGATACACCGTGAAATCTGCCATCCAATCGATGAGTATGGTTGCGGAAGGTTATTATGCAACGCAAGGGATTTATTCTATTTGTGAAGAGAAAAAGCTGAAATTGCCGATTATCAATGCTGTTTATGATATTCTTTACGAAGGGAAAAATGCCGAGAAACAATTTGCAAAACTCACGGAAAAACTGACTTAGCATTAATGATTTAATTAACAAAACATTACAATTTTCTATGGATTGATTGGAATAGAATTTGTAAATATTGCTCCGTTAAAGTAACAAACACAAAAAACAATAATGAAATATTCAAAGTTAAAATTAGCTCAAGAAGCCATCAAACACAAAGGATTTCTCCAAAAGATTCCTTCTGTGATTCGGATGTTCAAATTGTGGTACAGAGGCGAATACAAAATGAAATTCACCGATGTCCTGATTCCCGCGTTGGCATTAATCTATGTCATCTCGCCAATCGATATCATTCCGGATTTTGTACCGGTTGTAGGGGCTTTGGATGATTTGGCAATTTTGGCTTTGGCCATTCCAATGCTGATGAAAGAAGTGGACAAATTCCTGCTTTGGGAAAGCCAACTCAGAAAAGGCAACCGCGAAATTCAGGATGCTGAAATAGTAGAATAAAAAAAATCCCGATTCAAAACTGAATCGGGATTTTTATTTCTAAACGCTGATGACTTCTTCAATCTCCGGAGCGTGTTGCTTGATGGTGCTTTCCACACCCAGCTTCATCGTAGAACTGCTGATACCACAGCTGGAACAGCTTCCCAATAGTTTTACGAACACTTTCTTCTCCTGAACGTCAACCAATTCAATATCGCCACCGTCTTTCTGCAAAAACGGACGAATGCTTTCCAAAGCATCCATCACCTTGGTTACCAGTTCTTCCTGAATTTGATTTGTATTATTATCCATTTTATATATTTTCCTTTTTAAATTACCCCGATTTTAAGCCATTAGCAAAAAGCCAATCACCAAAAGCTAATTACTTTTTCGGAGAACAACCCGCCATCGTTGTAATTTTCACGGCTTCGGTTGCAGGTAGATTTTTGTTTCTCTCAACAAGACTTTCTACCATATTCTGAGCAGTCTTCACGTAAATCTCAGAAATCGTTGAGTTTTCTTGAAGCGCCGCCGGTCTTCCAACGTCACCAGCTTCTCTGATGCTCTGAATCAATGGAATCTCTCCCAAAACCGGAATTCCCAAATCCTCTGCCATAAACTGAGCACCTTGTTTGCCAAAGATATAATATTTATTCTCAGGTAGCTCTTCCGGCGTGAAATAAGCCATATTTTCTATCAATCCCAAAACCGGAATGTTGATACTTTCCATATTGAACATCGCGATTCCCTTTCTCACATCCGCCAAAGCAACGTGTTGAGGCGTACTCACAATCACCGCGCCAGTCACCGGAACTTCCTGAATGATAGATAGATGAATGTCACCAGTTCCAGGAGGAAGGTCAATCAACAAGAAATCCAATTCGCCCCAATCCGCATCACGAATCATCTGATTCAACGCTTTCGAAGCCATTGGTCCTCTCCAGACAACCGCTTGGTTTGCACCTGAGAAATATCCGATGGACAGCATTTTCACACCGTAATTTTCAATTGGTTTCATCAGATTTCTGCCGTTTACTTCCACAGAGATTGGTTTTTGACCTTCTGTATCAAGCATTGTCGGGACAGATGGTCCGTAGATATCCGCATCCAGCAATCCAACTTTGAAACCCATTTTTGCCAACGTCACCGCAAGGTTTGCCGCAACAGTAGATTTCCCAACGCCACCTTTTCCGGAAGCGATGGCAATGATATTTTGAATTCCAGCGATTTGCTTTCCTTTGATTTCGTTGGTCACCGGCGTTGCAGGCAATTCCGGAGACGTGATTTTCAATTTAAGATTCACGTGCTCTCCAAATTCCGAAGCAAAAGCCTGCTTCATAGCCACTTCCAGTTTCTTTTTCTCGTGCATTGCCGGAGAATGCGCCGTCATATCAATATAAATATCGTCTCCCATCACCTGAAAATTACTTACCAGGTCTTCCACTTCTATCTCTTTCAGGAAATCCTGAACCTTTGATTTCGTCAGCATAAAAATTTGATTCTTAATACTGCAAATTTACGGATTTTAAAATTAATTTAGAATCAATACGATTTGTGATTTTGTCTATGTTAATGATTTTTGGCAGGTGTGTTGGGTGGGAGGGTTGGAGTGTTTTAGTGATTTTGAGATGAACAGTGACAACTTTAATAATAAACAATGGTTTTATTAAATGTCAGGCTGAACGGCATCGAAGCCTCTTGCGAAAATCAGGATAATCGCAAAAAATCAGGACAATCATAAAAAACTAAAGACTTTCTAAAGTATTATTAATATTTTTGACACTTAAAACCCCGAAACACAACTCAGGATGGGAGAAAAATTACAATGGGCAACGCTGAAGAACTTTCCTTGGATGGTTTTTTTTGTTGCGATTTTTATCTGGATTGCCATTGCCGGTGCCAATTTTTATTATCAGATGCAGGGCGGTTTTACAGGAACTGGTCCGCTTTTCCCGATTTCTGTCATCTATCCTAATCAATTTCTTTGGAGCGGATTTGTGTTCGCCTTTCTCTTTTTGCTAACCGGAGTTTACGCTTTCAACTATTCAGGAAAACTGAATGTTTATCTTCTTTTTTTGGTTGCCATCATTCTTGTTGTTTTGGGGAATCTGAGCCAAGGGAACTTTGATATTGCCTTTCTACAGCCATTTTACTTGAAAGGACGACAATATTATGCTGACGCGATTAATATTACAGATGGAACAGTTTGGTTGCGTGATTTCACGAAAAATTTAGAGCATTTTCAGCTTCACACCAGAACCCATCCACCATTTGTCACGCTTTTGCATTATTGGATCTTAAATGTTTCAAATCTTGAAACTTTAGCCATTTCGTTTTTTGCGATCGGCTGTTTGTCTTTCTTTATTTTATATAAAATTCTATATCATCTCGGTTTTGAAGAATCGAGAAGAAAGTGGATGTTGCTTTTGTTTGCGGTGATTCCAGCGGTCAATATTTATTTATTAGTCTCCATCGATTCTTTAGTTTTGACATCAACTTTGATTTTCCTTTTAGGATTTGCGAGGATATTTGATCAAAATAAAATCGACGTTTGGTCATTTCTATTCATCTTTTCAGGATTGCTGTTAACGAATTTGATTACGTTTTCCGGATTATTTCTGTTTGCATTTTTAGGCTGTTTTAGTTTTTACTTTTTACTCAAAGGAAAATGGAATTTCGCTTGGTTGAGCTTGATGGCAACGGTTTTGTTTGTATTGAGTTTCCTTTTGATTTATTCCACAACAACTTACAATCATCTTGACACATTCTTACAAGCTTCACATTCCGAAAACCCCGATGGTTTCAGACTTTTTCATCAGCCTTTTATTTATTTTGTGACCAGGTTGGAAGATATTGGCGAGATATTTTTGTTTTTGTCTTTTGGATTTTTGGCTGTTTTCTTCTCGAAGAGATCTGGAACGGAAGTTTTTGAAAATCCTAAAATCAATATTTTGTTTTTCTCAGCCATTTCCGCTTTATCGGCAATGCTTTTGACAGGCGCTTACGGGACGGGCGAAACGGCGAGGGCTTGCTTGTTTTTAGTACCCTATTTTTTGATTTTGCTGAAAAATATTGATTCAGACCAATTCAGAATTTTGTTTTATCTCTGTCTATTTCAGACGTTTGGAATGCAGATGATTGGTAATTTTTACTGGTAATTTCTTGGTCGGGTTGTTTTTTTACTTAATTTTGCAAAAAACAACTAATGATGAAAACTTACACGGCAGTATTGCCGTTTCTTGTCCTATTTCTTTATGGGCAAAAACCAATTTCCAAATTTACAGGTAATTATTGTTCTTCAGAAAGTTCTAATGTTTTTGGCTTTGTGAATGAAAGTACAAATGATCCCACAAATTATTTTTGGGAATTTGTGGGTGGATTGTCAGCTACTTCTACAATTGAGAATCCGGTCGTCACTTATCCTTCCTCAAGAACATATGTCGCAAAATTGATTGTTGGTAATGCTAATGGAAGTTCAACTTCTACTAGAACTATTAAAATAGCATCTAGCGCTTCTCCAAGATTTTTTTGAATAAAGGATATAATAATGCTAAATAATCTTACGGGTTTGCGATTTTATGCCGCTCTATGGGTATACTTATATCACGCTATTATTTATATTCAAGAATTGGATTGTCTTTTTTTACAAAGAGGTTACATCGGGGTAGATCTGTTTTTTATTCTGAGTGGTTTTATACTCACTTATGTTTACTTCAAAAGTTTCTTTGAAGAAGATATCACGGGCAAGAAGTACTGGAATTTTATTGTAAAGAGATTTGCAAAAATATATCCAATGCATGTAATCAGTTTTATAATTGTTGCAATAATGCTGTATGTTGGTAAATATTTTTTTCATCAGAAAGAACTGAAATTATTTCCAGAACTTATCCCATCAATTTTGTTGATGATTCATTCTTGGGGTATTAATGATGATTATAGTTGGAATGTTCCCTCTTGGAGTATCTCATCGGAATGGTTTGCCTATTTATTTTTATTTGTGCCATTTGCATTCATTTACAAAAAAAACAGAAAAGTATTTATAATGGCAATTCTATTTATAGTTATGTTCTTTATTTTTAAATGGGCCAATACCCGAGATTTCAGTCTCGATAATACTGAAAAGCTAACTAACTTTGGATTAGAAAGGTTATTTCTAGAGTTTATTCTGGGAATGCTTTTAGGTTACTGTAGATTGAATTTTGATATTTCTAGGAACATTTCATTATTTATATTTTCGTTTAGCATCATTTCATTTCTATTGCTACTGTATGGGAATGTAGGTCTCAATGTTGATGCTTATTGTGTTATTCCACTGTGCGGGTTGATTTTCTCTTTGTCCTACCCAACTTATGTTGACTTTTTATTTAATCATAAATTATTGATTTATCTAGGAAATATATCATTTAGCTTTTACATCATTCAGTTGATTCCGTTCTTTATACTCAAGATGCCTTTTCGCTGGTTAGATGCCAAAGATTTACCGCTTTATCCATTGGCAATATTCAAAACTCTCAGCTTAATAGGTTTCAATTTAATTTTGGCAGGAGCATTTTATAAATATTATGAAGAACCTAGTAGGAAATTCATTGTAAGAAAATTTTTAATAAGCGGAAGTAAATAAAACACAAAAACACAACAATTGATGCAAAAAAAAACAAAGGGCTTTTGGCCCATTATTGCTTATCTATTACTAGCCACGCTTATCTATTATGTACTTAATACTAAATCTCTCATTGGTATAGATGATGCAAATATTTATTTTGTCTATATGAGAAACCTTGCGAAAGGCTACGGATTTGTATTCAACCAGGGTGGAGAGAAAGTAGAAGGTTTCACATCATTATTGTGGACATTGATTGGAGCTCTCTTGTTTAAGTTGTCTGAATATTATAACATCTTACTAATAGTATTCAATATCATTCTCATTAGTATTATATTGTTTAGGCTAAGAATTTTTTTTTACCAGAGATTTCCAACCAATGGGTTTAGCATTTTTCTATTTCTTCTCGCTGTATTATTAGTAATACCAGGATTTATAGAATGGACGATCTTATCATTGCTAGAGACAGGATTATGGTGTTTTTTGCTAGTTATGCCGGCAATTGACATTTTAGAGTTTAATGCAGAAGACAGGAGCATACATTATTCAAAATTGAGTATTTATGTTATATTGATGACAATTTGTCGTCCAGAAGCTATGTTATGGATCCCATTTTTTATAATATTCAACACTTATAAAGAATTCCTGATATCCAGAAATAGCAAGTTTATTTTTAATAATATCGGTCTTTTACTGGTATTTGCATTTTCTTTATTCTTATTAGTCCAATGGAGGATTAATTATTTTGGATACCCACTTCCTAATACCTACTATGCAAAAGTTTCCACAAATATTTCCCATAATTTGTATCTTGGACTTAAATATGTGGGAAGCTTTTTAATTTACAATCCAGTAATTACTGTTGTTTTGATGGTAGACTTACTCGGCTTTATCTATCTATGCAAAAATGAAAAGTTGAAAATGCTTATTAATAGAAAGAACTTTGATTTTCTATTTCTCTTTAGTATTTTTTTATTAAGTCTTTTTATTCCGTTTTATACAGGTGGCGATTATTTTGCCAATTATAGATTTATGCAACCTACGATTCCTTTGATTCTAATCTCGGTTTGCACAACATCATTATTTCAAAAACTAGAATCGAAGAGAATTAATGTCCTTTTTGCGATACCAGTTTTAGTTTTATTCGTCTTTTTTTCTTCATTTCATAATTATAATATTATTAAAAAGCATGAGTCCAAACTTGCCCACGAGTTTATTGTGGCAAAAGATGAGAGATTCCATTCGAGAGAACTCAATAAGTTGTTCTCAGTAATAAATGATTTTCCTTCGCAGGGCGTTATGGCGGCAGGTAGTTGTGGTTACGTTTATAATGGAGAAACAATCGATATGCTGGCTCTTAATAATTTGAAAATGGCACACTCGCCACAAGAGTACGACGCAAGAGTGATGAAAAATCATGCGGCTTTTCGGAAAAAAGTATTTTTCAAACAAAAGCCAGATTTATTTTGGATTGCAGGGGATTTTATCAACAAAAAACAAACGTTCCAAAATGTCAAAACAATTGAAATAGATGATTTTAATAAGATTGTTTTCAAACATATTGATGATTTGCCCCAATTCAAAAAAGATTATGTATCGTGTATTATTACCATAAAAGGCTATGATAAATATCTCAGAATTTTTGCCAGCCGTGTGTTTTTAAAAACTCTTGATTCTCATATATTTCAAATCAAAATTAATCCTTAAATAATAATGAAGAATTAAGATCATTATAATAAATGCTGAAAATAAAATTATCTTTGTCAAATCTAATTTCTATTTAAAAGAATTTAATGATAGTACTACATCCAGCTTTTACAATTCTTTTTGTAATACTGATCATGTTCAGTTTTCAGGAAGTGTATGGCAAAGGAGAAAAAAAATCATCTTTTACAATTTGGCTGGTGGCCATTATTATGATTTTACTTGCAGGAATGCGGGGGAATGTTGGTGCAGATTATCCTGTTTACAGATCTTTTTACAATTTATATTTTCCCACAATAGATTATTCCGAATTGGTAGATAAGATGCTGATGCGGAAAACAAGTTTGGATATCGAGTGGATGTATGTTCTGCTTAATAAATTTGTCTTTTCATTTGGAGGTCCATTTCAGTCTTTTACATTTGTAAGTGCCTGTATCACGGTTGGTATAAAACTTTGGACCTTTAGGAAAGACTCAGCTTATCCAGTGTTTTCCGCATTATTATTACTTATTCCAGGATATTTCATTGCAGACAGCGGACACATGAGACAGGCTTTGGGGATGTCCGTTTGTATTCTTTCTTATCAATTCATCAAGGAAAGAAAGTTAGTTTGGTTTCTTCTCTGTCTTTACATTGCTTATGGTTTTCACAAGTCAGCGGTTATTTTTCTTCCCGCCTATTGGCTTGTGTTGATTCCACTGAATGCCAACCGGATTTTCTATGCGATTATCACTTGCGTTATCCTTTCACCATTTCAGGTTTATAACTTATTTTCAGGGTTTCTAAGCAGTCTAAACCTTCAAGAAGTTTCCAATGGTTATAATGGTTACATCGGCTATGAGGACAAGGCATCAACTTTTATGGATGGCACTATGATTCTCAATGCTTTTTTACTGATCATGTATGATAAAGATGCCTGTAAAAGAGTCTGGTATTACGAATATATAAGGAATATTATGGTTGTCGGGGTTTGTCTGTACTTTATATTCAGAGATAATCCCGTATTTTCTACCAGATTGGTAGGTGTTTATATAGGATTTGGGTCATTGTTGATTCCCAATGTTATTTTTGGTATGGAGAAAGTGAACACCAGAAGATTCTGGCATTTCTTTTTTGTGGCCTTTATGATATTTTATTATTTCGTTTTTGCTCAATATCAAGGTAGAGCGGGAAGATTTACACCTGATACATATATGAACTTCCTGTGGAGTTATTAAGATTGATGCTTATGCGCGTTTGAAGATATTTATTTTAAAGATGAAAAAAAACAAAATACTTTTATTCATATTTCTAATTCTTGCCTTATTGATTTTTTTCAATATCCAGGCGGTGACTGGTTTTGCAGGGCGATATATTTATCCGCTGGATGATGCTTACATTCACTTGTCTATGGCTAAGAACTTTGCAGAATTCAGTGTTTGGGGAATTACGCAATATGAGTTTTCTTCTACGACTTCCTCTCCGCTTTTCACATTTTTGTTAGCGATTTTGATTAAGGTTTTTGGAAATTGGGAATATATTCCGTTGGTTGCAAATACGATTGCTGGACTGTTTTTGATTTGGATTTCTCATAATTATCTGAAGCAGTTTTCAAAATTGACTTACACTGTTTTTCTGGCTTCAATCGTTTTATTAATGCCATTGCATCTGATGATAATGACAGGGATGGAGCACGTTTTCCACACCTTGACAATGGTTTTAGTGTTGCTCGCATTCAAAAAATATTTGGAAAATGAAGCGCCGAGAAATTTCTCTAATCTGGCTTTGCTGGCGATTTTAGCAACAGGTTTCCGTTACGAAAGTTTATTCTTTATCTTTTTTATGTGCGTCTATCTTTTCTTTATCAAGAAAGAATATTTTCAAAGCATTGCATTGGGATTGTTTGCGATGACGCCGGTTTTGATTTACGGTTGGATTTCTGTCGATCACGGTTCGTTCTTTCTTCCAAATTCTTTGATTCTAAAAGGAAATACCAATGACGGTGTTGTCGGTTTTCTGACCAGAGTCGCGGGAAATGGTTACCGTGGAATTTCGATTTTAATATTAATACTAATTTTATTAGTACAGATTTTCATCAAATCAAAAAATCAAATTATTTTCATTGACAAAATTAAAAATAATGCGATTCCAATTGTTGTCTTTTGTGGATTTGCAATTCATTTGTTATTTGCCAATTTCGGCTGGCTGATTCGGTATGAAGCGTATTTGGTCGTTGTGATTCTATTTGCAATTGCGCCTTTTGCAGATGATGTTTTTCAAAAGAAAGTCGGAAATCAAGTTTTGAAATTTACAACGGTAATTTTGTTATTAATTACATTCTCAATGCGATTTGTTCCGATGCTGAAACTTCAATCATTAGCTTCAAAAAATATTTTCGATCAACAAATTCAGCTCGCAGATTTTCTTCATAAATATTATAGAAATTCCAAAGTGGTAGCGAATGACATTGGTGCTATTACTTATTTCAACAATATTCATTTGCTTGATACCTACGGACTCGGAAGCATAGAAGTGGCGAAACTTCGAAAAGAAGACCACGGGAAATTTACCGATAACAAAAAACTTCAGGCATACATTTACAATACTGCGAAGTTGCAGGATTTTGAGGTCGCTTTGGTTTTTGATGAATGGGTGAAAATGCCTGATTATTTTTCGAAAGTGGGAACATTGACGATTCAGAACAATTATATGGCGGGAGGAACTACGGTTTCTTTCTATTCCATTAAAAAAGAAAATACAGATAAAGTAAGAAATCAATTGGTTGAGTTTTCTAAAAAGACGCCAAAAGATGTCATCATTAATATTATAAAATAGAATCAATGAACTTCGAAGATTTTATTATTCCACCAAGAAAAGTCCGAACCGAGAATTGGCAGATCGGAGACAAGATTACCAACGAAATCAAGGAAGACAGCATTGTGTTGTTGTTTTTGTCCGATTACCGCGGTGCAAACGGCGATGCCGACAGTCAGGAATTTACGCAAATCAGAAGAGAATTCTACAAATTGTCTCAACTCGATTTTGATATTCCAATCGTGGATCTGGGTGATTTGGTTTCTGGGAAGACGCCTCAGGATTCGCATTACATTTTGCAGGAGGTTTTGTCGGCTTGTCACTTCAAACACGCGATTCCTGTCGTGATTGGCGGAAGCAATGACTTTGCTTTTTCGCTTTTTTCCGCGCTCAGTTTTCATCAGAAAGACATCAATTATACTCAAATCAGCAATGTGGTTTCTCTGAAACAGGATGAAGAAATCCACGAGTCAAATTTCCTAAGTAAGATTTTGGGTTCCAAAAATTTCTCGATAAAAAATTACCATCACCTTGGCTATCAGAAACATCTGAATGAATCTGATTCTGTGAAACTCATCAAGGAAGTTCAGTTCGATATTATCCGATTGGCAGAGATGATGAATTCCACAGAGAAAACTGAACCTTACTTCCGAAAAGCAGATCTTGTAACCATCAACTGTGATGCTGTCGAAAGTTTCAACGAGGCTTTTTCCATCAATCCGCAAGTGAATGGCCTTAATAAAAGAGAAGTTTGTGCCTATATGAAGGAAATAGGACTTGGCGAAAAACTGAAGTCGGTCGGGATTTTCAATTATAATATTTACTCTGATTCTCAGCTCAATCACCAACTTCTAGCACAAATGCTTTGGTATCTGATAGAGGGAATCAATATTCAAAGATCACATCCGAAAGAGAAGTCTTTTGAAACATTTTTTGTTTTGATCAAAGATGAGCAATATGCTTTCAAACGTGATGTTTTCAGCAATCTTTGGTATTTTGGCGAGGATGAGAAGATTGACAATTGCATTCCGTGCTCGCGTTCGGATTTTGACGAGGCGAAAAGAGGTTTTCTAAGTCCGAGATTTACAAGAAATTAAAATATGAATCCTCAATTTCCTATCAAAGTTTCAATCATCGTTCCCGTTTATAATGTCGAATTATATCTGGAAAAATGTCTGTTGTCCTTGGTCAATCAAACTTTGAAGGAAATTGAAATTTTGGTCATCAATGACGGAAGTAAGGATAATTCTCAACAAATCATCGAGGATTTTCAAATAAAATATCCGAATCGAGTTTTTGGTTTCATCAAAGAAAATGGCGGTCTCAGCGATGCGCGAAATTTCGGAATTGACAGGGCGAAAGGAAAATATCTCGGTTTTGTAGATAGCGACGATTACATTTCGGAAACGATGTTTAAAGAGATGTACAGTCTTGCTGAAAAACATCAAGCGGAAATGACGATTTGTAATCTTCAAAAAGTCGATGAGGTCGGAAACGTCACTCAAAAGTTGACCCAACTTCCAGGTTTTCCCGAGAAAATTGTTCTTGAAAATCATCTTTCTGTTTTTTCAGATATTTCCTATTTTGCCTGCAACAAGTTATTTAGGAGAGATTTGTTTAATGAAAAAAGATTCAAAAAAGGAATTCATTTTGAAGATATTGAGTTGATTCCACAACTTTTGCTCGAGTGCAATGTTTTAGCTTTTACACCGGATTTTCATTATCAATATTTGGAAAGGCAAGATTCCATCAGCAAAAGTCATACGATGAAAGGTCTTGATATTTTAAATGCTGTAGAGACCGTGGAGAAATCATTTCATAAAAGCAGATTTTCAAATCAAAAAGAAGCTCTTAAGAATTTTCAAATTCTGGAAGGTATTTACACTTTTCTGGCTTATTTGGCCTTCGTAAAAAAAGATGAGGATTTTTATAAAATGTCTCAAAAATTAGACGATTTTATCGCAAACAAAGGCTTGAAAACTAAAGAAATGTTACAATTTAATCGCTTTGGTAAGAATTATCTGTTATCTTTGCCACTGAAAAAAAAATTATATTACCTCTTATACTTTTTCGGGTTTAAGGGACTTATCCGGAGATTAATAAAATGAAATTAAAATCCAGAAAAATTAAAAGCGCCAATGAGTAATTTCGAAATATTTCTAGAAAATCACGGAATATCTTTCTTTTATTTCAAGATGATTTTTGGATTTACATTCTCATTTTTGATTACCTATTTGGCAATTCCTACAATTATCAAAATATCACGACGTAAAAATCTGATGGATGAGCCAGGAGCCAGAAGTTCTCACCTTCGCAAAATCCCCAATCTTGGTGGTATTGCGGTTTTTTTCTCACTTGGGGTTTGTGCTCCGATTTTCGCTTACGAACTTTTTGACCGTTACAAATTTCTTTTTGCATCATTGATTATCCTCTTTTTTGTTGGGATAATGGATGATATTATGGTTTTGCGAGCTTACAAAAAGTTGCTTGCTCAGATTTTGGTTTCCTCGCTGATGGTTATCTGTTCCGATGTTCGAATCACAAGTCTATTCGGGCTTTTCGGTGTTTATGAGATCAATTATTTTGTAAGTGTCATTTTTAGTATTGCTACATTTATCATTTTAATTAATGCTTTTAATTTGATTGATGGGATCGACGGTTTGGCAGGCAGTTATACAATCGTTACCAGTGCACTGTTCGGGATTAGTTTTTATCGATTGGGGAGTCTCAATTATCCACTGGTTATCCTTTGCGTCATTCTCATTGCCGCATCTCTGGGCTTCCTGTTTTATAATCTTTCAAATAAGAGAAGTTCCAAAATTTTCATGGGAGACACAGGATCTATGATTTTAGGTTTTCTACTGTCCTTTACTGCGATTTCTTTTATAGATATTTTCATTGCAAAAAAGGATGACGTCTTCTATCATTTAGAATCCGCCCCTGTGATCGCAGTAGCCATTTTAATTCTTCCAATTGTTGATACAATTACAGTGATTATCACTAGGTTATATCACGGGAAATCTGTCTTGTCTCCAGATAAGAACCACATCCATCACAAATTACTGAACCTTGATTTGACACATAAACGCTCGACATCTTACATTATCGCCTATTATCTTTTCATAATTATAGTAGCATATTTTTCTCGACATTTGAATGTAAATCTGTTACTCTCATTGATAATGGTACTGGGTTTTGTGGGAGCTTATTTACCAATATTTCTATTGAGGTTCAAAAAAGATTAAAATTGTTATATTTTTGCAAAAAACAAATTGATGAAAAAACGTTATTCATTTAACATATTATTACTGTTTATCCTAGTAGGCTTATCTTCTTGCATATCGCAAAAAGACATTAGATATTTGCAGCCAAGCGAAAGTCTTACCATCAATGAAGAAGGTTTGGTTCCTTACAACGTTCCGGAATATAGGATTACAAAGGGCGATATTCTTACTTTGAATGTAGTTACAACTCCCAAAGGCGATGCGGCTCAATTTTATTCTTCCCTTAATGCATCATCTACTGGTACAGGCAATGTAGTTGGTAGTGGACAATCAGGTGGAGCCGGAGGCAGAGGAGGAAATCCAACATTTTACTTCAATGGTTTGAAAGTAGATTCCAACGGCGACGTGAATGTTTTTGGAATAGGCTATGTGAAGGCCGAAGGTAGAACGCTGGAAGATATGACGAAAGAGATCCAAGAACGGGTAAATGAAAACTTCCTCCAGGGAAAAGCTGAAGCAAGACTTAACTTAGACGGAATACGTTATTACATATTAGGCGATATGGAATCCGTGGAAATGACAGGTGAAAAAACAGCATATGTGACTCAGCTTAATATTATGCAAGCACTTGCAATCAATGGTGGACTCAACCGTACAGTGGACAGAAAAAGCATCACCATTCATAGAAAATATCCAGAAGGCATTAAAACGGCAAAACTAGATCTTACCAGAGAAGATGCGATGAACTCACCATACTACTGGTTGCAAAACGGAGATATTATTTATTTGAATACCAATGGGAAAAGCATCAATGGATTTGGAAAAGAGCCAGTTCAGACTTTGACTACAGGTGTATCTCTCATTACAACAGTAATGTCTATTTATTTAATCATAACGAGATTGTAATATGATTCCTGGTAAAAACGGAAATAGTCCGCAAGAAACAGCGCAAGTTGCTGAGAAAATGGGATCATTCAATTTGTTTGATCCAGTTCATTTTGTGCAGCGAGTTTTACGGAATTGGTATTGGTTTGTTATTTTAGGGTTTCTGGGATATTGCATTTCTTATGTTTATAGTAAGTATTATGCACAGAGAGTTTATGCATCCAGCTTATCATTGAGTATTTCAAATAACACTTCAAGCTATTTCACGCCCAATCAATCCATTAATTTCATCTGGGGACAAGGTGGAAATCAGGATGGGGTTTATCTGAAAAAAATATTACTTTCTAGAAGCCATAATGAATATCTGGTTAAGAAGCTGGATCTCAATACCAATTATACGACAAAGGGTCTTATCAAAACTACGTATTTGGATCAGGAAGATAGTCCAGTATTTTTGGAAATTGATAAAGATCATTTGCAACAGGTTAATTATACCATTACCCTTCTTCCAAAAGGAAAAGATAAATACGAAGTTATTTTGCCGGAGGAAGGACTTTCTACAAATCTGTACAACTATAATACAGAATCTGTAGAGAAGGTTCCTTCATATCCCCGACCTCAAAACAGAATACTATCTGTCAACGACTGGTATGAAACTCCAAATCTGAAATTCAAATTGGTTAAAAATCCGATTGCCAGTAATATTAGTTTGGACAATATCATGGTGACTCTGATTCCTATAAATCAAGCCGTAAATGGCATTATCGGAACTCTTGGAGTAGAATTTGACAAGGAATTGCCTTCTATTATGATTATTAGCAAATCAGGCTACAACTTGAATGGTACCGTTAATTTTCTTAATAATTCTGTTGATGAATTGGTGATCAAAAGACTCTCCGATCAAAATATGGTAGATCAGAATACCGTAAAGTATTTGAGTGATAATCTCTTGAGTATTCGCAAAAAACTTGACTCCAGTGCCACTGTTCTTAATAATCTTAAGATCAATAATCGCCTTTTTGATATGGCGAATATAGACTCCAAAACAATTGGAAAACTCACTGATCTTGAGACTCAAAGAGCAGAGTTGATGACAAAAATCAATTCTCTTAATGATATCAGAGCTTCCGTTGGTACAAATAGTATTGAGAAGATCATTAGTCTTAATATCGCAGGAATAGAAGATGGAAACTTCAATGCCTCTGTTTCTGAGCTCAAGATGCTGTATGCGAAAAGAAGAGAAATGTCGCAGATTTACACGCCCAATTCCGAACCGATGCGGGAGATCAATCGATTGATCAACGAAGCAAAGTTTACTTCGCAAGATGGATTGAAAAAATATTTCCAAACTTATTATGATAAATTGTCTAACCTCAATGCTGATATTGGAAAGATAGATCAAGAATTGGTGACACTTCCAGAGAAACAACGTATTTTCCTGGATGCACAAAGAGGCTATGACATTATTGAGAGTACTTACAACACGTTGTTGTCTGAGCAGGCAAAATCTCAAATGCGTGTCGCAACCAATCAAAGCAATTTGAAAGTCATTGATAAAGCAAAAAATCTAGGACAAGGACCAATTGCTCCAAATATTAATGCTACAAAAGTGCAAATTATAGGTGGCTTACTTTTGATTCCGCTATTATTTTTATTACTTGGAGAATTTTTGGATAATAAAATTAGAAATCTTAAGGAATTACTTTCTGCGACCAAAATTCCACTTCTAGGCGTTGTAGGGCATAACAATTACGATAATAACTTAACGGTTTTAGAAGAGCCAAAATCTTCAATTTCAGAAGCTTTTAGAGCGATTCGATCAAATTTGAGATTCTTGTTTGATGAGGAGCAGAAGAGCAAGGTAATATTAGTTACATCTTCCATTAGTGGTGAGGGGAAAACTTATATTTCCATCAATGTCGCTTCAGTATTGGGGCTTAGTGGTAAAAAAGCTGTTCTGTTAGGAATGGATCTTAGAAAGCCGAAAATCTTCGGTGATTTTAAGATTAATAATAAAAATGGTATTTCTAATTATCTCACTGGGCAAGTCGCATTGGAGGATATTATCAATCATACCAGCATAGCAGGATTGGATGTAATTACTTCAGGGCCAATTCCTCCAAATCCATCAGAGCTTTTGATGAGTGATAATAATATGAAGTTCATTGATGAACTAAAAGATCTATACGAATACATCATTATAGATTCGCCACCAGTAGGATTGGTAGCAGATTCTTTCGAACTGATTAAAAAAGCAGATACCACGATTTATGTCGTTCGTCACGAATATACCGAGAAACACATGCTTCGTATGATCAGCGAAAAATATTTCAACAAAGAAGTAACAAGCCTTGGTTTGGTGTATAACGATTTCAGTGTGAAACAAGGTTATGGCTACGGTTACGGTTATGGCTACGGATATGGTTACGGGTATGGCTATGGTTACTTTGATGAAGATAAAAATTACAAAGAACCAACGATTATAAAAATCAGGAACAAACTGAAAATGTTTTTCAACAGAAAGTAAGAGCCTTTATTAAGGCTTTTATTTTTTTTAAAGACTATTTTCAAGATATGTTCGTTTTTATAACAATAAATTATAATTAGTTGTCCTTATTTAACTAAACTTTAAGAATTTGCTTAAGCTAAAAATGTTTTATATTTGCACCAAAATTTTGACTAATAGACGTTTCAGTATATTGAAAATGAAGAAAGAATTAACTTATTCCATTATCGCCTTATTTTGCTTTTTCAGTTTTGCCAGTGCGCAAAGACATGAGATTGGGGTGCAAATGGGTATAAGTAACCTTGTTGGAGATATTGGAAGAACCAATTACGTTCTTCAGAAACCTATGGGTAGCATCGCGGATTACGGATTGCCCTTCTACGGAGGCATAATGTATCGTATGAATTTTAATCCTTATCAAACTGTAAGACTTAATTTAGGTTTTAGTAATATCCAGTTTGATGACAGATATGCCAAAGAGGATTACAGGCGAATGAGAAAATTGTGGGGGACAAACTCCATATTTTCAGGCGATTTACTTTTCGAATATAATTTCCTGCCAGTCAATGACGAGCAGAAGAGTATGATAAGTCCTTACATCTTTGGGGGTGTTTCTGGATTGTATATGAATGCTTCCAAGCCAGAACTTACAATCAATTCTGCTTCCGATGTACAAGTGAATTATTTACAAAAAAGAACATTTACAATGGGACTTCCTTTTGGAGTTGGTCTCAAGTATAAATTTAATTATAACTGGGCATTGTCTGGAGAATTCCTTTTCCGACCAACTTTCTCAGATCAGGTAGATTACAGCAGTCTGGAAGAAGGCGATGTAACGGTTAGAACAACAGCGCTCAATGACGATCAAACCGCTGCCGTTGTGCAAGGTTTTATTCAGCAGAGAAATATTGGTAATCCAAACTCAAAAGACTGGGTTAATTCTGTAACACTTATTTTGTCTTATTCTTTTGGAAGACCACCTTGTTATTGTAAATAGGAACTATGGACGACTTAAAGAAACTTATAGATAAAGACAAGTTGCCTCAACACGTTGCCGTGATAATGGATGGCAACGGAAGATGGGCAAAATCCAGAGGGGAAGAAAGAACCTTTGGGCACAAAAATGCAATCAAGGCAGTTCGTAATGTGATCAACGCTTGCAACGAGGTTCATATTCCATATCTTACACTTTATACCTTTTCCTCTGAAAACTGGAACAGACCGAAGGAAGAAGTAGATACATTGATGAATCTTCTCTCAGAGACACTGCTTTTGGAAGCAGAAGAGATTTTTTCCAAAGGATTGAGGATGCACGTGATCGGTGATATTTCCACATTGCCAGATTTGGTAAAGGAGCAATTGATGAATGTTGTAGAGCTTACCAAAAACAACACCGGCGGAAACTTGATTTTAGCGTTGAGCTACGGTTCTCAGAAGGAGATTCTGAAAGCTGTAAAAGAAATCAGTGAAGACGTAAAAGACGGAAAACTTAACTTGGATGAAATCGATGAGAAATGCTTCGAAAATCATCTTTATACAAAGGATTTTCCACAAGTGGATCTAATGATAAGAACAAGCGGAGAAGTGCGAATCAGCAACTTTTTGCTTTGGCAAATCGCTTATGCTGAACTTCAGTTTTTGGATGTACTTTGGCCAGATTTTACAAAAGATACGTTTTTCCAATGCATTTTGGATTATCAAAATAAGGAAAGAAGATACGGAAAGACCAGCGAACAGCTACTTTCATAATATATTTTAGAAAAGAGACTTCAATTAGAATGAAATTAAGAATCATACCCATCATTATGTTGACAGCTTCCGCGTATTTCCACGCACAAGTTGTTCCACAGGGTACCAATGCAGAAAACACAGAACTTGCAGCAGACCAAAATCAAGAATATGTTTTGAAAGACATCGTGGTAGACGGGGTCAAAAGATACACGCCAGCTCAGATTTTGCGTTTCACAGGACTTGTGAAAGGAGAGAAGTTAGAAATTCCGGGGCAGAGAGTTAGCAACGCTATCAAGAAACTTTGGGAGACGCAATCTTTTTCTAAAGTCGAGGTTTACATTCAGGATGTTGAAGGGCAGAATGTTGTCCTGCAGTTCTCTTTGCAAGACCTTAAAGAACTTGGAGAAGTAAAATTTACGGGTAAAGGAGTTGGGAAATCTAAGAATGAAAAACTCATCAAGGATAACAACCTGAAACCTGGAACCAAGATCAATAACAACTTGGTTTCCAGTTTACAAAACAAAATCCCTCAAGAGTATATTGCGAAAGGATTTGCTGATGCCAAAATTAATATCGTAGAAAAAGCCAATGGCGGAGATGCCAATCTGGTAGACTGGACAATCGAAGTTTCGAAAGGTAAAAAAGTCAAAATCGATAAAATTGAATTTGAAGGAAATACCGCTGTTACAGATAGAAAACTTAGAAAAAACGGTTTCAAAGATACCAAGCAGAAGAGATTCCTTTTGGGGATTTTGAAGCCTTCCAAGTTTGTTCAGGATAAATATGATGAGGATAAAAGAAACTTGATCAGTTACTACAACTCATTAGGATTCCGAGATGCGACCATTGTTTCAGACTCTATTACTAGAAATGAAAAAGGCTACAACATCAATGTGAAATTGAATGAGGGTAAAAAATATTATATAGGTGATATCAATTTCATTGGTAATACAACTTTCACGACCGAATTTTTACAAAGGATCTTAGGATATAAAACGGGAGATATCTACGATGCAGTTGGATTCAACAAAAAAGTTGGAGATGACGGTGGAAAGGAAGATGATTCTGATATCAAATCCACTTATATGAACAATGGATTCCTGTTTTCAAACGTTACACCAATTGAAAAATCCATCAAAGGAGATTCTATCAACCTTGAGATCAGAATCAACGAAGGTGAAAAGGCAACTTGGAACCGTGTCACTTGGTCTGGAAATACCACGACACATGATCACGTGATCTTGAGAGCACTTAGAACAAAACCAGGTGCTTTGTTTGCAAAAACAGAAATCAAAAGGACTTATTTCGAATTGGCTGGGATGCAATTCTTTGATCCACAGCAAATTGGAACGGATGTGAAACCAAATCCACAAGACAACACTGTGAATATGCACTGGACGCTTGTAGAAAAAGGATCTTCCCAGGTTCAATTGCAAGCGGGTTACGGTGGTGGATCTTTCATCGGAACGCTTGGTTTGACCTTCAATAATTTCTCTTTGAGAAACTTCCTGAAATTCAAAGATTTCAAGCCAGTCCCTCAAGGTGACGGACAAACTTTGTCACTTCAGGCGCAAGCAGGACAATTTTTTACCAATTATAGTGTTTCATTTACAGAGCCTTGGGTTTTTGGAACGAGACCAACTGCGCTTAGTGTAGGTTTCAACTATTCCAACGTAAATTACAATCTATCAACTGGAGATCAGAAAATGGACATTTTCTCTGCAACAGCAGGTCTTACAAGACTATTGAAGTGGCCGGATGATTATTTTGCACTTTACACGGGAATTCAATATCAGAGTTATAACTTTAGCAACTATCCATTTAACTTTGGTGATGTTGTAGAAAATAATGGTAGTACGAAATCATTTAGTTTCAATATCGGTTTGAGCAGAAGTTCTGCCGGATTAGATCCAGTTTTTCCAACTTATGGTTCCAATGTGGAAGCTTCTTTGAAATTTACGCCACCATATTCCTGGTTCAGCAACAAAGATTATTCTACCATGACGACTTTGGACAAGTACAAATGGATGGAATTCTACAAAGTGAAGTTGAAAGCTGATTTCTACAACGAGGTAATTGGGAAATTGGTTCTAAGAACGACTGGAGAAATGGGATATTTGAATGGATATACAAAAGAACTAGGTCCACCGCCGTTTGAAAGATATTATGTTGGAGGTGTTGGATTGTTCAACGGTAGATTTGATGGTAGAGAATTGGTGCCATTGAGAGGATATGAAAATGCTTCTTCCACAGGTTTTAGTCCATCTTCAACTTATGATATCACGCCTTATGGAGGTGCAACGATTTATAATAGATTTGCAGCAGAATTGAGATATCCAATTTCTATGAACCAAACAGCGAAAATTTTCGTTCTTACATTTGTAGAAGCTGGTAATGCCTGGAATAGTTTCGGAACCTACAATCCATTTAAGTTGAAAAGATCCGCTGGGCTTGGTATCAGGGTATCAATGTCAGCATTTGGATTGATAGGATTTGACTTCGCTTACGGATTTGATAGAACTCTTGGAAGTTCTGAACCATCTGGATGGCAACAGCATTTCTTGATGAATCAACCATTATAAAATAATTTTTTATTTTTACACGATGAAAAAAATAGCTTTAATTGTAACAATTATCTTTACCGCAACACAAATCTATGCACAGAAGATTGGCGTTGTAGATACCAACTATGTCTTGAGCAAACTACCTCAGTACAAAGAAGCTGAAAACAGGCTTAATACTCAGGTGACACAATGGCAAGCAGATTTGCAAAAATTGCAGGCGGAATATGAGAGAAAAAGAGAAGCTTTTGAGAACGAAAAAGTATTGCTCGTAGGAGATCAGCTTAAACTAAGAGAGAAGGAAATTGTAGATATGGAAACCAATATCCGTAACACAATTGGGGCAAGATTCGGATCAAATGGAGAGGTCAATCAATTGAGGTCAAACCTTACAAAACCATATCAAGATCAGATCTGGAATGCGATCAAAACGGTTTCTACCAAGAATAACTTGGGCATAGTTCTTGATAAAAGTAACAACATTAGTGTAATCTTCTTAGACAAGAAATACGATTACACAGAAGCCGTGCTCAATCTTTTGGGGAAAAGCCTTCCAAAAGGTGAGGAGGTTAAAAATGAGCCAGTGAAAGGTGGTCGCCCTTCAAATAACAATAAATCTGGAAAACAAAGAAACTTCAATTCTACAAAACAATCTACACCCGCAGAATCTGGAATTGAGAGAAGAAAATAGTAAATTAAATATAAATTATAAACATAACTTTTTAAAATGAACAAATTAAATGTAGTATTGGTAGCCGTTGTAATGGTTTTCGCAACTGGATTTGCACAAGCACAAAAATTAGCTTTTGTAGACGTAAACGCAATTTTTACATCAATGCCAGAAATGAAAGCTTTGGATCAGCAATTGCAAAACTTACAGACTTCAAAGCAAGGTGAGTTGGAAAAACAAGGGAAGTCTCTTCAAGATTTGATGGCGAAATATCAAACTGAAGCTGCAAAACAAACGCCAGCTATCAACGAACAAAGAAGCCAAGAGGTTCAAAAACTTCAAGATAATCTTCAGCAACTTTACGCTGCTGCACAAAAAGATATCGCTGAAAAAAGAGATGCAGGTTTAGCGCCAATTGAGAAAAAAATCAATGATGCTATTTCTAAAGTTTCTAAAGCAGCAAAATACGAGTATGTATTTGATTCTTCTACGCCAGCTTTGTTGTACAAAGATAGTATCGACGCTACTCCAGCTGTAAGAAAAGAATTAGGTCTTTAATCCGAATACAATTAAAATAATGAAAACCGTCTCGTTTTATTAACGGGACGGTTTTTTAGGAAAAATTAATATGGACAAAGAATTTTCATCTACCGTAAAAATCCGTTTTGCAGATTGCGACCCGATTGGGCATCTCAACAACGTGAAATATTTGGAGTATATGCTCAATGCAAGAGAAGACCATGTGGAACAAAACTACGGATTTACTTATGAGCAATATACCAGAGAAACTGGTTGCACTTGGGTTACGATTCAAAATGAAATTGCTTATCTAAAGGAAGTAAGGTACAATTCCACAGTCAACATCACCAGCAAAACGATTATGGTTGATGACATCACTGCGGTTGTAGAATTGCTAATGAAGGATGAAAATGGAAAGGTAAATGCAGTATTTTGGTTGACGGTGATCTACTTCAATATGAAAACGAGAAGAGCTGAAAAAATGCCAGATGCAACTTTGGAGAAATTCGCTCACTTTCTAGTCCAGATTGATCATAAAACATTTAAAGAAAGAGTCACTTTTTTCAGAAATCAAAATAGAACAAAGTAATTATGAAAAGAATTTTAGTTGTTGGCGGAAATGGCCAATTGGGTCATTGCCTTCAAAAATTAGCACCAAAATACCACGATGTTTTCGACTTCAATTTCACAGGATCTCAAGCTTTGGACATTACAGATAGAGCTCAGATTGAAAAGGAATTTGAAGAGTACAAACCAGATTTTGTCATCAATGCTTCGGCTTACACAGCTGTAGATTTGGCGGAGAAAGAAGAGGAAAAGGCTTTTGCAGTAAATGCAATTGGTGTTGGTAATTTGGCAGAAGTGTCAAAAGATCACAATGCTATCTTAATTCACGTTTCGACTGATTATGTTTTTGATGGCGAAACCAATTTGAGCTATTCAGAAGATGATTTCACAGATCCAATCGGCGTTTATGGTGCATCCAAAAGAAAAGGCGAGGAATTGGCTTTGGAAAGCAATCCAGAGACCGTGATTCTGAGAACATCTTGGTTGTATTCAGAATTTAACAAGAACTTTGTGAAGACAATGTTGCATTTGTTTAATGTAAAAGACGAATTGGGAATTGTAGGCGATCAACACGGACAGCCAACCAACGCAAACGATTTGGCAGAAGCGATTATGGAAATCATCGAGGCTGAAAATAAAACTTTCGGAATCTACCATTTTTCGAATTATCCAGAAACCACATGGTTTGATTTTGCAAATAAAATAAAAGAATTCTCAGGTTCTTCCGTTTCATTAAAATCAATCACGACTGAGGAATTTCCGACGCCGGCAAAGCGCCCAAAAAGAAGCACAATGTCTTTGGACAAGATTGAGAAAGATTACAACATCGAACCAAGACATTGGGAAAACAGCCTTCAGGATTGTGTAGAAATCCTAAAATTAACGAATGCGTAAACTCCTATTTTTAATTGGTTTTTTTTGTTTTCAATTCTTTCACCTTCAGACAGTTACGCTGAATAAGGTTGAAAAGACGAGTGATAATAAGGACAAGTTTTTTTATCTAATCAACGATGCTTCGAAGTCAGAATATTTGGGTGAAATTTTAGTGAATGCTTTCTCAAATGACGACGTAGAGATCTTCGGCGAGATTTATAAAAAAGCGAAACAGGTTGGTGCTAACAGTTTTTCATTAAAACCGATTGAAAACATTGACGGCACTTTTCAAAACTTCAATCCGGCTTATTACATTTTGAATTTGTACTACACGAATCTTGATAATATTCCCAACGAAGAAAATGTCGCTTACTTGGTTTCGTCCTCAGACAAAAAACAGAAAATCAATATCAACAACAAAAGCACCGAGTTGCCAGCCAGAAGTTTCATCAAACTCAATTTGAACGAAAGTGAAGTTATGTCAGTCTCGACCAGAAAATTGTTAGGATCAACGGTAAAATTGTCAGCAAAAGCCGGACAGCCATCTTTGTACCTTTCGTTGACGGATTTCAAAATTCGTAGCAATGATAGTCTCTACGGCGGTGTCAACCTCAAATCGGGCGATATTACGGGCTTGGAAAAATCGTTTGGTATGTTTTTGACTACAATCTACACAGAACAGAAAAAAGATTAATGTTGATAAGTTATCATATACGAATGACTTATTTTCAGAATAAATTTAATTAACTTTATACAAGCAGATTTCAGAACCGGGCATTTGTAATTCTCAACACTCAATCTCTAGTCTAAATCTATATACTATTGGAAGAATTTTTTGAAAACGAGCTTGCTAAAAAGTTCGAAGAGATGATAGAAAACAATGAAGAATTCTATTTCGATACAGAAGAATACATAGAAATCATCATCTACTATCTGGAGCTTGGAGACTACAGCTATGCGGAAATGGCCGTAAACCACGCTCTCGGCATTCACCCAAATTCTCTGGAGATCAAAACCAAGCAATTGGAAGTTTTCCTGGAGTTGGAGCGTTATGTGAAAGCCAAAGAATTGATAGACGAGTTGCATCAATCCTCTTTGGAAGACACAGATTTTCTCGTGTGTTGCGCCAAATATTACTCAAATCTCGGAAACCCGAAAAAATCCATCGAATATTGCCAACGTGCTTTGCAATTGGAAGAGGAAGAAAATTTCCTCCACAATTTCATCGCCGACGAATATGTCAATCTGGACGACCCATTCAATGCGCTGAAACATTACACATCAGCTTTGGAGTTTGATCCCTACGACGACTATTCTTTGGAAAACGTGATGGTTTGTTACAGCAAGCTCAACCGCTCGCAGGAAGCTTTGGATTTCCTCAATCAATATCTGGACAAGTTTTCTTTTTCAGAAACCGCTTGGTACGAGTATGGTCAATTCCACTTCAACAAGAAAAATTACGAGGAGGCTATCAAAGGATTCGATTATCTTTTGGCAATCAACTCTTTAGCTGTCGGCGTTTATGCCAACAAGGCCGCGTGTTTTGAAGCAATGGGAGAGTGGGACAAGGCTATTGCAGTTTACGAGGAAATGTTGGATTTGGAGTACACCAAGGCCTTCACTTTCTACAAAATCGGATTGTGCTACAAAGAAGCCAAGAAATTGGTTCCAGCTTTGACGTCGTTCCAAAAAGCATTGAGAGAAGACCCACAATTCTATCTGGCGATGACGGAGCAGTCTTTGATCTACGAAGAATTAGGAAATACAAAAGAGGCGCTTTATTTCGCTCAGGAAGCCGCTACGCTCAATGAGGGAAATGCCGATTATCAAAAGCGTTTGGCGTTTCTCTATATTACTTGTGGCGATTACGAGGAAAGCTTGACTTGCCTCAAAAAATTGATTGAAACTGAGCCAACCAGATTTTACAATTGGTACGCCTACTCAGAAGTTTTGATGTTGATTGGTGAGTACGAAGACGCCATCACCATATTGGAAAAGGGTTTGCTGGCGCATCCCCGTGCAGAATTGTATTATCAATTGAGCAATTGTTACTTCCATTTGAAACATGAGACAGAAGGCGTAGCACAGCTTAAAAAAGCTTTGGATTTGGACCCATCTCTCAGCAAAGATATGCAACAGAAATATCCATCGATAAAAGAACAGGTCAAAAAAATTAAGGCCAAAAAGAAATAAAACAAAAGCTCAGATTCGTCTGGGCTTTTTCATTTTTATGAGCCGGGAACCTGCTTTCCGTTGCAATTCCTCGCAAGCCAGCCTGTCCTGAGCCTGTTGAAGGGCTTGCTGTGGGATTTCCACTCCAATCAGGGCTAGGGATTTCCATTTCGATTAAACTTTTGTCTATAAAACAATATTCTATCTTTTGAGATTTCATTTAGACAGCCACGAAGTGGCTCAATATTAATAGCGTCGGGTGAAACGCGATGTCAATTAGACACCATTATAAAAGAGACCTGCAGGGGCGAAATGTTTAATCAACCTTCAAAGTCAAATTATTATCATTCGGATTTCCATTCGTATTGAGTGCCCTGTAAGGCGTAGAGAGCCAGCCATTTTTGTTCATCAAATCGGAACTCATACGTTTTTCCTTTCCCGAATTGAGATTTCGGCAACTGTCTTCGAATCACGTTTTGTCAATTAAAAAACATCTTCTGTTTTCTGTCGTTCTCAAAAAAAATTTATTTAGACAGCCACGGAGTGGCTCAATGTTAGTAGCGTCGGGTGAAACCCGATGTTCAATTAGACGCCACGATTAAAAAGCCCTGAAGGTGCGAAATGTTTAATCAAACGTCAAAGTCAAATTATTATCATTCGCATTCCCATTGGTGTTGAGTGCGCTGTAAGGCGTGGAGAGCCAGCCGTTTTTGTTCATCACAAATCGGAACTCATACGTTTTTCCTTTCTCGAATTGAGATTTCGGCAACGCCAACTCAAATGTATTGTTGTCCTTTAAAACCATTTGATAAGCCGTATTTCCAGGATTCCAATCATTGAATGAACCAGCAACAGCCATCTTCGTTATCGCTTTGGCGTTTAAATCCTTAGGAATTTTGTAAGTGAAAATCACTTTGTCATTCTCCATCCGATAACCATAGATTTCTTTTTTGACATCAGGCTTTTTTATAATATCTGAAGAAACAGATTCTTCTCTGGATAAATAAGGATTAGCTAATTGTTTATCAATCAATCCCGCAATATGGTTGACGATAAAATATAACGGAGGAAAAGCATTGTATCTGTAACCATTTGACATAAAAATGATAGCCAAATTATTCTCCGGAAATAGACCGTAAGCGCTCACATTTCCACCTGAAAAACCGTAAGAAGTAACGTCGCCAGTTTTGGTGATTTCCCAGCCGTGCGCAAAAACATCTTGCTTGTTGGTGTAATCAAACGGTTGCCACATTACCTTTTTCGTCTCGTCTTTCAGGAATTTGTTTTTATCCAGATGAATGCTCCATTGCAGAAAATCAGGAAGCGAAATCGCCAATCCATTGCCAGGATGTGACCTCAGACCGCCAACGTGAGTAGATTTTTTGTACTGTTTGAGAGAATCATCAAAAACATATTTTTGAACGCGATTCGGGATTTCCTCAAAAGAATTGGAGGAGAATAGCACTTTGTTTGTAGCATCAGAAAATTGATTTTTAAGAACATAATCTTCAAACTTTTGTCCACTTATCTTTTCGATAATCATTGCCAAAAGCATAAAATTTGTCTGGTTGTAACTGAATTGATTTCCAGTCTCGAATTCCATTTTTTCCTTTGCCAATCTTGCAAAAACTTCAGCGTTGGAAGCCTCAGGAGAAATATCCTCATATCGAGCAAAATCCGGAATGCCAGATGAATGCGACAAAAGATTCTTGATTTTCACATCCTGCCATTCTTTTGGAAGATGGTCAACATACTTCGAAATTTTGTCTTCAAGCGAAAGTTGCCCTTTTTCAATCAAATCGAAAATAGCAACATTGGTAATCAGTTTCGTTGTAGAATAAACCCTGAAAAGCGAATTCGAATCCACTTTTTTATCAGACTCCAAGTTTTCTCTGCCATAATATTTTTGAAAAATAATTTTATCATTCTTCACAACACCAACCGCCAAACCTGGAATCTCATAAGTTTTCATCACCTCGGTCAGGTAATTGTCTATTGATTTTGCTTGTCTCGTATTTTGACAAAATCCTAAAAATGAAAGATTTAAAAAGAATAGGATTTAAGAAGGCTTGTTTCATTAGTTATCGGTTTACGACATAAGACAATTCTGAGCTTTGATTTGTTACATCGTTTAAACACAATTTTGTCATTCAGAAAGAATCTAAACTGTTATTTATAGAAAGTCTTCGACTCCGCTCAGACTGACAATGCTGAATAAACCAATTAATATTAAAGATGTCACACTGAGCGGAGTCGAAGTGTCTTTTTATAAGTGAGATATTTTTTTAAATTAAAATAAAACATAATGATTGTGAACATTAAAAATAACCCTATCGAAAATAAATTGTTGTTATTCCAATTTTCCATTTTAATTGTAACAAAAACTAAGGAACAAATGAGGAATATTGTAAAAACTAAATTATAAAATTGTGTTGTTTTGTTAGATTTTGCTCTTTCAAAATTCAATTGATAATTTTTTTTATTTGCAAGTGTATTTTGACTAAGTGATTGAACAATGTAATCAAGGTTTTCAAATTCTTTATCACAAAGAATAATCGATTGGTTACTTTCTGTTTTGAATGTAAACTGTCTATAATAGATTGCTTTTGAATCAACATAACTACTCCAATTTAGCTTTTTAATTCTATCCACTTTCGTCTTGATTATTAAAAATCTAAATGGATGCAGAATAAAAATATCTCTGTTAGTAATTATAATCAATCTAAACCTAAAAATGATAAATGCTATTATAAAGAGGTTTATCAATATAATTAACGCAAGAAAAAATTTTGCAATCAATATTAAATCACCATATATCAGTCCTTTAAAAATAGAAATGTAGCTTAAAATGCTTGAACAAATTAAAATAATCAATACAACGAAAAGAGTATTAATATTAATTATTCCAAATTTCATTTTCTTATACCATTTCAAATACTATTCTAACTCTCCAACTGCCCTTCCCACTTACTCACCGCAGACGTCGCCAAAGCATTACCCAAAACATTCGTCATACTTCTTCCCATATCGCAGAAGTGGTCGATTGGTAAAATCAACGCGATTCCTTCCACCGGAATATCAAACATTCCACACGCGGCCACGATGATTACGAGACTCGCTCTTGGAACGCCGGCAATTCCTTTACTCGTCAACATCAAGACTAAAAGCATTATGATTTGTTGTCCAAGTGGCATATCGATGCCGTAAATCTGAGCAATGAAAATCGAGGCAAAGGTCATATACATCATACTTCCGTCCAGATTGAAGGAATATCCCAATGGCAAAATGAAAGAAACAATCCTACTGTTGCAACCAAATCTCTCTAACTCTTCTACCAATTTCGGGAAAACAGCTTCGGAACTCGTGGTGGAAAATGCAATCAACAAAGGCTCTTTGATTCTTCTCAATAATTCGAAAAGTCTGTTGCCGAGAATCATATATCCAACCAATAAAAGCACCAACCAAAGTATTCCGAGCGCAAAAAAGAAGTCTCTCAAATAGATGGCGTAAACTTTGAAAATCTCAAAACCATTGGTCGCCACAACGGCAGAAATCGCTCCGAAAACACCCAACGGCGCCACCCACATAATGTAGCCTACCATTTTCAAAATCGCGTGGGCAATCACGTCCAGACCTTTGATGACGGGTTTCGTATATTCTTCACCCATCGCAGAAAGTGCAATTCCGAACATTACGGAGAAAACTACGATTTGAAGCACTTCATTGGTCGCAAATGCTTCGAACAAACTTTTCGGAATGATGTGCGTTACAAAGTCTTCCATAGAAAATCCTTTGCTGTTGCTCACAATGTCAGAGGCGGACGAAACATCCTGAATAGGTAGTTGCGTCACGTGGCCAGGTTCCAGCCAATTCACCAAAACCAATCCGATTGTCAAAGAAACCAAAGAAGCCGTGATAAACCAAAGCATCGCCTTCGTCCCAACGCGTCCCACCATTTTGATGTCGCCCATTTTCGCAATTCCCACAACCAAGGTCGAGAAAACCAACGGCGCAATAATCATCTGAATCAATCGGATAAAAACCGTTCCCAGCAATTTGATATTCTTAGCGAATTCCTCTTTCGATTCGGGGTAACTGGTATGGACAATTCCTCCTAAAATAACGCCCAAAACCAATCCGATGATAATTGCGATAAACAGTTTATTCTGACCTTTCATAACTTTTATTATAAATTTTAATTTCTTAAACGCAAAGAATATTTTTTCAAGTTAAAGATTTAGAGAGCAAAGAACCGAATAAATCCGTTTTCTAAGCGCTCGCTTCATCATTTGCTTTAGCAAAATCTTTGCTTCCTAAAAATGTTTTCAGCAATCGAAAACCTTTGCGTTTAAAATCACCAAGATTTCAACCAAACAATCTTAAGCGAAGCGACTTTGTGACCTTAAAGCAGTTTCAATTTCAAAAAATCCTTGTGTGCTTTGTGTTCAAATCTCAGCACCGCAAGACTCAATGTAAATTGTAACTGAACAAAACTAATATTTTTGAGAGAATATCCACTTATTTTTTAAATTAATATTAAGACAATCAGGAAATTCATCCGTTTCGCATCATCAAATATAAAATACGATTCACGCACAGTTCAAATTAGAAATCGTTCTTTGTATAAATCTGATTGTGAATGAAATCGCCCCTAATCCAAATATGAAAAGAGATGTCGAAATTGTCATTATTTCTGATGTACATCTTGGAACTTACGGTTGCAAGGCGAAGGAATTGTTGCGTTATCTCAATTCCATTCGACCAAAAACGTTGATTCTGAATGGCGACATCATCGATATTTGGCAGTTCAAAAAATCATATTTTCCGAAATCTCATTTGAAAGTGGTCAAGAAATTAATCTCATTTGCGACCAAGGAATCGGAAGTTTTCTATATCACAGGTAATCACGACGAGGCATTCAGAAACTTTACAGATTTTGAATTGGGAAAATTGAAGTTGTGCAACAAACACGTTTTGAAACTTGGCGACAAAAAGGCGTGGATTTTTCACGGGGATGTTTTTGATGCGTCGGTTCAACATTCCAAATGGATTGCAAAATTGGGTGGACAAGGTTATGATTTGCTGATTGCGTTCAACAATCTCGTGAATTGGTTTCTTGAGAAAATCGGAAGGGAGAAATATTCATTCTCAAAGAAGATTAAGAATAATGTCAAAAAAGCCGTGAAATATATCGGTGATTTTGAACTGACAGCTTCGGAATTGGCGATTGAAAATGGCTTCGATTACGTGATTTGCGGACATATTCACCAACCTCAAATTCGTGAAGTGATTGGCAAAAAAGGAAAATGTACTTATCTGAATTCCGGCGATTGGGTGGAAAATCTTTCCGCTTTGGAATACGAAAATGGCGAATGGAAATTATTCGTCTATGAAGATGAAAAGCACACTTTGAATGATGAAGAACCTGAAGAATTAAAAGAAATAAATAGTGAGGAACTGATGAAAATCGTGACAGCTATTTTATAAGTCTTCGAGAACCTCAGACGGACAAGTTAATGTTGCAATTTCAGAGTTGTCACACTGAGGCTCTCAAAGTGTTCATCAAAATCAACATCAATAAAACACAAATATTTAATAATCAAAGGAATATGAAAGTATTATATGCCTTCCAAGGCACAGGAAACGGACATCTCGCACGAGCTCAGGAAATCATCCCGATTCTCAAAAAACACGCGCTAGTAGACACTTTGATTAGCGGACATCAAACGCAGTTGAAGTCAGATTTTGATATTGATTTCCGTTTCAAAGGCATCTCTTTGCTTTACAACAAAACCGGCGGTTTATCTTATAAAAAAACCTTGTTTCAGAATAATTTTTGCCGAGCAATGAAGGTTATAAAAGATTTGGATTTGAGTTCTTATGATTTGATTATCAATGATTTTGAGCCATTGACAGGTTGGGCTTCCAAGCTTCGAGGTTTGCCGATTGTGGAGTTGAGTCATCAGGCTTCATTAAGTTTCAAAGAAACACCTAAACCTGATAAGAAAGATTGGTTGGGAAATTTGATTCTGAATAATTATGTGCCTTGCGACAAGAAAATCGGATTTCATTTTGATAATTATAATTCTCAGATTAAGAAGCCGGTTATTCGTCAGAAAATCAGAAAATTAAACCCGAACAACCAAGGTCATTATTTGGTTTATTTGCCGAGTTTTTCGGATGAGGTCATCACCAATTTTCTAACCAGAATTGATGTGCAATGGAAAGTTTTCTCAAAATATGCCAAGCAAAATCAGAAGTTCAACAATGTGGAAATTTTTCCGATTGATGAAAAAAAATATCTGGAATTGTTCGAATCTTGCGAAGGAATTCTTTGTAACGCGGGTTTCGAAACGCCAGCTGAGGCTTTGTTTATGAACAAAAAACTATTCGTGATTCCCATCGAGAATCAATATGAGCAAGAATGTAATGCCTTTGCGCTTAATAAAATGGGTGTCGCAAACTCTGACAAATTGGACCCGATAAAAATCCGTGAATGGATTAATTCTGATAATTTGATTGATGTGGATTATCCTGATAATATTGAGAGTATTTTGACGAAAGAGGTTTTGTATTGATTAACCACATAGTCACATAGGTTTTATTTTTGTAACAAGTTAAAATAGCTATTTGAACTTTTGGGTCTTTCTTTTTTTAGATTTTCTATGTGCCTATGTGGTAAAATTAGAGTAAATCAGCTTTTTTTTTCTCCAAATTGACTCAGATTCAACATCAGTGAGAGCATAAAGTAACGTCTCAGCACAAGGTCTTCTCTGTCTTCAATATAATTGTCGCCAATGTTACGGATGGCATTTTGACGCTGATTAAGAACATCGTTGATATTAAATCTCAAAGTCATCTGCTTTTTATAAAATTTGTAATTCACGCTTGCATTCCAGAAATAAGACGTTCTGTTGAAGCCGGCGGAAATGTTGTTATTCTTGGTTACGTTGAGGTCATTGCTGAAAAAAAGATTTGATTTCAAAAAGTAATTGACGATTCCGAAAGCGTAATTTTGCTGAGCAGAACGCGCTTTGTCAACCCGATAATTGGTGTAATTTGAGAAATTGTAATTCAGACTTGCGGAACTTGTCACATCCACAATCTCTCTCAAATTCAATCTTAAATTGATTCTAGGCGAAATGTTGTAAATCGTGTTCGTGAATTGCAAACCATCTACAAAACCTTTTCTGTGTGAGTAACTTGAGAAAAATGATGGAGAAATCCGAAACTCGTTTTTATTCCATTTATAACTTTTAGAAAATCGGCTGTCCCAAGTCAAACTTTTGTTTCCACTGATGTTGGCGTAGGTCCTGAACTGTCTCCCGGTTTCATCATAGAAGGAAAAATCGGAAATGTTATTATCCGTATAATCGAATTTGAATCTTGCCGAATAGGTGATGTTTTTTGCTGAATTTCTATTCATAAAATATATCGAACTCGTGTTTTTCCAAGTGCTTTTCAAATCGGGATTTCCTTGTGTGGTAACCAACGGATTGGAAATGTCTGTGAAAGGATTGAGAGCCGTCATCGGCGGTGCTGTAAAATTGCTTTGGTTGTAAAGTTCCAGAGATTTGCTGTTGGAAAATCTGTAAGTTAACCTTGTTTCATAATTTGGGAACACAAAATTTCTTTTGAAATTGATATTCTCACTATTGAAAATACTTTGAAAATCATTCGCATTGAAATCCAAATGAGCATTGAAGAAAAAACGGAATTTAGTCTTATTCAAATCATATCCAATAATAGCGTTCAAGGAATTGATATCTTGATTAATCGAATTGGAAAGCAAGGAATTGTAGATGGAAAATTCTTCCGATTCTGTGTCAAAATCGTTAACTTTTCTATCATTTCTCAAAGACAAAGATTTGTAAGTCAATTCTGTTGAAACGATTGCCGAGTCAGAAATTGGCTCGTCGTATCTCACATTAAATGAAAAATCTGTGTTTTGCTTTTTGGAAATCGAACGCTGATTTCGGTAATCATTGTCTTCCGGAGATTGATGGAAAATCGTTGTCGTCAAATTGTAATCTGTTCCGCTGTTTTCTGTAAAATTACCATCCACAGACGCTGAAAAAGTTCGTCTTTCTTTCCGGAATTTCTTTGTAATTCCCAACGATTGTGAAAAACCATTGTTGATGGATTTTTGTTTCACAGAACCCGAACTGGAGTTCAGCAAAACATCGTCTCGCAAAGTAGAAGATTGATTGTTGGCGTCGCTTTCCGTGATGTTGTTGTTGAAACCGGCAGAGAAAATCAAGTTGGTAAGCTGGTCCAACTTAAGAACCGCATTGGAATTAAATCCTAATCTTTGATAATTTCGGTTGTCAAAACGTTCTGTGTTTCTGTCCAATTTGTAATCGGGCAAGAAAGTCGTTCGGGCGGTTTTGGAATACGTTTCTGTACTTCTTTCGTAATAGTTTGCATTTAACCGTTCCAAATCCAGATTGTCAAATTTGTCAGAATAACTAACGTTTATCACAGAAGTTCGGAAGATTCCTGTTCCAGAGCCAGTTTTGCCAGATAATCCTGAATTGATATTGTTGGAACCTGCAGAAATTGCTAGTCGTGAGTCTTGTTTAGTTTTGGTGAAAAATAGTGCGCCATCGTATCGATTATTGGAACCATAGCCCAACCTGAAATTGGTCAAAGTTCCCTGACGGTGCTTTTTGTCCATTTCAAAATTGACGGTCAAACTGTCTGTGATTGGTGCTCTGCCAGTCAGTTCTTCTTGCTTGGTTTTTGATGTGGTGATTTGGATTTTTTTGATGATATCGGCGGGAATCGTTTCCAGTTCGGTTTTTCCGTTTTTGTCGAACAGTGGTTTTCCGTTGATGTGGATTTTGCTCACAGACTTTCCGTTGACGGTGATTTTCCCATCGCCATCTACTTCTGCACCCGGAATTTCTTTTATTAATTCATCAATTTTGGAATCTGGTCTCACCTTTAGAAAAGAAGCATTGTATTCAATCGTATCTTTCTTGATTTTTACGGGAGCCACAGTTATTTGAACTTCCTCAATATTGGTAATCAGCTCTTTATTAAGTTTAATTACGCCAAGATTTTCATTTTGATGAATCGATTCGAATTTTCGTGTGAAAGTTTTCAATTTATCTCCCGAAATCTGAAGAAAGGAAGCTTCTTTCTGCTCAGGAATTTTTAAACTGAAATTTCCACTTTTACTCGTCCCGATGAAATTGATGATGGAGGAATCTTTTTGCTTCATCAATGAAACAGAAATGTTTTCCAAAGGAGTGTTGTTTTCATCAAAGACTTTTCCATCTACGCTGTACGTCTGAGCATTCAGTTTTAGAAAGGCAAAAATGAAAACAAGCCAGAATTTTTTCATCAGGTATTTTTGGTTTTTTAGCTTTCAAAAATAGAAAAAACCCCTGAAAAATCAGAGGTTTCATTATTATTAAGTTGTTTTGAAATTAAGCTTTCAAATATCTTGCATAGGCATAACCTTCTTCGCCATCAGCTGTTTTGATTTTCCACCAATCGTCAGAAGATTGCTCTACCAAAGTTACCGTTTCACCTTTTGCTACTTTTCCTACGATAGAAGCATCAGTTGAAGGTTCTTGACGGATATTTAGGTTAGACTCGTCTGTTGCAACAGTCAAAGATGCGCCAGCTTGCAAACCAGAAACTTGAACATCAATATTAATATCAGTTGCCGTGTAAGAAGAATCTATTGCGCCTAACGCATTCCAAACTGAATCTTTGGCAGCGCTGTTTGCCGCTTTGCCTGTGATGTACAAAATCCCATCCTGCTCTTGAACAGAAAGTCCAGAAAGTCCAGCAGACTGAGCTGCTGAAACTACGCTTGCGTATTTATCTTGTAAACTCATAATTATTTAACTGTGATTTTGTTGTCGTATTTACCAATTTTAAGAGCATCTACAGACTCTTTCACTTTTCTCGCGTTTGCAGAAGTTGTAGAACCTGTCAATGTCAAAGTTCCTGCAACATCTTCAGCTTTCACGCCTGGGATGTCTTTCAATGCTGTGTTTACTTTTTGTAAAACTGCTGCGTCAACAATGTTCACTTCTACCGGTGCCGCTACTGGAGCTACAGTTGCCATATCGTGAACATCTTTCACACCTTCTACTTTTTTAAGCGCGTCGATAGCTGATTTTTTGTCAGCTTCCGTTGCGAAAACGCCACTCAAGTGCGCTTGTCCTTCTTTCACTTCCACAGAAGTTCCAGGGAACGATGTAAGTACTGTTGTTGCCTGCGATGTCAATTCCGCATCTGAGACTTTCTTTTTACAAGAAACGGCTGTCATAGAAACCATCAAGGCAAGAGCAGCGATTTTAATTGTTTTTCTCATAGTATAAATAATTTTATATTGTGTTCTTTTAAGTAGTAAAATTGATGCCAAAAGAAATGCTTTTTCCAAATTCTTAAGGTGAAATTTCAAACTTTGATTTAGGTAAAATTAATTTTTTTTTCGACACCAAAATTAATTTTAATTAAAATTAACAGAATTGAAGATGAGAATGTTGAAGTTGTAAAAACATTTCTTTAAGTTAAATTTTTAGATTTAGTTTTTAGTCCAAATAATAATCTTTTATGATTAGGTTTGATAGGGAGATTTGAGATTATTTTTATTTAATTCTTAAAAATTGTAATGACGCTATTAGCAATTTTGCGCAGACCCGCAATTTTTTTAAGTTTAAGAGTTTGTCTTCTCGGTATTCAATTATGGAAAAACTAAGTTGATAATTGTATTAATTATAATTGTATAGAATCAATTGTTATTTTCTTTTATTTTTACTTCTCTAAAAATTCCTCTCTCTGAAAATTTATTAGATAATATCTTATTTTTTGGAGTTAGGGAACAAGTGCGCCCGTCAATAAATTCTTTTGTTTTTGGATTCAATGTCTTTTGTTTAGCAATAATTTTCTCTACTTCTTTATTTTCATTCTGCAAGAGATAAATTTCTCCTTTTTTGATTCTAAGTTCATCTAAATGAATTCCATTCATACTTTCTACATCGTTTAAATCATAGAAGAATAAACTGTCTTTTGTCTCGGCAAATTTTTCGAAAACATATCTTTCTAATCCTCCAGCTTTCTCCGAGTAACCGCGATATTGATAAATTATCGTTTCGATGTGAATATCGTTAGATAGAGATTTCTCAATTTTCATCGGGTAGAAAATTGGTTTTGATTTATAATAATCGCTCCCGCAAGAATTATAGCAATCGTGTGTAATTCCTACAATTTTTGTTTTGTTAGGAATGTCTGAAAGATTATAAAAAGGTAATTCATTTTGTAAGTCAATTTTAAAAGTATCAGATGAATCTAGAATAACAAAACCATTTGCGTTAGAATCTCGCCCTCCCCAAGCATCATATTTGTATAAAACTTTTGAAGTTCCTTGAATTTTTTGGGCATATAAAGTTGAAATTTTCCATTCTCCCAATTTCTCAAATCCACAACTGTAAAAACAAAAAAGTAAGATTAAATATTTTAAGAATTTAATTTTCATTGTTGACTAATATTTATCAATTTACTTTATCCTCAAAAACTCCTTCGCCAACTCAATCATTTTCGGGTCGCCGGTGTATTTTCCTTTTTCGTCAGATAGTTTCACAGTTGGAATCCATTCGTTATTAATGCCTTTTACGCTGATGAGTTTCATTACGATATTCATAGGTTTGAGGCCAACATCATTCGTAAGATTGGTTCCGATTCCAAAAGAAATCCCGATTCTTCCTTTGCAGTAATTGGTGATTTCCTCCACTTTTTCAAGATTCAGTCCGTCTGAGAAAATAATGTATTTGAACAATGGATTGATGCCTTGTTTCTGATAATGTGCAATCGTTTTGTCCGCAAATTCCAACGGGTCGCCACTGTCGTGACGAACGCCATCGAACAACTTTGCAAATTTCTTGTCAAACTGCTGGAAGAAAACTTCCGTCGTGTAAGTGTCGGAAAGTGCCACGCCCAAATCACCACGGTAAACATCGACCCAATTTTCCAGTGCGATAGAATTTGCCATCTTGAAACCAAATTCTGCCGCGTGAAACATAAACCATTCGTGCGCGTGCGTCCCAATTGGTTTTACATTGTAAAGCATCGCCAAATGAACATTCGAAGTTCCCGTAAAAGTAGATTTTTTATCCTGAATCAAAGCGTCCATCACCAATCTGTGAACTTTGTAAGAATGTCTTCTTCTCGTCCCAAACTCTGCAAATGGAACACCGAGTTCTGTTAGATGAACGGCTTTTTCCACAGTTTTATCAATGACTTCCTCGTTGGTTTGTCTTTCCAGATGATTCATTTCGTAATGAAGTTCGCTGATGAGCGCCAGCAAAGGAACTTCCCAAAGAATCGTTCTGTACCAAAGTCCTTCGACGGAAACTTTAAGCTCATTTCCGTGTTGCTCAATTTTCACTTCGGAAGGGTCGTAATGAAAACCTTCCAGAAAATCGAGGTAGGGAAGGGCAAGATATGGACAAGTGACTTTCAGATATTTTTTTTCGTCTTTGGTGAGTTTCAGTTCTGCCATTGCGTTGACAGATTTTCTGAGTTCGTCTGCAAAACCTTCGGGAAACTCGTGTTTTCCACGGTTGATGAATTCGTATTTTACAATTTCGTTGGTAAATAATTTCACGACTGCATTTTGCATTGTGATTTTATAAAAGTCATTATCCAGAATAGAATTCAGCCGAACCTCGCGCATAAAAATATCGTTTACACAAATCTAAGGAATTTTGTTGAGGAGATTTTGATGAAGAAAAAAATAACACAAAGGCGCAAAAGGATTTCTTATTAAAATGCTGTGTTGTAAGGCACAAAGTTTAATGTCATTAAAACAAAAAAAATCAAAGATTTTCTTGTGCCTTAAAGCAGTAAGAAGAAAAAACACCTCTTGTGTCTTTGTGTTTTCTCTTTATCACATTATAATATTACATTCCTTACTTTTGCAAAAATGATTTAAAATGGTAAAAGCGCTGATGTATTTTGTGGTCGGAACGTTGATTAGTTTTTTCCTGAGACGTCTCACGGGAAGTCCGGTAGATTTTTGGGTGGAACTTTATGTGGCTTCAGCTTTTGGAATTGGTTGGGGATTGGCTTATTTCGTTGACCATCCTGAGTGGCCTTTGCCAAAGAAAATGGGAATTTCTTTTATAGGGATAATTTTCCTCGTGGTTTTAGGATTGATTCGTTTTGATTTTGAAATTGCCGTTTCTTCCATCCTCAAATTTTCGACTGTATTCGTAGCGTATTATATGATTGCGAGTTTTAGAGAAAGTAAATCTTTACGATATTAAAATTCCATCAAAATTATTTCCCCAACCCTAAAGGGAGCAATTTTGATGAAATTTTAAAATGATTTTCCTCCCTTTATGGTTGGGGAAAAGAAAATTGTTTTGAAATGTTAAAGCTAGATTTTTGGAAAATCTGGCTTTAACATTTTTAATGTATCATCAGGAAACTTATGATTGCTAATCCTATTATTAAAAAGTTAAAAGCAAAAAAGTTAAACCATAGCGTTAAGAAACCAATGAGTAAGCTTATTCTTTTTTGAGTTTTATAAACCCGTTTGTGGGCAATGAAAAAGTAGATAACGTCATAAGTAAAAATACAGAAAATACCTATGTATAATAGCTTATTAATAATTGGGACGCTGGAGTGGTCTGCAACTTTATATAATAGTAATGAAAATAATAAAGACAGCAAAAGAAATGAAAAGTAATGTAATGTGAAAATACCATGGTCAAAATACCACCATCTCTTTTTGTTATGAAACAGCCATAATATAAAGGCGAAAATCGGGAGGTAAATGAAAAGTGCTTTTGGAAGATTATGGACTGTTGTCTCTATAAATCCTGTTAAGATTTCACTCTTTTTGTAGCCTTTTTTCTGTAATTCAGTTAGTTTGTCGTGTATTGGCCTATTAATAAAATTTTGATCAGAAATGGTGATTTCATCCTCTTCTAGTTTTTTGTCCATATCGAACGTCTGTTCAATTTCGTCGATTTTTGAAGAGTCTGCAAGAATAGGAGTGTACTTGGCAATAATTATGCTGTCTTCTTTCGTCCACTTTTCTTTGGCCTTAGCATCGTTAAGCGCTTTTTGTATTTCGGAGATTTTGTCCTTTTGAGAAAATAATTTTGATTTCCCCTTTCCTTCAAAATTGATATTGAAAGGCGGAAATATAGCGAACAGGAAAAATGTAACGAAACTTACAAAAATATAAAGCTTCACAGGAGGGACAAAAGTTTGTCGCTTTCCTTCAAGATAAGTGCTCGTAAGTTTCCCTGGTTTGAAGAACAGATTTTTCAAAGTTCCCCAGAATTGTCCGTCGTAATGTGTGAAGTCTTCTACAAAATGAGTGAATAGATAATGAAAAGGCTGTCTGGTCTGGATATTTTGCTGTCCACAATTAGGGCAGTATTTTTCTTCAACCAGATGTCCGCAATTCAGGCAGTCTTTTTCTTCTCTCAGTTTTCCGTGGCTCATTTTTAGAATTTTCACCAAAAATATAAAAAAGCACTCTTATATAATAGCCTTCATATTAATTAATTTTAAAGACTTCAGAATAAATCTGAATCAATAACTCATTAATTATTAGAAATTTAAAATCTTTTTTGCGGATTAATTTTTCAGGCGAAAAAATTTTGCTACCTTTGCACACCCGTAAGGGAAAATTATGTTTAATCGTAAACGATAAATTGTGAATACATTAAGTTACAAAACAGTATCGGCAAACAAGGCTACAGCAAATAAAGAATGGGTTGTTGTAGACGCTGCTGGGCAACCGTTGGGAAGATTAGCTTCTACCGTTGCAAAGATTTTGAGAGGTAAGCACAAAACGAACTTCACACCTCACGCAGATTGCGGAGACAATGTGATCGTTTTGAACGCTGGGAAAGTTACACTTTCCGGAAACAAGTGGGCAGATAAAACTTACATCTGGCATACAGGATATCCTGGTGGTCAGAAGTTTATGACTGCAGACGAGCTTAAGAAAAAAGACGAACTGAAAGTTTTGGAAAGATCTATCAAAGGGATGCTTCCTAAAAACAGACTAGGTTCTGCTTTGTTCAAAAACCTTTATTTATATGAAGGAACAGAACACAAACATGAAGCTCAGCAGCCTAAAGTAATCAATGTTAACGAATTCAAATAATTAATATGTCTACAGTACACAAAATCGGAAGAAGAAAAACTTCTGTTGCAAGAGTTTTTGTTAAGCCAGGAACTGGCGTTATTAGCATAAACGGTAAAGATGCTAAAACTTATTTCTGTACGGATGTTTTGGTTTATAAAGTGAATCAGCCATTTTTGTTGACAGAAACTGTTGATCAATATGATCTTAAAGTGAATGTTTTCGGAGGAGGGATTACTGGACAAGCTGAAGCTATCAGACTAGGAGTTTCTAGAGCATTATGCGCGATCAATGAGGAATATCGTTTGGTTCTTAAGCCACACGGATTGCTTACAAGAGATGCAAGAATGGTTGAGAGAAAGAAATTCGGTCAGAAAAAAGCAAGAAAGAGATTCCAGTTCTCAAAACGTTAAGATTTGCTGTTGGCGAATGGCTATTAGCTATTGGCTGCAGAATTTTTTTAAAATTAAATTTCAGTTAATCTCGGCGAAAAGCCAATTGCTATAAGCAAAAAGCCAAACGCCTATTGCCCGTTACGTTTAGCATCCAAACTTTACTCCCATCTAAAGTAAAGTTGATTGCGGAAAAGCGGAAAGTAAACTAACAAAAAACAAGAAAACATGGCAAAAGCAAATGTAAAAGACCTTTTAGAGGCTGGCGTACACTTCGGTCACATGACTAGAAAGTGGAATCCAAATATGGCTCCATACATTTTCATGGAGAAAAACGGTATTCACATCGTAGATTTACATAAAACAGCTGTTAAATTGGACGAGGCTTGCGTAGCTTTGGAAAAATTAACTTCTGCAGGTAAAAAAGTTCTTTTCGTAGCAACTAAAAAGCAAGCGAAAGAAGTAGTAGCAAAACACGCTGCTGAACTTAACATGCCTTATATTACAGAAAGATGGCCAGGTGGTATGCTTACAAACTTTGTAACTATCAGAAAAGCTGTGAAGAAAATGAACTCTATCGATAAAATGAAGAAAGACGGTACTTTCGAAACTTTATCCAAAAAAGAAAGACTTCAAGTTGATCGTCAAAGAGCAAATCTTGAGAAAAACTTAGGTTCTATCTCAGACATGGTTCGTCTTCCTTCAGCTATTTTCGTAGTTGACATTATGAGAGAGCACATCGCAGTGACTGAAGCTAAAAAATTGGGTATCCCGGTTTTCGGTATCGTAGATACTAACTCAGATCCAAGAAAAGTGGATTTCGTGATCCCAGGAAATGATGATGCTTCAAAATCTATTGATATGTTGTTGAGCGTAGTTTCAGAATCTATCAAAGAAGGTTTATCTCAAAGAAAAGCAGACAAAGAAAAATCTAAAGAAGAAGGCGAAAAAGTTTCTGCAGACGCAGATGCTGATTTCGATGCTGAATAATCGAAGGATTTATCTAAAAATAGAAAAGCGGTTTCAAACATTTGAGACCGCTTTTTTTTGTTGTTGTATTCTAATTATTTGGGCGCCTTTATCCGCCTTCCGCTCCCAATCTTTTTTGCAGACGATTTTAGTTTCAATAGAACTTGAGTACACGCAAAAAAGGATTTCCGCTCAAGTCGGGGCGCAGATGCAATGTAATATCAACATTTGTCAATCAATACAAATAAAAAAAACCTTTCAAAGTTTCAAACTCTGAAAGGTTTATACTTATTAGGTTTAAAAGTCTTAAGCCAAAAGCTAAAAGCAAATTGCCAACAGCCAGATTACCCTTTGAATTCTCCCATCGCAATGAATTTCTCCTGACGGTCGTTCACTAATTTCTCAGAAGCTTGCTTAGACAACGTTTTAATGTCTTTTAAAAGAACTTTCTTCACATTCTCAAACGTAGTCGCAGAATCATAATGTGCGCCTCCTAAAGGCTCTGGAATAATGCCGTCGATCAATTCCTGTTTCAGCATATCTTCTGCTGTCAGTTTCATTGTCGTTGCTGCCGTTTCTTTATATTCCCAGCTTCTCCAAAGGATCGCAGAACAGTTTTCCGGAGAGATCACAGAGTACCAAGTGTTTTCCATCATGTAGACCTTGTTTCCAACGCCAATTCCCAATGCGCCACCACTAGCACCTTCACCGATGATGATGGTGATGATTGGCACTTTTAGAGAACACATTTCGAAGATGTTTCTGGCAATCGCTTCACCTTGTCCGCGTTCTTCTGCTTCCAATCCAGGATAAGCGCCCGGCGTATCGATCAAAGTCACTACAGGAATGTTGAATTTCTCTGCCAACTTCATCAAACGTAAAGCCTTTCTGTAACCTTCAGGATTCGACATTCCGAAACGTCTGTGCTGGCGTTCTTTGGTCGTTCTACCTTTCTGAGTTCCGATCAACATTACCGTATTTCCGCTGATACTGGCAATTCCGCCGATCATCGCAGGATCATCACCGAAGTTTCTGTCACCGTGCAGTTCCACAAAACTTCCTTCGTCTGCCAAACCGTTGATGTAATCAAGCGTATAAGGTCTGTCCGGATGTCTCGATAGCTGAACTCTCTGCCAAGGCGTCAGATTTTCGTATATTTTTTTCTTCGTTTCTTCTATTTTGGTTTTGATCTTTTTGCAGGATTCATCCACATCAATGCCGCTTTCTGTACCCAATTGCACACATTTTTCGTACTGATCTATCAATTCCTTTACAGGTTGTTCAAATTCTAAATATTCCATGTTTTGTTTGGATTAAACCCTCAAAAATAATGTTTTTTTTTGAATTGGTTTTTAATATTAGTAAAAGTCTTCGAGAACCTCAGACTGACAAAGTGAAAATCATAATTGTCCTTCTAAAGTTGCCACATATTCTGATAATTAATTTGAGCTAATTGCTTTTTCTATTCTTTTTAAAGTTTCTTCTTTGCCAATAATGTTCATAATGTCTGGAACATCAGGACCTTTCAGTTCTCCGACTAGAGCCAATCGAAGTGGCATCATCACTTTTCCCATTCCCAAAGAATGCTCTTCTGCAAAATGATGGATGGCTTCCTTGAGAGTTTCGGATTCAAAGTTTTCAGTCTCGAGTTTTGCAGAAAAGTCTTTTAGAATGGCAGAAGTCGTATCATTCCAAGCTTTCTTCAATGCTTTTTCGTCGTAAGAAGTTGGCGCCTCGAAAAAGAATTTTCCATCGTTGTAAATATCAACTACGAAAGTCGATCTTTCTTTCATCAATGAAACGATTTTCAATAATTTGTCATCAGAAAGATCAAAAGCTTTTACTTCTTCAACCTCTTTTAATAATTCTAAAACCTCTTCATTTGATTTGGTCTTCAAATATTCCTGATTGAACCATTTTGCTTTCTGCGGATCGAATCTTGCGCCCGCTTTATGAACTTTATGAAGGTCAAATTCCGCGATCATTTCGTCCATAGAAACAATTTCTATGTCATTTGCTGGTGTCCAACCAAGTAGCGCAGTCATATTAATGAAAGCTTCCGGGAAATAACCAGATTCTTTGTAGCCTTTCCAAATCTCATCACTTTCAGGATCTTTGAAATTCATTGGGAAAACCGGAAAACCGAATTTTGCACCGTCTCTTTTGCTCAATTTTCCTTTGCCTTCTGGTTTTAGAATCAATGATAAGTGGGCGAACTCAGGCGCTTCCCAATTCATCGCTTCATACAACAAAACATGCAAAGGCATAGATGGCAACCATTCTTCACCACGGATCACGTGAGAGATTTTCATCTCGAAATCATCAACCACATTAGCGAAATGGTAAGTTGGCATTCCGTCATTTTTGATCAAAACCTTGTCGTCCAAAGTATTGGTGTTCACAGAAAAATTCCCTCTGATGATGTCTTGAAGATTCAAAGTTCTGTCAACCGGCATTTTGAAACGAACCACATACGGAACGTTCGCATCCAATAATTTCTGAACTTCGTCCTGAGAAAGAGAAATGCTGTTTCTCAATTGCTGTCTCGTCTGATGATTATAAGCGAAAACATCACCTTTAGCTTCGAAGTCTTTTCTTATTGCATCCAATTCTTCCGGCGTGTCAAAAGCCAAGTATGCGTAATCTGTTTTCAGGATTTGCGCTTTATATCTGTCGTAGATGTCTCTTCTTTCAGATTGCCTGTAAGGTGCATACGGTCCGCCAACTCTTGGGCTTTCGTCAGGGATGATTCCGCACCATTCCAAAGAATTCATGATGTAATCCTCTGCACCTTCCACATATCTTGCGGTATCTGTATCTTCGATTCTGAGAACAAATTCTCCGCCTTGATTCTTAGCGAAAAGATAATCATACAAAGCGGTTCTTACGCCTCCGAGATGTAAAGCGCCTGTCGGGCTGGGTGCAAATCGCACTCTTACTTTTTCCATAATTATTATTGATTTTTAAAAGTCATTGGAATGACTAAAAAATGGTGGTGCAAAATTAAGAAATTCTGAGCGTTTTGCCTTTTGTATTTGGTTAATCTTTTCCGAAATAGTACATTTGTTCATTAAAATAGAAGTTATGTTAGAAATTGGTGAAAGACCTTGGGGAACTTATTTTGTTTTGGCAGATGAACCACATTACAAGCTGAAACGAATCGTTGTGAATCCAGGAGCAAAATTATCATATCAGTTTCATCACCACCGTCAGGAATTCTGGACAATCATTGAAGGTAATGCGGTTGTGATTTTGGATGAAAAAGAAATCCATCTTTCTTATGGGAACAGTATTTTTATCCCACTAGGAGCCAAGCATAGAATTATGAATCTTACCGACAAACCAGTCGTCTTGATAGAAGTACAGACGGGAACGTACTTTGGTGAAGATGATATTATAAGGTTGGAGGATGAGTATAATAGGAATAATTTATAGTCATACTCATTTTTCGAAATTAGTATATGTGATAATAAAACGAGCCATAAGGAAACTTATGGCTCGTTTTTCTGAAAATAAATCTAATTATTATGCTTCGTTTTGAAACTCTTTTTTTGACATAGTCAGCGCAGAGGCTATTACCTGATGCATATCATAATATCTGTACTCTGCTAATCTTCCTCCGAAAATGACATTCTTTTCGCCAGCTACCAATTTTTTATATTGGGAAAGTTTCTCCATGTTTTTATCGTCATTGATAGGATAATATGCTTCTTTATCCACATCCCATTCCTGAGAATATTCTTTCGTGATAACAGTTTTTGGTTGTGTTCCAAATTCAAAATGCTTGTGCTCGATGATTCTTGTATAGGGAACTTCCTTTGATGTGAAGCTCATCACGCAGACTCCTTGATAGTTTTCAACGGGTAAAGTTTCGTGTTCGAAATATAAACTTCTGTATTCCAATTTACCATATTGATAATCAAAATAGGCATCTATCGGACCTGTGTAAACTATCTTTTCAAAATTGTCATTTTCTTTTATAAATTCAAAAAAATCTGTGTTTAGTTGTACGTCAATCCCTTCTAGAAGTCCGTCGATTAACTTGTTGTAGCCTCCGACAGGAATCCCCTGATAGTTGTCGTTGAAATAATTGTTATCATAGGTAAAACGAACAGGAAGTCTTTTGATGATGAAATTCGGCAAATCTCTCGGATGTCTGTCCCATTGTTTTTGTACATACTCTTTGATGAGTTTCTCATAAATATCTACACCAACAAGAGATAATGCTGTCTCCTCAAGATTTTTTGGATTTTTAATATCCAGATCTTTGATTTGTTCTTGGATTTTAGCCTTTGCTTCTTCTGGTGTTTTTACTTTCCACATTTGGTAGAAAGTATTCATATTAAAAGGAAGATTGTACAAGTCTCCTTTGTAGTTTGCTATTGGCGACAGAATAAAAGGGTGAAAACTTACGAATTGATTGACATAGTCCCAAATGCCTTTGTCGTTGGTATGGAAAATATGTGAGCCGTATTTATGAACATTTATGCCTTCGATATTTTCGCAGTAAACATTGCCGCCAACATGGTCTCTTTTGTCTATGACCAAGCATTTTTTTCCTTTTTTCTTGGCCTCATGTGCGAATACACTTCCGAATAATCCAGAGCCAACAATTAAATAATCATATTTCATAATAGATATTAGTTTTTAAATTGAATTTATCGGTTTTTAGTTTTTTTTAAAATGTGTTGCAAAATTAAGAAATTCTGAGCGTTTTGCCTTTTGAATTTGGTTAATCTTTTCCGAAATAGTACATTTGTTCATTAAAATAGGAGTTATGTTAGAAATTGGCGAAAGACCTTCGGGGAACATATTTTGTGTTGGCAGATGAAGCTCATTATTAATTAAAAGGAATTGAGGTAAATCCGGGACAGAAATTATCTTATCAGTTCCATTACAAAAGACAGGAACAAGGACAATCATCGAAGGTAATGCAACTATTGTTTTGGACGGCGAAGAGATTCCTTTGACTTACGGGCAAAGCATTTTTATTCCACTTGGTGCAAAACATAGAATTATGAATCTTACCGACAAACCAGTCGTCTTGATAGAAGTACAGACGGGAACGTACTTTGGTGAAGATGATATTATAAGGTTGGAGGATGAGTATAATAGGAATGATTTATAGTCATACTCATTTTTCGAAATTAGTATATGTGATAATAAAACGAGCCATAAGGAAACTTATGGCTCGTTTTTCTGAAAATAAATCTAATTATTATGCTTCGTTTTGAAACTCTTTTTTTGACATAGTCAGCGCAGAGGCTATTACCTGATGCATATCATAATATCTGTACTCTGCTAATCTTCCTCCAAAAATAACATTCTTCTCATCGGAAACTAACTTCTTGTATTGCGATAGATTCTCCATGTTTTTCTCATCATTTATGGGATAATAAGGCTCTTTATTAATGTCCCATTCCTGAGAATATTCTTTTGTAATTACTGTTTTGGGTTGCGTTCCAAATTCAAAATGCTTGTGTTCAATGATTCTTGTATATGGAACTTCTTTTGACGTAAAACTCATTACACAGACACCTTGATAATTTTCAACCGGCAAAGTCTCATGTTCAAAATATAAACTTCTGTACTCCAATTTGCCAAATTTGTAATCTTTTTGAAATTGTTGTTTTTCTTGATGAATTCAAAAAAGTCCGTATTTAGTTATAATATCAATTCCTTCAAGAAGTCCTTCAAATTAATTTATTATAACCTCCTACTGGTATCCCTTGGTAGTTATCGTTGAAATAATTGTTGTCATAAGTGAAACGAACCGGAAGTCTTTGATAATAAAATTTGGTAAATCTTTCGGATGTCTGTCCCATTGTTTTTGGACATACTGTTTTATCAGTTTTTCATAGATGTCAACCCCTACCGTGGATAATGCCGCTTCTTCGAGGTTTTTTGGGTTTTTAATATCCAGGTCTTTAATTTGCTCTTGGATTTTCAATTTTGCTTCCTCAGGAGTTTTTACTTTCCACATTTGATAAAAAGTATTCATGTTGAAAGGAAGATTGTGCAGTTCATCTTTATAATTTGCTATTGGAGATAGTATAATGGGTGAAAACTCACAAACTAATTTACGTAATCCCATATTCCTTTGTCGTTTGTGTGAAATATGTGCGAGCCATATTTGTGAACATTAATACCTTAAATGTTCTCACAATAGACATTGCCTCCAATATGATCTCTTTTGTCAATAACCAGACATTTTTTTCCTTTTTTCTCAGCTTCATGGGCAAAAACACTTCCGAAAAGTCCAGAGCCAACAATTAAGTAATCCTAATTCATAAGTTAATATTAGTTTTAAAAATTGAATTTACAGATTCTTCAAACAATTTTTTTTCGTTTGAAATTAAATTTTTATAATGTTCAAAATCTTTTATTTTATCTTCAAAGTGCTCCAGACAATCTTCAATTTTTGATATAATAGCAGGTATGTTTTGCTCTGAATCAACAAAATGATATTCATCCGGAATAGGCATATCCTCTTTAAACTGTGCCGATCCCTGTTTACCTGAAATTAGGCAACAATCCAAAAGACAGGCTTCTCTAGGCATTTTTTCGCGACCGGGATGAAACCCAAAATCTATATAAACCTTCGCCCTTGCCATCCAGTCTGCAATTTCCTGCAAAGTCATGCCTTGTAAGCCGAGCCAATTTAAATGAGGCGTCAATTTAATTATTTTATTTAAAAATTCACCATTTTTCAGTGCATTGTAGATAATGAGATTTTCTTTTCTCGATTTCAAATCTTTATCATCATGAAATATCTCGTCCATATATCCAGAAATCTGTCCGATAACTTTAATATTATTCTTTCGCAAAAAATCCAAAGAAAAATAAGAATGAGCAATATGGTTTATCGCAGAATCCCGGAGTTTCTTAACCGTCGGAACAGGATAATTTTTAAAATATTTTTTTATAGAATAAAACTTCTTTTTCTCAAAACGTTTTTTTGTGTTTTCTAAAGTCTTTAAATAAAAAACAACACTCATCCACCAAATTACTTTCTGAGTTTTAGAAAATTCTTTATCCCAAACTTTGTGGGAATAAGTCTCGGGGAAAATTACGATATTATTTTTGTTATTTTCGACTTCGAAACAAAAAGGGACGTTGTATTTTTTGTAACTGTCATGTACTGGGGATGTATTTTTTTCTTTATCATAATTATCATAACACATAAATACCTTTCTGCCAATGGAATTAAGCTGTGCGCCTAGTTGATGCAATTCTTCAGGACCGCCTGTGGAGAGATTTGCAGGACATAGTAAGTAGATTGTTGTATTGTCAGCTACAGCTATCATGAGGTTATTAGTTATTGAGAAATAATTTCCAAATAGAAAGGATATCAGCCCTCTCATTCTCAACATTATAATTATTCAAAACAAATTCAGAAGCTAGTTTACCTTTTTGTAAAAGTTGTTTTTCGGAAAGATTATTAATTATATTTTCGATTTTTTTCACATAATTAATAATGTCTCCTTCAGCGATTGGGAAAGAAAATTCGTCTTTAAAATACTCTTTTCCCGCACCTCCTTCGTAGCCTATTACAACACAACCGGAAGCCATAGCTTCTACAGGAGGCAAACCGAAACCTTCTCTGTGATTGAAACTTAAAAAGATAAAGCTTTCTTTCAGTATTTGAGCAACTTGTGTTTCTTCGAGATTGTCAATTTCTACGAATGTCCAGCCGTTTATATTATTCCTAATTTTTAATATGTTTATGACCTGTTCAACATCTTCTCCCAATTTTCTTGGCATATAGGCAATCTGCTTTTTCTTATTTTCTGAAAAATGGAAAATACTGGAATCAATGCCTAATCTAATCTTGTAAACGGCAACCTTAGGAAATACATAATTTATGTAATCAAATGCATCTTCTGAAGCAACAATAGTAGCAACAGTTTTTTCACCCTCGTAAGGGTTATTATAATTATGATCTGTAGGATTGTTGCGAAATGTATAATAACAATTTTGATTAAAAATAATCTTATCTATGTCAGTTTCGATATTATTTACTGCAGGACCATATATTTCTGGTAGTATGATTACCGATTGCGGATCAAGCTTGATGGATGTTTTTTGGTAGCATAAAAGTTTGATTTTCGAAAAAAAGTTAGGATTTTTATTATTCAATAAGTTTTTAAGTGTCTTGAAAAAATAATTACTGAATTCTACTTTCGTATTATTTTTAAACCAATTTGCCTTGTATTGTTTTTTATTATGAAGAATAACTGCGTTATATCCGTTATCATTCAATATATCAACCATGCGATAAAGTTGTTTTACCCCACCGCTTGGTTTTCTGTTGTCCGGACAGACTACGTAAATTTTTTTATATTTATTATTCATAAACGTTTTCAATAATATAATTTACCCAGTTTTTCACACTGTATTTTTCATAAATTCCGACAGGAAGATCTTCGTAAGGTTTTTTCAGAAATTCGTCAGGTATTATAATATTGTTTATGTCAATAACCAAAATGTTATTAGGATTGTAGAAATCGTAATTTACAATATTTGGATTATTTGTTATTAATTTTTTTCCTAAACCTATCGCTTCAAATGGGCGAAATGATAAACCATCCTGATGATGATGTGCCAGATCCAGAATGATTTTTGCTTCCTGATTATAAATGTAGGCTTCATTAAAGGGAATTATTTTATTAGTTAAAGTAATATTTTCTTTTAAATGATGCGGAATTTCTCTGGTATGATAAGAATAGATGTGAGCTTTGATTTTCAGACCATTATAGTTTTTTTTTGTAAAAGTAAAAAATTTCATAAGATCCGGAAACCTACTGTCGTAAGTCCCGATGAAGAAAATGTCATATTTCGTAGAGTCTTTTTTTTCTGAAATAAAGTAGAAATTATTATTCCTTATCATCCCAAATTTGTCGCAGTCCGCTTCATCAAAACTGAATGCCTTATCAAAAAAATCAAGTGTTATTTCCTGTGCCGGTATTTTTGCAAAACTGTCCCAATAGATAACCGCTGACTTTTCGGAATTATTGATTGCCGTTTGCAGTTGCTCTTCCGTTAAAACATCAGGTCTGTTAATTATCAAAAGATCAGTCTCAGAGACGGAATTAAGTTGGTTAAGAAGATTTTTCTGATTATTAACAATCTTTAAATTTTTCTTTAAAAACAGTTTCATGAAAAGGTTAACTATCTTTTCACTGAAGTTTTTGTATTCGTAAATAGGATTAGATATAATCAGTGATACTTCATGATTACTATATTTCTTTAACGCTTCATAGATTACCTGCTGAAAACCATAGTAATCCGGAGCTATAAATAATAATTTCTTTTTCATATGACTTTCAGTGGAGTTCGAACACATTAACTATCCAATTCTCCAAAGTGTATTTGTTATAGATGTGCTCAGGTATTTTATGGTAAGGCTTTTGGAAAAAATCCGACTGAAGATTATCATAATCGTTATTCAGCACCAAAATATTATTGGGATTATAAAAATCATAATCCTTTATCTTTGCGTTATCTGTAATGAGTTTTTTTTCCAGTGCCATGGCTTCGAAGATTCGAAAACTTAGTCCTGTTTGATTGTCTCTCACCAAATCTAAGATGGCTTTTGAATCATTATAATACTGAGGGACATCTTTATGATCTATCCTTTTTATCTGATACTGGATAGAGGAATTATTTTCACTGAATTTGATAAGTTTCTTTAGCCAAGTTTTTTTTCCGACAATGACGAATTGATACTTTTTTTTCAACTTATCCAATTGATCCGCAATTCTGGGAATTGTTGCAATTCTATTATCAAATGACGCTAGATAACATACATCATATTTTGGACTTTGATTTTGCTGTGTTATATGATCCAGATAAATATAATTATTGACTTCTTTAAAGTTTTGAGTTTTAATATCATCTTTGTCAAAGGAATAAATATCATCAAAAACACCTTCTACCAGACAATTTATAGGATGTCTTGCAAGGCTGTCATAAAGATATGCAATATATCTTTTTGTGTATTCTTTGATTTTTAAATGGTATTCTCTGTCAATTAGTTCCGGATTGATAACCAAAATCTGATCCTGAAAACCTATTTTTTTTAATTCATTAATGATGAATCTTTGACGGAGTTCTAATTTTGGATTTTTACCTAAGAAAATTTTAGACAGCGTGTTTTTTAAGCGTGATAATTTGCTGGAGTGCTGATACTTTCCAATATTTATATGTCGAGCATCAATGCCCTTTTTTAATAAGGCATCCACAATATGCGCATCATACTGCCAATGATCAAAACTAATTAAACAAATTTTCATCTACTATTTTCTCTCTTTAAGCTTTCGTAGGTTTCCCAAACACTTATAGCCTGCAATTTATTTAAAATATAACCAAATTTACCATCCAGAAACCCTAATCTCAAAATATATCCTTTAAAAAATCTAAAGCCTGTTTTTGAATATTGGGCCATAATACTATACTTCTTCCCTTTCTGAGCAAGTTCCATACCTTTTAATGTTCCGTAATGAATCATTTTTTTTCTATAAGAATCCTTATTGGCAACTGAATAATGGAGAAGCTTATTTTTTAATTCCCCAATTTCGCCATTGACCTCCAATGTTTCGTGAACTTTTTTTTCTGCAATATAGCTTGCTTTAGACTTTCGGAAAAGCCTAAAGTTTTTATCAGTCTGAGTTCCGGAATAATTAATCGGATTACCCTCAAAAAAGAATTTTCTATAAAAATAGTACGCATCTTTTTTGTCAGTTTTATAAAGCTCCGCTATGATTTCTTCTCGTAACTGAGGTGTTATTCTCTCATCGCCATCCAAAAATAATACCCAATCATTTTTAGCCATATCCAAAGCCAGATTTCTTTGCTTTGTGAAGTCCTCAAATTTATTCTGAAGAATTTTTACATTGGGAAACTCATTTGCGATCTCCAAAGTTTTGTCCGTGCTGAAAGAATCTACGATAATAATCTCATCACAAAAATCGAAACATTCAAGGACTTCCCGAATATTTTTTTCTTCATTAAAAGTGATTATCAATCCACTTATTTTTTCCAAAAGTTCAGACATTTGTTTTAAATTTTGTTAATTCAAAAACATTATTTAAAAATCCTTCTAAAGATTTTTTCATAAAATCCGGTTTAAAATCCAAATAATCTGTTGAATTTTCAACAAAATCATTTACGTGAAGAAATTTATCTAGTTTAGGTTTATCCGTCCACGCCCAATCAGTTAAATTAACTCCCGGCGCAAAAATTGTGAAAGTAGGAATGTCTAAGGATTTGCTGATATTCGTTGCCCCTCCTTCGTTTCCAATTAAACAATCGCAAACACTCGTTATTGCTATAAATTCTCGTAGATTTTGGGTGTCAAAATTTTTAACAATTGCTTCTTTAGTTTTCACAGAAACCATTTCGTAGAGTTGTAAAAAAAGTTCTTTTTGGAAAGGGAGATAATTACATAAAAGTTTTATGTTTTCTTGTAAATCAGAAATGTAATCAAGTATTTTAGCCATATACTTCAAAGGATAAGTTTTCACTTCCTTGCTTCCGAAGGTACTTATCATAATGAGTTTGTTATCTGTAGATAATCCCAGGTTAGAAAGAATTTGATGTGAATTTTGTAATTCTTCTGGTAAAACATACAGTTTTGGAAAAGTCTCTTCAAAAGTGATTTTAAGTGGCTCTAGTGTCTGTAAACGATGTTCTATGCTCAAAGTCGTGTTTTTGCATCTCACGATTTTCGAGCGCTCAATAGGGAAATTGCAAAAAAGCTGAGTGTATTTTTTGAAATAAGTGATTCTTTTTCCTGCACAAGAAAAAAACATTAAAAATCCTGAATCTACTTTGGCATATAAATCGATTACAATGTCATATTTTTGTTTTCGCACATTAAGGAATAACGATAATAATTTGTCTTTATCCCAAAATATGACATGATTCACAAATGGATTTCCAATTAAAATTTGATGGTGTTTTTCATTTAACAGAAAAGTTATTTCGGCATCAGGATATTGTTTTTGCAGTAACGGAAAAATTACTGTTGACACCAATATGTCACCCAAATGTTTTTTTTGTATAATTAATATTTTCATACTACTCTACAAACTCCAAAATCGTCTTTTCAACAATTCTAATACAATCCAACATTTGCTCCTCGGTAATCACCAAAGGTGGTGCCAATCTGATGATGTTTCCGTGCGTTGGTTTTGCAAGCAATCCGTTCTCTTTCAGTTTTAAACAAAGATTCCAAGCTGTCTTGCTGTCTGGCGTGTCATTGATTAAAATAGCATTTAACAAACCTTTTCCGCGAACTTTTGTGATGAGATCAGTTTTTTCAATTATTTTTTCAATTTCAGAACGGAATAGTTGTCCTAATTCTTCAGCTCTCCCAGAAAGTTTTTCTTCTTCTACAACATCCAAAGCGGCCACTGCAACTGCGCAAGCAATCGGATTTCCACCAAATGTTGAACCGTGTTGTCCAGGTTTGATCACGTTCATGATTTCATCATTCGCCAGAACTGCAGAGACAGGATACATCCCACCAGAAAGTGCTTTCCCTAGAATCAAAATATCTGGTTGAACATCTTCGTGATGACAAGCAATCAATTTTCCAGTTCTTGCGATTCCGGTTTGAACTTCATCGGCAATGAAAAGAACATTATATTTTTTACAAAGCTCTAAAGCATTTTTTAAATAATTTTCATCGGGAACATAAACACCAGCTTCACCCTGGATCGGTTCCACTAAAAATGCGGCAATATTTTGAGCATCATTTTTAAACGTTTCTTCCAAAGCAACTAAATCGTTATAAGGAATTTTTACAAATCCTGGCGTGAAAGGTCCGTAATTTTGATTCGCATCCGGATCATTTGAGAAAGAAACGATAGTCGTAGTTCTTCCGTGGAAGTTATTTTCGCAAACTACTATTTTCGCTCCATTTTCAGAAATTCCTTTGACTTCATAACTCCATTTTCTGGCTAATTTCACAGCCGTTTCTACAGCTTCTGCACCAGAATTCATAGGGAGAACTTTGTCAAAACCGAAAAGTGTCGTGATTTTTTTTTCGTATTCCCCAAGATTTGAATTATAAAAAGCTCTCGAAGTCAAAGCCAATTTCTTAGCTTGATTTACTATAGCCTCTACAATTTTTGGATGTGAATGTCCTTGATTAACAGCAGAATAAGCAGAAAGAAAATCATAATATTTTTTACCCTCGACATCCCAAACAAAAACGCCTTCACCACGATCCAAAACTACCGGAAGCGGATGGTAATTATGAGCACCATATTGATTTTCGAGGTCGATGAAATATTGGGAATTCTTTTCCTGAACTGCTGTTGACATATGCTTTTATTTTTTGTAAAAATAATAAATTTGGATCCAATAATAGCTACGAAAAATGCCCAACTTTTAAAGTCAGGCATTTATATCTTTATTAATGATATTTTTTAGATATGATTATCAAAACTTCTATCCATCACGAAGTCTTCCATGAACTTGGTCGTGTAGTTTCCGGCAAGGAAATCTTCATTTTCCAATAGTTGTCTGTGGAAAGGAATCGTAGTTTTCACACCTTCGATATAGAATTCTTCCAATGCACGTTTCATTTTCGCAATTGATTCTTCTCTTGTCTGAGCTGTAACGATCAGTTTTGCAATCATAGAATCATAGTTGGATGGAATTGTGTATCCAGAATAAACGTGAGTATCAACTCTTACACCGTTTCCACCAGGAATATTAAGTTCCGTGATTTTCCCTGGAGATGGTCGGAAATCAGCGTAAGGATCTTCCGCATTGATTCTACACTCGATAGAATGTCTTTTCGGATAATAGTTTTTTCCGCTGATTGGCGTTCCAGCAGCCAAAAGAATTTGCTCACGGATCAAGTCAAAATCTACAACTTGTTCTGTAATTGGATGCTCCACCTGGATTCTCGTATTCATTTCCATGAAATAGAAATTCCTGTGTTTGTCCACCAAAAATTCGATGGTTCCAACACCTTCGTAAGAAATATATTCTGCCGCTTTTACAGCTGCTTCACCCATTCTTTCACGAAGATCATCTGTCATAAAAGGAGAAGGCGTTTCTTCGATCAATTTCTGATTTCTTCTTTGGATAGAACAGTCTCTTTCGGAAAGGTGACAAGCTTTACCAAATTGATCTCCAGCAACCTGAATCTCAATGTGTCTTGGCTCTTCAATCAGTTTTTCCATGTACATGCCGCCATTTCCAAAAGCTGCAACAGCTTCCTGGATTGCAGAATCCCAATGTTCTTTCAGGTCTTCTTCTTTCCAAACGGCTCTCATTCCTTTTCCACCGCCACCAGCAGTCGCCTTGATCATCACAGGATAACCCGTTTCTTTGGCGATTTTTTTAGCATCTTCGTAAGAATCGATCAAACCTTCAGAACCTGGAACACAAGGGATTCCGGCTGCTTTCATGGTAGCTTTGGCCGTAGCTTTGTCTCCCATTTTTTCGATCTGTTCCGGAGTTGCTCCAATGAATTTGATGCCGTTTTTAGCACAGATTCTAGAGAAGTTTGCATTCTCAGAAAGGAAACCATAACCTGGATGGATTGCGTCTGCATTGGTAATTTCTGCGGCCGCTATGATATTTGGAATTTTAAGATAAGAATCTTTACTCATCGGTGGGCCAATACAAACAGCTTCGTCTGCAAAGCGCACGTGAAGACTGTCTTTGTCAGCAGTGGAATAGACCGCTACTGTTTTGATTCCCATTTCCTTGGCCGTACGCAAAATTCGCATTGCGATCTCGCCACGGTTTGCGATCAATATTTTTTTGAACATCTTTTTATAATTAAAAATTAAGAATTAAAAATTGAGATAAAGTGAAAACGATCACTTATCAATCATCATCTATCAATTATATTAAGAAGGATCTACTAAAAATAATGGTTGATCGTATTCTACTGGAGAAGCGTCTTCTACCAAGATCTTTACGATTTTTCCGCTAACTTCTGATTCTATCTGGTTGAAAAGCTTCATCGCTTCGATTACGCAAACTACTTTCCCTTCTGTTACAGAATCGCCTACGTTTGCGAAAACCTCTTTGTCTGGAGATGGTTTTCTGTAGAAAGTCCCAATCATTGGGGATTTGATCGTAATATATTTGCTGTCATCGGCAACGTTTGTTGCTTCAGAATTATCGTTAGAAGCAGAAACTGGACTTACAGCCGGTGCGGAAAAAGGAGTCTGATAAGAAACTTGTGGTGTTACATAGCTTACAGGCTCGCCTCCTAGTGGTGTTTTGATGTAGATTTCGAAATCTTTATTTTTATATTTCACTTCGGAAACTCCTGCTTTTGCTACAAATCTTACAAGATTCTGAATGTCTTTTATATCCATAAAATTTTAAATGTTTTGAACGCCAAATATAATAAAAAACCACCCAAATTAATAAAATCCGAGTGGTTTTTTATGCTAAGTATAAGATTATCAAAGATAATTCTTAGTTTTCTTCTATAGTTTCTACAGTTTTCTCTACTACAACTTTTCCTCTGTAGTATAGTTTTCCTTCGTGCCAGTGCGCTCTGTGGTATAAGTGCATTTCGCCAGACGTTGCGTCTTTAGCCAATTGAGGAACTACAGCTTTGTAGTGTGTTCTTCTTTTATCTCTTCTTGTAGACGACTGTCTTCTTTTAGGATGTGCCATTGTTAGTACTTTTTAAAAAATTCTTTCGAATTATATTGTTGTTATTTCTTAATTGTTATCTTTTAATCTCTTCAAAGCTTCCCATCGCGGGTCCACTTGTTCCTCTTCTTCCTCGATTATTTTTGGACTGTATTTATCTAAAAGATTCTGATATTCCTCATTGTCTTTTACAGAAGGTGATACTTTTTTCATCGGGATTGATAGAACCACCGTTTCGTAGATAAGATTGGCAATGTTGAAATCGCTGTCTTTTCTGTTGATGGTAATCACATCCTCGTTGCTGTCATCGTATTCTTCTCCAAATTTTACAAGAACTTTCAAGTCATTTTCTATGTTTTCGGAAAATTCATCATTGCTAATGTCGCAAATCAATTGAACGGTTCCTGAAACTTCGAATATGAATTCCAAAAATGTCGTGTGCTTGTCCAAAAGAACATTCACATTGATTTCTGGGTTGAAAAACTCCTGTTCAGTCTCAAATAAATCAAAGAACTCCTGATTGATTTCGTAATTGAAATCGTGCTTTTCTGGTTTTAAGCCTACAAAAGCAATGTCGTAGTTTCTAAATCTGTCCATAAAAATGGTTTGCAAAAATAATTTAATTTTTTCAAATAACAAAATATTTTTTGGAAATACTTGAATTGCAAAAAATTAGTCCTCCAAAAACTTATTTTAATGTTCCCTATTCTTGTTCTAACCAAAAAAAAATTAACGCAAAGTCCGCTAAGATTTTTATCAGGTAATGCGCATATTAAAGTTCGCAAAGGCACGTCGGCACGTTCAGTATAAACTCTAAACTCAGCAAAGTTAAAAAATTACAGTTAATTACTGATTGTCTCTTATCTTAATATACTGAATTGATAGCCAATAGCAAAAAGCTAAATGCCATCAGCTAATTACTAGCTTTCTTTTGGTAAATCTTCGTCTACTCCGTGGTTTGCGTGTGTCGCTTTCGGACGGAGGCGGTGCGCTCTCAATTCCTGATATTCGTCTCTGCTTTTAAAAATATTGATGGCTGTGAAAATAGCTTCGGAGAATGATGTCTCGTCCGCAATATTTTTCCCCGCAATATCGTAGGCAACGCCGTGGTCTGGCGAAGTTCTGATAAAAGGTAAGCCAGCTGTGTAGTTCACGCCTTCTTCATAAGCAATCGTTTTGAACGGCGCCAAACCTTGGTCGTGGTACATTGCCAAAACGGCGTCGAACGCTTTATATTTCTCTGGTTGGAAGAAACTGTCAGCAGGATAAGGACCAAAAGCCATAATGCCTTCATTAAATAAATCCTGAATCGCTGGCTGAATAATTTCGATTTCTTCTTTTCCTATAACGCCACCGTCGCCAGCGTGAGGATTGAGTCCGAGAACAGCAATCTTTGGTTTTTCTACGCAGAAATCTTCTTTCAATGTAGCAACCAACTGTTTCACTTGTTTTTTAATATTGTCTTTAGTAATGTGATTTACAATCTCCGAAACCGGAATGTGGTGCGTGGAAACAGCGACTTTCAAGCCTTCGCTTACCATAAACATCACGGCTTTTTTGCCTGCTTTTTCCTCGAAATAACCGGTGTGACCAGCGTGGGCGAAACCATATTTCATCATTTCGTCTTTGTTGATTGGCGCAGTTACGAGAACGTCGATGTCTTTATTAAGTAGCGCTTCTGTTGCTGAGTTCAAAGAGTCGATGGCCATTTTTGTGGATTCTTCCGTTGGGACACCAAATTCTATATTGCTGTTCTCCTTGGTCAGATTCACCATATTGATTTTGCCGGACTGCGCTTCTTTCGCTTCGTTGATGTAATTGAAATTGGTCTGAAGTTTAAAAACATTTTTCTGATAAGTGAAAAGTTTTCCTGAACCAAAGATGACGGGCGTAAAAAAGTCTGTGATGGATTTATCTTTCAGAGATTTGAGGATGATTTCCGGACCGATTCCGTTGAAATCGCCGATTGAAATTCCTACTCTGATTTTATGGTGTTTGGAGCTCATTTGTTTATCTTTGACATTTATAAAGAATTTACAAAATTACAATTTTTTAGGTAGTTTTTCTTATGAAACGGATGCTAATATTTTTTAAACAATTTTCTTTGCCCCAACCCTAAAGGGAGGAAAATTGTTTTAATATGCAAAGTTTCTACGGAAGACAAAAGCCCATAGCCCCGATTGCAACGGCATCCTTTTTCTGCGGTGGCTTGAAAAAAGCGAGGGCGAAAAAGATATAGTGGAAAGCGGGATTTAGCTCCTAAAAAATTTAAAATATTAAGAAAAAATGTTTACAGGAATCATTGAAGCTACGGGAAAAGTAGAGAAAATTGACAGAAACGAAAGTAATATAGATTTTACGCTGAGCGGACCTTTCACTCAGGAACTGAAAATCGACCAAAGTCTGGCGCACAATGGCTGTTGTCTTACGGTGGTGGAGATTACCGAGAATACTTATAAGGTTACGGCTATCAACGAAACGCTGGAGAAAACGAATCTTAATTTTTGGAATGTAGGCACGGAAGTCAATTTGGAACGTTGTTTGCGATTCGAAGGAAGACTGGACGGACACATCGTGCAAGGTCACGTGGATAAAACGGGAACGGTGGAAAGCATCGAAAATCAGGACGGAAGTTATTTCATCACCATCAATTACGACGAAACTACAGAGTATACAACTGTTCCGCAAGGTTCGATAACGGTGAATGGAATCAGCTTGACGGTTGCTGAGAGCGGAGACGGAAAGTTTTCTGTGGCGATAATCCCATATACTTGGGAGTTCACGAATATGAAAAACTTGCAGAAAGGCGATGTGGTAAATCTGGAATTCGATATTATCGGGAAATACGTTGCCAAACTATTGAAAAAACAAAATGCCATTAAGTGATTATAAAGGTTACCGATTAAGGAACAGGGTTTTTATCGGCTTTCTAACAATTTGTATCTTGAGTGTAATGACTTCGGCGGTTTTGTCGTTCGTGATTCTAAGGGACAATGCGAAGATGCAGAGCAAGACCGATATGCAAAACAAATCGCAGGCGCTGATGTCGTCTTTGGATTATGCGCTGAGCCATTCTCAGGTTCAGACCTACGATATTCCCAAGGTTCTGGGAAATAAAATCTACGAAATCGCGGATATCAACAAACACGACCTTATTATCTATGATCTAAAAGGCAATTACCTCCTATCCAACAAAGAACCAAATCTTGTGGAGGAAAAGAAGATGCCAACCAACGTTCTGAAACAGATCCGGAAAAACGGAAAACAGTTTGACGATAAGTCGTACGACGAGAAATTGGGCGCGAGCATTGTTTCTTCCTATATGGTTTTGAAAAATAATATGCTGGAAGATATTGCCTATATTTATTTCCCATATTATCACAACGAGAGTGCGTATATGCAGGTTTTCAAGGATTACTTTGTGTATATCATCGGGGTGAATGTTCTTATTATCTTATTTGGCGTTTGGTTGAGTTGGATTATTTCTAACAATCTTACGGAGGCGATTATCCGATTTACGTCGATGATCAGCAAGATCAATTTGTTTGATAAGAATCTGCATCCGATCAAATATTATAAGAACGATGAGTTGAATGCTCTCGTGAAGGCATACAATAAAATGATTGCCGAGATTGCCGACCAGCGAGAACGATTGAGCTACATCGAAAAACAATCCGCTTGGCAGGAAATGGCAAAGCAAGTGGCGCACGAAGTCAAAAATCCGTTGACGCCAATGAAGCTGATGATGCAAAACTTCGAGCGAAAATTTGATCCCAATGATCCAAATATTACTAATAAAGTTAAAAACTTAAGCGAAATTGTCATTGGTCAAATCGATGTTATCAGTAGGGTAGCGAGTGCGTTTTCTCAATTTGCACAGTTGCCGGAGAAGAAGGATGAGGAAGTGTCATTGAATAAAGAAGTAAGAAATGCGCTTTTGATTTTCAGTGATGAGAATGTGTTTGTCCACGCCAATCATGACGATATCTTGATGAGAATCGATAAAGATTATCTCACGAGAATCATCACCAATCTTGTGACCAACGCCAGTCAGGCAAAGGCTGATGATAGAAAATCGGTCATCAACGTAGATTTGGAAAAGATTGAAAAACGAATCCGAATCACCGTTCAAGACAATGGCGTAGGAATTCCAACCGATAAGCTCGATAGGATTTTTGACCCGAATTTCACTTCCAAAAACAGCGGGATGGGAATCGGACTCACAATGGTAAAACGAATGGTGGAAGACTACAACGGCACAATCACCGTCGTTTCGGAAGTTGACAAAGGCGCAACCTTCACGATTTCTATGCCTTCAAATATGTAATGAATGAAACCTTTTCGATTTCAACAATTTGATATTCAACAAAACGCTGACGTTTTCCGAGTTGGGACAGATGCGGTTTTGCTTGGTTCTTTAGCAAATGTTTTTGAAGCGAAGAAAGTTTTAGAAGTTGGAACCGGAACTGGAATTATTTCATTGATGATAGCTCAGAGAAATCCGGAAGCGCAGATTTTAGCAATCGATATTAATTCAGAAGCGGTCAATATTTCTCAAACCAATTTCATAAATTCTCCTTTTTTTGATAGAATCAAAAGCCAACTTCAGGATTTGAAAAACTTTGATACCGAAGAAAAGTTTGATTTAATTATTTCAAATCCGCCTTACTTTGAAATCAATTCTTCCGAAAAAGATATTCTGGCAAGACAAAGATTAGAATTGAATTTCTCGGATTTAGTAAAAAAATCAAGTCAGTTGCTTTCTGAAAATGGACTTTTCACAGTTATCATTCCCATTGGTTCTGAAAAGGAATTCAATCAGATTTGTTTTAATAACAACTTATTCCTTCAAAGAAAAGTCAGCATAAAAGGTATCAAAACCTCAGAACCGAAACGTTTAGTTTTAGAATATTCGTTCACGAAATCAGAAACTGTAATCGAAAACTTTGTCATAGAAAAATCTCCACGAGTGTATTCCGATGAGTATCTTGAGCTGACAAAAGACTTTCATCAATTCAACAAAAAACTGTTATAAAAAACCCTTTCAGAGTTTCAAACTCTGAAAGGGTTATGTTTTTATGAATGAAATTCGGCTCCCTTTAGGGTTGGAAAACGAATTTTGTTTTCTACTCAAAAAGTTCCGCCGTATCCAAAACAGAAACCTGTCCATTTTCGCAACGGATTGCTTCGCCAGGATAATTCTGAATCATATGATAATCGTGCGTCGCCATCACCACTGCGCAATGGTTTTCTTCAGCAAGGTTCTTTAGAAGCGTCATAATATCGTTTGAAGTCTCCGGGTCAAGATTCCCGGTCGGCTCATCCGCGAGGATTAATTCTGGATGGTTTAGCAAAGCTCTCGCAATCGCAGCACGCTGTTGTTCACCACCAGAAAGCTGGTGAGGCATTTTGTGCTTTTTGGTTTTCATTCCCACGCTGGATAGAACCTCGTCAATTCTCGCTTCCATTTTCAATTTGTCTTTCCAGCCAGTTGCTTGTAAAACAAATAGAAGATTTTTCTCGATATTTCTGTCCGGCAAAAGCTGAAAATCCTGGAAAACGATTCCCAATTTCCTTCTCAAGTTTGGAACTTCGGATTGCTTTAGTTTCTTCAAATCGAATCCGGCAACCTGTCCGCTTCCGCCTTGTAAAGGCAATTGTCCGTAAAGCACTTTCAAAAGAGAACTCTTTCCAGAACCAGTTTTTCCGATAAGGTAGCAGAATTTCCCTTTCTTGATATGAAGGTCAACATCATTCAGGACTGTGAAGTTTTTCTGAACAATCTTTGCGTTGCTCAAATCTATAATATCTACTCCCGGGTCGTTTCTGTGCGGCATAATTGCAATAATTGATAAGTTATAACTGATAAATGATTAAACAAATTATCAATTCAAAAATAACAAAAACATATCGGAATGAATCTATTTTTGGGAAATTTTAACAACAAAAAATGTCTGAAACAATGTCCAGACACTTTTTGTATATGATAATTTTTGAAGAAATTATCTCTTAGCGCGAGATGCACTAACAGTTAAGCTCTTTCTGCCTTTCGCTCTTCTAGCTGCCAACACTCGTCTTCCGTTTGGTGTAGACATTCTTTCACGGAAACCGTGTTTGTTTCTTCTTTTTCTCTCAGATGGTTGGAATGTTCTTTTACTCATCACTAATATATTTAGTTCGTAATTACTATTAAATTTTCAGATTGCAAATATACAGCTTTTATTTTGCTCCACAAGTATTTGAAAACTTTTTTACAATAATTTTCAACAACTTAGAATTTGTTAGATTTCAAATAGTAGGAATAATGATTTGGGCAGCTATTTCCGCCTTCCGTTCCCAATCTTTTTTGCCAGACGATTTCAGTTTAAATAGAACTTGAGTATAAGCAAAAAAGGATTTCCACTCAAGTCGGGCTGCGGCTTTCAGTATAAAACAACAGTCAACATAAAACACTGTTTTGTCATTCCGTAGGAATCTAGCCTGTTGAGATTCCTACGGAATGACAAAATTACGTTTTAATAATTTGTATTTCTTTGGTGAGTTTTACGTCTTTGCGAATCTTAAGTATTTTCAATAATTTCAAAAAATCTTGGCGAGCTTTGCGTTTAGATTTTAATGTTATCCTTACTTAATAATTAAATTTGCCTTTAGAAAAAATTAAAATGATGATATCAAAAGAAAATTCCGAACATTACATTTGGGGAAACAATTGTGACAGCTGGGTTTTATTAAACTCAGAAAACCTTTCTATCAAACAGGAAATGATGCCTCCAAAAACAAAAGAACAACTTCATTTTCACAGAAATGCACAACAGTTTTTCTTTATTCTCAAAGGAAAAGCAAAGTTTCACCGAGACGAAAATATTTTCGAAGTATCGGAAAATTCTGGTTTTCACATTCTGCCAAATCAAATTCATCTGATAGAAAATGACACAGAAAATGATTTGGAATTCTTGGTGATATCCAATCCTTCCACAAATAATGATAGATTTGCAGTAGAAAAATAAAAGATGAAATCTCTATACAATCTTTTCGTCCGCTTGATGATTTTCGGGATGAAGGTCTTTGCGCTCGTCAATTCCAAAACCAAAAAAGGAATCCGAGGCAGGAAACAATCTGTGGAAATCGTGAAAAATGCTTTTGCTCCCGAAGATAAAGTGCTTTGGATGCACGCGTCCAGCCTAGGCGAGTACGAGCAAGGCCTGCCAGTTCTTGAAAAATTAAAAGAACAATTCACGGATCATAAAGTTTTAATCACATTCTTTTCGCCATCTGGTTACGAAAATGTGAAGAAGAAAAAACATATGGCGGACGCGATTTGTTATTTACCATTTGATAAAAAGAAGGACGTTCAGGACTTTGTCTCCAGCTTCGATTGTCAGATTTTTTTCACCGTAAAATACGATTATTGGTACAATCTCCTAAACGCCTTGAAAAATCGAGGAACAAAACTTTACGTCATTTCCGCATTGTTTTACGAGCACCAAATCTTCTTCGAGAACTACGGAAAATGGTTTGCAAAACAACTGAAAAACAACATCGATTGGTTTTTTCATCAGACCATCAAATCTTCCGCTTTGGCAAAAAATATCGGCTTGGTCAATTCCTCCGTTTCTGGCGACACGAGATTTGACCGCGTGAAGCAATTCCTGGACAGAGAAAATCATTTGGATTTCATAGACGATTTCAAAGGCAGTCAAAAATTGATTGTTTTTGGAAGCAGTTGGCAAACTGAGGAAGATATCGCCCAGCTTTTGGTGAAAAAACTGCCCGAAACCAAGTTCGCCATTGCACCTCACGATTTGCATCGCGTTTCACATTTGCTGAAATTATTTCCAAATGCAATTCTATACAGCTCGCTTTCCAATTCTCCAACGTTTCAAACTTCGAATTATCAAATTCTAATCATCGATAGCATTGGAAAACTCTCCAAATTGTATTCTTATGCAGATTTGGCAGTTGTTGGCGGCGGATTTCATTCGGCGGGATTGCATAATATTTTGGAAGCGGCGGTCTATTCAGTTCCCGTAATTTTCGGAAATCAGTATCAGAAAAATCCGGAGGCAGATGATTTGGTTACAGCAAAAGGTGGGAAGCATTTTGACGATTTTGTGACTGCGGCCGCATTCATCGAGGAAGTGATGAAAAAAGATTTGTCAGCCGAAGAAGGCGAAATTTCCTACCTCAAAGAAATGTCAAAAAATGCTGGTGATTTTGTGAAGTCTCAGCCAAATTCTACGGGAATTATTTTGAGGAAAATCTTACTGCAAAATGAAAATTGAACTTGTTTTTAAATTATTTAAAATATTTTCAACTGCTCCGAAGGAGTAAAATGTTTGTAGGAAAGATGAAGTAAGCGTAATTAGAGCTCCAGCGGAGTTCAATCTTGTAGCAGTAATTAATATGTCGCACCTACGGAGCTTCGCCAGTTTCAGTTAACGGATTTCTACAAACGTTTAGCTCCTCTGGAGCTACTTATAGATGTTAAATTAATTTAGATTAAACTTACCTCAAAAATCCATCACTCTTAATTCCTTTCACAATCAGTTCAAAATGCTCGGGAATATTCTCACATTTCAGCCAATTGAAATCTAATCCGTTGTTTGTGCAAAGTTTTTGGAAATAGATATTGCCATCGATTTTCTCATTCAGATTTTCAAGGAATTCATCGATTTCCATCCAGTAATCTTCGTCCAGTTTTTTTGTCAAGGTTAATGCTTTGAAGATTTTGTTGATGAGATAAATATAAAGTTTGTAAACGTTGTCAAATCTTTGCGTTCCAAGTTTCTCGTTGTATTCTAAGATTTCATTGATTAAAAATAAATTCAACGAAACATCACCGAATTTGTCCGTCGTGATTTTCACGTGCTCTGTGATTTCCGCACTTATTTTCCTGATGAGGACAAGGAAATATTTTTGATTCGCAATATATTTTGAAGCCAACGAAACTTTCTCACGAATGATTTCTTCCATCGTATCTCGCTTGTCATCAACCGTTTCCAGGTCAATCAATTCGAAATAGAGTTTCTTGGAAAGCAATTTGTCTTTCTTCAACAATCGGAAAATCAATTTGTCTTTTTCGGCTGGAGAAAACTCGCTCAAAGCCTGTTTGAATTCTTTTGAATATTCCATTAATTGAAGATTTTTGAATATTTGATAAAACCGTTAAACGCCCAATTCGCCGTGTAATACAACGATTTCACAGTGGAGAATTTCATATAATCTTTGTAAACCAAATATTGGTCCTTCATAATGTTTGATTTGTTTCTAGAAACGCTGTTGGCGAGCATTCGGTATTTTGATAAAGTTTTTTTCAAGGGTTTTCCTTGCGGAATTTTCTTCAAAAGTTCCAGCCACATCACGTGGTCTTCGCGTTTTGTGCCTTCTGGAAAATAGAATTTCCCAACTCTTTTAGAATCGTACATTGATGCAAGCAAAGACAATCTACAAGTTTTCAAAAGATTATTAAAATTGACAATCGTATCTGCTTCAAAATCGCCTAAAACAGGATTCAGATTTTCGTCACAACGGGAATAAGTGGAGTAGGCCAATTCTGTATTTTCGGATTTCATAAAGTTGACCATTTCTTCGAGGAAATTGGGTTCCCAGAAATCATCGGCATCCAGAAATGTGATAAATCTTCCAGTCGCATTTTCCAAAGAAATATTCCTTGCGTGTCCCGCACCGCCATTTTTCTTCGCTTTGAAAACTTTGATTCGTGGGTCGTTTTGTTTTTCCAGAATTTCGACAGAATTATCTGTGGAACAATCATCGGTAATCAGCCATTCCCAATCCTGAAAAGTTTGATTGAGGACAGAACTGATGGTTTCATTCAAATATTTTGAAGAATTGTAACTCGGTGTGATGATTGAGATTTCCGGCACTTGCGATTTTTTGCAAAGATAAAGATATAGACTTTAAGATAATAGATGAAAGATGAAAGACTTTTTGATGGTAGGACACTTCGACTCCGCTCAGTGTGACAACTCTAATACTGAACTTGTAATTCTAACAGTGTCAGTCTGAGCGGAGTCGAAGACTTTATCTTTTATATGCTTCACTTCTTTTTGGATGACAAATGCTGAATCGAAGCTGGAATCCGCGCCCAGGCCTGAGTGGAGCTCTTTTTATTTTTTTTGCGTTGGGAAAAGCTTAGGGAAAAATTAAAAAGCGGGAACCCTTCGACTCCGCTCAGGATAAACTACAGACGGATAAAGGCGCCCAAATAATTGTCACTGTAGACAAAATGAACCGGAAAATTTAAAATTGTCTATTTATTTCAAAATCTTAACTTTGTGAATCTTAAAAAAATTATTCATTACTAATTCTTACTTTATAGAATGTTTTACGACCATCAGCAGATAGAAAAAAAGTGGCAGAAATACTGGGAAGACAACCAAACTTACAAGACTTCCGACTCAACCGATAAACCGAAATTCTACGTCCTCGATATGTTTCCGTACCCATCCGGAGCGGGACTTCACGTAGGTCATCCGCTGGGATATATCGCGTCGGATATCTATGCGAGATTCAAAAGACATCAGGGTTTCAACGTTTTGCATCCGGTTGGTTATGACAGTTTTGGACTTCCTGCTGAGCAATATGCAATCCAGACTGGAACGCATCCTGCAATTACGACGGAGCAAAATATCACGAGATACGAGGAGCAATTAAGAAAAATCGGGTTTTCATTTGACTGGAGCAGGGAAGTGAGAACTTCGGACGCTTCTTATTATAAATGGACGCAGTGGATTTTCATTCAGTTGTTTCATTCTTGGTATAATAAAGATACGGACAAGGCAGAATCTATTGACACTTTAATCCAACATTTTGAGGAAAAAGGAACGGGAGGATTGAATGCCAATCAAAATGAGGAATTAAATTTCACTTCGAATGAATGGAAAAATAAATCTGAAATTGAGAAAGAAGAAATGTTATTGAATTATCGTCTGGCTTTCCGTGCAGAAACGACTGTAAACTGGTGTCCGGCTCTCGGAACTGTTTTAGCGAACGACGAAATCAAAGACGGAAAATCCGAAAGAGGTGGTTATCCTGTTTTCCAAAAGAAAATGATGCAGTGGAGTATGAGGATTTCTGCATACTCGGAAAGATTGTTGCAAGGTTTGAAAACGCTTGATTGGCCTCAACCTTTGAAAGATGCTCAGGAATATTGGATTGGAAAATCTCAGGGAGCTCAGGTAAGATTTTTGGTTAATGGTTCTCAGTTGATAGTTGATGGGAAAGAAGCCAACAACCAACAACCAACAACCAACAACTATATAGAAGTTTTTACCACAAGGCCTGACACCATTTTCGGAGCAACCTTTATGGTTTTAGCACCGGAAAATCCTTTGGTTCAAAATTTAACAACTCAGGAACAGAAAACTGAGGTTGATAATTATATAGAAGAAACTTCCAAAAAAACGGAACGTGATAGAATGGCTGACGTGAAAAACGTGAGTGGTGCTTTCACGGGAAGTTATGCTATCAATCCGTTTACTGGGAAAAACATTCCGGTTTATATTTCGGATTATGTGTTGATGGGTTACGGAACCGGAGCTGTGATGGCGGTTCCTGCACACGACGAGCGCGACCACAGATTTGCGAAGAAATTTAATTTGGAAATCATCAAGGTTGTAGAATCTGATGTGGATGTTCAGGAAGAAGCGTACGATTCTAAGGATTCCGTTTGCGTGAATTCTGATTTCTTGAACGGCCTTAATTATAAGGATGCGAAATCCAAAATAATAGCCGAAATCGAAAACAATGGAATTGGTCACGGAACGACGAATTACAGACAACGTGATGCGATTTTCTCCAGACAAAGATATTGGGGCGAGCCTGTTCCTATCTATTATAAGGATGGAATGCCGTACACTTTACCAAATTCCGCTTTGCCTTTGGAACTTCCTGAGGTTGAAAAATATCTGCCGACAGAAGACGGCGACCCGCCATTAGGAAATGCGAAAACTTTTGCGTGGGACGAGGCGAATCAAAAAGTGGTTGACACAGATTTGATTGATGACAAAACCGTTTTCCCATTAGAATTATCTACAATGCCGGGTTGGGCAGGAAGTTCTTGGTATTTCCTTAGATATATGGACCCGAATGATGACGAAGTTTTTGCTAAAAAAGAACTGACCGATTATTGGGGACAAGTCGATTTGTACATCGGCGGAAGCGAGCACGCAACTGGACATTTATTATATTCCCGTTTTTGGAATATGTTTTTGAAGGACAGAGGTTACATCGAACAAAATGAACCTTTCCAAAAGTTGATTAATCAAGGGATGATTTTGGGGATGAGTGCGTTTGTTTATAGAGTACAACATTTCTTAGTTGGGATTCCAGAACATCCTTATGTCTCGAATGTATTAAATGAATTTATTTATAAAACAAAAGACCAAGTTTTTATATCAAAAAATTTAAAAGATAAAGATTTTGAGTACGACCATTCTGACTATAAAAGTTATATTTCAAAAAGTTTAAATAAAGAATTTGACATTAATGAATTGAATAGATTTATTAAAGAGAATAAATTATTTAATACTGAGATTGAAGAATTTGGTAGTGATGAATATTTTAATCAATTTAAACAAAACGAAATTTTCATTCATACTCATTTTACTCCTATTCACGTCGATGTTTCTTTATTAAAAGGAACAACGGACGAATTGGATACTGAAGCTTTCAAAACTTGGAGACCAGATTACGCGGATGCAGAATTTATTCTGGAAGATGGAAAATACATTACAGGTCGTGAAGTCGAAAAAATGTCCAAGTCAAAATACAATGTCGTCAATCCAGATGATATTTGTAATGAATATGGAGCAGACGGCTTAAGATTGTACGAAATGTTCCTTGGTCCATTAGAGCAATCCAAACCTTGGAACACGCAAGGTCTAAGTGGCGTTTATGGTTTCTTGAAGAAATTCTGGAACTTGTATTTCAACGGCGATACGTTTGAAGTTTCTGATGAAGAGCCTACAAAAGCGGAATTTAAGATTCTTCATACCTTAATTAAGAAAGTGCTTTTTGATATTGAGAATTTTTCTTTCAATACCTCAGTGTCGTCATTTATGATAGCAGTCAACGAGTTACAAAAATTGAAATGCAATAAGAGAGCGATTCTGGAGCCATTGGCCGTAATAATCTCACCATATGCACCACACATCTGCGAAGAGGTATGGAATTTGCTAGGAAATAATTCGTCTATAGAGTTCGAGAAGTTTCCAATTCTTGATGAAGCTTATCTTGTAGAAGATGAGATAGATTACCCAGTAAGTTTTAACGGAAAGATGAAATTCAAAATCAAATTATCTGCTGATCTTGGCAAAGAAGAAGTGGAGAAAATTATTTTGGAAAATGAAGATGCAAGGAGGCACTTGGATGGGAAAACGGTGAAAAATTTCATCTTCGTTCCAAAGAAAATCATTAATATTGTCTCATAAATAGGCATTAAAAACATCGATTTTGAATTTTAACAAAATTTATTATCTATTTATAAACGATATTATTGAATCGATTAAAATAAAAATAACGGGCGTTTTTTGTATTTATTTTGATTGCTTCACTCAATCACATAATAAATTCATAAAATATAAGTTTAATTTTAATAATAAATCAATAGGCACTATATTGCATTGATAAAAAAAATAAAAAGTCATATTTATTTAGTTTGCATTTTAAAATAAAATGACTTTATTTTACAGAATAAATTTAACAATTATAATTTAGTTTTAATATGGAAATGAATGTTTCAAACAACGAGGAGCAAGTAGTTGCTAAAAAAGTAGGTGGATTAAACCCTGCGCTAATAATTCCTATCCTTATTTTGGTGGGTGTTGCAATTTATTTATTTGTATTAGGAAATCCTGGTAACTTTAAAGCTGATCCGAGACTTAATGGTCTTGCATCTGTAGCTTTTTCTGATTTAGAAGCCAAAGAATTACATCCTGGTGATGGTTTTATGGGTATTATCTACATGGGAGGGCCAATTGTACCAATCCTTATCTCATTTATGATTATTGTAATCGTATTCTCTATTGAAAGAGCTTTGGCATTATCAAAAGCGGCTGGTAAAGGAAACGTTGATTCTTTCGTATTGAAAGTAAGAAGCTTGCTAAACCAAAACAAAATTGATGAAGCAATCGAAGAGTGCGACAGACAACAAGGTTCTGTTGGAAATGTAGTGAGAGAAGGTCTTACAACTTACAAAGTTTTGGCTCACGATACTACATTGAACAAAGAACAAAAAATGGTTGCTCTTAACAAATCAATCGAAGAAGCTACTACATTGGAAATGCCAATGCTAGAGAAAAATATGATGATTCTTTCCACTCTTGGTACTGTTGCAACTTTGGTAGCACTATTGGGAACTGTAATCGGGATGATCAAGGCATTTAGCGCATTAGGTTCAGGAGGAGGAACTCCAGATTCTGCAGCATTATCAATTGGTATCTCTGAAGCATTGATCAACACGGCATTAGGTATTGGTACATCTGCTGTAGCGATTATACTTTACAACTATTTTACTTCTAAGATTGACGGATTAACGTTCAAGATCGATGAGATCGCAATGTCAATCCAGCAGTCTTTTGCAGAATTCCACTAAGAATTTGGCAATCACTGGAAATTTTTCTCAGATGGGAATCATTTCGAAAAACAAGAAGTTTAATAAATAAATAATTTATAATGGCGAGAGTCAAACCAAAAAGACATAATATAAGGGTAGATATGACGGCGATGACCGATGTATCATTTCTACTCCTTACGTTCTTTATCCTCACGGCTCAGTTTGCAAAACCTGATGTCGAGACGATAACTACGCCATCTTCTATCTCTCAAAAGCTTCTTCCAGATGCAAGTTTAATGACTATTTTGAGCACAACTGACGGGAAATTCTATTTCACTCCAGTTGAAAATGGAACGGAAAGAATTGCTCTGTTGGATAAAATGGGACAGAAGTATGGTATGACATTTACTGATAAGGAAAAAGTTAATTTTTCCAATGCTCAGTCAATAGGTGTTCCTATGAGTCAATTGAAAGGCTTTTTAGATTTGCCAGATGCAGAACGTAAAGCGTATAAAAGTCCAACGGGAATCCCAATGGACAGCACAAAAAAAGAATTAATTGATTGGGTACAACAAAGTTTGGCCGTAAACCCTGATTACAAATTGGCAATCAAAGGTGATGTGGAAACTAAGTATCCTAGAGTTAAATCTTTGTTTGAAGGATTAAGAGATATTGATTATCTTAAATTCTGGTTAATAACAAGTCAGGAAACGGCGCAATAATAAAGAAATGGCAGAAGTACAAGTAAAAGACAGTAGCGGGAAAGGCGGGAAGGTGCGCTCCAAGAAGCAGGTGCCTCACGTAGATTTGACTCCGATGGTGGATTTGGCGTTTCTCTTGATCACATTCTTTATGTTAGTGACCACTTTTAACAAACCGAATGTTATGGATCTTGGTTTACCAGCTAAACCAAAAGACCCTAAACAACAACCTGATACGGAAATTAAACTTAGCAATTCTATCTCTCTTATCATAGGAAAGGATAACAAGATTTTTTATCATCAGCAAGACCAAGCAGGTCTTAACGATCAGACACTTCTTGAGACCAATTTTGACAGAGAGGGAATTAGACAAGTAGTAGAGCAAGCAAAAGCGAGAGCTGCAAATAAGGATCTGTTTACAGTCATTATTAAGCCGACGGATGATGCTATATATAAGAATTTTGTAGATATGCTAGATGAGATGGCTATTACCAAGAATGAAAGATACGGTGTGACCGATGTGAAACCTTGGGAGTTGGCTATTTATAAAAGAAAAGTTGGAGAGTAAGATCTCGCTACAAATATCATATTTAATAATATAAAAATGGCAGAAGATAATGTAAATTACAGTCCCAGTCTTGACGAGATTGTATTTGAACACAGAAATAAAGAATATGGGGCGTATGATCTTAGGACTGCGTATCCAAAGATTCTTACTAGGTCTTTTTTGTTAGGTACAGCTTTCTTCCTACTTTTAGCGCTTTCACCGCTGATCTATCTTAAGATTCAACAGATGACTGCGGAAGAGACTGTGGAAGTTGATGCAAACTTGGTTGAAATTTTAGAAGATCAACCAATTATTGAACAACCGAAGGAAGAAGAACCACCTCCACCACCTCCACCACCAAAAGAGGAGGAGAAGCAGGAAGTGATTCAAAACGTAGTGCCGGAACCAAAAAAGGCTCCAAAGATTGAAACTCCACCACCGCCAATCTCAAAAACATTGGATACTCAAACTGGACTTCAAAACCAAGAAGGTGTGAAAACACCAACTTACACACCACCACCGCCACCACCATCAACTGGTAAAGGTGTTGTCGCTGAGGTGAAAGTGAATACCAATGAGGTGTATGACTCAGTGGATCAAAGTGCGGAATATCCTGGAGGTTTGAACGGCGTTAGAAAGTATATTGCTGACAATGTTGACAGTTCTGGAATGGAAGGTGAAGGTCAATTGACAGTTAAACTAAGATTTATTGTCGAGAGAGATGGAACCGTTTCTGATGTGAAGGCAACTTCAAAATCTGGAAACAGTGATTTTGATTCAGAGGCGATCAGAGTTGTAAAGAAACTTAAGAAATGGACTCCAGCTAAGAAGAATGGAGAAAATGTAAGATCTTATTACTCTATTCCAATTACAATGCAGTTCCAATAAGAACGCAGTTATAAATTATTATACAAAAGAGAAGTTTTTATAACTTCTCTTTTTTTATTAGATTTGTGTTATGTTTAAATGGCTTTCTTTATTAGCAGGATTCATCTATATCGTTTTAGGAATCGTTGTTATCATCTATAAGTTTTTTGTGATAGTTCTTGAACCTACTGTAGCTTATGCCTTGGGAGCATTGTTAATAGCTTACGGTGTGTTCCGAATAGCAAGAGCTGTGATGTCAATCAAAAATAATGACTAGTATGAAAAAACTCTTTTTCCTTCTCATAGCAATTTCTGCTATCGCATTCTCTTGTTCCAAAGAGAAGAAGCAAAAACAAGAGGTTGATATGCCTAATAAAGGTGAAATTACTATCGCAACGGATGAGTCATTCCAAAGTGTTACAGAAGCCTTAGTTGAAAGATATATGGCGCTGTATCCAAATACAAAAATCAATCTTGTGGTAAAGAAAGAAGATCTTGGTTTTATGGACTTGTTGGATAAGAAAGCAAGGGTCGTAGTAATGTCGAGAGAATTGTCCGAAAAAGAGAAACAAGCATTTGATCAAAAAGTTAATTTACCCTGGTTGCCTGCCAAATTTGCGGCTGATGCTGTTTTGTTTGTTGTCCCCAAAGATTCACCATTAGAGTCGATATCGATGGAAGAGATTTATAAAGAACTGCAATCTGATGATAAGAAAATCATATTTGACGGAACCAATTCCAGCAATCTGAATTTTGTGGCTCAGAAGTTTAAGAAAAATCCATCCGAATTGAAATTCTCAATCATCAACGGAAATGAGAATGTTGCAGAGCAGTTGAAAAACTATTCTGGTAAAATTGGCGTTATAAGTTATAACACCATCAGCCGTCCGTATGGAAAAGAAGCTGAAAAGCTGAGAAGTGAATTAAAGGTCCTAAAGATTACCAAGGGCAACAAAAGTTATGAGGTGACCAATGAGAATTTGAAGAATATGTCTTATCCGTTTACAAGAGTTTTGTACTTCCTTACCAATGAATCTTATTATGGATTAGGAAATGGATTTATTAGATTTTCCTGTCAGCAGATTGGTCAGATTGTAGTTGAAAAAGAAGGTCTTCAACCGTACCATATCTTCAATAGAGAAGTTCAAATGAAGTGACATAAATTTTAATATTATTTTAACAGAAAAAACTTTTTTAATTAAAATAATGGTCTGAATATTGTCAGTCAAACCATTGATTAATATTTTTTTAATAAATAAATGAAAACAGAAAATATAATGAATTTATCAAAAAAGGTTGTTATTACAGCAGCAGTCGGTTTTTTTACAAGTTTTAGTTTCGCACAATCTGTACAAGACGGGATTAATTATGTAGATAGCCAAAAATATGCGAAAGCAAAACAAAATTATACAGACTTAATCACTCAAAATCCCAAAGAAGCAAGTAATTACTTCTATTTGGGAAATACATATTTAACACAGTTTGATCCAAACTTTGATTTGGCTCAAGAAAGTTTCAACAAAGGTTTAGCGGCAGATTCTAAAAGTTACTTAAACAAGTTAGGTTTAGCTTCTGTGAAACTTGGTAAAGGTGACAAATCTGCAATTGCAGAGATTCAACAAATCGTAAAAGATTCGAGAGAGAAAGATGCTGAAGTTCTTTTCAGAGCAGGAGAAGCATTGACATTGTTTGAAAAATTCAATTCACCAGATTTGGCAATTACTTTCTTGAACAAAGCGATCGAGAGAGCTCAAAGAGGAGGCGTTCCGGCGAACTATTATTACTCATTAGGTGATGCGTATAGAATCAAAAAAGATCCGGGTAACGCAATGTCCGCTTATGACAAAGCAGAGGCTGTCGCGAAAAACAAAGCGTCCGTTTTTACTAGAAAAGGAACACTTTGGATTGCGGCTCAGCAGTGGCAACAAGCTAAAACAAACATTGACAAAGCTATCGCTGTAGATCCTACTTATGCGCCTGCATACAAAGCTTTGGCAGGCTACAATATCAAATATCAGAGAAATGCAGAAGCTACTCAGAATTTGATCAATTATGCCAAATATGCAGATGAGGATGCATACACTCAGTTGGAAATCGCAAAACTATATTTTACCAATGAAGATTTTGCTAATGCGAAAACAACATTAGATTCAGTTTTTGACAAAGTAAATGATCCGATCAAGTATAGATTGAGAGCATACATCCAATACGGTGATGGCGATTTTGCAGGAGCTCAAAAAAGTATCGAGACATTCTTGTCGACAGCTGAGAAAAGCAGAATCCAACCATCTGATGACGGTTTACAAGGTCTAATTGCTGCAGGATTAGCAAAAGACGAGAAAGATGCCGCTAAAAAAGCACAATTAGATGCACTTGCTACTCAAAAAATTGGTATTGCAAAAGCTGCCAAAGACGAAACGTTGAAGTGGGATGAAGAATTGGCAAAAGTAAAAGGTGGGATTAACACTGCTTCTGTAGAGCAAGGTGCAACGTCTCCAGCTATTGAAGCGCTTAAGAAAAAAGTTGCAGAAAATCCTGCTGACACAGATTCACTGTACAAATTGGCTACAGAATATCAAAATGTTCAGAACTGGAACGGTGCTATCCTGACTTGGGGTAAAATGTCAACAGCATTACCAGATTGGGCACCAGCTTATTACAGCCAAGGTTACGCTTATCAGCAAGCACAGAACAATGATATGGCGAAAGCTTCTTATGAGAAATTTATTTCTCTTGTAAAACCTGAAGAGATTGAAGCTAGCAAACCAAGTTTAGGTTATGCATATTTCTTTATCGCATTTATGGAGAAAGAGGCTAATCCAGAGAAAGCAAAACAAGACGTTGCTAAATCTCTTGAGTATGAGCCAACTTACCAAGATGCAATCAATCTTCAAAATACTTTGAATAAATAAAAATTCAGATTAATAACTATAAAACTTCCCAATTCGTAAGATTGGGAAGTTTTGTTTTTAGTAATTTTGTACAAAATTATTTTACGATAGAATCGTATAATTGCGATAACCTTCTAACATAAAAAACAATTAAAAGCTACTATATGAAATGTGACATTCTTGCTATTGGTGCCCACCCGGATGATGTCGAATTAGGCTGTGGCGGTACTATTATCAAATTAATTTCTGAAGGTAAAAAAATTGGGATCATCGATTTGACACAAGGCGAATTAGGAACCAGAGGAACCATTGAAACCCGAGAACAAGAAGCCAACGAAGCTGCAAAACTAATGGGAATCAGCGCAAGGGAAAATCTAAAATTGAAAGACGGTTTCCTCAATAATTCAGAAGAATATCAGCTTAAAATTGTTGAAAAAATAAGAAAATACAAACCAGAAATTGTGTTGGCAAATGCAATAGATGATCGTCATCCAGATCATGCAAAGGCAGCGAAGTTGATTTCGGATGCGTGTTTTATATCGGGTTTAAGAAAAATTGAAACGTTTGAAAACGGAGTACTACAAGATGTTTGGAGACCGAAACATATCTTCCATTACATTCAGTGGAAAAATGTTGAGCCGGATTTTGTAATGGATATTACGGGATTTATGAATCAAAAGATTGAAGCTTGCTTGGCTTACAAGACACAATTCTACAATCCAGAATCAAATGAACCAGTGACGCCAATTGCAACAAAAGACTTTTTGGAAAGCCTGACTTACAGAGCTCAGGATTTGGGAAGGCTTTCAGGTGTAGAGTTTGCAGAAGGTTTCACGACAGAAAAATTAATCGCAATCAAAAATTTCGAAGGAATTGTTTGTAATTAAACGATAAAATGTTATATTTGCACACGCAAAAACGGTGATTGTAGCTCAGTTGGTTAGAGCGCCGGATTGTGGTTCCGGAGGTCGGGGGTTCGAGACCCCTCATTCACCCACAGATTAAAAGCGCATTCTTTTTAGAATGCGTTTTTTTTATTCAGAAATTATTTTCTAAATTACATTCCAAATTTTTTCGATGCTTGCAAAACTCAAATCCTGTTTAACTTACAGAAATCTCATCTTAGCTAATCTTGCTGTCGTCGCTTTTAAAGTGATTTATCTTGTATTTGTTCAGAAAGAATTTGGAGGTTTGGAGGATTTTACGATTGCTAAAAATATTGTACAATATCATCAATATTCCGAGTTTATAGATCAAGGAGGAACGGCTTTCAAACTTCCGGTTTATCCTTTTTGCATGGCTATTTTTATATGGTTATTTGGTGACAATGCTCTTTTTGGATTGGCAATTTTCCAAGCCGTTTTAAGCTTTTCGATTCCAATATTAATCTACAAAATATTACAATTGTTTGGGTTGGATAAAGTCGGAATTATTGCAGGATTTCTATTTCTTTTGTCGCCGGCATATTTTCTGTATTCCGGAAATATGGAGGCTACCAATGTTTTTGTACCTATCCTTTTACTTTGGTTTTACCTGTATTTCAGAATTTGGATTGCGTCAGAAACTAAGACTTTGGATTTCATCGTTTTGGGCATTGTGAGCGCTTTTTTATTTCTTACTCAAGTTGTGATCGTTCCATTGTCTGGCTTAATTATTTTGGCACTTTTAATAGTTAAGAAAACTAATTTTAAGAATTTTTCTTATTTAATTTTCACCATTATTTTACTCTATTCGCCTTGGATTATCAGGAATTATTATGTCTTCGATAAGTTTGTGCCATCCAAAACACCAACTTGGCAAAACATCTATTATGGTTTCACGGAAAATGGGCAATTGATGGATGATTTGAAGCTGATTTCAAAGGAAAGAGATCATGAGTTATACCAAACACGTGATGAAAAAAGCGAATTGGTAATGGAAAAAATATACAAAGATGAAGTCGCAAAAGTGACTCGCAATGAGCCTCAATTTTTTATAAAAAAAGCAATGAGTAACTTCTTTTGTCTCTGGTTTGTTCCGCCTAAATATTTTGATGATAATAGCTTATCCGTATTAGTTGGGCGAAAGATCTATGTTGTGGTCCTCAATATTTTGACCTTGATCTCACTGGTCTTTGTTTATCGAAAATCAAAAATGATATTTTGGTTTTCACTTTTGTTTTTTGCTAATTTTTGTTTTCCTTATATGATCGGGCACGCAAACAATATCAGATTCAAACTGGATTTTGAATGGTTCCAGTTGATTTTGATCGCTTTCCTTTTCGTGGAATTATACAATTGGTACCAACAAAAAAACGTTCCGAGATTTCGGAACGCTTGATTTTTCTTTTTAATTTAAACCTCATCGTCAGATTCTATTGTAAACGATTTTGATTTGAAGTCTTTGTCGTGTCTTTCAGAGATCACGTCTTCACCTTTTTGTGAGATGATAAAATCTGTAGATTCTTCGAAGAGTTCCTGGAAACTTTTGAAATCCTCTTTGTAAAGGTAGATTTTGTGTTTCTCAAATGTCGCTTCTCCATTTTCCCCGAAGTTCTTTTTGCTTTCTGTAATGGTTAAATAATAGTCACCTGCTTTAGTCTCTCGCACATCAAAGAAATACGTTCTTCTGCCTGCTTTCAACACTTTAGTGAAAATCTCATTCTCATGTCGTTCTTTAAATTCACTCATCGTTAATTATTTTTTTTAGAAATGTGTATTAACAAATATAACAGAATTCTCGGAAATTCAAAATGTTTTGTTAAAAAAACCTTCAAAATGAGTTATTTTCTTAAATTTTTGATAAAATTATAGTCAATTCGTTACTGAAATCAATTCAAATATAAAATCTTATCTGCTCTTTTTGCGCTTGATTCTCTGTGAGTTATGATAATAGAAGTGGTGGTTTTCAAATCTTTATCGATGTTTTGCAGAATATTTTCCTCAGTCTCTGTATCCAATGCAGAAAGGCAATCATCGAAGATGAGAATGTTGGGTTGTTTTATCATTGCTCGGGCGATGCAAATCCTCTGTTTCTGCCCACCAGACAGCATTACGCCACGTTCGCCGACCATCGTTTCGTACTGCTCTTTGAACTCTTCGATGTTTTTGTGAACGTCCGCTTTTTTCGCCATTTCTACCACCAAGCTCCGGTTTGGTTTGTCAATTGCAAAACCGATATTATTCTCAATCGTATCAGAAAAAAGATAACTTTCCTGCGGTGTGTAGCCCAATTGATCTCGATAAAGTTTCAAATTATGGGTTTTCAGGTTTTTTCCATCGATCAAGATTTCGCCTTCATCAGGATCGATTAATCGGCAAATGAGTTGCGCAATCGTCGATTTTCCGCTTCCCGTTTTTCCCATTATCGCAAGAGATTTCCCAGCATCAACTTTGAAACTGAGATTATCAACCGCTTTGATTCCCGTATTCAGGTAAGTGTAACTCACATTTCGGAATTCAATTTCGCCTGTTATAGGATATGTTTCCGAATTGTTGTTGATGATGTCGGATTTTACGTCCAAAAACTCATTCACACGTTGCATACTGGCGTCCGCGCGTTGATTCACAGATGTTACCCACCCGAGCATCGAGAAAGGAAAAATCAACATATTGATGTACATAAAGAAATCTGCAATCGTTCCAACGCTCATTTCTCCGGCAATATATTTTTGCCCTCCGATGTATAGAATCGCAACATTCAAAAGTCCAACTACGAAAAGGATAATTGTGAAAAAGTAAGCTTCAGTTTTAGCTAAATCCAAGGCTTTGTCTTGATAATCTTTAACTTTGATACCGTAGTTTTTCTCAATATATTTTTCCTTACTAAAGAATTTCACAACGCGAATTCCCGAAAAACTATCCTGTACAAACGTCGAAATGCCCGATTGACTCTTCTGCATCACCTTCGATTTTTTATTGATGATGTCGCTGACTTTATAGATTCCGAACGACAAAATCGGAAGCGGGATCAAAGTCCAAAGCGTCATTTGCAAATCGGTCATAAACATATAGATGCTCGTGATAATCAACAAAATAATGAGATTCACAACATACATCACGCCTGGTCCAAGGTACATTCTGATAGCAACGACATCCTCACTCAATCGGTTCATCAAATCTCCAATCGTCGTCTTCTTGTAATCAGTAACCGATAATTCTTGATAGTGCGTGTAGATTTTATTTTTAAGTTCATATTCGATTCTTCGGGACGCGACGATGATAGTCTGGCGCATCATAAAAGTGAAAAGTCCGGAGAGGAGAGAACATCCGATCAAGATTCCCGAATTGATAAAGATGATTCTGAAGTATGCCCAATTATTTCGCACGTTTTCTATCAATCCAGCTTTCTCGGAAAGATTGAGTGTGGAATAATTTTTATCAATGATATTAATGGTCTGTCCAATATATTGAATCTTGTAGATCGCAAAAAAGTTACTTAGAATAATGAATAAAAATCCCCAAAATAATAGGACGCGATGTTTCCAGAAATATGGATTAAGTGTTTTTAAAGCTTTCATTCTTTTGCTTTGATTTTCCCAAAGTCGATGCAAAAATAATGATTTAAAATTTCAGAAAAGATTTTAAAGCCATAATTGAAAATTCTTAACAAATGGTAAGTCTTTTTCTATGACAAAACAAAACTGAAATTACTTTTATCACTAATTTTGTGACTGCAAAAAAATAATTAGAATTATTAAATTATTTCATAAAATCAAATATTAATAGAATTTCTAAATCATTCTTACAAATCTATTTTAAATGAATCCAAAACCTAAATACGATATAGCACTGATTGGCGGTGGAATTATGAGCGCAACACTGGCGACAATGCTTCACGAGTTCGACCCGAATCTGGAAATCGCCATCTTCGAAAGACTTGGTGAAGTGGCCAAAGAAAGTTCATCTGCGTGGAACAACGCTGGAACAGGACATTCTGCTTTCTGCGAATTAAACTACACACCGGAAAAAGACGGAAAAATCGACATTAAGAAAGCAGAATACATCGCGGAGCAATTTGAAGTTTCTAAGCAATTCTGGTCGTATCTCGTCAACAAAGGTATCATTGATAATCCAAAAGAGTTTATCAATTCTTGTCCGCATATGAGTTTTGTTTTCGGTGAAAAAGATGTTGATTATCTTAAAAGAAGACACGAAGCACTTCAAAACTCACCATTGTTCCAAGAAATGGAATTTTCTGACGATCATCAACAATTGGAAGAATGGATTCCACTGATGATGCAGAAAAGAATGGTGACTGACAAACTTGGTGCCACCAAAATGGACTTAGGAACCGATGTGGATTTTGGAAAGCTCACCGTAAAATTAATCGAACATCTCGATAAAACCGAAAGCGTAGAAGTCTTCACCTACCACGAAGTCAAAGAAATAGACGCCGACGGAAAGGGAAGCTGGAACTTAAAAGTGAATGACAGAAAAAACCATCATAAACAAACTGTGAATGCGGATTTCGTATTTATCGGTGCTGGTGGATACGCCTTACCACTTTTGGATAGTTCTGGCATCGAGGAAAGCAAAGGTTATGGTGGATTCCCGATCAGCGGACAATGGCTGGTCAGCAGAAATCCGGAATTGGTGGAAAAACATCAGGCTAAAGTTTACACGCAAGCGACGGTTGGCGCACCTCCAATGTCGGTTCCACATCTTGACCTCAGAATCATCGATGGTGAAAAGGCACTTCTTTTTGGACCATTCGCAGGATTCTCAACAAAGTTTCTGAGAGAAGGAAGTTATTTGGATCTACCAGAAAGTGTGAATTTCAAAAATATACGTTCGCTGTTTGGCGTTTGGTGGCACAATATGCCTTTGACGAGATATCTCATCCAACAAGTGACGATGAACAAATCGCAAAGAATGCAACATCTTCGTGACTTTGTGCAAGATGCCCAGGAGAAAGATTGGCAATTGGAAAATGCAGGCCAAAGAGTTCAGATCATCAAAAGAGACCGCTTCGAAGGTGGACGATTGGAATTTGGGACAGAGGTTGTCGTAAACAAGGATAAAAACATCGCATCACTTTTGGGCGCATCGCCTGGAGCAAGTACGTCAGCCTTTGCAATGATAATGGTTTTGGAAAAATGCTTTGATGAAAAACTAAAAACAGATTGGAGAGAAAAACTACTGGAAATGATTCCGAGCTACGGTCAAAAATTGGCAGAGAATCCGGAATTGATCAAAGAAATCCGCGATTATTCTAAAGAGAAATTGGAACTGAATTATTAATGAGCGAAACAATCACAAAACCAAAGATTGCAGAGGAACTTCTTGCGGAACTTCAAACAAAAATTGAAGAAGAGAAGCAGGTCATCTTGCATTGTTGTTACCAATCGGATTTCATAATGGAGGAGAAGATCAGGATTTGGTCTTCCACTTATTTGATTGATAGGAATTCTGACCATATTTCAAAACTCATCCATTTTGAAAATATCAGTCTTTTCCCCACTTGGACAGATGTTCCCGTTGCGAAAGAATATTGGTTCACTTTGGTTTTTGCAGGTTTGCCAAAAGGTTGCAAAGTTTTTGATTTTATAGAATTGATTCCGCAGAATGGCGGTTTTTTCGAGGAAGGCATTGTGAGGAATTCCTCGGATGTCTATAAGATCAAATTAGATATATAAAAAAAACGGTTCAGAAATTTCTGAACCATTTTTGTTTTATGAATTGAGCTTTTGCATCTCTTCTTTGATTTTTTCTTGCAAACCTTCGGAAGCTGGAACCAAAGGCAATCTCAGATAATTTTTGATAATGCCTTTTTCTGCCAAAATCGTTTTTACACCACAAGGATTTCCCTCTGCAAAAATCAACCTCGTGATTTCTACCAAAGAATTGTGAATCTTGTAAGCCTCGTCAACTTCTCTCTTTTGGGCAAACTTCACCATTGTCGAGAATTCTTTCGGATAAGCTTGTCCTATCACAGAGATTACGCCGTCGCCACCAGCCAAAGTTACTGGCAAAGTGAATTCGTCATCGCCGGACATTAGCGAGAAGTTTTCTGGTTTTTGTCTCAGAATATCAAAATATTGAAGAATATTCGGAGTGGCTTCTTTTACCATAAAAAGATTTGGAAACTCATTTGCCAATCGTAAAGTTGTAGAAGCTTCCACGTTTTGACCAGTTCTTCCCGGCACATTGTAGATAATAATCTTTGCGCCAGTTTCTGCCAAAGCCTTATAATGCTGATAAAGTCCTTCTTGATTCGGTTTGTTGTAATATGGAGAAACGGACAGCACGGCATCAAAATCCGAAAGATCAGCGTCCAGGATTTGTTGTTTCACTTCAACAGTATTGTTGCCACCGATTCCTAAAACCAATGGTAATCTATTGTTGTTGATTTTCGTGATATGTGCAATTACTTTTTCCTTTTCGTCCTTGGAAAGCGTTGCAGCCTCAGCCGTTGTTCCCAAGACAACCAAGAAATTGGTTCCGTTGTCTATATTGTAATCGATTAATTTGGTAAGTGATTCAAAATCTACAGAAAGATCCTCATTGAAAGGTGTTACCAAAGCTACACCCACGCCTTTTAATTGACCCATTTTTATATGAAATTTAATTTTCCCAAATTTAATTCATTTTGATAAATAGGCAATGGATATGTTGGTCTTTGTTTTAACGACGAAATTATTTTGAATAAAATTGAAATCACACCATATTTGATAGGTCTAATTGTGAATTAGTTAGTTTTAAAAAGCTAAAAATCCTTAGATTTGTACTCATATTTTTATGAATGAAAAGTAAGCTTTTTGGATTCGGAATCATTGGATTGCTATTGATGGGTTGCAAAGCGCCTCTCAGCATCGCAAACATCCATACCGAAAAGAACATTTACATTACCGATGAGTTACAAGCTGACAAGGCAATGGAGGCTTTGATCATGCCCTACAAGCAAGAATTGGAAGGTAAAATGAATGCCAAAATCTCTCACAGCAATGTGGAACTCAACAAGTCCGGAGACAACAGCAATCTTGGAAATTTGCTCGCAGATTACACATTCCAAGGTGCCGATGATTGGGCTAAGAAAAATAATCTTCCAGGAATAGATGCGGCGGTCATCAATATTGGCGGAATCAGAACAATTATCCCAAAAGGTGATATCTTCACAAAACAGATCTATGAGGTGATGCCATTCGAAAATGAGATTGTCATTATCAAAATGAATGGAAAGGATGTAGAAGGTTTGTTTGATTATTATCTTAATACCAAAAAAAATAATCCAGTTTCTCATCTCTTGATCGAAACTGAAAATGGAAGTCTTTCTAAAAAGTTAATCAACGGAAAAACAATAGATTACGATAAAGTTTATTATATTGCTACGTCAGACTATTTGGCTTTGGGTGGTGATAATATGTTTTTCTTCGGAAAGGGAGAGACAATCTCCACCGGAATCAAAATGAGAGATCTTTTCTTGGAGAAATTCAAACAAAATCCTGAGATTTCTGCACCGGATGACGTGCGACTGATCTTCAAAGACAAAAAATTGGAAGAGTGATGAAAAGAAAAGAATTTCTAAAATATGTCGGTGGCGGAAGTCTTGCCCTTACGCTTGCTCCCAATCTTTTGTTGGCGGAACAATTGGATTTGATCAAAGAATCTACAAACAAATTGACAATTCTCCACACCAACGATCAACACAGCAGGATAGAACCTTTTGATGCTTCTTACACCAAAAACCCGAACCAAGGCGGATTTGCGAGAAGAGCGTCATTAATCCAAAAAATACGAAACGAAGAGAAGAATGTTTTGCTTTTGGACTCAGGCGATATTTTTCAGGGAACGCCTTATTTTAATTTTTTTGGAGGCGAATTGGAATTCAAATTAATGAGCATGATGCGTTACGATGCATCAACCATGGGAAACCACGATTTCGACAATGGATTGGAAGGCTTTTCAAAAGTTTTACCAAATGCGAAATTTCCCTTTCTCTGTTCCAATTATGATTTTAAAAATACTATTTTAGACGGGAAAACGGAACCCTACAAGATTTTCAAAAAGGACGGAATCAAAGTAGGGATTTTTGGCGTTGGAATAGAGCTGAATGGTTTGGTAGGAAAGAAAAACTACGGCGAAACCATTTATCACGATCCGATAGAAATTGCGCAACAATACGCAGATTTCCTTAGAAAAGAAAAAAAATGTGATTTGGTAATTTGTCTTTCTCACATAGGTTTCGATTACAGAGACGAGCCGAACAAAATATCGGATAAACATTTGGCCACAAAAACTTCTGGAATCGATTTGATTTTAGGAGGTCACACCCACACATTTTTGAAAGAACCGTTGAGTTTTAAAAACAAGGACGGCAAGAATGTGATTGTTAATCAAGTAGGTTGGGCGGGGATTTTATTGGGCAGATTGGATTTTTATTTTGATAAAAATAAAAGTGTGAAAAATATTTCTTGGAATAATCAGTTAATAGATGAAAACATAATAGTTTAGAATGAAGAAAATTTTATTAATTATAACAATTTTTACAGCGTTGGTTTCCCAAGCTCAGACGAGCAAATGGAGCGATTTGTTCTCTTACAACAATGTCCTTGCGATCCGTGAAGATAATGGCAGATTGATAGCTGCAACAGAAAACGGTATTTTCTATTACAATCCTTCCAGCGGAGAAATTACAAAACTATCTAAGGCAAACGGCTTACACGAAGTTAAGATTTCTGCATTCGATTACAATCCTGCAACAAAAACGGGAATTGTAGGCTATCAAAATGGGTCTATGGATGTTATAACACCAAATGGTATTTTTTTGATAGTGGATATTCCTTTGGCTACTGGATACAACGGTAGTAAGAAAATCAATCATATTTCTATTAATGGAGATAGGGCGATTATCTCGGTCGGATATGGGGTTTCTATTTTTAATATTGCTCGTAGAGAGTTTGGTGATACGGCTTTTTTCGCAACTGGCGGAGTTTATACGGCTGCTAATTCTGCAGTTCTGAAGGATAATACGATATATGTTGCTACCAATTCTGGTATCAAGTCACATGAGATCAATGCGACTTTTCCAGTTTTTACTACGTGGGCAACGATTGTAGCTGGTGCTTTTAAGAAAATAGATGCAAATAGTGTAGTCGCTTTTGCAAACGGTACACAAGTGAAATATGGGAATGGAGCCAATTTTTCCGATTTACCAGGCGTGTTTTCAAATATTCAGGATCTCAAAGTTACAGATAGTCAGATTATTGTAACAGATCAAACTCAAGTGTATGTTTACAATACTCGTGGTTTGCTACAGAAAAATTTCAATGTTGGAGAAAATATAAATACGACGTTGCTTTATAATAATGCGATTTTTGTTGGTACCCAAACTTCTGGAATTTACAATGAACAAAAGAATTCTTTGAAGCCCGATGGACCATATAATAACAGATCTTATAAATTATCTCTACTTAACAATCAAATTTGGGTTGCGTCAGGCAGTAGAGATGGAGATCCAGCTGATAAGAAAATTGGATTCTATCACTATGATGGCTCAAAATGGAACTATCCACAATACTTTTTGAACACACCAATTCTCTTCAATATTTTAGATGTTGTCCCAGACCCCGCTAATCCTACAGAGGTATATTTTACAAATATCATTACAAATGAATTTTCGCTTACAGATAAAGGAGTGTTTAAAATGAGGAATAACGAGTTTGTAAAAAGATATTCTTTCAATGATGGCAACGCATACTATTATCAACCAATGGGGCTTGCTTTTGATGAGAACAACAATCTTTTCTGCAGCGTTCAGTGTACAATTCCTAGTTTAAGTGGATTTTGTACGATCTCCAGCTTCTATTTATTTAATAAAAGTAATGACAACTTCGGATCAACACCTTTTACAACATTTACTATTGGTGGAGCTCAAAAACCCGTGGTGAAAAATGGAATATTATATTTTGCAGCACCTTTTACAGGAGATGGGGGAGTTCTGATGTACGATTACAATAATACGCCTAGCCAGACATCGGATGATAAATTCAAAGTATTAAAAACAACGAACAATTTACCCATTAATGGTACATCATCTGTAATTGTTGATAATAATGATGACGTTTGGATAGGGAATAATCTTGGCTTAAGAACCCTTTCCAACCCCAAATCTGCAATCCTTGAAGATAATCCACAGACTAATGAAATTATAATTGAAGAAAATGGTTTGGCTGAAGAATTGTTCAGAGATGCGAAAATTTTACAAATAGCAAATGATACTGGTAATCAGAAATGGATTTCTGTAGATGGCGGTGGTGTTTTTTACCTTAGTTCAAATGGAGACAGAACAATCTATCATTTTACAAAAGCAAATTCACCTTTACCAAACGACAGTGTAACGGATATTAAGATAGATAGTAAATCTGGAAAAGTTTATTTTGCGACATTTGACGGGATTATGGTTTATCAAGGTGATGTAACGGATGTTACTTCTAATTTTGGAAATGTTCTTGTCTATCCAAATCCTGTAGTCTATGCCCAATACAAAGGCAATGTGAGAATCCGTGGCTTGGCCTCTAAAACCAATATCAGAATCACAGATGCTGCGGGGAATCTCGTACATTCTGCAGTGGCAAATGGCGGTTATTTCGAATGGAATCTTGCCAACCAAAGAGGCGTGAGAGTAGCTTCCGGAATCTATTATGTCTTGATGACCAACGAGGACGGAACCGATACAGCAACGGCTAAAATTGCGGTCGTGAATTAATAGATGACACAAGAAGTTTTTTTACTGTCTTATACAAAATATGGAGATCACGATGCTGTTCTCCATTGTTTTTGTAGGGAAAATGGATTCGAAAGTTTCTTTGCCAAAGGCATCTACGCGCCGAAGAACAAAAAGAAAGCTTTTCTTTTCCCATTGAACGAATTATTGCTGTACACGTCCGACAAGAAGAAAAGCATTCAAAACGTTCAGAAGATAGAGCAGAAAAATGTGGATTTTTTCAGTTCAGATATTAGAAAGAATTCAATCTTGTTTTTTGTTTCTGATTTGTTGAATCAGGTTTTGAGGAATGAAAATCAGAACGTTGGAATCTATTCCGAGATTTCGATTTTCCTGAGCCAATTGCAGATTGATAATTTTCAGTCGCATTTGATTTTTATTTTCAGACTTTTGAAACAGCAAGGTTTACAGCCTTTATTTTCAGATAAAACTTACCTCAATCCCGAAACCGGAAACTTCGAGGATATAGAGATGCATCACTTTTTCGACAAGACGATTTCCGACATTTGGAAAGACCTTATCACGTCGCAAGACCCATACAGCATCAAGCTCAGCCGAACCGAAAAACAAAATTTCCTGGATTCGATATTGGTCTATTTCCATTATCATTTTACAGATTTCCGCGAACCAAGGTCTTTGGAAATCATCAAAGAGATTTTCTAAATCTTTGTAAATTAATGACATAAAGCAACGAAGTTGCGACATCCTGGTAGAAAAAGTAAAATACAGTAATTCAAGGTGCGAAGCACCGATATGTTGGTTTCATTAATATTAAAACTTTAAAATGGCAATTTCCAAAGCAACAGAAACAGATATTCCTACAATTCAGAATCTCGCAAAAAAATCCTGGAATTCAGCTTATGCCAACATTTTGGAGCAAGAGCAAATCGATTATATGTTAGGTTTAATGTATTCTGAATCGACCTTGCAAACACATTTCGAAAATCCAAATTATCAATATTATTTGATTGAAGAAGATGAGGTTTTCTTAGGATTTATCGGCTTCGAATTTCATAAAGAGCCAGATACCACAAAGCTTCACCGCATTTATTTCCTGAAAGAAGCGCAGGGAAAAGGTCTTGGGAAAAAAGCTTTGGAATTCGTTAAAACTGAAACTCGAAAATCTGGTGACAAAAGATTGACATTAACCGTCAATAAAAACAACAACGCCAAAAGTTTCTACGAATCACAAGGTTTCAAAGTGTATGACGAAGCGATTTTTGACATCGGGAATGGTTACATAATGGATGATTATCTAATGGAATTCATTGTCGCTAAATAACATTCAAAGCATTTGCAACCTTCGCAGATGCTTTTTTTTGTGATTGATTTTCGCCTAGATTTAATGTTGAAAAATGAATGGATGATGAACAAGTTTGAAACTTCAAATTTCCATTTGTCAACTTAAGAATATTTTGATTTTGTTTAAATCCTGATTTTAAGTTCATTAATTAAATAAAAACAATTTCCGAAATCAGATAATCAAAGTAATATTATCGCGGTATTAATTCTCGTTGAAACTTACCTGAACTGATTCTTAAGTATTATTAACAAAGGGATAACGATTCATTAAAGTTTGATGTCAAGTATAATTTTAGATTTGTCGCAGAACGAAATCAAGCAAACGCCTGAGAGTAATTTTTCTTCATATACTATTTTTTTAAATTTAAGAAGTCTGTTATTCGTAGCAGACTTTTTTTATTGGCATACACTCCAATCCTCAAACGCTCGCACTCTCCAACTCTAAAACCCTCCAACTCTAACTAATCTGCGACCACTTATTCTTCCCTTTATACTGCTTGATGTAATATTGCTTCATCATCTGATTATCGGGACGCGTGAGAAGTGCATCTTGCTCCAATATCTTTTCGACCGCCAGTTTCGAAGCTTTGATGATGGCAGAATCTTCTATCAAACTCAACTTTTTGAAATCCACAACACCACTTTGCTGAGTCCCGAGAATATCGCCTGGTCCACGCAATTCCATATCAACCTCCGAGATTTTGAAACCGTCCGTCGTCGCCACCATCGTTTTGATTCTGGTTCGGCTTTCCTTGCTTAGTTTGTCGCCGGTCATCAGGATGCAATAACTCTGTTCTGCACCTCTACCAACCCGTCCGCGCAACTGATGAAGCTGTGACAATCCGAATCTTTCCGAACTTTCTATGACCATCACAGATGCGTTCGGAACGTTTACGCCAACTTCTATCACGGTTGTCGCCACCATAATTTGCGCTTGTCCGGAAGCGAAATATTGCATATTCGCATCTTTTTCCGCAGGTTTCATTCGGCCGTGAACCATCGTCACATTGTAGCTTTTAAAGAAGTTCATTACGCTTTCCAAACCTTCCATCAAGTTTTTGTAATCCAACGTTTCAGATTCTTCGATAAGTGGATAAACAAAATAGATTTGTCTTCCTTTCTCAATCTCTTCTCGGCAGAAATTATAAACCGAAAGTCTATCTTTTTCTCGACGATGAGCTGTGATAATTGGTTTTCTTCCAACTGGCATTTCATCAATCACAGAAACATCCAAATCGGAATAAAAACTCATCGCCAAAGTCCGTGGAATCGGCGTTGCGGTCATTACCAAAATATGGGGCGGAATATTGTTCTTCGCCCAAAGTTTCGCCCGTTGAGCGACTCCAAATCTGTGTTGTTCATCGATGATTGCCAAACCGAGATTCTGGAATTTCACTATGTCTTCCAAAAGTGCGTGCGTTCCAATCAGGATAGAAAGTTGCCCGTTTTCCAATTCTTCGTGGATGATTTTTCGTTCCGCCGTTTTGGAAGAACCCGTCAAAAGTCGGACGTTGATATTCGTATTTTGAAGTAATTCTTTGATGGAATTAAAATGTTGTTGCGCCAAGATTTCCGTCGGCACCATCAGACAAGATTGAAAACCGTTGTCCATCGCAATCAGCATTGTTAATAATGCCACCATAGTTTTCCCGGAACCAACGTCGCCTTGAAGCAATCGGTTCATTTGGGTCGACCGTTTCATATCGATTCTGATTTCTTTCAGAACCCGTTTTTGAGCATTCGTGAGTTCGAACGGAAGATTATTTTCATAAAAACTGGTGAAATATTCGCCGACAATTGGAAACGGATTTCCGAAAGATTTTGTTTTTTGATGAAGTTTTTTCAAGCCGTAACCAAGTTGGAAAAAGAAAGCTTCCTCGAACTTCAATCGCCTGTTGGCTTCATCAAATTGTTTTAAATCTTTCGGAAAATGAATGAAATAATAGGAATTCAATCGTCCAATCAACTTCATCGATTTCATCAAATAATCCGGCAGATTTTCCTGAATCAAATTGGGTAAATCTTTCAGAAGATTGAAAATGACGGTTTGAAATAATTTATTCGTAATGCCTCGTTTAGTCAGTTTTTCGCTTCCTGGATAAACCGGGAGAAGCGTTCCTTGCAAAGCTTTTTTCTCATCAACCTCGATTTCTGGATGTGGCATTGAAAAATTTCCATTAAAGAAATTGACCTTCCCAAAAATGAAAATCTCTTGATTCAATGGAATCGCATCTTTCATCCAATTCGTATATCGAAACCAAACCAAATCCATCGTTCCGGTCTCATCGCGGAATTTCGCAGACAGTCTCTTTCCCTTCTCATAAACCACTTCCTGGATGTCCGTGATTTTTCCTTTCAGTTGAATGTCTGCCTCTGTATCTTTGGCGATATTTCCAATTTTGTGGATTTTACTTTTATCGATGTATCGGATTGGGTAAAAGGTGAGCAAATCTTCCACAGTCGAAATCCCCAACACGTTTTTGATGAGTTTTGCGCGTTCGGTGCCGATGCCTTTGAGAAATTCTATGGAAGTTTCTAATGTCAAGAAAGGAAAATTTGTTCCGACGAATTTCGGGAATTAAAATCTAACCACAAAAGTCACAAAAGAAAAACGCAATATTTGTCATTCTGGAAGAATTTGAGCTAGATTTATTTTTTAATTCCACAGTGACAGAAATAAATCTAAGGTTTTACTTAGACTTTCTAGGGTTTCTGCTGGATTCAAAATCAATTCTAATAACAATTTTGGAATGAAAGCTAACATTTCAACACCAATTGCCATAATTGGTAATATTAAATAAGCCCAGATTGGAAACTTAAATTTAGTTGTCAAGCCATTAAAAATAGCCTTAAACGCCATTGTCATTCTGTCTCTGTAATGCCACAAAATTAAGACATCTAAAATTAAATAATAGGAAAGTCGCCAGTAAAAACCGGACATTTTCACATAAGTGATATCGACTATCAGAATGTTTAGAAATATTGGAATTGAAATTAAAACACCTAATATAAGAGTTCGATTGTAGAGCAAAAGCAAGCCAGCAATGATTTGAGAAATGCCGATGAAAGATTTGAAAGGTTCGTGGTCAAACAAATACCAACTAAGCTTAAAAAGACCTAAGTCTTTTACGGGAGTTGCCATTTCTTCAAGAGAAATTCCAAATTGTCCATCGTCTAACTTGCTCCATCCATAGCTCAACAATGTCCACGCGAGTAGAATTCTTGCACAAAGGATAAAATAATCGAATAGTTTTTGCTTTTTTGCTGTCATTGATTATTAATCCTTAATCTTCGACTTAAACTTTTTCTGATAACCTTCCCATTCTCTTCTGGACTTGATGGTTTTATATTCGTTAGAGGCAATCATTGAGAAATATGGTTCAACTTCTTTCGCTTTTAAAAAACCAGAAAGGCTTGTGATTGGGTCAGTTTTTTCATCCAAAAATACCATTGTCGGAATCATATTGATGTTCATATATTTGGAAAACTGATGAAGTGTGGATTTGCCTTTTTTGCTTTTGTATTCAGGATTTGTAAACTTGTGTCCAAGAAAAGTGACGGTGGAATTTCCATCACTTTCAAACTTCACGGCATAGAAATTTTCATTGATGATTTTTGCAATCTCGGGATGATTGTAGGTTTTTTTGTCCATCTCTTTGCACGGCTCGCACCAATCTGCGTAGAAATCGATAAGGATTTTTTTCGGTGCCTTTTTCTGAGCTTCCAACGCTTGGGAAATCGTCATCCATTGGACTTGCGCCATTCCAGCAGTTGGAATCACGAAGAGAATCATTAAAATTAATATTTTTTTCATCTGTGTTTGGATTGTTGAAAAGGACTTTAGTTAAATCATTATCTCACTTCTTGCATTAGTTTTTTCACGAGTGGAGATATCAAAATTAGCACAACGCCCGCAATTAAGGCGTATAAACCCAATTGTTTGTATCCATCGGTGTAAGTGATGAGGGCGTCGTAATTGTTGGCTCCGGTTTTCACTTTTGCCATTCCCGCTCCGATTTGTCCTGCGACATATTGCCCGTAAGCAGAAGCCAAAAACCACATTCCCATCATCATTCCCTGCAGTTTTTCGGTGGAAAGTTTTGTCATAATCGATAATCCGATTGGAGAGAGGCACAATTCCCCGAAAGTGATGACCAACAGTGCGATTGTAAAAATATTTAGTGAAGTAATTCCTTGTAAAGTTGCAAAGAATTTGGTTGCAAAAAGCACGTAATATCCCAATCCAAGAAAGATGAATCCTAACCCAAATTTGATTAATGTATTCGGTTCCAATTTTCTTTTGCTCAACCAAATCCACAGCAAACCAACGATTGGCGCCAGAAAAATTATGAAGAATGCACCTCCGGAATTGTTCACACCATTCGGGTCTAATCCCAGTAAATCTTTGTTCAGATTGTTCGCCGCGAAAATACTTAATGAACCTCCAGATTGCTCATAAATTCCCCAAAAAACGATTGAGAAAATGATGAAAACCAAGGCTGCCCAAAGTTTGTTTCTTTCGGAAGAGCTTACTTTTGTCATTTCATAAAATAGATAAATCAGCGTCAAAGGGCCGACTGTCCACATAAAATAATCTGTGTATTCAGGAACAGAGACCATTATCATAATTAATGGAACGAAAACTAAGGATAAGATATAAACGCTGTACTCATTCCATTTTGCTAAGGCTGAGAAAGTGCCGTCCGCATTTAATCTTTGAGGTTGAAGTCCGATGGGACCCAATTGTCTTTGAGTGAAAATAAAATTAACCAAACTAATCACCATCACGATGGCTGCCAAACCGAAAGCCACATTCCATCTTTTGTGTTCTGGGATTAAGTGAGATAACATTTCACCTTTTCCAATCGCAATACAAAGATAACCACCTAAAAGTGCGCCCAGATTGATTCCCGCATAGAAAAGTGAAAAACCTGCATCGGTTCTGGAGTCTCCAGATTTGTAAAGTTTTCCAACCATTGTGGAAATATTCGGTTTGAAGAAACCTGTTCCTACAACAGTAAATGAAATTCCGAGGAAGAAATAATCGTGTGGATTAGTCGCCAAAATTAAACTTCCGACAATCATCAACAATCCTCCCCAAAATAGAGACTTCCTAAATCCCAAAATCTTATCCGCAAAAAGTCCACCCACAAATGTGAATGCATAAACGAAAGCCTGTGTTGCGCCATATTGTAAATTCGCTTGCTCATCATCGAACTTGAGTTGTGAAATCATAAAGAAAACTAACATTCCACGCATTCCGTAGAAGCAGAAACGTTCCCACATTTCGGAGAAAAAAAGAGACCAGATTTGTTTTGGATATTTTCCTTTGAAATCTTGTATTTGTTCGAGAGTTAAGTTCATAGATAATGAATGGTAATAGATTAATTTGTGACTCAGTGCGTCACGAATTTGTTATTTTGATTTTTTGTCTTCTTGTTCGAGCTCAAAACGAATTCTGTCTTGGTCTATGATTCGTTTAAGCTCTTCCTCCTTCGGGAGATAGAGCAGATATTTGCTTGCGAACAGATTGTTTTTATCATTAAGGACAGAATATTTTACTATGGTTTCGTCCTTTTCTGAGCAAAGTAAAATTCCGATTGTAGGATTATCGCCTTCGTTTCGTTTCAAATCATCGTACATTCTGACGTACATATCGATTTGACCAATATCCTGATGAGAAAGCTCGCCAGTTTTTAAATCAATAATGACGAAGCACTTTAGAATGTAGTTGTAGAAAACCAAATCGATGTAGAAATCTGATGTGTCTGTGGCAATATGTAGTTGTCTTGCTACGAAAGCAAAACCTTTCCCAAACTCCAACAAGAATTTCTGAATGTGGTCGATGATTGCAGTTTCGATTTCTTGTTCTGATATTTTTTCATCAGTTTTCAAACCCAAAAATTCAAAAATATACGGGTCTTTTAAAACGCTGTGAATATTTTCAACGGGAGATTTTTTATGTTGAAGAACTCTTTCGTATGCAAGGGAATTGATTTGTCTCTTTAGGTCTCGAACATTCCAATTATTTTGGACAGCTTCTTCAAGATAGTATTCCCTTTTTTCTTTATTTTCTTGAGTTGACAGCAATCTGTAATGTGACCAACTCAATTGTTGAGACAATGTGTCAACAATTGGAAAGGCTTGATAAAACTTTCTCATATTAGAAAGATTCGTATAATCAAAACCTTTCCCAAACTCTAAAGTCAGCTTTTCCGAAAGATTTTTCAAGACAAATTTTCCATAAGTAGCACGGTCCTTTCCTTGCTGTTCATCTTCAACGATAAGTTGTCCAATCTGCCAATATGATAGCAATAGCGTAGAATTCGCAAGTCGAAAAACACGTTCGCGCGATTGGTTTATAATTTCTTTTACAGAAAAAAACAAAGAATCTTCGGAGATTTCCATCGTACGAATTTAACAAAAAACCACCGAATATTCGGTGGTTTTTAAAAGATATGTTTTCTTATTTTATCTTATTCCGTGCATCATTTTCTTAAGTACTGGAGAGATTACAGCCAGTAAAATAGCAGCAATTCCACATAATACTACGAATACCATAAAGAACTCAAACAAATTGTGGATGGTAACTCCAGCAAATGACGTGTATTCTGTTGGTAATTGAGCTGTTGAAAAAGCTTTGGCCTGTTCAGGGTTTAGGGTTGTTTTTTTGTCTAATACATCCTGAAGATTAACGCCTATTTCTTTTGCTTTGGTAAACTTGTCGCCGGTTGCTGGGATGATAGCTCCCAAAGTTCCTGCTAAAGCATAGCCCGCTGCATTGGCGATGAAAAAGACACCATATAATAAAGATGCAAATCTTCTTGGCGCTAATTTACCAACCAATGATAATCCAATTGGAGATAAACAAAGTTCCCCACAAGTTTGAATAAAATATAGAAGCACCAACCATTTGATAGCCAAAAGACCATTGTTGCCTAAATCTTTTACATTATACGCAATGATGAAATAACTCAATGCAATTAAAGCAAGACCAATCGCTTGTTTGAAAGGAGAAATCGGTTCTTTTCCTTTTGCTCTCAGTTTATCCCAAAGAATACTGAATGGAACAGCAAGGATTACAACAAATAATCCATTGAATATCTGAACCATTGATGCTGGCATTTGCCATCCAAACAAGAATGTTCTGTCGGTTTGATTGGATGCAATGAATGTTAAAGATGAACCAGCTTGTTCGAATGCTGCCCAAAAGAAGATAATAAAGAAAGAAACGATGTATATTACCCAGATTCTTTGTCTTTCAATTTTATTTTCAGCAGAACTCATTATCAGGAATGCCAGTGCAACACCTGCAGAATAGATAAATGGATAAATTATTCCTTTGACCAATTGACCCATTCCTACTGAACTGAACCCAAATTCGCTAACCAATAGATATCTGAAAACAAAGAAAAGTAGAATGAATAAGACTACTGCAATCCCAATGTTCTTTCCAGCGAATTTTGCAGTCTGAGATTCTCCATCTGCAAAACCTTCTTTGCTATTGTTTTTCGGTAATCCACCAATTGGTAATCCTTCAGGATTTACTACATATTTATCCTTTAGGATAAAGAAAATTAATGTTCCCAGAATCATTGCCCCGCCAGCCAGCAGATAGCCCCATTTGAAAACAAAAGGGTCTTGTTTTCCATCTACAACAACATCGGCAACGATTGGAACGATATATTGACTCAAAAGTGCTCCAATATTAATACCCATATAGAAAATGGTAAAAGCAGAATCCAGTTTCGTCTTTTCGCTCGGTGGATAGAGACTTCCAACCATCGAAGAAATATTAGGTTTGAAAAATCCGTTTCCAAAAATTATGACTAAAAGTCCAAGCCAGAATAAACTTTTTGAAAAATCCAGATTGCTGTCAAAAGTAGTTGCACTGTAAAATAAAAGTAGTTGACCGATGGCCATCAAACTTCCGCCAAGCATAATACAATATCTGTTACCCAAAAATCTGTCAGAAATAAATCCACCTAAGAGCGGAGTAAGGTAGCATAATGCTAAAAATCCTCCATAAATAATAGAAGCATCTGATTCTCCTAGCATCAAAGCGTGAACCATAAATAGACTGAGAATCGCTCTCATCCCATAAAAATTAAAACGCTCCCACATCTCTGTACTGAAAAGTACCCATAAGCCTTTAGGATGTTTTGAATTAGTCTGTGCTGTCTCCATATATAATTTGTTAAATTTTCTTAAAGGTAACAAATATAGTTTTTTTTCATAAACGGGAAACTTAAATTGCGGACGATTAACACAATTAAATTTGATAATCCTAAAATTATGGAAATCCGAAAATCAAATCCAGAAAATATTAACCAAATAATGGGTTGTATCGACACAGCCAGACAGCTGATGCGCGAAAGTGGAAACCTAATCCAGTGGACCAATGGTTATCCTTCCAGAGAATTGATGTTGGATAGTATTAAGAATGGATTTAATTTTTTGATTATCGAAAATGATGACATCGTTGCGACTTTCGATTTAATTATTGATGATGACCCAAATTATGCAATAATCGAAAACGGCGCTTGGCTTAATGACGAAAAATACGGCGTCATCCACAGATTAGCATCCAACGGAAAAGCAAAAGGCGTCGCGAGATTCTGCTTCGAATGGTGTTTTTCCCAATTCCCAAACATCAGAATCGATACGCACGAAACCAACATTGCAATGCAAAAAGTCTTGGAAAAACTCGGTTACGAAAAATGCGGAATCATCTATGTTGCTGATGGAACGCCAAGGTTAGCTTTTCACAAAATAGATGATAAGGGGTAAATGGTAATCGATTAATTAACAATCTGTTATCATTCATCATCTATCAATTATAAATTAGTTTCCGCTTTCTTTCATTATTTTATTAAGTCTCTTCAACATCGATAATCCTAGCAAAGTCGCGAAAATCAGCAAACCAAAATTGACCAAGAAGTAGTTGGCTTTGTTTTCATAATTGTACCACGTGCTGGCAAGGATTCCGGACAATTTGTTCCCAACCGAATTGGCTAAGAAAAATCCACCCATCATCAAGGCGGTCAATCTTGCTGGCGATAATTTGGAAACGAAAGACAATCCCATTGGCGAGAGACAAAGTTCACCAATTGTAATTACGCCATAAGATGCGGCCAGCCAAAGTGCAGAGACTTTTTCTGCGCCATTGTTCCCAGCGTAAACTGCGCCAACCATCACCAAACAAGACAATCCGGAAATGAATAATCCCAAAACAATTTTTGTAGGCGTCAAAGGTTCTTTGCCTTTTCTTCTTAACAGTGCCCAAAAACCTACAACAACCGGCGTGAGTGCAATCACCCAAAATGGATTGATAGATTGGAAGAGTTCAGTGTTGTAAAGGAAAACCGGTTTACCCGCTGTGGCTTCTAATTCTGCTTTTTTCTCTGCTGACACATTTCTAAAATAGATATCTTTTCCTGTTTGCTTCAAGGTTTTTCCGTCCGCATCTTTCTGAGAGCGAAATTGCTCGTCAAAAACAGGCGTTTGCTTATCAGCGAAACTTTTTTCTTCTACAAGATATAGCGATGCAAGCGGTTTTTCCACTTTTTCAGAAACACTTCTATCTGTGTAATAATTTGCCCAACGTGTCAATGCCGTTCCGTTTTGTTTGAAAACCGCCCAGAAAAACATACTGATCAAAAATATCGAAAGCAAAGCGCCAATCGCAGGTTTTTCAATTGGATTGGATTTGAAATAGAGCGATACATAAAAGTAAATCACAGGAACGCAAGCGAAAATAAATGCATCAGTATTCGTACTTCCAAAAATATTAGTTCCCAAAATCATAGTTGGAACAAACCAACCGATAACACCAGCACCAATAGCCGGAACAAATACCTTCATCAGGATTTCGGAAAGTTTGGTGTCACCTTCCTGACTTGGTTTCATAATCGCAGCGTGCCTGTAATGTTTCAAACCAATTGTGAAAATCACCAATCCAAGCAACATCCCAACTCCGGCTGTGATAAAAGCTTCGCCCCAACCAAATTTGTTGCGCATAAATGCGGCGATGATGTTACAGATAAATGCTCCAATATTGATTCCCATATAGAAAATATTGTAGCCAGAATCTTTATTCGCCTTGTACGGTTCTTCGGAATAGAGATTTCCCAGAAGTGTGGAAATCGTCGGTTTGAAGAAGCCATTTCCGATGATAATTAATGCAAGCGAGCCATAAAATAAAGGCAATTCTTTAAAAACACCAACGCCAATGTACCCTGCAGCCATCAAAACGCCACCAAGATAAATCGATTTGATGTAACCAAAAACACGGTCGGCCAAAAATCCACCAAGAAATGGTGTAAGATACGTCAACGCGATGAAAGTTCCGAAAATATCGTCTGCATCTTTATCAGGAAAACCCAATCCTCCAGTCATTCCTTGTGGTTCAATAAGATAGAGGACAAAAATCCCCAAAATCAAATAATAACCAAAACGTTCCCACATTTCTGTGAAAAATAGATAGGGTAGGCCTTTAGGATGTTTAGTTTTCATATAGTTTATTTTCTTGCGTCGTAAAAATAGAATTTTAAAGTGAATAAAAAAATTTTAATAACTTGGATAAAAAGTAGTCCAAATGGCAATCACAATAAAACATTTAGAGGATAATATCAAAACACTTCCTGAGGATTTGTACGATGAGGTTAATGATTTTGTGGATTTTTTGAAATTCAAATATGAAAGCAAAGATTCAAAAGATTGGTCAGATAATTTGACAACGTTTCAAAAAAGTTCAATTGAAAAAGGTATTTCCGACATAGAAAATGGAAGAACTTATTCTCATGAAGAAGCAAAACAAAGAATCAAAAATTACCTTTTGGAAAAATCAAAATGATGGAAATTGTTTGGTCGGATGAGGCTTTGAGAAATTATTTCAAGGTTCTGGATTATCTTTTTGGTAATTGGTCAGTCAATGAAATTGAAAATTTCGAAAATAGTTTTGACGAGTTAGAATAACGAACAATTCGGAAATATGTCCAAGGTCAAAAATTCTGAACTTTAGAAAATGTTTGATGATAAATATAACTCTTTAGTTTATCAAGAAATTAATGGGAAAATATTTTTAATTTCTCTGATTGATAATAGAAGCTCTCATCAATATTAAATAAAAATCCGCAAAAGAAACATCTTCTGCGGATTTTTTTATCTTCCAGCTTCGGTCTTCCGACTTCCAGCCTTTTACAAATGCTCCAAAATAAAATTCGTCATTTTCTCATAAAGCTGAGGTCTGGTTTGTCCACCGTAGATGCCGTGATTCTTGTCCGGATAAGCCATAAATTCAAACTGTTTTTTGTTTTGAATCAATGCTTCCGAAAACTCCATTGAGTTTTGGAAATGCACGTTGTCATCCGCTGTTCCGTGGATTAATAGGAATTTTCCTTTTAATAATTGCGCAAAAGTCGTTGGTGAGTTTTGGTCGTAGCCTTCCGAATTTTCTTGTGGCGTTTGCAGGAATTTTTCTGTGTAAACGCTGTCGTAATATCTCCAGTTTGTCACTGGCGCAACCGCGATTCCCAATTTGAAAACGTCTGCACCTTTTGTCATTGCCAACGAACTCATATAACCTCCATAACTCCAACCAAAGATTCCGATTCTAGATTTGTCTATATAGGATTGATTTCCAAACCATTGTGCGGACGAAATTTGGTCTTCGATTTCATATTTCCCCAATTGCTTGTAAATCACTTTTTTGAATTTCGAACCTTTGAAACCAGTTCCACGCCCGTCCACACAAGCAACGACGTAACCTTTCTGAGCCAGCATTTCGAACCAGATTCCGTTTCCACCATCCCAAGAATTTGAGACTTGCTGAGAACCAGGACCAGAATATTGGAACATAAATAATGGGTATTTTTTGTTCGGGTCAAAGTTTTTTGGTTTGATAATCCAAGCGTTCAGTTGGTCGCCTGCAGAATTTGGAATGGTGATAAATTCCTTCGTTACAAAGCTGTCTTTCTGAAGCTTAGAAAGCAATTCGTTGTTATTTTGAAGTTCTTTGATTTCTTTACCAGACGCATCTTTCAAGACATATCTATAAGGTGTTCCAGCCGTAGAATTTGTATTAATGAAATAATTAAAAGTCTTGCTGAAACTTGCCGAGTTGTTTCCTTCAGGATAAGAAATCAAAGTCGTTTTACCAGAATTGATGTTCAGTTTGGAAACGACTTTGTTCAAACTTCCTTTTTCTGTGGTTTGGATGTAAGCTTCTTTCGTTTTTGGGTTGTAGCCGTAATAATCCGTGATTTCCCAGTTGCCTTTTGCGACTTGTTTTTTCAGTTTTCCGGCTTTATCGTACCAATACAATTGTCTGTATCCATCACGTTCCGAAGCCCAAAGGAAAGAATTGTCATCCAAAAATTCCAAAGTCAGATTGTCGGTTTCTATCCAAGCGTTGTCGGTTTCTGAGAACAGTTTGGTTAAGTTTCCGGATTTTGTATCCACTTTTATCAAATCAACTTGGCTGTGATGTCTGTTGCTGGTTGCGATGACGATTTCGTTGGCATCATTGGTTTGCCAGATTTGAGGAATATAATGATTCTCGAAACCTGTGATATTCAAAGATGTTGTTTTCCCTGAATTTAACTGATATAATTGAGCGGAAACCGTTGAGTTGGTTTCTCCTGCTTTTGGATATTTGTATCGCATTTCTGTTGGATAAAGCGATTTTCCGTAGATTGGAATGTAGATTTCCGGAACTTTTGACTCATCAAATTTCACGAAAACAATTGCGTCGCCGGCTTTGTTCCACTGATAATAATCTGCGTGACCGAATTCCTCCTCATAAACCCAATCGCCAAGGCCGTTGATGATAGAATTTTTCTTTCCATCATTTGTAATTTGAGTGATTTTTCCTGAAGTTAAATCCTGATAAAACAAATTATTGTCAACGACGAAAGCGACTTTGCTTCCGTCTGGAGAGAATTTCGGTTCCTGAATGTAATTGCCGTTGTTAAGAGGCATCACTTTATTTGATTTCAAATCTTTGACATCAAATTTTCCCAAAAATGAATGTCTGTAAATCGACTCACTTTCTTTTTGCAACAAGATTTTGGATTCGTCGGCAGAGAAAATATACGATTCGAATTTCCCATCCACGATGTTTCCGGATTTCTGAGACGTTTTGTAATTGTATTTTGCGATGCCGTCTTTCTCGATGGTAGCGTAGTTTTCGCCGTCATTCAAGGATGCAATTCCAGCGATTCCTTTTCCGCGGTAATAGCCGGAATAGATTTTATCGAGCGTAATTTCTTGAGCATAAGTGTTTTGTGAGAAAACTGCTGTCATCGTAACGACAGCAAAAAGGACTTTCTTCATTTTTAAGATTTTAATGACGTAAATATAATAAAGATATATCGTTTTGAATGTAATCTTGAAACGGAGAATTGCTAATGCGTGAGGGATAGTAGTGGAAATCCTTTTTTGCGGGGGAATTGGTGAGGGGAAAAGATTGCAACGGATAGCCCGACCCGAGCGGTGGCATTAGGATTGGCGAGGGGCACGCCCAAATACTGATAACTGTCAATCGAAAACTATCGTCCAAATTTCTTATCTTTGCGCCATTATTTTTCTCACTTAAAACGTTTATAGCATGCAACTGTATAACACCTTAAGCGCAGAAGAAAGAGCCAGACTTATTGATGAAGCTGGTAAGGAACGCCTTACATTGTCTTTCTATGCGTATGCCAAAATTGAAAATCCAAAGAAGTTTCGCGACGATTTATTTATAGCCTGGAATGCCCTCGATGCGCTCGGCCGAATCTATGTGGCGCACGAAGGAATCAATGCTCAGATGAGTGTTCCTGCTGACCAATTTGAGGCTTTTCGTGAGACGTTGGAAGCTTACGATTTTATGAAAGGCATTCGTCTGAATGTGGCTGTGGAACAGGATAATCACTCGTTTTTGAAGTTGACGATTAAAGTTCGCAACAAAATTGTTGCGGATGGTTTGAATGACGAGACTTTTGATGTTACGAATAAAGGAATTCATCTTAAGGCGCAGGAGTTTAATGAATTGCTGGCGAATCCGGATACGATTGTGGTGGATTTCAGGAATCATTATGAAAGTGAAGTTGGGCATTTTGAAGGCGCAATTACGCCTGATGTTGAAAATTTCCGAGAAAGTTTGCCGATTATCAATGAGCAATTGCAGGATTTCAAAGAAGATAAAAACCTTTTGATGTATTGTACTGGCGGAATCCGTTGTGAGAAGGCGAGTGCGTACTTTAAACATCAAGGTTTCAAAAATGTTTACCAATTGGAAGGCGGAATCATTGAATATGCGCGTCAGGTAAAGGAAGAAGGTGTTGAAAGTAAGTTTGTCGGGAAGAATTTCGTGTTCGACCACAGATTAGGCGAAAGGATTACGGACGATGTTATAGCACAATGTCACCAGTGCGGAAAACCTTGTGATAATCACACGAATTGTGCTAATGATGCTTGTCATTTGTTGTTTATTCAATGTGATGACTGTAAAGCGGTGATGGAAAATACCTGTTCTTCGGAATGTTTGGAAATCATTCATTTGCCTGTGGAAGAGCAATTGGCGTTGAGGAAAGAACTTCAGGTTGGCAATAAAGTTTTCCGAAAAGGGAAATCTGAAGCTTTGAAGTTTAAAAATTCTGGGGAATTGACCGATAAACCTTTGGCTAAGGCAAAAGATATTCGCCAGAAGATAAAAGTGAAAAAAAACTTGATTGGAAAGGCAGAACATTATTATACCAAGTCTCAAATTGCTCAGTTTTTACTGTCGAATGAACTTTCTGTTGGTGACACAGTCTTGATTTCCGGACCCACAACTGGTGAACAAGAGATTGTCATTAATGAAATGGTTGTGAACGGAAATTCTGTTGAGACTGCAAAAGCAGAGGACCAAATTACTTTTGAGCTTCCATTCAGAGTAAGATTGTCTGACAAATTGTATAAAATTTTATAAAAATAAAGATGAATTTAAGTCTCACAAAAAACGAACTTAGAGCACTTTATAAAGCAAAAAGAATGGCCTTGTCGAAAGATGAGGTCAATTTTTTGTCTCAAAAACTGCTTGAAAATTTTATTTTACAATTTAATCCTATTGAAAATCAAAAGGTTAATATTTTTTTAGCTATTGAAAAGTTTAATGAAGTCAATACTCAGATTTTCATCGATTATTTTTTTAAGAATAAAATCAGAGTTTTTGTTCCGAAAATTCAAGATGAGAAAATCGTTTCGGTTGAGATTTTCCCTGATTCTGAATTTGAAATTAATAGTTGGGGAATCAAGGAACCTGTTTCAAATGTCGCTTCAAACGTAGAGCTGGACTATGTTTTAACACCTTTGCTTTATTGTGATGCATTAGGAAATAGAGTAGGATACGGAAAAGGTTTCTACGACCAATTCTTTTTCGAATATTCCAAAGTTGAAAAAAAAATCGGATTGAATTTCTTTCCTCCTAGTGAAATTATCAGCGATGTTTATGAAAAAGATGTTCAATTAGATACTTTAATTACGCCTGATAAAATTTTAATATTTTAATTAATTATCTGATTGTCAATGTGGTTAAATTGTAAATTCGTTTTACAGAGCTATTACAAGTTATTTTTTAATGATTTTTGTCAGACGGTGCTACTTTTGTCTTGTAATTATAACGCGATAATTAAGAAACAATTCAATAATAATAATAATTAATTAAAATTTTAGAACATGAAAAAGTCATTATTTGTAGCTGCTATTGCTGCTATCGCTCTTGTAGCTTGTAAAAAAACTGATAACGTAGAAGCTGCTGCTGTTGACTCTGTTGACGCTACTGCTGATTCTGCTGTTGCTGCCATCGATTCTACTGAAACAGCTACTGTTGATTCTGTAAAAGCTACTGCTGATTCTGCTAAAGCTGAAGTTAAAGCTGACGAGAAAGCAACTAAAGATGCTATCAAAAAATAATTAAATCCCAGATTTAATTAAAACAAAACCCGCTAATTAGCGGGTTTTGTTGTTTTTATACTATCAGTTTCTTTTTTGTAGAAACTCGTGAAATAAAATTTGAATTCTTTCTGAAACTTGACTGGTGAAGCCTTCAAGAGATATTGCGCTTTCCGATTGACCGTCGTGATGTAAGTTCTTTTCTTGTCGTAATATTCTACGTCGAAGTCTGCGAAGTCCAAAGTATCTTTTTCGATCACAGATTTGGAGGTTTTCAAATTGCTGATTGTAGCATATCTCACTTTTAGGCTGTCCATTTCTTTCAGAAGTGGTTTCAGATTGTTGGAATCTTTGCTCAAAAAGTGTGCTTGCATTTGGGTATAGATCACGGAGTCAATTTCAGTATCCTTGTTTCCGGATGTGTAAAGCGTTGACAGGTCCAACAAATCCTGAACTTTTTGCGAAGTAATCAGATTAATAGCCTGTAAACTGTCCAAGCTCGATTTTGTGTAAGTTACTCTGTTATTTGCATTTCTTATGGTTTCAAGGGAGTTGTCTTCGCCCTCGTACTTTTTGTTGCAGGAAATAAATCCCAAGATGATCATTGATAGTGATAAAGTCCACCAATAAAATTTATTTTGATTTTTCATCGTCTGTGATTTTGAATCTAATCATTACTATTTTTCCGTTTTTCATCTGAGAATCAATCACTTCTAGCTTTTCCAAAGAAGTTGTAGGAAGCGTAACCAGCGAGATGTATTTTTGTTTGTCTAATGTCTCAATGCCATAGATGTCACTGTCAACCACTTGGTAGATAAGTGCGTTGTCGCTGATGAGTCGATTTAATTCACTTGTTTTTTTCTTAAAATCAATAATTGATTTCGAATAATAATACAGTTGAATGGCATAATCATTCGGTTTCAACTCTATATTTTCTGAATCTGGAGCGCTTGTCAAATCCCGTTTTACAGTATCTGTCCTGTAAAATGGTGAGGAAATAATCATTTTAAGATTCTTACTCTTGGTTTCGTAGACAAATGGAGAGTTAGGTTTTACTTTTATAAGAATAGGTGATTCGTTTTCCCGAATGATTTTCACGTCTAGTTCTCCTCTGATAGAAGAATTTCTATCTGCATCTGTAAAGGCGTAAGTATATTTCTTATAGAAAAGATTATCATAAAATACAAGAATTAGAACCGTTGCAAAAAGAAAAATCGAAATCCCCAACCACAAATATCGCTTTAGGAAATTCTGTTTCTCGCTACTGAAATTAATATTTTGATTGATTTCATCGAAAGCCTGATTGTCAATAGATATTTCAGGTTTTGTATTTTCTGCTGTTTTTGCTTCTGGAATTGTGGTTTCACTTTCAACAACTATGTTTGAAGGCGGCTCTAAAACTTTTTTGTCTTCTGCAATTGGGTTTTTCTTTCGAAATTCTGACCAAGAATTGAATCCAACATACATAGAAAGGATATTGAGCATATCGATTCTTGGGATCTTTTCCTGAGCATTGTTCTTGAAATACGTGTAAAATGTTTTTTCGCTGATATTTCCTTTCGCCTTTTGTCGTAGGTCTTCTTGAAAATAAATAATATCAATCCCTCTCCATTTCGAAATATCATCAAATGAAGGGGAATGCGTTTCAAGATATTTGTCTTGAACTGCTTTTTTCAAGGATTGAAAATATAAAAATTCTATATCTGTCAAAATTCTTTAAATGCTTAATTTGTTGATTTTCAGATGTATTTATTTGTAAACCGTATTTTACAAATATATTACAATTAATATTCAAATACAAAATTTATTTATCGCTGTACTTTTGTCCCGTTCAAATGAGAACAAATCTATTAACTAACAATTTTAAATTTAATTATTATGAAAAAGTCATTATTCGTAGCTGCTATCGCTGCTTTTGCTCTTGTAGCTTGTAAAAAAACTGAAAACGTAGAAACTACTTCTGCTGATTCTCTTAACTCTGATTCTGCTGTTGCTGTTGTTGATTCTGCTACAACTGCTGGTGTTGATTCAGTAAAAGTTGCTGCTGACTCTGCAACTGCTAAAGTTGATTCTGCAAAAGTTGCAAAATAATCTTAAATCTTTTTAAGATCTATAAACCGTTTCTTTCGAGAAGCGGTTTTTTTATTTCTCTAATTTCTGTCTTAGGATTTCGTAACAAGTGATTGCTGCGGCGTTGCTTAGATTCAGAGAGTCGATGGTGCCTGCCATTGGGATGAGGACGTTTTCTCCCTTCTGTTTCCAGAAGTCACTCAAGCCGGAATGTTCTGTTCCGAATAAAACTGCCGATTTTGTTTTCAAATTCTTTTCCTGAATGTTCCTAGCGTTGTCACTCATAAAGGTAGTGAAAATTTGATAGTCATTGACTTTTAGGAATTCTAAAGTTTCATCATTTGACGCTTGGAAAATATTCATACCAAAAAGACAGCCAACACTGGAACGGATGACATTTGGGTTGTAAAAATCTGTTTTTGGGTCGGTGACGATTAAGGCATTGATTCCGAAAGCTTCGCAACTTCTGAGGATGGCGCCAAGATTTCCTGGTTTTTCTACACTTTCTAAAATAATGATGGCTGAATCTTTTTTCGGATTAAACTCGTCTAAGTTTCTTTGTTCTAATTTATAGATTCCGATGATTCCTTCTGTCGTTCCACGATAAGCGATTTTCTCGTACAGTTTTTCTGAGACGTAATGAATTTTTGTCGTTGGTAATTTCCCTTTGAAGATATTTTCGCAGATGTAATATTCCTCCGGAAGATTCCCGAATTCCAAGGCGCGTTCGTTTTCCTGCTGACCTTCTACGATGAAAACGCCGGCTTTTCTTCTTTCCTGATTTTTGGTTAGAAGTCTGGTCAGTCTTTTTATCTTTTCGTTTTGAAGGCTTTCGATGAGCATTTTTGGAAATTTTTCACAAAGATATTAAAAGACTGTTTAAGTTAATAATGTAAAATTTTATAAACCACATAGGCACATAGTTTTTGTATTGCTTTAAGATTAGTTCTATTTTATCTTTTTTAACATTAAAAATTATACTTTTTCTATGTGTCTATGTGTCTATGTGGTTGTAAATTTTAAACCCACATTAAAATAGATTGAGATGAACTTCCGGCTTCCTACTTCCAGCAAAAAATATATATCTTTGTTTTATGATTTTACGAGGAGAAAATTTAATCAAGGAATACGGACCGAAAAAGGTGGTGAAAGGCGTGTCATTGGAAGTTCAGCAAGGCGAAATCGTCGGACTTTTGGGACCAAATGGTGCGGGGAAAACGACGTCGTTTTATATGATTGTTGGATTGGTAAAGCCGACTTTAGGAAACGTTTTCCTTGATAATCAAAATATTACGCAGGACGCGATGTACAAACGTGCGCAAAAGGGAATCGGCTATTTGGCGCAGGAAGCATCGGTTTTCCGGAAGTTGTCTGTGGAGGACAATATTCTGGGCGTGTTGCAATTGACGAAGCTTTCCAAAAAGGAACAGCAGAAAAAATGCGATGAATTGATTGAGGAATTCCACCTGGAACACGTGCGTAAAAACCGTGGCGACTTGCTCTCCGGAGGTGAAAGACGCCGTACGGAAATTGCGCGTTGCTTGGCGACCAGTCCAAATTTTATTCTTTTGGATGAGCCTTTTGCAGGTGTTGACCCGATTGCGGTGGAGGATATTCAGAAGATTGTGAGGTCTCTGGTGGAGAAGAATATCGGGATTTTGATTACCGACCACAACGTTCAGCAGACTTTGGCGATTACCAACAAAACGTATATTATGTTCGAAGGGAAAATCCTGAAAGAGGGAATTCCTGAGGATTTGGCGAATGACCCGGAAGTGAGACAGGCTTATCTTGGGGAGAATTTTAGGTTTGAGAAGATATAAATTTAACTGGAAGAGTTTATTTGGAAAATATGAATCTCTATAAAAAAATAGAACTTAAAAATAAATTTCATAAAACTTTAAGTTTTGATGAGACTTATTTTGAAAAAGTTGCAGACTATAAAATCAGCGGTTCTGATTATTATATAAACTTTGATTTAAATATAACTCAAAATCAAAATTCTGAAATAAACATTTTATATGATGACGGTCCAGATTCTAAAGTTTCCATTGAGTTCATATCGGAAGGAATTGAAAAATTTTTAGCATTTCTCCAAGCAAAGAATATTAGTATAGCAAACGGGCTCGATTTTACAATTTCAAATACCAAAAATCATCCTGTTGATTTTAAAGCAAAAATGTTTATTGTTTTTACATTTAAGCGTTTGTATCATATATTTTTTAGATTAGCTACTAAAACAATTCAAAAACCTATTAATAATTATATTGATTCTATTAACGTAGATGTTGAAGTTCAAGAAGAGATTCCTAAATTTTATTATAATACTAATAATTTTCCATTAAGAAATCGAATTGATTTACCAATTAATTATAAACAAAATTTATTTTTCCTAAAAACAAAGTTGATTAAAAAATATTTTTTTGATGTTGAAGATAACGCTCAAATTGAAATTTCTTTGATATCTCATTATCAACAAGCAAAAGAAGAATTTAGGAGGATTCAATATATCACAATACTTTCAGGTAGTTCAAATGAAAACTTTATGGCTTTTCTTATTGTTAGAGATGTTTTGGAGGAGATTAGAAAGGAAATTTATTCTAAAAATTATAATTTATCAGGAATAGATATTTTCATAAACGTTTTAAATAGCAATATTTATGAGGGATATTTAGAATCCGATTTCAAATATGATTTGTACTTTTTCATTAAAGAAATTATTTTGAGGAGTAATTCAATTTTGATACTTTAGAATTTTATTCAAATATCAATTCTCTCCTGACAAACTCCTGTCACAACCTCGCTTTACATTTGTATTAATAAAAACAAACTATTATGAATGCAACAGCTACAGTCCTCAACTCACAACAACTTTTAATCCATTGGCAAGGCCACAGAAATCTGACAAGAAGAGTGATAGAAGCTTTTCCTGAAAAAGATTTATTCGAATTTTCAATCGGTGGAATGAGACCATTTTCGAAATTGGTTTTGGAAATGATTGCCATCGGCGGACCAGCTTTGAAATCTATTGTAGATGGAACAATCAATGAATTTGATGAGAAAGCTTTCCAGCCAACTACAAAAGCTGAAATCCTTGCAAAATGGGATGAGCAGACAGAAATCATCAATGAATATTTCAGTCAGATTTCAGAAGAACGTTTTCAGGAAACTTTTAACTTATTTGGAGAATATAAATTTCCGATTTATGAAAATGTACTTTATTTCGTTGATAATGAGATTCATCATCGTGGACAAGGTTACGTTTACCTAAGAGCTTTGGGAATCGAGCCTCCGTTTTTCTGGGAAAGATTTTAAATCAAACACATAGACTTAGATATGAAAAGTAAATATTTATATTATGGTAAATTAACTGCGAAATTAGGATATAGAGAAGAACTTTTATCCATTTTGTTGGAAGCATCAAAAATGGTTTCATCTGCAAAAGGATGTCAACTTTATGTTTTGGGCAAGGAAGAAAATGATTTGAATTCAATATACATCACAGAAATCTGGGATAGCAAAAGTGACCACGATGACTCATTAAATATTGAAGAAGTTAGAAATCTAATAAAAAAGGCTATGCCAATTCTGGAGAAGCAACCAGAAAAGGGCAAAGAAATTGAAATATTAGGAGGAATAGGGATTGAATAAATAAATGTTTGACCCAAGTTTAAACGTGAACCCAGCAATTGCTGGGTTTTATTTTAGTCTATCAGAAATATTTTGGATTAAATCAGCCATCGTATCCTTGAGATATTCTGGTTCAATAATCGTCGCATAATCTGCAAATGTAATCAACCAGCGCGGAAAACCCTCATCAATCCAACTCGTTTCGAAGGTTATGAGCATTCCGTTTTCCGTTTCTTCATCGGAAATCCAGCCGTAATATTTCATCGAATTCATAATGTGAGGCATTATTTTCTTCTCGACCAAAAGCTTGACCTGGACTTTTTCCGTATTTGATTTTTGCTTGTAATCTGCAACTTTTCCATATTCTTGATGGAATGGATTTTCTGTTTTAATGATTTTTAAAATTCTGTCAACACGGAATTGTCTGTAATCTTTTCGCATCGTACAAAACGCCATCACATACCAATAATTGAATTCATAAAAAATCCCAACCGCTTCAATTATCCTTTCCGAAGCTTCGGTTTTTGCACTTTCATAATTGATTTTCAGTTGCGTTTTTTCAGAAATACTTTCCAGAATGGTCGGAATAATATTTTTAATCGAATCCGTTTTTTCCGGCTGATAAGAATAGATGTTGATTTGATTTTCAATATCGGTCACCAGATTTTTCTCTGAATTCCGAAGCACAGATTTCACTTTTTCCATCGCCGAATTATAATGAGAACCGAGACTTTCGTGCGAAAAATTCTGCATCAGTTTTTCTGCCGTTATGAAACTGAGAACTTCCTCTTTCGTAAACATCACAGGCGGAAGTTTGTAACCATCGACCAAAGAATAACCCGAACCAGCTTCCCCAAAAATCGGAATGCCTGCATTTTCCAAAGTCTTAATGTCTCTGTAAATCGTTCTGACACTCACCTCAAATTTATCCGCCAAATCCTGTGCGCGAACAATCGGTTTGCTTTGCAATTGCACCAGAATCGAGGTGATGCGGTCTATTTTTTTTATGTAATGGTCTTCATTCATTATTTTTAATTTGAAAGGTCTTCGACTCCGCTCAGACTGACAGATTGAGAGTCTTCAAGAACCTTAGACTGACAAAAGTAATTATTAACGATGTCACACTGAGCGGAGTCGAAGTGTGTTCGCTACAAATGTCATTCATCTTTGTTGTTTAAAAATATCAATAGAAATGGGCTTCAGCCCATTTTGAACAATAGGTTTAAAAAGGCTTTAGCCGAAATTTAAAAATAAGTTTTGTCTAAAGCCATAGTTGATTGTCTATCTTATCATCGGGCTGAAGCCCGACGCAATTGATAAACTTAATGTTAAAATATCATTCATCTTTATAAGTTTTTACCAATCTATCAAGATTTAAACTTCTCGCAGATGCGTCGAAGATTTCCCGGTAAGTTCCGTCTTTTTCATACAATTCTTCGTGCGTTCCGTTTTCCACAACTGCACCTTTTTTCATCACATAAATCATATCTGAATCCAAAATCTGCGACAACGAATGCGAAATTATCACAACTGTTCGTCCTTGTTTTATTGCATCAAGAGAATTTTTAATTTGTTCCGTGGCGATGGCGTCTAGACTCGCGGTTGGTTCATCAAGAAAAATAATTGGTGGATTTTTCAAAAATAATCTGGCGATGGCAATTCTCTGTTGTTGACCTCCGGAAAGTTGCGTGGCGTCGTGGTTGTAAGCTTCCGGCAAATCCATAATCTGCTCGTGGAGATAAGCTTTTGTCGAAGCTTCTTTTATTTCGTCAAATGTGGCGTGAAGATTTCCGTAACGGATATTATCCTCAATGCTTCCTTTGAAAATGTGATTTTTTTGAAGAACCAAACCAAGGTCATCTCGCAGATAATCATTGTCAAAATCATTCAGATTATTCCCATCTAAAAGGATTTCGCCCGAATCTGGTTCGTAAAATTTACAAAGCAAATTGATGATTGTCGATTTTCCTGCGCCACTGAGTCCAACCAAAGCGGTCGTTTTTCCGTTTTCGATTTTGAGGGAAACATTGTGGAGTGCTTTCATCCCGTTTGGATAAGTGAAATCCACATTCTTGATTTCGAAGTTTCCTTTGATGGGGATATTGTTTATGGTTCCGTTTGGTTCGGTTTCTTCGTCGGCGTTCAGGATTTCAAAATAACCTTCGGCGTAAATGAAGGCGTCATTCATATCATCATAAATCCTGTGAAGCTGGCGAATAGGCGCAGAAACGTTGTTGAACAGCATAATGTGAAGCATAATCGCACCAATCGTCATCTGCTGGTCGAGCACGAGATAAACCGTCAAAAGGATAATCAAAACAACACCGAATTGCTCGATGAATGTCTTCAAACCGTCATAAATAAAACTGGTTCGCCTCGTGTAAAGCTGGCTTTCCATCAGCTTCATCTGAAGATTGTATTGCTTGCTTCCTTCAAATTTTTCTCGGACAAAACTTTTTATGACCATTATGGAATTAATCAGATTCAAAAGTCCGGACGTTTTTTGCTCACGCTGATTTCTGAGTGTTCGTCTGACGTTTCCTAATTTTTTCGCCTGTCTTGATGTGACATAAAAATAAATTGGAATCACAAAAGTTGAGACCAAACCGACGTAAACATTCTGCATATACATCACAATCAGCGCAATAATCGCCGTCGAAAAAAGCGGAAGAATATCGATGAAAAAATTCTGAACGAGTTTTGTTAAGCTCTCAATTCCCCTGTCGATTCGGATTTGAAGTTTTCCGGATTCGTGATTTTCGTCGTTGTAATAGGCGATTCGGTAAGTCAGGATTTTGTTGATAGCTTCTTGTGCGAGTTCTGAACTGACATTAATTCTAATCTTTTCACCATAAAATTTCTGTCCAAATTGGATGAAAATATTCGCCAATTCTTTCCCCAAAAGGATAATTGAAATCAAAGTCAGAACGTGAATTCCTTGTTCCATCGGATTGGGAAGTTGCGTCAGTTTGGTCACTTCATCCACCGTGTATTTCAAAACCAAGGGATTGACCTGAGCGAATAATGCGCCGATAAAAGTCAAAGCCAAAGTCACGAAAATCATCATTCGGTAAGGCTTGATGAAGCGTCGCAACTGCTGATAAATATGAATAAGATTGGTGGTTTTTTGAAATGGCTTTTTCATTACAGCAATTTAAGAATTAATTTAAAAACCACATAGACACATAGAAAATGCTTAGCAGAATTAAGTTTAAATAGCTATTTGAACTTTTAGAAAAAATTGTTTTAAAATTCTATTGTGCCTATGTGGTTCAAAAATAAAAAGTTTAATTTTATCAGATAATATTTCAGAATGAAAATATATACAAAAACCGGCGACAAAGGCGAAACCGGACTTTACGGCGGAAGCAGAATCTCCAAAGCCAGCGCGAGAGTGGAATCTTACGGCAACATCGATGAGCTGAATGCGAACATTGGCGTTGCAAAATCACACATTGATGACGAAGCTGTCATTTCTCAACTTAAAAAAATTCAATTTGATTTGTTCACGGTCGGTTCCGAAGCTTCAACACCGATTGATAAATTGTTTTTGGCGAATGGAAAAGCCAGATTGCCATTGGTGATTTCAGACAACGAAATCGAAGAATTGGAAACTTGGATGGATGCGATGGAAGAGAAAGTGGAACCTTTGCAATATTTCATTTTGCCTGGCGGTGGAAAAGCATCGACGTTTCTTCACGTGGCGCGAACGGTTTGTAGAAGAGCAGAACGTAGTTTGGTTTTCCTTAATCAATCCGAAGAAGTGCGAGCAGAATTAATCAAATATTTGAATCGTTTGTCGGATTATCTTTTTGTTTTGGCGAGATATGTTTCGAAGTTGAATAATGAGCCGGAGGAATATTGGAATCCTAATGATAGAAAATGATTTTAACCACAAAAGCTTATTGAATTTTAATTAAATTTTTTTTAAAAAACGCGATGAAAAAACTGATTCTAATACTAATTGGAGCAAGTCTTCTAACTTCTTGTAAGGTTTCTAAACCAACTAATGAAACTCCAAAAGGCTTTTTCTTCAAATGGAAACATAAAAAGAATAATGAGAAATAAAAATTTAATTAATGTTTTTATTATAATTATTGGGATTGTAATCAGTTCGGTTGGTGTATTTTTCAAAATTACACATTGGAGTTTCTTCGGAATTTCAGCAAGTCAATTATTACTAATAGGAACAATTTTAGAAATTGCAGGAGGTTTATTACTTTTGTATAATTTGGTTTTTCCTAAAAAGTCCAATGATTTATAAAATGAAAAAAGCCCTACTTTTCATCAACGGCGAACCGCCAAAGGAATTTCCAAATCTGTCAGATTATGAGTTGATAGCTTGTACAGACGGCGCTTTTCATTATTTGAAGGAATTGAATTTTCCTTTGGATAAGTTGGATTTTATTTCGGGCGATTTTGATTCTCATTCAAATGACGAGGAAATTCTTCAATCCGAAGTTCACGGTTTTGAAATCATCGAAACGCCTGACCAAAATAAAACGGATTTTCACAAAGCAATAGAAATTATTCTTGAAAAAGGTTTTGAAGATATCGATGTTTATGGTGCAAGTGGAGGTGAGCAAGACCATTTTCTTGGGAACTTGAGCGTCGCTTTTTTCTTTAAAAATAAAGTGAATCTTAGATTTTTTGATAATTATTCATCCTATTATTTTATTCCAAAAGAATTCTCAATTTCTGATGTGAAGGACAAAATGATTTCGTTGATGCCGTTTCCAATTGCTAAGAATATTGAAACTAAAGGTTTGAAATGGCCTTTGTACAAAGAAGATTTGATTCTTGGTGAAAGAATTGGAACAAGGAATATTGCAGAGAATCAGGAGGTTTCCATTAAATATAAAGAAGGTGATTTGCTGATTTTTGTTGGGGAAAAATCTAACGCAAAGGCGGACTAACATCTTTCATTCATCAATTACAAGTCGCCAATTGGAATATTTGGTGATGCTTGATTTGCGACTTATTACGATTTGTGATTTTAAATTTTCCTGCGCCTTTGCGTTAAAATATCATCATCATTTTTTTATAGAATTATTAACGTAGAAATTCAGTTTTTTTAATCATTTTTGTACCGTAAAACAATTAACTTTTTTTAGCCGGAAATGAAAATAAAATATTCTGAACTAATTGACCAAACGCTTTATTTTCCTACAGAAGAATTCAATGTAGAAGAGAATAATCTGAAATTCCACGATATCAACCTGATGGAAGTTGTGGAAAAATTCGGAACTCCTTTGAAGTTCAATTATTTACCAAAAATTTCTCAGAATATTGAAAGGGCAAAATTCTGGTTCAAAGAAGCTTTTGAAAAGAACGATTACCAAAAAACCTACAGATATTGCTACTGCACGAAGTCCAGTCATTTTGCATTCGTTGTAGAAGAAGCATTGAAGAATGATATCAGCTTGGAAACGTCTTCGGCTTACGATATGGACATCGTGAAATCCCTTTATGACAAAGGAAAAGTAGATAAAAGTATCGAAGTGATTTGCAACGGTTTCAAAACTGATGATTATTTGACTAAAATCTCAGATTTAATCAACAGCGGTTTCGAAAATATCACACCAATTCTGGATAATTACAGAGAGCTCGATAAGCTGACAGAAAGCATCGACAGAACTTTTGACATCGGAATCAGAATTGCTTCTGAGGAAGAGCCGAAGTTCGAATTTTATACCTCAAGATTAGGAATCGGATACAAAGATATCATCCCATATTACAGCCAAAAAATCGCTGAACATCCGAATGCAAGGCTGAAAATGCTTCACTTTTTCATCAACACTGGAATCAAAGACACGGCTTATTATTGGAATGAATTGTACAAATGTCTCCGCGTTTATGCAAGATTGAAAAAAATTGCGCCAGAAGTGGATTCACTTAATATTGGTGGTGGTTTTCCAATCAAAACGTCACTTAATTTCGATTACGACTATCAATATATGGTCAATGAGATTGTGTCTCAAATCAAGAAATTCTGTGAGGAAGAAGGTGTTGAGGAACCAAACATCTATACAGAATTTGGAAGTTTTACCGTTGGAGAAAGTGGTGGACATTTATATAAAATTATTTCTCAGAAACGTCAGAATGACAGAGAAAAATGGAATATGATTGATTCCTCTTTTATGACAACTTTGCCGGACACTTGGGCGATTTCACGTCACTTCATAATGTTGCCATTGAATCGTTGGGAGGATTCCTACGAAAGGGTTTTTCTTGGTGGATTGACTTGTGATTCAGATGATTACTACAATTCTGAGCAACATACGAATGCAATTTACCTTCCGGTTTTCAATGAGACAAAATCTTTGTACATCGGATTTTTCCATACAGGTGCTTATCAGGAAACGATTGGCGGTTATGGCGGTGTTCACCATTGTTTGATGCCTCAGCCAAAACATATTTTGATTGATAAAGATGAGGATGGGAATCTGACTTACGAGCTTTTCCGTGAGGAGCAAAGGCCCGAAGATGTTCTTAAATTATTAGGCTATTAATTCTAGAGAATAGACTTTTAGATAAGAGATAATAGACAAAAAAAGCGGAATTAATTTCCGCTTTTTTTTATTTGATTTCTGTGATGAATTCTTCGTTTGGTGTTCTGTATTTTTTCAGATTTACCAGCCAGTCTCCGCTTGTGTCTCTGTAGCCTAAAGGTAGAATCACAACGCTTTTAAGACCTTTTTCTCTTAAACCTAAAAGTTCGTCAAGCGCATTCATATCAAAACCTTCCATTGGTGTTGCGTCCACTTTTTGTTCAGCGGCGGCAGCGATTGCCAATCCGAAAGAGATGTATGCTTGTTTTGCAGCGTGCGTTGCGTGCCATTCGCTTCCAAGAGGCTCGTACATTCCCCAAAGTCTCGCTTTGTAATCGTCCATCGCTTCTGTTGGAATTCCTCTTTCTGCAGTCGTTTTTTCGAAAACTTCAGAAATGCTGTTGTGAGAATAGCCGTCCCAAGCTGCCCAGAACAAAAGGTGAGAACCATCTGTAATCTGAGCTTGACCATAAGCGATTGGCTGAATTTTCTCCAATAATTCTCTGTTGGTGATGACGAATAATCTGTAAGGTTGCAAACCAGATGATGAAGGCGCCAATCTAGCCGCCTCCACGATGTAATCTACTTTATCTTGAGGAACGGGTTCGCCGTTCATTTTCTTTGTTGCGTAGCGCCAGTTCAAATCTTCTAATAAACTCATTTTCAATGATTTTTTAAATTGAGAGTACAAAGTTAAGCAAGAAAAGTTTATTTTTGTAATGAGGTTACGAAAAGTTACTATCAATAAAAAGTTACGGGATTGATAATTAGATAATTGTGTAATTTTAAAATACGATTTCTTATCATATGATATTAAATCTAAATTTGAGAAATTAAAAATTTATGAAAATAAAATGCTGTAAAACCAATATGTTGGCCGTTCAGGATACAATGGATGTTTTGAAAGGGAGATGGAAAATCCATATCATTGCCGCGCTGTGTTACAGCAAGTTGAGGTTTTCGGACATTCAAAAAGAAATTGAGGGTGTCTCTGCAAAAATGCTGAGCAGTGAATTGAAAGATCTGGAAGAGAATCAATTAGTGAAAAGAACAGTTCTCAATACGCAACCAATAAGTGTGGAATATGAACTGACAGAATACGGCTACACGTTGAAAAAAGTCATCGAAAATCTTGCGGATTGGGGCGTCCAGCATCGGAAGACGATTCTCGGAAAAGCGTTGGAAAATTAATCTAATTTTGATCTAAATTAATTTTTAAAATTGGATTGATCTCAGAATTTTTTATCTTTAATGCTTGTCTTTGATTTTTTCTTAAAATGCTGGTCAGATTGTTTTCTTTGATATTGTTCTTGGGGTTTGCAGTAAGTGCGAATGCCCAAATAACTGATGCTCAGAATCTGACAAAAGATGTGAAATCATTGATGTATTCTGACCCGGAAAAAGCAATCAAAGCATCACAATATATTGTTTCCAATCAAAGTTTTGGAACCACGGAAGATGTTTATAATGCCTGGCTTCTACAAGCCGAAATTTATTTTGATCTTCGAAGATACAACGATGCGGTTGTAAAATTGATTTCGGCGGATAGAATTTCACAAAGCGTTGACAATGATTTCCTGAAAGCGAAGAATGAAACTCTGATCGGAAAGGTGTATTTAGTTCTTGGTTTTTTTGATGAATACCAATACGTTATCAAAGATCTTGATCAACTTTCGAAATCTCTGAATGAGGAGGAGAAAAAGACAGTTGAACTTTGGAAAAAAGAATTGGAGATTCTAAAACTCTATCATCAAGGAAAATATAAGGAAAGTCTGGCGAAAATCAAAACCAATGTCAGTGCCGAAAGTAATCTTGATTCTTCGTACCAATCTCGCATTCAGGTTGTTAAATCAAGTATGGAAAACAGTCCAAAGCTTAATTTTGGTAATTCAGAAATTTATTTTCAATTTTTATCAGCTTTGATAGACTCGAAATCTAAAATAAAAAAAGGTGAATTTGGAGTTGCTGATTTTTCAAAATTGAAAGCACAATTTCCCAATTATAAATCCGATATTTTCTATCTCGACCTTTACAAAGAATTGTCGAATGTGGTTTGTGAAAGCGGTTCTGCAGATTGTTTCGAGACCAGAAAAGAGTATATAAAACTTTTAAAAGCTTCTGTATCGGATAAGCAAGAAGCGCGTGTGAATGTCATCAATCTCATCGATCAAAAAGAAAACTCCAAGATTAATGAGCAAAAGAGAGTTCAGAGTTTATGGTTGTTATTCTTAATTATAATTGGTGCTTTGTCTTTGATTGTCAGTTTGATATATTATTTTGTGATTAAGAGTAAGGCGAATGTTGCAACGGTAGAATTCGAAAAGGAAAATATTTCCAAAGAATATGAGCAAAAACTGAGCGATCAGCTGAAAGATTTCCAAGCAAGTCACGTGTTTACAATTCCAGAAAAGACTGAGAATCTGATTCTTTCCAATCTAGAATCGTTTGAAAAAAGCAAAGATGTGAGAGATCCAAATCTTTCTTTATCAGTGTTGGCCAAGCGGATGAACACGAATTCCAAGTATTTGTCAGAAGTCATCAATAAGCATAAAGGAAAGAATTTCAATAATTATTTGAATGAATTGAGAGTCAACTATATCGTTGAAAAATTAATTCAAAATCCTGAATATCTGCAATATAAGACAAGTTATCTTGCGGAAGAAGCTGGTTTTGCCTCGCGTACAACTTTCACGACTATTTTTAAGAATGTGACTGGGAAAAGCCCGTCGCAGTTTATCGATGAACTTAAAAACAGATGATATGAAGAAAAGTTTGTACGTCTTGTTTTTATTAATTTCCATTCTTGGTTTCTCGCAATCTGAATCCAAATTGGAAAAACAGATCATAGAAGTTGATAGATTGGCTTTTTTGGATCCGGATTCTGCTTTGATAGTGGCGAAAAAGATAGAACCGAAACTCAATGACGACCGATTGAAAAGCAAACTTCTTCTAGCAAAAGGAAGCGCATATTCTGTAAAACATTTATCTTCTACAGCGTTGAAATCCGGTTTTGAAGCGTTGGACATTTCTCAAAAAGCCAAAGATTCCGTAATGATGGTGAATACGTTGGGATTCATTGGTAATCAGTATTATATCTTGAAACTTAATAAAAAAGCGATCAATCATCTGAACAGGGCTGAGACTATCATTGATTTTCTGAATGATGCATCTCTGAATCAGATGACTGCTAATATTTATTTTGTTAAAGCATTGATTTACAAAGATAATTTAGATCCGGCATTTGCAATTACTTATTTTGATAAAGCAATTGATGCCTATAATAAAATTGATGACAGAAGCAGTGTTCTAAATCGAAATATTACCAAGATTCAAAAGGGATATTCTTTGCTTGATATTGGAAAATTGGATGAGGCAGAAGCTATATTTCAAGAAGTTATCGGTGTTTCAGAACTTAGTAAAATGACGGAAGTTACGTCGTACGCAAAAGTCGGTTTGGCATTTACATATGAGAAAAAGAAAGATTACAAAAGCGCAAATGCAATTCTTTTAGAAACAGAAAAGCAAATTGGACAAAGTCCAAATATTGGAATTCTGACAGAAGTTTATGATGCTTTAAGTCAAAATTATTTGGATCAAAACAACGCCGAACAATATTTCAATTACAACAGAAAGCTCGAAAAAAACATCTTAGAAAATGATGAAATCGAGACAAGATCTTTCTCGGATCTGCTTAAAAAAAATATAGAATCGCAAAATGATGAGTTTGATAATAATCAAAATAAATTCTATTTGTTTGTCATTTTAATAATTTTATTTACGATCGGTAGCTTATTTTACATCAGAAAAAAGATAAATCAGCTGAAATCCTCAAATTATCATTAAATAATCTTTTTTCGATTTAATTGTTTGATTGTTAGTGTTTTAAAAATGTAAAAACGGTGTCAATAATCGTGTAAATTCTATAATTCCTAACATCAATAGTTTTATTTTTAGAAATTTCATAGGTACATTTGGTTTATAATTAAAATCAGAAAATATGAAATTGAAAAACGCTTTTCTTGCATCGTTGCTTTTATCGGGAATGCTGTCTGCACAAACTATTGCTATAGATACAACCGTACCTAATAATCCTGCACCTGAAAACAGTATTTTGGAATATTGGTATTGGGCTTACGGTATCAAGGTTACTGGAAGTGGTTTTGCTTCTAACGCGACAATCAAATTTACGTCAGTAGATCCTCAAGGTGGTTTGAGGTCTTTAACTTCTACAACAGATGCTACAGGAAATATCACTTTCCAATTCAATGGTTGGACCAATACTTCTCCGTTGGGAAATTACACGCTAAATGTTGAAGATGCTTCTGGAAAAACGGTAACCGGAAATTATATTGTTGTCAAAGATCCTAAAAACGTTATTACGGGGACTGCAACACCGGTAGAATTCAAAATGATGAATTTTGCATCTGGTTCTACCGTAAAAGTTAAAAATTTGGTTCCTTATGGACAAGTGAAAATTAATGTTGGTGATCCTGCGTCTGGTGCTTGGGAACTCAACAAAGATGAGGAGATGTTTGCTGATGAAAACGGAGAACTGGATATAGCCTTCAATAGTAATTCTAAACTTTTTGCTCCCGCTGGGATGGTTCCTCTTCAAGCTGTGGAAGGTAACTGGAGCATAAGTTATAACGATTGGTCTGGAGAAGGTCTTAAAGGAAGTACGAAAATCAGAGTTCTTCCAAATAACCCAAGCACGTCATCATATTGTGGCGTTAGCGCAACTGTTTCTGAGCCGATCACATCTGTTACATTTGCTGATTTGACTAATGTTTCTGACCCTAACGCAAGCAGTTCTTACGAAAACTTCCTTTCAAAAGTTGGAAATATCGAAAGAGGTAAAGAGTACAAAATGACTGTGAAAGGTAATACGACCGGTTCTTGGAAAGTGAGCACATTCACGGCTTTCATCGATTGGAATCAAAACGGAATCCTGGATAACGAGAATGAGATCCACAGAATTGGATTTGTAAAAGGAAGTACGGGAATGGATGACATTTCAGCAGAATTGACAATCAAAGTTCCTGAAAATGCAGTGGTTGGAAATACAAGACTCAGACTTTTGAAAGTTAATTCGCCTTCTACTTTCGCAATGTTCTGGCCGACTGGCGCTTGCGGAAATTATAATAATGGACAAGTCGAAGATTATACATTGAATGTAAAAGAAGCGTTGGCAACCAATGAAACTTCATTCAGCAAAGTACAGCTTTATCCAAATCCTGTAAAAGATGTCTTGACTGTTTCTTCTAATAAAAAAGTGAACTCCATCTCTGTCTACAATGCAAACGGACAATTGGTAAAAACTGCACAGAATGCAAATACTGTCAATATGAGTAATCTTTCTGCTGGTGTTTATGTTATTACAACGGATGTGGATGGAAAAACCGAGACTTCCAAAGTGATCAAGAAATAATACTAAACACAAAATTCTTCAAAAAAAATTAAAAAACTTTTCCGGCTAATGTCAAGTTCTACTTTATCAGTAGCCGGATTTTTATTGCCCAACTTTAACTATTAATATAACTAACTTATATGAAAAAATCTATACTGTTTTTGCCACTTTTTGTGGGAACATCAATTTTTGCACAAGTAGATGTGGCGGCTACCTCCGGAACGGGAACTGCTACTTACACTACTGTCAAAGGTGCTTTCGATGCCATCAATGCTGGGACGCATCAAGGTGCAATTAATATTACGATCACTGCAAATACTTCAGAAACTGCCACGGCGATTTTGAACAGAAGCACTGGAACTTCTAATTTCTCATCCGTTGTTTTGAAACCAGCTGCGGGCGTAACAGCTTCTATCACGAATGCTTCTGCGCCTGGTGCTGTTCTAAGAATTCTTGGAAGTAATGTTACGATAGATGGAAGCAACGATGGTTCGGATTCTAAAAACCTTAGTATCGTCAATAGTTTTACCACGGGCGCACAAGTTGTGGTGTTAGGATCTGGCGATGTTGCAAATCCGTTGTCCAATGTAACTTTGAAAAATACCAACGTCATCAATAGCATCAAATCTGCTGGTTACGGAATCGTCGTAGCAAACGGAACTGGTTCTGCAACTGCAACAGCTGGATATTTCAATAACATTAAAATAGAAAATAATTCTGTTCAGAGGTCTTATCAGGGGATTTATTTCCTTGCTGTTTCTGCCACTGGAAATGGTGCGAATTCCATCATCTCAAAAAATGATCTGTCAACAAGCGGAGAAAATTGCAACAGATTTTTAGGGATTTACCTAGGCGGAACAGATGGTGTGACTGTTTCGGAGAACAAGATCGGGAATTTTGAAAATACAACCAACGAATCAAAAAGAGGAATGTGGCTGGCTATTGGAACTATGAACTCAACGATTTCTGATAATATCATAGATAACATCGGTGTCAATAATGCTGGAGGTGGAAGTGCAACAGGGATTCAAATTTTCACGAATGCTGGATTTGGTGGTGTTCCATCTTCAAACAAAATTCTACGAAACAAAATTTCAAACTTGTACAGTAATGGATTCAATAGTTCTGTTACTGGTATCACTGTCGGGACTAGCTCAAATACTGCGGGTACTGTGATAAGCCAAAATGAGATCAGTAATCTGGTAGGAAACAGGACAGCAACTACAGTTGGCTACGGTGCGCAAGCAATCATATTGGGTAGTGGAACAGCATCTAATACATTAGTTAGCAATAATTTCATTTCAAAAATATCAAGTTTTGCGGCTAATACAGGTTCTGGAACTTACACTGGTGGAATTATGGTCAATGCAGGATCTGGATATAAGATTTACAACAATTCGGTTTATTTGACAGAAACTCAGAATGATGGAACCAATAGAGGTCTTCCTATCGCTTTCAGCGTGACTTCTGGTGTTACTACTGCAGGTGCTATCGATCTTAGAAATAACATTTTTGTGACAAACCTTGCAGATGCTGCAGTCCCAGCTTTCGCAATGTCCACGACGCCAGTTAGTACAATATATTCAAACATAGAAAATAACATCTATTACAGTTCTGGACCTGCTTTGGGACAAACGCCTGGAGGTCCGCCTGCTTACACGGATATTGCGGGAATGAAAAGTATCTTAGGTGGAAACAACAATTCCATAGAAGTGCTTCCACGATTTGTTTCCAATACAGATCTTCATTTGACTCAAGATATTGAGAATTTAGCGATTGATAACAAAGGAGTTACGTTAACAGATGTTACAGTTGATATTGATGATGAAGCCAGAAATGCAACGACGCCGGATATTGGTGCGGACGAATTTACGATTGAAACAATGGCCGTGAATGATGTGGCAAACAAAGCAAAAGTTCAAGTTTATCCAAATCCTGTGAATGATGTTTTGACTGTTTCTTCTGACAAAAAAGTAAATCAGATTTCGGTTTATAATGTCGGCGGGCAATTGATTCAAGAAGCAAAAAATTCTAACGTCATCAATCTTACAAAACTTTCCTCAGGTGTTTATTTTGTAAAAACAACGATTGAAGGAAAAGTAGAAATGACCAAGGTTATTAAGAAATAAATTTAATTCATCATAATTATTTAAACGAGACGAGGCTGATCTTTGAAAGGCCTCGTTTTTTTAGGGTTTGAAATGATTATCATTAATATTTTTTAAATTTAATATGAAGAAAATATTCACTGTTCTTTCTGTTTGTTCCGGTCTGATATTAGGTTTTGCTCAATGGAGCCCGAGATCGATGAAGGCAACGCAATCCAAAGAAACAAAAGCTTCCAATTTCTATTCTCTTGATTTGAAAGCTATCAGGTCTCAACTTTCTACAGCGGAAAAAACAGGTAAAAATAGCAAGCCAATCATTATCGAACTTCCAACTTTGGACGGAAAAATTGAAAGATTCGAAGTTTTTAGTTTGCCTGTTGTAGAGAAATCTTTGGCAGATCGTTATCAATTAGGGTCTTACGTTGGATTGAAAATTGGAGATCCGACAACTTATGTGAGATTCAGCGTTTCGCCGTATGATCTGCAGTCGATGATGTTTAAAGATGGTCGGTACGAGTTCATCGAGCCGTTAAACAAAGAAAAAACAGTTTACGGCGTCTTCCCAAAAACTGAGAAACAACAAGGAGATCACGCTTTCTCTTGTTCTACATTGGAATCTGACATTAGTAAAAAACAGATCGAGAAATTGGGAGAAGGTTCCAACTTTTCAAATGTTGCAACAGACTTCGGCAAAGCCAGTGACAAAAAATACAGAACTTACAGATTGGCTATTTCTGTGATTGGCGAATACACACAATATTTTGGAGGTCTGCCTCAGGCATTTTCTGCAATCAATGCAACGATCACTCGGGTGAATGGCGTTTTCGAAAAGGATTTTGCAATCCACCTCGATGTACAGGATTTCCCCCAATTGATTTACACAAATCCAGCTACAGATCCTTATTCCAATGCAAATGTTGGAATTGGTGGTGCTTGGAATTTAGAACTGCAACGGACTTTGACCTCAGTTATTGGAAATGGTGCTTATGATATTGGGCATCTCTTCGGAAGAGCTGGCGGTTCTGGGAATGCTGGCGGTGTTGGGAACGTATGTAAGAATCCAGCCAACAATAATGATGCAACTTCTAAAGGTTCAGCTTTTAGCACGCCAAGGTCAGGCGGACCAGAAGGTGAACGTTTTGATATCGATCTTGTGGCTCACGAGATGGGACATCAGTTTGGCGCGGATCATACTTATTCTTTTGCATTGCAAGCAACACCTAACGAATCTGCGCAGATGGAACCGGGCTCTGGTTCTACGATTATGGGTTATGCAGGAATAACGAACTCGAACGTACAAAATTTTTCAGATTCCTATTTTCATACAAGAAGCGTAGAACAGGCTCAAGTTTACGTCAATTCTCAAACTTGTGGGACTATCATTAGTATTGATAATAATCCACCGGTTGTTGCGTCTTTACCAGACAAAACCATCCCGAAAGGAACTGCATTTGTTCTAACAGCCAATGCAACCGACTCTGAAAATGATGTGCTCACGTACAGCTGGGAACAATACGATTTGGCAAAGTCAGAAATTACAACTGTTACTGGCGATAATACATCAGGTCCAAAATTCAGATCACTTGTGGCATCCACCTCGCCATCCAGATATTTTCCAAAATTGAGTAATGTGATCAATGGAAATCTTTACAGCGCTACAGATTGGGAAGCCGTTTCTAATGTGGAAAGAATGTTGACTTTTAAAGTTTTGGTAAGAGATAACAAGCCAGATATTACGCAACAACAGACTGCAGCAGGCTCACAAACAATTATTGTTGGAAGTGATGGACCATTTAAAGTCTTGACCGACAAGGTTTATAATAATGCTTTGAGCGAGGTTGCTTGGGATATTGCAAAGACGAATCTTGCTCCTTACAATGTTGCGAACGTCAAGATAGATTACACCACAGATCAAGGTGCAACTTGGAATGTTATAATTCCTTCAACACCGAATGACGGTTCAGAATCTTTAGACTTCTCATCTGTTTCTGCCAATCAAGATATCGTCGTGAGAGTTTCAGCCATTGATAACGTTTTCTATGCCGTTGCAAATGTTGCCGTTTCCAGTATTTTGGCTTGTGACGGAACGGCTCCAACGAGTTTGATGATTAGTAACATTACGCAAAACTCAGCGAAAATCGATTGGGATCTGGTGGCGAATGCGACTTACACTTTAAGATACAAGAAATCCACCGATAGCAATTGGACGGAAATTAATAATATCACAACCAATAGTTACACGTTATCACAATTGGAGATCAATAAATCGTATGACGTGGGTGTTTCGGCGGTTTGCAACAGTACAATTGGAACTTATGCAAATACAACATTTTTTACCGGAGCTCACAACTATTGCAACGCTGGAGCTACTTATTTGATGTCAGAGAAAATTGCCAATGTGACTTTTTCCAATATTAATAATAACTCTACTTCCAATGCAGGTTACGAAGATTTTTCTAATGTGATCGGCAATGTAGCGCCTGGTCAGATTTACAATTTTACAGCTTCATCTACTACAGGTTCTGCAGATTATGATCAAGTTATTGTTTGGATGGATCTTAACCAAGACGGAGATTTCAATGATGCTGGAGAAAAGGTTTTGACAACGAGTTATGGGACGTCACCTTGGCGGGGAACGATTACGATTCCAACGTCAATTCTCGCAGGAAGAACAAAAATGAGAGTGAGGCTTTACGGCGCCATTTCAAATCCGAACGAAACGCCTTGCGGAAATTCATATTACGGTCAAGTGGAAGATTACACGTTGAATGTTGGAACTTTGGGTGTTACGGATGTTGATAAGATTTCAATTAAATATTATCCAAATCCGGTCAAAGACATCCTGACAGTTTCTTCTGACAAAAAAGTCAATCAAATCTCGGTTTACAGCACAACCGGGCAATTATTGCAGGAAACAAAGAATTCAAACATTATTGACCTTGCTAAGCTTCCCTCAGGTGTTTACTTTGTGAAAACGACGATCGAAGGTGAAACAGAAACTACAAAAATTATCAAGAAGTAAATTTTATCATAATTGTGTTTTTAATCGGAACGAGGCTGATCTTAATTGAAAAGCCTCGTTTTTTTATTTTTATTTCTTCGTGAAGTTATAAGTTTTCCCGTTTTGCAGAAGTTGCATCTTGTTCGTTTCCGGAAAGAATTTTAACGTGATTCCAGCTTGTTCAAATCTGAATTGGTCTTTCTCTACAAGTTCCAAAGGAAATTCTGGCTGACCTTTTCCTTGTCCGAAAAGTTGGTCATCATTCACAAAAACCTTTAGATCCAATGGAATGTCCGGAGATGTATAGTCGCCAAGGTATTTTTTGAACTTGCCATCATAAGATGCTGTTTCACTTTTCTTTTCAAATTTCGGATAATCAAAATCCTCATTGAAGAAAATGTTCAAAATTCCTACGTACAAGGCGTTATGTGGATATTCCTCTCCATTGATGACGATTGAGATCGAATAATCTTCCTTTCTGCTGTATGAAGTTACGGAATGAGTTCCAGCCGTATCGCCACCGTGACCAAATGAAACTTGGTTGTAAAAAGGAACTGGCATAATTCCCAATCCGAAATCCGATTTGCTTCCCGACTTAGGCATCATCTTTTCCAAGGTTTCTTTCTTCACAAATTTTCCATTGAACAAAGCATTGATGAAAAGATTCATATCACTCGGTGTTGAAACGATATCGCCCAATCCAATGCAGTTATGGAAATCAAAATCTTCCACTTCTATCCATTTTCCATCTTCGTTTTTGTAGGATTTGAAGACATTTTTCGGATTGTCCAATACGGAGAAAGTGTTTTTCAGATTGGCTTTGCCCAAGATGTTTTCCTTTAGAATGACATTGTAGGGTTTCTTGTAAATCCTTTCCAAAATTCTGCTCAGCAAGTAGTAGCCAGAATTGGAGTATCTACTTTTTTCACCCGGCTGAAATTCCACGCCTTGTGCTTTGATGGTATCCAAAATTGCTTTGTCGCTAACCGGTTTTTTGAAGATCCATTGGTAATTCTCGCCCACATAATCACCCAATCCGCTGGTGTGATTCAGTAAAGATTCTATTGTTATCTTGTCAGCATTTGGAACTTCTGGATAATATCTGGATAGTTTGTCATTGATGTTCAGTTTTCCTTTTTCCGCCAGTTGCATCAGCATTGTTGCGGTGATGAGTTTGCTTACGGAACCAATTTGATAGCCAGTTTCTGAGTTCCATTTGACATTCGGTAATTGATCTTGCCCGAAGTCTTTTTTGTAAACCTCTTTGCCTTTTCGGAAAATGGAAATACTACCAATGCCTTGTTTGTTTTTGCTAATATAATCCAGAAAATCATCAAGTTTCGCATTGTCAATTTCTCGATTGCCAATATCTTTCACTCTTTCATCCTTAGGATTCGGTTTTTCATCACCATTATTTTTGAAAAAATTTAAAGGAAGTGAACGGCCTTTTTGTGTAAATGTTCCTTCGAAATGATCTTCTATATATTGACCTTTGTAAGAAGCGTCAATTTCCTTCATCTCGAAAATCAATTCGTTGTTGTTGAATTCAGTTTTGTCAACAGAGATGATTTTGTCACCTTGTTTAGGACTTCTTGCGGTTGAAGTGTAAGTACCGTTTTCTTTTTTAATGTCAAGGATTAGAGGAAGTTGCATTCCGCCAAAATCTAGTTCGCCTTTCCAAGAGCCTGTTAGATCTTGGGCGTAAAAAGTCTGTGCTAATAAAATCAGCACCAGTAATAGTTTGGTTTTCATATTATTTTTGGATTAAAGTATTGTCTGACTAATGATTGTAACGATGAGTGAAACCACTACGAATGCAACGATGTGTTGCCATTTTTTGATATTGGTCGCTGTCTTGAAACCATTGAAAAAGAGTACAAAACTGTAAACAAGAAAAGGCAAAGTAATACATCCTGCAACCGTAACGATAATTAAATCTGTCATTTCTATTTTAGCTATGTTTCCCGCACTTTTCGCAATATTGACATTAGCTTCTTTGATAAAGGGAAGTGCCATCATTGGCATTGTAATGATGAGCGGAATCTGAGAAATCAAGGCAGTGTTGATGATGTCAATAATTCTGGTTCTTTTATTAATGAATTTTGCAAGGATTAGTAAAACAACAATGGCGAAAATATAACTCAATGAATTGATTTTCATAATGTCCCAAATCGTTTGACCTTCCTCAAGTATTGATAAATGGAAGATAGCATCATTGATCATTCCTGCATAAAAACAACCAAAAATATTAAGCACGAAAAAGAGAATTCCAACAGCCAGAATATGTTTGTCATCAAATTTCTCAAACGGATTAAAGATAGTTTTCCACTTCATAGTTTATGCTTTTACAGTAATATTTGGATTTATTTTAAGAACTTCATTTTTGAAGTTTTCAAAGCTTTTTGGAGAGATGACTACGCTTTCGTTTTGATAATAAATTTCAACTCTTCCAATGATGCTTGGGGCAGGAGATGAAAGTAGATTCCATGTTTTTTCAATTTTGTAAATGTCTCTTACATCAATTTTAGTTGTCCCAAACACTGAATTTTTGATGTAAAGAAATTCTTCATCCAAATAATATTTTATAGAAAAGCAAAGACCTAAGATTAGCCCAAAAATGCTAGTTACAATTGCAATAGCTTTCCAATTTTTGTTGATTAATTCTTGATAGTTTGTAAGGATCAAAACTGCTAAAACAAATAGCAATATTTTCCAACCAATTTTTACAGGAATACTTTTCATGATCAATGTTTTTCGTTTTGAAGTTTTTTTACTTTCTCGATGAGGTCGTCCATTTTGTTTCTCATTGTTGGATAAGAAAGTTCTGCCTGCTTCGCCATTTCTTTGATGCTTCCGCTGGAGAGAAAAAAGTTGAGAATGAAATCTTGGTCATCTCTGCTCAGTTTCAAAAGAACAGGAAGTTCATAATTTCCATTCACGTTCGTTTCGCAAGACGGACATTTCATCTGGCTTACATTCAACGTGTGGTCACAGCTTGGACAAACGATTGGAAGTTTCATTTCTTTTAATATTATTTTACAAATGTAATAATTATTTTAATAAAGTTAAAAAATATTTTAATTTTATTAAAATTTATTTAAAGATAAGGTAAAAAAAACTCCCAAAAATTGGGAGTTATGATTTCAATGCGACGAATTTATTTATATTCTGAAGATTGTTTGCCACCTGTATTATTGTGGTTAGGATTGATTTTCTCAATAGGTTTTGCATATTCACTATAGCTTACTGGTGAATAAACTTTTTGTTCAATTTTGCTCATCTTTTTAGCTTTCCAAAAATTCTCATCAAATTTCTTAGAAATCGTGATGGCGCACAAGGGATTATTTCTTGTAATTCTCAATTTTACCAAGGTTATAAAATTAATATCAGAATAGAAAAACTGTGGAATCTTCTCAGTAGATTCCTTCACTTCACCATTCGCATAAGTTATGGACCATCTGTAAAGATAATCACTAGGATTATCACCATTTGGAAAGAAAGATATCACAGCATCACTCACTTTCACATCTTTGAAATCATCGATAAGAATGCCGCAACTGTTTTCTAAAGTTGATTGTTTCTTTTCGTTTGAATTAGAAGTTGCAACTGTTACCGGAGCAACCACTTCCACGATTTTGTCACATTGAACCAAACCTTGTGTCGTTAAAACCGAAACGGAAATTTTTCCTTTTCCGATTTGTGCGCTTTTCACATCGATTTTGTTGGTTTTATTGTTGCCTTCAATTGTCAAATTAGTTTCAGGCGAAGATTTCCACGAGTAACATTCATCGCATTGCGCTTTGGTATCTACTGTGAAAGATGCAATTTCATTTGGATTTAAGGTGTTTGTTCCAGCAATAGTACATTGCCCGTAAGCATTGGAAGCCACAAAACTGACAACCAATATCATCAAGTTTTTCATTCTATTTGTGTTTTTTATTTTCTATTTTACATCATTTGCAAACTCTATACCTGAATCACACCAAGGTTGAATTTTTCTGTGATCGGCGAATGATTTGCGGCCTCAATTCCCATACTTATCCATTTTCTTGTATCCACTGGATTGATGATTGCATCCGTCCAAAGTCTTGCAGCAGCATAAGTCGGTTGCGTTTGGCGCGTGTAATCTTTTAGAATTTTGTCGAGAAGTTCTTTTCTGTCTTCTTCACTAATTTCTTTTCCTTGCTTTTTAAGCGCAGATTCTTGGATTTGAAGGAGTACTTTCCCAGCTTGTGAACCGCCCATCACGGCAAGTTCTGCCCACGGCCAAGCTACAATCAATCTTGGGTCGTAAGCCTTTCCACACATCGCGTAATTTCCTGCTCCGTAAGAGTTTCCTGTTACGATCGTGAACTTCGGAACCACTGAGTTGGAAACTGCATTTACCATTTTTGCACCATCTTTTATGATGCCACCTTGTTCGGATTTGGAACCTACCATAAAGCCTGTCACATCCTGAAGGAAAACCAACGGAATTTTTCTTTGGTTGCAATTCGCGATAAATCTGGTTGCTTTGTCTGCAGAGTCGGAATAGATTACGCCTCCAAATTGCATTTCGCCTTTTCCGCTTTTTACCAATTTTCTTTGATTGGCAACAATTCCAACGCTCCAGCCATCGACTCTTGCAGTACAACAGATGATGGTTTTTCCGTAATCGGGTTTGTATTCTTCCAATTCGGAATTGTCGACAAGGCATTTGATGATTTCTAATGTGTCATATTGTTCAGACCTGATGGCAGGCATTATTCCGAAAATATTGTCTGGACTTTCTTTTGGTGGAGCACTTTCAATTCTATCAAAGCCCGCTTTGTCAAAGTCGCCTAGAGATTTCATGATGTTTTTGATTCTGTCCAAAGCATCTTTGTCATCCTTGGCTTTGTAATCTACAACGCCGGAGATTGAGCTGTGCATTGTTGCGCCACCCAAAGCCTCATTGTCAATTGATTCGCCGATTGCCGCTTTTACGAGATAACTTCCTGCGAGAAAAATACTTCCCGTTTTGTCCACAATCATAGCTTCGTCACTCATAATTGGTAAATAAGCACCACCAGCAACACAACTTCCCATGATGGCGGAAATCTGAACAATCCCTGCTGAACTCATCTTGGCATTGTTTCGGAAAATTCTTCCAAACATTTCTTTATCTGGGAAAATCTCATCTTGCATTGGCAAAAATACGCCTGCAGAATCTACCAAATAAATTATTGGCAAACGGTTTTCCATCGCGATTTCCTGCGCACGAAGATTCTTCTTTCCTGTGATTGGAAACCAAGCGCCAGCTTTCACTGTAGCGTCATTTGCTACCACGATACACTGTCTTCCGGAAACATATCCCATCATAACAACAACACCTCCTGCAGGGCAGCCGCCTTGCTCTTCGTACATCTCGTAGCCAGCAAAAGCACCAATTTCTATAGAATCAGAATTTTTATCAAAGAGATATTCCAATCTTTCTCTCACTGTCATTTTACCTTGGTCGCGTTGTTTTTGAAGTGATTTTTCGCCACCTCCCAACTTGATTTTTGATAAGGTTTTTTTTATTTCAGAAAGTTTCAGTTTGTTGAGGTCCTCTCTCTTATTGAATTCTAAATCCATTGCTTTTTTCTTTGGTGCTAAAGATAAACTTTTTTAGAAAATTAGTGCAGTTAATTTGATCTTTGGTGTTACAAAGTATTTATCAAGCTCTTAATTTTAGAACGTATACAATAATCCTTTCTATTCTGCGTTTTTTAGATACAAATGGATATAAATTTTTAGTTAGTTTATGTTATTTTAATAAGTTCTTATTAAAAGATCCGTTCCGAAATCTCGGAACGGATTTTTATGTCTAGTGATCAAAATTGTTCACTATTTTGAATTTATTCTACAATTTTTATCATAATTTCGCCAACTGAAAATCAATTATTTCCAATGAAGAATTCTTATTTGCTGAGGTTGCATTTTATCGTCTTTTTATGGGGATTTACAGCAATTCTTGGAAAGTTGATTTTAGCAGAAGCCAACATCTTGGTTTTTTACAGAATGTTGTTTGCAGCGGTTTTTCTATATGTTTATTTGAGATTTGTCAAAAAGGAAAGCATCAAAGTTTCAAAGAAACTATTATTCAAACTCATAGGAATCGGAAGTGTGATGGCGTTTCATTGGTTGTTTTTCTTTCAATCCATCAAGGTTTCCAATGTTTCAATCGCTTTATCTTGTCTTTCGTTATCCACATTATTCGCGGCCTTGATAGAACCTTTGGTCTTCCGCCGAAAACCAGATTGGGCAGAAGTGATCATTGGGATCATTATTGTGATTTGTATTTCATTGATATTCAACGCAGAGCTTAAGTATAAGGAAGGAATTATTTACGGAATTCTATGTGCGCTTTTCGGAACCATATTTTCGGTTTTCAATGGTAAGATTTTTGGAAAAACCAGTTCGGGAAATATTATTTTTTACGAAATTGCTGGCGGATGGTTGGTTATCAGTTTATTTTTTCTTTTTACAGGACAATTTTCTTCCTTCAGCGAAATAAGTTACATCGATATTGCGTTAATACTATTGCTGGCTTCTGTCTTTACGGCTTACCCAATGTTTGAAAGTGTGAAACTGATGAAGTTCATTTCGCCTTTTACGTTGATCCTAACTGTAAATCTCGAGCCTGTTTATGGGATTATCTTAGCTTTTTTTATCTTTGGAGCATCAGAGCATATGAGCCCTGTTTTTTATGGTGCATCATTCGTGATGATAGCTTCGATTGTGGTAAACGGAGTCATAAAATCCAGAAGGAAAAAAGAAGACGCAATTACAGATTCGAAATCTCTGTAAATACTTATTAATGAAAAGATTTTTATTTTTTTTACTGATTATTTTCACTCAATTTTCTGATGCGCAAATCATCAGAAAATACTCCAATGAATTTTTGAATATTGGTGCAGGCGCAAGAGGTCTCGCAATGGGTGGCGCAGTCGTTTCCAATCAAGACGATGTGTATTCACCGATGTGGAATCCAGCAGGTTTGATGAAAATTGAAAATGATTGGCAGGTTGCCGCGATGCACGCAGAATATTTTGAATCCATCGCCAAGTACGATTATATATCTTATGCAAAACCTTTGGATTATGGCAATGGTGTTTTCGCCATTTCTCTCGTAAGATTAGGCGTTGATAATATCCTTAATACAACACAATTAATTGATTCTGAAGGAAATATCGATTATGATAAAATAAGTTCTTTCTCCACGTCAGATTACGCCGCTTTGTTTTCTTACGCTTTTCATCCAAACGGAAATCAAAAATTAGACGTTGGTGCAACTGCAAAAGTTGTTTATAGAAACATCGGAAAATTTGCCAGCGGTTACGGTTTTGGGTTTGATATTGGCGCCGTTTATCGCACAGATACTGATTGGAATTACGGATTTATGCTGAGAGATGCGACAACGACTGTTAACTTTTGGACCATCAATCAAAAGGAATTATCAACCGTTGTGAATGGTGAAGAGTTCAATCCAGCGCCAGCAGACAAGATGGAGATCACGATGCCAAAACTTAATTTTGGGGTCAGCCGAACTTACGAGTTCAACAGAGATTTGAAATTGTTGCCAGAAGTTGGTCTTAATGTCGATTTTGCAAAAACCGCCGCTTTGGTTTCTACCGATTTCGCGAGTATCACGCCTTATGCTGGTGGTGAATTGATTTTTCAGGATATGATCTTCGTACGATTGGGTCTCAACAGATTCCAAACCATTTCTGATATTGAAGATTTAAAAAGAAAAGTGTCTTTCCAGCCAAGCGCGGGAATCGGAATCAAATATAAAGGTCTGACTTTGGATTACGCTATTACTAATTCCGGGATTGGCGGTTCTAATTTTTACTCCAATTTCTTTTCTTTGAAGTTGGATATGCAAGGTTTCAGAAACTAAAATCATTTTTTATGAAAAAATTATCAATCCTGTTTTCGATATTTTTAATTGTATTAATAAAATCTCAATCGGTTTCAGATTATAAATACATTGTGATTCCATCGGAGTTTGCAGATTTCAAAGGTTCAAAATCTTTTGGATTGACTGCGATAATAGAAAAGTCTTTGAAAAATAAGAAATATGTAGTTCTCTCAGAATCGAAAAGCGATTGGCCTTCGGAAGCGCTTCAGAATCCTTGCGGTATTTTGAATACAGACCTTTCTGATGACAGCAATATGTTCAAAAATAGAGTGATTCTTCAATTCAAAGATTGCGATAATAAGGTTGTCCTGTCACAAAAAGCAAATAGCTCAATCAAAGATTTCGAACCAGGATATCAGGAAGCGGTGAAAAATGCGCTTGTTTTTGTTTCAGCTTCAAATCCCAATCTGCAAAAACTCGCGGAAACTAAACCTGTGGAAACAAAACCTCAAGAAGAAATCAAAACCGTTGAGTCGAAAACTGGAACGACATCTGCACAAAAATTCAGCAACGGAAAAATGAATTTTCAAAAAATCCAGATTGACAATTCGCAGTTTATTTTGGTAGATGGAAATAGTTCTGTGCCGTTTGCGACTTTCAAATCAACGACAAAAGCCGATGTATTCAGAGTTAAGTTAAGTTCCGGCGAATCTACCATCGGTTATTACGAAAATGGAAATATCGTCATCGAACTTCCAAAAACCAACGGAGAATATTCCAAAGAAATCTACAAAGCCAATTAATTTTAAAATTAGTCCAGTTTTATAAAAACAAAAATGGTCAGAAGCAATTCCGACCATTTTCTATTTCTGTAAAAAGCAAAAAGCCAATTGCTATCAGCCAATCGCTACTTATTCGGCTGAGGTGTATATCGTAAATAAGGTTTCACAATCGTTACACCTTTCGTAAATTTTTTCTCAGCATCTTCCTGCGAAACAGCTGGAGGAATTATCACATCTTCACCATCTTTCCAATCCACCGGAGTTGCAACGCCATAGCCGTCAACCAGCTGCAAAGAATCCAAAACTCTCAAAATCTCAGTAAAATTTCTTCCAGTCGAAGCAGGATAAGTGATAATTAATCTTACTTTTTTATTCGGATCAATAATCAGTAAAGACCTTACAGTCAATGTTGCGCTCGCATTTGGATGGATGAAATCATACAATTCCGACACTTTTTTATCTTGGTCGGCAATAATCGGGAATTCTACTTCTGTGTTTTGAGTTTCGTTGATGTCCGAGATCCAACCTTTGTGATTGTCGATTCCATCAACACTTAGAGCGAAAACTTTCGTATTTCTTTTATCAAATTCAGGTTTTAGCTGTGAAGTTCTTCCCAATTCGGTGGTGCAAACCGGCGTGTAATCAGCAGGATGAGAAAATAAAATTGCCCAAGAATCTCCAAGGTAATCGTAGAAATTAATATTCCCTAGACTACTTTCTGCATCAAAGTTTGGAGCTGTGTCACCAAGTTTTATAGACATATTATTTATATTTTTTGATTAATGAATAACAAATTTAATAATAAAAAACCAATTCATACTTAATTAGTATAATTTAATTTTCGAAACAAAAAAACCACAAGTGAATGTGGTTTTAAATTTATTTTTGAGATTTTGAAATTAAAATGTTCCAATTTTGCTATCGTCGATATTATACCTGGCAATAATTTCATCGTAGGACATCTTGGAAATGTCTTGACTATTAGTATTTTTACCACCAAAAACTGCTGGCACAAGAACGACTCTAAATCTTTGATTGTTTAAGTATTGTGGAGTTGTGCTGATGTCATATGTTCCGCCTGCATAAATCAAAAAATCATTTTTTGTAAAATCAAAGTCATAATCTAACTCTCCTTGAGTTAAATATAATGTTCTAGGAATTTGTTGCCACACTGCAGCGCCATTTTCAGTTCCAGCTTGTCGGAAAATTACAACATAGTCTTGGTCTAATAAAGAACGGTTGAATCTTTGATAAAAATTCCAGCCGTCATCAGCATTATAGACAAAATTTACATTTAAATCATAGACAGTAGGGTAATCTACTTCAACAATCGTGTCGTCATCTTTGCAACTGAAGATAAATATACTGGAAATCAGTAGCAATACGAGGGGAATGAATTTTTTCATAAGTTTAATTATTTACGTTAAGATTTTAATTACAAATTACAGACCATAAAAATAGCTATTTTCATCGGATTTAATATCTTTATGGAAAGTTTTCTAAAATTTAGATATCAAAAAAATGAAAAGGTTAAGCCTACTTATAATAACTTTTTTTTCGCAGTTTTATTTTACACAATATCAACCGAAAAATCTCTCCAAATCCGATATCAAAAAAGCAAACGATTGGGTTGATAAAACCTACAATGCGCTTTCACAGGAGGAAAAACTTGGTCAGCTTTTCATCGTTGCACTTTATACGAATAAGGACGAAGCGCACATCAATCAAATCCGAAATATCGTTTTGAATGATAAAATCGGTGGATTGATTCTGATGCAAGACGATGCGACGAGAGAAATTAATTTGGTCAATGAATTCCAGTCCAAGTCAAAAGTCCCTTTGATGATTGGGATGGATGCAGAATGGGGCGTTTTCCAGAGGATTGCAAAAGCACACAAATATCCGTGGGCGATTACGTTGGGAGCGATTCAGGATAAAAATCTGATTCACGATATGGCATCCAAAATTGCCGAAGATTGCAAGCGAATGGGCATCAATTGGGATTTCGCGCCCGTTGTAGATGTGAATACGAATCCAAACAATCCAATCATCGGCAACAGAAGTTTCGGTTCTGATGTCAGTAATGTGGTGAATTCCGCTTTTGCTTATTCCAACGGTTTGCAGGACAACAAAGTTCTTGGAGCAATCAAGCATTTTCCTGGTCACGGCGACACGGACAAAGATTCCCACTTGGATTTGCCAGTCGTTTCCCACAATATGGAACGATTGGAAAAAACTGAACTTGCACCTTTCAAAACATTGATGGACAAAGGAATTGGTGGCGTAATGGTTGCGCATCTTTACGTTCCAAGTCTTGAAAGCGAGAAAGGAATTCCAGCTTCGATTTCCAAAAAAATCATCACTGGATTGTTGAAAGAAAAATACGGCTACAAAGGTTTGATTATCACCGATGCGCTCAATATGGGCGCGGTTGCAAACAAATTCAAAGCGGGAGAATTGGATGCGTTGGCTTTCAAGGCGGGGAATGATATTATGTTGTTTTCGCAAGATGTTGCGACCGGAAAAAGATTGATTCAAAAAGCGATTGATAATAAAGAAATTTCTCAGAGTAGAGTAGAGGAGAGCGTGAAAAAAATTCTCTTGACCAAATATTTTTTAGGCTTGGATAAATATTCCAACGTAAATCCTGAAAACATCAACGAAGATTTGAACAACGCTTCACATTCCGAAATCGTCCAGAAAATGTATTCCAACGCTTTGACTTTAATCAAAGATGATAAGAAATTGTTGCCTCTCGATTGCAAAGAAACTTATTATTATGTTCCATTGGAAGAAGCGCCTTACGAAACTTTCCTCAATCAATTGAATACAGAAACAACAGTAATTCTAAAAAAAGCTTCGGAAATCAATTCAATTCCAGCAAACTCCAAAGTGATTGTCGGTTTTCATAAAGATAATTCGACAGCTTACAAACCTTATAAAATTTCGGATTCCAGCAAAAAGATTCTTTCAGATTTAAGCAAAAACCAAACTGTGATTCTGGACGTTTTCGGAAGTCCTTACGCTTTGAAAGATATTGATATTTCCAAAGTTTCCACAGTCTTAGTTTCTTACGAAAATAATGACGATGCGATGAAAGCCACAGCCAACGGACTTTTAGGTCAAACAAGAATATGGGGAAGACTTCCTGTTTTGGTTAATGACAATTTAAAATTCGGAATGGGAATGGATATTGACGCTAAAATGCCAGCCAATCAAACCGATAGAAAAAATAGTTTGGAAACAAAGAATTCTAAGGTGGTAATTGAGTAAATTTGGAAGACGAAAAATGAAATTTTCAGTAAGCATTATTTTTCTGTTTTTTCTATTATCTTGTGCAAAACAAGAAAATACATCAGGCATTAACAATGATTTATATAAAGAAATAATTAAATATCAGAAGGAAAATCCTATTGATAAATCTGACTCTCAATTTTTAAGTGATGAACATTTTATTTATGAAGTAGTAATCTTACCTCCAAAATATTCCAATCCAGAAGATAAAAATTATTCTGTATTTATTACAATGTCTGTATTCGGAATAAGAGACGATTTAAAAAAACTTTGCTATGGTGTCTATCAAAATGAATTTTTACAAAAAACAGTAATTTATGATGAAGCAAATTTCATTGAGAAATTTGTCACTGTAAAAAAGAAGGAAAATATTGAAACATATGTTTTAAAAAATTCACCAATAATAGACATTATTTATCCTGTTAGACTGTACAATATCGTTGATGGGAAATTATTATTCATTGATGAAATAAAAGGAAACAATCACAGAAAATAAAATAAGTAATTAATGAAAATAGGAATACTTTGCTATCCAACTTACGGCGGAAGCGGAATTGTGGCGACAGAATTAGGAATGAGTCTGGCCGACAAAGGCTATGAGGTTCATTTCATAAGTTCTGCATTGCCAGCGCGTTTGGACGTTACCAATCCGAACATTTTCTTCCACAAAGTGAATGTTCAGACTTATCCGCTGTTCCAATATCAACCTTACGATATCGCCTTGTCATCGATGATTTACCGCGTTGTCAACCTTTACAAATTGGATATTTTGCACGCGCATTATGCGATTCCTTACGCTTACGCCGCGTTCACGGCAAAGCAAATGTTGAAGGCAGAACACAAGGATGTGCCTTTGGTGACGACGCTTCACGGGACAGATATTACCTTGGTTGGCCAACATCCAAGCTACAAACACGCTGTCGAATTCTCTATCAATCAAAGTGATACAATAACTTCGGTTTCCGAAAGTCTGAAAAAAGACACCCTTCAGTTTTTCAATATTCACAAAGATATTCAGGTGATTACCAATTTTATCGATAATTCTGTTTTCGATGATTGCAAAACTTGCCAAAGAGAACAGTTTGCCAGCGACGACGAAAAAATCCTGATTCACGTTTCCAATCTCCGTCCAGTAAAGAGAATTCAGGATGTTTTGGAGATTTTCAGGAATGTGAACAGAAAGGTGCAATCAAAGCTCATCATCATCGGCGAAGGTCCTGAAATGGAGAAAATCAACCAGTTTTTGGAAGAAAATCCAGAATTGATTGGTAAAATAAAATTACTTGGAAAAGTCAACGACCTTTATAGGATTCTACAACTTTCAGACGTCTTTCTTTTACCTTCCGAGCAGGAAAGTTTCGGATTGGCGGCTTTGGAAGCGATGGCAGCAAAAACGCCGGTAATCAGCAGTAATGCTGGTGGAATTCCCGAAGTTAATATTCAAGGCGAAACCGGATTTTTGGCTGAAATCGGAAATGTGGAAGCGATGTCCAATTACTGCATCAAACTTTTGAGCAACGAAGAGCTTCTTGCCGAAATGAAAAAGAATGCGAAAGCACAAGCACTGAAATTTGACCTCAAAAATATCCTTCCAATCTACATCGAGATGTACGAAACGACGATTGCGAAGTTTGAAGAAGCAAAGTTGATTGATGTTAGATAGAAGGTCTTCGACTCCGCTCAGACTGACAATGCTCAAATGATTATTATTGAAATGTCACACTGAGCGGAGTCGAAGTGTCCAATATTAATTCAAAATTAAAAATATTTTTATAACTTAACCCTTTCGAAGTCACGCACTTTGAAAGGGTTTTTGTTTAACGAAAATCAAGCACACAAATGAATGAAGAAATATTACAATATCTCTGGAATTTTAAGAAATTCCGGCGTTTCGATTTTGTTTCCGTAGATGGAAAGAATATCGAAATCTTAGAATTCGGCGAATGGAATAAGAATTCGGGACCGGATTTTTTGTTTGCAAAGATTAAAATTGACAACATCATTTTTGCCGGAAACATCGAAATTCACACCAAAGCTTCCGATTGGTTTTTCCACAACCATTCCGGAAATCCCGAGTTTGGGAATCTGATTCTTCACGCCGTTTATATCAATGATTGCGAAATTCCTGAATTGGAAAACCAACAGATTCCGACTTTAGAACTCAAGGATTATATTGATGAAACTTTGATTCAGAAACATCAGAATTTGAGGGAAGAACATTCTTTTATTCCGTGCGAAAATTTGTTTGATAAAGATAAAATTCCGTTGTTTTTTGAAGAAGAGGTTTTGCTCAAAAAATTGGATTTCAAATCTGACTCGTTGGAATTATCATTAAAGAAAAGTCAAAATAATTATGAAGCCGTTCTTTTCCAACAATTAGCTTATACTTTTGGATTGAAAGTCAACGCGGAGATTTTCCTACAGTTAGCTGAAAGTCTTGACTTTTCCATTTTTCAAAAAATCAAACAGAATAAAGTTCAGTTGGAAGCTTTGCTATTAGGGATTTGTAATTTTCTGGACGAGCCAAAAGATGAAATGATGAAAGTCTGGAAACGGGAATTTGATTTTCTGAAAGTGAAATTTAATTTATCGGAAGTTAGAATCAATCCAAAATTCTCAAAACTCCGTCCACCAAATTTCCCGACGATTCGGCTTTCACAATTGGCGAATCTTTATCATTCTCAGCCCAATCTTTTTTCGAAGATTATTGAGGCTAAAACGATTGATGATTTATATTTGATTTTCGAAAATGTTTCGGCTTCGGAATATTGGGACAATCATTTTAATTTTGGAAAGATTTCACCGGTTGAAAGTCCAAAATTGTTGAGCAAAGATTTCATTGATTTGATTATCATTAATGCGATTCTTCCCATCAAATATTTTTATCAGAAGAATCACAATCCGGAAATTGTAGATGATATTTTTGAATTCTACAAACAGCTGAAGTCGGAGAAGAATTCTGTTCTTGATGAATGGAAAAACTTGGGTGTGAAATTTGAAAATGCTTTGCAGACACAGGCTTTTCTTTACCATTTCAAAACATTTTGTACTCAGAAAAAATGCTTAAATTGCAGTATCGGTTTTCAGTTGTTGAAGAGCCACGATTAAAGTAATAAATCCAAAATGAAAGAGCCAATTGTAATCAACGGAATGCGCCACAAAATGGAACGAGAATGGTTTGGCGTACTCACAAGATACGGAACCAAACTCGGAATTCCTGTTTCGAAACTGCGTGTTTTCTTTATTTATTCCACGTTTGCGACGGCTGGGATTTTCTTTTTGTTTTATCTTGGATTGGCTTTTATGCTCTGGATTAAGGATTGTATTGTGACGAAGAGACCGAGTGTTTTTGATTTGTAGATATTTTATTTCTCGCAGATTTGGCAAATTTTGCAGATTAATTTCTAGATATTAGCCCCTTCAGCGTTTTAAATGCTGAAGGGGTTTTAAATTGACAGCTAGATTTCTATGGAATGACAAACATTAATATTTATTGACTAATGCTGTTTTGTGCAGAATCCCGTAGCCCATACTGTGTAGAAATCTTTATCTGCTTTAATTTAGATGGAAATTCATCCGCAAAAAAGATTGGAAACCCTTCGACTCTGCTCAGGATAAACTACAGACGGAAAAGCTGCCCAAATAAAAATCCACAAAAAAATCCGATTGAAAAACTCAACCGGATTTGTATTTTGAAATATTAGTCTAAATTCTAATATCTAACTTCTAAAATCTAGATTATGGATTTGCAGTTTTAAGGTTTGCAGATGCATATTCTCTGTTCATTCTTGCGATGTTTTCTAGAGAGATTCCTTTCGGACATTCTACTTCACAAGCGCCAGTGTTGGAACAGTTTCCGAAGCCTTCTTCGTCCATCGCTTTCACCATGTTCAGAACTCTTCTCTTAGCTTCTACGCGACCTTGTGGTAACAATGCGAACTGAGATACTTTTGCACCAACGAACAACATTGCAGAACCGTTTTTACAAGAAGCCACACAAGCACCGCAACCGATACACGCCGCAGCATCCATCGCTTTGTCAGCGTCTTCTTTCGGAACCAGGATTGCGTTGGCATCCAAAGTGTTTCCGGAAGTGTTCACGGATACGAATCCGCCGGCAGCCATTACTCTGTCGAAAGCACTTCTGTCAACCACCAAATCCTTGATCACCGGAAAAGCAGCACTTCTCCAAGGTTCGATGTGGATGGTTTCGCCATCTTTGAAATGACGCATGTGCAACTGACAAGTTGTGATCCCGGTGTCTGGTCCGTGCGCTCTACCGTTGATGTAAAGTGAACACATCCCGCAGATTCCCTCGCGACAATCGTGGTCAAATGCTACTGGATCTTGTCCGTTGTTGATCAACTGTTCGTTTAGGATATCCAGCATTTCCAAGAATGAAGAATCCGTGGAAACGTCAGACAATTTGTAACTTTCGAATTGACCTTTCGTTTTATTATTTTTTTGTCTCCAAATTTTCAGCGTAAGATTTAAGCCTTTTTTTGCACTCATTTTTATATATATTTTGAATGGAGATTATTTGTAACTTCTAGCTTTAACTTCAATATTCTCGTACACCAAATCTTCTTTGTGTACAACAGATTGATTGATGTCCATACCTTTATATTCCCAAGCGGCAACGTATTTATAGTTTACGTCGTCACGTTCTGCTTCACCTTCTGGCGTTGCGTGGTCTTCACGGAAATGCCCTCCACAAGATTCATTTCTGTTTAGCGCATCGATAGCCATCAATTGTCCTAATTCCAAGAAATCTGCAACTCTGAAAGCTTTCTCTAATTCTGGATTCATATTGTCAGAATCACCAGGAACTCTTACATCTTTCCAGAAGTTGTTTCTCACTTCCTCGATTTCTTTGATCGCTTCTCTCAAGCCTTCAGGCGTTCTTCCCATCCCAACTTTGTTCCACATAATGTGCCCCAATTGTTTGTGGAAGTGATCTACCGTGTGCGTTCCTTTATTGGTCAAGAAGAAATTGATTTTTTCCTTGATCTCTTTTTCAGCTTCGTTGAATTCCGGTGTATCTGTAGAAATCGCTCCAGTTCTGATGTCTGCAGAAAGATAATCTGCAATCGTGTAAGGTAAAACGAAATATCCGTCTGCCAAACCTTGCATCAAAGCAGAAGCTCCAAGTCTGTTGGCACCGTGATCGGAGAAGTTGGCTTCACCAATTACGAAACATCCAGGAATTGTAGATTGAAGATTGTAATCAACCCAAACACCCCCCATTGTGTAGTGAACCGCTGGATAAATCTTCATTGGTGTTTTGTAAGGATCATCCGCAGTGATTTTCTCATACATTACGAACAAGTTACCGTATTTTTCCTCGATCCAAGCTTTCCCAAGATCATAGATCTGTTGATCTGTAGGATTATGAATATGTTTTTCTATAGCGGCCTCTTTACCTTTTTTCATGATTTCTGTAGAGAAATCCAGGTAAACGCCTTCTTGAGTATCATTATTCTCGATTCCGTATCCAGCATCGCAACGCTCTTTTCCAGCTCTGGAAGCAACGTCTCTAGGAACCAAGTTCCCAAATGCAGGATATCTTCTTTCTAGATAATAATCTCTGTTTTCTTCTGCGATATTTTCTGGTCTCAATTTTCCTTCTCTGATGGCAACAGAATCTTCAATGTTTTTAGGAACCCAGATTCTTCCGGAGTTTCTAAGGGATTCTGACATCAAGGTCAATTTAGACTGTTGCGTTCCGTGAACAGGAATACAAGTTGGGTGGATCTGAACATAACAAGGATTTGCGAAATAAGCTCCTTTTTTGTGAATCTTCCAAGCGGCAGAAACGTTAGATCCCATTGCGTTGGTAGAAAGGAAATAAACATTTCCATAACCTCCAGAAGCAATTACAACTGCGTGGGCAGAATGCTTTTCAATCTCTCCTGTTACAAGGTTTCTTGCGATGATTCCTCTCGCTTTTCCATCAATAATTACAAGATCTAGCATCTCATGACGATTGTGCATTTTGATTCTACCTTTACCGATTTGACGGCTCATTGCAGAATATGCTCCTAATAATAACTGTTGTCCAGTTTGTCCTTTTGCGTAGAACGTTCTTTTTACCTGAACACCTCCAAACGAACGGTTGTCCAATTGTCCGCCATATTCTCTTCCGAATGGAACACCTTGTGCAACACATTGGTCGATGATATTAGCAGAAACTTCCGCCAATCTGTAAACATTACCTTCTCGCGCGCGGTAATCTCCACCTTTGATCGTATCGTAGAACAATCTGTAAGTTGAATCTCCGTCACCTTGGTAATTCTTAGCAGCATTGATACCACCTTGCGCCGCAATAGAGTGCGCTCTTCTTGGAGAATCCTGATAGCAGAATGCCTTTACATTATAACCTTGCTCGGCAAGAGTCGCAGCAGCAGAACCACCCGCTAATCCTGTTCCGATGATGATGATATCTATTTTGTCTCGGTTGTTTGGTGCAACCAAGTTCATGTGATCTTTATGATTTTTCCATTTGTCCTTTAGTGGACCATGAGGAATTTTAGAATCTAATGTGCTCATAAATTATTTCTTTGAGGATAGATTTGATTGATTAAAAAATTGGAGCATCACGCAAAAAATGAAACAATGCAATGATGATAAACCCTAATGGAATAATGATAGAATACCAATTTCCAAATGCTTTGATCGCAGGCGTGTACTTCGGATGTCTTGCTCCGATGGACTGGAAAGAAGACTGGAAGCCGTGTGCCAAGTGCAGACCTAGCAATACAAATGCAACAATGTAAAGAACAACTCTCCAAGCATCGTGGAATTTGTGGTGCAACTCTTCCCAATATCTAGCATCATCAGGATTGTTTCCCTGAATATACTTGTAGCTGATCTCTGGAAACCAAAAATCGTAAAAGTGCAATGCGATGAATGCTAAAATCACAGCTCCGGAAATGATCATATTTCTAGACATCCAAGTAGAATTTGCAGAACCTTGGTTCATCGCATATTTCACTGGTCTTGCGCTGTTGTTTCTAATTTCCAACACAAATCCCATAACAAAATGGAAGACGACTGCGAAAATCAAAATCGGTTGCATCAGAAACTGAACTGCCGGATTGTATCCCATAAAATGTGAAGCCGTGTTGAACGCATCTTCACTGAAGATTGAGATCATATTGGTGGATAAATGCATCACCAAGAAAATCAGCAAAAACATTGCTGAGATTGCCATAGCATATTTTCTGCCTATAGAAGACGTAGTCCCTGCCATAATTCTGTTTGTTATTTGAATTTCCACAAATTTAGAAAAATGTTGACTCAACTAACATTGAGAAATGTCAGAAAAATACAGTTTGTAATCTTTCTAAATAGCATTTTAGGTAAATTGTCAAAATTATTGTTAAGTGCAAAAAAATAATCCCGAAATAGTTCGGGATTATCATTTATAATTCTTTTCTAAGTCTTGCTACTGGAATGTTCAGTTGCTCACGGTACTTAGCAATTGTCCTTCTGGCAATGTTGTAGCCTTTTTCTTTCAGGATTCCTACAAGAGCATCGTCTGTGCAAGGTTTTCTTTTGTTTTCTTTGTCAATGGCTTCTTGCAAATGTTGCTTGATTTCTTTTGTAGAAACTTCCTCGCCGTCATCATTGGTCAATGAGTCTGAGAATAAGTTTTTCAAATAAACAATTCCATTTGGTGTGTCAGCATATTTACTTTTCACAACTCTCGAGATTGTAGAAATGTCAAATCCTGTGATATCGGCAACATCTTTCAGAATCATTGGTCTGATGTTTTTCTCGTCGCCAGAGATGAAATAATCTTTCTGAAGTTTTACAATCGCTGTAATCGTTTGCAGCAAAGTGTTCTGTCTTTGATTGATTGCATCGATGTACCATTTTGCGGCATCCAGTTTTTGTTTGATGAAAAGCGCGGCTTGCTTATGTTCTGCGGACTTTTTGTCGTGAGAATAAGTGGTTAAGATTTCTTTGTACTCGTCAGAAACTCTTAATGAAGGCGCATTTTTATTATTTAATGTCGGAATTACCTGATTGTCTTTTACTTGAAGTACAAAATCTGGAATAATCTCTTGGTTAATTGTAATCGTTTGCGTGTCAAAGTTACCGCCAACTTTCGGTGAAAGTCGAGCGATCTCGTCCAAAGCTTCTTTCAAATCTTCTTCTTCGATGTCATATTTCTGAAGAATTTTGTTGTAATGTTTGTTGGCAAGCGCATCAAATTGATTTCTCAAAATATTTCCAGCCAAAATAACAGTTTGATCAGAACTTACTTTTTTCTCAATTTGAAGTAAAAGACATTCTCTCAAATCTCTTGCGCCAACGCCAGGCGGATCCAATTTCTGAACATAATTTTCAAGAATATCGGTCACTTTTTCAATTGTTGTATAGATGCCTTGGGAAAAAGCCAAATCATCAACAATCGATTTGATGTCTCTTCTCAAATAGCCGTCTGTATCAAGATTTCCGATCACGTACTCACAGATTTTCAAATCTTCTTCTTCCACAGTGGAGAGACGAATTTGCTCCAAAAGGTAATCGTAAAGTGTTTGTCCTTCCGTTAAAAGTGATTGATTATCAAATTCCTCGTCGTCCGCAGAATAATTGCTGGATGCTGTTTTGTAAGCCGGCTCGTCATCATACAGATAATCATTGACATCGAAATCCGTTTCTATGCTTTCCGTGCCTTCGTTTTCATAAGCTTCTTCGGCGGCTGTGTAGTCGTCTTCTTTGCTTTCTTCTTCGTTTACTTTTTCCAAAGCAGGATTTTCCTCAAGTTCTCTTTCAAGTTCTTCTTCAAATTCCAAGGTATGAAGTTGTATCAATTTCATCAATTGAATCTGTTGAGGAGCGAGCTTTTGCCCGAGTCGCATTTGTAGATTTTGCTTTAGCATATTGGTAACGTTTATCAGTTATGATTAACTTTTACGAAGTTAAAAAATAATTTTCAAAAAACAACAAGTTTAGCACGATATTTGATGAGTTAATAAAAGTTAACAAAAAAACCTTCAGAATAATCTGAAGGTTTTTTTGTATTTACCAAATTTTGATTCTATTCTCCGGAGCAACATACAATTTGTCTCCAGGTTTGATATCGAAGGCTTTTTGGAAAGAATCCATATTGACCAATGGTCCAAAACTTCTGTAGTAGCCAGGCGAGTGTGGATCTGTTTTCACCTGATTGGTCATATATTTATCTGTAGATTTGGTTCTCCAAACGGTTGCCCAACTCATAAAGAATCTTTGATCTTGAGTCAAATCGCTAATTTTTCCGGGATTTCCGTGGTCTTTCAAATACATTTGTAGAGCGGTGTAAGCGACATTAATTCCGCCCAAATCTCCAATATTTTCGCCGCTCGTGAATTTTCCATTCACAAAACTTCCTGTCACAGGTTCATATTTATCATATTGCGCTGCCAATTGTCCCACTTTTTCGTCAAAGTTTTTTCTGTCACTTTCCGACCACCAGTTATTTAAGTTTCCGTCTCCGTCAAATCTTGACCCGCTGTCATCGAATCCGTGTGAGATTTCGTGACCGATTACGCCACCGATTCCTCCAAAGTTAACCGCAGGATCTGCATTGAAGTGGAAAAATGGAGGTTGTAAAATCGCAGCTGGAAAAACAATCTCATTATTCGAAGAGCTGTAGTAGGCGTTTACAGTTTGTGGTGACATTCCCCATTCTGTTTTATCAACTGGTTTTCCTACTTTGTCTAGGTTTTTGGCATAACTCCATTCTGAGATTTTCTCCAAGTTCTTGTAGTAAGTGCCACCATTCGAAGCTAATTGCAGATTTAATTTAGAATAATCTTTCCATTGGTCTGGATAAGCAATCTTCACTTTGAATTTTGATAGTTTTTCCAAAGCTTTTTCTCTCGTCACAGGCGACATCCATTCCAAATTTTCTATATGTAGTTTGAAGGATTTTTTGATGTAATCGACATAAGTTTCCATCTTTTGTTTGGCTTCTGCAGGGAAGTGTTTTTCAACATAAAGTTTTCCGAAAGCTTCACCTAGAACACCATTCACCAAGCCAAGTCCACGTTTTTCCATAGAACGTTGCTCCTGCTGACCTTGCAGATATTTGGAGTAGAAATCAAAACGGATGTTGTCCAGATTTTGATCAAGATTGCTTGCGTTCTTATTTAATAGATCATATTTTATATATTCTTTGATGAGTCCGATATTTTTATCAGTCATCCACGAATCCATATTTTGATAATATTTTAATTCACCAAGGATGACTTTGTCTGTATTAACGCCAACGGTTTTCAGGTAATCAGGAAGATTGATATTTTTCACCAATGGTTTTAATTCAGCAACAGTTTTAGGATTGTAACGCAAATTCGCATCACGGCCTTGTTCCAAAGTCAAAAGATCCTGAGCCAGTTTCTTTTCAAAATCAACAATTTGCTGAGCGGTGACATCTGGATTTTTGCTTCCAAGAACGGTCTCCAGTTTAGCAACATAATTTTTATATTCGGCTAGTGTTTTGGTATTGGCCTCGTTGGCTTTTTGATAATAATCTTTACCCAAACCTAAACTTGGTCCACCAAGATAAACCGCGTTCATTACAGAGTTTTTCATATCAGCACCAACTCTCCATCCGTAGAAAGGATTGTCGCCGGAAGGTGTAACTTCGATCAGATATTTCTGTAAATCTTTGACATTTTTAATCGCATCGATTTTTGTCAATTGAGATTTTATAGGATTGATTCCTTCTGCATTTCTCTTGTTCCAATCGATGAAAGTTCCATATAGCGCTTGGATTTTTTCGCCTTCGGAATTAGATGCAAATTTTTCTGAAAGTACTTTTTTCAAAATATCCAGCGATGCAACATCTACATCTTCCCTCAAAGCATTGAATGAGCCCCAACTTGGTTTGTCCGATGGAATAACTGCCGTTTTCATCCAGCCACCATTGACATAATTATAGAAATCATCCTGAGGTCTTACGGATTTGTCCATATAAGAAAGATTAAGGCCTTCATCTTTTGAAGTGTTAGTTTGTACAGATTTTTGGACCGCGGTTTTGCTCTGGGCATTGACGGTGCTGCCAAAATAAAACGTGGCACCGATTGTCATCATGTAAATACTGATCTTTTTCATTTAGATTTATTTTAATACTTTCAAAAGTATGGAATTTTAATTTTTTAGAGGTAATCTGAAATGAAAAATCCCAATCGATATGAATGGGATTTTGATATTTTTTTTAAATTAAAATAAGCTTATGTTATAATTCTAATTCGTCGGGATTTTTTCTATTGTCATAAATAGCTAAAATCTTTATAATTCTATTTTCAATATTATAGAACATTGAAAAATTTCTTAAAATCAATATTCTTCTAACTTCATCTAAATCTGTGACGGTTCCTAGTAAAGGATTTTCTTTTAATAATTGTTACGCAACTAACGTTTCTGCAAATACTTTTTTAGAATCGGTTTCAGATTGATTATTTTTAATCCAAAATTTCAAAATGTCAACTCGTTGCTTTGAAGCCTTTTTTGTCCATTCTACTTGAAACATTCTTCCGCTCTTTTTCGGGCTTCATCGCTAGAGATAACATTTCCGTTTTTCACATCATCCAAACCTTCCTGAATTAATTTCTTTTCAAAATCAGTTAGTTTGACAATCTTTTCTTTTTTTTTGAAACCTCAAATTTTATATTCAATTCCTTCAAAAGTGCTTCAATTAATTTTAATTGATTTTCAGATTCGTTATGTAAAGTAATTGTACTCATTTTAAAAATTTAAGTAAAGTTAAAAAGCAAATTCCTTCAATTAAAACTGAAGGAATTTGCTTTTTAATATTTGATTAATGCTTAAAACTCTGCATTTTTAGGCGTTCTCGGGAAAGGAATCACGTCTCTAATATTTGTCATTCCAGTTACGAAAAGTACCAATCTTTCAAGACCTAAACCAAATCCAGCGTGCGGCACAGAACCGAATTTTCTAGTATCAAGATACCACCAAAGTTCGTGCTCATCAACACCAAAGTCTTTCATTTTTTCAAGAAGAACATCGTGTCTGGCTTCTCTCTCAGAACCGCCGATGATTTCACCGATTCCTGGGAAAAGAACGTCCATCGCAGCAACCGTTTTTCCGTCATCATTCAGTTTCATATAGAACGCTTTTATTTCTTTCGGATAATCGAAAAGAACAACCGGCGTTTCGAAATGTTTCTCCACCAAATATCTTTCGTGCTCAGACTGCAAATCGGTTCCCCATTTCTCAATCGGATATTGGAATTTACCTTTTTTATTCTCTTTTGAGTTTAATAAAATCTCAATTGCTTCCGTGTAAGAAACTCTTTTGAAACGCTTGGCAACCACGTTTTGAAGTTTTTCAATCAAGCCTTCTTTTGCTCTGTCTTTCTCCGGTTTTGATTTCTGCTCTTCTTCGAAACGTTTGTCAAGGAACTCCAAATCATCTTTGCAGTTGTCCAAAACATATTGAATCACATATTTCAAGAAATCTTCGGCAAGGTCAATGTTATTCTCAAGATTGTTGAAAGCAACTTCCGGCTCAATCATCCAAAACTCAGCAAGGTGACGCGTTGTATTAGAATTTTCTGCACGGAAAGTAGGTCCGAACGTGTAAATTCTTCCCAATCCCATCGCTGCAGTTTCGCCTTCAAGCTGACCTGAAACGGTCAAGTTGGTTTTCTTTCCGAAAAAGTCTTGAGAAAAATCGATGTCTCCTTCTTCAGTTTTCGGCATGTTGTCAAGGTCGAAATTCGTAACACCGAACATTTCGCCAGCGCCTTCTGCATCAGCGCCAGTGATGATTGGCGTGTTGATGTAGAAAAATTGATTCTGATTAAAGAACGAGTGAATCGCAAAACTCACTGAGTGACGGATTCTGAAAACTGCTCCAAAAACATTGGTTCTGAATCTCAAATGTGCCTGCTCACGCAATTTTTCCAAACTGTGTTTCTTCGGCTGAAGAATTGTCGATTGCAATTCCTCAAAGAAATTGTCGCCCAGAATCGTGATTTTTTTCGCAATGATTTCCACGGTTTGTCCAGCGCCTTGGCTTTCCACCACTTCACCTACAATTTTCAAAGACGAAGCTGTGTTGATTTTCTTGATGGTTTCCTCATCAAAACTTTCAAAATCAACCACGATTTGCAAATTACTAATCGTAGAACCATCATTTAGCGCGATAAAACGATTGGAACGGAAAGCCCGAACCCAACCCTGAACGGTAATGTCGTGATGTAATACTTTTTTGTAATCTGCTAATAGGTCTTTAATTGTCTGTCGTTTCATTGTACAAAATTAATGTGCGCAAATTTACGAAAAAACGTTGTAATTTATTGTGAGATTATCAACAGAACTATTCCATTTTAATTTGAATCGATTTTTCTCGCAGATTTTGCCAATCAAGCAGATTTTTTTTCGAGGCTTTTATCTGCTCAATCTGCCAAATCAGCGAGAGCAAATATTTTAATTCAACAAAACAGATTTTTTCAACATTTTTCCATTTCTGATTTTCCAGGCGTGATAGGAACTTGGAACATCAAACTGCCATTTTGGTAAGATTAAAATAATCAAAATAACATCCAAATGCGATATGAAACCCAAAATCACACAAAGATAAAATGCCCAGCCAGCCTCCGAAAATCCAATGAGAGAAGTGAAAGCGATGAGCAAACTCAGTCCCCAAAGTTTGGCCAGCCAAGCGTGTGTGCAAGTTTCTTTCCCGAATTTCCAAAGGCTGATGATATAGCACAAGGCTTCCATTATGAAAATCAAGGCGATGCTTTTCCAATGTTCTTGGATGATTTCGGGATTCAGAAAATAAGTGGCGAAACCAATCGATAACCAAAAAACCAAATCAGTTTGGCTGTCCAGTCGTCGCAATTTTTCTGATGAAACGCCAACTTTTCGGGCGATGATTCCATCAAAAATATCGGTGAACAATCCGAAATACATTAATATTAAAATCAAATTTCGGGAATTTTCAATTTCAAAATAAGCAAGCAGGAAGATAATTGGCGCAATAAGAAATCTTGTTGCGATGAGAATATATGGTAACTTTTTCATAATTAAGGTTTTTAAAAATTATGGGATACGTTTGAATTTTTCTGCGTAATTAATCGTTCGGCCTGCCCACATTAGAAAAAGGAAAGAACCGTTGTTGTCGTTGTAGCTATGAATCACAAGATTGTTGTCTGCCGTCAAACCGATTCTGGATTGGGAAACTTCGCATCCGCCAAGGAAGTAGGGAATTCCGGTGCATTTTGTCGTTCTGTTTTTCAAGGTCAAGATTCCGTTTTTTAAAGTGGCGTTCAACTTGTAAGAATGTTTGACCGAATCATTTTTGAATAATGTCAATTCCAGTTCGTAGAGTTTATTATCCAATTTTTTAGATTTGATTTCCAAAAAGTCGCAATCTTCCAAACCTTGATTTTTCAAATCCAACATTCTGGCAATTCCTATGGATTCGCTTGGTTTTGAAATTAATGAACTCGAGTTGTCATAACCTTTGAATTCATACTTTCCTTCGATTGATTTCCCGTTGTTTTCAGAAATCTTTGTCAAATCATCTTTGATTAATTTTCTGTCAAAACTGACGCAAGAAGTTAGCGTGGTCAGAAGAATGGCGAGTCCTAATATTTTCGTTTTCATAATTTTATCTTTTAATGATGATGTAAAATTATATTCGAAACTCAACTTTCTCAATGCGGAAAAGAATTAATATTTTTTCTAAATTTGTGAAAATCGCAAAAGATGTATCAGGAACTTTTATTGAAACAGATTCGAAGCAAGATTGGAGACAAATCTCTGAACGATGAGATTGCCAATGTCCTCAACATCAGCTACGACGCATCGCACCGAAGAACCTCGATGAAATCTAAATTTTCTCTGGAAGAAAGTCTGGTTTTGGCGAAATTTTACAATATTTCGCTAGACAGTTTTATGGAAAGTGACAACCAAATCATTGCGAAGAAAACCAAACCCATCAGAACCGTTACGGATTTGCTCAATTATTTTGATGACGCGTTGCATCTTCTGAATGATTTCAAAATCAATAAAGAAACTGAGGTTTATTATTCCGCAAAGGATATTCCGTTTTTTTATACGATTTCGGATTCGGTTTTGTCGAGATTTAAGTTGTTTGTCTGGATGAATCTTTTGAATGAAAAAGACTTTATGCAACCGTTCGACGATTTCAAATTAGAACGATATTCCGACAAAAGTGAGGATTTGAAAAGCCTTTATGAGAATCTGAATGTCACAGAAATATGGAATAACACGACCATTTCTAGCATTCTGAATCAGGTCTTATTTTATTCAGAAATCGAAATTCTATCTAAGGAAACTGCGAAATTAATTCTCGAAGAACTGAAAATATTAATCAAAAGCATCGAGAAGAAAGCAGAAAATGAAAACAAGAATTTCCATATTTATGCCCACGATATTCTGATTTTGAACAACAGTATTTTATTTAAAAACGAAGAAAAATCTTCGCTTTTCGTGCCATACAATATGTTCGGTTATATGATGACGGATGACCAAAGTACGTGTGATGATGCGCTCAATTTCTTTCAGCATCAAATCAAAAACTCGACATCGCTGAGTTTCTCCGGACAACGCGACCGCAAAAAATTTTTCAATAGTATGTTGGAGAGAATAGAAACTTTGAAGAACTCGATTTAAGAATTACTCATCCTTTTTCGAAGGCACCAGGAAAACATCCATCAAACCTTCTGGCAAAAACATTTTGATGAATTTCTCTTCCCGATTCACTTCCAGAATCCAATCTCTGATAAGTGGAATGATGATTTCTTTTCCGGCAAGATTAAGAATGAAATAATTCTGAGCCGTCATATCGTTGATGGAAACAATCGTTCCACAAGATTTTCCATCCTCTTCACGGATTTCGAAACCGACAACCTCGTGGTAGTAGAATTTTTTCCCCGTCAAAGGCGGAAGGGTAGAAAGCGGAAGGTAAACACCTTTCCCAATGGTCTGATTTACCAAAGCTTCGGAAGAATTTTTGAAAGAAAGGATTTTCGTGTCACCTCTCTGCCACTGCTGTTTCTCAACAAAAAACGGAACCAGCAATCCATTGATTTCCAAAAAAATCGATGTCAGTTTATCGTACATTTCTGGTTGGTCTGTATCCAGTTTTAGGATGACGTTGCCTTGCAGTCCGTGCGTTCTGGTAATGGTTCCTAAAAAATAGCAGTCTTCTTTTCTCATTATTTCAAAAATTAATTTTCTTCTTTCCCCTGCCCTAAAGGGTGGAATGAAAATCAATTTGCGCCTGTCATCCTGAGCGGAGTCGAAGGAAGGGTTGTGGAAACAAATTGATTTTTATTAAACAACAAAGACACGAGATTATCGTGTCTTTGAGATTGTATCTTTTTGTAAAGAATTAAGCCTGAGTTTCTTCAGTTCCTTCTGCCTCAGCAGTTGGTTCTTCAGTCGCAGTTTCTTCAGTTGCAACTTCTTCAGCAGGTGCGTTTGCGGCCTCTTCAGCAGCTTTTGCATCAGCTTCAGCTTTCGCAGCAGCGTCAATTCTTGCTTGGTTTACTTTAGCTTCAGCTTCCAAAGCCGCTTTCTTAGCGTCAGATTTTGCTGTAGATAAACCTTCTACTTTACCTTGTACTTTAGCATCTTTAGCGTCAACCCAAGCAGCGAATCTCTTCTCAGCTTCAGCCTCGTCAAAAGCACCTTTAGCCACACCACCTTGAAGGTGTTTTTTGTACAAAGCACCTTTGTAAGAAAGGATCGCTCTTGCAGTGTCAGTTGGCTGTGCACCGTTGTTCAACCATTTAACAGCAGAATCAACATTCAAATCGATAGTTGCTGGGTTTGTAATTGGGTTGTAAGTACCTAATTTTTCGATGAATCTACCATCTCTTCTAGCTCTTGCATCCGCAACTACGATGTGGAAGAAAGGTTTTCCTTTCGAACCGTGTCTTTGTAATCTGATTTTTACTGACATATAATTTTAAAATTGTGGGAACACGTCCCGGTTAAATATTAAGTGTGCAAAGATATACAAAATTTTCGATTACGAAAAATTTTAGTTAGAAGTTGGTAGTCAGATGTCAGAAGTTTTTTCAAACCTGGAATATTGAATAAAAAAACTTTGAATCTTCGGAGCCGGGAACCTGCTTTCCGTTGCAATTCCTCGCAAGCCAGCCTGTCCTGAGCCTGTCGAAGGGCTTGCTGTGGGATTTTCTCTTCAATCAGGGCTATGGGATTTGTTCTCCAATCAATGTTTTGTCAAAGCGTAGAGCCTATTTAAATTTCATCAAAATTATTTCCCCAACCCTAAAGGGTGTAATTTTGATGAAATTTTCAAGACGTTTTTCCACCCTTTATGGGAAAGAAAACGTTTTGAAAATTTTATTTTTGAATCATTTTAAAAAAGGCTCTTAGATAGTTATCAAAATTTCTAATCAAATAATTAAGTCAAAAAATCGAGATTTCCAAAACTTATGTGTTCTCAATTGTACTATCACAAATCTTGTCATCAACTTAAGTGTTAAACTTTTGTGACTTTTGTGGTTAAAAAGATTAGTTTAAAGCTTTCTTATAAGTCTCCAAAGCTCGTTCTCTCGCAAATTTATGCTCCACGATTCGGTTCTCCACAATGTCTTTTTCAAAATCAGGATTCCATTTTCGGATGTATTTCAAATCCTTGTCAAACTTCTTCATCTGCTCATCCGGATTGAAAACCCGGAAATACGGCGCCGCATCGCAACCACAACCTGCCGCCCATTGCCAGTTTCCGTTGTTGGCTGAAAGGTCGTAATCCAGCAATTTCTTCGCAAAATATGCTTCGCCCCAACGCCAGTCAATCAAAAGATGTTTTGTGAGAAAACTTGCAGTGACCATTCGGATTCTGTTGTGCATTCTGCCGGTTTGGTTCAGTTGGCGCATTCCTGCATCTACAATTGGATAACCCGTTTCGCCGTTGCACCATTTTTCAAATTCGGATTCCTTGTTTCGCCACGGGATATTTTCGTATTTCTCTTTGAAACAATAATTGACAACCTTCGGAAAGTGAAATAAGATTTGCATAAAGAATTCCCGCCAAATCAATTCATTCAGCCAAGTTTCGTTGTGACTTAGGGCGAATTTCACACATTTCCGGACGGAGATGGTTCCAAACCTGAGTGCAATTCCCAAATGCGTTGTCGCATCCAAAGCTGGGAAATCCCGTTTTTTATCGTAGTCATCAATGATTTTCGATTCCAGGGTTGGTTCTTCAAAATCAAAATCTGTTTTCTCAAATCCGATTTCTTTTAAGCTCAATATTTTCTTCGAAGGTAAATTCAGAAATTGGGTTTTATCAATCTTAACCGATTTGTAATCGTCTTCGGTCAGAAGTTTTTTCCATTTGTTTGAGAAAGGCGTGTAAACCGTGTAAGGTTCGCCGTTGTCTTTTGCCACTTCATTCTTTTCAAAAATAACTTGGTCTTTAAAATCAAGAAAATCAATATTTTTTGAATTGAGAAATTTCCTTATTTCCTCATCTCTTTTAATAGCTGACGGTTCATAATCCCGATTGCAATAGACCGATTGCAAATCATAGTCCTTCTGCAATTGTTTGAAAATCTCCAATGGTTTGCCGTGAAAAGTCAGAAGATTGCTTCCGGATTCTGTCAGTTCAAGATTGATTTTTTCTAAAGCCTGATGAATGTAATCAACGCGTCGGTCATATTTATCTTCAAGCTGACCCAGAATTTCCTTATCGAAAATAAAAATCGGAATCACTTTCTCGCCGGACTTCAAAGCTTCGGACAAACCGTTGTTGTCTTCCAAACGAAGGTCGCGTCGAAACCAGAATATTGAAACTTTTTGCATTGATGAAGTTTAAAATGAATTAAGAATTTAAATATCATAAATATTTCTCGCTGATCGGGCAGATTTTGCAGATTAACTGATAATGAAGATTTGCTGGATTTGCTAAATCTGCGAGAGTCAAAAATTTATCAAATAAAAATTATTCCAAACTTCCCATATAAAACAATCCCAAACATTGCTGGTTTTCTTCGATGGTCAAAGCATCTTTCAATTGCTCAACGATTTTTGGAGAACTCCAGTAGCAACCGATATTGTTTGCCGTGCAAGTCAAATACATATTCTGAACCGCCATAGAAACAGCCGAAATCTCCTCCCAATCCGGAACCAATCCACTGAAATTGACCACGATTGAAACCACAACATTCGCTTTTGAAATCTTGAATCCAATATCATCATATTTCTTCTGAAGAAACTGAGCTTCCGCTGTGGAATTTTTATATATGTTTTGAAGTTCCAATCCCAATTTTTGTTTTTCCTCACCTTTGAAGGTCTTGAAGCGCCAAGGTTTTGTGCGCTTGTGATTGGGCGCCAGAACGGCGTTGCTTAGGATTTCGTCAAGAATATGTTGAGGGATTTCTTTGTCGGTGTAATCTTTTGGGAAGATGCTTCTGCGCTCTTCTATGATGTTTTTTAAAATTTTAGCGTTTTCCATATTCAAAGATACAAGAATCGAGGCAAAGGGACAAAGTGATAAGACTCACGCTAAAAAGCTTCCATCATCCATCTTCCAACTTCCCTCACTCTAAAACACCTCCACAATTTCCTGCCCGATTTTATTGAGGACAAAAGAATCGCCGGCTTGCATTCCCATCATCGTTTGCGCCATTGGACTTTCTGGCGAGATGGCGTAGAAGCGGTCACCTTGGAAGAAAAATTCCCCCAAAGAAACCGAAATGTAAAAACGAGCTTTGTTTGTGATGACCAGCGAACCTAGTTTCACCTTGTCGGAAACGGAGTTCAGGACTCTTCGCATTTCGCGTTGCATATTTTTCAGCGAAACCATTTGTTTGTCCAAAAGATAAATTTCCTCCTGGATTTCTTCTCTTATCGAATCGTATTTTGAAGTTTTCTTGATGTCCCGGCTGGCTTCCAGAGAGAAATTGAGGTAAAACTCAAGCGTCTTCACTTTCCCCGAAATGCTATCATTCACAAAATTGCGCAACTCACTTTTATCGTAAACCGTCTTCTGCATAAATCCAATTTTGAATAAAGATAATAATTAATAAAATAAATAAAAAACCTCTCTAAAATATTTAGAAAGGTATATTTCAACTATGAAAATCATAAATTATTCCAAAACCAAAACTGTTTATTTCTTGATAAAATAATTCCAAGTGGCTTTTGTAATATCTGCAATGATTTTCTCAGTGTCTTCTCTCGGTTCGGTGATGTTTTTCAGATAAATGGAAATGAAAAAATGTTTACCATTCGGAAGTTTCACTATTCCAATATCGTTCATTGCGACACGCAAATTTTTATCATTCGTTCCGGAAATTCCAGTTCTGTGCGCCAATTCTGTTCCGTCGGGGAGTCCAGCTTTCATCCAAGTTGTTCCTCTCGAACATTCAACCATTATTTGGTAAAGGTATTTTGTTGTGGCTTTTTTCAAGACTTTTCCGTTGTAGAATTTGTCTAATAATTTGGTCGTAGCAATCGGTGTTGTGGTGTTGATGTAGAGATTTTCCCAAGTCCGCATTTGGTCTTCATTCATTTTGATGGTAAAATCTTTGATACCAATTTTATTAATGAATTTCTGAACTGTTTTCGTTCCGCCAATCAATTTCAAAAGGATATCGCAACCGTTATTATCGCTGTGAGAAACCGTGTAGCGCAACAATTGGTCAATGGTCAAATCCATATTGCCATTGGGAAATTCTTCACGGATTGGACTCCAAGTATCTTCCTTCAAATCTTCTTTTTTAATGAAAACTTTCTGATTCAAAGCCAGTTTTCCTTTGTCCACTTCATTCAGAACCGCCAGCGCAATGTGGAATTTGAAGACGCTCATCATCGGCATATTTATATTTCCATTGATGCTCAAAGTGTCTTTGTTTTCCATTCCTTTTAATGAAATCCCGACTGTTGCATTTTTTGTTGAGATAATTTGATTGAGTTTTTTCCGAAGTTCAACCAAGTTTTGAGCAAATGTCTGAATAGAGAAAAGAAACAGGCTGAAAATTAATATTAGTTTTTTCATTGGATAATATTATTTCAAAAGTTTAGAATCCATCACAATCTTTCTGATTTCCTGCTCAAAATAATAGGCAATGTCAAAGTTTTCGTTCGCCACATTTTCCATTACGATAACGCTGGTTTTGGTCTTAGGATAATATAAATTGACCGCCGTAAAACCTTCGCTCGGATGAAATCCTGTGTGCCCGATTTCGTAGATATCAGCCTTGTCATTGATTCTCAAACCGTAGCCATAACCAATCGGATTTTCACTGAAAAGTTGATGCGTTGCGGTGGTGGAATAATTGGTCATCAATTGATAAGTTTTCGGTTTCAAAAGTTTTCCGTTGTGCAAACACTCATTCCATTTGGCCAAATCCGGTGCGGTCACCATCAGATGACTTCCAAAATAATAGGAATCATCAAAACCTGATTTTTCATTCAATTTAAAACTTCCGTCTTTTCTAATGGTGTGGCCTTTTGTCAAAAGTTTACTATTGTTTTCGCTAGGATAAGCGCTATCATTCATTTTGCATTTTTTGAATAATGCCGTCACCAATTCCTCGTAACTTTTCCCACTTTGCTTTTCCAAGACCAATCCCGCGACAGAATATCCGACATTGGAATAACTGAATTCCGTTCCCGTTTTCAATTTCAAAGTTGGTTTCAAATCATCGCTGTAAAGTCCCGAAGTGTGATTCAGCAAATGATGAACAGTAATGCTATCTGCCCAAGAATATTTGAAATCGGGCAAATATTTCCTGATTGGGACGTGCAAATCAATCGTTCCTTTTTCAACTTCCTGCAAAATCAAGGTTGCTGTAATCTGCTTGGCGATAGACATAGTCGAAAATCTATCATTGATTTTCAAAGGCGTTTTCTTGTTGAAGTCAACATAGCCAAAAGCTTTCGCGTATTTTTCCTTCCCGTTTTGTTTAATGAAAACCACACCGTTGAAAGTACGTGGCGTTGTGCTTTTGATTAAGCTGTCAATTTTTGCTGAATAATCGTCTTGTTGCTGTGCTTCAGCATTACAGGAAATCAGTAAAATAGCTAAGGCACAGGAAGCCAGTTTGAAAAGGTGTTTCATTGGTGTTTTTGAATTAATATTAATGTATTTCGAAGGTTTTAATTTAACCATTTTTCAATTGTTTCAAGGAATATTTGTTGTTGGTCTACAAATAAATAATGGGAACAATTTTCGATGATTCTGAAATTATTTTTTGTTACAATCTTCTCCATATCATCAAGTTGTCTTGGGGAAAATACATTGTCCTGTTGACCATAGATTGCAAATAGATTTACCTTCTTTTTTAGTTTTTTCAGGATTGGTTTTGTATCGATATTATTTTTGCTTTCATTTTGATAAAATACAATAGGCGCATTATCATTTCGGATATTGTTTTTCCCAAATTCGCTGGATTCATATTCTTTCCGTAGTTGATTGGCTTCTGTAGTGGGAAACGGCATTTTAAAATAATTATTTTGGCTTGCAATTTCATAACATAGTTTTCTATATTCAGCTGAGTTTTTAGAAAGCTTTTCTATTTCCGAAATTTTAGAAAGCATCAAAATATCATTCTTATCCAGATAATTTTTTTTAGTTGAATTTAAAATATGGTTGTACGTTTCTTGCTGAGAAAACAATGCACCGGCTAAAATTAATGATGATACTTTTTCAGGATTCTCTTCCGCAAAAAGCGTTGCAACCAAGCCTCCAAAACTGTGAGCAAGAATATTTGCTTTGCTGATATTGTAGGTTTTATACAGTTCTTTCAAATCATTATTTGCTTCCTGATAGGTGAAAGTTGCAGTTGTGTCAATGGAACGTCCTTCGCCACGTCTGTCATAAATAATAACGTAAAAACCGTTATCGGCTAATTTTTGCGCAGTCGTTTCCTCAAAAAGTGTGGAGTTTCCTCTCGGTCCGCCGTGGATAAAAATAATTGGTAGGTTTTTCCTGTTTCCATAGGCTTTAGAATATATTTCTACTCTATTTTGAGAGATAACTGACTCGTCTTTTTGTTGCGCAGAAAAATTAATAGGAATCAATAAAATAGCGACAACAAAGCCAGCCAGTTTGAAAAAGTGTCTCATTTGTGTTTTTGAAATTGGTTAAAAGTTTTTGTTTTTATTCTTGAAATTACTCCAATAAATCCGGTCGCCTTTCCTTCGTTACTCTCACTGCTTCATCGTGCAACCAATCTTCAATGGCTGAAGTATTACCGCTTAACAAAATTTTTGGGACAGATAATCCTTTGTAAGTTTCCGGTCTTGTGTAGATTGGTGGCGAAAGAAGATTGTCCTGGAAACTGTCTGTCAATGCACTTTGCTCGTCATTCAAAACGCCAGGCAAAAGTCGGATGACGGAATCTGCCAAAACGCACGCTGCCAATTCTCCACCTGTCAAAACGTAATCGCCGATGGAAATTTCTTTCGTGATGTGAAGGTCACGAACACGTTGGTCAACGCCTTTGTAATGTCCACAAAGGAAAATCAGATTTTTTTTAATTGAAAGTGTATTCGCAATTCTTTGGTTCAAAGTTTCGCCTTCGGGTGTTAGATAGATGATTTCGTCGTACTCTCTTTGCGATTTTAGGTCGGAGATGCAGTTGTCCAAAGGTTCGACTGTCATTATCATTCCTGCGCCACCGCCATAAGGTTCGTCATCCACTTTGCGGTGTTTGTTGGTGCTCCAATCTCTAACGTTGTGAAAATGCACTTCTGCCAATCCTTTTTCCATCGCTCTTTTCAAAATCGAGGTTTGGAACGGGCTTTCCATCAGTTCTGGAAGTACACTTATGATGTCTATTCGCATAATTATAAATGATGAATGATGAATGATAAGTGATGAATTGCAATCAATTATCATTTATCAACTATCGATTATATTACTGTTCTGTCGGATTTTTTCTTGATGGCGCGATGATCAACCTTAATGAAGAATCTTTGTTGATGTAACTCCACATCCAGTTGAAGAAAATTGCCAGCTTGTTTCTGACGCTCAGAATCAGCATCAAATGTAAGAACATCCACAGATACCACGCAAGAAAACCTTGAAATTTGAAGTTTGGAAGATCCACAACGGCTCTGTGTTTTCCAATCGTCGCCATAGATCCGCGGTCGATGTATTCATATTCCTGCCAGTTTTTCTCTGAGTCTTTCTTTAGATTATTAGCTAAATTTTTTCCTTGGTTAATAGCAACATTCGCCACTTGTGGATGTCCAAGCGGATATTTTGGCGTTTCCATATAAGCGATGTCGCCAATTGCGAAAATATTGTCAAAACCTTTGACTTTGTTGTATCGGTCGACAATATATCGGTTTCTTATAAGATTTTCTTTGTTGAAATCATCGATGATATTTCCTGTAACTCCGGCGGCCCAAATCACATTGTTGGTCGGGATGGCATTTCCACTTGCCATATGAATGATTTCGCCGTCGTAATCTGTTACACGTTCGTTTTTTAGGAATTTCACGCCGAGTTGATTCAGGTAAACTTCTGCAGAATCCTGTGATTCCTGACTCATAGCTTCCAACGGTTTGTCGCCTGCACTGATGAGAATAATATTAAGATCATCAAAATTCATTCTCGGATAATCTCTTGGAAGAATGTGCGATTTCATCTCAGAAAATGCACCTGCGAGTTCTACGCCTGTTGGTCCGCTTCCTACGATCACGAGATTCCAATTCCCATCGTCACTGGATTTTCTTTCGATGATCATCTTTTCGAACGTCATCAAAATGTGATTTCGGATTGTGATAGCTTCCTGCGTGTTTTTCATTCCTAGCGCCAAATCCTGCATCTTCTGATTGCCGAAGAAATTGGTTTTGCAACCTGTCGCAATCACGAGTTTGTCATAAGTAAAAACGCCATCGTCGCCGATCACTTTATTTTCGGAGGGAATGATTTTCTTCACCTCCGTCATTCGGAACTGAATATTTTTTGACCTTTGAAAAATCTTTCTGAAAGGAAAAGAGATATTTGAAGGCTCGATTCGGCCAGTTGCTACTTGATAGAACAAAGGTTGGAACATGTGATGGTTCATCTTGTCAATGACCATTACTTTATATTTTCCTTGGTTGTTAAGATGTCTGGCAAGTTGTAAACCTGCAAATCCACCGCCGATTATCACAATTTTTTCCCTCATTGCTGATTTTTTACAAATTTAAGATTTAATTTTTTTTGAGATTGAAGAAATGCAAAAATTGTGCTTAAAATTTATGAAAAGTATAATTTGATCAAAATAAAAAAGCCTTGTCAAAAATCTTGACAAGGCTTGGAATTTCAAATAATGAAATTAATTTTTATAGAAACCGTTTGTTCCAATTCCAGAACGGAAAGTCTTAATTTGTGAGCCTGACAAATTATAAACATTCACAGTACTTGATTCTGTGAAACTTGCATTGGAAAGGAAGATTTTACCTTCGATCACATCAAAACCATAAGGTGTTCCTGTAGCTGTGAAAAGTGTTGTAGGAGTCGATGTGGCGATAGCCATATTTTTAGAATAAACTTTGTTTCCCATATCCAAGAAGTAGAAATTACCAGATGCTATTCTTAATTTTTGAACGCTTGGAAGGCCGGTAAGTGTGGTAGTAGTAAACGTTCCATCTGTAGCATTAATCTTATAAATGTAAGAATCTGCAGTTCCTGAGACAAGTGCGTAGGCAAAACCTTCGTAAGCAACGAGATCTTTGATAATTCCTGAATCAGGCAACGTAACTACTTTGTCAACAGCATTCGTCGTTGGTTTTACGATTGTGATTGTGTGACCTGTTGGCAACTCGTTCCAGTTGGAATCATAAGTAGAACCATCCGTTTGTACAATGATGTTTCCGCTGGCTTCAACTACTTTTTCTGCGTAACGGTCAAAGTCGATGCTTTTGATGAAGGCGTTGTCAGCATTGTTATAGATGTTTAGTTTTTTTACATCAAAAAAGTTATTGTTAGTTACGTAATATTGGCTTTCTGTAAACGCAATATATCTTGGATTGACGATATTGGAAGTAACAGTTGCGTTTTTCTGAAAATTGAAACGGTTTGCAATCACAATTTTGTTACTGTTGTTAAGAACCAAATACGCATTTGTACCTTTGAAACCAATAGTTTGGAGAACGTCTCCAAGATTTTCATTGTTTGCAGGAGTGTAGATGTCTTGTTTTCCGGCAGACAGATCTGCTGTTACAAAATCTACAGTGGCGTCTGGTTTGTTAAAAGATCCTTCGTTCGAAATTAGAATTCCGCTGTAAGAAACTTCCTGATTATCCAAATCAAAGTCATCGTCGTTACAAGATGCTACAACCAAAAGTGTCGAGGCAAAAACTGCGGTTAAAAATTTGTTGAATTTCATATATATTTATTTTAAACTTTTAAAGTTAGGTTGACGGCATAGTTCCTCTTCGGCATAAAGTAATAATTCACAGTTTCGTAGATTTGATTGGCAACATTATTTACTTTAAAACCAACTTGAATATTTTTGATTAGGTTAATATTAATTCCAGCATTCAAAACTAAGAAATCTTCGAGGAAATTACTTTCCGTATTGTTAGTAAATCGCTTGCTGTTGTACAAAGCTTGGAAAAGCAATCCAACGATTTTGTATTGATAATTGGTGTTAAAATTAATCTGATGAATCGGAACATAGCTCAGCTGATTCTTAGTTTCTTGGTCGATTGCTTTCGTGTAAGAATAGCTAATTTGAGAATTTAATTTCTGATTTTTCCAGTTTTTATTGAAAGCCAATTCCGTTTCCAAGCCATAAAAATCGACTTTGTCCACATTGATGGGCGACCAGATCGCGGAAGTCATCGGCACCCATTGGATCATATCTTTCATTTTGATATAATAAGGCGTGATTCCCAATTTGAAATTTTGATAAATGAAATAATGCGACATCTCCGCCTGATACGACGTTTCCGCTCTCAAATCTGGATTTCCACCAGGCGTCCAAAACAAATCGTTGAAAGTTGGCGCTTTGAAATTTCTGGAAATATTGATTGAGGTTTGATACCAATCAGTCATCTTATATTTCCCGCTTGCCGAGAACAAAAACGGACTTTCGTAACCTTCTACAAAATCATATTTTGCGCCCAATTCCCAGTAGAATTTTGCCAGTTTTTCATTTCTGTAAAGCAAAGAAAGATTGACTTGATTTCTCTTCGGATTGATGATGCCAGATTGATAACCTTCGCCTTGGTTGTGTTGATATTCTGAAATTAAATTGAGTGAAGATTTGTTTGAAACAAAATAATCGAGGTCATTTCGAACGATATATTGTTTCCCTGTTCCACTGCTGGATTTTGCTTTGTTGATGTCACCAAAATATTGGAAATTGTCTTCCAAATAAACCAATTTCAAATCATTTTTTAATTTGGTTGAATGTAATTTCCAGCCAGCCAAACTTCGGAAAGTCTGAACTAAATATTTGGTTTTGGTTTGATTTTCATCAAAAATAGGGTAGTGCTGATCGCTGTCGTAATGCTGAGTTTGCCAATAGAATTCATTGTTTTCATTGGTCTTATAAGCCAAACCAAGATTGAATCCCGTGTTTTGATATTGCCCGTTTCTACTGATGAATTTCTTCTCGGGAACTTCATAATCATTGTCACTTTCCGAATGATTTGCTGAAAAGCTCAAACTCAATTTCTCGTTGCTGAATTTGGTTTTGATGACAGAATTAAACGTTCCAAAAGAACCATATTCCGAAAACAAGCTTCCGTGAAAACCTTTGTTGAAATCCAAAGTGTTATTAAGATGAACAGAACCTCCAATCGCGCCACTGCCGTAAATCACACTTCCGCCACCAAATTTAATTCCGACATTTTCATAGCTCAGAAGATTCAAATTATTGATGTCGCCTTGCCCTAAAAATATAGAATTTACATTGATTCCATTCCACACAAAAGCTGTTCTCTGCGCGCCAGTTCCACGAAATGAAGGTGATGAAGTTGCGCCTCGGCCATTTTCTTTGATGTAGATATTAGATTGAAATCTCAGAAGATCCGAAAGCGATGTCGAGTTTTCTAAAATCTGTTCAGAATTGATTCGAGATATTTTCGCCGTTTTCCCAATTTTATTGAATTGATTATCAATAAATACCGTGTCGATCAAAGATTCCTGAGCGGAAATTTGATGCAAGATTAACAGAGAAAAAAGTGTAAATAGCCGTTTCATTACAATCTGCCTTTCCTCCGAAAGCATTATTTTTTTAATTTTCTCTGGCAGGTCTCCTGACTTTCGCTGATTTTGCGCCTTCTCATCCTTAATCACAGACAATGGCATAGATTACAAAATCTCTTTTTGCGATTTACAGTTGCGGGGACAGTTGAAGATTTACGCTTCATTCCCATTTAATCCCAAATCTTAGGGAACCAAATTCTCGGCAAATATAATGAAGTTCAAGCAATAATATCAATATTCCTTAAAACGGCAATTTTCCAATTTCTGCAATATCTCGTTTTTTGTAAAAAGTTTCCAGTGGTTTCGGGAAAGATTTTTCATCCGCCAATTTTTCATCCACGATTATGAAATCATTATCCGAAGCGAATTTCTCCAATTCTTTTTTCGATTCCAATTCAATCGTATTGATCTCGATTGTCATATTTTTATGCGTCAGTTTATGATTGATAATCTTGGAGTTGATAATTAATTCTTCCCATTCTTTAGGAACTGAGGTCGGAAATTCATACAATTTCTTCCAGATGAAGTCATTTCCTCTTTGTTTGATGAGAAACTGGTTTTGAAATTTGATGAAGTAATATTTCAGACTCAAATCTGTGACTTTTGCTTTCTTGGTTTTCACAGGAAATTCTGAGATTCTTCCCGTTTGATACGCGATGCAATCATCATTCACAGGACATTGACCACAAAGTGGATTTTTTGGTTTACAGATTTCCGAACCAATGTCCATAATTGCTTGGTTAAAATCTCCAGGTTTGTCTTCCGGCATTATTAATAAAGCCAAATCCGTGAAATATTGAAACGCTTTGGAACTCGACATATCAAAATCATCCGCAAAAATCCGTGACAAAACCCGGTAGAAATTCCCATCGATTGCCGGAATCTTTTCATCAAAACAAATACTTGCAACTGCTGCAGCCGTATATTTTCCAACACCTTTCAGTTTCAGAATGTCGTGATAATGCGTCGGGAATTTACCATCAAATTCCTCGATGATTTGATGTGCTGCTTTGTGGAGATTGATGGCGCGGGAATAATAGCCCAGGCCTTTCCAATACAACAAAACTTCATCTTCCGGAGCCTTGTGAAGTTCCTCAACATTCGGGAATCTTTCTATGAATCTGAGGTAATGTCCGAGACCTTGTTTTACCTGAGTTTGCTGCAAAAGAATTTCGCATATCCATATATTATAAGGATGCTGATTTTCTCTCCAAGGAAGTTGTCTGGCATTAGTATCATACCACTTTATTAGCTTTTTCCCAATGTGAAGAAAATCAGCATTTTGTTTGTTTGTTTTCAAAAATATATCTTATATTTGCACACCAAAAATATAAAGAAAATTATAAAATGACAAAGGCAGAATTGGTAAATACCATCTCGAACAAGCTGGGAGTAGAAAAGAATGATACACAGAAAGTTATAGAAGCATTCATGCAAGAAATCAGAACCTCTATGTATAATGGAGATAATGTTTACTTAAGAGGCTTTGGTTCTTTTATCATCAAAACAAGAGCGGCTAAGACAGGAAGAAACATTTCTAAGAACACAGCAATTGAAATTCCTGCCCACAACATTCCGGCTTTCAAACCTTCAAAAACTTTTGTGGAAAAAGTAAAAACTAAAGTTGCAGTTAAATAAGAATAGAATAATATAACTAACGTATAAAAATATAAATTATGCCAAGCGGAAAAAAAAGAAAGAGACATAAGGTTGCAACTCACAAAAGAAAGAAAAGAAGAAGAGCAAACAGACACAAGAAGAAAAAATAGTAATTTTTCAACGTCTTATACATATAAATATAGTTGGTCTTTTGCCAACTATATTTTTGTTTTATATTTACAACCTAATTTAGTAAAAAACCCGTTTATGGAGTTATGAAGAAAGAACTGATAATTTCCAATGAGGAAGACGCTTCAAAGATCGCATTGTTGGAAGATGGACGCCTTTTTGAACTTCACGAGCAGAAAACCAAATCCGATTTTGTGGTTGGTGACCTATTTTTAGGGAAAATAAAAAAACTTGCCCCAAACCTGAATGCCGCCTTCGTGAGCATTGGGACAGACAAAGATGCGTTTCTGCATTACCAAGATCTGGGACCTCAATTTCTATCCTATCAGAAATTCCTGAAAAACACGATTTCCAAAAAACAACAAACGCCAAGTCTCAAAAATGCCGAGCACGCCAAAGACATCGACAAGATGGGAACGGTGGACAAAGTGTTGGCCGCAGGCGATGTTGTACTCCTTCAAATCACCAAAGAACCAATTTCTACCAAAGGACCGCGTATCTCTACACAAATCTCGCTTACGGGAAGATTTTTGGTCTTGATTCCTTTTGATAATAAAATTTCCATCTCCAAAAAAGTAAGCGACGGCGCTGAAAAAGAACGTCTTAAAACTTTGATTGAAAGTATTCGTCCAGAAGGTTTTGGTGTCATCATCAGAACTGTGGCTGAAGGAAAGAAAGTGGCTGAACTTCATAACGATATGAATCAGCTGGTGAAAAAGTGGGAAACGACTTTTAAGAATATTCAGAAAAATAAAGTTCCTAGTAAGATCTTGAGTGAAGAGGACAAAGCATCTTCGATTCTAAGAGACAACTTCAACCAGGATTTCGTAAGCATTATTTGTGATGACGAAAAAATGGTGGAAGATATGAAAGCTTACATCGAGGTCATTGCTCCCGAACGTAAGAATATTGTTCAGTTCTATGATTCTCATATTCCGCTTTTGGAATATTACAATGTTGAAAAACAGTTGAAACAGAGTTTCGGAAAACACGTGAATATTCCTGCTTCCAAAGGTGCTTATCTCGTAATCGAGCACACAGAGGCACTTCACGTGGTGGATGTGAATTCTGGAAACAATATTTCATCCTCATCAACCAACAAAATGCATGCTTTGACAGTCAATAAAATGGCGGCCACAGAGATCGCAAGACAACTTCGTCTTCGTGATATGGGCGGGATCATTGTAGTGGATTTTATTGATATGGTGGATGCGGAACACAGGAAAGAATTGTACGAACATTTCCGAGACGAAATGAAGCGTGACAAGGCAAGACACAAGATTTTACCACCTTCCAAGTTTGGTCTGATCCAGATGACAAGACAGCGTGTCCGCGCAGAAAAAAGCATCGAGACTAACGAAGAAAATCCGAACAAGGACGGCGAAATCATCGCCCCGATCGTGATCATCGAAAAGATGGAAGATTCCATCAGAACCATAATGGCGACAGAGAAAGGCAAGCTTTATCTGCACGTGCATCCGTTTGTGGAAGCTTATCTGACCAAAGGTCTGGCGAGCATCCAAAACAAATGGTTCATCAAATACAAAAAATGGGTAACTATCATTCCTAGAGATTCTTTCAAAATGTTGGAGTTCCATCTCTACAACGCTCAGAAAAAGGAATTGATCAGCTTTTCCAATTAAAAAACAAATGTCGCTGTAAAAACAGCGACATTTTTTATGGATTATGAGATTGATTTTTATTTTATAATAACCTGATGGCTTTCTACTTTATCATCATAGATTATTTTTAAGGTATAAACACCTTGTAACAGACCGTTAACAGACATTGTTGCTTTGTTGTTATTTAATTTTACCGTTTTCTGTTTACTACCCAAACTGTTATACAATTCTACCTGAATATCGTTTTTACTTGCAGGCGTATTGTATTGATTAACCAAAGCGATATTAATAAAATCATTGGCAGGATTTGGAGAAACTGTGAAAAATTCGGTGTTTACAATATCCGTTTTTCCTCCATAATTATTAAAGAAAATATATTTCCAAGCACCCCAGCCACAATTATTTTTTCCGCGTGCACGTACTTGTATTGATGTGTCTTGTGCAAAAATAGTTACCAAGTTTCCTGTGAATTTTCTTCCGTTGCTACCTGGTGTACTGTTTACAAAAGTAGAATTACCTGTTACCATTTCCCATTCATAATCTGTGTAAATATTTTGATTCGCTTCCATACCGATACCTTCTACTACTTGTTGAAAAGTTTGATTATAAGGATAATAACCATAATTGAAACAAACGGTATCATAAGGATTACCACAAGCGGCATTTGGAATTTTTACAAATGGAGTTCCAAGATAAATTGTTTTGGTAATTGTTTGTCCATTTTGAAAAGTAGCAGTTATTGTTGCAGAGCCATTATATATTGCTTTTACATTGACGGTATAATCTGTAAAACTTATAATTTGAAGATTAGAAGAAACTGTCCAAGTTGCTTTGCTTGGCATTGTACAATCATTAGGTAAGCTATAGGTTGCAGTTTGGTTAAGACATAGTTTATCTGCACCTTGGAAAGCATCGGTTTTTATAGGGAACCAAGGAGATTGAGGTTGCGCGTCTAATTCTTTCATAAGCCATTTTACACTTTCTTCTGTGAAAGAGGTGTGTTGTGTGTTTTCGGATGAACCATAATAGCTATCAAAGGGAGTTAATTTATTACTTGAACATGCTAGATTAAAGTTAAGGGGATTTCCCCAATTTTGGTTTGGTTGTAAATGTCCAAGTGCCGAAAAAGTAGAAATAAAAGAATGATTAAATCTAAAATCTCGTAATTCAAAATAGCTACCTCCTATAAAATCAGAAATATTGCCTAATGGATTACCCCAGAAGCTCCCTCCTGTTGGTATTGGTGATGTTCCTAATACTGAATTTGCTATATCCTTTTGTGCTGGAAACCAACCGCCAGGAACTGTATCCATATTTCCTCTCGAATTTATGTTAGGTGCTATGGTTGTTCTGTCATCAAATCCTTTTTTAAATCTTGATACTCTTTGAGAACCAACGTTATATGAGGGCATAAAGTGGCTCTCTAAACTCGCAATATGGATGGTGAATGTAATTGATCCAATCGGTAAATTTATATTAACTCTCTGAAAGCCTCTTATGTTAAGAACTTTTTCACTATCAGTTCCAATTGTTTTTCCTGTCAATGAACCATTCGCCAATGCTATTTTCCTCAGATTAATAGGATAGCCTTTGGAGTTAGGTAATCCGTTTGCAAATTGATTATCATAAAACTGTTGGTAAAAAGAATTTCCAGAATTGCTGTTAAAACCTTGGTATATTGTTCTCCCATTTAAATTATCATTGTTAACTTGATGATGATTAGGATTATCTCTATGAAATTCTATTAATTGTTGTCTTGCTGCAGGGGATCCAAGCTGTTTATCATAAAAATCAGCAGCTTCCACACTTTTCCCTGTTGTTGCTAGCAAATTAATTAATGCTTGGTCGCCTAATGGTATGTTGGCTCCTAGATGAGGGCTATCTACACTAATCCAAAGACGTGTATTATGATCAATACCTTGCTTTTCTAAATAAGATAAAGCATATCTTGATGTTTGTCCACCCATACTTGGTCCTACAATAGCCAATTTTTCTGTGCTACCATTACTTCGTAGTTCTGAATTGAAATTTTTGATAAGCGTTGCTAATGTCAGTGCATTTCTTTCTATGTAATCTGCTCCACCATCCACCTCGCGGGAGTTTGCAGTGCCACAGGGAACGATATTATAAGGAGCTATATTACTCACGCAATATGTTGGATGGTTGACAATTGTTACATCGTAGCCTTTATCTCTAAGCTCTTTAATAAGATCTTGCCTAATAGTTTCACCATTAATGTTTTTGATATAAGTCATCATATCTTGGATTGAAAAAGTTTCTCCAGGTTTATATCCGGGCATTTCACAACCAAAAATTTTGCGTTTATCCCCGGGGTCGAAACCATCCAGTATGATAATAGGTTTTCTGATCTTTCTATCTGTACCGCCGGTTCTGTATAATATACGATAATCAAACTTTCCTTTGAAAGAAAAAGGTTCATCATAACCTTTGAATTCTGTATCGGAAACGATGGAGAAATCATTGGCTAGTGATTCTCCATTGCATAAATTTGTTTTTGCGCTTGATTTTAGTGCCAAAACATCACTGATTTGGAAATTAGGTGGGGAATACGTAAAATAAAAACTTCCATATGTTGTAAGTGTTGTTTCATCCCAATAGACAATATCGAATTTTATTCTTTTTGTGCCAGATTCAGAATAATTAATAATAAAACTTGCCGGTTTAAACAATCCGTCTCCAGTAATCATTCTCGAGATACCATCTCCAAAATCTGCATGCAATGATTTGATTGTCTTTGATCCATTGAAAAAATTCAAATTACTTTTAAACTTAAAAGTAACTGATGTTCCTTTTGCTTCTTTTTTGAGTGGAGAAATTATGGTTGTAAACAGTTCTAAAAAAGCAGGCTTTCCATTGTTGTTTTTAACAAAAAGATTTGTTGATGTATTAAAGGAAAGTCCGCCATTGCTCTGACTCTCTTCGTCATAGTATAGCATATGGAAAGGCGTGTTTATAATTCCTATGTCAACAACATTATCTTTGTATTTATTGGCAATTGTTAATTGTCTTAAACCAAGATAATCAATGAATTTTGTTTGATTACTACCGTAATTCAGATCGGTCAAAGACTGTTCAAAGAAAGGGGCATCTGCAGTATTAAAATCTGAAGATTTATTAAAATCATAAAGCCTCGTAAAAATACTTGATCGCTGATATAATATACCACTTGTTACGGAGGATTTATCAATATTGACAAGCTTATCATCGAGCGTGGATGTTTCACTTGTTGGCAGTGTTTGTGTATATGAGCATACAAAAAGTAAACTCATACAGAAAATCATGATTTTTTTCATAATTTTGAGGTGTTTAAATGGTTAATGAAAATGTTTTACGTTAATTGTTTATTTTGAGAGGAGAATTGCAGTTCTCCTCTTTTTCTTAAGGGAAATTATGGCTACTAATTGTAGATGTATTGATGTCAAATCTACCATTTGTTATTTCAATTTCCTCTTTTCCATCAGCTGTTCGAAGTTTTCCCGAAAATGTTCCGGAGACAATTGCTTGTCCTCCGTATTTTGTAATAGTTGTGTTCCCAGAGTTTTCATAAGATGTGTACCATTTCCAAGTATTGGTATTATAATCAAAAGCTCTTACATAAAGATAATTCTGCATCAGTCCATCAATATCATTATTAAAATTAGACTCTTTCCAGAAATACTCTCCTACACCTTTTGTAGGCAGGTCTTGCAAATGGAAATACATATAATTTAATGGTTTACCATCACGTAGATTTGCAACTCGCATTTCTCGATATTCATATGTGCTTGATGAACTTCCCCACCAACTCAAAGCTTTAGCATTACCCATCACGTCACCTATGCCGTCTCTCGGATAAAACAATTTTCCATTTACCATACAACCTAAAGTATTGGCTCCGTTTTGTGTTTCGGGAGGCAGTTTAGGTGTATTGTCTTCTGTTTCATTATCTCTGTTGCAACTTATCATAATAAGCAGAGAAAAAAGTAAAAGAATTATTTTTTTCATAATGTTTGATTTTTGTTAAAGGTATATTGTATGAATGAGCTATGCATTGATATGAATCAAAAAAGGATTTATTGTTATGAGATTTAAGGGGGTGACTGCATTACGCCAAAACCTCCCATTCGCATATCAGAAATTGCAACAATAACCGCTATAGTCAATCCAGCGAGTGAACCTCCAACCGATAATCCAATGGTTTTGCCTCACGAGAATCTTCTTTTTTCAGACTTGGTTATTTCATTTATTGGAAATGCTATTTTTTGATTTTTATATAAGCCAATTAATGTGTCATTCTTCACTTCAATAGCATTCATTTTAGTTTTTATGCCATTTCTATTGGTGATCTTGTATTTCTTTCCTCCTTCAAAAGAAGTAGTGTTTCTGGTGTTTGTGTAGGAATAACAACTAATGTTTGTCAATCCTATTAACACGACTAATAAAAAGTATCGTTGCATCTTAATTATTTTTGGATAAAACTAACGACACCATCTGAAATAAAAATTGATACAAATCAAAAAGCGCAAAAACCAATAGATTTTTGCGCCCGACATTATTTTTTAGACTTGATTCGGCTGAGCGTTTCGGGACTCATTCCCATATACTCTGCCATATCTTTGTTGGAAATTTTGAAAAATAGCTTTGGGAAAACTTTCGTCAGTGTATTATAGCGTTCTCTGGAGTCCATCAGCATTACAGATTCCAGTCGCCATGTTGTGAAAGTTAGATAGTCTTCTAGAATCTTGATGTAAATTTCTTTATAGACAGGAAACTTTTCTATTAGCAATTTAAAGTTCCGAAAATTGATGTAAATCAATTTGGTTTCTTCCAGAGCTTTGATGTTTTCGGAAGATGGTGTTTGATTAATAAAGCTTGAGATGGAAGAGCAGAAGTTGTTTTCTATTGCAATTCCATTGATGGCTTCTTTTCCCAGCTCATTTATGAAATACGTTTTCAGAATTCCTTTTTCAATGAAAAAAATGTGATTGCATATTTCACCTTTTTTAAGAACTATATCATTTTCATTATATGTTTTCTCTTCAAAGACTTGATTAAGGAAAATAATTTCATCCTCACAAAGTGTTTTTCGTTTTCGGAAATAATTAATGATTGGAGATTGTGCTGTCATTTGAATTTTTGTTTTTATGTTCCTAAAATAATATATTTTTTTTAATCATTCCACCATGTTGATAATATAATATTTAATTAAGATGTTTTAAAGTTTATTGTGATTTTTAATGAACATTTTTCTTGAAATAAACTACTTTAGTTTTAATATATCTGATAATCTTTGGACGAACGAAGAACGAACATAGGATATAGAAAGGACGAACAAACCCAAGTGAAAAATTTATACTTTTTAAAATTAAAATTCCCTTTAACTAATATTTAACGCCAGTCCTCTGTTATTTAAATATAATTGTGATATTTTGGTCATAATTTTGATGCTTTAAACTTAAATAAAAATATATGTCAGGAAAAATTTTATGGATCGATGATGAAGTAGATCTTCTCAAACCTCATATCGTCTTTTTGGAAAACAAAGGTTACAACGTAACACCCGTGAATAACGTGAATGAGGCTTTGGATTTGATAGAAAAAGAAAGATTCGTTTTGACACTTCTTGATGAAAATATGCCAGGAATTTCCGGATTGGAAGCAATCCCGATGATCAAGGAAAAAGATAATGCGATCAAGATCGTAATGGTCACCAAAAGTGAGGAAGAGCATATAATGGAGCAAGCGATCGGGTCACAGATAGAGGATTATATCTTGAAACCGGTGAATCCTAATCAAGTGCTTTTGTCACTCAAAAAAATCCTTCAAAGTGAATCATTGGTTGAGCAAAAAACAATCGTTGATTATCAGCAGGAATTCCGAAACTTGAGTATGGAATTGTCTTACTTGAGAACCTATCAAGATTGGGCAGAATATTATAAAAAGATTTTGAATTGGGAAGTAAAATTCGATAGAGTTTCCGATAACGAGTTCGGTGATTTGCTTCAAAATCAAAAAGAAGAAGCCAACATCCAGTTCTCAAAATTCATAGAAAATAACTACGAAGATTGGCTTCACGGCAACGATAAACCGATGATGAGCCACACACTTTTCAAAGACAAAGTGAAACCAGAAGTAGAGAACGACAAAGTCCTTCTCTTGATGGTCGATAACTTGAGATATGACCAGTGGAAAGTGATAGAACCATTATTCACCAAGTTCTACAACAAAACTTCCGAAGATTATTATTTCAGCATATTGCCAACAGCAACGCAATACGCTCGTAACTCATTCTTCGCAGGATTGATGCCATCAGAAATCGAGAAAAGATTCCCAAACAATTGGTTCAATGACAACGAGGAAGGCAACAAAAACGAATTCGAAAGAGACTTCCTGGAAGACCAAATGAAACGTTTGGGACTATCCAGCAAATCGATGAAATACCTGAAAATCCTAAACTCAGACTTCGAAAGAAAGATTTTAGAGGATTTCAACCAGCACAAGAACAATGATCTGTTAGTGATTGTTTACAACTTCATCGATATTTTGTCCCACGCAAAAACCGATAACAATATTGTAAATCAATTAATTAGAGACGATAAAACCTTCAGATCGCTCACCTACAACTGGTTCGAGAACTCATCATTACTGAAAATCATCAAGTTGGCCGCAGAAAGTGGATTCAAATTGGTGATCACGACTGATCACGGCACAATTTATGTTAAAAAACCTAGTAAGGTAGTTGGCGACAGAGAAACCTCCACCAACATCAGATACAAAACCGGACGAAGTTTAACCTACGAGGACAAAGATGTTTGGGCGGTGAACGACCCAGGTAAACTCTTTCTACCAAAGGGAAATCTAAGTTCAAAATATATTTTTGCGAAGAATAATATATTCCTAGCATACCCAAAAAATTATAATCACTTTGTGAATTATTACAAAGAAACTTATCAGCACGGTGGGATTTCCCTCGAGGAGGTCATCATCCCGATAAGCATATTAGAACCCAAATAGTTTTTTCATAGTTTATTTGATTTGGGTTTACCGGGGCGGAAGAAGCGAATGCTTTTTCCGCCTTTTTCTTTTTAGGAGCAAGACGATTGGTACTTCTTATAACGCTTCCAACCCGCTATCCACTATATCTTTTTTGCTTTCAGAACGTTTTGTCATCCAAACAAAATTTCCCCAAAAAGCAAAAAAGGATGCCGTTCCTATCGGGGCTATGTTGAGGTTTGGTATTTCTTTTGACGATTCCATTCAGAATTCCGAACTTATTTTCCAATGCTAATATTCAAATTCGGCAATTCTACTTGTAGTTTAACATTAGCTTTCAAAGCAGAAAAAACTTTCATCAAAGTATCCATTGTGGCATTACTTGCATTGCTTTCAAGTCTTGAGATTTGAGCTTTTTGTACGCCAATCAGTTTTCCCAATTGTTCCTGAGTCAGATTTCTTTCTTTTCTCGTTTCCTTTATCGCTTTGCCAATTAAATCCATTTGAAGTTCATATTCGAAAATATCACGCTCTGGCGTTCCAACTTTTCCGATGAGTTTATCTTGGATTTCGTCCAATGTGAATGTTTTCATTTTTTCTTATTTTTTGATTGTTGGTTTGCAAAATATTCTGTTCTAGATTTTACAGCTTTTTGAATTTCATTATCGGGAACTTTGCTTCGCTTTTTTACAAATCCGTGTGTGGAAATTACCAAAGTTTCTGAAGATGAGGTTTTATCCCAAAAAGCCAGAAACCCGTACTGAAACCCTTGATACAGCGTTCGGAATTCCCAAATTTCATCATTCAGTTTTTTAAAAAGTTCTGGGTCGTGTTGTATTTGAGATTTACGAATATTATAAAGAATCTTTTCGTAATGCTTTTTATCAAGACCGCTTAGAAATTCAAAAGCTTCTTCAAGAAATATAATTTCAAAAAGTTTTTTCATTCATCTATGTTTTGTCCAAAGTTAGTAAAAAGTTTCATTATAACGAAACTATTCGAGCTTGGTATTTCTTTTGACGATTCCATTCAGAATTCCGAACTTTGATTTTCAGCGAAACTCATTTCCCAGTAATCAACAAAGTTTATTCTGAATCACCCAATCTTAAAAACAAAATTGAAATTATGAAAGACATTGACGCATTACTCCAAGAACACCATCTTGACAGGCATGAAATAGAAGAGTTGCTCCAACAAAATGAAAAGATGCAAGCCATCAAACTCGTATTTGATAAAACAGGAATAGGACTGAAAAATTCTAAAGACCTCGTAGAAGCTGTCCAGCGGAAAGAAACACACTTCACGGAAGATAATTCCTCCAGCAACAGCAATGTCTCTGTGAAGACGTTCAACAAAAATGGACAACTCACCGTCAAATTGAAGTTGAACAATCAACCGGAAAAAGTGGTTTTCCCTTCCGACCCAGATTGGGTTGAGGTCAAAAGAGTGATGGGAGACAAACCTGAGCTTATTGCTTACGAAAAAGAATATCTGGAAAATCCTATTCCATTTCAAAAGCAAAAAAGCACACTTTTTATAGAGGAAGACAATTCAAACAAATGGAAATTTGTACTTTTGGCGTCGGTTTTAGCACTCGCTATTATCTACTTCATTTACTCAAATTAAAAATAAAATGAAAATCATTTCCTACAACGTCAACGGAATCCGCGCCGCTTTTACAAAAGATTTCCTCGGTTGGCTTAATGTCGCAAGTCCGGATGTCATCTGCGTTCAGGAAAGCAAGGCAGGAAATGACCAGATTGATATCGAAAGTCTCGAAAAAGCAGGTTATCACAGTTATTGGCATTCCGCAGTGAAGAAAGGTTACAGTGGCGTAGGAATCGCTTCTAAGGTAAAACCAAACCACGTAGAATCCGGTTGTGGCATTGAAAGTTATGATAACGAAGGCAGGATCATCCGCGCAGATTTTGACGGTTTTTCCGTGATTTCCGTTTACGTTCCGTCAGCTTCAAACATCGAAAGATTGGAATTCAAAATGCAATTCTGCTTTGACTTTTTACAATATATTAAGGAACTTAGAAAAACCATCCCGAATCTCATCATTAGTGGCGATTTCAACATCTGCCATCAGGCAATTGATATTCACAATCCAATTGGGTTGGCAAACACTTCCGGATTTCTTCCGATGGAACGAGAATGGATGACGAAGTTTATGAACGAAAATAATTTGACAGACAGTTTCCGACATTTCAATGACCAGCCAGACCAATATTCCTGGTGGAGTTACAGAGCTGGTTCGCGCGCTAGAAACAAAGGCTGGCGTTTGGATTACAACTTCGTCTCCGAACCTTTGAAAGATAAAATGACCAGAGCGGTGATCCTCCCAGAAGTCAAACATTCCGATCATTGTCCTGTAATGGTAGAATTCGAATTTAAGGAATAGTATTTATTTATCTTCGAGAACCTCAGACTGACAAAATAAATATCAAAATAGTATAGGAGATGTCATGCTGAGGTTCTCGAGGCATTCGCAAAATCAATCATCATCATTTATCAACCATCAATTGTAAAAAGTCGTGCACGAGCAATTCAATCTTATCATAGAAATCTTGGGAACTATTTCCTTCTCGATGTCGGGCAGTTTTGCCGCGATGCAGAAACGTCTGGATCCTTTTGGCGTTTTGATTATTGCTTTTGTGACGTCTGTTGGTGGCGGAACGGTAAGAGATTTATTACTAGATGTTCCGGTTTTCTGGATGGTCGATATTCTTACATTTGTGTTGATTCTTTCTACTTGTGTTTTATCAATGATTTTCAAATCGATAGAAAAGAATTTTAAAGTAACATTGTTTATTTTTGATAGTTTTGGATTGGGATTGTTTACGATTATCGGGATTCAGAAAGGTCTTACGCTTGGTTTTCACCCTTTGATATGTCTGACTTTAGGGACGATTACGGGTTGTTTCGGTGGGATCATCCGCGATATTTTACTTAATCGAATTCCATTGATCTTCCGAAAAGAAATCTATGCTACGGCATGTATCATTGGTGGTGGAACATTTTTGTTGTTATCTAAATTTTCAATTTTATCGTATACATTGGTTCAGATTTTTACAATTCTTCTGATTGTGACCATTAGAACTTTGGCGGTAAAATATCATTGGAGAATTCCAAAATTCTATGGTTATGAAAGCAATCAAGAAATGTAAATATTTCATTTAATTGTATTAATTTATGATTTTTATTTAATGTTTTTGATAAAATTTGATATATTTGAAAAAAAATATATTAGATGGAAAAAACATTACTCAGTTTTGTTGCATTAGTTTTATCACTACACATTTCAGCGCAGAGTTTTAAACTAGTTAATGCTGACAGCCAATCTGCAACAGTTGATTTTGAAATTAGCAACTTAGAAAAGTCATTTAAAATAATAGAAGGGAAAGCCTATCACACTTTTTCCAAACAATATTCTGTTTTGATGTCCGAAAAAGGATTGCCTGCAATGCCTTATTTTTCAAAATCGATACAGCTTCCGGAAAAAGGAAATTACAGCTACAAAATCGTCTACGATAGTTATCAAGATATAGAAAATATTGATATCGTTCCATCAAAAGGAAATCTGAAGAGAAATGTTGACCCAGAAAATGTTCCATATAATTTTGGAGAATCATATAAAACAAATGATTTTTTTCCCGGTGAATTGGTGAAATTTGGTGTCCCTCATATTCTGAGAAATACCAGAGGTGTTACATTTTCGCTTTATCCCTATCAATATAACCCAGTTCAGCACAAGTTGAGGATCTACAAAAATCTCCGTGTTGTAATTAATTTTAATAATGATAAAGGTGAAAATGAAATTGATATTAGCAAAACAGATCATACATTTTTCAACGATATCTACTCCAGACATTATCTTAATCATAGCTCCTTAAACAAATATACGCCCGTTGCTGAGTCTGGAGAAATGCTGATCATCACAGCGCCAACTTTTGAAAATCAATTGCAGTCTTTTGTAAGTTGGAAAAAAGAGAAAGGCATCAAAACAACAGTTGTGAATACAACTACTACTGGAAGTACAGATACGGCCATCAAAACCTACATCAAAACATTTTATCAAACCCATCCAAATCTTGTCTATATTCTTTTGGTTGGAGATTCGGGTGATGTTCCTTCTCATACTTATGGCTACAATGGCGAACAGCTTTGGAGTGATTCTTACTACGGGCAACTTTCCAGCGAAACAGATTTTTATCCTGAAGCATTTGTAGGAAGATTTTCTGGAAATAGTGTTGCTGTCAAAACAATGATAGACAGGATTTTGGAATACGAAAAAAGTCCTGTCGCAGGAAACTGGATGAAAAATGCGATCGGAATTGCATCAAACGAAGGTGATGGATATGGCAACGATGGGGAGTCAGATTATGTGCATTTGAGAAAAATAAGAACGCAATTGAAGGATTTTGGGTATCAAACAGTTCATGAGTTTTACCAAGGTTCACAAGGCGGTGAAGATGCTGTAGGTGAACCAACGCCGACAATGATCAATAATGCTATGAATGCTGGCACGGGACTGTTCAATTATACCGGACATGGTGATTTGAATTTGATGTACACAGGCAATTATACTTCCACTTATGTGAAACAATTGAAAAATAATGGAATGTATCCGTTTGTAGTTTCCGTAGCTTGTAACAATGGAACTTTTGTAGGAAAAACTTGCTTGGCGGAAGACCTGCAGGCTGCAAGTTATGATAATTCCCCAGCAGGAGCCATTGCAACAGTTGCTTCTACGATTCTGATGGCATGGGCAGAACCGATGGAAACACAAGATGAAATGACAAACATCTTAACAGAAGCGTATCAAAATAATAAAAAAGAAACAATTGGTGGTTTGTTTTACAATGCGCAAATGGGAATGCTAGACGATTATAATGCCTCTGCAACAGCTAAAGAAGTAATGCAGACTTGGGTGTTGTTTGGTGATCCTTCTACAGTTTTCAGATATGATACGACAAAGAATTTTGAAGTTCAGCATCCAATGAATATAGATCCAAATGCTCAAAGTATAACAATTACGTGCAATGAGCCAGATGCGTCTATTTCCTTGACCAAAAACAACGGAGATTTGATTGGGTCAGCCTTAAGTAAAAATAGCAGCGTTATTATTAATTTGAATGGATTGTCAAATGAGGAATCACTGAAGCTTACTGTTACAAAACAAAACTTTAAACCATATCAAGCTACCATACAACTAAAAACTTTGAGTGTTGCTTCATTCAATAAAACAGGGGTGAGCGTTTATCCAATTCCTGCAAAAGATGCTGTAAACTTGGTTTGGGGTAATTTGAAACCTTCGAAAGTGATGCTTTATGATACTTTAGGGAAATTGTTGCAAACTGTCAATAATACATCAGACAAGAAACTTCAAATCAATGTTTCAAAATATCCAAAAGGAGTTTATGTTATGAAGTATGAGATTGATAACAAGACTTATTCTGAAAAAATAATTGTAGAATAGTGTTCACTCATCAACAAATAAAAAAAGGATCGAAAATAATTTCGATCCTTTTTTTATTTTAGACTTTTGTTTCTAATATTAGAACTTTCCTCTTTGTCTCATGTGAGGATTGTGCATATGTTTCTGCATTGTCGGCATTTTCATCTGGTCCTTCATCATTTTGATTTGATCTGTCATCATCCCTGCAGAATCCAATTGTTTTGCTTCTTCCAAAAGTTTTTGAGCTTCGGTTTTTCTGCCTTTTGCAAGTGCTGATGCGGCCAGGTTTAGTTTTGCCATCGCTCTGTCGTGCTTCATATTCAAACCGTAATCCAGCGCTTTTTTCATCAGTCCTTCCGTTTTCGTTGGATGATCTTGAGCAGTTGTCAAAGCCTGTAAATAATGGAAATATCCGTATTGACTTTTATGAAGTTGAGATTTGTAATTTGTTATGCTGGATAAAAACTTGGTGGCTTTTTCCATATTTTGTTTTCTAAGTTGCCAAAAAGCCAAAAGAATATATTCGTTTTTGAAGAATAGCGCAATTGGAATCGCCGACAAAATCACTAAAACTACGCCCCAGCCAATATTTCGGTTGAACATCAGGAAAACACCCAAAGCGATAATGATTGCAGCAATTACGAATTTTATGTACTTGTTCATTTTTAGAATTTAGGTTGCAAAGATAATGATTCGTGACCGAATTTCCGAATACGATCATTGTTGATTTGTGATTTTAAAATTTCAACAAATTTTTGCAGTTGTGTTTATTTAATTTGTAATTTTAATTGTTGGTAATTGATTGATTATTAACAATTCAAAGTATTAATTAAAATATTAATGTTATGAAAACAATTACAAAATCATTAGCATCAATTCTTTTGTTAGCAGGCGTTTTCTGTTTTTCTCAACAAACTTCGAATCCACTTGCGAACACAGAATGGAAAGGCGTTGCAAGTATTCCAACGCCAGCTGAAGTCACTTTCAAGTTTAATACTGAAGACGTTGACCTGATTTATTTGGGAATGGTGATAGAAAAAATGAAATATTCTTTCACAGATCAAGGCAGTTTGAAATTGATCAAAATCAATGGTAAATCTCCATGCGGAACGGAAGAAGAAGGTCTTTACAAATATCAAATTGCTGATGATACATTGACTTTTAAAATCATCAATGATCCTTGTGTGGACAGAGAAACAGCGTTTGATGGAAATGGTTATAAGAAAGTGTTACCAACTGCTGTTGCCAAGTAAATTAGGAATTAAAAAACTCCCAAACCACTTTTGCTTTCACTTTCCCTAGGATCTCTTCCAGGGTTACAAGATCTGCTTCTTTGATTCTTTTGACAGATTTCAATTTTGTCAAGAGCATTTCTATGGATTTTGGACCAACGCCCGGGATTTGTTCCAATTCAGATTTGATTGTAGAATTTGTTCGTCTCGTTCTGTGATGTTTCACGCCAAAACGGTGTGCTTCGTCTCTCACGCGTTGAAGGATTTTCAGCGTCTCCGCTTTTTTATCAATATACAAAGGAATCGAATCTTCTGGGAAATAGATTTCTTCCAGACGTTTTGCAATCCCTACGATTGTGATTTTTCCGTAAAGTCCGAGCAGTTTCAGACTTTTGACTGCCGAAGACAATTGTCCTTTTCCACCATCAATCAAAATTAGTTGTGGCAAATCGTCGCCTTCATCCAGCAATCTTCTGTAACGACGGTAGATCACTTCTTCCATCGTCTTGAAATCATCGGGACCAACAACGGTTTTCGGATGGAAAATTCTGTAATCCGCTTTGCTCGGTTTCCCGTCTTTGAAAACCACACACGCCGAAACAGGATTTGTGCCCTGAATGTTCGAGTTATCAAAACCTTCGATGTGTCTTGGCTCAACGGGCATTCTTAGGAGTTTTTGCATCTCTGCCATTATTCGGTTGGTGTGTCTTTCCGGGTCGATGATTTGGACTTGTTTCAATTTTTCCAGTCTGTATTCCTTCGCATTTTTCTCAGAAAGTTCTACGATTCTTTTTTTGTCGCCCACTTTTGGAACAATCAATTTAACATTCGGAATTTCCAAACCGAGATGAAAAGGAATCAGAATCTCTTTAGAAGTGGAATCAAATTTCTGACGAATTTCCACCAGAGCTTCCTCCAACATATCTTCATCGCTTTCTTCCAAAACTTTCTTGATTTCTGTCGTAAAACTTTGAACGATGGAACCATTTCTGATTTTAAAATAATTAATGTAAGCCGCCGTTTCATCGCTCGTCATCCCAAAAACATCCACGTCATCTATACTTGGATTCACGACGGTATGTTTTTCCTGATAATTTTCCAGAGACTCAATATTATTCTTAATCATCTGAGCCTTTTCAAACTCAAGATTCGAAGCGAAACGGAACATTCTCTCTTCCAGATATTTCTTGGCAAATCGGAAATCTCCTTTGATGATGCCTCTTATCGCTTCTACTTTTTCATCGTAATCTTCCTTAGATTCAAGATCTTCGCAAGGTCCATTACAATTTTTAATATGATATTCCAGACAAACTCTGTATTTTCCTTCAGCGATTTTTGATGGCGCTAAATTCAGATTACAAGTCCGAATTTTATAAAGGTTTTTAATCGTATCAAGTAGAACGCGCGCAGGTTTCACTTTAGCGTAAGGACCAAAATATTCGGAACCGTCTTTTATTTTGGTTCTGGTCAGAAATATTCTTGGGAAATCTTCATTCTTGATGCAAATCCACGGATAGGTTTTGTCATCTTTCAGCATCACGTTGTAAAACGGCTGATGTGCTTTTATGAGATTATTTTCCAGTAAAAGTGCGTCGTACTCACTGTTCACAACGGTTGTTTCCAATCTATGAATCTTCGAAACCATAATTCTGGTTCGGTAACCATTTTGATTTTTGTTGAAGTAGGAGAGGACTCTTTTGTTGAGATGTTTTGCCTTTCCGACATACAAAAGCTGGTCGTTCTTATCGTAATAACGATAAACGCCGGGTTCAGATGGAAGTGTTTTGAGCTGAAGTTCTAAGTTGGGATTCACAGAGCAAATTTACGCAATGATATTGATTCGTGAGAAATGTTGAAACTATATTTCTTTGGTGAAATAATCTTCTGCGCCTTCCGAAATTGGAAGATAAAGTCTTTCCCAACCAGTGGAATCCAGCATTTCCCAGCTGTGTCCTTCGCCAGTTGTGTCTTCTGCAAGCAGGATAATTCCAGGTTCAATCATAAAAGTAGAACCGTCACTCACTTTGAATTTAATTTTTCCTTTGATTGTAATGACGTATTGTTTTCTTGGTGCAGGATGTTTGCTTTTTTCCCATTCTTCGGTCTTGTTACTGACCCAGAAAGTGGTTGTGTTCATTGGTTTTAGCGTAGGAATAGTTCCTCTTTCAAAACTGCAAAGGCCATTTTCTGTGCTGAATAATCTGATGGCTGGAATTGATTCTGTTCCCTCGTGCTGATTGTCTTTACTTCCTGTTTTTGGTTCCTGCATAAGATGTTGCGTAAGGTTTAAAAATACGAATTTAATTTTCAATCTTAATAAAGTTGTTGCGGGAAGGTTTTACGAAATATAAATCTTTACGGTTTTCCGTTTTGTCCTCTTTCATCAAAAAACTATCTTTATAAAATGAAAATCCTGCACACCGCCGATTGGCATCTCGGTAAACGCCTAGAAAATTTTTCCCGTTTGGAAGAACAAAAACTTGTAATGAACGAGTTGGTGGAGATTGCTGATGCCGAGGATGTGGATTTAGTTCTTGTTGCAGGCGATTTGTTTGATAATTTCAATCCGTCGACGGAAGCTATGGAATTATTTTATAGGACTTTGAAACAACTTTCCAAAAATGGAAAACGTCCCGTCGTTGCCATTGCAGGAAACCACGATTCGCCAGATAGAATTGATGCGCCAAATCCGTTGGCAAAAGAGTGTGGAATCATTTTGATTGGTCATCCTAACGCAGAAATTAAGATTTTCGAACTGGAGCATTTTAAAATTATCAATACCGATAAAGGATTCATCGAACTCAAATTAAATCAATTCGATTATCCGATAAGAATTATTCACACAGCTTATGCCAACGAAATTCGTTTGAAGGAATATCTTGGTGAAGACAACAAAGAGGTCGCACTCAGCAATTCTTTGCAAAATACGTGGCAGAATCTAGCTGATACTTATTGCGATGAGAACGGAATTAATGTGCTGATGGCTCATCTTTATATGATGAAGAGAGGTGCTGAAAAACCTGAAGAACCAGAAGGCGAAAAACCAATTATGATTGGAAATGCCGACTTGCTTTATACGGAAATTATTCCATCTCAAATCCAATACACAGCTTTGGGACATCTCCATAACTTCCGGAATATCGGGACTTTGGAGAAGCCAGTTGTTTATTCGTCTTCGTCTCTTTGCTATAGTTTTAGTGAAGCTGGGCAGAAAAAATCTGTCAATATCATTGATTTGAAACCTTCCGAAAATCCTCAAACCAAAACCGTCGAAATCAAAAGTGGAAAACCGCTTTTCCGGAAAACCTTTGATAATATTGAAAATACAATTTCCTGGTTGCAAGACAATCCTGACACTTTGGTAGAATTGACTTTAGAAAGCGACACTTTTCTAAAAGCTGAAGATAGAAAGTTGCTTTATCAAACCCATCACGGCATTATTCATCTCATTCCGAAACTAAAATATGACATCATCGATTCTAATGAAACGGATAAAAGCATCAATCTGAATCAGGACATTCAGGATTTGTTCAAAGATTACTTCAAATCGAAAAATCAAAATCAGGAACCGAATGACGAACTGATGAATATTTTCAAGGAATTGATTTAAAGAAAGATAAAATTTAAAGACTCAAAAATCAATCAACCAGCAACTATCAACCAACGACCAAAATGCTTCCAATAAAACTCACAATAGAAGGGCTTTATTCCTATCAAACCAGACAAACGATTGACTTTTCGGAACTGACTCAAGCTGGCTTGTTCGGGATTTTTGGAGCCGTTGGTTCTGGGAAATCCTCAATTTTGGAGGCTGTCAGTTTTGCACTTTATGGTGAAACTGAAAGGATGAACAGCAAGGATAGTCGTGCTTACAATATGATGAATCTCCGTAGCAATCGGTCTTTCATCGAGTTTGATTTTCAGAATTATGAGAATAGAACTTTTCGCGCTGTTCGTGAGTTTCGGAGAAATGCAAAACGTTTTGATGATGTAAAGGTTTACAATACTTGCTTTTATGAAGAGAAAAATGGTGAATGGATTCCACTGGAACATACGAATGCGTCTGAAATTCTGGGTTTGAGTTATGAGAATTTCAAGCGGACGATTATTATTCCGCAAGGTCAGTTCAAGGAGTTTCTGGAATTGGGAGCCAAAGACCGAACGCAAATGATGAAGGAAATCTTCGGACTTCACAAATACGATTTGCAGGATAAAGTTTCTACGAAAGTTTCCGAAACCAAATATGAATTGGCGGAACTCGAAGGGAAATTGGGAACTTTTGAGGAAGTTTCTGAAGAGATTATCAATCAAAAAAGCGAGGAACTGAATCTTTCTAAAATTAATTTTGGTAAGGAAAAAGAAGTTCATAATCAACTTGAAGTAAATTTTCAGAAACTCAAAAATCTGAAAACTGATTTTGATAATCTAAAAATAAAAGAAGCCGAATTTGTCATTAAAGAAATAGAAAATGAAAAATTCCAGAAGCTTGAACAGCAATTGGAAGTTTTTGAAACTGCGGAAAGAAACTTCAAATCTTTGTTGACGGAAAAGAAGCGTTTGTCTTCTGAAATCAATCAAAATTTGAAGACTCAAGAATCAACTAAGATAGAATTTGATGTGCTTGCTGAAACTTTAAATCAATTGAAACAGAATATTTCGGCATTAGAAAATGATTTCAATCAACTGGAAAACAGCAAACAAAAAGCGGTTGATTTGTTGAATGTTTCCAAGATTTTGGATTTCGAAACTCAGAAAAATCTGTTGTTGGAAAGAATTGAAAAAGGTGAAAAAACCATATCAGATTCGAAGAAAAAGGAAATTGAGATTCAAAAAATTATAGATGTTGAATCCAAATCGATTTCGGATTTGAAGTTGAAGAAAACGGATACTAAAATTCTTATGGAAGTTGAAAACTGGTTTCAAATCAGGAAAAACTACCAAACCGAATGGTCTAATTTTCAAAAAAACATTCTTTCGAAATCTGAGGAAATTGCGAAACAGCAAATCTTACTGAATGAATTTCCCGAAAACTGGAAGGAAGAATTCTCTTCCAAACATCTTGTTTTGAATGAGAAAAAACTGAATCATCAGAATCAGAAAAGTCATTTAGAGTTATCTCAAAAACTGTCAGAATTTGCTCAGAACATCGAAGACGGAAAACCTTGTCCGCTTTGTGGGTCACTGGAACATCCAGAGATTTTGATCTCAGAAAATGTTACGGAATCATTGAGGACTTTGGAGGCTGAACTTCTGAATATTGAAGAATTAATTGAGAAAATCAAAAGAGACGAAAAGCAGATTGAGAAAATTCTGGAACTGAAACAGCTTTTGGAAAATCAGAAAATTGAATTGGAAAATCAAAAATCAGAATCTGATAAAAAATCAAAATTACATTCTGAACAATTTATTTGGAATCAATTTGATAAAGAAGATGATACTCAATTTTCTACTCAAAAAACCGAAGCTTTTGTATTGGAACAGAAAATTTCTTCAGCAGAGAAATTGCTTGATGAACATCGAAGAGCACTAGAAAATCAACAAAAAGAAACCAAACGTTTTGAAGAGGCGATTGTTGATTTTAAAAATAAAAAAATCAGTCTGGAAACTTCTATTTCAGATTTAAAGCAAAGTTTGAAAGTTCTCGATTTTAGAGATTTTGAAACCGCAAATTCGGCAGACATCAAGATTGAATCTGAGAATTTGTCTATCAAAAATACTTCGGTCGAAAATCAATATAAACAATTTCAAAAAGATTTGTTGGAGACAACCCCGAAAGTTGCTTCTAAGGAAACATTGCTTGCTCAAATTTCAAAACAAATTGACGAGCTTCAAAAATCTGAAAAAGAAAATATTGAAAATATTGAATCTATTTTAGCGAAATCCTCATTCACAAACTTTGAAGAAGTCGAGACGATTTTATCTCAAGATTTTGATATTCAAACGTCGCGAAAAGAAATTCAGGATTTTAAAATCAGTTTTAATACGCTGAAAGAAATCATTAATTCTTTAAAGTTGAAATTAAGAGAGTCCAATTTCGAAGAATCAGAATTCGTGGCAAAGGAGAATGATTTTTTAGTTTCTCAGGAAAATATTTCTCAATTACAAAAGCAATTGACAATTATCGAAAAACAACTTTCGGATTTGCAGAAAAGTTTTGAAACCAAGAAAGAATTGATTCTCGAGCAAAATAAATTGTCACTAAGAAAAGCGAATCTTGATACACTTTCTAATCTTTTCAAAGGTGCTGGATTTGTGCAATATGTTTCGTCGATTTACCTGAAACAACTTTGTGATAACGCGAATATCAGATTCCATAGAATGACTAGAAATCAACTCAGTTTGCAAGTCAATGACAAGAATGAATTTGAAATCATTGATTATCTGAACGAAGGAAAAACGCGAAGTGTAAAAACTTTATCAGGCGGACAAAGTTTCCAGGTTTCGCTAAGTTTGGCGTTGGCTTTGGCGGAAAGTATGCAATCGCAGGCGAAATCGGATAGGAACTTTTTCTTTATTGATGAAGGTTTCGGAACGCAAGACCCGGAATCTGTGAATTTGGTCTTTGAAACATTGATGAATCTTCAGAAAGAAAATCGAATCGTCGGAATTATTTCACACGTTGAAGAATTGAAGGAGAAAATCCCAATTTCGCTGAACATTACTAAAGATGAAGAAACTGGAAGTAAGATTGAAATGATTCTGAGTTAAAGCTTCCTATTCTTCGCCAACATCGGAATCGAAATCAAGCCCATTACAAGCATAATGATGATTTGCAAAGGCAATGTGATGAAAGAGTAGGCGAGTCCCAATTCTCCGCCTTCTACAGCGTCTTTTCCCATCGAAATGAATAAAGCTGTGAACCCGAATTTCATAGCTAGATTAAAAGCACCAATTCCGCCACTTGCTGGGATTATCATTCCCAAAGTACCAACGACCAAGATGAAACAACCGTCTGCTGGTGAAAAATTGGAAGTTTCCGGCAATGCAAAGCAAACCAAATAAGAAGCGAAGAAATAGCAAATCCAAATTCCTGCCGTGTAAAGGATGAATTTTCCTTTTTGTTTTAAGGTCAAAATAGATTTTAAACCTTCAAAAACCCCTTTAGCAAAATCGATTAATTTATCTTTTTTATATATGAATAAATAGGATAGGACTGCGATTACAATAATTCCAATAGCAATTTTTGAAAAGAAATAAAATTGTTCTAAATCAGTAATTCCAATTTTTAGCAAAGATTGCTCAAACCAATTTAATTCTTTTTTTTCTACAGCTTTTTGTTGAGTCGCCGCTTTGTAGAAAGCCAAGAGCGCATCATATTTGAAAATCAAAGTCAATAATGCGAAGATTCCCATACAAACCAAGTCGACAACTCGTTCCAAAATAATCGTTCCAAAAGACTTGTCAACCGGAACTTTTTCTACGCCGTAAAGTGCGGTTGAACGGGCAACTTCACCACTTCTTGGAATAGTAAGATTCATCAAATAACCGAAGGAAAGTGACCAAAGTGAGTTCGAATTGGAAATCTTATGACCCATTGGTTCCAACAAAAGATTCCATCGGATGGCTCTGAACCAATAAGCGGAGATTCCAAAAAATCCTGCAAACGCTACCCAAATGTAATTGGCTTTTTGCAGTGAAACTTTGATTTTGTCAAAGTCCAATCCTTTGAGAGCAAGCCATAGAAATAATCCTGCAATCGCAATCGAAATTAAAACTGTCAGAATTTTTTTGAGTAATGATGGCTTCTTTTCTTCCAATGTGATTAGGAATTATGTGAGGAGATTGGTCGCTTCGTCTGGGAAAACAATTTTTGGCTGGAAATCTTTAGCTTCCTCAGGACTCATCTGCGCATAAGCGATGATGATGATGATATCGCCTTTCTGTACTTTTCGGGCCGCAGGACCATTGAGGCATATTTCGCCAGATTTTCTCTTCCCTTTGATAACGTAGGTGTCAAAACGTTCGCCGTTGTTGACGTTTACGATATAGACTCTCTCACCAACGATCAAGCCGGCCGCTTCTATAAGGTCTTCGTCAATAGTGATGCTTCCAATATAATCAAGGTCTGATGCAGTGACACGAACCCTATGGATTTTCGATTTAAAAACTTCGATAAACATATATGCAAATTTACGCTAAATAATAAAATTGAGAAAGAAGATTTTGCGATTACTCTTAAATGGCACTATTTTTCTATTGGCTGATGCATTGTAGATACTTTTAAAATTGATATTCGTTTTTATGAATTTATGAATATGATAATATTTTATTGTTACTCATTATTATTGTTGATGAATAAAGATAATTTATTAAAAATGATATTTAATAAAGCGAGTGTTTTCGTCAAAATTCGATTTGCCGAAAACGCATTGTTTTAAAAAAAAAGATACATACTTCACTAATTTTTATAAAAATATTTGCACGATATGAAAATTGTCTTATATTTGCTATAACAACATAACTTTAATTAATAAATATTATGAACAAGTCTGAATTAATCGACGCTATCGCGAAGGATGCAGAAATCACAAAAGCTGCTGCTAAAAAAGCTTTGGAATCTTTTGTTGCTAACGTAACAGAAACACTTAAGAAAAAAGATGGTAAAGTATCTCTAGTTGGATTCGGTACTTTCTCAGTATCTGAAAGAGCCGCAAGACAAGGTATCAACCCTGCAACTAAAAAACCAATTCAAATTGAAGCAAAAACAGTTGCGAAATTCAAAGCTGGTGCTGATTTGGCTACTGCGGTTGCTGGTCCTGCTACAGGTAAGAAAAAATAATTTATTTGAATTTATTCAAATAAAAAAACCGTCTGAGGACGGTTTTTTTATTTTTATGATTAAGGATTTTCATCATCCAAAAGATGTCCGAAGAAGTCTTTCTTTGTTTTGAGATAAGACGCACTGGATAAGTTAGACTTGATTTGCAATGGTATTCTAGAATTGAAATTAATATCGCTGTCTTGGATAATCTTGATTTTTTCAGGATTATTTGTCATCAGATTGACTGATTTCACCCCCAGTGTTTTCAAAATTTCTATCGCAATATCAAAATTACGGTCATCCGCAGGCAATCCTAATTCAAGATTTGCTTGAACTGTATCAAATCCTTTTTCCTGCAATGCGTAAGCTTTCAGTTTATTGATTATTCCTATATTTCTACCTTCTTGCCTTAGGTATATTATCATTCCGCCATTCTCCTGCATATATTGCATAGCCGAATTCAACTGTTGTCCACATTCGCACTTTTGAGAATGAAAGACTTCACCGGTAATACATTCTGAATGGATTCTAACATTGATAGGTTTTTCCAAATCTGTATCTTTAGCAATCAGAGCCATATGAGGCATCCAATCTTTCTCATTCTCAGAAAAAGCCATCATTCTGAATTCCCCAAAATCTGTGGGAACATTCGATTCTGCTTGTAGTTGTAACATTAAAAATAACGGTGAGTTTTAGTTGGAAGACATAGATGTTGTCTCCATATTTTTACTTTGAGTTGCTTCCAGAAGATTCATGTTGGTTTTTATTTTCACCATGTATCTGTTGAGAACTTCGTCATCTTCCTTCATCATAAATTTTCTAAGCTTCTGAATCTTCTTATAATTTTTTTCAAAGTCGTTCAAGGATCTACTCTTTGAAGACTGGTTGAAGTCTCGTACAGAAGTTAAATAATCGGTGAGCGAGTTCTTCAAAGAAGTCACTTCTCTATTGACAGCATCATTCCTGAATTTTGGAAATGTTGACACCAAATTTGAGATAGAGGAAGCATAAACAATAGCTTCTGGCGTAAGGTAAGAATAGGGATCTGAATATAATTCAGAATGAACTTGTTCCGAAGTTGCTGAGTTTGTAGAACAAGAAATTATAAATGATGACACAGCTACTGCTGACAAAAGCTTAATAAAAGGTTTCATTTTTTCTGTATTTTTTGATACAGGATTGGATTAAGACTTTCATCATTATACATTTTCATCTGTTTGTAAAGTTTCATCTTAACTTTACCGTTTTCGATATCAGAGAGCAACTGGTCTATGGCTGTAGAAAGATCTTTTTTCTGTTCCAAAAGTACATTCAACTTTTGTGTACACTGTAATTTATGTTCTTCCGAAGCATCTTCACGAGAAGCTTCGATAGACATGTGGTATATTTTTAAAGATAAGATGGAAAATCTATCTATGCACCAAGCCGGAGTTTCGCTGTTTATCCTAGCATCAGGATCAGGAGTAATATTCTCGAAGTTTTTGTAAAACCAAAAATCAATCTGTTCTACCAGATCTGTCCTTTTTTGGTTCAATTTATCTATTCTTCTTTTTATTTTAAGAGCTTCTGACGGATCGATATCTTCTTCACGAATAATATCTTCCAAATGCCATTGTACGGTATCAATCCAGTTCTTTGAATACAAAATCCATTCCAAACTATTGACTTGGAATGGGTTAGTCTCTTGTGAATTGACATCGTCACTAATATGATAATCTTCAACCGATTGATTGAAGATTTCCCATGCTGTTTTCGTTAAACTCATTAATGATACTTATATATTAGGAGAAGGATCATTATTTGGAGAAGATGGATCTTTCTTCTTGTCATCTTCTTTCACAGCATCTTTAAACTCTTTTACACCAGAGCCTAAACCTTTCATTAATTCAGGGATTTTTTTACCTCCAAACAACAAAAGGACAATCAAGGCAACTATTAAGATGTGTTGCCAAGAAATACTTAATATAACGGTGGATATTATCATCTTGATTTTTTTACAAAGTTAAATTATTTTTTAATACGAAACCCAACTCAAAGGATCTACAGGATTTTCACCATTCCAAATTTGGAAATCCAATGTGATAGACTCATCAAAATCACTGCCAACTTCTCCGAGAAGTGTGCCAGCAGAAACTTGTTGGTTAGGTTTTACCAATGTGTTAGCCAAGTTTGAATAGACTGTAAAATAATTTCCATGTTTCACAACTACAGAATAGCTTCCACTGATTTGTAATACCTTCGAAACAACGCCAGGGAAAACGCATCTTGCTTTGGCTCCTTTTGAAACAGCGATTTTAATTCCAATATTTTCCTCAACTATATTTTTGAAAACTGGATGTGGTTGCCTTCCAAAACGGTGCGTCACAGTTCCTCTGTCTACAGGGAAGCTCATTCTCCCTCTGTTTTCTGCAAAATTACTCCCTACAACAGGACCTAGATCGTAATTTTTCATTACTTTCTTCTCAGCGGCATCCTTTGCGTCGTCATTCTTTTTGTTAATAGCAACTTCATTCGCTTTTGCTTCTGCCAATTTATCACTCGCCGCTTTTGCTCTTATTGCTGCATCTCTACTTGCTCTTTCCGCTGCCTCTTTTCTTTCGATAGTTTTGTTGGTCTCGGCCAATTTTCGTTCTTCTTCTGCACGTTTGTTGGCAAGGTCGCTAGCTCTTTTAGATTCTAACTCTGCTTTTTTTCTTTCGGCTTCCGCAGCGGCAATTTTTGCTCTGTTTTCAGCTTCTATTCTATCTTTTTCTCTTTTCGCAGCAATGTCTGCCAATCTTTTTCTTTCAGCTTCGGCTTTTCGCTCTGCTTCTTCTTTGGCTTTGGCAAGTCTGATTTCCTCAGCAATGATATTTCTGATTTGACGTTCCAAATCCTTCGATTGCGTTTGCTTTTGTCTAAGTTCTGCAGTTAATTTAGTTTCGTTCTTTTTGAACTCATCCAAAAGGACTTGCTTTTGTTTTTTCTCAGCTTCTATTGTGGAAAGGTCTTTTTTCTGAGAAAGTAGAAGATTGTCTTTATCAGAAACATATTTTTTCTTCAGCGCGATATTCTTCTTAATTTCAGTTGCTTTGTTGGAGATTTCAGTTGCCTTTTTATCCTGATATTCAGAATATCTTTTCAAATATTCTACTCTGTTGAGTGCTTCACCAATATTTTTAGAAGATAGGATAAATGTTACTTTATTCTGAACACCTTTTGTTTTGTAGGCTTTTACAAGAATTTCCGAATAGTTCTTCCTTAAAACAGCAAGTTCACGATTGTTTTTATTGATTTCTAATTGACGTTTATAAATATCATCTTCAATAAATCTTTTTTCCTTCTGAGTATTGTTGTAGACTTTCTCACGAAGTGCCAATTTTTGGTTGACAGCGTTGAGATAAGCAATAGAAAGTTTGGATTCTTGTTTTGTTTGATTCAAAGTAGCGTTGAGGGAAGAGATTTGTTTCTTCAAATCGGCATTTTGCTTTTGCAATTGCTCTTTATCTTTTTGTCCAAATGCGCTTCCGAAAAGGATAATACTTATAAAAAAACTTAATTTCTTAATCATTTAATCTCTGTCTTTTTGTAATTGGCAGGAACGGAATAAGGCGTATCCATACGGGAAAAATCAAATTTCGTATTTTCAATTAATATTTCGTCGGTTTTGTTGGCTTTTATAATTATTTTAACACTTTTCGGGAAGCTCTCATTGTTGATGATTTCTCTATTGGAATAAGTGATATCTAATTGGTCATTGTTCGCTAGATTCGTCATCAAAACGTGACTTAAATTAAAACTTTGATCGTAATCTAGAGAGATTTTGTACTCGCTGGTTCTCCCGTTTTCAGTAATTTTTTGATTCTTTTTCGAAGTTAGATTAAAACCCAGATCATTTTGAGTCAAGTTGTAATCGCTTTCTGAAACTGGAATGAAGGTTTTTCCTAAAAGCAGATTTTGCAAAGCGTTGTAATCAATGAAATTGACATTCAATAATTTGTTGAGATAACCGAAATCCGAATCGATGTAACTTTTGTCCAGCTTGTAATAGCCTTTGATGCCTTCTGGCGTTGCAATACCTCTTGCTGCTTGCAGGATGACCGCAGTTAAGTTCATCCAGACTTTTTGTCCGTTTTCAACATAGATCACTGCATCCAAAGTGGGAATGAAGGAACCTGTTTTTGCGTCGATCTTACTATTGATTTTCACCGCGTCGAAACTTGATTTTTTATCAATTGCAGAAAAGAATTCGGCATTGTTGGAAATCGGAGTGTTGTTTGCGACCGGCGTTGGAGCTTGTGTTTTGTTGACTTTACAAGAGGTTACGACCAAAGCCGAAAGTATGATCAGAATGTATTTTTGCATAATTTTTTTTCGATGAAACTTACAATATTAACGCCAAAAATAAACTTATATTTTGACTTAGGTATCTAAAAAAAACTTTGTCAAAGTTCAGAACCTTGACAAAGTTGATATTTATTTAAATTAAAATTAATCTTTCGAAACGAAATCTAAAACCGAGAAATCACCCAAAGAAATTTCTCTCGCGACTCCAAAATATTGTGCCGAGTTGCCAATCATAGAATTGCTTAGATTCCCATGGTCAATCATCGTATTTTCTTGGATCAATGAATTATCGATATTAGAATTGATGACAACAGTGTTGTTCCCAAGAGAAACATTAGGACCGATTTTAGAGTTTAAAATCTTCACATTTTCCCCGATGAAACATGGTGGGATGATCATGCAATTTTCAATATTAGCCGATTCTGGGAATTTGGACATATTTTCTTTCTCGTATTGTAAAATCTTGCTGTTTGTTTCAACTGTTGCGTTTTTATTTCCGCAATCCATCCAATCATCTACTTTTCCAAGAGAGAATTTTGAGCCTTTTGACCTAAGATTTTCAAGAGCTGTTGTCAGTTGGAATTCACCACCTTCGGTAATATTATTTCCAATAATATGATCTATTTCCGCTATCAACTTCTCAGCTGAATTAAAATAATAAATTCCGATGATGGCAAGGTCAGAAACGAATTCTTTTGGTTTTTCCACAAAATCTGTGATGAAACCATAATCATCCAATTTTACAACACCGAAAGCCGAAGGGTCTTCCACTTTTTTCACCCAGATCACACCGTCCGCATTGGTATCAAGATGGAAATCTGCACGGAAAAGTGTATCAGCAAACGCAATAATCACTGGTCCACTCATACTTTCTCTTGCGCAATTGATTGCGTGAGCTGTTCCCAAAGGTTCGGTCTGAGCATAGATTGTTCCTTTTGCCCCCAGATTTTCAGCAACTTTGATTAATGAAGCTTCTACTTCTGCCCCAAAATCTCCTATAATGAATGCGATTTCTTCAATTGGTTGATTTGCAACTTTTGCAATATCTTCTACCAATCTTTGAACGATTGGTTTTCCTCCGATTGGAATCAACGGTTTTGGAACTGTCAATGTGTGAGGCCTAAGTCTGGAGCCACGTCCAGCCATTGGAACTATTATTTTCATACTTTTATTATTTTGTGGGGTTATTGGTTATTAGTTATATTGTTAATTATTTATACCCAATTTGTTTAAAATCTTTTTGGGAATTAGTTTCTCTGAAATTATTAAAATGGTTGCCAAAAATATAAATATAAGGTTACCTATCCAAATGTTTTGTTTTAAATATTGATAACATATCAAAGATGCCAACATTGTTATGAGAATGACAATTGAGTTTTTATAAATATTGTATGGAACCGGATATTTGTATTGTCCCCAAATATACGATATCACCATCATAGCAAAATAACTGCCAATCGTGGCCCAGGTTGAAGCCCAATATCCGTATGTGGGAATAAAATAAAAATTAATAATTATGGTTATCAAAACACCAATTCCTGAGATGTAGGCACCAATAATTGTTTTATCGGTCAATTTGTACCAAATCGAAAGATTGAGATAGATTCCTATAAATAAACTCGCAAAAAATAAAATAGGAAGAATCGAAATTCCCTCGTAATATTCCGGATTGTTGATGTAAACTTTGGCAATCCAGTCCAAATTAACAGATAAGAATAAGACAATCAAACAATTGATGGCGATGAAAATGTCCATCAATTTCACATACATTTCTTTTGCGTTCGCATTCTTCGAATTGCTGAAAAAGAATGGTTCGATCCCCAAAGAGTAGGCTTGTCTGAACAAAATTACAAACGTCACCACTTTCGCAACACCGCCGTAAACGCCCAGTTCGTGTCTTCCGATTTCGTCCGGCAAAAGGAATTTGAGAAACTGTCTATCAAAGGTTTCATTAATGATTCCTGCCAAGCCGGCAATTGTAATTGGCCAGGAATATTTTATCATTTTTTTCCAAAGTTCCCAAGAGAAATGCTTTATTCTTGCGATTAACAATTCTTGTGACAGCATCAAAAAGGTGACAGCACTTGCAACCAGATTTGCGACAAAAACATAACCGATTCCAAATGTCGGACTGTATTTCAAACCGAAAATTCCTTCCGGATATCTTGGCAGAATAATGATGAAAAATACGACTAATAAAAAATTGATGATGCCATTCGTGATTCGGATTCCTGCGTATTTTAATGGTCGTTCGTTTTTCCTTAACATTACAAAAGGCATCGCAGAAAAAGCATCCAAAGCCAAAGTAATTGTAAGAATTGCCAGCAAATCGACTTGGTCTGGCGTTTTGAAAGCAATCGCTAATGGTTGTCTGTAAAGTAATGTGAAAAATAAATAAACCAAAGTCACAGCCAATACGCTGAAAAAGGCAGTCGAAATCAATTTTCTGTCATCTTTCTCGTCCAACGCAAACCGGAAAAATGTCGTTTCCATTCCGTGGGTCAAAAGCACTGCAATAACGCCGGCTACTGAATAAAAATCGGCAAAAGGAGAATAGGCAGTTGGACCAAAAGTTCTTGTTATAATTGGATTAATTACAAACGGGAACAGTCTGATAATCACAGTTGTTAATCCGTAAAGAGCGGTTTGTCCGAGAAGCTTCTTCAATTCAAAAATTTTTGCAAAAATAATCTATTCTGACAAGAATCCGATTTATTTCTTCAGCTTATAATTCATAAAGAAAACCAATTTTCCACCTTTCATAATGTCTTCGTGTTTCAATTTGTAACCTTCGAATGCTTTTCCATTTAGCTCAATTCTTTCGATATAGACATTTTTTTCTGATTGATTTTTAGCTTCAATTTCAAATGTTTTTCCGTTCTCCAAATTCAATTTTGCGTTGACGATACTCGGACTTCCAATCCAATAATCATCAGAGCCAGGCGAAACGGGATAGAATCCCAAACTGCTGAAAATGTACCATGCACTCATTTGTCCGCAATCGTCATTTCCGCCTAATCCGTCGGGTTTTGCTTTGTATTGCATCGTCAAGATTTTTCGAATTTGAGCTTGTGTTTTCCAAGGTTGACCGGCAACATTATAAAGATAAGCCACGTGATGCGCCGGTTCGTTTCCGTGAACATAACCGCCGATAATTCCTTCTCTGGTAATATCTTCCGTATCAGCAAAAAACTCGTCAGGCAGATGCATTGAAAACAATTCATCAAGATTTTCGCCGAATTTCTTTTGTCCGCCCATCGATTTCATTAATTCCTCAGGATTGTGCGGAACGAAGAAACTGTAATTCCAGGAATTTCCTTCGATAAAGCCTTGTCCGTGCGTGCTCATCAAATCAAATTCCTTCTTGAAACTTCCGTCAGACAATCTCGGTCTCATAAAACCGATTGATTTATCGAAGACATTTTTCCAGTTTTCGGAACGTTTCAGATATTCATTGTAGATGTCTGTTTTGCCTAATTTCTTGGCGATTTGTGAAATTGCCCAATCGTCGTAAGCGTATTCAACAGTATTTGAAACCGACGTTCCATTTTTCTCCGCAGAGATGTAACCTTTGTCGATGTATTCTCCGATGCCTTCGTAATTTCTTTTGTTGGAAGTCGCAATACAAGCCTTCAAAGCTTCTTCCGGATTTCCAGTGTAAGTGCCTTTGATAATCGCATCAGCAATCAAAGAAACTGAATGATAACCGCTCATACACCAATTCTCATTCGCATAATGCGACCAAACCGGCAACATTTTCAAACTGAATTGGTCGTAATGCGCCATCATCGACTGAATCATATCATTGTTCCGTTTTGGCTGAATGATATTGAAAAACGGATGTAAAGCGCGGTAAGTGTCCCAAAGTGAAAACGTCGTGTAATTCGTGAATCCTTTGGCCTGATGCACATTTTGGTCAAGACCTTTATACTCGCCATTGGAATCCATATAAGTGGTAGGATTGATGAACGTGTGATACATCGCCGTGTAAAAATTCACTTTATCATCTTCAGAAAGTGTGTTGACAACGATTTTATTAAGTTCCTTATTCCAGTCATTTTGAGCCTGATATTTTATTTTTTCAAAGTTCCAATCTGGCGTTTCTTTGGTTAAGTTTTCCAAAGCATTGGCCTGACTGACTGGCGAAATCGCAAATTTGATTTGAACTTTTTCATTTTCCTGAGTATCGAAATCAAAATGCATTATGATTTTCTTGCCTGCAATCTCCGGGAAATTATCGTCCTGATTCCATTTTCTCCAGAAACCTCGGTAAGCTTGTTTTGTGTCAAAATTTTTCTGTCCGTAAGATTTGAAAGGCTTCGAAAATTCCATTGCAAAATAAACCGTTCTTGTTCTTGCCCAGCCGTTGGTTTGTCTGTAACCCGTGATTCGGTGGTCATTTTCAATCCTCACGTAAGTCCAGACATTTTTGTCATCATAATTGTAAATCCCAGCCATCAAATCCAAAATAATGTGTGCATCATCAGATTTCGGAAAAGTATATTGATGAACGCCAACTCTTGTTGTAGCAGTCATTTCGGCCAGAATATTATAGTCGTCAAGCTTCACTTTGTAATAACCAGCTTCGGCTTTTTCGTTTTGATGAGAGAATCGCGAACGAAATCCACTTTCGGGTTTTTGAGCCGTTCCTGGATTTAATTTTAATTTTCCGACTGTCGGCATTATCAAAAAATCACCCAAATCCGAATGACCAGTTCCACTGAAATGCGTGTGCGAAAATCCGACAATCGTTTTGTCTTCATAGCGATAACCAGCGCAATATTTATAAACATCTGGATTGTATTTTCCATTGACTTCATAAGAAAGCGAATCGGTTTCCGGACTCAGCTGAACGGCGCCAAAAGGAACAGTGGCTCCGGGAAAAGTATGTCCCATTTTTTCGGTTCCGATGATTGGATTCACGAATTTCGAGAGGTTTTCTAATTTTTGGGAACTGAATAATGAAGCGAATAAAATGGGTAGAATTAAAATGTATTTTCTCGGAGACATTCTTTGGAATTTTGAAGCAATTTAGTTAAAACCACAAAAGGCACAAAAGTTTTCTTGACTTTAGAAATCCTAAATAATGAAAAACTTTGTATTCTTTGACTTAATTAATGAAGATTGCTTTTTTCTTTTGTGACTTTTGTGGTTTATAAATTCAAAAACTTAATTTTGTTTCAATCTAAAAAAGTAAAATGAAAATTCTAATAAAAAACGCCCAAATCGTCAATGAAAATCTGGTCTTCGAAAGTGATGTTCTGATTGAGAATGATTTGATTTCCAAGATTTCAAAAAATATCTCTGAAGAAAATGTTGACCAAATAATCGACGCGTCTGAAAAATATCTGTTGCCAGGAATCATCGATGACCAAGTTCATTTTCGTGAACCAGGATTGACGCAGAAAGGCGATATCGAAACTGAATCAAAATCTGCAATCGCGGGCGGAATCACAAGTTTCATCGACCAACCGAATACGGTTCCGAATGCCGTAACCCAAGAATTGTTGGCAGATAAATACGAGATTGGTTCTCAAAAAGCGTACGCCAATTACGGTTTTATGATGGGCGGAACGAATGATAATCTTGAAGAAATCCTCAAAACAAATCCAAGAAATGTTCCCGGAATCAAATTGTTCTTAGGTTCATCAACAGGAAATATGTTGGTTGACAATCCTGAAACTCTGGAAAATATTTTTAGCAATACCAAAATGCTGATTGCCGTTCATTGCGAAGATGAAGCGACCATTCGGGAAAACACAGAAAAGTACAAAGTGGAATTTGGCGACGATATTCCTGTGAAATTCCATCATTTGATAAGAAGTGAGGAAGCTTGTTATAAATCGTCGTCAAAAGCAATTGAATTAGCACAAAAAACTGGCGCGCGACTACACGTTTTCCATTTGTCAACAGCGATTGAAACGGACCTTTTCCGAAATGATATTCCATTAAAAGAAAAAAAAATAACGGCCGAAGTTTGTGTTCATCACCTGACTTTTACCAATGAAGATTACGAGACAAAAGGAAACCTCATCAAATGGAATCCGGCGGTCAAAACTTTAAAAGATAAAGACGGACTTTGGGAAGCTCTTTTGGATGACAGAATTGATGTCATCGCCACCGACCACGCGCCTCACACTTGGGAAGAAAAGCAAAATGTTTATACGAAATGTCCTTCCGGAGCACCTTTGGTTCAACATTCTTTGGTCGTGATGTTGGAGAATTTCCGAAGTGGAAAAATTACTTTGGAGAAAATCGTTGAGAAAATGTGTCACAATCCTGCGATTCTTTTTAGAATTGAGAAAAGAGGTTTTGTGAGGGAAGGTTACAAAGCAGATTTGGTTTTGGTAGATTTAGAAGAAAACTGGACGGTTTCCAAAGAAAATATTTTGTACAAATGTGGCTGGAGTCCGTTGGAAGGAACTGAGTTTCATTCTAAAGTGACGCATACTTTTGTGAATGGAAATTTGGTTTACGATAATGGAAAAATCAATGAGAAAAAATTCGGGGAGCGTTTGCTTTTTGAAGTTCAGGAATAAAAATTAAATAAGGCTTTTCACCAATTGAAAAGCCTTATTTATTAACAAATTAATTTAAATATTAGTCAATGACAATGCTGTCAATCCCTTTTGCCAAAGCATTTTCCATAATTCCCGGAATCGAAAGACCTTCTGCACGGAACACGCTGACATCTTTGACGCCGTAGAAACCAAAAACATTTTTTACATAAGGAACATTCGAGTCATAAATTTGATAAGGACCTTCTGAATAAATATTTCCCGATGCGAAAGCAATGTATAATTTCTTGTCATTCAACAGACCTTCAGGACCTTTTTCGCTGTATTTGAAAGTGTAACCTGCTCTTGAAGTAAAGTCAAAATACGCTCTGAGTGTTGCAGGAACAGAAAAGTTGTACATCGGAGAATCGATGACAATAATGTCGGCTTCCTGAAGTTCCGAAATCAAATTTTCAGAATAGGCATTGATGGACTGTTGCTCGGGAGAATGACTTTCTGCTGGAGAGAAAAAAGTGTTGATGTGTGCTTCTTCCAAAAGCGGAACGAGGTTTTTTGTAAGGTCGCGTTCTTTCACCACGCTGTCAGGATATTTTCCCTTGATTTTTTCAATAACAGCATTTCCTAATTTTCTGCTTGCAGACAAATCCTTTCTCGGGCTCGAAATAATGTGAAGTATATTTTTCATAAGTCAGTAATAATTTTTTTAAAAGGTCATATGGAATCGCTTCTCAGCGATTTCAATTTTTTTGATGATTAAATTCTTCGACAAAATTATGTACATTTGCTTATCAAAAGTTAGTAGTGAACAAAAGGTTAGTAGTAACCTTTGAGTTAGTTAAGCTTATTTTTATGGAAAAGAGTATTGAATTAGAAGAGCCAATTACTGCCCGAAGATGTTCCGAAAGTCTGTCGTCTGTGGAAGATGCGATTTATGTCATCGGCGGAAAATGGAAATTGAAAATTATTATCGCATTGCAGGAACAGGGAAGTATTCGGTTCAATGAGCTCCAAAGAATCGTGGCTGGAATATCTGCAAGAGTACTTTCGAATGAGTTGAAGGATTTAGAACTCAATGGTTTTGTGAAGAGAATCGTTCACAGCGAGCAAACGCCCGTGGTTGTGGAATATATTTCCACAGATTATAGCAAAACGTTGAAGCCGGTCATAATGGCGCTTTCCGAGTGGGGAAGAACACATAAAAATAATCTCCGAGAAGATATTTTCGAAAATAAATAAGACGCTCGCAGATTTGGCAGATAATTCAGATTTAAATTCAATCTCTACAATCCACAAAATCTGCGAGAGAAATATTTTTAATTAAACGACTGCCGAAATTCCAACGGCGACATTTTCGTTTTCTTTTTAAACAAGGTACTGAACGATTGCGAATGTTCAAATCCTAATTCATACGCAATTTCGCTTACTGAAAGTTCCGTGGTTGAAAGTTTCTCTTTTGCTTTGCTGATGAGCTTTTCGTGAATATGTTGTTGTGTATTTTGTCCGGTTTGGATTCTTAATAAATCACTTAAATAATTCGGAGAAAGATTCATCGCTTCGGCAATTTGATGAACTGTTAGAAGTCCTTTCCCAGAAGATTCTTTATCAAAATATTCGTTCAGAAACGTTTCAAATTTCGTTAAAAGCTGATGACTTCCACTTTTTCTGGTAATGAATTGTCGCTCGTAAAAACGTTTGGAATAATTCAACAGCAACTCAATCTGCGACAAAATGATTTCCTGCGTATGCTGGTCGATGTGCTGACATTCTTTATCGATTTTATTCAGAATTTCAAGCAGGTCATTTTCCTCATCTTCGGAAAGATGCAAGGCTTCATTCACAGCGTAAGAGAAAAATCCATAAGACGAAATCGTCGTTGCCAAAGGCTGTTTCAATAGAAAATCTTCGTGGAAAATTAATAGATAACCCGTATTTTCACAATCCATCGTTTTCAAATCGAGATACTGAACCTGATTGGGCGCCGTAAAACTCAAAACACCTTTGTCGTAATCATAATGTTGCTGGCCGTATTTTATTTTTCCCGTCGCATTCCGTTTCAGCGCAACACAATAATATCGGCTCACAAAACCTTTCCAGACCTCATCTTCAATGAAAATGCTTTCAGAAAGATTGATGACGCTGACCATCGGATGTTTCGGTTCGGGAAGCGACAATAACCTGTGAAAAGCCGAAATGGAGGTAATGGTGTTCATTCTATCAATTTAAAATTTAATAATCCAAAAGTCCCATACTGAATTCGTCGTAAGGCGCGCCAGTATCGGTTCCTAAAGGTACAATACTTTCCAGTTTTGCAAGCTCATTTTCACTTAAAACTATTTTTCCGGCTTCAATATTCTGTTCTAGATATTTTCTTCTTTTCGTCCCTGGAATCGGAACAATGCCTTTGCTGATGATCCACGCCAAAGCTAATTGTGACGAAGTAATTTCTTTTTCTTTAGCCAAATTTTCAATCGCTTCCACCAGTTCAATATTCTTATGGAAATGCTGTTCTTGGAATCTTGGAATTCCTCTTCTGAAATCGTTTTCCGGCAAATCATCAATCGAACGAATTTGTCCCGAAAGAAATCCTCTTCCCAACGGAGAATACGCCACAAAACCAATTCCCAGTTCATTCAAAGTTTTGGTGACACCTTTCTCTTCAACCGTTCTTTCAAACAAAGAATATTCACTTTGAACCGCTGTGATGGGATGAACGGCGTGCGCTTTTTTCACAGTCTCAGAAGAAACTTCAGACAAACCAATGTAACCGATTTTTCCTTCCTTCACCAAATCGCTCATCGCACCAACCGTTTCCTCAACCGGAACATTTTTATCAAGACGATGCATATAATAAAGGTCGATGTAATCTGTTTTCAGGTTTTTCAGCGAACGCTCAACCGACTTTTTCACGTAATCTTTCTGTCCGTTGATTTTCCAAGTCACTTGCTCATTGTCATCGATTTCCCAACCGAATTTAGTCGCGATAATGTATTGGTCACGATTGCCTTCAATAGCTTTTGCAATCAATCGTTCATTTGTAAAAGGGCCATACAGATCTGCAGTGTCTATGAAATTTCCGCCTAGTTCCAAAGAGCGGTGAATGGTTGCAATCGCCTCTTTCTCATCGGTTTTGCCGTACATATCTGCGTCGCCAAAACCCGTCATTCCCATACATCCCAATCCGATATTTGGAATGATTAATCCTTGATTTCCTAATTTTACTTTATTCATTTTTCAATATTAATTTTGATAAAGCAAAGTTGAGCAGAAATGAAGAATCCGATGTATGCAAAATAAAGATTGTCGTATGCAAATTACGGATTGATGATTTTTTTAATTAAACGACTTCCGAAACTCCAACGGTGAAATATCCGTTTTGGCCTTAAACAGTTTACTGAAAGACTGCGAATGTTCAAAGCCCAGTTCATACGCAATTTCACTTACGGAAAGTTCGGTGGTGGAGAGTTTTTCTTTGGCTTTTTCAATCAGTTTTTCGTGGATAATCTGTTGCGTCGTTTGTCCGGTCAAGGTCTTCAGAAGACTGCGCATATATTGTGGCGACATATTTAGTTCGTCTGACAGAAACTGAACGCTTGGCAATCCTTTTTCTTTAAAATCATCTTTTTCAAAATAATCAATAAGCAAAACCTCCAGTTTTTCTAAGAATTGATGATGTGCTTTATGCCTCGTCAGAAATTGTCTTTGATAAAATCTTTCGGAATAATTCAGAAGTGTTTCCAGCTGAGAGATAATAATATTCTGACTGAATTTGTCAATATTCGCCTGGTATTCCTGCTTAATGTTTTCGGTGATTTGCTGAATCTTGATTTCCTCATCTTCGGACAAAAACAGGGCTTCATTCACAGAATAATCAAAGAATTCATATTTTTTGATGGCAGTTGCCAATGGCGTATTCCAGAGAAAATCCGGATGAATCATCATCATCCATCCGGAAGGGTTTTTGCCGTGCTCTTCTCGGATAACGCTCAGAATCTGATGTGGTGCCATACAGAACATCACACCTTCGTCAAAATCATAATCCTGCTGGCCGTATCTGTATTTATGATTCATATCGCGTTTGACAGAAATCATATAAAAATCGAATATCAAACTCTGCTTTCCGCTTTCCAAAGCGGGTGCCATATCTTGAAAATTAATCACACTGATAAGCGGATGTTTCGGTTTCGGTAATCCTCTCAATGTATGAAATTGGGAAATGGTTTTTATTCTTATCGGCGAGTCAGACATTGGTCTAATATTTAATCAAATTTAATGAATCTAAAGGTACAGATTATTGTGCTTCAGAGAAATAAACATCACTTTTCAAATCTTCCATCAGAGTTGGATGTTGTGGTTCCCAACCTAAAACTGATTTGGTTTCTTCGCTTGAAGTCAGATTATTAAGCTTTGCAAAATGTGCAAACCAACCAAAATGTTCTGTTGCTTCATCACTGTTGAGAGAAACAACAGGAACCTGCAATCTTTCTGCGATAAATGTGGCAATATCTTTAAACGGAATGCCCTGTTCTGCAACGGCGTGATATCTTGTTCCGCTTTCAAAGGGTTTTTCCAAAGCTAATCTGTATAATTTTGCAACATCTAATTTGTGAACGGCCGGCCAGAAGTTGTTACCATCATTAATAACCGCAGATTTGCCTTGTTGTTTTGCAATCCTAATCAGTGTAGGAACAAAACCAATGGCATCGCCATTACCATGAACTGACGGCGACAATCTAATAACCGCCACTTTCACATCTTTCGCGGACACAGCATCGGCAGCATTTTCTGTTGCAATTCTGGGATGTGGATTTACTGAGCGGTCTGTTTCTACAGTAAGTCCGTCTTTTGAAAAAAGTGCCGTTCCTGAAGTAATGAGAAAAGGTTTTTCGGTTCCCCTTAAAGCTTCGCCGATGGTTTCAATTACTTTCCCATCTAATTCACACATTTCTGTAAATCTTGTAAAATCGTGGACAAAACCTAAGTGAATCACGGCATCTGAAGCTGTAGCTCCCGATTTTAAGCTTTCAAAATCATTCAAATCTCCTCGGTGTGGTTCTGCGCCGGCTGCAATCAATTTGTTTGCTGATTCTTCTGATCTTACCAATCCCAAAACTTCGTGACCATTGGCTAATAATTCCTGTACTACGGCAGTTCCTACAAAACCTGTGGCGCCTGTTACAAATACTTTCATTTTGATATATTTTAATGAAGCAAAGTTCAGATTTCGCTTTTGTACTCCTGTAGCCGAAAAGTATTTTCTTGTAGCCGAAAAATTTAATTAAAAGATTTCCTGAATTCCAAAGGAGAAATATCCGTTTTAGCTTTAAACAGTTTACTAAAAGACTGAGAATGTTCAAACCCCAGTTCGTATGCAATTTCACTTACAGAAAGTTCTGTTGTCGACAGTTTTTCTTTGGCTTTTTCAATCATTGCATTTTGAATATATTGTTGCGTATTTATTCCTGTTAATGATTTCATCAAATCGCTTAAATAACGTTGGGACAATTGCAATTCTGCACAAATATTCTGTACGGAAGGTAAACCGTTTTTGAGTCCGCTTTTATCATTAAAATAGTTTTTCAGTAGTTGGTCTAATTGATTGATGACATTGTTGTTCAAAGCTTTTCTGGTAATGAACTGCCGGTTGTAGAACCTGTTGCTGTAATTTAATAATAATTCGATTTGTGTGACCAAAACATCCTGACTGAAATTGTCAATACTATTCATTAACTCCGTAGCAATCGAGTGAAACACGCTGGTGATAATGTCTTTCTCCTTTGCTGATAAAAACAAAGCTTCGGAAACATTGTATGAAAAAAATCCGAACTGGTCTATCTGTTTTCCTAAAGGATAGTTCAGAATAAAATCCGGATGAAAATACAGTGCAAAGCCCACATAGCTTTCTTTATCGTCCGGCGTATAGACAATTTGTTTCGGTTTTAGGAAAGCCAATCCGCCTTCTTCGAAATCATAATAGCCTTGTCCGTACTTTGTTTGCCCTTTAAAATCGGGCTTAAAAGAAATTTTATAAAAATCGATACTTAACTTTTGTCCCTTTTCCAGCATTTCGGCAGAGACATCATTGTAATTGACCAAAGCAATCAGCGGATGCAAAGGCGCCGGCAATCCCAGTTCACGCATCAGTTGTGAGATGCTTGTGATGTGATGGATATCTTTTTTTTGCTGCATTTTGTGAGACTTAAAAATAATTAATTTTGCTTTGCTGGACGAATGACGATATCACCTATTTCAACTTCTTTTGGCTGACTGATGGCATAGATTACAGCATCAGCAATAGCTTCCGGGCTTATGGCTAAGTTTTCCATATTCTGTTGAATGACGGTTTTCATTGATTCATTTTTTATATGATTTGCAAAGTCAGTTTTCACTACGCCAGGCGAAATTCCTGTAATCCTGATATTCCCATCTGATTCCTGACGAAAGGCTTCCGAAATGGTACGAACGGCATTTTTAGTTCCTGCATAAATTCCCTGCGTTGGAACAATTTTGATTCCTGAGGTAGAAATGATATTCACAATATGACCCGAATGCTGTTGTTTGAAAACAGGAATTGCGGCTGCCATTCCGTACAAAACCCCTTTGACGTTGATATCAATCATTTGCTCCCAGCCGTCAACATCCAATTCATCAATTCGGCTGAGCTGTGCCACTCCTGCATTATTGATGATAACGTCTAATCTACTGTAATTTTCAACAGCTGCATTTACAAAATGAATCAAATCTTCTTTTTTGCTCACATCTATTTTTACAGAGATTGCATCGCCATTGTTTTTTTTAATGTCATCAACAATGCTTTGCAATTGCTCAATGTTCCGCGCTCCCAAAACAACTTTCACCCCGTTTTCCGCCAATTTTGTGGCAATCGCTTTTCCAATTCCTGCACTTGCTCCGGTAACAGCTACTACTTTTCCTTTTAGATTTTGCATAATGTTTTGTTTAAATTATTATACAAAGTTCTGTATTGCCAAAGTGAAAAAAATAACCAAATTGGTCTTTGCTGTAGCAATGTTGGTGAAAATGAATTGTATATATTAATTAAATGACTTCCTAAATTCCAAAGGCGAAATATCAGTTTTAGCTTTAAATAATTTACTGAAAGACTGAGAATGCTCAAACCCCAGTTCATAAGCAATTTCACTTACTGAAAGTTCTGTTGTCGAAAGTTTTTCCTTGGCTTTCTCAATCAGTTTTTCGTGGATGTGTTGCTGTGTGGTTTGTCCGGTCAGTTGTTTTAATAAGCTTCCTAAATAATTGGTTGAAATATTCAGTTGTTCAGCAATATAATTGGCGGTCGGTAAGCCTTTATCCATCACATTTTCATTAAAATAATCTTCCAAAATGATTTCTAGTTTATCTAAAACCTGATGATTGGTCTTTTTTCGGGTGATGAATTGTCGCTGATAAAACCTTTCGCAATAATTTAAAATAACCTCAATCTGAGAAATGATGATATTCTGAGTAAATTGGTCAATTCCCGACTGGTATTCTTTTTCAATGCCTTTGAAAAGTCTAATCAACGTCTCCTCTTCTTTTTCGGAAAGGAATAAAGCCTCGTTCACATCATATCCGAAAAATTTATAATTATTAATCGTCTTTGCTAAAGGTGTATTCCAGATAAAATCGGGATGAAAAGCCAAAAGATATCCTGAAGGTTTCGTTTCATATTTGCTGATAACCATTTTGACAACCTGTCTCGGAGCGATAAAACACATCAGACCTTCATCAAAATCATACTGACCTTGACCGTAATGAAGTTTGCCCTGAATATCTCTTTTGAAACCCATAAAATATAAATCCTGAACCCAGCTGATTTCGGATTCCTCGATTTGATACTCTACCAAACTGTAATCTACCAGACTGATGAGCGGATGCTGAGGTTTTGGCAATCCTGAAATTCTGTGAAATTCAGAAATGGTATCGATGGTGTATAATTTTCTGTAGGTCATAACTTTAAAATTAAAAGGCAACAGCAAGAAACTGTTGCCTTTACAAATTTAATAATCTGTAGATGTACTTAGTGTTTTAAACTCAGAAATTTCGTTTTGAAGTGCATTTAATTTATTTCCGGCAATGCCGAATGCATCAGAGCCTAAAACCAAATGTACAGGCGGATTTTCCAGTGCTACCAATTCCATCAATGCTACAGCTGCTTTATCCGGGTCGCCGGGTTGATTTCCATTGATATCTTTTTCGTGTGCCGTCTGAAGTTGTCTTGCTACAGTGTATTCCTCGATTTCAGTTTTCGGTGTTCTGAGTGAGCCACCCGTTAAGAAATCTGTTCTGAAATAGCCTGGATAAACGACGGTCGCGTTCACTCCAAATTCTTTCACTTCTGCAGCCAAAGCTTCTGTGAATCCTACAACCGCAAACTTGGTAGCACAATAAATTCCCCAACCTGCAAATTCTCCTGTCAATCCGCCAATGGAAGCGATGTTGATGATGAATCCACTTTTCTGTTCTCTTAAGTAAGGCATTGTTTTTCTAATAATATTCAAAGAGCCAAAAACATTGGTGTCGAAGTTTTGACGGCTTTCCAAATCTGAGATTTCTTCCAAAGTTCCCAATTGTCCGTAACCAGCGTTATTCACCACAACATCAAGCTTCCCGAATTTCTCTATTGATTTTGAAACCGCTGCCTGAACAGAGTTTTCGTTAATCAAATCAACTTCAAGCGGAAGAAATGATGCATTTTCTTCACTGACTGCTTTCTGAAGTTCAGCGATATTTCTGGAAGTTGCTGCCACAAAATGACCTTCTGCTAATAATCTTTTGACTAAAGTTAATCCTAACCCTTTCGAAGCTCCTGTCACGAACCATACTTTTTTTGTGTCCATTTTTTGATTGTTTTTAATTGATTGATTTTTACAGTACAAAGTTGAGAAACAATCAACTTTGTTGTGTGGCTGAATCAATGATTGTTGTAGCCAAAACTAATATGGCTGATGATGTGATAATATTTCGCGCATAACTTTTGTTAATTTCCAATACAAAATAAAAATCTAATTTTACCAAAGCCACAAATGATTTCAATTTAATCTAAAAATCATTCAATTAATGAATCCATATTCACAACCAATGTTGCGCGAAGACGCACTCAAAGATAAAGTAGCCATCGTCACAGGAGGCGGAAGCGGACTAGGAAAAGCAATGACCAAATATTTTCTTCAGCTCGGTGCCAAAGTTGTTATCACTTCCAGAAACCTTGAGAAACTACAAGGAACAGCAAAAGAACTCGAAGCAGAAACCGGCGGAAAAGTCCTTTGCGTAGCCTGCGACGTCCGAAACTGGGATGAAGTGGAAGCTATGAAAGAAGCCACTTTGAAAGAGTTCGGGAGGATTGATATTCTTTTGAACAACGCCGCCGGAAACTTCATCTCACCAACCGAAAGATTGACGCATTCCGCATTTGATTCCATCCTTGATATTGTTTTGAAAGGCACCAAAAACTGCACACTTTCCATCGGTAAATATTGGATAGACAACAAAGTTCCAGGAACGGTCCTGAATATTGTGACCACTTACGCCTGGACAGGTTCTGCTTACGTTGTTCCGTCCGCTTGTGCAAAAGCTGGCGTTTTGGCAATGACAAGAAGTTTGGCAGTAGAGTGGGGGAAATATAACATCCGTTTCAACGCGATTGCTCCGGGTCCATTTCCGACGAAAGGTGCTTGGGACAGATTGCTACCCGGCGATATGAAAGATAAATTTGATTTGGCTAAAAAAAATCCACTAAAAAGAGTAGGGGAACATCAGGAACTGGCCAATCTTGCGGCCTATTTGGTTTCAGATTTTTCATCTTTCGTAAATGGCGAAGTTGTGACCATCGACGGTGGCGAGTGGCTTCAAGGTGCAGGCGAATTCAATATGCTTGAGGATGTTCCGCAAGAGATGTGGGATATGCTGGAAAATACGATCAAAGCTAAGAAATCGAATTAATAATTTAAATCTAAAAAATTAAAACTCCACGCCTGCAGTTCCAAAACTGCAGGCGTCCAATTTTCTAAACTATCAGAATCTAAGTGATCGAAAAAATTAAAAATCTCTTTTCAAAATTTATGTAATTGATTAGCAATCCATCAACCATCAACAGAAAACTATCAACTACTAAAGATTGTGGATGTAACAAGTTCTGTTTTTTTTTGACTAATTTTATTTAACAATAAATCTTTCCATAAATGAATTTCAAACTACCACAACTACTTTCGGCAGTTGCGATTTTGGCTTTTGCTGGCCATTCGTACGCTCAGGAAGCTCCAAAGTACGATTACACAGAAGCTTTCAAGCCTTTTTTCTATCCTCAGACAAGCACCGAAACCCGTTCTGCAAGCGGACAGCCAGGTCACAAATATTGGCAAAACTCAGCTGATTATCAACTGAATGTCAGCCTTGATGAATCTAAAAACGAATTGACTGGTTCTGCCGAAATCACTTACACCAACAATAGTCCGGACCAACTTAGTTTTCTTTGGTTGCAACTCGACCAAAATCTTTTTTCTAAAGATTCCAGAGGTAATGCTATCATTCCTTTGTCTGGCAGTAGAAATGGTGCGAAGGGAGAAACTTTTGATGGGGGTTATAAAATCAAATCTGTAAAATATGATGGGAAAGAGGTGAAATATACCATCACAGACACCCGAATGCAGATTGACCTTCCTGCAGATTTAAAAGCGAACGGAGGCGTGGCAAAATTAAAAATCGAATATACATTCCTATCTCCAAAATACGGCTCAGACAGAATGGGCGTAGAAGATACCAAGAATGGTAAAATCTTCACTTTAGCACAATGGTATCCGAGAATGTACGTGTATGATGACGTGATGGGATGGAACACTTTGCCTTATCTAGGTGCTTCAGAATTCTATTTGGAATATGGGACATTGTCAGCTAATATTACCGTACCTGCTAATCATTATGTAGTTGCTTCGGGGGAATTACTGAATGAAAAAGAAGTTTATTCCAAAGAAGAGATCAGCCGTTGGAATGAGGCTCGAAAAAGTGAAAAAACAGTTATGATCCATCCAGAATCTGAATTAGGAAAAGGAAACAATTCGGGGACAAAAACCTGGAAATTCAAGATAGAAAAAGCGAGAGATTTTGCTTGGGCTTCGTCATCAGCTTTCATTATAGATGCAGCGAGGATCAACCTTCCAAGTGGTAAAAAATCTTTGGCAATCTCGGCTTATCCTGTAGAAAGTGCTGGCAACGCAGCTTGGGGACGTTCAACAGAATATACGAAAGCGTCAATCGAACATTACTCAGAAAAATGGTTCGAATATCCTTATCCAGCAGCGACCAACGTTGCCGGAAACGAAGGCGGGATGGAATATCCAGGAATTGTTTTTTGCCACAGAAACTCAAAAGGAGAAGGGCTTTGGGGCGTGACAGACCACGAATTTGGACACACTTGGTTTCCGATGATCGTGGGTTCCAACGAAAGAGTTTTTGCTTGGATGGATGAGGGTTTCAATACTTTTATCAATAATGGCTCTACGGAGGCTTTCAACAAAGGCGAATATTATCACAAACAAGATATTGGTAAAGTTGGACCATTTGTGCAAAGCGATAGTTTTGAACAAGTTATGGTTGGACCGGATAACATGAAAGAAAGAAGCATCGGAGTTTTGGCATATTTCAAACCGGGAATTGGATTGGGGATTTTAAGGGAAACAATTCTTGGGCCTGAGAAATTTGATAAGGCTTTTAAAACTTACATCAACAGATGGGCGTACAAACATCCAACGCCGTGGGATTTTTTCCATACCATGGAGAATGTTTCCGGAGAGGAACTAAACTGGTTCTGGAGAGGTTGGTTTATGAACAAATGGAAAGTTGACCAAGCCGTGAAAAGCGTAAAACCTGTAAGTGGCGATTTCAAAAACGGCGCTCAAATCACAGTTGAAAATATTGGTCAATTGCCAATGCCGACCACGGTTTTAGTGACTTTCAAAGATGGAACTGCGGAAACAGTAAAATTACCAGTTGAGGTTTGGAAACGCAACACAGAATGGACTTTCCAAATCGATTCGACAAAAGAAGTGACCAATGTAAAACTAGACCCAAAATCCCTTGTTCCTGATATTAATCCTAAGAATAATGCTTGGCCAGCGAATTAGACCAGAAGATAATATTCTTATTTTGCATAAACAAGAAAAAGCGTTCCGATTGGAGCGCTTTTCTGTTAATTTGAAGACTGAATGAAATCTATTATCGTCTGTCTGTTCTCTCAAAGTCTATAGAGCAATCATTTCAGTCACTTCTACATCATAACCAGAAAGAATAGGTTTGATGTTTGGATTCTGAGTAATCACTTTAAATTTATTAATGCCGAGGTCTTTCAAAATCTGAGTTCCTATGCCGTAATCTCGGAAGTTTGGCGCAATCGTTGGTTGTTCGCTCGTTCCATCTTGATAATTCAGGAAGTGTTTGATTCGGCTCAATGTATTTTCTTTATTAGAAACATTGTTGATGAAGACCACAGCGCCTTTCCCTTCTTTGTTGATGAGGTCGGTCACTTGTTGCATCAATGGATGTTCACCATTAGACAATCTGCTGAAAACATCGAAATAAGTTCCGGTGGATTGGACTCTTACCAAAACAGACTCATCGGCAGACCAATTTCCTTTTGTCAAAGCGTAATGTATTTGCTCTGTTGGTTTCTCCTCAAACACATAAAACTTGAAATCTCCAAAATGCGTTTTGATCTCACGCTCTTCGATTCTTTCCACAAGATCGCCTTGTCTCATTATTCTGTAATGAATCAAATCCTCGATAGAAATTACCTTCAAATCGTGCTTCTTCCCAAATTCCAAAAGTTGCGGCAATCTCGACATACTTCCGTCTTCGTTCAGGATTTCGCAGATTACGCCACCTTCTTTCAGTCCGGCCAACCTTGTCAAATCAACCGCTGCTTCCGTGTGTCCTGCTCTTTTCAGGACGCCCCCTTCTCTTGCACGCAATGGGAAAATATGTCCAGGGCGCATCAAGTCACCAGGTTTTGTGTTAGAATCCATAATCGCTTGAATGGTTTTTGCGCGGTCGCCAGCAGAAATTCCTGTCGTAGCGCCTTTCCCTAGGAGGTCAACAGAAATGGTGAAAGCTGTTTCCTTCGGGTCAGTAGAATTTGAAACCATAGAGTGCAGTTCCAATTCGTCGCACCTTGTTTCCGTTAGAGGCATACAAATCAAACCTCTGGCATGCGTCGCCATAAAATTCACCATTTCTGGCGTAGTCAATTCGGCGGCAGCGATAAGGTCGCCTTCGTTTTCGCGGTCTTCATCATCCACCACGATGACCATCTTTCCGTTTTTAATGTCTTCTAGGGCTTCTTCTATTGTATTCAGTTGGAAATTATCCATTGTTTCAAAAAATTTTTGCAAAGATACTTATTTAGAACCTAAATAAAGATTGTAAAAATCGATTAAAGATATGCAAAACCTGTATATTTTTGAGGAGCCGGGAACCTGCTGTCCATTGCAATTCCTCGCGCCAGGCTTTGTCCATCGCTTGCTGTGGGATTTCCATTACCATCAGGGCTAGGAGACAATTGGTCTATCTATCAACGTTTTACAGTGGCTAAAAAGAAATTTTTGAAATTAAAAGCCTTTAAAATTTGAAATTAGAAAAAAATCATTAAATTTGCACTCCAACAAAACGGTGCTTTGGCCGAGCGGCTAGGCAGTGGTCTGCAACACCATCTACAGCGGTTCGAATCCGCTAGGCACCTCACTGGTAAACCCTAATTCATTTATTCACAATGTTTTAGGGTTTTTTGTTTTTATTATGTGTTTATATTTATGACCATCATTAGTTAATTACGTTTTACTAATTTTTCTTTTCATTTGAAAGACAACCGCTTTTATTTTTCCAAATCAAGTTCCATCTGAATATTACAACGTTTATAGGGTGTAGGTCGGCCTACTATTTTTTCATAGCCCATTTTGTAATACAAGTTGATGGCTGGTTTCAGAATCGTATTGCTCTCCAGATAAAGCTTTGATGCGCATAATTCTTTTGCCTTATCAATAATTGCCTGACCAAGAAGCCAGCCGATGCTTTTGCCTTGCGCTTTTGGAGAAACTGCCATCTTGCTCATTTCGAAGTCATAGTCTGGGTCGTCCATTTTTATCAATGCACAAACACCCAATGGTTCATTATCGTACAGTGCAATAAGAATTTTTCCACCTTTGTCAAGAATATATTCCTGAGGATTGTCCAATGCTTTGTAGTCCGCTTCTTCCATTTCAAAATAATTGGAAATCCATTCCTCATTCAGGGATTTAAATGCCTGTTGATATTTTGGTTCGTAATCCACGATTTGAACATTTTTACTTTCTCTCAGTTTCTTTTGCTCTTGTACACGTTTCAACAAAGACTTCTGCTCCAAAAGAAATTCCCATTCCGCGACGGCTTCCCAAAGATTGTGCGTCGCTTGATTTAAAATATCTTCTACCGCAAGGTCAATATCACCACATTGTATTTTAATTTTTTCAGAAATATTCCTTCCTTTTTCAGTAAGGTCAACCACGTTTCTTCGCTTATCTGCTGATTTTAAATTGACCTCCACCAATTCTGCCTTCGCCATTTCTTTGACTATTTTGGTGACAGAAGGTTGAGAATGCGAAATTTCGGTGGCGATTTCTGTGATCGTTTTCTCACCATCCACTGACAATAAAAAGAATGCGGGAAACCATTTCGGAGAAAATTCGATACCATATAACTCATAGATTTTGCTTGCATCATCTGTCATTTTCGCGGTCAAGAGTCTGAGTCTACTGCCCAGAGCCATCTTTCCTATTTTTTCAAATATCTTCATTTTTGTATAATTAATTACATAACTGGTTATGCAAAATTATAAAAGTTAATTTAGCTAGCAATTATTATTTAGAAAAATTTTTGAATAGAATCTGTGGAAATTAGTCTCACAAAATAAAATAGGGAGACCAACAAAGCGTCCCCCTACTTATTCTTAAAAAACTATATATAAGTGTGAATGGTATTTTTCAATAAACAATTATGTTGCCAAACATTTATTTTAGAAAAAATCAGAGCAAATTTTCTTTACTCTGATTTCGTTTTAAGTTTTCTTGGTTGTTTTTAATTCTTTGGAATTGTCTTTTTGATTTCTTCGAACGTCGCAGTGTTTGGCAAAGCTTTTACGCTATTGACCGGTTTTGGATTGGTGCTTCTATTCACTTTCCGATTGGGAATGCTTGCAAGGATTTCTTCAAAACTTGCACTGTTCGGAATCAGCTTCCCAACGTTAGGAGTGCTTTTTGGTTGCACCGAATTTTGTTCCTCAATCTCCAAACCTTGTTCGGAAGCTAATTGGTAAGTCTTATTTTCCTGCGCTTTTAAAGAAACAATGCCCACAAGTATAAACGTTGTAATATATAATGTTTTCATTTTGGTTGATTTTTATTTGATGTTTACTAATACTTTGATTTTTCCGATGCCTTCCTTATTGTAATCCTGAAGCGCTTTTCCAAGAACCTGACCAATTTGTACTTTTTTAAGGTCGCCTTTCATTGCAACGCCATATTGGGAAGAGGTTACGAGCAGATCGCCTCGCTTGATATTGCCACCTTCCAGGCAAACTTTGGTTGGAATAACACCGATGACACCCATAGGAACTTTGCCAATCAATTCAGAATCGATGTGTTCCTCGGTGAGAAGAACGCCTGGTTTCGTAGCATACACTCCGGCAACCAGAGCAGAGTAGGGCGATGAAGATTTTTCAATCGTTCTGTCCGTGTTGGTGGAAATGACTAAGATGTCTCCAGGTTCGTAATCCGCTGTATTGCCTTCTACATTAAATGCTTCTGCAACGTCGGCTCCGCTGCTTTGGGTTCCACCGTTGAAAAATCCTCTTCCAGCGGCATTGATACGCGCGACATTAACTGGTGTTGCATTGGCCTTTAAAACGAGCAGGTCATTGTTTGCTCTGTTTTCTATCGTTAGAACCGGATTGCTATTTGTGGTATTGTAGTTTACAAACCTTGCCGCTTTCCCTATACCAAAGTTAGGAATCGAACCATAGACCGCAGTTCCTGTTCCCTCTGCTGACGCATCAACAGCATTGCCGTTTTTCGAAGAATAGATTTTAAGTGCATTTCCGTTTCCTTCTGTTATAACAAGTAATGCATCCGTATTGTTGTTAGGATTATTGGCGTGGAATATCCCTGCATAACCACCAGTTCCAGAAGAAATTCCGTAGATGCCAGAAGTCCCGAAGTTTGCAAACTGCGAATTCACCTCTCCCCGTACAGCTGCGGAAGTTCCTGACACCCGATCAACCTTGAAATCTCCTGCAATACCATTTCCTACTGTCTTAACAGTAATTACAGCATTGGTGTTGGCTGTGTTGAAGTTTTGAAATTCTGCTGCCTTTCCTGTACTGAAGGTTGGTGTCCACGCATACAAAGCACGACCAGCCCCATCTATATTAGCTTCAATTGCATCACCGTCTTTTCCTACATTAGCTACAATAGCGTCACCATTACCGTCATTAAGAGCAACTAAAGCACGCCCGTTTCCTGTAGTGTTTGAAGAGTAAAACAAACCACCAAAACCGCCTGTTCCAGAAGAAACGCCGAAAATACCAGCCGCTCCAAAGTTTCCAAAAATAGTTTTGACTTCACCTCTTACGGCCGCGCTGACACTTCCTGTATTATTAGAAAGAAAAGATGAGACATTTCCCTGCGTATTATCCGGGATATTTCCTGTGCTGTTGGATTCTACTTCAAACGCGTTTCTATCATTGCTTACATTAGAATTTACGAATCTTCCCGCTCTACCTTTTCCCGAATTGAGACCAGCTTGACCAAAAACTCCAATGCTCGTTCCTGCTGTGTTTCCTGACACAAAACCTCTTACACCATAGCCTCCGCCATCATTTCTTCCCACTACAGCACCCGCAATATCACTTGTGTTTCTACCAACTACTGCTTCTCCAGCGCCACTGTTGTCAGCAATCACACCTGCAGAGGCTTGAGAATTTGTGATGCCGTGGATAGCAAAACCAGCGCCAGTGGAACTCATTACGCCAGCTCCCGTCCCTGAATTCGTTAATGAAAATAAAGGCGAGGAACTATTGGCAGTAGCAGAATATGGAAGTGTCAAACTTCCGCCACCGCCACCACCAGAACTTTTGGCGTACAAAGCGTATGGAACGCTTAATAGTTGACTGGTTCCAGTGATGGTATAGTTGGTTCCGCCAGCCGGGTCTGTTTCTGTTTTCAGATAATAATTGTTTGTTCCCCAATCGATAGCGCTGAATGTTCCGCTAAGAACGGTTCCTGATCCGATTTCTAGGCTTATGAGTCCATTGGCATTCGTCAGTCCAGAAACTCTTTCGGAATATACCGATGTTCCCGCAGATGAGCCTTGCAGAACGCTGACTCTTACCGCAACATTTTGATTGGTCAATAGTTGTCCGCTTGCATTTCGGACAATGGCTTGGTAACTCATTTTTTCTGGCGCTTGGGCAGAAACCAGATGCGTTCCCAGAACCAAAACGGCAATTAATACAAATTTTTTCATAAGATTATTTTTTAATGATTTTGAAGGTTTTGATGTTTCTATTGTTCTGGAATATCTGGATGATGTAAACCGAAGTTGGCAATGTGGTCATATTCAACTCTGTTTTTTTCTGGGTTAGATTTCCTGATTTGATTAATTTTCCTTGGGAATCAAACAAGCTGTAGTGTGAATCTTCGAAACTTTCCTTTCCGAAGTCAACATTCAAAAAATCTCTTACGGGATTTGGATAAAGCAAGATGTTCTTCTCCAAAATAGACTCGTCATCCACCTCCAAAATGGTAATCTCATAAGCGTGTTGCACGCCTTCCATCACCTGCAGATTATCGCCTTTTTGAGAATAGGCCACTTGTCCAACGCTATAAGAAATACTTCCAGTTGTTCCATTCGCTGTTGTCCCAGTTGCGAGAACTGCCGTCTGAGCTTTCATCAATCCAAATGGAATCAGAAAAAGCGTCAGGAATTTCATTAATAATATTTTATTCATTGTAATAGGTTTTAAAATTTTTATCGAAATTATACAGAATTGTATCCTGCGAAAAGTTCTAATAGACGAATAACATTTTAAATAGACCAATGACTTTTTTTCTTAAATTTGATTAAATATCAGGCAGTTATGGAAAACTTGAAGTGTGTAATTGTGGACGACAACGAAATCGATAGATTGACAGTTTTATCCTTTGCAAAGAAGTTTCCGAACCTCAATATTCTTGGGACTTTTTCTGATTCTAATGAAGCCTTGAACACCATAGAAAAAAACGAAGTCGATATTCTCTTCCTCGATATTGATATGCCTGGATTATCCGGCGTCGACCTCAGACGAGAGCTAAAAGACGTTCCGGTCTGCATTTTCATCACTTCACATCCTGAATTTGCGGTGGAGAGTTTTGAATTGGAAACGTTGGATTTCATCGTGAAACCTTTGAAGTTTGAGCGTTTCGAAAATACGATGAGACGAATCACCGATTTTTTCGAAATGAAAAACAAGGCCAGCCTTTTCGAATCCAGCATTGGTGGCGACGTGATTTACCTAAAGGAAGGTCACGAGCAAATCAAAGTGAAACTGCACGAAATCCTTTATCTCGAAGCTTTGAAGGATTATACTTTGGTGGTGACGTCCCAAAAAAGACATTGTGTACTTTCCAGTATTGGACTGCTTTTAAGGGAAGTTAGTTTTCGGTCTTTTGTCCGTATTCATCGGAGTTTTGCGGTGCAGAAGCAATTCATTGATAAAATAAATTCCCACGAGATTATCCTCAATAATAATCTCGCCATCCCGATTGGACGAAGTTTTAAAGATAATTTGAAGTTCCTGCTATGAAAAATATATTTTTATTAGTCGCCATTTGTTATATTTCTAAAAATTATGCTCAACAAAAACAAGGTCAGGATTTGGTAGATTCTCTGCTTTTGGAATTACCAAAGGCAAAACAGGATAGCAGTAAAGTTAATTTGTTGAACGCGATTGCAGGAGAATACACCAACTTATATAATGAAAAAGGAAAAAAATATGCCCAACAATCGACGGCGCTTTCCAAAAAAATAAATTTCAAATCTGGTGAGGCCGATTCCTACGAAATCATTGGGAAATTCTACAGTATGGAACCCGATTTTAAGAGAGCAATTAAATATTACAACAATGCTATAAAAATAGGTATCTCTCAAAATGATTCGAAGAGATTGTCCAAACTTTATAAAAAAATGGGTAACATTTATCAGGATAATAACAATTACTCTTCTGCTCTGGAATATTATTTCAAATCAGCTAAAATAGACGAGGAACTGCACAATATCAATGAGTTGGGAAAGGATTATGTTTACATTGCAGAAATCTACAGAGGAGTTAATGACTTTAAAAAATCAAAATATTACCTGGACATTTCAACCAAAAATGCTCTGAAAGCAGGCGATAAAAAACTATTGACCTATATTTATCTTTCTTATGCCCATCTTTATGAGAATCAAAATCAGACCGACAAGGTGGAGTTCTATGCTAGAAAAGCATATTTACTAGCAAAGGAAATTGACAATAAAAATTACATTGGGACCAGTTTATTTGCTTTGGGTTTGGTTGATGAAAAAAAAGGCAACTACGAACAAGCTATTTTAAAAATCAATGAAACTTTAAAAATATCCACAGAGCAGGAAAATATAATGGGAATGGCCAATGCGCAAAACGAATTGGGACTTTGCTACTATAAAATGTATGAAAAAACCAAAAATTCTTCCCACCTGAGATTGTCTAAAGAAAATTTTGAAAAATCCAATAAGCTCTATCTCGAAAACGAATTGATAGACGGTGTTCCGGATAATTATCTGTATTTGTCAAAGATTGATGAAGAGGAAAAAAAATTTAGAAGTGGTTTAGAAAATTACAAGCTCTATTCCAAATACAAAGATTCGATTTTAAATACGGCGACGAAAGAATCCATCAAAAATCTCGAGGACCAAAGAACGATTGATTTAAAGAATAAACAAATCCAAATCAACAAACTGCAAATTGAAGCCAAAGAAAAACAAAAATGGTATTTCATCGCAGGTTTAGGTTTGCTGGGAATTATTGGAGGCTTGCTTTTTTACCAAAGTCGAAACCGAAAAAAGAGCAATGAAAAATTGCAAGTTCTGAATCAAGACCTCGAAAAAGCCAACAAGACCAAAATGCAGTTTTTTGGAATTCTAAATCACGATTTGAGAAGTCCAGTAGTTTCACTCATCCATTTCCTGGACCTTCAAAAAAATGCACCGGATTTGATTGATGATGAGACGAAAATCAGATTAGAAAAACAAACTTCCGACTCCGCCGACCAACTTTTGACGCAAATGGAAGACTTGCTTCTGTGGAGCAAAGGACAAATGGAAAATTTTCAGCCAGATAAGAAATTTTATCAAATCAAGGATATTTTTAGTGAAATCGAAAAAGAGTTTGTTTCGGCTTCAGACATAGATATGAGATTTGATATTCATTCAGATTTTCAAATTTTCACGGACAAGGAATATCTCAAAACCATTATCAGAAACCTGATGAGCAACGCTGTGAAAGTGCTTCACGATGTTCCCAATCCAAAAATTATCTGCAAAGCTTGGGAGGAAAATCAGAAACGATTGATTTTGATTAATGACAACGGAGGCGGAACCGATATTGATAAATTCCGGGCGTTGTACGATGATAAAACCAGCATTGGAACCACCAAAGGTTTGGGATTGCACGTCATTCGAGATTTGTGCAAAGCAATCGATTGCAAGATAGAGGTGGATTCTGACAAAACACTTGGTGAAACTAAAATTATGTTATGCATAACAAAAGCTTAAATTTTTTTAATTTTTAATAATTCGCATCAATTCTGTTTAACTGTTAAAGTTTCCCTTTTCTTGGAAAAAACGTTGTGTTTAAGAATTTTGGCAACGATTTTGTTTAGGTGAACTTACCTATTTATAATCACAAAACATTTTCACAATATGGAAGCTACAGAACTTAGACTCAACAATTTTGTCATCTACGAAGATGAAATTGTACCTGTAATCGGGATGGAAAACAACGATAACGGACTTTTGGTGAAAATCGATTCTCATAATGTGACCGACTTTAGAAATCTAAAACCAATTGCACTCACTGCAGAATGGTTCCAGAGATTGGGCTTCAAAGAAGCGTACAGGTCGTCCACAAGAGTACGATTCGAATTGCCAAACTATTGCAGATATGATTTTGATTTGAGTTCCAACAAGATTCTACAAGGGTTTTTGTTCTTTGGAAACTACATCAAATGCAACCATCTTCACCAGTTACAAAACATTTATTTCACGCTCACGGGCGAGGAATTGAAAATTGAGGAATGCCTCAAGCAAAGAGAAATCGTTGCATAAAAATTGAAACCTGAATCTGAAAAGTTCAGGTTTTTTTATTTCTATCCTGATAAATATTCTAAGTTCTCACTTCTAATATCTCACATCTTTCCTTACTTTTGTCTAAAATTATTCAGAATTGAAAACCCATTTCATTGCTATTGGCGGTTCTGCGATGCACAATCTTGCCATTGCGCTCAAAGATAAAGGCTATCAGGTCACAGGCTCAGACGATGCTATTTTCGAACCTTCAAAATCCCGTTTGGACAAAAAAGGAATTCTTCCCGCAGAATTGGGTTGGTTTCCCGAAAAACTGACTTCGGATATCGATGCTGTAATCCTCGGAATGCACGCGCACGCCGACAATCCTGAGCTTGCCAAAGCAAAAGAATTAGGTTTGAAGATTTATTCTTATCCAGAATTTCTCTACGAACAGTCCAAAGAAAAAACCAGAGTGGTCATCGGCGGTTCCCACGGGAAAACCACCATTACATCGATGATTCTTCACGTTCTCAATTTCCATCAAAAAGATATTGATTATATGGTCGGTGCCCAATTGGAAGGCTTCGATTGTATGGTGAAAATTACGGATGACAATGATTTTATGATTCTCGAAGGCGATGAATATCTGTCTTCCCCAATTGATTTGCGTTCTAAATTTTTATTATATCAACCCAATATCGCATTGGTTTCCGGAATTGCTTGGGACCACATCAACGTTTTCAAAACCTTTGACGATTATATCGACCAATTCAGAAAATTTGTGGCGAGCATCACGCCTGGCGGTGTTTTGGTTTATAACGAGGAAGATGCAGAAGTAGTGAAAGTGGTGGATTCGGCTGAAAATTATTTCAGAAAAATCCCTTACAAAACGCCAGCATACAAGATAGAAAACGGAATCGTCAATCTGAAAACCGATATGGGCGATATTCCATTGTCCGTTTTCGGAAAACACAATTTGCTGAATATGGAAGGCGCAAGATTCATCTGTTCGCAATTGGGAATAATGGAAGAAGAATTCTACGAAGCAATTATGAGTTTCAAAGGTGCATCGAAACGTCTTGAAATCGTCAAAAGAGCTGATGGCGGTTTGCTTTACAAAGATTTCGCGCACGCACCAAGCAAAGTGAAAGCGACTGTTTCCGCATTTGCAGAACAATTCTCTAAGACCGAAACGTTCGGATTTTTAGAATTGCATACCTATTCAAGTCTCAATCCAGTTTTCCTCGAGCAGTACGACCACGCAATGGACGGTTTGGACAACTCCGTCGTTTTCTATTCAGAAGACGCTTTGAAAATCAAGAGAATGGACCCGATTTCTCCAGATTTGATTAAGGAAAAATTCAAAAATGAAAACCTGAAAGTCTTTACCAATGCAGAAGACCTTCACGCATACTGGGAAACTTTGGACAAAACCAAAGGCGCTTTTGTGATGATGAGTTCCGGTAATTTCGGAGGCTTAGATTTGACGAAATAAAATTTTATTAAATATAAATTATCAACCTTCTGGATTAATTTTCAGAAGGTTTTTTATTAATGATAAATTCGCAAAAAAACACTGAAAGTCCCAAAGGGACGACCGATTTCCCAGCATAGGAATTTATTCCTATGCGAATAATATGATAATGCATCAATTTAATTTCCCCAACAATAATTTCAAAGTCCCATTATTAACCAATCCCTCATTACGAAACAAAACTTTCCCATCTTTATCAATCAAAATCCAACTCGGATAAACCGGTTTTTTATTTAATGAAATCTCAACCGCCAATTCGTGAATCCCAGAATTTCCATTCGAAATGTAATTGTAATTTTCAACAAAAAATTTAATCGATTCTTTATATTTTTCAGGATTGAAAGTGATAAAATAAACATTCTCATCCAGCAAATTTTTCAACTCCAAATCCTTCTCCATCTGATATTTCTGAATTTTACAAATCGAGCACCAATCGGTTTTGATATAAATCAAAATCGGTTTGTCCAACTTTTCCGGCAAACTTTCAAATCCATAATGCCTCACTTCCTGAGAATTAAAAATCCCGGAAATCATTAGTAATATGAAAGCTAATATTTTCATTAATCTAACTTCTAAAATCTAATTTCTAACATCTATCTTATCTGATAACGAATCCCCAAAAACGTCCGAATCCCCTGCATCGGCGCATAGCCGTAAGTCGTATCAAAAGTGTAACCGTAAGGATTGCTGGCAACATCATCCACTTGATTGTCAAACGGGTCAAACGGACGAAGAATCGGATTTTTCGGTATGAAATTGAGTAGATTTCTTACGCCTCCATAAATCTCAAACCCATTATCAAATTTCTTGGTTAGCTGAATATTCATCAATGTAAACCAAGGTGAATATTCTGGTCGGAAATCATCCGGAAGAGTTGGCAATCGCATTGGTCCGTAAAATTGCCCCGTCAAATCCGTCGAAAATTTGTTTGCAAATTGATAACTCAAATTGTAAGTTCCGCTCCATTTCGGCGCGTGCAATTGCTGGATTCTGTCGCCTTCATTTTCCTGATAGACATCCATATAAGTCACTCCAAACATCAACTGAATCGGCAAAGTCCAATTTGTACTAATGTCCGCAGAAATTCCTCTCGAAATCGCGTGTCCAGCCAAATTATCATAAATAATTTTATCCGGCTCCGAATCAAAATCACCCACAATTTTATTATTGAAATAAGAATAAAATCCATTCACATCAACATTGATAAAATAATCCTTGATTGGAATTTTCATCAGATAACTCAGATTCGTATTCAAAGATTTTTCTGGTTTTAAGTCATCCGCAATAACTACTTCCCTCGATCCAGTCAACGCCGAATGGTCTTCTGTGAAAAGATTCACCACACGGAAACCGGTTCCAAAACTCAACCTCAAAGTATGATAAGGATTCGGCTCAAATTTCCACGCCACTCTCGGCGAATGCACAGATTTGTGAATCTTGTGATAATCATATCTGTAACCCAAAAGCAAGGTGTTTTTATCATTGATTTCCCATTCGTCTTCCAAATAAAACCCATAAATCGGTGATTTCATCGGCTGATTTTCGCCAGCGATATTTGCAGTTCCAGGCGTGTTGTCATCGTAGAAAGTCGATTTCAAAGTGGTTCCACTTTTCAAAAGATGTTTTCCCAATTGCTTCTCCCAATTCATTTGCAAGAACAAAACTTTCTGAGTCGCCAAGTAAGAAGTGTTTCCATAAAACGAATCCTGATGATGGTAATTGTAAGAATATTGGAGTAAAAATTTCTCCTTCAAAGGCAACTGATAAATTCCAAAAAACTCAAAACGGTTGGTGTAAATGCTTTCGCCGTAAACATCATCCGAACCTCGGTTTTCCTTTTGCCACTGCATTTCACCACCAAATCTATCTTCGTAAAAATATCTCAAAGCAAAACTCGCTTGTCGGTTTTCTTTTCTTTTGAAATTCCATTTGTTGAAAACTGAGATTCGGTTTTGCAAAGGCGTGTCGGTGAAATTGTCTTTGTTATGGTCAATTCTGTTCCCGAAATAGAAATAATTAAGACTCAGCAAACTGGAAAAATTCTTGTTGTCAAACACTTTCTTCGCAATATCAAGATTGATTTCACCTTGATTTCCCGTCATCACATCGGTCGAAAAATCCGGCGCTTGCAAAGCATTTTTTGTAATGATATTAATAACGCCACCCATCGCTTCCGAACCGTAAATAGACGAAGCCGGACCTTTCGTCACCTCGATTCTATCAATCAAACTATTCGGAATTCCGCTGAGTCCATAAACTGTGGAAAGTGAACTGACGATGGGCATTCCGTCAATCAGAATCATCGTGTAAGCGCCTTCCAAACCGTTGATGTGAATGTCGCCTGTATTGCAAACTGCGCAATTCAGCTGAGGTTTCACGCCGTTTACCATCGCAATCGCTTCAAACATATTGGCCGTCGGATTTTTCCTGAAAAATTGTTGCGAATAAACGTCCGTCGAAATCGGACTGTTCAATTTCTTCACAGAAAACTGATTGATGGTCACTTCATCAATATCATTTGATTTCTTCAAAGTGTCAACGGAAGCAGTTAAGGAATCTTCCCGACTAGTTTGCGTCACCTTCAAAGTGTCCACAGAAGAAGTTAAAGAATCTTTCGGAATAGATTCAATTTGCGCACTAATTAAAACCGAAAATAAGCTGAGTATAATGTAAAGTAATTTCATTAAAACAAAAATGTTAGACAAAGCTAACAATTTTATTAGAAATAAAAAATTTACTTTGATTTTAATTTCTCGCACACAAAAAAAACTCATCAAAAAAATGATGAGTTTTAAATTATTAATTGTCAGTCTGAGGCTCTTGAAAACCTTTAACAATATCAGTCTGAGGCTATCGAAGACTTTTAGCAATGTCAGTCTGAGGCTCTCGAAGACCAATAAATATTAATCTCTTCTGCTCAAAAATATTCTCAAAATATACCAGAACAAAAGCATTATGGATGAGAACAATTGTAAAGCCGCGCCGACATATTGACCTTTGGAGTATTGATTTTTGATGTTGTAAGTCTCATACAAAATACTCGCACTTGCCAGCGCAACCATCGCCAAAGAGAACCAAAGTCCAAGATTGAACCCGAAAATTGCGCCAACCACAATCACGCCCAGCGCTACAAATCCACCAATCACGATGATATTTCTAAGGAAAGAAAAATCTTTGTTCGTGAGGAAAACTGCCGCCGTCAATCCAGCAAACATAAATGCCGTTACCAGCGCTGCCTGCGTGATGATTTCCGGTGCGTACAACGTTGCGATGCCCAACATCGGAAGGAAAATAACCGCTTGTATCAAGACAAACAATCCCAATCCCAAATATTGCGTGGTTTTTGAAACGGAAAACGACAATTTGGTCGCCAACATAGACACCATCCAAAACACGCCGATGATGAACAACCAAGTATATTTGCCAGAAACCATCGACAAAATCATTTCCATCGGAACCACTTTCAGTAAGATGCTTTCCACCGCTCCGAACGCCAAAATCGCCACTGCGACGTGCATATACGTTTTTCTGTAAAATTCTGCTCTTTCGATTTCCGAAATTTCCGAAACCATTAATGAATCATTCATTTGTAAAAATTTTAATAATCTCAAAGATAACATTTTCTAATAAAAACGAATCTTAAGACTTTCATAATTATTTTTTAGGAGCCGGGAACCTGCTTTCCGTTGCAATTCCTCGCAAGCCAGCCTGTCCTGAGCCTGTCGAAGGGCCTGCTGTGGGATTTCCACTGCAATCAGGGCTATGGGTTTCAGCATAAAAACAACAGTGTTCCTAAAAACGTATTTTTGTCATTCCGTAGGAATCTAGACTGCTGAGATTCCTACGGAATGACAAAGATTGTGTTTAAACTTAGCTGAGCGAAGCGCCTTTGCGAACCTTAAAAATATTTTCAATAATTTCCAATAAATCTTAGCGCACTTAGCGTTCAAATAAAAGTATCAGAAAAAAATATTACATTTGAGAAAAGCCAAATCCAACAAAATGAGATACGTTCAGCTAGGTAAGATTCCACCAAAAAGACACACGGTTTTCAAATCCGAAGACGACCAGTTCTATTACGAGCAACTCTTTGGAACAGAAGGTTTTCACGGCATTGCATCGTTGTTGTATCACACGCATCGCCCGACTCAAATCAAATCCATTGGCGAAGCAAAAGACGTGACGCCGAAAATCGCAGTCGAGAAAAACGTCACGCCAAGAATGATAAAAGGCGCAAAAGTCACACCCGAAGATGACTTTTTGGAAAGCCGAAAGGTTTTGATGCTAAACAACGATTTGAAAATGGGTCTGGCAAAACCAAGAAAATCGCCAGATTATTTCTACAAAAATGCAGAATGCGACGAGCTGCTCTTCGTACACGCCGGAAAAGGAATTCTCAAAACCATGCTCGGAAATATTGAGTTTTCGGTCGGCGATTATCTCATCATTCCGAGAGGCACGATTTATCAGCTGGAATTGGAATCTGAAGACAATGTTTTTCTTTTCATCGAAGCACATTCCCCGATTTACACGCCGAAGCGTTACCGAAATGAGTTCGGACAATTGCTGGAGCATTCTCCGTTTTGTGAGCGCGATATTGTTCCGCCAACTTTCGTAGAACCGAAAAATGAGAAAGGCGATTTTCTAATTAAAGTAAAAAAGGAAAATCAAATCACGGATTTCATTTATGCCACGCATCCGTTTGATGTTGTTGGTTGGGACGGTTATTTTTATCCTTATAAATTCAATATTAAGAACTTCGAACCGATTACGGGGAGAATACATCAACCGCCTACGGTTCATCAGAACTTCGAAGCGCATAATTTTGTGGTTTGCTCTTTTGTGGCAAGAATGTACGATTATCATCCACAAGCGATTCCTGCGCCGTACAACCATTCGAATATCGATTCCGACGAGGTTTTGTTTTATACGGAAGGTGATTTTATGAGCAGAAACCACGTGGATTTGATGGATTTTTCGCTTCATCCAGGTGGCGTTGTTCACGGTCCGCATCCTGGCGCGATGGAACGAAGCATCGGCAAAAAATCTACCGACGAATATGCGGTGATGGTTGACCCGTTCAGACCTTTCAAACTGACGGAAGAAGCAATAAGAGTGGAAGACCCAAGTTATAAAACGAGTTGGTTGGAAGATTAAATCAATAAAGAAAGCTAACAGAAATGTTAGCTTTTTAAGTTTTGTTCAAAATTAAATGAATTAGCTCCCCGCAATCGGACTTCCAAAAATCCCAACGGCCATTTCTGCCCAAATCAAAATTAATAAAGCAAGAATTCCGAGGACCAAAATCAATCTGGCTTTGAAAGTTTTCACTTTTTTCAAAATAAAATCAATCGTAAAAACTGTTGCAAATAGCAAGAGTCCCATAATCAGAAAATCGGATAAAGTCCAATTGACTTCTTTCGTAAACTGCATTGCGACCAATGGAATCATTAATATAAAAACTGGAAGAGAATAAAGGATTTTTGAAATTTGCTTTTGTGTTGTCATTATTTTAAAATTTTAATTAATGATAAAGAACTTTGAATTACAAAGTAAAATCTTTTTATTGAATTCTCAAAATATTATTGTGACTTTTATCATTTTGGTTGATTTGTAGCTGGTTGAATGACAATGCTCATTTCGATTCAAAAATTATAAATCTAACTTTGTTAAAAATAAAAAGCAATGATCAATTACGTAAGCCCAGAAGAAGCAGTTTCAATTATCAAAAGTGGTGACAGGATTTTCGGACACGGAAGTGCGTGTACACCCAACCTTTTGTACGATGAATTGGCAAAACAATCCTCCCGTTTGAAAGATGTGGAGATGGTTTCCATCACGCAACAAGGCAATGTGGAAATCGCCAAACCTCAATATAAAGATAGTTTTTACATCAATTCACTCTTCACATCAGCTCCAGTTCGAGAAGCTGTGAATTCCGAAAATGGCGATTACGTTCCAATCTTTCTGAGTGAAATTCCAATTCTTTTCAAAAATGGGATTTTGCCAATTGATGTTGCTTTGATTACCGTTTCACCTCCAGATGCTCACGGCTATTGCACGCTTGGAACTTCTGTAGATGTAGCGAGAGGTGCAATTGATACAGCGAAAAGAATCATCGCGATCGTAAATCCGAAAATGCCCAGAACCCACGGCGATGGAATGATCCACATCAACAGAATCGAAAAAATGGTTTGGAGCGAGGACGAGCTTTTGACCATTAATTATAGCGAGAAAGTCGGTGAGGAAGAAATGAAGATTGGTAGAAATGTTGCCGAATTGATTGATGACAAAGCGACGATCCAAATGGGAATCGGAACCATTCCGGATGCGGTTTTGCAATGTCTTCATAACCACAAAGACCTTGGTGTCCATACAGAAATGTTGAGTGACGGCGTTATCGATTTGATCAAAAATGATGTCATTAATAATAAATATAAAGGTACTCACGCCAACAGAACGATCACGAGTTTTTGTTTTGGGACCAGAAGATTGTACGACTTTGTTGATGACAATCCGGCGGTTGCCTTTATGGATGTTCAGCACGTGAATTTTCCAATTAATATTATGAAAAACAAGAAAATGCATGCCATTAATTCTGCAATCGAAATTGATTTGACAGGACAGGTTTGTGCAGATTCTATCGGAACTTATCAGTTCAGCGGAATCGGTGGACAAATGGACTTTATGCGTGGCGCGGCTTTGAGCGAAGGTGGCAAGCCAATTATGGCCTTATCTTCCAGAACCAAAAAAGGTGTTCCGAGAATTGTCCCTTTCCTAAAGCAAGGCGCTGGCGTTGTGACGACTAGAGGTCATATTCATTATGTTGTTACGGAATTTGGTACGGCATATCTTTATGGGAAAAACCTTCGTCAAAGAGCACAGGCTTTGATCGAAATTTCGCATCCCGATGACAGGGAAATGTTGGATAGGGCAGCGTTCGAAAGATTTAAATAAAAAATTAAACAAACCATTAATTTTTCTTCTTGTTTTTGTATATTTGAGTGAACACTCAAGAAGAAAACTAGTTGAAATCAATCTATAACTTAATTAAGGACGAAATAAGGGGAAATCCTGCGGTTAAGAATTCAATACTAGGGAAAGCAGATCCCTGGAAAAGGAGTCATTACATCATTCTTTCGGAAATCATAAAAGAAGACCTTTCCATTAGAGAAGAATTACAAAATGAAAGGAAATTTGAGTTAGGAACCAGTATTTCACACATCACTTTGCAACGTTTTTTCGAAAGCGATTATCATTATAAAACCCATAATGATTTACGGTTTCTGAAAACTTTGGACAAGATTTGTATTTTCCTAGGTTTCAAGGATCTTAATACTTACGTGATGAGTATGAAGGATCAAAATCTTTACAACGAAAATGCCTTCAGCAAAGAGCTTACGACGGATATAGTTTACAGATATTGCCATACCAATTTTGAGTTTTTCAAATGTTTTCCAGTGCAGAAATTGGAAGTTTTTGATGAGTTGATTTTCCCAGAGTCTCCTTTTATCGAGAGGATCAGAACGTACAGCTCCAGTCTTTGTGATAGAAAACTGAAATTAAATATTAAAAACAACCGTTCCAGTTTTGAGATTTTTGATCTTGATGTCATATCGGAAGAATCGGACAAGATGGTTATCAAGACTCAGGAATTTTGGAATCTGGTTTTCATAGAAGAATCTGGCGAAGAACATATCGTGAATGAACTCAATACACAGATCTATTTTATAAAAAACATTGATGATGTCTGGATGATTTGGGACAATTACAATCCAAATTCTGGATTACTAAATATCAGAATATACAAAAAGCCGTAGCAATTACGGCTTTCATCATTATTTGTGTTTTTAGAATCTGTAAGACTCTCGAACAAATCTACTAATACACAATCAATAAAATTAAACTTAAGTGTACTTAAAAATACATATTGCATTATATTTATTAATAGAGCGTGCTAGCACTTGTTTGAATAATATAATTTTATTTTTTTGAGATTATGAAGGGAGATTTTATGGATATGAGCTTGATTTCATATTTTTTTGAAGTTGAATTTACTTTCAAGAGCAATAAACTAACAATCGTTAGTTGGTATCCGGAAAATTCTTATCTTGGCATCAACATGTATAAAAGTAAAAAGTAAAATGTCAACACTCACTTTTGCCGAGAAAATCGCACAAGCCGAGAATTTTCTCCCCATCAACGGAACAGATTATTTAGAGTTTTATGTAGGAAATGCCAAGCAGGCGGCGCATTTTTACAAAACCGCATTCGGTTTTCAGTCCGTGGCTTACGCAGGTCCGGAAACTGGCGTCAGAGATAGAGCGTCTTACGTTCTTCAGCAAGGAAAAATCAGATTGGTTTTGACTTCAGGTCTCAAGTCGGATTCTCCAATTTGTGAACATCAGAAAAAACACGGCGATGGTGTCAAGATTTTGGCACTTTGGGTAGATGATGCAGAAAAAGCTTTTGAAGAAACCACAAAACGTGGCGGGAAACCATATTTGCAACCTCAAACTTTGACCGACGAATTTGGCGAAGTGAAGATGTCCGGAATATACACTTACGGCGAAACGGTTCATATGTTCGTGGAACGTAAGAATTACAATGGCGCCTTTATGCCAGGCTACGAACCTTGGAAAAGCGACTACAATCCTTCCGATGTTGGACTTTTGTACGTGGACCATTGCGTAGGAAATGTCGGCTGGGACAGGATGATTCCAACTGTGGAGTGGTACGAAAAAGTGATGGGATTTGTGAATATTCTCTCATTTGATGACAAACAAATCAACACAGAATATTCGGCTTTGATGTCAAAAGTAATGTCCAACGGAAACGGATTTGCAAAGTTCCCAATCAATGAGCCAGCAGAAGGTCAGAGAAAATCGCAGGTTGAGGAATATCTTGATTTCTACGAAGGCGAGGGCGTTCAGCACATTGCGGTCGCTACAAAAGATATCGTGAAAACTGTTACAGAACTGAAGAGTAGAGGCGTAGAATTCCTTTCACCACCGCCAGAAGCCTATTACGATATGATTCCGGACAGAGTTGGGAACATTGACGAAGACATCAAAAAACTTCAGGATTTAGGAATTTTGGTGGATTGTGATGAGGAAGGCTATCTGCTTCAAATCTTCACAAAACCCGTGGAAGACAGGCCGACGTTGTTCTACGAAATCATCGAGAGACACGGCGCTCAGAGTTTCGGAGCCGGAAATTTCAAAGCACTTTTCGAAGCCTTGGAAAAAGAGCAGGAAAAACGTGGTAACTTATAAACCAAATCATTCATTATAGAATTAAAGCATTATTTTTAATGCTTTAATTTTTTATGGCAACTTATCCGCCTTCCGCTCTCAATCTTTTTGCCGAGCTTTTCCAGCCACAAAAAAGGATTTCCGCTCAAGTCGGGTTGCTAAGATTCAACGTTCCAAACTTTGAATTTTAAACTCAAAACTTTAAACTTAAAAAAAATGAAATCATTCATAGAATATTCCTCAGATTCAGACTTTTCCATTCACAATATTCCGTTTGGCGTTTGTGTTTTTAATAAAGAATTTATTGCCTGCGCCACGAGAATCGGCGACATCGTTATCGATTTGGCAACTTTGTACGACCTCGGCTATTTTGAAGAAATCACCGAAATGGACGATAATGTCTTCGAAGCTTACACCATCAATGAATTCATCGAACTTGGAAAACCAATTACCAATAAAGTTAGAGAGAAAATCCAACAACTGTTATTGGAAGATTCACTTCTTTCGAAAGACGAACGAACGATTACAGATTGCTTCTACAATCTCGACGAAATCCAAATGATGATGCCTTTGCACATCCCGAATTATACCGATTTTTACAGTAGTATCCAGCACGCAACCAATGTCGGGATGATGTTCCGAGACCCTGCCAATGCGCTTCTTCCAAATTGGAAGCACTTGCCAGTTGGTTATCACGGTCGTGCTTCATCCATCGTTTTATCAGGAATCGATATCATCAGACCTTACGGACAAATCAAACCGCCAGATGCAGACAAACCAATTTTTAGCGCTTCAAAACAACTCGATTTCGAATTGGAAATGGCATTTGTCGTAAATAAAAATACAGATTTAGGCGACAGGATTTCTGTGGCTGAGGCGGAAGATGTTATTTTTGGAATGATGATTTTCAACGATTGGTCGGCGAGAGATATTCAAAGTTGGGAATATGTACCACTGGGACCATTTTTAGGGAAGAATTTTGGCTCGTCTATTTCGCCTTGGATTGTGACTTTGGAAGCTTTGAAACCTTTCAAAACTGAATCTCCAAAGCAAGAACCGGAAGTCTTGGATTATCTGAAATTTGATGGCGACAAAAATTATGACATCAATCTTGAAGTTTATTTGAAACCGGAAAACTCCGAAGAAAATTTGATTTCACAAAGCAATTACAAATTTATGTATTGGAATATGTTCCAGCAGTTGGCGCATCACACGGTCAATGGTTGCAATGTGGAAGTTGGCGATGTTTACGCCAGCGGAACGATTTCTGGAGAAGATGAAAAATCTTACGGCTCGATGCTGGAATTATCTTGGAAAGGCACAAAACCATTGCAATTGAAAAACGGCATCGAAAGAAAATTTATCGAAGACAACGATACGATAACGATGAAAGCTTGGTCTGAGAAAGACGGCATTCGAGTTGGATTTGGGGAAGTTTCAGGGAAGATTTTGCCTGCTATTTAAAATTTATCTCTTATTATGAAAGTTTCAATTCTTCTTTTTATTTTCATTATTCTATTCAGTTGCAAAAAAGAGCACGAAGGAATTAGTGACTGTATGTGCTTCAATGGAGATGTGCTGGATTCGGTAATGACAATTACCAATCCTGTTTTTGAAACTAATGATAATCAAGAGTTTTTAACTTATAATTGTGCTGAAGTAGAAATCGCAATCGCTTCTGTGACAGATTCTGCAGGCAATGAATCTTGCGAAAATCTAGTAGATGTTGTGTGTATTTCCAACACACCCTACACTGTGAAACTGGCAAAAAAAATCAATTATACTTCTACAGATTTTACTAAAATCAACACGGATAAAGAATCTGATAAACGTTTTCTAATTAATGAATTTAAAGAAAATTCTAAGCAAATTTTCGAAGTGAATATTGATAAGAATAAAGAAATCGTAGCAATAAAAAACTTGAGAAATAATAAATAATGAAAACAATCATCCCATCCGATATTTCCGCAGTTCAGCTCCAGCAAGTGATGCAAACAGCGATTGCTCCACGACCAATTGCTTTGGCAAGCACAATCAACAGCAAGGGAGAAATCAATCTTTCGCCGTTCAGTTTTTTCAATATGTTCAGCACGGTTCCGCCGGTTGTGATTATTTCGCCTTCCAGACGCGTGCGTGACAATACGACCAAACACACTTTGGAAAACCTGAATGAAGTTCCAGAGTTGGTCATTGGAAATGTGAATTTCGAAATAGTTCAGCAGGTTTCTTTGGCGAGTACGGAATACGAAGATGGCATCAATGAATTCATCAAATCCGGATTGACGATGAAACCAGCCGACATCGTAAAACCGCCTTTAATTGTAGAATCGCCAGTTAATTTTGAATGCAAAGTTCTTGAAATTAAAAGTTTAGGAAAACTTGGAGGCGCAGGAAATCTTGTGATTGCCGAGATTGTAAAAATTCATATCAACGAAAAATATTTGGATGAAGCTGGAAATCTGGACCAAAAACAATTGGATTTGGTCGCAAGATTAGGCGGGAATTTCTACTCTCGTAACAACGAAAATAACATCTTCGAAGTTCCAAAACCGCTGGTGACAAAAGGGATTGGCTATGACCAGCTTCCAGACGAAATCAAACAAAGTCATATTTTCACAGGCAATGATTTGGGAATGTTGGCAAATGTGGAAATTTTGCCAATTGGTCGTTTTTCTTCGGAAAAAGATGTACATTTATTAGCTCAGAATTATTTAAAAAACAATGACATTGAAAATGCGTGGAATGTTTTAAAATCTGAATGATAGCCATTAAAAACTAAAAACCATCCATTAAACTATGAAAAAATCGGTGTATCAAACCATCATCAGCCTTCTGATTTTGGTGATTGTGATGTCGGTTTTTGCCGTTGTCAACATTCAGGTCAGTTTGAAATATGAAACTGAGAATATGAAAGATTGCATTTCTCTGATTTCTGGGAGAAATCTTTGTCAGGAATTGTTGGCTTCAAAAATTATCATTGTGATTTGCCTAATCATTGTTTCTGGGATGTTGAGTTTTAGAGGAAGAATTGTGAAGGATTAATTCTATTTTTCTCTTTCTATTTTTGTGGGATTTTGACGGGTGTCGAAAATGTCCACAATTTCAATTCGGTTCTTTTGTTCATTAAACCAATAAATGATTTTATAATTTTTATAAACTAAATACCTGAAGTTTTCTTTACGGTCAGAAAGGAATTCCTCTTTTTGCCCAATCTTGTTCTGGAAATCTAAAATTTTTGTTTGTTCTACAATTTGCGTAACCAAGTTCTTGGCAATTTTAGAGCTTGCATTTATTTTATAATATTCGAAAATATTTCTTAATCCTCTTTTGGCAAAGCTTGTCCAGAAAATTTTCATTGCCATTGTTTGATTTCGGAGAGCAATTCATTTGACTCTGTCACTTCATCATCATTAGAATCCTCTAAAGATGCATCGATGCGGGAATTTAACTCTTCAACTGTGAACGGTTTGAACTCTTTCTCAGCTTGCTTGGTTTTTTTCAAAAGCTTTTCGAATTGAGAAATTAACTCCTCATTTTGAAGATTCAGAAAAGCCTGAACAAATTCTATTTTTCTCGTTTCGATATTCATTTTCAAAAGGTTTTAATCAAAATTACAAATTTATTTTGAATCAAATATTTAATGAATTAAATCTCAAATTATTAAATCATCTTATCTCCATCCGGCGAAACCACCTGCGCCTTGTAAAGCAAAGAATAATAACCGTTTTTCGCAAGCAATTCCTGATGCGTTCCTTCTTCCACAATCAATCCGTGGTCCATCACGATGATTTTGTCCGCTTTTTCAATGGTCGAAAGTCGGTGTGCGATGAGGATTGATGTTCTGTTCTTCGTTATTTTCTCAGTCGCTCTTTGGATTAATTTTTCGCTCTCGTGGTCGATGGATGAGGTCGCTTCGTCCAGAATCAGAATTTTCGGGTCGGAAAGATAAGCTCTTAAAAATGACAACAATTGTCTTTGTCCAAGGGAAATGGACGAACCTCTCTCGCTCACCACATAATCATAACCGTTTGGCAAACTTTCAATAAATTCATCAACGCCGATTTCCTTTGAAGCTTTTTTGACTTGTTCCAATGTAATGCTTTCGTCGCCCAAAGTCAGGTTTTCAAAAATACTGCCGTGAAAAAGGAAAACGTCCTGTAGAACCACGCCAATGTGACTTCTCAGATTGTACAATTCATAGTCGCGAATATCAACATCATCCAACATTATTTTTCCAGAATTGATATCGTAAAGTCTGGTAATCAAACTGATAATTGTAGATTTTCCAGCGCCGGTAGCGCCGACAATGGCGACAGTTTCACCCGAATTAACCTTGAAGTCAATGCCTTTCAAAACCAATTGTTTCTCATCGTAAGCAAAATGAACTTTCTGAAATTCAATTTTTCCATCAAAGTGGTCTCGCGCAATCGTTCCATTATTCGGCATTGCTTGGTCTTCATCCATTACACCAAGAACTCTTTCTGCGCCAACAATTCCTCTTTGAATATTATTAAATCTATCCGCAATCTGTCTCAACGGACGAATCAACATATTGATGAACTGAATAAACGCGATAATAACACCTGGCGTAGATTTGATAAAACCACCGTAAAACAGGATGAATCCAATAAAAAGTGACGAAATCAACTCGACAACCGGAAAGAATAGTGAAAAGATGAAAACCGTTCTCAACAAAGCTTTTTTAAGTTCAATATTGATTTTATCAAACTTTGTAAACTCGGCTTCCTGTCTGTTGAAGACTTGGATTAATGGCATTCCTGCCAAGCGTTCCTGCACAAAACTATTCTGCGTCGAGGTCCAGCTTCTTTCCAATCCGAAAGCCGTTTTCAGTTTTTTCTGGAAAACTCTTGTGATGATGACCATCAACGGAAGAATCGCTAAAGAAATCATACTGAGATGCGTATCCACCTGAAACATCGCAAACAACACCATTACGATTCTCAAAATATCTCCGAAAACCATCAAAAATCCGTCTGTGTAAACCGTCGCAATTGTTTCTACATCACCAACCGCTCTAGTTACTAAACTTCCAATAGGTGTCTTGTCAAAGAAAGCCGTTCTGAAATAAATCAGTTTGTGATAAAGCCTTTCTCTAATATCTCTGATTACATTCTGTGAAATAAAATTCGAGAAATAAACCAAGAAAAAATTAAGAATCGTCTCTGCAATCACCAATCCGATGAGCAGATAGATGTGCTTCATCAGTTGCGCTTTGTCTTTCAACTGTACGATATCTATATCGACCACATTTTTCGTCAGAATCGGTCTGTAAGTAGAAACGATTGCTAGAACAATGGAAATTACAAGGGTGATAATAAACCACGACCGGAATTTCATCCCAATCATAAACAGTCTTTTTACAATATCCCAGGTCGTTTGTTTCTTCATTTTTCTTTTGATTCCAGAGATTTTTCAGTGTCGAAAAAATCTTTGCAAAAATAAGACTTTAAAATTTTAAACTTTGACCAACCACAGAAAATATTGATAGAAACTGTGAATACATCTAGTGATTACTTTTTGGACAGCCTTATCTGTCTGGAGTTTATCCTGAGCCTGTCGAATGATTTCCTCTATTTTTTCCAAAGCTAAATCCCCGAAAAAAATGAGCTCCACTCAAACCTAACGAAGCGTTTCATCGATTCTAAATAAAAATAAAAAGGATGAGATAAGCCGGACAACAGTGACTTTATCAAATTATTGTTTTGAAATCCATTCGGAAACATAGCCTGCCACTTCTTCCCAACCTTTTTCGCCACAGATAAAATGACTTCTCCCTTCGAATATTTTCAAATCGACAATAGAATTTTTGTCCTTGTACGAGCCAGCAATTTTCGCAGTAAAATCAGCGGGGAAGATAGCATCATTGGCACCTCCAATGAATAATAGTGGATTGTGAGCTTTCTTAAAATCAACATTACCAATGGATTTCAAAAGCGGGTCTCTTGCTAATCTTCTGCTTTCCGGAGTGGCCACTGTTTCATACAATTTGTCACTTTCTTCTCTGGAATAATTGTTGAAAAATGCGCGATGATACCAATCTTTTGTTCCAAGATACGCACTATTTCCTTTGAAGAAATTGAAAACTGGCCAAACGATTTTGATGGTTGAGAATGGCGCCATCACGTTTTTTGGCGGAGCACCGTCAATACTAACTCCGGCAACTGCTTTTCCCATTTCAATGAGTTTTTGAACCAATAATCCTCCGAATGAATGTCCTACAACGATAGGTTTTTCAGGTAGTGTATCGATGAAGTTGGCAAGCTTGTTCAGAGTTTGTTCAAAACTTACAGTTCTTAGTTCGGAAGGGATATTTCTTTTCAGTTCTTCAGGATTTCCTTCGTGTCCGGGATTGGAGGGTGTGTGAACGGTGTAACCTTTGGCTTCGAAATAAGTTTTCCAGTTTTTCCAGGTTGTATTGTTTACGAATAAGCCGTGAATCAATACGATAGTTTTTGTTTTCATAATATTTATTTGTTTAAATTTCTGAAACAAAGGTCTGACTATAAAACGGTTATAATTTTAACTTGGGTTAAAATCGCATCATTTTTAAAAATAAATATTTAAGCTTTATATTTGAATTTAATTGGGGTAGCTATTTGCCATTCGTCGAAACCGTTTTATCTATTTTTTTATGGTAGCTTTTCCGCCTTCCGTTCCCAATCTTTTTTGTTCGAACATTTGATTTTAAATAGAACTTAAGTCAAAGCAAAAAAGGATTTCCACTCAAGTCGGGCTACGTGAGATTCTCTGTTAAAAAAACTGAAAAACTACTTTCCAATAAGCCTCTTTCTAATTCGACTCAAAGAAGGCCCTTGAATTCCCAAATAAGAAGAAATGTGATACAACGGAACATTGTTGAAAATATCCGGATGGTCTTTTACAAGGTCGAGATAACGTTCTTCCGGCGACTTCAAAAGAAAACCTTCGATTCTCGTCATCGTGACATTGAAGGCTTCCTGCGCCAACAATCTCCCGAATTTTTCCCACTGATGGGATTTGCTGTAAAGGGAAACCAAATCGGTGTGGCGAATAAAAATAATGGAAGCATCTGTCATCGCCTGAGTATGGTAATCACAGGCAATCTGATTCACAAAACTTTTGAACGGGACAACAAATCCGTTGGAAGAATAGAGGAAAACGTTCTTTTCTTCGCCTGCTTTTTCATTGATGGTGTAAGAACGGAAAACGCCATCCACCACAAATCCTAAATAAGTGCAGACGTTGCCACGCAGGTTATAGAATTCGCCTTTTTTGTAATTTTTGTGAAGCCAAAGGTCAGATGACAGTTTGAAATCTTCCTCGGAAAGTCCGGCAAATTGATTCAGTGCGAACGCCAGTTTTTCTAATTCTGTCATAGTTTTTAGGTATTAGATTTTAGGAAATAGATAGAGGACTTACAATCAGTGATTTAAAGGTACAATTAATTTTTTTAAAAACAAATAAAGCCTTAAAAATCAATAACCTACATCTACCAAAAAAAGACCTTGCGCAGGAGCTGAAACGCCCGCCGAATTTCGGTATTTGTCCTCGATGATTTTCCGCAAATCGTTGGGTTGTAATTTTCCGGTTCCGATTTCCACCATTGTTCCGACAATCGCTCTCACCATATTTCTCAAAAATCGGTCAGCAGAAATCGTGAATTTCAATTGAGTTCCAAACTGTTCCCATTCTGCTTTGTAGATTTTGCAGATGTTGGTTTTGTTGTCTGCGTGGAGTTTGGCGAAGCTTGTAAAATCATCGTATTCGAAAAGGATTTTGCAGGCCTCGTTCATCGCATCGATGTTCAATGGTTTTTGACGCCAGGTTTGCCAAGACGAGTCAACTGTGAACGGATTTTTCTCTGTCGAAATATAATATTCATAAGTCCGGAAAGTCGCACTGAATCGTGCATGCATATCAGCTGGAACTTCAAAAATTTGTTTGATAGAAATATTTTCTGACAAAAAGGAATTGAGTTTGTAAGCCAAATTTTCATCGATATTTTGCTCCGTTTCGAAGTGTGCGAACATTTTTTTTGCGTGAACGCCAGTGTCGGTTCTTCCTGCGCCAGTTGTTTTTATCGGTTCTCTCAGGATTGTTGATAAGGCTTTTTCCAATTCTTCCTGCACAGAAATTTCGTTGGGCTGGATTTGATAGCCAAAAAAAGAAGAACCGTCGTAAGCAAACTCTATAAAGTATCTCATTTCGACGCAAATTTCCTGATTTTTTTTTAATTAATAAGAAAATCTTAATTCGTAATTTCGTGACTCGAAAAATCCTTCAATCAATGAAACCGCTCAAGACAAATAAACTTTCCAATCCTGCAGAATTCATCAAGCTGATGGTCATCATTTTTGTTTTGGTTTCAGTTTTTCTTTTCAGTCAGGGAGTTTCGCAACAGCAAACCATCATCAACGGTGTTGTCCTTTTGATTCTTTTTATTTGTTTGCAATTGACATTTGTGATTTTGTACAAAAAGGGAATCAAAACTTTGGCTTTTTGGATTCTGATTATTTTGTTATTAATGGGAGTTTCGTTGGGTGTGGCAATCTGGTATTATTCGAAATATGGAATTACTTTTCAGCTTTAATTATTAATTTAAATTTCAAAATGAAACGCATCCTTCTTTTATCAGACACACATTCCTATATCGATGACCGGATTCTTGACTACGCAAAAGACGCCGATGAAGTTTGGCATTGTGGCGATTTTGGGAATATGAAAGTCATTGAGGAATTAGAAAAAATAAAACCAATTCGTGGCGTTTATGGAAACATCGACGAAGCAAAAATTAGAACGATTTTCCCTGAAGTTTTGAGTTTCAAATGTGAAGACGTTGATGTTTTGATGATTCACATCGGCGGTTATCCGGAGAGATATTCGGCTCTGGCGAAACAAGAGATTGCTGAGAAGACACCGAAATTATTCATTTCCGGGCATTCTCATATTCTGAAAGCGATGTATGACAAAAGAAATAATTTATTACACCTCAATCCCGGCGCTTGCGGAAAAGTCGGCTGGCACAAAGTCAGAACGATGATGCGTTTTACCATTAATAAAGAAGAAATTAAAGATTTGGAAGTGATAGAATTGGGAAGTAAATAAGTTGGAGAGTCTGAGGATTTGAGAGTTTTAATGTTAAAGTCAAAGTCCCATCGGGACGATTATATCTTAGTATAGGAATTTATTCCTATGTAAAAAGTGAAGATTATGTCTGAGCATAGAAATTATTCCTAAAAATATTGGAAATCATATCCCAGCATAGAAATATATTCCGATGGAAATTAATAAATAGAAAATGAAAATAGGAGACAAAGTTTCGTTAATCGATGATGATTTGAAAGGAACCATTTTGAAAATCATTGCTGACCAGGTGAAAATCGAGGATGAGCACGGTTTCACCTACAATTTTCCTAAAAGTCAATTGACGCTTATTGATTCTGGATTATATGATAATTCGCCGGTCATCAGAAAAAATGAAAGCTCGAAAAACGTTTCCAAAAGACACAATAAAACACCTCTAAAATTAGATTTACATTTTCAATTATTGGTCAAAAATCCATCTGATTATGACGCTTTCGAGAGACTGATGATTCAAAAAGAAAAACTTTTGGAGACCATAGATTTCTGTAGAAAAAATCACATCAAGAATTTGGAAATCATCCACGGCATCGGTGACGGCGTTTTGCAGAAAATGGTCTATGATATCTTGGAAGGACTATCAAATGTAGAATACGATGAACACGGATTTTTCTACCACGAATCGGGTAGAGTCGAAGTCAAATTTCTGTAGATTCCCTTTGGCAGGAATCTTGAAACATTTAAATTAACATTATCAAAAACTCAAATATATGTTCACATTAGCACAAATAGAATCCGCACATTCCGACATGGAAAGCGGGAAGAACTTCCCCGCATTTGCAAAAAAAATCAAAGAAATGGGCGTTCAGACTTTCGAAACTTTCGTGGAAGATGGTTCAACGATTTACAAAGGAAATGACGACTACGAAGTTTCTGGCGTTCAGCAATACGCACCACATTTAATTTATGGAATCGTAAATCCAGAGAAATTTTTGGCGGATTTGAGAAATCACCAGCAAGGCAACACAGACTTTTTCCAATTCTGTAAAGACTGCGCGGACAGTGGCATATTCAAATGGATTGTCGATTTGAATGCAAAAACTTGCACTTACTACGACGCAGAAGGAAATCATATTTTTGAAGAAAAAATCCCAGATTAATCTGGGATTCTGTATTTATTGAATGGAGAGAAATTTTGAGAGAGGAAGTTGAGGTAAAATCTAATTCAGAGAGACGTCTTCTGGTGCATTCGCCCAAAGCAAAAATTCTCCGCCCAGATTTTGCATAATATTTTTCCATAGACCTTGGTCATTTGGCAACGTATAATCCAAGTTGTAAACATCCACGATCGTCCAAAGTTTGCGTTGCAACTCACCTTCCAATTGCAAAGATGACCAGCCCGAGTAGCCAGAGAAAACTTTAATGTCCGCCACGCTTATTTCCTGATTTACAACTGCAGAAATCACAGAATCAATATCCTCCGTCAGATAGAACTCGTGGTTGATTTCGATAAATTCAGGCGTTATTTTCTCACCTTTCAGGATGAAGTAGATTCTTTCATTTTCCACCGGACCACCTTCGTAAAGCTCTACTGGAAACCCAAACGCACTCATCAATCGGGAACTGATATTTTGATTTTTCTTATTCAGAATCAGACCAAAAGCGCCACTCTCATTATGGTCCACAATAAGAACAACCGAACGGGAAAATATATCGCCCGAAACATCCGGCGTTGATATTAAAATTTTGCCTTTGTAAGAGTAATTCATCTATCAAATCTATAAAAAAATATTTTTTTGAAAAAAGAATTCCATCAAAAATTTAAGTTAAAATTATAAAGCTTAGAATATTTTGGGCAACTATTTGACATTTGTCGAAACCGTTTTATATTTGTTTGATGGTCGCTTTTTCATCTTCCACTCCCAAACCTAACGAGGTGGTGACGAAGTCAATCTTTTTGCCTTTGTTTTTTTTAATCGACGCCATTGATTGTAATAACCCCGAAATTAAATCAAATTATATAAAAAATCTTAACGAACTTTGCGTTTAGAAATTTTAGAATTCGAAAGAAAATGAACAGCGAAAACCTCCACGATAAAAGAAGAATCTACGAAAAATCACAACTCATAGAATCAGAGATAAAAGAAAACCCGATCGAGCAATTTCGCGACTGGTTTCTGGACGCAGAAAATAACCCGGATGTCTCCGAATCCAATGCAATGGCCATTTCCACCGTGGAAGAAGACGGTTGTCCAAGAACAAGAATGGTTTTGCTGAAATCCTACAATTGGGAAGGCTTCATCTTCTACACCAACTACGAAAGCCGAAAAGGAAAATCAATTGAGAATACGCACAAAGCTTGTCTACATTTTTTTTGGCCAAGTCTAGAAAGACAAATCATCATCAAAGCTAATGTAGAAAGAATTGCAGAAAATCTCAGCGACGGCTATTTTCATTCAAGACCAAAAGGAAGCCAATTAGGCGCCACAGTTTCACCTCAAAGTCAGGAAATTCCAAACCGCGATTTTCTCGAAAATAAATTAAAAGACCTCGAAAAAGAATTCGAAAACAAAGAAATTCCAAGACCGAAAAATTGGGGAGGCTATATCGCAAAACCCTACGAAATCGAATTTTGGCAAGGAAGACCAAACCGCCTTCACGACAGAATTATCTACACTTTGGAAGATAACATCGATTGGAAAATCTCACGATTGGCGCCTTAACCTTTATGTTTTTTATAATTCCCTTAACTTTATTTTTAAATAATATTATCGTTATTTGTTTCCTAACCATTAAAATTGAATTAATTATGAAAAAGTTATTGAGAGTTACTAGTGTTGTTGCGCTTGGTTTTCTACTATCTTTCACATTTTCGAAAGAGAAAAAAGTGGTAGTGATCGACGCTGGTCACGGCGGAGCCGATATGGGTGTTAATCGAGAAGGATTTATAGAAAAAGATGTCGTGCTCAAGGTTGCAAAGAAAATCAAAGAGCTAAATAAAAATGCTAATTTGGAAATCATTTTGACAAGAGACGATGACTCATTCCCAACGCTTGCCGAGAGAACAGATAAAATCAACAAACTGAAACCTGATTTCACAATTTCTCTTCACGTCAACAGTGTTTTCAAAGATAAATCTGACAAAAGGGGCGCTGAAGTTTATTACAAGGAAAACGATGCGTCCAAACTAATTGCGGACAAACTAGCTTTAAAATTTGATAATTGTCCAGTGAAAACAGCTAAGCTTCATATGTTGAGAATGTCCGATAACCCTGCTGTAATGTTAGAGTTGGGATTCGTGAATAATCCCCACGAAAGAGAATATATTGGCAGCGAAAAAGGACAAATTGAAATGGCCGAGAAAATCTTAAGCGTTATCAACGAACATTAATTATTTGAGAAAAATTATTCATGAAAAAAAATCCAGCCGATGCTGGATATGTGTTTTATAAAGAAGAATTGAAGGCTTCGCTCCATTTATTTACCATCTCAGAAAACCGTGTGTTTTCAAAAATTTTGTTCCTGATTTTTGAAACCGAATGAACACCTTTTTCATCAGAAATTCTTAAAATCTCTTCTGCTTTTTGAGATTCGAAAGCGATGATTTCCGCTTCTTCTATTTCGGCCAATTTGTTTTTATGGATGAAAGTGACAAAGTTTTCCATCAGTGGCGAAATGTACGCACCTTCCGTCTGTTTCGGGATTTTAATGATATTATCCTGCAAAAACAAAAGATTTCCAAAGATACTTCTGGCAATTTTTTTGTTTGGATTAAGGAGGATCACATCGTCCAAATCATTTTCTTTGGCGTAAATCTGAGCGTAGATATTTTCCGGAGAATGCACTCTGATATTACTCAAAAGATTAGCATTTACATTGATTTCCTTAATCAAATCCAACTCCACATTGCCTTGGATTCTCAACACATCTTCCGTCTCATCCACTTCAAAAAAGAAAGCCGTTTCCGATTTTGACAAAGGCTTGTCGTCCTGTTTTCTGTAAGCCATCAATTGGACGATTCCGTTCTGAACACCCTTTGATAAAACTTCGTTCTGAAAAAGTTCTTGGAAAAACTCCAATGTGTAAGTCAATGGAATGTTCAATCTCATCTTTCGCATCGAAGCCATTAGGAAGAAGTAAGATTCTTCCGCCATAATGATCTGACCGTTTCTGATGAAAAATGAAACCCAAACCGAATCTCCAAAAAGAAAAGAGCGATTCAGTAATTGTAAATTGTCTTGTGTGTAAATTATCTTCTGCATTGTATGATGTAAAAAAAATAATGAACGATAAAATCGTTCATCCATTATTTTTAAGAAGCTCCTAATTTTAACTGTAGATTTTCTATCAGATTTTCCCAATAGAGTCTGTTTTCCTCCTCATCGCCAGGCTCGCAAAAGTCGGTGATATTCAGAGAAAGGTCATCTGTAATCTCGTCTATGACAATAGAAAGTTCGAAGAAATATTTAGAACCTTCGTCCTCTTCCCAACGGAAACGCACGAAACTTTCCGGCTTATATCTGATCAGTGTCGCTTTTTCAGCAGGACCACTGCCCCAACTGAAGAAAAAATCGTCTCCACGCTCCACTACATCTTCCGCAAACCATTCTGATAGTCCCTCTGCACTCGCCAAATACTCATACAGAATCTCTGAGAGACAATGCATATTGTATTCATACTGCACTTTCGTTTTCGCCATATTCAAATTCTAATTGTGGCGCAATATATAAATTAATTTTTTATTTCCAAATCAAAATGTCTATTGAAATTCAAAATTTTTATAGAAATAATGTATGATTTTTATTAGCCGATTTCAAACACTCGGGAAAGGTGCATTATATCTGTAATTTGAATGAATATTTGGGCAGCTTTATCCGCCTGCAGTTTATCCTGAGTTTGCCGAAGGGCTCCCAATCTTTTTGCCTAGCTTTTCCAGCCACAAAAAAGGATTTCCGCTCCTTTAGATTTGCAATAATAAAATATGATTGGAAAATATTAAATTTAGAAAAGAGAAAAGCATTTAATTAAACTTTGCTCCGCTCCGGGAAAAACCCATGGCTTGATTTAGAATTAAATGC
>NZ_JPLZ01000008.1 GCF_000735135.1 Chryseobacterium sp. FH1
CGTCTCACCGGGCTTCTGCGCTGCTCTCTTAAAGCGGTTGCAAAAGTAGGAACTTTTTCCGAAACCGCAAATATATTCGCAAATTTTAAACGGACATTCAAGTATCGCGCTGGTTTTCAAAGACATTAATTTCAAAGGGAAAGTGGACACGGGACAGATGAGTGGTCTCGATATGCGATCCCGCGATAGGGATAGCAGTGGAAATCCTTTTTACAAAGGTCTTGCGAAGGGAAAGGAAAGGAGGGCTTTGTAAAAAGATTGCAGCGGATAGCCCGGTCCGGAAAATAGCGCCGGAATCAGAAAGGGAAATTTTCCGGAATTGCCCCAATACTATATCTTAGAATCTGTAGCCGAAAGAAATCCCGGACTTGACTATATATATAATAAGTGTAGCTCATTTTTCCGTAAACCAATGTGATCTTGTTTTTTTAAGTTTGAATCTATATTTTTGAAAAAAACTAAACCGATGAAAAAATTGACATTATTACTTTTGGTCTGCACAGCTTGTTTTATGAGAGCTCAAACAAAAGCAGAAGTTGCAATCCAGCAATATGAAGAAAAATTTCCACAGGAGAAGATTAGCATTATATTGGACAAGGATCGTTATATCTCTGGTGATCAGATTTGGTTCAAAGCTTTTGTGTTTGACGGCAACACCCGCTCAGAGATTTCGACATCGCTTTTTGTTGAGTTGTATGATGCTAATAAAAAATTAGTGACTAAAAAACTTCTTCCTTTATATAAAGGAGAAGGCAAGGGGAATCTAAAATTAGCGGAGGATCTAAAAGAAAATATATATTACTTGCGTGCATACACTAGTTGGATCTCTAATTTCAGTGAGGATTTTATTTATGTAAAACAAATTGCAGTTTACAATCCATCTTCGGAAGAGAAATTGGTGAAAAATCCCGTTTCTAATTGGTCTGCCACAGTACATCCGGAAAGTGGTTCTTTTATAGATGGTGTAGAAACAAAAATGGCGGTAAGATTACACACTAATGGTGGAAGCCCAAAATCATGGAAAGGAACTGTTGTAGATTCTGAAAAACCAGAGGTTGCCATTGCAAGCTTTCAAGGTTTGGATGAAAATGTAGGTTTTCTCTCTATGACGCCACAGAAAGGAAAAAAATATCAAGTAATTGTTCAGGATAATCTGGGGAAACAAAGTATGATAGATCTACCAGTGGTACAAGAAAAGGGAATTTATCTAAAAGTAATCAGTAATGACAGTGCTATAAAATATCAACTCATTGGAAGTTCGGGGAATATCGATCTGAAAAATTATAAAATCATTGGAACTATCAATAATAGATTGGTTTATAAAGCGGTTCACAAAAAAACCGGTCGGGATTCCTACTCTATTCCAACGCAACAGCTCATCAATGGTATTTTGCAACTCACAGTTTTTAATGAGAATGAGAAAGTCATTGCTAGCAGACTTTGCTTTGTAAAGCCGAATAATCTGGAGGTGCAAAAACCGAACTTACAATCTATCAAAAAGTCTAATCAACCAAGAAGTCTTAATCAATTCGAATTTGCACCACAGACCAATTATTCCAGTTACACCGTTTTGGTACAGGATATAGCTGATGAAAACATACAAGTGTCCCATAATCTTCTCAGTGATCTTTGGCTGACAAATGATTTGACCTCCGTCATCAAATCTCCTGCGCAATATTTTTCTAAAAATAGAAGTACAGAGGCACTGGATGCACTTTTGATATCGGAACGATGGAAAAGGTTTGATTGGAAAAATATCATTACCGGAAATTATCCCTTCATAAAACACAAGCCAGAACCTTACCTCTCATACACAGGAAGCCTTACCATCAATCAAAGTCCTGCACCAAACACAGAGTTCAACCTTGCTTATCGAAATGAAAATTCTGATTTGAAGATCATACCTGTGAAGACAGATAACTCGGGCAACTTTGCGATGCAGAATATGATCTTTGATGATACTTACAAATTCTACTATCAACTCAATGGCGCTAAAAACACTAACAATGTAAAAGTTTTTGCCAAATCAAATCTAAGCGCTATTCCTTATCTTAATACGCTTCCTACAAGTGAATATAGACTCGAACCAAGATCTAAAGATGAAGAGGCAGATCCTGAAATAGCACAATACGTTGTTGCGAAAAAAATCCAGAAGAATTTTGATCAAAAAATCAATGAGATTGAGGAGGTAAAACTGAAAGCCAAGAAAAAAGACAAAACAAAAGTACTAAACAAAGAGCTGAGCAGTTCTATGTTCCAGAGTGCAGACGAGATTGTTTTTGATTTTGTGAATGACAATATGAGTGCAATGGGCTCGCCAGATATTCTGCAATGGTTGAATGGCCGTGTTGCCGGTTTAGAGATACGCCGAGAAATGGGTCAATCTGTGGCTTACATCCGAGGAAGCAGAGCTACCATCTTTTTGGATGAGATGCGTGCAGAACCAAGTATGCTGAATGGCATCAGCGTGAATGATATTGCCATGATCAAAGTTTTCAAGGGGATTTCTGCCGTAAGATCTGGAAGTAGCGTTGCCATCTACACCAAAAGAGGTGGAAGCTCTAATGAAAAAGATGGTACCAAGTCTGGAATGAATGAGATTGTCCTCAATGGTTTTGATAAAGAACTTGCCTACAACAACATCGATTATAAAAACACAAATCCTAGCGATATTCCAACAGATTTGCGCAAATTACTATATTGGAATCCCAACGTTGCAACCAAAGACAAACAAGACGCCATCATCCAATTCTATAATAATGATTCGCCTAAAAAGCAAAAAGTGACCATTATTTCCTTGGATGACGACAGCGTCCACATACCACTCTACTACAGCGAAATACTTCCTTAGAAAAATCGGAATCAAAGAAAATAGTCAGTATTTTAGCCATCTCAAAAATGCCGAATGAATACGACCGAGTTTATACAGAATCAACTAAACCTACCAGCCAAAAGCATAGATAGCACACTTCAACTTTTATCAGAAGACTGCACCATCCCTTTCATCGCGCGTTACAGAAAAGACAGAACAGGAAATCTGGACGAGGTGGCGATCGAAGGTATTTTCAAATTGAATAAACAGTTTGATGAGATTACCAAACGGAAAGAAAGCATCCTGAAATCCATTGAAGAACAGAGTGCGCTGAATCCTGAACTCAAACAAAAAATAGAACAGAGTTTTGACCTTCAAGAATTAGAAGATTTTTATCTGCCTTATAAAAAACGAAAGAAAACCAAAGCGGATTCAGCCAGAGAAAAAGGTTTGGAGCCATTGGCCAAGATCATCATGAGCCAGCGTAATGACGATGTGGAATTTCTTGCCTCCAAATACCTCAACAAAGATGTGGCAAATGAAGCAGAAGCTTTGCAAGGCGCGAGAGACATCATGGCCGAATGGATCAATGAAAATCTGTACATCCGAAAAAATTTGCGAAGACTTTTTCAAAGAAAAGCAATTATTATTTCGAAAGTTGTAAAAGCTAAGAAAGAAGACGAATCGGCTCAGAAATTCTCCCAATATTTTGAATGGCAGGAAGCGCTGAACCGAATCCCAAGCCACAGATTGTTGGCTATGCTCCGCGCAGAAAATGAAGGTTTTGTGAAAGTTTCTGTCGATGTTGACAAAGAAGAAGCGCTAGAAATGATGGGAAATGCCGTCATCAAAAGCAACAATTCCACGACCAAACAAATAGAACTCGCCATTGCAGATTCCTACAAACGCCTCTTGGAACCTGCCATTTCCAATGAAGCCTTGCAGGAAGCCAAAGAAAAAGCAGACATCAAAGCGATTGAGGTTTTCTCTGAGAATCTTCAGCAATTATTGCTAGCGTCGCCATTGGGAGAAAAAAGGATTTTGGCAATCGACCCAGGATTCAGAACAGGTTGCAAAGTGGTTTGTCTGGATGAGAAAGGCGACCTGCTAAACAACGAAACCATCTATCCACACGCGCCACAGAACGAAACCGGAATGGCGATGAAGAAAATCCGCTCGATGGTGAATGCCTATAATATTCAAGCCATTTCCATCGGAAACGGAACGGCTGGACGAGAAACGGAATTTTTCATTAAGAAAATTGCCTTTGATAAACCGATTCAGGTTTTTGTCGTGTCAGAAGCTGGAGCCTCCATCTATTCAGCGAGCAAGATTGCCAGAGACGAGTTTCCAAATTATGACGTCACAGTTCGAGGCGCAGTTTCTATCGGACGAAGATTAGCCGACCCGTTGGCTGAACTCGTAAAAATCGATGCCAAATCCATTGGTGTTGGGCAATACCAGCACGATGTGGACCAGAACAAACTGAAGGAGGAATTGGACAATACGGTCATTAGCTCCGTGAACTCGGTTGGTGTAAATCTTAACACTGCGAGCAAATCGCTATTAAGTTATGTTTCAGGAATCGGAGAGAAAATGGCTGAGAACATCGTTAACTACCGAACAGAAAATGGTGCCTTCATGGAAAGAAAAGAACTTAAAAAAGTACCAAGGTTGGGCGAAAAAGCCTATCAGCAAGCTGCAGCTTTCGTCAGAATCAAAAACGCTAAAAATCCTTTGGATAATTCGGCGGTGCATCCAGAAGCTTATAAGACCATTGAGAAAATGGCGAAAGACCTAGGCCTTAAAACTGAAGATTTTATTTCGAATAAAGAAAAGATTGCACTCATCAATCCAGAAAAATATATTACTAATGAAATAGGAATTCTAGGAATTAAGGATATTCTTAAAGAATTAGAAAAGCCAGGATTGGACCCAAGAAAAGCAGCAAAAGTTTTCGAGTTTGACCCAAATGTAAAATCAATTAAAAATCTCAACCCAGGAATGATACTTCCAGGCATTGTGAACAACATTACGGCTTTCGGATGTTTCGTAGATTTGGGAATCAAAAAAAGTGGATTGGTTCATATTTCACAATTAAAAGACGGTTTTGTCTCGGATGTGAATGAAGTGGTGAAGCTACATCAGCACGTTCAGGTGAAAGTGGTTGAAGTAGATGAGGCGAGGAAAAGAATCCAGTTGACGATGATTTTGTAAGCGTTAACAACAAAAGTCACAAAAGAGAAATCTACATTCATCATTGCAGAAGACCAAAAAAGAAAACTATATAACTTTGACCTTTTTTTCACTTTTGAATAACTTACAAAGAATTACAACTTTTGTGACTTTTGTGGTTATAAAAATTGATAAAGTTCAAATCCTATCAGAACGACCATAATAAAATGCAAACCAAAACACCTTTTTTCAACATCTGCAAAGACTGCCTAGGCCTCGGAAAGAAAAAGCGGAGAATCAAGAAAAGTGCGCGCTTTCATTACCAAAAAGCCTTGTTGGAATTTGAGAAAGCAGGCCGTGATGGAATTGAACCCACTCCACCGGAAGCCCATTGGTATGTTTGCCTAACTTGCTCTGGCTCAGGATTGATTGCTTCGGATAGTTTTCCGATTCCAGATACAGAGAATCTTCCGCACATCGCCATCATTGGTGCTGGGATTGGTGGTGTTGCATTGGCCGTAGCTTGTTTGCACCGCGGGATTCCTTTTACGATTTATGAACGTGACAATAGTTTTAATGAACGGTCCCAAGGTTACGGGCTTACCTTGCAGCAAGCCAGCAAAGCTATTGAAGGTTTTGGGATTTCAAAACTGGAAAAAGGCGTGGTCTCAACAAGACATCTGGTTCACACGCCCGACGGAAAAGTTGTTGCCGAATGGGGAATGCGAAAGTGGCTTCAAAATTCCGAGAAACAATCCCCAAAAAAGACCAATATCCATATCGCTAGACAATCGCTCCGTTCTACATTCATCGAACAATTGGGCGGAAATGACAAGATAAAATGGGGACATCAACTCATTGATTTTAATGAAACTCAAGACGGTAAAATTGACCTCAACTTTCAAGTCAATGGCGAATCAACAATTGAAAAAGTAGATTTCATAGTCGGTGCAGACGGCATCCGAAGTGCGGTTCGTAATATTTTAATTGGTGAAGAAATTTCCCCTTTGCGCTATTTGGATTGCATCGTGATTTTAGGCATTTGTCCATTGAATGCATTAGAAAATCCAGACCATCATTTATTAGACTCAGCAACGGTTTTTCAGACAGCCAATGGGAATGAGAGGATTTATATGATGCCATTTGATGCCGATTCCATAATGTGGCAACTCAGTTTTCCGATGTCTGAGAACGAAGCAAAAAACCTCAGCAGTAAAGGTTCAGAAGCACTTAAAGAAGAAGCCATTAAAAGGACCAATTGGCATTCTCCTATTCCCGAAATCATTAGTTCCACATTGGCAAGTCAGATTTCCGGATATCCTGTTTATGACCGTGCATTGCTCACGTCAGAATTAATGAAAAACTTCGGAAAAGCCACGTTGATTGGCGATGCCGCACATCCGATGAGTCCTTTCAAAGGGCAAGGTGCCAATCAGGCTCTGTTGGATGCGCTGTCTTTAGCTCGTGAAATCTCAAAAAAATGCAGACCATTATCGCAATGGCGAACCGATGGAATCAGGAAAAGTGTCCTATCCGATTTCGAATCAGAAATGATACAGCGAAGTTCCATTAAAGTTGAAGATTCTGCGGCCGCCGCACAGTTCCTCCATTCCGAAATTGCGCTTTATGAAGGGAATGAGCCACGGGGGAAAGTTTTGAAAAGGAAAGATTAATCCAATAAAAAAGCGGTTCTACATTGTTGTAAAACCGCTTTTTGCTTTTTTATTCTAAGCTTAAGGATTTGTTGAGAAAATAGAACCGTTGGCAATCAATGCACGTCTGTTCATTTTCAGGATATCTCTCACCCATTCTGCAAAATCTTCTGGCTGAAGGACTTTGTCTGGATTGCCGTCCGTCAAACCGCCGTTGATGCTCATATCCGATGCGATGGTACTTGGCGTCAAAGTGATGACACGGATGTTTTCCTTTCTCCATTCCGCCATCATCGATTGTGATAATGAAACCACTGCGGCTTTCGAAGCGGCGTAGGCTGACATATTTGGTCCGCCTTTCAAACCAGCTGTGGAAGCTACATTTACGATATCGCCCTGACCTTTTTCTTTCAAGAAAGGATGAACGGCTTTCGCCACGTAATAAACACCGAAAAGATTGGTTCTAATCACTTGTTCCCAAGTCTCAGAAGGCATTTCCTCGATGCTTCCAAAGTCGCCTATTCCGGCATTGTTGACCAAAATATCCACACCGCCTAGTTGCTCCGCAAGCGACTCGATTCCGGCTTTCACTTCCAATTCATTGTCCACACTGAAAACCGCGTAAGCTACTTTGACGCCAGTTGCTTTCAGTTCGTTTGCTGTTATTTTGAGATAATTTTCGTTTCTTCCTGTGATGCCGACGTTCACGCCTTCATTGGCTAGGATTTGCGCAACCGCTTTCCCAAGGCCTCTTCCACCACCAGTTATGATGGCGTTTTTTCCTTTTAAATTCATTGTAATCATTTTGAAGGTGCAAATTTACCAAACGATTGTTTAGAAAAGAAACATTGCAATTAGATTTAATGAAATCTTATCATTTGGTAAGTCTATAAGGCGGAGGATTTTATCGCAAAGGCGCAAACTTGATTGAATTACAAATGTCAAAAAAAAGTCGCAAAAAAAACTTTGCGACTTATAATATCTCAATCACAAAAATTAATTGCGACTTTGCGATGAAAACCTATTTCAATTGGTCTGGAACATTCGTGGTGACGAATTTCAAGCCTTGTTCTTTGAGTTTTTTATAAACTTCAATGTCATTTACAGTCCAGGAATTGGTGATTAATCCTAATGCATTCGCTTCTGAAATCCAAGTCGGATTCTTTTCGAAAACGCTGTAATGATAATCGATGCCGTCCAATCCTTCTGCCTTTATCTGTTGAGGAGAAAGGTTGCCTTCCAAATATTGTACTTTGAATTTAGGTTCTACTTTTTTGATTTCTTTACAGACATTTAAACTAAAAGAGATGAATTCGCTCTGAGATCCCAACTTTAATTCCTTGATGGTTTGAATGGTTTTCTTAACAATCTCGTTCTCAAGTTCTGGCATTTTTGCAGGTTTGATTTCAACAATCAATTTGAGAGACGAATCTTTTTTGCCTTGTTTCAAATAATCTTTCAACGTGGGAAACTTCTCGCCATTGGAAAGTTTGAGTTTTTCCAATGTTTTGAAATCCGTTTCAGAGACTTCCATTTTCCCGTGGTGCTCATCGTGGTTGATGACGAGAACCCCATCTTTGGTCATTCTCACATCGAATTCTGCGCCGTAGATTTTCAGCTTTTGTGCATTCTCCAAAGCCTTCAATGAGTTTTCCGTTGTTGGCGGATTGGTTTGCCAATAGCCTCTGTGCGCGATGATTTGGGTTTGGGCATTCATTATTATTGAACTTAAAATCGTTAATCCTAGAATTAGTTTCTTCATTAAACTTTTTTTAAAACTCTCGCTGATTTGGCAAATCAATCAGATTATATTAAATGAAATCTGAGTAATCTGCATAATCTGCAAGAGAAAATATTTTTGAATTTGTTTCTTTAACCAAATAAAATTATTCGTCGTTGCTCGTTCTCTTCGGCTCACGTGCAACTGGCCATTTCATTGGTTCGCCTTTTTCGTCGTTTGGCATCACTCTTTTTTCACGGCTTGTGAATTCTGGGTCTTCGGAAGCCATATAAGCTAAAGTGGCTGTCAGAATCACATTGTTCTTCAACTCATCAAAGACAATTTTGTCATAAGTATCTTTGGTCGTGTGCCAAGTGTAACCGAAATAGCCCCAATTTAAAGAACTTAATGAAAATCCAGGAACACCAGCCGAAACAAAAGAAGCGTGGTCGGAACCGCCTCCACCAGGCATTCCCGGGAAGTTGGTCTTGATATTGTCCTTCACTTTTTTAGGAACCGCATCCAGCCATTTTCCGATGTACGCGTAAGAATCTTTGAAACCTTGTCCGCTGATGTCCACCACTCTACCCGTTCCGTTGTCTTGATTGAAAACTGCCTGTACGCCTTTGATGATTTCAGGATTGTCTACCACGAAACCACGTGAGCCGTTCAGTCCTTGTTCTTCGCTTCCCCAAAGTCCGACGATGATGGTCCGTTTGTTATTTGGATAATATTTTTTGAGTATTCGCATTGTTTCGAGCATCGTCAAAGTTCCCGTTCCGTTGTCCGTCGCACCTTGCGCGCCGTCCCAAGAATCGAGGTGAGCAGAAAGAATGATATATTCGTTGGGTTTCTCTTTTCCTTTGATGATTCCGATGGTGTTGAAAGATTTCGCTTCTGGAAGCACTTTGGATTGCGCATCGATTTTGATTCTCGGTTTCGCACCTTTTTCCGCCATTCTGTAAAGCATTCCGTAATCTTCCAAATCAATATCGAACATTGGAATCTTTTTGGTCTTGGCTCCGAAAATACGGTTGGTGCTCATAATTCCCGTCCAGTTGGAAATGGCGATGCCCGATGCACCTGCTTTTTCCAGAGCTTCTGGCAACGTGTTGTTGTCGTAGCCAATCGTTTTGATATAGTCTTGAAAATCTTTGGTAGCCTGCTGTTTTTCGGCTTTCAGTTTGTCGTACAATTCCGGTGTTGCAAATTCCTTGATTTGCTCATCGGAACGACCAATTTTCTGATATTGCGCCATCAAAATAATTTTTCCTTTCACTGATGGTAACCATTTGTCAAACTCGGCTTTGGAAGTTACTTTGGGAAGAATCACGACTTCTGCTTCAACTGCTTTTTTGGTTGATGGACTCCAGGCTAATTGCGTTGCCGACAAAGTTTTTGTTCTTGGAAAAACCATATCCACGTGTGTGGTTCCACGTTGCCAACCTTTCCACGTTCCAAATTGCTGAAGGTTTGCTTCGATGCCCCAAGATTTCAGTTTATCGGCGGTGTAATTATTGGCAGAAAGCATTTCGGGGGTTCCGACCAATCTTGGTCCGATGCCGTCCAAAAGTTCGTAGGCCATATCCTCGAGTTGGGAATTGTTGTTGGCCTCGTTGACAAAACTTTCGACAATCGGATTGAGTTTTTCTGTTGATTTGGTTTGAGCGTTAGAAAATTGGACTGCAAAGAAAACTGCAGACATCGTGAACAAAGTGTTTCGCTTCATATCTTTTTATTTGATTCCGATAAAGATAGTAAAATCGGGAGAAAACTGGTCTTGGCGCTGGCTCAAAAATAACAAAAAAAGTGTTAAACCATAAAAGTCACAAAAGAAAAATCAAAAATGCAAAGACTTTCAAAGTTTAAAAAAGATAATGATTTTCACCAATAAAGAACATTTAACACAAAAGCCACCACAAATTAAAATTCTGAAGTTTCCCGTCTTTAAAATAAAATAAAAACGCATCGTCCGAAAGATGATTGAGATAAATTCTAAATCGTACTTCATTATTACTCACCGGTTCAACATCAAGCTGTGGAAATAGTTTTTTGAAATCTTTCAGCGTGGTCCTTTTATCTAAAATAATATGGTGTGACGGAATGCTGAAGTTATGATTTTACGCTTCTGCCCTGTCAAAAAGAACGATGTGATTGTTGGTTGAATATTCGATTCCTTTTTTGTAAATCGTTGTGATTTCACCATTGAAGTTTGAGAAATTACCCGCTTTCTCATTGTATTTCCCATAGGTCTTCTCCATCCAAGGTCTGTCGAGCCATTCAAATGGGTTTCCGCATTCCCAAAGGTCTGTCTTTGTTGAATCTGTTTTCAATTTAGATAATTTTTCAAAATCAACTTTATTAAGAATCAAATTGTTAGAATCAACTAAGGCATCTTTTATCTCAAGATATTTTGATGAAAATATATTGGGTTCTGCTTTTTCGGTTGATCCAGTTTCAGTTGTATCTTTTCGAAGCCAGCCAAGAACGCGGTCGTTTTTGATTTCCCATTTTCCGTTTTTAACTTCGAGCGGAAAAGTTTCTCTCGGCAGACTAAATGGTCCCGGATTTTGCTGAATAATTTCTATTTCATTGTCCGAAACTTTGGAGATAATCGCAACGTGGCCATAACGGTTGAACAGGCTTCCACTGAAAATTATCAAATCATTAACCTTAGGTTTTAAACGGCTTGAGTTCTGAAATTGCAACAATCCCCGTTTCTCATTCATCTCGCCATCTTTTAGTTTTCCGTCAAAAAAATCTTTGGCGTTGCCATAATTGTCGGGCATTTTGTGATGTAAGTATTCGTAATAATATCTTTTCACAAATTCTACACATTGGTATTTGAGGCCAAGATTGTAGCCATGTTTTGTCGTATTTCTTTCCTCCACGTGATTCACGCCACCATTGTAGTAAACCACAACACCATTCAAACTGTCTAGTTTCTGACCAACCTCATACTTCTGACTAAGATTAAATTTTTTGACCGACCAGTTAACCGACAGTATAATTACTAGAAAAACTGCAACTGCAACTATTTTTTTCTTCATTTTAAATGATATGCTTTTGGTAAAATTAATGAAATATTCTTTGGTTCATTATCAAATATAAGTTTTGTCAAAATCCATTTTTGAACTTTTATTCTAATGCCTACATTTGTAAAAATTAATTCCCGATGTCCGAAAACATTCAGCAAAAGATAGAACAGCTCCGCAAAGAACTCAACCAGCATAATGAAAACTATTATCTGATGGATGAGCCCAGCATTTCTGACCTTGAATTTGATTTATTATTAAAAGAACTCCAGGATTTGGAGGCAGAATATCCCGAATTTCACGATGACAATTCTCCGACTGTCCGCGTTGGTGGCGGTGTGACAAAAATTTTCCCGACCATTCAGCATCAGTTTAGAATGTACTCTCTGGATAATTCTTACGATTTTGATGACTTGGCAGACTGGGAAAAACGCATCATTAAAACTATTGATGAGCCTGTAGAATTTGTAGCTGAATTAAAGTACGACGGTGCTTCGATTTCAATTCTGTATGAAAACGGAAAACTGGTACAGGCTGTTACGCGTGGCGACGGATTTCAGGGTGATGAAATCACTTCCAACGTGAAAACCATTTCAGATATTCCGGTAAAACTAGCTGGAGATTTTCCTGAACGTTTTTTTATGCGTGGTGAAATTTATCTGACGAGAAAAAACTTTGATAAAATCAATAAACAGCGTGAAGAAGAAGGTCTTGACCTTTTTATGAACCCAAGAAATACGGCAAGCGGAAGTCTGAAAATGCAAGATAGCGCTGAGGTGAGAAAACGCAGACTGTCTTCGGTTTTGTATCAGTTTGTTTCGCAGGAAGCTCCGGCGGAAAGTCATTGGGAGTTGCTTCACAATGCTCAGGATTGGGGCTTTACGATTTCAGCTCAGGCAAAACTCTGCAAAAATTTAGATGAAATAAAAGAGTTCATCAACTTCTGGGATACGGAAAGACATAATCTGCCTTTTGAAATCGATGGAATCGTTCTGAAAGTCAATTCTTTAAAACAGCAGAGACAGCTGGGTTACACAGCGAAATCTCCGCGATGGGCGATGGCTTATAAATTTAAAGCTGAAAAAGTAGAAACCGAGCTTGAAAAAGTGACTTATCAGGTCGGCAGAACGGGAGCGATTACGCCTGTGGCAAATCTGAAACCAGTTTTATTAGCAGGAACGACCGTAAAACGTGCTTCTCTTCACAATGAAGATATTATTAAAAAACTCGGTCTGCACGAACACGATTTTGTGTATGTGGAAAAAGGTGGTGAAATTATTCCTAAAATCGTCGGCGTCAACGAGGAAAAAAGAACATCAGAAAGCAAAGAAATTGAGTACATCAAAAACTGTCCGGAATGCGGAACTGAACTGATAAAACTGGAAGACCAGGCGATTCATTTTTGCCCGAATGATTTGCATTGTCCGCCTCAGGTGGTGGGAAGAATGATTCATTATGTTTCCCGAAAGGCTTTAAATATTGATAATTTGGGAAGTGAAACCATCGAACAGTTGTATAAAGAAAGATTGATTGAAAATCCTGCAGACTTTTATGCTTTAACGAAAGAACAGATTCTGCCTTTGGAAAGAATGGCTGAAAAATCGGCTCAGAATATTATTGACGGCATTGAAAAATCAAAGGAAATTCCGTTTGAAAAAGTTCTGTTCGGAATTGGCATCAAACACGTTGGTGAAACGGTTGCGAAGAAACTGGTGAAAAATTTCAACACCATTGAAGATTTGAAAAAAGCGACTGCAGAAGAACTATGTCAGGTAGAAGATATCGGGATGAAAATCGCGGTGAGCATCGTTGATTTTTTCAGTAATCCTGAAAATATTTTGATGCTGGAAAGATTAAAATCTTACGGCGTTCAGCTGGAAAAAGGAGAAAACACCAACGAAGTTCTATCGAATGCCTTGGAAGGAAAAACGTTTTTGTTCACCGGAAAATTATCGCTGTTTACCCGAGAATCTGCGGAAGAAATGGTTGAAAAACACGGCGGAAAGAATATTTCTGCGGTTTCTAAAAACCTCAATTATCTCGTTGTTGGTGAAAAGGCAGGAAGCAAATTGAAGAAAGCTCAGGATATTGGGACGATTACCATTCTTGATGAGCAGGAGTTTTTGGATTTGATTGGATAAAATAGATTCAATATACAAGATTTGAGAATCAAGATATTGGGATAGAAAAATTGATTTGACAAAAGTTGAAAATAAAGACAAAACCCCTAGCCCCGATGGGAACGGCATCCTTTTTTGGCATTGCGATGGAATCGTGAGTTCAAAATGCTTCACGTCGCTCGCAATGACAAAAAAGATATAGTGGACAGCGGGATTAAGCTCCTAAAATTGATTAAATTCTTAGTTCAAAAGTCCGAATTTCAGTTTGATTCCGAAGTTTTCTTTGAACACGGAAGTTTGATAATGCCCCAATCTGTAAGCGAAACCGACTCCGAAATTCCTGCCCAAAAATTGATTCCAAGTAACGCCAACTTCCTGATAATAGTGATCTAGCACTCGAAAACGGAACTGATGATCGGTTCTGTTTTTCAGATTTCCGATGGCAGATTGGTACTCCAACTCGATGGTGGAATATCTGAAACCCAAAGTCTTGAACCTCCAAGGCAAAAACTGCGACACTTGGAAAGCGACAAATCTATCGGCAAAAAAAGTTCCCGCAGGCATCGTGGTAAATGCCAAATTGTTGGGCGTGTTGATGTTTGAGTACCACTTGTTTAGGTTGACATCGGTTTGACCTGCAATCTCAAAATTTTTCCAAATGGGTGCATTTCCAGAAGAAATCCCACCGAAAAGTTTGAAGTTGGTGTAGCCTATTTTCGTTCTGAAATGGTGGATTATCAAAGCGTCGAGTCTGTTGTAATCTAAGTTTCCGCCCAAGGCATCTACGCCTTTTTCAAAATTGACGTACGCCTGAGGAAATCCTTTTTCAAATGTGTATTTCCCGCTTGGCGTCATTATATTTTTGTCGTTTGGAGAATATTTCAATGAGAATGTGGAGCTTACATTATCAAATCTATTGCCCAGATCTTTGTATTGATAATCGAAAAGCGCCTGCTGTTTTTCCTTGTTTAGGGCAAGTCTCACGCTCAAAGAATTGGAAACATCGTACAAATAGGATGCGCCCCACTTTTGGTTTTTGTAAAAATTGTCGTTTTGCCAGTCCATATTCATATCTGCAATCTTCATTCTCATATCCCATATCGTATTGCTGAATCTTCCTGCTACAAAGACATCATCCACATAATCTATCCTGAAAATGGAAGTTTTTTCCTGCGACAGTTTCACGTCCAAACCTAACCCGTATTTCCATTTTTTGTCTTTGAATCCGTAACCGAAATAGCCATCGGGAGAAAATGTTTTGTTGAATTTCTCATTCAATTTTACGCCTGCTCCCAAACGGAAACCTTGGTATTTGTCGTAGCTCAGAAATTTGGTCAAGTCGAAATCAATCATTTTGTAGCGGAGATTCCCTCGCAACAATTGCGTTAGAAAACCGAGCTTCTTCTCGAAATCGTGTTTTTCTACAAAGCTGTCAATCTGTGTGTAAGTCGCGCTTTCTCTTGCGGTAAGGCTGTCGGTTCTGTATTTTTCGAGAAGACTTCCGTCTGAGTTTTTCATCTCTAGAGAATAGCCTTTGAAATCTGAAGCATTTTGAGATTCATTGACTTCAAAATCGAAAAATCGGTTTTTGACGTAGAGGTAATTTCCGAAAGTTTTGCTGTTGTATTTTTGTCTATCGGTCAGTTTTGCACCTTTTTTCAGGCTGTCGGTCTTCACGCTGTCTTTCTTGGATGTGTTGAAAGTCTGGTCGCCCATTTTGAGTTTGATGTCCTCATAATCCAAAAACCATTTGTTGCCGATAGGTTTCCATACGGAGACAATGTCGCCTTCGTTTCTTTTTTTGCTGGCACTTTCAAATTTCTTCAGGGCAAAACTTTCTGCATCGACATAGATTTTCCCGTTGAATTTTCTTGGATTTTGCTTTTTCTTATCTGTGATTTCTTTGAATTTGATGACGTAGGTTTTTCTGCCGTCCAACTGCAAAGTGTCCGACATATAGAAATTGAAAAGCTTTCTGTTTTCTTCTCTCAATTGTCGTGGTGTTCTGTTGAGATTTGAAATATTAATCGCCAACGCTTCATAAATTGGGTTTTTAAAACCAGACATTCTGTTGTCTATAATATTGGTTTTTTCACCGAATTTCTGCGAATATTTGTACTCTGTTGCTTTTTCCCAAAGGAACATTTGGCTTTCTTTCGAAGCGTTCAGAAAATCTTCGTTGATCAATGAATCTTTCTTTTCGCTTTCTTTTTGTTTGAATTCCTTCTTGTCAATTTTCGATAGCGAATCTTGTCTTGAGGCCAAGAAATTTTTGAATGTATCAATCGAATCCTTATCTACATCGATGGAAAATTTGGTGTAGGACTTAAAATTGTATGTGTCCAGAGATTTTGGCGAATTGTCTTTTGCTCTTTTATTAAGTTCATCCAGAATCTTCAAAGCTCGCGGGTCACTTTTGTCGCTGATGATGACTTTTTCTATGTTGTTATTCTTTTCCGACGACGCAATCAAAGCAACATCCATTGATTTTTTCACGTCAACCAAAGCATCATCAAAATTGCTGGCAAGGATTTCTACTTTTTTACATTTGGTTTTGAATGATAATTTGCCTTCAAAATCGGTTTTTCCTAGGAGATTGTCTTCGCAATAAACGGATGCATTTTCTATTTGTTTTTTGTCAGCTTTGCTGAAAACCTTTAATTGAGTTTGACCAAAAAATAAGATTGAAATAAAGAAAAATAGATGGGATAGAAGTTTAGTCATTTAGCTTTTATTAATGAAACAAAACTATTGATTAGAATGTTATAAAAATACTACGGAAAATATAAACTTTTGTTAAAGATTTAACAGTTTCATTAATTAAAACCCTCACTTTTTATACAGTCCAAAAACTAATTTTTTTAATTCTAAAAACTTTATCCCCTAAATTTTTAAAGTTCGCGGATGACTTTGCAGGGATTTCCGACCGCTAAAACATTGGCAGGAATATCTTTGGTCACAACACTTCCCGCTCCTATCACCGTATTGTCTCCAATCCTGACGCCAGGAAGAATGCTACAACCCGCGCCAATCCAGACATTATTTCCAACTGTAATTGGATAAGCATATTCCAAAGCTTTGTTGCGTTGCTCCACATCGAATGGATGACCGGCTGTGTAGAATCCGCAGTTGGGTGCAATCATCACGTTGTCTCCGAAAGTGACTTTTGCACAATCGAGAATCACGACGTTGACGTTGGTGTAGAAATTCTCGCCAATCTCGATATTGTAGCCGTAGTCGCAGTAAAAAGGTTGCTCAATGTGGAACATTTTCCCGGTTTTGCCGAAGAGTTTTTTGATTAAGGTTTTTCTTTCTTTAAGCTTGGAAGGCTGGAGATGATTGTATTCAAAACAGAGGTCTTTAGCGATATTTCGTTCTTTGATGAGATGTTTGTCGGAAGCGTCATAGATTTCTCCGCTCAGCATTTTTTCTTTTTCGTTCAGATTATTCATTGTATTTTTACTTTGATAATGGGCAAATTTATGATGTTTGGCTGTTTTTATCAATACTGATTTATAACCATTTTATGATGAAGAATATTAATCTAATAATTATAATACTTTTTTTAATTAGTTGTAAAGACAAATCTCTACACGAAATCAAAAAAGAAAATGACTATTATAAATTTAAAATGCAAATTTCTCCAAATGGTAAATATGAAATTTATAATTATTGCCGATTCGGAACTTTTGCATTTAGCAGTGACATCTGTGGAAGTATAATTGTTGAAAGAGGAAAAAAATTCTCTGAGAGCGGGGGTTACAGAATTAATGGCGATATTCATTCTTGGAAAAATGACACTTTAATTATAAATCGATTTGACAACTATTTGGACCAACCACAGGATACAATTGTTCGAGTAAAATTTGAAAAATTCAAGGATTTAAATCTCAAGATATTAAATTATGGTGCGGTAAATTCAAGTGGAATGAAGGAATACAGCTTTGACTCTTTCAATCTTAATGACAAAGAAATCTGCTTGGAAAATATTGAGAGAACTATGGGAGAAGATATAGAAAAAAATAAATGTTACGCATTAGGAAGTTTTGAAATTATTAATACTAAAGATAGCCTTAAGGAAATTATTGTTAAAACCGTCGCTAAATCAATGAACTTTACATACGCAAATCCAGATGGAACTTATACTGAGAATTTACCTGAAATAAATGTTTTAAGTTTACATTTTAAACCAAAAAAAATAATGAAACCTATAAATACAAAAAGTTTGAAAGGTGTTTTTAATGATATTAAGTAAACTTTTCTTAAAATGAAAACCATCCAATCCGACCTCAACGAAAAACTCCTCCAACAAGAATTCTCTTCTACCATCGAAGGCCAAAACCAACAACTTCAAAAATGTCAAGAAATTGCACAGAATTTTGTTGAATTGGAAAATGGAATTGCTGTTCTGAGCGACCTTCAAAATAATAAAAGTTATGTTTACTCAGGGAAATTGGCTGATGAGCTGGCGATTTTTCAGGATAAAGATTTTCAGGAAATTGAGAGCATTTGGGAGGAAGAACTTTTTGCCAAATTAAATGCTGAAGATGTCTTACAGAAGCATTTGCTGGAACTTCAGTTTTTTCAGTTCATCAAGACCATTCCGTTTGAGGAGCACAAAGATTATTGTGTGGTCAGCAGATTGAGAATTGCTGACAATCTAAACCAAAAAGCGATTTTCCACAAGATGTTTTACTTCACCAATGACAATGATAGAAATGTAGAACTGGCACTTTGTCTCTATCATTTTGATTTTTTGAATTCTTCGCTTCATCACGGGATGATTATCAATACAGCGAATGGTTCGGTGATTCATCAGACGGAAGCTGGAAACTCTGCGTTTTTATCGGTTCGGGAAAAGGAAATTTTGAAGATGATTCAGGATGGAAAGCGAAGCAAGGAAATTGCCGAACTTCTTTTCATAAGTATCAATACCGTGAATCGGCACCGACAGAATATTCTTGAAAAACTGCGCGTCGGGAATATGACGGAAGCTTGTGTGATGGCGACTAAATTGGGATGGATTTGAGTGGGAGGGTTTGGGAGTTGGAGTGTGGGAGAGTTGGAGAGTATTTTGAGGGATTTGGGAGTGTTGAAAGATGATAGAATCCCATAGCCCTGATTGTAGTGGAAATCCCACAGCAGGAGATGGACAAAGCGTAGGCGCGAGGAATTGCAACGGAAAGCAGGTTCCCGGCTCCTGAAAATTTGGTTTATTGTTTTTCTGATTGGACATCTTTGAGGTCGATGTCTTTTAGTTTGGCTTCGATTTTTTCGACTTTTAGGTTTTGTCTGAGGTAGCCGAAGAGGCTCATATTCCAGTTGGCGACCCAAACCAAGGCGAAAAATGCGAGAAGATAACCGCGCCAATCGTCGTAAAGTAGCTTGTACTGCGTGATGACAAGGAATATAAGGCTGATGTAATGGCTGAAACAATATTCGCAAGTAAAAAGGTAAAAGAATTTTCTCTTCACGATTGACTGCGCACTTCCGCAAACTTTTTGGCAATATTCTCTGGGTTCTCGGAAAATCTCTTCCTGGGTGACCGTCCAAACGATGCAAGAAATGGGGATTGCAATTAAAAAAAGATAAATAATTTGAGAATAAAGAGGCATCATAATCTTGATTTTGAAGTGATTCGGAATTAGCAGATTAGCAGAAAAATTGATGCCAAAAAAACTCAGAACCGTTTCCAATCCTGAGTTTTACACAATTAACTAAAAAAATAAATATTAATGAACGGCGCTAAGGTCTATCTTCTCGCCTTTGCCTTTTCGCTCTCTCACGAACAGAACAAACGGAATACAAACCAAAAACACGATTCCCAAATAAAGGAAAACATCCATATATGATAGCACTGTTGCTTGCTTCGTAACCGAGAAATCCAACACTTTGTAAGCCGATTGCAACGCTACATCAGGCGATAATCCTTTTGCCATAAAACTGGCTTTAAGACCGGCCACACGTTGCTGAACATCAAAGTCGTTGACATCCAAATGCGAGACAAGATTGCTCCTGTAAAGTTCACTTCGGTTGGCAATGAAAGTCGTGATCCCAGCAATACCGAAAGAGCCACCCAACTGACGCATCATTCCTGTAAACGCGGCGCCTTGACCGATTTCGGGACCTTTCAAAGTACTGAGTGAAAGTGAAGTAATTGGAATAAATAACAATCCCAATCCCATTCCGCGGACAATCAACATCCAGAAGAAGGCGTCTTTGCTGGTGTCTGGCGTCAAAATCTTGTAACCCCAGAAACTATAAATAAAGAAAATCAACAATCCTAACGACACCAAAATCTGCTGTTTGACTCCTTTTGTCAATAATTTTCCGATGATCGGCATCATAAAAGCGGTGGTCAAAGCGGCTGGAATCATCAATGCACCCGATTGCAAAGCAGTCCAACCCAAAACACTTTGCGTGTAAAGTGGAACAATGAACGTGGAACCGTACAATCCAAATCCTAAAACGAAGGACATAATGGTTCCGATTCTCAAATTTCCATTTTTCAAAACGCGGAGTTCTACGATTGGATATTTGAAGGTGAGTTCTCGCCAAATGAACAAGATAAATCCGACAACAGCCGTAATGGTCAAAAACAAAATAGCTTTGCTTTCGAACCAATCGTCCTCGTGGCCTCTTTCCAAAATGTATTGCAATGAGCCTACGAAAGCGGCCAAAAGTGCAATTCCTGCCCAATCGACATCCGAAGCTGAACGTTTCTCAGAAAATTTGGGACTTCTAACAAATTGAATAGTCAATAATACCGCAATAATTCCCAATGGAATATTGATGTAAAAAATATACGGCCAACTGTAATTATCAACAATATAACCTCCCAATGGCGGACCCAAAGTTGGTCCGATAATCACACCCAAACCATAGATCGCCTGAGCCATACTTCTTTTCTCAATCGGATAAGATTCCGTAATGATGGTTTGCGAAGTCACCAAAAGTGCACCGCCACCAATTCCCTGCATCAATCTGAAAAACACGAGTTCCCAAATATTGTCCGCATTACCACAGAGAAAAGAGAAAACCGTAAATATGATAATGGAAGCCGCAAAGTAATTTCGCCGCCCGAACTGCTGAGAAAGCCAGCTCGTCATTGGAACGATGATCACGTTTCCAATCGCGTACGCCGTAATCACCCAACCAACTTCGGACAAAGTTGCACCCAGATTACCTTTCATCTCGTTCAGTGCCACATTCACAATCGTAGAATCTACAATCTCGAGAAGCGCGCACATAATGGCGGTGATGGTAATAATGGTTCTGCGGAATCCATATTCTACTAATGAATCGTCTTGCATAATTTTTAGGTTGGAAAATGGAAGTCAGAGGAAGAAAGTTTTGAAACTTCTTGCTTGCGCCTTCCATCTTCCTTAATTTTTATTTTAATGAAACCACAGTTTTCACATTCATCCCGACACGAAGTTTTTTCATAATCTCGGAGTCGATTTTGTTGAATGTAATTTTAATAGGTAATCTCTGAACCACTTTTACGAAGTTTCCACTTGCGTTGTCTGGAGGCAACAAAGAAAATGTAGATCCTGTTGCCGGAGAGAAGGAAGCGATTGTCCCTTCAAATTTATGATCCGGGAAAGCATCGATCTCGATTTCCACTTTTTGTCCTTCCACCATTTTTTCAACCTGCGTTTCTTTGTAGTTTGCCACCACCCATTTTTGATTGCTCAAAACCACGCTGAACAATTGCGATCCAGCTTGAACAAATTGTCCTGGCTGAACAGGAATCTTGGAAACGTAACCGTTTTCTTTTGCGGTAATCACAGTGTAAGAAAGATTCAGTTTTGCATTTTCAACGTCCACTTGTCTTTGTTTCAATTGCGAATTCGCAACACCGATGTTTTGATAAGTCGCGTTGGACTGAGACGTTACAACGCCAGTTTGCACATTCGCCTGATTTTTTTGATCTACCAAAACCTGCAATTGTTTCTGAGCCGATTGGTACGCTGCAGAAGCCTGTTCGAATTGTTGTTGCGTGATGCTGTGGTCTTTCACCAATTCAGAATATCTTTTCATATCTTGCTCGGTTCTCCAAACGTTGACTTTCGCTGCTTCGATTTGTGCATTTGCCGTTTGAACTGCCGCTCTGGAATTATTGATTCCCGAAGCTGCCGCCTCAGAACCTGCATGCGCTGAAGTCACGTTGCTCTGAGCTGTTCCCAAAGCGGCTTCTGCTTGAGAAACTGCCATTTTCTGATCTCTATTATCAAGAACAATCAATGTATCGCCTTTCTTAACGAATTGATTGTCTTTCACTTTCACTTCTGAGATGTAGCCGGAAATTTTGGAAATCACGGGACTTACGTCTGCGGCGATTTGTGCATCATCGGTCTCCTCATGAGCCTGTCCGTATTGGTATTGTCTAAATCCGAAGAAAGCCGCCGCCAAAACTGCAACTGTCAAAACGATGTAGAAAACGGGACTTTTTTTCTTTTTCACAGGAACTTCTCCCTGCTCGAATTTTATATTGTCTTGTGCCATTATTTTGTTTAAAGTTTTATGTTCTAAGTTTATTTAAAGTCTATTTTGAACCAATTATCATTTATAGATTATCAATTATTATTGATTGTTCCTGTTGTTTGCAATAATTTCTTGTGAGCCAAGGCCGCATCTGCTTTTGAAGTGATGACATTGACGTTTGCTGTGATTTTAGCCGTGTCTGCATCCAGAAGATTGGTGATTGTTTCCAGACCCGCATTGTATTTGTTTAATGTAATTCGGTAATTTTCTTCCGCTTGTTCCAAAGCTCTTTGGTAAACATCGATTTTTTTGTGGGCATAAAGATCATTTTGATAATCGCGTCTCACTTCCAAGGTCACGTTGTCATTAAGCAAATCATTATTCGCCGCCAATTCCTGTTCTTTGGCTTTTGACTGAACGTAGCTTGAGTTTTTCTTCCAAATATTCGAAAGGTTGTATTGAATTCCAACGCCGACATTCACAGCATTGGTGATGGTCAAAAGTTTTGGAATGTCTGCGGCAACATAACCACCAGTGAAAGCCAATGAAGGGAGATGTTCTGCTTTTGCAGATTTGCTTCCAAGGGCCGCCGCTTTTCTTTGATAATCTAAAGCTTTGATGTCATTTCGATTTTCTCTCGCCAAATTCAAATAATAATCATCCGGTTTTCCAAGATCGTCTTCTCCGATATAATTAGAATCAACCTCTATTTCCGTGTTGTCAGGAAGTCCTAACAGCAAATCCATGTTGATGTTGGCAATGCTGTAATTGTTCTCAGCCTCCATCAATTGCAACTCGATATTCGAAGTTTGAAGTTGCGCCTTTAACCGATCGTTTCTGGCAATCACGCCATTATTCTCTAGTTTGATGAACGACTCATCTCTTTTTTGAGACGATATCAAATTTTCTTTGAGCAGTTTCACCACTTCATTCGCTTTGAACAAATTGTTGTAAGCTTGGGAAATGTTGTAGGCAATGGCATTTTTGTCGTTTTCAGCATTCAGTTTGGAAGCTTCTACGAGATACTCAGCGGATTTGATTCCGTATTTGATTCGCCCGCCCGCATAGATCGGCACAGAAAGATTTGCAGATCCGTAAAGGACATTGCTCACTTTTGGTCCGCCACCGGCCATTCCTGGGATTTTCAGATCAACATTTGGTTTCAGTGGCAAGTACAAGTAACTTCCAGAAACCGTCAGCTCCGGCAGTTGCTTGTTCTTCGCCGCCAAAAGATTGGCAGTAGATTCCTCGATTTGAGCTTGATCTATTTTAAGATACTTGCTGTTTTCGATTCCTAATTTAACCGCTTCTTGCAGACTGATGGTTCGTTTTTCCTGCGCGGAAAAGACACCAAAAGTTCCAACAAGAATAATAGCTGTTAAAAACTTATTCAATGTTCGCATTATTTTAATTGTAATTGAGTATAAATTATTGTTCTTGATAGCCAACCAAAGCTCTCATAATGGTTTTCACGTGATTGGCAACTTCCTGGAAATACTGATTCTCGTTTTGTTTCTCATCAAAGTCAGGATCATTCTTTTTAAGATATTCCTTGTACATTTTGATGCCGTGCATCGCGTTGAAGATGGTTCCGGAAATGGTGCATTGCAAAAGGTGATAAGAAGGTCTTTTGGTGAAAATCCCTTTTTCCAAACCAATTTCTACAATTCTTTGGTTGATCTCTATATAATTGATTTTCGAATCCTTAAGAAAAGTCTGAATATTTTTGTTTTGACTAATGACCTGCTGTGTATGAATCAACAAATAGAAATCTTTAAATTTCTGAACACGGTTGACAAAATTATCTACAAAAGCGTCCAACTTTTCGATTTCATTCAGGTCGTTATTTTCCACGATATGTTTGGCGAAGTTGAGTCCCTCTTCCATTCTCCATCGGAAAAGTTCTTCCATCAGATTTTCTTTGGATCCGAAATAATAGGAGATCATCGAGACGTTCACTTTCGCTTTCGAGGCAATATCTCGTACAGAAGTTCCATTATAACCATTGGCAGCAAATAGTTTTTCTGCGACCATCATAATATTTTCCTCCTTTGTTTGCATTTTTCTAAATTTTGACGATGCAAAGTTAAATCAAAATAAGGATTCAATCAAACATTTGTTTGATTAATTTTATATTAACAAAAAGAGAGATTAGAAATGAGAATTGGATGTGAGAATTTTATTATAAATAAAGGACTTTCTTTGAATTAATTATTTAAAATCAGAATTGCGTTTCAAGGCATAAATTTTATCTATCGACAAAAATGAGAAGACGACGCCAACGAAAAGTATGAAAGACCGAACCCAATTCATACTACTCCATTCAGAAGCAATCTTTATTAGCGTTTCTTTATCCAGTATCGGTTCTGAGAGGTACATCAAATCATTCCGAGGATGGAAATATGTGAAGGCAAAAATATCTCCCGAAATATAACACAGCAAAGCAATTCCAAGAAAAACTCTGACTGAATTTGCAGTTTTCCAAAATAAAATAAGTGACAACAGTGTAAGAAACTGAGTAGCAGGTGAAAATATCTTGAAAAAATCTCCAGGATTCACCGTCTTGAAATATTCTCTTGCAGCTACGATGGAATTTGGAATATCACTTTTCGCGGCATCAGAAATCACCATAGAATTGAAAACATTCGCGAACAAAATACCGCATGCGAATGCAACAGAAGTGAATGGAATTACTTTTTTCATAGTCTTGTTTTTTATATGAAATAAATTTAGCAATAAAATTCATAACAAGCTACAAAACAGATAATTATAATTCAGTTGAGAATACACTTACTTTGAGAAAAGCATATCCAGACTTCTAAAATTCATCCATTCAGCATGTTTTTTACTATTATTGCTAATAGCAATTGCTGTGAGTTTATTTTCTTTGGAACTTAGGTTTTTTCTATAAATCACATAATAAGTCAGGTTATGCTTATCATCGTTCCATTCTAAAGCCTCTTCTGTGATGTGTCTCGTTTCTTGCTCTCCATTTTCATCTAAAAATATTGGATGCTCTTTTGTGTTTTCAAGCTTTTTATAAAAAGTAGTTTTTCCGAAACTTTTATTGAATTCGCTTACCAATGATTCACATTTTTCATTATTCTCCAATTCCAATTCGTAGACAAATGCAGAATTGTTATTCTTCAAATAATAGATAATCAAAGTATTGATCTTTCCGATATTCAGATTATTGAATTTAAAGTCATTAGCAGGTGAAAATGAAAATTCTTCGTAGTCCAAATTCAGATTGTACATCGTATTATGATTGTCATCCTTGGTAAGATTTGAGTCGTTCAAGATATCATCAATACTTCTATTCAACCCAATCTTATCTATTTGTACCGTCTCCCGTTTTGTAGAATGCGTTTCAGTTTTGATTTCCTTTTTTTCCTGGCCATCGCAAGAATTTATTAAAGAAAGAATTGCGAATAGAAATAGTATTATTTTCATTTTATTTTAAAATAATATTGATTTTAAAATTTCGATTAACTCGAAGCTTTGTGAATATATCGCGTCAATTTGATTCCCATATCGGTCAAAACGATTTTGGAATTGGCATTTCGGGAAATGTGATAAGAAGCATCTGTGATTTCTTCGACTATAGAAACAATGTTCGCTCCGTGGATAAACTTCGAAAATGCTGACCAGTTGAAATTGCCTTCAGAAAGTTTTTTGTAGACCAGATCGTCATTGCCATAATTCTGAAGCATTGCCAAACGGAAGATCTCTATACAATAATTCAAGAATTTCATTTGTTTTTCTCGGTTCCATTCTGAGATCTGTCGCGCCCATTTTACGATTTCCCGCAAAACTTCCGGTTTCTTTTTCGCCTGAAATGCATTACGTACCCATTGTATAAACAAAGTTTCGAATTCTGAGGTTCCAACATTGTTGTCAGACAAAAACTTGGCAAGATTCCAATCACCTTGGGATTGATAGGCAATTTCTTTTGCCGTTTCTTTGTTTGAAAGACTTTGTAGAATATCTTCGGTACTGATTCGTGGGACATTCACGATTTGACATCTCGACAAAATGGTTGGCAAAATATCATTTGCACTTGGCGCACAAAGAATGATGTAGGTGTTTTTTGGCGGTTCTTCCAGAAACTTCAGGATTTTGTTGGCCGCAGAATCATTCATTTTGTCCGCTCGCCAAACGATGAGGATTTTGCTTCCGCCTTCAAAACTTTTCAAGAGAAAGCGTTGCGCAATATCTTCGGCCTCGTCTGCGGAGATGAAAAACTGTTTGTTCTCAGATTCTAAAAAACTCGTCCAGTCATCAAACGATGAATAAGGATTTTCCAAGATCATTTCTCTCCACTGGTCGAAATATCGTTTGCTGAGTGAAATATTTTTCTCGGTAAAAACCGGAAAACTGAAATGCAGATCCAGATGATTCAGATTCTCGATTTTATGGGCAGATGCGGGATTTTCTTTTTCAAAAATTGCCTGAGCCATCGCCAAAGCCATCGGTAGAACGCCGTAACCTTCTTCTCCTAAGAAAAGTTGAGCGTGCCCAACTCTGGAATCATTGATGCTTTCCTGCAGTACATTTTTGAGCGCCGACTGGCCGATAATCTGTTCCCACTTCATCTTTAGTTATCTATTTTTTTTAAGGCCAGATGCAATAACTTCATCAAAATTATTTCTGTTTAATGAATTTGCAAATAGCGATTTCATAGTGACAAAGATAGAAAAAAGCTGGAAGCAGAAAGTCTGATGATGGATGTTTTTGGATGGGTTTAAAAAATTAATTTTTAGTTTTATTAAAATCATCACCTGGCAGATTTGGAAATTTTACAAATTTGAGTCAGAGCGACAAAGCAGGAATAGAACGTGGAAAAGTTGCCCAAATTAATAAGTTTAAAGAGGCTAATATCTCTCTATAGTCTTCCAAGCTCTGACTTACCGCTCCTTAACAAACTTTAACCGAAATATATTTTTGCAATTCATTATTAATTAAGATATTTGCGGATTGAAATTTTAAAGGAAAAACGCAGAAAAAGTCAAGTCATATAAACAATGATAGATGTTGAGCAAATACAAATGACCTTTAAAAAAACAAGCAATATCTAAATATGAAAAGAATTTTTGTTTTATCATCATTGGTTGCAGGATATTTCCTTAATGCACAAAGTATTGGAAACTCACCGTACGGTGTTTATGGAATTGGGGATGTGAAATATGATAATACAGTAGAGACCAACGCAATGGGAGGAATCTCTACGGCGTATATTTGGGACTTCAACAACAGCTTTAATTTCCGGAACCCAGCAGCTAATACCAATCTTGAACTCACAACGATAAAGGTAGAGGGCACGAATGAGAATAATTATTATAAGTCTGACTTTAATAATATCAACAGTACAAAGCATTCGACTTATGTTTCCAACATCAGCATTGCTTTTCCTATATCCAAAACAGTAAAATTCGGGATGGGATTCCAGCCGTATAGTGCTAAAAGTTACAACATTGGAAGTGTTAGTCAATTAAACGACGAGAATGTAGAAGTGCGTAATTTTCGTGGCGAAGGTTCTGTAAATACAGTTCAAGCAGCTTTGTCTTACCAAATCACGCCTGCATTCGCCTTAGGTTTGAGATCTAATTTTTACTTCGGAAAATTAACTGATATCGAGGAGGTTACCTTTATCCCCGCGGCAGAACTTATAAGTGGATATTCTACAAGTTATCGAGTGAAGGCTTTCAACTTTACCTTGGGAACCACTTATCAGAAAAAAATGGCAAACGATCATAAATTGACTGTTGGTGCTACATATACAATTGGAAATAGTGGCAATATGAGAAGTATTTACACAAACAGTACTTACTACAAGTTGGTGGGTGAAGAAAAATACTATGAAAACATTATAGATCAGCAGACCACGATTGATAAAAAATTCCTTCCACAAGAAGCTTCTTTGGGACTTGGTTACGGAAAAGACACAAAATGGTTCTTTGGAACTCAGGTGGATTACAAAAAAGGAGAAAACTTCAATTATCTTGGAAGTACTTTGGCTTATCAGGATTCTTACAAATACTCTGTCGGAGGTTGGTGGTTGCCAAATTTCAATGATTTCCGTTCTTATTTCTCAAGAGTTATCTACAGATATGGTGCGTACTATGAGAAAGGAAACTTGCAAATCAACGGAACCAATATCAACAGAATGGCTTTGACTGCAGGCGTAACGCTACCATTTCAAAAAAGCCAAATCAACCGTATGAACAGTATGGACATTGGAATTGAGGTTGGTAAAAGAGGAACTTTGGACAACAACCTGATCCGCCAGAATTTCATCAACCTAAGAATTGGAATCAACTTCGCGGACAAATGGTTTAACAAGAGACTTTACAACTAACGACCGAACATTGATAATCTAACAAATGACAGATTATTGTTTCAAAATATTTAAATTAAAAACATCACAACAATTCTTTTTGTTGCTGATGTTTTTTCTTATGCAGTCTTGTGAAGAAGATATTACGAAGGTCAATCATAATAAGAAAACTAACTTCGCTTCTCAAATTATCCACAATGCGAATATCATCCAGCGCGATTCCGGAGTGGTGAAAGTACGATTCAAAGCGCCGTTGCTGGAGAGTTATGAGTTAATAGATTCACCTTACGTAGAAGCGAAAAAAGGAATCTATCTGGAATTCTTCGACAAGAAAAATCCGAAAGTTCCTGGCAAGGTTTGGGCAAACTATGCCAAAAACAATGTTAAAAGAGATTCTTACTTTGCTAAAGGCAGAGTAAAAATCATAACCACAGAAGGACAAACTTTTGTGACAGAAACCATCAATTGGGACAAGCGGAACGGAAAGATGTACACCAAAGACACCGTTTTCGTTTCGGACAAAGACGGAAATATTCTGGTTGGTGCGCACGGAATGGTGGCCAAAGATGACTTTACAGAATACACTTTCTTCAACAATTCCGGAAGTTTCAATTCTACCAATTTGCCGACGACAAGCAAATAGCGATTGGCCTCTGGCGACTTGCTTTTGGCTTTGTCCATCAATAAAAGATAATTTATTCTAATGGAAAATCTAAGTTTGCATGCCATCGGTTTAATGTCTGGAACCAGTCTGGATGGTTTGGATATTTGTTATTCTAAATTCACAAAAAACGATTCCAATTGGAGTTTCGATATTTTGAAGTGTGAGACTATCGCCTACTCTTCTGAATGGGAAAACGATCTGAAAAACGCCATCTACTTTTCCAGCGAAAGATTGTTGCAACTCAATTCCGATTACGGATTTTATCTTGGTGAGAAAGTGCAGGAATTTATCATTAAAAATAATATCATCGATCTAGATTTAATTTCGTCGCACGGACACACCGTTTTTCATCAGCCAGAAAAGAAATTCACATTGCAGATTGGAGATGGACGAGCGATTAAAATCAAGACCAATAAAACCGTAATTTACGATTTCCGAACTCAAGACGTTTTGCTTGGCGGAAACGGCGCACCATTGGTTCCAGTTGGCGATGAATTGTTGTTTGATGACTTTGATGCGTGTTTGAATCTTGGCGGATTTTCCAACATTTCTGTGAAGCGTGACGGAAAACGAATGGCTTTTGACATTTGTCCTGTCAATATTATTCTGAATAATCTGGCTTTGAAGCTTGGAAAAAAATATGATGAGAATGGCAATTTGGCAAGGTCAGGAATTATTGATTATGAACTTTTGAATGAACTGAATCAGTTAGATTTCTATAAGGAAAAAGCACCGAAATCTCTTGGAATCGAATGGATCAATGCGCAAGTTTTACCATTAATTAAAAATCAAAAATCGGAAGATCTTTTGACGACTTTCACAGAACATTCTGCGTTTCAGATTGCGAAAATATTGGAAGAATTTGACATCCAAAATGTGTTGATAACCGGCGGAGGAACTTACAACCGCTATCTCATCGAAAAAATAAAAGCAAAGACCAAAACCGAAATTCAAATTCCTGCAAGAGAAATCATTGAATATAAAGAAGCTTTGATTTTTGCTTTTATGGGCGTCTTGAGATCATTAAATCTCAACAATGTTTTGTCTTCAGCAACCGGAAGTTTGGCGGATCATTCGTCCGGATTGATTGCCAATTAAAGTTGTTCGATCTTATCTGTCAAAGAATTGAAGACTCAATAGAAAATATTTCTGTTGAACCTTGAACAAACGTTCAATCGAAGAACTTCAGCCCCGCTTTTGGCAATATCTTGTTATCTGCTGTGCTTGTAACTTACGAAATTATCAATGGTTTTAAATAAAATCCATTTTTCATTTTCATTTAATTTGTAAATATATGTTGCTCCAGCTCCACATAAAAAACCACAATTATATCCTATTTCGATAATTGCAATATTTTTTTCTTTGTTGAAAATTGGCATATTAACATAACATATGCATCCATATTTTTCTAAAGTTTTACTCCAAAACTGTTCTCTGGATATATCATTATTTATTGTTGTGTCCAATTTAAGAATTTGCCTATTTTTTAGTTCATTCTTCCAAATAAATTTGTTTGCACTTAAGTATTGGTTTCGCATAAATTCCAAATCATTTTCATTGAATTCATTTTTAAATTTTTCAATAAAAATACTATCTCCATTAATCGCAATAAAAGTTTTTCTATCAATTACATTTTTGCAAAATTCTGAAGTTTCATTTTGCGAAAGGATTTCATTAACAAAATCATAAACTATTTTTTCTGAAACTTCATTTTCAATTTTAGACTGGTTTTGATGATTTAGATTTTCTGATTTTTTATTGCACGAAATTAGTAATAATAGAAAAATTACTAAATTTAAAGTATGTAGTTTAAGATTGATACGCATTTTTTGGAAGCAGTGCAGACAACGTTTCGGGGCTTGCCGAAGTGGGGGAAACCAGGGCACTTCAGCCCAACCTTTTTGCACTAAAGATAAATTGAAAAACTGAACTTGAGCCTTTATTCTTCAGCCCCCATTTTGGCAAACCCTTGTTGGCTGTAGTGCTTTGCCAATCGTTAGTTGTCATTTTTAAACTTGTCTTTTAGTTCATTGATTTGTGTAAATGTCAATTCAGTAAGTTCGATGGTAAAGTCGTCTGTCCAACTGCTTGTTTTAGATTGACTTTGAAGTGTTAGCAAAAAATCTCTTCCATCTAACATTATTCTCTTTAAGTTTTTCTCAATAATCCACGAACCAAAATCTTTGTCAGAATAGTTATCTACCAATAATTTTTGTTCTGCAAGAAAATACTTGAATGTATCATATGTGAATTTATTGAGAGGATTGCCAAGTTGTTTTTCTATATCAAACGCATACGATATGCACGTTTCAATAGCTCTGCATAAATCGTGGTCTGTCGTTCCTGATTTCCTTCCGAATTTGTCTGTAAGCTCAACTGTATAAACATTATTTGAAACCTCGTCAAAACGCAAAGTCCACTTGTCTACTAACTCAGCATTATTCCTAATCATTTTTAGCAAATTTTCTTTCTCCTGTGATGTCGAATGTTTTTAAATGCTCGCCATTATGATTATAGATTGAACACTCAAACTGGGGTTTACTTTTTATGAAGTTTAATATAAAACTTTCTGCATTATCAAAATTTTCGAAAAACTGATAAACTTCTTCTTCATTATCACCTTTATGGAATAATGTCAAGTCTTTTTTAGAAACGTGTCCTGTCGCATATTCAGCAATTAATATAGAACATTTATTTTCTTCTAAAAGTGGAGCTTTCATTTATTCGTTGTTTATCGGTTGCTGTCTGTTTTAGCATTACTGCCAACTATCAAATATACGAAAGTTTTAAATCTGATTTTAAAAAACTCACTTCTTAAGAAAAAATTGCCAACAAAAAAAAACCTTTCATAGCTTAAAACTATGAAAGGGGCAATCTTCAATTTTATTGATTCAAACTCTACAGTTGCTCTATCTTATCTGTCAAAGAATTGATAAAATTCTGAAGTGGTTTTTCCACCATCATTTTGATAAAAGGATTAAATTTCCCTTCGAATAACAATTGAACTTCGGTTTGATTTTCGTTCAGAGGATTTATATTTCCAGTCAAAGCAAAATCGAGACTTGAGCTTGCAGATTTTAGAACGACTTCTTTATCAGACACGTTATCGATCTTCAAGGCGATTTCTGGCATTCCTTTCAATCCGAATTTGAAACCATCTTCTCTAGCTTCGAAACTCTGCAGTCCTTCTGGCATCAAATCCTTGTAGTCCTCGGGATTTTTCAGCATTCCTGCCAATTCTGATGAAGATTTATTTACTATAATTTTTCGTCCTTCTAAATTCATTTTTTATATTTTTGTATTAATATCAAAAGTCTTACAAATGTATAAAGTTTTTATCAATGAAAAAAAAATAGTTTTGAGCCAAGAGCCTCAAGACAGCCCTAAAACATTGAATTACGATGGGACGCATAGCTTTGAGTTTGCAGTAGATCTGCTTACAAATACGGCATCGCAAGGCTTGAATATTTATCATCATAACATTGACGAACTTTGGGCGGATTTCAAAGGTTTCTTCAGAAATATTGAGGCGGCTGGTGGTATTGTTTTGAATCCTGAGAGCAAAATCTTGTTCATTCACCGTTTGGGGAAATGGGATCTTCCAAAAGGAAAAATTGAAAAAGGCGAATCCAAAGAGCTGGCTGCAGTGAGAGAAGTGGAAGAAGAATGTGGGATTTTCGATTTGGAACTGAAAGATTTCATCAACTCAACTTATCATATCTACACGGAAAGAAATGGTGACAAAGTTTTGAAAACAACTTATTGGTTTGAGATGTTTTACAACGGAACAGGAACACCTAAACCACAAGTAGAAGAAGGAATCACTGAGGTGGGATGGAAAAATGAAAAAGAAATAGAAAGCGATATAGTGTCTTCAACCTTCCAAAACATCAAGCTAATTCTTAATGATTTTAAAAGTAAAAATCCTCAATCGTAATTGAGGATTTTATGTTTTTTATAGAAACTCGATGACCTTTTCCAAAGCAATTCCTCGGGAAGCTTTGAGTAGAATATTATCTTCTTTGATTGGCATCAGTTGCAATCTCTCAATCAATTCTGACGTATTTAGAAACGCATTCACCGATGGATAAACCGATTTGAAATGCGGACCGACGGTGATGATCTCGTCAAAATTACAAGACTGTGCAAAATCGATGATGGTCTGATGTTCCTGCAAACTTTCCTCGCCTAATTCCAACATATCACCAATAATGATTGTTTTGCTCCCTTCGAAGGTTTTGAAATTCTCAAGAGAAACCAACATACTGCTTGGATTGGCGTTGTAAGTATCGAGAACCAATGTTTTCTCTCCTTTTATCTGAATCTGTGAACGCATATTGGAAGGTACATAATTTTCAATCGCGTTTTTTACATCCTCAATTTTTAAATTAAAATGCAATCCCAAAGCAACTGCCGCAGAGATGTTATCATAGTTGTACTTGCCCGTGAGATTGGAAAACATTTCTGTTTCTTTATATTTGATTCCAACAAAATTATCCTTGAAGATTGGTTCAAATTGATAATCAGAATTGGAGTTTCCGAATGTAATTTTTGAAGAATAATCATCAGTTTTATCTTTCTGAATGGCGTCATTTTCATTAACCAAAATCATTTGATTGTTATTAATCAAATAATCATACAACTCCGATTTTCCTTTAATTACACCTTCGTAACCGCCAAAACCTTCGAGGTGTGCTTTTCCAAAATTGGTAATGTAACCGATGTTTGGTTTTGCAATTTCACACAGCATTTCGATTTCCTTCTGATGATTGGCGCCCATTTCGATAACAGCCATTTCGTGCTCTTTTCTGATGGAAAGCAAAGTGAGTGGAACACCAATATGATTATTAAGATTCCCAAAAGTGAATTGTGTCTTGAACTTGCTGGATAAAACGGTACTCATTAATTCCTTGGTCGTGGTTTTCCCATTGCTCCCAGTAAGTCCGATGATTGGAATATCAAGTTGATCTCGGTGGACTATTGATAAATGCTGTAAGAATATCAAAGTTGAAGGAACATAGAAAATATGATTCTCAGGATTTGAATAATTCTCATCTTCCACAATCACTGCCAAAGCGCCTTTTTCGATGGCTTCTTTAGCCTTATCTGCGGCGTTGTAATTGTCTCCTGAGAAAGCAAAGAAAATACTTCCTTCTTCTATTTTTCGACTATCTATCACAACGTTTTTGCTTTTGAGATAGATTGCATAAAATTCGCTGATATTCATAATTCAAAAATAATCAAATGGGTTGATTTTAAACAAAAAAAACAGCAGAAAATTCTGCTGTTTTATATAATTACCGTACTTGGGATCAATTATCTTTTTGTTCGAGCTGTTTTGCTGTTCTTAGCATCCTGCGCTACGCGGAAACCAATCCATCCAAAACCTTTAGTCTGGTTTTTGAATCTTCTTTGTCCCGGATCCAACCAATAAGCTGAGTCTAACCAAGAGCCTCCTTTTACAACTCTACTGTAATCATTGATTTGTGAAGTTGCTTTTTTCTTGTCTTTTTGTAGAACTACGTTTCCATCTTTATTAACAACGAAAGTTGGCTTGATAGAATTATACATATTGAATTCTGTACTATCGCTAGGCGCGTTTCCACCTGCATCAAGTGATGATTGATAATCACCATCTCTGTAGTTTCTGTTATCTTCAATTACTTTTTTCTCAAATTCACCAGGCAATCCTCTGTAAACCAAACGACCATCTGCTAGTGTATCATATTTGATACTTTCATTATCAATTTTTTTGTAAGTTCCATCTGAATTCCTAACAGATTGCGTTACGACGTTACCTCTAAAATAGTTGAAATCACTGAATTCCTCATCAATCATCGGTCTGTAGATATCTGCTACCCATTCTGCAACGTTACCATACATTCCGTAGATTCCTAGATCGTTGGAAGGATACTGTTTAACGTCAGCTGTTGTAGGTGAACCATCATTTTTCCAACCAGCAACACCGGAGTAGTCTCCTCTTCCCATCTTGAAGTTCTCAAGATACATGCCTCTATTTCTTCCTTTGGTACCTTTTATTTTGTTCAATTGGGTACTTTTGCCTAGATAGTTGTTGTAATCACGTTCTTTTTGAAGACCTAGCGCTGCAAATTCCCATTCAACCTCTGTCGGAAGTCTGAATTTTTCTACGATTCCAGAAGTAGCATTTCTATTAGCCGCTGCGATTTTCTCATTAGCAGTCTTGATTCCACTTCTTTTCTGAAGTTTTTCCTTATCAACATAAGCATCAAGTTCTGCATCACTGGATTTGAACTTGTCCATATTGAAAGTAGATCCAGCGGTAGCACCCTTGTCAGCAGAATAGATATCTTTAGAAATTACACCTTGTTTCATAAGCGCTCTTTCGTTTGCTCTCTCTGTCAACCAGTCACAATATTTTGTTGCCTGCAACCAAGATACACCTACTACTGGATAGTAATCGTACTCTGGAGATCTGAAGTAAGTTTCCGCGTAATCATTACGAGAAAGCTTGTTGTTCCAAACCAAAGTATCTGGTAAAGCACCTGTATAGATATGTTTGAAACCTGGATCCGAAGAAGGGAAAACAAACTTAAGCCAAGTGGTATATTCTCTATATTCTGAGTTGGTAATCTCTGTGTCACCAATAAAGAATGAGCTTACCTGCATTCTTCTAGGTGTGTTGTTCCAGTCATGCATCACGTTGTCCTCTACCAATCCCATGGTAAAAGTTCCGCCTTCTACATACACCATTCCTGGCCATCCTTTTTGTTTTTGTTGCTTTCCGGAAAAGAACCACCCGTCTTTCTCGTTGGGTTTCCAGCCAGTCTTGCTCACAAAACCTTTAGTTCCGCCACCTTTCTTCGAGTTTCCTCCACCACCACAACTTACAAGTAGCATTGTTGCACCTAAAGTAATTATCGAAAACAGCCTGATTTTTTTCATAATTTATATAGAAATTTCAAAGTACAAAGAAAAAGTAAATTCTTTAATTAATCAAATAATGTTTGTCTTTTTTTGATAAAACGCAATTAATTTAATTTTATTATATACCATTTTTTTAAAAAAATCGTTTATTTTGTATTCTCAATTAAAATTCCCTTGATGAAATTTAAATTTTATATTTTCGCTCTTTGCGTTTTCTCTGTATTTGGCTATTCTCAAAAGATCAATCTTGCCTGGGATGGTTATAAGGAAATGGACTATGGAACTCAAAAAGTGACCTATCCTTTTTTCACCAATCACAATTATCAAGTAGAAGGCAATACAATCTTGGCCAGCCTGAATATCAAGACCAATAATCAGATTACCTTAGATCAATTTGTTTGGGAAACTCTTCCTGCGAAAGACATTCAAGATCTGAAAATCAATTCCCTTCCCAGCAAACCGCAAACCAGTGTTTATTATTTCTTTAATGAAGCTGAAAAAGCAGAAAGTGCCAACATCACTGTCGAAACTTTAAAAGTGGAGAACAATAAAATCTATAAATTAGTTTCATTTAACATTAATCAAACCAGTGAAAAAAGTTCTACTCAATTTAAAGGTTCTAATAAATATGGTAGCTCTGAAAACCCATTAAAATCTGGCACATTCTACAAGATAAAAGTAGACAAATCTGGTATCTTCAAAATTACTAAACAATTTTTGCAACAAAATGGTATCAACGTAGCCAATATCAACCCAAAAAATTTCAGAATTTATGGTAACGGCGGATTGATGTTGCCAGAGCACAACCAGGATGGCCGATATGATGCTTTACAGGAAGACGCAATCCAAGTGATAGGTGAGGAAGACGGGGTTTGGAACGATAATGATTATGCACTTTTTTACGCACAAGGTCCCAATGGCTACAATCTTTATGATCTTGGAAACGGAAATGGTCATAAAAGAACCGACAACAGGGATAATGATGATGCTATGAACAATGTGGTCAACCTTTATGAGGATTTTTCATTTTACTTTATCAACTTTGATATTGGACCGGGAAAAAGAGTTCAAACCGTGGACCGGAATTTACCATCGGCTTTGATCAACCGATACGATGATTATCAAGTTATAAATGAAGAAAAATTTAACCTAGAAAAACTGGGAAGAATCTGGACTGGAGATGTTATTTCTGGCACAAGAGAAATCACCTTCACAACAAGAAGCCCAATGCGAGCAGATGACGCTGTAAAATTCAGAACGCGGGTCATTGCACACGATGCACAATCCGCAAAAGTGACAATGGACGTCAATGGCTCTAGAAACGAATCAACTTTAGCCTCTAATTCGGAAGGTTACGTTCGATTGACCCATCAAGGAACATTATTCAACCAAACCAGCAATACTTTAAAATTCAACTACATAAGCACCATCAGTGCTAATCCTAATGCGACTTTTTACTTTGATTATGCCGAAGCGCAATACAAAGAAGATTTGAGTTTCAACAATACGCAGATGAACTTCCGTGACTTTGAGATAGTAGAAGGAAGCAATGACTTGTACGGTTTTTCTATTGCCAACGCCACTGGTATTGATCAAGTTTGGGATGTCTCTGATGTGACTACGCCGAAAAGGATGACAAATAAAAATAGCCAAAACTCAGTTTTCAATTTTGGATATTTGGCCGATAGTGGATTTTTCAATAATGAGTTTACAGCTTTCAGAAATGACTCTGGTTTTTCTCCCCTTTTCGTAGGCAAAATCGACAATCAAGACCTTTCTGCACTTAGAAGTGTTGATTACCTAATTATTACACAACCCTCGTTTATCAGTCAGGCACAAAGACTAGCAAGCTATCATCAATCTAAAAATGGCTATAATGTACAGGTTGTAGATGTGAACAAGATCTATAACGAGTTCAGCAGTGGAAGTAAAGATATTACAGCGATAAGAGATTTCGTAACCAAATTGAACACACCAGCTGGTTCCTTAAAATATGTATTGTTGTTGGGAGATACCTCTTATGACTTCAAAAACAGAATACCGAACAATTCAGATATCATTCCTAGTTACCAAAGTGCGGCTAGTGCAGACTTGGAGAACTCATATGTGACTGATGATTACTTTGTAATGACTAAGCCTCAATCAGAAAAGTTCTTGTATCAAATACTTCCTGATCTTCCGATTGGAAGATTGCCAGCCGCAAACATACAGGAAGCTAAAACAATGATAGACAAAACATTGTCTTACTACAATGCTCTCCCAGGACAATCTTCGCCTTTCGGAGAATGGAGAATGAAACTGAATTTTGTAGCAGATGATGATTTTGAAGGAAGCGGACCGAAAAGAGCTGATGGCACAGACATACCTGGCCCTTTCCATTTCCTTGTAGATTACGCCATTAAGAGTAATTTTGAAACAAATACAGACAAACCAGAATATAACATTAGAAAATTATATTTAGACGCATTCCCAGCAGTTACAAGTGCAGGTGGGCAGAGATTCCCTCAGATCAACCAAGCGATTACAAATGATGTAGGAAACAGCTTGTACCTATTCTATTTTGGACATGGAGGTATCAATGGTTGGGCTCAAGAAAGAGTTTTAACGTCTACTGAAGTTCAAGGTTTTAATAATTTCACTTCTGTATATAGCAGATTTCCTGTTGTTTCCACCATTACTTGTGAGTTTACACTATGGGACGAGCCATCCACATTTTCTGTCGGGGAACAAGTGATAAAACATCCTACAGGAGGAGCTGCGACCATGATTACTTCAAGTCGCAAAATATCAGTAGATTACGGTAGAAAATTCACGACTCTTTTAACAGACCATATCTTCAAACTTTATGGTGATGAATTTATATCATTGGGAGATGCCCATCTTCTTGCAAGGAAACAATATTACTATTATCCTACAATCGGATATGGACAATCTTCACAGCCTTTGCGAGTTAACTTCCTAGGAGATCCCGCAATGAAGCTTAGCAGACCAAAACGATTACTGAAAATAGATGAAGTAGAAACGCCAGTTCCTGGAAAAATCAGAGCTTTGGATTTTGTAAAAATTAAAGGTCATGTAAATAAAGCAGATGGAACTTTAGACAACACTTTTAATGGACGCGTGGTTATTAATATTTTTGACAAGAAAATTAAAAAGACAACTTTAAATAATGACAATCATCCTGCACTAAATAATAAATTGACTTTTGACGAAGAACCAAGTGCCATTGTAAAAGCTTCTGGAACTGTTATTAATGGAAATTACACCGTTGAGTTTTACGTTCCTAAAGACATCAATTATGAAGTTGGAAACGGAAGAATCCTTGCTTACGCTGATAACTTCAGCAGAACAAGTCCAAATCCAGATGCATACGACGTTTTCACAAACCAAGTGCAATCTGTTGGTGATATCAACCCAGACGGAATCAACGATTCTGAACCACCAGCTGTAAATCTCTATATGAACAACACCAACTTCGCAAACGGTGGCATCACAGATCAAAATCCAGTATTATTAGCCTGCGTAAGAGATAATATGGGAATCAACTCCACAGGTGCCGGCATTGGACACGACATCACCTTTGTTTTGGACGGCGATGTGATCAATACCACAGCAATCAATGATTATTATTCTTCTGGAGACGGCAATGGTTGTACAAGCGATTTGCAGGATTACCAAAAAGGATCTGTGACTTTCCCTCTCCGAAGTCTTTCACCAGGTGAGCATCAATTGGTTTTTAAAGTTTGGGACATCAACAATAATTCTACCAGCTCTACGTTAAACTTTGTAGTAAAAGACGAATCCGAGAAAAAACTGACAGTCAACAGACTGCTGAACTGGCCAAATCCTTTTACCAACAAGACTTACGTTCAGTTTGAGCACAATTGTGATGATGCCTTGGATGTGAATGTTCAAATCTACACCATCACTGGAAAAATAGTGAGAACATTGACGACAAGCGTATCAGCAGAACCTTTCCTACAAGGCTTTAGAACACCAAGACAAGCCATAGAATGGGACGGAAAAGATGATTTTGGTGACACTGTTGCAAAAGGTACTTATATTTTTAAGATATTTGCACGCAGCCAAAATCAGGAGAAATGTTCCGGAAGCGCTACAGCTGTTGAAAAAATGGTATTATTAAAATAATAAAAACATCAATATATCGGTAAATTTTACCTTAAAAGAACAAAAATGAATTTAACAAAAAGATTATTTCTTGGATTAGGATTAGGTGTGAGTGCCTTTGCTTTTTCTCAAAGTGGTGTTCAGCCCGTACTTACTGGTGCGCCATTTCTAAGAATCTCTCCAGATGCAAGAGCAGGTGGTATGGGAGACCAGGGTGTTGTAACCTCTACAGATGTATTTTCTCAATTCTGGAATGCGGCAAAATATCCGTTTGCTAAGACTTCATCTGGAGTCGGCGTAAGTTACACACCATACATGAGTAAGTTGACGAGTGATGTATTCTTACTTTACGGATCATTCTACACTTTCATAGGCGATGAGGAGCGTTCTACTTTGAGTGCGAGTTTGTACTACTTCAATATGGGAGAAGTGAACTTGACAGAGCTAGATGCTGGTAACAACATCCGTGACAACGGTACTGTAAAACCAAATGAATTCTCAATTGATTTGGCGTATGGTCTAAAGCTGACAGACAACTACTCTATGGCAGTGACTGGAAAATTTATCCGTTCAGATTTCGGAAGTTTCAACTCAGACAGCAGTTTCAAACCTGCCAACACTTTTGCAGTAGATGTTTCAGGTTACTATATGTCTCCAAAACATGAGAGCATCAGTGGCTACGAAGGTCGTGTAAAAGGAGGTTGGGCCATTCAGAATTTGGGTCCAAAGTTAGATTACACAGGTGACGAGGAATCCAGATCTTACCTTCCTACAATGGCAAGATTAGGTCTTGGATATGATTTGCTGATCGATGATATGAACCGTTTCAGCTTAAGTGGTGAAGCTTCGAAAATATTGGTTCCTGGTCCAGACGAAGTAACTGGTGAAGTTCCAAACGTAGGTCCAATTGCCGGAATCGGAAAATCTTTCAACAACAAGAAAAGCATTATGTTCAGTGGTGCAGCAGAGTATTCTTACGATGAGACTTTTGCTTTGAGAGCTGGATATTTTGCAGAAGCGCCAGAACAAGGAGCAAGACAATATGCCACTGTGGGTGTTGGTTTCAAATATGCATCTTTCGGATTGGATCTTTCTTACCTGATCAACACTTCAAAAATCAACACAGCGTTGGACAACACGCTTAGATTTGGTTTGACTTGGAACATCGGTAGCGAGACTTACAACGCACAAGATTATTAATCCATAATCTCTTTAAATAAATTTTGCCAGAGCATTTCGCTTTGGCATTTTTTTTTGATTGAATTTAAAATTAACTTTACGTTTAATACCATCCTCATTATCTTTTTAAAACAATACTTTCTGTAAATTTGTAATATGAACTACAGTTCCGAACTCAAAAAATTCCTCACCAGCCAATACATCTATTCCGGAGCAAGAATCGCTCTGGCGATCGTGATTCCAAGTATCATCTTGGCACAGTTTGGTTTGCTGAAGGAGTTTTTTCTGTTTCCACTCGGAACCAGTTTTGTAGGATTGACAGATCAGCCGGGACCATTTACAAGAAGAAGAAACACACTGCTACTATCAGTTTTCAGTTTCTTCCTCATTGCACTTCTCGCCAGCTTGCTCAAGGGATTTCCGATTGCCGTTTACATTCAGATCATCGCGTTTGGATTTTTCTTTTCGATGATTGGGGTTTATGGAATTAGATTGGCGACTTTCGGTTCTATTGCGCTTGTCGTGCTCAGTATCTTTATTGATGGACATCTCACGGGCGAAGATATTTTCAAAAGTTCTTTTATATTTTTCCTTGGCTGTCTGTGGTTTTTTGTGATTTTCTTAATCGTCACGAGACTGCAACCTTACAAATTGGCCAGTCAAATTGTAGGCGAGAATTACCTCGAATTAGCAGATTACTTAAGGATCAAAGCAAAATATTACACCAAAAATCCCGACTTTAATGGACTTTTGAATCAATTGATCTCTCAACAGATCAAAATCAAAAACCACCAAGAAGACACAAGAGAAATTGTTTTCAAAACCAGACAGATCGTCAACGAATCTACGACGCAAAGTAGAATCTTGATGTTGATGTTTCTCAATTCCATTGACCTCTACGACAAACTTTTGACGTCCGAAAATGATTACAAAAAGATGAATCACGCTTTCGGCGACACGACTTTGCTCCACAACATTCACGACTATTTGCTGGCGATGGCAGATGAATTGACGAATCTCGGAATTTCGCTTCAAAGCGGCTTGACGTTCAGGCAAGTCACCAATTTTGATGAAGAACTGAAGAAGATCTACGATGAATTCTTCGAACACAGATCAAAGAAGTTTTCTTCCGAAACCTTGGAAGATTTTATAATGATGCGCCAGATCTTGATGCGAATCACAGAAATCACAGACGAAGTCAACACGATTCTGAAAGTTCATTCACAAGACAAAAAACTCGCAAAAAGTTTATCTTCCGGGTTGGATTATTCCAAATTTCTACCAAAAGAAGAAAAACTGAATCTCAAAGTTTTAGTTTCCAATTTATCGCTTGACTCTGGACATTTTCGTCACGCGATCAGAGTTACAATTGCATTGTTGATCGGTTACATTGTTTCTCAATTTCAGATTCTTGGCATTGGACATTCGTACTGGATTCTCATTACCATTATCGCCATTTTGAAACCCGCTTATGCGACAACCAAACACCGAAATCTCCTCCGACTTTTCGGAACCATTGCTGGCGGTGTGATTGCTTATATAATCTTGTATTTTGTAAAAGAACCTGGTGCAATTCTATTCATTCTTTTATTAAGTATGATCCTGTGTTTCAGTTTGTTGAAATCAAAATATTTTTGGGCAGTTTTTTTTATGACGATTTACATCTTCCTTTCTTTCAATTTCTTAAGACCTGGAAATGTCAATCTGATTTTCAAAGATCGAATTTTGGACACTTTGATTGGTGGCTCCGTGACTTTCTTGGTGGCATATTTCATTTTGCCAGTTTGGGAACACACACAGAATTTGGCTTTGATGAAAAAATCTTCCAAAAGTAATCTGGATTATTTCCGATTGGTAATGGATCAATTTCTGAAAACAGAAGTCGTGGATCAGGATTTCCGATTGAAAAGAAAAAATGCGATCATCGATTTGGCAAATCTTTCCGACAACTTCCAAAGGATGATTTCCGATCCGAAAAATCAACAGAGAAAATTGGAAACAGTTCATCAATTCGTAACCACAACGCATTTGATAACAGCCTACACAGCTTCATTATCTCAATATTCAAAATCCGGACACGACTTTCCCGAAATCGATCTTCAGAATTGGAAAATCAAGATTTCGGCAGAATTGTTACGAACCTCTTCCCTACTTTATCAAAAAGATCTGGACGAACAAATCAGATTTGAAAGCCACATCAAACCAGAAGATCAAGTTGCCAATTTGTTAGAAAAAAGAAAAGCCGAATTGGAAAGCCAAGTGATTTCTAATGACCGAAATCCTTTTGCAATCAGCCATTTGACGGAAATCAAAAACATTCACGAACTTTTAGAATTAATCTATGATGTCGCCAAAGACCAGCGAAAAATCATCGAGGAATATTTGATCTATCAATCTACAACGGCAAAACAGTAATGATCAAAAAAGAAGATCTGAGCTTTGAAGAAATCTTCATTTTCCAGATCATACACTCGGCTTTTGACCGTAAACTGCTCTTGTAGTTCGAAAGGTAAAACGTCGTAATGTTTTTTCAATGACCAATGTTTGCTGTGATGGATTTTATATAATGCTTCTTTCACGCACCAAATCGCGGTAAGGAAATCCATTTCTTTAGAATTATCAATATAAAGATCTTCGTGCAGAACGAACTTGTGACGGATATTTTTGATCTTTTCCTTTCTTTTCTCAAGGTCGATTCCCACTTTTTTGGTGGAAATTGCTAACGCTGCCAACGGATAAGAATGGCTGATCGAAATGTGAAAATCCTGTGGAAATAGATAAGGTTCGCCGTTTTCTCTGTAAAGAATCTTGTGATCCGGAAGTAAGACTTTCAGCATTTTGCGTACCATCAACACCTCAGCAATTTTGTTGGGATGATAGCCCAGAATCTTATCTTGATTTTCTGGTTCCAACAAAAAATCAACATCCAGTTCTTCATCCTTGTCAAATTCCCAGATCAGGATTTTTGCAACATCATCGGAAAGATCTTTGTAAAGTGGCATCAGCAATTTTTTGATGTGATAAAAGTAGTAAAAAGATATTGAAGTCAAAATCTCAAAAATTGGAGACCTCAACTTAAAAATTCCTTAAATTTTCAGATTTAAGATTTGGTTAACATTTAAGCAAGTAAATTTGCATCATCGAATGAAAAAAAGTATCATATATCTATTGATGGGAATTTTTCTGCTATTCTTGGCAGAAAAGAATCAATCTATTGATTTCCAGCAAGATGTAACGACTCAAAATATCTCTTTTAACTTTCTTTCATTTGCGAAAAAACACCACCTCAATCATTCCTTAGAAAAAGCTTCTTTCCAGCAGATCAGTGATTCGCTTGACTCTCCGGAAGAAATGGATCTCAGTTTTTCCAATTCCTTGGATGCGATTGCAGTGCTTGCTGTTTTTGGTTTGGGTTACTTATTCCACGCCTTTTTCAAACGTACAAAACAGAAATTCCACGAGCCAGAAACCATTATCTACTCTGTCAAAAGGTTTATTATGCTCCGTTCTATCCGTATTTAAAATTCACTTGTTCAAAAACATTCTTACCCTTATTCCAAAGCGGTAACATTCCTCGTTGTTTTTGAAATTTCACCGATTCAAATATTTCATTTGAGATTAATGATTCTTTGTGAGCATTAATCCAATCCTTAATTAAAAAAATAAAAATTATGATCAAAAGAGTCACGTTTTCTGTTGCTCTCAGCACTTTGCTGATTATCTTTAGCTGTAAAGACAAAAAAGAAGAGAAAGAAGAAACCGCCGTTTATCCAGTAACATCGGCAGTAAAAATAGATACAGTTGTCACGAAAGATTACGTCGCACAGATTCAATCTTTGAAAAACATAGAAATCCGAGCTCAGGAAAAAGGTTTCCTAGAAAAGATCTTCGTGGATGAAGGTCAGTTCGTACAAGCTGGACAAACGCTTTTCAGAATTATGCCACAAATCTATCAGGCAGAATTCATGAAAGCCCAAGCCGAAGTGGAACAGGCGAAAATAGAGTTGCAAAATTCAAGCACTTTGGCAAGCAATAACATCGTTTCGAAAAATGAAAGAGCTATGTCCAAAGCAAAATTGGACGCGGCAAACGCCGAAGCAAAACTGGCACAAATCCATCTCAACTTCACAACGATCAAAGCGCCGTTCTCTGGTTATATCAACAGAATTCCGCTAAAATTAGGAAGCCTGATTGCGGAAGGTGATTTATTGACAAGCTTGTCAGACAACACTGGAATCTATGCTTACTTCAATGTTTCTGAGCCGGAATACATTAATTATCAAACACATGCTGCAGAAAGAGAAAACAACCAGGTTTCCCTACTGATGGCGAACGGCGAACTGCTTCCGGTCAAAGGAACAATCGCCAATATCGAGGGTGAATTTGATAACGAGACAGGAAATATCGCTTTCCGAGCCAAATTCCCAAATCCAAATCAATTACTCAGAAATGGTGAAACGGGAAAAGTGCAAATGACAGTTCCTCTGAAAAATGCTTTGATTATTCCTCAAAAAGCAACTTATGAAATCCAAGATCAAGTCTATGTTTTCTTGGTTGACAAGAATGGAAAAGTAAGTTCGAAAAATATCAAAGTCGCCTACTCGCTTCCCGATACTTATGTCGTTTCTGAAGGCTTGACTGAAAATGACAAATTCCTACTGGAAGGCGTCCAAAAAGTGAAGGATGATCAAAATGTGAAGACGAAATTCCAAGATCCGAAGAAAGTCTTATCATCATTAAGATTACAAGCCAACTAAGATATAAATGATAAATGATGATCGATAAATGATTTCGATAGAGAAACCTCTATTATCTATTCGTCTATCATCTATTATCTAAAAGAATATTAGAATTATGTTTAAAAAATTCATTCGCAGACCAGTTCTGTCGATCGTGATCTCACTGATCATCGTATTTTTAGGGATTTTATCTTTGGTAAAATTGCCTGTTACTCAGTTTCCGTCAATCTCGCCACCAAAGGTAAATATCACTGCGGAATATCCCGGCGCCAATAACGAGTTGCTGATTAAATCGGTTGTAATTCCTTTGGAACGCGGATTAAATGGCGTTCCGGGAATGAAATATATGACGTCTGATGCAGGCAATGATGGGGAATGTTCTATCCAGATCGTATTCGATTTGGGAACAGACCCGAATGTCGCAGCGGTAAATGTTCAAAACCGTGTGTCGTCGGTCGTAAATAAATTGCCTCCTTTAGTTGTCCGTGAAGGTGTGAAAATCACCCGTGAAGAACCTAATATGCTAATGTATGTCAATCTTTACAGTGATGATCCCAAAGCTGACCAAAAGTTTCTTTTCAATTATGCTGACATCAATGTAATGTCGGAATTGAGAAGGGTGAGCGGTGTTGGCTTTGCAGATATCTTGGGAACCCGAGAATATGCAATGCGAATTTGGCTGAAACCTGATCGAATGACGGCTTACAGCATTTCTGCAGACGAAGTGATGGAGGCACTCAGCGCACAAAGTTTGGAAGCTTCTCCCGGAAAAACAGGCGAAAGTTCCGGTAAACGTTCTCAATCCATAGAATATATTCTGAAATATCCAGGACGATTCAACAACGAAAAAGATTACGGCAATATCATTCTGAAAGCCAAACCGAATGGCGAATTTGTAAGGCTGAAAGACGTGGCAGATGTGGAATTCGGAAGTTCTATGTACGACATCTACTCTACGCTGAATGGCAAACCTTCCGCCGCAATCACATTAAAACAATCATATGGCTCCAACGCGAGCGATGTCATCAAAAATGTAAAATCATTGATGGCCGATCTGGAAAAAACCACGTTCCCAAAAGGAATGCATTACGAGATCAGTTATGACGTTTCCAGATTCTTGGATGCATCGATAGAAAAAGTGATTCACACGTTGTTTGAAGCATTTATCTTGGTTGCGATTGTCGTGTTCCTTTTCTTGGGCGATTGGCGTTCAACCTTGATTCCAACGATTGCAGTTCCAGTTTCATTAATAGGAACATTTGCGATAATGTCGGCGTTTGGAATTACATTAAATTTAATTTCACTCTTCGCTTTGGTAATGGCCATAGGAATCGTCGTAGATGATGCAATCGTGGTGATAGAAGCCGTCCACGCAAAAATGGAAGAAAAGCATCTCTCGCCACTCAAGGCAACGGAAGAAGCGATGCACGAGATCAGCGGAGCAATCATTGCAATAACTTTGGTGATGGCTTCCGTTTTCATTCCGGTGGCATTTATGTCTGGTCCAGTCGGCGTTTTCTATCGTCAGTTTTCGATTACAATGGTTTCATCCATCATTCTATCGGGCGTTGTTGCGTTGACTTTGACGCCGGCTCTATGTGCATTAATCCTAAAAAACAACCACGGAAAAGAGAAAAAGAAAACACCGATCACAAGATTTTTGGATGGTTTTAATAATCTCTTTACAATCGGAGCAGGCAAATACCACAACTTGTTGACGAAAGTCGTTACTCGAAAAATGGTGACTTTGCCCTTGCTTGTCCTTTTCTGCATCGGTACTTTTTTGTTGAGTAATAGAATGCCTTCCGGTTTCATCCCGAGTGAAGATCAAGGAATGATTTATGCAATCATCCAAACACCTCCAGGATCGACGCTTGAAAGAACCAATCAAATTGCTTTACAACTTCAAAAAGCTTCTGAAGATATCGATGGCGTTTCGTCTGTTTCTTCTTTGGCTGGTTATGAAATTCTGACCGAAGGAACCGGATCCAACTCCGGAACTTGTTTGATTAATCTTAAGAATTGGGATGAAAGAAAAGAATCCTCCACCGAGATCATCGAACAACTGGAACAAAAGGCAAAAGAAATTCCTGGTGCCAATATCGAGTTCTTCCAACCACCATCAATTCCTGGTTATGGTGCTGCAGGAGGTTTTGAATTAAGACTTTTGGATAAAGCCGGAAGTGGCGACTATCACAAAATGGAAACTGTGAGTAATGACTTTGTACGAGAATTGAAAAAACGCCCTGAATTGGGATCGGCTTTCTCTTTCTACTCCGCAAGTTTTCCTCAATATATGTTGAAAATCGACAATGATCTGGCGGAGCAAAAAGGCGTCAGCATTGAAAAAGCAATGGACAATCTCTCCACTTTGATTGGTTCAAACTACGAAACCAGTTTTATCCGATTCGACAGGCCTTACAAAGTAATCGTTCAGGCTAGCCCGCAATACAGAGCTTTGCCAAGCGACTTGCTCAAGCTTTATGTCAAAAATGACAAAGACCAAATGGTGCCGTACTCGGATTTTATGCATCTTGAAAAAGTGTATGGTTTGTCCGAAATTACGAGACACAATATGTACAACTCCTCCGAAGTCAGCGGAACGCCGGCGCCAGGTTACAGTTCTGGAGATGCCATCAAAGCAATCCAAGAAGTGGCGGACAAAACTTTGCCAAGAGGTTTCGGAATCGATTGGGCGGGGATTTCCAAAGACGAAGTTTCCAGAGGGAATGAAGCCATTTACATTTTTCTCGTTTGTCTCGGATTTGTTTATCTGATTCTCTCCGCGCAATACGAAAGTTTTATTTTGCCTTTGCCTATTATTTTGTCTTTGCCTACGGGGATTTTCGGAGCGTTTTTATGTTTGAGTCTTTTCGGATTGGAGAATAATATCTACGCTCAGGTTGCAATGGTAATGCTCATCGGATTACTTGGAAAAAATGCTGTTTTGATAGTCGAATTTGCCGTCCAGAAAAAAGCAGAAGAAGGTTTATCAACCAAAGAAGCCGCATTGCAAGGTGCATCTTTGAGATTCCGACCGATTTTGATGACCTCATTCGCATTCATTGCTGGATTGATTCCATTGGCTTTGGCAACAGGACCTGGAGCCGTTGGAAATAGAACAATCGGAACGGCTGCTGCAGGCGGCATGTTGATCGGAACTATTTTCGGATTGATGATCATCCCAGGATTGTACTACATTTTTGCCAACATTGCCGCCAAGTCCAAACTGACTTACTACGAAGAAGAAAATCCTTTAACAGAACAAACTGAACCTTACCAACACGATGGAAAATTTGAAGATTAATAAAAACATCATAGCAACGGCATTCATTTCATTAATATTAATTGGATGTAAAGCACCAATGGCAACTAAAATTGCCGATAAGGTAAAAGAAACGATTCCTCAGAATTTTGATAACCAAACCGGTTCTGAAAACAATTCCGGAATCACGCCTTGGAAAGAGTTTTTCACAGATCCGAATCTCGTAAATCTGATTGATGAAGCTTTGAAAAATAATCAGGAATTGCTCATCACGCTTCAACAAATCGAGATTGCGAAAAGCGACGTGATGTACAAAAACGGAAAACTAAGTCCGACGGTTGCCGCAAAATTGGGCGCAGGCGTTAACAAAGCGGGAAGATATACTTCTGAAGGCGCTGGTGACGCAACGACCGAAATAGAACCGGGAAGAGAAATGCCAGATCCGCTTGGAAACTTCGAAGGTGGATTGGTGGCGAATTGGGAAATCGATATTTGGCACAAACTGAGAACTGAAAAGAAAGCAGCTGTTGCACATTATCTTTCGACTGTTGAAGGAAAGAATTTCGTATTGTCAAGTTTGATTGCAGAAGTGGCTGATAATTATTACGAATTATTGTCGCTTGATAATCAACTTGATATCATCCATCAATATATGGATTTGCAGAAAAAAGCGCTCGACATTGCGAAAATCCAGAAACAGGCGATGGCAACCACGGAATTAGCGGTTAAGAAATTCGAGGCAGAGTTGGCAAAATCCAGCGCCACGGAATATGATTTGAAACAACAAATCACCGAAAAGGAAAATCAAATCAATGCTTTACTGGGTCGTTATCCGCAGGCGATCGTAAGAACCAAGGAAAGTTTTATGTCTATCGTTCCGCAAACAATTTATACGGGAATTCCGTCTCAGTTGCTGGCCAATCGACCTGACATCAAGCAAGCAGAACTGGAATTGGAATCGGCAAAACTTGATGTGGAAGCGGCGAGAAAAGAATTCTATCCAAGTTTGGAAATCAATGCGACGCTTGGTTTGGAAGCTTTCAATCCTTCGTATTTGGTCAAGTTGCCGGAATCGATTGCCCTCAATCTGGTTGGAGAATTGGCTGGACCATTAATTAATAAAAGCGCCATCAAAGCGCAGTTCAAAACGGCTGATGCGAGACAAATCCAAGCTTTGTATGAATATGATAAAACGATTTTGGGCGCTTACATCGATGTTTCGAATCTAATGTCGAAAATCAAAAACCTCGATAAATATTATGAATTGAAAGCTCAGGAATCAAAAGCTTTGGACGATGGAATTGGAATCGCCAATCAACTCTTTCGCAATTCCCGAGCAGATTATTTGGAAGTTTTGATGAATCAGCGTGATGCGTTGGACGCCAAAATGGAACTCATCGAAGCTAAAGAAAGACAGCTGAGCACAGTTGTGAATATTTACAAAAGTCTTGGTGGCGGTTGGAAATAAAGTGCTGATGGTAATTAGCTAATTGCAATTAGCTTTTTTGATCCTGACTTTGAACTCAATTATTATTGAAATGCTCCTGGAATTTATTTCGGGAGCATTTTGTTTAATTGTTCACCAAGGTGGTTTTATAATAGACATATTGTATTAAAATTATATAACTTTACATCTGCAACCCCATCAGATTGAAAACATTTCTATTTTTTTTCATTTTATTCATAATAACTGTCAAGGCTCAAAATACAAAAGACACTGAGTCATTATTTACTGAATCCAAAAATCTACTTTACAAAAAACCGAAGGAATCTGCACTCATTTCCCAATTCCTCTTAAAAAACACGTCTAATGATAATGACAAAATGAGAGCACTTCTCCTTCTTATTAAAAGTGATCTGTTAATAGCCAATTATGACGCAGCAGCAGAAAAATTGCTTCAGGTTTCTGAACTTTCAAAAAAAACTGGCCATTCTGAAAATAATATCCAAATCAATTTTCTTACAAGAATACTTTGTGATAAGTTGGGAATCGAATCTGATCAACTTTATTTGATCCTTAATAAAAACGAGATGATCCAAAATGATTATGAAAAAGCTCTAAAATCATACACAAAATCAAATTGGAAACAAACTATAAAGTTCTTAAAACGATCTGAGAAGGACGAAAAGTTTGATGCACAGCAACTGACTAACTTTTATTATTCGCTCGCCTACTCTAATCTTGGAAAGAATGATTCTGCAGAATATTATACTGATAAAATTAGAAACTTTGAGCCGTATTATTTTTATGCAATAGCTAAAAATCAGTTCGCAAAGAGAAATTTTGATAAGTCAATTCAAGCACTTGATCATTTGAAACCAATAGAAAGTAATATTCAGAATGTTTGGTTGAAGGCAGAAATATATCAATTGTACGCGGAGAACGATAATTATTTAAAAGATTGGAATAGTTATCAAATGCATTATCAACTTCAAAACTCTTTGCAGGATTCCATCTCCAATGCTAGGGAAAATGCAAGAATTTCTTTTTTGGCCAAGATCGATCAGAAACAAGACGAGATCTTGGAATCGAAATATGATTATAGCAAAAGAATCATTTATCTGATTTTAATTTTCATTTTTACTGTACTCATTTTTTCATATTTTTTGAATCGAAAACTTAGACAAAAGGAAACCAATATCGAAAAAGCATTAATGGAATCCGAGGAAAGACAAAGATTCATTAATGAAAACAAGCTTCCCGAAAGTTCAGGAAAAATTGTAATTCCAGATAAAACGATTCAATTTCTTTTGGAAAAACTAGAATTGTTTGAACGGAATGAAGAATATATCAATCCTTCTACCTCGCTAAATCAGCTTGCAGAAAACTTGAATACCAATACAAAATATCTGTCAGAGATTATCAATACGCATAAAAATAAAAACTTCCATAGCTATATTAATGAACTTAGAATCAATTACGTCATCAACAAATTAAACAATAATCCAATTTATCTGAAATACAAAGTCAGTCATTTGGCAGAGGAAGCAGGCTTTTCTTCGCACAGTTTATTTTCCACTGTTTTCAAGCAAGTTACCGGATTGTCTCCGGCCTCGTTTATCAAATCAAATATAAAAAAGGAATCAGATGGGGATAATTAGGTTTTTTATTATATTGATTTTTACGGTTTCAGCACAAATTCTTTTTGCTCAAAACAATAGGGAAATAGACAGCCTGATAGGCATTGCCAATACTTTTATGTTCAAAAATCCACAGAAAACCATTCAGATTGGAGAAGAACTTTTAAAGAAAAAAGATATTTCGGATTCTTATAAGATCTCTTCAAACATTTTAATAGCCAATGGTTACGCTGCTATGAATGATTATAAAAAATCCATCGATTTTGCTTTGAAGGCTAATGAATTATCAGAAAAAACAAAGGACAACGCGAATCAGATCAGAACTTTGGGACTTATCGGAAATCAATATACAAGAAGTGAAATGCGGGAAGAAGCCTGGAAATATCTAGACAAAGCAGACAAACTGACCCAGACCATTTATCTTCCGGATTCTATGAAGTATTTGATTGGAAATATTAATCTTCTGAAAGGTTTTCTCTACAAACGAAGTCTGGACTGTGGTTATGCTATCAAACACTTTGATAAAGCGATTGTAGCTTTTAAAAAAGACAAGAAAGGTTTTGCGGTTGCAAATCTGGGACAGGCTTACAATCAAAAAGGTTATTGCTACTTGTCTATAAACAAGGATTCTGCAGAAGTCAGTTTCAAAAATGGACTTGCAGATGCACGAAAAAATGGCGCAAAATCTCTGGAATGCAATGCATTAGTCGGACTTTCTGAAATTGAAACCGACAAATCGAATTATAAGACAGCCAACGACACTTTATTTCACGCTTTGAAGCTTGCAAAAGAAGTGAAGCAGACCGAAATGGAAACCCGGATTTATAAACTTTTGTCTGACAACCTCTTGGCAATCGGAGATTTTGAAAATCATCTGCATTACAAAAAACTGTACGAATTGACTCAGTCGAAATTTGATTTGGAAAACATCAAATCGGTTAATGAACTCATCAAAAAACGTAATGAATACAAACAGAAAATTTTTGAGGCTAAACAAGATCAATTCAATACTTTCATATTTATACTTTCAGGTATTTTAATTATAATAATTGGTCTGTTTGGATATTTCTTTGTGAAAAAATCAAGAATAACAGATAAAACCACTCAAAATAAATAATCCTTAACGCAAATTTATTTTATTTTAAACAACTAATAATCAATTAATTAAAAATTTAAAACTTTCATATTCTTGAAATTTTCGGATATCTAAAAGTCTATTGCTATTCTTTATCGGATTAACACTCTACTTTTACTCAAAAGAAATTATTTAGATATGATAAACAAATTTATTCTAGCGGCGATGTTGGTTTCATTTATTGGAATCAATGCGCAGACAACTCCAGTTTTTGAAATGGTAAAAGACATCAATCCTTCCGGTGATTCTATGCCGACAGATCTGATTAATTATAATTCAAAAATATTTTTCACAGCCGATGATGGCGTCAATGGTAGGGAACTTTGGATCACAGATGGTACCGAAACCAAACTCCTGAAAGATATCAATCCCGGAGAAAATGGTTCTGATATTTCCAATTTCAAAATCTTAAATGGAAAACTGTTATTTACTGCAACGGATGATGCGAACGGAAACGAACTTTGGACTTCTGACGGAACCGTAGCAGGAACCAAAATAGTAAAAGATATGTTTCCTGGAAGCGGCGGATCTTATGCGTTTGAGTTTATCGAATTCCAAAATGCTTTATATTTCAGATCAGAAGATGGCGTGCACGGAACCGAACTTTGGAAAACAGACGGAACTGAAGTTGGAACTGTCATGATTGGGGATTTGAGAACAGGTGAATTTGGTTCCAATCCATCTAATTTTACAGTTCTCAATAACAAACTTTATTTCAGCGCCATGGATGGTTTTGATTATGATAATGGTCAGACTGGATTGGAACTTTGGGTTTCCGATGGGACTGCTGCAGGAACTCATATTGTGAAAGACATCAATCCTATTGAGAGTTCCGGACCTTCCAGCTTGACTACTTTCGGTAACAAAATCTATTTCAGTGCAGATGACGGAACCAATGGAACAGAAATATGGGCTACGGACGGAACCGAAGCTGGAACTTATATGGTAAAGGATATTTCTAATGCTGTAAGTACAGCTTCATCTCTGCCAGCGCATTTTATTGCATTCAATGGAAAATTGATTTTTAGTGCCTACACACCTGAAACCGGCAGAGAAATGTGGACTACAGACGGAACTGCAGATGGAACTCATATTTTGAAAGATGTGAAACCAGGAACAGCTGGTGCTGTGATTCCACAATTCAGACATTTTATTTATAAAGACAAATTACTGCTTACTTTAGATGACAACACCCACGGCGCAGAGATCTGGACGACAGACGGAACCACGGACGGAACTCAGTTGTATCTGGATGTTTTTCCCGGATCTGATGGTTCTATGAATCCAAATCAGGCGGCTATGACATTTGCTGAAGTGAATGGTACGTTATATTTTAGAGGACTTGACAATTATGACGAGTATTATCAGTTATGGAAATCAGACGGAACAGCAGCGGGCACGAAAAAACTAATGCCGGATCCTACAACACCATATAATTTTGCGTTGGCACAGATTCCAGGTTTCACTGCATTGGGCAACAAACTTTATTTCAGAGCGCAGTACAATGACAGCGGTTACGAATTGTGGAGCGTAACCACGGATGCAGCAATGGCTGTGACTGATTTTAATAAAACCAAATTCCGTGTTTATCCCAATCCGGCTTCTGATGTGGTTAACATTTCCGGAGATTCAAAGATATCTTCTGTTCAGGTTTATGATCTTTCTGGAAAAGTTTTGAGTAATCAAACTTCGGATTCTAAACAATTACAAATGAATGTTTCTGATTTACCGAAAGGAAATTATATTATTAAAGTTTTATCAGACGGTAAATCTTCCTCGCATAAAATCATTAAAAAATAAAGTTTTTTTCAATTATTTAGTTTAGCCCGGGAATTTCGATTTCCGGGTTTTGTTTTAACAACGTTTATTTTTCCGTTTGGGTGACGCAATGCTTCAGCTACAACCAGAAAGGTGAAATGCACAAAATAAAATTAGCCGGAACATTAGCAGAAAAAAACGAAAATTGCGCTATCTATTATTGATTGATCATTCTGATTTGTCTGGATTAATTCGTTTGTTACTAAAACTTAACCCTACTAAAAAAGTGGCATTTTGAAAATTTGACTAAATTTACATACTGCAACCCTATCAGATTGAAGCCCAATATTATATTATTTATCATTTTCAGTTTATTCATCAAAGCGCAGAATACGCAGGATGCAGAATCCTTGTCGCCCGAATTTGAAGGTTTGCTAAATAAAGAATCAAAAGTCCTTGCGCTTTCTGACAATTACCTAAAGCAAAATCTTTATAAAGAAGCAATTAAGTCTCTTTTTCAGGCAAAAAAAATGTCTGAAACTTCGCAATCCGAAAACTTCAAAGCTTACACTTATATATTGCTTGCCAATTTTTACAGAGGTTTGGAATTGAATAAAATAGCGTCAGAAAATATTGAAATGGCAATGACTCCTTTGTCTGCGATAACCGATTCCAAAGAGCAAAATTACATCGAAGCCCGATTTCAGTTGGAAAAAGGTTTGTTGAATTTCGCACTTTCAAAAGATGATGAAGGAAAAACAAATTTGTGGAAAAGCAGTGCTAAATTTCGACAGATTGACGATCCAAAAAAGGTTTCAAAATCTTTGCAATTCATTTATTCAAAATTGGGAGATTATTATTTGTCTCAAAATGAACTGGATTCCGCAAAACACTATTTCAATCAGAATTTAAAATTGTCCAATCAATTTCCAACTTTTAAAGATTTGGAGTTAAGGGCAAAAAATGGATTAAGCAGCTATTATTTGCAAAATAAACAGACCGACAGCGCTTTGTATTTTGTATCTGGACTTACTAAAGATTTGCCAAAAGTCAAAGATCTTCTGTTGAAAAAAGATGTTTACAAAAATTTGGCCCAGATTCATTATTCCGCCGATGATCTGGAAAATTATAAAATCTTAAATGAACAATATTTGAAATTAAATGATTCCATCTATGAGTCAAACCAAGATACAAGGGTACTTTTGGCAAACGAAGCAGACAGCGTACGTGTGGAAAATCCTGATTCTAATAAATCATCATTATGGATTCTGATCACTTTGGGTGTTGCGTTGGCCGGATTGGCTTTGGCTTATGCAAATCACATTAAGGTGAAGAAAGAATACGTTCAGTTTCAAAAGATTATGCAGAATCTGAATGAAACGAAAAATTTAAAATCAATTGAAATTCATGAAGTTAACTCAGACAATCTCTATATTATTTCGGAAAAGACAGAACAGATCATTCTGGATAAACTTAAAAAATTCGAAGAAGGCGAGAAATACATCAATCCGAAAGTTTCCTTACAATTTTTGGCAAAAAACCTGGATACCAATACAAAATATCTGTCTGAAATTATTAATAAAAAGAAAGGTCAGAATTTCAATAATTACATCAACGAATTGAGAATTCATTACATCATCCGAAAATTAAAATCGGAACCTAAATATCAGAATTACAAAGTCAGTTCGTTGGCAGAAGAGTGCGGATTCAATTCCAGAAATACTTTTACATTGGCCTTTAAAAATACTTTAGGCATTTCGCCGACAAATTTTATCGGATTCATCAAAAAAGAAAATTCAGCTCACAAATCATTAGTTTAGCTTGTCAGAAAATGTTTCATCCATTTAAATTTACTTTCATTATCATCATCTTTCTGCTTTTTGGAATCAGCCAAACCGCAAGAGGACAAGATGAATTGTTTGCAAAATTGGCAACAGCTAATAAAATCATCTATTCTGATCCCGAAAAATCAATATTGCTAGCAAAAGAAGTTTATAAAAACTCACCTGAAAATTCAAATCTTCAACTTTCATCGCTGATAATTCTGGGCACGGCTTACAGTGAAAAATTTGACATCCAAAAATCAATAGAATCGCTGTTGAAAGCTCAGAGAATTGCAGAACTTAAGAATGATTATGTCAATCAGGTCCGAGCGTTGTCGCTTTTGGGTTATCAATACCAGATTTTACAAATCAACGACAACACACACAGCTATCTGGATCAGGCGGAGAAAATTATCAATCAACATGCTTTGCCGGATTCCCTGCAGTATCTTCGTGGAAATAATTATTCCATCAAGGCAATGATCTATCAGGAAACGCTGGATTGCGATTATTCAATTGAGTACTTCAATAAGGCGATAAGCGTTTATAAAAAGCTGAAGAATAGTGATGTAGCCAAAACCAATCTTTGTATTGCCCATTTGCACAAATCGCTTTGTTTTATAGAAAATAAAAATGCAGATTCAGCGAAAATATCACTCCTGAAAAGTGATGCGATCATAAAACAAATACCGTCAACCGATGATATTGAAATCTCCCAGCAAATTGCCTGGGCAAAATATCATAAGCTCAATAAAAAATATAAAACCTCTATTGAGACTCTCGATAAAATTCTTAAAAAAGCAACAAAAATGTCCAAGTCGGGTTTGGATGTAGAAGCTTACCAATTGCTTTCCCAAAATTATTTAGCACTCAATGATATTCCGAAATACAATTATTACAGCAATTTGTACACTGAAACCAAAAAGAGATATTCTGAAGCAGAAAAAAATTCTATCACACACATCATCAACAAACCATCCGGGAATGCAGTTGTAGAAAGGTTCACTTTTTCTGAAAATAAAATCTATATAATTGTCATCTTTTTAATACTAATTATAATTTTAATTATATTTTTTTCATTCAAATCTTACCGATTAAAGAATAAAATGAGAGATTTGAAATCAAATCAGAATTCTGAGTCCAAATAACAGGTATTTTATACAAATAGCTCATTATCAAATTTTTGTAAAATAAAACCTTGCTCAAAATCTTGAAATTTTCAGGTATTCATCACAGTAAAGACTTCTTTTAGTTCTTATTTTGTTATAGTTTCGACTATCAAAATTTAAAAAAAGTAGATATGAAGAATTTTTTTACACCCTTAATTATTTTGGGAATTTGTGGACTTGGGAGAGCACAAATTACAGTGTCCCATTCTCAGATTCCATTCAATCCCCATTTCAGTTCATCTGCATCTTGCAATATTAATGGAAATGCCTACTCACTGGAAAACCGCGTGAGTCGTAGTTTTTTCTTAAATGATTATGATATCCAGAATGATTTCCAGGTTCACAAAGTAAGTTTTGCAATTCAAAATGTTTTGAATCTGCCACAGGACGGCTTTCCGGTCACACTAAATATTTACACATCCGAAGGCGCTTATCCCACAGGACAACTCACACTGAAAGCTACGAAAGTTGTTGTCGTAACACAATCAGATACGCATACCATAGATGTCGATTTGGAAACATTAATTCCTGCTGGTTCCGAAGTGGTGATGGAAATCCATTACAATGGAGAACCGCTAAGTTCGGCACTTTGGGTAGGCGCAAATGGCTTTACGGATGATGCGCCATCTTATATACAATCTGATGCATGCGGGATTTTCGAACCGACTGAAGTGGGTGACATCGGACAGATTGACAATTCGAGATTCATCATGAGTATTGAAGGCGAAGATACTGTTTTGGGAAATGTTGAAGTGATCAATTCTTCAAAAGTGGCCCTTTTTCCAAATCCTGTCAAAGATAGTTTTAGTTTAAAATTAGATCATTCTACCAAAGTAACTCAGATCGAATTGTTTGATTTATCAGGAAAGAGCATCAAATCTTTTGGCAGCAAAACAACCGATTTAAATATTTCACATCTTCTGAAAGGAATGTATGTATTGAAAATCCAGACGCTCGACGGAAGATCGTTCACCAAAAAATTAATCAAAAACTAAGAAAAAAATGAAACAATTATATACGTTCTTTACACTTTTAATTTTAATCAACTTTTCCTTTGCACAAAATACAATTGTGCTCTGGAACTATGAAAATGGAAATGCATCACCCAGCGAAGGCATAGGTGTTGAAGAAAAAATTGGAGGCACACAGGGAAATGGCAGCCTGGAGTTCTTCGATGGACTGCACACTATCCATACATTTCCGGAACAAGGCACGAACACGGAAACTGCAGGAGTGCAGTTTTCAACTTCGATTGCCGGATATTCTGACATCAAATTCAGCATTGACATTGACGGCACAAATGGTTCTTCTAAATTCTTTGAAATTCAGTCTTCTGTAGATGCAGGAGCAACCTGGCAGTTGGTAACAAAGGCCCAACATACAACGCTGCAAAACGAAATTGAAACTTTCGGACCTTATTCCGTTTCCGGAACAGAAGGCGCTTCAAACTTAAAGATCAGAATTGTTACGGTTTTTGAAGAAGGAAACAGTAACTATATTCCTGTGGATAGTGAATCAAGTTATTCCGTCTGGGACACTTACAGTTTTGATAATGTTTTAATTACCGGTACCGGTGCAGGAGCGGATGTTTATTGTAGCTACACTGCGACTACGGTTACGCCGATTACCTATGTGGATGTGGCCGGAATCAGCAACACAACTTCTGCGACTTCAACAGAAGCACACGAATTTTTTTTGGATAAAGTAGGAAATACCGTGCACGGACAGGAACACATCATCAAATTATCCGGCAGCACAGGCGGAGATTTTGAAAGCTTCTTCACTGTATTCATAGACTGGAACAAAAACGGAATTTTGACTGATGACGGTGAAAAATACGAAGTCGGAAGCCTGCAGAATTCTAATGGATCTGACGGTCAGCTTTGGGGTTCATTTGTTGTTCCGATGAATGTCACATTTGGGTCGACCCGAATGAGAATCATCAGCAACAGAGGAAGCTACGCTACAGATCCTTGTGGCAGCTACGATTTTGGACAGGCAGAAGATTATACATTCTCTGTGATTCCTGTACCGGATGATTACTGTACTTACACCGCAGAAACTGTTTTGCCGATTACTAACGTAAACTTTGCAGGAATTAATAACACCACTGAAACCCCTTCTGTTCTACCTCAGGAATATTTCTTAGATAAAGAAGCACAGCTAAAAAGAGGTCAAACTTATAATCTGACAGTATTAGGTGATACAGGAGGAAATCACACTGATTATTATACATTGTTCGTTGACTGGAACAAGAATGATGTTCTGGATAATGCAGGAGAAATTTACGAATTGGGAAGCATTTCAAATTCTACAGGAACAGACAATAAAGAACTTGTTTTCCCATTTGCTGTAGCAAACAATGCGCCTTTGGGAGACACACGTATGCGCATTATCAAGAACAGAGATAGCTATTCAACGAATCCTTGCGGCGAACACGAATTTGGTCAGGCCGAAGAATACACTTTAAACGTAAGCAATCCGACGCCTGGAAATGATGATTACTGCGGACCGCTTTCTTACGATTACGGTACAGAACCAATTACTTATGTGAATTTTGCAGGAATAGACAACCGGACTTCTGCATCGCCTTCTTCACCAGATCACGAATTTTTCTTAGAAATGAAAGCGAATGTTGACAAAGGAGAAGAATATGAAATTACGTTAGAAGGATATACTGGCGGAGGCTGGACAAACTCCCTTACTGTTTTTATCGATTTAAACCACAATGGAAATCTGAATGATCCGGGAGAACGTTTTGAAATAGGAACCATCGAAGATACCACAGGAGAAGACGGACAACAGCTGGTAGGCAACATTTTAATTCCTAGCCACGCATTGTCAGGTGAAACCAGAATGAGAATCATGAAAAGCAGCGGCGACGGTTTTTATGCCGAAGATCCTTGTAATTCTGATAACTGGGGTGGAAGTGAGGAAGAAGGACAGGCCGAAGATTACACCATCATCATCAATTCTGATTGTATAGCACCATCATTGACCATCGCAACAACCTCAACCCAAACATGTGAAGGAACAGCAGCAATCTTGCAGGCACAGACTAACGGCGGACAAGTATTTTGGTTCACATCAGAAACTGCAACTACACCAATTGGTTCAGGATTAAATTTTAAAACACCAAAACTCTCAGAAACTACTTCTTTCTGGGCAGAGGCTACGAGCGGACAATTTTTTGATGGTGGAAGACCAGCACCGCAGTCTTTAGGTGCGGCACAGATTAACCAGACAACAAACCCTTGGGGACTGGTTTTCAATACCAATGAAATCATCACATTGAATTCGGTGGATGTTTACGTTGCCGATACACAAGGCGGACCAATCACCGTGAAACTTGTCAATGAAAACTGGGATGAAGTTTACAGCAAAACCCTGTCATTACCTGCAGGAAATGCTGTTAATCCTGTACGTTTTGAAATCCCGCTTGGTTTTATAATCCCCGCTGGCGATAACTACAGATTGGTAATGGAATCCAGCCCTTCCTTAGTAAGAGAATTAGCTACTCAACACACAGGCTTCCCTTACGCACTAGGAAATGTAGGACAAATTACTGGTGGAACGATTAACAATGGTGGTGCCAATTCCAACTATTATTTCTTCTATAACTGGAAGTTCAATACTGGTGACAGCGAGTGTAAATCGGAAAGAGTTAAGGTTGATGTGACGATCATTCCTGCTCCAGATGCACCAATGGGCGAAGCAACACAGTATTTCACCTTAGGAGAGACTTTAGCAAACTTAGAAGTTACCGGAACCAGCATGACTTGGTACGCCAACCAAAACGGAACCGTAATTCCTGCAACTACACCATTGGTAAATGGCACGACTTATTATGTAAGTCAAAACAACGGTCAATGTGAAAGTGAACTTTTGGCAATTACAGCTTACCTGCAATTAGGTGTTTCTGAAATCAACAAAACAGAATTCAATTATTATCCGAATCCAGTAATGGATGTTTTGAACATTGCAGGAAAATCAAACATTTCCAAAGTTGAAATCTTTGAATTGTCTGGCAAAAAAGTTCTTTCCCAAGATGCTAAAATCAGAAATGTCAAGTTGAACTTATCAACATTAATAAGTGGTACTTATATCTTGAAAGTAACTTCGTCCAAAACCACTGAAACATTTAAAATTATAAAAAGATAATTTTCTTCATTTATTTAAGATTAGCCTTGGAACTATTTGTTCCAAGGCTTTTTGTTGTAAATAAAATTGTGAAAAATTTATTTGATTAAGGTAAGCATGATGACTAAAATGATCGGATCTTCTATTAAACTTAATTTCAATTAAAAAATATACCGATTGGTATTTTATTTGTTTATCTTTGCCAAGTCTATTAAATTAAGAAATGTCAAAAGCAGAAAAAACAAGACAATTCATCATCGAAAGTACAGCCGAACTTTTCAACAAGAAAGGTTATGCAGGAACTTCTCTGTCCGATATTTCTGAAGCGACTGGACTTACGAAAGGTAGCATCTATGGTAACTTCGAGAATAAAGATGAAGTCGCAAAAGAGGTTTACCTGTACAATGCCAGACTTTTGCAGGCAGGAGTTGCCAATGATTTGAATCCCGAAATGACAAGTCGGGAAAAACTAATGGCTTTATTAAATCATTACCGAAATTCTTGGGACGCACACTTTTCTCGTGGTGGTTGTCCTATTATGAACACGGCCATAGAAAGCGACGACACAATGCCATTTCTAAAAACCGAAGTCAAAAAAAGCTTTAAAGCTTGGTCTGATAAAATCGCCAGAATTATTGATGAAGGAAAATCAAAAAATGAAATTCTGGAAACCATTAATCCGTCAGACTATTCCTATTTGTTCATTATGTTGATTGAAGGTGGCATTCTGATTTCAAAAACAACCGATGATCGAAATCATCTATTCAATGCTTTGGACAGAATCACGAAAATCATTGACACCGAATTAATTAAGTAACAATAAAATCTAAAATCCATCTATGAATCCATTAGAACATTTGAAAACTTTGATTGGAAAAGAATTCACAGATTCGCCGTCGCCGTTTATGCGCTGGCTGAATCCAATTGTGGTTTCTGCAGAAAAAGGACATTTGGAATTTCAATATACGATCCGTCCGGAATGGCTGAATCCAATCGGTAATCTTCACGGTGGCGTCACGGCTGCAATCATTGATGACGTTTTGGGAGCGACAATTTTTTCTTTGAATGAACCAAATTTCTACACAACTATCAATAATGTCATCGATTATTTTGCCATCGGAAAAGAAGGTGAAAATATCATAGCGGAAACGCACATTACCAAGTTGGGAAAACAATTTATCAACGCTACTTGCGAAGTTTGGAACGCCGATAAATCGAGATTGATTGCAAAAGGAACTTCAAATTTATTCCGAACTGAGATTAAAAAAGTGTAGGTTTAAGAATTAATACATTTCAAAAGTTAGTCTTCTGAAATTTCAAAATAAAAATTAAAAATATTCATAAAATGAAAAGAGTTGTAATTACCGGAATGGGAGCCGTAACACCTTTGGGAAATGACGTTGAAACGTTTTGGAAAAACAGTCTTGCCGGAGAAAGTGGCGCTGCAACCATTACGCACTTCAATCCGGAAAAATTCAAAGTTCAGTTTGCTGCGGAGGTAAAAAATTTCACGCCAGAAAAATATCTGGACAGAAACGAAATCAAACGAAGCGATCTTTTCACACAATTTGCAATCTATGCTTCAGCAGAAGCAATGGAAGATTCCGGTTTGGATTTGACAAATATTGACCCTTTTGACATTGGTGTGATTTGGGGAACGGGGCAAGGTGGCATGCAGACTTTTGAAGATGATGTCGTAGCATTTGCTACAGGCGATGGAACGCCAAGATTCAGTCCGTTCTTTGTTCCCAAACTGATTGCCAATATGGCTTCTGGAATGATCTCGATGAAATATGGATTGCGTGGCATCAATTATACAACGGTTTCCGCTTGTGCCACTGCGAACACAGCGTTTATGGATGCTTTCAATTACATCCGTTGGGGAAAGGCGAAAATCATCGTTAGCGGTGGTTCGGAAGCGCCGATTACGCAGGCTTCTGTTGGCGGATTCTCATCGATGAAAGCAATGTCCACAAGAAATGACGATCCAAAAGTAGCAAGCCGACCTTACGATACAGAACGTGACGGTTTCATAATGGGAGAAGGCGCTGGAGCATTGATTCTTGAAGAATACGAACACGCCAAAGCAAGGGGTGCAAAAATCTATGCAGAACTAATTGGTGCAGCAATGACTGCCGATGCTTATCATATGACCGCTCCACATCCGGAAGGGATTGGCGCGGCAAAATCTATGGAATTGGCGCTTGAAGATGCAAACATCACTTCCGACCAGGTCGATTATTTGAATCCGCACGCCACCTCTACCCCACTTGGAGATTTGGCAGAACTGAACGCCGTTACTAAGGTTTTCAAAGGAAGTCCGAATCTGGATATCAGCGCTACCAAATCTATGACAGGACATTTGCTGGGAGCAGCCGGCGCAGTCGAAGCGATATTGTGTATCAAAGCGATTCAGAACAGCATTATTCCACCGACCATCAATATTTCAAATCTGGATGAGAATATCCCGGAAGGCATTCATATCGTGACTGAACCTAAAGAAAAAGAAATCAATATTGCGATGAGCAACGCTTTTGGTTTTGGTGGGCATAACTCGACGGTTATATTCAGGAAAATTTAAAAAAACCACATAGACACATAGATAAAAGAGTCTTAAAGATTCAATAATCAAGATTAAATAGAAAAGCTATTTTTCCTTTTTTAAGTTTAAAAACTATGTGTCATGTGGTTAAAATTATTTAAAATAAAAAAGGCTTAGTGAAAACTAAGCCTTTTATATAGTAGAAATCTTATTATTTCTGTGTGTGATTGATATCGTTTCTGTGTTCCATTATTTCAAGATTGGCATCCACAAAATAAGCACTTCCGAAACCATTCACATAAGCACCTTTCACAGGATGAAGCGCAACTAGGATGAAATCTGTCATTTCGTTCAGAACATCTACAATCTTTCCGTGTCTTTCTTTCAGTTTTCCAACAATATTGTTCCAGTCAGCAGAATCCCTTTCAATTTGAGAAGTAGAAACCTCAACAGTCAGTCTTTCTCTTGCGTAAACCTGTTTTGTAGCAGACTCATCCTCGATAAACATTGCAGAAACTTTTCTACCTTCCGCAAGATTCTTCGTGTGCTTTGCCATAAAAGAAACCAAAATGTAGAATTTGTTTTCAATTTCTACAAACGGTGCGTAGCTCGCATTCGGCGTTCCTTCTGCATCTACAGTTGCCAAAGTTACGCTAAGGGTTTTAGCGATTAATTCTTTTACTTTCGGCGCAACTGGCTTTGCATCTCTTTTTGCTTCTTGTGTATGTGTACTTTCACTCATAATTTAAATTTATTATTAATTTGATACGCAAAAATAGCTATTTAGAATCGAACCAAATAATTTTCTGTTATGTATAATTTCATATCTTTAAAATTATCAGTAAAAGAATTATTGAATAATTTTACTCTTTCCTTTTAAAATGAACAGAAACATCCCGACATATCATCTCAATGACATCACGAAAGAAGGATTGGTATTTGAACTTGTAAGGGAAACTTCTGAGAAAGCACACAAAGATATCGAGGAAAAAGGTGTCCACAGAGACAGTCATTATCTTTTTCTTTTCCTGCAAAGCGGTAAAGCAGAAGGTATGGTAGATTTCAGAAATTTCGAAGCAGAAGCTCCATCAGTTTTCTGCATAATGCCCGGGCAAGTTCATTACTCAAAAAGTTTTGACTTCTGTGGCTGGTTTTTAGCCGTCAATTCCGACTTGGTTCCGAATGAAGTTCGTGCCGTTTTTGAGGAGTCGCTTTTTCCAATTCTTCCTTTAAAAATAGAATCTGAATTTGCAAAAACCCTTGATAATTGTGCTCAACTTCTTTATTTGTATCATAAAAATAAAAAAACCGATTTAAACATAGCTCAGTCTCTTCTGGATGCTTACATCGGAATGCTGACTTCGGTCTTTGCTGAGAATTCTAATCAGGAAGAGATAAAGGAAAGTCGTGCCCTGAAACTGACAAGACAATTTAAAACGCTTGTAAAGCACAATTTCAAGACCTTGAAAAGTCCATCATCTTACGCTGAATTAATGAGTATTTCTCCGACCTATCTGACAGAAGTTGTCAAAGATATTACTGGAAAGCCAGCAGGATATTGGATTCAGCAGGAAATTATCATTGAGGCAAAACGCCTGCTTTTTTACACGGATTTGACAGTGAAAGAAATTGCCAATAAACTCGGTTATGATGACTACGCCTACTTTTCGCGGATGTTTTCGAAACTGACAAAACAGTCTGCCTTGGATTTCAGAAAGAAAAATAAAATGGAGTTTCCTGAATAAATTTACCTCAAAAAGTCCAATCACTTCCTCGAAATAGCTATCGTTTTCCTTTGTCTATCTGATTTTCTTTGTAGAAAATTATTGATTATGCCAAGTATGCCAAAATGGTTGAATGATACGATGGAAAACATCTTCGCTTCCAAATATATCCGTGAAACAACCGTCATAGAAACAGAAAACATTGCTGACCATTTAAAAAGAATCAAATTCTCCGGTAATCTCCTCGGTTTGGAATATAAACCAGGATATTCCATCGAATTCCGGGTGAATGATACTGATTACCGCAAGTATACGCCCTATAATTATGATAAAGCTGAAGGTACTTTTGAGATTCTGTGTCATCTTCACGGCAATGCTTCCGGTTGTGATTTTATAGAGAATTTAAAAGTCGGAGAAACGATAAAATATATCATTCCGAGGGGAAAAGATATGTTCAAATGTGATTTTAAACATCATATCGTCATTGGTGACGAGACTTCTTTAGGAGTCGCTTTGTCAATAAAATATGAAACAGAAGGTTACGGCTATTATTCTTTCGACAGTATTTTTGAACTGGATGACCATCAGGTCCTGAAAGAACTCAACTTATATGGAAATCATACTTTGAAAAATGAACCTGAGAAAATCCTTGAATCTATAGATATTCTTTTCAAAGAAGGTATCATTGAGCTTGATAATGCAGCATTTTACATTACCGGAAATGGGAAAACATTGCGGAAAATCCGCAAATCATTGAAAGAAAATAACATATCTGGTCATCAGATTTTTTCCCAAGCTTACTGGATAGAAGGTAAAAAAGGATTGTGAAATAAAAACCTGTGCCCCGAATTTTTTATGTAAAACTAAAATCGTAATTTTGCATTTGGTTTTCAAAACTGATTTTTAAATTTATTTAATTATAAATATGAGCACAACAACACAATACGTTCCTTATAAAGTTAAGGATATTTCCTTAGCAGAATGGGGAAGAAAAGAAATTACTTTGGCGGAAGCTGAGATGCCAGGTTTGATGTCTATCCGTGAAGAATTCGGACCATCTCAACCACTTAAAGGTGCAAGAATCGCAGGATGTCTTCACATGACGATCCAGACTGCAGTTTTGATCGAAACTTTGGTTGCTCTTGGTGCTGAAGTGACTTGGTCTTCTTGTAATATCTTCTCTACTCAGGACCACGCTGCTGCGGCAATCGCTGCTGCTGGAATACCGGTTTACGCTTGGAAAGGTCTTAACGAAGAAGATTTTGACTGGTGTATCGAGCAGACTCTTTTCTTTGGTGAAGACAGAAAACCATTGAATATGATCCTTGATGACGGTGGAGATTTGACAAACATGGTTTTTGACAGATACCCGGAATTCACAAAAGACATCAAAGGACTTTCTGAGGAAACCACAACTGGTGTTCACAGATTGTACGAAAGAATGAAAAACGGAACTTTGGTAATGCCTGCGATCAACGTAAATGATTCTGTTACCAAATCTAAATTCGATAACAAATATGGTTGTAAAGAATCTGCAGTAGATGCTGTAAGAAGGGCGACAGACCTTATGTTGGCTGGAAAAAGAGTTGTGGTTTGCGGCTACGGAGACGTTGGAAAAGGAACTGCGGCTTCTTTCAGAGGTGCTGGCTCTATCGTAACTGTAACTGAAATTGACCCAATTTGTGCGCTACAAGCGGCAATGGACGGATACGAAGTGAAAAGATTGGATACGGTTGTTGACAATGCAGATATCATTATCACGACGACTGGAAATTACAACATCGTGAGAGGAAACCATTTCCTTAAAATGAAAGATAAAGCAGTAGTTTGTAACATCGGTCACTTCGACAACGAGATCGATATGGCGTGGTTGAACGAAAACTACGGTCACACAAAATCTGAAGTGAAGCCTCAAGTTGACATCTACACCATCGAAGGTAAAGAAGTCATCATCCTTGCAGAAGGAAGATTGGTAAACCTAGGTTGCGCAACTGGCCACCCAAGTTTTGTAATGTCTAACTCATTCAGTAACCAGACCTTAGCTCAAATCGAACTTTGGACCAACTCTGAAGCGTACGGAAACGAAGTTTATATGTTGCCAAAACATTTGGACGAGAAAGTAGCAGAATTGCACCTTAAGAAATTAAGCGTAGAATTGGAAACCCTTACACCAGAACAAGCAGACTACATCGGCGTTGACGTGAAAGGACCTTTCAAACCAGAATATTACAGATACTAAGATTTTTAATATTAAAGTATATAGAAACTCTCCAAATTTTTTGGGGAGTTTTTTTTATCTTTACAACATTCTAATAACTAAATTCTTATGAAAATTAAATTTACCTTTTTAATGATTCTTTTTTGTGCCTTTTCTTTTGCGCAAAATGAGTTTATTACATTGTGGCAACCCGGTAAACCATACGAGGGTGCTACTACCACTCAAATTTACTTTTCCGGAGTCGGGAATAATTACACAATTTACTGGGAAGAGGTGGGAAACCCTTCTCATAACGGAACTTTAGCAAATGTTACAACATTAGAAAACACTACCAAGCTAATTAATTTCGGAACAGGAATATCTACTGATTCTCAATACCTTATAAAAGTTAGTAATGGTATTGGAAATTTTCATCGATTCAATGGTTATAGTATAGATCGCGATAAATTACTGGAGGTTAAGCAATGGGGAAATATAAAATGGTCAAACATGTTTTTTGCATTCAATGGATGTTCTAATTTAGATATTACGGCTACTGACGTTCCTGATTTATCTGGTGTTACAAATTTAAGTGCCATGTTTCAAGAATGTAATAATTTAAAAGGAAACTCTTCTTTTAATCTATGGAATACTTCTAACATTACCGATATGGGTGGAATGTTTATTAGAGCTAAAAATTTCAATCAAGATATAGGTAATTGGAACATATCTAATGTTACCGATTTGACAATTATGTTTGCAGAAGCCAATAATTTTAATCAAAACATTAGTGATTGGGATACCTCTAAAGTTACTGGAATGGCATCAATGTTTTCAAAAGCTAATAAGTTTAATCAAAATATTAGTAATTGGAATACTTCAAATGTCACAAATATGAGTGGAATGTTTAGTAGAGCAACCGATTTTAATCAAAATATTAGTAATTGGGATACTTCTAAAGTTGTGAATATGGAATCTATGTTTTTCGAAGCCAGCAATTTTAATCAAGATATTGGAAATTGGAATACTTCAAAAGTAATTAACATGAGTGATATGTTTTGGAATGCAACAAATTTTAATCAAGATATTAGAAATTGGGATACTTCAAAAGTTTCAGATATGAGTAATATGTTTTTAGGCGCTAAAAACTTTAATCAGAACATTGGAAATTGGAACACTTCAAATGTTACAAAGATGGATGATATGTTTAATGATTGTAAAACTTTTAATCAGGATATAGGAAATTGGAATACTTCAAATGTTACTGATATGAGTCAAATGTTTGCTAATACTGAAAGCTTTAATCAAAACTTAGGAAAGTGGGATACTTCAAAAGTGACTTTAATGTATGCAATGTTTTATAATTCTAGAGCATTTAATCAAAATATAGAAAACTGGAATACATCAAAGGTTACAGAGATTGATTATATGTTTTATGATGCAACTTTATTCAATCAAAATTTAGGAAAATGGAATCTTAAAAACGTTAACTACATAGAAAAAATGTTTAAAAATTCAAATTTATCTTGTCAAAACTATGACAAAATATTAATTGGCTGGGCAAATAATCCTGAAACTCCAAACGGTTTACAATTTATAGACAATGCCAACACGATCTATTCATCGCATGAGGCTGTCAATGCAAGAAATCATCTCATAAACACAAAAGGCTGGACCATCTCTGGAGACACATATGATCCCAATTGCGCCCTTTCAACAAACGAACTTCAAAACATAAAAATCCAAGTTTATCCTAATCCGGCTAAAGATTTCATCTTTATAAATAACATTCAAAACAGTAAAGATGTGGAAATCTACGACATGCAAGGGAAAATGGTAAAAAGACAGAAATATAATAACAACCAAATCTCTCTGAAAAATTTATCCAAAGGAATTTATATTCTGAAAATCCCATCAGAGAAATACACACAAAAGATAATTATTGAGTAAGCTATTCAAAAAAAGAATATATTTGATACTATTAAATAATAAAAAAACAAAAACTAATGGCAAAACAAAAAGTATCAAACGCCTTCGTCGCGGCATCTTGGGTCGCACTGGGCGCAGGAATGATAGGCTTCATCGTGGGACTTGCACGCGCCGAAATGGAATTGAACGAGAAAGGCTACTACTTCACCATCCTGCTCTACGGCTTGTTCGCAGTCGTTTCTTTGCAGAAAGCCGTTCGTGACAAGATGGAAAATATCAAAGTGACCGACATCTATTACGGACTTTGTTGGTTCGCCACTTTATCATCGATCGTTCTTCTCGTGATCGGACTTTGGAACGCCACGATTCTCCCAAGTGAAAAAGGATTTTATGCCTTTGCATTTTTGCTCGCCCTTTTCGGAGCCATTGCCGTTCAGAAAAATACGCGTGACAATATGCTGGAAGATTAAAAATTTAATTCAATAATATAGGTGAAACCTCTCAATCATTTGGGAGGTTTTTATATTTTTGAAAAAACTAGCTTAACTAAATGAAAAAACTGATTCTACTCTTATTTACCTCTATTGTATTAAGTTCTTGCACAGTCAATGGCTGGGGAGATGATTCTGAAAAAATGCCAGACCATTATCGTTATCGGGTAAAAACATTAGATAGCTTTCAAAATTTAAATCAAAATTTTATATATAAAATTACGGGAGAGCAACTATCCGAGGAACTTAAAAATCATCCAAAAGCAATTGTATATATCTTTACAAACGGCTCTTATTTGAGATTGAAGCCATTACAAGACTTTATTGATTTTGCCAAGGAAAAAGATTACAAATTGTTTTTTGTGATGGACGGTTATATGAATCTACGTCAAACCCTAGAAGAGCTAAGTAGTAACCCATCTCCAATATTTATTATTAATAGAAACGCTGATGAAGATAATTTCAAGCCAAGTTACGTAAGTCGTTTTGAAAATAGACTTAACGTCAATATCTTTGTAAAAGACAAAAAGATAACCTGCTTTAATTGCCTTCTCTATTTTGAAAATGGTGCGTTCATCAAAAGAATTGAAGAATACTCTGGCACAAAACCAAGAAACAAAATTACATTCAATGGCAAATAAGCTTTTAGTTATAACTCTGTAATTAGTACCTTGCAACCTCAAAAAATTTCAAAAAAATGGAATATTCTCAACTGGAACCAAAAGTGATCTGGAAAAACTTCGCAGCGCTTAATTCCGTTCCAAGACCTTCAAAAAAAGAAGAAAAAGTTATAAAATTCATAAAGGAATTCGGTGAAAAACTGGGATTGCCAACAACCGTTGACGAAGCTGGAAATGTCATCATCACAAAACCAGCAACAGCAGGAATGGAAAACCGTCAGCCAATCGTGATGCAATCGCACCTGGATATGGTTTGTCAAAAAAACAACGACGTCGATTTTGACTTCGAAACACAGGGTATCCAAATGTTTGTGGATGGTGATTGGGTGAAGGCAAAAGGGACAACACTCGGAGCTGACAATGGTCTGGGTGTTGCAACAATCATGTCGATTCTGGAAAGTGATGATATTGCGCATCCCGACTTGGAAGCTCTTTTCACCATCGATGAAGAAACCGGAATGACTGGCGCATTGGCTTTGAAACCTGGCCAGTTGAAAGGTGAAATCCTATTAAACCTAGATACCGAAGAAGACGACGAGATCGACATCGGTTGCGCTGGTGGCGTAGATGTGACAGCTTCTGCAAAATTCGATTTGAATGATTCCAAAGGCGAAACTTTCAAGATCGAGATCAAAGGTTTGCAAGGCGGACACTCTGGAATGGACATTATCAAAGGGCTTGGTAATTCCAACAAATTATTGGGCAGATTTTTATTTTCAGCTTTAGAAAATCAAATTCAGCTAAGCTCAATTGACGGTGGAAGTTTGAGAAATGCCATTCCTAGAGAGGCTACAGCAACTTTTACAGTAGAAACTTCTTCGGACTTTTTGAAGAATGCAGAACAATTGAAAGCTGAGATATTAGAGGAATTCGCATCATTGGAAAAAGACCTGATCATCAATATCGAAAAAGCAGATCCATCGGAAAAACTACTTTCAGTTGATGATTCCAAGAAGATTATTTACGCAATCAATGCAGCTCACAATGGCGTTTTCCGAATGAGTCCAGACGTGGAAGGCCTGGTAGAAGCCTCCAACAATGTTGCACGAGTTGAACTTAAAAATGGAGAGATCAAAATCCTTAACCTTACAAGATCATCCGTAGAATCTACGAAATGGGAAGTTGCCAACCAACTGAAATCCGCCTTCGAAAGCAATGGTTTAAAAACTGAGTTTGGTGGTTCCTATCCAGGCTGGAAACCGAAGCCAGATGCAGAAATCATCAAAGTGATGACGGATCTTTATGAAAACAACTTCGGCGAAAAACCAATGGTGGTTGCTTGCCACGCCGGTTTGGAATGTGGCATCATTGGAGCCAACTATCCAAAAATGGAAATGGTAAGTTTTGGACCCACGATCAAAGGCGCTCACTCGCCTGATGAACGAGCAAGCATATCATCAACCCAAAAATTTTGGAAATACACTCAGGAAATCCTGAAAAACATTCCTCTGAAAAAATAATACTCAAAAAAAGAAATCCAGTAAATAATTACTGGATTTGTCATTTAATAGAGCTTTTGTTAATATTTTACACAAAAACAAAGTATAAAAATCCATTATCATTAAAAATTTACTACTTTTACACCCTAATTAATATTTAAGATATGAAGAGAGAACTTTTACGGATTGGTATTTTGTGTGGATTGGCTGGATTTGGCTTCTCTGCAAATGCCCAAGAATATGTTGAAAAGAAAATTACAGAGAAAAACGGAAACATCAGTTTGGTGACGTTCAAAAGTAATGCAAACTTAAAATCTGCTTCGAAGGCAGATCTATTCAAAGATATTCTGAAACTTCCTGCAGGAACGGAATTAAAACTTACCAAATCAGAAAAAGATGCAACGGGTAAATTTGTGGATGAAAAATACCAGTTGTTCCATAACAACGTAAAAGTTGAATCTGGAGTCTATAATCTGCATTATAAAAATGAAAATCTCACCAGTATGAATGGTGAAATTTTCAACACCTCTTCCGTAAGCACATCTGCAAAAATATCTTCACAATCTGCCTTGGACAAAGCAGTTCAAAGTGTAGGAGCTACAAAATACATGTGGGACGATGCTGACAGCAATGTGGATAATTATAAAAAACCAACAGGAGAATTGGTGCTTTTACCAATTCTACAAGCTGATGAAAGTTATAAGTTGGTTTTAGCTTACAAATTTGATGTCTTCGCATCGCAACCGATGAGCAGAGCTTACATTTACGTAGATGCAAGCAATGGAAGCATTTTGCTATCAGATGCGATCATAAAGCATGCAACTCAAAACATTGTTCAAAAAGAACTTGACATTGATAAAATAAATCTCGAGTCAAGAGATTCCAATCTTAAAAATACAATTTCCAAACTTGTACCTGCTAATGCGGCTACCCGCTACAGTGGCAATCAAACTATCGAAACATCTCTAAACACGGCAGGTACGGATTATATTCTTTTTGATACAACAAGAGGAAATGGCGTCCGAACTTACAATGCAAAGAAAAGCACAGCTTTGAACGCTGCGGTAGATTTCACAGATACTGATAACGACTGGACTGCTACGGAATTTGATAACTCAACATTTGACAACGTGGCTTTGGATGCACATTGGGGTGTTGAAAAAACTTACGATTATTTCAAATTAAACCACAACAGAAATAGCTATGATGGCAACGGATCTCTGCTAAGAAGTTACGTTCATTATGGTAATAATGTGAACAATGCCTACTGGTCAGGATCTTACATGCTTTATGGAGATGGTGACAGAACAGCTACTTTCAATCCTTTGACAGCATTTGATGTGACAGCTCATGAATTGGGCCATGGCGTTTGTGCAACTACAGCGGGACTTCTCTACCAAAGAGAATCTGGCGCAATGAATGAAGGTTTTTCTGATATTTGGGGCGCAGTTGTAGAACATACTTATGCACCAAACAAACAGGCTTTCACGATTGGCGAAGACATTACTTTATTTTCTCCTTTCTATTTAAGATCAATGAGCAATCCTAAATCTGCAGGACAACCAGATACTTACCGTGGAGAAAACTGGATCCCGGCAACAGCGGCAGAAGGTTGTGTTACTCCATCTCAAGACGCGAATGACTATTGTGGCGTTCACACAAACAGTGGTGTTTTGAACCATTGGTATTATGTTTTGGTTCAAGGGAAAACAGGAACTAATGACATTGGAAAATCATATTCGGTAACAGGAATCGGATTTGAAAAAGCAACCAAAATTGTTTACAGATTAGAAACAAACTATCTGAGCGGGAATTCAAATTATATGAATGCCAGAAACTTTGGGATCCAAGCAGCAATCGATCTTTATGGAGAAAACTCTCCGGAAGCGATTGCAACTCAGGATGCTTTTTATGCAGTTGGCTTGGGTGCAAAATACAATCCGAACGGTCCAGATACTACAGCACCTACTACACCAGTAGATTTGAAAGCAACAGCTACAACCAATGTTTCGACATATCTTTCTTGGACCGCATCTACCGACAACTTCGCACTAGACGGCTACAATGTTTACAAAGACAATGTATTGTTAGGATCTACGTACACCAATTCCTATTATGTAAAAGGTCTTACAGCTTCTACAGCTTACAAATTCAAGGTGGAAGCCAAAGACGAGGCTGGGAACAAATCAGGTTTCAGCAATGAAGTTCTAGTAACAACTTTGGATACCGGAAATACATACTGCACTTCTCAAGCTAGCAATACAGGTTTTATGAGAATTCAAAATGTAAAACTAAATACAATCGACAACCAAAGCACAGGAGCAAGTGGCTATGAAGATTTCTCATATCTATCGACAGATGTAACAAAGGGATTAACATATACAATCACTGTAACACCGTTCTGGTCTGGAACTGTTTATCCATTGAGATACAGATTACATGCAGATTACAACAACAATGGCGTGTTTACAGATGCGGGAGAAGTAGCATGGACTCAATCTATTGGAACAGACGCACCAACAGTTTCTGGTACATTTACTATTCCAACTACAGCAGCGACAGGAATCGTGAGAATAAGAGTCCAAGCCGCTTACAATCAAACACCAAGTTCTTGTGCAACAATCACTTATGGACAAGTGGAAGATTACTCTCTTAACATTACGGAAAACTTAGGTGTTTCTGACATTAAAGACAATCAATCCGTGATTTATCCAAATCCTGTGAAAGATGTGATTAATATCCAGTCTAACGATTCTGGAGAATTCTCTTATCAGGTCTATAATATTGCCGGACAAAGCGTTCTGACAGGAAAATCTGCTGATAAAAAGATCAACGCTCAGAAATTGACTACTGGAAATTATGTTCTGGAATTGACCAACAAAAACGGAGAGAAGACCACCCAAAAGTTTATCAAGAAATAATTCTTAAAAATAATTCTTATCAAAGCTCCCAATCGGGAGCTTTTTTTGTTTGTGATATTGAGATTTCTTTACGTAATTTTAGCTAACATTAAATAAAAACCAGAACAACTATGAACTTAATCCAAAAATTGAACTTCAGTTTTTTGCTATGCATTTTTCCATTGTTGGTTTTTGGAAATATGGCGAAACCTTGGGTCGATGGCTCGCAACATTCTGTTTTGTTTGGCTCATCGAATGCTGTGGTCAAAAGGGAAATAATTGATATCCGTTTGATCAAAGAACCTGTAGATCAATATTATTACGCTGAATACAAGATCAAATACTACATCTATTCCGACGAAAAGCAAACGCTTCCTTTGGTCTTTTTGGCGCTAGGTATTAGCAACGAAAAAGAAATTAAGATCAACAATCGTCCAGCTTCAATTCAAAAATTGAATTTTGAGAAAAACGATTATTCTTTCATCGAAAAGAAAAAAGACGGTATGTTTTTAAAATATTCCGAAGACTCGGAAATCATCGTCAATCCAGAAGAATTAATCTATTTCTCAGCAAATCTAGCGAAAGGAGAAAATGTCATAGAAGTCAAGTACGATGCGTTTCTCCAATACAACACTTTTGGTTTTATCAGGAATTACGAATTGGAATATTCACTTTATCCATCAAAGTTTTGGAAATCTTTTGGACCCATCGAAGTTAATTTGAAGATTGATGATGATGCAGAAATCACAGAATCAAATCTTGGGGATTTTGACATCAAAGACAATCTCGCAAAATGGATCATCAAATCTGGAAATCACGAGAATATTAAAATTACAATATCAGAGAAAACGTCAGTCTTCTCAAAGGTTCTGATGTTTATCGATCCTTTGGGAATTGCATTTTTAGGACTTATCGGCCTGTTTTTAATCAATTTAAAATTATTAAGAAGAAATGCGAAAACCTATGTTTTTGTCTTAGGAATTATTTTGGTTCCAATCCTTTTTTATGTGATCTATTTTTTGTCTTATGATTTGATCAACCTCAGTCTAGGAAAAAAACACACGAAACACGGCTACATCTTTTTCATCGTTTTTACCTATCCTTTTCTGCTTTTATTTTACTGGTTGGTAATGTGGCAAATTCGAAAAAGAATTAAGATTCAAAATTAATTAAATCAGATTTACTATTATGAAAAAAATATTGGCTCCATTTATACCTCTGGTAATGGTTGTTTTCGTGTTGCAAGCTTGTGAAAAAAAAGTCGAAAATTCATCTAAAGAAAATTCAGTTCAAAAAAATATTGATGTAGAAAAAAAACTTACAGAATTTAAAAGTTTGTTGAGACCAAATGAAAATATTGAACTCGGGAAAATCTACACAGACACTGTGAATTTTGTAGATTTCATGGATTATACTGATGATTATCTTTTTGTCGTAAAGAAAAGTAAGGATACAATCCATTTGATTTTTAATAAAGACAATCCGAAGTTTGTAAGGGGAAACAAGCTGGAAATCAAATGGAAAATGGACAGTTTGAGACCTGCAGGCGACCCAGATTTCTTAGATTATCAGGAATTTTTGATTTCTTCAAAAAAGCTTAGTAATGAAATTTCGAAAAGAGATTTTTCTAAAGTCAAGAATCAATCTTTCGTGATCAGTTGTGGAACTGGCTGTGCGATGACTCATAATATCAAAAAAGTTGAAGAAATCAACCCAAAATCTATCAAAGTGACTTTTGAAATAGATACGTACATCGACCAAGAGCAGACTGAGACGTTTGATGAAATTTATACTTTCTATTATGACAATGCGAAGATTCTTAAAAAAATCACCAGAGAAGGCGAAGCAGAAAATGCGCTAGACAACTTTATGGGAAGCGCAAAACAATCGTTCGAGGAATTTGCAGTAAAACTGGCTAATTAACAAAAATGAAAAACGCCCACAATACATTTCTACCACTGATTTCGTTTATTGTCATTTTGCAAGCTTGTGAAAATAAAACGGAGCGAAAAATCCTTCAGGAAACTAAAATTGAAATGCCAAAAGACAGTTCAAATCTAAAAACAACGCCGATTGAAAAACTTGAAAAAGATATTACATACGATTTCACGGTTGAGAAAATTGATTCGTTAGAATATCGTTCTATAAAAAGGAAAACGACGCCAATCAAGAAAAAGCTGGTAAAAATAACGGATATCAATCAAGCTAAAAAATTATTGAAAGGCATTGTTGAATTTGATGAGAATCCAGATTTTGGAGTGAATCCTGCTGTCAAAAAAATACATTTCAGAAATGGAAAGACTTATGGAAATGACAAAGAATTTGACTACTACTTTTTCATTGCCTACTATCCTGAAGAAGATATTTTGCTTTGCGAAGGCGGACATTCGACCGACATTAGTTTTAATTTGAAAAACGGAAAAGAAACTGAGGAAACTGGAAATCCAGACCTCATCAATTCTTCACCAAATGAAATTTTCAGAATCAATGGAAGTTATGATGGGCAGGAATGTTTGGGCTATTTCATTCAGAAGAAAATCAATGGCGAATTTGTGAAGATCATTGATTTGGAGAAGGACTTCAAGAAGGAAACATCCATTATGCTGTGCAATATCCGTGATGGTTTTTGGATTGATGACCACACATTTTATCTGGAAAAATATGACTTCGATTATGAATCTGGAAAGTACAAATTTTTCAAAATAAAGATTATCGAGAAGTAAATATTTCAAAAATAAATGAAAATTGATTTGACTTAATGATGAACCTTACTTAAAAACTCAAATATGAAAAACACAAATACTTGCTTTTTATTTCTAATGATTTTGTTTGGTTTCGCCTTTCAATCCTGCAAAAAGGAAACGGAAATCATTAATGAAAAGAAAACCGACACAGCAATCATCAAGTCAGATTTTACTGAAATAGATTCTGGAGAACAATACGAAGAATCTGACGAAGACCCAACTTATAACTTTCCAAAAACAGGAAACAAAGCATCAGATTTTTTGATAGAACCAGATGTTTTTGAAATCCAATATGAGACTGAAGGCGATCTAAACAATGATGGCCTGCGCGATATCGTTTTTGTCAGAAAAGATAAAAAAAGCAAAATGGCTTCCCGCTCTTTGCTCGTGCTTTTGCAAAATAAAGACAAAAGCTATCGCCTTGACAAAGTTTCGAACACTGTAATGCCCGATGAATACACGGAAAGTGGTTACAAAATATATGATACGGAAACGATTAGCATCGAAAAAGGCGAACTTAACATCGATTTGTATGGAACCGGCCCGACTGGAAATCTTTTCAGTACGTTCAAATATTCTGGAAACCAATTGCTTTTGACACATATCGAAACTTACAATATGGGAGCGGGAAGTCATCAATCTCTGAATTATGATCTGGTAAAAGGTGTACTGAAGCAGGAAATCATCAATACGATGGAAGAAGAAATGCCGTCCGAGGAGAAAATATTTCATCTGAAAAAAGAAAAGCACGAGTTTGAGAACAGCTCTCCGGATCAGATTATCCAAGATGCTTACAAAGTCATTGACAGCAGATAAACTTAGAACCTGTTTAAATTTCATCAAAATTATTTCCCCGACCCTAAAGGGAGTAATTTTGATGAAATTTTCAAGGCGTTTTTCCACCCTTTAGGGTTGGGGAAAAGAAAAATGCTTTGAAAATTTTATTTTTTAATCATTTTTAAACAGGCTCTCAGGTTTTGATTTTATTTAAATAAAAAAAACTACCCAAGCAATTGAGTAGTTTTATATTTTTCACAAAGGACTGATATTAATGTCCAGAATGACCGTCTTCGCCATGAGCGTGACCGTGAGCCAATTCTTCTTCTGTGGCAGGACGTGCGTTCAGAATTTCAACATCGAAGAACAAACTTTTCCCCGCCATTGGATGGTTCAAATCTACTGTTACAGCTTCTGGAGTTACTTCCAAAACCATTGCTTGGAAATTGTTTCCGTTGTTGTCGGAAAGTGGTAAAACGGCGCCAACTGGAGGCAATTCCTGACCTTCAAACATATCAACTGGTAATTGCGTCACGGCTTGAGGATCTCTCTCGCCATAGCCTTCGCCTGGTGCAATCTCGAAAGACGCTTTGTCGCCAATTGTCAAGTCTTTGATTTCTTCTTCGAATTTTGGAATCATCATTCCAACGCCATAAAGAAATGTCAAAGCATTTTCTGCAGAAGTCTCTTCTACAAATACTTTTTCTCCATTTTCATCATTAGTATGTAGCACATATTTTAGAGTTACTACGTGATTTTTGTCTAATGCCATTTTAAATTATTTAATATTATAAATTTTTGGGTGATATCATTCGTGATGTATCACACTGCAAAATTAAGCTTTTGAAAATTAAGTGTTGAAAATTGGAAATAAAACTTCTTTTTAATCTTTTTCTTTTCCGAAATTTTTCTTGAACTTCGCAGAATGGCAAAACTTAAACCTCAAATTATTCTTTTTATCGCTTTAGTTTTTTCAATAACAATCAGTTTTCAGAAAAACAAGAAACTTAATATTATTGAAACAAAAGTCGATGAATTAGAATTTTTACCTATTAATTAGAATGGCAAAACTCAAAACTCTATATTTCTGTCAGAATTGTGGCGCACAATATTCGCAATGGCACGGGCAATGCAAAACCTGTGGCGAATGGAATACACTTGTGGAAGAGATCGTTGAAAAATCCACGAAATCTGTAGCGACAAAATCCAAATCTTCCATCATCAACATTATCGAGGTGGAAGCCATAGAAGAACCAAGGATCGTGACACCTTCCGAAGAACTCAACCGCGTTTTGGGTGGCGGAATCGTCTTAGGTTCTGTCACATTGATCGGCGGTGAACCAGGCATCGGAAAATCGACTTTGCTTCTTCAACTCGCTTTGAAAATGAAGAAAAAGATCCTGTACGTTTCGGGCGAGGAAAGTGCATCACAGATCAAAATGAGAGCCGACCGATTGGCGGAAGTCAAGAACCCGAACTGTTTCCTTTTCACAGAAACTTCTTTGGAAAAGATCATCCACGAGGCCACGAAACTGATGCCCGATTTTGTCATTATTGATTCTATTCAGACTTTGCAATCGCAATTGATAGAAAGTTCGCCAGGAACCGTTTCACAAATTAGAGAATGTTCCAATGAGATCATCAAGTTTGCCAAAGAAAATAATATTCCGGTATTTCTTGTGGGACACATTACGAAAGACGGACAAATCGCAGGACCAAAGGTTTTGGAACATATGGTGGATGTGGTTCTTAATTTTGATGGCGACAGAAATCATCTCTTCAGATTGCTGAGAGCAAATAAAAACCGTTTCGGTTCCACTTCAGAGATCGGAATTTACGAGATGATCTCCACCGGTTTGAAAGAGATTAAAAACCCATCTGAGATTCTCATTACGAAGAAATTTGAAGAACTTTCCGGAAATTCTGTTGCAGTAACTTTGGAAGGCAATCGACCGATGTTGCTGGAAATTCAGGCTTTGGTTTCCACTGCGGTCTATGGAACGCCACAAAGAAGTTCGACTGGTTTTGATTCCAAAAGATTGAATATGTTGCTCGCAGTTCTGGAAAAACGCGCCGGTTTCCAGCTTGGTTCCAAAGATGTTTTCCTTAATATCACTGGCGGAATAAAAACTGACGATCCAGCTTTGGATCTGGCTGTTATCGCTTCAATCTTATCGAGTAATGAAGACATTGCTATTTCGGAACATTATTGTTTTGCAGGCGAAATTGGTTTGAGTGGTGAAATTCGTCCCGTTGCTCAGGTAGAACAACGCATCACCGAGGCAGAGAAGTTGGGTTATGAGAAAATTTTCATTTCTAACCTTAATAAATTACCAAAGAAGAAATTCGGAATCAAAGTTGAGGAAATAAGTAAGATAGAGGACTTTGTGGAAAGACTTTTTTAGATTGATTTTAAAAAGTATATACTTTTGGTATATTATTTTGTATATTTACTTTAATAAAATCAAAGAAAATGAAAACTATTTCTTTAAAAATAGAAGACGATATTTTTTCTGAAACAGAAATGATTCTTTCCAAACATAAGAAACCGAGAAATCGCTATATCAATGAAGCTTTGGATTTTTACAACAAAATTCAACAACGAGAAATCCTAAAAGCAAAACTCAGAAAAAGTTCTTTGTTGGTGAGGGAAGACAATATGGAGATTTTGAAAGAATTTGAAAATTTGGAAGATGGTTTATAATCAATTTGAAATTTGGATTGCAGACCTCAATCCGCAAATTGGTTCTGAAACTGGAAAAACTAGACCTGTTTTGATTGTTCAAACCAATTTGCTAAACGAAGTTGAACACAGCTCTACAATTGTTTGCCCCATAACTACAAAGGTTAGAAATGCAGAATTCATCCGCATTTTCTTAGATTCTAAAAAGAATAATATGTTTGAAGATTGCGAAATCATGATTGACCAATTGAGAGCAGTTGACAACAAAAGATTCATAAAAAAAATTGGAAATATCTCTTCAGAAAAAATTGAAGAAGTGAAAGCCAGCCTGAAAATAGTTTTAGATTTAGATTAAATGAACTACCTCGCCCACTCCATCCTCTCATTTACCAACGGACAACTCGTTGGCAATATGATTGCGGATTTCATAAAAAACAAGGAGCGGGAAAATTTTCCTTTGGAGATTCAGGAAGGCATCAAACTTCATCGGGCGATTGATACTTTTACCGATTCTCATCCGGCTGTTTCGGAGGCTAAAAAAATTTTCAGTCCTTGGGTTAGACTTTATTCTGGTGCATTTGTAGATGTAGCTTTCGATTATTTTGTAGCACATCTTTATTCGGAAGCTGAATTAAAAGTACATTCAGGGAAAGTTTATAAAATCCTTTGGGAAAATGAAGAGTGGCTTCCAGAAAATTACAGAAGAATGCTTGTGAGAATGGAACAAGATGATTGGCTTTCCAATTACAGACAAGACCAAGGCATCAAATTCAGTATGCAAAATGTCCTCCACAAAGCGACTTATCTGGAAAAGGACATTCCAGTCTTTGATGCATTTCTTAGAAATAAAGAGGAACTCCAAAAATGTTTTGATAAGTTCTACCCAGATCTGTTATCGGAATGTGAAAGAGAGTTCAACCCTAGAGAATTCTATTAAGTTACGAATACAAAATATTACAACAAAATAGATATTAATAACCCTTTATCATTAGATTTTTAATACTTTTGTGGTCACAACAAAATCGTGGATCCAAAAAGAAAACTTACTCTAGTTATATTCATATTTTCGTGCACACTTTTCATTAATGCGCAAGAATTTTCTGTTAAAAGAATAGACAGCCTGATTTCCAGCAGTTTCCAACTAGCCGATCGCAACAAAGCTATTGAGATAAGTCAGAAAACCTATAAAGATTCTGATAACAACGGCTATTATCTGGGAAAAGCACAATCTTTAAAAGCCAGGATTAATTCTTACCTTGGTCTGGGCGAGCAGCAAAAAGCTTTAGAAACCGCAGACCTCCTACTTGCAATTGCGACCAAAGAAAATGATTACTATCACTCTGTACAAGCATTGATTGCAAAAGCCTTGGCATTTTCATATTTAGGTTTTTTTGACAAAGCTTACGAAACCAATAAAAATGCAGAAAAACTTTGTGAAAATGTAAAAGACCACGACGAGTTTAACAGTTCCATGGGACAGATCTATTCCGGCAGATCTGAAATCATGAATTTGCAATATTTAGACTCAAGCAAAATCATTCATAATGATCTGAAAAGTATTGAATATTACAAAAAGATTAAAAATGAGAAAAAGAGAAATGGTTGGTTGGCCATCCAATATTCTAGTTTAGGCTACACCTATATTGATCTTGAAAAATACAATGACGCCTTAGCATCCAATCGAATGGCGTATTCACTTGCAAAAAAAGTTAACGATTCTATCAATCAAGCTTTTGGATTGTACGGCATTGGAAATACCTATTTGGAAATGAACAAATTGGACAGTTCTGTCCATTATTACAAGCAAGCCCTCCCAATCTTCGAAAAAGCGCAAGATATGTATAGGTTACAATATATCTACGAAGACCTAGCTACCATTTATGAGAAATTTGGTGAAGATAAGTTGTATACATTTTATTCTAAAAAAGCGAAGGAGTTAAGCGATATTACCAGAAAGAAGGAAAAAATAGAAACTGATAAAGTTGCCAAAAACATTTTAGAACTTGAGAAAACAGGTTGGAACAAAAATCTTTACTACATAATAGCCGGATTTCTGATATTTTTTGCAGTAAAAATGTATTTCACAATCAGATTTTTCAAGCGTTATAAAAGAGAAAAGAAAGAGAGAGAGGCCATAAACGATATTCAGACAGACTGTCTAGTCACTGAATTTGAGCAAAAAATAAATGCTTCTTTCACAGAATTATTGGAGCTTGCAAAATCTAATGACTCCTCTTTCCTAAGCAGATTCACAGAAATATATCCCGATTTCCATAAAAAACTGACGGACAAGTATCCTGATATGACCAGTGGACAATTGGCATTCTGCGCATTACTTAAACTCAACTTTTCTACCAAGGAAATCGCCAGTTGTAGTCACATTTCTGTGAGAAGTGTGGAGATGAAAAAGAGCAGGCTTAGAAAACAGTTGAACATTTCGTCTGATGTTGATCTCAACAATTGGATGATGAATTTCTAATAAATGTTATCAATCTCGAATTTATCATTTTAATTATCAACAACTTGCAATCATGTAGTAGATATGTTGTAGGTGTTTTTTTGGTAATATTATGTTAAATAGCAATCTTTGTTGCAGATTTAAAAATCGACTAAAAACCAAAAAAAAATTTATTGCCTTAAAGCACCGCGCTTAGATTCTGAAAACACAGACGGAACATCAGTCCAATGACGATGATGTTCATTAATTCGAGATTATCAGCAACTTTTTTTTCAATTTACTTGGAAATATTTCCATATCAAATGCTGATAAAATAAAGCTCCCGATTTGAAAAAGATCTGGGGTTTTTTATTTTCCGGGATTAGTCTTGCCGATCGATGAGAATTTTGTTTACAGTATTATCTTTTCTTTTTTATTCTAACATTTTTCATTTGATTAAAATTGCTGATGAAGATAACGATTCGGATACGTCAACTTTTCGCTTTTCCTCTCGCCGTTTACGATAATGTGTATGATATTCATTTGGTCATCAAAAAGATTATAGAGAAAACTAACTGCGGTTTCTACTTTCTTGGGAGCAGAAATCGGTTCAGATTCCAAGTAGACATTCACGCTTTCGTGGTCTTCTTCATAGCCAACAAAATTGATTTTAACAAATTGATTATCAGATTTTAACTTGATATACTCTGCGGAATAATTTTTTAATTGCTTATTGATTTCTGACTTTGATTTCGAATCAAGAAAATGGACAGACTTCCCATATTTTTTATTGAGGGCATTTTCCAGATCATCCATAAAAAACTTGCCCACGATCTCGAATGTTTTGGATTTTGTATTATAATTAAATTCCATCGAACCTACGTGATAGGGATGTGGATAGAAAGAAACAATACAAAGGAGAAAAGAGCAAAGAATAAAGACTATCAGGGATTTTTTCATCATCGAAACGTAATTGAAAATCAAAATTAATCATTATTTTCGTACGGTTTTCAGAAATTAAAAACGATGAAGGATTTTCTATTTTATTTGCAACTGGGTTGGGATCATATTATGTCTTTGGACGCCTTGGATCATCAGCTTTTTATTTTGGCTTTGATTGCATCTTACAGTTTCAAAGATTTTAAGAAATTACTGATTCTAGTTACCGCTTTTACAATTGGACATTGCATCACTTTGGCGCTGTCGAGTTTTGATATCATCCGCGTGAAAAGCAGTTGGGTTGAATTCCTGATTCCTTGCACGATTGTCATTACGGCTTTGGATAATATTCTGTTGCGTGGCAAAAGACCTTATCAATATTATTTTGCATTATTTTTCGGATTGATCCACGGGATGGGATTTGCGAATACGGCGAGAATGATGCTGGCAAAAGAACAAAGCATTACAGTTCCGCTTTTAGGCTTCAATATCGGGCTTGAATTGGGACAGATTGCAATGGTTTTGATCATCTTGACCATCTTCACCATTTTATCAAAACTCACTAAGATGAATCAACGCGAATGGCTCCTCATCACTTCGTCCGCTTCAGGTGCGCTTGCATTGCAAATGGCTTTGGAAAGGTTGCCGTTTTGAGGAATAAATGACTGCTCTATTTTTATTAATGACTTAGATTATTAAACTAACATCTTGATTCATAATAAAATCGAATTTTAAAAATTAAATAATTATTGTAACTTTGTTGCTAATTAATGAAGACATCTGTTTTACATATCGAAAAGCCTAATAAAAATGTAGTTAACGTTTTTATGTCTTTACGTGCTGAAAAAGAAGCAAAGAAAAGCAAGGTCAAAAACAACGTTTCTAATAAAACTTTTAAAAAAATCTAAAGGTTAGATTTGGAATGCGACATTCCTTTTGAAACCTCAGAAGGCAATAAATACATTTTATCTTTTACATTATTCAATCAATCCAATGTTCCTATAAAGACGTCAATTATAGATATTAGTCTTGTCTCGATAAATCAGATTTCTTTAACAAATTCAATAAAAACTTTCAATTATATCATTAAAGTTATTTCAGATTATATAATTGATAAAAATGTGATTTTATATTACTACTGTGACATTTCTGAAATTTTCTACCGAGGTTCCAGAAAAATTGAAAGCTATCAGGAATATAGATTTAATCTTTTCAATTCCTTATTTCAGAAAGTGAGTAATCCGGATTTATTCTTAAAAAAATATTATCATAGAAGATAAACTTAATGGCAATCACTACATTTCTTTAATTTACAAAGAAAATTCCAAAGAAGAAATCGAACAATTAGCTATTGAGATCGCTAAACTACAGAAATAAGCTCAACGAGATAAAGTTTTTTAGATTGAGATTTATTAAAGTTTGTTTAAAAGTGCACATTTACTTCAAAACATTCCACCTCGGAATGACAGCCAACAAACCTAAGCCAATAAACAAAAACAAGACTGTAACATCGGAATACAAGAATGTGCTGAGGAAATAATTGTGCAGGAAGAAATGGACCGCTACAAACAGCGGAAAAAGGATGACACCAATTTTTCTGAAAAAGATAATCAAAAGCCAACTGAGCACAACCAAAACATCAACACCAAACGTGTAATAGAAAAAACCTTGTGGAATATTGATCTGCTTATGAAGCGAATATTCTGCAACGTCAGTATTAATACTAAGCAAAAAAACGAGCAACACCAATCCGAAAATGAGGTAATAATCCTTGTTGTTTTTGAAACTTCTGTCTATTGATTCCATCCTATAAAAATATAAAAAAAGAGCTTACAAAAGTAAGCCCTTTCTATAGAAATTCTACTAACTAACTATATACTAACCGCGTTTATCAAACGGTTCTTATCACTGATGTACTCCTCCATAGAGATCATACTTTCTGTTCTCATTACGTCCTGAATATCATCTATTTGATAAATGATCTTCTTCGCATCTTCTGTATTTTTCGCTTTCATTTTGCAGAAAATGTTATATTTTCCAGAAGTCACACTTGCCTCTACCACGTTTGGAATCAAAGCCAATTGCTTTAATACTTCCTGAGTGTGGTTTGATTTTGTAAGCAAGATTCCGATGAACGCTGTGAAGTTGTAATCCAACTTGCTGTAATCTATGTTAAGAGAAGATCCCAAAATAATACCTGCGTCTTCCATTTTTTTAACTCTTACGTGGATAGTTCCTGCAGAAACATCCATTTGCTTTGCAATTTCCGTAAAAGGCATTCTAGTGTTTTCTACTAAGAAATCAAGAATTTTTTTATCGATATCGTCTAATTGATAGTTCATTTTGATTTTATTATTTATTTAAAATATATCTAACTTTTTTGCAAATTTAGAAAAAATTAAATTAACTAAAAACAAAACTTAAAACATTAACAGCTTTTAACAAAACCATCATAATCGATGATAATTATCATTTTATTGCCTCATTTTTTAAGGAATCTTCTTTATTTTGCTCTACCACTGCTGAGTCTCTTTTTATCCTTTCGCGTCTTTTGAAGATATATTTGAGGGAATTGAAACTTTTACTGTACACAACACCAACGCCGTAACTCTGATTGAGCGCATTTGCCGTTCCCAATCCAAGGTTGGAAGGTTTGGAATAGGCTCGGAACAATCTACTTCCATTGTTGTTTCTGCTCCAGTCATACTCGATGGTTCCTTCGGCTGACAGCAAGTTGTTGCTTGTATTATCCAACCTCGTAATCGGAACTCCAAGTCCCGTTTTCAATTTGAATCTTGGAGACAATGCAAAACTAACGCTCGTGTTTGCTCTGTCGCCGGTATTGGAATTCGGATCGCCACTGATGTAATCCAGATTCACCTGGAATGCGCTACTAATTGTATTAAGAACAGATCCCAACTGCTTGAACAACATATTGTAACCTGTATTGATCGCTGTATTTTGAAGATTAAAATCCAGTCCGCCACTATTCACAACATTGAAGTTGTTGAGCACCAAAACAGACCCAAACTGAATCGTTCGTTCATCCTGATTATTCATTTTGGTTGCCAACGTTTCTCTCACTTCAGAGGAACTGTCTGGAGCGGAAACTCCAAATTCAATCTCAGGTTTTGTCAGCGTATTGGTAATTTTCGTCGTCAACACAACGTTGATTGGTTGCGCGAGAGACATTGCCAAATAATCGCCGGCGTTGGTAACGGTTCTTGTATAATTTGCAGTGATGTCAAGATCCGGAGACATCGGACTTCCACTCCATTGGATACTACTGTTTCGTGCAATTTGGAACGTTCTGTCCAAGATAGCCTTGGAAACAAAAGTTCCGTTGTCCACCGTGTAAGTTCCGTTCATAATGATATTGCCACTTCTCTCCATTCGGAATTTCAAATGATCGGCGTCACCTTTCACAGTAATGCTTCCCACATCGTCACCGACCAAAACATTCACCAAAGTGCCTTTATCAACGGAAATATCAAAATCCATCAACATATTGGCGCCAGATTTTTTCTTTTTCTCAACAGAGATTCCGCCCTCGTCATCACGTTTTAAAAACCTTAGAATTTTGAATTCGTCCACATTCGCCTTTGAAGCACTGTTGAACGTAAATGTACTATTATTAAGGACTTTCAAACCGTCATTTGGTGTTGAAATCTCCAAGCCTGAAACTGGTCCACTGACATAGACGTCGCCTTGACCATAAACACGTCCCCAAAACAAATCATTGTCATCCTGAGTATTATTAATGACCAAAAGATTATCAGCACGCATAATTAAGTTGATCCCAAGAGAAGACAAAGTCTCAAACTGGATAGATCCGGAAATACTTCCTTTGGAATTTGAACGTCCGTCTTTGATTCCGATGTTATTGAGCAAAGCCAAACCTCGGGAAAGATTGATGACGGTATCATCGAAAGAATAATCCACACCTGTGAACATCAATTTCAAACCGAAACCTTTCAACGCGAGATCACCACTGTAATCTATGTCGTTCAGCGGACCAGAAATCTTCAAATCGCCAGTGGCCTTTCCCCGGAAGTTCCCAAATATTTCTTTTACAAATTGTTGCGCGAAACCAAGATCAAACTCGTTCATCTTCGCGTTTACATCCAAAACTGGCGAATCGGGATTATTGTCAATCGTTCCTGTAACATCCAAACTATTATGACCCAAAAGATCAGACGACAACGCTTTGATGCTCACATCAAAAACATTGGGTTTTTCGCTTTTAGTAATGTTCGTCACCAGATTTCCCATCGCTTTGCCATTCATAAAAATATCGTTCACGCTGAGATCCACCAAAGGTTCCAAATTGGTTCCATTTTTCCTGATTTGAATGGTTCCATTCGCAACACCTTTGATCTCTAAGGCATTTTTATCTTTTGCAAAAGCCAAGAGTTTCGAAATATCGAGATTTTTGACTTCGGCATCTGCAGTAAAATCTTTTCCGGAAACGAAATCCGCATTTTTGATGAGAAGCTCACTTTCATCAGAAAAAATTCGAAGATTCTCTATGACAAAATCCTTCTCCTTTTTACGAAAAGTAATGGAATGATTGAGTTCCGGACTCGTATCAATGCTCCAGGCCACATCATTGAACTTCACCGTTGTAGGTTCAAATCTCATAATGTAATCGCCGGCAGGATTTGTGGTTTGATTAATGTTGACAGCATATTCCTTCAACTGTTTCGCCGTTTCGTCCTCCAAACTTCCAAGCTTGAAAACCGTTCCGATGCGAAGCACTTGAGAATTTTCACTATTCGCCGTGAGTTTTACGTCTTGCAAAACATTGTTGCCGTACTGCGCTCTTTTCACCGTTGCCAGCAATTGCTGATTCAAATCTGCTGTGTTCACTCGCAAACTTAGACTATCGACCATTGCGCTGTCACTCGCTTTATTCAAATCGGGTTGATAAGTCGCGTCGGTTTCGGCAAGGAATTTTTCGGCTTCGCTAAGTTCTTTCTTGCTGGTCAAGACATATTTGATGTAAGACGCATCGGCATTCAGAACTAAATCGTTTGTATTTCCTATGTAGTTTCCGGAGACTTTTGCACCATTTTTCAATTCCAAATCCTTCATAAAGAAAGACACCAGACCTTGCTTCACATCAAAATCGAAATCGAAACTTTGTCCGTTGTAAGTTTTCTTCGGTGGGTTGCCTACCAATATTTTATTGATGCTATTCGTCACCATATTCCCAATATCCTCCAGATTGAATTTCCCCGAAACTCTTCCCGTCACCGCTCCAGGCGCATCTACGGAAACAATTCGGTTTCCATCTTCGAAAAAAGCTTTCACTTTGGAATCGGGAATTTCAAGTTTTTGATCGGTAGAATTGAGCGTCAAACCTTTGATGTCTGCATCCAGATTTAGATCATTGAGATTGGTCATCGAGATTTTTCCGTTCACCAGACCGCTTATCGAATTGGTGTCAGCCAAATTAACGCCGAAATATTTTAAATTAACATATTTGATATCCGCCACAAAATCTGCAAACAATCTTTTAGTCGAAAAATCCACAATACCTTTGAAAGTCCCTTTCGCATTGGGATCATTGGCATTCAGGTTTCCGGTGAATCGTCTTTTATTCAGAACACCGTCAATGGCAATATTATTCAGATTTTTGCCCATCAGTTCGATGTGGGCGACATCAGATTTTGTCTTGATGTACATCGTATTCACATCAAAACCTTCCCCCTGAACATCGAATTTCCCAGAGATCAATCCAACTTGTTTGTTCTTGGTCAATGCCGTGACGTTCAAATCTTTTACATCTACGTAACCTCTATATTTCGGACGTTTTGTGCTGTAATCCACAAGATTGAAATCCTTCATTTTCGCTTGTCCAATGCCTGTGATCACTTGTCCGCTGGCGAAAATCTGTTTCGGATTGACCCGCACGGAACCATTGTATTTCATCCTTCCAAAATCGTCAGCAATATTTCCCAATTTTGTTGAAATGAAATTCGGGAGTGAGGCTTTCAAAGCTTTGTACGTGAAGTCGGCTGAGACATTTTTACTTTCGATGAAGAATTTCTTATCGATGACACCGTTGATTCTAAGATTTTTGGTATTCAGATTTACATCCTGAGAACGGATCAGGAAATTGCTCAAAGTGAAATCATTCAGCGGGCCAGTCATCGTTCCGGATACATTGATCGGCGTGTAATTGTCCCAATCTGTCACAAAATAACTCAAATCATAACCACTGATCTGACTTCCCGGAATCATCTTCAAATCCCAACTCACCTTGTGTCCAAAGTCTGCAAATTTGGTTTTAGGATCGAGATTCAGAACCGCTTCACCTTGCAAAAGTGAATGGTCTGTATTGATGGTCATATTCCCAAACTTCAAATGTTTTTTCGTCAGTTCAAAATTGGTGGAAAATGTATCGACAATGTGTTGTTTGCCGTATCGTTTTGTAATCAAACTAAAATTCCGAATATCCGCAAAAACGTCTGCTCCCTCTACTTTTAGAGAAGTCACGTTAAGATTAACTTTTCTTGCATCCAGCCATCTTCCCGCTTCTCCCGGACTATTTTCATTAACGATACTCGCCACGCCGTTGATGAGATCGATCTTCATATTCATCTTGAACTTCGGCTTCTTCGGATCTACCGGCGTATCCGACTGGAAATTATCCACATATCTGATAAAATTACTGATACTGTCGCCTTTGTAGGTAATCACTCGAATCACGGGATCCACGATTGTTGCTTGATTGAATTTAATATCTCTCGTGTTGAAAGCTAGCGCAAACCAATCCGAATCTACACGCAATTCTCTGGCTTTTACAAATTCATAATTTTTATAATCTTTGATATGAAGACCTTTGATCTTAACATCGCCGAAAAAATTAACTTCTACATCTTCCACAGACATTCTCATTTTGAAGTCGTTGTTAAGAAGTTTGATGGCCTCGTTCGCGATGTAACGTTTGGTAACCGGCAGATTGATGGCCACGAAAAGCAAAACAATCAAGCCCAATATCCCGAAAAAGATATAGTTGAGAATCCTCCAGAAAAGTGAAGTCTTTTTCTTTTTGACAGGTTGGTCAATATGAGGATCTTCGTTTGTTGTGTTTTTATTTTCTAAATTTGCCATCTATTATGAGTGGATCAATTATTTTAGGTATCGAGTCTTCTTGTGACGACACTTCCGCAGCCATCATCAGCGGCAACAAAATCCTTTCCAATGTTGCTGCCAATCAGGAAATACATAATGAATATGGTGGTGTTGTCCCAGAGTTGGCATCCAGAGCACATCAGCAAAACATCATTCCTGTCGTGGAAAAAGCTTTTTCCAAAGCAAATATACAACAAAATGATATTTGTGCGATTGGTTTCACGCGTGGCCCCGGACTTTTGGGATCGTTGCTTGTGGGAACCTCTTTCGCAAAATCTTTGGCGATGAGTCTGGACGTTCCGCTGATAGAAGTCAACCACCTTCAGGCGCACATTCTGGCTCATTTTATCGACGATGCAAATCCAACTTCGCCTACTTTTCCATTTCTTTGTTTGACGGTTTCTGGCGGTCACACAATGATTGTCTTGGTGAAGGATCATTTCGAAATGGAGATCATCGGGAAAACCATAGACGACGCCGCGGGCGAAGCTTTTGACAAAATCGGAAAGATCTTTGACCTCGATTATCCGGCTGGGCCAATCATCGACAAGTTGGCGAAAGAGGGAAATCCCGACGCTTTCCAGTTCAACAAACCGAGAATGGAGAACTATGATTATTCATTTAGTGGGATTAAAACCTCGGTGCTTTATTTTATTCAGAAAGAAGTGAGGAAAAATCCGGATTTCATCAAGGAAAATCTGAATGATCTTTGTGCTTCTGTTCAAAAATCGATCATTGAAATCTTGATGAACAAATTGGAAAAAGCTTCAGTTGACCTTAATATCAAAGATGTTGCGATTGCCGGCGGTGTTTCTGCCAACTCAGCTTTGAGAAAAGCGATGGAAAATAATCAGGAAAAACTCGGCTGGAACATCTTCATCCCAAAATTCGAATACACGACAGACAACGCGGCGATGATTGCGATGGTTGCCAAATTGAAATATGAACGTGGCGAGTTTACGGATATTCGGACTACTGCGACTGCGAAGTATGATTTGTAGAAAAGCTGGAGGCTAGAAGTTGGAAGTCTGAAGTTTTAAATCAACAATATTTTAATCAAATGAAAAGATTTATTTTTATAATGATGTTTTTTCAATTTTATAAATATTTTTCGCAAGAATCTAATTTGGATAAATGTGATATGAAATTGATACAGTTGGACTTTCAAAAACTGTAATATTTAAAATTAATCATAATCAATAAACGGAGTACAGAAATTAAAGCTTTCTAATGAATTCAGTGAAGTAAGAATCTAGCTGACCCACAAAGTAGAAAAATCTTAGAGCCTGTTTAAAAATGATTAAAAAATAGAATTTTCAAAGCATTTTTCTTTTCCCCAACCCTAAAGGGTGGAAAAACACCTTGAAAATTTCATCAAAATTACTCCCTTTAGGGTCGGGGAAAAGAATTTTGATGAAATTTAAACAGGCTCTTTAATAAAAAAAATTCAGCTAAATAAAACCTATGAAAATACTACTAGAAGAAAAACAACTAGGAAAACAATCTAAAAAAAGTTCAAAGTTTTATTGGATTTTAGAAACGATAACTGGTAAAACTGAAACTACAGAAGAGTCGGAAGATTTTGATTTGATAAGTTCTGAGAAAGGTTATCTTCAAGATGTCAAAGAAGAAATTCTGGAAAAGATCAATGCTGAGAATGTCTTTAGTGTTGCTTATGAGCCAAAAGAAGGGGACTATCTTTCCATCAAAAACAACCTGAGAAAACAGGAATATCTCAATCTGATTTTCCTCAACAACAATTGGGTCGAGGAAATTTACCAATGTTCGCTCAGGGAATGTGACACCGATATTTACACGACAATCAAAACTGGCGTTGCTTTCTTTAGCGAAAACGAAATCGCGTTTCAAAACATCAAGTAAAAAATATTTCGCACATCAATTTAAAGCATTGAAATCTAAACTTTAAAACTTATTTTTGCAAAAAATAAAAAAGTTATGGCTTCAGGATTCTTTGCAATCTTAGATGATATTGGCGCATTGATGGACGACATCGCGGTGACCAGTAAACTCGCTACAAAAAAAACAGCTGGAATCCTAGGCGACGATTTGGCAGTGAATGCCGAAAAAGCAACCGGTTTCCTTTCGTCCCGCGAAATTCCTGTTCTGTGGGCGATTACCAAAGGTTCATTTATCAACAAACTCATCATTCTCCCAATAGTTTTCCTGCTGAAATGGTTGTACGAACCGGCTATCAACTATATTTTGATTCTTGGTGGAATTTATTTGGCTTACGAAGGAATGGAGAAAATCGTAGAATTCCTTTTCCACCGCGATAAAAAAGGCCACGAAGTTGTTCAGGAAAGCACTTTGCCAGAAGAAGACGAAAACTCGGAAAAGTCGAAAATCAGTTCGGCGATCAAGACAGATTTTATCCTTTCTTTGGAGATTGTCATTATTGCTTTAGGAACAGCGTTAGAAAAACAACACCCTTTGATCACCCAGATCATCAGTGTTTCTTTTGTGGCCATCATCGCAACAGTCGGTGTTTATGGACTCGTAGCATTGATTGTCAGAATGGATGATGCTGGATATTTTCTACAAAAAAAATCCCACAACAAAGGTTTCTTTAATGGACTTGGACAAGTTCTGATCAAAGCTTTGCCAATTGTCATCAAGGTTCTTGGCGTTGTTGGAACAGTTGCATTGCTTTTGGTTTCTGGCGGGATTTTCCACCATTACATCGATGCCGTTCATCATTGGGTTTCAGAGAATATTCCAGCAAACGTTCCGGAGCAAGTGCCACAATTTGGATTGGGAATTGTGTTTGGATTGGTTGCGGTTTTATTGGCGACAGTTGGTAAGAAAATATTTTCTGCAGTGAAACCTGCAAAGAAATAATACTTGAACCACATAGACACATAGAAAATATTTTCAAGATTGATAAGCAGGATAAATAGCTATTTGATCTTCATTAATTAAAAAATCTTTTGTGCCTATTTGGTTAGAATTTAAAATTAATATAAAATGAAACTTTTCTTTGGACAAATTTTCCCCGAAATAATAATTGATTCTGATGAGCAACAGCACATTACAAAAGTTCTCAGAATGCGTGAAGGTGAAGAAATTTTCCTGACCGATGGAAAAGGAAATCTTGCCAAAGGCACATTAGTTTTCGAAGGAAAAAAAGTTTCTCTCAACGTTTCTGAGATCAAAGAAAATCTACCTGATTTCTCTCCAAAACTTCATATCGCAATCGCACCAACTAAGAACATCGACAGAATCGAATTCTTCTTGGAAAAAGCAGTCGAAATGGGAATTTCAGAAGTTAGTTTTATACTAACCGAGCAAACCGAACGCAAAAATATCAGCATCGAAAAATTGCGAAAACAAGCTATTGGCGCTTCGAAACAAAGTTTGCGTTCTCACTTTCCAAAAATCAATGATCTTCAAAAGTTTTCTGAGTTTATAAAAAATTTAAATCCGGAAAATACTTTTGTCGCACATTGTAATGAGAATTTGGAAAGAATTAGTTTGAACGCGCTTCAAGAATCTCAGCTTGACAAAATTGAAGCTTACACATTTCTAATCGGTCCGGAAGGCGATTTTTCTGATAAGGAAATTCAGCTATTGGCGGAGAAAGGCGTCAAAGCTGTTTCGCTTGGCAATCAGAGATTGAGAACGGAAACGGCGGGGATTTTTGTAGCTTCCTGGAATTATGATAAGATGTTCTAGTTTTCTACGTTAACCTTTAAAAATATATTTCCTTTCAAAATTTGAAAGGATTTTTTTATATTTAATAAGTTAAAACATTTCCAAAATGAAAGACTTATTCATCAAACGTTTTCAATATTACAAAGAATTGGGAGACAAATCTCTTGCTCAACTTTCCGGCGAACAAATCTTTTGGCAATACAATGAGGAAAGCAATTCTATTGCGATTATCATAAAACATATCGCTGGAAATATGCTGTCACGCTGGACCAATTTCCTAACCGAAGACGGTGAAAAACCTTGGCGAAACCGAGATTCGGAATTTGAAAATACCTTCAAAACCAAAGAAGAAGTTTTGGAATATTGGGAAAAAGGTTGGCTTTGTCTGTTCGAAGCTTTAAATCAAATCACAGATGAAAATCTTAATGCCACAATCTACATCCGTGGCGAAGCGCATTCCGTTGTTGATGCGGTTTTTCGTCAGTTGGCGCATTATCCTTATCACATTGGTCAAATTGTTTACATTGCCAAAATGATGAAAAATGAGGATTGGCAAACGCTTTCCATCGCAAGAAATAAGTCAGCCGATTTCAATCTGGAAATGCATTCGAAATTTGATGAACAGGAAAATGCTTCGCCAGTTTGTTTTGCGAAAAGCGATGAAATGAGAGATGATTTTAAGATTTAAATAGGGTAATTTTCCAACCTAAAACTATCGTGTTTGACATTTTTCAGAACTTTTGGCTATGCAAAATTTAAACGCAAAGATTTATCAAATCTTCTGTAATTAAAGCCTGCAAAGAATAACAATAAATTGATTTGATGAAGGCAGAATTATTAAATAAATGAAAAAATCACAGAAATCGTTCAATCAAAAGCTTCATCAATGCAGATTTATCTGTCTTTGCAAGCTTAAATTTTTACAATTTTAAATTAAATCTTTGCGTTTATTTTTTTCCTCACTTACTAAAACTAAAAAACTATGAATCCAAGCATTTGGGAACTCGAAACGTTTTATAGAAAGCGTAATATTGTCATTATCGGTTCAGGATTTACAGGACTTTGGACTGCGATTTCTATCAAAGAAAAATTTCCTGAAAAATCAATTTTAATTATTGAAAGAAATCCGATTCCGACTGGCGCTTCTACAAGAAATGCGGGCTTTGCGTGCTTCGGAAGTTTGACAGAAATTATTTCTGATTCCGAGAAAATGGGTTGGGAGAAAACCTTGGAGTTGGTGAAAATGCGATTCGAAGGTTTGCAGAAGATTCAAAACTATTTTGCTAAAGATGAGATTGATTTTGAATTGTGTGGCGGTTATGAAATTTTGAATGATGAGTCTGCTTTGGAAAAGTTAGATGAAGTGAGTCAACATCTCTTTCCGATTACAAAAACTGAAAACACTTTCAGAATCGTCAATGAAAAAATTGAAGAATTTGGACTGGGAAAATCTGAATATTTGGTTGAGAATCTTTTTGAAGGAAGTTTGCATTCAGGGAAATTATTAATGAAACTTGTAGAAAAATGCCACGAACTGAAGGTGGAATTTCTCTGCGGAACAGAAGTGGAATCTGTTTCAGAATCCGAAAATGAAGTTGAAATCAAAATCAATGAAAAGCAAATTTTAAAATCCGAAAAAGTTATTTTTTGCACAAATGCTTTTAGTTCAAAATTCCTCAAATCAGAAGAAATAATTCCTGCAAGAGGACAAATCATCTTAACAGAACCGATTGAAAATCTGAAACTAAAAGGCACTTTCCATTACGATGAAGGCTTTTATTATTTCAGAAATCTCGGAAACAGAGTTCTTTTGGGAGGCGCAAGAAATCAAGATTTCGAAACCGAAAAAACCACGAATTTTGAAACAACGGAATTTCTGCAAAATCATTTGGAACAATTTTTAAAAGATGTGATTTTACCAAATCTAGATTTCAAAATCGCAATGCGCTGGTCGGGAATTATGGCAATGGGAAGCGAGAAAACGCCGATTGTAAAACAACTTTCTGAAAGACAATTTTGCGCCGTCAGACTTTCCGGAATGGGTGTTGCGCTGGCACCGAAAATTGGGGAAATGGTTTGTAGGATGATTTAAAGATTATTCTCCCTCAGATATTTCTCCAAAATCATATCGCCACTCGGAATCGAATTCTTTGCCCAGCGGATTTTCATTTGAAGTAGTTTTTCTTCGGACAATTTGTAATCGATGTTGGATTTGAGGAGTTTTTGTTTGAGTTCGTACATACAAATGGCGGCGGCGACAGAAACATTGAAGCTTCTCGTGAATCCGAACATTGGGATGGCTAAGGTTTCATCAGCAAAATCCAGAAGTTCGTCCGTTGTTCCCTCCCACTCTGTTCCGAATACCAAAGCCAACGGTTCATCAACTTTGTAATCCGGGAGCATTTTTGCGTTGTTCTCGGCAGAAACGGCGACGATTTTGTAACCTCGTTTCTTGATTTGTTGTAAAGACTCTATCGTTCTCGGCATTTTCTCCACCTCTACCCATGTGTCTGCACCTTTGGTGACTTTCAAATTGGGTTCGAAGAAGTTTTCTTTTTCCATTGCTACGACTTTGTGAAATCCACAAGCTTCCACGCTTCTGACAATTGCAGCAGCGTTTCGGAATTGGTAAATATCTTCCATCACCGGCAAAACGAAATCTGAACTTTCCTGAGCGAAATGTTCGATCTTAGCGAAGCGTTCTGGCGTTAAAAAAGTTTGGAGATATTCGTAGGTAGAATTTGGGTTCAAGGTTTTGTGTTTAAAGTTGGTGGGTGCAAATTTCGGGTTTTTTATTTTTATAAAATGTAGATTTTGAACGCAAAGTCTGCAAAGTTTTTTTGGACAATATTGAAAATATTTTAAGGTTCGCAAAGACGCTGACGCTCAGCGAAGAAATAATTATTTCTCGCAGATTGGGCGGATTTTGCAGATTCAGAGCCTGTTTAAAAATGATTAAAAAATAAAATTTCCAAAGCATTTTTCTTTTCCCCAACCCTAAAGGGTGGAAAAACGTCTTGGAAATTTCATCAAAATTACTCCCTTTAGGGTCGGGGAAATAATTTTGATGAAATTTAAACAGGCTCTCAAAAAAGCACAATTTTGT
>NZ_JPLZ01000009.1 GCF_000735135.1 Chryseobacterium sp. FH1
TTTGACCATCAGTCAGGCAGTTCGATACGGTTTAGGCCACGAGTATCGATGTTCAGCGATAGATCTCTGAAAAGTGTTCTACATCTTGCCTCGATGAGTGTGATACGGTCTGAGAATGACTTGCGGAGCTATTACTTGAGAAAAGTGTCTGAAGGAAAGAATAAGATGTTGGTTTTGAACAATATACGCAACAAAATCATTCACCGTATTTTTGCAGTGGTGAACTCCGGCAGAAATTACGAGAAAAACTACCAAAATAATTTGGTTTGTCCATAGAAATCAAGTCGGGGCGCGCTTCGCAAGGTTCGAACATTTGTCTATAAATCAGCATTTTCTCAATCTTTGAAACTAACGAATTTTTTTATCCATAATATTGTCATTCCGAAGGAATCTGAACTGTTGAGATTCCTACGGAATGACAAAAATAATTTTAAACTTTTTTCTTTGATGAGTTTTACGTCTTTGCGAGCCTTAAAAATATTTTCAATAATGTCAAAAAAATCTTTGCGTTTAAAATAATCTCGCAGACTATTTCAATTTCTTAACTTTGTACTCAAAATTATTTAGAGAAATTTTAGTCAGTCAAATCGGTTGCTAATTTTTTAATCATTTAATTCTTTAATTTTTTAATCAAAAAAGAATGTCTTTAAAAATTTCAGGACTCACAAAAAAATTCGGAGAGCAAATTGCGCTCAACGATATCAACATAAGCATTTCAAATAACGAAATCATCGGACTTCTCGGCCCAAACGGCGCCGGAAAATCCACCTTGATGAAATCCATCACAGGCGTCCTGAAAATCGACGAAGGCGAAATTTTGTTCAATGACAAAAACATCAAAGAAAACGAAATCGAATCAAAAAAGAACATCGGTTTCCTGCCGGAGAACAATCCGCTTTACAACGAGATGTATGTCAAAGAATATCTGCAATTCGTAGCCAATCTTCACAACATCAAAAAAGAAAGAGTAGAAGAAGTGATAGAATTGGTCGGAATCACACCAGAAAAATCCAAGCAAATTTCCCAACTCTCCAAAGGCTACAAACAGCGTGTAGGACTCGCTCAAGCCATTCTCCACGAGCCGGATTTATTAATCCTAGACGAACCAACCAACGGCCTCGACCCAAATCAAATCGTCGAAATCCGAAACGTCATCAAAGAAATCGGGAAAGAAAAAACCGTGATTTTGTCCACGCATATTATGCAAGAAGTAGAAGCGCTTTGTTCCAGAGTGATTTTGATTCACCAAGGAAACATCATCCAGGATTCACCAATCTCTGAGTTCAAGGGGAAATTTGGAAGTTTGGAGGAAGCGTTCCAGAGTTATACGATTTAATTATTGTCACGATTACTAAATGATATTTTAAACAAAAATTAAAAATTGTAAATTCGTAGAGGTTTAATAAAATAAAATACGATGGAAGCATCAATCATCATACATCCAAGAAACAGAAAAGAAGCATCATTACTTAAAAAAGTCTTGAAAGCTTTGGATGCGCAATTTGTTTTTAAAGAAGGAAAATCGGAAAGCTTAAGTCCCAGCAACGACCCATATTTTGATATTCCAGAGAACGTAGCGGAATTGGAAAGAAGAATAGAGAACTTAAAGACAGGGAAATCAAAATCTAAAATACTTTCAGTAGAAGCTCAGAAAGAATTATTGGGTTTATGATTTTTCAAATAAAACTTTCAGATGAAGCAGAAAAAGACATCCTATCATTTAGAAAATCGGGTAATAAATCGGCTTTGAAGAAAATTGATATTTTTATTGATGAACTTCGTATTAATCCTTACTCTGGAACGGGAAAACCTGAACGCCTAAAGCATAAAAACGGTAATATTTGGTCAAGACGAATCGACAGCAAAAACCGCTTGGTCTATAGTGTCGAAGAAAATATTGTAACCGTAGAAATCATTTCTGCAAAAGGTCATTATGGCGACAAGTAAGAATTCTAATCCTGAAATAAAACAATTTATCTTAATACCATATTTTTAATATCTTCTGACCTCAGACTTCCGACTTCTGACAAAAAATGAACTTCGCTCAAATCATTCTTCCGCTCAATCTCAAAGGAACTTTCACCTACAAAGTTCCAGAGGATTTTTTGGATAACATTGAAGTTGGAATGCGCGTTCTGATTCCGTTTGGCGGAAAGAAAATCTACACTGGAATTGTCGCCGAATTATTTGATGAATTCGAGGATAGTTTTGTTCCGAAAGAAATCATCAATTTGCTGGACAATCAACCGATTGTTCCAAAACAACAATTGGAATTCTGGAATTGGATGAGTTCCTATTATCTCTGCAATCTCGGCGAAATCTACCGTTTTGCATTTCCGTCTTCACTGAAATTGGAAAGTGAAACTTACGTCCGATTATTATCAGAAAGGACAATCGATTGGCAAAATCTGGATGCGAATGAAACCTATCTTCTTCAAGCTTTGGAAGTGCGTCAAATGTTAAATTTGCAGGAAATTGAAGCTTTCATTCCAAAAAAAGAAATTATCAAAACCATCAATGCTTTGATTGATGAACGATATATTTCGGTCGATGAAAAAATCACGGAGAAATATAAGGCCAAGGAAATCGCTTACGTGAAAGTGAATGATGAAGCTTTGGTTTCGGAAAATCTGGCGAAGATTCTTTTGAAATTGGATAAAGCCAAGAAACAGAAAGATTTATTTCTCAATATTTTATCTAAACAAATTGATGAACCTAAAACACCGATTCGGAAATCCTTGGTTTTTGATGAAGGCAATTTTGTCAATCAGCAACTCAAATCTTTGATAGAAAAAGGTTGGGTTTCAGAATATTATCTCGAAAAAGACAGAATCGATTCTTATGAAGGCGAGTTGGAGGAAATTGAGCAATTGACTGAAAATCAAAAGTTGGCGGTTTCGGAAATTAATAAAGCCTTTGAAGAAGACAAAAATGTTTTGCTCCACGGCATCACATCTTCCGGAAAAACGCATATCTATTTAGAAAAAATCGAAGATTGTGTCAATTCAGGAAAAAATGTGCTTTTGCTTTTGCCAGAAATTGCTTTGACAAAACAAATCACCATTCGTCTCGAAAAAAAATACGGTAAAAAACTCGGATTTTATCACAACAAATTAACGGATTTTGAAAGGGTAGAAGTCTGGCGGAAAATCAAAAAAAATGAACTTCAAATCCTGATTGGAACTCGGAATTCTTTGTTTCTGCCATTTGAAAATTTAGGATTGATAATCGTTGATGAAGAACACGATTCTGCATATAAATCTAGAGATTCCAATTTCTTTTTCAATGCGAAAGATTCAGCGATGATGTTGACAGAATTTTACAATTCAAAACTGATTCTAGGTTCAGCAACACCATCGTTGGAAAGCTATGATTTGGCGATGAAGGACAAACTACGCTATGTGCCTTTGAATGAGAGGTTTGGGAATGTGGATGTTCCCAAATTTGAAATCATCGATGTTAAGGAAGCGCAGAGTCAGAAGAAAATCATTGGAAATTTCAGCCAGAAAATGGTTGACGAAATCAATCTTCAACTTAAGCACAAAAAACAAAGCATCATTCTCCACAACCGCCGTGGATACGCCAATGTCATTGAGTGTGAAACTTGCGGACACGTAACTTATTGTAGCAATTGCGACGTCGTGATGACCTATCACAAATCTGCGAATGAACTGAAATGCCATTATTGCGGACACAGAGCCGGAAAACCGACGGCTTGCCCGAGTTGTCACGGTACCAATCTGAACACAAAAGGTGTTGGCGTGGAGCAAATCGAGGAGGAAACTCAAAAGATTTTTTCCGAAGCCGAAGTTGACCGAATGGATGTAGATGCGATGCGCAAGAAGTTTGCGTACGAAAAACTCTACGAAAAACTGGAAAATGGCGAAACTGATATTTTGGTCGGAACGCAGATGATTTCTAAAGGTTTAGATTTTGAAAACATAGAATTGGTCGTGATTCCTAAAGCGGACGCTTTGATTTATGTCCAGGATTTTCGGGCTGAGGAAAGAGCTTATCAATTAATTACGCAAGTTGCAGGAAGAGCGGGAAGGGTTTCTGGAGAAGGAAAAATCTTGATTCAAACTTACAATCCATCACATTCGATTTTTAAATTGATTAAAAATCAGAATGTTAAAGAAATTTACGATTATTTCCTAGATGAACGAAAGAAATTTCTCTATCCGCCATTTGTGAAATTGATAATGATTGAGCTGAAACACAGAAAAGAAGACAAATTGAACAGAGCTTCGCAATTTCTGGGTTCGGTTTTGAGAAAATATATTCCCGAAGAATGCATTCTAGGACCAGAAAAATCCCCCATTGCCCGAATCAACAATCTTTATCAATATCAGATTCTACTGAAGTTTCCGAAGAATAAAAACTACAAAATCTACAAAGAATTGCTTGCGAAATCTTTGGAAGAATTTGATGAAATTACCGCATACAAATCTATCAAAAAAGATTTTCTGGTTGATTTTTAACTATAATTAACAAAATTTTGAATCTTTTATTACGGGTTCCCGTAACTTCCTTGGCAATATTCTCTAAATTTACTACGTTTTGAAATTAGATTAATTTCTTCAAAATCTTAATTAAAAATAATTCAATAAAAAATGTAATTCTTTTGAGAATGAATAAATTCAAAAATTATTTTTCGATTTTAGGCTTAGGGCTTTCCTCTTTTATTTTTTCACAAGGCACATCTGCAGGAACTTTACCTCAGGTTGCAGACCAACAACTTCTCGTAAAAGACATCACCGCGGAGAAGGCGTTGCTGTCTCCAAAAGAGCAAATCGAATTCAACATCAACAAAATGTTCACCGACCCAGTTCTCCGAAATGCGAATTGGGGATTTGTGGTTTATGATACCAAAACTGGAAAAATCGTCACTTCTTATAACGAAAATGCACCATTGGTTCCAGCTTCGACCACAAAACTGTTGACTACGGAAACCGCTTTTGCACTGTTGGGAACCAAATACAGATGGAACACGCAGTTGGAATATTCTGGAAGCATCGATGAAGAAGGTGTTTTGACCGGAAATCTTTACGTCGTAGGAAGTGGCGACCCGTCTTTGGGCGGAAACAGAGGTGGCGCATCGAGTTACGGTCAAATCGTGAATCAATATCTGGACGCGATAAGAGATAAAGGAATCAAGAAAATCACGGGCGATATCATCATCCAAACAGCGATTTTCAAAGAAAATAAAACCGACCTTCCGCAGAACATCGTTTGGTTGGAACAAGCCAATTATTTCCTGCCAGTCGGCACTACAAAAGACATCAATCCAAGAAATGAAAAACTGATTGTAAGCCAGTCCAACAATCCTTTCAATCAGGTAAAAAAATATTTTTACGTTTCGCCTTACTCCAACAAGATGGTTTTTGCAGACCAATTTGATGGCGCTTGGGTGACGACGAAAGTCGCAGAACCACCTGCTTTTTTGGCTAACAAATTAAGAGAAGGCTTGGTGAAAAGTAAGATTTCAATCGTTGGAAAAGTAACGCCGAAAATAGTTGATAGGGAACCAGAACCAAGAGAAATCCTGACGACTTACAAATCACCGACTTTAGCAGAAATCGTGAATTACACGAATCAAAGAAGTGACAACGGTTATGCTGAAGCTATCTTGAAATCGAATGGTTTTATGAAATTGGGCGACCAAACCACAGAATCTGGAAGAATCGTTGTGACAGACCATTTGAAAGATATTAATTTTGATACCGTTGGACTCAATTTTATGGACGGAAGCGGACTTTCCAAAGCGCATACGGTGACGCCAATTTCGCAAGTTAAGTTCTTGACGGCGATGATGAAAACGCCTTATTATAAAGAGTATTTGGAATCTTTGCCAATCGCGGGACAAACCGGAACATTGAAACATATGTTTTTGGTCAACTCCAATGGACAGATTTTCGCGAAAACTGGAACTTTGAATGGGGTGAAATGTTTGGCTGGCTACATCAAAACCAGAAGCAACAGAACGCTTGCTTTTTCCCTTTTAATTAATAGATTCTCAGGTTCCGTAGCGCAGGTGAAAGACAGGATGGAGCAATTGCTGGACCCGACCTTAGATTTGTAACAAATTATTAAAATAGAAGCCAGCATAATTATGAATCATGCTGGCTTTTATTTATAATAGAATCTTTTAGTCTATTGCTTCACGATTTTTTGAGTCGATGATTTTCCATCAGCAAAATCTATTTTCAACAAGTAAACACCTGCTGGCAATTTTGAAACATTGATTTTTGAAGTTGAATCCTCCAGCATTTGTTTTCCATCCGTGCTAAAAACGGTCACTTTGGAGACTTTAGAAGTTGTATTGATGTTTACAAAATCTTTAGTAGGATTTGGATAAACAGCTACTTTTTCAAGAGAAGTTTCTCCTGTTGATAAGATTTGACTAGAGAAAATAGGACCAACCCAAAGACTGTTGACGTCATTTGTACATTTGGATTTTACATACATTTCATAAGTCCAATTATTTGTTAGGTCATTTCTGGTTGCAGTTGGATTTTCACTTACTTGTTGATAAAACTCACTGGATAAGGCGTAATAATTTCTTCTGCCCCAGAGAACTTCCCAATCTGTTGCAGTTCCTTTTTCTTTCCATCCTAGGCTTACCGTGGTTCCTTGCTGGCTGTTTACAGTAAAATCTGCTGGATTGGCACAGATGATTTGTCCGCTTTCATTATTTTGAATATACATAGAAATCGGAAAGTAACCTTGTTGTGCTGCGAAAACTGCAGTAGGAACATCCAATTTGATAGTATGTGTTCCCGCAGAAAGATTCCCTAGCTTCACCTCACGATTTGGGATAGCGTCGCCAGGGCACCAGTTGTTCCATGAGATCCATCTTCTAAGCGGTTGTGCAGTGCTGCCATATATACCGTTTCCTTGTGTATTATATTTTCTATAATCTTCGCAAGATTTTCCGCCAGGTTTGTATTGATGAACCAATTGGTTGTCCAAATACACGTAATGTTCTCTTCTTACATATTCCTCACCACCTGCATTAGAACCGTGATTGGAAGTGGAAAGATAAAGAATTGCGTCATTTACAGGTTGGTTAAGACTGAAAGTGACAATTCTAATTGTTTGCCCCGGAACATCTGTCGCGTTGTAATTGTTCAGGTTGTCACGATAAGAGATTGGTAAAAAGAAATTTTCTGCTGGTGTTGCTGTGCCACTGGTCACAAATTCCAAATTTCCACGGAAAACATCCGTTCTGTCTGCGCAACCTGCAACTTCCGTATTTGCTGCCGCAGAATATCCATCTGCACGGAACTCGATCCAAAAATCATAAGTCGCGGATAAAGCAGTATCATGCAGGATATTTGAAATATTATCAATTTGGTAACTGTAAGGAACTTCTTTTATCGCTGCATTCTTGTTCATAAATGGAGTGATGAAACGCCCAATCTCGATTCTTTTGATATCTGATTGATTGAACGTGTAAGTAGTACTTCCTTTTGGGACAAGAACCAAATTCACTCCCGCAATTCTGTCATAATTGTCGCAAGCCGCAATCAAGGTAATGTTCATCTTGACGCTGCTTCCCATAGTTGCGATTTCCGCCTCTGTCAATCTTCTGGAAATGATATCCTGCTCGTAGGCGTGAAGTCTGATTGCTCCAGCTGGAATTTGAGAATAGGCTTCCGGTGGCATGGTTTGCCCTTCGCCTAAATAATGGTACATGCTGTAAAACGGAACGTCATTGAAAACAGAAACGTTTTGTGCGAAAAAAAGAGAACTTGTAAAAAGTCCTGCAACTGCAAAGAATAGTTTTTTCTTCATATAAGATTTAATTTCATAACAAATTTAAAAAATGTTTATTAATAATAAACTTTTATTGTAACTTTTATAACAAAAAATAGTATTGATGATAATTAACGAAATTCCAAAATCACTTTGAATTTCCTTTTAAAAATCTTATCTTTAGAAAAATTTATATTATGATGTTTATTTGGATTGCCGCATTTTTTGGACTTATAGTTCTATTTGCTTCTTTTTTTACTGTCAAGCAAGAAACCGCAGCACTCGTAGAACGCTTGGGCAAATTCCATTCTGCAAGACATGCTGGTTTACATTTGAAAATTCCGTTTATCGATCAGATTTCCAAAAGAATGAATCTTCGTATTCAGCAATTGGATGTTATGATTGATACCAAAACGCTTGATAACGTTTTTGTTAAAATGAAAATTTCTGTACAGTTTCAAGTGATTAGAACACAAGTTGCAGATGCATTTTATCGTTTGGAAAGTCCACACGACCAGATTACGTCTTACGTTTTTGACGTTGTAAGAGCAGAAGTTCCAAAATTGAAATTAGATGATGTTTTCTTGAAGAAAGATGATATAGCTGTTGCTGTAAAGGCAGAACTTCAAGAAGCGATGCAAAGTTATGGTTATGATATCATCAAAGCCTTGGTAACAGACATTGATCCCGACGATCAAGTGAAACACGCGATGAATAGAATCAATGCGGCCGAACGGGAAAAAACAGCTGCAGAATATGAATCCGAAGCGCAAAGAATCAGAATCGTTGCCGTTGCAAAAGCAGAAGCAGAATCAAAAAAACTACAAGGACAAGGTATTGCAGACCAAAGAAGAGAGATTGCAAAAGGTCTTGAAGAATCTGTAAAAATGCTAAACAGCGTGCAGATCGATGCGCACGAAGCTTCCGCCTTGATCGTGGTGACTCAGCATTATGATACATTGCAGTCAATTGGTGCAAACAACCGTTCAAATCTTGTCTTGTTGCCAAATACGCCGACCGCAGCAAGTTCTATGTTAAATGATTTGGTAGCAGCAATGGCTGTTTCCAAGAAATTAGATGATACAGACACTGCGCCTCGCCGTTAACAGTTTAGAAAATTAAATAAATTAGAGTCCGATTCGTCGGGCTTTTTTTAATGTTTGGTTTGTAACTAAAAACTATATTAATAGACTATTTAAAAAAAATAATAGATGGATAAAATCTTGGAAGTCAAAAATTTAACCAAAAAATTCAAGCAGATTGCGGTTAATAATATTTCCTTCGACGTAGAGAAAGGAAATGTTTACGGTCTTTTGGGACCAAACGGAAGCGGAAAGTCCACGACATTTGGGATGTTGCTTTCTACGATCAATCCAACTTCTGGAAGTTGGAAGTGGTTTGGGAAGGATGGAACGGATACGGATACTCTCAAAAAAATCGGGGCAATTATCGAGCAACCGAATTTCTATCCGTATTTGTCAGCAGAGAAAAATCTTGAAATCGTAGCGAAGATCAAAGGTGTTGCTAGTCAAAGAATTGATCAGGTTTTGGAAACCGTCAATCTTCTAGCAAGGAAAAAAGATGCTTTCAAAACCTATTCTTTGGGGATGAAACAGCGTTTGGCGATTGCTTCGGCATTGTTGGCAAATCCTGAGGTTTTGATTCTAGATGAGCCTACAAATGGACTGGATCCGGAAGGAATCATCCAAATTCGGGACATTATAAACACAATTGCGAAATCCGGAACCACGATTATCGTTGCAAGTCACCTCCTGGACGAGATCGAGAAAATCTGTAGCCACGTGATCGTTTTGAAGCACGGAACAGCCATCTATTCTGGTTCTGTAGATGCGATGAGCAACACAAAAGGTTTCTTCGAATTGAAGTCTGATGACAAAAATGCCTTGATCAATGCACTTAATAATTTGAATATTTTTTCCAGCGTCAAAGAAAAAGACCAGCTGGTGATTGCACAGATTTCTGAAGATATTTCGGCATCAGAACTTAATAAAAAACTATTTGAAAAAGGGATTTTCCTATCTCATTTGTTCAAGAAAAAAGAAAGCCTCGAAACCCAATTCCTAGAACTTGTAAAACAATCCAACTCATGATCAGATTATTAAAATTAGAATATCTCAAAAACTTGAATTACAGTCCGTTCAAAATATTTGCAGGGATTTATTTTGTTATTTTGATTGCTTTGTTGTTCATAGGTTTGGTAGATTTTGATCTTTTGGGAATGAAGGTCAATTTGAAAGAACAAGGAATGTACAATTTTCCAGGTGTTTGGAATTTTACGACTTGGATAGTTGGGCTGTTGAAAATATTTCTTGGTTGTATAATTGTTTTCTCGATTTGTCAGGAGTTTAGCAATAGAATGTTCAAACAAAATTTGATTGATGGATTGAGTAGGGAAGAATTTATTGCTTCGAAACTTTTGACGATTTTGGTTTTCACTGGATTTTCGACATTGTTTGTTTTTGTGATTGCTTTTATTTTGGGGAAAAGTTATTCGGCGACGCAGGAAAATGAATTGGTTTTCAAAGAGATTTATTTTATATTCAATTACTTTTTGAAGCTTTTTACATTCTTTTCATTTCTGATGTTTCTTTCTATTTTGTTTAGAAAATCGATTTTTGTATTTCTTGGATTTTTTATGGTTTGGTTTGTAGAAGGTGTTTTGTCTGGCATAGAAAAATTTGCTGTGATGAAGAATTTTGATCCAAAAGACAAATCAACTATTGCAGTAAATAAAACTTACATTACAGATTTTTTACCCTTGGAAAGTATGTCGAAACTGATTCCAAATCCATTAGTGAGAACCAAGATGGCAGAGATGTTTGGTGTTCAGTTCAAATTTGAATATCCGTGGGAAAGTGTTGTTGCTTGTATCGTGTGGTCAATTGTTTTTGTCGCAGGAAGTTATTTGATTTTAAAGAAAAAAGACTGGTAGAATTGAATTTAAATTAAAGTATGTAAATATTTAAATATTAATTGTTTATATTAATTTATATAAAGCTATATTTAATACGAAATTTCATCAACATCGATAAAATATAAAACCATTGAGATCATTTTCAGTGGTTTTATTATGTTAAATTGATAACTAAATTGTTAATAACTGCTTTGTTCAAAGGCTTTTCCGTGGATAAATTTTTAACCGAACTTTAACTTTTGATGTGTTCGTTTTAACATTAAATCGAATAATTTTGTATCAATGAATTTTAAGATTACTCTCACCCTAATTTTTATAATAATCTCCTCGCAATTTCTTGTTGCGCAGAAGAGTTATAATGCATCGGTTTACGAAGGTAATAAGAAATTCGATGCAAAGGAATATGATGCCGCATCAAGCAAATATCTGGAAGCAATCGCTGAAAAAAATAGCAGTTACACCGCGCATTACAATTTAGGAAATGCGCTTTACAAAAGCAAAAAATACGAAGAGGCAACCTCTGAATACGAAAAAGCGACAAAGTATACCAAAAGCAATTTTGAAAAGGCGGCGGCGCTTTACAATATGGGAAATGTTTCGATCCAATCCAACAATCCTGAAAAAGCGGCCGAGCTTTACAAAAAAGCTTTGAAACAAGATCCTTACAACGAAGCCATCCGAAAGAATTACGAAATCGCAATGCTGAAGGACAAGGAGAAAAAAGAGAAGGAGAAACAGAAGCAGGGAAAAGGTGGCGACAAAGATCAGAAGAACAAAGACGATTCTGACAAAGGCAACCAAAAGAAAAATCAGCAAGACGGCAAAGGAAATGATCAAAAAGGCAAAGACCAAGGAAAGCCGAATCAGCCGAAGAAAGAAGAAAATAAAATCCCTGAAGAAGCAGAAAAAATGATCCTGAAAGACATCGAAAATCAGGAGAAAGAAACTGCACGAAGAATTTTAAACAAAAAATCCAATTCGATGCCACAGAGCAAAGAAAAGGATTGGTAAATGATAAAGAAAAATTTATACATATTATTCCTTTTAGCATCGGGCTTTACCTTTGCTCAGGTTAATCTTTACTCAGAGGTCAATACCACTGAGGTGAAGATGAACAGGCCAATTGTCTTTACAGTTGTGTTGGAAATCTTTGGCGAAGACCTGATTCAAGAAACGCCAGTCAAGCTTCCAGATTTTTCAAAATTCAATTATGATTATGCATCTGAGCAAAACACGTTTATAGATCCGATTAAAAAAATTAGGATCAATCAGTTTGTTTATCAGTTCATACTCGATCCAAAACAGGTAGGCAATATTAAAATTGGTTCCGCATTGGTTCAGGTCAACGGGAAAATGTACAAAACAGAACCCATTGATATTTTTGTAAAAGAAGCTGATAAAAAAGCTGTCGCTATCAATCCTGCGAAAAATATGTACCTCAATATGCAGGTCAAAGAGAAAGAGGTTTATAAAAATGAGCCAACTGTGGTGGTTCTAAAGGCTTTTTCCAGAAGTATTTCGAATTTTCGTAATCTTGAACCTGCGAAGTTTGAACCTGCAAAAAATCTTTCCATACGTTCCATTGCTAACTTTGACGAATCCATAGAAGATTCTGAAAATAACTACTCTTCGCAAATCATTGGGATGTTTGTCGTCGTTCCAAAAGTAGCTGGAGTAATGGATGTTCCGCCGTTGGAAGTTCCTTTTGGCAATCATAGAAACACGCTGGTTTCCAATAAGGTGAAACTCAATGTAAAAAAATTGCCTGAGGGTGCGCCAAAAAACTTCAATGATGCGGTTGGAAAGTATGATGTTAAGGTTGAAATGATTGACAAAGGCAAAGAGAATTTTGAAATCAATAAAGCCTTTAATATTTCTGTTAAAGTTATCGGAAGCGGAAATCTTTCGCCAGCAATAGTTCCGAAAATTTTACCTTCTCCGGATTATGAAATATTCGAACCGAAAATAGTAAATAATTCAGTTGCAACAGCCAAAGGAATAGAAGGTGAGGTAGAAGCGCAGTACGTCATAATTCCGAAAAAAAGAGGTGATTTGAAGATTTCGACAGAGGTTTTTTCATATTTCGATCCGAAAGAAGAAAAGTACGTGACGCTTGGATCAAAGACATTGACGCTAAATGCTGTGAATGCTCAAGACATTGCCAATGCCAAAACGACTTTGCAAAAAGTGAACGAATATACCAACACTGTTTTGGAAAAAGTGGATTCTCCAGTGATGAACACAGAGAAGCTGAAAGTGAAAGAACATAAAAATATGAGCTGGCTGATTATCGTCGGAAATCTTATGATAATTTGCGTTGGAGCTTTTGCATTTATTTATTTTAATAGAAAAATTAAAGAAAAAAAGAAACAGAATCTGGAGAAGGAACAAATCAATTCCAGACCAATTGTCACGATTGCCGAGACAGAAGCTTTGTTGAGGAATAAAAATAACTTTGATTTGAATTCCCATTTCAATTATTTACAGAAAGTGATTGATGAAGGTGACACAACTCGTTTTTTTGAAGGATTCGAAGCATTGAAATCGGATGCAGATCAATATTTTAAATCCAAGAATGTACTTGGTTTTGCTGACTATCTTAAAACTAATTTTGGCTTAGCATCGGTTGAAAAATACAACCAATTGATTACCAAAGTCAATATAGAAAAATTCTCGCCTTTTTCTTCACAAGACAAACAAAAAGAGATTTTAAGAGAAATAGAAGAAGTCTATAATTTGATTTAGAGAATTGTCAAGAATATTTCATATTTTTGCGAAATCTTTAAAATCAAAGTTATGGAATTTTTAGAAGAATTTTCAATCAAGGAAACAATGACGGCCTTTATGGTTTTATTTGCGGTGATTGACATATTGGGATCTGTCCCAATCATTGTGTCACTGCGTCAAAAGTTTGGAAAAATCGAGTCAGAGAAAGCGGCGATTGTTGCTGGAATCTTGATGATTTCGTTTCTGTTCATTGGTAATAATATTCTGAAGTTTATCGGTGTAGATGTCAATTCTTTCGCTATAGCTGGAGCTTTTGTTATTTTTATAATAGCCATCGAGATGATTTTGGGAATCGAAATCCATAAGACCAATCAACCTCAGGCCGCATCCATTGTTCCAATCGCATTTCCTTTGATTGCCGGAGCTGGAACTTTGACTACGACTTTATCTTTACGAGCAGAATATCACGATATCAACATTATTTGTGGGATCGTACTTAATACAATATTAGTTTACATCGTTCTTAGATTAGCGCCGTGGATAGAGAGAAAAATGGGGGAGGGTTCTTTGCAGGTTTTGCAAAAAGTTTTCGGAATTATACTTTTGGCCATCTCTATTAAATTATTTACCGCTAACTTTGCACAGCTATTTCAGAATTACGTACATTTTTAAATTTCCTCAGAATGAAAACATTTTATAAAGTATTTTTAGTCCTTTTTATCATTTTTATCGCCATCAATTTTTATGCGATCAATTGGTATGTAGGCTTTTTGAATGATGAAAATACGCAACATATCTTCTCTATTTCGGCAGGGATTTTAGGAATCATTGTCGTTTACATTCTCCATTCGTGGAGCAAGTTGGCAGAGAAAAAATAAAAAAAAGTCCCGATGATCTCGGGACTTTTTTTGCTTTATAGTTCCATTTTTAGAAGTGCATTTCTGAGCAATTTAATGCTATTAGTATTGATTTTGGATTGGGTATGAACGTTGTCCCATTGCGCGAGAATCTCTTCTACAATCTCATCTTCGCATTCATATTTGTCCTCGTCATCAAACATCACAGACGTAGCAAAGTGAATGATCTCCTCTTTACTGATCTTGTCGTCCAAAAATCGATTGCAAATGTTTATTAATTCTCTGCGGGTGATATTCATATCTTCAAATAAAATTACAGACAAAGATAGATGTTTCTAATTTTGTTCAATTTTTATCAGATATTTTAATTTCAGATTGTAATCAAACCAAATTTCGATGTATTTAAGATTGTCTTTTTCAATTTTATAAGAGAAGGTGTAATCGTCATTAATCTTATCAAAGTTGATATACTCTTGCTTGTCAAAAGCTTTCTGATTGAATACTTTTTCTCCTTTTTTATTAGTCGAATAGAATTTGGGATTTCTTTTTAAATTGGTATTGATTTGAAGTTTCTTGATTTCCTTAGAATATTTGAACTTAAAGACAATCGGATCGTTAACCTTTGTTACAATGATACCTTGTTCGGGATTTTCAATTTCGATGAAGGGAATAATGCTATTTTCGATGTAAGGTTGATTTTTATAATCGTCTTTTTCGATGTCAAAATTTAGAACTTTTTCAGGATTTTTTGGGAAATGGTCAATGGTGAATTTGTCCGTTGGCGTAAACCAATAGAAATCATTTTTCTTTTTGACAAAATTCTTCAATTTTTTGTTTTCACCTTTTTCGCAATATCCAGAAGCCCAAGTTAGGTCTAAAAAATAAGTTTGCCCATCGATGATTACGGCATTCCAGGCGTGATCCAAAATCCCCGTATTTCCGACGTGACGAGAGTTTGTCTTCACATAACCATCAATACTGATGCAGGTGATTTTTGCTAGTTCACACATTCTTTTGAAAAGGAGTGAATATCCAGAGCAGATCCCCTTTCTTTTCCGCAAAACCTTTTCTATAATTTTATTTTCGTATTCTTTCTTTTTGATATTGCAGTCATTTTTGTTTTTACATTTTATCTTGATGCTTTTTCTTGCCTCATTAAAAAGTTTATAATCATAACTAATGTTGTCAATAATCCAGGAATAAATTGCTCTTGTTTTATCAATTTCATTCTGCAAATTTTCAGTTAAGTGAAAAACAAGTTGATTCAAATCGCCCTTGTAATTGGCTGTATGAGCAATGCTATCAATTTTTTGAAAATTGTTTTGACCAAATGAAAATGCGAAAAAAAGTATGAAAGTTAGATGAATTAATTTCTCAGGAAACTTCATATTGTATTTCTAATTCATAAAACTAATAATTAAAAAACAAAAAAGCCATCCTTTCAGATAGCTTTAGATTTTATTTATAAAGATTGTCATACAAATCTTGGAATTCTGCTTTGATTACTTTCCTTTTAAGTTTCAAAGTTGGCGTTAAAAGACCATTGTTTTCTGTCCATATTTTGGGCGTCAATTCAATCTTTTTGATTTGTTCCCATTTTCCAAGATGTAGATTTACTTTTTCAATTTCTTTTTGGATTTCGTCTTTCAGCTCTTTGGATTTGGCGATTTCTTCTGTTGAAGTTCCAATGTTGATCTTGTTCTTTGAAGCCCAGTTTTTTGCATATTCAAAATCCGGTTGAACAAGTGCGGTCGGCATTTTTTCGCCGTCACCCACAACCATAATTTGTTCAATGAATTGCGATGATTTGGCTAGATTTTCAATCATTTGTGGTGCAATATATTTTCCGCCAGAAGTTTTGAACATTTCCTTTTTTCTGTCGGTAATGAAAAGGAAATTATCTTCATCCAACATTCCAATATCGCCAGTTCGGAAATAGCCATCATCGGTAAAAGCTTCTTTCGTTTTTTCATCGTCTTTGTAATAGCCTTGTGTCACGGTCGGTCCTTTCACGGTGATTTCACCATCTTCTTGGATCTTCACATCAATATTTTCAATAGGTCGTCCAACCGATCCGATTTTGGTGTATCCAAAACTATTAACTGCAATCACCGGTGAAGTTTCCGTCAAACCATAACCTTCCAAAATAGGAATTCCTGCAGCGTGGAACATCGTATTCAATCGTTTGGATAAAGCGGCAGATCCCGAAACCAAAGTAATCAAATTTCCTCCCAAGCCTTCTCTCCATTTGCTGAATACGAGTTTGTCTGCAATGATTTGTGAAAGCGATTTTGAAGTTCCCAATTTGTAATTTTCAGCTACTTTCAGGGACCAACGAAATATTTTTGATTTGATACCACCTGATTCTGTTCCTCTTTTGTTGATAGCATCAAAGACTTTTTCGATCATTCTCGGAACAACAGTCAGATATTGAGGTTTCACTTCCTTAAGGTTTTCACTTAGTTTATCATTACTTTCAGCAAAATAGATGGAAATTCCGTTGGTTGTAAAGAGATAAAGAATCATTCTCTCGTAAACGTGACAAAGCGGAAGAAAACTCAAAGCTCGATTTTTGGGATCTTTGTGAGGGATTCTATCTTCACAGCCGATCACGTCAGAAACGATATTTTTGTGTGTCAACATCACACCTTTTGGTCGGCCAGTTGTTCCGGATGTATAAATAATGGACGCTAATTCATCCTCGGAAATTGAGTTTTTAATATCATCAACTTCTTTTTGATTATCCCTATCTTTTCCAAGATCGAATAATTCTTTCCAGTTTTTGGCGCCGGAAACTTCATCAAACGTGATGATTTCCTTCAAATCCGGAAGCTGATCCTTAACGGAACTTATTTTTTCAAATAATTTCTCATCGGAAACTATACAAATTATGGAATCAGAATTATCAAGATTATAAACGCAATCTTCGCTTGAAATTGAAGGGTAGATCGGAACCGTCACCAGCCCGATTTGCAAAGAGGCCTGATCAAAAAAACACCATTCCACACGATTTGTAGAAGTGATGAGCGCAATTTTATCACCTCTATTGAGACCATATTTCAAAAGAGCTCTTGAAAGCTGATTTGTAATATCGATATATTGATCAGTTGATACCTTTTCCCATCCTCCGTTTCTTTTGTCACAGACAAAATCATCTTTTTCGAAATTGGCTTTCGAATAATAAGGAATGTCGAAAATCCTTTTTACTTCCATAGTGTTTCAGCTTACGTTGAAAGCAAATATAAATAAATATGCCACTACCGACTGTTAATAATTCTATAAAAAAAGCTTCTTTTCAGATAATTCAAATTCTATCAACAATCCAAAATCTGAAAATATTACCCACTAATATGTTGAGAATTGTACCGTTGCAGATTTTCAGAAAGAAATAAGAATAAGAAAATGATGGGAAATTTCTTTGATTTTAAATCAAAAAAGCCCGAAAAAATCGGGCTTTTAGAATATTGTACAAAATGAATCTTAATCTTCATCGTCTTCTTCGAAAACGTCGTTGTAGCCATCTTCTTCCTCATCATCGTTGTAGTCATCATCCTCATCTTCAAAACTGGAAGCTTTGAATTCAGATTCGAAATCTCCAAAATCATCATCCATCAACGGCATTGCAGAGTTTTTGCTTTTTCCATTGAGAGAAGAGCCAGTTTTGCTAGGCGCTTTCAAAGGAACATTTCCAAATCTGTAAACCGTGATTGGATAGTTGACCGCCGGCTTCTCATCTATGATTTCCAAAAGTTCACAGTAGAAATCCCAAAGCTCGATAAAACCGTATTGGAATCTCATCTTTTCGCCAACTGCAGGGAAACCTTCTGGCAAATACACATCCGACATTATCTCGCCGTCACCATCATCACTCATATCCTCCAAAGGAACTGCGCGACCTTCATTCCATTCATCATCTGAAAAATAAAAAGAAGACAACTCCTCGCCAGGCAGACTGAACGCACTTTTGATGCCCAAATGCAGATTCCAAAGTGTTTGTTTCGCTTTGACTTCTACGTCTCGGAAAATCGTATCCTTGGCGTCTAGAATTACTCTTATCTTATAAACCATTGTTGTTTTACTTTAACTTTTATTAGCTTGATTAATGTTGCAAATATAAAACAAATGAAATTCCATAAAAATTTCTTGTAAATTTTTTTTCAAAAAATATTTTTATAAATTCAGCGATTCTGATGATGACTTTCACAAATTAATCTGAACCACATAGATACATATAAAAATCTAAAAAATGCTTTTTGAAAAGATTAAATAGATCAATATTTAAGCTAGTTTAATCTTAATTTCCACTAAAAACTATGTGCCTAGTTTACGTTAAAATTCCATTTACAAAATAGGCTTCGGTTTTTTGATTTTATCAATCGAGGATTTCTCCAATTTGAACTTGAATTTGGTTCCTGATAGATAAACGCTTTCCACATTTATCGTTTGTTTATGAGCTTCCAAGATGTGTTTTACAATTGCAAGTCCAAGTCCGGATCCGCCATCTTTTCTATTTCTACTGGATTCTACACGGTAAAAACGTTCGAAGATTCTTGGCAGATTTTCCGGTTTGATTCCCATTCCGTTGTCCTCCACAGAAATGTGGATGCTTTTCGTGCCTTCTCTTGTCGAAACGATGATTTGCGCTTCTTCCCGGTTAGCATATTTCACAGCATTGGAAATCAGATTGATCAAAACCTGCGAAATTTTTTGCTTGTCTGCAAACACGAATAATTGAGATTGCGTGGTTTGCAATTGCATCGTCATCGATTCTCTTTCCGCTTCCAGATCCAAAAGATCAAAAACTTCCTGAATCAAATGATTGATGTCAAAAGTGGTGTATTTTAGGTTGATCTGTCCGGATTCGAAACGATTGATCATATCCAGATCCTTTACGATATTCAATAATCGCTCTACAGAATTATCAATTCTTTGAAGGTATTTGTCTCGGATGTTGAGGTCTTCTACACCGCCATCACGAAGCGTTTCTATGTAACCTTGGATGGAGAAAAGTGGCGTTTTCAGTTCGTGTGATACGTTTCCGATGTATTCTTTTCGGTAATCTTCCATTTCCTTCATCATATCCATTTCGGCATTTCTCTGGTTCATCTCGTGCATCTTTTCGCCGAGCTCTTTGAAGCTGAGGTCTGTGTCGTAATCGTGGATGATGTCTTCTGGAAGGATGTTCGTGATTCGTCTGATTTGATTTTTGCTGTAGAAACTGAACAAAAATTCCAGCACGAAATAATTGAGGATAAATAAAAAGCAAAGCGTGAGAATCAGAAAATAATTAAAATTTCTGGTTTTGAAATATATATCATCGGTATAAACTTCAAATAGCAATACCACAAATCCCACAACAGCAACTAATAATAATGATGCCCCTGCAGATAACCAATTTATTTTTAACGAATTTCTAAATCTCATTTCAAAAAAAAGATTTTCTTTTCAGAAAATCTTATACTACTAATTTATATCCTATTCCCTTGAGTGTCTGTATGGTATTGATGCCCAATTTCTCTCTCAGTCTTCGGATGTGAACATCGATTGTTCTTTCCCCGACAATCACGTCGTTGCCCCAAACTCTTTCCAAAATTTCTTCTCTTTTGAAAACCTTTTCTGTGTTGGAAGCCAATAGATAAAGCAAATCAAATTCTTTCTTAGGAAGCAGAAACTCTTCTTTCGCTTTTGAAACTTTGAAGTTGTCTTTATCAATGATCAAGTCACCGATTTCGATGTAATTGGAATTTTCCTGAGAATTGGCGCCCAATTGTAGCAGAGCGGCCACTTTGGAGATCAGAACTTTTGGTTTGATTAATTTCACAATGTAATCATTTGCTCCAGCTTGATAACCAGCTAATTGGGAGAATTCCTCGCTTCTTGCAGATAAGAATACAATCAGCGTTTTTTGCAATTCTTTGATTTTGCGAAGGTCTTGGCAAGTTTCGATACCGTCTTTTTCCGGCATCATAACGTCTAATAAAATTAAATCTGGCAAAATCTCTTTTGCTTTTGCGATTCCTTCATTACCGTTACCAGCGGTGAAAACCTGATAACCTTCTTTTTCCAAATTATAAGAGATGATTTCCAAGATGTCCTGTTCATCATCAATTAAAAGGATTTTTTTACGACTCATTTCGATTTATTAATATGTCAAAATTAAAAAAAATTGAACGCTATATGACCAAATGTTTAAAGTTCACACAAATTTAACATTTACAAAACAAATAATCGCACTTTTAGAAGAATTTTCAACATCAATATTCATCGATTTTTATAAGCAGTATTCGTTTTATTTTTGAGGAAATTAAGTTAAATTTGCATCCTCACGTTCAAATTATGGAAGAAGAAGATAAAAAATCACTCAATTTTATTGAGCAAATTATAGAAGACGATTTGGAAAACGGATTGGATGCGTCTAAGTTGCGTTTCAGATTTCCGCCGGAACCAAACGGTTATCTGCACATTGGTCATACAAAAGCAATTTGCATCAACTTCGGTTTGGGGCAGAAATATGGTGCGCCCGTTAACCTTCGTTTTGATGATACTAATCCGGCTAAAGAAGAGCAGGAATTTGTAGATTCCATCAAGGCTGATATCGATTGGTTGGGTTTCAAATATGATCAGGAATTGTACACTTCCGATTATTTTGAGCAATTGTATAATTGGGCTGTAGAACTCATCAAGCAAGGTAAAGCTTATGTGGATGAACAATCTTCGGAAGACATCACAGCACAAAGAAAAAATCCTTTTGAGGTTGGAGTTGAATCGCCTTTCCGCAATCGTCCAACAGAAGAAAGTCTGGAACTTTTCGAAAAAATGAAGAACGGGGAATTCGAAGAAGGTGCAATGAGTTTGCGTGCAAAAATCGATATGGCTTCCCCGAATATGAATATGCGTGATCCTGTGATGTACAGAATCCTGAAAAAACCGCACCATAGAACCGGAGAGAAATGGAAAATCTATCCGATGTACGATTGGGCACATGGAGAATCTGATTATATCGAGCAAATCTCGCATTCTCTCTGTTCGTTAGAATTTGAAAATCACCGTCCGTTGTATGAATGGTATTTGGATCAAGTTTATGATAACGAAAGTGTTGCGCCAAAGCAGAGAGAATTTGCAAGGATGAACGTTTCTTACATGGTAACCTCCAAAAGAAAACTTCAAAGATTGGTTCAGGAGAATATCACCACAGGTTGGGATGATCCAAGAATGCCAACCATTTCCGGATTGAGAAGAAAAGGTTACACACCGACTGCCATCAAAAATTTCATTGAAAAAGTGGGTGTTGCAAAACGTGAAAACTTGATTGACATTCAGTTATTGGAATTCTGTGTAAGAGAAGACCTGAACAAAGTGGCAACTCGTGTAATGGCGGTTGTAAATCCTGTGAAACTGATCATCGAAAATTATCCGGAAGATAAAGAAGAATGGTTGGAAACGGAAAACAATCCGGAAGATGAAAACGCAGGAACAAGACAAGTGCCTTTCTCCAGAGAGATCTACATCGAAAGAGAAGATTTCAAAGAAGAAGCGGACAAAAAATTCTTCCGTCTGAAATTGGATGGCGAAGTGCGTTTGAAAGCTGGTTACATCATCAAAGCAGAACGTGTTGAGAAAGATGCGAATGGCGAGATCACGACAATTTTTGCAACTTATGATGAAGATTCAAAATCGGGTAGTGGCACTGAGGCAAGTCTTAGAAAAGTGAAAGGAACGCTACACTGGGTTTCTGCAAAACACGCTTTGCCAATCGAGATCAGAACTTACGAAAGATTGTTTACTACAGAACAGCCGGATGCGGAGAAGGAAGTTGATTTCATCCAGTTCATCAATCCTCAATCATTAAGAGTGACGCACGGATTCGCTGAACCAAGCTTGAAAGATGCCACTTTGGACGACCATTTCCAGTTCCAAAGAATTGGTTACTATATGAAAGATAGAGATTCTTCTGATGAGACTTTGGTGTTCAATAGAACGGTGACTTTGAAGGATGGTTACAAACCTTAAAATTGTAAGAAGTACACTGTAAAATGTATAAAGTTTATTTTAAATAAATAATTAATTGAAAATCAGGCGTTTGTCTGATTTTTTTTGTTTTTGATGTAATAGAGTTGTTGTGAGCTTTGTCTAATCTCAAGAATAAGCTCTACTATGAAAACTAAACTTGGCATTCTTACATTAATTCTTTTTTTCGGACAGATTTCTGCTCAAAAAGTAATCGCTTCAGACAGCATTGTAAGACGAATGATGAATGCTGTACGTACCGATAAATCTATAAAAATCGATGGAATCATAGACGAGGAAGCTTGGGCAACGGCAAGCATTGCGAACCAATTTATAGAATTTCAGCCAGCGAATGGAAAACCCGAATCGGAAAATCAAAAAAGTATAGTGAGGGTTTTGTACGACGACACTGGAATCTACATCGGCGCAACGCTTTATGATAATGAACCTGACAAAATTGCTAAGCAATTGACAGAAAGAGATGTTATTAATAATGATGATTTTTTCGGCGTTTTCGTCAATGGTTATAACGATAAACAGCAGAGTTACGAATTTATCGTTACTGCAGCCGGCGTTCAGTTTGATGCAAAAGCAACCAACGACAATGGGGAAGATGAAACTTGGAACGGAATCTGGTACAGCGCAGTGAAAATCACAGATGAAGGGTGGAATGTTGAAATGAAAATTCCCTATTTCGAACTGAGATTTCCAAAAGACAATATTCAAAAATGGGGTGTTAATTTCTTCCGAAATATTCAACGACAACGCAAAAAAATCGCTTGGAATCACATCGATAATACGAAAGGAAGCTCCACGCTTTACGACGGAATTCTCAACGGGATTGAAAATGTAAGAACCCCAACCAGACTTTCTTTCACGCCATATTTTTCAACTTATGTCAACAATTTTGATGGTAAAACCGAGATGAATGTCAATGGTGGAATGGATTTGAAATACGGAATCAATGACGCTTTCACATTCGATATGACTTTGGTTCCGGATTTTGGTCAGGCGAATTTTGATAATTCGATTTTAAATTTAACACCATTCGAACAACAATTTTCCGAGCAACGTTCATTTTTTATGGAAGGCACGGAACTTTTTAGCAAAGGTGATATGTTTTATTCGCGAAGAGTTGGCGGAAGTCCGTCCGTTTATCCGAACGTCAGCGAAAATGAAACCATGACAGACTATCCCGGAAAAGTGAAATTATTCAACGCTTTCAAAATTTCTGGAAGAACTAAGAAAGGTTTGGGAATTGGAATCTTCAATGGTGTGACAGAGAAAATGGAAGCGACGATCCAAGATAATATGACTGGACAAACAAGAAAAGAAACCGTTGAACCTTGGACCAATTATAATGTTTTGGTTTTCGATCAGAGATTTGGAGGGAATTCTTCCATCACTTTGGTAAACACAAGCACAATGAGAATGGGGAATTTTCGTGATGCCAACGCGACGGGATTACTTTGGAATATCGCCAACAAAAAGAATACTTACAATTATTATGGAAACCTGAAGGGAAGTTGGGTAAAAGAAAACGGAACTACTTTTGGAGCGCGTGGAAGTATTGGTTTGGGGAAATTTTCAGGAAATCATCGTTTCGAAGTCAATGCCAATGCTGTAGATAAAAATTGGGACATCAATGATTTGGGATTCTCAACACTTACAAATTATGGAAATCACAACGCTTGGTACGGTTACAGAATTCTCCAACCAAAAGGAAAACTCAACAATATGTATCTGAATTTCAATCTGAATTATTATCACAGATTGGAACCATTTCTGAATCAAAAATTAATTTTTAACAACAATAATTCATTCACAAACAAAAAGTTCCAAAGCTTCGGAGGTGGAGTAGAGTTCACGCCGTACGGAGAAAAAGATATCTATGAGCCTCGAATTTTCGGAAAGCATCTCAATGTTCCAGGTTATTTTGACAGTTGGTTATTTTTCGAAAGTGACAGCCGAAAGAAGCTTCAATACAATGTATCCATCGATTATTATGCTTACGACCAAAAGGGCAGAAATCAGGTGATTCCGTCATTGTATCTGCGATATAGAGCGTCCGACAAACTGAATCTCATTTGGAAATTCAATCCGGTATTTAGTAATAACGAAGTTGGTTTTGCGGGAAGAGATGGCAATCAGATTTATATGGGAAGACGTCAGCGAAATACTTATGAAAACTCGGTGACGGGACAATATACTTTCAACAACAAAATGGCGCTGTCACTGGCTTTTCGTCATTATTTTTCCGATGTCACTTACAAACAATTTTACAGTTTGGAAAACGATGGAAGCCTGAACGAGAACACAATCTACAATCCAAATCTCGCTGGAACCTACAATTCTTGGAATGTGGATTTGCGCTATTCGTGGTGGTTTGCGCCGGGAAGTCAGCTGACTTTGTTGTACAGAAATGCGACCAGTAACTATCTGGAAGTTTCAAGAATGCGATTCAAAAATAATTTCAACGAACTTTTTGATACGCCGATGATCAACAATATTTCGCTTCGCATTACATATTTCCTCGATTACAACAGGATCAAGAATTGGTTTTAAGATTTTGGGCAACTCTTTCCGCTTCCATTTCCAGTTGTCACTTTGAGGCTCGAAGAGTCCAAACAAGTCGGACTGCAAATTAAAAATATATTTTACATTTTGTCATACAAATAGACTATTTCGTATTTATTATTAACCCAATTTAAACAATAGTTTAATTTAATAATACCATTCGATATTTTAAATCCACAAAACTTGGCTTTCCATTTTAAAATAAAGACTTTTGCAAAATGGATAAGAGAATACTTCCGCTGACACTTGGCGGATTGGCAATTGGGACTACAGAATTTGTAATCATGGCACTTTTGCCCGACGTAGCAAAATCTTTGAACATCTCGATTCCCCAAGCTGGACATTTTATTTCTTCTTATGCAGCGGGTGTAGTCGTTGGCGCACCGATCTTGGTTGCTTATGCAGCGAAGTTTCCGCCGAAAAGAATCTTGATTTTCCTGATGATTGCCTTCACCATCTTCAACGGATTGTCGGCTTTGTCCAATGATTATTACACGATGATGATCCTGAGATTCCTATCTGGATTACCTCACGGTGCGTTTTTCGGTGTCGGGATTGTGGTTTCATCACGATTGGCAAAACCTGGAAAGCAGGCGCAAAGTATTGCAATGATGTTTGCTGGACTCACGCTTGCTAATCTCGCAATGGTTCCATTTGTCACTTGGCTCGGACATCAGCTCTCGTGGCGATATGCTTTTGGCGTCGTTTCTTTGATAGGATTGGTCACGATTCTTGCGCTTAAATTTCTGCTTCCTTATATGAACAGTCTGCGAACTGTCGGTTTGAAAGATGAGTTGGAGTTTTTCAAAACCATCAAAGCTTGGCACATCATTTCGATTTCGGCGATTGGATTTGGTGGTTTGTTTGCATGGTTCAGTTATATCACACCTTTGATGACCAATGTTTCAAAATTTCCAACAGATTCCATCGCTTACATTATGGTTTTGGCAGGTTCCGGAATGGTTGTAGGTAATTTTTTAGGTGGCATTATGTCAGACAAAATGCGACCAGCTTTAGCAGCCGCTATTCTTTTTACAGCAATGGTTTTAGCTTTGATCTGTGTCTTTTTCTTCTCAGAAAACAAAATCATTTCTTTGGTTCTCACCTTTGTTTGTGGGGTTTTGTCGATGTCTGTCGGAACGCCGATCAACATCATTATGTTGCGAACTGCCAAAAATTCTGAAATGATGGCCGCGGCAATTATGCAGGCCGCTTTCAATATTGCGAATTCTCTTGGTGCATTTTTCGGTGGATTGCCTTTGGAATTTGGATTGACTTACAATTATCCATCGTTGGTTGGCGCAGGATTATCTATTATAGGATTAATTCTGTGTCTTGGATTTATGAGAAAATATAAAGCAGTTATTTAGATTCAAAATTAAAATTCTCCCTTTAGGGTTGGGGAAATAATTTTAATTTTTTGATTTATCAATCGTTCGGAAAGTCAAGCTGATCCTCGGTTTAATGATTCTCGTGGTCGTTGGCAATCGGTGAAGCCAGAATTTTTGAGTTGTATCTTTCATCATCAAGAGACTTCCGTTTTCCAAGATTAATGAAACTAGTTCTTTCGTGGTTTTATGTTTGAAATTGAATTTGCGTTCAGCTCCAAAACTGACCGAACTGATAGCACCATTTTCCTTCAAATCTTTTTCACCATCACTGTGATAGGCCATTCCTTCTGAACCATCGTGATATAGATTAAGTAAGCAGGAATTGAAGTTTTCGCCACTTACAGATTCTATTTTTTCTTTGATTTCCAATAATGTTTTATTCCACGTTAAAGCGGTTTTTGTTCGTCCGGAATAAGTGTAACTGAATGGCTCGTTTCCGTACCAAGCGACTTTTCGTTTGGTCTCGATGAGTTTTCCGAAGATGACGGCTTCATCACTTTTCCATTCTATCTCGGTCATTAGTTTGTTGAAATAATCGTTCGCTTCTTCCTCAGAAAAAACTTTTCCGTAGTAAGAAGTCACCCCGTCGTAAGGTAAAATATTTTCTATTAATTGAAATTGGTCGTCGAAAAGGCCCATTATTTTGCTTCTTCAAAATTGTCGTAATATGTAAAATCTTTCGTAATCTTTCCATTCTCGATGGTGAAAATGGTGGAGATTGGAAGCTCAAATTTTGATTGATCTGGCGCAGTTCCAGTGGAAACAAATTCCACAATCATATTTTTATCTCCAGAAGGATAAATCTGAATCACTTTATCTTTCAAATCAGGAAGAACTTGATTCAGCTCCGTATATTTTTTAATAAATTCAGCTTTAGATTGTTTCACGATTCCGTTTCCGAAAGTTGGATCTTTGAATTCTGCATTTTCAACGTAAAGTTCAGAAAGTTCTTTCCATTTGTGCTCATTGAACAGTTTAAAATAATTTTCAATGAATTTTTCATTCTCAGCTTGAATCTTATCATTGGAATTACTACAGGAAATTAACATCGAACAGAAAATCATTCCCGAAATTAGAATTTTGATGGCTTTCATTTGATCTGGTTTAAGGTTCTAAAATACAATTAAGTTTTCAATTAATGATAATTGACAAAGTTTCGCCATCCAAATTTTCTGTCCTTATTCTATAATCCTTATTTTTGCAGTCGATTATCATTTATCAATCATCATTTATCTATTATAATGAAGCCAAGCTTAGCAAAAGGAACGAGAGATTTTACAGCGAAAGAAGTTTCCAGAAGAAAATACATCATCAATGTTTTACAGAATAATTTCGAACTGTTCGGATTCCAGCCTTTGGAAACGCCAAGCTTCGAAAACCTTTCTACATTGACGGGAAAATATGGTGAAGAAGGTGATAGATTGATCTTCAAAATCCTGAATTCCGGCGATTATGCTTCAAAAACAAATGATGAAGATTGGGAAAATAAAAATTCTCAAAAATTAATTTCTCAAATCTCAGAAAAAGCCCTTCGCTACGATCTTACAGTTCCATTCGCAAGATTTGTTGCAATGAATCAAGGACAATTGGCTTTTCCTTACAAACGTTATCAGATCCAGCCGGTTTGGCGTGCAGATCGTCCTCAGAAAGGAAGGTTCAGAGAGTTTTACCAATGTGATGCGGATGTTGTGGGAAGTACAAGTATTTGGCAGGAAGTAGAGTTGTTGCAATTGTATTTTAAATCGTTCAATAACTTAAACTTAGCGGTTTCAGTTCACATTAATAATAGAAAGATCCTTTCCGGAATTGCAGGATATGCAGGAATTGCAGACCAGTTGATTGATTTCACAGTTGCACTTGACAAATTAGATAAAATCGGAAAAGATGGCGTGACGAAAGAAATGTTGGAAAAAGGGATTTCTGAAGAAGCCATCTCAAAATTGGATTTTCTCTTTAATCAAACCAATGATGCGCTGGAAAATCTATCGAACCTAAAAGAAAAATTCCAAGGCAACGAAACTGGACTGAAAGGTGTTGAAGAATTGGAATTTGTCATCAAAAATGCTCTGAAGCTTGGAATCAATTCTGAAGATCTGGTTTTTGACATCACGCTTGCAAGAGGTTTGGATTATTACACGGGTGCGATTTTCGAAGTGAAAGCGAAAGATGTTGCGATGGGATCCATCGGCGGTGGCGGACGTTATGATAACTTGACCGAGGTGTTCGGTGTGAAAGATGTTCCTGGAATCGGGATTTCTTTTGGACTTGACAGAATCTATCTTGTAATGGAAGAATTAGGAATTTTCCCAGAAGATTCTGACATCAAAGTGAAATATCTTTTTGCCAATTACGGCGAAGCAGAATCCATCGAAGCTTTAAAGTTAATTTCGAAATTGAGAGAAAAAAATATCTCCGCAGAACTCTATCCCGAAGCTTCGAAACTGAAAAAACAATTTACTTACGCTGAGAAAAAAGGCATCGAAAATCTGGTTTTTCTTGGCGAACAGGAAATTAAAGATCAAACTGTGACAATCAAAAATCTGCAAGCTGGCGAACAACAAACTATTAGTTTTGATTCCTTTTTAGAAATTAATTAGGCTTTGACTGTTGGAGTATCATCCTCGGAAGAACTTTCAATGTTATGGAGTTCTTTTTTTCTATTTTTGATGAAATCTGTCGGTCGGATTCCGTTGATCTCATAAAACAAATCGGAAAAATTCTGTCGTGACGCTATTCCACATTCTTTCGCAAGGCTGTCGATCGTGTAATTGATGTACATGTTTTTCTCGAACAACAGACGCGTGATGTAGCGGATTCTGAGATCGCCAATATATTTATTGAAGTTCATCCCTTTTTGTTCGTTGATAACGTGCGAGAGATAATTTGAATTGGTCTCAAACTGGATTGCCAATTTTTGAATCGTCAGACCTTTTTGGATAAACAGGTTTTTGTCTTCAAAATGTTTCAATTTTCGGAGTAGATCTTGCTTCAGAGATTGCGTGATCTGGCTTTTTTTATCGTCATTTGATTCTGATTTTGAATTAGTTGCGCTGTTTGGGTTGTTGTAATTTGCAGTTCGTAGTTTTTCCTCGAGCTCGATGTATCGCTCGGTTGTAGTCTTCTCTTTTTTATGTCTCTTAACTAAAACTATTACTAATCCGCCAGCAATCATCACCAAGCAAAGAATCAGAAACCCACCCCAAGTATTGGCTTTCTCCAGTTTTCCTTTTTCCTCTATCAAGGTATTGGTGTCATATTCGCGATGAATTTTCAGGGAAATATAAGCAAAATCTCTCGAGATAATGCTGTCTGCTTTAAGAAGTTGAGTTGTATAGTAGAGCTGTTTTTCCCGATCGTTGTTTTTCTTGTAGTAATTGATGAGTATCTCATAATTTTCTCTCAATTCCGGCAGAATAAACTCGTGCTTGTTAAAGATAGAATCAATTTTTTTGAAATTTGAAATCGCCACTTGCTCATCATTAAGAGCCATGTAACTCTTTCCAATGTAGAAGTAATTCAAAGATTCCCAAGAAAAATCATCTTTAAGTAATTCTAATGATTCATCTAGATAAGTGATTGCAGATCTGTATTTTGTGTTGTTATATTCTGCAATTCCTTTACACTTCAGGAAATAACTTCTTTCTTGTGAAAAGTCTTTGTTGTTGAAAGTTTTGAGCAATCCAATGTTGATAAGAGAATCTGCTTTTTTATAATCTTTGAGATTTCTGTAACATATTGTCATTTGGTGCAAACTATTCAGATATCCCTTTTGATTGTTATAGATCTTGTTTTCATTTTTTGGATCTGTTTTATTTGCGCCTATCTCGAAATAGTTCACACAGTTCTTAAAAAGCTCCAACGCTTCTTCGTGATAACCGAGATAATTTTTGACAACACCTAGGTGATATGCTATTTTATTTTTTAGATAGAGATCATTAGAATTTTTGGAATATTTGTAAGCCATCAAATATTCATCTAGAGCTGACTTGAATTTTTTCTGATTACCATAATAAACACTTCCTCGCAAGACGTAGGAAGAAGATATGTTTTCGTCGCTATTGGATTTGTAAGCGGCGTCTATGCAACTGTCTGCATACTGAAGTTTTTGATTGATAGATTTGGAAAAGTAGACAGCATCTTTATAAGCTTGGAAAAGTTCTTCATTTTGTTTCTCAGCCTTGGCTTTTTTAATATAAGGTTTCAAATACAAAAATGCACGCCCATCATCTTCGCCGAAATATTCATATTTTTTTCTGTAGAACTCGAAAGTTTTGGGGTCGCTGTCTTTGGAAAAAGCAACCCCATAGAAAAAAAATGATATGATAAAGAAGAATAATCTCATTAAAAAAGTTTAAATCTTCATCATTTGTGTTCACAAAAATACGGAAAACTTGCAAATGATTGACAAATAATTAGGAGGAATAGGTTATGATTGAAAATATAGTATCGATGATTATAAATGTCTGTATTTTAGGTGTTTATGTAAGTCCTAATTTGCGAATTAGGACGTCAAGATTTCCCAATGAAGACTATAAAAGTTTGAATTAATGAAATTTTGACCATACTTTCGCATTACGAAATAATCAAAAAAAATTATTTTGCAAATTATTTTAAATAGATACAAAATTATATTATCATGAAAAAAATCTTCACAGTTCTAACATTTTCATTAGTGTCTTTAGTTTTTACTTCTTGTAGGGAGGACAGTATGGAAGCTGAAATTGAAAATGCTATTCCTCAAAGTAGGAAAGCACCCAACAGCAAAGCCACTGATAGTAAATTTACGGATAGTATTGTTGCTGATACGATAAAAACAAATACAGCAAATACAGCAAACAAAGAAGAATTAGATCCAGAGAAAGATCCACCAAGAGATAGAACCAGATGGTAGTCACAAAATAAGAGAAAGAAACATTCATTCTAAACATTTATGTTACTGCCCCAATTTTTAATCAGATTGGGGCAGGTTTTTGATAATGATTCCAAGAATGTTTATTCTCAATCATATAGTACATTTTGTACATCGTTAGCTCCATTAGCGGGCATTAAAAACACACAATTAGGAAAGAAATTTAGAAGCAACTTAGGATTGTTCGCAATGGAATAGTTCTCTCTATTGGGAATTATTCAGATTACAAATTTCAATTTACTAAAAACGATAACATTATGACTAAACTATTGCTTATAAAAATAGAAAATATGATTTTGCATGTGTTGAAACTTTGTTTTGGCGACAGCGTTTTCCGCAAGAAGCCAAATTAGAAAAAGTTTCTCTACTTTTGCATCAAATTCAATTCTATGAAACCTGGTCAAACCCAAACTCTCAAAATCGCAGATCAAATCTCTTCAGGCTATATCTTGAATGACGAAAATGGCGAAAAAGCATTTATCCAAAAAATTTTTGCAGATGAATCTTGGGAAATTGGGGGCGAAGTGGACGTGTTTGTTTATCAAGATGATGGCAATCTAAAAGCCACCACAGAAAAAGCAAATGCAGAAATAGGAGAGTTTGCAGTAATGACCTGCGTACAAAGTCTGCCAACCGGTGCTTTTATGGATTGGGGAATCATCAAAGACCTTTTTGTCCCTTACAAACAGCAGAAGTCAAAAATCATCGAGGGGAAACGTTACATCGTTTACGTTTATGAAGACGAAGCGACTAGTTTAACGACAGGAACGACCAAATTCAAGCGTAATCCGCAGTACGAAGATCTTCCACTACGAATTGGAGATAAAGTGGATTTGATTATGATGAATGAGTCTGAGCTGGGTTGGAACGTGGTCATAAACAAACAATACATCGGATTGGTTTATGAATCTGATGTTTTCAAGAAATTATATCCACTTTCCGAAGAATCCGGTTACATCAAAACCATCCGTGAAGACGGAAAGATTGATGTTACGCTTCAGCCTCAAGGTTTCGAAAACGTAGACGAATTCAAACAAAAAATCCTCGACAAACTGAATGACAATTACGGTTTGCTCTATCTTTCCGATAAATCGTCACCAGACGAAATCAAAGACGAATTGCAGATGAGCAAAAAGAATTTCAAGAAAGCCATCGGAAGTTTGTACCGAGAAAAAGTCATAGAAATCGCCGAAGACAGAATCAAACTTCTGTAAATTTCGATTTTAACAATGTTAATTATCATTTTTCCGAAACTTAGTGCGAGTTTAATTTCTATTGGACTCGTTTTTGATTTCCGAAAAGAAATTCCTCAATGAAAAAGATTCTCATCAGCGGAGCCACGGGACTTGTCGGAAAAAAACTTTCCAAAAAATTATACGAAAGAGGTTATCAAGTAGAAATATTGGTTCGCTCAAAATCAAGCAAATCTAATTTCAAATCTTACGTTTGGGATTATGAAAATCAGTTTTTGGAAGAAGGAGCCCTGGATAATACTTACATTTTCATCTATCTTGCAGGCGCATCTATCAGCGAACGCTGGACAAAATCTTATAAACAGGAGATTTACAAAAGTCGAGTCAATTCTGCGCAATTCATTTATGAGCAGATGCGGAAACAAAATATTCATCCGGAATCAGTAATTGCATCCTCTGCAGTTGGCTTTTATGGACAAATAACTTCACAACAAATTTTTTCTGAAGACGACGCCCCAGCAGAAGATTTCCTTGGGAATGTCTGTACAGATTGGGAACTAAAAGCAATTCAGTTTCAGGATCTTGGAAGTCGGGTAGTGCGTGTTCGAACTTCAACGGTACTTTCCGAAAATGGTGGTGCATTGGAAGTTCTCAAAAAACCAATTGAACTGAATTTTGGCGCCGTTTTAGGCGATGGAAAACAATATTTTCCTTGGATTCACATCGATGATTTGGTTAATATTTATTTCAAAGCCGTTGAAGATGTCTCTATGAATGGAGCTTACAATGCCGTTGCACCGGATTTTGTCAACAATGAGGAACTAACAAAAAAAATAGCCAAACAACTCGACAAAAAGATTTGGTTGCCTAATATTCCAAAGTTTGTAATCAAAACGGTTCTTGGCGAGATGTCAGTTTTAGCATTAGAAGGAAGTCGAATTTCTTCAAAGAAAATCCTCGATTCGGGATTTAAATTTTCATATGAGAAATTAGATGAAGCCTTGAGCGATGTCATTAATTAAAAAAAGTTTTGTCTTGATATTTTTAAATTTAATTAATGAATATCAAAACAAAACTTTAATGTTTTAGAGATTTAAAATCTTAAGCTAGTAACTGATAAGCTTTCTTCGCTCCTGTTACGCAATCTTCATATTGATTCTCTGAGATTTTCTCATCAATAATAGATTTGAATTCCTGCCAAAAAGGTCCAGTATTTTCACCGTAAACGCCGAAGTAATTAAACTCCACATTTTCGAATTCTGGATTTCTTTTAAGTTGTTTTGCAATCACATTTCCACCAAGCGTAGAACCTTCCATCACATACAAAGCACCAAAAGCTTCAGCTTCATTTTCCAAATTTTGTGTTGGAGCTTCGTTTTCTGTTGATATATTTAAATTATCGAGGTCAGTTTTAAGCGCATTGATCTTGCTTCTCAATTCCAATTTCAATTCGGGATAATCTTTCAATTGATTGTGAATTTGAGGCTCGTAGCGATTGATTAATTTATAATTGTGAATCAAAAGCGTTTTGTAGTCATCCAAGGTGTAGGATTTGTCAAAAATCTTCTGAGATTGTAGTTTTGCTTCTGTGTCGTCGTGTTGTTGTTTGGTTTGTTCTTTAAGATATACTGAAATCATAGTCAGGTTTTTGAAATTTTAATATAAATGTAGTTCCGATGCCACTTTCACTTTCGTAAGTGATTTCGCCACCCATTTTTTCCATCAGATGTTGCACGATGTTGAGTCCAACGCCGTTGCCGTGGAAAGCCGTTGCATTGCTCATTCGGCTGAATATTTTGAACATTTTGCCCGCATCTTGTTTGTCGATACCAATTCCGTTGTCGGAGATCTTGTACATTACTTCATTTTCATAGACTTCGCCAATGATTTTCACGGTTGGTTTGGATGATTTTGAAGAATATTTGATGGCATTTCCAATCACATTTCCGAAGACTTGGTAAACCATTGTAGGATCGCCCAAAACTTCTGGCGTATTTTCGATAATGATTTTGGTGTCAGGTGAATCAAAACTCACTTTGGACTCCTCTGCCAATTTATTGATCAAAGCATCAACTTCAATTTTCTTGAGTTCAATCTCTGATTTTTTAATTTTGCTGAGTTCTAAAACGTTTTTAATCATATCACTCATTGTGTCTACTTGGTTTACAATATTATCCAAGTATTTATGCGTGTTGTCCTCTTGTGTGATAAGCCTTTTCATAAGCTGTGCATTCAGCTTGATGACGGTCAACGGTGTATTGAGATCGTGCGAAATCGTGTAAGAAAAAGAATCTAATTCTTGGTTGAGTTCCTTCAACTGATTATTCAAATCCAAAATCTGTGAAGACTTTGTGTGAGACGCTTTTAAGATGACAGATGTAATCCATTTCGCCGATTCGATTTCTTTGATTTTCCAGGGCAGAGCAGTGTCTTTCACATATTCCTTCCAAACCTCGAAGGATTGTCTTGGAGAGAATTTGATGATTTCTACGCCATCTTTGATTTCCGAAACTATTTCTTTTTCAGGATTTCCGGCCCATTTTATTTTTTGTCCTTGTTCTTTTCTCATCCATATCAGCATATCGGACGTGTTGTTTCCGAGAACGCTGATGATGATGCCACAACTTAGCTCGGAGTTGTCCAATTCCAGATTGCTGGTTTTGCAAAAAGTATTTGAGATAAAGATATTCTCCTCGAAATCTTGGTTGTTGTCTTTGCTCCAATTAATGATTTTCTCAATGTCAGAAAGATTCGGGACGTTGCCGTGCGTTAGGATCTCATTATTAATTTTAATGATCATTCCTTCTGCACCGCAAGTTTTCATAACATCATCTATATTATTTTCCAGTGCTTTTGCGAAATTCTCTTCACTTAGAAGATTTTGGCGCAGAGATATATTGTTGAGATTGATTCTTTGATAATCCTCCAGCGTTTCTCTTGACTTAAAGGTTGCAAAAGCATTTGCCGACGTTCTGGTCAAGGTTTCAACCAGGAGACGGGATTGCAGATCCAAGTGTTTTGGTTTCGCATTTTGACAAGCAACAATTCCCCACAAAACACCATTGATGATGATGGATGTGCTGAAACTGGCTTCCATCCCGGAATTTTTGATGTACTGCACGTGAACTGGTGACGTGGCTCTTGTCACACTGTACGTAAGATCAATTTGTTCTTTTGAAGTTCCTAAAATAGGATAGGTTTTCCCTGAGGCGTGAGATGTAATTCTGACAGGATTCTTTAGATACAAAGCCCTTGCTTGAGCCGGAATATCGGATTCTGGATAGTGGAGATGAAGATAGCTGTCCAAACCTTCTTTCACAGACTCTTCTACTACTTCGCCACTACCGTCGTACAAAAACTGGTAGATCATTGCGCGGTCGTAATCTATGATGTTCTGGATCTCCGTCAAAAGGACTTTCCAGATATTTTCATCATTCGACATTCTCAGAATATTCTGGATCGCCTGATATTCCTTGTTGATTTTGTGATGCGGAATTACTTTTTCAATTTCATAGAAAGTGAAACCGTTGTTTGCGTGGATGGCAAGCGTATATTCTTCGTCCTGAAAATGAATATGCTGAATGGCCAGCTCCTGACTGTCAGAAACGTTGTTCCAGTTAATATCCAAATTCTGCTCATCAAACAAAACTTTAATATCTTTTCCCAGCAAAGTTTTGAAATCTTGAGAGAAGAACTCTAAAATATTATCACTGTAGAAAGTGATTTTAGAATCTTTGGTTCCAATCAAAAATCCGTACTCCTGAACCGCTCCACAAATATGAATCGGCTCCTGATCGCAGTTTACATATTCCTTAGGATACATAATTTTTTTACTGTATTTTTATTATAATCAATTCAAACAAAGTAAAAAATATACTTATGTTAATTATGTAAATATATAAATAATAATAATTAATTAAAATGATTATTTATTTTTCCATAATGTCTTTTCTTAAGCAATTAAGATAAAGATAATCAATTATTAAGATTTTATTTCATATCGTACATAATCAAAGCTGTAATTAGTTTTGGTTCGATCAATGTACATTTTGGTGGCATTTTGATTTCCTTGTCAGAGATTTTCAATAAGTCATTGAAACTGATTGGATAGATTCCAAAACCAACTTTGAATTCCCCAGAATCTACTTTTTCCTTGATCTCGGTGATTCCTTTTGTGTCAGAAGTTCCTTTTAGATAAGTAATTTTGTCTGTATGTTTCGCATTTTCAATCCCAAAGATCTTTTCGAAAATGTATTTATCGACTAAGTGATGATCCAGGTCATTTCCATCTTTAAGATCCTCACGAATGTTGTGCTTCACGTGCAAACTGTAGAATTTTCCACCCAAATACATACTGATGTGGAATTTTTGAGAAGGGAAATATGGTGCTTCACCTTTGTCGTGGATTTGAAAATCTTCTTGTAGTTTTTCAAGGATTTCTTCGGTAGATAATCCATTCAAGTCATTCAAAAGACGGTTGTAGTCGTTGATTTTGATTGATTGGTTGGAAACAATGAAGCTGTAAACAAAGTTGTAATGCTCTGTTCCGTGCGATCTTTTGTACTTGTCTCTCTGTTTTTTTGCGTACTCAGCAACAGATCCAATTCTGTGGTGTCCGTCAGCGATGTAGAAAGAATCAATCGGATCCAAAACCTCTTTGAACTGTTGAAGTTTCAATCGGTTATCGATTCTCCAGATTTTATGTTTGATGCCTTTTTCATCTTTGTAATTGATAATTGGGACATTTTTTTGCTCGTGGTTCATCAGTAGTTCCACTTTGGAATTGGCGTGATAAGTCAAAAGAACCGGCTCAGCTTGGATGTTGACCTTTTCAAGATAGTGCGCCATTTTCATACGGCGTTCTGTAATCGTGGATTCGTGTTTTTTAATTTTTCCATCCCAGAAATCATCCACACTTACCAATCCCATCAATCCTCGGAAAGAGGTTTTGTCTGCCAACGTCTGCTCGTACAAGTAATAAGCGGAATCGTCTTGCGTCAGTTTTTTCTCTTCCAACAATTCTTCGTAGTTGGATCTTATTTTTCTGAGATTTCTGTCAATATCTTTGGATTTACTCACGACAGCAGGTTTTATCATTTGGATATATGAGTGGTCTAGCTGGGCTTTTTTATTGATCTCTTCCTGAGTAAAATTATCCAAAGAATAAGTCGGGAAAATATCAACGAAATCGTGGTTTGGTCTGATTCCTTTAAAGGGTTTAAATACTGGCATATTTATATTTGATCTTTCAGTTTAATAATTTGAATGGCTAATTCTTCTCCAATTCTGTTTTGTGCATCTATCGTGTTTCCACCAACGTGTGGAGAAAGGGACATTGCTGGATTCATCAGGATTTCTACTTCGGGTGTTGGCTCCTTTTCGAACACATCCAGCGCGGCGCCGGCTAATTTTCCATCTTCAATGGCATCAATCATAGATACTTCGTTGATGACGCCACCTCTTGCGGTATTCACGATGAACACGCCGTCTTTCATCATTGCAAACTCATTGGTGTCAATGATATATTTGTCGGTTCTTCCCGTATTGAGGCTTATGAAATCCGAATTTTCTAAAACTTCATTTAAAGTTACGGATTTTATTTCAAAATTCACAGATTGTCCATCGAAGAAACAGATTTCTACATTATTGGTTTTCGGCGTTCTGTTGTAAGCTAAGATTTTCATTCCCAAAGAAATACCAATCTTGATAACTTCCATTCCTATGTTTCCCATCCCGACGACACCAAGGGTTTTTCCGGAAAGTTCAGAAGCATTGTTAAAGGATTTCTTGAGCGCATTAAAGTGTGTTTCACCTTCAAGTGGCATCAATCGATTGCTCTCGTGAAGGAATCTTGCCAATGAAAAGAAATGGGCAAAAACCAATTCTGCAACAGATTTGCAAGACGCTTTGGGTGTATTGATAATGTACAGGCCTTTATCGATGGCATATTCTACATCAATATTGTCCATCCCGATGCCACCACGTCCTACAATCTTTAGATTGGGACAGTCGTCGATCAGGTTTTGTCTGACTTGTGTTGCGCTTCTGACGAGGAGCACGTCCACATTATTTTCATTAATGAACTTGCTGAGATGCTCCGGAGAAACGCGACTTTCCAAAACCGTAATGTCGGCATTTTTCAAAAGCGCAATCCCTGATTCGGAGATCCCATCATTGGCTAATACAATCATTGTTTAATTCAAAAATGCTTTAATAATTGAGTTTACTTGATTTGTTTGAGGTCAAATTCAAGGTGTGCTAAGATACAATAATTCTTCTAATTAACATTCACTTAACAAAAAAAACGTCTTCAAATAAATGAAGACGTTTCTGTACATTTCTACTTTAATTATAATATTGAAAGAATTATTTTCTAATTACGTTTAGATGCTTTTCATCACATCCACCAAAACCTGCACGCTTTCGATCGGCATTGCGTTGTAGATGCTCGCTCTGTAACCGCCGACACTTCTGTGGCCATTCAGTCCGCTAATTCCTGCTGCTTTCCAGGCTGCATCAAAAGCTTCTTGCTTCGATTCGTCTGTCAAAGTGAAAGTGACATTCATAAAAGAACGGTCTTCGATTGCAGAAACGCCTTGGAAGTTTGGATTGCTGTCGATCTCGTCATATAATAATTTCGCTTTTGCATTATTTCTTGCTTCAGCAGCTGCAATTCCGCCATTTTCTTCAAGATGTTTTAAGGTCAAATAAGACGCATAAACTGCAAAAACAGGCGGTGTGTTGGACATTGATTCTTTATCGATGTGAACGGCGTAATCCAAATAAGTCGGAATCGTTCTTCCTGTTTTTCCAAGAATCGATTTTTTAACAACTACTAAGGTTGCACCAGCTGGACCCATATTTTTCTGTGCCCCTGCATAAATCAAGTCGAACTGAGAAAAATCCAATTCTCTACTGAAAATATCAGAAGACATGTCGCAAACCAAAAGCGTATCAACTTTCGGAAATTCCTTCATCTGCGTTCCAAAAATCGTATTGTTGGAAGTGCAATGAAAATAATCATATTCCGAACCTACTTTAAATTCTTTCGGGATGTAAGAATAGTTAGCTTCTTTGGAAGTCGCGACAACATCTACATTTCCAATCATCTTCGCTTCCTTGATTGCGCCTGCCGCCCAAGTTCCAGTGTTTGTGTAAGCTGCTTTTCCGTCCACAGAAAGAAGGTTGTAAGGAACCATCAAAAACTGAAGACTTGCGCCACCTTGCAAATACAAAACTTCATAATCATCGCCCAGATTCATCAATCTTTTTACGATAGCACGAGCCTCGTCCATTACTGCAACAAAATCTTTGCTTCTGTGCGAAATTTCCAAAAGCGATAATCCTGAATCATTAAAATTAAGAATCGCTTCTGAAGCCTTCTGGAAAACTTCCTGAGGTAAAATACTTGGACCTGCGCTGAAATTATGTTTTTTCATTATTGATAGAAATTAGAAGTTAGAGTTTAGAAATTAGATTGTAAAATAATCAAACTAGCACGAAGCCATTAGCTAAAAGCGATTCGCTAATTGCTACTCATTATGAAGGAATGCTTTTTTCGCCAAAAGTTGTTCTTCGGTCTCCACATTGTCTTCGTCTGGAACACAACAGTCAACCGGGCACACAGCGGCACACTGAGGTTCCTCGTGGAAACCTTTGCACTCTGTACATTTGTCTGTTACGATGAAGTAGTAATCGTCTGCAACTGGTTGTTGTGCGGCATCTGCGCTCACGGAAAGTCCGGATGATAGAACCACCATTCCTTTCAGTTCTGTGCCTTCGGATGCTTTCCAATCTACTGCTCCTTCATAGATAGCGGTGTTCGGACATTCCGGTTCGCACGCGCCACAATTGATACATTCATCAGTTATCTTGATAGCCATTGCTATTTTATTTTTAATTTTGTGCAAAATTACAAAAAAAAAGCCAGCTATGCTGAACGAAAACAAAATTTTGGGACTCGAAAAATTGGGAAATTTCATCACTGAGTTTCTTGAAAAAACAGAAGAGAATTACATTGAAAAAGAAGCGAAACTCAACGCGCTCATAAGACGTTCCGAAATCGAAAATCCTTGGTTTACCATTGAGAATCAACGTTACAACCTGAAACAGTGGGCAGGACTTTTCACAAAAGAGAATATTGAAAATTGGCTTTCAAAATATCAATTGTCCGAAACGCCAAAGAGAGTGGGACTCATCTTGGCAGGAAATATTCCGATTGTTGGATTTCACGATATCATCTCTGTGGTTTTAAGCAATCATATTCCAATTATCAAATTATCTTCTAAAGACAAATTGATGTTGCCCTTTCTATTAGAACTCTGGAAAGAATTTTCTAATAATGAAATTGAATTTGAAATTGTTGATAGACTTGAAAACTTCGATGCGGTGATTGCGACCGGAAGTAATAATACTGCGAGATACTTGGAATATTATTTCAAAAATCATTTGAGTATTATTAGAAAAAATCGAACATCCATCGCGGTTTTGAAAGGTGATGAAACAGTAGAAGAACTTCAGCTTTTGGCGGATGATATTTTCAGATATTTCGGATTGGGTTGCAGAAATGTAACCAAACTTTTGCTTCCAAAAGAGATGAAGGTTGATGGATTATTTGAAAACTTTGTTAAATATCAAGATGTCATTAATCATAATAAATACGCTAACAATTACGATTACAATCGTGCGGTTTATCTTTTAAATCAAGACTTATTCTGGGATAGTAATTTTGTGATGCTGAGAGAAGATGAGAAGTTGTTCAGTCCTTTGTCAGTTGTCAATTTCTCACGTTATGAAACTTTGGAAGACGCGAAACAATTTGTGGAGGATAACAGGGAAGAAATCCAAGCAATTGTTGCGAAACCCGAGTTGGGATTGGAATCTATTAGTTTTGGGGAAACACAGAATCCGTCTTTGGATACTTATGCGGATGATGTGGATACGATGGCTTTTTTGAGTGTGATTTAGTATTTCCTGCTTAAAATAATTAAGAGAATTTTCAAAGTAATAGAAATGATATATAATGAATAAAAAAATTTTAATCGCAGTATGTTCTGCAATAGTATTGTTTAATTCTTGTAATGATGATAAAGAACCAGAGCAGTTTTCTATCATAGGTGTTTGGAAACCTTCAAGACAAATTGTTGTAGGCAGTAATGGTGTTACTATGTCAAACACAGATTATTCTGGTTGTTACAAATCAAGTACTTTTAGCTTCAGCACGAACAATACAATGACTTCTCATATTTTTGACCTCAATGCCGTTCAGGATTGTGAAAATTATGGGTCTGAAACCGTGCCTTATTCTTATGACCACAATGCAAAAAAACTCGTAATAGATGGAGAAGATGTGGAGATAGTAAGCCGAACCTATAATGAACTGCAGTTCGTATCCGATTATGATGACGTAGATGGTGATGGTGTAGAAGAGAAAATCATAACGGTATTCGTAAAATAAAATCCCCAATTCCTAAAATATAAAACGGACTCGAAAGTTTCCGTTTTTTTTTATGCCTGAAACATTATAAATCCCCATCTGGTATTACATTTTAATAATGAAAATAGAAGTTTGGAAACATTTTTTGATAATTGATTATCAACTAACTACAAACCGTGATTTTTGAAATTTACGGGTTAATGGTGGTTTCTCGCATTGCCTGTGATTCTACATTTGCTAAACAATTAACCAATTAAATATTTTTATTATGAAAACAATTATTATCGGTGCTATTGCGCTATTGACCATGAACTTCTCATTTGCACAATCTAATGTGGATCTAAGTGCACAAATCGGAAATCTAAACACAGCAACTGTGGATCAAACAGGTTTTATGAATTTCAACGCCTTGTTACAAGATGGTAATCGTAACGATGCGGACATCGACCAAGTAGGTTGGGGAAACAGCAATTTGGCATTGAGTCAAGGGAATCGTAACTCTATTGATGTTGACCAATGGGGAATCGGAAACTCAAACACTACAAGCCAATACGGAAACAGAAACTCTTCTCAGACTTTGCAAGTTGGTTTGTTCAATGACGTAGACCAGGTTCAAATTGGTAGAAGAAATGATGCTTCTGCAACTCAATTTGGAATGGGAAATACAATCGGGCAATATCAAGATGGTAGAAGAAATTCTGCAACTGCAATCCAAGTAGGTGTTGATAACACAATTTGGCAAGATCAATATGGCAGAAGAAATGTTGCCTACGCTTTCCAAGCAGGATCTGATAATTACATTCATCAATTGCAAGATGGTAATGACAACAGTGCTACACATTTACAATTTGGAGATTCCAACTATGCAGATTCTCACCAATATGGTAATGACAACACGACTGCTGGATTACAAGTAGGTAATGGAAACGAACTGTATCAATATCAATATGGAAATGGCAACACTGCGATGGACATTCAAATGGGCGATTCTAACTACACAGATGTAACACAAACAGGAACTTCTCATTTGCATATGGGAATGCAAGCAGGTAATAACAACTCATTGGTTGTAAATCAATCTAACTAAAAGTAACAGTTTACCTTTAACCTTCAGATGGGAGAACTTGGTTTCTCTCATCTTTTTTTTGTTTAAATATCAATCTAACGGAAAACCGTGATTTTTGATTTCTAACGGCTACTGGTGTTTTGCGCAACAACCCGTGAGTGTAACTTTATAAAAAAATGATGAAAAAAATATTTTACATATTACCTTATGTAGCATTGTTGCTTTTTTCAATATCCATCAAGTCTCAGGAGATCGACTGGGGACAGATCAATGGCAATAATGCGTTCAACATCATCAATATTCAAAATCCGGATATTGGATCTTACGATGCAACCGTCCAAATTGGTAATCACAACAGCGCGGAACTTCTCATCAATGAAAGAACTAAACTTTCCGTCGCACAAATCGGTGATTATAACAAACTTCTTTTTAATAATTCCTTCACCGAGACCAAGGTCAACAACAGCATCACGACGCAAGGTCATAACAACATCATAGACATCACGGGAAGCAATAGCATTTCGGATGATATGAAAATCAATGTGAAAGGTGACAACGTGACCATCTTTATGAGAAACTATTAAAATCATTAAAAATGAAAAATCTATATACTCTGATGTTTTCCGCTTTTATATTATTTCCTTTTCTCAAAATGAAAGCTCAGGACGATAAAAAGATTGTGGCGAAAATCGAAAGTAAAAACACAGAAGGTCAGATGAAGCTGAGCGCTGTCGTGACAAACAATTCTGATACCTATCAAGAACTCAACTATCTTTTGATTTCCATTAAAAAAGGCAACGGCGGAAATCTTTCCAACAACAAACAAAGTGGCAAGTTTTCCATCAGTCCATCCGAAACGAAAAAACTTTCTGAGATCAGCGTGAATCTCAATAGTAAAGATGCGCTGAAAACCTTTCTCTACATCCGAGACGAGCAAACCAAAACGCTCATTTCAAAAGATAGCCTTGTCGTTAATTCCAATGATTTCCAGCAAACTGCAAGAAAAGTGGAAGAGGAAAAATATTCAGAACTGAAAGGTCTTACGATTGATGAGACCAAAAGCAAAATAGGGAAGGATTTCTATGACGCCTTTTATATGCAATACAGTCAACTGACGGAAAAAGGCAATTATACCATTGCCATCAGCGAGTTACCGTCCAGAGGAACCACAGGTCAAATCATCGTAACCATAGATGATAAGCAGATTTATAGTTTTTTCACCAATCCAAATGAGGAATATCTGAAAGAACAATTGGCAATGACGTTCCGAAATATCAAAGACTACAACGCCAAAAAGAATCTCATTAAAAATGAATTTCTATACTAAAAATCTAATGCTATGAAAACAATATTTATTTTGATGATAACCGTTTTCGGTTCGCTTTCCCTCTCGGCGCAACAACTGGTTTACAAACCTATCAATCCGGCATTTGGAGGCGATACTTTCAATTACCAATGGTTGTTGAGTTCCGCTAATGCTCAGAATCAGTTTGATGATGGGAAAGATGATTACAGAAGCCTTCTGGATGATATGAACTCTCTGGGCAGTTTTACAGACAGTCTTAATAGGCAGATTCTAAGTCAGCTTTCTCAAAAACTTTTTGAAGACCAATTTGGAGATAGACCGCTCACTGCGGGGAATTACACATTTGGATCCTTGTTTCTGGAGGTCAATCAGACTTCACAAGGTTTGCTGATCAACATTTTGGACACCAATACTGGTCAGCAGACAGAGATTGTCATTCCGAAGTAAAAACTAAAAACCAATCCAATGAAATCAATTATTAACCATAGAAACTTTGCAGGTGTGATTCTGTTTTCACTGATGCAGAGTTGCAGTTCGCTTTTCAACTTGCCATCCAATAGTGAGAAATCTACAATGGGCGAAGTGACTTCCTACACCACGGAACTCAAAAAACTGCCTCCACCAAAAGAGAAAATTGTCATCGGTGTTTACAAGTTCCGAGATCAAACAGGGCAATACAAACCTTCGGAAAACGGAAGCAATTGGAGTACGGCAGTTCCACAGGGCACGACAACGATCCTCATAAAAGCTCTGGAAGACAGCAAATGGTTTGTCCCAATAGAAAGAGAAAATATCGCGAATCTCCTTAATGAAAGACAAATCATCAGATCCACAAGACAGGAATATTTGAAAGAAGCCGACAAAAATGTGCAATCACTTCCGCCACTTTTGTACGCTGGTATTTTGCTGGAAGGTGGTGTGATTTCTTATGACAGCAATGTGATGACGGGCGGAATTGGCGCCAGATATTTCGGAATTGGTTTGTCGTCGCAATATCGTCAGGATCGGATCACGATTTATCTGAGAGCGGTCTCTACGCTGAATGGCGAAATCCTGAAAACCGTTTACACTTCAAAAACAATTCTCTCGACAAGCGTGAATGGAAACTTTTTCAGATATATCGATACAGAAAGACTTTTGGAATCAGAAGTTGGTGTTACCCAAAATGAGCCGGTGCAATTGGCGGTGACAGAAGCGATTGAGAAAGCCGTGAAATCACTCATCGTAGAAGGTGTTCGCGATAAAATCTGGGGAAGTGCCATTCAGGATCCGACAACTTACAAAGCTTTGATTGAAAAATATGAAACTGAACAAGAAGATAATGACAAGCGGATCATCGGAAACAAATATCCGAACAACTACCGTCAAAAAGTAGCGCTGTTTGCCAATCTGGAAGGACAGCAGATCAAAGGTGATTATGTAAATCCCAAGGCAAGCGTCGGTTTCAAATTGGGCTTGAAATATTTTCTAAGCGATCACATCAATGTGGAACTCAACGCCAATGTCTTGACACTTCGGAATCAAAACATCCTTGCCAGAACATTTCTTGTTTCTGAGGTCAATCTGGAATATCTGATGCTCCCAAAATATAAATTATCACCATTCCTCTACGCAGGTGGCGGATCTATGTTTTCTGAAAACCAAAATTTCTTCAAAGCTCAATTCGGTGGTGGACTGGAATATCTGATGGACAAGAACTTTGCCATTAGACTTTCCTCTCAATATGACCTTGGCTTCACAGACAATTGGGATGGATTGGTCAACGGCAAACAGAAAGATCAAGCAATCCGTGTGGCACTGGGAATCATTTTTTATCTCGGAAAAAAATAAAAACTACAATTATGAAAACTATTATAAAAATCACAGTCTTCTTTATTTTCTCGATCTTCCTGATTTCGTGTAATGAAGAGTTGGTAGAGGAAACGCAATCCGGCATTCTCAAAGGGAAAGTCGTGAGAAGAGGAAGCAATGAACCGCTGGCAAATGTCAAAATATTTACAACACCTACAACGAACACGGTTTTCAGTGCACAAGATGGAACTTTTGAAATCAAAGATATGCCGATTGGTAATTATTCCTTAAAAGCCGAACTGACTGGATTTCTCACCAATTTCCTAAGTGTCAATATGCAATCACAAGATCAAGTTGTGACGGTCGTATTTGAAATGGATGATGACGAATCTCTTAACACAGCACCATCCGTCCCGACTTTGCTTAGTCCTACAGATAATTCGGAAAATCAACCTTTGGAAGTGGAGTTGACTTGGAATACGACAGATCCAGACAGTCTTGATGTTTTGAAATACAGATTGATCGTTAAAAATAATCTCAACACCAATGTTCTGGAAGTGAAAGATCTTCTGGATAAACATTACACTTTGAAAGATCTCAAATTCGGTGTCAGCTATTTTTGGCAAGTTGCTGTTTCAGATGGGATTCATCCGGAGGTTTTCAGCGCTGTGAGTAAATTTACGACAAACACAACGCCTGCAAACAGATTTCATTTTGTAAGAAAACAATCTGGGAATTTATATATCGTTTCGACAAACGAAGCTGGAACAAGCTTTGGCTTCACGGCGCTTTCCTACAACAGCTGGCGACCAAGAAAAAATAACAACGCCGGCATCATCGCTTTCCTCAGAACGGAAGGTGGAAACACGCATATTTTCACAGCCAAGCCAGATGGATCGGAAGTTTTCAAAGTGACAACTGTTCCTGTTTCGGGTTTCAATAATTACGAATTGGATTTTGCGTGGAAAACGAATGGGAAAGAATTGATCTACGCCAATTTTGATAAGCTTTACAGAATCAACAAAGACGGAAGCGGACAAGAATTGATCTACACAACGCCCGATGGAAGCATTATTTCAGAATGTGATTGGAGCTACGACAGCAGTAAGATTGCAATCAAAACAAATGACTTCAATGGTTACAACACCAAGATTTATGTGATCGATATGCTCGGCAATACGCTCAAAACAGTTTTGGCGGGTGTTTCTGGTGGAAGTGGCGGGCTGGATTTTTCTGTAGATGGTAATCTTTTGCTCTATTCACACGATGTTTCGGGTTATCAAGATGGTAATTACAGACAATTGGATTCTCATATTTTTATTTACAATTTGACGGATAATTCTGTTCGCGATATTTCCGCAGAAAGTGAAAAAACAAATGGAACCAATGATCTGGACCCGAGATTCTCGCCAAACAATGCACAGGTAATTTTCACAAACACATCTAATGATGGTATCTCGCAAAAAACAATAATGATGATAGATTTAAGTAGCTCAGAATCTGATCTGGAAAGAACAACCCTTTTTAGTAATGCAGAAATGCCGGATTATGAGTAAAAATATATTACGATTTTTGTAATAGGAAAGAATTTCTGGGCCGGAGCAAAAGGTTTTTGAAATTCTTTTTTTTTTTGTTTAATGTTTTCTTACTGCAAAATGTGATTTTCCATGGCGTACTTCACAACGCCTGCAGAATTTTTCACATTCAATTTCAATAAGATTTTTTTTCGATGGGTTTCCACCGTGTTGATGCTGATGAAGAGCGTTTCAGAGATTTGCTTGCTACTCATCCCGTCGCAGATCAGTTTCAGAACTTCCATTTCACGTTTTGTAAGACAATGGTCGTTTTGTTTGTGGTCATTTTCGATGTGGCTTAGGAAATTCATCATCCGTTCTTTTGCAAAATCGCAGATGTAAATAAGGTCAGACCTCAAGGCCTCAATGGATTTTACAAACTCTTCATATCCACAATTGATGTCCAGGTAACTTTTGATGCCTTTCTCAAAAAGCTTTCTGATTTCTGCAACTTCGAAAAAATTTCCGATGACAATGATCTTGATATTCTCATGTTTACAAACCAGATTTTGCACCAAATTGTACATTTCCGTTCGTACAAGGCAATCAGAACCCAACATTAGGAATTCCGGTGGTTGGTAGCTCAGTTGTTCGTAGAGTTTTTCATTGGAATTACAGATGTGTACAGATTCGAAGATTTCCCCATCTGTAAGTAGTTTCGAGAGGCCTTCTGCGTAAAATATCGGCTCGTCGAAAATGATTAATTTTGGTTTCATAGGATTCGTTTTTCTATAGTTGGTCTTAACTCAAATATAATGAAAAAAACAATAATTGCCATAAGATATTTTCTTAAAATATATGATTATCATTGATTTTTTTTTAATTCTAAATAATTACTAAATAACTGTTTAATTTATTGATAGAAATGATTCTGACAGTAATTAGGACTTTGGTAGTTGTTGAAATTATTCGGGAATTTTATCTTTATAAAGAATGATAAGCCTACTAATAAAATATTGAATCGAAGTAATCATAAATTAAATGAAATTAAAATAATGGTTATGCTAAAAAGTCAATGGGTTTAAACTAATAATCCTTTTGAAAAGCAAGAAAATGCTGGATTAAATAAAGATCTTATGTTTTTTGGATTCGAAAAAGAATTTCTGAGCCGGAGCAAAGGTCCTTGAAATTCTCGTCCAAAGTTTTTTATCTTAAAATATGATTATCCATCGCATATTTCACAACGCCTGCAGAGTTTTTCACATTGAATTTTAACAGGATTTTTTTTCGATGACTTTCCACGGTATTGATGCTGATAAAAAGCTTTTCACAGATATTTTTGCTACTCAGTCCATCGCATATCAGCTGTAGGACTTCCAATTCTCGTTTGGTGAGAGTTTCTTTGAGGTTGTTTTGATGTGGGTTCTTGGTGTAGCTGAGAAAATCCATCATTCGTTCTTTTGCGAAATCACAAATATAAACAAGACCCGAGTTGAGTGCAGTGATGGACTTTACTAGCTCAGCATATCCGCAATTGGTGTCCAGGTAGCTTTTGATGCCTTTATCGAAAAGTTTTCTAATTTCGGACATTTCCAAAAAATTACCAATGACGATAATTTTGATATTCGGGTGTTTATTTACCAAATCTTGTATCAAGATGTACATTTCTGATAATCCAAGGCAATTGTTTCCAAGCATTAAGAATTCGGGAGGTTGGTAGCTAAGGTTTTCGTAGAGTTCCTGGTTCGAGTTGCAGATGTAGACTAAGTCAAAGATTTGCCCGTCTGTAAGGAGTTTGGAGAGTCCTTGGGTGTAAAATACGGGCGCATCGTAAATTATCAATTTTTTTTTCATAAAATTTGTGTTGTCATTTGTCTCTAACTCAAATATAATAAATAATAGTTATATATATTAAAATTATTTAATCAAATACTGTAATATTCTTATCGATTCATTTAAGATATGAATGTTTCCTTGTTTTATTTTCATACTGGTGAAATCGTTGTTGAGGTAACGTATTAATAACCATCAAACGAGGTCGGCTTCTTTATTACAGTTCAATTTTGTTATTTTTGAATATGATATTTTATCTCATCACGATTTCAGTCATCAGTATTATTCTATTTGGAATTGATAAGTGGAAAGCCAAAAAACATCAACGTCGCATTTCTGAGTCCATGCTTTTACTGATAAGTTTTTTAGGGGCAAGTTTAGGTTCTGTTTTGGGAATGTTAATCTTTAATCATAAGATTTCGAAACCTGGTTTTTGGTTGAGGTTGATGGTGGTTGTCATCGTTCAAATTCTTGCGCTGATTTATCTTTTACCTGATATGTATTCGTCACGATAAATCTGATCATTAATAAAAACTACTTTGAAAGATTTTATAATTCATTAATAAGATGATTACTAAAATTAATTTTGTGAAAATAATAATCATATTGAATTTTATAATTAATTTAGTTATCAAAATTTGGTTATCGTAATAAGATTTTTAAAAGATTAGCTTTTTAATCATACTCTGGTTTTTCAAAGATCAAAATGACTCCAAAATTTATAACTTCTAACAAAAAAATAAAATAAAGTATGAAAAATCTAACTTCTCTGGCAATCTTGATTTTGCTGGTTTCCCTCTCCTTCACGAAGGCTCAAAAAATTGCTGATGGTGAAACTGTGGATGTGAATGGATTGGCTGTCACTTTCAGTATTTTAAACAAAGAATCTGTAAACGTCGGCGGAAAAAACTTCGATCGTTACAAAGTCTCTGCAAATCTGGTGAACAACTCCCAAAAAGCCTACAGCATCCGAATGAGCAATGCGCCTCAAATCGTTACCAACACAGCTCTTGTGGAACTCAATTGCCTCAACGCAACAGGCGCCAAACTGACTTCTAAAAAAATCGATTTGAAACTGAAGCCTCAGACTGTGAATGTCACATATTGGGCTTACAATAAGGACGGCAAGTATGAAAGTTCCATCATCCCGATCATCGCTTCATACTATTTGGACATTGGAGATTCTGTGAATGACAATGCGATTTTCATAGTGCCTGCAGGCGAACAGCCGAATGTTTCGGTTAGGAAGCTACAGTAGTAATAAAAATATTATTTAGATGAGAAAGATAGTATATCTCTTCCTAATGCTTTTCATGGTCTCCTGCATTGGAGATGAACCTTTGAATCCGGAAGCTGATGTGGAAGAATTCACAATAGACCCACAACTTGTGACATCCAAAACCGTCATAGATCAGGCCAACAGCAAGATATTGATCTATCTAAAACCCGAAGCTTACCAAAACGGAATTTCACCGATTTTGAAATTGTCAAAAGGAGCAACGTCATCGCCTGCATCTGGATCATTGATCAAATTTGATCAGCCAGTTTTTTATACAATTAGTTCAGAGTCTGGCGCAAATCAAAAAAGATATGAGATAGAAGTGGTGGAGATTGGCACGTGGACTTTCAACTTCGAAACTTGGTCTGCTAACAAAGAAAGCGGATACGAATTTCCACTCGACAACAATATCCAAATCTGGTCTTCCGGAAATCCAGGTGTAGCTTTGTCTGGCGTTCCTCCGCAGGCAGATGCTTATCCAACACGTTCTACAACCGATGGGCTAAATGGAACCAAAGGCGCACAACTCACTACAATTCCTGGCAATGAGCTTTCTGAGTTTTTGGGGATCAAATTATTTCCGGGATCTTTCTTCCTAGGCGATTTCAATTCCGAACAGGCGTTGGCAAATCCGCTGGCGGCCACAGAATTTGGGCAACCTTATTTTGATACGCCTGATAAATTCACAGGGTATTACACCTATAAACCTGGCGCAACCTTTCAGGATCAGGCGGGAAATCCGGTTTCTGGTGCAACAGACCGATTTTCTTTGTATGCGGTGATGTTTAATGGACCAGAAAGGCTGAACGGAACCAATATCAACACCTCAGACAAAATCATTGCGAGAGCAGAAGTTCCAAACGACGTTCCAAACACGACAGGTTTCAAACGGTTTGAAGTGCCTTTTACATTCATTCCAGGAAGGACAGCTGGAAATAATGTGATGGTTGCAATTGTGGCGTCATCCAGTTATCAAGGTGATACTTATCGGGGTGCGATTGGAAGTAGATTAGTGGTTGATAGTCTTAGGATCATAGCAAAATAAAAGATGAAAAAATATACATACAGCTTATTGTCAATCGTATTTTCGATTTTTACATTTGCTCAAAAGAGTAGTGAAAAGTTCGAGTTTAAGGTCACTGCTGGACTTAATATCGGAGGATTGTCACCGATTCCTTTGCCAGATAACATTCGAGAGATCAAAAGCTACGATCCTGGTTTCAATCCTTCTTTGGGTGTAGAAGCTCTTTATCAATTTCGACCGAAATGGAGTGTAGGAATAAGTCCGAGAGTGGAGTATAAGGGAATGAAAGTGAGAGACCGCGTGATATATTTTCACACGATGATACAAATGGGCGAGGGTGCGGAGACTGCTTCGTTTGAAGGCGACTTCAGTGGAATCAATTACACAGAATCAAAAAATCTCTATCTCGGTGCACCAGTATTTATCCAGTTTACACCTGGTGAAAAATGGCATTACAGATTGGGCGGTTATTTGGCATTTTTACTCGATTCCAGATTCAAAGGAACTGTTTCAGACGGCTATATTCGGAATGGCGGCTCACTTGGCGAAAAAGTGGAAGTGAATTCTGCCAGCTTTGATTTTTCCGATAAAGTCAGAAAGTTAGATTATGGAGCTTATGCCGGCGTCAGCAGAAATGTAGGTGAGAGATTTTCGGTGGATCTTAGTCTGCAATGGGGTTTGCGCTCGGCTTTCCCATCATCATTTACAGGAATTAGTTTCCCGATGTACAACATTTACGCGCAGATTGGAACGGCTTATAGATTTTAGCTTAATGAAAATCATTAATCATGTATAAAAGACGGGACCAATTGATCCCGTCTTTTTGATTTCGAATTAATATAAAATTGCTATTTTTATACGGATTGTAATTCTTTTAATCAAATACATACTTATGAAAAAGACATTCAACCTTGCCAAATCAACGCTTGTTTTCTATGCTTTCATTGCGCCTTTTATCATTGGTGGTTCGCTTTACAATTTGGTATATGGACTAATGTTGGGAGAAAAACCCACAGTGAGAATCGGCGTGTTCAGTCTGCTTGGATTTGTGGTCTTGCCTATTTTACTGATCTCAACTTATCTTCGAAATAGAGTGGTGGTGACAGGTTCAAATGTCCAAATAAACAAAACAGACTTTCCAAGGTCAGAATATGATTTTGCTATTACAGAACGATATTTACCTTTGAAAGAACGACCTCTGTTTTCTCTTTTCCGAAAAATATTCCACACTTTGGCAATCACAAAGAAATCCGATGGCACAGTCGTTTTCTACCAAGATTTGGAAACGTCCCGGACGGATGCAAAAGAGATTCAAGTGGCCTTGGAAAGCTGATTCTTGGGAAATTCTTGTAGAAATTTTAGATTAAAGAAGTAGGAGTTTTCCTGTTATCCCTTTAACTGCTTTATTCTGAAATCATTGGGAGATATCTCCTTTGCAGATTTGAAATATTTTCCAAAATGTGAATTGTCATTGAAACCCAACTCATAGGAAATCTCAATAATAGACAAAGTCGTGTGAAGCAACAATCTTTCAGCTTCCAGAATAACCCGGTTTTTGATGACTTGGCCTGCAGTGATATCGATTGTTTCTTTCACCAGAGCATTGAGGTAATTGGCTGTCAGATTGAGTTTCTCTGCGTATTTTGAGGTGGTTTTCAATTCTTTGTAATGCAAGTTCACAAGTTCATTAAAGTCGTCAACCAGTTTTTTCTTATGGTCCACGGAACGATTTAAAAGGTCTTTTTTTGCAGAGTTTCTAATATATTTCAACATAAAAACTTTCAAGAGTAGACACAAAATTTCTTTTCTTGATATTTGATTTGATTTGTATTCGGCAGAAAGTTCTTTGAATGTTTGATTGATATCTTTTAAACTTTCGGATTTCAATGAAATAAATGGAGAAACATTGTGAAGTGCAGTGTCACTTTTTATCATTTTGTTTCCTGTGTAAACGTGGTTGTAAAATGATTTGGTGAAGAGAATGACGTCGCCTTCAGCCTCGTAGTCCTTGAAATAATAAACCTGATTATAATTAATGAAAAAAAATGTCTGCGATTTCAGTTCATATTCCTGGTCATCAACAATTAAATATCCACCTGCGTCTTTAAAAAGCAAAACAGCAAAGAATTTATTTTTGTAATGTGAATCCGAATTTAACTTCTCACGAAACGTCGAGTAGGGCATCATCAAAAACTCATTCCTCGTTGGAGAATGAAAGTTGAGTTTGCTTAAGGTCAGTGAAAGGATATTTGGAGTCAGGATTTCATTATTTATACTCAAATATAGGAATATTAAACAAAATCATCTTTTTGAGAGTCTAATTCTTAAATTCCAATATCTTAAGTTCTTTCGGACTGATTTCGTGATCGATTAATTTATCAACATATTCAGAATTCATCGCACGCAAAACAGCCATATAATTCATACTAAAATCCACAGTGTCACCAACGCTCAAATGTCGGTGGTTATCGGAAAGGTCCAAGATCATCATATCGGAACTCGCTCCAATGATTTTGATATCTTCGGATAACGGTGCAATTTGTTTCGGGTCAACATCCAAAATGCCAATATCCACGATGGCTCTCAAAGAAGTTTTCCCTTTGTTGGCCAAATCGTGTTGTGGTTTTTCGCCAGTCAAATTTGTTCCCGCGTCGCCAGCCGGAACCATTGGTTTTTCTGCGATTTCGATGATTTCTGCTGTCAGTTTGAAAACATCCTGATACATTCCGCTGATGGTCGAGTCGCTGTAAACATCGGTTCCGAAAAACAATGATTCGCCAACGCGGAAATGGTTGATTCCAGGATGAATTTTGTTCTTAAAAATCAAAGGAATTGTGACAGATGAACCTGCAGAAATAAAAGGAATTCTGGTTTGATGAGATTCTTCAATGATTTCTTTGAAGCTATTGAGTTTCAATAATTTTTTCTCGTCAGGCAAAATCCCATTCAGACAATTAAGATTAGTGCCGATTCCCACCACATCGATGTTTGGTAACGTCTTCACCTCGCCAAAGAAACGGGAGAGATTCTTTACCATAATGCCTTCTCGCAATTCGCCCATCTCCACCATTATCACAATTTTGTGGATTTTGTTTTGCAAAACCGCTTCTTCCGATAGAACTTTCACCGTGTCAATCTCACTGTTAAAACTCACATCGGCATATTTTATAATGCTTTTCGCCAATCTTTTTGCGGGCGGTTTTATGTAAACAGTTTGTGTTTCGGGAGAAATTTTTTTGATGTGTTTCAGATTCGTCAGTCTGGAGTCACAGATTTCTTTGTCAGAGAATTCCAGCAGACATTCCAAAAAATCTTCGTTTCCGCAAAGTAATTTGGCGACGACTGCCCATTCAATATGGTTTTCTTCGAAAAGTTGGTTGAGATAATTGTAGTTGTATTTTAGTTTATGAGAATTTAATGTAATGTATGACATTTTATTTTTTTAATCGCATTTCAAGATACTTGTTTGTAAAACCAAGTTTTTTGTAAAGGTGCATTGCCGGATTTTCCGGTTCACAATGGAGTGCGATGTCTCCATCAGAAGAGTCAATGGCGTTTTGCATCAGAAGTTTTCCAATACCTTGTCCACGCACGGTTTTGTCGGTGGCAATGTAGACAAGAATGTTTTCAGGAATATAACCGCCCATTCCAGTTTTGTTCACAACAACTGCACCGACAAGTTTCTGATTGTCTTGGTCTGTAGCCGTGACGATGATTCCGCCTGGTTTGTTTTGATTGCCCTGAGAATAGTCGACCGCATCAGCAATATCGTTTTGCGGATCGCCGTATTGATCCAAATGTTCAAAGAGAAATTGAATGATTTCTTCTTTTTGGTTTTCTTCTATTGTATTTTGTTCTGAATAGGTTTTTAATGTAATCATAAATTGTTCTTATCCCGGATTTGGAAGGGTAATGTCGTAGCCGTTATTGGTAATTGGTTCACTTTCCTTTTTGGTATATTTATTCTTAAGAAAGAACAAAGGAATATCCGTGTTGTTAATAATTTGTTTGAAAAAGTTTTCAAGGAAAAATGATTTCCAGCTGTTTTCATCTCGGTAGTTGAGAATGATAATATCGGCCTCGTCATCCTTGGAATACTCTGAAATTTGTATCGCCTTTTCGCCAGTCTGTACAAACTGAGATTGATATTCTTGAGAACTTTCTTCGAGGGTTTTTCGTACTTCTATGTAAGCATTTCTGATTTCGCGCACATCATCTTTACCACTGATTCCCAAAAGACTGATGACACCTTTATTTTTTTCTGCAATGGTAAGTGATAAGTCTATTTTATCTAATAAATCATCCAAAACCCTGACTGGTACAAGTATTTTGTCAAAGTTATATTTCACACAACTTTCTGGAACCAAAAGTACAGATGCATTTGAACCAGTCAGAATCTCGTACGACAGCGAACCGATAATAACTTGCAAAAAATTCTGCTGACCAGAAGTTCCACAAACCACCAGATCGACATCTTCATTTTCAATCACTTCATTGATACCGTGAATCAAGCTGTCATTTTTAAGAATTGATTCAATGAATAATTTCGGATATTTTGTTTTTAATGATGATTCTAATAGTAGCAATGCCTTCTCAGCTTTTTCTACATTATCTTGCACAATATCAGCTCCCAATAATTGTTTTCCCGTCTTGTCAATCACGAAAAAATTATCGATATTGTGAAGCACAATTACTCGGGAATGATGCCTTGACGCAATGTTCAATGCCATCACCAAAGCATTTTGTGATTTTTCCGTGAAGTCAGTGGTTACTAGAATTGTATTGATAGAATTTTGCATAGTGATTTCTGTGAGATATATTAATCTGCAAAGATCTATCAAAACCCTTAAAATTGATGTTAGAAAAGACTGTGATGATGGTATATTTTATCTATTTTTTTTTATCATCAAATGGAATGTAATCATTATTTTTCAAATATAAATTTTTAAAAAGCAAAATAATTTGGATTAAACGTTTAACCAAAACTTAACATCACTGCATTGATTTATTATTATAAAATTAATTTAGAAATGATATTTAATATTAAATTACTGATATTCAATAATATGTGAAACTAAATCTGATGGTTGAAAAATTTCCCAAATTACACTTTTTTCTGAATTAGGGAAAAGATTATCACTATTGTTTATTAAATTTATTATTAAATACTTTGCATTGTAAATAAGATTAATGAAAAGAGCATCGATTAAAGATATTGCCAGAATTGCCGGAGTTTCCGTGGCAACTGTATCTTATGTGCTCAACCGCAAAGAGGGACAAAGAATCAGTGAAGACACAAAGAAAAAAATCTTTGAAATTGCTGAAACGATTAACTACGTTCCAAATAGAATTGCGAAAAGCCTTCAAAATAATAAAACCAAATTATTAGGCTTGATTGTAGCGGATATTTCAAACGATTTTTATTCCAGCATTGCAAGGCATTTGGAAGACAAAGCTTTGAAATTAGGATATACTTTGATCATTGGAAGTTCTGACGAGAATCTAGAGAAATTTAAAAAATTGATAGAACTTTTTTCGCAACAACAAGTTGACGGGATGATCGTAGCACCAGTCGCAGGCTCGGAAGAAATTCTACAGAAATTGGTAGAAAAAAATTATCCATTGGTGACCATCGACAGGTATTTGAAAGGTGTTAACATTCCAGGGATTATTTTAAATAATAGAGAAATTACGGAAAACACGACCAATTATTTGATCAACAAAGACTTTGATCAAATAATCTATGTTGGTTATGATACGAAATTGCCCCATCTTCTAGACCGTCAAAACGGTTTCGAATCAACAATTGCGGAGTCAGGAAAAATGGTTTCAACCAAACATATTTTGGTTGGCTTAGAAAATATCGCAGGGGAAATTCAATCGAAACTTAAAGATGTTTTAGGTGGACATCCCGCTAACACTGCACTGTTTTTCTCAAGTAACAAGCTTGCTGTGGCTGGTCTTTCTTATCTGGTAAAAAATAATATCAAAGTTCCGACTGATGTTTCGGTTGTGGCATTTGATGAGATAGATGCATATCAGTTATTTCCTGCTGATATCACTTATGTAAAACAACCTCTGGAGGAAATGGCAGATGAAGCAGTTAAATTGCTAGATATGCAGATCAATCAATATTCGACTTTAGCCAAAAAAATTACTTTGTCGGCAGAACTTATAATTCAAAATTCAACCAAATAATATTTTTTTAAATATAAACTTAAACGTTTAACCTAAAATGGATACAAATAAAAATTCTTACGCAGTCTGTTTCGGAGAAGTCCTATGGGATATTTTTCCAACGGGAAGCCGAGCAGGTGGTGCGCCTTTCAATGTTGCCTACAACTTAGACAAAATGGACGTAGATGTCAAAATGATTACCAAAATCGGAAACGATACTTTAGGAAATGATCTTCTAAAACAAATCAGAAGCTGGAATATCTCTACGGAATATATTCAAATCGATGACGAGAAACCGACAGGAACTGTCATTGCCAATTTTGACGAACATGGTGAAGCGCATTATGATATTGTAAATGATGTAGCTTGGGATCATATCAAGATCTCTCCTGAACATCGGGAACTTGTGGAAAATGCTGAAGCTTTCGTTTTCGGTAGTCTGATTGCAAGAAATGAGGAATCAAAAAATACATTGCTCCAATTGATAGAGTTTGCAAAATTCAAAGTATTTGATGTTAATTTCCGTCCGCCTTTTATCGGTTTTGATCTGGTGAAAACATTGCTTGGTAAAGCCGATTTGGTAAAAATGAATAAAGCAGAACTGAGGCAGATCATCGAATTTTTGGACAAAGAATACATCGATGAGGACAGCAGTATAAAATATCTTCAAAATTATTTTGATCTGAATGAAATCGTGTTGACCAAAGGAAGCAAAGGTGCAAGATATTTTGTGGGAGATAAAAGTTACGATTTTTCAGCAGTTTCTATAGAAGTTAATGACACTGTCGGAAGCGGAGATTCTTTCCTAGCCGGTTTTTTATCTAAAAGGATTGAAGGGAAAACACCTGATGAGATTATGAAACAAGCGGTTGCCTTAGGTGCATTTATCACATCGAAATCTGGCGCTTGTCCAGATTATACTTATGAGGAATTCAAATCTTTCCGTGAAGAACATTACGGTCAAACTATTTAAATCAATACGATGAATACTGCAAAATTTACAGAAAAGAAATACTATGTCGTACTGGCATTTGTGATTTCATTATTCTTCTTTTGGGCGATTGCTTTGACGATGGGAGATGTATTAAACAAACATTTTCAAAATGTCCTGAAAATATCAAAATCAGAATCAGGATTGGTACAGCTTTCAATCTTCGGAGCATACGCATTGATGGGAATTCCTGCTGGATTATTTATGAAGAAATTTGGTTACAAATTGGGTGTGATCTTGGGATTATCACTTTTTGCGTTTGGTTCTTTTCTTTTCATTCCGGCTGCCAATCAGATGTCATTCAACTTTTTTAGAATTGCACTTTTCGTCTTGGCAATGGGAATGGCGACCTTGGAAACGGTGGCGCATCCATTTGTCGCAGCATTGGGAAATGAGAAAACAAGTGATCAAAGAGTTAATTTCGCACAGTCCTTCAATGGTTTGGGTGCAATCATCGGTCCGCTTTTAGGTGGTTTTTTCATCTTCGGGAAATCGGGTTTGGATGATAATTCATTAGATTCCGTCAAAGATCTTTACACTTGGATTGGCTTTGTTATTTTAACCATCACCATTATTTTTTCTTTTATTAAAGTTCCAAGTCTGAAAGATCCTCACGCAGAAGATATTCAGATCTCTGAGAAGGAAAATGGAGTGGAAGCTTCGGTTTCAGATCCTCACGCACCACTTTACAAGCAGAGACATTTTATTTTTGCTGTGATTGCACAGTTTTTCAATATTGCTGCACAAGGTGGAACTTGGGCGTATTTTATAAACTATGGTGTAGAAAAAATGCATCTACCGGAAATTGAGGCATCTTATTATTTTTCTTTAAGTATGGCAATGATGATGATCGGACGTTTTGTAGGAACATTTTTAATGAAATTCATAGCTCCGAATAAGCTTCTTGCAATTTTCACAACTTGTAATATCGTTCTGTGTTTGATCATTTCCCAAAGTTTCGGCTGGGCATCTTTCATAAGTTTGATTTTATTAAATCTATTCTTGAGTGTAATGTATCCTACAATTTTCAGCCTTGGTTTGAAGCGATTGGGCAACAAAGTTCCACAAGCTTCATCGTTCCTTGTAATGGCAATGTTTGGCGGTGCTGTTTTTCCACCTTTGATGGGCAAAATTGCCGAAACAGATATTGCGCACGCTTATCTTCTTCCGATTATTTGTTATGCTGTGATTCTATTATTTGCCTTGAAGTTTTACAAGCCGAAGACACTTAAATAAAATGAAAAATTTAAATGTTTTTAAGCACAGCTTTTGGTTTATTTTAATCATCAGCCAGGTTTTTCACGCTCAAATTGTTATCAAAAACAAGGATTTTTCCTTTGGAACAACGGGAAGAATTGGCGCAGGATATTCCCCAAACGCAGATGGGAAGACCGGAAGACAACTGAATCTTAATAATCAAGGTTCATTGGGTGGAAGAATGGATCAGGGCGATTATGTGGATTTTTTGCCAGCCTTTCATTTCACTCCGGTTGTCAACGGCGACAGTGTGAGATCTACAATGATAGATATGCAGGCGAGATTGAGTTTCTATTCGGGCGGCACTTTTCTTGGGAATGTAGATTCAAAATCAAATCAGGGAATGATCATCGCTTTGCCGGAGGCCTTTGTGGAAGCTAGAAATATTATGGGAAGCGACTGGGATGTTTGGGCTGGTTCGCGATGGCTAAGATATGATGACATCCATATTGCAGATTATTTTTACTTCGATGACCATTCAGCGACTGGTTGGGGCGTGAGACATAAGAATACAAGATTCTCTATGTTTTTTCCTGCAGCGATCGATACGGCAGCCAGTAATTCGACGCCATATTCTTACACGAATGTCATTAGTGGAACAAAAAATCTAATCTACAGACAACGGGAAGTTTTTATTTTGGAACAGATCATTCCATTCAAAAATAACAGTCACCAACTGAAACTTCTGGCCGAATTTCATAACGTCGATAAATCAGGCAAAAACTCGATGGAGCAATATAAGTCTGACCAAGGCTGGGTTTTGGGAGCAAAATTAAATACCAATTTAAAAACAAAAATTACAGGATCTTTCAATCAAATATCGATCAGATACGGAGGCGGAATTGCCAACGGAGGAGACAGCGGAAACACCCAAACCTGGCGAACTTACGGCGCTCCTGACGAAATAACGAAAAACTATAAAGGTGCTTATTCATTGACCGCAGTCGAACATATTTTGTTAAATCTTTCCAATAAATGGTCTGCCAACGCCTATGCGGTTTTTACGATGAGTAAAGGAGGTTCGGAAAGTAATAACAAAGCAATCGACTATTATCAAAGAGAGATTTTTAATAAAAAAACTGAATTCAATACAGGTTTGAGAGCGACTTACTATTTCAATAATTGGATCCATATTCTCTCAGAACTTCATTTTGCAACAAGGAAAGACGGCAATCAAAATCCAGCTTCGATGACGAAATTAGTTTTAGCGCCAACCATTGTCCCGACCTCGGAAAGAAGTGTCTGGGCTAGACCGCATATTCGTTTCATTGCAGAAGTTTCTAGGTACAATGATCAGGCGATGAACAGTTTGTATTCACCATTTTTACAGCAATCCGGAGCGAAGAGATTCGGGACTTATTTTGGCGTAAGAACGGAATGGTGGATTTTCTAATTAAAATTTAAAATTTAAAATTAAAAAATGAAAGTAAAATTTGGAGCATCACTGCTTTCCTGGATCACACCAAATTGGAATCCGGAAGCAGGAAAATATGCGATAGAAAAAACAGCCCGTGCAGGTTTTGATCTGATAGAAATTCTATTGCCAACCTCAATGGAATTTAATTCTCAAGAAGTAAAACAACAATTGAAAGATCATCATCTGGATGTTGTCTGTTCACTGAATCTTCCGAAAGAAGCACACATCGCATTCTATCCCGAACTTGCAGAAAAACTAATAAAGCAAGCCATTGACAAAACCTCGGAACTCGAAACTGATTTTTTAGGTGGTGTTCTTCACGGTGGAATTGGTGTGTTTTCAGGAAATCCATTGACAGAAAATGAATCTGAAATCATTGTAGAAGTTTGGAGCAAAGTTGCTGATTATGCCAAAGAAAAAGGTGTCAATATCGGAATTGAACCCATCAACCGTTATGAATCTTACGTTTGCAATACGGCAGAAAATGTTTTGAATCTCATTAAAAAAACTGGAAAAGATAATCTGTTCCTTCATCTCGACACCTTTCATATGAATATTGAGGAAAATAATTTTTACGATCCAATCATTCTTGCCGGAAAAAAACTGAAACACGTCCATATCACAGAATCTAACCGTGGAATGTTAGGAGAAGGAACGGTCAATTGGGAAGAGCTTTTCAAAGCTTTGAACGAAATAGATTTTGAAGGAAATTTGGTTTTAGAGAATTTTTCATCTTCGATTCCAGGACTGCAGCAGATGGTTTCGCTTTGGCAGAAATCTCCTTATGATGCAGATGAATTAGCTGTGAAAAGTTTAGATTTCCTGAAACTCCATTTGTAGTATTATTTAAAAAGATAAGGGGAATATACATTCTCGGAAATTCTTTTCTTACAAGTCTCCTGAATTACTATTATTGCTTCATTAATAGAAAATAAAACCCTTTCAATCTTGTGTTGAAAGGGTTTTGTTGTATGAAAATTTGATTTTATTTTACAATAATCTTAAACGTGCTATTCAGGTTTTCGCCAGAGACATTTAAAATGTAATTTCCTGACAATTTGCTGCTAGGAATATCCAATATGAAAAGTCCTTTTGTATTAGAGGCAATCTCTTTTTTGATGATTATTTTCCCTGTCATATCACGTAAAATTGCAATCAAATTTGATTTTTTGTAATCCGGAAGTTGTATTGAGAGTTGATCTTTCACCGGATTTGGATAAACAATTCCTTTTTTTGCTATGAATTTATCTGTGCTCAAAGTCGTCTGGCTGTACAATGCGCTTACTTCTGCAGGCGTTAGTGCATAATTGAACATTTTCAACTCATCAAACGCACCTTTATATGGCGCAGGAGCGTTGGTTGTTGCCTGCAATTCCAATTGTCCAATGTTCCCGATGACAAAATCACTTGCTTCGCCAATATCAGTTACTCCAGTTTCATCGCCTTCCACAGTAAGAACGCCATTGGTGTAAACTCTTATTTTATGGGCAACCACATCTCGCATTATCACTACATTTACCCATTCATTGGTGAAATATTTGGCAACGCTGGTTGAGATTTCTTTTTTCGTTTTATCATCATCGATGGCAAATCGCAATTGTCCGCCTTTTATCTCAACATTGAAGCGTCTTCCGGTGGCTTCGGTCGTCGCATTTTTGGTGATGGAACCTTTGCACAAAACATAGAGGCTTGTAGAAGATGAACTCGGGATCATGCTTGCCGGCGCTTTCATCCAGTAGGAAACGGTAAAAGAATTCTTACCAAATTGGATATGTTCATGATTCGGAATACTTGCGATGTACATATTGCTTGGCGAAGTTGCTAGATCTAGCGCATAATTTTCTTTTCCGGGGATTCTTACATTAGAATTATCATAAGCCAAATCCAAAATCCCTTCGTTCTCGTAATCAGTTAAATCCGCTATTTTTTCACCTTCCAAAGGCACTTCTTGGAAAGGCCAATGACCGACAAGACTTGGTGTCAAGGTGTGAAAATTCCAAACGTCACCCGTTGCTGTTCCTTTTTCATTGGTCGCATCTATTCTCCAATAATAAGTCGTCGCGGGATTCAATCCAGTCAATTGATAAGACGGCGAATTTGAGTAAGCAACATCTGCAACCTTGCTTAAGTTTGATGCATTAGTTCCCAAATAAACTGAATAGGTGGTCGTATTTGTACTTCCAGACCATTTCAAAAGTAGATTCCCGCTTGTCAGTTCTACATTATTGTTTCCATTTGTTGGGTCCGGAGTTGTGGTTTTTAATGGTGCCGATGGAATTGGAGGTGTGGTGATAGAAGCAACCGAAGTGTAAACCGAGGATTCCGTCGCATTGATAGCTTTTACACGATAATGATATTGCGTATTCGGTGTTAAATTGGTTTCATCGTAACTCGTAACATTCGCTCCCAAAGTTGCAAGTTCTGAAAAATTGGTTGCGTCTGTGGAACGCTCCAAAATATAATTGGTTTCATTGTCTGCATTATCGCTCCAATTGACTGTGAAAGAACTTGACGGCGGAACTTCCGTTGTCGTAACATTCGTAAAATTAACATCAGTCGGCGGAATTATAAAACCTGGCGGAGTCTGATTTGGAAGGCTATTGATGTAAACTTCAATGTTCAAGTATGGCGCATTGGTTGTGCTGACATTCAGAGCGTCTGGTGTATATTTGTCCAATCCGTTCGCATCTTCCCAAGCATCAGGCATTCCGTCATTGTCAGTGTCCAAAGGCGCTGGAGCTCCATACACATGACCTGCACCACCGTTTGTAAATCCAAATTTCGACGTTAAATCTGACTGAACATAGACATAAGTTGCGGTTGTACCTTTTGACATCAAATCAGAAATCATCAGATTTTCAACCTGGTCTCTTCTCGGATAAGAAGCTCCGACATCTAAAATCGCCTTTTCATACGCTTGTTGAGCAGTAAGAACTGGATTTTTCATCGGATAATCGTAAGGCGTAGATTTGATGGAATTGATGTCTCCAGTTGGATAACCTGTCAAATCCGCAGGAACCAAATTTCCATTCAAGATTCCGTCTTTGTTATTGTCAAAATAATTTCCCGAACCATACAAAAAGAAGTTGTCATTCCCTCTGTTGAAAGGAGAAGTCACCGAATTGCTGGTGTTTGGACCACCGATGAAGTAATTGTTAATGATATTCACATCCGAAGTTCCTGCCGAATCTCCACCCATTATATAAGCATCGCCCGATTCTGTATGTCCGTACGTATTTCCATAATTTCCCCAATTGTAGACGATGTTGTTCACAAATTCGTTGATTCCTTTGATTTTATTATTTCGGGTTTTGTTGCAGATGTACAAGTTTCCGATGAGACTGATTTTTCCGCCAGAAGGTTGCATCAATCCTCCTGCAGAATGGTTGTGACGGTGCAAACCTTGTCCCATAATAGAATTCTGAATCGTGATATTATCAGGACTTTCGCCTTTGTTGTCCCAGTTGATGGAGAAAACTTCATCGGTTCCCCAAGTGAAGGACATGTGATCAAAAATCATATTCGCCCCATTTGACAAACCCGATGCATCCTGATTCTGAGCCGTATTGCCAAATCGTATTCTCATATAACGCGCAATCGTATTGCTAGCTCCCGTAAAAGTAACTCTTGCACCGAGCAAAACGATTCCCTCTCCAGGCGCAGTTTGTCCTGCAATTGTCGTATTTTTTGAAATGACGATTTGAGACTGAGTCCGGATAATGCCACCCACTTTGAAGATGACAAATCGACCTTCCTTGCTCACTGCATCACGGAAAGAGCCAGGTCCGCTGTCGTTTAAGTTGGTTACCAAATAGATTTCAGGATTCGCTGAACCTCTCGCTCCTGTAGTGTATCTGCCGAAACCAGTCGCTTCTGGAAATGCTAAAGTTTGAGCGTTCAAGCCAACCGAAGTCGATAATAGTCCGCCAAACAAGCAAAGTTTAAGCATTTGCTTAATAGATAAATTTTTTTCTCGCATAACAATAATTCTGATTGATTAGAAATAAGCTTTTTGATGTGATGGAAAATTAGAAACAACCACTAAGACAACCGTCCTGTCGCATCCTGTTTTTATCTAATTGTTTATCAGATTGTTATGCTTTTGGTTGAATATTATGTTAACCGAATGTGAATAGAAATTAAGATTTCATCGAAGTTTGAAGACGATTCATTAATTTGTGATTAATAATTTTATTAAAGCATAATTTTCTCTCAATTCTGAAGAAAATAACTTAAATGTAAATTTTTTGAATTTCTCGGCAGGAGAGGGCAGGATGCTCCCAATCGCAAGAAGCTATATTTTTAAAATTCGTTTATTAGCAATATAAAATCGATTATGAAATTTCAAAATATACCGAAGCTATTTTTAGCTTTTACAATTCTTTTTTCGTTTTCAAATTTAAAAAGTCAGGACAAATGGCCAGACGGAACCAAAATCGACAAGTGGTTTAAAGAAAACAAACCAACTGACATTAGTAAATTAGGAAAGAAATATATCATCACAGATTTTGGTGTGAAGAATGATAGTACAATTCTCCAAACAAAACAACTTCAAAATGTTATTGATGAAGCTTCAAAAAATGGAGGTGTAATTATCGTTCCAAAAGGAACTTTTTTAATCAGTTCGGTTTTCTTCAAACAGGGAACGCATTTACATCTCGAGAATGGAGCAAAATTAAGAGGAAGTGACGATATCAATGACTTTCCGATTGTGATGACAAGAATGGAAGGTCAGACGGTAAAATATTTTCCTGCTTTAATTAATGCTGACGGATTGGACGGTTTTACGATTTCAGGAAATGGTACTTTGGACGGTAACGGACTTCGCTTCTGGAAATCATTCTGGAAAAGACGCGAGTGGAATCCTAAATGTACGAATATGGATGAAATGAGACCTAGAATTATCTACGTTTCTAATTCAAAAAATGTTCAGGTTGAAGGAATTACGATTAAAAATTCTCCATTCTGGAGTACGCACTATTACAAAAGTGATTTCGTTAAATTGTTAAATCTGACGATTCTCGCTCCGAAAGAACCTGTGAAAGCACCAAGTACAGACGCGGTTGACATCGATGCGTGTACCAATTTCCTGATTAAAAATTGCTATATGTCAGTCAATGACGACGCCATCGCTTTGAAAGGCGGAAAAGGTCCAAAATCCGATAAAGACCCGAACAACGGTGAAAACAGAAATATTCTTATCGAAGACAACAGTTTCGGATTTTGCCACAGCGTTTTGACCTGCGGAAGTGAATCAATTCATAATTACAACGTGATTCTTCGTAACTCTAAAGTGAACGATGCCTCGAGATTATTACATTTAAAAATGCGTCCTGACACGCCTCAGCACTACGAATATCTTACGGTTGAAAACATCACAGGGAATGTAAAAACTTTCTTATATGTGAAAGGCTGGAATCAGTTTTTTGATTTAAAAGGTGAAGAAAGACCGAGAAAAGGTTTGGCCAACAATATCACGATAAAAAATATCGACATCAGTTGTGAAACGGCGTTCTCTGTTGAAAAATCAGATTTATTCGATTTAAAAGATTTCACGTTTGAGAATTTCAAAATAAAAGCTCTAAAGCCTGAAATGCAAAACCTGAATCACATTCAGAATTTAAAACAAAAAAATATCAATGTGACGCAAGTCGCCTCTCTCTCGCAATCTTACGACAAAAAAGACGATTCCGATATTTCTGCTAAATGAGTTTTTATTCCAAAATATTCGTTTTTTTATGCTTTTGCTCACAGTTTCTGCATTCTCAATCTAAGGAAATCCAATTCCTGAGCGGGACAGATTCTGAGCATACGAAAGAATGGGATTTTTGGATAACCAGTGGACGAAAATCGGGAAGCTGGGACAAAATTCAGGTTCCTTCTCAATGGGAACAGCAGGGATTTGGCTCGTACAATTATGGAAGAGATTACGTCACCTACGGCAAGAATTTTAAATTCAATGATGAAGTAGGTCTGTACAAACATAAATTTTCAGTTCCGAATTCGTGGAAAGGAAAATCAGTGAACATCGTTTTCGAAGGTTCGATGACCGACACAGAGGTGAAAATCAACGGAAGATTGGCCGGAGAAATTCATCAGGGCGCTTTTTATGAATTTAAATATGATATTTCCGACAAAATACTATTCGGAAAAGAAAATATTTTAGAAGTTAAGGTTTCCAAAATGTCTGCCGATAAATCAGTCAACAACGCAGAACGTCTTGCAGATTATTGGGTTTTAGGTGGAATTTTCCGTCCGGTTTATTTAGAAGTCAACCCTAAAGAAAATATTTCATCAACATCCATCGATGCCAAAGCAGACGGGACTTTCCGTTCTAATATTCATTTAAAAGGAATCAATTCTGTCAACAATGTGAAGGTTGAAATTTTTGATGTTAAAAATAATCTCGTTGGCGAATCTCACGTTCAAATTCAAAAAGGAGATACTTTAAAACAGATTCAATTTTCGGTTAAAAATCCAAAACTCTGGACAGCTGAAACACCAAATTTGTACAAGGCGAAATTCAGTTTACATAAAAACAGAAAAAATATCTTCCACACCGAAGAAAAATTCGGTTTCCGAACGGTTGAAATCCGCAAAGGCGACGGAATTTACATCAACGGAACCAAAGTCAAAATGAAAGGCATCAACCGTCACGTTTGGTGGCCTGAAACCGGAAGAGCGGTCAACAAAAACATCGATTTGATGGACGTTCAGCTTATCAAGGAAATGAATATGAATGCCGTTCGCTGTTCTCATTATCCGCCGAATAAATCCTTTCTTCAGATTTGTGATTCTTTGGGTGTATATGTTTTGGATGAATTGGCGGGATGGCAAAAAAAATACAGCACGGAAGTTGGCAAAAAACTCGTGAGAGAAATGGTTACGCGAGATGCCAATCATCCATCCATTATTTTTTGGAGCAACGGAAATGAGGGCGGACATAATTTTGATTTGGATGCAGAATATGCAAAATATGACCTGTCAAACCGTCCTGTCATTCACGCGCATCATAAGCCTGGAAACGCTTTCAACGGCATCGACTGCAATCATTACGAAGATTATTACAGCACCAAAAAAATTCTCGAAGGAGAAAATATTTATATGCCGACCGAGTTTCTGCACGCGCAGGATGACGGCGGTGGTGGAACTTCCTTGGCCGATTACTGGGAATTGCACTGGAATTCCAAAAAAGGCGCGGGTGGTTTTCTGTGGGCGTTTGCGGACGAAGGTTTGGTACGAACCGATTTTAATAATCAAATCGATGTCAACGCAATCAACGCTCCGGATGGAGTGGTGGGTCCGCATCGTGAAAAAGAAGGAAGTTTTTACGCGATTCGGGAAATTTACAGTCCGGTAAAAATTGATTTGAAAACCTTACCGAATGATTTTAATGGAACAATTCCTGTTGAAAACCGGTATCATTTCACGAACTTAAATGAATGTCAGTTTGAATGGAAATTGGTGAAATTCAAAACACCTTTTTCATCAGAATCCGGATGTGATGTAATTCAAAATGGAAAAGTTGAGTCTCCTAATATTAAACCGACTGAAAAAGGAAGTATTAATTTAAATCTTCCTGCGAATTGGAAAGAAAGCGAAGCTTTAATGCTGACTGCAACAGATTCTTTTGGAAAAGAAATTTACACGTGGACTTGGAGAATAAAATCTAATGATGAAATTTCAAGACAGTTTTCGAAATCATTAATTAAAGAGTTTCCGGTTTCAATTATAGAAAATGATTCATTATTTATTTTAAAATCAGACGAGAAAGAATTTTCATTTGGAAAAAAAGATGGATTATTAAAATCAATTATTTTAGACAAAAAAGGCAAAAAAATGACCTTCCGAAACGGACCGGTTTTCGTGAATGGAAAAACGGAATTATCTTCCATAAAAACTTTTGCAGAAGGACAAAATCAAGTCATTCAGATTTCCTACAAAGACGGGAAAAAAGCCGTTTGGAAACTGAATCCGAATGGAATTTTAGAATTGAATTATGAATATTCGCTTTCCGGAGATTACCAGTTCGCAGGTGTAAGTTTTGACTATCCTGAAAATTATGTCATCGGCGCAAAGTGGCTCGGCAAAGGTCCATATCACGTTTGGAAAAACAGAACTCAGGGACAGACTTACAACGTCTGGCAAAATCTCAAGAACTCAACCAGAACAGGTTTTTCACCTTGGATTTATCCTGAATTTAAAGGCTATTTCGATGATATTTCGTGGTTGCAATTGAATACGGCAGAGGGAAAAATAACAGTCGGAACGAAAGAAGAAAAAATGTTCGTCAGACTTTTTGATTTTTATGGAATTTACGGCGCTGAAGGTTACCCGAAACTGCCGACAGGAAATATTTCTTTCCTCGACGCCATTCCGCCGTTGGGAACAGCTTTGGCGTTTAATATTAATAATGATACTGCGACTTTAGGCCCAGAAAGTGAACCAAATCATTTGAAAGGAACATTCAAAAGAACTTTGTATTTCTATTTTGGTCTTCCTGATTTGGGCGGTGAAAATAGGCAGTTCACAATGCCGAAAGAAAATATTTTAACAGATTAAAATGCAGAACTGGATAAGATTTTTGATGCTGTTTTTAGGTTCGTTTCTGTTCGCGCAACAAACGAGTTTCAAGTTTGATTTTGGTACAGACAGAACCGAAAACGGATTTATTCCCATCACATCAACATCGAAATTTGATAAGAAAATCGGTTACGGATTTATGGATATTTCCGGTTTGAAATCTGTTGATAACGGCGGAAATGCTTTGATGGGAGATTTTATAACCAGCGATGAACCATTCTATTTTTCAGTCGCGATTCCTGAAGGAAATTATAATATTACATTAAATCTTGGCGATACAAAAGGAGCATCCGAAACTACAGTTCGTGTTGAAAACCGCCGTCTGATGCTGAATGATATCAAAACAAAAAAAGTTGAAATCGTCGAAAAACAAATCACAGTTCACGTCAAAGACAGCATTATCCGAAATCAGGAAGGAATTCAAATCGGAATTGTAAAACTGAAACCAAGAGAAAGAAAATATTTGCATTGGGATAATCTGTTTACGATTGAATTTAATGACAAAGCTCCGAAAGTTTGTTCGGTCATCATTCAGCCCAACAAAACGGCGAAAACTATTTATCTGACCGGCGATTCGACAGTTGTGGATGCGCAGTACGAACCTTGGGCGTCGTGGGGACAGATGTTGCCGTATTTTTTCGTCCCAAATGAAGTCGTGATTGCCAATTACGCAGAGAGCGGGGAAACGCTGAAAGCCTTTGAAGACCGCCACCGAATTGATAAAATCTGGAATAAAATAAAACCGGGAGATTACTTGTTCATCCAGTTTGGGCACAACGACCAAAAAGCGGACAATAGTACTAAATCCGGCTACAAAAAACGATTGAAAGAATGGATTTCGAAAGCCAAAGAACTAAGTGCAATTCCTGTTTTGGTCACCTCAATGAACCGCAGAGTTTTTGATGAAAACAATAAAATCATCAATACTTTAGATGATTTTCCTGATGCAATGCGTGAGATTGCGAAGGAAGTAAAAGTCGATTTAATTGATTTGAATGCCTTAAGCAAAACCTTATTCGAAGCGATGGGACCGGAAGAAGCAAAGAAAGCATTCGTGCACTATCCCGCAAATTCTTATCCCAATCAACTCACAGCTTTATCGGATGACACGCACTTCAATACGTATGGCGCTTACGAATTGGCAAAATGTGTCGTGAAATCTATCGTCGACCAAAATTTAACTTTAAAGAAATATATTTCTAAAAATTATAAAAGTTTTAACCCCAATAAACCTGATAAAATTGAAGACTTCCACTGGCCGGAATCTGTTTTTATGGAATCTCTGAAGCCTGATGGAAATTAAAAATAATAGAATGATTCGAAAAGAAATTTTATTTGCCCCAGCCCTAAAGGGAGCAAAATTTCTACGAGAGTTATTTCAATATATTTCCCTTTCATACTGAGTATGCTCAAGGAAAGAGTTGAGAGAAATAATGTATATGAAATTGATAGTCCTGAAAGGACGTTATCAAAAGCATTGGGTGAAGCCCAATGATAAAGTGAAAGAAATTGTGAACGAGTCCTGAAAGGGCGAAATCAAAACGTAACAAAAAAAATCTTTGATTTTTAAAAACTAATGTGCTCTCTTCAAAAGCCGAATCGCTCACTAAAAAGTAACTAATGTGTCCAAAAATCTTTTGTGGCTTTCGTGGTTAAATTAAACAGTCAAAAATGAAAATTAAAAATATAGTCAGTCTAAGTCTCCTCTGTTTTGCCTTCGGAAATCTCTCCGCACAAAACCCGTGGCCACAAACCACCGAGACTGCAAAACCGTGGACCCGCTGGTGGTGGATGGGAAATGGCGTCGACGAAAAAGGATTGGATAAACAACTCACTACTTTACATAAAGCAGGTTTCGGAGGCGTGGAAATCGTGCCGATTTACGGAGCAAAAGGTTTTGAAAAACAATACCTGACTTACCTTTCTCCGGAGTGGATGAAAATGCTTCAGTTCACAACCAACAAAGCAAAAAGCCTGAATATGGGCGTTGATATGTCAGTCGGAACAGGTTGGCCAATTGGTGGTCCACAAGTCGACGAACAGGATGCGGCAACAAAAATGATTGTTCAGGCCTACACGATTGCATCGGGTGAAAAATTTTCAGATAAAATCGTTCTGAAAGATGAGAAACAAAAGAATTTAAAAACAATAAAACTTGATGTTGTCACGGCTTACAATGAAAAAAATGAAGCAATAGTTTTAACGGATAAAATCAATGCTGACGGAACTTTGAACTGGAAACCAGGTTCAGGAAAATGGACGGTTTACGCAGTTTTCGTAGGTAAAACTTTACAAAAGGTGAAACGTGCAGCGCCGGGTGGCGAAGGTTACACTTTAGACCACTTTTCGCCAGACGCAACGAAGGATTATCTGAAAACTTTTGACAAGGCTTTTGGAAATTCCAACTATGGAATCAGGTCTTTTTTCAATGACAGTTATGAGGTTTACAACGCCGACTGGACACCGGATTTTTTAAATGAATTCAAAAAAAGAAGGGGCTATGATTTAAGTCCGTTCATCAAATATCTCGTGAGCAACGAGGAAAATGAAACTGCAGGAAGGGTAAAATCGGATTACAGAGAAACTCTCAATGAATTGATTTTAAATAATTTTACAAAAGATTTTACCAAATGGGCGCATTCCAAAAACTCAAAAAACACCAATCAGGCACACGGTTCGCCGGGAAATTTGTTGGATTTATATGCAGCAGTTGATATTCCTGAATCTGAAACTTTCGGAAGTTCGATTTTTGAGATTCCGGGGTTGAAGAGAGATACTGCGGACATTCAGAAATCAGATATGCCGGATTTTAATATGTTGAAATTTGCTTCTTCGGCAGCTAATGTGACAGGCAAAAAATTAACTTCCAACGAAACTTTTACCTGGCTGACAGAACATTTCAAAACCTCGTGGTCACAGGCAAAACCGGAAGTAGAGCAGGTATTTTTATCGGGAATCAACCACGTTTTTTACCACGGTACGACGTACACGCCAGCGGACGTGAAGTTTCCGGGATGGCTGTTTTATGCTTCAGTAAATTTCGTTCCTGAAAACAGTTTATGGCCACATCTGAAAGGATTGAATTCTTATATTGAACGCACGCAATCTGTTTTACAAAGCGGAAAATCGGATAATGAACTGCTGATGTACTGGCCGGTTTACGACCAATGGGCAAGTCCGAAAGGGAGGGATGTGACGTTCAAAGTTCATAACGTGGAAAAATGGTTAGTGACGACTCCGATGTATGAAAATATGAATAAGCTCAGTAAAATGGGTTATTCTCTCGATATGATTTCGGACAAAATGATTGGTGAATCAAAGTCGGAAAATCAGAAGATTCAGGTTTCGAAAGAAGGCTCGGCTTATCAGGTTTTAATCATTCCTGAACTGACGTATCTACCGGAATCTACTTTAAAAAATATTATGGATTTGGCGCAAAACGGTGCATCTGTCATATTTCAAAACGAACCCAAAGATATTCCCGGAAACTTTGAAGTGGAAAAAAGAAGAATGCTGTTAAAATCTTTATGGAATCAGATTCCGTTTCAAAACCAGACTGGAAATGTAAGAATGGCAAACGTTGGTAAAGGTAAAATTGTGCTGAGTTCTGATGTTGCAAAAGCTTTGGAATATTTAAAAATTGAAACAGAAAAACTGACCGACACGGGATTGAAATTCGTCAGAAGACAGTTCGATGGCGGAAAATATTATTACATCGTCAACCACACTTCAAAGGAAATCAATCAGAATATTCAGTTAAATTATATTGGAAAACAAGTGACTTTGATGAATCCTGAAAATGGAGATTATGGACTTGCAAAGACTCAGAATAATTCAGTAAAAGTTCAGTTGAAATCAGGAGAATCCTTAATTATAAAAAATACCGAAGATATTTATACCTCGATTCCCAATTGGTATTACGCTGAAAAAACAGAAGCGCCGATTCTTTTAAACCAACCTTGGCAACTGACTTTCAAAGAGGGCGGTCCCGAACTTCCGAAGACCAAAACTTTGAAGAAGCTGGAACCTTGGACGAACTTAACGGAAGATGCTTCAACCCAAAGTTTTTCCGGAACCGGAGTGTACACGACGACTTTAAAATTAAAAAAGAAAAACGCCGACGATTATCTTCTGAAATTAGATAAACTCTATGAAAGTGCTCGCGTGATTGTCAACGGTCAGGATGCCGGAATTGTCTGGAGTCTGCCTTTTGAAATCAACATCGGAAAATATTTGAAGAAAGGAAAAAATACCATCCAAATCGAAGTCTGCAACCTGATGGCGAACCGAATCCGTGATATGGACCAAAAGAAAATCCAGTGGCGAAATTACCACGAAATCAATTTTGTGAATATTAACTATAAGCCATTTGATGCATCCAACTGGAAAGTTCAGCCTTCCGGTCTGGACGGAGAAATTCAATTAATTCCAATTCATTATTCAAAATAAAATTATTTTACAATGAGACAAACACTTTGGCAGGCTCAGTGTGACACCTTTAATAATCAGAATTTAATTCTGCGTTGTCAGGCTGAGCTTGTCGAAGCCTCAATAAAAACAAAAATAAAATGTGAACTCGAAAATTCACGAATTCAAAAAATAAATCATTAAAAATGAGTACAAAAAATATCATAAAAACATTCGCATTAGGAACTTTGCTGTCCTTCAGTCTTTCCAATGCTCAGCAGAAACCGAAAGTGGTTTTAGACAACTTTTTCAACAACGAAAAAAAGGAAAATAAAGAAACGAAAGTTCTGGAATCGTGGCATTACACGTGGAATGACACCAGCAACGGTGGGTTTTCTTTACTGGGCGAAATCTTCACAAAACAAGGTGCAGAAATCAGTACTTTGACGACGGCCCCGACCAAAAAAGATTTGAAAAACGCCAATATTTACATCATCGTCGATGCCGATATTGATAAAGAAGCATATGGCGGAAAGGCCAATCTGATTGACCCGACCAGCATCAAAAACCTCACAGATTGGGTAAAAAAAGGAGGGGTTTTGGTTCTGATGAGCAATGATAACGGCAATTCGGAATTCGAACATTTCAACAAATTGGCTGGCGAATTTGGAATTCATTTTAATGATGACAGTTACAACCGCGTCCAGAAAAGAGAATTTGAGCAGGGAAAAGTGATGGTTCCGGCCGGAAACGAAATTTTCTCCGAGCAGAAATTATATATGAAAGAAGTGAGTTCCATAGACGTGAAATCCCCTGCCAAAGCCATCTTGACGGCAGAAGGGAAAGACATCGGAGTCATTGCAAAATTCGGCAAAGGTACAGTTTTCGCATTGGGCGACCCGTGGTGCTACAACGAGTACATCGATGGCAAAAAGTTACCCGCAGATTTTACCAATTATCAGGGAACTGAAGAGTGGGTTAAATGGTTGTTGAAACAGACTTCTAAGAAATAATTTTTTTAAAGTGCAATCGGTTGAAGTTGTGTAGGAAGATTTATTTGGGCAGCTTAATCCGCCTGTAGTTTATCCTGAGCTTGTCGAAGGACTCCCAATTTTTGCTCGTCGTTCCTGCTCACAAAAAGAGCTCCGTTCCTTTAGATTTGCAATAATAAAATATGATTGGAAAATATTAAATTTAGAAAAGAGAAAAGCATTTAATTAAACTTTGCTCCGCTCCGGGAAAAACCCATGGCTTGATTTAGAATTAAATGCTCTTTCTTTCATTGAGATTCAAATAGAAATTAGGGATCTAAGCCCATT
>NZ_JPLZ01000010.1 GCF_000735135.1 Chryseobacterium sp. FH1
CTTCTACCGCTCGGCTTGCATGTGTTAGGCCTCCCGCTAGCGTTCATCCTGAGCCAGGATCAAACTCTCCATTGTATGTTTGTTCGTCCCTATACTCAAACTCAATTTAAAATTGACGCTTTGGTTTTCTTAATTTGGTTGTTATATGTTATGTCAATGAACTGCGTTCTTTCCGCATCCTCAGGAATCTTGATCTGTCATTGTCCCTGATTTGCGAGTGCAAAAGTAAAATTTTTTTCTGAAACCACCAAAAAAAAAATTTTTTAAAGTTTTTTTTCGTTACTCGAAAGTCGTTGTGATATGTTCCCTACTCGTCTCCTGCGCTTCCCTCTTCTCTCGATTTGGGATTGCAAAAGTAGAAAATGTTTTCCAGACCACCAAAACTTTTTTGAAGTTTTTTTCCCAACCTTTAAAAGGTCTCTTAGTCTGTTTTTCTTTGTCTTCTCCTGCGCTCCCCAATCTCTCGATTTGGGTCTGCAAAGATAAATATTCCCTTTTTAACCTGCAAGACTTTTTTTGAAATTTTTATCGACCATCGCTGGTTCCAAATCCTTCTCGTCTTCGTCTCACCGGGCTTCTGCGCTACCAATTCTCTCGTTTTGGTTCTGCAAATATAGGGTGGAAAAAGCTGTACTTGCAAATGGATTTAACATAATGTTTACAATTGTGTAAAACTACCGTAATTAACCAACTGTAAAACAGGAAGATAAAATAGGTTTTAAAGTTATCCACATTATGTTAAATAGCGTTAAACGGATGCGACTGTTCGGATTTATGCCATTGCGACAGGGATAGTAGCGGTTATCCTTTTGCTTTTTTCGTTGATTGGGTTGGGAAATGTGGTTGGGAAAAAGGATGGTTGTATATATATATAGTATGTTGAAACTATTACAAAAAAGCAAAAGATAGTAGCGGATAGCCCGGTGACAAAAATAGCGAGGGGAAAGAAATGGCTTTTTGGCAGTTGCCCAAATTACGGGAATTTGTAATTGGATGTTTAAACCTCAGCATAAGTTCTCACAGATTGAGCTGATCTTGTTGGTTTAAATATGGGTGAAAATAATTTTAGATCTTATTTTGGAATTTCACATACCTATTATATATATAGTATGCGAGTGCCAAACCTAAAGTGTCGGCAACGGCATCCAGGAATTCCAACGAGCGACCCCAGTTCATCGTGTCTTGGAGAATCTCGGTGAGCAATGCGTAGGAACCTAAAATAAGGAAGTAGTAAAGTAAGTTTACTTTTGGGAAACGGACGCGGAAGAAAAATCCGAGCAGGAAAAAGATGGTGAAGTGAATGAGCTTGTCCAAATGTGGGAACATAAAGAAATACTCCTTGTTCTCCACGCCGGGACGCAAAAGCATATAAGTAAGAAATGCCCAATAAATGGGCAATGTGATCTTACTGTATTTGTTTATGAGATTATCCAACAACTTCCTGGTATTCTTCTGCGGATAATAGTTTGGTGAAGTCTGCATCTTCAGCAACTTTCAATTTGATGATCCAGCCTTTTCCGTATGGATCTGAATTGAGTAGTTCTGGCTGATCTTCCAACTCGGCGTTCACTTCTAAAACTGTTCCTGGGATTGGAAGGAAAAGGTCGGAAACTGTTTTCACTGCTTCTACACTTCCGAATACGTCGCCTTCATTCAGATCGTCGTCAACTGTGTCGACATCTACGAAAACGATGTCTCCCAATTCTCCTTGGGCATAATCTGTAATTCCGATGGTTGCAGTGTCGCCTTCAACTTTGATCCACTCGTGGTCTTTGGTGTACTTTAATTCTGATGGTGTGTTCATTTCTTTTGATTAGGTTTTGGCAAATTTAATTATATAATTAAGATATAACAATAGAATAAAAATAAATTACAAAAAAAAGAGTAAACAAAATGCTTACCCTTTTTTTTGATTGATGAATGATAATTGATTAATGATAAATCATCGATTCAAATTTTTAGTTTCCTGTTCCTCCGAATGTGAGTGTGGCTGTGATCCCTGCTCTTAGAGTTGATAGTGGGAACGCGGTTGAAATTTTGTACTTCGTCATCATCTGATCGTAGAAGAATTTCAAGTTTAGGTTTTGAGACATATTGTAGTCTGCAGAAAGCTTAAGACTGAAAATCTTCTGTCCACCTGTGATCTGAGAGTCATCGATCAAAATATTGGTGATCGTAGTTTTGCTATCTCTCATTGACAAATCTGCTCTGATGTTCAAATCACTCTTCACATCGCGGGACTTGCCTTGGTAGTTGAGACGGATTTTCAAGTCTTTCAAAATGTAACCGTAACCTACTACGAATTCGTTTCCTTGCTCTTCTGTCAAAGTTGTGTTGACCAATCCTAATATATAGGTTCTGTCTCTGTTGTAGTTGAAACGGAACTGCATATTGTTTCTCATCGTCACATCAAAACCGACCAATGGATAGAAAGATTCTACATAACCTACTTGTGTAAAGGTGTAAGGATTGTATCTGTTTCCATTGGAATCATAATAGGAATTAAGATCTTCCGGAGTTCTGTTGTAATAATCGATGCTTGATTGGATGCCAGACATCGTAAACGTAGAAACGTAGGAATGTAAAATATCAAACTTAGAGAACTGGCTGTTCACAATCGGTAAATTTCTAAGTCCAGAGTAAACCAACTTCCAGTTTGGCAAAGGAATTCCTGCTTTGGTCGGATTGCCCATTCTCTTTGGTGACTTCCCTTCTATCGCGGACTGGAATGCTGGAATCAAAACATAAGCATTGCTTCTGGAGTAGCCCGCGGTGTAGCCATCTGCGTCTCTGACACCATTATACTGCTGGGAAATCGCCAATGCATTTTCTTTGATAGATTGATAAATCGCAGCGCCGTCTTTGAAAGATGTATTGAATGACCAAGCTGTGTTGGAGTAAGTGATCATCTCTGTGGCGAATGCATCTCTGTAGCCTCGGTAATCTGGATTGAACACATTCCCAACAACATTATAACCACCCTGAAGATAATTTCTACTGTAATTTTGCATCACATTGAAATCTATTCTAAGGTCATTCGCTGGCATAACCTGTAAATTACCAGTGAATGTTCTATTGTTAAGTTCAGAATAAGCATCATTCATCAAATTAGATCCGGAGACCCAACCGTTCTCTATCACCGTTCTTCTGATGTCAGCTTGAGATCCAAGCAAGAATCCAATAGTTGGTCCGCCAAGTGTTTGTCCCACGCCATAGAAATTAGGTGCGGATAAAAGTCCTGGCAAAATAATTCCGTTGCTTTCATTATAATTAAAATCCAACTGTTTGAATGATGTTAATGCATAAGCAATTGCTTGGATTGGCGTCAACTTGTTCTTGAACTTGTAAGATTTGAACTTGAATCTGCTATTCTTCTTGGTAAACGCTGTATTGTAAACATTATTCAAGGAGTCGATTTCCTGACGGCGCTTTTGCATAGTCTCATTGATCTTCTTGAAGTAATTGAATTTGCCAAAGAACTTCGGAATATCCATTGTAGAGGTTGCAGTGATTGCATTCGTATTCTGAGAAATATTTCCAAGATTTTCAGGTTGATTAGTTTCTGGATTTATAAAATTTCTCACAGCTGTAGATCTTGCATTCCAATTGTATTGGAACTGATAACTCGCTTCCGCATTGATGAAATCCAAATATGGGAAATATTCAAACGGCAATCTGTAATTTAATTGCGCTCTATGATTGTACAAAACAGGTCGACCAGCGCGGAACGGGTTTCCGAAGATGGATTTGTTGTTCATAGAATTCACATCGATCTGGTCGTTCAACGTTTTGGTTTCGGAATTGATTTCCAGTTTTAGAGACTTAGTAAAATTAAATCCTAAACTGTATTGCCATCCAAAGAAGAAGTTTCTGTTTCTGATGGTTTCGAAATCCTCACCCACATTTCCTGAAAGAAGCGCATCTACATTTCTATATTCTAACTCATTATAATTTCTATCCAAAATTGTTCTGAAAGATAATCTTGTCGGAACCGGATTGAAGTTGACTTCCTTGATCCATCTCAAATATTTGTAAGACTTTGCCGTATCGCTCACCATTTTGTTGAATGGTTTGAGGACATACGGTTTGAAGGTATAATTATATTCCACATAACCTTTCAAATATTGTCTGTAATTTCTCGTCGTGTAAACATCTCTGTAGAAATCATCGTTATAAATTGCCGTGACATTCAAGTTTTCTACATCGTAGAACTTCGGTTTTTTATTTGGATTCATTCTGTCCTTTCTCATATTCACAACACCGATGCTTCTTTGTTGCGTGTAGGTACTAACGACTTTTTTCAGTTCTGCCTCGTTTGGTGCTTTCGTCAATTCGATGTCGTTATCCAAAGGATTGTATTTTGGATTTGTCATCGTTTGTGTATATGAATAGTTCACAGGAATTTTCATTCCGACTTTCTCTGGCAAGAATTTGTCAACGTTTACAGTCGTATTAATACTGAAGGCAGAATTCTCATCCTGAGATCTTTCTGATGGTTTCTGGTCGATCGCTCCAAATCCAACTGATGCGTAAGATGCATTGGCATTCACCATTGCAAAATCTCCAAGGTTGAAATTTAAACTTGCGTTACCTGCATATCCACCTTTGTTCTCGATCTCGGAAAGACGAATTTCATTGACCCAAAGAACAAGCGTTTTAGAATTCGTCAAAGCATTCGGAGCATTATTTCTAACCCCAATCATAATGGTAGTAACATTACCAATACTTGGACGACCTTTTACATAGATCTTTTTATCGGCCTCATCATCTCCGTAATCTCTAAACAAATATCTCTCTGCAATATTTTGCCCACCAGATCTGATGAGTTCATCTCTTTTCAATTTAGCATTAACGAAGTTTTCTATCTCAAGATTAACTTCATTTTCTGATGGCCAAATATCCAATGGCGATGTTGCATTTTGCGATGTATAATTTAATGATGCCTCATATTCATAATAATTATCTACTGCATCGCTACCAAAACGGATGAAAAATTTGGCATTTGGATCTTTTGTAATATTTGGCTGATCAATGTTTTGAGCGTGTACAAACATTTGTAGTTTTTTGTAACGACGCATATCCAAACTTGTATTTTTGAAAACACCTCTCGCTTCTCCACTTAATTTATCAACTTTCATATATAGCGAAGACTCGTTTTGTCTTTGTGCACCAGCATTTCCGCTCAATACTTGTCTGTCGATTCCTGGAGGCAAAACATATGGTGGCGTCCCACGACCATTCTCTTCCAAGTTCACACTTCCCACATCAAAATTAGAATTGATATCTTGAGCTGTGGGCGGACTACCCTCTTCTTCATCATCAACAGCTGGACTTGAAATTTGATTAGCATATTTTCTCCAATCAGATCTCACCAAATCAAAAGTTCCAAATCTCAAAGTAGAAGTTTGGTCAAAACCTTTCATTAGCAATCTTGCGTATCTCACATTATTAAGAACAGACTGGCTAGAGCCTTCTACAACATCACCCGTACCCACACCATCATATTGCGCTACAGGAATTCTGAACAAGAACCATTTTACTTTTCTCGTCTGTCCGTTTTCGAATTTCGCATCTACTTCTTTGACGTCAACAATTTTGTTAGAACCCAAAACCATACTTGTTTCAGAAAGATCGATCGTATATTGGTTATAGTTTTCCGTCAAGTCTAAGTTGTAATCTCTGTTCACATCTTCCGCATCTGGCGTTTGAGAAGCCACCTCCATAGAGTTGGCCGCTGAGTTGCCTTCTGGGTTTCGGAAATATCTGTAACGCTCTGTCAAAGATGAAGCAAGATCACCTTGGAACTGATCAGACATATAAAATACAAAGTTGTCCGAAGCCGGATCCAACTCATTGGTCACTGGATTCACAAAATCAACTCCGAATCTTTCCTGCTCCTGCGTTCCATTCATCCCATCATAACCCAAATCCTGCTGTGCTCTCTCATCACCTTCTGTGGAGAAGGCATAAAGAATCGGAAATTGACTTGGCTGAACTCCCCAGTTTGTAGTTGAAGTATTCGTAGGTGTAGTTCCAGTTGGCAATCCGTTTTCATATTGAAGTTTACCATCTTTCAGAACATCTTCGGAAACGTTTCCTAGATGAAGCAAAAGTTTAGGATCTGGACCTAATGTATTACCATCTGCTCTTGGATCCATCATCCAGAATTCTACGTAATCTATATTAGAGGTTACGAAGTTGGTCACAGAAATTGGTCTCATCAAACCAGCCCATCTGTTGGATAATGGTTCTGTGCTAGGATTTACGTTGTATGGTCCTCTTTGTTCTGGATAATAAGTGATGTCGAATGTGTTAAGAATCGTCTGCTCACCCGCCACATAATCTCTGCTGTTGAAAAGCTCCCTCATCTCCACTCTTCTGGAAGCGTGATTGGAAAGTGCCTGCGCATTAATTCCATTTGGCGCACCACCACCAACACCGTAGAATCTCGGGTCAATGGTGTACCAAGACAAAAGTCCTCTACCAAAACCATTTCTAAGGTTGTTATTCTCAATGTTCATCGGGAAGATGACATCATTAAGATTTTTTTCTGGTCTGGAAGCGATGCTCCACATTGCCGGTTCTTTCAAAGAAATTTTGGAAGTGGTCTGCTCAAAATCATCAATGTAAGATTGGTCATTGATCCCGTTGCTTTGTCCTGGAATCAAGTACGCGCCTTCCGCTTTGAAGTTCAAATTTGAAGGTGCTTCTGTATTGACAAATGGGATTTTGTCTGTCAATCTTGTCAAAAATGGCAATTCATTATTGTACATCATATTGAATCCGGCCATTGTGTTGCTCACAGCCTCTTGTCCGTAATTCACTTTTTGAGTCAGTGGCCTTTCTGTATAGTTGACAACGGTTGCACCAACCATCAAATGCTCATTGAATTTTCTCTCCAAGTTCAATCCCCAGAAACTTTTTCTCTGCGTATTGAATGTCAATTGATTTTCTAAGGAAATATTAATCGCTTGTCCGGATTGTTTTACAGTTTCATTAATTATATTAACAGTTCCTGTCATATAATCCACGGTGTAATCTACACCTTCTACCAGCTGTGCTCCGTTTGCAGTTACTTTTACAGAACCCTGCGGAACGTTGATGGCGCCAAGAGAAATCCCTTGTCCTTGAACTCCTTTATACCGACCCTCAATTGTATATCGTAATGGAACATCTGATTGAGGATTTTTTTGCTTGTCATAAATGTCATTAAAAACATATTTTGACTTATCAGCATTTGCCAAAATACCATCTAGATAACTTCCAAAAGGTTTTGCTTTGGTAAATATTAATTTTCCATTCTCTGCATCTACAGTAATACCGTTAACGAAATCGAAAACACCGTCTCCTCTTTCTCCCTGCGCATTGACTTGTTCATCATTGTTAATATTTAAACGATCCCAATTGAATACTCTTAACAAATTGGTATCTGGTAATCTACCATCAGTATACTGTGCTCCTGGTAAATAATTGACTTTACCTCCAGAATTTGGATCCCTATAATAAACGTTTAATAAGAAATCCTGTGGTTGGATCTGACTTGTATTAAGAGAATAGATATTCTTCATCATCAATTCCCACATTGGCGAGGTTGGCCCCGGTGTTACAATAGAATTTGACCTTAATAGTTTAGTGATTACTACAGCATTTTCTTCAGCAAATTCTCCGACTTTGTAAACTTGATTAGATCCATTCAGTGTATAAGAGTAAGAAACAGCTAATAATTGTCCGTCATTCAATCTTTGATTTAATGAAACGTAACCTAGCTGTGTGTTATATTTGAATTCGGAGCTGGTTAATCTTCTTGCTTTTGTAGCAGATACGAATTCCTCTCCATTTCTATAGGCTTGAGGATTGCCTGGAAAATTATTTCCAGTTAATAACTCTGGAGGTGAAACACTTATCCTATCAGAGCCTAATGTGCTAGATATTGCACCATATAAACCTTGGTTGGTATTGTTCGGTATTGATCCATCTTGCTCACCCAAATCTCGAATTCCGACAATTGGTTTCTGAGTTTCCAAGTTGGCTCCTCCTTGATCCATAACCCAAACTTCTAATCTTGTGATATTAACTCTGGAACTGATCAATGGATAATTGGCCAACGCAGTATCGTAGTTGTCCAAGAAATATTTCCCTAAGAAAAAGTGTTGATTGTCTTCGTAATCATAAGCGTTTACTTTGAAAGTATTCATTGTTCCGCCACCTTGAGCAACGATGGTTTTTGCCTCACCTTGCTGTTGAGAAAAGACTAAAGTTCCCGTCGTTTTACCCAACTGGAACTCTGTTTTGAGACCGAATAGAGATTCGGAACCGCGAATCAAACTTGTAGACAAAGGCATATTAATATTACCAACTTCCACCCTTTTGATGATTTTATCTTCCGGATCGTTTCCTTTTTCATTGAGACCTTTGTTCATCAGATCTTTCCAAGTCCCTTTTTGTTGCCAAACCATATTCATACGGTTTTCAAATGCAAATCCACTTTGGGTGTCATAATTGGCTTTCAACTGAAGGTTCTCCCCAACTTTCCCTGTGATTCCCAACTGGATTCTCTGTTGGATATTGATTGCAAAGCTGGTTCTGTTTTGAGGAAGGACAAGCGGATTGTCTATCTTCTGGTAAAGTCCGCCAAGATCAAATGAGGCAAAACCTTGCGGAATCAACTCAATCTTATTACCACCAAAAACATTTTCGAACATTTTGTTTTTGATTGTGATCGCCGGCAAAAGCCCTTTCTTCTTGGCATCTGTCTGATCTTTACGTCTTCCGAGATCATTAAGCAAAGACTTTTCTTCGTAATAGGCACGAAGATTGTTTGTCATTACATACTCTTTGTATTCTTCAAAAGTCATTGCGATCGGTGAGCCAACAACAGTGTTCCCAACTTTCGGATATAGATAGTACATTCCCGTCCCGATATCGTAAAACGCATCGTAACGGATTGGATCTGCAAGACTGAAATCTTTTCTGACACTTACTAAACTGTCAGCTGGTTTTTCTTGTGCAAAAACGTTGGTAAAACCTATAAATACTAAAAAAAGAAGGGCTAATTTATAAAGGTAAATATTTTTCTTCACTTATATTTTTTTAAGAAATTGATGATATTGAACCATCAAATGTTAAATGTTTTTTAAAATCTCTTTCACTAATTCTTCTATAGAAACTTCCGGATTTTGCTTCAATATTCTGTCCGCAATCTTCTCACTCACTTTCTTGGAAATCCCTAAAACTTCTAAAGCAGATAACGCCTCATTCTTTATTTTATTGTTTACCAAATTAGAAAGTTTTTCATCGGAAATACTGAATGCACCAACCTTATCACGAAGATCGATGATAATCCGCTCTGCAGTTTTCACACCTATTCCCTTCACTTTTTGAATGAGTCCGCTGTTGCCAGAAAGAATTGCATTTGAAGCCTCCGACAAGCTGAGTGAAGACAGTAATATCAAGGCTGAGACAGGCCCAACGCCGTTAACACTTATTAACAGGTTGAACATCTCTTTTTCCTCCTTGCTGAAAAATCCGAAAAGAAGATGTGCATCCTCGCGAATGATCTGCTGGATGAAAAGAAAAACCTCAGAATTTAGTTTTAGATTTTGGGATGTTTGCAAGCTTAGACTTACATAATATCCGATTCCATTGGCCTCGATAACGGCAAATGTAGGCGTGAGTTCTTGAACCAAACCTCTTATAGAATAAATCATTGAAATACAAAAATTAGGGTTTTGCGAAGATATAAATTAACTTAAAGATAAAAGCCATCTTAACAACTAAAATGGCTTTTTATCAATATTTCTTTAATAATTTTAATCTTTTCCGTTTGTCCTGATTTTGAAATAAGCATTTTCCGGATATTTGAATAAAATAGAATTTGCTTTTATGTTAAAATTAAAAGCAAGTAAACTTAATTTTTATTAAAATAAATTTTCCCATAAACCAATTTTGCTCTGGCAACTTCCAGCTCTTCTTGCGAAATAGGATTTTTGGTTAGGTCGATTGTTTGTAATAAAACCAAATTCGAAAGGTCTAAATTGAACGAAGAAATCTTGTTGTTTTCCAAGCCAAGCACTTTCAAACTTTTCAATCGATTTAATTCTGGAGCAATTTTCTCAATCTGATTATTTTCCAAAAACAAACCCCACAAGTTTGGCAGATCGTAAATGAAATTTGGAATCGTCTTGACTTTGTTATTATTGAGGTTGATCCGCTTCAATTTTTTAAGGTTCGCAATTTCTGCAGGTATTTCCTCAAACTGATTATGATCGAGAAACAGATCTTCCAAATTTTTAAGGTTTGAGAAAGAGGCAGGCAACGTTTTCAAATTGTTTCCAGTGAAATAAACATCGTTCAAATTGGTCAATTTTCCAATATCCTTGGGCAATTCGTTGAATCTACAGCGGTCGAAGGCGAGTTCTTCGAGATTTTTTAAATCAGTAATAGAGTTGGGAATTTTGGAAAGTGATTTATTATCCACGATTTTGAGCGTTCTCAAATTTTGCAAACGACCAATTGATTCCGGAAGTCTTTTTAATTTTGGATTAAAGGCAATAATCAGAGTCTCCAAATTAACCAATTGATCAATAGATTCGGGAAGTTCTACAATATTTTCGTCATCAGAAATTGATAATTGTTTGACCTTCAGAGGATCTTTGAACGCCTCTTCCAAAGATCCATAGAATTTCTTCTGAGCATTGAAAAAATTACTTATCAAAATAAACATCAAGAAAACAAATCTGGCTTTACTCATATTTCAATTTTAAAAATGAATATCGAAAAGACTAATATAGAAATACTAAAACAAAAAAAGCCATCTTAGTTTACTAAAATGGCTTTTTATTCTGTCTTAAAAAAATTTTATTTTTTCTCCTTCGTCTGTGCATCCAGAACTGCAATCGTAGCAAGATTGACAATCTCGTCCACACTCGATCTCATTTGAAGAACGTGAACCGGCTGATCCAATCCCATCAAGATTGGCCCGATGGTTTGAGCCGCTTTCATTCCTCTGATGATTTTATAAGAAAGATTCGCACTTTCAAGATTTGGGAAAACCAAAACATTGGCCGGGTTGGTTCCTAATTTTGAGAATGGATAATCTGCCAAGTGATCGCTGTTCAAAGCAAAATCTGGCTGAATCTCACCATCTACGATCATCTTCGGATATTTTGTGTGAAGAATTTTTACGGCTTCTGCCACTTTTTTGGAAGAATCGGCTTTCGCTGAGAAATTCTCGTAACCCAACATTGCAATTCTTGGTTCGATGGCGAAAGACTTAACAGTGATTTCTGCCATTTTTGCAATATCAACCAGATCTTCTGCGGAAGGATTTTTATTAATGGAAGTATCTGCGAAGAACAATGGTTTCTTTTCCGTCAAGATCATCATCATCGCGGCTACTTTGTTCACGCCTTGCTTTTTAGGAATAATCTCCAAAATAGGTTTTAGGATGGATGAATAACTCTTGGAAAAACCAACGATCAAAGCATCTGTATCACCGTGTTCCAGCATCAACGGACCGAAGTAATCACGTTGTCTTACATAGCGTTTTGCTTTGTACTCGTTGATTCCTTTTCGGTTTCTTTTATTCCAAAGCGTTTCTCTATATTTTTTACGCGTTTCTTTGTTCTCGTCATCATTCGGATCAATGATTGGAATATCTAGGTCTATACCAAATTCCTCCATTCTTTCTTTGATGAGTTTTTTACTTCCCAACAAACTTGGGTAAGCAATCCCTTCTTCTTGAAGAATTTGCGCTGCTTTCAGAATGTTGTATTCTTCACCATTTCCAAGCGTTACTCTTTTCGGGTTGGCTTTGGCGCGGTTTTGCATCATTCGGACAAGTTTTTCATCTCGTCCCATTCTGTCCAGCAATTGATTTTCGTAAGCTTCGAAATCCTCGATAGGTTTTCCAGCTATTCCGCTTTCCATTGCCGCTTTTGCAACAGCGATAGAAACTTTTGTGATCAATCTATTATCAAATGGTTTTGGGATAAAATATTCTTTCCCGAAACTCATATTCGTTACGTTATAAGCCAGTTTTACCATTTCAGGAACCGGTTCTTTTGCAATTTCTGCCAAAGCATAAACTGCTGCCAACTTCATTGCTTCGTTGATTCCTCTTGCCTGAACGTCCAATGCGCCACGGAAAATATATGGAAAACCAAGAACATTGTTCACCTGATTAGGATAATCACTTCTTCCGGTTGCCATCATCACATCTGGTCTTGTTGCCAATGCCAAATCATAACTGATCTCAGGATCTGGATTTGCCAGAGCAAAAACGATTGGATTTTCTGCCATAGACAATAACATCTCTGGAGACATCACATTACCTTTTGACAAACCGATGAAAACATCAGAACCTTTCAAAGCATCTTCCAAAGTCGAAAGATCCGTTTGGGCAATAAAGTCTAATTTTTCTGGCGTTAAGTTTTCTCTTTTATGATTGATGACCCCTTTGCTGTCACACATCAAGATATTTTTTGGATCAAGTCCTAATGAAATGTACAATTTAGCACAAGCCACAGCTGCAGCTCCTGCTCCATTGATCACCATTTTCACTTCCCCGATTTTCTTTCCTGCAATTTCCAAAGCGTTGATCAAAGCGGCCGCAGAGATAATTGCTGTTCCGTGCTGATCATCGTGCATCAGTGGAATGTCCAATTCTTCTTTCAGTCTTTGCTCTATATAAAAAGCTTCCGGCGCTTTGATATCTTCAAGATTAATTCCTCCGAACGTTGGCGCAATTGCTTTTACCGTTTCGATGAATTTGTCCGGATCTTTCTCGTTGATCTCAATATCAAAAACATTAATGCCAGCAAAAATCTTGAAGAGCAAACCTTTCCCCTCCATCACCGGTTTTGAAGCTTCTGGACCAATGTCGCCTAAACCTAAAACAGCTGTTCCGTTGGAGATTACGGCAACAAGATTTCCTTTGGATGTATATTCGTAAACTTTTTGAGGATCATCGTGGATTGCCATACAAGGCACAGCAACGCCTGGAGAATAGGCTAGCGAAAGATCTCTTTGTGATGAATGCGGTTTTGAAGGAATGACCTCGATCTTACCTTTTGGTTCCTGACTGTGATAATCTAAAGCGGCCTTGTCGAAAGCGATTTGATCTCTTGAATTTTTTGACATTTTTAATTTCTTTTGAGTGAATCAAATTTTAAAAACATTGACTCACAGGTTTTTATTACGAATCTGGTTGCGTAAGGGCGGAGGGCATTGTTGGAGCTCTCCCGATAGAAACTTTGCAAAGTTTTTATCGGGAAGCGACTGCCCGTAGACCGACCCGCTTGTCCCGATTTTTCATCGGGGCAAAGGGATACGCCCAAACATTGATGCAAAGTTAAAGCTTTGGAATGATATAGTCACGATGATAATTCACCAGACTTTCTATTGGTTTTTGGACAACAGTGCCGATTTTGAAATGGAAATCCGACGCTACGGCGCGAAGTGAATCTTCGAAAAAATAAGCAATCGAACCTATGAAATTGACTTCGCAATCTCGGCACTCTTCGTACGGCATCACCTGAAACTCAAGGAAATTCTTGAGTTCTTTGTAGATGAAATTCTGAAAATACGGATGCGTTTTTCTATCGACAATGAAGCGTGTAAAATCTGCCATATAAGCGTTCGCACGAGGATTGTGATACATATTTTTGAGAAGATCATCAATATTCAACTGATAAATCTCAGTAAACTGTTGATGCAAATCTGGCGGTAGTTTTTTCATAAAATAATGACGCACCAATTGCTTTCCAAGAGCGCTTCCGCTACCTTCGTCGCCAATGAGGAAACCAAGTGACGGTAATTCTGTTTTGACTTTTTCACCGTCGAAATAGCAGGCGTTGGAACCTGTTCCAAGAATACAGACGATTGCCGGAACACCTCGGTAAGCGGCATAAGCCGCCGCCAACAGATCTTCTCTGATATTGACTTGCGCATTAGGAAAAACCTTTTGGATTTCTCTTTCTACAATGAGTCTGTTCTCAGGCGTTCCGCATCCTGAGCCGTAAAAGAAAATATTTTCTAAGTAATCGTGGAATTTTGTGAGCGCTTGATTTTTTTCCAGTTCGGGCGCAATCAATTCAGGTTTTATGATATTGGGATTGAAACCGATGGTTTCTGTCTTGAGTACTTCTGTACCATCATTTTCCAGGATAACCCAGTCGCATTTGGTAGAGCCTCCGTCAACAATAGCAATCATATAATATGTTTTAAGATGCTAATGTAATATTTTTTGGGAAGATTTTGTGATAATTATGTTGATTGCGCGTCTTGTACCAGCCAATCTTCAATTTCTTCTTCGAGATAAGATGTTTGTAATTTGATGGCATTGATGAAATCGTCGGGAACGCTTTCTGTGCTCTCGCTACTTTCAAGATCCCAAAGTTCATCGGACATCAATTCATATTCTGAATAGATTCTTTTGAATCTGGAATTACTCTTTTCCAACTCCTCAATCTTTTTTTGCTGAGGCAGAAATTTTCTGTAAGGTCTGTTAGAGTTTTTCATTTTTTAATTTATTATTTTGTGAGATAGGTGTCTGAAAAAAGCCGAAAAAATATCCCGGCAAGTGATCTGCAAGCCAGGTTCTCCATTTTAAATTAAGATATTTCGTGAATCGATAAATAAATCTTCGAATAATAGTGAAGTATATATAATTATCTGTGAAATATTTAATATTAAATAAATGTAAAAATATTTTCAACACAAAAAAATAATTTAACTATTATTTTAAAACATTTAACAATTCGTATAAATTTGCAAATAGAATGAAACAATTACTACTTCGTCATAAGCAAATCCTATTTTTCATCATCGCAGGTGGACTCAGCGCCATTGTAGAAATTGGAAGTTTTAAAATCTTCAGCGTGAATCTCCCAAAGGTTTTTGCAAGCGAGTATAATCTATACGGAATCAAATATCCTTTCAGTAATATATTATCTACAAGCTGTGGAATCATCACCAATTATTTCCTGAGTATCTGGTTTGTTTTTGAGAGGGGGAAGCATTCCAAGCGAAAAGAGTTCGCCTATTTCATTTCTGTTTCGGTGGTTTCTACTTTTATCAGTTTGATTTTGTTTCAAATCTTATATCATTATGTTTTCAAAAACGCGGTCGATCTGGGGATTTATGTATTGTCTCAGGAAATGATGAGTAAAATTGCTTCCATCGTGTTCGTCTCGTTGCTGAATTATTCGGTGAAGAAAAAAGTGATATTTAACGGATAAAACCATATTTTTGAATTAAATACAATATTGGATGAAGGTTTTTTTGGTTTATCTGTGGCGATTTTGGATGGTAATTCTGGGAACCGTTTTTACATTGATCTTTTTTCTTCCTGTCTATATCTTATCTTTCCGAAAAGAGCATTATAAATACTGTTACTTTTTCATCCGTCTTTGGGCAATGGGAATGTTTTTCGGAATGGGTTTCCGATACAGGCTCATTAAGGAAACTACCAAAAAAATCGATAAAAATCAGGCTTACGTCATCATTTCCAATCATACTTCTATTATGGATGTGATGTTGCCTTGCATCCTTTTCCCAAATCATCCACTTTGCTACGTTGGAAAAAAGGAGATCGAAAAAATCCCGATTTTCGGAACAGTTTACAGAAGAGTCTGCGTGATGGTAGACAGGAGAAGCGCCAGAAGCCGAGCCGATGTTTACCGCAGATGCGCAGAACGGATGAATGAAGGACAAAGCGTTGTGATCTTCCCCGAAGGAGGTGTTCCGGATGACACGAGTATTATCCTTGACCAATTCAAAGATGGTGCTTTCATCCTTTCCACCAAACACAAATTTCCTATTGCAGTTTATACCTTCAAAGGTTTGAAAGAAATGTTCCCGTTTGATAACAAAAAAGGTTTCCCTGGCAGAGTAGATGTTTTTTTCAATGATATTCTAATGCCAGATTTGCCACTGAAAGATCTTAAGGAAAAAGCGCACGAAGAGATGCGATTGTCTCTAATTGAGAAATTAAAATAATTATTCTACTAATAAGACTTTTTACTTACATTTGTTTTTATAATATATAACCTTAAATTAACAAATAATTCATAATGACACCACAAAAAACCAACTGGGGACAATTTATCCCACTGATTACAGTTTTTTTCTTCTGGGGATTTGTTGCGGCCAGTAACGACATCCTGATTCCTGTTTTCAAGGAAGCGTTTGATTTGTCTCAATTACAAAGTCAGCTAGTTTCTTTGGCATTTTACATCGCCTACACCGTGGGATCATTAATTTACTTATTGATTTCGTACTTGACAAAAGGAGATTTGATCAACAGAATTGGTTACAAAAATGCCCTGGCACTTGGACTGGGAATTTCTGCATTGGGAACTTTGCTTTTCTATCCGGCCGCCAATTTGAAATCTTTTCCTTTGATGCTATCGGGATTGTTCATCGTTGCGTTGGGATTCTCTTTACAGCAAACTGTTGCAAATCCATTGGCAATCGCACTTGGACCTGTCAAAACGGGATCTCAAAGATTGACATTAGCAGGCGGAATCAACAATCTTGGAACCACCATTGGACCATTGATTGTTAGTTTTGCCATTTTTGGATCTGCAAGTTCAACTAATACGCATATGAGCATTGAAAGTGTAAAAATACCGTATCTAATTCTGGGAGCAGTGTTTTTACTAGTTGCTATTTTCCTTAAATTCTCATCTATTCCAGACAAACCAGCGGCGATTGTAGAATCTGACGAGGAAGCAAGTTCTTCTAGAAGTTCAGCTTTGAAATATCCACAATTGATTTTAGGGATGATCGCCATTTTCGTTTACGTAGGTGTAGAAGTTTCTACCGCTAGTAACTTGCCAGCTTATATGGAGAAAAACCTAGGATTTCTAACCAAAGACGTAGCGCCATACATTTCACTTTACTGGGCTAGTTTGATGATCGGTAGATGGACCGGTGCTGTAGAAGCTTTTACAGATAATATGAACTGGCAGAAGATTTTGCGTTTTATAGCGCCTTATTTAGCTTTCGGTGTCTTCTTGTTGGTGAATGCGATTGCAAAACACGACTTGACGCCTTTCTATATTTACGGGTTAATTATCTTGGTATTGATCGGTGCTGATATGGCGAGCAAAGGAAATCCTGCAAGAATGCTATTGTTATTTTCTGCATTAGGAATTATTGCTCTAGCGATCGGAATGACGACTGACGGAATGATCAGTGTTTATGCATTTACAAGTGTTGGATTATTCTGTAGTACGCTTTGGCCTTGTATCTTCACATTAGCCGTAAGCGGATTAGGAAAGCATACAAGCCAAGGAAGTAGTTTCTTAATTATGATGATTATGGGAGGTGGATTCATTAGTTTACTTCAAGGTTATGTCGCAGATGTTACAACGATCCAGGCGAGTTATGTTGTAGGTGTGGCTTGTTTTGCCTATCTTGCATTCTATGCGTGGAGAGTAACCCAAATTTTAAAAACGCAAGGCATCGATCTTGACAAAGAAAAAGTATCTGGTGGAGGACACTAAAAAGAATATCTTTTTTAAAAATAAATATTGGGCAATCGTTTTGGTTGCCCAATTTTTGTTATTCTATATATTATCCAAATTAGACGTCGCCATTCAGTATTTTTCGAATCTGTTTGAATGGAAAAAAAGTCTTCACATCCTTATATTTTCTAAGCTTGGATCTTCGGTAGGTGATGTCATTTACACTTTGGTAATACTATTTCTACTCTACTCTATTTTTATCATTTTAAAGAAGCGAAAAAACGCAGATTTAAGACGCGTTTTTCTTTTACTGAACATTTCATATTTCATCTATCAGTGCTTTTGGGGAATGCTTTACTTTCAGAGACCGATAATAGATAAATTCCAGAAGAGAGAGATTACAGATCAAGACTTAAAAACTTTAACCATCAAATATCTCAATCTTTGTAAAGCAACCAGAGAGAAAGTCTCAGAAAACAAAAATGGAATTTTCTTGGTTAATGACATTAATGCAATCAAAAAAGAAATTCTACATCAACAGACACAATTACCTTTATTAATAACGTCAAAGGCACCAATTCAGACTTTATCTGTGAAACCAAGTCTATATAATAAAATAATGAATTACACAGGTATTTTGGGCTATTACAATCCTTTTACTGCCGAGGCACAATTCAACCCGAATTTACCATCTACACAGTTGCCATTTACGCTCGCACACGAGATGTCCCATCAGCTTGGTTACGCTAGAGAACAAGAAGCTAGTTTCATTGCTTTCCTTTGTGCTAAGAACTCTCAAAACTTGGATTTGAATTACAGCGCACAACTTTATGTTTTGAAAAGCTTGTTGAGAAATTTAGCAATTAAAAATCCAGGATTTGTAAAACAAGTTCTTTCGCAATATTCTGAAAAGATGAAGAGAGACAGATTGAATGATCTTAATTTTTATAAAAGATATGATGGTTTGCTAAGCGATGTTTTCGGAATTACGAATGACTTGTTCTTGAAGTCAAATCAGCAAGAAGGTCGGATTACATATTCTTACTTTATCAATTTGTTGATTGCTTACGAGGCATAAAAAAAGAATCGTACACGAGGTACGATTCTAAAAACACAAATGATGAAAAAAAATTTATTGCTTCTAAGTGATTGTCTCAAAAGCCCCGTAAAAGTACAACATTCTGAATTACCCTCCAAATATATTGCGAAATAATTTTAAAATATTTTAAAAGGTATTAAAAATCAAAACGTTACAAAACGGATTATTTTTGGTAATTGCTTCATTTTGAAACAATATTATATTTTGAAAAGAAATTCAGTTAATAAAAACAAAAAACTCTCTTCTAAAAAGAAGAGAGTTTTGTAGCGAAGACGGGAATTGAACCCGTGACCTCAGGGTTATGAATCCTGCGCTCTAACCGACTGAGCTACCTCGCCATTTTGGTGGTGCAAATATAAGGATATTTTGCTTTTTACCAAATTTTTAATTCACTTTTAAGTAATCTAAAACGTCACCTACATGATTTGGTTTGCTAATGATTTTATTATCAGCATCTAACACAAAATAAGTTGGTGTAGCAACAATGTTATAAGTATCACCATAAGTACTGTACCAGCCCTTTCCTTCTGAGTCATTGATCCATGGATAGAGATTCGCCTTGCCTCTGAATTCATCAAGATTATTATCTAAGGAGAATCCTACGATTTCTATGTTTTGGGATTTCAGCTTATCATATTTTTCCAATAACTTTGGTAGTTCTGCTTCACAGTGGGAACAAGTTGAAGACCAGAAGACCACAATCTTTTTTGAAGCTTTCACATCATACAGTGATTTGCCTTTGGCGTGAATTGGATTCACGAATACTGAATTCGGAAACTTAGCACCAATTTCTGTATTTTTATTAGATTGAATCGTGGATGCCAATCGGTCATTGATTGTACATTTTAGGTTAGTAGCCAGCGTAAGATATTTATCCTTCAACTTATCCATATTGTACGTCGTGAAAATCTCGATCAATTCAGACAAAATGGTTTGCCCGCGTGGCGTTTCAAGATTCACCGCTTCTAATAATTTGTCAACATTACCTTCAACATTCGTTTTTGAAACATTTAGAAAGTTGATCAAAGCGGGCTTCAAGATAGTTGAAGTTTCAAGATATTCACCAGATTTGGAAAAGAAATTGATAAAATCTTCTGACTTCAGCTCTGCCACTTTCTCTTGCTGAGTGAATTTTTGATTTCTGTTGTAAAAGCTTAGAAAAGGATGTGAATCATCTAATGCAGACTCACTCTTGGAAAGAGAATTGATTTCGCTATCCAAAGCTTTATAAAAGCTGTCTGACGTACTGTAATAATCCTTAATTTGAATAAGCGCTGGAAGTATCAACTCCTGTTTCTTTTGCAAATCGATTTGCGTACTGAAAAGCTTATTGGTTGGATCTTCAAAAACGACATTTGAAATTTTGTTTTTGCTATCCAAATTTATTTTAAAATTAATATCCTTGTTTTCAGAAACCATATTCACGGAAGAACTCGACTTCTTGAAAAATGCCCTCATCATCCCAGTGTAAGGCTTATCTATTTTAAAGGTTGCAACGTTATTAGAAATCTTCGCCTTGGATTGCAGGATCTCTTTAGAACCATTGAAACTGTATAAATAAAGATCTGAATCTGCTAAATAAGCTGGAATTGCAACTTTTACATTAAACTGTGCAAATATATTTACGGATAAGAAAAAACCGCCTGTTACTAATATTCTTTTCATTGAGTAAAAATAAAAAAAACTCACTAGATAAGTGAGTTTTTGAGTATTAAAAAATAATAATTTATTGTAGAATTCTTTGCCTTTGTTTTACTGCTACAAAAGCAATCATTGCAACTGCAACAAGAAACAGGATCAAAGTATAAGCATCTATTGGCGATGCTGGCGCCCCAATATCTCCAGATTCTGGATTTTCCGGCGGTGGCGGAACCGACTGTGCAAAGCTTACAATACTAATTAAAACTAATAAAAAGCTGTAAGTTTTTTTTGAAATAAAATTCATCATATCTAATGTGTGTTTGTGTTTAATTAATAATTTTCTTGATTACAGCTTCTCCATTTTCAGAAGTAGCCTTTACTAGGAAAATACTTTTTGTATTATAATCAAGTGGAATAATATAATTATTATCTGTTGATATTTCAGATTTCGCATTCAAAAGCTGACCAGTTGCAGAGTAAACTTCCACTTTAGCTTTTTTCCAATTTCTAGCAAATTTCACAACCCATTTGTTGTCTTTCTTCGCTATTATTGTTTGGTAAGCACTAGCTAGATTATCAGTACCTAATGTTCCACCTTCTGGCATCTCATAGTACAACCCTAAATTTTGAGATCCGCTCATAGCTACTGACTCGCCATCTACAATTTTCACAATCTGACCTTGAGCGTTTTTAAAATAAAAGCTATTTCCATTTGAAAGGCCATCAATAGCTCTTTCTCCTTTTTCATAAACTTCAAATTTCAATTGGTAAGGTTGAGAATAATTTACATAAAGAGGAATCTCTTTTGACTTAAAATCACCTTCATTAGCTTCATTAATGTAAAGCTTCTCATTATAAGAATAATCTAATCCCCCGGTAAGCTTCTCTTCTTTTGTAAAAATCTTTCTATCTCCAGCATAAGCCTGTAATTTTGCAGTAGTACCAAATCCGGTTGTAGCAGACGGGGAAACCGCATAGTAAGTTCTATCTAATTCATAACCTTCCGAGTCATACATTACGACTGCAACCTGTTTCACTATTTTACTTTCATCTATATTCTGAGAACTAGATTTAGCCGCTGTAACAGAATAATCAACACCTTCTAAACGAGAAGTATTTTTAAATCTTCTTGTTTTTTTCAAGTTAAGAGTAGATGCAGTATTTGAATTTAGTTTGACCATAAAGGCACCTAATGGTTTTATTATTGTAGAGCTTACATCTCCAGCTTGGAAATAACCATCAGAAACTTTTAGTACAACGGCTGCATTTGGATAAGTAGATCCCTCATTGATATTCCAATTTACATTACTACTTCCATAATAAGCAATTCCTTCAAGATTGCTGATGTAATTTTCATCACTTACATTACCACTCTCATCCCTAGCTATAAATCTCAAATCCAAATTGGTTAGAAAAGGATTTGCTAACTGGTACAAATTATAACCATAGTCTGATGACCAGCTTGGCGTTTTTGATCTAAAAGGATCGTTAACATAACTATCGTATCTCTCACCAAAAAAGTTAGAACTACTTCCATTAGTACCAAATCCTCCTGTATATCCTCCGGATAATGAAATCTGAACATTACTTGATGTTAAATCAGACGCAGGTGTTCCACGAAAAGTTCTTTTGTCTGAAACAGTAGTTGGAAACCAAACATAAGATCCATCTGCCTTTCTTCTAGGCAAAATATAGTAGGTCAAAGGACTAATGAATGAGGGGTTCGGAGTTCCAGCCGCATTGTAAGCCGTTCCTCCTTTAGCAATCTGATCAAAACGAGCACGAGCATTATTCCACCAGAATGCAGAGGCAAAATTAAAACGCCCGGATGCACTATTTGTAATATTGGTTACATTAAGATCTGGAAAAACACTTGTAAGTTCGTCGATAGTATAATTAAAGAAAGGTAAGCCAATCTGCTGTCTCCCGGTGGCACCATTAACAAACTCAGAAAGATATTCTTTGTTTACCTTGCCCGCAATATTGGCCTGAGGAATCCCAGCAATGTATAATTGTCCATAGTCGCTAGCTGTAGCTAACTTAATATTAAAATTTGCTGTGGATGCGAGACTAAGTTGATCTGTGGCAACACCATTGATCATTACATTTCCAGCGTTATTGACAACTGCATCACCTGCAGTTTGTAAACCTCCGCCATTATAAACTAAAGTCTGTGGCTGAATCGTAACCAATGCCTTATCTCCTACATAAGTTAGGATTTGTGAAGAGGCAATCACTGAAAACAGTAATAATTTGCCCGTAAATAATTTTTTTATCATCTTTTTTGGTTTGTGTGTTTATTTTGCAAATATATTAATTTTTTAATTATTCGAAAAAAAACTGTTAGTAATATTAATAATTTTATAATATTGAGTCTATTTTAACTTCTTTGTTATTCTCAATATTGAACATGTAATCCTCTAACACTTTTTCCGTTGTCCCTCTCAGTCCTCTTGCTCCAAGCCCTTTATTCATCGTATCTTCCACGATTTCTTCAATAGCTTTATCAGAAAATTCCAATTTCACATTGTCCATTTTGAAAAGCTCTGTGAATTGATTTACAATAGAGTTTTTTGGTTCCTTCATAATTCTTACCAAGACGTCTTTCGTCAATTTTTCCAAGTAGGTAATAATTGGAAATCTCCCCAAAAGCTCCGGGATCAATCCAAAACTCTTCAAATCGATGGCATTGATTTGACTTAGGATGTAATCTTCATCTTCCGTTTTATTCAATTTATCTTTTGAAAATCCAATCGCTTGTTTATTAAGTCGTCGTTCGATAAGCTCATTCATACCGTCAAATGCTCCTCCTGCGATGAAAAGGATATTTTGTGTATTCACTTGAATGTATTTTTGGTCTGGATGCTTACGACCACCTTGAGGTGGAACATTCACAATACTTCCTTCCAAAAGTTTCAATAATCCTTGCTGAACACCTTCTCCCGAAACATCACGAGTGATACTTGGATTGTCAGACTTTCTCGCAATTTTATCAATCTCATCAATGAAAACAATTCCTTTCTCAGCCTTTTCTACGTCGTAATCTGCGACCATCAGAAGTCTGGAAAGAATACTTTCTACATCTTCCCCAACATATCCTGCTTCAGTTAGGATTGTCGCATCTACGATACAGAATGGAACATTCAGTTGCTTTGCAATGGTTTTTGCCAACAAAGTTTTTCCGGTTCCAGTTTCTCCAATCATAATAATGTTGGATTTCTCTATCTCCACCTCGCGATTTTCGTCCTTTGCGTGCAATATTCTTTTGTAATGATTGTAAACGGCGATAGACAATTGCTTTTTCGCTTGATCTTGCCCTATTACATAGTCATCAAGAAACGTTTTGATCTCTCTCGGTTTTTTCAACTCCTCCATCGAGGTTGCCATTGAGGTTTCCGGCGTTGCTGTTGCACTGTCTTTTACGATGAGATGCGCTTGTTCTATGCAGTTTTCACAGATAAAGCCATTTTGACCAGAAATCAGAATTTGAACTTCACTCTTTTTTCTGCCACAAAATGAACATTGATTTGGATTCATATATTTTTAGAATTCTATTAAATTAAAAAAAAGAAGTCGGAAACTTCTTTTATGCTTTTATTATCGATTGCTGAATTTCTTCGTACTCTTCAGAACTTAGTTTCAGCCTGACATTCTTGAAGTTAAGATCATCAATATTATTGAGCGGAACAAGGTGAATATGCGCGTGAGGCACCTCCAATCCAACTACGGCAATTCCAACTCTTTTACAAGAAATTGCTTTCTTGATTTGCTTGGCAATCTCCTGGGTAAACGCCCAAAGTTCTTTGTATTCTTCTGAGTCCAGATCAAATATCAAATCCGTCTCTCTCTTTGGAACAACCAATGTATGACCTTTCACCAAAGGCATCGCATCCAGAAAAGCGATATGCTTGTCGTCTTCCGCAATTTTGTAACTTTTGATTTCTCCGTCGATGATCTTAGAAAAAATACTGCTCATAAGTAATAATTGATGATTGATAAATGATCATTGATTCTTTAAACCAATAGTTCCATTTTTTATAGTGAAATCTCTAAAACTTCAAATGAAAGTTTGTTACCATTTGGCAAGATGATATCCGCTGTCTCACCCACCACTTTACCCAAAAGTCCTTTGGCAATTGGTGTATTTACGGAGATTCTTCCAGTTTTAATATCACTTTCATTATCTGGCACCAAAGTGAATTTTTGCTCACCTTTTGTCGCATTATTTTTCAACCTTACGGTTGTAAGAATCGAAACTTTACTAAGGTCAAGCTGAGTCACGTCGATGATTTTTGAAGTTGAAACAATGTCTTTCAGTTTCGAAATTCTCATTTCCAACATGCCTTGTGCTTCCTTCGCCGCATCGTACTCTGCATTTTCCGACAGATCGCCTTTATCTCTCGCCTCAGCAATTTGCTGTGTTATTTTTGGTCTTTCTATGGTTTCAAGTTGTTCCAGTTCGGCCTTCATTTTGTCCAAACCTTCTTTGGTTACGTAGTTCATAACAATAAAATTTATCGTTTGTATAAAAAAATAATCCGACCTTTGCCGGATACTATTTTGTCTCGAATTGAGTTTACAAATATATAATTTATTTTGAAATGAAACTTAAAAAAAACATATCCATTTTTACATTAATCCTGACTTTCAGTTTATTAACTTTCAATAGCTCGTGTAGCGAAAGAAACGAAACTGTGAGCTGTTTTCCTAACACTCTTGTCTCAGTAAGCACAAATCTAAATTTACAGCCTTACATCAACAATCTTCAACAAAAAGGTTGGACGTATATTGATGAACAACAAGCTGGGACTAGAGGATTGATTTTAGTTAAGAACTTAAATGGTCAAATCTACGTTTTTGATAGGAACGCGCCTCATATTTGCCCTAGTTCTGACACAACTTTAGATGTTGTTAACAATCAAAAAATAGTTTGTCCAAAAGATGGTGCAGAATGGATAATGTCTTCGGGTCAACCAATTAACGATCAAACCAAAGGTGTTGCTCCAAAAAGATATATGTTTGATTACAATCCATCTACAGGACAAATCTCTATTTACAATTAATACAATATGAAAATTGTCCTCCAGCGTGTTTCCCAGGCCAATGTAAAAGTTGACAATCAAATTGCAGGAGCAATCGAAAAAGGATTGATGTTGCTAATCGGTGTAGATGAATCCGACGAATTTTCCGACGCAGATTGGCTCGTAAAAAAAATAATTGATGCACGTGTTTTCTCTGACGATGATGGAAAGATGAATCGCTCTGTAAAGGATATCAACGGCGAAATCCTTTGCATCAGCCAATTCACCTTGATCTCTGATTACAAAAAAGGAAACCGACCTTCTTACATCAAAGCGGCAAAACCAGACAAAGCGATTCCGCTTTTCGAATATTTCAAAGAAGAACTGAAGAAATCTGGACTCAAAATCGAAAGTGGGATTTTCGGTGCAGATATGAAAGTTTCATTAATTAATGATGGACCAGTCACTTTGGTTTTCGACAGCAAGACAAAATTATAAAGGAGCAAATTTTGCTCCTTTTTTTAATCAACCTCGTATTCTAATTTTATCGTAATGCTTGCTTCTTTTTCTTTCGAAGTCGTGTTATAAGTTCCACCGTAGGAATAATCCTCGTTTGAGTTTGGCGCTGTAATTTGAATCACGCCCATGGTTGCCTTTTTCAAATTTCCGAGGTCACTTCCTGCATTTTCAGCGATTTTTTCAGCGCGTTCTTTCGCATCTTTGGTCGCGTCTGCAATCATTTGTTGTTTGACCTCAGCTAATTTTGTGTAAAAATATTGAGGCGAAGAAGAGGTAAATTCAATCCCACGGTTTATGATCTCTGTGATGTTTCTCGATATATTTTCTATTTTTGAAACTTCTTTGGACTTGATGGAAACACTTTGCGTCAAATTGTAACCTGCGAATTCACCTTGCTGATAATTACCGCTCGCATCTGTAAAACTTCTGAATTGCTTCTGAATATCAACAGCTGAAAAGATCATTTCGTTTTCTTTCACACCTTTGGATTTCAGGTAATCGTAAATCACTTTTCTGTCCACAGCCAAATCGTCGTAAGCTGTTTTCAGTTCAAAATTATTTTTGGAAAAACTTCCCGACCAAGCAATAAAATCCGACATGAAAGTTTTGGAGCCAAGTCCAGTGACAGAAACTGTATTCTCAGATTTATTTCTGTTTTTGATGGCATTTCCAAGAAACGCAGTCGCAATAATTAGACCGAGCGCTGCAATTCCAACAGCAATATATGTTCGCATAAGATTTTATATTTGAGTCTCTTGAATCAAATGCGATACCAATTTTAAGATTTTATTAACAATCAACTTTTGGTTCCAAGAGTATTGATTTCGGATTGTACGTTCAACTCCGCCTCATAACTTTTAATCAATACAACTCGTGATTCAGAGATTTTATCATGCCAGCCAATACTTCCGAAAAATGAAAACGCTTCGAATGGAATAATTCTACATAAACTACGAACCAAGACTTCATTAAAAGTCATGTCATTTCCATTGATATCAACAGCTTTTGTATTGGTTATAAACTTCCCAATCGTTCTTCCTTTTGTGTAATATTCTAAAAGCGTATAATAGGAAAGTAAAATCATAATCGAAATTAGCCAGGAAAACAACCTGTCATTCACTGCGAGGATAACCTTATACATAAAACGAGATTGTGTGGCATAGTATAAAATTCCAATCAAAGTGCCTATTAGAAATTGAAAGAGAATAATCACAGAATAATCTATAAGCAAATTCAAGAACCTAAGTGATTTGTTTGCTTGATGGCGATTGACTAATAAGTATTTTTTCATCATATTTAATTTATCTCTTTTTCAAACTCCAAGCTCACGCCTTTCATTTCTCCTCTCATTGGCGGAATTGTTTTGGTCAATTTTATTTTGATGAATGTAATTTGAGGAAACTGACTTTCAATTTTATTAATGATCCTTCCAATCACGTGTTCCAAAAGTTGTGAGCGAATTGCCATTTCTTGATGAATGATGTCATTGATCTCGGCATAATTGATGGTATCATTGAGGTCATCAGATTGCGACGCTTTCTCCAAATCCGAATGGACTTCCAGATTGACAACATAATGATTTCCGATAATGCTTTCTTCTGGTAAAACACCGTGGTAAGCGTAGATTTTTATGTCTTCGAGGATTATTTTTGATTTCATTTTTTAAAAATAGAAAAAAAAATTGAACGTAAAGTCCGCAAAGATTCTTTTATCAAAAATGAAAAAATTTTTAAGTTCGAAAAGACGTAAAACTTAACAAAGGAATAAACTATGAGAAATCTTCTATTCATTTCAAAAACCTTCTTCCTTGCGAAGCTGCAATAGGGATAGTAGTGGAAATCCTTTTTTGTGGCTGGAAGTCCCTCTCCCTTGGAGAGGGATTTAGGGTGAGGCAAAAAGATTGCAACGGATAGCCCGACCCGAGCAGTGGCCAAGATGTGGCGAGGGGATTGCCCGAATCTTCGAATTGACAAAGTAAAAAACCTCATCGCGAGGACAAGGTTTGTATTTTTCTATTTGATGCTTTTGGAAAGTTCCAACATTTCTTCGATTGGTTTGAGTGCTTTGAGTCTCAGCTCTTCCTCAATGATGATTTCCGGAAGTTCGTACTTCATACACAAGTAAAGTTTTTCCAGCGTGTTACGTTTCATATAAAAACACTCGGAGCAATTGCAACTTTCGTCGAAAACCAACGCGGGAATCAGCTCTTTGTGCGGTGCGCGTTTTCTCATTTCGTGAAGTATCCCCTCTTCTGTTGCTACAATAAACTGCTGACAATCATCTTGTTCTACATAATTAAGAAGTGCAGAGGTCGAGCCAATGAAATGTGCCAATTCCAAAACAGCTTCTTCACTTTCCGGATGTGCAATCATTTTTGAACCTGGATGGTCTGCCAATTGTTTCGCGATGCGCTCCATAGAAAACGCCTCGTGCACGATGCAACTGCCGTCCCAAAGAATCATATCTCGACCGGTTTTTTTGCTGAGATAACGCCCAAGATTTTTGTCCGGTGCGAAGATGATCGGTCGGTCTTTTGGCAAAGCTTCGATGATCTGTTCTGCGTTGGAACTTGTCACGATAATATCTGAGGCCGCTTTGGTTTCTGCGTTACAGTTGATATAAGTGGCAATCAATGCGTTTGGATGTTGCTCGCGCATTTTGTTGAGACCTTCTGCGGAACAGCCGTCTGCAAGCGAACAACCTGCAAGTGTATCTGGCAAAACCACTTTTTTGGTTGGATTAAGGATTTTCGCCGCTTCTGCCATAAAGTGTACGCCACAAAATGCGATCATATCGGCATCGGTCTCCTTGGCTTGTCTCGCCAATTGCAAAGAATCTCCAAGAAAATCGGCGATATCCTGGATTGGTCCTGGCTGATAATAATGCGCCAGGATCACGGCATTTTTTTCTTTTTTAAGATCAAGAATTGCCTTTACCAAATCGTCTCCGGTTGGGATTGCAAATTCCTTAAGATCTAGAAAGCCTTTGACAGGCATATTGTTTATCGCGGTGTCTAATGTATTTTTCATCTGTATAATTAACTTTTGAGTTTAATTAAATGTTTTTAAGTTTCAAAATATTAATTGAAAGCCAATAGCAAAACGCTAATTGCCATCAGCCAATTAATCGTTGATAAAGTTATTAATTATTTTCTCGACTTCTGCTTTTGCCATGTCAAGATCTGTGTTGATAATAATCTTATCGAAATGTTTTTGATAGGTCATTTCCTCGCCTGCTTTTTCCACTCTGGTCTTGATGGTTTCTGCGCAATCGGTATTTCTTTTTATCAATCTCTGTTCCAACTCGGCGATGCTTGGAGGCATTACAAAAATGGATAACGCTTTGTCTCCGAAGATCTCTTTCAGCTTGATTCCGCCTTTGACATCGACGTCGAAGATCACGACTTTGCCTTGGTTCCAGATTCTTTCAACCTCGGATTTTAAAGTTCCGTAATATTTGTCCGTATAAACTTCCTCGAACTCAACAAATCCATCTTCGGATATTTTCGCTCTGAATTCTTCTGGCGTCAGAAAATAATAATCTTCGGCGTGTTTTTCTTCGCCTCGCGGTTGTCTTGTGGTGGCGGAAATTGAGAAACAGAGTTCTGGCACAACCGACAAACCGTGTTTTACCAAAGTTGTTTTTCCACTTCCGGATGGTGCGGAGAATATGATGACTTTTTGTTTCAAAATTTGATTTTTAAAATTCTATATTAAATTCCTTTCTTATGTACTTTAAAATATCTACGAAATCATTAAGCTCGTTAATATTAGGATATTCTTTCAGATAAGATTCGGGGTTGTTATAATTAAATTCGTTCTGTTGTTTTCCAGATTGGTATTTTACTGAATAACCAGTTCCATCAACAACAGTCATCAATAATGTTGTCATTAAAAAAGCTTTTTCATCTTCATCGTATTCAACTTTCTTCTTGCTCTTTTTATATTTAAAAGTTTCCTCTTTTGGAAGAAATTTTATATTTCTAGCTTCAAAATTTGCGAAAATTTCCTCCAAAGATTTTTCAGATTTCAGAAGTGTTTGTTTGGGTTTTATCCATTCAAACTCATCTCTGCTGATTTCTTTTGGTAAAAACCATTGGATCAGTTCTGCTTTCCAGATTTTATCTTCTTTATAAATTCTGAAAACAAAACCGCTGTTTGTAATTCCTCTGTCTTTGTAAATTCTAATTTCTGACTCCTTTAGTTCAGAAGGAATATTTGCTAATGAATCTATATTTTGTGATTTTACAATCGCAAATAAGAAGAAAAATAAAAATTTAAGCGAAAATTGCATATAAATGTATCGCTCCTACAGAGCTTTAATGTACGTTGATTTATATCTTTCTACAAACATTTCGCTTCTTCGAAGCTTTCCTCACTAGATTCTTTTACCTTTTTTCTCTACAAAACATTCAAAGTTTGCTCCTTGATTTTCTCAAGATCATCCTTCATCTCCACCACCAATTTCTGAATCTCGGAATGATTGGCTTTTGAACCTAAAGTATTGATCTCTCTTCCCATTTCCTGAGCGATGAAACCTAATTTTTTCCCATTGAAATCTTCGGTTCTCATCACTTCAAGGTAATATTTGATGTGTTGTGAAAGACGAACTTTCTCTTCAGAAATATCCAATTTTTCTACGAAATAGACCATTTCCTGGTAATATCTTGTCTCATCGATATTCTCAAAATTCTTAAGTGCAGTTTGATAACGGTCTTTGATCGGCTGGATTCTTTCTTCTTCGTATTGAGCAACTTGATTCAGATTATTCTCAATATTCTGAACGATCTTTTCGATTTCCTCAGCCAGATTATTACCTTCAGTTTGACGGAATTCTATAAACTTGGAAACTGAATCTTGTACCACTGCGAGGAGAGATTTCCACTCGTTTTCTTCAAGCTCAGAATTTTTTGTTGATAATACGTCTGGCATTCTCACAGCCATTTTCAAATATTCAAATTCTGGTGCGTCAGAAGCAACGGCTCTTAGCTGTTCGATATAATTTTTGACAACTTCCTGATTGATTTTCACATCGTTGCTGTCTTCCAGACTTTCGCAATTAATGTAGCAATCTACCTTGCCACGAAGGATCTTGTCATTCAGAAGTTTTCTGATCTCGAATTCTTTTTCTTTATATCTAAGCGGTGTTTTGACGTTGAGATCAAAGTTCTTGCTGTTGAGCGACTTGATGTCCACCGTTATTTTTGTGCCTTCATAAACAGTTTCGGCTCTCCCAAAACCTGTCATAGATAATATCATATTGAATTTTTAAGACTGCAAAGATAATTAAAAATCTATTGGCAACATCAAAATGACTTTGGTCTTGTTTTGTCACAAACATTACACTACAAGGACTTAATTGAAAAGTAAAGATTATATTTGCAGCCGAAAAAATATGCCGTATGTATAAATGTTTATCCCTGATGTTGATGCTTCTAAGCATTAATTCTTACGCCTCTAATATTGAACTCCCAAAAGAAAGCTATCGAATCGACAATGAGAAAAGAATCATTGTCTGCAATGCCGATTTGAGCAAATTAGCATTCGATGATCAACCTGTCAAATTCAAAATTGACAATAATGACTACAACATAATAGACAATGTAAAATCGCTAAAAATTGGCGTTAGGTATATCATAGCATTGGATCAGGGATTTGTGCGATATTCTATTTACTTTACAGAACTACCGTTAATATTTATCAGTACCGATGATGCCATAGTTGACTCGCCAAAAGTATTTTCAAAGATTACGATCGTAGAAAATGATGGAAAAGTATTAGAGTCAAATGCGGGTATCGAATACAGAGGTGCAACTTCTCAGAATTATCCAAAAAAATCTTTCGAAATAGAATTCTGGAATGATAAAATTGGTGATGATACCAAAGATGTTACTTTATTCAACCTGCGAGAAGACAAAGACTGGAACTTACAGGCGATGTACAACGAACCTTTGAAGATGGCTAATTCTGTGGCTTGGGAAATTTGGGATAATATCGGCGTTTTATATTATCAGGACAAAGAGCCAAAAGCCAAAAGTGGAACAGGTTCTAACTATGTAGAAGTTTTCGTAAACGATTCTTACCAAGGGATTTTTGCAATCTCAGAAAAAATTGACAGAAAACAACTTAGACTCAAGAAAAATACAGACACAGAAACACTTGGTGAATTGTACAAAGGCGATGGTTGGGAAGTAACAACATATTATGAATTACCAGATTTTGATAATACATCCGAGACTTGGGGTGGATATGAGTTTAAATATCCTAAATCCGGAAGAGATTGGTCAAACCTCTATAATCTGCACGATTTTGTAATGAATAGTGATGATGAGACATTCTTTTCCCAATATAAAGATAAGTATGATCACAATAACCTGACTGATTATTTCATATTTCTAAATCTGTTAAGAGCTACAGACAACTCTGGTAAAAATGTTTACACAGCCAAGTATGACAAAGACGGAAAGTACTTTTTTATCCCTTGGGATCTCGATGGTGTTCTAGGTAGAATATGGGACGGATCTATAGAAAATATAACTGATGACCTACTCAGCAATGGTTTGTACGACAGACTTTGGCAAGACACAAAAGAAGATGGGTTCAGATCTGGTTTGAAAAAAAGATGGACCAGTTTACGTTCGGATTTTGTAACTGTTGATAACCTGATGCAGTTGCTAATAAATAATTATTCCTATCTAAAAGTGAACGCGGCCTACGAGAGAGATCAGATTGCAAACTCAGGTAGTACTATCTCTTCAGAATATGAAGAATTTGCATTTATACGCGAATGGATCACAAAAAGAATTGCTTATTTGGATGAGACATTCGGTCTTGAATTTCCCACTCCAACGAGTGAAGAAAGTGGAGATAAAACCAATGGTAAATTCCAGTTCTATCCCAATCCAGCAAAAAATCAAATCTATTTTATTAATAAAAACGAACCATCTGAAAATACGTTTCTGGATATAGACATTTACACGGTAACTGGTAGAAAAATCAAAACGGTTAGTCAAACCCCATTGAATCAAAGTTTATTCATCGGAAATATTCCAGACGGAAATTATATTTTAAATATAAAATCCAATTCGGGTATCAAGCAAAGCTTCAAACTAATTATAGACAAATAAAACAATCCTCTTATTGTCTCAACATGCTTTTATTTTCATAGAAATCCCTATTTTTGCAACATATGAAAAGATGGTATCTCTACCCCTTTTCCCTAGGTTATCATCTCGGAACTTCGATTAGAAACCGGATGTATGATTGGGGATTATTTTCTTCCTCGAAATTCCGAACACCAATTATTGGTGTTGGCAATCTGTCAGTTGGTGGCAGTGGAAAATCACCAATGGTCATGTATTTGGCAGAATATCTTTCCAAATATTACAGGACAGGCGTGCTTTCCAGAGGTTATGGAAGAATTACAAAAGGCTACAGCATTGTAAACTACGACAGCAATTATAAATTGGTTGGCGATGAACCAATGCAATTGTTCGAACGTTTCCGAAACCGATTCGTAATTGGCGTTTGTGAAGACCGGGTTTTTGGCGCTAAGAAAATCATTGAAGATATGGATCTCGAAGTTCTGCTTTTGGATGATAGCTATCAGCACCGTGCCATCAAACCAGGAATGAATCTTCTTTTGACGGATTACAATGACCCTTATTTCAAAGATTTCATTTTGCCAGCTGGTGATCTTCGTGAAAGCCGACACGGAATGAAACGTGCGAATATCATTATGGTGACGAAATGCCCGGATGATCTTACCGAGGAGAAAAAGCAGTTTTATATTTCCAGAATCCGACCTCAGCATTACCAAAAAGTATTTTTCTCCGCAATCGCTTATGACGAAAGCATCATTGGGATTGATAGTATGATGCCAGTTAAAAATCTGGATTATTATGATGTATTGTTGATTACAGGAATTGCAAATCCTTCTCAATTATTGAAAGAGTTGTCGAAATACAACAAAAAAGTCAAGCATCTTCAATACAAAGATCATCACAATTTCACAGATGACGACATCAAAAAAATATCAGCAGAATACAAAAAACTCGGTGAGTACAAGGTCATCTTGACAACCGAAAAAGATTATGTTCGCCTAAAATCTTTTGATTATCTTCGAAACAAGATTTTCTACTGGCCAATCAATGTAGAGATCGACAAGCGCGAGGACTTTAACCAGATCATTCAAAATTATGTTAGAAAAGTATAAAGAGACAGCAGAATTTATCAAGAATATTATCGGAGAAACACCAGATTTTGCGATTGTATTGGGTTCTGGTTTAGGAAAACTTCAGCACGAGGTTGAGGCGATTCACACTTTAGATTACAAAGACATTCCTAATTTTCCTCAAACCACAGTTGTCGGTCACGGCGGAAAACTGATCTACGGGATTTTGGAAGGTAAAAAAGTATTGATGATGAGCGGCCGTTTTCATTATTACGAAGGTCATTCCATCGAAACTGTCACTTTTCCTTTCCGCGTTTTCCATTTGTTGGGAATCAAGAATCTGATTCTTTCCAATGCTTGTGGTGGCGTGAATCCAGACTTCAAAGTGGCTGACATTATGATTCTGACAGACCACATCAATATGTTGCCGGAACATCCATTGAGAGGAAAAAACCTCGACGAGTTCGGACCTCGTTTCGTAGATATGAGCGAACCGTACAACCGCAAAATGATCGAGATTGCAAAATCTGTAGCAGTTGAAGAAAAAATTGATGTCAAAGAAGGTGTCTACGTCGCTTTGACGGGACCAACTTTCGAAACACCAGCAGAATACGGCATGATCAAAGCCATCGGCGGTGACGCAGTTGGAATGAGCACCGTTCCGGAAGTGATTGTTGCGAAACATCAAGGGATGGACTGCTTCTGTCTATCGATCATCACCGATCTTGGTGGACCAGACATTGCCTTCGCAGTTTCTCACGATGAAGTTTTGGAAGCCGCCAACAAAGCGATGCCAAATGTCATCAAGATTGTAAAAGGTCTGGTAAGGAATTACTAATATCATTCAAAATATAAATCATCAAGACAGCTTTTTTCGCTGTCTTTTTTTATTCCGGTGTAACATAATATTCATAACTTCGTTCATCAAAATTTAAAAATAATGAAGAGGATTTTAATTTATCTATTATTAATGGTTTTCCAATTTGGATTTTCACAGGAAGTTCCAAAAGTTCTGAAAACCAAATTTTCCAAAGAAGCTTTAGCTCAAAAATTACAAGACACGAACGGGAAAGAGATCTCTATGACCGAAATCCTGAAGCAACACAAAGGCAAAGTTGTCATTCTAGATTTCTGGGCTGGCTGGTGCAGAGATTGCCTCAAAGCATTTCCGAAAGCTAAGGAATTGGAAGAAAAGAATCCCAACGTCAATTTCGTTTTTCTTTCATTGGAGCGCTCAAAAGATGGTTTTATGAAAAGCCTTGATAAGCACGAGATGACAGACAAAGAAAATTATTGGTTCGCGTCTGGCTGGAAGAATGATTTCAACAATTACATCGACCTCAACTGGATCCCGAGATATATCATTGTTGACCAGAAATCCAACATTGCAAAATATTACGCAATCTCGCCCGAAGATCCGGAGATTCAAACCACGATTGACAAGCTTACCAAATAACATCAACTTCCCGAAAATTTTCGGGATTTTTTTTGATTAAATTTGTCGTAAAATTATGGCAGCTTTATCCGCCTTCCGTTCCCAAACCTAACGAAGTGGTTCGACGCAGTCAATCTTTTTGCCTTGGCTTATCCAGCCACAAAAAAGGATTTCCACTCCTTTAGATTTGCAATAATAAAATATGATTGGAAAATATTAAATTTAGAAAAGAGAAAAGCATTTAATTAAACTTTGCTCCGCTCCGGGAAAAACCCATGGCTTGATTTAGAATTAAATGCTCTTTCTTTCATTGAGAT
>NZ_JPLZ01000011.1 GCF_000735135.1 Chryseobacterium sp. FH1
GATCTCTTTAGCGTTGTGATATTACCGTTCACGTCATAGCCCAACTCCTCATCGTACATCCCCAGCTGTGGCAAGGTGACTCCCGGGATCCGGTATCTGGCAGAGAGTAGCCTGTTGATCCCGTCGTAGTTGTAGCCGTAGCGTTTTTTGCCCATACCTCCCGTGTTCCAATCTACCTCGGAGATGTTGCCATTATATCGGGGCGGATTAAGTGAGCCATCTGTAGGGTTGTCGTATTTTACCTCGTAGGCAAACAGCTTGCCTGCCAGTGCATTGATATCTCTCTTTGCCAGACTTAGTTTTACCATATTTTACAAACTCTGTATTTTGGCCAACACATCTGGAACACGAATAAATCTTTAATTGCATAAAGCGCTGTTATATCTGCTAAAAATAAAAAGAGCAGGCTTTTGCCTACTCTTAATTATATTGAATTTCACATAAATTTTTTGTAATGCCTCATTAACGCAGAAAACCAACATATCTGAAGCATTACCTAAAAATTATATTGATTTTCAATGATTTATAATTCCATCAACACATCTTATACATTACCATTAAGCTAATGAATATCTTTTAAGATAGTACCATTAATCTTCAAATACCCTGAATTTGTTATTTCAATAGTATCATTATTTTTAAAATGTTTTGCGTTAAATTCTATATAATCAAAATCGCCATTTCCGTATCCTTTAACACCTATAAGATACAACTTGTAATTACCTTCTTGTTTTAATCTAAAAGAAACTATATTATTATTCTGTGAATATATTGGAATGTTCACAAATTTTGTAAATGGAATATCAAATCTTGCTTCTTTCACTTCAACATTATCAGTTAACTTTTTCTTTTTAAGAAAAATATTTATATGATTATTTCCATTTTCGGATGAACAACAAAAAAGAATAAAAAGGAATGATAGAAACAACAAAAATCTCATAATAGTTAGCGTTTGATTTCAGGATGAAAAATATTTTTATATAAAGCAGAATCTATAATATTAAAATGGTTGACGGGCTTACCAGTAATATTTTTGTTAGTATAATTTACCTGAAAAACATTTATGTATTTTGAATGAACGGGACTTCCAATATATGGATTAACTCCAAATGGTAATATACCTCTGGTTAGCAAATAACCATTTGCCCAAGTTCTTGGATTTTGTTGATAGAAATTAGCTGCATATGTCACATTATTATATTGCAATTCAAAAGTTCCCCCCGTAATACTGTGTGCATCAAATGTAACTAAATTATATACAGGTATATTTAGCTCCCCAAGCTTGTTAGTAATTCTAACAGCAGCATTCCCTCCGCGACTATAACCGTAGATTGATATTAATTTTCCTTCTTCATATCCTTGCTTAAGATATTCTATTATTTCATTATCTCCACCCCCTATAGAACTTTTAAAGAGTGTACCTCCCATTGACTTTATTAGTTTTTCAAATTCAGGATTATTACTCTGACTCTTTGGTCCTGCTCCATATATCCCCGCAATTATTTTATCCTTTCCACCATTTTCCATCTGAGCAATGATGTTATTAGCCATCTTCAAAGCGCCTTTTTCTGAAAGCCTGCCTGACATGCCTCCTGTGCCAAAAACTGCCGTCTTCTTCGTTACAGTTCTGTATCCAGTGTCAATTTCTATGTCATCATCATCTATAGAGGACGTGGCGCTGACGTTCTTCATCCCGTCAGGATCTATAAACCTAACTGGGTTGTTATAGGCATAAGCATAAGGACTCCATCTTCTTGATACTTCCGCCAAGGGATCCACAGCAAACCATCTTCCCAAGTCCGACATATAAAAACGTGCCCCGTAGTCGTAAGTGCCATTTTCTTGCAGCTCCTTGCCATTGTACTTGTAATTGGTATATTCACCGCCAATCGCATACGTAGGCGCTGTGAGATCACTTGGCTTCTGGTTCATCCCAAAGGCATAGTAGTCATTGCGGTCTGTTACTTCTGCGCTGCCATTTGTCCCTTTGGTGAAGCTGACCCTCACATTGCCCAAATGGTCTTTGTACTGGTAAATATACTTAGAATTTTC
>NZ_JPLZ01000012.1 GCF_000735135.1 Chryseobacterium sp. FH1
AATAAGATGTTGGTTTTGAACAATATACGCAACAAAATCATTCACCGTATTTTTGCAGTGGTGAACTCCGGCAGAAATTACGAGAAAAACTACCAAAATAATTTGGTTTGTCCATAGAAATCAAGTCGGGCTGCGAGATTTGTCATAATAACAAACTTTCTACAATCAATTAACGAATGCAACCTCAACGCAAAATAATCCACGTAGATATGGACGCCTTCTATGCTTCCGTAGAACAGCTCGATGACCCGAGTCTGCGTGGGAAAGCCATTGCGGTTGGCGGTGGACATCGTGGTGTTGTTGCGGCCGCGAGTTATGAAGCTCGGAAATTTGGAGTTCGGTCTGCGATGCCGAGTAAGACGGCGAGAGAACGATGTCCGCATCTCATTTTTGTAAAACCGAGATTTGCCCGATACAAAGAAATCTCCAGCAAAATCAGAAGTATCTTCCACGAATACACAGACTTGGTAGAACCGCTTTCTCTGGACGAAGCTTACCTCGATGTTACCGAAAACAAAAAAGACATCGAGTCGGCGAATGACATTGCAAGGGAAATCAGAAAACGGATTTTTGAGGAAACGGGATTGACGGCCTCGGCTGGAATTTCTGTCAATAAATTTCTCGCGAAAGTGGCTTCTGACATCAATAAACCAAATGGACAGAAAACGATTCATCCAACCAAAATAGATGAGTTTCTGGAAAACCTTCCAATTGAGAAATTCTACGGTGTTGGAAAAGTGACTGCGAACAGGATGCACACGTTGCACATCTTCAAAGGTTCCGATTTAAAGGCGAAATCTCTGGACGAACTGGAAAAGCTTTTCGGGAAATCTGGAAGATATTATTATAATGTTGTCCGGGGAATCCACAATGGAGATGTGAAACCGAATAGAATCCAGAAAAGTGTGGCGGTGGAAAGAACGTTTTGGGACGACATCAATGAGGATGATGAAGTGGATCAGAAACTGAAATCCCTAAGTCTGGAACTGGAAGAACGGCTCGGCAAAAAAGAAATCAAAGGGAAAACATTGACTTTGAAAATCAAATACAAAGATTTCACACTTTACACGAGAAGCAAGACGCAGGAACTTTATTTTGAAAATGCGGAAAAGTTCTACAACACGGCGAAACAACTTTGGGAACTGCGACCTTTTGATAAGGCGATTCGACTTCTTGGACTTTCTTTGTCCAATCTTAATACAGACGAGAAAAAGCAGGTTTCTGCTCAGTTGAAAATTCCTTTTGCTGAGTTTGATGATTGAGATTTTCAAACGCAAAGTCCGCGAAGATTTTTTTGAATTACTTGAAAATATTTTAAGATTCGAAAGGACGCTTAATTGGGGAATAAGTATTTCTCGCAGATTGGGCGCATTAGGCAGATTTAAACACAATATTGTTGTTCCAGAGGAAACCTAAAGAAGTGACAAAAGTTGTTTTGATTCGGGAACGTTTGAACCTTGCGAAGCGCGCCCCGGCTTGATTTCTATGGACAAACCAAATTATTTTGGTAGTTTTTCTCGTAATTTCTGCCGGAGTTCACCACTGCAAAAATACGGTGAATGATTTTGTTGCGTATATTGTTCAAAACCAACATCTTATTCTTTCCTTCAGACACTTTTCTCAAGTAATAGCTCCGCAAG